>NZ_DS022275.1 GCF_000153705.1 Fulvimarina pelagi HTCC2506
ACTTTCGCGACCGACGATTTCTTCGCAGACAAGTCGCGCATGATCTTGCCTGAGCCCCCGCTCTTCTACCCGGACCGGTTCGACGATCACGGCAAGTGGATGGACGGCTGGGAGTCCCGCCGCAAGCGCGAGCCCGGCCACGACCATGCGGTCGTCAAGCTCGGGCAGCGCGGCACGATCGCGGCTGTGGACATCGACACCTCGTTCTTCACCGGCAACTTCCCGCCCGAAGCAAAGATCGAAGCAGCCGATGTGCCGGGTGAGCCCGGCGAGAACGACTGGCAGCCGCTCGTCGGTAAACGATCGCTACGAGGCGATTCGCACAATCTCGTCCATCTCGACGCACCCACCAGCGCGCGCTGGCTGCGCCTTCACATTTTTCCCGATGGTGGCGTCGCGCGGCTTCGGGTCTACGGCACGGTGGAGAAGGACTGGAGCGAAGTCGGCGCAGACGAAACCGTCGATCTCGCCGCCCTCGTCAATGGTGGCTCGGCTATCGCTTGGAACGATGCCCATTACGGCTCGCCTGCCAATATGCTCGCACCCGGTACGGCGCCGGTCATGTCAGACGGCTGGGAAACCGCGCGCCGCCGCACACCCGGCAACGACTGGTGCGTGATCCGTCTTGGACACCCCGGCACGATCGAGCGCATCCTCATCGACACAAAGCATTTCAAGGGAAACTACCCCGACCGATGCACCCTGCGCGCTGCTAAGCTCACTCAGAACCCGCAGCAGAGGGAGATCGAGGCGCTCTCCTCGCTATGGCCGGAAATCGTCACCTCGACCAAGCTCCAAGCCGATACGGAACTGACGATCGAAGGGCGCGACATCGAACGCCACGGCGCTATCAGTCACGTCCGCCTCGACATCTTCCCCGATGGCGGAATTTCGCGCCTGCGGCTTTTCGGGAAAAAAACATGTGGGAATTGAAGACAACCCCCCTCTCTGCCGACGCATTCCGTCCCTTCGGCGAGGTCATCGAGACCGACAACGCGTCCGAAATCCGGCTCATCAACAAGGGCACGACCACCCGCTTCCACGACATCGCTCCGGTGGATGTATCGGCGGAAGGCGGACATCCGCTGATATCGATCTTTCGTGGAAAGCCCTTCGATTTCCCCATCCGGATCGAGATGATGGAACGCCATCCGCTCGGCAGTCAGGCCTTCATGCCGCTTTCTGCCCGGCCCTATCTCATCGTCGTCGCGCATGACGAAAGCGGAGCGCCTGGCGAACCGGTCGCCTTTCTCGCCGCGCCGGGTCAGGCATCTCCTATCACCGCATGTCTGGCATCACCCGTTGCTGGCGCTCGAGGAGGTATCCGATTTCTCGTGGTCGACGCG
>NZ_DS022274.1 GCF_000153705.1 Fulvimarina pelagi HTCC2506
TGTGCAATTAAACATTAATAAAATGTAATAAATACTTTTAATATTAGTGCATATTATGTTAAAATGTATCTTTATTTTATGATAACAATTATAATGAAATTTAATATATATATGTGTCATTTTATTACATCGATGAATTAATATAGCTTTGTATATTTATATATCAAATATTTATTTTTATAAATTAAGTAAAATATTTCTACATTTATATTTGAATTTCTTTCTTAGTGATTATGATATGTTTTAAATCCAACATATTTTAGAGTTTTATCTCAGTCGCATCTTATTTATAAGTTTTATTTCCAAAATTTTGAATTTACATACAAAAATATGTAGCAAACATAATATGCGATAAAATATATGGTAATTTTTATTAATGTACATATTTAATTAATATAGTTAATAAATCAATTAATATTTTTATGATAATGATGAATATTATTTTACTGTATATATTAATGAAATTTAACTATATTATTTAAATGTTTCAATTATAACAATTTATTGACCAATTAAACTATAGTTAATATTTTTATTTCGAAAAAAATGCCGTATACATGTCATTATAAAACAAGAACAAATTTGATTTAGTTTGAACAATAATATTACAGTCTTGTAGATTTTTGTTCCAAGAACCTCGATAGAAGATTTCAATGTGTTGGCTTTGTAGTTAAGTGGTAAAATACCCGCTTTGGGTGCGGGTGGCCCGGGTTCGATTCCCGGCGAAGCCCTTTTTGCCTTGATATACAATAGAATAAGATAATTTCTTTTTAATAATAACTTTGATAAGAAATTTGATATTCAACCAAAGAACAAAGTAATTAATAGGCTTCGTAGTTAAGTGGTATAATACTTGCTTCGGGTGCAAGTGGCCTGGGTTCGATTCCCGGCGAAGCCCCCTTTTGTCCGATTTATAAGTCATACAACTAAATTAAATTTTACAGTGTGAATATATTTTTTGATTTTATAGTTGATATAGATAATGTTCGTCTAGTATTTCAAAGATAGTTATAATAAACAGATGGCCTCTTAGCATAGTTGGCAGTGCGTTTCCCTAGTAAGGAAAAGGTCGTGGGTTCGACTCCCGCAGAGGCCTTCCTCTTTTGTTACTTTTTCATTCAATAGACCTGTTCTAAATTTATTTTTCTTTTTTATAGTTCTTTTATTAATATTTAAAACTTTATTCTTTTCTAAAAATCCTTTCACTTTTAAATTCAATATAAGATTTAAGGTAAATGGTCTCGTGGCGCAGTGGAAACGCGTTTGCCTCCTAAGCAGAAGATCGTGGGTTCGACCCCCACCGGGATCGTTTACCATTTATTATTGATTATTTTAAACACAAATACCATACCCTTGTTAATTATAATATTTTTATCAATAATATTGATAAGACAGGGACCAAGAAAAACTTATAAGATAAACAAATAAGTAGCAAGCGTGGCCGAGTGGTCCAAGGCGGCAGTTTAAGGTACTGTTCTTTTCGGAGGCGTGGGTTCGAACCCCACCGCTTGCATTTTGCTTAACCTTATACTAGATCTTTTTTATCTTTTTTTAGTTCTTGAAAAAACTTGAAATATTATTTAACACTGATACAAATAAAAACAAACTATAAATATTACAGTTGAAATTACATTCATATTTTATTATAATCTTGATGAATGTATTATTATAGATATAATGAATAATATTAAATTAAGTTAATCATTATTTTATTAACGTGAATTCTATATGTAATCATAATATGTGCATTTAAACATTTA
>NZ_DS022273.1:0-89909 GCF_000153705.1 Fulvimarina pelagi HTCC2506
GGCTGCATCGCCGGGTGACGTCGCCCGCCAGATCAGGAACGCCCCGACGGCGACGGCGCCGATGGCTGCGGCGAGTGTTGTCTTGCTGATGTTCATCTCTGCTCTGCTCAGGCCACTTCGAACCATGTCATCATGCCGGAGGCCGAGTGCTCCAGCATGTGGCAGTGAAGCAGCCATTTGCCCGGATTGTCGGCAACGAAGGCAATTTCGATGGTCTCGTCGGGCACCGTCAGCGTGGTGTCACGCATGGCGACATCGCCCGTCGGCTCGCCATTGCGCGTCAGGACCCGGAAATGATGGCCGTGCACGTGCATCGCATGGGGCCAGCCGGTCTCGTTGCGGATCGTGATGACGGCCGTCTGGCCCTTCGCGAAGCGGGCAAGCGGTTTGCCCCTGTCGTCGGCGACGCCGTTGAAGGCCCAGACATAGCCCTTGCCGACGAGAGAGCGGGTGTCCATCATCCGGCCCTTGTGCATGGCTCCGGCCATCCCACCCATCGCACCGCCCTCCATCAGGAGTTCGGCCCGAACGGCGTCGGAAAGGTCGTCCGGCAGGGACGGACCCGACCGCGGCAGGCCGATGGCTTCGGGGAAAGAGGCGCGCACCGGCTCGCCCGTAACCGCGAATTCCGCGATCTCGAACGGGCCGCCATTGGTATGGAGAACCAGCGTTTTCGGCGTTTCGTCGTCGAGGATGTCGACGAGGAGGTCGGTTCGCTGGGCAGGCGCCAGCCAGACCGGCTCATTCTCCTCGACGAGCGGCACCGGCATACCGTCGAGGGCGAGGCGCCATGTACGCGTTCCCGGCAGTCCCAGTTCCATGATCCGCGCATTGGCGGCGTTGATCAGCCGCACGCGGATACGCTCGTTGGGCCTCACCTCGATCCGCGGCTTGGAACGGCCGTTCACGGTGACGAAGTTGCCGAGACGCCCGCCATGGCTCCAGTCCATCATCTGGCCAAAGCTGTCGTCGATCGAGCCGTCCTCGGCGAGGCGCCAGTCGTCGACGAGAAGAACGAGGTCTCGGTCGGCACCCTCCCAGGGCTCGGCTTCCTCAACGATCAGCGCGCCGTGCAGGCCGCGGGCGTTCTGCTCCCAGGAGCGGTCGTGCGAATGATACCAGTAGGTGCCGGGATCGGGCGCCTCGAAGTCGTAGACGAAGCGGCCGCCGGGCGCGATCGCCTCCTGCGTGAGGCCCGGCACGCCGTCCATCGCGTTGTCAATGCGGATGCCGTGCCAGTGGACGCTGGTCGGCTGGTCGAGGCCATTCTCGACGACGGCGCTGAGCCGCTCCCCGGCCATTGTTCTTAGGACAGGCCCGGGCACGGTACCGTCGAAGCCCCAGATCGGCGTCGGCGAAGCGAGATCGGACGGCATCATTTGTTGCGTGCCTGGCTGCGCCCGGAGGGTGATGCCCTGATCGGTCTCAGCGGCTGCCAGAGCACGATGGGGAAACATGGCGAGAAGCGGCAAGGCCGCTCCGGCTTTCAGAAATTGGCGGCGATCATACACTGGGATCGGCCTCCTCAGTCGAGACTCATGGGGGGTGTGGTGATACTGGTAAGTGTCGCGGTGGCGACGAAGATGAGGACCACGAACGCGGCTTCGAAGGCGATCGAGCGCTTCAGGCGACCCGATGATCCCGGTTCTCCAGTCCTCAGCGCCGGAACGAGCGCGAGCTTGTTGAGCGCCCCGAGGCCGAGAAGGATCGCGACGAAGACTATCTTCACCAGAAGAGTGACGCCGTAGGCCGTCTGCGTCAGACCGACGATTGTTCCGACAGAAATCCACGCAAAGCCGAGGCCGGCCAGCACGAGTACGGCGACCGCGCCCATCGCGATCTGTCCGAACCGGTGCAGTATGCGATAGCCCTCCCTCTCGTCGGCGGCCTTGAAGAGCGGATAGAAGCTGCCGACCCAGAAGGCTCCGGTCAGGACGTGCAGGGTGAGGAGCGCGGCCAGAAAGGCGCGATTGTCGCCGAGGCTGTGTCCGACCTCTGTAAAGGCGACGGCGGTCAGTGTCGCGCCGACGAGGGTAGCCGTGCCGGCCACCGTGCCCCGCACGAGCACCAGAAGCACGAGGATCAGACCAAGGGCCTCGACGAAGGCGGCGGTGCCGAGCGGGCTTTCCCAGACGATCTGCACCATCATCGGATCGATCATGCCTTCCAGTCCCATGCCGGAAATCCGGGCGGCCCGGATGCCGACCCTCAGCGCAAGGTCCAGAAGCCCTGCCAGAGAGGCGGCGGCCGTGACGAGGCGCGTCCGGCGGGCGATCTCCGGGGACATTTCGGGAAAGACGGCGAGAAACAGCGCGCCGCCCATGGCGAGAAAGGCCATCGCGTAGCCGAGAGCCTTAAGGGCGATCGCTGCAAGCGCCCAGGCGTCGACCGTGGCGAGTCCCTCGAAGGCGAATGTCAGTTCGGGCGTCACTGCGAAACGTCGAACGAGAAGTCGCCCTGCATCGGATGACCGTCGGAAGACATGCCGCGCCATTCGACGGAATAGGCACCGCTTTCGAGCGGGTCGCCCGGCGTTGCGACGTAGCGCGTCGTCGCGTCGGTGCCCTTCTCGCTGGTCAGCTCGATCGGACCGGAAGCGCCTTCCAGCGAAATCCGCGTGATGCGCATCGGCTTGTCGAAGCTGAGGACCACCTCCTCGACCGTGCCGACCGTCGCGCCGTCAGCAGGCTCCGTCGTCTCCTGCTTGGAATGGGCGAGGGCACCGCCGCAAACGAGGCTTGCGAAAGCGGTAGTCAGGATCAGTCTCTTCATGTCGTATTCCTCCTTTGGATCGAGCCTGCCGGGTCCGCCGAGGCCCGGCAGGCGCAACGCTTACTTCATCTTGGTGACGGTGAGCTTTCCGCGCAGCGCTCGGCGACGAACTCGATGTTTTGCCTTCGGAAGCATTCTCGAGCATCGCCAGGTCGGCGACGAGAAGAGCATCGTCATGGCCGGCATGTCGAGATTGGTCAGTTCCTCATGCTTGATAATCAGTTTCTGACCCTTCGTGTCCACCTTCCGGAGGACGCCCTTCCTGAAGTCGGCGGCGAAGGCCGGCAGAGCGTTTCAGGGTCGGCCGCGGATACTGTCTTGGATCACAGCCACAATTCGGACGCCGGCCCGCCCTCAAGCACCACGGCACGCTATCACGTCAGGAAAGAAGCGAAGGGTTCAGGCGCGCGGAGGGCGTTCAAGAGCTGGAACAGGCATGCCGGCCCGATTGTCCTCTATCGTAGAAAAAGTCGCGGTCAGAATGATCGGCAACGAGGTCTGGGGCATTAGAATGTTTGGAAATGCACTGACGCAATGGACGCCGCAGTCGTCGCTCGTTTCGTTCACGGGAACGTCCGATCGCATCGTATGTCGATCACCATCAGACTGGCAGGCATAATGGGCCTTCTCCGCTCCATGATCATGAGTTCCCAACGAGGCGTGAGGTAGCGGATGATTAGAGTGCGCGCCTGCGAAAGCGGACGGAGCTTGAAGAATCCCACTTGCCAAGACGATGAGGACAACAGAAAGCGGTGTCAGACGTCTTAGGAGCGCAAACGATCGGATCATGAATGCGAGCTTACCAGATCGCGGCCCGCTGCCGCAATGGAGTTGAGGTCAAAGCGTTCTACGGATCGACATGGTACCTACCGCAGAACCAAATGAAGCTTTGAAAGACGACCATGGCGTGATCAAAACAAGGAGTCATCATCCGAACTGTTTGTTGGATGCAAGCGCGAGAGGCAAGTCTTTAAAGATCGCTGGAGGATCGGGTAAAGATCTTAAGGGCCTGATGCCAACCGGCGGTTTTAGAACGGCATGGACCGGTTCACGAAGTCGCACCGAAGCTTAAGGCAGACTTATCACATTCTCTCTTAGAGCAGAATGAGACGCAGACGTTTTGAGTGGGGAATGGGGTTTGCAGGCAAATTCTCGACATCTCCCCTGCCTTTTTGATGGCGATTGCGCCAAAATTTCGTATGATTGGAGAATGAGCCTTATAACTGGCCTGCTTCTCGGTGTCATTTCAATCATTGCAATGAGAATGACAGGTATAGAGCGACAGCGGGGAACTTGGGTTACAACAGTTCTCGCTATCGCCTCCTTTTACGTCGTCTTCGCGGTTGAGTATGGGAATCACAGCACTTTAATAATCCATACTATCATCGCCGCGGTTTCTGCTTTCTTTGCGGTGTTGGCAACCGCAACCAATGCATGGTGGCTGGCTGCGACGCTCATTGCGCATGGAGTATTTGATCTTGCCGCCGGACGTATTCTACCCGACCCATCACCGTCTTGGTGGGGTCCATTCTGTGTCGGCGTCGATCTCACACTTGGCGTCTGGCTCACCAGCATGGTCTACCGAGGCGATTTTGATGATCTTCCGGGGAATTGAAACAGAAGTTGAGAATAAAATTTCAAAACCAGCGAGACCGACCAGCGCCGGACGGATTACCCGTCGATCGAATAGCTTACGTTTGTAGTAGAACGCAAAAACATGTCCGCGTCGACGAGACTAGGCTAATAGAATTGTGCTTTTGACTTTCCCGCGACGTCGCCCGGCCAAGACGTCGCCGTTCGCTAAGCTTCGGGTGCCCTCTACGACGTTCATTATCTCTGCATGCAATGCGTAGCAAGGCCAACGCTCCGTCGCGTCCTCGATGGAGCGGTTGCCCATCAAATAAGACGCCACGTGTTCGATTCCGTCGACGACGTCGAGATCGTGGCCACCGAGTATCGGCTTGACGACGGCCTTTTGCGCTTGCCAGACAGTGGTGAGAATCGCGATGGGCTGTGTCTTTAACGCCTATTCCCCATTCTGAGAGTTCGCACACGACCTCGCTTTTCGCAGTAAGGTATCGGTTCAAGAATTGGCTCTCGCAGTCAAGCGCGAGATCGTGATGGTTCTCACACGCAGAGAATTTGGTGGTTATGAAGAAAATTATTGTTCTCCTTTTTGCTGGTATCGGACTGGTCTCCTCCGCCTTTCTGGAGATGGGAGGAACCGAGGCTGCGGCGCAAGACGACAACAGATCATCTGTCATCGGCGAAGTCGTTATCCGTCAAGGCGGCGTTCTTGCTGCGGCGATCGCGGCGCCCGTGGCCGAAGTCCTCGTTGTCGCCGGTGATCGGGTCTCGAAGGGCCAGGCTCTTGCGCGACTCGATATCGCCGACCGTCGCGCGGATCTCGATACCGCCGAAGCTCAGATCGCCGTGGCCGAGGCGCAGGTTGGCGCCAGACAAGCGGCTCTGGAGGCCGAGCGCTTCCGGTTGGGTCGGCAGGAAAGCTTACGCGGAAGTTCGGCTTTCAACGCCTCCCGGCTCGAGGACAGCCAGGCCGAGGCCGCGCGGCTGACCGCAGAGATCGCCGTGGCACGCGCACAGTTCGCGGAAGCGAAAGCGAGGAGCACCCGGATTCTGGTCGATGTGGAGCGCGCCCAAGTGCTCGCACCCTACGACGCCGTCGTCACCGAGCGGGAGATCGAGGCAGGAGATTTTGTCACGCCTGGACGTCAGATGTTCACCTTAATTGATACCTCCGATCTGGAGGTCGAGGCTGATGTATCAGTCGATGCGCTGCCCTTCCTTGAGGAAGGCGCAACGATTGAGGCCGAAACGCGTGACGGCGTTGCAGTGACGACGCGGGTTCGCGCCCTCATTCCGGTCGAGAACCCGCTGACCCGCACGCGCACGGTCCGCTTCACGATCGAAAGCGATGCCGCTCTTGCTGTCGGGCAATCCGTCGAACTTCAACTCCCCGGAGCGGACGGGGACTGAAAGAGAGGCGTTTCCCTTCGATCGTGAACCTTGGCTTCAAAACGAATACCTGTAGACGGCCGCCACGTCGCATTGTGACATCGCAGGGAATGGATTTCCGCGCTGCACGCTGCTATAGCGGCCTCATGCTGCATGCGCTCCGCCATTTCAGACGTTCATACACGGGATTTATCCTTGTGTTCGTTCTGCTGGTCGGCGTACTCGTGGCACCCGTTTATACAGCGTCGATGGCTCTCTGCGCTGCAGGACATGCCGAGCATACCGTGCCGTCCTCCAAAACCGGTCTCAACAATGCAGACCATGCCGACATGAACGTGCCGGATTTGGCTACAGATGAGTTCGCGCCGGAGGCCGTTTCTTGCTGCCCGAACCAAGTTGTTCCGGAAAGCGCGCGGCACGCGTCGATGCTGTCTTGCAAGGCCGGCATTCCCCTCGACATGACGCACGAGTCTCGTGCAGCGCTCGCCGATCCTGGCGTCGATCTTCAGCCGCCGCGCGTTTGACACCCGCCCGAGCCGGCGGGAGAAGCGGCTCATTTCTCGAAACTGAAAGACTTTTTCTGGAGGCGCGACCATGCGCGGTCGTTATGTTGCGCTGTCTATTCTCGCCCTAAGCGCTGGCTTCGGCGGCGGAATTGCCGTCGAACGTTTATACTTTGCGGTCCCATCCGAGGGCGGCGAAAGCGGGCCGAAGGTGCTCTATTGGGTCGCCCCGATGGACGCGAATTTCCGAAGGGACAGTCCAGGCAAGTCGCCGATGGGAATGGATCTCGTGCCCGTCTACGAGGGCGAAGAACCTTCGGGCGACCCGCAGGAGGTGGAGCTGTCACCGCAGGAGGTAAATGCCATCGGCGTGCGCACCGCCGTCGCGCGGGTCGAGGCGGTGGCGCCGTTTATCGAGACGGTCGGCTTCGTCACCTACGATGAGGACGCAACCAGCCATGTTCATACCCGCATCTCGGGCTGGGTCGAGGATCTGAGGATTCGGTCGCTTGGCGATCCGGTGCGCGAAGGCGAACCGCTGTTCGAGATATATGGCCCTCGCCAGGAACGCGCTGGCACGGATCGCATCGGCGCACCGACGGAATACCTGCGCGTAACCGCGCCGCAATCGGGCGTGGTGACGGCACTGAACGCTACGGATGGCATGTATCTGGAGCCCGGCGTCCGCGCGATGTCGATTACCGATCTCTCCTCCGTCTGGGTCATCGCGGACGTTTTCGAGAAGGATATCGGACGTCTCACCGAGGGGATGCGTGCGGAAGCACGCTTCGAGCCATTACCGGGCAAAGTTTTCGAAGGCACCGTCGATTACATCTATCCCGAGCTTGATCAGAAGACGCGCACGCTGTCCGTGCGGCTACGCTTCGACAACCCCGATCAGAGCCTGAGACCCAACATGTATGGCCGCATCCGTCTCACCGGCGCGCTGGTCAGCGAAGCCGTAACCGTACCGAGCGAGGCGGTGATCCGCACAGGGCGGGCAGAACGGGTGATCCTCCGGACCGGCGAAGGTGCCTTCCGCCCCCGGCTCGTGACCACTGGATTGCGCGATGGCTTTGGAGCGGGCGGGCGCACGGAGATCAAGCAAGGTCTTCGCGCGGGTGAAGAAGTGGTCGCCTCCGCACAGTTCTTGATCGATAGCGAAAGCGCCTTGTCGGCGGGCACCACGCGGATGGCACCCACCGCAGACGCGCCCGCCACCGGCAAGGGGATGCTGGTCTCGGAGCATCCGCAGCGCAACACCGTTACCATCGAGCACGCGGCGATCCCGTCGCTCGACTGGCCCGCGCTGACCACGACCTTCGCCCTGAAGGACGGCGTGCGGCTAGACCGGGTAGAGCCGGGAGAGGCGGTGCGCTTCTCACTTGCGCGTGGATCCGACGGCCTGCTCTCGCTTGTGCAGATCGGGCGCGACGACGGGGTGGACGCCACGGGTCTCGCCACCGTCCATGCGGTGACGCCGGACGGAAAGCTCAGCGTAAGCCACGATCCAATCCCGGCGTTGAGCTGGCCGGCCATGACCATGGATATGCCCGCTCAGGGCGTCGATCTTGACGCGGTGCCTCTGGAGACGCGCGTGGAGATCGACCTGTCGGAAGGAGAAGGGGGCGTCTACAGCATCATCGCCGTGCGTCCGGTGGCGGACGAGGCGAGACCTCCCGCAACGCAAGATACGCCTGCTGCGGGTGTGAACGCCGATCTGATGACTGTTTCGGGAACCATCAACTCCGTCGATACGGCCAAGGGATTGGCGAATATCACCCACGGCCCGATGACCGAGATCGGAATGCCCGGCATGACGATGGATTTCGGCCTGGGCGCGAAACTCGATCCGTCCGCCTTGCCGGTCGGCGCGGAAACGACGCTGTATTTCGCCATGGACCCGGAAACCTTCGAGATGACCCTCGAAGGTTTCGAAACGGCCGAGAACGTCGAGCCACCGATGGAGGTTTCCGGCAAGGTGAACGCTGTCGATCCCAAAACCCGTAAGGCCAATATCACCCACGGCCCAATGGCCGACATCGGGATGCCCGGCATGACCATGGATTTCGTGATGGCCGAAAGCCTTGCGCCGGATGACCTGCCGCTCGGCGAAGAGACGACGCTACTCATATCCATGGATCCGGCCACCTTCGAGATGACGCTGGAAGGAGTCGCGCGTTGATCCCGGCTCTCATCCGCGCCTCCATTGCGAACCGGGTGGTCGTGGTTGCGCTCGCGATTATGCTGGCGCTTGGCGGCACCTGGGCGGTTATGCGCACGCCGGTCGATGCGATCCCAGACCTGTCGGACGTGCAGGTGATCATCAAGACCCCCTTTCCCGGGCAGGCCCCGCAGTTGGTCGAGGATCAGGTGACCTATCCCATCGCATCGGCCATGCTGGCCGTACCGGGGGCAACCGATGTGCGCGGGTTCTCCTTCTTCGGAGACAGCTACGTCTACATCGTCTTCGAGGACGGCACCGATCTCTATTGGGCGCGTACGCGGGTGC
This sequence comes from Fulvimarina pelagi HTCC2506, assembly GCF_000153705.1. GTDB lineage: Bacteria > Pseudomonadota > Alphaproteobacteria > Rhizobiales > Rhizobiaceae > Fulvimarina > Fulvimarina pelagi. The sequence goes on from NZ_DS022273.1 coordinate 8,764, forward strand.
TCGAATATCTCGCGCAGGTGCAATCTGGCCTGCCGGAAGGCGCGACGCCGCAGCTTGGTCCCGATGCGACGGGCGTTGGCTGGATCTATCAGTACGTTCTGATCGACCGAAGTGGGAACCACGACATCGCCCAGCTTCGCGCCCTCCAAGATTGGTGGCTGAAATTCGAGCTGCAAGCCGTGAACGGCGTTGCGGAGGTCGCCACCATCGGCGGCATGGTGCGGCAGTATCAGGTCGTGGTCGATCCCCACAAGCTGCGGGCCTACGACCTGACCCTGCCGGAGCTTCGCCGCGCCATCGAGAACGCCAACCGCGAGACCGGCGGCAGCGTGCTCGAGATGGGCGAGGCCGAATTCATGGTCCGAGCGACGGGCTACATCGAAAACCTCGATGATCTGGCCAGTGCGCCGGTGCGGGTGAACGAACGCGGCGCGGCGTTGACGCTCGGCGATGTCGCCGAGGTCCGCATGGGGCCGGAGTTGCGGCGCGGCGTGGGCGAGTTCAATGGCGAGGGCGATGCAGTTGGAGGGGTGGTTATCATGCGTTGGGGCGGCAACGCTCTCGCCACCATAGAGGCGGTGGAAGCGCGTCTGGTAGACCTGCGCGGCTCGCTTCCCGAAGGCGTCGAACTCGTAACCACCTACGATCGTTCGGGGCTGATCGAGAGGGCGATCGTCAATCTTCAGGACAAGCTGACCGAGGAATTCATCGTCGTCGTGCTGGTCTGCGCGGCATTCTTGCTGCACCTTCGCTCTTCGCTCGTGATCCTGCTGACGCTCCCTTTGGGCATCCTCTCCGCCTTCGTCGTGATGCGATTCCAAGGCGTGAACGCCAACATCATGAGTCTGGGTGGGATCGCCATCGCCATCGGGGCCATGGTGGACGCAGCCATCGTGATGATCGAGGCGCTGCATCGGCGCATCGAGCGCGAGCCGCTCACCCCCGAAAACCGCTGGCGCATTGTGAGCGAGAGCGCATCCGAAGTGGGCTCGGCGCTCTTTTTCTCGCTCGCCATCATCACCGTGAGCTTCTTGCCGGTCTTCGTGCTGGAGGGGCAAGAGGGCCGGCTTTTCAAGCCGCTTGCCTTCACCAAGACCTATGCGATGGCGGCAGCGGCGATCCTGTCGGTGACGCTGGTGCCGGTGCTGATGGGCTACTTCGTGCGAGGGAGGATCGTTCCTGAACGGAAAAATCCCCTGAACCGTGTCTGCATAGCGCTTTACCGCCCGTTTCTCGACGCGGCAGTGGCATGGCCGGTGGCGACCATCGCTTGCGCGGTGCTGATCGTCGCCTCGATGGCGTATCCCATGCAGCGGATCGGGACGGAGTTCATGCCCGAACTTAACGAGGGTGATTTCCTCTACATGCCATCCCTCTATCCAGGCGTTTCCATTGGCAAGGCTCGAGAGGTGCTGCAGCAGACCGACAGGCTGATCGCCACGGTGCCGGAGGTCGAGACTGTCCACGGCAAGCTCGGCCGCGCGGTCACCGCCACGGACCCCGCCCCACTAACGATGATCGAGACGACCATTCAACTCAAACCGGAGGATGAATGGCGCCCTGGGATGACGATGGCGGGTATCCGCGACGCGCTGGACAGCGCCGTGCAGGTCCCCGGCGTCACCAATGTCTGGATTCAGCCGATCAAGAACCGCATCGACATGCTCGCCACCGGCATCAAGACGCCCGTTGGCGTGAAGGTGACCGGTGCCGACCTGAACGTCATCGAACAGATCGCAGTCGAGGTCGAGCGTGCCGTCGGAAGCATCGAGGGTACGGCCTCCGTCTATGCAGAGCGACCCGTCGGTGGGCGCTTCATCGAGATGGATATCGACCGCGAGGCGGCAGCCCGATACATGCTTTCCATCGCAGACGTGCAGCAGGTCGTGCAGATGGCGGTCGGCGGCGTGAAAATCTCCGAGACGGTCGAGGGGCTAGAGCGTTTCCCCATTAACCTGCGCTATCCTCGCGACTGGCGCGACAGCCCCGAGCGCCTGCGCGAACTCCCGCTGGTGACACCCTCGGGCGCTCATATCCCCCTCGAACAGGTGGCCGAGATCCGCCTAGTCGACGGTCCCGGCATGATCCGCTCCGAGAACGCGCGCCGCACCGGCTTCGTCTTTATCGACATCGCGGACCGCGATCTCGGCGGTTATGTCGAGGAGGCGCAGCGGGCGGTGGCCGAGCAGGTTACGCTGCCGCCGGGCTATTCCCTCGCATGGTCGGGCCAGTACGAATACATCGAGCGGGTGCGGGCGAAGCTGACGCTGGTGGCTCCGGCTACCATAGGCCTCATTATTCTGATGCTGTTCATGGAGTTCCGCCGCTTTCAGGAGGTTGCCATCATTCTGACCGCCTTGCCTGTTGCCCTTTCGGGCGGGGTGTGGCTGGTGTGGTATCTCGGCTTCGACATGTCGGTCGCCGTACTCGTCGGCTTCATTGCGCTGGCCGGGGTTGCGGTGGAGACGGCCATCGTCATGTTGCTCTACCTCAACCTCGCCTGGAACCGGCGGATTGAGGACGTGCAGGACCGTGCGCTGACGCCACGCGACGTGGAGGAGGTCGTCTTCGAGGGAGCGCTACTAAGACTACGCCCCAAAGTGATGACCGTCGCCACCATCTTCGCTGGGCTCATCCCAATTATGTACGGCACTGGCACCGGCTCCGAGATCATGCAGCGGATCGCCGCTCCGATGATTGGCGGCATGGCCACCGCCACGCTGCTCACACTATTCGTCATACCTGCCGTCTTCACGATCTGGAAGCGGCTGGAGATCGGCTCACGCAACCGGGAACGCCTGCGTGGCACCGGAGGCGCAGAGCCGACCATCGCCGCCCCCGCGGAATAATTAAACCTCAGGAGAAACCAATGCGCATCATCACGCTCGCCCTTTCGGCAACCCTACTCGCCGCCCCCGCCTTCGCGGACAATCACATGCAGCGCGAGGGCATGAACCATGGAGAGATGGACATGGAGGGCATGAGCCAGGGCTCCGAGACCCATAGCGGCATGGATCACGGTACCATGAAGCACTCGGACATGGAGGGCATCCACACCACCGCCACGATCAACAGCATCGACGGCAATACTGTCAATGTGAGCCACCCTGCTATTCCCGCGTTGCGATGGCCGGCCATGACCATGGACATGACGCTGCTCGACGGCGCTGAGATGGGAGAGATCGGGGAAGGCGACGAGGCGATGCTCATGCTGGAGCAGGGAGCGGACGGCATGGTTGGCATCCGCGCCATAATGCCCGCTGAATAAGGCCGTGGGGATGCTATGCGTCCCCTCTGGCTCCCACGCTGGCGCTTACTGCCTCCCGGCGACTAAAGACCGGGGTCCAGTCCGGCGCGACGCCTGGTGTTCCGAAGCGGCCTCTGGATGCCGCGTCGTCGATCGCCTTCGCCGCCCGGACTCTGGAGATAATCTAGGGCCTCAGCATTGGGTTCGCGGAGGGGCGCGAGCTGCCACCCTCCAAGGGTCGATCGCCGCCTTGGCTTCTCGCGCTGCGACCAATCAGTCGAAAAGATCCGGTCGATCTTTAAATTAAGGTGGGGGAGGGAGTTTCGAAACATAGATTTCGGTCAGGTGAGTAAAATGGAAAGTCTCTGGCATACCGCTTGTTGTCTACCAGTTTTCAAGAAGCCCGGCTCCCTTGATGGATCACGCCGTTGAATCGCTTCTTGATCGTAATTGTCGGACTGACGATCGCCACCATCATCGCATCCACCGTTCTTTGGTGGTGGCCATCTGCAAAATCAGCGGGCGAGTTGCGGCCGGGCGACGACGCCGTCGTCGCGCAAGGTTCTCGAATATACGCTCAATATTGCGCCTCCTGCCATGGTGCGGACCTTCAAGGCGAGGCGAATTGGAAGCAGCCGGGTCCCGATGGACGTATGCCGGCACCGCCGCACGACGAAACCGGTCATACTTGGCATCATGATGGCCGAACATTGTTCCGCCTAGTGAAGTTCGGGCCCACCGCCCTGCTCGATCCTGGTTCGTCTTATGAAACGAATATGCCTGCCTATGACGGTGTTCTGGAGGACGAAGAAATTCTTGCCGTCCTCTCCTACATTAAGAGTACCTGGCCGGATGATGTCAGACAGCGTCACGACGAAATGGAGGCAATGCAATGATCAGCCAAAGGGCTAACAATGCGGGCTTCAAGACGACCCGCCGTGCAGTGTTGCTTGGCAGCACCTTTGCTCTCGCCGCGCCTGGCTTGCTGCGCGCTCAGGGTATGATGGAGCATGGAGGCATGATGGAGAGCGGCAGAAATTCAACAGCCGCGACTCCCGCCGGTGGCGCCCCGTTCAGATCCTTACCCACACTCAATGCCACTGATGGCAAACTCGATCTGCGCGCAATGGCTGGACAGACGCGTTTTGAAGGCGGTGCTCCGACAAAGACAAAGGGGTTCGGTCAAGCCTACTTAGGACCGACGATACGTCTTAGGCGGGGGGAAACGGTCGAAGCACAAGTCGCGAACGCAACCGAACGCTCGATCTCTGTGCATTGGCACGGACTACACGTGACATCCGATGCTGATGGCGGAGCTCCGCAATCCGCCATCGCTGCAGGTGACAGTTGGCGAGCCATGCTGCCTATCGAACAGCCTGCGGCGACGCTCTGGTATCACACTCATGTTCATGGCCACACGGCGCCCGACGTTTGGGCCGGCCTCGCTGGTGCGATAATCCTAGAGGATGAGGTGTCGGATGCATTAGGTTTGCCGTCCACAGACGGTATCGATGATTTCACGATAATCATGCAAGACAAGAGCTTTGATGCCGAGGGGCGTGCAAACTACGATCCAGGCATGATGGGTATCATGCACGGAGTGGTAGGCCAGATCGTGCTTGTAAACGGCCAGTTTGCGCCACGTGCTTCAGTTCCTGCCGGACCTGTTCGTTTGCGGTTGATCAACGCTGCTACCTCCGCCGAACATCATGTAACCTTCGCTCATCCAACCGTTGTGGTCGGAGTCGATCAGGGGCTTCTGTCCGAACCGATTGCTGTGGAAAGCGTGACTGTCTCGCCCGGTGCACGGGTCGAGGTGATCGTAGATCTGAGTGATGGCGATATATGTATGCCGTCGGTCACGGCAGCGACAGTGGGCAGCTCAGAGGGCGGTGATGCTAGCATGATGGGTGGTGGCATGATGGCGGAGAGAAGCACGCCCCACCCCCTTCTAACGCTCGCTCCAGATGCGTCGCTACCTGTCCGCGGCCGGATCCCCGATCGCTTGGTGGACCCGCTTCCTGATCCGCCGACGCCAGTCACCAATCGTCGCTTCGTCCTGCAAGAGAACATGGGTCCAATGCAGCATCTGCGCAGCGCAATTGGTTCCGGGCCGGTGATGGCGATCAACGGCGAACCTTACAATCCGGACCGAATGGATTTCACGGTTAAGCGTGGGACGTTTGAGCGGTGGACAATTTCCGCGGAGGGCATGGCTCATCCTTTCCATGCTCATGGGGTAAAATTTTGGGTGCCCGAGCCGAATGGACCGGAGGAAACGGGCTGGAAGGATGTGGTGACGGTGTCCGGCACGCGGGACCTCTGGGTTTCTGTCGAAGCAGAATCGCGAGATGACATACCTTTCATGTACCATTGTCATATCCTGGAGCACGAAGATGCTGGCATGATGGGTCAGTTCGTCACCAATTGAGCGCAGCTTTACACCTCACTTTCCGTTCAACTCAAAGATTTTTTCGGCCGGTTGCGTCGTTTAAGCTTACGGTGTTAACGAAAGTATATCCGATCTTCGTCAGTCGTCATTGCGGGAACTAAGCAGACTTTGATTTCGTAGTCGCTACAGAATGAGTTTGAAATTGCAGCATTCCTCCGCATCGCCATTTTCCCTCTGGGCCGTTCCGGAAATTACCGTTGCGTTTCTGTCGTTTGCGCTGCATTTCGTTTGGGAATTTATTCAAGTTCCGACCTATGCGGAAATGGCTGTGATGCCTCACTGGGAAGGAGTAAAGATCTGTACCAGTGCAACGTTCGGTGATGTAGGGTTTGCACTAACTGCATTCTGGACGACGGCCGCAGCATCGCGCTCGCGATACTGGATACTGGCGCCGAGAATTTGGCAGGTCGCAATGTTTCTCGCAATCGGAATTGGTCTCACGATTGGGTTCGAATACTACTACACAGAAGTTTCCGAACGTTGGAATTACTCAAATCTGATGCCACTGGTTCCACCTTTTGGAACTGGTCTAAGCCCTTTATTGCAGTGGATTGTCATTCCACTTATCGTTCTATCTTTATCCCGTCGCGTTGTAGCACTGGACGGACAGTGACTGTCGTCTTTCTTCTTCGATGAGTTCGCGCAGTGCCATTTTGCCGACGCTAACTATCTTGTTGCCAAATCTTGCTGCAGATCGAGTAGAGTAGGGTCGCAGACCAAGTGAGGACCATGAATCCGCCGAGGGAGAAGAACATCGCAACGAGGCGAATTGGACCGAGAGCTTTTATATCGGAAAAGCCGAGGGTCACGAAGCTCATTCCAGAGAAATAGATAAGCCCTTCCCATGTACCGGAAAAGGTGCCCCCGAGATCTCCAAAACCGTTGATTTCCAGCAGTGCGGCCAGCACGAGGGCGAATGAAAGTATTTCGAACGAATGAAGTATCAAGAGGCATGTGAACGTAATCATGATCGGTGCATGCCCTGAGGCCCTGAAATTAGGTGCCACTCGGACGATCGTTAAGACCCCGACATGATGAATCATGCCGAGAATGAGCACGAGAGAAAGTCCCGTCGCAAAAGCCACCAAAGTCATGTCAGTCCCCTGTTGTTCAGCGTTCCAGTCTCGCGAAAGATCCTACGAAAGCAATTCATGATGGCGAGAACCTCTTCTGTAGCAAATTGATAGTGGATCGTCCGCCGATCGCACCTCGTACTCACGATCCAGCAAGAAGCAGCTTGGTTTAGATGTTGCTATAGAGGGAACAGATGTAAGCGTTGCCGTCACCCCACCTTGCTGATTGCGGCGTAGCCAGCGAGTTTCCGAGCCTTTCATGCGAGGTAGAGGCTTGGAGCTATGTCGATGTCATGTGCTGATGCTGGCACTAAGCCAGTTCGGCGGTTCGAGGTCTTCACGGGCGCAGGACGGCGGCGCGACTGGAGCGACGAAGAGAAGGCGGCGATCGTCGCCGAGAGCTATTCCGGCTTGGAAAGCGTTTGTGCCGTTGCCCGGCGTCACGGACTGAGCCATTCGCAACTCTTCACCTGGCGGCGCAAGTTGCGAGAGACGGCTCTTGTGAAGTCCGATGCGACCGCGACCGAACCGGCATTCGTGCCGGCAATCGTCGAGCCTTCCATCATCGAGAAGAAGCCTCGCGCGAAGCGGAAACGGTCACGCTCGTCCGGCAAGGCGATCCCGGCGGTCGAACTGGAGATCGACGGCGTCGCGGTGAAGATCGCCAAGGGTGCCGACGCAAAAACGATCGCGGCAGTGATCGACGCATTGAAGGGAAGCGCGTGATCGGGCCAAGCGGCGCCGTTCGCGTTATGGTCGCGACGAAGCCCGTCGACTTCCGCAAAGGCGCCGAGGGTCTCGCCGCCCTTGTGCGCGAGACGATGGCGGCCGATCCCTTTGGCGGTACGATCTACGTCTTCCGAGCCAAACGCGCCGACCGGATCAAGCTGATCTTCTGGGACGGCACCGGTCTGGTTCTCGTTGCAAAGCGGCTCGAGGACGGCGCGTTCAAATGGCCTGCGATCACGGACGGCGTCATTCGGCTGACAGCCGCACAGCTCTCCGCGCTTCTCGAAGGTCTGGACTGGCGCCGCGTTCACGAGGCCCGAACGACACGGGTGCCCGAAGCTGTGAGCTGATCGGCATCGACGCCGATAAATCTCTCGCCGAAGGCGCGAGATTATGATTCTCTTCGGTTCATGGCCACTGCTCTCGAAGCACTTCCCGACGATCCCGGCACGCTGAAGGCGATGCTGATCGCCGAGCGCGTGCGGTCCGAGCGTCTTGAGCAGATCATCAAGGAATTGCAGCGCCATCGCTTCGGCCGCCGGGCCGAGACGCTGCCCGAGGACCAGCTTCTTCTCGGTCTCGAAGACGTCGAGCAAGGCGTTGCCGTCGAAGAGGCCGAGGCTGAAAGCGCCGATCCAGAACGAAAGACCGAACGGGCGGCGAAGCGCCGGGCGAACCGCGGTTCTCTGCCGGCCCATCTGCCGCGGATCGAGACCGTCGTCGACATCGAGGACAAGTCCTGTCCGTGCTGCCGGCATTGGCTCCACGTCATCGGCGAGGATGTCGCCGAGCGGCTCGACATCGTGCCCGCCCAGTTCCGTGTTCTTGTGACAAGGCGGCCGCGCTACGGCTGCCGGGCCTGCGAGGGCGTCGTCGTTCAGGCACCTGCACCGAACAGATTGATCGAGGGCGGCATTCCGACCGAGGCGACGGTAGCGCAGGTCCTGGTCTCCAAATACGCCGATCACCTGCCGCTCTATCGTCAGGCGCAGATCTATGCCCGCCAGGGCGTGCGGCTCGACCGATCGACGCTCGCGGATTGGGTTGGACGGGCGGCCTTCCTGCTCAGGCCTATCCACGAGCGGCTTCTCGGCCACTTGAAGGCGTCCACCAAGCTCTTCGCCGACGAAACGACTGCGCCAGTCCTCGATCCCGGGCGCGGTCGGACCAAGACCGGCCAGTTCTTCGCCTATGCCCGCGACGATCGTCCCTTCGGCGGCGATGATCCGCCGGCGGTCGCCTACATCTACGCGCCGGACCGAAAGGCGGTGCGCCCCACCGAGCATTTACAGGACTTCAACGGCATCCTGCAGGTCGATGGCTATAGCGGCTACAAGGCGCTCGCCGAGAAGGGACAGGTGCGTCTAGCCTTCTGTTGGGCGCATGTCCGTCGGCGGTTCTATGAACTCGCCGCCAATGGACCTGCGTCGATCGCGACGGAGGCGTTGAAGCGCATCGCCGCGCTCTACCAGATCGAGACCACCATCCGCGGCCGGTCTCCTGACGAGCGTCGGAAAGTTCGGCAGGAGAAAAGCCTGCCACTCCTCGACGCGCTGGAAGCCTTCCTGCGCGAGAAGCTCGCCCTGATCAGCCAGAAGACGAAGCTCGCCGAGGCGATCCGATATGCGCTGTCACGATGGGAGGGACTTTGCCGGTTCGCCGGTGACGGCACGATCGAGATCGACAACAACACCGTCGAGCGCTCGATCCGCCCATTGGCGCTGACGCGCAAGAATGCGCTCTTCGCCGGTTCCGACGGCGGTGCCCGGCACTGGGCCGTCGTCGCCTCGCTCATCGAGACCTGCAAGCTAAACGACGTCGATCCGTACGCCTATCTCAGCGCCGTCATCACCTGCATCGTCGACGGCCATCCCAACAGCGCGATCGACGACCTCATGCCGTGGACATTCAAGCCGAAAGTCGATCTCACCGCGGTGGCCTGAGGATGACGCTTACGAACAGATTGACCTCCCTCGGCTCTGAACGGCGAGGCGATTTGTTTTCCTCGTGATGGCAGGATTTAGCAGCCGCAGGCGCCGCATGGATCGCTAGTTCATACACTCTCTGGCTCGACTGCGCAGGCGAGCCTTTCCCGCGCAACACCACCGGAATGGCATATGTCGGCTAGCCCCTCGATCCAAGACTTAAGACCTGAATAGAGTGACGATTCCCAACCTAAGAACTAAAGGTATGTCGCCATGATGCGCGGGAGCGCTTCGATGTTCGGACGTATACCCTTCAAGTGTCGGTACGCGCCGTGATCCGGATCATCGGCATTCTGCTGGCCACCGACCGAGGATACGTCGAAGATCATGGTGCCCGCTTCAGTCCAGAGAGATTCAGAGCGGGCATTCGAGATACCCGCGGTATCCAACCTCGAGATCTTCGCCGATCGCCAGAACCATATCCGCCTCGATCGTCGTTCCGATCGCTTCAGTGAGATTCATGCCCTCCTCGACCGGTGTTAGACCGATGACGAGATCTTCTGAAGACATTGATGTTGCGTCGTCACCTTGGAGGCGAACAAGGTCGCCACTGATCTTCACCACACCTGAGGCCTGATCGTCCGCGACCGAAACGACATAAGATGGATCGCTTTGCGAGGTATAACGGAAACTGCAGGTGCCGCCGTTTGAGAACGCTCTTTTAATTTCAGCTTCAGTCAGGAATTCGGCATCGAGCGTCGCGGTTTCCGGTGTCGCGAGGGCTTCTTCAACATTCGTCATCTGCGCCGGCTTTTTCGGGTTCCTGCCTGCCTTCCTGCCCGATCGATCGATGTCGGCGATGAGATATCGCATTTCCGCGATTTCTTTGTCCTGCGCGTAAATGATTTCGTCGGCAAGTTTCCGCACGCGTTGATCTTTAATGTTGGCTCGTGACGAGGTCATGATGGCAATCGAGTGATGCGGGATCATCGCCTTCATGTACGAGCGGTCTCCGATCGTGATCTGGCTCCTGACGAGCCACAGAGCAAAACCGGCGACCAGCACCGATCCTATGAAGATCAGGGCGTTGATAGTCCTGCTGGAGTACATCGAGAGCATGAAGCCCAGCATGATAAACGCCATAACGCCGCCCATCATGATTGCCATGTAGACGCGTGTCTCGCTGTAGAACACGTGCTCAGGCAAATACGTGTTCAGGTACATCAAGCCGAGCATAACGACAGTTGATGTTGCGATCATCGCTGCGAAGCGCCAGTATGACACCTGATTTCCCCTTTTCATTTGGTTGACAGTTGTTTAAACTCGAAATTTGTCGTAGTGACTTATAGAGAAAATAATATGTAATCTATATACAAGGCAATTCAAATGATTTCAAAACATCAATAGATACGGATAAAAGTATTTTTTCGTGGCGATATCAGAAGTTCCTAAGTCCCTGCTATGTTTCTGTTTACGTTGGCAGAAATACGCTGCCCGTGACAGGGCCAAGTATCAATTGGCCAAACAGTCCGATTGCGATGGTCGCAACGAGGGCGACTGTCGTGGCCACACGAGACCATGATCCGAGCTGGAAGACGTTTTCCGATGGTGGTCCCAAAACCATTGGCGTTACGAAGCGAAGATAATAAGCAAGTGAAACGACAGTGTTCACGAGAGCTGCAATTGCCAGCCAGACATAGCCGCCGTCTATCGTCGCCAGGAACAGCTCCAGCTTGCCGACGAACCCGCCGAGAGGGGGGATTCCGACGAGGGAGAGGAAGGCGACAATGAGGGCAATCGCGGGGAGCGGCGCGGTCTTCAAGAGCCCCCCATAGTTGCCCCGGTCGGTACGGCCACGCAGATGGGTGATAGCAGCAAAGGCGGTAAGATTGGCGGCGGCGTAGCCAAACAGGAACGTAACAAGAGCAGGAATCGCGTGATCGGTCAGACTTGTAACAGTGACCGCCATCAGGAGATAGCCGGCCTGGCTCACCGAGGACCAACCGAGCATCCGGCGCATGTCGTCCTGCCACAGCGCTGCGAGGTTGCCGAGGGTCATAGTAATAACGGCAAGTGCAGCGATAAGAGAGCGGATGGCGAAGTCCGTTTCCGGAAACAGGGAAACGAGCCGGGCAAGCGCGATCGCCGCGCCGATCTTCGGGACGACGGTGAGGAAGGCGGCCGAGGGCGCTGGCGCGCCTTCGGCGACATCAGGAAGCCAGGCATGAGCGGGCGCGGCGCCAAGCTTATAGGCCATACCGATAGTGACGAGGCCAAGCCCGACGAGGAGAAGTGGAGAGGCCCTACCCGCGGAAAGCGCGGCCGCCATCTCGCCGAAGCCGGGGCCGCCGAGCATGCCGATCAGGAAGGTCGCCCCCAGCGCCAGCGCGGTATTGGCCAGCGCGCCGACGAGGAAATATTTCATGCCCGCTTCTAAGGAGAGTGCCCAGTCCCGGTGATAGGCGGCGAGAACGTAACCCGTCGCCGAGGAGAGGAGCACGCCGATCAGAACGAAGAGAAGATCAAGCGCTCCGGCGAGGACCATCGCGCCGAGGGCCGAGAAGAGGAGCATGGCGTAGAACTCGCCATGCCGCTGATCAGTCGCGAACCAGCGCGGGGAGAGGAGCACGGTAACGGCGGTCGCGAAGAGGATAAGCAGGCGGCCCCCGATGCTCGCCATGTCCAGCGCGTAGGTATCCGAAAAGGTCGCCCGCGCTTCGCCATTCACCTGAGGGAGGAGGAGCAGTGTGGCGGTCGCAAGGCCGGCGAGCGCAACGGGCGCGTTAACCCATTGAAGCCTTCGCGGCAGGAAGCTTGCGAGGAGCACAATGGCAACGGCCGTCACCAGGACGGTGATCTCCGGCAGGACATCTTCGATCGGCATCATGCTATTGCGGCCCGCCCCCGGTCTTGAACGGTGCGAAGGCCGAGCCGGTCTGGATCAGGTCGAGGAGCCAGCCGGGCGCAATGCCGATGAGGACGACAAGAACGAGTAGCACGGCGAGGGGCCAGATCTCGGCGGGTTTAAGGTCCTTGATCGCGGCGATTTCGGGTTTTGTCTCGCCGAAGAAGATGGTTTGTCCCATCATCAGGAAGAGCGCGGCGGTGATGACGAGGCCCAGAAGGCCGATCGCGGCCACGATCGGATAGACGCCGAAGCTGCCGGCGAAGATCTGGAATTCGGCGACGAACCCGGCGAGGCCCGGCAGGCCGAAACTCGCGAAAGCGGCGAGGAAGTAGGCCACCATCAGCAGCGGTGTGAGGCGAGCGAGGCCGCCGAAGCGGGAGAGATCATAGGTGCCGGCGCGGGTATAGAAGCTGCCGGCGATCAGGAACAGCGCGCCTGTGATCAGACCGTGCGCAACCATCTCCGTCACCGCGCCGGAGAGGGCAAGCGTCCGGACGCTTTCGCTGCCGATCATCGCGCCGGCGGCGGCAATGCCGAGCACGGTGTAGCCCATGTGATTGACCGAAGTGTAGGCGATGCGGCGTTTCAGGTTTGTCTGGGCAAGGGCGACGAGCGAGCCCCAAAGGATCGCGACCAGGGCGACGATCGCCAACGGAAAAGCATAGGCTGCGAAAGTCTCGCGCATCATCTGGAAGGGAATACGCACCATGCCGTAGGTGCCCATCTTCAGAAGGACACCCGCGAGTACGGCAGAGGCCGGCCCCGGTGCCTCCACATGGGCGAGCGGTAGCCAGGTATGGAACGGCACGAGCGGCGTCTTGATGGCGAAGCCGACGAGGAAGCCGAAGAGGATCAGGCTCGAGCGAAGGTCCGTTCCGCCAAGCGGCTGAACAGCGATCAGCTCGCGGATGTCGAAGGTGAGCGTGCCGTTGGCGAGGACGAGGCCAAGGATCGCAAGCAGGATCGCGAGCGAGCCGGCAAGCGTATAGACGAAGAATTTCAGCGCCGCGTATTCCGCCTGATCATGCCCCCAGCGGCCGATCAGGAAATACATGCCGACCAGCGTCAGATCGAAGAAGACGTAGAAGACCAAAAGATCGAGCGAGAGGAACAAGCCGAGCGAGACGCCCTGCAGGAATAGGAACCATCCGTAATATTGCCGCGCCCGGCCCTTGGTCTCCGCCGGCCAGGCGATCGAGCAGAGAAAGAGCAGACCGCTCATCAAAGAGACGGCGAGCGACATGCCGTCGACACCCACTCGCCAGGCAACCCCCAGCGCATCGATCCAGCCGACTTCGGCGACCGACTGGAAGGCCGGCGCCTCCGACCCGGTGTCGAAGCCGATCCAGACGATGATCAGGCAGAGAAAAGACAGGGTAGACGCGCCGAGGGCGACGAGGCGGGCTTTCTCCTTCGTGACATTTGACCAGCCGAACAGGCCGAGCGAAGCAAGAAGCGGGATGAGGATCGAGAGCGTCAGCATGGATCAGGACAGGCTCAGCAGGAGGATGATCGCCGCGCCGCCGCCGAGCGTGGCGATGGCGTAGTAATGGTGGGAGAGGCCGGTCTGGAGCCGACGCGCGTCGCGCCCGCTCTGACCAACGGTGAGCAAGAGGCCCTCGACGACACCATCGGTCAGCCATTCGCCGAAGCGGGACGTCGTGCGCGACAGGCTTCCGACGAGGTTGGTGGCCTGGGTGACGAAGCCTTCCGCGCCGGCCTCGCCCGTCTGACGCAGGACCCAAGAGGCGCTTCGACCGCCGAGCACAAGAAACCGGACGGCGCCGTCGATGAGGCGGTCGTCGAGTTTGGCGGCCACCCGTGACAGCCAGAGGACCGGCCTCGTGATCGCGGCATCGATCAACGCCGGCAGGCCGAGCCAGTGGGCCGCCTCGGCGGCGGGACCATCAGCGCCGAGGGTGCGGTATTGCCGCGCGATCAGCGTGCCGATGAGTAGGCCGAAACCGACGGCGACAAGAGACAGGATGAGCGTCGCGACGCTTGCTTGCGGAAGGGCTGCCTGCAGGAGCTCTTCGGCGCTCATGCGGACCGGCGGAAGCCAGAGCAGCGAGGTGACCAGAATGAAGATAGCGAGGAGCGCCATTGCGCCTATCTCGATCTGCCGGGCGCGGGTCTGAGGCCAGAGCGGTGCGGTTTCGCCCTCATCTTCATTGTCCCCATCCTTTATCTCGAGCAGGCCGAAGGCGGAGAGCTGGAAGCGGGCCGCATAGGCAGCGCTCAGCGCCCCAGCGAGGATCACCGAGCCGGTGGCCCAGACGCTCCAATGCTCGGCCGCGGTCACCACCGCCTCCTTGGTCCAGCCCCCGCCGAGCGGCGGCAGGCCGGCGAGCGACAAGGTACCGATCAGGGTCAGAAGCCCCGCCAGCGGCAGAGCGCGGCCGAGACGCATGGTCGAAAGGTCGTAGCTACCGGTCTTTTCATGGGCGAGACCGGCGGCAAGGAATAGCAGCGCCTTGAAGGCGGCATGGGCGGTAAGGTGTAGGAAGGCGACGGCCGGATAGCCTGCGCCGACGGCCACGAACATCAGGCCGTAATGGCCCGAGGTGGAGGCAGCGAGCAGGCGTTTCGCATGGGTCTGGAGGAGCGCCACGATGCCACCCGAGAGAGCGGTCGCTGCGCCAACGGCGATGATCGCGCCGGACAGACCCGGCACCGAGGCGAGAAAGGGCTCAAGGCGAAGCAGGATGAAGGCCCCGGCGGCGACCATGGTTGCGGCATGGAGGAGTGCGGAGACAGAGGTCGGCCCCGCCATCGCCCGAAAGAGCCAAGGCGCGAAGGGGATCTGGCCGGATTTCGAGGCGGCGGCCATCAGAAGGCCAAAGCCTGCGACCGCCGCTGGCCCGCCTTCCATGTGGCCAAGGCCGCCATAGGAGAAAGAGCCAGTGGTCGCGAAGACCGCCATGGCGGCGGCGAAGAGGCCGAGATCGCCGAAGCGCGTCATCAGGAAGGCGTAGAGGCCGGAGGCGGCGTTCTCCCGCTCGTGCCATTCATGGGCGATCAGGAGATAGGAGCAGACGCCGACCAGCTCCCAGCCGATCAGAAGCGTCAGGAAATCCGCCGCGACGACCAGAAGCTCCATGCCGCCGACGAAGACGAGGAGGATGGCGAGAAGCCTTTGGAGGCCTTGGGCTTCCTCGTGAAAGGCGGCATAGGCAAGGACGGGCAGCGCGATCAGCGGCACGAGGACCGCCATCGCGCCTGCGAGCGGCGGCAGCGCGGCCGTCAGGCCGAGCGGTTCGTGCCAGGCGATACGCCCGGTCCATCCGCCCGCCGCGCCGAAGACGGCGACGGATGCGGTCAGCGTCATGGCCGCAACGGCGAGACTTGTTAGCCAGAGGCGCTGGCGTCGGCCAACACCGCTTGGCGCGAAGGCCGTCGCGATGGCGAAGAGGATCGGCAGGAGGGGGAGGACGAAGGCCATCGATCAGTGCTTCATCGTTGTGAGGCTTTCGGTCACGTCCGCCTGTCGCTTGCGATAGACAGCCGTTACCAACGCGAAGCCGATCGCCATGTCGACGGCCATCACCGCCATGATGATGATCGCTAGAAGTTGGCCCTCCGGCGCGCCGCCCATTGTGTTCGCCCAAAGGCCTATGACGGCAAGAAGCCCGCCATTCAGCATCAGTTCGAGCCCCATCATCAGCATGACGAAGCTCTGCTGCGACAGGGCGCCATAGAGCCCGATACCGATAAGGGCCGCAGCGACGATGAGGACGGTGGCGAGCGTCAACGGGTCGGTCTCCTAATGATGGTGATGATGACCGTTGCCCGCTTCGGGCTGGCGTCCGGCGGGTTCGCCGTCCGGTTCGAGGCCTGGCGGCCTGGAGCCCTGATCCGCCATGCCGAAGCGGCCCGAGCGCGAGGAAAGGATCACCGAGCCGATCATGGTGGCGAGCAGCGTCACCCCGGCGGTCTCGAAGATCAGCATGGAGGGCCCGAGAAGCTCGATGCCGAGATCGTGGACGACTGGCGTCGAAGGATCGACGGGAATCTTCGGAAAGCTCGTGAAGAGGATCGCGGCCGTCAGCCCGGCGAAGGCGAGGACGCCGGCGACGATCGAGAAGCGGTGCTGATGCACCATCATCATTGGGTTGAGCCCGGCCGGGTTCATCATGAACATGACCATGAAGAGGGCCATAACCATCATCTCGACCGCCATCATGAAGACGGTCGCAACGCCGATATAGGGGGCAGCGAGCATGACGATGATCAGACCCACCGCGACAAAGGAGAGGAGCAGGAGGAAGGAAGCGCGCACCATCGAATCAGTGGCGAAGACCCGCCAGCCGGAGAGGATCGCGACTGCCGAAAGGGCGAGGAAGAGCAGATCGGTCAGCCCCATAGCAGCAACTCCACTCCGACGGCCAGAAGCATGAGGAAGGACAGTGGCAAGAGCATCGTCCAGATGACGCTCATCATGCGGGCCGGCGGCATGCGGGCGAAGAAATTGCCGGCGCCAACGAGGACGACAAGGATCAACGCCGTCTTCAGGAGAAGCCAGACGAAGCCCGGCAGGAGCGGCCCGAGATAACCGCCGAGAAAGGCCGTGGCCGTGACCGCCGAGACCGAAACAAGCATCGTGAGCCGGGCGATCTTCCAGGCGAGAACCATCGGACCGGAGACGTCCGCCGTCGTGCCGCCGGCGAGGTCGGCTGGATCGGCATAGTCGAAGGGCCCGCGCAGGCTGATGGCAAGGCCGAGCATCAGGAAGAGGATCAGGCCCGCCGGCTGGCGCACGACATTCCAGACCCTGCGCTGCGCCTCGACGATTTCCGTGAAGCCGAGAGATTCCGCCGGCAGCGCCGCGCCGATCAACACGAACATGGAGAGAAGCATCGCCGGCAGGGCGATCGCCACATAGCGATAGGCCCCGATTAGTGGCAGTGGCGCATTGGCCGACCAGCCGAACATGAAGACCGCAACGATGGTCAGCGCCTCGCAGCTGCCCCAGACCACGATGCCGACCTCGCTCGGGATAGTAACGAGACCCGGGCCGAAGGGAATGACCGCGAGGCCGATGATCGCCAGCGCCAGATAAAGGACGGGCGCGAGAAACCAGAGCAGCGCGTCAGGGGCCTCGGTGCGGATGCGCTGGGTCTGGAGCAGGCGCGCGGCGTCCGCGATCGGCCGACGCCAGGATGGGCGGGATTGCCCCGCGAGAAACGCGGGCAGCATGCCGTCGACGAGTGCCGCTCCGGCGAAGCCGACCGAAAGGAAGAGGAGGAGAAGCAGGGCGGCAATGAGCTCCATCATGCGTGGCCTCCATGGCGGCCGTGATAGTCGTTCCCCAGATGCGAGCCGCGGCCGCCATGTCCCTGATGCCTGTCATGGTCGTGAGGGCCTCCGTGGTCATGGTGCATATGACCGCTATCATGGTCGTGGCCGTCACGGTCCTCGTCAGCCCCCTCCACGATGGCAGCGAGCGTGGACAGAGTTTCGTCGTCGAAACTGTTCAGGACTAGCATGGCTTCTGACCATTCAAGGCCGGGTAGGATCGAAGAAAGATGCGCCGATCTCGTTAGTCCGGGCCACATCGCAGGCGAAAAACCGTTCGCGACGGACACAAGATTCGCAAAACGAGTGCGCGTGTCGCCGTACCCTTCGACCGCACCGAGCCCGCGGGGGATGGCGAGCGTAGCGCCAGCCCAATGGATGGCACGACTGAGCTTTTCGAGCGGCACGGAAGTCGCACCGCCCACTGCTGCAAGCCGGGCGCGTTGGCCGAGTACCGGCAGGCCGAGAACGTCGAGAAGCCGGGCAAGCCGCAAGAGCGCTGCCGGAACATCGTTCCCCCCAGCCTGCGAGAGCGGTGGCCGCACCACCTTGACGGACTGGATCACGTCGCCCTGAAGCGTCATTTCCAGAAGCAAACCCGGCGGGAACATCGGCAGGAAAGGGCCAAATCGCGCCGTGTAGAGGTCCAGCGCGAGGCCGTCCCTCAAATCATCGGACGTCATCGCCATAGGTCGGCCATAGGGCGTACCACCCATCATGCCCTGGCCGCCCTGGCCATGGGGGCCAATGCCCTCCCAGGAGTTGGGCGGCTCGTCGTGCAAAAGGTCCGGCTCGCTTGACCGCTCGCCGCTGGCCAGCTCTTGCCAAAGCTTCTCGAGACGGTCGCGCACTGCATCGTCCGAGCGCCCCGCTTCGCTTGCTTCTATGTCGACTTCGAGAGTGCTGCCGGTAAAGACTTCCGCGTCCCCCAGTGCTTCGCCCACTTCAGCATTCCAGAGGAGCGTTACTCGAGGATGCGGCATCTGGTCGTGCAGGCGGCGCAGATCCTCGCGGTCTTCCAGCCGCATGCGCCCCGCGATCAGGAAGATCGCGGCATGGCGCGGGCTCGCCGCGCGAACGAAACGCGCATCATTGAAGAGACGTTCGAGCCGGTCGCGCATCCCTTCGCCGATCGCGACGAAGACCGCCACTGGTGCTTCGCCAGCCCAATTCGAAAGCACACTCACTGCCACCGGAATACGCCCTCGCGCCAAGCATAGACGATGCCGATGGAGAGGATCGCCAGGAACATACCCATCTCCATCATCGCCATCCCGCCTTCTTCGACGAAGACGACAGCCCAAGGATACATGAACATCATCTCCATCTCGAAGGCGATAAAGAGCAGCGTCATGGAGTAGTAGCGAATGTGATAGCGCTGCCAGGCATGGGTGTCAGGCGTTCCGCCTCCGAGGAAAGGAAGCTGTTGAGGTGCCGTTGCCGAATGTCGGACGCCGTGGACTCCTCGGATGCACAACACCGACAGGATTCCGATTAAGAAGACCCAAGGAACGATCTCCATGCGCAAAACCTCAATCGAGTTCAGCAATTGCAATCCGCGTTCAGTTAACGCGGATCTAGAGCGAGGATGTGAACAGGCACTATGCAGATAGATGAAAAAAACGATGTACTCGTTAGCTGTGCATCATACACGGCCTCTTTTTGCTCTCTAATGTAGTTACCAGAAGGAGTTCCAGACAATAAGATATACTACAATGTTCGCGCATTCGGATTTTTCTTCTTTAATGCTTCGATGTAATTAGTCGGAAAAAGAATGTGATTTGCCGTGTCGAGCCCCATATATGATGCAATCTCGTTCGTGAATGAAGAGCAATTGTAGGCAACGGCATGCCAAAGTGGGCGAGATGACTGAAGGTCCTTTATGAACGAGTATAGCTTTCTGTATTCACCTGGAGAAAGTGCAATCGTCAGCTCGTTTTGAAGGTAAGCAATTTCTGTATCACCATCCGAAGGACCTGTCTCAGACGGCACAGGCACGACATGGCCGATCGAGTACGGAACGTCGCTCGTCGAGGCGGGATGAAGCCCCGCAATCTCCGTCATCGACTGGATCAGCACACCAGATCGATCGTAGGGAATATTGCCATTGGAGTCGCGTTCGCCAAACGCAACAAAGGAATGTCCATAGCTTTCTGCGTTTCTAGCTCGGAATGAGACAAAATAGGGTTTCTCCAATAACCCGACAGCGCTCGTACCGGAGTAGGGAGTAAACCGAACCGCGTTCTCCACGCCTCCAGCGGCATTCGAGAATGCAAGAGAGTTGTCGTAGCTTGCCGGTTGTGTGGCTGAGCATGCTGAAACGACGACAGCACTTAGCATCAGAACGAATAATCTAGATTTCATTTCAAGCCCTCATGGTAAAGGCGATCAAAAGACGCCGTTGGCTTTCTGGACTTCTCGCACATAGGCGACAATGTCTCGAACTTGGCGAGGCGTGATCCCATCGACCGGCAGCATGTTTCCGAACTGCCAATGATGGGCGCGCGCTCCTTGCGTCGCAGCGATGAGGAAGGCCTGGTCGCCGTGATGGTTCGGCTCGTAGATGCGATGGATCAGCGGCGGGCCCTGCTCGCTTCCGCCAGCGTTCTCGCCGTGGCACGCGGCGCAATTCTCTTTGAAAAGATCTTCGCCATAAGCAGCTTGCGCCGATAGTTCAGGGACGGTCACGTCGTCGATGTGGTCGGCGGCTGCATCGCCGGGTGACGTCGCCCGCCAGATCAGGAACGCCCCGACGGCGACGGCGCCGATGGCTGCGGCGAGTGTTGTCTTGCTGATGTTCATCTCTGCTCTGCTCAGGCCACTTCGAACCATGTCATCATGCCGGAGGCCGAGTGCTCCAGCATGTGGCAGTGAAGCAGCCATTTGCCCGGATTGTCGGCAACGAAGGCAATTTCGATGGTCTCGTCGGGCACCGTCAGCGTGGTGTCACGCATGGCGACATCGCCCGTCGGCTCGCCATTGCGCGTCAGGACCCGGAAATGATGGCCGTGCACGTGCATCGCATGGGGCCAGCCGGTCTCGTTGCGGATCGTGATGACGGCCGTCTGGCCCTTCGCGAAGCGGGCAAGCGGTTTGCCCCTGTCGTCGGCGACGCCGTTGAAGGCCCAGACATAGCCCTTGCCGACGAGAGAGCGGGTGTCCATCATCCGGCCCTTGTGCATGGCTCCGGCCATCCCACCCATCGCACCGCCCTCCATCAGGAGTTCGGCCCGAACGGCGTCGGAAAGGTCGTCCGGCAGGGACGGACCCGACCGCGGCAGGCCGATGGCTTCGGGGAAAGAGGCGCGCACCGGCTCGCCCGTAACCGCGAATTCCGCGATCTCGAACGGGCCGCCATTGGTATGGAGAACCAGCGTTTTCGGCGTTTCGTCGTCGAGGATGTCGACGAGGAGGTCGGTTCGCTGGGCAGGCGCCAGCCAGACCGGCTCATTCTCCTCGACGAGCGGCACCGGCATACCGTCGAGGGCGAGGCGCCATGTACGCGTTCCCGGCAGTCCCAGTTCCATGATCCGCGCATTGGCGGCGTTGATCAGCCGCACGCGGATACGCTCGTTGGGCCTCACCTCGATCCGCGGCTTGGAACGGCCGTTCACGGTGACGAAGTTGCCGAGACGCCCGCCATGGCTCCAGTCCATCATCTGGCCAAAGCTGTCGTCGATCGAGCCGTCCTCGGCGAGGCGCCAGTCGTCGACGAGAAGAACGAGGTCTCGGTCGGCACCCTCCCAGGGCTCGGCTTCCTCAACGATCAGCGCGCCGTGCAGGCCGCGGGCGTTCTGCTCCCAGGAGCGGTCGTGCGAATGATACCAGTAGGTGCCGGGATCGGGCGCCTCGAAGTCGTAGACGAAGCGGCCGCCGGGCGCGATCGCCTCCTGCGTGAGGCCCGGCACGCCGTCCATCGCGTTGTCAATGCGGATGCCGTGCCAGTGGACGCTGGTCGGCTGGTCGAGGCCATTCTCGACGACGGCGCTGAGCCGCTCCCCGGCCATTGTTCTTAGGACAGGCCCGGGCACGGTACCGTCGAAGCCCCAGATCGGCGTCGGCGAAGCGAGATCGGACGGAAGAATCAAGGCTGAAGCTCGGCGCGCCGTCAAGACACGGGCAGTCCCGTTTTCCTTCGATAGGTCAATAACGCGACCGAAGGCTTTCTGGCTGATGACGGCTCCAGCCCCTGCCAAGAAGGCCCTTCGAGGTAACTTCATAGGGCGGCCATCACAGAACTCGTCTCGATCTGACGCCTGGATGGTCTGACCTTGACCAATGTTCCATCCGGGACGCGGCTGTAGAGATCGATGATTTCGTGATTAAGAAGCCTAATGCATCCCGATGAAACGGCTCGACCGATCGAATTGGCCTCTGGCGAACCATGAATTCGATAAAGCGTGTCGACTCCATCCTGGAAAAGATAAAGTGCTCTGGCGCCAAGCGGGTTCGAGAGACCTGGCGGCATCCCGCCGTTTGCCGCGGAATACGGCTCCAATTCAGGCTGCCGCTCAATCATTTCCCGTGGGGGCGTCCAAGTGGGCCATTGCTTCTTGTATTGGACGCGCGCAGAGCCCGACCACGAAAAGCCTTGTCGGCCGACACCAATGCCATAGCGCAGAGCCTGACCTCCTTCTTGAACCAGATAAAGATATTTCTCGTCCGGATCGACCACGAGTGTGCCCGGCTGCTCTCCAGTCGGATCATCGACGAGCTGCCTCCAATATTGCGGGGCGACGACCCCCGGGGGAACGGCAGGAATGGTAAATGGCTCTGAATAGATCGGGCCGTAATAGGTCGGATAGGTCCAAGAACCCGACGTGGCGTTCTGAAGTCGCGGTCGACTGCGAGGCGGGGCAGAGGCGGCGATTCTGTTTGCAGACGTACATCCGCCGAGGGCCAGTAATCCTAAAC
Source organism: Fulvimarina pelagi HTCC2506 (assembly GCF_000153705.1). GTDB lineage: Bacteria > Pseudomonadota > Alphaproteobacteria > Rhizobiales > Rhizobiaceae > Fulvimarina > Fulvimarina pelagi. Next base: position 31,307 of record NZ_DS022273.1, read on the forward strand.
CCGTCAAGGCTGTCCTGCGCGTAAAAGGCAAAATTTAACTCTCCATTCGAAGGGCGCTCCGCTACGGAGAGCGGAGCGCCTCTTCGTCATTTCATTTCGACAACAGTCAACTTGCCGCGAACCCGGTCGGCGATGAATTGGATGTTGCTGCCCTCTTTGGCCTTTTCGAGCATTGCAGGATCGGCGACCGAAAACACCATCGTCATCCCTGGCATGTCGAGGTTTGTCAGAGGACCATGCTTGATCGTGATCTTCTTCGCCTTGGTGTCGACCTTCTGTATGGTGCCAGCGGTAAACTCAGCTGCCATTGCAGGCATTGCCGCCGAGGCTGCGATGATTGCCGCGAAAGCGAGTTTGATGATCGTTTTCATTAGAAAGTCCTTTCAGGATTCGCTTGGTGCGCATTACTGCGAACGGTCTTCCGTGCCAGGCACCAGTGACCTTCGTCCTAACTGCGTCTCGGCGACCGGAGCCTGATTGTGATACTTGTCGCTTGCCACCCTTCGACGTGATTTCTCCTGCGAACGTTCCAGACCAGCTTCCGACCCAGGGATTAGGTTATGGTCGGAAATGACAGTCGCAGAATCCGAATAGCCGAAGGTTTGCGTCCCATGCTGCAGGATCGTGTGATCGGCACTGCCGGCTGCAACATGGCCTCCTCGAGTAACGGCCATGCGTTCTGCCGTTTCATGGGCAACAATTCCAGCTTCCGAACCCGGAACGAGACCAGCGGCGTAGCTCGCTGTGGACGCAATCATGGTTGCCAGAGTAGCGGTAATAAGGATGCGCATTTGTCTTTCCCTTGCTTGACCGGTGTTAAGATTCGTTACTTCGAAGCGACGGTCAGCGGACCGTGCATTCCGGACTCGTAGTGTCCAGGAATAAGGCAGGCGAACTCGAAGCTTCCCGGTTTGGTGAAGCTCCAGATGATTTCGCCGAAATTATCCGGTTCAAGACGGATCGCGTTTGCATCCGCATGCTCCATCTCGGGGAATTTCTCCATCAGAGCCATATGCTCCTGAATTTCATCCATGGAATCCATGACGAATTCATGTGCGGTTTCGCCGTCGTTTACGATCTTGAAGCGAACCGTTTCGCCCGCCTTGACCTGAATGGCCGCAGGCGAAAACAGCATCGCTCCGTCGTCGTTTTCCGACATCACAACCTTAATGGTCCGCGCCACATTTGCCGCTTCGCCTGGTTTGCCGATGGCCATCTCGTCGTCGTGGCCCCCAGAATGGCTTCCCGCTGCATAAGCTGGAAGGGCAAGGAGGGCGGCGGCACCAATAGAGAGAGCCGCAACAAAAGTTCTCATGATAATCTTTCTCCTGAGTTTCTTGAGAATTCCCTGTTCAGTTCCGGCTTCTAGTGGCCGGAATGGTCGCTGCCCGACATCTTGATCTGGCGGACATCCGATTTTCGAAAGGCTGATCCATCCGCGCTTCCAGCAGGGGCCGTGGGGGCCGCGGCCAGTGCCCCGGTCCATTCGTAAGCCACCGTTCCTGGCGGATGCTCGTAGTCGCCCGGATCTTCGTAGTTGCCAGCTTCGCGCCCGTCGCGAACCTTCATAACGGTGAACATGCCGCCCATCTCGAGCGAGCCAAATTGGCCCCAGCCGGTCATCATTGGAATGGTGTTGTCGGGGAGCGGCATCGACATCTCGGCCATGTCCGCCATACCCTTGGTACCCATCGGCATATACTCCGGCTGAACCTGGCGAATTTTCTTTGCGACCTCCGCCTTGTTCGCGCCGATGAACGTCGGAACTTCGTGCCCCATGGCATTCATGGTGTGGTGCGACTTGTGGCAATGAAGCGCCCAATCGCCGGGATAAACCGCATCGAATTCGTAGGCCCGCATGGCGCCGACAGGAATGTCGATTGAAACCTCTGGCCAGCGTGCCTCAGGCCGCACCCATCCGCCGTCCGTGCACGTCACCTCGAAATCGTACCCGTGCATGTGAATCGGATGATTGGTCATGGTGAGGTTGCCGACCCTGACTCGCACCCGGTCCCCAGTTGCGGCGACCAGCGGCGCCACATCTGGGAAAATGCGGCTGTTGATCGTCCACATGTTGAAGTCGGTCATTTCCATGACGCGTGGCAGATACGAGCCGGGGTCGATGTCGTAAGCCGACAACATGAACACAAAGTCCCGGTCGACCGGCATGAAGGTCGGATCCTTGGGGTGAATGATGAACATGCCCATCATACCCATCGCCATCTGCACCATCTCGTCGCCATGCGGGTGGTACATAAAGGTGCCGCTCTTCACGGCGTCGAACTCGTAGACGAAGGTTTTTCCGGATGGGATTGCCGGCTGGGTCAAACCGGCAACGCCGTCCATTCCGCAGGGCAGGATCATGCCGTGCCAGTGGATCGTCGTGTGTTCGGGAAGCTTGTTGGAGACGAAGATACGCACCCGGTCGCCCTCGACGCATTCGATCGTCGGACCGGGCGACTGGCCGTTGTAGCCCCAGAGATAGGCGGTCATGCCCTCGGCCATCTCGCGCTCGACGGGCTCTGCGACGAGGTGGAACTCCTTGACGTTGCCGTTCATGCGGAAGGGCAGCGACCAGCCGTTGAGGGTAACGACAGGATTGTAATGCGGCCCCTCGCTCGGATGGACCGGCGGCTGCGTCGCCGCACTCTCCATGATCGGGGCCTCGGGTAACCCCATCGCCGATGTTCTGGACCATGCTGTAGCACCCGCAAGTGCTACGCCAGCACCCAAAAGCTGACGTCGAGAAACCATTATGTTCTCCATTCAGGACGTGGTTGAGATTCCGAGTGACGTCACTCGTCGCCGGCATCCGCGATTTCTGTCTCGGCGTCCGCGTCGGGAGTGCTCTCCCCCCCACCGTAGACAGCCGCCATCAGATCAGCATCGGCAAGATAAAATTCCCGCTTTGCATCAACAGATGCTAGTATTGCGGCAATTTTTCGACGTGTGTTGGCAAGAAGATCAAAAGTATTTGTGATCATTCCGTTATATGTCAAGAGCGCTTCTTCTTCGATTGTCGTTCGAATAGGAACAACATTCGAGCGATAGTGGCGGGCAATATCATGGCGTCCACGATAGGCTTGAAATGCAGCCCGAGCATCTGACCGGATGTCGACAGCTTTGGCTGCAAGCTGGTTCGCAGCCTTCAGGTACTGGAATTCCGCTTTTCGAAGACGCGCCTGTCCACTATCGAAGATTGGAATCTCTAGGCCAATTTCGCCCGAGCCGGAAACGACATTGGTTGACGTCTCACTCCCATCTTCGGCCTCCTCGATCTCCTCCTCGACCGATATGCCAGCCGAGATTTCAAGGTCGGAGAGGTATCGCGTTGCGGTCGTGAGGCCGTACGAGCGGGCCAGCGCTTCCAACTCCAGACGAGCGACTTGAAGATCGACGCGGTTGCGTAATGCTTCAGCTTCGATGGCCTTATAGGATTTTAAGGAACCTGGGAGTGGCGGAAGCGCGTTCGGCACCTCGAATTTGAGGTTCTGCCCCCATACGCCCATGACTTTGTAGAGACGTTCTTTCGCAAGTTTCGCCGCAAGCCTTGCCTCGGCAGTCTGAGCTGTCAGTTCGGCATAGAACGCTTGTTCACGCGCCTGATCGACTTTCGGGAGTGCGCCTGTTTTTCCAAGCTCGAGAGCCAATTCTGCGGCTGCGTCGGCTGCGACTTTCGCCCTGTTGAGGTAGGACACGGCCTCCCAGGCAGATGCTGCGTCGATCCATGCGCGGCGAGTTTCCATCGCGAGAGCAAGCGTTGCGTCGACCGCGCGTAGCTGTGCCTGCAGCACACGCACTTCTGCAACATCCAGCCGCCGTTCTCGTGTCAAAAGTCTCATCAAGTTGGCAGCGATGAGTCCCTCGACGGATCGTGCGATGCCGATCCCGCTATATCCAACGGACAAGCTTGGATTTTGGAGCAGTCCCTCCTGCCAGAGGTCGGCAACTGAGAGGCCTACATCCGCATAGGAAGTCTGCAGCGACTTGTTGTTAAGGAGTGCCACCTGAATCGCAGCATCGACGCCCACGTATTTGGGTTTCAAGAGCCTCGCCACACGTTCCTGAGCAGATTTCGCCTGCGCCTGGCTTTGGATCCAGACGGTCTCTTTTCCAAGGCGTTGGGCCGTTTGGCTTGAGACAGACGCAAAGCCCAGATCTGTCTCGAAATCCTCGGTCGCCGAGACGCACCCACTGATGAGAAGTGGCAGCGTTATGACACCGGAAATTAGTAGACTGCGCTTCATTGCCCTGCCTCCTGGCTTGTCGAGGGAATGGCTTCGAGCGGAACACCGCTGTTGCGCCAGCCACGTGGCTCAGTGACCGATCGAGGAGTGTAAGAGCCTATGACCGCCGTGCTCTGGACAGTCGGCGATGGATTTTGAGGGTCCGCAGCGGGAGGTATGGCAAATACGTCCGGCAAACCGCGAGGTGCAGGCGCGCAGCTAGCCATGACGAAACCCGTAAGGGTTACGCCGAGCGCTATTTTTTTCATGAGAAATCTACCGCGAGAAGCTGTGCTCATCTACAAGAGCAGGTTATTGCCGATCTATCGACGCAACTATCCGCAGAAATGGATAAGTGCGACGCTTCCCAGACGTACTGACAGAGTCAGAACGTCATGCAGCTTAAACCAAGCCGCAAGTGCGGTTATACTCGAGGGGGCCGATCGTCGGCGGCAGGCTCTACACCGAAAATGGTCCTAGAGCCTTCAACATACGCTGCGTCTTTGTAAGCGATAGACACTGCCGAAACATCATGCTGGCTCTCAATGCCAGAAACGCACTGTACAACACAGTGCGACGTGCCTTTTGGATGGTGATCTTTCGACTCAGAGCTTTTCGAGTGGCCAGATGCACCGTCGTGCGCGAGATTCAGAGAAGATACTGCGGCTTCGACGGCGGAAAATTCCGCCTCAAGGGCCTGCGAATGGTTAGACGCAGAGGCATAGACGCTTGCGAAAAGCAATATCGCAAGCGATGCACGAGCCAACAATGCCAAACACCGTCTCATACGCATGTATCTAGACGTTCGCGAAAATTTCTACAAGGTCGTCATTGCATTCGGGTGGAGCTCTGTGTTCGTTACACCACGGCCGCAACTTCATTGCATAAAAGCAACCATACTGCTGTCGGGCTGAACCGTAACTTGCCTACCACTTGCCTACCAAAGGGTGAGAGACCGTTTGAGAGTGGGCTCGTTCAATGATCCGTCATCAAGCTTCTCATAGAAACAGAAATCATGGCTTCGAAGACGTCGACGTGCTGCTCGTGGTCGCGGACTGAAATGATCCCGATTCCGACGCTGGTCTGCCTTAGAAAAAGTGGTCCTTCATGAAGTATGGTTTTGAGACCATTGAAGCGCTCACCGTTCAATCGACCAGATCGAGCGATCGAGCTCGCCATGGGTATGGCCGTGGCCGTGCTCATCGTGAGAATCCCCATGGCCATGATGGTTACTATGGCCATGGGGATGCCCGGCACCATGATCGTATCCGCCGAAGCCGAACCATTCTTCAATCTTTCCGAGCATCGCTTCGGCCTCACAGATATTTCGCGAGCGTCTTGAACTCGTGCAGTGCATCTTCCGCTGGCCTCCCGTCCTCGGCCACTTCGTCGCCAATGCAACGCTTCATATGATCAAGGATCATTGTCCGCTTAGCGTTGTGGATCGTCGCTTCGATCGCTTGGAGTTGTTGGGCGAGGTCGAGACAGGAGTTCCTCTTCGAGCATCTTCAGGATGCTGGTGATGTGGCCATGCGCCTGTTTCAGGCGGGTGACGATGTGCGGATGGGATGCGTGCTTAATGCTTTACCCCTACCCCTAGGGGATAGGGGTAAAGCTAGCGGTCAATGGTCAGATGAGGCGATCAATCGAAGAATAGGTGCCGTTCCAGAGTTGAATGGCCGGTTACGTTCAGACTGAAAGCGTAGCCTTGTCGGAATGGTCGATCTCAACCGCTACGCACCCGACAGCACACTTTGTCGGCCTACCGACGAGTTTCGTGCACGCAGTTGCCGTGATCGGCGAGTACCTCGATCACCCTGCAGTTCTCGACCATCTCGTTCGAGCACTGGGTCATCCGTTCGACCTCCGTACGCAGGGCCGACAGTCGGGCGATCTTGTCTTCGATCTTCGCTAGGTGGGCACGCGCGATCTCGTCGGCCTTCTCGCACGGCCGAGAGGGATGCCCGGCCAGTTCGATCAGTTCGCGGATCGCATCGAGATCGAAACCGAGTTCCCGAGCGTGTCTGACGAAACCCAGTCGCTGGACGTGGGTCTCGTCGTAGAGACGTCTGTTCCCCTCGCTCCTAGGCGGCTCGGGAAGAATGCCGATCTGCTCGTAGTAGCGGATCGTCGGGATCTTCACGCCCGTTCGCTTCGACAACTCGCCGATCGCCAGGTTCATGGGAATACCTCTTGCTCCTCTAGTCGCTAGAGATCGTAGCTTCCTTTCGTGTTCAAGAACAGGAGATCAAAAATGGCGGAAGGCTGCTGCGGCGCGGAGAAGCGCGACACCGTCGAAACCTCGAGGGCCGATACCGGCTGCGGGTGCAAGGAAGGCGTTCCCGTCTTCGACGGCGTCGATCCGCGCTACAAGCGGATCCTGTGGACCGTAATCGGCATCAACGGCCTGATGTTCGGCATCGAGATGGCGGCGGGCCGGATCGCCGGGTCTCAAGCCCTGATGGCCGACGCGCTCGACTTCCTCAGCGATACCGTGACCTACGGACTGAGCCTCGCCGTCATCGGTGCGAGCCTGAGAACGCGAGCGACGGCGGCGCTCTTCAAGGGCGTTTCGCTCAGCCTCATGGCGCTTTGGATCCTCGGGTCCACGATCTATCAGACCTTCGTCCTCGGTGTTCCGAGTGCCGAGATCATGGGCGGCATCGGGTTCCTCGCGCTCGCGGCCAACCTCGGCTCGGTCCTCCTGCTGATGCGATACAAGGACGGAGACGCGAACGTGCGCTCGGTCTGGCTCTGCTCGCGGAACGACGCGATCGGCAATTTCGTCGTGATGGCTGCGGCCCTCGGTGTCTGGGGCTCGGCTTCCGCCTGGCCGGATCTGGCGGTGGCGACCGTCATGGCCGGGCTGTTCCTGGTCTCGTCGTTCCAGATCCTCCGGCAGGCATGGGCCGAGTACGGCGGAGACGAGCGGGGCGGACACGCCACGATGGATTCGATCCCGGAAGCCGACGCTCCCGAGTTCGCGACAGGACGTTCGTCATGAGCGGACATGGCCACGACCACGCGCCGAAGGCGTCGCATGGCGTGTTCGCGATCGGCATCGGATTGAACGTCGTCTACGTCGTCCTGGAGGCGATATTCGGCCTCTTCTCGGGTTCCCTCGCCCTGCTTGCCGATGCCGGCCACAACCTTTCCGACGTGCTCGGCCTGGCGATCGCCTGGGGCGCGATATGGCTCGCGGCCAGGCCGCCAAGCGCGACTCGGACCTACGGGTTCAAAAGGACGCCGATCCTGGCTTCCCTCGCCAACGCCGTCATCCTGCTGGTCGCAGTCGGCATCATCGCCTGGGAAGCCGTTCACAGGCTGATGCAGCCGGCTCCGGTCGCCACGTGGACTATCGTCTGGGTCGCGCTGGTCGGCGTCTTCGTGAACGGTATCACGGCATGGATGTTCATGGCGGGAAGCAAGGACGACCTGAACATTCGCGGCGCCTTCCTTCATATGGCAGCCGATACCGGTGTCACGATCGGCGTCATCGTCGCCGCGCTTCTGATCCGATGGACGGGATGGCTCTGGCTGGATCCGGCCGTAAGCCTCGCCATCGCAGCTTCGGAACCTGGGGTCTTCTCCGCGATTCCGTGACGTTGGCTGCCGATGCGGTACCGCCGGGGATCGACCAGACGGCGGTTCGCCGGCATCTCGAAGCGCCCAATTGCGTCGAGGAGGTCCATGACCTGCATATCTCGGGTATCAGCACCACCGAGACGGCCCTGACGGCGCATCTGGTCTGCGCGGATCGGGACCGGGCCGACGAACTGCTGGCAAGGGTTCCACGAGAACTGCACGACGGGTTCGGCATCGAGCACGCGACTCTGCAGATGGAAAGCGAGAGCATCGCAGCGTCCTGTGGTCTGCGATCCCGGCGGGCCGTCTGACCGGGATACATCCGATCCCTGGAGCGGACGACGTCAGGATGACGATACCGAATTGGTCACGGGACGGTTTTCGTGACCGGGCATCCCGCGATCGTGGCGTCGGGAACGATCGGCGGTACTTGTTCCTTGATCTTCCAGCGACCGTAAGCCGCACCTGCCGAGCGATCGGAAGAAAATAAGGGGATCATTCATGGCGAAGATTCCTGTCGGAAGGTCATGAAGGAGGCTCGAATGACAAGGACCATGAAGGATTTCGTCGCCGAGGCTCGCGAGAGGACGGGCGGATCCGTCGAGGCCGCGAAGGCCGACGGACTGATGCTCGACGTGCGCGAGGCCGACGAACTCGATATGGACGGCCGAGTGCCCGGTGCCGTCCACGTGCCGCGAGGCTTTCTGGAAGCGAAGGCCGACGTCACGAACGACGGCGGCGTGAAGGCGCTGCATGCCGCCCATTCCGAAGGCCGGGCCGTCCACGTTCTCTGTGCTTCCGGTGCGCGGGCGAGCTTGGCGGCCGCGATGCTCTTCGAGATGGGCTATTCGGCGCAGCCGATCGAAGGCGGGCTCAAGGGATGGCGAGAAGCGGGGCGGCCCGTCGAAGGCGGAAAGGAAGGCTCTGAATGATGGACGATCACATGAGCGGCATGGGAGCCTGGATGCCCCTAGGCATGGGCCTCTGGGGCATCCTCTGGATCGTTCTCGTCGTGCTGGCGATGGCGGCGCTCGTCAAGTTCCTGCGCCGCTGATCACCCCGCGGTATCAGCGGGGATAGCTCGCGAACACCTCGGTCGAGCCGTCGGCTTTGACCAGCAGCACGTCGAAGGGCGTGTCGCCCGAGCCCATGCCCGGTGCATCCGCCGGCATGCCTGAAACGGACAGGCCGATGGCCTGAGGCCGCTCGGTCAGCAGCCGTTCGATCTCGGCCGTCGGGACGTGCCCTTCGATGGCATAGCCGTCGACAAGGCCGGTATGACAGGACGCGTGCTGCGGCGAGAAGCCGGCCTCCTGCTTCTTCGCGTAGAGGTCGGCCGAGGCGAGCTGTTCGACGGTGACGTCGTACTCCGCGTCCTCGACATGGCGGACCCAGGCCGCGCAGCAGCCGCAGGTCGGCGACGAGTAAACCTTCATCGCCTCGCCGGCTTCGGCGAGGAACGTCGTCGAGAATAGTGCGAGAGCGCCGGCTCCGAGAACTGCGCCGAGGGTCGTCTTCTTCCTGATGGTCATGATAGTCGCTTTTCGAAATATGGCTTCAAGCATGGGGTTCGGTCCCTTGATGTTGGTGTACGAACGCTACTCGATCAAGATGGTGACGATCCGGCTCGGTTCGAAACCGGTCCTCTCGTCTGCCCGACCGAGCGGGTTCGCCACGACTCGCGTGCTGCCGATCCGATAGCCGGCGGTCGCTTGAATACGACCATGGACCCAAAACGCCGGGCTCTACGCCGCGATCTCGGACTCGCGATCGCTCGCATAGCAGTGGTTGAGCCTGTCGTCGCGTATTGATAGCGACCGAAGGCTTGGCAGGTGGTGGGTGACGACTATCGTCCAAGCAGGATCGCCGCCGCTGGCGAATGCGTCGCCAATGAAGCGTATGGACGCTCGCCGCCATCAAAGGGTCTCGTCAGGCGCGATCCATCGCTAGCGCCGCGTCGTTGAATTGCGATGGATGAAGCTATGGCCGTTTACCCACCTGTTCGCGGATGTAGTGCGGCTGCAAAAGCCTGTCGCGTTTCGAGAGATCGTCAAGAAAATCAGTCAGCTTCCCAAAAGCTGATCTCACTCAAGCCCGCTCTGGGTCAAACCAGCCGAAGCAGGACGTCGGCTTTTCCGGTCTTCTCACCAAAAGCTGTCGGTCTGCTTCAGGTCCAACTCGCCGAAAGCGGCCCGTTGGAGCAGAATTGTCATCGGACCAGCACGACCTCGACACCGAGTTCAGTTTCAGCATCTTTCCAAGCTCGATCGGCTGTCACTGCAGGTAGGCCGAGTTTGCGAGAAAGAGCGAGGCATGCGCGGTCGCCGTGGCTCAGCCCGAGATGCGCTGTTGCCCCGCGCATGAGACCAGCTTCGATCGCCAGCTCGCCGTCGAGTGGCCGTATGTCAAGGCGGAGCGCTTCGACCAGTCGAGGGATTGCGTCGACCGGCACGCCCTTGTCGATGCTCTTCGAGACCACTTCCTGAAGGTTGACCGCGGAAATCGCAGCATCGCGAAGCCAGCGTCTGGCTTCTGCGGCACCCGTCTCCTCATTGAGATCTACAAACACAGCCGATGTGTCGATGACGCATGATGGCATTAGGATCGTTTGCCTTGCGCAGATCGGTCACTGGCCTCGCGGTCATTCTCATTGCGCCGGTCAGCAATGATCTCTTGGGCAATATCGGTTCCCGGAGCCACATATTCGCGAAAGATGGATCGGGCGCGATCCAAGGCAGCATCTGGAGTAGTCAGATGAACTTCGCTTCCGATCAATTCCGCCATCACGTGACCGCCCTTCTGCACGCCAAGCTTCTCGCGCAATGCGGCCGGGAGGACCAAGCGGCCATTCGGGAGAACATTGACCCGGATCATTGATCTGCCTTCTTTAGACATAAACTAATAGGCTATATATGGCTTGTATCGATCTGGCGGTCAATAAACACCCCATTGACCTAAAGTGAAGGCAGGTCAGAACTTAATTCTGCTGCAAACCGATATGCTCACAGGTGACCGGTTTTGAGCATCTTTGTGGAAAACGATCGAAACCCTGCTTGATCGCGTTTCGAGCATGCCCGATAAGTTCGGGTGCATTTTCGATACAGTTTTGCAGATCAGGTTCGGTCGTCTTCCATTCATGTCCCGCATCTTCGCCTATGCCCGCGTCTCCACCGTCGAGCAGACCACCGACAATCAGCTCGGCGAAATTCGCGCAGCCGGCTTCGAGGTCCAGCCGCGCCGGGTGATCGCGGAGACGGTGTCGGGATCGGTGGCGGCTTCCGAGCGGCCCGGTTTCTCCAAACTCGTCGACCGGCTGGAGGAGGGCGACATCCTAGTCGTCACCAAGCTCGACCGGCTCGGCCGCAACGCGATGGATGTCAGGAAGACCGTCGACGAACTGGCCGAACTCGGCATCAAGGTCCACTGCCTCGCCCTCGGCGGTGTCGACCTCACGAGCCCGGCAGGCCGAATGACCATGGGCGTCATCAACGCGGTCGCCGAGTTCGAGCGCGATCTTCTCATCGAACGCACCCAGGCCGGACTCGAACGGGCCAAAGCCGAAGGCAAGGTCCTCGGCCGACCGCCGCGTCTGACGCCGAGCCAGCAGCAGTCGGTCGTCGCCAAACTTGCTGAAGGCATTTCGATCTCGCGGCTCGCGCGGGACTACGGCGTAAGCCGGCTGACCATCACCCGCGCGCGTGATAAGTATGAAGAGAACGCCTCCGTGGACGGAGACGGCGTAGGCGGAACCCCGCAAGCCGAGACCGGCACGGACGCGGACGGTGTCGGGCGAGATGGCGGACATCGGGACGCCGTAGGCGCTTCGGCGTTGCGCGAGCCGACGGAGCCGTCCTTAGCCGGCGAGACGCGAGCCAAGCGGCGCATGAGGCCAGCGGGGCTGCGACCGAAGGAGGATGCCGATGCCGATCAAGCATGACCTGCGTGGCTTCTATCCGCTCGATTGGACCGAGCTCTCCCGTTCGGTCCGGTTCCGCCGCGCCAAGGGCCGCTGCGAGCGTTGCGCCCGGCCTCATGGCGCAACCATCTGCCATCTCGGCGACGGCCGCTGGTTCGACGAGGTAGATGCCTGCTGGCGCGACGGCAGGGGCCGAAAGCTACGCACCAACCTGCCGGCACCGGACGCCCTGCCGCCGGAGTTCGCGCCGCGCTTCACGAGGGTCTCCCTCGCCTGCGCCCATCTCGATCATGACGTTTCGAACAACGAGGCGGGAAACCTCGCCGCGCTCTGCCAGCGCTGTCACATGATCCACGACCGGCCCCACCATCTCGCCCGTCGCCGCATCACCTATCTCATGCGCCGCGCAATCGGGGACCTGTTCTCAGGCCTCTATCGATAGCTCTCCTCAGCTATGTGGTGTGCAGACGATCCGAAGCGGAAAGCATACCGGTCCGTAGCTGCGAGCCATTGAAGGGTTGTCGGGAAGGCTCGACTTTCAGGAGATGTTTTTGATTTTTACGTAGTAAACGCCGTGCCTTCGTGTGGCTGCTTCTGGCGACCTGCAGAACTCCGAAAAAAGCAGTGCGAAATAACGCGTTGCGTCATATGCTGCGAAGCGTTATATCACCTCAATACATTCTCAGCGTGCCCACCGGATGATCGTCAGTTTCAGAGACAAACAGACCGAGGCGATCGCAAGCGGACGGGCTGGACGTAAGCTGCCCGGCGACATTCAACGCACAGCGCTGAAGAAGCTGCGACAGCTGGATGCCGCAGCAGGACTGGACGATCTGCGCATTCCTCCCGGCAACCGTCTGGAGGCGCTGCAGGGCAACCGTGCCGGCCAGCACAGCGTCCGCATCAACGACCAGTGGCGCATCTGCTTTCGATGGGACGCTGGAAATGCCTACGATGTCGAAATCGTCGATTACCACTGACCTTGAGGAGGCAGGCATGAGCGAACAGACTGCCCAGAATTGGCTGCCCAACGTTCACCCGGGCGAGATCCTGCTCGAAGACTATCTAGAGCCCATGGGTCTGACCAAGAACGCACTCGCCACTGCAATCGGTGTGCCGGCCACGCGCATTGGTGAGCTGGTCCGCGGTCGCCGTGCAGTCACTGCTGATACCGACCTCCGCCTGTCCCGCTACTTTGGCACGTCCGAGGGCTTTTGGCTGCGCCTGCAGAACGCCTACGACCTGATGGAGGCGCGGCGCTCGGGCGACTATCACGAGATCGAGCCACGGGCGGCGTGAGACGATCGACGAAACCGAGACCCACCACCAGCTGGAACGGATGTTTGTGGGCGTGCGACATCCAAGGCTTCCTTGAGGATCTCGTTCTCTATGGTCTTGCAACCGAGAAGCCGTTCGAGATCGCGAAAGCGCTTCTGCAGATCTCGGACGCTGAACGTTCCAATGACGTCCTCGTCCACCTGAACTGCAGCATGGCGGCCTTCCAGCATCCGACGCTTCCGGGCAAAGAGCTGTGAGGGAGAATTCTCGGCCTGGCGAGCGACGAAGAAAACACCCATCCCGGGCTGCCTCGCCTCCTCCACGAAGCGCGCCTTCTCGTCCACGGAGCAACGGCACTGATGTTGCACCGAAGTGATGACTTCGACCCATGAAAACGAGCCGTCCGAAGCTTTTGACGTAGTCGTACTTAAAGGCGGATGCCTATGCCTTATCGGCTATGCCGACTGTCCGGTTGGAAAGGGGTGCAGTCCGAGTGCGCCGCTGACTTTCAGGACCTTGGACACGGAACGAACCCGCAGATATCTTGCGCGGCACCGATCACGACGCTAAATTGCGTCAAGAATGATGGCTTTGAGGGGTGAGATGAATCTCCAGACTGTTGCAGAAAACGGAATATTTGCACCTCGAAGAATTGCGGAAGCGCTGCGGACGACCAACGACGAAATCGCTCGCACCGCTGGTCTCGGTCGCGACGCCGTTCAGCGAAAGACGCGGATCGGCTCCGACCGGACCCAACGCCGGCTTCGGGAGATGATCGAAGTCCTGAACAAGGTCGAGCCGCGGTTCGGTTCAGCGCTGATCGCCTATGCCTGGTACCGGTCCGAGCCGCTTGCCGGTTTCGATGGGCAAACCGCCATGCAACTCGTCCAGGACGGACGGGCTGGCGATGTTCTGGATTATGTCGACGCCGTTGACGCCGGCGTTTTCGCCTGATGCCGGTCGCAATGCCCCACATTGCCGTGGACCCCTCGAAGGGTAGGATGTGCTGAAAGAAGCCCGTTACGATGGCCTTCTTTATCGCGCGCTCAATCCGGTCTACGCCCGCGAGCCGCTTTCCGGCCGTGGCGCGGCGATCCATGGCGGCCGCTTCAACGCCCGAGGTCGCGAGGCACTCTATCTCTCGCTCTCACCTGACGTCGCCTTGCGCGAAGCCAATCAGGTCGGAACGCTTCAGCCGACGACGTTGGTCGCTTATCGCGCGAATCTACGCCTTGTATTTGACTCGCACGATCGGCAGACTCTTGCCGGCTACGGAATGAGCGCGGACGACCTTGTCGCCCCGGACTGGCGGGATCGGATGCTGAAGCGCCTTCACGTCCCCACGCAGGATTTCGCCGAACGGCTTTTGGTTGATGGTTTTGCCGGCCTGCTCGTCCGCAGTTTTGCCCGGGGAGCGTCCCCGACCGCGCTCAATCTTGTTCTTTGGCGCTGGAACACAGGCGCGGACGATCGGCTTGAAGTCGTCGACGATGAAAAACGAATCTCTCACTGATTCACAATTTTCTAAAAAAAGCGCTCAAGAGAGACCCTGAACGCGCCTGACTCTCGTTGAAGGAGAGAGGCCGGCCAGTCGAACCCGACCGGCTTTCACCGATCGACATTCCGAAGAACGCGCCTCAATCGATATCGTCTCAAGTAGTATTTCTAGGTCGATCGAAACCAGAGCATCGTTGATAAGCCGCCTTCCCAGATACCGCTCATTTCTGTTTTTCGCATTCAATAATCAATCGTCTCGAAATCACGCCGGCCCTCGATGTCCCGCCATTCGATAACGACGGCGCGCTCGTAGATGCTGGGGCAGTCCTCGTCGCCGAAGAGGCGAGCGGGTGGATAGGACGTTGGTAGGCTCGTGGCACCCGTTGGAACCCAACGGTATTCGCCGTCGATATCGTAGAAACCGGTTCGGATGGACGAGAAGCGCCGGCAGATCGGCTCACCGTCCTGGTCCAGCATGTCGGTCTCGTACTGCACGAGCCGCTGAATGTCACTGACGCGGATCGAACGGATGGCGTCGAACGCGGGTGATCCGAAATCCACTCCAACTTCGCCACCACCTGACGACGGCATGCCCGAAAGTCCTGTGTCCATCGGACACCGCCATATCTGCACCGGGGGTTCGATCGGCGTTGGCGTGATCCTACGGATAACCTCGGCTTCTGCTCCGCTGCACTCGGCCGAGGCCGGCCATCCGCCGGAAAGGCAGAGCAGGATCGCGCAGTCGATCGGATAAGCTTTGGTTTGAGCTGCCGTTGCGCCGATCACTGTGGCAGCTGCAAGTAAGACGGCGGTAGCCGCCTTGGCCGTAGAAATCATGGTCTCTCCCGAACGGCGTGAAGGCTCGCAGACAATATACGTTTTTTGCTCTGGCTCAACACCCTCCGTCGCCGCAACACGGTCGCAACATCGAGTGATGCTACGCCGTGACGTTTGGTCGATCTGATTCACCGCCTTCCGGTCCTGTCTCATTATTCGATGAGATCGAGGAACCGCCGATAGTCATTGGTGACTTCTTTCGACACCTCGATGGCACGGCGCCGTTCGTCGTCGAGACACGCGATATAAATCGAGATCTTTGTCAGGTAGGTCTCGAAGTCTTTCCGAGAAGAACTTCATATTGTTGGACGGCTTGTCGTTCAGCCGGCACGAATGGCTTTTCCGGCGGAACGCACTCACACCCCATCGCGGCACTCCAGCCGTAAGCGACAAATACAATCGTAAAAGTAAAAGCGTTGCACGTGCGCAACGGCATGGAGCGCGATCCCCTCAAATTCAGGCATTCAGGCGGTTCACGTAACGCAGGGTGAAAGGCTAGGTTAGCACCATCGACGGCTCGAAAGGCTCACTCGAGCCCTTGCCGACGTAATACGTATTTTGTAGCGGGTCCGCGTCTTGTCCAGGTGTGTCCCGTTCGGTCCAACGAACCGAAGAGGAAAGCGTCAGGTCGTGATGTTCGAGCGAGCCCCCAATGTCGTTGTCGAGGATGCCTTCCGATCTCTCATCAAGCGCGGATACCGCGCCGAGGTCGTCTGCGAGGAAAGCGCCGTCCGGAAAAACCACACCTGGTCCGGCGTTTGGTTCGTGCGCGTGGTCTCCGAGGAGACCGGAGAAGAATTCGTTCTCGTCACCGAGCGCGGCAAGAACGCGATCGGTCCAAAGCTTCAGCCGCGCCTGTTCAAGACGATGCTCGGGCTTTGCAGCCTTCTCTACGATGCCGGGCATCGGTTCTGCGATATCCCGTTCAACGCAGGGACGCGGGCGCTTCAGCGCAAAGTTCCGCCCGCTTCCGACGATAACGCGGACTGACTCGGTTCTCAGAGCAGCGTTCGCTGTCGCATTCCTCCTTCCGAACCCCACATTTGCCGAAGGCATGGTGTTTTCCATGCGTGGCGATGGCGCGCTGCAGGCGCAGACCCATCAGGCCGCGTTTTCAAAGACCTATGGCGATGCCAGTCGCGAGGGTCGAACGGAACTGTTCATCTTCGGTGTGAGCGACGGAGACGACGGCGTCGATGGCGGCTCCAAAAAGGAGCCCGCGAACCCGTCTCCCGACAAGCCGGGTTCGGTTCGCGCGAGCGTTGCCATCGCATCCACACCGCCTCCAGCCATTCTCGCCGCGATCGACGACACCGCAATCCGCTACGGCTCGCATCCTGCGGTTCGAAGCGCAGGCCTGACGGTCTCTGACTGGCGAAATTTCTTTCGCGCCAATATCGAGATCGAGAGCGCTTACGATCCTGCTGCGAAGAGTCCCGTCGGCGCGCTCGGCCTCGGCCAGTTGATGCCGGATACAGCCGCCGATCTCGGCGTTGATCCCTCCGATGTCGCGCAGAACCTCGACGGCTCGGCCCGTTACCTCCTCGCTATGTTGGACCGCTTCGGCGACGAGAGGCTAGCGCTTGCCGCCTACAATGCCGGGCCCGAAGCGGTCGCGCGCCATGACGGCATTCCTCCTTTTAAAGAAACCAAAAACCACGTCGACCGCGTCCTGGCGGTCGCCGAACGCTTAGATGGAGAAACCCGATGAAGTCTCGCTTCTACACCCTACTGCCCGTCTTCGCGATGACGCTCCTTGCGAGCGAGCCGGCTCTTGCCCAAGCGCTCGATCTCTCGCCGGTCCAGGCGCTGCTTCAGGGTCTCATCGACATCATCACCGGACCGCTCGGTATTGCCATCGGCACGCTGGCGCTGATCGGAGTCTTCCTGTCTTGGCTCTTCGGCATCGTCGACTTTCGCCAAGCCATGTGGACGATCGTCGGGATCGCGGGCGTAGCCGCAGCGCCCACAATCGTCGGCTCGATCTGGTCGACGACGTAAACGGCGGCACTCGGCATCATGGCAGAACAATCGCCCGTCTATCTCGGTCTCGTACGGCCCGCCAAACTTCTCGGTCTTCCGATGATGTACGCCATGGTCTGGCTGTTCGCGTCCGTGCTTCTGTTCCTTTGGATCCAGAGCTGGATCGTCCTCGCCCTCTCCGCGCTCGCCTACCCGGCGATCTGGAAGGCGGCGGATTGGGACCCGCATTTTCTTGATGTTGTCGCCGTCAGCCTGCAGGAGACGCGGCCGACGCCCAACAGGTCACGCCATGGGGGCGACAGCTATGCTCCATGATGTGTCTCTGCCGCATGAACTCCTGCCGACGTGGGCCGCGAAAGAGACCGAGCTCGCTTCGCTTCTGCCTTATGTCTCATTCGTCGACGACGTCACGATCCGAACGCGCGGCAACGAGCTCTTCCAGTCGATCCGATTGTCCGGCCTCGACAGTCATACGACGGACAACGCCGTCCTCGACAAGACGCGGGCGCTGTTCGCCCGGATCGTCGCACAGTGCGGCTCGGATTTCTCATTCACCGTCCACAAGGTTTCGAAGCGAGTCGACCACGGCCTCCCCGCAATCGAAAGCGACAGTTTCGCATCCGCGGTCGATCATCGGTGGCGCGCTTACCTTGACGGATCAGGCCTCCGCGAAAAGACCCTGACGCTCACCGTCATCAAACGCCCAACGCTCGGCTCGAAGCTGCCCTTCCGGCGGTCGAAGTCGGTGGACCGGCTTCGCGGCGAGACGCAGAAGTCGCTCCGCCGGCTGAACGAGGTCGCCGACTTCATCCTCTCGACCTTCGCCGCCATGGAGCCGCGCCGCTTGTCTGCCGCAAGCGGTGAATTGCTTGGCTTTCTCGGGGCGCTCAACACCGGACGTGAGACGCCGCTCTATCGCGGTTCGTCCTACGGTTACATCGCCCAGGACGTTGCGAATACGCGCGTCACGTTCAAAGGATCGACCTTCGCGCTTTCCGAAGGTGTCGTCGGCAACCGTGTCGGCGCGTCCTACGCCATCAAAAGCTATCCCCATGCCTCGACCGCGACGATGTTCGACGAACTCGACCTACCCGTCGACATGGTTGTCACCCACTCCTTCACCGGCATCAATTCGAACCTCATGGCCGGACGAATTTACCGCGAGATGCGCATGCGGCGCGCGGCCGACGACGGCGCGATCTCGCTGCTCGAAGAAATGCCCGCCGCGCTCGACGAGCTTGAAACCGGACGGCTCAGCTTCGGCGAGCATCATATGACGGCGACGGTGTTCGCCGAGAGCGAGGCCGAACTCGAGGCGATCGGCGCGGAAATCCGCAATATCGGATCGACGCAAGGCGTGAGGCTGATCAACGAGAGCCTCGCCGCCAAGACCCACTTCTTCGCCCAGCATCCGGGCAACGCCGCCAAGCGCAGCCGAAAGGCCGCGATCACCAACCGAAACTTTGCCGATTTCGCCGCCTTTCATCGAACACAGATGGGTAAGCCTGGCGCGGAGACGCCATGGGGCGCGCCGGTGACGATGCTTCCGACGGTCGGTCGTGGCGGTTTCCGGTTCAACTTCCACGAACGGGGCACTCCCGACGCTGAGCCCACCGGCGGTCATACGCTGATCCTTGGGCGTCCCGGCTCCGGCAAGTCTGTGCTTGCGGCGTTCCTGATGACGCAAGCGAAGCGGTTGGGTGCCCGGCTCTTCGTGTTCGACTATCGCCGCGGCATGGAGATGGCGGTCCGGGCGAATCGTGGCCGGTACGCCGCGATCAATGCCTCCGAGCCGACTGGTCTCAATCCACTTCGAACTGAGATCGACGCCCGCGGTCAGGCCTGGCTCGCCGACTGGCTCGCGGCTCTCGTGCATCGGCCCGACAAACCCCTCTCGCCGGTTCAGATCAATCGCATCCAGGAGGTCGTCCGGCAGAACGCCGAGGCGGATGAGGCTCTGCAGAATTGGGACGATCTCGCCTCGCTCTTCGTGTCGGCCGACGACGACGGCGACATTCATGAGCGCCTCCGCGAATGGACGCGCGACGGCCGCTATGGCTGGATCTTCGGCCAGAGCCTCGACGACACGTTTTCACTCGAGGGCGACACGGTCGGCTTCGATCTCACCGACATTCTCGACAGCGAGAGCGAGAAGGAGCGGATGGCCGTCCTTTCCTATCTCTTCCGGCGCGTCGAACGGGTGATCGAAGATCGTAAACGCACGATCATCGTCATCGACGAGGCGTGGAAGGCGCTCGACAACGGCTACTTCGCCGAACGCCTGAGCAACTGGCTGGTGACGGCGCGCAAGCAGAACGCCGTCGTCGTCATGATGACCCAGTACGCCAGCCAGCTCGAACGCACCCGCACCGGCAAGACGATCGTTGAGGCCGTCCCGACACAGATCCTTCTCCCGAACATCCGTGCCAAGGCGGACGACTACGCCATGCTCGGGCTTCAGGAGAAGGAGCTCGACGTCCTTCTCAATTCGGGAAGCCATTCACGGCTCGCTCTCATCCGAGACGACCAGGGTTCGGTCGTCGTCGACGCGGACCTCAGCGCCCTCGGTCCCCTCCTCACCATTCTCGGTGGCATGGAAAAGGGGGAGGAACTCGCCGGCGCCGACTATCGCGACCGCGCCGACTTCTGGAGGCTGCCATGAAAACCACACTGATGAAGTTCGCCGCTTTCGCCGTGCTCTCCGTGTTTACGATCGGTCTTGCCGGCTGCGGATTGACCCCACCGGCGGCGAACTGCTTCAGCTATGCCTCCGAGGACGACGGTCCGTGCCAGTTCAAACCGCTCGGCACCACGCGTTGGGATCAGTTCGATGGATGAGCGCTTCCTCTCATCCTCGAGGGCGCTCGCTCTTACCGCTAGCCTCGCAGCGGCGCTGACCGTGTACTCCCTACCGGCCCTCGCCCAGGGCGTCCCGGTGTTCAATCCGGACGTCTTCGCCAAGCGTGAGGCGGCGCTCGAACATAGCGAGGCCGATCTCGCCCGCCAGCGTGAGCAGCTATCGAAGGCGGACAAGATCCACGCGCTCGAAACCGAGCAGCTCGATGCCCTCGATGCCGTTCATTCGACGACGGTTACTAGCGAGAGCGACATCGCCGGGATGATCGACGGTCTTGAAGCCGGCGACGCTGCAGCCGACCACGAAAGCGACGTCGCCGACGCGGACGTACTCTACAGCGCGAATAGCCCAAATTCGGGATCAGCGCGCCTCTTTGGTGACGCCAGCAGCAACGTCGAAGAACTGATCATCAAGGCAGCGAAGGAAACCCATGGTCTCGCCGGCGTTGGCAAGGCGGGTCTGTCGCTCGTTCAGTGGCGCTGCCTCATGCAGGCGCTGATCTGGCAGGAAAGCCGGTTCTCGATCGGTGCGAAATCGCCCGTCGGTGCCTTCGGTCTCACCCAGATCATGCCGGGCACGGCGAGCGATCTCGGCATCAACCCGGAATACTATGACAGCCCCTATCTGCAGGTGACCGGCGGCGCTCGGTATCTCGCGCAGATGCTGGCGATGTTCGGCGGCAACATCCTCCATGGCCTTGCTGCCTACAATGCCGGCCCCGGCAATGTTCAGAAGCATGGCGGCGTCCCGCCATTTGCGGAGACCCGGCACTACGTCGAGGTCATCCCGCGCCGCTACAACCAGTATCTCGCCAGGGTCGGCGGGATCGACGCCCTCGGTACGATCGAGCCGGCGCTGCTCGCCAATTCAAACTTAAGCCTATCGGCCGACGGCGCACGCTTTTACGGCGCGGAGAGCCGGACGACGATCGAAGGCGCAGTCGCGCGCATACGAATGATCATCAACCGGATCGGCGAAACCGAAACGCTCAAAGAATCCTACGACCTCAACACCTATGCCCGGGCCGAACTCGCCCGCCTGGTTGCGCTCCGAACCCGCCTCAAGGCCGCGCGGACCGAGCCGCTGTCGGCCGGTGAGATCGCGATGGCGAGCCGCATGGCCCGAGAACGCGCCTTCATGACCTTTGAGCTTCAGGAGATCAATTGATGCCGGCCTTTACCCAGAACGGAACGCTCGCGTCGACAGCCCGCGATAATCAATCGGCTCCGCGCATTGCGGGTAAGCGACGTTCGCATCCTGTGCGGTCGGTCCTCACCGCCGCTGCGTTCGGCGGCGCGGTGCTCGTCTCGCCGATCGCGTCCATCTCTCCGGCCGCCGCGCAAGGCGTGCCCGTCGTCGACACCCGGAATATTGCCCAGGAAATCCGCCAGTTCCAGCAGATGTTGGAAGACTTCGGTATCCAGACCGATCAACTCGACCGGCTCATCGAACAGATTGACCTCCTTCAGGATCAAATCGACCAGCTCGAGGAGACCTATGCAGCGCTCAGCGGCGCGAGCGACATCGTTCAGATGGCGATGGACGGTGACCTGAACGGCCTGCTCGATGCCGAGTTCGGCGACATGGTCGAGCTCGCAAGCGATATCGCAAACGGCGACTATTCCGGCCTGATCGGAAGCGCGGCCCCGCAGATGAAGACGCAGATGGAGACAGTCCTCAACGAGGCGGGCTTCGACGAGGATACGATCCGCCAGTTGGCAACAAGCGGCGCGATTACGGCTCGTAACACAGCGACCCGCGCAACGACCGGCGCGGTCATGTCGGCGGCGGCCGAGAACAGCCATCAGGATGCAGGCAAGTCACTCGAACGGGTCGACGAGCTCGTCTCGATGATCCCGGATCAAGAGACGCTGAAACAGAGCGTCGATCACAACACCCGCGTTACCGCAGAACTCGCCATCGCGCTCACCCGCATGTGGGAGCTCGAAGCGATCCAGACCGTCGGTGCCGGTCAGAGCGGCGTCGTCGATGCCGCGACCATCGCCGAAGAGCAGCGCTTCATGGACTTCACACTGCCAGACCTCGACTGAGCGAACGTCGGGTGATCAGGCAAGTATAGGCAGCCGAGCGTGCGACGACGAAGGCGATTGCGACCGCGAGCGGGATCGCAAGGGCGGCCCTTTCCTACGCATGCGAGACCGACCGCCATAACGACGGAACAGATGGCATGAATGAATATCTCGAAGAAGAGCTGGTCTATGGCGCGCGGCGGCGCGAGCAGCTCTGGCAGACCCTGGCATTCACCGGGCTCGCCTTCGGCGTTGTCGGATGTCTCGCTGCCGCGAGCGTCGCCGTTCTCGACGTCGATCCGCCACCTGTCGTCGTGCCCTTCGATTCCGAGACCGGCGTCGCGCTTCCGAATGCGTCTGTTGAGGCGGTGTCGATCTTGGAGCGGCCCGCCGTCATCCAGGCGCAGGTCTTCCGCTATGTGACGGCGCGCGAGACCTACAACCAGCTCGACAACGATCTGCGCATCCGGCGCGTCCTGTCGATGTCGGACGGCAACGCCGATGCCTCGCTTCGCGCGCTCTGGACCAGCGGTCACGAGGCCTACCCTCCGACGAATTATGGCACGGACGCGCGGCTCGAAGTCGAGGTCGGCTCGATCCAGCTTCTGACGAACAACCGCGCCCAGGTGCGGTACCGAAAACATCTTTCGTCACAGCGCGGCAGCAGGACTGGCCAGTTCACCGCGAACCTGCTCTTCGAATTCCGGCCTGAGACGAGCCGGACCATCGACGATGTCTGGCAGAACCCCTTCGGCTTCACCGTTGTCGAATACGGCGTGACCTCCGATCGAAAGGAGCCCGACGCGTCCGAAGCTAAGAATGGTGGAGACGCCTGATGCCACGATCCCAATTGCTCCGGCCTCTCTTGCCGCTGTTCCTGACGGTTGTCACGATCTTCGGGGCGCAGCCCGCTTCTGGAGAGTCCCGTCCGGCCAGCGGCCGCTATGACGAGCGGGTGCGCGAGGCGACCTATCGCGACGGTGAGGTCTACCGCATCCACGTGGCGATGACACGCGTCACCAGCGTCGAGTTCGGCGAAGGTGAGACCATCCGCTCGATCATCGCCGGCGATACCGAAGGTTTTCAGCTCGACGGCGTTCCGGGCGGGCGCGCCTTCGCCATCAAGCCGGCGGCGCGCGGCGTCTCCACCAACATCACCGTCTACACCAATCGGCGCAGCTACTACTTCAGTGTGAGGGAAGCAGCGCATCCGCATTACGTCGTCCGTTTCTCCTATCCGAACGCGGACGCCAAGCCGCAGAACGCCGTAGCCCAGCGTGCTCCAAATTACAGCTACGGCGCCAGCGACTCGTCCGAGATCACGCCGAGCGCGGTCTGGGACGACGGAACCTTCACCTATTTCCAGTTTCCAAAGAACGCGCCGATCCCTGCAATCTTCCGCGTTTCCGGTAATGGCGAGCGGTCCGTCAACGCCCTTGCGACCGAGCAGGACGTGGTACGCGTTTCCGGCGTAAGCGGGCGCTGGGTTCTGCGCCTTGGCGATCAGGTCATTTGTATCCAGGCGCTACCTCAGGCCTTAGTGGCGGGAGCGGTCGGATGAGTGAAGTCGACGATCAGTGCAGCGCAACCGAGAGCCTCGACGAACGCCTGAAGGCGCTCGAAGCGGGCAGGAGAGAAACGAGCCGAACAGGATCGGCCCGGATGTCGCCGATCGCCGCGATCGGCGTGACAGCCAGCCTCGTCATCGTCGGCGGTCTCGCGGTCTTTTCGACGCTGGAAGAGGCCGAAGAGCCGATGGCGACCAGCGCGCCAGCGGAGTTTCAGCCCGCCGGCGAAGGTTTTGGTTCTCTCGATATCCCAGAGCCTGTCATCCAGTCGGAGCCGGCGCCCGACATAGTCGAAACCGAAATACCAACGGTCGATCCTGCGCTGATGACCGAGATCGCCAGCCTCAAGTCCGAGCTCGATCGCCTGAGGAATGCGCCTAAGCCGGTGCCGGACACCAGCGAACAAGATGCGGCGATCGCCGATCTCGTCGCCCAGCTCGACAATCTGCGGGCTGAAAGCGCCGAGGCGCAGGAAGAACTGCAGCGCCGGCTTGACGAACGCGACCGTCAGCTGCGCCGCCTTTCCTCCGAACTGGAAATGGCGCAGCTCCAGTCCGGACCGACGCAGACGGGTCCGTCAGAAGAAGACATCCGTCTCGCCGAGCTCGAACGACGACGGCAGGAAGAAGCCGCGTTTCAGGATGCGCGCGATGCCAGCGACATGATCGCCTTCGGCGGCGGCTCAGTGGGATCGGAAAGCTATGGCGAAGATCAACGTCTCTCCCGCGACGCCGCCTTCGTCAGAAGCGGCGCGGCGAATGCCAAGGTCACTCAGGCCGATGTGATCGCCAATCCATCGCACACCGTCCCGCAGGGAACGCTCATCCAGGCCTCTCTCGAAACCGCGCTCGACAGCTCGCTCCCCGGCGATATCCGCGCGATCGTCTCGGAAAACATCCACGCCTTCGACGGCTCACGCGTCCTGATCCCGCGTGGTTCGCGCCTCGTCGGGCGCTACCAATCCGATATCGATCTGGCGCAGGAGCGCGTTACCATCGGGTGGGATCGGATCATCCTGCCCTCGAACCAGAGCGTTCAGATTAGTGCCTATGGCGGCGATCAGCTTGGACGCGCTGGCGTCACCGGGGACGTCGACAAGCACTTCCTCGAGCGCTTCGGCTCGGCGGCGCTCCTGTCGATCGTCAGCGCCGGTCCGTCGCTTGCGACCGCAAGCCTGACGGACCCGGATGTCGCGGACACTGTCGAGGATGTCGGAGGAGATTTCGGCGGTTCGACGCGGGACACGATAGACGAAAGCCTTTCGATCGAACCGACGATCCGGGTCCCGCAAGGCTCTGCGATCACCGTGATGGTCGATCGCGATCTGGAAATCTTCTGATGCCGGCGTCAGGCTATCTCGAAAGTTCGATCGATCGGATCGAGGCAGCACAGCGGGATGACGTCATTGAGCTTGCGATCAATCCGGACGGGCGTGTCTGGGGCGAGTTCCAGGGCGATCATTTCATGCGCCCGCTAGAAACGCGTCTCACCGAAACCCAGGCAAAGGACTTCGGCAATCAGATCGCTTCCGCAGCTCATGTCACCATGAGCAAGGCGAAACCGATCGTCTCCGTCAGCATCACCTATCGCGGCCGTCCGGTCCGCGCGCAGGTCATGGTTCCGCCTGTCGTCATCGAAGGCGCATCGATCGCGCTACGCTTTTTCCCGCGGCTCTCTCTCGACGCGGTCGACTTGAAGTTCCTCTATGGCGAAGAGCGCAGCCTCGAAGAACGCCGGCGTACCCGGACACGAGAGCTACGCACGCTCGTCGAAATCGGCGACATCACGCAGTGCCTGCGCTTCTGCGTCGAGCACAAACTCAACCTGATCGTCGCCGGCGGCACCTCGACCGGCAAGACCGTCGCTGCACGCAAGATCCTTTCCTTCGTGCCCGAAGACGAGCGGATCGTCACCATCGAGGAAGCCGCCGAACTCCTGCCCGCTCAACCGAACGCCGTTGCGCTGATCTCGAACCGCGAGGTTCCGGCGCTTTCCGCCGATGCTCTCCTGACCGCAACGCTTCGCATGCGCCCCGATCGGATCGTTCTCGGCGAGGTCCGCGGACGCGAGGCCTTGACCTTCCTCGAAGCGATCAACACCGGCCATGGCGGCTCGATGACGACCCTCCACGCCGAAACGCCGCAGCTCGCCATCCAACGCCTCACCATCGCAGCCCTCAAAGCCGAGCTGCCGATGACCTATGCCGACATCCATCGCTACATCGAAAGCTCGATCGACGTCGTCATCCAGACCGGACGCTCCGAGGGCGCGCGCGGCATCACCGAATTCTATCTGCCAGCTGCGAATGTAAAGGGTGGTGTCGATCATGACGAAGTTTGAGCATCGGGTCGAAACGATAAAGGCGGACCGGGCACAGAAGCTGCTGGACGACACCTTGGGACGACTTGGCGAGGCGGGTTGGGAGCTCGTCTGCGTTGAGGAGTCGTACGCCACACTGAACCTCATGCTTTTCTTCAAGCGCCCGTTGGCCACAACGCCAGCCTGATCCGAACTGATCTTCTCATTACAATCAATCGACACCGTCGGATTTGCGAATTCCTACGAAGCCGGAAGGCCTTTCCATTCAGGTCTTGCTCGGCTCGTGAACCAGACTGAAAGCAGCTATAGAGAAGGTCCTACCGATGTCAGTCGTTACCTACTTCGTCGAAACGACGGACGGCTATCTCGCTGACGCCGCCGAGACCCAGTTCGGGGCGCTTGCTGCGACGGTCGGAACGCTCGGCTCGCTGGCCTGCACGATCGTCCTTATCTTCGTCGCCATCAACCTCGTCTTCCAATGGCGCTCGCTCGATGGCCGGCAGACATTTTGGCTCTGCGTAAAGATGGTCCTGATTGCGATCTTCGCGCAGAGTTGGGCTCAGTTCGACGCGTTTTCCTCGGCGCTCTTGAACGGCATAGATACCGTCGCCGGTTCGCTCGTCGCCTCGGTCGGCGGCGGCGAACCAGGCCCATCTGGCACCTTCGCCGAAGAATTCGACGAGCTCCTCGAAACGTTGACAGAAGCCCTCGACGCAACCAGTCAGGAAGCCAACTGGTTCGCCGGCGCGATGCTCGATATCGTCGGCGTGCTTCTCGTCAGCCTCCTCGGCGGCATTGCCGCATTCATTCTCATCTTCTCGCGGCTCGTCGTAACCCTCATGATATCCCTCGCGCCGATCATGATCTTCCTGACACTGTTCGAGGTGACGAAGGACTATTTCCTGCGCTGGCTTTCCGGAACGATCTCCTTCGCGCTCTATCCGGTCGTCGTCGCCGGAATGTTCGCGACGATCATCGGCGTCGGCAACTCCCTCATCGCTTCCCTTGGAGATCCGGAGAACACCTCGACGATCGGCCAGATACTGCCGCTCTTCATGCTGATCCTGATGGCGAAAGGCTTCATACTATCGACGCCGTTCATCGTCCGGAGTATCTCCGGCAACGTCGTTATGCCGGCCATGGTCCCGATGGGGGATGGAGCCATGCGTTTCGGTGCCGGTCTCGCAAAAACGCAAGGATCCGAACGGCGTAAGCATCTTGGAGCCCGCACTGGACCAGAACTCGCCGGCGCCTTTACGCGCGCCACTGTCGTCGGAGCCGGAACTCAGGTTCAGCGGATGGTGGACCGATCGCGCCGGATCGCGGCGGCTGGAAAATAGCGGAAACCACCCGCGACTGATGCGATACGGACAGGCGAATTTATGAAAGGGCCGAAAGCGGCCTGTCCGGTTCTGGGCTGGTTACCAGATGAGCGGCCGTTCCCTCACTCGGCCTCGGTTTTACGGGAAGCGACGCGACCCAAGATTCGGCGAACAATCTCAAAGGTCCCGGAGCCGATCTTGAAACTCGTGGACTTGTACTTGCCTTACGCCGAGTGCGCTCCGGCGTACTCATTGCCGATCGTGCCCACATTTTTCTGAGTCCGTATTGGCTACCGCTGCCGCAACGTTCATCCTCGACAAACAAGGATCGGCCAAAGGCTTGGTTTTTCGACGATCTTAGGACTGAAGCGCAGATCACGCGGCGCGCTTCGACCGTCCGTTTCGGGTCGCGCGAGGCCCGGCTAAAGTCGGAGGGCACGCGGGACACCCGATCGGCTGAGCAGGATCAACCTCGACCGGTTCTGCCACAAGGTATTCGAGTTGCCCTTCCATCATCTGAGAAATCTGGACCGCGAATTTTCCAGGTTCAACAGCGTACATGCCTCCTCGCGCGCCTTCGAACCCACAATTCCACGCTGCGAGCGCCTGCCCATATCGAAGCGCCGACTTCACCCCGCCCGCACCGATCCGGCGCAATCCGCCCTGTCCTCCAGCGGCCGCACCCGCTATGAGACCTGCCGTGCACCAATCTCCCGACCCACAGGTATCTGTGAGCCGGACGGCGGGAATAGCGCTCAATCTCGTCCAATCGGAAACAGAGTCGTCGAGCCGATGACGATAGTTTAACCCCTGCTCTCCGAGCGTTTGAACCTCGACTAGTGTGGCCGACCCTTCTGCCATCACGCCGTCGACGCCTGCTAACCGCTCGTCGGCATACTTGACAACGTGAGCAAGAGCGATCGCCTCGGCCATGAGCTTGTCATTGGATTTGCCTGAGGGCTCGAAAACCACAACCGCGCCGCGGGCGGAGGCCTCCGCTGCCAATGTCAGGGTCGCACGCGAAAGGCGATCTAGGAAGAAGACCGAAGCTCCAGCTAAAGCGGGCTTGATCGCCTCAACCGCGCTTACCGTGACTGCTTTGAAGGAGGGCAGCCACTCTCCGCAATGCGGACAGGCCCAAGAGAAACGGTGTCTCGGCCGGCCATCCCGGCCACGGCGGATCTCCTGAACAATGATTGGTGTATGGGTCGTTGGTGCGCAGTTCGCCCAATCTAGGTGAACGCCCCAGCGGGCCATGTCGGAACGCACTCGATCGGACGCCGGGTCGCCGTTCATGCGTGCGATTGGGTAAGCGTCCCAGCCGAGATAAGCCATTATCGATAGTACGTTACCGCAAGTTCCCCCAGCCCAGGATCGTACGGGTGTGGCGGGATCAGGTCCGATGACCAAATCGAGCGCGATTAAGCCTGCACCAAAAATCTTAGGCTGGGCGACAGAAGTCATGGTACCGTCCTCCCTTCGGTCAGCAACGGCGGTCGGAGCTGAGGATAGGCTTCGCCATCTAACCATATATGAATAAGATTTGGTTCGACGATCTGCGCCGGAACCGTTGCTTCCATCTCGTATCCAATAGGCTCGAGGTGAGCAACGGGCAAATCCCGCTCCAAGGCCGCCATCAACGCTCCAAGCGCCATCACCTTGCTGCCGAGCGGCGACAGGACTAGCATTGAGCCACCTGTTTCGTTGAAAACCGGCTGACGCAAGTCATCCAGCCGCAGGATCGTGCGATAAAGATCCACCGGGTCGCTTTCATCGGCGTAAACGATGTTGCGCGTGTCCACCGACCAAGTGCTCTCCAGCTCGATCATGTACTCCGCAGCAAGGGCGTCGCCGAGGCGCGGGTCGCTCGCTGGGAAGGGGAGGATGGGGCAGGTGTCGTGCGGCTCGATGAAGTCGTACAACCGTCCGAGCGCGCCCCTCCGTCCGCTCGCGAGTTGCGGAAGCCATAGCCGCGCCGCCCCGGCTGCGGCGAACAGCGTTGAGCCGCCCTTGAAGCCATGAACATAGCCCGGCGCATCACTGGGGATCGAACGGATGTTGGCGTCGAGTCGCGGATCGTGCGCGACGAAGACATGCAGGTTGGCCGGTCCCCTGCCGCGGCCGATCCGCTCGACAAAGTACCGGATGATCGGAAAGCTCATACCCACTGACAGGGCGCTGACGTCGACTACGATGTCGGTCAAGTCTTCGAAGGACTGCCGATTAAGGATCGCGATGATGTTGCGGCCGCCGATGACAGCGCCGTCGGAACCGAAGATCTCGACCGGCACGATCTCCCGCTCTGGAACGGCCGCCAGCAGCGCCGTCGTGTTGACGCCCGCTCGATCGATGTGATCCTGAGGTGGGTTCGGTCGGTTCTCCTGGAATAGAAGGGCCCGAACAGAAGTACTGATCGCGGAGAGCCGTGAAGCGACGGCGCGCGAGCGCGGATCGAAGCCGGCGCCGGCCACCAAGAGGGTTCGGCGATCCTCCTGGGCGAAGTAGTCGGCGAGGAAGCCATCCACCTCTCGTCCGCGGTGAGCGACACACGGATCCCAGCGGGACAGGCGGGTCACCTCAGGCCTCGCCAAGCAGGCGGACGAGATCGTCGGTCCGCCGCTCGAGGAAGCCGCCGCGCCTTAGCGTTAGCCCGTGGTGGAGAAGCAGGACGCCGCCGAGTTCGATCTTACACCAAAGCCGCTTCTTGGTGCCATGGTTGGGTACGAGAACAAAGGCATTGTAAGCCACCCCGAACTTCAGAACCCTCGCAAGATGAGGGTGAGTCTCGGGAATGGCGTCGAACTCCTCTTGAAGGATGCCGAACGCGGTGGCGCCGCCGCCGAG
Organism: Fulvimarina pelagi HTCC2506; assembly: GCF_000153705.1. Classification (GTDB taxonomy): domain Bacteria; phylum Pseudomonadota; class Alphaproteobacteria; order Rhizobiales; family Rhizobiaceae; genus Fulvimarina; species Fulvimarina pelagi. The sequence goes on from NZ_DS022273.1 coordinate 61,569, forward strand.
GGACGCATTCCCTTCCAAACTTTTTGCCAAACATTCGGCCGCAAGTCCGTCAGCGAGGCGTCGAACGAGCTGGAACTGAGGGAAATCCCATTCGCGAACCATTTCGCTCGCCCGCTCACGAAGCAGTTTGTTCTGCACGCCGCTCGCCAGCATGGCGTCCTTGCCTCGCCGGATCAGCTGCGTTTCCGATTGCAAGACGAGCCGCGCGGCCAGCTGGAGAAACTGCTCGGCGTTCTCGGAACTCGCGTCGCACAGCGTGTCGATGCCGAAGAAGTAGGGCCGATCGTACCTGTGCAGGAGGTGGATCCTCGCGCCATCAGCGACCCCTGCGTCCGCGGTCAACGGGCGGCTGGGTTCGGCGTCGTCGTCGGCGTCGTCGAACAAGCCGCGTTGCGGGATGCGTTTGGCATAACGCTCGAGCAGAACCTCGAGCATGCCGAGCCGCAGATCATCACCGTTCTCCTCGGCGGTGGCAAGATAATTATCGACCTCTTTCTCCAGACTCCGCCGCCGCTCCGCTGACACCCCATATCGGCGTTGCAGCGCGTCGACGTGCTCGGCGAGCTTAGCGCGCTTCCCAAGTGCGACCACCTCAGAGGACGTGGACAGGAGGTCGCCTAGACTGTGCAGGCGGCGCCTGTTGAAGACCTCCATCTGGCTCAGGTACCGCCCGGCCATGTCCTTCGCCATTTTGCGGAAGGCCCGGCGCTGGTTGCCTCGCTCCTCACCACTCTGCATCCAGATGTCGGTGATCTCGCGCGCCTGTTTCAGACCCGGTTCCTCGGTGTCCGCCGCACGGTCCAGCAGCACGTCGCCGGGCGTCAGCGCGTCCAGGCGGGTCAGCACCCAGCGCGCCACCTTCAGCTCGCGCCGAGCGAGCCAACGGCGGAGGGCGGCGAGTTGGGTGGGATGCAGGCTATGCGCATCGTCGAAGATGACCAGCGGCCGGAGTTCGAGCACCTCCTCGCCGTCGGCTATCCGGAACGCCTCGATCACATCGAACGGGCGGTAGACCGCCGCCGCCTCGCGGTCGATGTCCTCAACATCTGGAGGCACCAGCGCGGCCGAGATCTGGTAAATGGCGAACTCAACCTCCCGGGCGCGGACGAGCAGAGCCGGACCGGCGGTGCCGCCGATGGCGGTCAGCGCGGCGTCGGCGTCCGAGCGCGGGACGATCTCCACGCGCTCGAGCGGCACGCCCGAGGCTTGAATGTTGCGCAGCCAGGCCAGCACGGTGCGGGCCTGGAGCAGCGCGATCATCAGACCCGTCTTGAGGTCGTTGGGATACGGGAACTCCCAGAACTCCCGGTACTCCGCCTCGAGCGGAAGCCGCCCGCCGACAAGCGTCGGTCGCTCGTCAACAATCGCCCCACAGGCGGTGAGCGTGTCGATCAAAGGCTTGTAGCTCGTCATGCCGCGGTTACGCAGCAGCGTTCGCAACGTCGTGTACTGAAAGAGGCGCGCCAAAGTGGTCTTGCCGCTGCCGGGCGTGCCAATGATCATTGCCAAGCGGTCGTAGAGCCGTTCCTCCTTGGCGGGTTTCTGGAAAAAGGTGGCGAGGGGCTCGGGGGTGACGACAGCGAGAAAGGCCTCGTCGTCTCGGAGATACTCAGTCGCACGCTTTTCGAAAGGGTTGGCCATGCTGCGTCCCCTACGCGTGCCGCTGGCGCCGCCGGAAGAGCGGACGCATAGCTGGCGCGTCGACGCCTTCACGATCGCCGCCGTCGGTCTCCGCCCACAGCAGGGCGACCGCGTTGTTCGGCGTGTTGTGGTCGAGCACGAGCGGAAGCGCGCATGCGCCGTATCCGAGCCCGAGGTGAGTCGCGCCGCCGACGTCTGTGTGCTTCGTCCGAATCTTTGGGTCGTAATAGGACTGGGTGAGCTTCAGGAAGTCGTCGTAACGGCCGGGCACCACGTCGATCGGCAGGTCGGGCGGCAGGACCATGCCGAAGGAGGCGTGCATGGCGCGAGCCCAACCCGCGTCGAAGACCTCGGCGGTCCTGGCCAAACGATCCTCGATCGCCTGAGCCGCCGCCGACGACGCGACATAATGGTGGATGCAGAGCTCCCAGCAGTCCTCGAACAGCGCGTCCCCTTCGAGCGCCTCCATCGCATTCAGGACCGAGTCTCTGAAGCGGAGGAGCTTGCCCTTCCACTTCTCCTTCTTCTCGTCATATCGCACGAAAGATGTGCCCGTGCCGGCGAAATCATCGACGAGGTAAACAAGGCGGAAGCGCGCCTCAGGGTCGACCAGTTCGCTGCGGAGATTGTCGAGAAGGTCCCTCCATTTCTCCGTGTCGACCTGCGTGCCCTGGACGAGCTGCTCGTTGTTGAGCAGGCCGGCGTTGGCGTGGCGGATAGTGTCAATCCGCGCTCCGTCGCTGAGACCCATGAACAAGGTCTGGCGACGCAGACGTTCAACGGCCGCGCGGGCGTCCGGATCGGCGAGAACGCGGTAGGGCGGCATGCCGCGTTCAGCGGCAACCGTACGGACCAGGCGGTCGCGAACCGTCCGAGGGTAGAACTGATCGACTAGCCGCTGCATCTCGCCGGCGCCGAGGTAGACGAGCGTGTGGCGCACAAACGCGTAGGCGGTCTCCCGCTCGTGCGGCTCGAACTGCTGGAGCCAGGTAGCCAGGCTCTCGATGAACCGCATGCCGGCCTGAAAATCGCGATAGCCGTCGTACTTCAGGCGCGCCATGAGCCTGAGCCACTGGAACTCTTGGCGGGCGCGGTCGTCGTTCCAGTTCATGATCTGGCCGAGGATCTTGAGAGCGAGGTCCTGGTTCATCGAAACGATCCTTGGGCGAACCGCAGCCGTCCGCCTTCCTCCTCGAGCTCGGTCAGATAGCCGAAGGTAACGGACGGGCCTCGCTGCCCTGGCTCGCCTAAGTGCCAGCAGGTCGCCGGGTCGATGCTGATCTCGTCGACACTCAGCGCGAACGGCTCGCGTAGAAGCTCGTAGTCGTTGCCCGGCCAGCGGCCGCGGTCGCCGATTGCGAGGATCGGCCCGTCACCAACCGACTCACGTAATCGACGAATGACGTTCAGCTTGGAGACGCCTGCCGCGACGATATCCACCGAATGGCTGGAGCGCGTCACGCTGACCCCTTCGGCGCCCGCCATGAGAATGACTTGGCGAGCCAGGTCCCAGAGACGGCTCTCCGGCATCACGCGGGTCGCCTCCAGCGTGATCTGGAAAGGACGATCCTCCTGGCGCGCGCACTCGGTGAGTTCCGGTTGACGACGCAGCGCTTCGGCAAGCGGCAGGAGGGCGGCGCAGGGGGTTGCTGTCCCGTCAGGGGCTTCGTCGTCGTCGAGCGAGGCCACCTCGGCGCCGTTATAGTAACCGATCAGGATCTTAGGCCACAGGGAGCGAGGAAGCGTCTTCTGTAGGTCGTGCCGCACAGATCGGCCACGTCCTGTCGCCACGGCGATCTTCGCGCCTGCATCTGCAAGGCGAGCGAGTTCGGTGATCATGCCCTTTGAGGCGGTTTCGAACCGATGGCGCGTGTCGACCACGGTGCCGTCGTAGTCGAGCACGATCCCGGCGAAGCGCGCCTCGGCCAGCCGACGCTCGAACTCCATGAGCGCCTCGCGCCAGCGGTCAAGCTCGCCGGAAGCCGCTAGATCGCTGGGCTCCGCGCCGGACTTCCGCGCGATCGCAGCAACCTGGCGCGGGGTCAGGCGACCTGGCGCCGCCTTGCGGCGCGGCCTGGGCAGGGCAAGGTTGTAGAGCTTGCGCCCGAACTCGGGCACGCCTGGGCGGCCTGGATCAATGCCCCGCGTGAACCCGGCCCACCCCGTCATCCGCAACGCCGCAACCAGCGAGGCAAGCGCACAAGCGCTCGCCCCCCCGGCGAGCTCAATGCGTGCTTGGGGGATGTCTGCTGGAATGAGCTCGAGCGTTCGCTCCGCGAGGACCCGATCCGCCTCGGTGACGAACGCGAGCACGCCGCTCGCCTCCCCGCGCTTGGCGAGCCAATGATGACGGCCGTGGGCGAAATTACGGTAGTCCGCGACTTGCAAGTTGCCGATGGCCGCTTCGGTGAATTTCGATTCGAGGTCCACAGCGCCGATCCGGGTGGACGGGCCGTGCAGGACAAGGGTGGTCGGACGTGCCCAGATCGGCGCCGTCGCTGCCTCCCAAGCGGTGACGGTCCCGCTGGCTTCCACGAGCAGCGCCTCCAGATGCGCCGTTGCGTCGTCCCAGTCGGCATCGCCCCCGAATTCACCAGCATAGGCGCGCGTAAGGACGGCCGTAAATGCGAGGAGTGAGTTGGTGGCTAGGAAACCGTCCTTGCCTGCCGGCGGAGGGTAGAGCAGCAGATCAACGAACGGATGCTGGCGGCAGAGCTCGGCCAGCGGGCTGTCCTCGCGGCCACACAGGACGCCAAGCTGCCGAGGCTCGCGTAGGATCAGTGCCTTCGCCGCCGCCATGATGTCGACATTGCCGCCGCCCGCGCTGACGAGCCATGTTGCCACACTAGGGTCGAGCGGCTCATCGGCGGCTTCCAAAGGCGTTGCGACGTTAGCAAGCCGTCCGGTGAAGCGCTGATGCAGGGCAACTAGCGTATGAGCGGCCGTAAGCGAGCCACCTGACCCGATGGCGCGGAGCGGAGAGAGACCAGCGGAGCGGACGGCTTGGCGCAGGGCCTTGAGATCGACCGTAGCCGCCCAGGCGAACGTCTCGCCCAGTTTCGACATCTCGTTCGTATATGGCCGCGCCATGATCCTCCCAACAGCTCCGTCCGGGTTCACGCGCCGGACCTAAGCAGCGACTATGAACGAAACAAGAACAGGACTCAAGTTGAGTCTGGGCCCATTCGTCGTGTTGTATCTATGTTGACCGGAAAATTCTGCACTTATTCAAGGCCGCAGCCTCTAGCCGGCGTTGTTTGGGAAGCAGTTGTCCACTGGGTCAAGGGGTCCGTGTTGTTCTCGCGCGCGGTGACTCTTCTGGTTCTCGTCAAGTCGCCCCGGCGACGACCAGCATCGTAGGGTATGGGCTGTCGCTCGGGTTCCTCGTAGATGTCCGCTTTCGGGCGCCGAGGAGTTCGCAGCCAATGACCGGAATGGGCGCAAAGCTGCCGTTTCCGTATGGATTTCGATCAAGCTTCTGCTTCCGCCCGGTTCAGAAGATCCTGCAGGCTGCTCGTCGCAAGTTCGAGCGAAACTCGATCGTCTTCATTTTCCGCGACGGGCGTCCGGACGACCTGTCTTGGTCTGCTACCGGCCTCGATCACCTGAGGGTCGTCGATTATCTTGGCTCGCTTTCGCTTCGGAACACGAAGCACGCGCTGGGCACCTTCGATAGCATCGGCCATGCCGGAATCTTTCGAACCACCGCCTCCTATGGAAGCTCTTGCCGCTAACCGTGTTTCAGGCGCCCGCCCTTTCGCTCGATATTTCGATCTCGGTCGGATTGGACGAATTGGCGCGTCTTCGCCGCTGTCTGCTTCTAGTGGAGCGCCGTTTTCGTGGGTCTCATTGCGTGCTACATCTTCGACAAGCGGCTCTTTATTCGCCTCCGGCAACGGATACTCGCCGCTCTGCGCGGCAAGGACCTGCCTGAACGGCCTGTCCTTAAAATGCTCCACGCGCTTCGCCCGGATCGGCATCTGAGCGTCGATGACGAGGACGATGTCGTCGAGCGACATTCGCCGGGCGTCGTCTTCCGTGAGAAGCGCAGTCTCCTCGGTGCGCTCAGACGCACTGCGGCCCTTGAACGGATTGGCGCCGATCGATCGGGACTTCGTGACGACGCGCTTGGTCGTCGTGCCGACGGCCTTAGTCAGCTCCTCGATCGTCTTCTCGTCCGACGGCGTCAGGTAGAGCTTCACACCGGCATTGCTCTGGAGCGCTCGCCGCGTGTTCTCGCCGTAAATCTCGTCGAGCGCCGGAATACTCTGGGTGACGATGGCGAGATGGCCGCTATAGGAGCGAAGTGTCTCGATCGAGTCCGTCACTATCGGCATCTTTCCGAGGCGATTGAACTCGTCGAGCATGATCATCACCGGCCATGGCTCATCCTTTCCAGGCTCGTTTTCCTGAAGCGCGGCGATGAGATCGGAGAAGAACAGCCGGATGAGCGAGGCGAGCGGCTTCACCATCAGCGGCTCGACGACGAGATAAACCGAGAAGGGCTTCTTCCGGATCGTTCTGAAGTCGAAGTCGGAGACGGCGGTCGCGGCATCGATCGCTGGATTGCTCCACTGGTCGAGTCCGGACGTCATCAGGAGCGAGATGTAGGAGGTCAGCGTGTCGTTGTTCGTCGAAGCCATGCGGACGAAGATCTGCTTGGCGGCGTGGTTCCGGACCTCCTGAGCCCGGAGATTGTACTCCTTCTGCTTGTCGCCGCCGGAGACCGCGATCTTAAAGATCTCGCCGAGGGTCGGGACGCCGCGCTCAAAGGCGAGGAGGCCGGCAGCCACGAAGATGTCGATGCCGCCTTTTAGAAGCCCGCGCACGTGATCGCTGTCGGCCTGGAGGAAGAGCGTCGCGAGGAGCTGCAACTCCATCTGCTGACGGTGTGGGTTGCCCATCTCGGAAATCCGCTTCAGCGGGTTGTAGCGATGGGTGCGACCGGAGCGCCAGTCGGTCGGCGCAAAACGGAAGATATCGTCGCCCTGCGCCTTTCGATGTCGGGCCGTCGCCGCGAAATTCTCTCCCTTCACATCGAGGACGACCGTGCTGCCCTTGAAGGTGAGAAGGTTCGGAATGACGAAGCCGACCGTCTTGCCGCGTCCCGTCGGCGCGACGAGAAGCGCATGCGGAAAGCGGGTCGAGGTGATCAGCTGCGAAGGGCCGAGGCGCACGTTCGTTTTGCCGAGAACGAAACCGGTTCCCAAAGGGCCGAAAAAGCCGCTCCGCTTCATTTCACGTCGGGTCTGCCAATGGGTCCGCCCGTATTTCGTGAGGGCGTCGCCGGAGAGCAGGGCACTCACCATGATGCCCCCGACCGCTGAGATGCCGACGATCAGGTTGACGATGATGAAGGCGTCTGGCCAAGCGCTGTGAAGCCAGGCGTAGTTGCGCAGGATGAACGTCGGATCGGCATCGACGGGAAGAGCAGGTTCGGCGAGCGCCAGATAGATCGTTGCCAGAACCACGCCGATCGCCGCACCGACGACGCCGAGAGCAACGATCGCGGCGGAGACCATGCCCTTACCCATGTCGCGTTCCCGGCTCGTTGTGGGTTTCGCCATGGCGCTCGCGAGCCCGGTCGACTTCGGTCTCGGCGATCTCGCGCATGACATCCTGCGCTGCGCCGCCGTTCGCGGTCGCGGCATCGGACTGAAGGTAGGCCTTGGCGAGATAGAGCCGGTCCAGGCGATCGTCAGCAAGATCGGCCAGGACGGTGCCGTCGCCCTGCTTCAAAGTTGCGATCTGCTCCTCATCGAGACGCTCTTCGATCGCCTCGCGAAAACGGGCGCCGTCAGCCTCGTTGTCAAAAGGATCCAACGCGCTGTTTACCCGCATCGCTTCGTGTGTGTCACGGAGGACGGCGTCACTTTCGTCGGCATAGGTTCGCGCTTCCTCGCTCGACGATGCCGGCTCGCCTGCGACGAGGTTCGCGTCGGTGACGGCTGCCGCCTCGCTCGCTCCGTCGTTGCGCAGGATGCCAGCGCTCTGCAGCGCATCGCCCAGCTCGACGTGAAGGTCGTTCAACCGCTCGGCGGCGATGTCCCGATGATCGTTTCGCTCAAGATCGAGCCGATCGGTCCGCGCGATCGATCGAAAATCGTCGGCGAGCCACTGGCGTTCTAGCGCCGCGCTGTTCGCTCCGGTCTCGATCCGAGCGATGACCCGGTCCGGATCGATGCCGGTGCCTTCAAGCGCGGTCTCGACCCGCTCGCGGACATCCACCTCCGACAGACGTGCGAGAGCGTCGCGTTCGATATTGGTGTCGGAATAGACGCCCACGTCGGACGGAACCTCGTTCAGCCTGTGCGATTGCGGCCCGATCGGCTGCATATGCGCGATGCCGGCATAGATGTCGGAAAGCTCGCGCTCGAAGGCGGCCCGTTTAGCCGGCTCCATGGCTTCCGCCATCGTCTCGGCGCGGGTCGCCTGATCGGCGAACCGGCTCGAAAGCTCTTCGAGAGAATGGGTTTCGGACATTGTGATTGCTCCGTCCGGTTTGAGAGTTTGCCCGCCTGAAAGAAGCTCGGCCGCTCGACCAAGCGCTTCCGAGACATGGGTTCGGTTCTCATGGGTCGCTTCGTTCGACAGCGAGCGGTAGAGCCATGCAACGAGACCGATCTCGTCCCGGGCTCGCTCAGCATCGCCTCCGGTCCGCTGACGCTCGACAGGCGCCCTGCCCTCGTCCTTTGCATGGTAGACTTCGCGGACCGTCGGCTTGTAGCTGTGAACGCCGCGGTCGATGCGGCGGGTCGCTTCCAGGCGCACGCCGACTTTCTCGGCCTCTTCGACCATCGCCTCGCGGAAGGCGTCGTAATTGAAGTGATGATCGCGCTTCAGATAGAAGAACTCGCCGTCCGGCGATCGCCGGTTCAGGACGATATGCGCGTGCGGATGGGCACGGTCCTCGTGGACTGCGATCAGGTAATCGAACTGACGGCCTTCCTGAGAGAAGAAGCGCTCGCCCATCCGGCTCACGATGGTCCGGACGTCCTCGCCCTTCGTACCGATCGGAAACGCCATGATCATGTGGGTCGTATGGCCGAGCTTCGGGCTGAAGCGCTCGTTCCATGCGCCGGAGAACCGATCCGCGACCTTGGCGATCTGATCGGCGTTCAGCTCGGACTTTCCGTCGTAGACGCTGCGGCTGTCGATGATGTGCGTCGATTTTGTCGTGAGGTATGTCAGCTGAGCGATGAGCGCGGACCGCGTCCGGCAGCCGCCATTCCTCACCGGCTTGAAGATCGCCGGAAAATGGCCCTTGGCCGCCCGCGTCATCTGCTGCTGGCGCCGGGCGTAATAGCCGGCACCACGCGTCCGGCCCCAGCCCTCTTCGAACAGCGTACCGGTCACCGCTGCGACGGCAGAGGCCGACGAAGGCGAACGCCCTAAGGTTCGCACGGACATCGCCCCGCTCATTGCGAGCCCCCTTCGTCGAACACCTGGCCGTCGCTACACCGGTCAAGACCGTCACCATTGCCGTCGCGCGATAACGTCAGCGCCGCCTCCAATCGCACCTCAACGTGCGATTGCCGGCGCTCGATCATGCGGGCAAGCTGGTCGCCATAGTCCGTCACCATGCCTGCAAGCTCGCGGATCTCGGTCAGATCGCCATCGGCGAAGGTCGGCTGCTGAGCACGAAGATTGGCCTCATGCATCCGTTTGGCGATCTGGCTGACATTGTTGCCGACCCGATTGAGCGCGACCCGCATGCCGTGAAGCTGGTCCTTCAGATCCTGATCGGTGACGAAGAGACCGTTCGCCGCATGGATCAGTGAGCGTAGCCCCTCCCCTCGCCGTTCGATCCGGTGGCGCTCGAGTACCCGGTCGAAGGCGTCGACCTCGGCTCGGGTCATGCGGACGTTGACGATTTCGGTGCGGGCGCCGGAGGCGACCTTCGCGTCCTCTTCGCCCTTCGCGGCGTAATAGATCGTCCGCTTCGTGACGCGATAGCGCTCGCTGAGCGCCTGCGCGCTGATCCCTTCTCTGAACGCCTTCGCGATCGCGAAGCGCTGAGTGCGGGTGAGTTTCGGATGACGGGCCACGTGTGAAGTAAACACCCCTATTTCTTGCTATCATCTCATCCACTCCCCGCAACCAAACGAATGACGTCAGCCGGAGCAACCCGCGAAGTCTCCTGAACGACCGTTCCGACGGCGTCCGTGACCTCGATCCCGCAAAACTGAAAACTGCCGAATGACGAATGCTAAAGGGCGGATGCCAAAGCGCGAACGGCGAATGGAAGGTGCCAGATGACGAGTGGAAAGAGGCAAATGCCGAAAGGCGCGTGGACGCTGCCAAGTGCCAAATACCGAAAGGAGAGTGCTGGCTGCCGCATTTCGATGGGGCGTGCTGAGTGACGAGTGACGAGTGACGACTGAAAGGAAGATGCTGGAGGGTGCCGGATGCGGAGAGCCAAGAGTAAAACGGCGGATGCTGCAGGACGCCTGACCGATGAGGGATGGCGAATGCCGCCTGTGGACTGCCTGTTGCCGAATGGCGATACCCGGACGTTCGATTGCGCCGAGCTGGTTGCATGACCCCCTTACGAACTGGCACCCCGCTTGCGAGCGTATCACAACCAGTGACTGCGCTCATTCAGTCGAAGTGCATGACCCGTGAAGGAGATCGCCATGAAGGTGATAACCACTCTGGCGAGGAAGGGCGGCTGCGGAAAGACGAGCCTGATTCGAGCGCTGACAAGCGCCGCCCTGTCGAACAACCAACGATGCCTCGTTCTCGACGCCGACCCGCAACTGTCGTTCGTCCGCTGGGCGAACCGCCTCGAAATTTACCGTGACGATCTGACGGTTCAGCCAATCTTCGCTGTCGAGGACCTCGACAGCGTTCTCGATGCGGCGCACGACAGCGGAACGGTCGATACCGTCTTCATCGACACGAAAGGCGAGGCCGGTCCCTGGGCAGACTATGTCGTGGAACAGAGCGACCATATCGTCTGCCCGATGGTGCCGACCGAGACCGATCTCGACATCACCGCCGACACCTTCAACTACTACTGCGAAGCGCGAAAGCGGACAGAGGACCCGGACGGTCTCCCGACCTTCTCCGTCGTTCTGACTCGCATGCCGGCGCGGCCGAAGAAGTCACAGGTTCTCGCCGCGCGAAAAGCCTATGAGCGCTTTCCGATCCTCGACGAGATGTTCCTCGAGCGATCTCAGCACTGGGATGTCGATCGCGAAGGTCTGCTGAACGAACTCGCGGAAACACGCGAGAGCAGCCCCAACCCATTGATGCGGCCGCATGCGCGTCTCTACCGCGATGCGCTCCACGAAGCGCAGACGATCCTCAAACAGCTTGAGGCCGCCTGATGACGACCGAACGCGAAGGTTTTGATCAGGCCGCGGATGACGCGAATCCAGCCGAAGACCGGCGATCGAGTCGTCGTAAGCGGCCGCGGCTCGGCGCGCTGAAACCGGAGGGCGTCACCTTTGGCGGCGGCTACGAACCGGTTCCCACACACATGCCGCGGCCTCACGAGGAGGACGGTTCGGGAAAACACACGGAACGAGTCGATGAGCCCTCCGAACAGTTGTCAGCACGCGCGGTGATGGCGAACGAATCAGCGGACGCAACGAAGCTGCATCCGCCGGTGAATGCGCCGAAGAGGATCAAGCCGCTTCATCCGCAGTCCACCGGCGGGGCTTCTGGAGAGGCACCAAACTCAAACACAAGGCAGGGCAAGGCTGAGATTTACGGTTTGGACGAAACCCGCTTTGTCTGGCTTCGCGCCGTCCCCCGCGTCGATCAACTGGCCCAGCTCGAAAGCCTGGACGAACGAGGATTCGCGATAAAAGATATCCTGAAGCTGGCCGGCAAACGAGCATCCGCCGCGTTCGAGCCGCAAGGGGATTTCGCGGCAATCACTGACACCGAGCGACTCCCCCTCGCCTATGCCTTCAGGACCTCGAAGCGGGTTTCCGTCGATCTCCTCGAAGGCCTGCACGACCAAGCCGACCGGCTTCGGGTCCGATCCGATGACGCCATGTTGCGCGGCCAGTTCGAGCCGCTCTTCTGGCGCGAGATCGATCGGGTCTTCAATGATCTGAAGGATCATGGGTCGGTCTAACAGATCGATCAAGAACGCGGCGAAATCCAACAAAGCAATGGACAACGAGGAACCCATGGCTGACGACCTAGGAGATTTGCTGAACAGCAGCAAGAAGACGATCGGCACCGCTGTCGGGCGGATCGTCTCCAACGATGACGGCCGCCATGTTGGCTTCGTCTACGAGTGGAACACTGGCGAAATTCAGAACGCCTGGTTCGACGAGCCGGAGGACGATGTCGTCTACCAAATGTTCGCAGACGAAGAGAATGCCGCCTGACCAATGATCCCAAGCCGAAGACATGCGGGCGGCCAATTCTAAGACGGCCGCCCGGTTAATTGATCGCCGGCTCAGGCGGCTTCTCGCCCAGCCATAACGTTGAAGGTCGTGGCGATGATGTCGACGGTGAATTTGCGGTCCTCTCCTTCGCCATAGGAAGTCTCGCCGACCCGCGCTTCGACGTAGATGCGGTCGCCCTTCGATGCGTTATCGGCGACCCATCTGGCCTGTGCTTCGTCGAGGATGGTGACGGGCACCCAGTCGCAGCGTTCTTGTTTCCTGCCCTTCGCGTCGGTCCAGTTGCGGTTTGTGGCGACCGAGACCTTGGTGACCTTGCCGAAGGTTTTGACGTTGCCGATGTGGCCGAGGATGGTGAGGCGGTTGATCGAGCGCATGAGGTTCTCCTGTCGTTCGCGTTTCGATGCCCCCGACAGAGCCGCGAATGGGCGCGCGGTCACACCTCGATTGCGGAGGGTCCGGCGCAGCCGGAAACCGTCATCGTGGTTGACCGCAAAGCGCCCCGAGCGGTCAGGGATAGGCATCGTCGAGAAACGGGAAACGACAGGGGAGGCCTGAATTCGGATCAAGACGTGAACTGCTTCGCGCCGACCACGTACTGCAATCATCTCGCACTGAGGGTCAGCGAAATCCGAGATCGCACCCTGCCGGAGACGTTGGCATGGAGGAGCGAGTGCTCGGATAGGTCGCCTTCAGAGCGTCAGCCTAGCGCGGCGGTCGGTCTGCGATCTCTGCGTCTGAGAACAGGTTTGGAAACAGCCGCTCGCGGTAGTCGAGTGGAAAGGCGATCCGAACTGGCGTCTTCGGGCTGTTCGACTTCAGGAATCCGAGATCGGCAAGCTCGCCGAGGATCGATCGGGCCGTGCGTTCCGACGTCTTGACGACGAGCGCTGCGGCACCGCGTTGCAGTGAGCCGTATCGGATTACCGCCGAGATCAGATTGGCGGCTCGACGATCGCCATGCATATCTTGCACGAGCGCTCGGTACCGCTCCTCGAGCCGCTCGAGATCGAACATGGTGGACGAGAAGCGCACCTGGTCGAGACAGACTTCAAGAAACCATTTCGTGAAGTCCGTCAGAGCGGCTTGCGACAGGTTTCCGCGACCATCGAGGTCCCCCTGCCTCGGACTGTCGGCGTGGTCCATCATCTGCTTGTACTCGCCGCGCTCCTTCAGCCCGCGAGCAAGACCGCGGGAGACCGACCAAAGGCCGCCTCCTCCGATGCCGGCGCGCAGTCCCATCGCATGGCTCATCAGCCGCGAGACGCGTCCGTTCCCGTCGATGAACGGGTGGATGAAGTTGAAGCGGTGATGAGCCGTCGCGATCGAAAGGATGCGTTGCGCAGACTGCTTTTCTGCCGCGCCAAAACGGCGCTCGAAATAGCCCATGAAGTCGGCGACCCGATAGGAAGATGGCGGCTGATGGCGTCCAACGGCGACTTCGTGCTCCGGTCTCGATCGGAACTCTCCCGGTTCGATCTCGATCGTACCCGCGCCAGGCATCTCGACCCTTCGAAACTCGCCCGGCATCGCGTCGTAGAACGATGCGTGCAGCCAACGGATAAACGCGATTGTCGTTGGTTGGGTCAGTTCCCCGGTCGTGTGGCGTCGATCGATTTCGCGCTGCACCTCAACATGCGCTCTGGCTTCGAGTGCGAGCGCTCGGCGCTCCGGCGCCAGCTCGGCACCTTTGAGAGCTGCCTCGATATCCCTCGGTCGGGTGTTGTGGCCTTCGATCAGGTTCGAGTAGTAGCAGTTCATGACCCGTACGAGATCGGCGAGTTCTAAGAGGGAATCGGGATGCAATCCTTTTCCCAGTTCGGCGCTCTCACGCTGAAGGTCGACGGAGAGGTCCGCAAGCGCCGACGGCAGATCGCCTTCGAACAGGCACGGCTCGATGCGCGATGGAGCTTCGATAAGGGCCATACCGATCCCTCTATTCCGTCAGGTTTTGCCGATCTCGCTAATCGCTTCGACCCCGCAATCATAGTGCGCTCTTGGACCAAAATCATTATGATTTGCCGATCTTGGTTGCCGATGTTTTCTTCTGGACCAGATCCGCCAACTCAAAGGTTGCGTTTTTCCAGTACGGCCGCCATTCGTGGCACTATGCAGCTGCGTCTCAGTATCTCCCATCGAGGTCATGTGGGTGCGACCCTTTGATAGAATCGAGTGCGTCAGAGCGAGGTCGCTGCTCAGCATGATCCAGTCTCTCGGCTTCCACGTTCTTCGCTTGAAAAGGCGCCCTCAGGCGCCGATCCTCATGACGGCGATGCCGAGCTTCTTCGCCTTGTCGACGAGGTTTTCGGTGATGCCGTTACCGGGTGCGGCGATGACGCCCTGCGGCATGATCTCGAGCATCTGATCGTTGCGCTTGAACGGCGCAGCTTTGCCGTGCCGGTTCCAGTCCGGCTTGAAGGCAACAGCGGTGACAGCTCTCGTCGCGGCCCACTTCGCCGCGATCAGCTCGGCACCCTTGGCGGTTCCGCCGTGGATCAGCACCATGTCCGGGTACTTCGCGCGGGCTTTGTCGAGAGCCGACCAGATCGGGCCGACCTCGGTGACGTCGTGGCCACCGGCGAATGCAATCTTCGTCCCCTCCGGGCAGCTGGCCTCGGTCTCCTTCCGGCGTTTCGCTGAAATGAAGTCTCGGCTGTCGATCACCGCGGCGGTCACCGCCTTGTGCGATGTCTTCGATCCCGTGCGCGGTCGCCAGGGCGAACCGGTCTGGACGTGGTAGCTCTCGGCGGCCCACTCGCGCATCGCCTCGAAGGCGTCACGTGTTTGGGAAAGGGTTCGGCCCTCGTCGACGAGGCGTTCTAGTTCAACGCTGCGGATTTCCGAGCCGTCCTGCTCGCGCTGCGACTGGCGTTGCTTCAGTTCGATGTCGTCGAGGCGCTTTTCGGTATGGACGATCCGGCGATGGAAGGTGTTGACGAGGCTCCAAAGGAGTTCGTCGGTCTCGTCCTCGAGGCGGGTATCGGCCACCAGCGAGGCCATCGTCTCCATGAGAGCGATGATGTTGGCTTCCGCCAGATCGGCGTCAGGGAGTTCGCGGGCGTCGCGCTCGTCCGAGCCCGGCGTCACGCCGTAAAGCGCGTAGTCGTCGAGAAGCCGGGCGGTGGGGCTGGAAGGGGTGAAGCTCGCCTCGAAGGCGGCGGCTTGGCTTTGACGATGAGACATGGCGCTGTTCCTCTTTCTTGTGAGGCCGTTTGATCGGCCGGGACAGCGCGGCCAGGAGCCCGGGCGGCATCGCGGCGCACCCGAAGGGCGGAGCAGCATGCGTCGAGGCCGGACCCAAGATCGAAGATGAACCTGTTTTGTTGCGCGAGGAGCGAAGCGGGGAAAACAGGCTTGGGACCGGCCTTGCGACCGACGATGAGGGCGGCTTTCCGCCCGACCCGTCCCGAGGCTATCGGTCCGTCGTCCCAGGTCCGTTCAACGCATCACGAGCGCCGGACAGGAACAGCGCTTCCATCACCCGTCCAAACCGCTGGCGCCTTCGAGGACTGCGCCGATTCGTGCTTTTCCCTCAGCCAGCCAGCTGATCGATCCGGTCTCCGAAGTCATGGCGCAGCCGGGCGCGAAGCGCGTCCGGACCCCAGGCGGTCAGATCGTCGTTGAAGTCACCGAGCACCGGCTCGATCTCTCGGATGACGATGGTGCGGCCAACCAGCCGCTCGCGAAGGGTTCGAGCCGCTCGGGCTCCCGCATCGTCAGCGTCCTTCACGATCCAGAGCTCCTGGACGGTCTCGGGGACGTCGAACAGGCTAAGATGTGTCGCGGAGAGGCAGGCGGTGACGGAAAGCTTCGGAAGGACCGAGCCGACGGAAAGAACCGTCTCGATCCCCTCCCCGACCGCCAGGATAGGCGATGCCGGATCACTGAGGCGAACGCCGGACCCGCGAAGGTCGCCCATGACGCGCTTCGGGTCGGTCATGTCGGCGAGGGTTCCGCGCTCCGGGTCGAGCCAGGTTCGCGAAACGCCGGTGGTCTCCCCGAACTGTCCGGTGATCTTCGCTAGTAGCGCCGGCGCGGCCTTCAACTCGCTGGTCTCGGCGTCCCTGTATCGAACAGCGGGATGATAACGCAGCGCGTCTCCTAACCGGGCGATGCCGCGGGATGTCAGATAGGTTTCCGCCGGTGTGCCTGCGATCGGTTTCCCCAGCGACCAGAGCCTTCGGGCGCGTTTTCTGGCGCTGGTGCGAGTCTCATGCGCCTTCTCTGAAAGCCGCTCCAGCGGCTTTGGTCTAGACCGCCTTCGCGCTGCCGACAGACTGGCTGGCTGCTTTCCGTATCGGGGCCATCCCAAAAAGCGCCGCGCTTCGTCGAGGGCCTCCGGCACCGTCGTTGCCGACGTCAGATGACCCATCAGATCGAGGAGGTCACCATGTTCAGACGTTGCATAGTCGGTCCATTTACCGGGTGGTCGATCAGCGGAGCCAGTCAGCCGCACCGCCAGACTTTCACCCTTGGCACCGGTGACGTCGCCGACTGTCCAGTAGCCGCCAGACCGTCGACCGTTCGGCAGATAGGTTTGGCAGAAGCCTTCCGCATTAGCGGCGAGGGCCGTTGCGATGTCTGCGATCGTATCCATGACAACGATCTCCTTGAATTTCGGTAGTAGGAAAGACGGGCAGTGCGGCCGCCCGGTGGCTGAAGCAGGCGGCGTTGAGCTGAGCGAAAGGCAAAACGACAAGGGGGCGAGCGCAGTCCGGCTCGGACATTCGTCAAGCGATCGATGGGGACGCCCGTAGATCCGAGCCGCGCAATCGATCCAGGCCTTCGCGGCGGCACTCGCACCGGGATTGATCCGATCCCAAGCGATGCGGCGACCGGGGCGAGACCGGACGCTTGACGCGATCCTCGGCCCCGGAGCCTCTTCAGGCGGCGTGCGCGAGTTTGCTGGACAACGTCTACAACCCTCGTAGAGGAAACCGCTCCAGCACGCGTTCCAGCGCTACCCTATCGCCGAGGGGCACAAATAGCCTCGTCTTCCACTGGATGATCTCCGTCATGCAGCCGAGGTTCTTGAGGAGCGGCAGATGCGCCGGATCGAAACCGATCACCTCCATCCGGTTCGCGTTCATCACCCGCGAGCGGCGAAGCGCCATGTCCCCCAGAAGGGGGATGCTCGTTCCACGCTGCATGACCGCCTCTTCGATCTCTTCCGGCTTCAGCGCGATCTTGGCGCCTTTCGAAAGCCCGAGATTATCGAACACCGCCCCGAGCTGGTCGGTGGTCACCATGCGACCGATGACGCGCTCGCCGGTCTCCGTCTGCAGCCGGTAGACCCGGCAGTTCTCCTCCGGCAGCCGGTCCCAGATCGGCAGGAGCAGCCCGGAGATGATCGTCAGGGTCGACGTCGAGAACTCGGGGATGCCCGTCGTCTCGGCCTCCCACGCCGCCTGGAACGCGTCAGGCTCGACCGGCGTCCAGTGCGAGGCCTTCATCTCGATCAGGGTCATGGACTCCGAGCCCATCGGTCTGACAAGCCGGACCCGCTCGACGATCCCGCCATCGTCGCCCATCAGCGCCGAAGCTGGAACCTCGACCGCCGCGCGGCCCGATTGCTCGTTGACGAGAAGCCGAGAACGGTTCTCGCCTCGGCTCATATCCATGGCCTCGTCGATGCTCATCGGCGTATTGCGGTGGACCGCCTCGATGGTCAGCGCCGTCGTCGTCGCGCCGGAGGCGTCCTCGTAGATCACTTTGCGGTCTGTCACGGTGAAACGCTCGGCCTTCAGCGTTTCGAGGCCGATGTCGTATGTCCCGCCGGCAATCGCCGCCTCGACGATATCGGAGAGGATGCCGGTGAAGGCCTCGAAGACCGCGTTCTGCATTTCGATAGTGAGCGCCAGACAGCGATTCAGGAACCGCTGGATCGGCGGCAGGTCATCCCGCAGCGTGCCGTCGTCACCGGTGAGTTCCAGACTCGTCATCGTCTCGAAGCGCTCCAGCGAACAGGCCTCGATGCGACCGGCATGGACCGCGGCGAAGAAACGGCGGTGCGCGGCCCGTGCATAGGGGCTTTCAAGATTGTCCTCGGCCCGGAACATCCCCTGCCCGCCGGTCTGGCGCTGGCCTCTTGTGATCGCGCCGAGCGTGTCGAGCCGCCGGGCGATGGTCGACAGAAACCGCTTCTCGCCCTTCACATTCGTCGCCACGGGCCGGAACAACGGTGGCTGCGCCTGGTTCGTCCGGTGCGTGCGACCGAGCCCCTGGATCGCATTGTCGGCGCGCCAGCCGGGTTCGAGCAGATAGTGGACCCGAATCCTCTGGTTCTTCGCGCCGAGATCGGCATGGTAGGATCGGCCCGTCCCGCCGGCGTCGGAGAAGATGAGGATGCGCTTGTCATCGTCCATGAAGCTTTGCGTTTCGGCGATGTTCGACGAGGCCGGACGCTTTTCGACCTTGAGCTGGCCGTCTGTCGTCCGCACCACGCGCCGCGAGCGGCCCGTCACTTCCGCCACCGCATCCGTTCCGAAGCGCCAGATCAGCTGATCGAGGGCTCCCTGGACAGGGGCGAGACTGCCGAGCTTTTCAATCATGGCATCGCGCCGCGCGACCGCCTCCCGGCAGAGAACCGGATTGCCCGCCTCGTCGATGGCCGGGCGGGAATGAAGATTGCCATCCTCGTCCGTGAACGGCTCGAACAGCTGGACGGGGAAGGAATGTCGGAGATAGTCGAGGACGTATTCGCGCGGCGTCACGTCGAGCTGGATGTCGTGCCATTCCGACGCCGGGATTTCGGCAAGCCGGCGCTCGAGCAACGCCTCCGAGGTCGAGACGATCTGAACGACGGCCGAATGGCCCGCCTCGAGGTCCGCTTGGATCGCCGGAATGAGTGACGGGCACTTCATGGCTGAGATCAGATGCTGGAAGAAGCGCTGCTTGTTCGATTCGAAAGCTGACCTGGCCGCCGATTTGGCCTGCGCATTCAGCGTTCCCTCGTCCGAGGTGACGCCGGAGGTGAGAAGCGCGGCGTCCAGATGATTGTGAATGAGCTGGAAGGCTTCGGCATAGCTGTCGTAGATCGCGATCTGGCTCTGAGACAGATCATGAACGAGCATATCGTATTCGACGCCGGCGTAAGAAACCGACCGCGCCATGTAAAGACCGAGCGCTTTCAGATCGCGGCTGATCACCTCCATGGCGGCGATCCCGCCCGCCTCCATCGCCGAGACGAACAAGGCCCGGGTCACGAACGGAAAGTCGCCGGTGCCCCAGAGACCGAGCCGGCTGGCATAGGCGAGATTGCTCACTTCTGTCGCACCCGTCGCCGAAACGTAGACCACCCGCGCTCCGGGGACCGCGTTCTGCAGGTCGAGACCAGCCTTGCCCTGCTGCGAGGGTTTCTTGTCACCACGCTCGGACTTGCCGCCGGCAGCGTTCGCCATGGCGTGCGCCTCGTCGAAGGCGATGACGCCGTCGAAACCCTCGCCGAGCCAGTCTGTCAGTTGGGCGAGCCGGCTCGTCTTGGTGACGGTGCCGATCGTCCGCTCGGCCGTTCGCAGCGTAGCGTAGGTGACGAACAGGATGCCGGCGGACATCGCAATCTCCGCGCCCTGCTTGAACTTTGGGAGCGCGACGATGTCGGACGCTGCTCCGCCGAGTGCGATCCAGTCGCGGCGGGCGTCCTCAATCAGCTTGTCGGACTTCGAGAGCCAGACCGCCTTGCGGCGACCCTTCAGCCAGTTGTCCATGATGATGCCGGCGACCTGACGGCCCTTGCCGCAGCCCGTTCCGTCACCGAGGAACCAGCCGCGCCGGAGTTTGGCGCCCTCGCCTTCGCTCGCTGCGATAAGCTCGCCGGTCTCGGTGTCACGTTTCCAGAAGCCGGAGAGAAAGCCCGAATGCGCTTCGCCGGCATAGACGACGCTCTCGATCTGGGCATCGGACAGAATGCCGTCGCGGATGAGATGCGCGGGAACCTTCGGTCGATAGGACGGGACGGGCGGCGCGACGGAGGCCATCGCCGCCGACTGGACGAGCGTCGTCGGATGCGGCTTCGCGCCCTCGATCGTGATCGCCTGGACCTCGTAGGCCTCGTAGAGCGAGGCGGTCAGCTGATCCGCGTTCGGGCTCCAGTCGCGCGAAGTGTAGGCGACATCGATAATGTCGCGATCACCGGGGGCGATGGCGGTTTTGGACTTGCCCGGCGATCTGGTCGCTTCATTCCGCGCGGTCGCAGACTGAGACAGCGCGCCGCTCGAACTACGAGTTGTCGACCAAAGCGGGGGTTGTCCGGAGGCATCCGGTTTGGAACGACCCTGGTCAGCAGACGGCGAAGACGAAGCCGGACGCGCTACGCAGCTTCCACCCACACCGACGAGACGCGGCGGACAAGACGTCTGCACCATCGCCAGAAGGTCGAACGCGCAGTCCGCTTTTCGCTGAAGACCGTTGAAGCGCGTCGGATCCTCGGCCGGTCCCTTGTCGATGACGGTGAGCCGCGTTTCGATCGTCGTCCCGTGCGGGGCGAAGACTTTGCCCGCGATCCCGGCGGAGAAGACGACGCGGCCGATCGTCTGAAGATCGCGAAAGGTCTCGCGCCAGGCCGGATTGTCGGGGTTAAAACTCTCGCCCGTGATCGCGACCAGCCGTCCGTCGGGCTGAAGCCGTTGCAGAGCCGAGCGGATGTGCCGTGCGGTCGTTCCCTTCATCCGCCTCGCAATGCCGGGTGTCGACGAGAAGGGCGGGTTCATGAGAACGAGCGACGGGGTCATATGGGCGTCCAGACGGTCATGGATCGCCGCGGCGTCGAATCGTGTGACCCGATCGACGTTGAGCGTCGCCTTCAAAAGCTTCGCGCGCAGATCGGAATACTCGTTGAGGATGAGCGCGGCGCCGGCGGTCCTCGCGAACACCGCCATCATGGCTGTGCCGGCAGAGGGTTCGAGAACGGTATCGCTTGATAGGATTCCTGCTGCCTGAGCGGCGACGAAGGCGAGCGGCAGCGGCGTCGAGAACTGCTGGCGCTTCTTACTCTCCTCACTACGCCGAGTCTGCGTCGGGCAGATATCAGCAACCGCCGCCAGCATTTGAAGAACGATGCGCGCAGTTTCCTGGGGATCGTCCTTGGCGCGGTACCGCGCCTGGCGCTGCATGACGGCGTCGTACTTCAGGACAAACAGAACCTGCGCCGTCTCGACCGCCTCGTAGGCGTCCTTCCAGACCCAGAACCCTTCCGCGTCCGTGCCGCCGAACGCCGCCTCCATCGCGGCCCTCAGCCCGCGCCCGTCGATCCGTGTCCCAGCTTCGAGAGACGTGAGAAGCGATTGCGCGGCGTCGACGATCGCAAGGTAATTCGTCGGTCGCGCCGTCACTCCGGCGTCTGTGCCGCCGATCAGGTCGGCGGACGCCTCAGTGAAAGCGAACAGGGACGGCGTTTGAAAGAGGTCGACATTGGATGTGAGGCTCATCGAAAGGCTCCAATCGGGTCAAGGTTTCCGCCCTCCCCTCGGATCTCTCTCGACCCCTCGGAAGGCTCGCCTTCCCGGCCCTCTCTCTTCCACTTCAAGGGTTCGCCTCGCTGCGACGACCACTGAATCCGAGCGATGGTTCTTCGTTTGCCTTCCGCTCTGCCAGCGCCAGCACGACAAGAGGCGATGACTTTCGCCATCGCCTCTTCAGGCCACGGTGTGTGGCAAGCTGTTCGGTTTCGATCGGGTTGAACGTGAGCGGTCGTCCGCCGCAGTGTCGATGCGTCTTCGAAGTGGTCCGAAGGAAGCCGTCCGCATCAGTGGACCCGCCTGTCTCGCATCTCCTCCGGCAGGAAGGAGCGTCCGTCGCAAGACAGGTTCCGGTGGTCAGGCAGTGCCGCTCGTCACGCACAAGGTGGCGAGACGCCGATCGATCATCGCCCAAAGTCAGAACCGCGTCCGGCTCCGATGTTTCGAGCGATGACGAGAACTGCAGCTGCGGTCAGGCCGCTCGGCCGATTTCGCTCAGGAACGCGGGCAGGGCAATCTCCTCGTCCAACCCATCGTCAGGACTGTCATCACGGACTTCGAGATCGGCGCGTGTTTTGACGGCACTAGGCTTTTCGCTATTCCGCTGATGCGGCTTGGTTGGATGCTCGCCAACCAGGACATCATCATCGACGTCGATCTGAGCTCCGCCGTCGACCGACGCGCCAGCCTCGATTGTGGGCCCATGGCCGCATCGCACCGAGGTAGCCGGCGTGGCTGGACTGGGCACCGCGACGTACAGGGACGATTCACACATCCGAGCTCCGTCCTCTTCGTTGGGCGAAAAAGCATCCTGATCGGCCACTAAGGAAACCGGCCCTACGCCTCTTTCGTCGCCCTTTTCCGCAAACCCCATGCCGGCAGGAAGCCAACGCGCGGTCTTCGCCGCGATGTCCGGCGCCAAGCCTGCCCGCGCCGTGCCTTCATTCGAGAAAGCGCCTTCCATCACCTCGGCGAGGAACGCCTTCTTGTCGCCGGCGTGCCGGTCGGCGAATGGCTCACCGATCATGGCGCGGATCGTTTCGAGCGAAGCGTCCTTCTTCACCCGCCCGAAATAGTCCGAGGCCGTCGGCCGCCAGTGTGCCGCTACATCGACCTTCATCCGCTCACCAGCAGATTCCACGACCGGATCGGCGCTGTGATTGATGGCGAGCTGCTGGATGAGGCCATGGGCCGTCGCAAAGGCGAATAGCGCCTGCTTCTCGTCAGCTGACAGCGCGCAGAGCGCGGCGAAGTCGTCCGGCTTCGGAAGGCCCATCCAGTCCAACTTGAGCTCGGACTTCTGCTTCTTCAGCATTCGCTCCGCCTTCGTCCCCGACAGATGATCGCGGGAGCCCTGCGTCATCGCCGGTCGCAGCGAGACATCGATTGGCCTCGCTCGATAGCCGATCCCAAAGACTTCGAGGCACATCGAATACAGCACGAGGTCGAAGGCGGTTTCGAAGTCGGCGGAAAGGTGGGCTTGCAAGATCTGATGGCGGGTTGCCCGAAGATCGTCGGCGAGCGCTGCCGAAAAGCCGGCCTCCTTCAGCCTCGCCGCGGCGGGCGAAGGTTCGAACGTCGGTGCGTCAGGCGATCCTCCGACGAGATTGCGCGGCGGTTCGATGCGCAGTCCGGTCCGTCTCGATCGTTGGAGGGGCTCACCGTCTAGACCGTCGTCCACATCATCAAGCTCTTCACCCCGAAAGTTTGTCTCGATCCGATGGTTTGCAATCCTTGTCTCCCCGGTCGTCGCCGCCGCCGCGAGCGCATCGTCATTTGGTGCTGACAGCTCTTCTGAGTCTTCTTCGTCCGGCATGTCCTCAAGCCGCACCAGGCCAGCCTCGAACCTGATTTCCCCGGCCCAGTCGAGCGTGACGATCCCGCCCGCGATGACCTTCGCTTCGTCGGAATAAGCGTCCTCGACCGACGCGATCTCATCTTCGATCTCGTCGAGCCTTTCCGTGAACTGGTCGTGCTCGGCGAGGTCGTCGTCGGACGGCTCTTCGAGGTCGGAGAGCTCTTTCAGACGCGCTTCGATCGCATCGCGCTCCGCAGCCAGCGCTCGATCGATCTCCTTCGCTTCAGGATAGACCCGCCCATAGGCTCGAAGCGCCTGCCAGGGGATATCGAGCATGACGTCCACCCACTTCCAGTCGGCGCGCAACGTCTCGGCATGTTCCTCCAGTGTCTCGATCGCCAGCGCCTGTAGCCGGACGGGATCGTCGAACCAGACGGCATGACCATTCTCGTCATCGCTGAAGAGATCGCGGGTCACCGAACCGCCGTCTGCTTCATAGGCTTCGACACCGACGAAGCGGGCAAGCCGCGAATGGCCCGGCATATGGGTTTCGGTGAGATGCCGCCTCACTGGATAGGATGCCGAGCTGCTGTGACCAAGGGTGGGTTCAATCAGGGCGAACACTTCGCGCTGGCGATCGTGGCAGTCGGTCAGGGTGAACGCCATCAGCGTATCGAGCGTGATCGTTCCGGATCGATAGTGATCGACGAGCTCCGGCGCGATCGCGGCCAGCTTCATGCGTTTGCGAACACGTGTCACGCTGACGCCGAAGCGTCGGGCGACGTCCTCCGCACTGGCGCCGCCCTCGATCAGCGATGCAAATGCCTCGAATTCGTCGGCAGGATGCATCGCGACGCGGACGACGTTTTCGGCGAGCGAGACCTCGAAGGCGGCCTTCTGATCATCGACGAGACACGGAACGAGCACGCTCGGCGAAACCGCTCCCTTCGAAGCAAGCACTTGCAGCGCCTTCAGCCGCCGACCGCCGGAATGAACGAGGTATCGGTCATCTTCGCCGCTTCGAACGACGCCGAGGTTCTGCTTGAGGCCGTGCGCCAGGATCGAGGCTTCGAGTTCGGCGTCTTCGGACGCACTCGGTTTCGCCTTGCGAACGTTCTGCGATGACAGCGACAGCTCCGAGAGCGGGATGTTGCGGATTTCGGTGGGGGTCATGGAGACGAACCTCCTTGCGACGGACCGGACAAGCCTCTCTCGTCCTTCAAAACACGTCACACCCCTCCCCCTGACTTTTCCTCTTTCCAGCCGAACGAACGGCCGCAGCGATGACGCCCAGAAAGGCCGCCAGACGCGCTTCCAAACGACCGACGCGTGAAATCGCTGCTCGACCTCAATATGCTTATCGAAGAGCCGTTACGGCCTGTCGCGCGGCTAATTCCGGCGGTCAATCGCTCGCTGCGAAAGTTGCCCTATCAATTTTTCGAAGGCCATTTGAATCCGAGCAAGAGGAATCATTATGAGTTTGGTTTTTGGATGACAGAAGTGTCACCCCTCTATTTCCAACGACCCTTGTCTGATCGGTGCCCAGTCCGTCATCCGAATCCAACGCCGCCGCCCTCCCTTGCCCCGCTTCGCCAGTCGCAAACGGCATGAACGGTACGATCGGCTTCAGTCCGACACTTTCGCCGAGCCAGGCGCCCAGCTTCTTCAAGTTCGAGTAGAACGGCATCACTTTCTCGGTGATCGTCAGGACAAGCCCGAGATGCAGGCCGCGATGGTCCGCCCGCGTGCGCGTCGTCACATAACCGCATCGCTCGAGATCGCGCAGGTACCGGGTGATCGAGCGCGTCGAGCGGCTCAGGATTGCAGCGAGCGTTCCCTTGGTCGTCTGGGTCTCCCTCCCCTTCCCCGCACGCGCGCGGATCACCTGGAGAAGCGCTTTCGCCTGCGGCGTCAGCCGGTCGTCGCGCGCCGCCGTCGTCGCCATCGGATTGGCATACTGCCGGCTTTCGTTCGGTTCGGGACGCGTTTCGCGGGGCCGTGCAACGGGTGGTCTGGGCTTTCCCGGCGCGCCGTGCATCAGGCGAACGGGCTTGATCGGCTTTTCGGCAAGAGCGCCGATCTTTGCCGACCGCCGTTGCGCCTCCGCAAACGAGATCTGTCCCTCGCGGAACGAACGCCAGATTTCCGCCCGAGCCGCAAAACTAGGATGCGGAATGCTGGAAGCCGCACTGCCGTCCCCTTCCAGTTCTTCGTGCGGACGGACCGCAAGATCGAACAGGTCGCAGTTTTGCGTTCCCATATGCTGATGATCGGCAAGAGGGTTCGAGCCTGGACAAAAGTCCGAGCGAAAGTGTTCGGTGGCCATCGTTCTTTCCTTGCGCGAGGCAAAAAATTCCCGTGGCGGCAAACCGCGATTTTCATTGACGATGTCGGTGAAAGGGCCTATTCAGAATTCAACCACGATATTCAGATCAGGTCCCAGGCGGCTCCCGCTTCGGGGCCTTTTCTTTTGCCGATCGCATCTCCTCGTGTGACGCCCCGCCCGGGGTCTAGCTTCGGTTCGTTCAGCTGCGCTAATGCAGCTATTCGAAACCGCCCTCGTCGAAGCGAGGACAGACTTCGTCTCCGACACCCACGCATAACCAGCTGGTGCCGCATCTGGCCGCTGCCGATGCTCCCGCCCTTCCAAGCCTCAGGAGAATTTCGGCAAGGCCCCTCGCCTGCCGCACGCGGCTTCGCCTAACCTGTGCGAAGCTGAATGCGACTCGGCTGAGTCTCTCGTAAAGCCTAGCGGTAACTCGAAGCTGACGCTATAGAGCGCCAAAGCAAAGTTTTTCCGTCAGGAGACAGCGTGAGCGCGGACGCCGAAAAAACCGTGACCGCCGAAGATGCAGCCGCTGTCATCGCGCGTCACTCCGAAACTCTGTCGCGGCAGCTCCACGCCATGCGCCAGAGCCTCTATCCGCCAGAGGCGCGCAAGTCGCTTCGGACGTTCACCAGCCGCGAGGTCGCCGATCTCCTCGGCATCGGCGAATCGACGGTCCGGCAAATGGCGATCGACGGCGAAGCCGTGTCGCCGACCCAGCTCGACAACGGTCGCAAGCTTTACACGCTCGACCAAATCAACGCGCTGCGCCGGCATCTCGCCGAGAAGCGTCCGAACCAGGCGCTGAAATTCCTGCCCGGCCGCCGCAAAGGCGACCATCTGCAGGTTCTCGCTGTCGCGAACTTTAAGGGTGGCTCTGCCAAGACCACGACCTCGATCCACCTCGCTCACTATCTCGCTTTTCAGGGCCTGCGCGTACTCGTCGTCGATCTCGATCCGCAGGCTTCCCTGACCTCCATGTTCGGCATCCAGCCCGAGTTCGATGTCTCGGCGGACAAGACCCTCTATCCAGCGATCCGCTACGACGACACGATCGACATTCGCGAGGTCATCGTCGAGACGTACTTCCCCGGCCTCGATCTGGTGCCCGGCAATCTCGAACTGATGGAGTTCGAGCACGACACTCCGCGCGCCATCGTCGAGGGCAAGTCGCGCGGCGACCAGATGTTCTTTCGGCGGCTGAAGGCGGCGCTGCGCTCGGTCGACGACGAATACGACGTGGTTCTGATCGACGCGCCGCCGCAGCTCGGCTATCTCACGCTCTCGGCGCTCTTCGCCTCGACCTCTATCGTCGTCACGATCCATCCGGCGATGCTCGACGTCGCCTCAATGAACCAGTTCCTCGCCATGACCTCGGATCTTCTCGGCGTCATCGAGAGGGCAGGGGGCACGATGCGGCAAGATTTCTTCCGCTACCTTCTCACGCGGCACAATCCGCACGATCTTCCACAGGTCAATGTCACGACCCTGCTGCGCACCCTCTTCACGGACCATGTGTGCGTCACACCGGTGGTCGAGACGACGGCGATCGCCAATGCGGGTCTTGAAAAGAAATCGCTCTACGAGATCGAACGCGGTACGATGAACCGCGATACGCTTCGTCGTGCGCTCGATGCGGTTGACGCGGCAAATGCGGAGATCTTCGGATTGATCAAACAGGCGTGGGGACGGTCATGAGCAAAGCCAGCGAACGGGCCGCCCGTATGAAGGCGATGTTCTCGGAAGCACCCTCACCGGCGGCTCCCGACCTCCAGGAAAAGCCGCAGACCGCACCGCGCAACGCGTCCGCGGGCGCTGTGCGCTCTCTCGAAAGCTCGCTGTCGCGCATCGAAGAAGAGAACGAGGCACTTCGCCGGCACATCGCCGAGAACGCTCACGTGGTCGAACTCGACACGGCTTCGATCGAGGCCTCCTTCGTCCAGGACCGGCTTCTTCCCGTCGATGGGGACGTCGGCTTTGCCGAGCTCGTTCTCAGCATTCGCGAGAGCGGCCAGCAAGTCCCTATCCTCGTCCGCGCTCATCCGGAAAAGCCGGAGCGCTACCAGATTGCCTACGGCCATCGCCGCTGGAAGGCCTGTGCCGAACTCGGACAACCGGTCAAGGCGATCGTCACAGAGCTCGACGACGAGCAGATGGTGGTCGCACTCGGCAAGGAGAACACCGAACGAAAGGATCTCACATTCATCGAGCAGGCACTGTTCGCTCAACTTCTGAAGGCCCGCAAATACAAGCGCGAGACGATTGCAGCGGCCCTTTCGATCCCACCCACCAACGTCTCCAAGCTGACGACGCTGGCCTCGAGCATTCCCCGCGAAATCGTCGAAGCGATCGGTCCGGCGCCGAAGATCGGCCGTCCGCGTTGGGAGGCGTTGGCGAAGATCGTCGATGCAAGCGGCAAGAAAGCGGCGCTGCGTGCGATGACCTCGCTGATAGAGTCTTCGGACTGGATCGACATGGCGAGCGATCGGCGCTTTGCCATCTACATGAAGAACTTCGCTACGACGCCTCGCAAGCCCGCAGCATCGATATTTTCGGGGAAGGGGGTAACGGTGTCGTCCCGCGGGGAGGGCAGAGAAGTCTCGTTCAAGGTCGATGATCCTGGAGAGACCGGACTCGCGGCTTATCTGCGAGAGGAACTTCCACGGCTCGTCGAGGCATATCTCGACAGGGACGTTTAATCGCCAGGACGGAGGAGGGTTTTCAACCGGCGCGTTCTAAAAAGGTGGCAGCTGC
>NZ_DS022273.1:90009-97317 GCF_000153705.1 Fulvimarina pelagi HTCC2506
CTGCCACCTTTTTTTCCGGAGTACGACTCTGGCGTTCACCCGAGAATGCCACCCCGATAGCAGCGATGAAGCGAAGGGGGTAGGGCGCTTCGATCAGTTGCATATGACGTCATTATGGAATGGTCGAGCTGGGTAGGAAACCGACTGGCAGTTAATTACGGTGTGATACTGGATGGCCTTCATCAGGCGCGACACGGTGCATCGGGCGATCTCGAAATCCTCGCGCTTTATCTTTCGCCAGCTTTTGCGAACGCCGTAGACGCCGAAGTTCTCGTTGAAGACGCGTCTGACCTCTGCGGAGAGCGTCTCAACCTTCTTCTCACGATCCGATAAGCGTTGTGGATCGGCCTTCTTGGCGGCGTGTTCGCGATAGGTCGACGGAGCGATCGGTAGAACCCTGCAGATCGGCTCGACCCCGTAGACGCTGTGATGGTCGTTGATGAAGGTGACGTGCTTCCCGAAATTCGGACCGTTCTGAGCTGGAATTTTCCAATTATGATCCCGGGATCGGGACGAGGAGAATTCCATGAAGAAGTCGAAGTTTACCGAGGCGCAGATCGCGTTCGTCTTGAAGCAGGCTGACGAAGGAACAGCCGTCGCGGATGTTTGCCGGAAAGCGGGAATATCCGAAGCGACATTCTACAACTGGCGCAAGCGCTACGGCGGGATGATGCCTACGGAGGTGAAGAAGCTGCGGCAGCTTGAAGAAGAGAATACGAAGCTGAAGCGGCTGGTCGCGGACCTCTCGCTGGACAAGGCGATGTTGCAGGATGTGCTGTCAAAAAAGCTTTGAAGCCTGCTCGTCGTCGCCAGTTGGTGAACGAGGTCCGGGAGAGCTGGAAGGTGTCCGCCAGACGAACCTGTTTCGCTCTGAAGGTCGGTCGTTCCCTCTACGCCTACAAGGCTCGGCGCGACGATCAGGCTGCCCTGAAGAAGCGGATCAAGGAGATCACCGAGACGCGCGTAAGATACGGCTACCGTCGTGTCCACGTGCTGCTGCGGCGTGAGGGATGGGCTGTGAACCCAAAGCGAATCTACAGACTTTACAAGGAGATGGACCTTCAACTGCGCAACAAGGTCCCGAAGCGGCGCGTGAAGGCCCGGCTTCGTGACGACCCCACGGTGGCAACCTGTGTGAACCAGACCTGGGCCATGGATTTTGTCCACGACCAGCTTGCCACCGGTCGCAAACTCCGCATCCTGACGGTCGTCGACACCTTCTCCCGCTTCTCCCAGGTGATCAATCCCCGGTTCAGCTATCGAGGCGAAGACGTTGTCCAGGCGCTGGAACGGATCTGTTCCGAAGTCGGCTATCCCAAAGCGATCCAGGTCGATCAAGGCTCGGAGTTTATCTCCCGCGACCTCGACCTCTGGGCCTATCAGAAGGACGTCATTCTCGACTTCTCACGACCGGGAAAGCCGACCGACAACGCGTTCATCGAGTCCTTCAACGGCAAATTCCGCGTCGAATGCCTGAACCTGCATTGGTTCATGAGCCTTGACGATGCCCGCGCGAAGATGGAGGCTTGGCGTAGAGACTACAACGAGGTCCGACCTCACAGCGCGATCGGCCATAGGACGCCGATCGAGCTGATGAAATGCTCAGGCGACGCGGTGTCAGCCTGAGCTACAACCCCCGGAAATTCTCCAGCCGGGCGGACCAAAAACGGGGAGCACCTCAATGGTTCAAAAACCATACTTCATTGAGGACCACTTTCGTGGGGGCAGGCCAAATACGCCGACGCCTTGCGCTGGATCTCGTTGGCCTGACGCAGCTCGCGGCGAAGCTTGGCCAGTTCTTCCTTTTCTTCACTCGTCGGACCGGCGCGCAGGCCGTCGTCGCGCTCGGCCTGTCGTGCCCAGTTGCGAAGCGCCTCGCCCGGACAACCGATCGTCGAGACATCGACTGGATCACCCCTCACTGCAATCCGTGCTCGCTGCGGTGATCCAAAACCATCCGAACCGCACGCTCGCGAATTTCGGGACTATAAGGAGATGTACTCTTCGTCAGGGCTCCGATCTCTCGAGAGTTGGAGCCTCCGAGAAAGTCGGGGCGGTTCAAGGACTTCGGGATCGATACCGGTGTAAACGATTATCCGGCGTCCGCCGGTCAGGACGATCTCCACGCGTGAAGGCGTCACGGGATCCGGCTTTGGCAGCTCCGCTGGCGCGGAAATCAAAGCCGGGACGAACGTCGGACGATCCATCGAGTCTTTCGAAACCGACGGCTGACCTCGAAACATCCGCCGCCACGTCGCCTGTTGAGATCGTGCGGTACTATAGCGAAGTGCCGTCGCCGAAACCAGCCGCGGGCCTGACATGCTCTCGATGACAATCTTCGGCTTCTCTTCGCCGCTCCAGCGAGGCCGCCGTTCGGGCTTAACAATCTCAAGCCGCTCGAACGCTCTGTGCGTATTCCTATCCAGACGCACAGTTCTCTGGCTCCGCCGAAGGCATACGAAAGGCCGACCGGCCTGATAGTCACAACGGCGATCATCGAATTGTTCGGGCGAGTAGGAATGACGGCGTCATCTTGGTCCTGATACATCCGTATCCGCGACATTGCAGAAGATGGCGTAAAGGCAGTCCATGATGGCGCGAACCTCGCCATCGGCAAGACGGTAGTGGATGGCCTGTCGATTACGGCGTGTTTCGACAGCGCCTCCGACGCGAAGCTTGGCGAGATGCTGCGACAGGGCCGACTGGCTGAGGCCGACCGCAGCGGCGAGCGTACCGACCTGCATCTCGCTTTTCGCCAGAAGGCAGAGAATGCGCAGCCTCGCCGGATTGGCGATCAGCGCGAGGATCGCGGCTACTTCCTCGGAACGCCTTTCGAGCTTCTCAATATCATCACTTGCTAATTTAGACATACATCATATGTAGCGCTTGATCGACTGATCGACAATGCATCCGCGGAGGCAGTCATGCTGACCCGACACAGTCCCTCGACCGGCTCGGGCTCACCCGACATATGGGGGTTCTACGAAGAGGACACAGGTTCGATCCAGTATCTCGTGGCCGACCCGCAAACGAGAAAGGGCGTTCTGATCGACGTCGTCCAGAACTTCGACCCGGCGGAGGCGCGAACGAGTTTCGAGAGCGCCGACGAGATCGTGGAATTCGCCGAACGGGAGAAAATCGAGATCGTCCGTATCCTTGATACCCATCCCCA
This sequence comes from Fulvimarina pelagi HTCC2506, assembly GCF_000153705.1. Taxonomy (GTDB): domain Bacteria; phylum Pseudomonadota; class Alphaproteobacteria; order Rhizobiales; family Rhizobiaceae; genus Fulvimarina; species Fulvimarina pelagi. The sequence goes on from NZ_DS022273.1 coordinate 93,182, forward strand.
TGCCGATCACCTGATGGCGTCAGCTTATCTGAGAAAGAGGCTGAGCGTTCCGAACGCGATCGGCCGGAAGGTGTTGGAGATCGCCGATCTCTGGCGCGACCTTTATCACCTTCCCGACGCCTTTAAGCCGGCCAGCGACTTCGACGATCTCTTCGAGGACGGTGCGAACTTCGAGATTGGCGATCTCCAGGCACGCGTGATCCTCTCGCCCGGTCATACGCTGGGCTCGATCACCTATGTCATCGGCGATGCAGCATTCGTGCACGACACGCTGATGTATCCGGACATGGGGTCGAGCCGAGCGGATTTTCCTGGCGGTGACGCGGGCATGCTCTGGGAATCGATCCAGACCATCCTCTCGCTTCCGCCCGAAACGCGCCTGTTCGTCGGCCATGACTACGGAACCGACGAGCGCGAGGAGATCCAGTGGGAAGCGACGGTCGCTGAGCACAGAAGAGACAACAGCCACCTGCGTGACGGGATCACGAAAGATGAATTCGTCCGCACCCGGAACGAACGCGATGAAACCCTGTCGCTCCCGGACCGAATGCTGCACGCGCTGCAGATTAATCTAAGGGCTGGAAAACTGCCGCCTGCGGAGGCCGACGGCCACGTCTATCTGAAGATCCCGGTCAACCGGCTTTGAAGGAAGCATCAATGAACAAGACCATGAAGGACTTCGTAGCGGAGTCACGTCAGAAGACGCAGGGTTCCGTCGAAGCCGCGAACGCCGACGGCCTCGTTCTCGACGTCCGCGAGGCTCACGAACTCGACGAGGACGGTCGCGTGCCGGATGCGGTTCACGTTCCGAGGGGATTTCTGGAAGCGAAGGCCGACGTGACCAACGAGGGCGGCGAAAAGGCGCTCCATGCCGCCCATTCCAGCGGCCGACCGGTTCATGTCCTCTGTGCGTCCGGCGCACGTGCGAGCCTCGCGGCCGCGACGCTCGACGAGATGGGTTATATCGCCCAGCCGATCGAAGGCGGACTTGAGGGCTGGCGCGAAGCGGGACGGCCCGTCGAGGGCGGAAAGGCAGGTTCGGAATGATGGACGATCGCATGGGCGCCTGGATGCCCTTCGGCATGGGCCTCTGGGGGATCCTCTGGATCATTCTCGTCGTCCTCGCGATCGCGGCGTTGGTCAAATTCCTTCGCCGCCGCCGCTGATGGGTGCCTGACGGCGGTTCAGAAAATGTCGTTCGCCGCCTGCACCTCCCTGACGTAGGCGACGATGTCCCGGACCTGCCGGGGCGTGATGCCCTCGACCGGGGGCATGTTTCCGAACTGCCAGTGATGGGCGCGCGCGCCCTGCGTCGCCTCAATGAGGAAGGCCTGGTCGCCGTGATGGTTCGGCTCGTAGATCCGGTGGATCAGCGGCGGCCCCTGCTCGCTCTCGGCGGTGTTCTCGACATGACAGGCGGCGCAGTTCTCCTCGAAGAGATCCTCACCGTAGGCGGCTTGCGCGTAATTACCCACCCCCTTGTCAGGGGATCGGTCCTCTGAATCCATGGTAAGATGGACCGAGATGATTTGCGGCGGCTTTCGAAGGACGAACTGATCGATCTGGTGCTCCGGCTGCAGCGCCCGGCAAAGACGTCGCGGACGTCGTCGAAACCGCCCTCTCTCGACCGGAAAGAGCGGCGCGAGAAGGCGAAACCGGGCGGCGCGAAGCACGGCTACGAGGGCAAAGCGCGGGTAATGACTGATCGGTTCGATCGGCTTTTCGAGCATCGTCCCGGCGTATGCCCTTGTTGCCAGGCAGCTCTCTTAGCCGATCTTTCCGGTGAGCCCATCAGTGAGCACGAGACCGTCGAACTTCCCGAAGTCCGGCCCGTCGTTGAGGGCATCATCGGCTGGCTGTCGTCTGTCCATCCTGTGGCGAGCGAGTTGTCGCACCGATCCCGGAAGCGGCGAAAGGCACACCGTTCGGACCGCGGCTGCAGCCGGTTGCGACTTATCTGAAGACCTTCCAGGCGTTGTATTAGCAGCGGCTTCAAGCCGCGTTCGCCTATCTTTTCGGGCTCACGATCAGCCAGGGCAGTCTGATGAACATGCTCAAGCGCTCCCAGGATGCCTTCGCGCCGCAGCGGGATGAGGCGATCATCGCGCTTCGTCATGCCGACGTCGTCGCCTCCGACAAGACCGGCGTTCGGATCGAGGGTTGCAACGCCTATTCCTGGGTCTTCGTCTCGGACGACGCGGTCGTTCACCGCGCTGCCATGACCCGGGGCGCGATCGTCGCAAAGGATCTCATGGCCGGTCACCGCCCGAAGGTCTGGTGTTCGGATCGATATTCGGCCCAGCAAGGTCACGGCCGGTCGCACCAGACCCGCCTTGCCCATCTTGCCCGTGACGCCGCCTATGCCGTCAAGGCGAGTGACGATTTCTTACCGGTTCGCTTGAAGCTTTGGCTCAAACAGGCGTTCGCCCTGTCGCATCAGATCACCGAGGTGGCCGCCTCGACCATTGCTGCCAAGAGGAAGACGCTGGAGCGAAGTCTCACCGACATTCTGACGACGCCGACGGCGTGCGATCTGTCGGCGGCGCTTCAGCAAAAGGTCGCCAACGCCCGCGATCAGCTTCTGACCTTCACCGACCATCCCGGCAAGGTCGCACCGACGAACAATGCTTGCGAGTGCGCACTCAGACCCGCTGTCATCCAGCGCAAGTTCACGAACGGCTACCGATCGAAGTGGGCCGCGGACGGCGAGGCCGAAATCCGAACCGTCGTCGACACCGCGAAGCTGGCAATGAAAGCCAATCCCTTCGCGACGATCCTGGCCACCGTCAGCGCGTAATCAATGGGGTGGGTAATTACGCTTGCGCCGATAGTTCAGGGACGGTCACGTCGTCGATGTGGTCGGCGGCTGCATCGCCGGGTGACGTCGCCCGCCAGATCAGGAACGCCCCGACGGCGACGGCGCCGATGGCTGCGGCGAGTGTTGTCTTGCTGATGTTCATCTCTGCTCTGCTCAGGCCACTTCGAACCATGTCATCATGCCGGAGGCCGAGTGCTCCAGCATGTGGCAGTGAAGCAGCCATTTGCCCGGATTGTCGGCAACGAAGGCAATTTCGATGGTCTCGTCGGGCACCGTCAGCGTGGTGTCACGCATGGCGACATCGCCCGTCGGCTCGCCATTGCGCGTCAGGACCCGGAAATGATGGCCGTGCACGTGCATCGCATGGGGCCAGCCGGTCTCGTTGCGGATCGTGATGACGGCCGTCTGGCCCTTCGCGAAGCGGGCAAGCGGTTTGCCCCTGTCGTCGGCGACGCCGTTGAAGGCCCAGACATAGCCCTTGCCGACGAGAGAGCGGGTGTCCATCATCCGGCCCTTGTGCATGGCTCCGGCCATCCCACCCATCGCACCGCCCTCCATCAGGAGTTCGGCCCGAACGGCGTCGGAAAGGTCGTCCGGCAGGGACGGACCCGACCGCGGCAGGCCGATGGCTTCGGGGAAAGAGGCGCGCACCGGCTCGCCCGTAACCGCGAATTCCGCGATCTCGAACGGGCCGCCATTGGTATGGAGAACCAGCGTTTTCGGCGTTTCGTCGTCGAGGATGTCGACGAGGAGGTCGGTTCGCTGGGCAGGCGCCAGCCAGACCGGCTCATTCTCCTCGACGAGCGGCACCGGCATACCGTCGAGGGCGAGGCGCCATGTACGCGTTCCCGGCAGTCCCAGTTCCATGATCCGCGCATTGGCGGCGTTGATCAGCCGCACGCGGATACGCTCGTTGGGCCTCACCTCGATCCGCGGCTTGGAACGGCCGTTCACGGTGACGAAGTTGCCGAGACGCCCGCCATGGCTCCAGTCCATCATCTGGCCAAAGCTGTCGTCGATCGAGCCGTCCTCGGCGAGGCGCCAGTCGTCGACGAGAAGAACGAGGTCTCGGTCGGCACCCTCCCAGGGCTCGGCTTCCTCAACGATCAGCGCGCCGTGCAGGCCGCGGGCGTTCTGCTCCCAGGAGCGGTCGTGCGAATGATACCAGTAGGTGCCGGGATCGGGCGCCTCGAAGTCGTAGACGAAGCGGCCGCCGGGCGCGATCGCCTCCTGCGTGAGGCCCGGCACGCCGTCCATCGCGTTGTCAATGCGGATGCCGTGCCAGTGGACGCTGGTCGGCTGGTCGAGGCCATCTCGA
>NZ_DS022272.1:0-246249 GCF_000153705.1 Fulvimarina pelagi HTCC2506
GGCGCGGGATCTCGATACCTCGTCGACGCAGCTCTGCAAGGGGGAGAAGACCGCCTGCCGCTTTGATCTGCGGCAGATTTCGTCGGTCCGTGAAATGATAGAGGAAAGGCACTCTTTCGAGCGTGTTAATGTAGTTCACAGCGTACTCCCTATTGGCTCCTCAATCATCGCGCGATGCGGCTCCTTCCTGTTGTTCGCCTACAACAGAAGTTAGGAGAACTCGAAGGCGTTCGGTGTCGCGTTCCATGAACCTCTTAGCGCAAGCCAAGCAGTAATGATGCTCGTCGCCATCGTCTTTGATCGTCAGACGGCGTTCCCCCTTAAAAATGCGATGGGTACTATTGAACCGGCAATCATGTGCTCTGCCGGCGATCGTTAGCTGCATACTCACCAAAAGCGACCTAGGCCGCGCCATCGCGCAACTCCTGTTCGAGGCTTACCACGATATTTGAACAGGCATCGTGTGCAGCATTGAGCTGATCCAGTGTAAAATTCTGCCGGTCAGCGTTCGCACCCCCAACATGCTCGTTTATCCGGCGATGCAATTCCGATGCGACCCATGCAAAGTTCCGTTCCCTTCTGCGTGGGTCGAGGGTCTTGCTACCAGGATTGATGCCACATCGCCCTAAAATCCCTCCACTCTCATTCTGAACACGATCGTTGAGAGCTGTGCGGCGGGCTTCTCGGCGGTCCTGACGGGTCATTCGAATGCGGCGGATTTCTTGGGCCGCTTGATTCGGTGTCACGCCCAAATTTGCTAGCCTCTCAAGAAGAGCGGCAGCTTCGGGATCTCCAATCGGCTCCAGGTCAGCCGCGCGAACGTCTCTCTCCTCAAGGATTTCTACTGGCGCGATCCCGCCCCCGCCGGCAAAGTCGCGGTCTGCCGTGTTACCGTCGAAAACTACGTCCTCCGCTTCCGGAAGGAGGTCGGCGAAGAACTCCTGATCAGCCTCGCTGAACTGCCGGAAATCGTTCCACCGCCGCGCAACGTTGGCGCCGACATGAAAAACGACTACTCCTTGATTTTTAGGGTGCCCTGGCTGGTTTTGTTCAATCGCTCGCATGATGCGGCCGACGAACTGTACGAAGGGGCTGAGATTGGCGAAAATGCTGCCAACCATAGCGACCGCTAAGAAAGGGTGATCAAATCCCTCGCCAAGCATGCGCGCTTGGACGATCACGTCAAGGTCGTGGTTCTCAAGGCGTTCGAAAACACGGTCGTTGGCTTGAGCCTCGCGTGAGTGCACATATTCGGCCCGCCATCCGCGGGCGCGGAACGCTTCTTTGATTTGGATGCAGTGATCGTAGTTAATAGCGGAAGCTATAATCTTCAGACGCTGTTCCCCTGTCTCATCGCGTAGGCGGCGAAGCTCGCTAATTGATTGCTCGACGATAGACGATAGGGTTTCGTCCGACATGACGATGCCGCGACGAAACTCGGCATTCATCTCACCAAGGCGGCGAGCTTCGTCCGCGTCAATAATCCGCTCTCCTTGTTCTCTGTCGACATAACGGAGCGATTCGGGCCGAAGCATCTTCGCTCGGAGCCGCTTCACATAACCCGCTTCAATCGCACGCAGAACAGGGAAGCTGTAAATGACTTGGCCTTGCATCAAGTCGCCGTCCGCACGAGCAGGCGTCGCGCTGAAATTGACTATGCGAGCCGCAGGGAACCGACGCTTTACCTGCTGCCAACTTTCGGCGGTATTGTGATGAGCTTCGTCCACGAGAATGAGATCGAAAAAGTCTAGTGCCAGCTCGTCGAGCCAACGGTTCTCTTCTCCCGCAATCTGCTGAATGTTCGCTATGACTATATCAGCATGGCGGATGTCATCCATGTTGACCCTGCCGCTCTCGACAATGGCTACTTCCGGGAACTCAGCCTCACGAGGGATAACCCCAAAACGATCATAGAAGTTGGTAGTGCTATTTGCCCGCATATCTCTACCAAGCTGATCTCGAATGCGGGTTCCAGGTGCAATCACAAGGGCGCGAGTAGCTGATGCAGCGTAGGGCGAGAGCGAAATCAGCCCCGACTTTCCACATCCTACAGGGAGAACTATGCCTACTTCCGCAGCCGCATCATCGGCCGCATAGTGGTCGGCGATATGTTGCCAACCCTCCCTCTGCGGAGTTCGCAATTGCTCATTCCGAGCAATATTCACTTGTTGACTGAATGGCATTGTATTCCTCCAGTTAGATAATTCTATTCTAGAAATAGCAGAAAGCACAACTCAAACGAGGTTAGCTTACACCTTCTTGATAGCTATAATGGGCCTGGAGCTATCGGTCGCCTGTTCGGCTCGGTCTGAAACAGAATTAATGATTCTGTTTCATGCTGCCCGAAATCGAAGTCGGCCATGCCGGACATGCCCAAAGTTGATTTCCGCTAAGTTTTGAGCGTCCCCTTTCGAGGGGACCGAAACCGGCCATTTTTGCGCAACCTGAAGAACTTTCCTCAAAATCCGTAAGCCCATCGGGTCGACGCATGGTGCGTACCCACGCGAAACTGCGATACGATGGAGAGGCTTCAGGCATGGATCCCGGGTCAAGCCCGGGATGACGACGGTGGGGAGGCAACCGCAGAGCCGCCGAACAAAATTCTTATCCCCGCCCCATCCCACGCCCCCATAATCCCCGCAGCCATTCGTCTCCGGGGCACGGGTGATCGCCGGGATCGCTCTCGGACGGATGGTGCGGGTCTGCGGCGTGGTCTCTTCCGGAGGGACCGACGTCCCGGACGACTCGCGGCTCCGCCGGCCCCTCGCGTACTACGGCGCGAGCGCGGATCGGACCGCATGGGGGCGCTCAAACGCCGCCCACGCGCCGGCAGCCGCTCGAACCACGGGTCGGGCCTCGGCCGGGCCGGTCTCATCCCCCCTTCGCCGCCTCTCGGGGCGGGCGCAAGGCTGGCATGGATCGGTTTCGGACGGAGCGCACCCCGAAGCTCGGGCGCAGCGAAGTCGAAAAAACCGCGCGGTGCGCTGGAGGCGAGCCGTATCACACCACTTTCGGAGGGCTTGCCTCCGGCGCATCGCCGCCCCGACTGGCGGTGGCGGACAGAGCGGCGTCCCCGACGCCGGGGACCAGAGAAACGAGACGATTAAACCCGGCCGCCACGCGGTGCGGGACGGCGAAGCATGGGCGAGGGGAAGCGGCAGCCGAACCGGCCCGGCCGATGCCCATGAAAAAAGCCGCCCCGGCGGATGCCGGAACGGCTCGAATTTCTCGTCACCGAATGTGTCAGCCGCCGATCATCATCAGCGCGACCGGCAGGCCCACCACCACGAATGCAGCGGCGATCCCCAGGCTCGGCGAGTGTTTCGTGACCTTCATTGCGAATTCCCCTCTTCGCGATTTCGGATGCGAACAGGGTCAGGGCACAGGCTAAATGAAGCGTTAAAGTGACGGCTCAAACAGTCGTGTTTCGTCTGTGACATATATGTCGGAACCAATCAGGGTCCCATCTCATCTCGGCGGGATCGAATAGGTGGCCGTCGCATGGGCGACGATTTCGCCGTCGCTCTCGTTGATCATCGAAACCTCGGTCACCGCCAGCCGGCTGCCGAGCTTCAGCACCTGGCCCCGGCCGATGATCGCCCCCGGCTGCGGCTTCTTCAAGAAGTTGATGTTGAGGTTGGTCGTTACCGTCAGCGCCTTCGGCCCGATCGCGGTCAGGATCGACAGCCAGCCGGTCACGTCCGCAATGGTGAACAGCGTCGGCCCCGAAACGGTGCCGCCCGGCCGCAGATGCCGCTTGTCGGTTTTAAGCTTCAGCACCGCCCGCCTCGGCGCGACCTCGGCGACGCTGAGACCGGGCAGGGCTTCGGCGAGTTCGGGAAAGTGCTCGTGCAGAAACGCGTTCGTCGCGTCCACGGTGTCGATCGCCTGCATTCGTCGCCCTTCTCGTCTTGCGTCCCGCCGGTCCGCCGCCCTATCATTCGGGTGAAGGTGCGGGTTCCCGTGGGACCGGTATCCAACGGCACTGATGATGGGCTCGCTATACCAGGCGCTTCGCTCTGCCAATGTCGGGAACCCAACCGCACGGAATGCCGCAGCGGCCATGGCTGCCGCCACCGCCATTCCGATCACGACCTGAAGAGACACGACCTTGGCCGATATCGTCGAATTGTCGCCCGAAGCGAAAAGCGATGCCCTGATCACGGTGGAGGAGGGGCCGGGCATCACCCGGATCGTCCTCGCCAATCCGCCGGCGAATGCGCTCTCGATCGAAGTCATGGAAACGCTGAAGGCTGCCTTCGAACGCTGTGCCGAGAACACCGACTGCCGCGTCGTGATCCTCGCCGCCAAGGGCGAGACCTGGTGCGCCGGTCACGACCTCAAGGAACTGACCGCCCACCGCGCCGACGAGGACCGCGGCCGCGCCTTCTACGAGAAGACCATGCGGCTCTGCTCGGATCTGATGCAGACCATCGTCCGCCTGCCGCAGCCGGTCATCGCCGAGGTCGGCGGTTTCGCCACCGCCGCCGGTTGCCAGCTCGTCGCGTCCTGCGATCTTGCGATCGCCTCGGAGGAAGCCCAGTTCCAGACGCCGGGCGTCCATATCGGCCTGTTCTGCTCGACGCCCATGGTCGCCCTCAGCCGCAACGTCGCCCCGAAGCACGCCATGGAGATGCTGCTCACCGGCGAACGTATCGATGCCCGCACCGCCCGCGAGTTCGGCCTCGTCAACCGCGTCGTTCCGCCGGAATATCTCGGCACGATCATTGGAAAGTACGCGACCACCATCGCGTCGAAGTCGCCGCTGACGGTGAGGACCGGCAAGGAGGCGTTCTATCGCCAGATGGAGATGCCCCTGTCGGAAGCCTACGACTACGCCGCTCGCACCATGGTCGACAATATGCTGGCCAGGGATGCCGAGGAGGGCATCGGCGCCTTCCTCGAGAAGCGCAAGCCGGAATGGACGGGTCAGTAGCGGCGTTAGCATGCAAAAATGCACCGCCGTCGAACGGGCTTACATTCTTTCGCACACGCTGACGATGAAAAGGGCCAGCACTCGTGCCGGCCCTCTCAAAATTCATGCTGCGGATCGTAAGGCGTGGCGCTCAGTAGCGCCGGGGTGCCCGGCGCCGTCCGCGCCCAGCGAACTTGCGTGCGACCCAGCCTACGAAAATCGCTTTCAGAATGCTGCGGATCATCGGTTCTACCTCGGTCCTCGGTGTCGTCGATTGTTCATTTGAAACAATAATGCGTTTCCGTCTGAGTGGGTTGCATCGGCAGCGTGCCGGGCTCGCCGCTCGGCCTCCTCGTTTGTCGGAGCAGCGCGGTCATTCCGGTTGCCAGAGATGAAACCGCGCTATGTCCTCCTTTAATCCGATGAGACAATCGAAAAGGATCCGGCGGATGGCGCAATCGAATTCGGTCGGCAGAGTGGAGACAGGTCCCCTAGGTCCGTTTCCTCATGTCAGCGTGCCCGTCTTCACCATATCCGCCGCTCTCATTCTCGGCTTCATCATCTTCGGTGCCTTCTTCACCGAGCTCGCTTCCAGCGTATTCCCGTGGCTTCAGACCCAGATCGTGAACAAGTTCGGCTGGCTCTTCATCATCATCGTCAATGTCGCGCTGGTCATCTGCTTCTATCTCGCCTTCAGCCGCTTCGGCGACATCCGCCTCGGAGCGCAGACCGAGAAGCCGGAATACAGCCTGTTCAATTGGGTCGCGATGCTGTTCTCGGCCGGGATCGGCGTGGGCCTCCTTTACTGGGGCGTCGCCGAACCGCTCTATCACTTCTTCTCTCCGCCGCTCGAGGAGGCCGAGACCGCTGCCGCCGCCAAGGAGGCGATGGTCCTTTCGTTCCTGCATTGGGGCCTGCATGCCTGGGCGATCTATGCCATGGTCGGCTTGGCGCTTGCCTATTTCCATTACAGGCACGGGCTACCGCTTTCGATCCGCTCGGCCCTGTTCCCGCTTATCGGAACGAAGATCTACGGCCCGCTCGGACACACCGTCGACATCCTCGCTGTCTTCGGCACGATGTTCGGCATCGTCACCACGCTCGGCCTCGGGGTCATCCAGCTCAACGATGGCATGGAGACCATCTTCGGCCTGCCGAACAGCGCCTTCGTTCAAATCATCCTCATTGCGATCATCACAGGCTTTGCTGCCACCTCGGTCATGATGGGACTCGACGACGGCATTCGTCGGCTCTCGGCCTTCAACATCTGGCTCACCTTCGTCCTCCTGGCCTTTGCTGTCGTCTTCGGCCCGACGCTCTTCATCTTCGACAGCTTCATCGAGAACACCGGCAACTATCTTTCGCAGGCGATGTATTTCGGTTCCTGGGCGGAAGCCTATTCCGGCACGGACTGGCAGGTGAACTGGACCATCTTCTACTGGGCATGGTGGATTTCCTGGTCTCCGTTCGTCGGCATCTTCATCGCGCGTATCTCGCGCGGGCGCACGATCCGCGAATTCATCCTCGGCATTCTCTTCATCCCGTGCGCCATCCTGTTCTTCTGGTTCACAGCCTTTGGCGGCGTCGCGGTCGAGTTGAGCCTCAACGGTGATCCTGGGCTCATCGAGGCGACGAAAGAAAGCTATGGCAACACGATCTTCGTCCTCATGGAGTCCTACCCGCTGACCGCGATCGTCCAGACGCTGATCCTCGTCATGATCGTCGTTTGGTTCGTGACGTCATCGGATTCAGGCAGTTTCGTGATCGACATGCTGACGGCCGGCGGCCACGATGATCCGCCGAAAATCCAGCGACTGTTTTGGGCCTCGACCGAAGGCGTCATCGCCGCAATCCTGCTTGCAGCCGGCGGGTTGAACGCGCTGCAGGCGGCTGCCGTCGTCGCAGGCTTTCCCTTCGCTTTCGTGCTAGTGCTCCTGATGTGGGGGTTGGTCCGGGCGCTCGGCCGCGACAAGCTTCCACTTTATCGGAACGAACAGTTCTACCGAAACGAGGCGGAAGCTGAAGCCGCGAGCCCCAGCCCCTTCGTCGACGAGAAGCTTCTGAAGGGACCGCCGCAGCTCCTCGGCGGCCGAGGCCAGCCCGCAGAATAGACGGCGGAACCGAGAAGGGCTTCTCGGCGCAGCCCGATCGGGCGCTCTCCAGCGCAGCGCCCCGCCCCGCATGGCCGCGCGCAACGCATTGGAATGGTTAACGCACCGGCGGCAGGTGCGTTAACGATGAGTTAGGAAACGCTTTGCGGTCGTTGCCCAGTCGGGCTATCAGTCTTGTCGGGACAAACTTGGTTCTCGATCTGCAGCACGGATCATACTGTCGGGGTGCCTGACCTCACATCTCGTCGGATATTTGAAGGCCGTCAGCGCGTTTTGAACGCGAGGGCGGCCTCTTTTTTTGATCTCGGCGGGTAATCGGGAGAACTTCGGCCCGCGACGTGTCCGCCGGATCGGATGCCTTAGCAGGGAACCTGCCCTAGCTTGACTTCGGACTGAGAACAGCGCGACCGGATGCGACGTGACGACAGAACCCGATCCTTACAGCCCGATCCGACGCAGCCCGCCGCCAGCCTTCAATGCGCCGACCGTCATCCTCTTTTCGATCGTGGTGCTGGTGGCGGTGCATTTCTTTCGCGTCTACCTGGCGGGTCCGGCGCTCGAGGAGTGGTTCGTCCTCAATCTCGCATTCATTCCAGGTTGCTACGGCGATCTCGCAGTCGACTGTTCGGACCGGCTTGCTGGCGTCGACTACTGGACCCCGGCGAGTTACATGCTGCTTCATGGCGATGCCGTGCACATCGGATTGAACAGCCTGTGGCTGCTCGTCTTCGGCACACCGGTCGCCCGCCGTCTCGGCGCGCAGCGCTTCCTCGCCTTCTCAATCGCAGGTTCGGTTTCAGGAGCAGCGCTTTTCTACGTGATCAACCCCGGCCTGCTAGCACCCGTGATCGGTGCTTCGGGCGCTGTCTCCGCGCTGATGGGCGCTGCGAGCCGGTTCGCACTGCCGCGTGCCGGACGAATCAGCTTCATGCGCGCCGATATCCGCCTGCCGCTGGAGCCCATCGCCACCTGCCTGACCAACCGGACGGTCGTGGTGTTCGTGGCTGCGTTCTTCGGGACGAATTTCCTGTTTTCAACGGGTCTCGGCGGCGCGCTTGGAGAGGGCAATGTCGCCTGGGAAGCCCATTTAGGCGGTTTCGCTTTCGGTTTTCTCGGGTTTGCACTGTTCGATCGAAAGATGCCCGGGAGCCCAGCATTCTGACTTCGTTCGAATTGGCCACTTGCGAGAAACCCCGCTCCGTCGCACCATATCGTCCGAAGGGTGCCGGAATTCGAGGAGTTTAATGGCATGACGATCAAGCGCATTCTGGAGGAGAAGGGCCGCGACGTCGTGACCCTGACGCCGAGCGTGACCTTGGCCGAGGTTGCGCAGGTCCTTTCGGAAAAGCGGATCGGCGCGATCATTCTGGTTGAGGACAACGGCCGCCTCGCAGGCATCGTATCGGAGCGTGACATCGTGCGCGTTGTGGCGGCGCGCGGCCCGGACGTCCTCACACAACTGGTCAAAGAGGCAATGACACCGAAAGTCGTCACCGTCCGCGAGGACATGTCGATCGATGAGGCTATGCGCCTGATGACTGAGAAGCGCTTCCGCCATCTGCCCGTCGTAGACGAGACCGAGCAACTCGTCGGCTTCGTCTCGATCGGCGACGTGGTGAAGCGCAAGATTTCAGAGGCAGAAGCAGAGGCCTCGATGATGCGAGACTACATCAATACCAACTGACTTCAGCAGTCGAATAGGATCATACTGGGTCAGCCGTGCAGGCGCGCGACCTCTTCGGCGATCTGCTTGATCTCTGTGATGCGGGCCGTGGCCGCCTCATAGCCGATATCGATCGCTTCCCCCGCCCGGTGGAATTCCGATAGCCCTATCTCGCGCACCCTCGGACTTACCGTCATGTCCGGAGGATCACCCGCAAGGCGTGCCCGCGAGATCCGATCCTGAATGATGTTGAAGGCGTCGACCATCGAGCGGATCACGCCGAAGTTTTCGCGCCGTGCCGCCGTATCCGGGTTTCGACGTTCGCGATGGTCCTGACGGTTTGAAGCGCTGCAATCGCGCGCGGTCATGCGCACGACGGCCGCCCGGCCATAGAGGTCGTGGTGGAGGTTCACAGCGACGACGAGACGTTCTTCCATGGTTCGGCAGACGTTGGCCGGCACAGGATTGACGAGAGCACCGTCGAGCAGGCGCCGACCAGAGCAGTCGACGGGCTCGAACACGCCTGGCAGGGCGTAGGACGCTCGCATCGCTAGGACGAGTGGACCGCTGTCGATCCAGATCTCGTGGCCGGACCGAGCGTCGGTGGCCACGGCGACGAATGGCTTCGAGAGGTTTTCGACCGTACAGCCCTCGAGTGACTGTGTCAGGCGGTGCGACAGGCGCATGCCGCGGATGAGCCCGCTGCCACCCATCTGAAAGTCGAGAAAGCGAAACATGCCCCGGCGCGTGAGGGAACGTGCAAAATGTTCAAGCTCGTCCAGCTTGCCCGCAAGATAGCAGCCGCCGACAAGGGCGCCGATGGATGTTCCGGCAATCATCGAGATTGGGATGCTGGCCTCGTCCAGCGCCTTGATGACCCCGATATGAGCCCAGCCTCGTGCTGCACCACCGCCAAGGGCCAATGCAATGCCCTCTCGGTCTCCCTTTCGTCGTTTCGGCACGTCCGGCTGCGCGTCTGCGTCGAGACCGGAGAGGGCGTTGTCATCCATTACACGAACCGGCTCGGCATTCTCGCGCCAATTGAGAACTCGCTGCAGCATCCCGGCACTTGCAACCTCGCTGTCTGGCCCGTTCGGGCTGAGAGGTTGCCAGTTTACACACGTTATCTTTCACGAACTTGAATGAACGAGCGTCCGGCTCTCGAAATCGAACTTGCGATAGAAACACGTGATGCGGCTGGTATGACAGGTGTCCTCGGGCTTTGCAGAGGTGACGGAAAGCCAGATGGCGTCCTGATCGCAGTCGACACGAATCCCACGGACACTCTGTAGCGCACCCGACGTCTCGCCCTTCTTCCAGAGCGTCTGGCGGGAGCGGGACCAGTAGTGAGCAAACCCGGTTTCAATGGTCGTGGCGAGGGCCTCGGCGTTCATGTGGGCCACCATCAATGGGCGGCCTGTCTCGTGATCGGTCACGACGGCCGTAACGAGGCCGTGGGCGTCGAAGCGCGGGCGAAAGACGAGACCTTCTTCCTGTTCGCGCGCTTCGGCTGGGTCGGCGAAGGTGGCTGCCATCAGGGCACGTCAGGCCGTCTGGCCGACAAGCTTCATGAAGCGGCGGCTCAATTCCTTGTCGGACTTGAATTCGCCGTTGAAAGCCGTCGTGATCGTCGTCGCATCCTTTGAACGAATGCCGCGCATCGACATGCAAAGATGTTCGGCGTCGATCATCACCGCGACGCCAGACGGCTGCAGGAGACGTTGCATCGCGTCCGCGATCTGGGCGGTCATCGATTCTTGGGTCTGCAGCCGGCGGCCGTAGATATCGACAAGCCGGGCGATTTTCGAAAGACCGAGAACGCGGCCGTTCGGAACATAGGCGACATGGGCTTTGCCGATGATCGGCACCATGTGATGCTCGCAGTGGGAATGGAAGTCGATATCCTTGACGAGGACCATATCCTCGTAACCCGAGACATCCTCGAAGGTGCGGCCGAGAATGTCGGCGGCATCCTGCTTGTAGCCGCCGAACAGTTCTTCATAGGCTTTGACGACACGGGCTGGGGTCTCGAGAAGGCCTTCGCGAGACGGATCCTCGCCCATCCAGCGCAGGAGGGTACGGACCGCTTCCTCGGCTTCAACACGGTCTGGCCGGTCTGCATTCTCGATCTTCGAGCGGTCCGGAAACTGCTTGACGACGGCTTCCATCGCGGCTTTCTCCCTGAAATGCGGAATTCGCGCAGCCACCCATACGGAGTGGACATCGGGTGCTTCGTGACTACGGGTCGGGACCGGAAGGTTCGTCTCGGTGTCCTTGGTCACGATGTCTCCAATTTCGCCGCAGTGTCGTTTTGCCAGCCGAAGAGGGCGTCACAACGCCGTCCAGAAGCATGGGTCGCCAAGGCCTTTCGGGCCGGCGGCGTGGCGCCTATATAAAGAGGCCGAGCGAGGAATGATAGAGAAGAAACGCGGGACGAAGCCTTAAGGTGCAGCAGATGCAGCCCTTCCGGGCAAACGCGTAACACAGGTTCGCACCATGATCGACGACGTCTACAACGCCCGTATTCTCGAACTGGCTGGCAACATTCCGCGCACCGGCCGGTTGGAAACGCCGGATGCGAGCGCGACGGCCCATTCCAAGCTCTGCGGCTCGACGGTTACCATCGATCTGAAGATGAACGACGGCGCGGTTTCGGACTTTGCGCATGAGGTGAAGGCCTGCGCGCTGGGACAGGCTTCCTCTTCGGTGATGGCGCGTAACATTATCGGCGCGACGCCCGACGAGTTGCGTACCGTGCGCCAGGCAATGCAGGCGATGCTGAAGGAGAACGGAGAGGCGCCTACGGGCCGTTTCGAGGATCTGAAATACTTGGAACCTGTGCGCGAATACAAAGCGCGCCACGCCTCGACTATGCTGACCTTCGACGCGGTCGTCGATGCCCTCGACCAGATCGAGAAGGGCGCGACCACGGCCGCTGCGTAATCATATAGTCTGCTCCGCTTTCGGGAGAGAATGACGATGAGGCCGTCCGAAGCGCTCGAAATGCACCGCGAGACGATCCGGGAAATCCTGTCGCGCTATCCGGTGAGCAATCCGCGGGTATTCGGCTCCGTTGCGCGGGGGGAGGATACGGAGGAGAGCGATCTGGATATCCTCGTGACCCCGCAACCGTCTCTCGATTACTTCGAACTGTTCCGCGCGCAGAACGAGGTCGGGGCCGCGATTGGCCATAGCGTGGATCTGCGACTTGATGGCGAATTCTCTCCCCGGGTCTTGCGCAGAATTCAACGGGACTTCACGGCCCTATGAGTCCGGCTCTCGGCGAGGAAAAGCTGATCGATGCGCTTATCGCCCTACACGAGGCCTATTTGCGATGCGAGCAGGCCACCGAGATGACCACGCTCGAGAGATTGCAGGTCGAGCCCTTTTCTCAACTCGCGATATCGAAGGGTGTGGAGCAGGTCGGCGAGATGTCGCATCGTGTACTTCGAAAGTTTCCATCATTCGCCGCTCAGTATTCAACTATTCCGCTTCGCGAGTCCTTCCAACTCCGAAACAGAATTTCTCACGGCTACGAAACGTTGGATTGGAATGTAATCTGGCGCGTGGCGACACGCTCGGTTCCCGAATTTCGTCGGCAATTGGAGCCAATCCTTCGTGAGGCCGGCGAAGATGTCCCGTAACTATGCCGGACCCTGGCGCAGGACCCCCGGCCGCCTCGTCGGCACCGGCCTCATCCGCGCCTATCAGCTGACGCTCTCGCCACTGATCGGCGGGCATTGCCGGCATTTGCCGACCTGCTCGGAATACGGCTACGAGGCGGTGGCGCGGCACGGATTGTTGCGGGGTAGCTGGTTGACAGCCAAACGCGTGAGCCGTTGCGGCCCGTTTGGGAAGGGCGGTATCGACAATGTGCCGGATTGACGTTCGGCCTTAGTCGGCAACCGGTATACGCAGCACCTGGCCTGGGAAGATGACGTTCGGGTCTTCAACGAGGTGTGCGTTCGCCTGCTGGATCACGCGGAACAGGCTGCGATCGTTGTAGAAGCGGTTGGCGATCGCCGAGAGGCTGTCACCGCGTTGCACCGTGTAGTTCCTGAAGCCGACATAGTCGGGCAGTATCATCGGGCCGTAGATGACAGGCACCGTCACCATCGGCGGTGGTGACTCGCCGCCGCCGGCAGTGTCGTCTGAAACGGTGACGAAGAGGCGGCTCAACTGGAAAGCGGCATCGCTTGGAATGGCGATCGTGCCCTGGAATTGGCGTATCGAGGTTGACCCGACAGTGACGAAGCCGGTGATCTCGTCATGGCCTTCGCTGACGGATACGCTCAACGTACCCTCGAAGGCGACGGCGTTGCCAGCCAGCATGATGGTGCTCGAGACCAGGTCGAAAGGCTTGGGCTGCAACAGCTCAATGTTCATCGGATAAACTCCTTCACAGGCTCGCCCCCTTTCAATATATCCCGCGCGTCGGCTCCGCTCAATCGAAGTGGAAGACATCGTCATGCCGGGCTTGTTCCTTTCGGGACCGCCATCGGCCTATCACCCCACCCGCGCTCGTAGGCGGGACTGGAAACCCAGGAGCATACCTATGGCCGAGGCCGTTTCCCTCACCTTTCCCGATGGTTCGATCAAGAATTACGCGCCCCAGACGAGCGGCGCGGAGATCGCATCCGGAATTTCCAAATCGCTCGGTAAGAAGGCCGTCGCCTATGCGCTCGACGGCGAGGTGCGCGATCTCGCCGATCCTGTGGGCCGCGCCGGCGCGCTCGAAATTCTGACGCGGGACGATCCGCGCGCACTCGAACTGATCCGGCACGACTGCGCCCATGTGCTCGCCGAGGCCGTGCAGGAACTCTGGCCGGGCACGCAGGTGACCATCGGCCCGGTCATCGAGAACGGCTTCTATTACGACTTCCACCGAGAGACGCCGTTCACGCCGGAGGATCTCCCCGTCATCGAAAAGAAGATGAGCGAGATCATCCAGCGCAATCGTCCCTTCACCAAGGAGGTCTGGTCGCGCAACGAGGCGCGCGAAGTCTTCGAGACGAAGGGCGAGAACTTCAAGGTCGAGCTGGTTGATGCGATTCCCGAGGATCAGGACCTCAAGATCTACAAGCAGGGCGAATGGTTCGACCTGTGCCGTGGACCTCATATGGCTTCGACCGGCCAGATCGGCGATGCGTTCAAGCTGATGAAGACCGCCGGTGCGTATTGGCGCGGGGATTCCACGCGGCCCATGCTCAGCCGTATCTACGGCACGGCATGGGCGTCGAAGGACCAGCTGAAGAATTACCTCCATATGCTGGAGGAAGCCGAGAAGCGCGACCACCGCAAGCTCGGCCGCGAGATGGATCTCTTCCACTTCCAGGAGGAAGGGCCGGGCGTCGTCTTCTGGCATTCCAAGGGCTGGCGCATGTTCCAGTCCCTCGTTTCCTATATGCGCCGCCGGCTCGACGGCACCTATGAAGAGGTGAACGCGCCGCAGATCCTCGACAAGGCGCTGTGGGAGACCTCCGGTCACTGGGGCTGGTATCAGGAGAACATGTTCGCGGTGAAGTCGGCCCATGCCTTCACCCGTCCGGATGACGCGGAGGCCGATCACCGGGTCTTCGCCATCAAACCGATGAACTGCCCGGGCCACGTCCAGATTTTCAAGCATGGGCTCAAGAGCTATCGCGAGCTTCCGATCCGCTATGCCGAATTCGGAAATGTGCATCGGTACGAGCCGTCCGGCGCACTGCATGGTCTGATGCGCGTGCGTGGGTTTACGCAGGACGACGCTCACGTCTTCTGCACCGAGGAACAGCTCGCTGCCGAATGCCTGAGGATCAACGATCTCATCCTCTCGATCTACGCCGACTTCGGTTTCGAGGAGATCGTCGTGAAGCTCTCGACGCGGCCGGAAAAGCGGGTCGGCTCGGATGAGAATTGGGACCATGCCGAGGCCATCATGGGCGATGTCCTCAAGGAGATCGAGGCGAAATCCGGCGGCAAGATTAGGACCAGTATTCTGGAAGGAGAGGGCGCGTTTTATGGACCGAAGTTCGAATACACGCTGCGCGACGCGATCGGTCGCGAATGGCAGTGCGGGACGACGCAGGTGGACTTCAACCTTCCGGAGCGCTTCGGAGCCTTCTATATTGACGAGAACTCCGAGAAGAAGCGGCCGGTCATGATCCACCGCGCAATCTGCGGCTCTATGGAGCGTTTTCTAGGCATTCTTCTCGAAAACTATGCTGGTCATATGCCGCTCTGGTTCGTGCCTCAGCAGGCCGTGGTCGCGACGATCACCTCGGAAGCTGACGATTACGCCCGCGAGGTGACTGAAGTCCTGCGAGACGCTGGGCTGAAGGTGGAGACCGATCTGCGGAACGAGAAGATCAACTATAAAGTCCGCGAACACTCGCTGGCCAAGGTGCCGGTCATTATCGTCTGCGGCAGACGCGAGGCCGAAGAGCGTGCGGTCAACATCCGCCGGCTCGGCTCCAAGGATCAGACGGCGATGGGGCTCGAAGAGGCGGTCCAGACGCTTGCTGCCGAGGCAATGCCGCCGGACGTGAAGCGCAGGGCGATGGAAAGGGCGTTCGAGACCAGAGCTTGATGTCACCTGGTTATGGTAATTCAGGCGGACCGTCCGTCCGTCTGAAGTCAAACTACGGATAACCGTCCGGGTGAATGTGGAACACTAAATTCACAAGCTCCTATTTTGGAGCAAGCTCATGCCTGTTTTTCGAGCACGATGATGATAAATGCAGCAGACCATTTTCATCAAAGTACGCTTGTATGGTTCGACAGTTTCTACGCCGCCTTGTTCCCGATCTCGGACATGTCAGTGTGCAGGAGCAGTTGCGTGCAAGTATTGGGGCGCTTTGCGGAATCGCCGTAACCGGCTTTGCCACCCTGCTCGTTCTCGGTCCCGAAACAATCGTACCACTGCTGGTCGCACCAATGGGCGCGTCGGCGGTGCTTCTGTTTGCGGTCCCGTCCAGTCCCCTTGCACAGCCATGGTCGATCATGGGGGGCAACGTCTCTGCGGCCCTGGTCGGCATCGCCTGCCGGATGTCGATTTCGGATCCCCTTCTGGCCGCTTCGGTCGCCGTATGCCTCGCAATTGCGCTGATGTTCGTCTTGAGATGTCTGCATCCTCCAGGCGGCGCCGTCGCGGTGACGGCTGTTTTCGCTGGTCCAAGCGCGGATGCTTTAGGCTTTTCGTTCGCAGCCGTTCCGATCGGTCTGAACTCGGTCCTTTTACTTTCAGTCGCACTTGTCTTCAACCAGCTGACAGGCAGACGATATCCGCATCTGCGGCCAGTGAAACAACCGAATGCCCATGGAACCGCTGATCCGCCTGCTCTGGAGCGGGCCGGCTTTACGCTCGCTGATCTCAACGCGGTTCTGGAACGAAGCGACAAGGTTATCGATATTGATCGACAGGACCTGATGGCAATTCTCACGACAGCCGAACACGAAGCCTATCGCAGGCGTTCCGGCAATATGACCTGTGCGGATGTCATGTCCCGCGACGTGATAACAATTTCGCCCACCACAACGATCAGCGAAGCCTGGTGGATCATTCAGGATCGCAACTTCAGCGTTCTTCCTGTCACAACCGAGGACCGTCAGCTGGTAGGGATGTTGTCCCGCGAGAACTTCGTTAAGGCGGTTGGAAAGGGTCTCGGCCGTCCGGCCCTTCGAACTGCGAAGCGTCTCGCCGACGGTTTCGAAAAGGGGTTCTCTACGTGGATGACGGTCGACAGAATCGCTACTCCCAATCCGCAGAAGGCCACCGCCAATACACCCATCGCAGAGCTTGTGCCCTTTCTCGCGCGGAAACAGCTGCATCACATCGCGATCGTGGACGAAGCCGACCGGCTCATCGGGCTCGTTACCCAGACCGATCTCATTGCGGCCCTGTTCAGGGGCACCGAGGCCACCGAACGCGCTGCGTGAACGCGTTCGGTAATGCGCGCCTTGGAATATGTAGTTCATGAGTGACGAGCAGGACTTGCCCGTTCGCCCTCCTCACCTTCGTCGAAGTCGAGCGAAGACGAGAGTTCGATCGCTCGAGCTTGTTCCCCGATGAGCTCAATCAAACCATTCAGACGCGCTTCGCGTTGGCATCGAGAAGTTCAGCCGAACAGGGCCTTCTCCGTCTCGACCGCCTCGCGGATGAATTCGGCGACGGCGGCAATGCGGGCGACGTCGCGGACGCTCTCGTGGAAGACCAGCCAATAGGCCCGGTCGATGCGTTCGTCCGGAAGGATGCGAACGAGCTCGCTCCGTCTTTGGGCGGAGAAGCAGTGCAAGATTCCGATGCCGGCGCCGGCTGCTACCGCTTCGAGCTGACCCATGGCCGAAGATATCTCGAAGCGCGACGGCCATTCTTGAAGTAAATCAGCGAAATAGGTGAGGCGCGGGGAATACAGGAGGTCTTCCACGGCGCCGACGAGACGGTGGGAGGCGAGGTCTCCCAGTTTCTCAGGTTCGCCGTGCCGTTCGAGATAGGATCGGGCAGCGTAGAAGCCGAGGGCGTAGTCGGTGAGCTTGCCGGCGACGAGACGGCCGTGCTCGGGCCGCTCCACCGTGACCGCGATATCGGCCTCGCGGCGGGAGATCGAGAAGGCGCGGGGGACGGGGACGAGTTGGATCGTCAGGTTCGGATGGCGCTCGGCGAGGCGCCAGAGGCGCGGGGCGAGAAAGCTCGTGCCGAAGCCATCCGGTGCGCCGATCCGCACCGTTCCCGACAGGCTGACATCGGCATTGCCGATCTCGGCGCGGGCGGAGATCGTCGCGGCTTCCATAAGTTCGGCCTGGGCGAGGAAAGCCCGGCCCTGGGCGGTCAGCTCGCAGCCGTTCGGCCGGCGATGCAGGAGCTTCGCGCCGATATCGGCTTCGAGCGCCGAGAGCCGCCGCCCGACGGTCGCATGGTTGAGTTCGAGCCGCCGCGCCGCGCCGAGGATCTGGCCCGCGCGGGCGACGGCGAGAAAGATCCGAGCGTCGTCCCAATTCATCCATGACCCCCGAAGAGAAGCTTTAGGACTCTACTTTTCGCACAACGGATTGGCGTTTCAAGGGATTGGTTCCGACGAAATTGTGCGTCAGAACGGAAGCAAGACAGATTATCTGAGGAGGATCTTATGGAAACGATTGGTCACTTCATCGATGGCGAACGCGTCGCCGGTTCGAGCGGGCAGACGGCGGACGTCTTCAATCCTGCAACGGGCCAAGTGACGAAAAAGCTTGCGCTCGCCGGCGCCGACGATCTGCAGCGTGCCGTCGATGCGGCGAAGGCGGCGCAGCCGGGCTGGGCCGCGACCAATCCGCAGCGCCGGGCGCGCGTCTTCATGAAATACGTCCAGCTTCTCAATGATAATATGCAGGAGCTTGCCGAGCTTCTCTCGTCGGAGCACGGCAAGACAGTGGAAGATTCGAAGGGCGATATCCAGCGCGGGCTGGAGGTCGCCGAATTCGTCATCGGCATTCCGCATCTTCAAAAGAGCGAATACACCGAAGGCGCAGGGCCGGGCATCGACATGTATTCGATCCGCCAGCCGGTCGGCATTGGTGCCGGCATCACGCCGTTCAACTTCCCGGCCATGATACCGATGTGGATGTTTGCGCCGGCGATCGCCTGCGGCAACGCCTTCATCCTGAAACCGTCCGAGCGCGATCCCTCCGTGCCGATGCGGCTGGCTGAACTGATGATGGAAGCCGGTTTGCCGAAGGGTATCCTGCAGGTCCTCAACGGCGACAAGGGTGCGGTCGACGGCATCCTCCAGCATCAGGACATTGGGGCCGTCTCCTTCGTCGGCTCGACACCAATCGCGGCTTACGTCTACGCCGAGGCCGCGAAATACGGCAAGCGCGCCCAGACTTTCGGCGGCGCGAAGAACCACATGATCGTGATGCCGGACGCCGATCTCGATCAAGCGGCAGACGCATTGATCGGCGCAGGATATGGATCTGCCGGAGAGCGTTGCATGGCGATCTCGGTGGCCGTGCCGGTGAGCGAAGAGACCGCGAATGCGCTGGTGGAAAAGCTGACCCCGCGCATCGAGGCATTGAAGATCGGACCCTACACCGACAGCGAGGCCGATTTCGGCCCGGTGGTGACTAAGGCGTCGAAGGAGAAGATCCTTGGCCTCGTGGAAAAGGGCGTTTCGGAAGGCGCCAAGCTCGTCGTCGATGGGCGCGGCTTCAATATGCAGGGCTATGAGGACGGATACTTCGTCGGTGCCTGCCTGTTCGACAACGTCACCAAGGACATGGACATCTACAAGGAAGAGATCTTCGGTCCTGTCCTGTCGGTTGTCCGCGCGAAGGACTACGACGAGGCGCTCGCGCTCCCGACCGATCATGAATACGGGAACGGGGTTGCGATCTATACGCGCGACGGCGATGCGGCGCGGGACTTTGCGTCGAAGGTTCCTGTGGGCATGATCGGCGTCAACGTGCCGATCCCGACGCCAATGGCGTATCACTCCTTCGGCGGCTGGAAGCGCTCGGTGTTCGGCGATCTCAACCAGCACGGGCCGGACTCGATCAAGTTCTGGACTCGCACCAAGACGATCACCAGCCGCTGGCCATCGGGCATCAAGGACGGCGCGGAGTTCTCGATGCCGGTCATGCGCTGAAGAGCGAGCCGAGCCGGGCTAGTTTCGATCGGGCGCTGCTAACGGGGCGCCCGTTTGCGCTCGATTGGAACCGCATCTCGGGTTCGCTCCCGGCGCGTCCAAGCCGAAATCAGCTTTCGGCGAGAAACCGCGCGACGTTAGCGAATACCATGTCGAACATCGCTTCGGTGAGACGGCCGGTGTTCGTGTTGTAGCGGGAACAGTGATAGGTCGGGAACAAGGTGTAGCGCCTGGCCTCGATCTGCGCGCCGTGGCCGAACGCGTGATCCTTGAGCTTCAAGCCAAGAGTGCGGACGGTCGAATCATGGGCGATCCGGCCGAGCGTGACGATGGCACGAAGGTTCGGCAAGGCAGTGATCGTCGCGGAGAGGAACCGCCGACAGGTATTGATTTCCTCACCAACCGGCTTGTTCTGCGGGGGGACGCAACGCACCGAATTGGTGACCGCTGTCTCGAACAGCTTGAGGCCGTCGTTCGGATCGGCGGCGAAACGATCATTCGCAAAGCCGTGTCGGTGCAAAGTCGCATAGAGGAGATCGCCGGCATAGTCGCCGGTGAACGGTCGGCCGGTTCGGTTCGCGCCTCGGACGCCGGGCGCAAGGCCAACGATCAGCAGGCGAACCGCATCGGTGTCTTGAACTGGGTATAGGGTCGGGACGGGCGCATTATGCCAATCGGGTTCCCGGGTCTGCCAAGCTTCCCGGAATTCCACAAGGCGGGGACAGAGCGGGCAGTCACACGGCGGCTCGATGGGCGTAGACGCGGTCACCGTCTCTCGTCCATGCACAGGATCAGTAATCGTCTTCTTCTTCGTCCTCGGCAGCTTCCATACTGGCTCGACGGGCCAGACGGGCGTCACGTTCGGCCTGGCTGCGACCGATTTCGTTCTTGAGGCTGGTCAGATCGATGAAATGGTCGGCCTGACGGCGCAGGTCATCGGAGATCATCGGCGGCTGGGTCGCGAGCGTCGAGACGACCGAGACCTTCCGGCCCTTGCGCTGAAGTGCGTCGACCAGCGAGCGGAAGTCGCCGTCGCCCGAAAACAGGACGAAGTGGTCGACGGTGTCGGACAACTCCATGGCATCGATGGCGAGTTCGATGTCCATGTTGCCTTTCACCTTGCGGCGCCCGGTTTGATCGGTGAATTCCTTGGCCGGCTTCGTCACTACTCGGTAGCCGTTGTAGTCCAGCCAGTCGATAAGCGGACGGATCGAGGAGTACTCTTGGTCTTCGATGAGCGCGGTATAATAGTACGCCCGCAGCAGATAGGCCTTCTTCTCGAAGAAGGTCAGCATTTTCTTGTAATCGATATCAAAACCGAGATTTCGAGATGCTGCGTAGAGATTTGCGCCGTCAATAAAAAGTGCAATTTTCTCGCGCTGATCGAACATCCATTCAACTTTCACTAGTCTATTGGGCGGTCCGCCGTGTTTGCGTAAAATTATGGCCGCCAAATCGGGAGTGCTACTGAGGAGGCTCCGGTACAGGGACAATCAGGTCTAGATCAAGATGGCTTGCGAATTTATTGAAGTCACAAGTGCATTTTATCGAGGCGCGGCCTTGTGGACCTGCCGACACTTCGGTATTGGGTTCGTAATTCCAACCATACCGATATTCGGCATTAGGAGACAGGCATGGCCCGTGTCACCGTAGAAGATTGCGTCGATAAGGTCGACAACCGTTTTGAACTTGTGCTCTTGGCAAGCCACCGCGCTCGTCAAATCAGTCAGGGCAATCCGATTACCGTCGACCGCGACAACGACAAGAACCCGGTCGTCGCGCTGCGCGAAATCGCTGACGAAACCCTGTCGCCCGAGGATCTGAAGGAAGACCTCATCCACACGCTGCAGAAGCATGTCGAGGTGGACGAGCCCGAAGAGACCCGCCCGACCGAGCGCTCCGAAGCACCGGCTCCGCAGGCCGCAATCCAGGAGAAGCCCGATGATACGGTCGCATTCGACCGCATGTCGGAGGACGAACTGCTCGCCGGGATCGAGGGCCTGGTCGCTCCGGAAAAGACTGACGACTACTAAGGCCGGTCCGCGAAACGCCCTTGAAATCGGCATCTTATGCCGCATGGGCCTACCGCGTTGCACCAAAGCCGACTATCATTAGGGAGCGTGCCTTGACGGGCATGCTCCTTTTTCGTTTCGGGCTGCTGCAATCGAGGCCGGCCTATGCATTGATGAGAGCGCAGCGCCGCGATGATGCGCCAATACGAACTCGTGGAGAAGGTCGCAGCCTACAGGCCAGAGCTCGACGAAGCCCTGCTTAACCGCGCCTATGTCTACGCCATGCAGAAGCACGGCGCGCAAAAGCGTGCCAGCGGGGATCCCTACTTTTCCCATCCACTCGAAGTCGCGGCGATCCTCACTGAATTGCGACTCGACGAGGCGACGATCGCGACCGCCCTCCTGCACGACACGATCGAGGACACCGACGCCACGCGCAAGGAGATCGATCAGCTCTTCGGCCCGCGGATCGGCCAGCTGGTCGAGGGGCTGACCAAGCTGAAACGCCTCGATCTCGTCTCGAAGCGCGCAGCGCAAGCGGAGAACCTCCGAAAGCTGCTTTTGGCCATCGCCGACGATATTCGTGTCCTTCTCGTCAAACTCGCCGACCGGCTCCACAACATGCGCACGCTCGGGCCGATGCGGACCGACAAGCGCATGCGGATCGCGCAGGAAACGCTCGACATCTACGCGCCGCTTGCCGGTCGCATGGGCATGCAGGACATGCGCGAGGAACTGGAGGATCTCGCTTTCCGAAACGTCAATATGGAAGCCTATGAGACGTTGAGCGAGAGGCTAGCCGAACTGAAACGGCGTTATTCCGGTACCATCACCAAGATCGAGGAGGATCTCACGAGTCGTCTGAGGTCCAAAGGTATCGACGCGAAGGTGACCGGCCGGCAGAAACGGCCCTATTCTGTGTTTTCGAAGATGCAGCGCAAGAAGCTTTCGTTCGAGCAGCTTTCGGACATTTTCGGCTTCCGGGTCGTCGTGGCGAGCGACGAAGACTGCTATCGCACCCTGGGCATCGTACACCGCACCTGGCGCATGGTGCCAGGACGCTTCAAAGACTACATCTCGACGCCGAAGCAGAACGATTACCGCTCTCTCCACACCACGGTCATCGGAATGACCGGTCAGCGCGTGGAACTGCAGATCCGTACCCAGGAGATGCACCGGATCGCCGAATACGGCATTGCGGCCCATGCAATCTACAAGGACCAGACCGGCGAGAACGGCGAGATCGTCCGCTCGATCGAGCTTTCCAAGGACTCGAACGCCTATGCCTGGCTGCGCCATACGATCGAGCTGCTCGCAAACGGCGACAATTCGGAGGAGTTTCTCGAGCACACAAAGCTCGAGCTCTTTCAGGATCAGGTCTTCTGCTTCACACCCAAAGGCCGCCTGATCGCGCTTCCGCGTGGCGCGACCTCGATCGACTTCGCCTATGCGGTCCACACCAATATTGGCAATTCCTGCGTCGGCTCGAAGATCAACGGGCGTATCATGCCGGTTGTGACCGAACTCCAGAACGGCGATGAGGTGGAGATCATCCGTGGCGACGGCGAGGTGCCGCCTGCGGCATGGGAGAATATCGCCGTTACCGGAAAGGCGCGTTCGGCGATCCGCCGGGCCTCGCGCGCCAATATCCGCAAACAGTATTCCGGCCTTGGGAGGCAGATCGTCGAGCGGACTTTCAGCCGATCGAGTCGACCGTTTTCGGTTGAGATGCTGAAATCCGTTCTCGGCAAACTCGGCCATCAGAACGTTGACGACGCATTTGCCGCGGTGGGTCGGGGTGAATTGCCCTCCCTCGACGTCTTGCGCGCTATTCACCCCGATTATCAGGATACGCGGGTAACGCGGCGCACCGAACGCGATCCCCAGGATGGCTGGTTCAACCTTCGAAGCGCTGCCGGCATGATCTTCCGGGTGCCTGGCAAGCCCAAACCGCAGCCCAAGAAGAAGCATTCGTCAGCCATCCCGATCCGCGGCGTAGGCGGCGATCTCCCCGTGACCTTCTCCGAGGATGGTGCCGTGCCGGGCGACCGGATCGTCGGCATTCTGGAACAAGGAAAGGGGATCACGATCTACCCCATCCAGTCGCCCGCACTCATGGCCTTCGAAGACCATCCGGAACGCTGGGTGGACGTGCGCTGGGACATCGATGAGAAACTCGACCGGCGGTTTCCGGCGCGTATTTCTGTTTCGGCGATCAACGAGCCAGGCTCGTTGGCCGAGATTGCCGCGACGATCGCGGAGAACGATGCGAATATACACAAGCTGGAGATGAAGTCGGCGGCCTCCGACTTCACGCTGATGGTCTTCGACCTTGAAGTCTGGGACGTCAATCACCTGAACCGCACGCTGTCCCAAATCCGCGTCAAAGAGTGCGTTTCGACCGTCGAACGGGTGAACGGATAGGCTTCCAGGCGACAGTCGATCTTTCGTGTCGCAGACCGGGGCGTGTTTAGGTTGATGCCGCGGTTCCGAACTTCTAAATCGGAAACGATGCGAACCGGGTTCTCGTGGACGTTTCAAAGCCGGCAATCTGTCGTTTGGCTGCAACGCACGTGCATCTTCCAGTAGGGAGGAGCCCAAATAGGCGGGCCGGCCTTTTTCGCCACGCAGCGAATGTTTCGAGAAGGGGGATCTTTATGACGACCGACGAGGTCCTCAACATTTTCCGCAAGGCGGGCGCCTATCTCGAAGGCCATTTCATATTGACATCGGGGCTACGCAGTCCGGTCTTCCTGCAGAAGGCCCGCGTCTTCATGCATGCCGATCTCACCGAGCGACTCTGCAGGGCCATGGCCGAAGCGATCCGTGAGCGGGTCGAGGGACCCGTGGACTTCGTGGTCGGCCCGGCCGTCGGCGGGATTATTCCCGCCTATGAGACCTCGCGTCATCTGAAGGTTCCAGCCGTTTGGGTCGAACGCGAGAACGGCGTTTTCAGGCTGCGCCGGTTTGAACTCCCGAAGGGCGCGCGCGTCGTCGTCGTCGAGGACATTGTGACGACGGGCCTGTCGATCCGCGAAACGGTGGCCTGCCTTGAGGAGATCGGCGCCGACGTGCGTGCCGCGGCCTGCATCATCGATCGCTCGGCCGGCAGGGCGGATGTCGGCGTGCCGTTGATCGCGCTCGCCGAATATGAGGTTCCCGCCTATCCGGCCGACCAAGTTCCGCCGGAACTCGCCGCGATAGAGCCAATCAAACCGGGCAGCCGCTCGCTATGAGCCTGCCAAATACGAAACCCGCCGACGTCGTCTCGCGGCACCGGGAGCGCTTGTGACGGACATGCTGTTTCGAAGACGTCAACCGGAGATCTTCTGGGACAGGGCAAGGCTCTGGCTCTGGCCGCGCGTTTCGTTTCACCGCTCCTTTCTCTATTTCAAGAAGCGTGTCCTGCGTCTCCACGCGACGCCGCACGCGATTGCGGCAGGTTTTGCGGCCGGCGTGCTTGCCTCCTTTACGCCGTTCATCGGCTTTCACTTTCTGCTCGCCTTTGCCATCGCCTACATGGTCGGTGGGAACATGGCTTCGGCCGCGATCGGCACCGCCGTCGGCAATCCGCTGACCTTCCCGTTCATCTGGGCGCTCACCTTCGAATGCGGCTCGGGAATTCTGTACGGGCGCGGCGACCTCGGCTCCGCTCACAGCGTCGGCTGGGCGCTGCGCGAAATGGATGTCTCGGCGATCTGGGAGCCATTGCTGAAACCCATGCTGGTCGGCGGCATTCCGATCGGGCTACTTGCCGCGGGTCTTTCCTACTGGATTATCCATCTCGGGGTCGGCCGATTCCAGACGCGGCGGGCAGCGCGGCTCGCCCGCCTGAAGCTCAAGCGCGCCAAATCTGCCATAACGGGATGACAATCTTCCACGATTCGATAGCGCTTTCGTAGCGCGCCCTTTCACGCATTGCTCCTCGTGGCCATGGTGGATAAAAGCGCTTAACATTTATGGCCGGGGCATATTCGGTCGATCCAAAAGGTTTGGAATGAGGATGGTCGAACCGACCCGAAAGCCGAGCGACGATGGACTTGGCCAGACCATTGGCGAGCGTGGTGCGGTGAAGAACCGCGAGTCCAGCCTGATCAATGAAGCGCATGGCGAAACCAGCAAGCCGGTCAACAGAGATCCGAACCCGTCGAAGAAAACTGAAAAGGGAGGGTTCGGGGAGACCGTGAAGGTCGTCATCCAGGCGCTGATCCTTGCGCTCCTGATCCGCACACTCTTCTTCCAGCCCTTTTCGATCCCATCCGGTTCGATGATGCCGACACTGTTGATCGGCGACTATCTCTTCGTCTCCAAGTGGAGCTACGGCTATTCGCGCTATTCGGCGCCGCTTTCACTGCCAATCTTCGAGGGTCGTATTCTTCCCGGCGAACCGGAGCGCGGCGATATTGTCGTGTTCCGTAAGCCGGGCGAGGAAGACACCGATTACATCAAGCGGCTGATCGGTCTGCCGGGTGACCGTATCCAGATGCGCGAAGGCGCCCTGTTCATCAACGGCGAGGCCGTGCTGCGCGAGCCGGCCGGCACGTTCGTCGGAGAGGACGGCGAGGAGATCGATCAGTTTCGCGAAACACTACCGAACGGCGAGAGCTACATGACGCTCGATCTCGGCCCCAATCTCGGTGGCGATGACACTCGCGAATTCGTCGTGCCGGACGGCCACTACTTCATGATGGGCGACAACCGGGACAATTCTCTCGATAGCCGTTTCGACGTCGGCTACGTGCCCTTCGAGAATCTGGTCGGCAAGGCGCAGATCATCTTCTTCTCGATCGGTGGCGGGGCTTCGCCGCTGGAACTCTGGGAATGGCCGAGCGAAATCCGCGTCTCGCGCATCTTCGACTGGCTTGGCTGATGCGGGCATGAGCGCACGCACCAAGCCGCTCGCCGAACTCGAAAAGCGGATCGGCGTCCGCTTTTCCGACCACGATCGACTGCAAAGGGCGCTCACCCATTCGAGCTTCCGCTCCTCCAAGGGCGACGGGCGCTCTTACGAGCGGCTGGAATTCCTGGGCGACCGGGTGCTGGGCCTCGTCGTCGCCGACAAGCTGTTCGAGATGTTTCCGAACGCTGACGAGGGTGAACTCAGCCTTCGGCTAAACTCGCTCGTCAACGCCGAGACCTGCGCGGCGGTGGCCGACGAGATCGGGCTCTACGAGTTCGTGCGGCAGGGCGGCGATCTAAGGAAGCTCGCGGCCTCGCGGACGAAATCGATCCGTGCCGATCTGATGGAGTCGCTGATTGCGGCGATCTATCTGAATTCTGGCTTGGACGACGCGCGGGCTTTCATCGAGTCCCATTGGGGCGAGCGGCTGAACAAGAGCGTCGCGGCCCGGCGCGATCCTAAGACGGCGCTTCAGGAATGGGCGCATCAGCGCGGGCCCGAGCCGCCGAAATACGAGGTGGTCGACCGGTCCGGTCCGGACCACAATCCGAAATTCAGGATCAAGGTGAGCATCGCAGGCGTTGATCCGTCGGAAGGCGAGGGCTCGTCCAAGAGATTGGCCGAACAGTCGGCCGCGACCGCCATGCTGATCCGTGAAAATGTCTGGAAGGACGAAGCGTGAGTGAGAACGAGGCGATCGGCGGCAAGGAGGCTGCTCCGGGCGAAGCGGCTGCCGGAGCAGAGGCGACGCGCTCCGGTTTCGTCGCGCTGATCGGTGCGCCGAACGCCGGCAAGTCGACGCTCGTCAATCAGCTGGTCGGCACCAAGGTCTCGATCGTCACGCACAAGGTGCAGACGACACGGGCACTGGTGCGCGGCATCGCGATCAAAGACAGGACGCAGATCGTCTTTGTCGATACGCCCGGCGTCTTCTCCCCTCGGCGGCGTCTCGACCGTGCCATGGTGAAGACCGCCTGGTCCGGCGCCAAGGATGCCGACATCCTTCTTGCGATCGTCGATGCCGAGCGCGGCGTCAGCCCTGAGTTGGAGTTGATTCTGGAGCGTCTGAAGGACGTTCGCCAGACCAAGGTTCTGCTCCTTAACAAGATCGACCGGATCAAGCGCGACAAGCTGTTGGGCCTCACCCAGCAGATCGTGGACAAGGTCGTGTTCGATCAGGTCTTCATGATTTCGGCGCTCGACGGGTCTGGCTGCAAGGACTTGATGACATGGCTTGCGGGCGCACTGCCTGAGGGGCCTTGGTACTATCCGGAAGACCAAATTTCAGATCTGCCGCTTCGCCAGCTCGCCGCCGAGATCACCCGCGAAAAGGTCTTCCTGAGGCTGCATCAGGAGCTGCCCTACGCATCGACCGTCGAGACCGAGCTTTGGGAGACGCGCAAGGACGGATCGGTGCGGATCGAGCAGACGATCTATGTCGAGCGCGACAGCCAGAAGGCGATCGTCCTCGGCCATAAGGGCGAGACGATCAAGGCGATCGGCCAGGCGGCACGGCGGGACATCACGGAAGCGGCCGACTGCAAGGTGCACCTCTTTCTCTTCGTGAAAGTGCGTGAGAATTGGGGCGACGACCCGGAGCGCTATCGCGAGATGGGCCTCGATTTCGGGGCGTAGTCGCGAACGCTCCCGATGTGTTGCGGCAAGTGGTTTTCTGTATAAACTCCGCTCGAGCGGCCGATTCCGGCTCGAAAGCAATCAGAACAGAAGCGGATATGCGGGCGCAGGCGCGGCCGCCGTGTCAAAAAACCGCTTGGGGGGAGACAGCATGAAATCCATGAAGATCGCAGCGCTCGGCCTGATGGCGGCGACGGCGCTCACCGGCCGTGTGCTGGCGCAGGATGCTTCCGACGAGACGCTCGACATCGGCCTGATGCTGACGCTGTCCGGTCCCGGCGCCGTGCTCGGCGAACAGGGCCGCGACGGTTTCATGCTGGCGGTCGAGGAGATGGGTGGCAAGCTCGGCGGCGTCGAGACAAACGTGACCACCGTCGACGACGAACTGAAGCCGGATGTCGCGGCGAACCGCGCGCGTGAACTGGTGGAGCGCGATGGAGCGGACTTCGTGGTCGGCCCGATCTTCTCCAACATCATGGCGGCGATCGCCAAGCCCGTGACCGATGCCGGCGCCTTTCTGATCAGCCCGAATGCCGGACCGTCGGTGTTTGCCGGCGAGGGATGCAACGAGAACCTCTTCGTCGTTTCCTATCAGAACGACCAGGTTCACGAGGTGCTCGGCAAATATGCGCAGGATCAGGGTTTCGCCCGCGTCTTCCTGATGGCTCCCAACTATCAGGCCGGCAAGGATTCTCTTGCCGGCTTCAAGCGCTCCTACAAGGGCGAGGTCACGAACGAGATCTACACCCAGCTCGGACAGCTCGATTTCTCCGCCGAACTCGCGCAGATTGCGGCGATGCAGCCGGACGCCGTCTTCACGTTCATGCCGGGCGGCATGGGCGTCAATCTCGTCAAGCAGTACCGGCAGGCGGGCCTCGAGACGATCCCGTTCCTCTCGGCCTTCACTGTCGACGAGACGACGCTACCGGCCCAGCAGGATGCGGCCGTCGGCTTCTTCGGCGGCGCGACCTGGGCCCCGAACATGGACAACGAGAAGTCCAAGGCTTTTGTGGCGGCCTATGAGGAAAAGTACGGTAGCGTCCCCGGCTTGTATGCGATGCAGGGCTATGACGCGGCGCAGATGATCGATAGCGCGGTGAAAGCTGCCGGCGGAGACCTGAGCGATACGGACGCGATCCGCGCCGGTTTGGAAGCCGCCGACTTCGATTCCCTGCGCGGTGAGATCGCGATGGGTCCGAACCACTATCCGGTGCAGGATTTCTATCTCGTCAAGGTCGCCAAGCGCGATGACGGGAAGTATCAGACGGAGATTCAGGAGACGATCTTCGAGGACTATTCCGACGCCTATGTCGACCAGTGCAAGATGGGGTGAGGCTCTTTCTTATTGGTGAGGGCGGGGCCATCGGCGCCCGGGCTTGCCTTTCGATGCTGAAGCCCCCGCATCCGTCATCCTCGGGCTCCGTCCCGAGGATCCAGGCGGTGTCGCTATTGAGGATTTGACTTAGAGACCGCATTCTTGCCGCCGGCTCTTCTGGATTCTCGGCTCGGAGGCCGAGAATGACGGAGGAGAGTTTAGGCGGAGAGGCGTCGAGCTCTGAGAATGCCTAGGCAATGTCGAGGCGGCATTGCTCCGTGAGGTTGGGAAGACCTCATGAAAAGAAGGCCGCCGGCCTCTGACCACTTCAGGACGACGACGAGAACCCGATAACCTCCTTATGTTCAACCTCTTCATCCTGCAGGCCCTCAACGGCATCCAGTTCGGCATTCTCCTCTTTCTCGTCGCGGCGGGGCTGACGCTGATTTTCGGGATCATGGATCTGATCAACCTCGCGCACGGCGTCCTCTACATGGTGGGCGCCTATTTCGTGGCGATGTTCACCGCCATGACCGGCGATTTCTTTTTGGGTCTCGCGATCGCGCTGCCGGCGGCGCTGCTCTTCGGTATTCTTCTCGAAATCCTCATCTTTAGGCGGCTCTACGAGCGCGATCATCTCGATCAGGTGCTCGCGACCTTCGGCCTGATCCTGATCCTCAACGAGGGCGTGAAGATGATCTGGGGTGCGGCGCCGATGAGCGTGCAGATCCCCGCCATCCTGTCCGGCTCGGTGCCGCTGATTGGGTTCGTTCAATATCCGATCTTCCGGATCGCCATCATTGTCGCAGGGCTCGCGACGGCGCTTGGCCTCTACGTTCTCGTCAACCACACACGAACGGGCATGCTGCTGCGCGCCGGAGCGACGGACGGGCCGATGGTCTCGGCCCTCGGCGTCGACATCAAGCGGCTCTTTATGCTGGTCTTCGGGCTCGGTGCCATGCTGGCTGGGTTCGCCGGCGCCATGGTCGCGCCGATCCTCTCCGTCGAGCCGGGCATGGGGGATTCGATCCTGATCCTCACATTCGTCGTCATCGTGATCGGCGGCGTCGGGTCGGTGCGCGGAGCCTTCGTCGCCGCCATTCTCGTCGGGCTCGTGGATACGCTCGGGCGCACCTTCGGGCCGATCCTCTTGCGCTCGGCGATGGATGCCTCCGCCGCAGGGCAGGCGGGCCGGACGCTCGCGCCGATGCTGATCTATATCCTGATGGCGGTGGTGCTTTTCTTGCGGCCCTCTGGCCTCTTCCCGGCAAGAGCCGCCGCGGTATGACCCTTGCTGCTTCCGACACCAAGGACGATGCCGCCGAGCCGGCGATCGAGAACCGCCGCGGCTTCGGCATCGTCTCGCGGGAGGGAGCGGCCGTCGCGGCCACGATCCTTTTCGCCGCGCTGGCGCTTCTGCCGCTTCTCGCAAGCGCCATCGACGACCCGTTCCTCATTGTGACGGCGACGCGGATCATGGTCTTTGCGCTGGCCGCGCTCGCGCTTGATCTGGTGCTCGGCTTCGGGGCGATGGTGAGCTTCGGCCACGCGGCCTTTCTCGGCATCGGCGCCTATTCAGTCGCGATCTTGTCGAGCCATGGCGTCGAGGATATCCTCGTCCAGACCCTCGTCGCCCTTGGCACCGCCTCGCTCTTCGCGCTGATCACAGGCGCCATTTCGCTGCGGACAAGCGGCGTCTACTTCATCATGATCACGCTCGCCTTCGGGCAGATGGCCTATTTCTTCATGATCTCGCTCTCGGCCTATGGCGGCGACGACGGGATGACGCTTTGGAACCGCTCGACGGTGCTCGGCAGCGACGTTCTGGAGAGCGATCTTGTGCTTTTCTATGTCGTCCTCGCCGCGCTGGTCCTCGCATTCTTTGCCTTGCGGGCCGTTGTCGGATCGCGGTTCGGACGGGTGCTGAGGGGCACGCGCGACAACGCCACGCGCATGCGGGCGATCGGGTTTTCGCCCTATTCCTACCAGCTGACGGCCTATGTGATGTCCGGCGCAATCGCCGCTCTTGCGGGCGTCTTCCTCGCCAATCAGACCGAGTTCGTTTCGCCCGCCTACATGAACTGGCAGCGCTCGGGTGAACTCATCGTTATGGTGGTGATCGGCGGCATGGGGACGCTCGTCGGGCCCATCGCGGGTGCCATCGCGCTGTTGCTTGCCGAGGAATGGCTGGCGAACCTTTGGGAGCACTACAAGCTGGTCCTCGGGGTGCTCATCGTCTGCCTCGCGCTGTTCACCCGTGGCGGTATCGCCGGTGCGGCGCGGCGGCTGTTCAGGGGAGGGCGCCATGGCGGGTGAGCCCCATCTCGAAGTCGAGGGCCTCAGCAAATCCTTCGGCGCGCTCCGCGTTACCGACAACATCTCGATCGCCGTGCCTAGGGGCGAACTCCACGCTGTCATCGGCCCGAACGGGGCGGGCAAGACGACGCTGATCCATCAACTCTCCGGTCAGCTGAAGAGCGATTTCGGACGTATTCGTCTGGAAGGTGCCGATATCACGCGGCTGCAGATGCCGGAGCGCGTGCGCCGTGGCCTTGCCCGCTCGTTCCAGATCACGTCCATCCTCGACGGCTTCTCGGTCCTCGAAAACGTCGCGCTGGCGGTTCAGGCGCGATCGGGATCGAGCTTCCGCTTCTTTGCCCGCGCTGCCTCTGAAGCCGCCCTCAATGCTGAGGCCATGGAGGCCTTGGCCCGCGTGAACCTCATCGATCGCGCGCACCGGACGGCTGCAAACCTTTCCCACGGCGAGAAGCGCCAGCTGGAGATCGCCATCGCGCTTGCGACGGGCGCTGAGCTGCTGCTTCTGGACGAACCCCTGGCCGGGACCAGCCACGAAGAGTCCGCAGCGCTTGTGGCGCTGATGCAGGAATTGAAGGCGAGCCACACGATCATCCTCGTGGAGCACGATATGGAAGCCGTGTTCGCGCTGGCGGATCGGGTGAGCGTCCTCGTCTACGGCCGGATCATCGCCAGCGGCACGCCTGCCGAAGTACGCGACGATCCGGCCGTGCGGGCCGCCTATCTCGGCGAGGAGGAGGCAGCCTGATGCTTGCCGTCGAAGGACTGGAAGCTGCCTATGGCGACAGCCGCATCCTGTTCGGCGTCGATCTCGCAGTCGGGGCAGGGGAGGTCGTCACGCTGCTCGGCCGTAACGGAATGGGCAAGACGACGACGATCAAGTCGATCTTCGGCCTTTTGAAGCCGCGCGGCGGGCGGGTCGCGATCGATGGGGAGGATTTCACCGGTCGGCCGCCACACCTCATCGCTCAGAAGGGGCTCGGGCTCGTGCCGGAGGGGCGGCGGGTGTTTCCGACGCTGACGGTGGAAGAAAACCTCGTCGCGACTCATAGGACCGAGCGTGCAGGTGCTGCGAAGTGGACTTTGGCGTCGGTCTATAAGCTGTTTCCATCGCTGAAAGCGAGGAGACGCAATCTCGGCAGCCAGCTGTCCGGCGGTGAGCAGCAGATGCTGGCGATCGGCCGGGCCCTGATGACGAATCCGCGCCTCGTCGTCCTCGACGAAGCGACGGAAGGATTGGCGCCGCTGGTGCGGGCCGAGATCTGGAAATGCCTCGAAGCGATCAAGGACGCTGGCGATGCGATCCTCGTCATCGACAAGAATGTCGATGCGCTGACGCGGTTCGCGGATCGGCATGTCGTCATCGAGAAGGGTCGGGTTGCCTGGACCGGCACGACGGAGGAACTGAAGGCGACGCCGGACATCAAGGACCGATTTCTGCACGTTTGAGGGGACGCGAAATGACGGAGCTGTGCGAGGAAACCTGGATCGCGAAAGGCGATGTCGTCGCGGATTTCGATGCGGCCTACGACAACCGCGCTGCCGTCGCCGATGCAGCGGCCTTCGGACCCCGCTGGCAGGCCGATGCAACCGCCTTCCGCGAGCGGTGTCGCGAAGAGGGGCGGGCGGAGATCGGCATTCCGTACGGCTCCGGGTCGCGCGAGCGCTACGATTTGTTTCGGCCGGCTAGTGAGGCACGCGGGCTCGTAGTCTTCATCCATGGCGGCTACTGGAAGTCTCAGGATGTGGAGAACTTCTCGCACTTCGCCGGCGGTCCGCTGGCATGCGGCTATGCCGTTGCGTTGCCGGAATATACGCTCTGCCCGGAGACGACGATCCCCAACATCACCCGCGAGATCGGCACCTGTCTCGATCACGTTGCAGAGCGTGTCTCCGGGCCGATCCGGTTGTCCGGTCATTCGGCGGGCGGGCATCTCGCGACGCGGATGCTCTGTACGGATGCGCCGATCGCGGAATCGACGGCCAAGCGGGTCGACCGCGTCGTCTCGATCAGCGGCCTGCACGATCTGCGGCCGATTATGCGAACCGCGATGAACGATGTCCTCGGGCTTGATCTTCAGACGGCACGGGCCGAGAGCCCGGCGCTGCTCGAGCCGCGGCCCGGTGCGGAACTCGTTTGTGTGGTCGGGGCAAACGAACTGCCGGAACTCCGCCGGCAGAATGCGCTTCTCGCCAATGTCTGGTGCGGCTTTGGGCTGAAGACGCGGGCTTTCGAAGTGTCGGATAGGCACCATCTCGACGTCATCGACGGTCTTTGCGAGGCCGACAGCGCGCTCACCCGATTGCTTGTCGTTTGAAGCGTTCGAGACGCGCCCAATTCAGCCGTGGAAGCGTGTTCGCATGGCTCCCAGATCGTTCGTTATTCGCCGGCGCCTTCGGAGAGTCGGTCGTTCAGCTATTCAAGCGGCTTCCGCCCTTGACGATACGAAAGCAAGCAGCCGGCTGCGTCGGACCGGCAAGGACAGGCTGGGGCAGCTTTCGGCCCTTTTTTGACAGGGTAGGAAATTGCAGCGCGGAAGGAACGTCGGCGCTTTCTTCGGAATATCTGTGAGCGCCGCAAGCTTCGCGCCCCCATGCCGGTCGTCGGCTTGACGCATCCGACCTTGGCGACTATAGCCAAGCCCAATTTTCCGATCATGCCCGTCAGCATGGTTCGCGCCGGTATCGGCGGCGCGGGGCGGCGGGCGTTCAGACCTATAGAGAAGGTGAACCAAGATGTCGCGCGTCTGCGAACTCACCGGCAAGGGCGTCATGTCCGGGAACAACGTGTCCCACGCGAACAACAAGACCCGCCGCCGCTTCCTGCCCAACCTGTGCAGCGTCACGCTGATCTCCGACGCGCTCGGTCAGCGCTATCGCCTGAAGGTCTCGGCCCATGCCCTGCGCTCGGTCGAGCATCGCGGCGGCCTCGACGCGTTTCTCCTGAAGTCGCACGAGAACGAACTGTCCCAGCGCGCCAGACTGCTGAAGCGCCAGATCGCGAAGAAGCTCGCCGAGACGAGCGAAGCGGCCGCTTAAGGCCCATCGCTTCTCGCAAGAATGCCTGCGCCGTGGCGGACTGATCCGTCGCGGCGTTTCATTTCGCCGGGTGGCATATGCTGGCCGGGCGTCCATCCGCTGGTTCCATCACCCAGGTTAAAAAAATGCATTTCCTCAAGACCAATTGGCTCGCCGTTCTGGCGATGACCCTGATCGTGCTCGCCGCGAACGTCGCGGTGCAGTATCCGATGTTCGTTCAGGTCGGCCCGCTCGATCTGGCCGATCTCCTCACCTACGGGGCCTTCGTCTATCCGTTCGCTTTTCTGGTGACGGACCTGACCAACCGGCTTTATGGGCCGAAGATCGCCCGGCGCGTGGTCTATACCGGGTTCGCGACGGCTGTGATCTGCTCGATCATCGTGCCGACGGTCCTCTATGAACTAGGTCTGATTTCCTACTCCACAGGTGCCGCCCGGGTCTCACGGATCGCGATCGCCTCCGGGACGGCTTTCCTCGTTGCCCAACTGCTCGACATCTTCGTCTTCAACAAGCTTAGGCAGGACCGCTGGTGGCGCGCGCCGGCAGCCTCATCGGTTTCCGGTTCGGTCGTCGATACGCTGGTGTTTTTCGGTATTGCCTTCGCGCCGATCTTCTTCTTTCTCGGCCCGAACGACGCCTTCGCGCTTGAGGCCGGCCCGCTTTTCGGCCTGATGACGACCGAGGCGCCGCGCTGGTTTTCCTGGGCGCTCGGTGACTTGGCGCTGAAGCTGCTGATCGCCGCCTTCGCGCTGGTTCCGTATCGGATCATCATCGGACAAGTCCTGCCGACCCGGCAGGCAGCGACCTTTCGTTAACGCTCCGGAACCGCCACCGTCGCCAAGCTCAACTTGAGCTTGAGGGTGCACCTGACCCGATGACTGCAGCCTTCGGCGAACAAACTTTCTCAATTCTCCATCATCAATCGATGAGGCGAAATTCCAGGAGAAGATTGCGTTGGAGGAAGGAATTGTTGTCGTCCGAGATCAACGTCAGTCGGGTCTGACCGACCTCGTCCCGCCATATTGCGAGACCCTCCATATTGTCGATCTCCTCGGAGAGGTCGGCCTCGAAGATCACCTCTCCATCGACGAGCGCGCCGGGCGCAACGTCGCCTCCGTCCATCAGCCGCAGACGGGCGCCGAGGCCGCCCGTGAAGCCGTCGTAGCGTCGTTCCAGGACGACGAGGTCTCCGCCCGGCAGAAAGTCTGCATCGGTGACATCCCAGCGCTCATCTTTACGGATCTTGAAGATGCCGCGATCTGCCCCTGCGACGATTGCGGCAAAGAGGTTGCCGTCCGTGTCGATCGATCCTTCCGCAATGGTGATCAGGGCACCTGCCAGAGACGAGCCTTCCGGCGCGACCGCAAGAGCTTCGAGGCCTTCGTTGGCCCTTAATTCAGCAAGCGGTATGGGTTGCGGGACTTCTTCCGGCTCGCCGAAACCGCTGTCTGTGATCGGGTAGCTGAGAATGCGTGGCCGACGTTCGAAGGAGACAAGCAAATCACTGCTCCGCCGCGCGAGGCCTTCTGCATCACTCTCAAGCTTGCCGTCGAGCGGTGCACCATCGGTGCCCGTCAGGGGCTCGACCGCGACATCTTCAAGGCCGGTCGGACCGCCCGCCGCATCACGGGAGATGCGGCCGGTTACCCAGGTGCCGATATCGCTGATCGCGGTAAAGCCTACGCCATCGGTATCGAGCACAAGGCCCGATAGGCCGGCGACGCCGCTGCCGAAGGCAGAGAAGGAGAAACCGCCGACATAGGCGAGGGCGCCGAACCTCGTTTCCTCGCTGTCTTTCCGGAAGGTCTCGATCTTCTTGGCCGTTACGGTGACCGACGCGGCACCAGCGTGGGCCGAGGCGAAAATCACGAGGAATGAGACTGCCGCGAAGAGCGATGTAAATCGATCGAGTGAAAAGCGATACACGGTTTTCGGACTTGCCACCTGCACGCCGTCAGCGCATGCCGGCTGCACGGCGGCGATAGGTAGATTGAACACCCGGGCCTTCGTCCTCGAAGAGGGCGGCAAGTTGTTCAGTCATCGCGCCTGCGAGTTCCTCAGCATCGACGATCGTGACGGCGCGGCGATAATAGCGCGTCACATCGTGGCCAATGCCGATGGCAAGCAGCTCCACCGGCGAGCGCTGTTCGATCTCGTCTATGACTGCCCTCAGATGCCTTTCGAGGAAGTTGCCAGAATTGACGGATAGGGTCGAATCATCGACAGGCGCACCATCCGAGATCACCATCAGGATGCGGCGCTGTTCGGAGCGTTTCGAGAGCCGCGAATGGGCCCAGATCAGCGCTTCGCCGTCGATGTTCTCCTTCAGAAGGCCCTCACGCATCATCAGGCCGAGATTGCGCCGCGCCCGCCGCCAGGGTGCATCGGCGCTCTTGTAGACGA
Source organism: Fulvimarina pelagi HTCC2506 (assembly GCF_000153705.1). Classification (GTDB taxonomy): domain Bacteria; phylum Pseudomonadota; class Alphaproteobacteria; order Rhizobiales; family Rhizobiaceae; genus Fulvimarina; species Fulvimarina pelagi. The sequence goes on from NZ_DS022272.1 coordinate 36,911, forward strand.
TGTGGCGCAGATCGTTGAGCCGGCCGGGGCGCGGCGGCTTGCCGGCCTTGAGCCACGCTTCCCGCGACTGCCCGCCCTTCCATGCGCGCGTCGTAAACCCGAGCACTTCCACCTTCACGCCGCAGCGCTCCAGCGTGCGAGCGAGGATGTCGGCGCAGGTGGCGGCAACCGTGATGGGGCGGCCACGCATGGATCCGGAATTGTCAATGAGAAGCGAGACGATGGTGTCGCGGAATTCGGTGTCGCGCTCCATCTTGTAGGAAAGCGACTGCATCGGATCGATAACGATGCGCGTCAGGCGGGCCGTATCCAGATAGCCTTCCTCGAGATCGAAGTCCCATGAACGGTTCTGCTGGGCCATCAGCCGGCGTTGCAGCCGGTTGGCGAGCCTGCCGACGACGCCCTGAAGCGATGTGAGCTGCTTGTCGAGGAAGCCTCGGAGGCGATCGAGCTCGGCCTCGTCGCAGAGTTCTTCCGCACCGATCTCCTCGTCGAAGGCGCGGGAATAGACCTCGTATTCTATCTTCTGGAGGGGATCGAGGTCCTTCGGCTCGGGCCTGCGGGCCTCACCGGGGGTCTCGGAGCTCTCCTCCCCTTCATCAACGACGTCGTCAGCGGTAACTTCGGAGTCTTCGGCCTCGGAGGTCTCGTCGTTCTCGCCCTCGTTCTCGGCCTCTTCGGACTGGGTGTCCTCGGAGCCGTCCTCCTTCTCGGCGCCGCCTTCCTCCTGATCGCGAACCTGATTGTCGCCCTTCTCGTCCTCGTTTTCTTCGTCGTTGTCATCCGATTGCTCGGGCTCGGCCAGTTCCTCGGCCATTTCGAGTGAGACAAGGACGTCGCGGATCGCGCGGGCAAACGCTTCCTGATTGTCCGCATGGCCGGCGAGATTGGCAAAGCGCGCGCCGACCTTTTCCTCGATCATCTCGCGCCAGACACCGACCAAGGCCTCGGCGCTCGGCGGCACCGGGCGGCCGGTCAGCGCCTCGCGCACCATCAGAGCGACGGCGTCCTCCATCGGCGCTTCGTTGCGGTCTGTGACTTCGGTGAGGTTCGAGCGGGCGTATTTGTCCTCCAGCATGGAGGCGAGATTGTCGCCGACGCCGGGCATGGCGTTCGCACCGATCGCCTCGCAGCGAGCCTGTTCGACAGAGTCGTAGATGGCACGGGCACCCTGGCCATCGGGCGAGAGCTTGGCATGAAGTTTCGGATCGTGCCGCGCCCGGCGTAGAGCCATCGCGTCGGCGACACCGCGGGTGACTGCGACGTCATTTGTCGTCGCGCGTTTGGGCAACTCCGGCAGACGTGCGGCATTGCCGGATAGACCAGGCCGATCAGACGAAAAGGTGACTTCGAGTTCGGCATCGCCCGCGATCGCCCGCAGGGTGTTCGCCAGCGAACGCCGGAAGGGTTCTCGATTGACCGCCTTCGTAGGGGCCGGCCGCTTGTTGTCGCCGATCTTGCTCATGAGGTCGAGATAAGGGGTTTGTGCAGCAGCGGACAAGGGAGGCGAAGGCGGGGTGAGACGAAAAGATCGTTGCACGAAAGAGAACCAGGCGTTCGCCGAGACGGCACCCGTCCGCTTCAATTCGCGTTGCGGGCGGCATACCTTCGTGATCGCGGACCGCCTTCGCAGTCCCGGTCAGCGATGGTGTGGCAATCAGACAAGGGGCCCTCATGGCACGAGACGAACTCGAACGGCGGATCGCGCAGGCGCGGGGTGACGAACCGGCCGATCTTAAGCTTAGCGGTGGCCGGGTCTTCGATCTCGTGACCGGAACGTTCATCGAGGGCGACGTTGCGATCTGCGGTTCGCGGATCGCCGGCATCGGCGACTACGAGGCCAAGCAAGTGGTCGATGTGACCGGCCTAAAGCTCGTGCCCGGCTTCATCGACACGCATCTCCACATCGAGAGCAGCCTCGTTACGCCCTTCGAATTCGATCGGCTGGTGACGCCGCGCGGCATCACGACGGCGATCTGCGATCCGCACGAGATCGCCAACGTGATCGGGCTCGATGGTATCCGTTATTTTCAGGAGGCGAGCCGGCATCTCGTGCTGGACCTCAAGGTTCAGCTGTCGAGCTGCGTGCCGTCGACCGACATGGAGACCTCGGGCGCGCGGATCGAGGCGGCCGATCTGGCGGAGGTGAAGGGGCATCCCTCGGCGATCGGCCTTGCCGAATTCATGAACTATCCGGGCGTGATCCACCGCGACCCGCGTGCGATGGCCAAGCTAAGGCTCTTCGAGAACGGCCATATCGACGGGCATTGCCCGCAGCTCTCGGGGCGCGATCTCAACGCCTATATCGCGGCCGGCATCCGTACCGAGCACGAAGCGACGACCGCCGAAGAGGCTCTTGAGAAGCTGCGCAAGGGGATGCGCGTCCTCATCCGCGAAGGCTCCGTCAGCAAGGACCTCGACGCGCTGCAGCCGGTGCTGACCGAACGCACGGCACCGTATATGTGCCTTTGCACCGATGACCGGAACCCGTTGGACATCGGCGAGCACGGCCATCTCGACTACATGATCCGCCGGCTCATCGCGCTCGGCACGCCGCCGCTCGCGGCCTATCGCGCGGCCTCGCTGTCGGCTGCCGAAGCGTTCGGTCTCAAGGATCGTGGCCTGATCTCGCCGGGCCTAAGGGCCGACATCGTTGCGCTCGACAGCTTGGAGAGCTGCCATGCGAAGCTCGTCCTGAGCGGTGGCCAGATCGTCGACCAGGCGGCCTTCGAGCGGCGTGGCACGGTTCCGCCGGTCGGGCGCGATTCGGTGAAGGCCAAGGCCGTCTCCCCAGCGGATTTCCGCGCGCCGGGCAATACGGCTGAAACCCACGTCATCGGCATCCTCGACGGAAAGATCATCACCGAACATCTTAACGAGGAGGTCGCGCCCGTCGACGGGGACAAGCGGCCCGATACGGCGCGCGACCTCGTCCGGATCGCGATCGTCGAGCGACATGGCGTCAACGGAAACATTGCAACCGGTTTCGTGCGCGGCTTCGGCCTCAAGAAGGGCGCCATTGCCTCGACCGTCTGCCACGACCACCACAATATCGCTGTTGTCGGCGCGGACTACGAGGACATGGCGCTCGCGGCGAAACGGCTTTCGGAGATTGAAGGCGGATTCGTCGTGACGGATGGCGGCAAGATCCTCGCCGAACTGGCGCTGCCGGTAGCGGGGCTCATGTCGCTCGAACCCTTCGAGGCCGTGCATGAGAGCCTCGTCGCCCTGCGGGCTGCCGCCAAGAGCCTGGGCGTCACGCTGGAGGAGCCCTTCCTGCAACTCGCCTTCCTCGCGCTTCCCGTGATCCCTGCGCTGAAGATCACCGATTGCGGTCTCGTAGACGTCGAACGCTTCGAGATCATCTGAGGTGCGCGTCGGCCGTCAGGACGTCTATTCCAGCACCAGGTTCGCCGCACTGTCCGGCAAGTCCTCGCCGAAGGCACGCTGATAGAATTCGGCGACTAGGGAGCGTTCGAGGTCGTCGCACTTGTTCAGGAAGGTCAGGCGGAAGGCCATGCCGACATCGCCGAAGATCTCGGCGTTCTCCGCCCACGTGATCACCGTACGCGGGCTCATGACCGTGGAGAGATCGCCATTGATGAAGGCCGATCGGGTAAGATCGGCGACGCGCACCATGCGCGAAACGGTCTGTCTGCCTTCATCGGTCTGCCAGTCCTTCACCTTCGAAAGGACGATCTGAACCTCATTGTCATGCGGCAGATAATTGAGCGTCGTAACGATCGACCAGCGATCCATCTGAGCCTGATTGATCTGCTGCGTGCCATGGTACAGCCCTGTCGTGTCCCCAAGGCCGACGGTATTCGCCGTCGCGAAGAGGCGGAAAGCGGGGTGCGGGCGGATCACGCGGCTCTGGTCGAGCAGGGTGAGGCGACCAGAGGACTCAAGCACACGCTGTATCACGAACATCACGTCCGGCCGGCCGGCATCGTACTCGTCGAAGACCAATGCCACGTTGTTCTGATAAGCCCAGGGCAGGATGCCGTCGCGAAATTCGGTGACCTGCATGCCGTCGCGAACGGTGATCGCATCCTTCCCGACGAGATCGATGCGGCTGACATGGCTGTCAAGATTGACGCGTACACATGGCCAGTTGAGCCGTGCCGCGACCTGCTCGATATGGGTCGACTTGCCCGTTCCGTGATAGCCCGACACCATGACGCGGCGGTTTCGCGCGAAGCCAGCGAGGATCGCGAGCGTCGTCGGCTTGTCGAAAATATAGTCGGGATCGATTTCCGGGACATGTGGATCGACCTCCGTGAAGGCCGGTACGGTGAGGTCGCTGTCGAACCCAAAGATTTCGCGTACAGAGATCGTGGTGTCCGGAAGTGGGGCCGAGTCGTCGTCGGGCACGCTTATCTTTTCCACTGCACTCATCTTGCCTCCTGAAACCGGCGCGCTTCGTGGCGTTCTTGCTAGCGCTCGGCTCTTAGTCGTGTCTCGGTAATTCCGCGGCATTTCGAATATGCCGCCGATCGGGCGGCGATGAAGCCTGGCGCGAGAGCCGATGTCGTTGTCTGGAACGCAATTAACGCGTGATGCGCTCAGATGGAACCTCATCCTTGAGCGGCGTCCGCCGTTTTAGAGCTGTTCGGCTCGACATTTCTTCGCCGCGGCAGCAGAAAGCTGCCTCTAGCAGAAGCCGGACTGCTTCAGGAGCTTGTAGGCCTGTATCACGTCGCGCAGCCGGTCCTCATGGCCACGATCGCCGCCATTGGCGTCCGGATGAAGCTGTTTCACCAATTCCTTGTAGCGGAGCCGCACGTCCTCGCCGGTGGCGTTAGTCTGGAGATTCATCGTCTCCAGCGCCTTCTGTTCCAGTGGACGGACCCGCCGCCTTGCCGCCGTGCGTCCCTGGGCCGCATCGCCGTCGGATCCCGCCCAGTCGAAAGGCTCGCCGCGTTTGCGCCGACGATTGCGCGCTGCATTGGGCGATGACGCGTTATGGCCCATGGACCAGGTCGGACGGTGACCGGTCAGCGAATCCTTGAGATATTTGCGGATGTCATCGTCGCCGAGTCCGGAAAAGTAGTTGTAGCTCTTGTTGTACTGCCGCACGTGATCGACACAGAAATTGAGGTATTCGCCTTCGTGGTCACGGCCCATAGGCGCTTTGTGAAGCCCCGGTTTGTCACAACCCTCCCAGGCGCATTCCGGCGTTTGGGGCTTTGCCTTGGCGCCGCCCGCACCGCGGCGCTTGACCCGGATCGTGTCGAAATATTTGGAGTCGAGTTTCATCGCGGGGGATTATGGGGCTTTGAATGCTGACGAACAAGAATTGACAGATTGGAAAAAGCCCGGAAGTAGAAACAGTTCGAAGCGGATCTGCCAGTCGTCGATTGCCATCGATACCGGCTCGACTTGGAGCGAAGCCGGAGACAGGTCCTTGCAGCACCCGGTGGTGCGGGCCGATGTCAGCAGGAAAGCAAGGTCATGACAGTCAAATCCGCGATCGAGACGAAGCTTCGCGAACGTTTCTCCCCAGAAAGCCTGAACGTGATCGACGAGAGCCATTTGCATGCCGGCCACCATCATGCCGGCAGCGATCATCACGAAGCTTTCGACGGAACGGGCGAAACCCATTTCCGCGTTCAGATTGTCTCTGCGGCATTCGAAGGCGAGAGCCGGCTCAACCGTCAGCGGGCGATCAACAGGCTACTTGCCGACGAACTCAACGCGGGCGTTCATGCCCTGGCGATCGAAGCGAGAGCGCCCGGCGAGCCGGTGCGGCGTCAGGCACGCTAAAGAAAATTCTTCGAAAAAACTCTTTCGCAACTGCGTCGCTCAAGCCTTTGTATTGAGGCCAAGGCGGTCCTTGCCCTGTGATCCGCGAACGCGGGAGACAATGAGCAGCCAGACCGCGCCGGACAGCAGGATGAGCCTGATCAAGAGCCACCAGCCGCGGCCCTCGGTATAATGAAGCCGCCGGACAGCGAAGGAAAGACCGGGAAAAATTGTCGCCAAGCCCCAGATCGTTGCGAAGACGGTTCTCTGTCGCCTCTCGCTTGCCGCAAAAGGGCAGTCGTTCCAATCTCATCGCGCCGGCTCGCTTCTCGCTCACATGCACCCGGCCGGCCGACGATTTCCACTACCGGAATGGAACAGAGCCTCATGACGACCACTCGCAACCATGATCGCTTTTCCTACTCGGCCCTGCCGGATCGCCCCGTCTATGATTGGCCAAACGGCAAGCGGCTTGCCGTCTATATTGCGCTGAACGTCGAAACGTTTTCATTCGGTGAAGGCGACGGGGCGGCGCTGGCGCCGAAGCAGGACCAGCCCGACGTCCTCAACTATGCGTGGCGCGAATGGGGGAACCGGGTCGGCGTCTGGCGCATGAAGCATGTCTTCGACACCTTCGACATGCCGCTTGCTCTGCTTCCTAACTCCTGCGTCTACGAAAATTGCCCCGGTCTCATCGAAGCATTCCGCGAGCGTGGCGACGAGATCGTCGCCCATGGGCGTACGAATGCCGAACGTCAGGGAGCGATGGGCGAAATTGATGAGAAGGCGCTCATTCGCGAGGCGAGCGATGTCTTTCGCGAGCGTGAGGGCGAGTTGCCGGCCGGCTGGCTCGCACCTTGGATTTCACAAAGTGAGGTCTCGATCGATCTCCTCAAGGAAGAGGGCTACGCATATCTTCTGGACTGGTGCCACGACGATCAGCCGGTCTGGATGACGACCCGCGACGGTGGGCGCATCCTCTCAGTGCCATACAGCCATGAGACCAACGATATTCCGGCGATTACCGCGCGCTATACTGGAGGCCACGAATTCGCGGGCATGATCGTTGCGCAGTTCGACGAGATGCTCGAGGCGTCACAGCGAGCGCCAGCTGTGATGAGCGTCGCGCTTCACCCGTATATTTCGGGTCAGCCCTTTCGTTTAAGAGCGCTCAAGCGGGCGCTCCAACACATTGCCAATCATCGGGACGAGATTTGGCTGACACGCCCGGGCGAGATCGCCAAGGCGTTCGCGGCGCTCTGATCTGCCTTACCGGCGCGGGCCGATATCGCCGCTCATCGTCCAGATCGTGGCATCCACTTTACCGCGGAGTTCGGGATACATGTCGTTGTCGAAAGTCGGCTCGAGGCCGGTTTTCTTCTGAGCGAAATAGTCTTTCGTAAGCTTCACCACAGTGCCGGACAGGAGCAGGATCGCGATAAGGTTGAGCGTCGCCATGAGGCCCATGGAGGCGTCCGCGGCGTTGAAGACCGTGCCAACCGACTCGATCGAACCCCAGATCACCATGGCGAGCGCACCGACGCGGATGATCGACATGCCGATCCTGCCGCCTGCCCCAAGAAAGGTCATCGCGTTTTCGGCATAGGAGAGGTTGCCGATGATCGAAGTGAAAGCGAAGAAGAAGATGGCGATCGCAATGAAAGTTGCGCCCCAGTCGCCGAGATGGGCGGCGAGCGCGTTCTGGGTCAGGGTGATGCCGTCGACCTCCTGACCCGGAGTGTAAACACCCGACAGGATTATCATCAGCGCCGTAGCGGTGCAGATCATCAGGGTGTCGATGAAAACACCAAGACCCTGAACGAGGCCCTGACTCGATGGATGATGCGGCTGCGGCGTCGCAACGGCCGCTATGTTCGGCGCCGAGCCCATTCCGGCTTCGTTGGAGAAGAGGCCCCGCTTTACGCCGTTGAGAAGGGCCGCCATCACACCGCCGGTCACGCCTCCGGCGGCTTCTTCAAGGCCGAATGCGCTGGCGATGATCGTCCAGAGTGCGCCGGGCACCTCGGCGTAATTCACGATGCAAATATAGAGAGCGACAAGGAGATAGGCGACCGCCATGAAGGGGACGACCACCTCTGCAACGCGGGCGATCGAGCGGATACCGCCGAAGACGATGACGCCTGCCAGCACTGCCAGCGCGATGCCGATCCAGAGGCGCCCGAAACCGAAGACTTCCTCGGTCGCACCTGCGATGGAATTGGCCTGCACGGCATTGAATATCAGGCCGAAGGAGAGGATGAGCGCGATCGAGAAGAGGGCGCCCATCCACGGCAGTCCGAGACCGCGGGCCATGTAGAAGGCGGGACCACCGCGATACTGGCCGTCCTCGTTTCGAATCTTGTACAACTGGGCGAGGGTGGACTCAGAATAGGCGGTCGCCATGCCGACAAGTGCGACCATCCACATCCAGAAGATCGCTCCCGGACCGCCGAGGGTCAATGCGACCGCAACCCCCGCAAGGTTGCCGGTACCGACGCGTGAAGCCAGCGAGACGGTAAGTGCCTGGAGGGGCGAGATGCCCGCCTTGTCGCCGGCGCGTGAACCTTTGACGACCCTGAAGAATTCCGGAAAATGGCGGAACTGGATGAAGGCGAGGCGAGCGGTGAAGAACAGGCCGACTGCTAGAAGCCCGTAGACGAGAACATAACCCCAGAGCACGTTGTTGAGAAAATCGACGATCGCCACAAAGCCGTTCAACAATGCTTCGGGTGTGTAGTTCTCCATCGGGCCGTGTCCTTGAGTCGAAGGCATCTGGGCCGCGCGGGACGGCCATCGTTCGGCTTAATTGAACAGGCTCGCAGGCGTCTGTCCATGGTGGCCCGCGTTTTTACCCACAGCCACGGCGCGTGCGGATGCTCGGAATCTTTCGGGGCCGATGGCTGAATCGAAACCCGCTTCAGCGGCGGGGAGCATGCTCTCAAGACTGAAAAACGGGCGCGCTGCCCCTCGCAGCACGCCCGCTCACGCATGTCCCCAAGGCGGAGGTTCCAATCCTCCGCAACGCACCTCTACGGTTCCCCAACCGCTCGGGTGCGTCCCTTGCCCTTGTTCACTCAATATCGACCGAAATTCTTAAAGCTTCGTTAACGCATACCAACTCGTAACCATGCCGATCCTCTGATAACGGTTCTGCGCTCTTCGGCACCTGCTGGAATGCCGGCGCCACCAGACTGCAAGGACGCCTACCGCGATGCCATTCCTCACCCGGCCCACGGGCTTTCGCCAGAGTGCCGCCGCCACGATTTTGCTCATCGGAACGACGATCACTGTGGGGTCCGCTCTGCTGTTCCAATATGTCGGCGGCTATATTCCCTGCGCGCTTTGTCTGGAGCAGCGCATCCCATATTATGTCGCCATTCCGGTCGCGCTGGCAGCGATGGTCGCGGCCGGCGGCAGGGCCAAGCCGGTCCTCGTACGGGGGCTCTTGATCGGGCTCGGCCTGTTGATGCTATGGTCGCTATATCTCGCCGTCTTCCATGCCGGTGTCGAATGGGGCTATTGGCCAGGCCCGGTCGAATGCGCCAGCGCGGGCGCCGCCGGCGATCTGATGGGCGGGGACCTTCTGGCGACGATCGACGCCGTTCGCGCACCCTCGTGCGACGAGGCGGCGGGCCGGTTCCTCGGCCTTTCCTTCGCCGGCTGGAACGCGATCGCCTCCGCCATACTGGCCAGCATCGCCTTGGGCGCGAGCCGTGCCCGGGCCGACCGTTATGAAACCCGCTGAATTCGTTTCGACTGGAGTGCGTCGCCGATGATCACCGTCCACTGCCTACAATATTCACGTGGGTCCCGCATCGTCTGGCTTCTGGAAGAGCTTGGCCAGACCTATGAACTGAAGAACTACGATCGGACTGAAGCCTACCGTGCCCCGCCGGAACTGAAGGCGAAACATCCTCTCGGCAAGGCGCCGGTCATCGAGGACGGCGATCTCGTGCTCGCCGAGTCGGCGGCGATCCTTCGCTATATCGACGGGCGGTACGGCGAGAACCGTCACTCGCCCGAGCCAGGCACACATGCCCACGCCCATCATGACGAATGGCTGGACTTCGTGGAAGGTTCGATGGCGCGCTCGGTGATCGCGGCGTTCTGGGCAAAGCGCAATGGAGGCGAGATCGAACCGAAGATGAGAGACGAGTTCGCGGCGATCATGGCCTATCTCGGCGATACGCTGGAGAACCGTCGTTTTCTAATGGGCGAGAAGCTGATGCTCGCAGACATCCAGATCTCATATCTCCTCGCCATGTCCGAATATGCCGGTGTGCTCCAGCCTCATCCGAAAGTCACAGCCTATTGGGAGCGGCTCCGGGCAATTCCGACGCTTCAGAAGACCATCGAAAAGACCGGACCAATTATGCCGAGGGCATAAGGGTTTTCGTTGGGTTGCCAAAGCCTGTCTGAGGCAAGCTCTTAGGCGGCAAGGATCCTTGAGCTTGCTTTCGGCGTCGCTGAGGCAATGTCACGAGCGATGACCTTGTTCGCGCTCCTCATTGGCATCGGCCTCATCCTTTGCCTTGGTATCGTCCATCACTTCGGCGTCCTGACGATCATCCGGATCACGCCTCATGCAGAAGCGAATGGGCACGTGGCGGTGCTGGTAACATTCGCCGGGCTGTTCGCCCTGCATCTCGTCGAAATTTTCGCCTTCGCATTGGTTTTCGCCGCTCTGTTGACGTTTGATTCTTTGGGGAACTTCGGCGGAAGTTATTCGGGTAGCTGGGCCGACCTGATCTACTTCTCAGGCACCAACTTCGTGACTTTGGGCTATACGGACATCACCGTGACGGGGCCGATCCGGATCATCAATATGATGCAGTCGCTCGGCGGCTTCATGGCGCTTACATGGTCCGCGACGTTGATCTATTCCGTCTCCGGCACAGCATGGCACCAAGGCGGCTACACCTCGCGTGCGTCGCCGGAAAACGCCTGAGGACGGCTTGGCGATCGCTCGCACTGCAACACCACAAACAATGAGATGCGGCCTTTCTATCCAGCCGGCGCACTCTTTGCTTTTTCTGCTTTGCTCGTAGGTTTCGCGCCTTCGATCAGGATCAGGGCAACGATCGCGGCGGCGCCGATGAGATCGGTGATCAAGCCCGGATAGATGAGCGCCAGGGCTCCAGCGAGTGCAACCAGCCTGAGCCAGATCGGGAGCGGGCGGCGGAAATAGCCCTCGGCGGCGACGGCGAGCAGGAGGACGCCGCAGATGCTCGTCACCAGCACCCAGAGGATGTTCGTCACCGTCGCATCGATCATCAGCATCGCGTGGGAGAAGACGAACATGTAAGGCACGATGAAGCCCGCGAGCGCCAGCTTCATCGCCTGGACTCCGGTGGCGTTCGGATCGCCGCCGGAAATGCCGGCTCCGGCATAGGCCGCAAGGGCCACCGGAGGGGTGAGGTTGGCGAAAATGCCGAAATAGAAGACGAACATATGTGCGACGAAGATCGCCGTCGCATTCGATCCCGCCAACTCCTGAAACAGCGGTAGGTTGAGGAGGATCGGCGCTGCCATCGTCGAAGTGATGATGTAGGTAGGAATCGACGGCAGCCCCATTCCGAGGACGATCGAGGCGACCATCGTCAGGAACAGTGTCGCAAGCAGCTGGAGCGTGTCATAGGGGATGGCGTTGCCGAGTTCGACGACGGCATCGGCCGCCTCGAGCGCGATGCCCGTGAGGGTCGCTACTCCGACGATGATGCCGACCGCGCCGCAGGCCATTGCAACGGGAATGGAGGAGCGCACGCCGTCCTCCATCGCATCCCGCAGGCTCGTGAAATCCATGGTTTCGAGGATCGGCCCAATCCGCCTTCGCGCGATGTTGACGAGGATCGGTACGACGACCATCACGACGAGAAGCCAGCGGCTGGTCCGGAACCCCGGTATCTGGTAGCCCGAGACGATCGCCATGATCTGCGGTTCGAGGATGAGCAGCGCAGAGAGCGCGGCGGTAAAGACGACGACCGGCATGGTACCGCATACGAGCACCGTCGCCGCGATCGACCAGAAGGCCGCGTAGAACGGCGCGTAGCCTTCGAAGAGAAGCCACAGCAGCACGACCATCGGCACCAGTAGATGGCCGCGCTCGGCCATCACCTGTTTCACCGGCGTCAGCTGAGAGCGCGGAATGCCTTCGAGCTCGTTGCGCAGGGCGCGCAGGTGCACCTGAGCGAGGACGCCGAGATAGTAGAGCAGGGCAGGGATGATGCCGGCGAGGATGATCTGTGTGTAAGGGACCGACAGAACCTCGGCCATGATGAAGGCGGCCGCGCCCATGATCGGCGGCAGGATCTGCCCGCCGACGCTTGCCGAGGCTTCGACCGCGCCCGCAAAATTCGGCTTGTAGCCGGTCTTTTTCATGAGCGGGATCGTGAATGCCCCGGTGGTCACGACATTGGCGATGGCCGAGCCGTTGATCGAGCCGAGAAAGCCGGAGGCGATCACCGCTACCTTGGCCGGTCCGCCCTTTGAATGGCCCGCGACCGCGAGCGCTAGATCGTTAAAAAGCTGGCCAAGGCCGGATTTGCCGAGAAACGCACCGAACAGGATGAAAAGAATGATGTAGCTCGCCGAGACGCCGATCGCGGTGCCGAGCAGTCCCTCGGTGATGTAGACGAGATGCGCGATCACTTGTTTGAAGGTGGCCAGCACAATCGCTTCGTTCAGCTGATTGTAGAAGGCGAGCTTGGCGTAAAAACCGTAGGCGAGGAAGATCACGCACAGGATCGTAAGCCCCCAACCCGTGACGCGCCGCGAGGCGTCGATGACGAGGAGGATGGCGACGAGGCCGATGACGGCATCGGTCATCGTGATCCGCCCGCCGGACGCGATCACCCGGTCCGCCACAACCAGCATGTAGACGAGGATCGCGAAGGCAGCTGCGGCGGTGATCCAGTCGTAGATCGGAAGACGATCCCGGGGGCCCGACTTCGTCAGCGGATAGAGGATGAAGGTAAGGCCGAGCAGCGTGTAGAGATGGATCGAGCGTTGGGCAACGTCGACCAGCGGGCCGGAGACCGAGGTATAGAGGTGGAAGGCGGCAAGGGCGACGCAGAGCACTGTGACGACCAGCGCGATCGGCTTCGGCAGAGAGTGCCGGAACGCGCTCTCGCGGTCGTATTTTTCCAGCGTTTCGCGATCGACGGCAGTGTCAGAGGGGACATCGGACCGCGTCGTGGTCCCGTTCGGATCGCTCGCCACGTTTTCAGACTCCCAACCGCATGCTCACAAGACAGTGGTAGAGCAGAGCGAACTGCTATTGCAAAAATTGTCACGGCAACGCCGGAACGATCACGAATGTCAGCACGTGCGGGGTGTCATCCGGCGTCAGATCGTAATCTTCATCGTTCCAGTGCAGCCGATAGTCCTCTTTCGGTGTCGCCAGAACTGCGAGCGGATCGACGGTACGGTCGATGCCGTCCATGATCACCCAGCCATTCTCGATGCGCGTGGTATCGGCGCCATCGGACGGCACGCCAGCGCCGAAGGTCTTGAATCGGGTCGAATGAATTTCGATCGCGCCGGCATTGGTGATCCGGAAGGTTTCTTCCCAAGTCTCATGCTCGACGGAATGGATCCATGCGAGGGTGAAGCGATCGTCCGGGCGGGCCGGAAAGCGATAAAGTTCAGTCTCTTCGTTCGCGATGACCAGCGAGAAGGGGGCAGCGTCTCGGGCGACTGCCGGCGTCAATACGAAAAGAAACATCGCAGCGGTGAGAGCCGCCGCGATGTTTACCGTAAAGGCGTCGAACCGTGCCATCGGGCGCGATCGATGCAGCCTTATTGCGTGGCAGCCTCACCGCTCTCGGCTTCTTGAGATGCGGCTCCGTCACCGCTTCCCGAAGCGGCCCCTTCGCCCGAGCCGGAATCGTAGAAGCTCTGGGCGCCCGGATGAACGGGGGCAACGAGGCCCTCATCCATCGTCGCCGGATCGAATTGGGTGAGGGCGCTCACCGAGACCGAACCCGACTGCAGATAGTCGCTGAAGCGCTTCGCAAGTTCGCCGGCGAGCGCCTCGTCCATCGAGCCCGGAACCACCAGCATGTTGCGGATCGCGACCGTCTGGACGGCGCTTTCAATGCTATAGGCCGCGTCGTCGTTCGCCGGGATCTCGTAGTTGACGTAGAACGGATAGCTTTCGAGCAGCTTGGAGGCGATGTCGCCCTCAACAGGCACGAAGGTGACCTCGGAGGACTGCATCAGCCCCGTGATCGAGGAGTTCGGCACCCCTGAGGTAAAGAAGGCGGCGTCCAGCGTGCCGTTGTTCATCTCGGTCACAGAGTCGGCATATCCCGTGTGCGTGACGCGGGCCATGTCGTCATAGGTCAGGCCGGCGGCCTCCAGCACCTTCTGGGCGCTCTGCTCGACGCCCGAGCCGACCTTGCCGACGCCGATCCGCTTGCCTTCGAGATCGGCAACAGACGTGATGCCGCTGTCGCCGGTCGCGACGATCTGGACGACGTTGGGGTAAAGACCGGCGATCGCCTTGAGATCGACCGGATTGCCCTCGAACTGGCCGGTGCCCTCGACCGCGTCGTAGGCGACGTCGCTCATGACGATGGCGATCTGGTTGAGGCCGTCCTGGATGTTCTGGATGTTGGCGACCGAAGCGCCGGTGGAGACCACCTGCACGTCGCCGACCTGATCTGATTCCTCGAAGACGCCCTTCAATGCGCCGCCGATCGGATAGTATGAGCCGGACGTACCGCCCGTGCCGAAGATGAGGTTCTGTTCCTGCGCGCTGGCCGCGTTGGAGAGCCCTGTGATGCCGCCGAGAGCAATGGCGACCGCGACCGCGATCGGGGTTGTCCGTTTCGTCATGATCGAGGTTTCCTCCCTGAAACCGTTCTCGTTTTCGAATTGGGATGCGAGGAATGAGGATATCGCAGCACCGGTCGGATGCAATGCCGGCTGCCGAATTCTGCCCGCGCGTCTCAAGTCTCCGGTTCCATAGCGGACTCCTTCAGCACGAGAGGCATCCCGCCTGGAATTGGCCTTCCGGCCTCACAGGTTCTGGAGCGACAGAAGCGAGGGCCCATAATGGATATCGTCTTTTCGGAAACGCAACTCGTGCATCGGCCGCAGCAATACGGTGTGCACGGCCGGCTCGTAACGCCGCTCGAAAACCCAAACAGGGCCGAAACGCTGCGCGAGCGATTGACCGGCATGGGGCTGACCCATCGCCAGCCGGAGGATGTCGGTGTGGAGGCCATCACGGCGGTTCATGCGGGGCATTACGTCGACTTCCTGCGCGGGGCCTGGAGCCGATTTCAGGCACTGAGGAACGCAGGGCCGGAAGTGCTGCCGAACGTTCATCCCTATCATGCCGGGGCCTCGTCCCTCGGAGCCAGGCCGGCGCCGCGCACCACCGGCATCCTCGGACAAACGGGCTGGTATATCGGCGATCTTTCCTGCGCGATGGGCGAGCGCACGTTCGAGGCGATCTACGAGTCCGCCATGACCGCCGCCACGGCGGCGGATATCGTGCTTGGCGGTCAGCCCGCTGCCTACGCCCTCTGCCGGCCTCCAGGTCACCACGCCTATCCTGACCGCGCGAACGGCTTCTGTTTCTTCAACAATGCCGCGATTGCCGCCCAGCGGCTTCGATCGAAATACGGCAAGGTCGCGATCATCGATTTCGATACCCACCACGGCGACGGCACGCAGGCCATCTTCTACGATCGCGGCGACGTCTTCGTGGGCTCGGTCCACACCGAGACAAGCGAATATTATCCGCATTTCTTTGGCTATGCGGACGAGACGGGGCGCGAGGGGGGCGAGGGCTGCAACCTCAACATCCCGCTTGCTTTCAAGGCGGACAATCATGCGATCATTACAGGCGTCGAGCGGCTGATCGATGCTGCGACGGCGTTCGGTGCCGAAGCCCTCGTCGTCTCCGCCGGCTGGGACGCGCACAAGGACGATCCGCTCTCCCGACTCTCGGTGACAGAGGAGGCCTATTCGCGGATCGGTGAACTCGTAGGCGGTGTGAACCTGCCGACGGTCATCGTGCAGGAAGGCGGTTATTCGCTGGCGGCGGTGGCGGAATGTGCGCCGCGATTTGTGGAGGCGTTCGGGCGGTAGGCTCTCGGCTCTCCTCCGTCATACTCGGCCACCGTGCCGAGTATCGAGTGCGATGTCGGCCGAAGGTTCTCTTTCCCTAGTGAGACGCAAGTGCCGAGGGTTCAGCGCAGGCTGGATCTTCGGGACGGAGCCCGATGATGACAAATCGCGGGGTTCTTACCCGTTCCGGCCGAACCTTAAATCCTTTTCGATCGAGAACGGGGCGCCGAGGCGGACCTTATAGATCTGGTAGTTTTCCAGAATGCGCTGGACGTAGGAGCGCGTCTCGCCGAACGGAATGCGCTCGACCCAGTCGATCACCTCCTCGAGGGGCTTGCCGCGCGGATCCCCGAACCGTTCGATCCATTCCTTCGCCCGACGTGGGCCGGCGTTGTAGGCTGCGAAGGTGAGGACGTAGGAGCCGCCGAAGTCAGCGATCTGCTCGCCGAGGAAGCGGGCACCCAGCGTGGCATTGTAGCCGGGATCGGAGAGGAGGCGAGCCTCGGAATAGGGCAGGCCCAGACGGCCGGCGACGCCTCGCGCCGTGCCGGGCATCAGCTGCAACAGGCCGAGTGCGCCAGCGCCCGAACGCGCCCGCGGATTGAACGCGCTTTCCTGCCGCGCGATCGAATAGGCGAGCGCCTTGCCCGCCGCCGAGATGTTGGCGTTCGCCGGGATGACACCGATCGGATAGGCGAGCGCCGGGGCGTCGACGCCGCGATAGCTGGCGAGCTTGCCGACCGTCAATGACAGGTTATGGTTGCCACGACGCTCGGCCATTACCGCCAGAAGCGCGAGTTCACCCGGGCTATCGAGCTCGCGGGCTAGGTCGCGGTAGAGGATGTCCGCCCGCCAGTCGGAGCCGATCTGCTCCAGGCGATTGATCGCCTGGACGGCCTCCCGCGAGGAAAAGCGCTGACGTTCGGCATTGCTCGGGTTCGGATAGGCAATCTGCCCCGGTGAGCGGCCAAGCTTTGCAAGCGCAAGCTGACCGTAGAAAGTGGTCGAGTGGCGCGCGGCCTGATTGTAGTAGCTCGAGGCGTTTCCGCCTCCGCCCGCCTCGGCGGCGCGGCCGAGCCAGTAATAACCGCGACCGAGCGAGATCGGCTTCGACGAGACCGAGAGAATCTTCTCAAAGTGTCGGTGCGCTGTGCCGGGATCCTTCAGGAAGCGCAATGCGATCCAGCCGGCATGGAATTCGGCTTCGGCGCGCTCGACATCGTCCTGTGCCGAATGCCCCGCTGCAATCTGGTAGGCGAGTCTCGGATTGCCGGCATCGAGAAGATCGCGGGCGACGATGCGGCGCTCGTTCCACCAGGCGTCAGGATTGATCAGGACACGCGGATCGCGTGGGGAATTAAGGAGGATCTGCGCAGCTTCCTGCAGCCGATCATGCTTGCGGTAGTGTTCGGCGAGGGCGAGTTGATAGCTTGTCGCTCGCTGATCGGCCGGCACCTGAGCAAGCAACGTGCCGGCATTGCGCTCGCCTCGCAGCGCCGCGGACCAGGCACGAAACAGTGTCGTCGCTTCAGCGAGATTGCGGACCCGGTCAGCGTCCGCGATACGATCGCGATAGAGCAGCATCGCCATACGGTGGCGATGGTCGTCGCGAGTCAGCAGCGAACCGAAGTTTGAAAGGACGTCGCGTTCCGTGCCCTTGTCGAGAATTTCCACGTGCCAAAGCGTCTGGATCACGCTGCGGGCCTGGCCGCCCTGATTGCTTTCCTGATAGGCGCGGGCCAGCGCCATCGCACCCTCCGGTGTTTCTGGCTTGCTGCCGGCGAAGGCGCGCAACACCTGCGAAGGCGGCTGCTTCTCGCGCCAAAGCGCCTTCTCGCTGTTTTCGCGAAGGGTGGTCATACCAGGCCAGTCGGAGAGTTCACTGGCGGCGGCTGCGATCTCGTACGAGGGCACGTCGTCTTGGCCTGAAAGTGCGATTGCCCAGGCGAGAATCTTTCGGTCCAGGGAACCGGGGCGCAGGCCCTCCCGAATGCGGCGGGCCCTTGTTCCGTCGCGGTCGGAGAGCGCTTGCAGACCTTCCTTCAACTCGCCGCGCATGGGCGCGAGCTGGCCCTGCCGCGCGCTGCCGGCCGCGAGCGAGGCGGCAAAGGCGCCGGCAGAGGACGGCAACGAGGGCGCGACCGCGCGGTTCATCAGCGGGTTGGCCGGCGCGGTCACCTCGCGGCCGAAACGCCATGGATCGATGTTCTCGTTCGAGCCGCGCGGCGGGCTGGCGGCAGCTTGGGTCGAGCCCGTGACGATGCGATCGGTCTTGCCGGGGCGATCGGCGGGGATTGGTACCGTTTGGGAGGAGGCCGAGTTCGCACTCGCGGCGACCAGAGAGGCAACGAGCCAGAGACGGGGGGACCAAGAGATGAGCGTCATGCGGGTCGAGCGATCCTGATGGGTTTCGCGTATCTGGCCGTGCTCGGCGTCCTGGGAACCCCGCCCGGTGCCGCACAGCCTTGTAATGGTTGCAAAACTTCTCACAAACGGACTTAAGACGAGGTTACGGCCCTTTGAAGTCCAGCGACCCGACACCGTTCAACTGTTCGCGACCAGAGCGCATTGCCCTTCGTTGCGTCTTCGGACGCGCATTTCCCCCTTGTGTTTTCATGCCGTTGCGTTTCCACTCCTGCTCGAGACTGGTTTTATCACCGAGCGTGGAGCCGGACGATGGCGCTGAAGACGTCCGTGGCGGGGCAGACATGGAGCTTTGCCGATCTGAGGACCCTCCTTGCCAAGGCCTCGCCCGAACGCTCCGGCGATCATCTGGCGGAGATCGCGGCGACGAGTGCGCTGGAACGGGTTGCGGCCCAGCACTGCCTCGCCGACATGCCGCTCAAGGTCTTCGCAGGGCTGGAACTGATGCCCGAGGTGGACGACTGGGTGTCCGATCTCATCGCCAGGCAGCTGGACGAGGTCGCCTTTCGTCGCATCTCCTCTCTCACCGTCGGAGAGTTGCGCGAGCACCTGCTTGCCGCCGAACCCGAGGAGCTGGAGCGGCTGACCTATGCGCTGACGCCGGAAATGGTCGCGGCGGTCTCCAAGCTGATGCGCAATCAGGACCTCATCGCGATCGCCGCCCGGCGCAAGGTGGTGAAAAAATTTCGCTCGACCATCGGGCTGCCGGGGCGGCTTTCGGCGCGCAATCAACCGAACGACCCGACCGATGACAGTTTCGGCATCGCGGCGAGTCTCGTCGACGGTCTCGTCATGGGCTCGGGCGATGCTGTTCTTGGCGTCAATCCGGCGACCGACAGTGTCGAAGACTATACCCGCGTCTGTCGCATCCTCGACGATGTGCGCTCACGCTACGAGATCGCCACGCAGACCTGCTGCCTTGGCCATGTGACGACGGCGATAGAGGCGATTGAAGCTGGAGCGCCGGTCGATCTGGTCTTTCAGTCAATAGCAGGGTCTGCCAAGGCGAACCGTTCTTTCGGCGTTTCGCTCGAAATCCTGCACGAGGCGGAGGAGGCGGCGAAGGGCTTGAAGCGTGGTACGATCGGCGCCGACTGCTTCTATTTCGAGACCGGTCAAGGCACCGAGCTTTCCGCAGAAGCCCATCACGGCGTCGATCAGCAGACGATGGAGTGCCGGACCTATGCGATCGCGCGCGCCTTCGATTGTCTCCTGGTCAACACGGTGGTCGGCTTCATCGGTCCGGAATATCTGTTCGACGGTCGGCAAATCATCAGGGCGGGACTGGAGGATCATTTCTGCGGCAAGCTTATGGGTCTGCCGATGGGTGTCGACGTTTGCTATACGAACCATGCCGAGGCTGATCAGAACGATATGGACGTCTTGTTGACGCTGCTCGCTGCCGCTGGGGTCAACTTCGTCATCACGGTGCCCGGGGCAGACGACATCATGCTCAACTATCAGAGCCTTTCGCATCATGATCTCGCCTATGCCCGCGAGACCATGGGCTTGAAGCCGGCACCGGAATTCCTCGACTGGATGATGCGCCAGGGCATGATGGACGAGACCGGCATGCTGACGCCCGCGCCGCAGGCGCTCGCAGATGCGATCGACGGCGTCGAAAAGCTGCTGGAGGCCTCATGAGCGACAGTGAGAAAACAGACGATGCGCTTTTGCCTGCGCTCGTCTCCTCACCCGACATGCTCACCAGACTGAAGGACCGGACCGATGCGCGGATCGCGCTCGGTCGCGCCCGCTCCGGCTTGCCTACGAGGCCCAATCTCAAATTCGAACTCGACCACGCCATGGCGCGTGATGCGGTTTATTCCGAACTGGATGTCGAGGGCCTGAAAGCCTCGTTCAAAAGTCTGGGCTTCGAACCGATCGTGGTTAAGAGCCAGACCGGCGACCGCACGAATTATCTCGCGCGTCCCGATCTTGGGAAGCTGCTCGATGTCGACGACCGGCATGAACTTGAAACCGAGGCCGGCGGAGAACTCGTCATCCTGATCGCGGACGGCCTTTCGGCCACCGCCGTCAACCTCAACGCCGCCGCGACGGTCGAGGCGTTGAAGACCGTATGCGACGTGGGGATGAGCCTCGTCATCGCCACGGGCGCGCGGGTCGCGCTCGGCGACAAGGTGGCGGTGGCGCTCTCCTCCGAGAACGTCCTCGTCTTCATCGGTGAAAGGCCGGGCCTCTCGGCTGCCGACTCCCTCGGCGCTTATTTCACCCATAAGCCCCGCGAGGATACGGCGGACTCCGAGCGCTTCTGCGTTTCCAACATTCGCGACGGCGGGCTGAAGCCGCAGGACGCTGCGCGCAAGATCGCTGATCTCATCAGGAAAGCGGTGGACCGCGGCTATTCCGGTGTCACCAAGCGAGACGGGCCAAAACAGATTGAAGACTGACCAACTCTAAGCCTGCCGCCGTTGTCCGGCTCGGCCGGGCCCGTACCGGCAAACCCGAAGGACAAATTATGGCGGACGGCAGCGATATTTCCGGTTCAGGCACAGACTATTTTGCGGAACGTCAATTGAAGCGCGGAGCGGCCGGTTGGCTGCTCCTCGTGGGACTTGGCGTCGCTTATGTCGTCTCCGGCGACTTCGCCGGCTGGAACTTCGGCCTGCAGTATGGCGGCTGGGGCGGGCTCCTCATCGCGACGCTTTTGATGGCGACGATGTATGTCTGCATGTGCTTCTCGCTCGCCGAACTTGCGACCATCGCGCCGACCGCCGGCGGGGGTTACGGCTTTGCCCGGCGCGCCTTTGGGCCTTGGGGCGGGTTTCTTTGCGGGATCGCGATCCTCATCGAATACGCCATCGCGCCAGCGGCGATCGCCGTCTTCATCGGGTCCTATTGCGGCTCGCTCTTCGGCATCGACGGCTGGCCTGTCTATCTCGCCTTCTATGCGGTCTTCCTCGGCATCCACATCAATGGCGCGGGCGAGGCGCTGCGGCTGATCTTCGTGATCACCGCGCTCGCCGTCCTGGCTTTGATCGTCTTCGTCATCGCGATGATCCCGCATTTCGACACGAACAACCTCTTCGACATCGCAGCGACTGACGCCGTTGGGGCGAGCACTTTTCTGCCCTTCGGCTATGTCGGCATCTGGGCGGCGATTCCCTACGGCATCTGGTTTTTCCTCGCCATTGAGGGCGTGCCGCTGGCGGCCGAAGAGACCGCCGATCCCGATCGCGACCTGCCGCGTGGCCTCATCGGCGGTATATCAGTCCTTCTCCTGACGGCGGGATTGATCCTTGTCTTCGGTGCGGGCGGTGCCGGTTCATCCGTTTTGCAGGACAGCGGCAATCCGCTGGTCGCGGCGCTCGAAGCGCCGAACGCCTACGGCGAGCCGACCCTCGTCTCGCGCTTCGTCAACTTCGTCGGCCTTGCGGGGCTGATCGCGAGCTTCTTCTCGATCATATACGGCTACTCGCGGCTGGTTTTCGCCATGTCGCGCGCCGGTTACCTGCCAAAAGTGCTCTCGCTGACGAACAGGCGGCAATCGCCGTATCTGGCGCTGATCATTCCCGGCATCATCGGCTTCATCCTGTCGCTGACGGGCCAGGGCGACCTGCTCATCCTCGTCGCCGTTTTCGGCGCGACGATCTCCTACGTCATGATGATGGCCTCGCACATCAAGCTGCGCCTCGCCGAGCCGGAGCTGAAGCGCCCCTATCGCACGCCTGGCGGCATGTTGACGTCCGGCATCGCCCTTGTCCTCGCCCTGATCGCGACCATCGCAGGTCTGCTGGTCGATCCGCGCGCCGTTCTCCGCGCTGCGATCGTCTACGCGCTCTTCATCGCCTATTTCGCGATCTACAGCCGGCATCAACTTGTGAAAGGGGCACCTGGAGAGATCTAAGTGCCGTGGACCTACGGCAAATTAAAGGACTGAGACCGAACCGTCGTGCGTAATGGAACGGAACGAGCGGTTTTGCGCGGGTCACGCGATTCTACGGATCAGGCTTTTTTCTGTTCCCGCAACGGCACGCGCGTATTGCGGCGTTCTCCCTGGATGATGCCGAGGAGGGAGCGGCCGGCATCGAGGACGTTGGTGCCGGGGCCGAAGACTTCGGCGACGCCGGCCTCGAAGAGGGGTTCGTAGTCGCGGGCCGGGATGACGCCGCCGCAGACGACCTGTATGTCCTCTTTGCCGATCGTCTTCAGTTCCTCGATCAGCTGCGGTACCAGCGTCAGATGACCGGCGGCAAGCGTCGAGACGCCGACGACGTCGACGCCGAGTTCCGAAGCGCGCTTGGCGGCATCCTGCGGGGTCGCGAAGAGGTCGGACAGTTCCACGTCAAAACCGAGATCGGAGAAGGCCGAGGCGATGACCTTTGCGCCGCGATCATGCCCGTCCTGGCCGAGCTTGGCGACGAGCACCCTCGGCGTTTTGCCGGTCGTCTCGACATGCTCGGCAATGCGCTTTTTGAGCACGTCGTATTCCGGATCGCCGTGATAGGCATCGGCATAGACGCCCTTGTTGAGGGTGTGGGTGGCCACGTGCCGGCCGCCGAAGCCCTGCTCCATAGCGGTCGAGATTTCTCCGAGAGAGGCACGCTTGCGGGCGGCCTCGACGGCGGCTTCCAAGAGGTTGCCCTCGCCGGAGCGGGCGAGGTCTTCGAGCTTCGAGAGCGCCGCCTCGCACTCGCTCTTCGAGCGCGTCTCGCGTACTTTCTTCAGGCGCTTGATCTGGCTCTTGCGGACGTCCTCGGTGTCGACGACGAGGAAGTCGATCGCGTCCTCGTTTTCCAACCGATAGCGGTTGACGCCGACGACCACATCCTCGCCCCGGTCGATACGGGCCTGCCGGGCGGCGGCGGATTCCTCGATGCGCGATTTCGGAATGCCGGCCTCGACGGCCTTGGTCATGCCGCCGGCCTGTTCGATCTCCTCGATCAGCTCCAGCGCCTTGTCGGCGAGGTCCTTGGTCAGCGCCTCGACGTAATAGGAGCCGCCGAGCGGATCGACCGTGCGGGTGACGCCGGTCTCGTGCTGGAGGATGAGCTGGGTGTTGCGGGCGATGCGGGCCGAAAAGTCCGTCGGCAGGGCGATCGCCTCGTCGAAGCCGTTGGTGTGCAACGACTGGGTGCCACCGAGCACCGCCGACAGCGCCTCGTAGGCCGTGCGGACGATGTTGTTGTAGGGGTCCTGCTCGGTGAGCGACACGCCGGATGTCTGGCAGTGGGTGCGCAGCATCTTCGAGCGGTCGTCGGTCGCGCCGAAATCTTCCATGATCTTCGCCCAGAGCATGCGGGCGGCGCGGAGTTTCGCGACCTCCTTGAAGAAGTCCATGCCGATGCAGAAGAAGAAGGAGAGGCGCGGGGCAAATTTGTCGACGTCGAGCCCGCGCGCCATGGCGGCCCGCACATATTCCATGCCATCGGCGAGGGTGTAGGCGAGTTCCTGGGCGGTCGTCGCCCCGGCCTCCTGCATGTGGTAGCCGGAGATCGAAATCGAGTTGAACTTCGGCATCTCGGCAGCGGTATAGGCGATGATGTCCGCGACGATCCGCATCGAGGGCTCGGGCGGATAGATATAGGTGTTGCGGACCATGAACTCCTTCAGGATGTCGTTCTGGATGGTCCCGGTGAGCTTTTTCTTTTCGACGCCCTGTTCTTCGGCTGCGACGATGAACATTGCGAGCGTCGGGATGACCGCGCCGTTCATGGTCATCGACACGCTCATCTGATCGAGCGGGATCTCGTCGAAGAGGATCTTCATATCCTCGACGCTGTCGATCGCGACGCCCGCCTTGCCGACATCGCCGGCAACGCGCGGGTGATCGGAATCATAGCCGCGATGAGTGGCGAGATCGAAGGCGACGGACAGGCCCTTCTGCCCGGCCGCAAGGTTGCGCCGGTAGAAGGCGTTGGACTCCTCGGCCGTCGAGAAGCCGGCATATTGGCGGATCGTCCAGGGCTGGCCGGCATACATGGTGGCGCGAGGCCCCCGCATGAACGGTGCGACGCCCGGCAGGGCTTCGCCGACGCCTTCGGGAAGGTCTTCCGGGCCATAGAGCGGCTTGATCGTCAGGCCGTCGGGCGTCTTCGTCGACAGATCGAGGACGTCGCGGCCCTTCAGCTCCTTCTTCGCGATCTCATCCCATGAAGGTGCGTCGCTGGCCGGGGCCGCGTTGAGGTCGAGATCGGTTGCCGCTTTGTCGCCCATGTCACTCGAACTCCATGATGACGTCGTCCACCGCGAGGCTGTCTCCCTCCGAGACGGCGACCTTCGAAACCGTGCCGCTGCGCTCTGCTCTTAGCACGTTTTCCATCTTCATGGCTTCGATCACCGCGAGGATCTGACCCTCGTGGACCTGATCGCCTTGCCTTGCCGACAGCGTCATGACGACCGCGGGCATGGGGGAGATGAGGAACTTCGAAAGGTCCGGCGGCAGCTTTTCCGGCATGAGCCTCGCGAGCGGCGCGACATGGGGTGGATAGACCTTGAGCGCGACATCGAAGCCCGCGCCGCGCAGGCGGTAGCCGGAGGTAATCGCGTTGACTCGGTAGATGCTCGTGCGTCCGCCGAAGGTAAGTTCGGCCGTGAGATCGCCGGGCTGCCATGCGATCTCGGCCTCAGCCGGAGCCGCGCCGTCGATCGAGACGTCGCCTTCGGTGATCGACACCGTGCGCTCGCCTTCGCCGAGGGGCACCATGACGGTGCGGGTGAAATCGCCCTGTGGCGGCAAGAGCTTCTCGAGACGTTGGCCGCTGGCATCGGTCGGCAGGCGGGTCGCGCGCTGGGCCATCAGCGTTGCTGCCACCGCCATGCGGGTGAAGGTCTCGGCGTCGGGTTCGACGTTCTCGAAGCCGTCCGGGTACTCCTCGGCAATGAAGCCGGTCGAAATCTCGCCCGACTGCCAGCGCGGATGGCGCATGATGGCGGCGAGGAAGGGTACGTTGTGCTCGATCCCGTCGACGACGAAGGCGTCGAGCGCGTCCGACATCGCGGCCACCGCGTCGTCGCGCGTCTCGCCCCAGGTACAGAGCTTGGCGATCATCGGATCGTAGAACATCGAGATCGCCGAGCCTTCGGTGACGCCCGTGTCGTTGCGAATGATCGTGCCGTCCTTCGCCTTGCCTTCCTGCGGCGGACGGTAGCGCGTGAGGCGGCCGGTCGAGGGCAGGAAGCCGCGATAAGGATTCTCTGCATAGATGCGGGATTCGATCGCCCAGCCCTTGATGCCGATATCGCCCTGGGTCAGCGACAGCTTTTCGCCCGCCGCGACCCTGATCATCTCGGCGACGAGATCGACGCCGGTGATCAGCTCCGTCACCGGATGCTCCACCTGCAGCCGCGTGTTCATTTCGAGAAAGTAGAAATTGCGGTTCTTGTCGACGATGAACTCGACCGTGCCCGCGCTCTGGTACTCGACGGCTTTCGCCAGCGCCACCGCCTGCTCGCCCATCTTTTGCCGCGTCTCCTCGTCGAGGAAGGGCGAGGGGGCTTCCTCGATGACCTTCTGGTTGCGCCGCTGGATCGAGCATTCGCGTTCGTTGAGATAGATGCAATTGCCGTGTGCGTCCGCCAGCACCTGGATCTCGATGTGCCGGGGCTCCTCGACGAACTTCTCGATGAAGATGCGGTCGTCGCCAAAGGAGGACGCGGCCTCGGATTTGGAGCGCGCGAAGCCTTCCTTGGCCTCCTCGTCGTCCCAGGCGATGCGCATGCCCTTGCCGCCACCGCCGGCGGATGCCTTGATCATCACCGGATAGCCGATTTCGGCGGCGATCCTGGCGGCTTCGTCCGCGTCCCCAATCAGGCCCATATGGCCGGGCACGGTGGAAACGCCCGCGTCCGCTGCGATCTCCTTGGAGGTGATCTTGTCGCCCATCGCCTTGATGGCCTTGGACTTCGGCCCGATGAAGGTGATCCCGGCCGCTTCCAGCGCCTCGCAGAACTTGGCGTTCTCAGACAGGAAGCCATAGCCCGGATGCACCGCCTCGGCGCCCGTTTCACTGCAGGCCGCGATGATCCGGTCCGCCACCAGATAGGATTGGTTCGCCTGCGCCGGCCCGATATGCACCGCCTCGTCCGCCATCCGCGTATGGACGGCGTCCCGATCCGCATCCGAATAGACCGCCACGGTAGCGATGCCCATCTCCTTCGCGGTCTTCATGACCCGGCAGGCGATCTCGCCCCGGTTGGCGATGAGGATTTTGGAAAAGGGAGGCTTCGTCATACTTCGAGAATGTCCTGAAAGGCGTCGGGGTGCGTCTTGCGCGCGACGGTTTCGTCGACGCGCAGCAGGGCTTCGTAGGATTGCGGATCGAACGGGTGTTCGGCGGGTACGATCTCACGGTTGAAAAGCCAGGAGATGCGTCCCGCATCGAGATTGCCGCGCTCGAAGGGCTCGTTGCCGAACATGTGCCAGACAGCATGGAGAAAGGCGGTGTCGGCGAGCTTTTCGGTCGAGGTGCGGTCGTGGAAACGCTTGCGCTCGATGATCTTCGTCGCGCCCTTGGGGTTTGCCCGGCGCACGGTAAACTGGAAGCCGGTGCCGGGAAGGCCGGATGGAAAGCCGCGATGCTTGGTCATAGGCGGGAGCTTGGGCATCAGCGGTCTCGCATGGGTTGGATGATCGACTGGTTGCGCCGTCCTTGGCAGGATGCCGCCCTTGAGACCATGGTGCGCGCAGCGATCACAGCGGAATATTGTCGTGCTTGCGCATCGGCTCCGGCACGTCCTTCGTCTTCAGGATCTCCAAAGCCCGCAGCACCCGTCGCCGCGTGGAATGCGGCATGATCACCTCGTCGATGAAGCCGCGCTGGGCGGCGATGAAGGGGTTGGCGAAGCGATCCTCGTATTCCTTGGTGTGGGCTGCGAGCTTCTCCGCGTCGCCGGCATCCTTGCGATGGATGATCTCGGCCGCGCCCTTCGCGCCCATCACCGCGATCTGGGCGGAGGGCCAAGCATAGTTGACGTCGGCGCGGATGTGTTTGGAGGCCATCACGTCGTATGCGCCGCCATAGGCCTTGCGGGTGATGACGGTGACCTTCGGCACGGTCGCCTGGGCGTAGGCGAAGAGCAGCTTGGCGCCATGCTTGATGATGCCGCCATACTCCTGCGAAACGCCCGGCAGGAAGCCGGGCACGTCGACCAGCGTCAGGATCGGGATATTGAAGGCGTCGCAGAAACGCACGAAGCGAGCGGCCTTGCGGGAGGAATCAATGTCGAGGCAGCCGGCGAGAACCATGGGCTGGTTGGCGATAACGCCAATGGACTGGCCGTTCATCCGGATGAAGCCGATCAGGATATTGCCGGCAAAATCCTTCTGGATTTCTAGAAAGTCGCCCTCGTCGGCGATCTTTTCGATTACCTCGCGCATATCGTAGGGCGTGTTCGCATTGTCCGGAACGAGGGTGTCGAGCGAGTTCTCCAGCCGGTTCGGATCGTCGTGGACGTCGAGGGTCGGCGCGGTCTCGCGCGACGAGGACGGCAGGAAATCGAAGAGCCGGCGCACCTCCATGAGGGCCTCGACGTCGTTGTCGAAGGCGGCATCCGCGACGGAGCTTTTCTTCGTGTGGGTGGTCGCGCCGCCGAGCTCCTCGGCCGTCACCACCTCGCCGGTGACGGTCTTCACGACGTCCGGCCCGGTGACGAACATGTAGGATGTGTCGCGGACCATATAGGTGAAGTCCGTCATCGCCGGCGAATAGACCGCACCGCCCGCGCAGGGACCCATGATGACGGAAATCTGCGGCACGACGCCCGAGGCTTGCACATTGCGCCAGAACACCTCGGCATAGCCGCCGAGCGAGGCGACACCCTCCTGAATGCGCGCGCCACCGGAATCGTTGAGGCCGATCAGCGGAATGCCGTTCTGGACGGCAAGATCCATCACCTTGCAGATCTTCTCGGCATGGGTTTCCGAGAGAGAGCCGCCGAAGACCGTGAAATCCTGGGAAAAGACGTAGGTCGGCCGGCCGTTGATCGTGCCCCAGCCGGTGACGACGCCATCGCCCGGATATTGCTGCCTGGCCATGCCGAAATCGGTGGCACGGTGGGTCTTGAAGGTGTCGTATTCCTCGAACGAGCCTGGATCGAGCAGGACGTCCAGCCGCTCGCGAGCCGTCAGCTTGCCCTTCTCGTGCTGCTTGTCGATCCGCTTCTGCCCTCCGCCGAGCCGCGCCTCCACGCGCTTCTCTTCAAGCTGTTCGACGATTTCGAGCATATCCGGTCTCCTGTGCCGGGTACGACTTAGGGCATGGGGGCGGACGCAGACAAGGTGGGGAACAGCGCTATGTTCCGGCTGTGGGTAAGTCGTTTCGCCAAGCGCTTCGAAAACAGCGGGCTTCGTCGAAAAAGGCTTCGCAACCCATGACGGGAGAGCCGCGATGACTCAATGGTACGGTCTTCTCGAGCCGCTCGTCGTACTCATCGGCCTTGCGTTGCTTCTCTACTATCAGGTCTGGAAGAACCCGTACGAGATCGAGAAGCGGCAAAAACGGCGTAGGGAGAAGGCCGAGAAGAAGGCAGCGCGGGAGCATGGCGAGGAATAGCGCGCCACCTCTTGGCGCAGATCGTGGCTCGATCGAGCAGAGGCGAGTTTGTTGCGGCTACCGCAGCAGGATCACCTGGACGTCCGCAACGTTGGTGCCCGTCGCACCAGTCTTAACGAGGGCGTCAGCGGCCTCTAGCGCAGGATTAGAGTCGTTGTCAGCCAGCTTGGCCTCCGGATCGAGACCCGATTGACGCATCCTGTCGAGGGTCTCTCGATCGACGATCGCACCCGCTGCATTGGTGGGACCGTCCCGGCCGTCGGTGCCGCCGGATAGGAAGACCCAGTCGCCGCTGATCGGCTCGGCCTCGGCGAGCATGGCGAAACGCATCGCCATTTCCTGATTTCGGCCGCCAGTACCGCCGCCCCTCAGAACGACGGTGGTTTCACCGCCCGCGATGATGGCAATGGGCTTTCCGCCAGAGGAATGGTTGCGCAGGAGTTCTCGGAGGCGCTGAGCCGCATCGGCGACGTCGCCGTCGAGCCAGCCATCCACGCGATCGGTCACATAGCCCAACTCTTCCGCGGCGGCTTCCGCCGCATCGCAGCTGAGACTGTTTGAGCCGACGATGACGGTCTCGAATTCCTGAGACGAAAAGTCCTGGTCTTCGCTCGTTCCCCGCAAGCGGGCGAGGGCGGCTTCGGGGATCCGGTCCTCGATCCCGTAACGCTGAACGATGTCAAGGGCGGCTTCCGGCATATCGGCGGGAGGAACGCTCGGGCCGGAGGCAACCGATTTGGGATCGTCGCCCGGCACATCGGAAAGGATAAGGGAGAGCACGCGGGCCGGTGCGGCTCGCTTGAGAAGCCCGCCTCCTTTCAGACGCGAGAGCTTGCGGCGGACGGTATTGATCTCGTCGATCGGCGCGCCGCAGCCAAGAAGCGCGTCGTTGACGGCAATCTTGTCCTCAAGCGTCAAACCCTCGGCGGGCGCGGTCAGAAGCGCCGATCCGCCGCCCGAAACGAGGACGAGAACGAGATCGCCCTCTTCGGCGCTGTCGGCGGCCGCCTCAATGGCTTCGGCGCCCTTTTCGCTGCCCTCCGTCGGGGTCGGATGACCGCCGACATAGGTGTCTACCCCGGCGATGACCTTGGCTGCATCCTGCGTGGTGACCGCAACGCCGGCCTTCAGCTTGTCCTGTACGTAGGGAAGGGCGGCCTCGGCCATCTGGGTCGCGGCCTTGCCAAAGGCGATGAGGACGATCGCCTTCGCATCGAGGATTTGTGCATGACGGTCACGAAGCGCTGCCTCGACCGCGTTCGCCGGATCGGCGGCCTCGACCGCGCGCTGGAAGATCGCCTCTGCATCGGCGCGAAGCGAAGGGTCCGGGCCCTGATCCTGCGTTTCGGACATGCGTTTCAGGCCACTCGATCGCCGGGTTCCTTGCCGGCGAAGAAGGCTTCGAGATTGTCCATCACGCGCCAGCCCATGGCATCGCGCGTCCATTTGGTCGCCGAGCCGAGATGGGGGAGCATGACAGCGTTGGTTTCGAGAAGCGGTGGCGGGATCGTCGGCTCACCTTCGAACACGTCGAGGCCGGCGCCAGCGATCGTTCCGTTGTTGAGAGCGTCGGCGAGGGCCTTCGCATCGACGACCTCGCCGCGCGCGGAATTCACGAGGATCGCGGTCGGCTTCATCATGGCGAGCCGCTCGGCATTGATGAGATGGTAGTTCTCCTTGCCGCCCGGCATGTGGAGCGAGACGACGTCGGCTTCCTTGAGGACGGCTTCGATGGAATCGCGGGGCTCGGCCTTGGTCGCCGCCGCCTTTTCCGGTGAAACGGGGAAGGCGTCGTAATAGATCACCTTCATTCCGAAGCCGTGATGGGCCCGTTTTGCGGCTTCCTGGCCGATGCGACCAAAGCCGAGGACGCCGAAGGTTCCGCCGGAAATCTTGGTGCCGATCATGTGTGTGGGTCGCCAGCCGGTCCAGTTTCCGGCGCGCAGTTCGCGCTCACCTTCGCCGGCGCGGCGCGCGGCCATCAGCATCAGCGTCATGGCAAGATCGGCGGTGCATTCGGAGAGGACTTCCGGCGTATTGGTCACGACAATGCCAGCCTTTTTGGCGGCGTCCGTGTCGATATGGCTGTAGCCGACGCCGTAGCTTGCGATGATCTTCGCCTTGGGGTCGGTGACGTCGAGCACGGAGGAGTCCACGCTGTCGGAGACGGTCGGGCAGACGGCGTCGTACTCCATCAAGGCTTGACGCATAGCGTCCTTGGACATCGGCTTGTCGTTCTCGTTGAACGTTACGTCATAGGTCTCGGCGAGTTTTTTCTCAACGGCTTCGGGCCAGCGGCGCGTTACCAGTATCTTCGGCTTGCTCATTTATGCGAATCCTCCTCCCGCGTGCGAACAAGAAAGGGCGAATGGCGCGGATTGTCCATACCCGCGCCAAAGCCTCGGTAGACGGGCGATCCGGCCCCGTCAGGCGGCTTGCTTGGCGCCAATCATCTCCTCGACCACCTCGCCGAACGCCGATGGATGGGGCACGACATGGATGCCGCACTCCTTCATGATCTCGATCTTCTCGGCCGCCGATTCGCCCTCGGTGGACACGATGGCGCCGGCATGGCCCATGCGCTTACCCTTGGGAGCCGAAGCGCCCGCGATGTAGGCGGCGACGGGCTTGGACATGTTCTTCTGCGCCCAGCGAGCGGCTTCCGCTTCCTGTGGTCCGCCGATCTCGCCGATCATGACGACGGCATCGGTCTCGGGATCGGCCTCGAAGAGTTCGAGGCAGTCCTTGAAGGACGAGCCGTTGATCGGGTCGCCGCCGATGCCGATCGACGTCGAGACTCCGATGCCTTTTTCCAGCATCTGCGAGGCCGCTTCGTATGAGAGCGTGCCCGAGCGCGCGACGATACCGATGCGGCCCTGCTCGTAGATGTTGGTCGGCATGATGCCCATGAAGCCGTGACCGGGCGAGATCATTCCGGCGCAGTTCGGGCCGAACAGGCGCATTTTGTCTTCCTGCCGGTAGCGGCGCATGTAGCGCTTCACGCGCATCATGTCCTGGGCAGGAATGCCGTCGGTGATGCAGACGCAGAACTTGATGCCCGCATCGGCTGCTTCCATGATCGAATCCGCCGCGAACGGAGGCGGCACGAAGACGATGGAGGCTTCGGCCCCGGTTTCCTCGACCGCGCCGCGGACCGTGTTGAAGACGGGCAGGTCGAGATGCATCTGGCCGCCCTTTGAGGGTGTCACGCCGCCGACGACTTTGGTGCCGTAGCGGATCATGTCCTCGGCGTGGAAGGTCCCGATCTTGCCGGTGAAGCCCTGGACGATGACCTTGGTGTCCTTGGTAAGCAGTACTGCCATGATATCCTCCCTTAAGCCGCGGCTTTCGTTCCGCCGGCGTCCTTCCAAGCCTTCACGGCCTTTTCGGCACCCTCCTTGAGGGTGTCGGCCACGATGATGTCCTCGCCGGAGTCGGCGAGAATCTGCTTGCCCTTCTCGACGTTCGTGCCGGCGAGGCGGACGATGATCGGCAGGCTGACGCCGACCTCCTTCTTGGCCTTGATCACGCCCTCGGCGACCCAGTCGCAGCGGTTGATGCCGGCGAAGATATTGACGAAAATCACCTTGACGTTCTCGTCCTGGAGGACGGCGCGGAAGCTCTTGGCCACGCGGTCCGGACTTGCGCCGCCCCCAATGTCCAGGAAGTTCGCTGGTTCGCCGCCGGCGATCTTGATCATGTCGAGAGTGGCCATGGCGAGGCCGGCACCGTTGATGATGCAGCCGATCTCGCCGTTCAGGCCGACATAGGAGAGCCCGCGATCGGAGGCGAAGGTCTCGCGCGGGTCTTCCTGGCTCTTGTCGCGGAGTTCGGAGATTTCCTGGCGGCGGAAGAGTGCGTTCTCGTCGAAGCTCATCTTGGCGTCGAGCGCCATGACGCTGCCGCCGCCCGTAATCACCAGTGGATTGATTTCGAGCATCGAGCCGTCGTAATCGCGGAACGCGCGATAGCAGCCGAGGATCGTGTCGACCATCCGGTTCACGACCTTGTATTCGAGGCCGAGATTGTAGGCGATCTCACGGGCCTGAAATTCCTGCAGGCCGTGTCCGGGATCGACCACCGTCTTGATCAGCGATTCCGGCTCTTTGTCGGCGATCTCTTCGACCTCCATGCCGCCGGAGGAGGACGCGATGATCATGATGCGCTCGGCTTTGCGATCGAGCACGAAGCCGAGATAGAGTTCCTGCGCGATATCGACCGTCTCTTCGATGTAGAGGCGATTGACGAGCTTGCCCTCGGGGCCGGTCTGGTGCGTTACGAGACGCTTGCCGAGCATCTCCTCGGCAGCTTGTTTCACCGCCTTGTCGCTGTCGCAAAGCTTGACGCCGCCTGCCTTTCCACGAGCGCCGGAATGGATCTGCGCCTTCACCGCCCAGCGTTCGCCGCCGATCTCGCTGGCGCGATAAGCCGCCTGCTCAGGGCTGTAGGCGAGGCCTCCGCGCGGCAGGTTCACGCCGTGCCGGGCCAGAAGCTCCTTGGCCTGATATTCATGGATATCCATGTCGTTTCTCCCTTTCGTCGCCGATCAGCGTGCGTTGATAGCTTCGTGCATTTTCAGAACGTTCTGGGCCATTCGCTCGGACGCGGCGTCGATCATCTTGCCGTCAAGCGAGGCTGCGCCCTGACCCTTGCCCTCGGCCTCCTTGAGAGCTGCGATGATCTTGCGGGCCTTCTCGACCTCGGCATCAGGCGGTGAGAACACGTCGTTGGCGAGCTTGATCTGGCTCGGATGGATCGCCCATTTGCCCTCGATCCCAAGCGAAGCGGCACGGTTGGCGCCATCGAGGTAGCCGTCCGGATCCGAGAAGTCGCCAAAGGGGCCGTCGATCGGCCGCAGGCCGTAGGCGCGGCAGGCGACCGTCATGCGCGACAGGGCGTAGTGCCACTGATCGCCAGGATAGTTCGGGTTGAGTCCGCCGATATTGGTGGTTCGCGCCTTGTTGAAAGCGGCATAGTCGGCAACGCCGAAGTGCAGGGCCTCGAGACGGCCGCCATAGGCCGCGATTTTCTCGACGTTGGCCATGCCGAGGGCGGTCTCGATCAGCGCCTCGATGCCGACCTTCGTCTCGTAGCCCTTCGCCATCTCGATCTGATTGACCATGGCCTCGACCATGTAGATGTCGGACGGATTGCCGACCTTGGGGATCAGGATCGTGTCGAAGCGGTCGCCGGCTTGTTCCATCAGGTCGACGACGTCGCGATACATGTACTTCGTGTCGATGCCGTTGATACGGACGGAGACCGTCTTGTTCTTGGCGCGCCAGTCGATATCGTTGAGGATCTGGATGATGTTCTTGAGCGCCTTCTCCTTGTCGGGCGGCGCGACCGCATCCTCGATGTCGAGGAAGACGTAGTCGGCCTCGCCGTCGGCGGCCTTTTCCATCATCGTCGCGTTCGCGCCCGGCACTGCGAGTTCGCTGCGCTGCAGCCGGAATTTCCGTAGGTTGTGGAGCTCGTGGCTCATGGGGTCTCCTCCCTGTGATGTCGGTTGGCCTCAGATCGTCGCGGTGGGGCGGTGCGGATCGGAGGCGGTCGGCGGGTCGATGATGGTGGTGCGGACGGAACTGCGCGCTGTGACGGCGAGCCGGACGACGAGCGGGTCGCGATGGCGATAGAAACCGGACGCGTGGCAGGCCAAGGCGGCGCCGAAACCGGCTCTGTCTTCGCAATCCGGTGCAAGCGCGCGTTCCGGCACAAACCCCTGTTTCCGACCGGTCATGGCAAGTCCTCCCAGCGACTTCGACTTGCCGGGAAGTATCAAGCCCGGGGTGTTCCAACACAAGCAAGGGAAGGATAGGAACTTGATTGGTTCCGGGTAGGAAAACCTACCCGAATGAGATGCGACGTTTCTCTGTTTGTCTTGCCGAGAGATGTGCAAGAGAATGTCGACCAGACAAACCAGCTACCCGATTGCTTCCGCGCTGCAGCAAAAGGGGATGAATGCCCGTCAGCGTTGCTCGTTGAGCCAAACGGCGACCGCCATTGCGCGGTTCTGGACGTCGAGCTTCTCGTAGAGATTCTTGAGGTAGTATTTGACAGTGTTCTGCGAGATCCCGGTCCGTGCTGCGATCTGTACATTCGTCCAACCGAGGGCGAGCATGGAAAGGAGTTCGCGCTCGCGCACCGTCAGCTTGGAGATCGCCGTATCGTTGACGAGTGTGAGATCGAGATAGGGGATGCAGATGCGCCCGTTTGCTACCGCGAGCAGCGTGTCGAACAACACTTCCGGATCGTCGAACTGGTAGCAGAAACCATAGGTACCGAGCCGGACCGCCTGGCGCAGTATCACGATATCTTCTTCCGCCGAGAAGATGACCACGCGCGGCGGCTTTTCCTTCTCCTTCAACTTGATGAGGAGCGACGCGCCGTCCATGTCGGCAAGTGTCCAGCCGACAACAACGATGTCGAAATCCGGGTCGTCGGATCGGCGGATGATCTCCGCGCCGCTTTCGGCAGTTCCGGTAAAGGCGAATCGCTCGTCCTTCCCGATCAGATGCTTCAGCGCTGAAACGACGAGCGGATTTCGTTCCGCGAGCAGGACCCGGATGGGTTTTTCGGCAGCCATAGTCCTCCCCCGCCGACACGCCGGAGGTGCCGGACCGGAGCGTCGTTCGTACGTCTTCAGTTTAGAGAAAATTCAAGTTGCGGGTAAAGGCCCGGCGATCTCGAATTATTGGCGACACGCGTCTTACCCCGTCCAGCCGAGGCCGGCAGACGTGCAATGGATCGACAGGAGCAGCGCGTCCAGCGTGCGCGGATCGCTGTCCTTCACCTTGGCCGTATTTCGCACGCGAGACAGGAGCTTGACCTGGAGATCGTGTACGCCGGTCAGCTGCGGAGCGACTCGGTCGATCTGGCGTTTGTGGACTGGGAAGCGCTCGGAAAGATCATCGGCACCGGTGACCTCGATGAGCATGGTCTTCGTCAGTTCGTATTCAGCCTCGATCTTCTCGAAGATCGCCCTGCGCACCGTCTCGTTCTCGACGAGAGCCACGTATTCTCGCGCGATATCGAGATTGCACTGATAGTGCTGCTTCTCGACCTCGTCGACGATGAGGCGGAAGAGGCGCGAGTTGCGGAACATCGATTTCAGTAGCTTCATCCCGTCGTCGCCGCGCACCTTCACAAAGCTGTCGAAGGCTGTGCCAATGCCGTACCAGCCGGTCATCAGATGTCGGTTCTGACTCCAGGCGAAGACCCATGGAATGGCGCGCAGCTCGGAAAGGTCTTTCGGGCTGCCGCCGAAGCGACGTGCAGGTCGTGAGCCGATATTGAGGAGACCGAGTTCTTCGACCGGGCTTGCCTGGTTGAAATAGTCGATGAAGCCTTCCGTGCCGATCAGATCGGCGTATGCCGTCTGGGAGAGGCCGGAGAGCGCTTCCATCGCCTCGTTGAATTCGGCGTTGTCCTTCAGTTCCTTCTCGTGTGGACTTTTCAGTGTATGCGCGAGGACGCTCGCGGTGAGGATTTCGAGATTGTGGAGTGCCGTGCCCTTGTTGGCGAACTTTGACGAGACGACCTCGCCTTGTTCGGTCAGTCTGAGGGCACCATCGACAGTCTCGGGCGGCTGAGCGGCGATCGCCCGGCCAGTCGGCGCGCCGCCGCGGCTGACCGAGCCGCCGCGGCCGTGGAAGAAAGAGACCTTGACCCGACGTTTCACGCCGATCTCGTGCAGCGTGCGTTGCGCCTTGGACAACTCCCAGTTCGAAGTGAAGAAGCCTCCGTCCTTATTGGAGTCCGAATAGCCGAGCATGACCTCCTGCCGGTCGCCGCATTCGCGCAGGGAACGGCGAATTGCGGGAATCGAGATCATTTCGTCCAAGATGTCCGGCGCGGCTCGCAGGTCGTCGATGGTCTCGAAGAGCGGGACGATGGCAAGGGTCGTCGCCGCGCTCGGATCGTCCCCGGCCGTAATGCCACCCCAGCGCGCGAGGAGGTGGCAGGCGATCATGTCTTCGGCTGACTCCGTCATCGACAAGATGAAGGCGCCGATCGAGCGGTTGTCCTTCAGCTTGGCTTCCCGCATCACCCGAAAGAGATTGACGGTTTCCTGTGCGTCGTCAGAGAGTTCGTGGCCGGAAATATCGGGTTTGCTGTCGCTTCTCAGAGCTTCGCGCAGTCGTGCTCCCCAACCTTCGTCGCCTTTCTCGATCCTCTTTTCCTCGTCGACGCCGAGATTGAGCAATTCGGCGACCACTTTGTTGACGATCGTCGCGTTCTGTCGAACGTCGAGTGCGGCGGTATGGAAACCGAAGATCTCGAGCTGCCAGATCAGCGGGCGTACAAGGCGCTCGGCGACCGCGATGGCGCCGATTTCGATCAGCCCCTGATTGAGAGCTAGTATTTCGCCGCGCATCTCGGCCGGGCTTCGATAGGGCGTCGCGGCGCTTTCGCGCTTCTCGCCGTTCTCGGCGGAGAGCGTCGCGCGGAGCCGAGCACGGACCGCGCAGACGAACTGGCGGAACGGTTCGTTCGGGTTGCGATTTGCGATGCCGTCGCGCTCGCCGCTTAGGTCCATCGCGCTGTTGAGAGCCTCTCGAAAGGTCTCCGGGATGGTGCAGACATTGGTCGAGACACTGAGCTCGACAGTAAGACGCTGCAGCGGGACGAGGTAGGATTCGAGCGCTGCACGGCGGTACTCTTTCAGAGACTTCCGGGTGAGATCGGCGGTCACGAACGGGTTGCCGTCCCGGTCGCCGCCGATCCAGGTGGAAAAGCGTAAGTTCGGCGAAACGGCGGTGGCGTTCTCAGGGGCATGGCGTTTCAACGCGGCCGAGAGTACGTCGCCAAGTTTCGGCACGGTCTCGAATAAAATCTCGCGGAAGAAGTGCAGACCCCACGCCACCTCCTGGTCGACGCTGGGCTTTTCGAGGCGGAGTTCGCCAGTGAGCCATAGAAGTTCGATCTCGCCGCGCAACCGATCGATCAGTTCCTCACGTTCGCGCGGCGACCAGCGCTGCTGCTCGGCTTCGGTAAGCGTGCGGTAAATGCGGCGGTGAATTTCGAGCACCGTAACCCGCTTGGTCTCTGTCGGGTGGGCGGTCATTGTCGGACCGACACGAAGGGCTCCAAGAACGCGTCGGATCTCTTCGCCGCTTTGGCCGTCCGCCATGCACTGGCCGACAACGTTGGAAAAGGAACCCAGGATCGCGTCTGCACTGCCTTTGCGCTCGACAGCGCGGCGACGGCTGGTCGCGGTGTATTCCTCCGCGATGGCGAGGAGCTGAAACCAGGCAGCGATCGCCTGAAGCCCGTCGAGCCAGAGGCTTTCATCGAGTTCACGCACCGACATTGCGCCGTTGACGACGCGGGCGAGGTCCGGGTGCCGACGACGGACTACGGTGCTGAGCTGGGCGAGCAGCAGACCGCGGATGCCCTGTCCGTTCTGCTCGAGGCCCGCATCGGCCATCGCGCTTTCACGGGTCTGGGCGCGTTCGGTCGAGGCATCTTCGTGCTGGCTTTTCAGTTGAACGTTGCTCATGGCGGCTTCCTCCCGAATGTTCGAACCCGGTTGCCCTCCCGGCAAGCGGATGCGAGCGCTCTTCGGTGTCGATAAATCGATTGAAAGCGCACGCTGGCAATTATTTTCAAGGGAAAGTCACGGAACGGCAAGGGAGGGTCAGGGTATCAACCGCAAGGCGGCCGGGTAGAAAATATTCTCCGACCGATAGATGCCGTCATAGCCTCAGATCACCCCGCTGTAAGCGTGTCCGAGAGGGTGCAGCTTAGGCAGCAAGCGCTTTTGGCCCGTCCACGAAATCCGTTTTGAGGGAGTCTGCCACTGCCCGGTTGGTGATCTTTCCGCGGTGGACGTTGAGGCCAGCCATCAGGTGGGGATCGGCCTTCAGCGCCTCCAGACCGTGGTCCGCAAGTGCGAGACCGAAGGGAAGCGTTGCATTGTTGAGTGCGTAGGCTGAGGTAATCGGCACGGCGCCCGGCATGTTGGCAACGCAATAGTGGACGACCCCATCGATTTCGAAGGTGGGTTCGGCATGGGTCGTCGCCTTGGAGGTCTCGAAACAGCCACCCTGGTCGATCGCGACGTCGACGAGAACCGCACCGGTTTTCATCGAAGACAGCATGTCGCGCGTCACCAGTTTCGGGGCGGCGGCTCCGGGAATGAGGACGGCGCCGATCACGAGATCGGCCTGGAATACGCACTCGTCGATGGCTGTCGGGGTCGAGAAACGGGTCATGACACGGCCCTCGAAGAGGTCGTCAAGTTCTCGGAGACGCGGGATCGACCGGTCGAGAATCGTCACTTCAGCGCCGAGCCCGATCGCGATCTTCGCGGCTTCCTTGCCGACCACCCCACCGCCGATTATCGCGACCTTGCCAGGTGCGACGCCGGGCACGCCGCCGAGAAGAATGCCGCGTCCACCATGGGCCTTCTCGAGTGCCCGAGCGCCTGCCTGAACCGACAGGCGCCCGGCGACCTCGGACATCGGTGCGAGAAGAGGCAGGCCGCCCCGCTGATCGGTGACGGTTTCGTAGGCGACGGCCGTGACGCCCGAGCCGATGAGGCCCCTCGTCTGCTCGGGGTCCGGCGCGAGATGAAGATAGGTATAGAGGATCTGGTTCTCGCGCAGTTGCGCCCATTCCTGCGGCTGTGGCTCCTTGACCTTCACGACCATGTCCGCGGCGGCGAACACGTCCTCTGCGCTGTCGACGATCCGGGCGCCGGCTGTTTCGTAGTCGAGATCCGGGGCGTCGATGCCCGACCCGGCGCCGGTCTCGATGATCAGTTCGTGGCCGTGAGCGACATATTCGCGAACGGCGGCAGGGGTGAGCCCCACGCGGTATTCGTGATTCTTGATTTCCTTCGGGCAGCCGACGCGCATGGAACGATCTCCTTGCAAAACGAAAGAGTACGCCGGAACTCCGGCGCCGTCGAATTGTCGCGTAATGCCGTCGAGACTAGAGATGTGAGAGGGTATTTTGGTGTCGATTTCAGCGGGCGTATGCGGCCGGATCAACCGAGGTCATTCGCAGGTCAGCGTCTGCTGGGCTTCGTAAGAGCCTGCCGAGAAAACTCCGGCTGATTTTTGAACGGACATGTCGACGACGAACTCGTGTGTTCCGTCAAGAAGCACGATCGAGAGCGCGTTGAGCGATGCCGCCTCTCCTACACGCCGCATTCCAGAGGTGAATGCCGCGTCACGATCAGAGGCCGCCGGCGACGACAAGAAATCCGTCACCGGTTGCGTCGACAGACGGAAACAGTTCCGGAGCAGATCAGCCCTGCAAAGAAGCGACGGGATTACGCCGCTGAATGTTGTCTGGACCGTCACTTTCGCCGGATAACCTCCGGCATTGCGTGTCGAGAGATTAGTCAGGTCTGTTCCCACAGTCATGAGGCCCGGTGCCTGCACCATGATCGTGCAAGAGCCGATGGCCTGAGCTATCCCGGCTGTGCTGTGGAGATTGAGAAGGCAGGCGAGGAACAATGTCGCGAGTGTGCGCCGCTTGTTCACGGCCTTCCAGACCATCCCGTGTTCGCCCACTCTTCGCTGGGAGACCCACCGTCCGAGACAGGTTCGTTGCCCATTGCGCCCACCCCGGCCTGGCTCCCACCTGCGAGCCCCATTTTCATGATCGCGAGTTCCATACGCAACCGTTCCACCTCCAACTGGTAAAGTTGGCTGCAGTCCAGACGGTCCCCGGACGTACCCAGAGGAACGACCACACGGCCGTATGTCGCCAGATCACTGCCCTTGTTGGAGCGAATTGCACCGACGTCCAGATAGGCACCCGTGCCGGAGACTGCCGACCGACACGTCGTCCCATCGGCTGCCCGCACCTCGTCCTGCCCCTGTGGAAGCGTCACACCGGGCAGATTGAATCCGCTTTGGCTCTGGTTGAGATAGTAGATATCTTCGGCAATCGCCGTCTGCGAGACGCTCAACATGGCGCACGCAAGCACTAGTAGACGATGCGCCGACCGAGGAATTTGCCACATATCTGCGCCTTTATCTGTGTCTGCTGATTGGGGAAGGGCACGCTTTCGGTGCAAATGCGAACCTTGCGCTCGCGCTGTCCGTCAAACGGTACGAGCACGAGAATCTGACGAGACCCGTTGCCGGGCAAAGTGAAATTCCTGCCGGCGACCGATGCCGCTACGGGTCGGAAGTTCTGATCGTAGACCCGGACCGAGACATTGATCGGTTTAGAATAGGGGTTCGCCGGGTAAACACGCACTGCGAACGTATCGGTGAAACTGTTCACGACCTGGCGCATGGGCGACATCGACTGCGCGTTGGCGCTTGTCGGATATATGGAGGCGACCGAAATGATCGCTGCGAGGGTCCAATTCAGCATGTTCATCTATTCACACCGAACGATAACCGTTCCGGCGTAGACACCCGCGCCGAAGGTATCGCTTCCTGACTTCACGCCGGTCAGATGCACGTCGAGGGTATGGCTGCCGGGTATGGTGATCGCGGTCGCGTTGGTCCGTTCGGCAAGCGCCAGAAGGCCTGAACTCTCGTAGGTGGGGGTCCAGGTCGTTGCGGTCGTGTCGGTTCCCGGTGGCGTTACGATTGGACTTCCGTCGACGCTGAAGTTGACCCCGCCCGTTGTCGTGATCGTCACACGACCTGGCGTCCCCCCAACGTTCTTCGAACTGAGATTTTGCATATTTGTGTCGACTGACATCGTGCCGTTCGACTCGACCAGGATCGTGCACGTCGCATTGATGGTTGCGTTGAATGTCACGGTATCTTGAGCGGCAATCGCTGGAGACGAGACAAACAGCGCCAAGAGGATTGGGAGACGGGACATGGGAGAATGCCATTTAGAAACAGATGCTTAGCTAATTTTCGTAAGCTAAGTGCACCATAGCGTTCTAACTAGCAGACGTTGTGGGAAGCTTGCACATTTTCATCGCGAGATAGTGATAAGTGAAATTTATCAGGCGCAGATTGTTCCGCGGATCGCCATCAATCGGTTGTTCTGACCGGGGTGGGTCAAATCGCGTCTTTCGAAGAAAAAATACTCTCGCTCTTTCAGAGGAGCGGACCCACCAATCGGGCCATGTTCTCCAGCAGTCGCTCCCGTCGTCGCCGGGCGCGCCATTCTGTCAGACCGAGCCGGTCGCTTCCCGCAATGTAGCCTGACTGGATGCGTTCGAGGGTCGCGTTGGCCGACGCATCGTGCAGGATGAGGCTGATCTCGGCGTTCAGCGTGAAGGAGCGGACATCCGCATTGCTCGATCCGATAACCCCAACGCGACCGTCGATCGAGACGTTCTTGGCGTGAAGCAGGCGGTCGCGATAGCGATGCAGCGCGATCCCGGCGGACATCAGCTCGTCGTAATATGAGCGTTGCGCGAGGCTGACGAGACGTTGGTCGGCGATGCGCGAGACGATCAGGTCGACGCTCACGCCGCGGGCGACTGCGTTCTTCAACGCCACGAGTAGAGCCTCGTCGGGGATGAGATAAGGCGAGACGATGACGAGACGCTCTCTCGCGTCGTGTACGAGCTCGACCAACAGACGCTCGAAGCCCGGCGTGTCGAAGTCCGGACCGCTGGGCATCGCCTGGAGCGCGGCCTCGCCCTGCGTTTTCGGAATTTGAATGGGGGCCAGTTCCTGCCGAGTTTCCAAATACCAGTCGCTGGAAAACACTGCCTCGAGCGCTGAGACGACTGGGCCCTCGACGCGGGCCACGAGCTCGTCGTTGACGATGCCGGGTCGGAAATCGCGGTCTACGATGTTCTGGGAGCCGACAAAGCCCACCGAACCGTCGATGATGCAGAGCTTTCGGTGATTGCGGAGATCGCCTCGTGCGCGGTGCAGCGCCGCCAGCCGGACAGGAAGGATCAGGCGGGCCTCAATCGAGCGGAATTCGAGCATGGCGATGGTACGCTTGGTCCATGCGCGAGACCCGAGCGCATCCAGCATGACGCGAACTTCGACGCCGCGATTGCGAGCGCGCGCGAGAGCCTCAGCCACTTTCTGGCCGGTGCGATCGTCGGCAAAGATGTAAGTCAGGAGGTGGACCGTGGTTACGGCCTTGTCGATCTCGTTCACCAGAGCATCGACGGCTGCCTCGTAGTCGGTAAGGAACCCGATCCGGTTTCCGCCGCAGACCGGGAAGCCGCCAAGCCTTTCTGCAAGCCTCGCGATGGAGGCAGGACGACTTTCTTCTTTTGCAAGAGAATCGGCCACCATCGCGCGCATCGGCTCGGTTGCCGCAAAGCGCTTGCGCCTCCACGAGGGAAAGCGCGCCCGGCCGAGAAGCCGATAGGCGAGGAGCGCGGGGATGGGCAAGAAAAGGACAAGGAGCAGCCAGGTGCGCGCAGCTTCCGGCGGCCGGCTCATCGGGATCACGACGATCATCACGAGGCGGATCGCCCATTCGCAAAGGAGGTAGTAAAGGGCGAGGCTAGAGGCGTCGAACATCGATTTGCTATCGGTCGGTGAGGGCAGGCCCTGTGATCTTCGCGCCTTGTGTTCGCCGATGTCGGGCGCGGCCCGTTACGACCTGAACTGCTCCGTGATCTTCCATCGATCCTCGTGGCCGCCGACGAAGACGGCGAACTTATGAGTGGCCTCGAATCTTGCGCAGACAATCACGAGCATCGCCGTAAGCGGCACGGCAAGCAAGCCGCCGGCGATACCCCAGATCCAACCCCAGAACAGCAGTGAGAGAATGATGGTGATCGGCGGCAGTGACACCCCTTTCGACTGCAGCATCGGATAGACGAAGTTACTGATGATCAGCTGAAGTGCGACAAAGCCAGAGAAGACCACGAGCGGCATAACCCAGCCGCCATACTGGACGAAGGCGTAGAGTGTCGGCGGCAAGATACCAATGATGTTGCCGATCACCGGGATGAAGTTGAGGAGGAAGTTGAGGATACCCCAGATGACGGCGAGGTCGAGCCCGAGTGCGAAGGCCCAGATGAAGGAGGCGACGCCGGTGATGAGACTCGCCAGCGTGGTCATGGCGAGATAGCTGCGCAGGCTGTCGGCCATCTCCGTGACCGTTTCTGAAATTGCACGGT
The DNA here is from genome assembly GCF_000153705.1 of Fulvimarina pelagi HTCC2506. Classification (GTDB taxonomy): domain Bacteria; phylum Pseudomonadota; class Alphaproteobacteria; order Rhizobiales; family Rhizobiaceae; genus Fulvimarina; species Fulvimarina pelagi. The sequence continues at coordinate 80,702 of NZ_DS022272.1, forward strand.
TGTCCTTCGACTCGTACTCCTGCCGGAACTTGTAGGCGAGCTTCGGCACTTCAGGGAAGCCAAGGATCACGATGACCGAGACGACGCCTATGTAGCTCAAGACGGTGTACAGATCGCTGAGGACCATCCGGCTCATCGCAAGGACCCGCTCGAAGGCGCCGACCTCGTCTGGCAGGACAGGCAGTCCATTCGTTTTCGCCCAATCGGAATAACTCTCGAACACCGCTTCGAATTCCTCACGCCGCTCGACGAGCTTTTGTGCCACCTGCGAGAGAGCGTAGAGCACGATCCCGAAGAAGATGAGCAAACCGAATATCAAGACGACGACGGTGATTGCGTAGCTCAGCTTTGGTGGCCCAAGATGGTTCGCCCAACGCTTGATAGGCCAAGCCGAAGCGATGATGCAGAAGGAAACGACGATGGGCATCAGGACGGGATAGCCGATCTTCACGGCGGCGACGATCAGGATGATCGCGATGACGGCGAGAAGACGATTGCGCATCAGGTCCGGCTTTATCGACATTCAACCTCGAACTCGTTGCCCCGGTCGCTCAGGCGCACTCCTGTGGCAGAACTCGCAACGCCGGTATCAGGTCGTCTGCGGTGCGAAGCGGGTCCCATTTTCTATGCCCTTCTAAATCGCAACGGTTCGAAGCTTTGCTGGTTGCGAGCGGAAATCGGTCGCCGCCAAGCTTTCGAACTCCACGACGCGTTTCAATGGATCGCTCGCGTCAATGGTCCTGAACTCAGCAGAGCCAGTCCGGAGGAGAGTTCGAGAGGCGGCCTGTGACGGCTGCTTCCACGCAGCCGGCGAGGCTTGCGAGCCGTACCGTGCAACCGGATAGGGCCGGGCCGTAGTGGGCATATTTGCCGGAGTTCGTGACCACGGTTTTGGCTTCGACCGGAAAGAGCGGGCGGACGATCGAGCACCAGCAGAGATCGGTGTAGATGTGAATACCGGCCTGTTCGAGGCGGGGGAGCGTGCCATCGCCTCCAAGCTCTTCCCGGACCGCGTTTCCGAGGGTCACGATCAGCGCGACGCCGTCGGCGACATGCCGGCCTCTAAGGGCCGCCGCGAGCCTTCGGCATTCCTCGGCCGACGCGTGTGGGCTGCCGATGGCGACGAGGTCGATAGCGTCGGAGCCAGCGTTGAGCTTCGCAATGGTTCTCACAAAGTCGGCGCGGGTAATCGCGCGATGGTCGGGGCCGTCGGTCTCGCAGTCGTCGGCCTCGGGCGTGATGCCTGCGATGTGCAGCATCGGAGCGGCCGAGGTCGTTCCGAAGGCGGCGCAGAGCGCTTTGAGGTCGTCCGGCGCGGGGCGTGTTTTGTCCAGACCTCGGAGCAGGGGAATGCGGTCCGGCGATTTCAGGCCGGCGAGATAGCCGATCATCGGCCAGACGAGATCGTCGGCGTTGTCGGGGGCCTCCACGTCGATGACGGTCCGCGCGCGGCGATTGGTGTCGAGATAGACACCAGAAAACGGCGCGCGGCCGGTGATGGCGATGCAGAGATCGAGGAAGTCGGGATGCTTTTCGGTGCGCGCGCCAAGAACGCTGTTGGCGTAGATGACGGCATTCGACTCCGACCAGGCAATCATCTCGCCGTAGCGTGGCGGGCCGTCGAGAAGATAAGGAGAGCAGGTGAAGCTCGGACGGCAGCCCATATCGACATAGCAGTCGGCCAGTCGCTGGGCGGGTTCACCAAAGGCGGTCGAGACGTTCTGCGCGCGCCAGGCCCCATGTTCGACGGAGATCGCATTCATCGTGGTCGGGATCGAGACCCGTGCGCCGAGAGCCGCCATCCGTTCCGCGAAGGTGAGATTGGCTGGGCTCGCGTAGATGCAGCCGTCGATATGGGCGCGGGTGACGTCGAGCAGTTCGCTCGCGCCCTGCTGCCGGGCCATGGCGCAGATGATGCGCATCGCAGTTCGCGTGGCTTCACCGCGTTCGCCGCCGAGCATGGCTTGGTCTTCCGGCGTCAGCACGAGAGGCTCGACCGAGGAGGGTTCGAGCCAATGGGACACGCCGTCGAGCATGATCGCGTCCGGCGTGATGGAGGCATAACCTGCGGCAGTCGCGGTTTCGTAGGCCTCGCGTCCGAGGCGGACGACCGGAATGGTCACGCCGAACATCTCGGCCGCGATCAGCGCGCCGAGGGTGAGGACATCTTCGGGGCCGCCGAAGACCAGCGCGGCGGGGGCCCTGCCGGCGAGGGCGAGGTCGAGGTAGACGCCGGAGCCAGAACAAGAGCCTCGGCTCGTCGCCATGACGAGAACCCTACCGCTGGCCATTTCGCCATGCTGCGGATGGTGGACGTCTACGATGCGTCCGGTCGCCGGATCGACGCCGCCCCAGAAGCTCAACGGCTCGTCGAGGATGAGGACTGCGCCTTCACCACTCCCCGCCAAGATGCTTCGGCCGGCGGTTCCCGTCACAGGACGCTGAATCCGGCGGCGAAGGGATCGCGGTCGTCGATGAAGATCGTGTTGATCCCGGTCTGGCGCGCCCAGCCGGCGATGGAGGGGACGATCGCGGAATAGTTGCCGACGGTCGTCGCTCCCTCAACGCGGCCTTTGAAGAGGGAGCCGATGATCGACTCGTGCACGAAGTCGTCGCCGACCTTCAGCTTGCCCTTTGCCGCGAGCTGGGCCATGCGCGCCGAGGTGCCGGTGCCGCAGGGCGAACGGTCGATCGCCTTCTCGCCGTAGAAGACGGCATTGCGCGCATCGGCCTCCGAATGTTTCGGTGCGCCGGTCCAGAGAATGTGGCGAAGACCGTTGATCTCCGGATGGAGCGGGTGGACGAGCTCGTATTTGTCGTTGAGCGCGGCGCGAAGGCGCGGCGAGAGGATGACGAGATCGCCCGCGGTGAAGTCTGCGACGTCGCGGAATGTCTTCTGCGGTTCAACGATGGCGTAGAAATTGCCGCCATAGGCGATGTCGACCTTGAGTTCACCGATGCCTTCCACATCCACCGTGAGGCCCTCGGAATGGAGGAAGCCGGGGACATTGGTAAGCCGCACCTCCTCGACGAAGCGGCCTTCCTGGCTATAGGTGATGTCGACCCGCCCGGCGGGCGTTTCGAGGGCGAGCCTGCCCGGTTCGCGCGGGCTGACGAGACCGTTTTCCAGCGCCATCGTGACGGTACCGATCGTGCCGTGGCCGCACATCGGGAGGCAGCCGGAGGTCTCGATATAAAGGACCGCGACGTCGCAATCCTCGCGCGTCGGCGGGTAGAGGATCGCGCCGGACATCATGTCGTGGCCGCGCGGCTCGAACATCAGCCCGGTGCGGATCCAGTCGTAGTCGCGGATGAAGTGGGCGCGCTTTTCCAGCATGTTGGCGCCCTTCAGATGCGGCCCGCCGCCGACCACCAGCCGAACCGGATTGCCGCAGGTATGGCCGTCGAGACAGGAAAAGGTGTGGTTGGCCATGGTCAGAACCGTTGCGGTGAGAAGGGGGTAAGGTCGATCGGCGAAGCCCGGTCGGTCAAGAGGTCTGCGACGAGGCGTGCCGTGCCGGCCGACTGGGTGAGCCCGAGATGGCCGTGGCCGAAGGCGTAGACAATGCGCGGCGTCGCGCGCGAGCGTCCGATCGCCGGCAGGCTGTCGGGAAGGGACGGCCGGAAGCCCATCCATTGGCGGCCGTTTTCGGTCTTGAGGCCAGGCAGGAAGGTCTTGGCCTTTCGCAGCATCGCTTCGGCGCGGGCGAAGTTCGGCGGGCGGTCGAGACCGGCGAGCTCCACCGCGCCGCCGACGCGCATGCCGCTCGAAAGGTTGGAGATGACGAAGCCGTGGCCGCCGAAGGTGAGCTGAAGGCGCAGGTCGAAGGCGCCGACGGGGAGGCTGGTGTTATAGCCGCGCTCGGTTTCGAGGGGGATCTTCTCGCCGAGGGTCTTGGCGATCCGGTGGGAAAAGGCGCCGGCTGCGAGGACGACTTTGCCGGCTTTTAGACGTGTTCCCGCGGTGGTTTCGATCGTGACGCCGCTATCCGACGGTACGAGGCGCGCGACGTCGGCACGTTCGATCGTGCCGCCCTGGTCTTCGAAGCGCCGGGCGAGAGCCAGCACGTAGTCTTTCGGATCGGCGATCGAGTACCATCCGGGCGTGAAGGTGCCGTGTGTCAGCTTCGGCGAGAGGCCGGGCTGGAGCTCGGCCATCGCGGCCGCGTCCATGTGCCGGAACTCGATGCCGTGCCTTTCACGCGCGGCCCAACCGGGGAGAGAGGCGCGGAACTCCGCTTCGCTTTCGTAGAGTTCGAGATTGCCGTCCCTGCGCAGCATGTCGAGCGTGCCGCTTGCCTGCATGAAGGGTTCGAGCTCGGCCTTCGACAGCGCCATCATCGCGGTCTGCGCCTTCGAGGCGGCGGCGAAGCGCGAGGGACGGGCCGAGAGGGCGAAGCGGAGCAGCCAGGGCGCGATCTTGAGGGCGTAGGCCGGCGGCACGCTCAAGGGCCCGAGCGGATCGACGAACCATTTCGGCGCCTTGCGGAAGATGCCAGGCGAGGCGAGCGGCAGGATGTCGGTGAAGGCGAAGGCCCCGGCATTGCCGGCCGATGCGCCGGCCGCCGGGCCTTCCCGGTCGATGACCATGACCGAGAGCCCGCGCGCTTGGGCGGCGAGGGCGGCGGAGAGGCCGATGACGCCTGCGCCGATGACGGCGACGTCCGGCCAGTTGTTTGCGGCTTGCTCCATGATCGCGAAATCCGCCGCTTGCTTCGCCGTTCCCGTCAGATCAGGCCGCGGGGGCCAGCGCCTCGACGCTGTTTGACAGCTTCCACTCCGCATACCAGCGCTGGAAGAGCCTGAACTGAGCCTCGGCAAAGCCGCGCTGGCTTTCGCTGAGTTCGTCGCTCTTGTTGAAGTGGAGGCGGTACTCCTCCTCGCCCTTCAGGACGAGAAGATGCTTGAAATAGAGGACGAGATCCGGACCCTCGTCGAAGGAGGAGAGGACGGCGAGCGCCCGGTCCAGCTCTTCCGCCGCGCGGCGGGCCGCGACGCTGCCCTTGGCAGCCTCCTGCGAGAGCGCGCAGAGATGCAGGACCTCCTCGGGCAGCACGTTGCCGATGCCGGTGATCGCGCCCGTCGCGCCGCAATTGACGTAGCCGTGTACGACGGCTGTATCGACGCCGATCATCAGCGAGACGTCGTCGTCGCGGCTGGTGATCGTCTCGGCGGCATAGCGAAGGTCGTCGAAGCCGCCAAATTCCTTGAAGCCGCAGAGGTTCGGATGCTCGGCGCGCAGGGCGAAGAAGAGGTCGGCCCTCGTAGCGAAGCCGTAATAGGGGCTGTTGTAGATCACGGCCGGCAGGTTCTGCGCGGCGGAGAGCACGGCCTTGAAATGCGCCTTCTGCGCCGCCGGCGCGCTGCCGCGCGAGAGGACGCGCGGAATGACCATCAGGCCCTTTGCGCCGACCTTTTCGGCATGGGCCGCGTGGGCGGCGGCAAGCTTGGTGTTCATCGCGCCGGTGCCGACGATGACCGGGATGTCGGCCTTCGCCAGCCGCTCGACGCCGGTCATCCGCTCTTCGTCGGTGAGGAGCGGCCAATCGCCCATGGAGCCGCAATAGACGACGGCGGACATGCCGGCCTCGATCAGCTCGCCGGCCTTCTTCACCAGCGCGTCGTAGTCCGGCTTCCGGTCGGCGGTGCAGGGCGTCATTAGGGCGGGAATGGTGCCGGAGAAGATGTCAGCTTTCATGGCTAAGACTTTCACGATTGAAGGAAGGGGTACGGCCAAAAAACGCGGTTCTCGGTTCCCTTCTACTTAATTGTATAATCTTTGTCGACAAAATTCCTGGCGTTACGCGATCGCTACAGATCGATGGCGAGATCGGAGCGAAGGGTCATCAGGTTCTGGATCTGGTCGACGATCTGCTCGGCGTGAGCACGCCCCAGACGATCGGCCTCTTCGAGATCGCCGGCCTCGATCGCGGCGATCATCGCCTCATGCTCGTCGACGAAGCGCTGGGGCAGGCGATCCTCGTAGGAGCCAAAGTAGACGCGAAGAATTCGCCTTCCGTCGTCGAGGAGCCGGGAGAAGAGGCTGAGGAAATAGCCGTTCTGCGCGGCTTCCGCGATCGCGATGTGGAAGGCCTGGTTGGTGGCGATCATCGCAAGCGCATCCTGCCGCTCCACGGCCCGCCGGAATTCGGCCTGACGCTCGCGGATCGCAGTAAGGTCCTCCGGCCCGTGATGCTGGGCCGCGAGCCGTGTCGTCACTCGGTACATCAGGACGAGCGCATCGAAGAAACTTCGAAGATTGAGCGTGTCGATGGCCGAGACCATGGAGGCCCGGTTCGGCAGGTTCTCCACGAGGCCGTCGGCCGCGAGTTTCACCAGCGCCTCGCGGACAGGTGTGCGTGACACGTCGAAACGCTGGGCGAGTCTCACCTCGTCGATCGGGCTGCCGGGGGGCAGGGCTAGTTCGAGGATCTCGTTGCGCAGTATGTCGTAGACGTGTTTCGAACCAGAGCCGCGTTTGCGCTCCATGGACGGACCTCTTCGGTGACGGCGTGGCACAGGCTCCACGCGAAGCCCGTCATTCTATGTCTTAGGATCTCATCCCCGGCCGGGAAGGTTCAGCCGTGCCGAATGCTGCGCTGTTCACCTGCGAAGATGAGCGATCTGGCTACCGACTTCGTAGACCGCCTCCCGCGGCGTCCGCCAGCGCTGAGGCGTGACCGGCGTGAAATCGAGCGGCAGGTCGTCGTCCGTGATCTCGCCGAGGATATAGCGCGCCATCATCCGCCCGAAGGCCGTGCCCGGCGCGATGCCGCGTCCGTTGTATCCGCTTGTCGAGATCATGCGGTCGCCTAGACGATGCAGCCGAGCCATCCCATCCGATGTGGTACCGATCTGGCCGTACCATTCGGCTTCGAAGGCGACGTCGCCGATCTGGGGGAAGAGTCTCTGCATCGCCCGACGCGCCCAGCGGCGATGGACGGCGAGCCCCGTGCCGCGCAACGCGCCGACGCTGCCGATGACGAGGCGATCGTCGCGATCCATGCGCACCGAGGTAAGGATCTGTCTGGTGTCCCACATGCCGTGGCGATCGGGCAGGATCGAGCGAGCGAGATTGCCGGAAAGTGGTGCGGTCGCGATCTGGAAGTAGGGAAGATGAGCGAGTTCGGTCCGGATGTCGTCGAAGGGCGGCACCGAATAGACGTTCGTTGCGACGACGACCCATGGCGCGGTGACGCTGCCGCGCGGTGTGCGGATACGCCATTTGCCATCGACCTCATCGACGCCCGTGGCGGGGCTCTCGATCAAGATGTCGGCGCCGGCTGCGATGGCGGCTCGGGCGAGACCCCGGACATAGGCGAGCGGCTGAATGGTCCCTGCGCGCCGGTCGAGAAGGGAGCAGACATAGCCTTCCGAGCCGGTTGCTATCGCAGTCTCGTCCGCGCCGAGTAGCTCGACGTCGGCGCCCCGGCGCTGCCATTGGCTGGCGCGGATTTCGAGGGATTTTGCGCCGGACCGGCCGACGCCGCAATGAAGCGTGCCCGCACGAACGGCCTCGCATTCGATGCTGTGGCGCGCGATCAGGTCGAAGACGAGACGCGGCGCCTCGGAGAGCATGGTGACCAGCTTTTCGCCGCGCGCCTCGCCAACGCTCTTTGCGACATCGTCCGGCGCGGTCCAGAGGCCGGCATTGACGAGGCCGACATTGCGGCCCGAACCGCCGAAGCCGATTTCCTTCGCTTCGAGAACGGCGACCGGTCGCCCAGCTTTGGCCAGATGAAGCGCTGCCGAAAGACCGGTATAGCCGGCGCCGATGATGACGACGTCGGCGATACGGTCGTCATCCAGCGGTCTGCACGAAGGCGCGGCCGGCGCCGTCCGCTCCCAGAGGCCATGCGACCGCGGATCGTTTTCCATATGGACTTTCAGGCGGCGTCGGTGTGCGCGCTGCGCAATGCCTTGAGCGTCGCTTCGATCGATCGCGCCTCGGCCTCGCGGTAAAGCGCGAATTCGTCGATCACCGCCCGGCCGAGCGCTGCTTCGAACTCCGCCTTGTTGCCGGACGCGTCGGCATTCGACTGGGCATCGGTGCCGAGATTGGACTGGAATATACCCGCGGCCGAAACGGGCAGGAAGTCTTCGTAGACGATCGGATCGGCGGAGACGTGTCCGGCTTCCACGAGGGCGTCGAGATCGGTCTCGAAACTGCCGCGCCGGGCAGCGTCGAGACCCGCCTCGGTGGGTGCGTATCGGAAATAGCCGAGCCTTTCCCGGCGCATCGACTCGTGATTGTCCGGAAATTCGGCGAAGGTTTCGACGAGCGATGTCTCGTAGTCCTTCGCGCCTTCGCCCTTCGCGTCCACGTTAGCCGCCGTGCGGGCTTTGGTGAGAAGTATATCGTATCGCGCGCGGCCTTCCGACGTGAGCGCCGCGCCGCGCTGTTCGATCTCGCCGAAGCGGGCAGTGTGGCTTCCGGGCTCGTGGCCGGTTTCGCTTCTGAAGAGGATAGGCTCTTCCAACGCCTTGAAGCTCGTCTGGCGGAGGAGGAGAGGGCAGTCGCGCTGAGGCGGGCCTTCGATCACCGCTTTCGGCGCAATGCCGCGCTCGGGCATGCGGCGCTGCACTGTTTCGATATCGAGGGTGCGCGGCGTCAGATGGTTGATGTGCGGCCCCTTGAAGCAAACAACGTCGGCGATGAGACGATGAACGTCCGCGAGGCGCTGATAGGTCTCGCGCGAGACCGTCGCCTCGGAGTGCCAGCGGAACGTCTCGACAGCCTCGGCGACGAATTCTTTCGCTTCCAGCGCGGTGAGGCCGCCCTTGGCTTCGGCGAGCTCGACGAGTTCGACGGCGCGCGGCGTGAAGATCGAGCGGCTGGCAAGGATCGCGGCCGCTTCGTCGCGCAGGGCGTCGTTCTCGATCAGGTCGAGACGCAGAAGCGAGGTGAAGACGCGGAACGGGTTTTTCGCCAAGGCCGCGTCATCCACTGGACGAAAAGCGGTCGAGTGGACCGGAATGCCCGCAACAGAGAGATCGTAGTAGCCGACCGGATGCATGCCCATGACGGCGAAGAGCCGCGCCATGAAGGCCAATTCCTCCGCCGTCCCGAGCCGGATCGCGCCGTGGCGTTCGTCGGAGAGGCGATCCAGTTCGCCGGCCCGTTCCAGCCGCGCCTTCAGGTCCGGATCGGCGGCAAGCGCCTCGTCGTTCCGCTCTGCGACCAGCTCCATCAGCGTGCCATATTGCGGCACCTCCGTCCGGTACATTTCCGACATCGCGCCGGAGAAGGCGGCTCGGATAACGTCGGATGGCACGAGCGGGGCGAGCGGCATGGATCGAACCTCTTCGTCTTCGTCGCGGCGATCATACGCCTCGATGGCGGACGGCCTCAAGCCGGCCGCGCGCCGCTCGCTCGCCGGTTTGGCGGATATCTCAGCCCTGCGCGCCCTCGGGCGGCTTCTTGCCGGCGCGAATGGCGGCGGCGCGATCGTCTTCGCTCATCTCCTCCCATTCCTGGACCTCCTTCGGTATGTCCTTGCCGATCAGGTCTTCGCCAAGTTTCTCGCCCTTGTAGCGCTTGTCGGTACGTTTGATCGCATTGCCGAAGCCGCCGTAATTTGCGTTGGTGTCGTTGTCGCCCATGAGATGTCTCCATTGCCTTCCTCTGCAAACGGTTCTGGCGACCGAAAGATGCGCCGGTGCGAGCGTTCCGAACGAAAAGCGAACGATTCCGTTGAACCCGCTTGGCAAGGTCTCTATGCGTTGGACAGATACGATACTTCGCAGCCGCCCGCTGGAGCGCCCACTGAATGAGCGAGACTTCCCGTCTGATTGCGCCTGAAAAGCGCGGCGAGGACATCGATATGACGCTGCGCCCCCAAGCGCTCGACGAGTTCGTCGGTCAGGCTCAGGCGCGGGCCAACCTCAAGGTCTTCATCGGCGCGGCCAAAGCCCGGGGCGAGGCGCTGGATCACGTGCTCTTCGTCGGGCCTCCGGGGCTCGGCAAGACGACGCTCGCCCAGATCATGGCGAAGGAGCTCGGCGTGAATTTTCGCGCGACCTCCGGGCCGGTGATCGCCAAGGCCGGCGATCTCGCCGCACTGCTCACCAATCTCGAGGAGCGCGACGTCCTCTTCATCGACGAGATCCACCGGCTCAATCCGGCCGTGGAGGAAATTCTCTACCCGGCGATGGAGGATTTTCAGCTGGACCTCATCATCGGCGAGGGACCGGCCGCGCGCTCGGTGAAGATCGACCTGTCGAAGTTCACGCTGGTGGCGGCGACCACGCGTATCGGCCTTCTGACGACGCCGCTTCGCGACCGCTTCGGCATTCCGGTCCGGCTCAATTTCTATACGGTCGCAGAACTCGAACACATCGTGACACGCGGAGCGAGGTTGATGGGTCTCGCGATGGATAAGGCGGGGTCGCAAGAGATCGCCCGCCGTTCCCGCGGCACACCGCGCATCGCGGGACGTCTCTTGCGCCGCGTGCGCGACTTCGCCGAGTTCGCCGGGGCGGGGACGGTGACACGGCAGATCGCCGACGAAGCGCTATCCAGACTGGAAGTCGACAGCCTCGGCCTCGATCAACTCGACCGGCGCTATCTCGACCTGATCGCATTGAATTTTGGCGGCGGGCCGGTCGGGATCGAGACGATCGCGGCAGCACTTTCCGAGCCGCGCGATGCCATCGAGGACATCGTCGAGCCGTATCTGCTGCAGCAGGGCTTCATCCAGCGAACACCGCGCGGGAGGCTGATCACTCAGGTCGCATTCCGGCACTTGGGGCTCGCCTTGCCCGCCGGCTATCAGGGCGTCCAGTCAAGTCTCTTCGAGGAGCCCAGCGAGGGCTGAGCGAATCTCGGCTTATTCCGCTACGACCTTATAGCGGGCGCCTGGTTGCACGCTGCCCGAAGCGCCAAGACCGTTCAGGAGGCGGAAAAGCGCAGCCGGTCGATCCACGCCGACCATCCGGCGCGAGAGACTGTCCACGGTGTCGCCCCCAGCCGCCGTAACCACTCGAATGCGGAGCGGTTTTAGTGAATTGCGCTCGGCAGTCGAGAGCATGCGGAAGGACGAGGAGACGGAATTCGAAATCGCGTCGACGCGAGCGGCGTTTTCCGTCGGGACTGCCGTCAAAAAGCGATAAACCTGCTTGCCGACGCGGACCACTGTGACGTCGAAGGCATAATCGCCGCCAGAAGCGCGTGCGGACACTGCTTCCAGCCCGCCGATCTGTTTGCGCCGGATGGTCGACTTGTCGAGGCCGCCGACCCAGCCGCTGGCGATGTAGTCCTCGAGCCTTGCCGAAGGTGAGAGCGCCACTCCGTCGAAGCGGATCGCGACATCGCCCGGACCCGTTGCGAGGACCGCTTCCGACGTGTTGTCGATGACGAAGTCTGCCGGCACGTCGAAGGCGATGCCGAGGCCCGGATGGTAGAATTTGCGTCCGCGAACATAGCCTTCCGAGGCCGAATCACCGAACAGGATGCCGTCGATGCCGTTGAGGTAGCGTTCGCGATCGGCCGAGCCGGTGCCGACCGGGCCCTGTTCGGAGGCGTGCCGCCTGGCAAGATTGATGCGTTGGGGCGCCGAGGGATGCGAAGCCAGGAAGTCTAGGCTCGGATTTTCTACCTGAAAGGCGTTGCGGAAGCTCGTATAAGCGTCCATGGCAGCAAGGAAGCGGCTTGCCGCATACGGATCAAAACCGGCGCGCGTGATGTGCTTGATGCCGAGGTCGTCGGCCTGAAGCTCCTGCTGACGGGAGAACTGTGCGACACTGATCCTGTTGCGGGCCAGTGCCATGCGGCCTGCCTGATCGCTGGCGAGAACCTCAGAGACAACGCGGCTTGCGATCTCGGCCTCCCGCTCGCGCTGCTGGCGTTCGATCCCGTGATTGGCTGATACATGCGCCATCTCGTGGCCGATTACAGCGGCGACTTCGGCGGAGTCGTTGGCAAGCGCCAGGAGACCACGCGTTATGTAGACGTAACCGCCCGGCAGGGCGAACGCGTTCACATTCGGCGAGTTGAGAACGGTGATGTTATAGGCGCGCTCAGAATCGTCACTTGCAGCTTGCAGTTTGCCGACAACTCCAGCGAGCATGCGTTCGACCCGCGGGTCGGAATAGGCGCCGCCATAGGCAGCCAGAATTTTCGGATGCTGCGAACGGCCGATCCGGGACTGCGGATCCTGCGCTTGCGCTGTCTCGAAGGTTACAGGCGACCGTGATGCGGCATAGCCGGTCGTCAGATCGCTGCTGGAAAGGCCGAGGCCCTCCTCGAGGGTCGTGCAGGAGGCTGAGCCGAGAAGAAGCGTGGCGGCTGCGAAAAGACCCAGCCGCCGCAGAATCGTGTGACCAGCGTTGGACGCTTTTGCAATCATGCTATTCGAAGTTCGCCTCAATCTCTTGCCGCAACGCGACGGGTAGCCGTCACCCGCATTGGTCCGCGCCAATATTTTCCTTTAAGCGTTTGCGGCAGTCCCCCGATAGAGTGAACGCGCAACAGAGCGGTCCTCAACCGGCATCGTCCCCACGACGCGGCATATTCGGTCGTAGGCGGAGATTGAGGTTTCAATTGGGCGTTCGATTGATTCCAAAGGCGATTCGCTGCGAAGCCGGGCGTGCGATATTCGAAGATCAGATCGCGTCCAGCCGCCTCGAATGGTCCTGGGACCCGAGATAGCGGCGAACGTCCTCCGGTGCTGCTTCGCCCAGCATATTTTCGACCGGGCCGACATGGGCGATGCGCCCTTGATCGAGAAACGCGACGCGATCGGCATAGCTGCGGGCATCTTCGGGATGATGGGTCACCATCAGGATCGTCAGCGGGGTCTCGGTGAATTCGCTACGCAACTGCCTTAGGGTTTTCATCATGTCGCGGCGAAGGGCAGGGCCGAGAGACGCGAACGGCTCGTCGAGGAGAAGCAGAGGCTGGCGGCGCAGGAAAGCGCGAGCGAGGGCCGCGCGCTGGCGTTCGCCGCCGGACAGTTCGTGTGGCTTGCGCCCACCTTTGCCGCCGAGGCCGACGGTATCGAGAATGTTCTCTATTCGCCCGCGTTCGTGCGGGGCTACCCTGCGGTTTGGCGCGATGCCAAGGGCGACATTTTGAAAGACCGTCAGATGCGGGAAGAGGTTGTTGTCCTGAAAGACGATCGAGAGCGGGCGCTCCGAGGGACCTTTCCCGCTGACGTCCTCTTCGGCGATCGAAATGCTGCCGCTCGTTAGCGGCAGGAAGCCGGCGACCATGTCCATCAGCGTCGACTTGCCGGCGCCGCTCGGGCCGATCAGGGCAAGCCATTCGCCGGGCATCAGCTCCAGATCGAGCGTGACGGACCAGTCGTCGCGCGCAAAGACCGCCTGATCGAGTTTGAGGGCTGGTCGGGGATCGCTCATTTCGCTTTCGCCTCGATCGCGCTCGTCCGCTCGGCGAACCAGATCAGCGCCAGACAGACGACGCCGAGGATAAGCGCGAGACCCGCCGCATCATCGGTGCGGTAACTACCCATGCGCTGGTAGAGTAGATAGGGGAGCGTCGTGAATTCGCGATTGCCGAAGAGCGCGATCGCGCCGAGATCGCCCAGCGAAATCGCGATGGCAAGCGCGAAGGCAAGGCCGACCGGACGCCTGAGGGCCGGCCAATCGAGCAGGCGAAAGCGGCGGAAGCCCGTCATACCGAGGCTGTCGGCGAGCTTCTCGTAGCGGTTATGGGCCGCCGCGAAGCCCGGACCCAGAATACGCACCGCGAAGGGCACGGCCATCGCCATATTGGTGAGAACGACGATGTAGGGTGCGGCGGAGAAGACGCTTGTCACTTCGCGCAGGCCGAGGAACCAGCCGGCGCCTACGACGACCGGCGGGACGACGAGAACGAGGCTCGCGGCGATCTCTAGCGCGCGGCGTGGGAGGGGCATCGTCAGCGTCATGCGACGCTCGGCGCTCGCCAGCGCTTCGACGCCGAGCAGAATCAGCACCGAGAGGAATAGGGCGAGAAGCCCGGAGGTGAACGCGACCCAGAGGCTGGTGAAGAGCGCATCGAGGACCGCCGCCTCGGAAAGCAGCCGCCACAGATCGGCGGTGATGCCGGCGAGCACGATCGCGACGAAGGGCGAGAGCACGAAGAAGAGACCGAGGATGAGGACGACTGCATCATAGCCCCGCCGAATTGGTCCTGCGCGGTCCCAGCGCGTCGCACGGCCGCCGAGGCCGAACTGGCCGGCATCCGACCCACCGAGGCGGTTCGCGACCGTGAGGATGATCGCCGTCAGACCGATCTGCAGAAGCGACAGCGCGACGGCGCGGCCCGGATCGAATTCGTAGCGCAACGTCTGGTAGATCGCGACCTCCAGGGTCGTCGCGCCAGGACCCCCGCCGAGGACGAGAACGATGGTGAAGCTCGTCGCGCAGAGCATGAAGATGAGGCTAGCCGCTGCCGGCAGCACGGTGCGGATCGCCGGCCATTCGACGAGCCGGAACGTCGTCCAAGGCGAGAAGGAGAGCTGACCGGCGAGTTTCCAGCTTTCCTTCGGAACGTCGTCCAAGGCTGCGATCATCAGCCGGGCGGCGAGCGGCAGGTTGAAGAAGACATGGGCGATGAGGATGCCCGAGAGACCATAGATCGAAAAGCGCGGCAGTCCTAAGAACGCACCGACATCGGCGACGACGCCGTTCCGCCCCCAGACGGTGATGATCGCCAGCGCCCCGACGAGTACAGGTAGCGCCTGGGGCAGGAGGAAGATGCGCAGGACGACGCTCCTTCCTGGAAAACGCGAACGGTGCAGGGCGCTGGCCAGCGGGATCGCGCCGATAACCGATAGCAGTGTCGAGAGCGCGGCCTGTTCCAGCGTGAAGAGCGTGACGCCGCGCAGATAAGGATCGGTCAGTATTGCAAGTAATGGTAGCTCGCCGTCGGTGCCGGCGGCGAGCACGACGAAGCCGCCGGCCAGGAAGCCGGTGAGGAGGAGGGCGGCGGCCACCCCGAGGATCAGCCGGATCGTCCGGTCCCGAGCCATGCGCGCTGCGCTTTCCGTTCAGCGCCGATCAGCGCCCGAGCGCCTCCAACCATTCCTGTGTCCAGGCCTGACGGTTCTCCGCGACCGTTTCGGGGTCGATGTAGAGCGGGTTCTCGACTTCGATCAGCTTGTCGAAAGCCTCCGGCAGATCGACGCCATCGATCACCGGATAGGCCCAGTTGCCGGTGGGAATGACCGACTGAAAATCCTCGGTCAGGATGAAATCGAGGAATTTGCGCGCAAGCTCTGGCGTATCGGTGCCTTCCAACATGCCGGCTACCTCGATCTGCAGGTAGAGCCCTTCGGAGAATTCGGCCGCCGTGTAGCGCTCGGTCTCCTCCTCGATCATATGATAGGCGGGGGACGTCGAATAGCTGACGACGAGCGGCACCTCGCCCGAGGTGAAAAGCCCGTAGGCCTCCGACCAGCCGGGCGTGACCGTGAGGATGCGGTCCGACAGCTCTTCCCACTTCGCCTTGGCGTCCTCGCCGTAGACCGCCTTCATCCAGAGCAGGAAGCCGAGACCCGGCGTCGAGGTGCGTGGGTCCTCGATGGCGATCTTCTGCTCAGAATCGCCGGTGACGAGGGCATTGAGGCTTTTTGGCCAGTCGCCTGCTTCTTCGGTGTCGACCATGACGGCGAGATAGGAATAGTCGAACGGCACGAAGGTGTCGTCGTTGTAGTCGACCGGGAGGGCGAGTGGCGAGAGGTCGGTTTCGCTCGACGCGAAGAGGCCAGTGGCCTTGGCTTCGGGCACGAGATCAGTCGTAAGGCCGATTACGGCGTCCGCCGGGGAGGACGCTCCTTCGAGTTTCAGCCGGTTGAGGATCGCGACGCCGTCGGCAAGGCCTTCGAACTGGAGATCGCATTCGCACTTCGCCTCGAAGGCCGCCTCGATCTTCGGGCCGGGGCCCCATTCGGGGACGAAGCTTTCATAGGTGTAGATGGTAAGGACCGGCTTCTCGCCATCCTGTGCGCGTGCCGAGGACGCGTAGCCCGCTGCGGCAGCAACGGCGACCAGACCAGCCAAGTTGAAGGAAAAGTTCGAATACGCCACTGTGGCCTCCCTCGAAATCGTTTCGAAAGGAAGCTGGCGAGCCAAGGCCGCGATGGATCGAAGCCGGCGCCCTCATTCCCTCCGCCGGCATGATCCGGATCAGGTTCGACGGGTCGGCCTCTTGCCTCTCAGCCTGCGTCGGATACGCGGCACCCCGTGTGAGCATTTTGCGGAACATTAAAGCGTTTCGGCCGGAAGGGAA
This sequence comes from Fulvimarina pelagi HTCC2506, assembly GCF_000153705.1. Lineage (GTDB taxonomy): Bacteria > Pseudomonadota > Alphaproteobacteria > Rhizobiales > Rhizobiaceae > Fulvimarina > Fulvimarina pelagi. The sequence goes on from NZ_DS022272.1 coordinate 96,936, forward strand.
GCGGCTCAGCGTGGGTGTCGAATGGCAAACGCGCGTCGTCGATGGTTGTTATCGCCTCGTCTCGCGTCTTGGCCGCAGCAGCGTGCGCTCCATTCTCAAAGTCCATGACGGAATTCGCAGTTCTCCTTGCCGGCGAGATCGCGCCGACCGAACGCCTGAAAGCACGCCTTCAGCCCTGCCGTGTCGTCGCAGCGGATGCCGGGATCGACCACGCCCATGCGCTCGGGCTCAAACCCGAGCTCTGGCTGGGCGACTTCGATTCGGCGGAAACCTCAATCAGATCCGCTAGCGCGATCGAAACGCGGTCCTATCCGACCGGCAAGGACAAGACCGATGGCGAGCTCGCCATCGAAGCTGCCATCGAGCGGGGCGCGACCAGCATCATCATCGCTGGCGCTCTCGGCGGGCCACGCAGCGACCATGCCTTCTCCAACCTCGTCCTCGCTCTGCGCTACGCCGAACAGGGCATCGCGATCGAACTCGACGACGGCCGCGAACGCGGCTGGCCGCTCCAACCCGGAAATCGGCTGGAGATCGATCTCAAGCTGGGCACGCAATTCTCAATCCTGAAGTTCTCGGACGTTACGGGCCTCATGATCACCGGCGCCGTCTACCCGCTCGACAATGTCGCGGTGCCCTTTGCCTCGATCCTCACCCAGTCGAACGAGGCGACCGGACCGATTTCGGTGTTCATGGCCGAAGGCCATGCGATCCTTCTCGCGCAGGTCGATCCTGCGGTCCGATGAAGGCGTCTTGCAGCTCTGACCGCCTGAAACGGGCCTGTGAAAGCGCGCAGATGCAGCAGCTGTGACACAACGCTCGGCATTGCGGTGTGGGCCTTGGCCCGACGCACCACGCGTTCTTATGGATCGGTGAAATCCGCCCAAGCACAGGTTTCGCGCTGATCAGCTTTATTCTATAAGGTCGTCTGCGTGGTCCCGTAGCTCAGCAGGATAGAGCATCAGATTCCTAATCTGAGGGTCACAGGTTCGAATCCTGTCGGGATCACCAATTCTGGCGCGACGCATAATCTGCAACAAAACCGCTATAGCCTGTAACTTTTCCTCGTTTCACGGTGGAATTAAGCCCTTTCGACGATTTCGCGAATTTCATGGTTAACGCCCGAATCAACCATAGGCTGTGGCCTCCGTCATGGGAGGACGTCCCGATCGAACGAGTAGATGATTCGAGGGTAACGCTCAGGCCGCCTGCTATCGGTCGAGCACGCTACGCGGATCGGCTTGTCGGTATTCAGCGATAGCGGGCCGTACGGCCGCTCGAATGAGTCTACGGTCAGCGCGACGATCTATCATGCCGGGGAATTGCAGGCACTCCGCCAGGAACCCTTGTCCATTACGGCCATGCGTATGGAGTCGCTTCTCGGACGAGCGTAGATGGGCCCAACATCAGTCTCAGGTATGATTCAGGCTCATCGTCTCGTGGCGAGCGATTCGAGTTCCGCGCCGTCGAGGCAGCCGAAACAAAAAACTTCGTCGAACCGATCGAAGTACCATTCCTTCCTCTCCCATGCCCATCGGGCCGCGAGAAGCTTTCTGTCGGCTTCGACGGTGTCGTCGAGATCTTCAGTGAGGACGGATACATTCCACATCCACACATCGAGATTGTCATCGAACCCAAGTTCGACGAGGGCTGTCGTATCCTTCTAGTCAGGATGAGGCGACGCAAAGTAGCCGATACGCCTCTCCTAGCCTGGTGCAAGGCTCCATACGACGGCGCCAAGAAACTGAGAGCCTCGTTCTACCTTCGTTTCGGCGGCATTCCGGGGGAAGTCGCCATATTCGCTTCCATCGATCGTACCGGACGGGATGGGAAAGCCGAGGCTTTCTTGCTCTGCTATTCTTATCGTCATGTCTGCGGCCCGCATGACTGTCTCCGTTTGCGGCATCATGTCGGACGCAGATGGGGTGAGACTGGACGAGCCTTCAGCCAGCGTCCCGGGCTCACAAGAGATTTACGTTGCCCCTCCGGCCTGATCCCGTTCCAGATCAATCGAGGCCGAGCGCCTTGAAAACGGCATCGGTAGGATCCGAATAGAACGACGTCTGGAACTTCGTGAACAGTTCGGGCGGGATCGTCGATATGTCGGCGGCACTCGCCATCGGGACGAGGATCTTCTTCGCCCCGGAATCGAAAGCCATCTGGAGCGACTCCGCGAAATTCTGAACGGGCACGACATTCCCGCCGAGTGACATATCACCCAGGACGACCATCTGGGCTTGGACGGGCTTCTTGAGGATGCCCGAACACAAGGCGACGTAGCCGGCGAGCGTAATCGTCGATGGCGCTCCGGTATTGTGCATCTCGACCGTATGAATATGGAAATCGTGATCGGACGGCTTCGTACTCGCGCTGACGCGACCGGAATTCGCTTTCAGGAAATCGAAGGCTATTCCGAGCGCTTCCTTAGCTTTCTGGTTCGACCCAAGGCCCGACGTGGTGAACTTCCCGCCGCCTGCCGTCGTCTGCGTCTCTAGACGATAGAGGCCACGGTGGCCGTTCGTGCCGACGGTGATGGTATGCAGCGAGCCAGGGTTCATCTGGCTATCCGGGATCAGCTTGCCGCCGCCCTGCTCGGGAACGCTGACGAAAGTCTCGTCGAGGGTTTCGTTGTCGATGTACGAGAAATGGACGTCGTAGAATTCCATGCCCCCGATCTTCTTCAATTGCTCCTTGACGCGCCGGCGAGTCTCGAGGGCGTATTGCAGGCAGCGGCGGACGGCTTCCTTGTCGTAGTCGGCACTCGGATAGAGAAGCTTCAGAAGACCCGAGACGGTGCGACGGACAGCGATCGTGTCGCGCTGATTCAGGTTGTTTCCGAGCTTGAAATACCGGTCGATGGCGTCGGAGAAGTTCCGCTTGCGCATCTCCCGCATGTACTCGGCGAGGTAATCGGTAATCAGGCCGAACCGGTTCGTGAAAAACTCCGGGCGCATCTTCGGGATTTCCCATCCCGGGATGTAGGCGTGGAAGCGATCGAAGAATGCCGAGTCGATCATCGCCTCGGGGAACGGGGCCAACAAATGGCTCGTCTTCACGAGGGTGTCCACTGACTGGTTGATATTGCCGACGAAGACCATCGAGGCCGAGCCGGCGACGGTGTCACGGCCACGAACGAAGCTACCCGAGGCCATGAAGTCCTTCATGATCTGGATGCCATCCTTGTCCTTGAAGTTGATGCCGGCGACCTCATCGAAGGCCACGACATCCCACATGCCGACCAGGCCGACGACGCGACTCGCCATGTTGTAGAAGAGGTTGGCGACCGTCGTCTGACCGCCGGACACGAGGATGCTGTTCGGGCTGCATTCCTTGTAAACGTGACTCTTGCCGGTGCCGCGAGGACCAAGTTCGCAGCAGTTGTAGTTGTTCTCGACGAAGGGGATCAGGCGCGTGAGAAGATGCCACTTCACGCGCTCCTCGAAGTTCGACGGCTCCATGCCGGTCGAGCGGAGGAGGACGTCGAGCCATTGCTCTTCGGCGAAATGCGATCGACCCTCGAGAAGCTCCTGCATGTCCATGTTCGGCATCTGGATCGGCTTCAGATCCGAGATTGAGAACGGAGAGTTCTTCCCGCCTTCCTCGTAGAGGTAGTGCATCGTCACGATGCACCATATGCCGCCCGAGAGAAGCTTCTCGTACTTGCGAACGTCCGCGCTCCCGATGAACGCGTCCTTCACCCCGAGATTGGACAGCAGGGCCTCGTAGCGGTCCTTTTTCTCGTTGAGCTTCACGGTCACCTTGTCGATGACCTTGAAACTGCCCCGCTCCTTGATCGTCGACTTGATCTTCTCGGCCTCGTCGGGCCGGACGTAGTTCTCGGAGAGAATACGCTTCACACTCTCCAGGCCATCACGGATCGTCGCCTCGTCGTCGGACGCACAGTACATTCCAAGCAGGTACTCGAGCACGTAGACCGGGACGTTCGCGCCTTCCTTCAGGAGCTTGGTCAAATCCTTGCGAACGACCTTGCCGCCGAAATGCCGAACGACAAGATCGTCGACCTCAGTCGAAGTCGCGAGCGAAGGCGAGATCGATAACGACATGGTAAATCAACTCCTGAACCTTCGTCTCGGCGTTCCGGGCGACCAAGGAATATTCTTGCGACTTATCGAAAGTCGTCCCGGCGAGGGTGAACCTAACGGCCTTTTTCCAGTCCTCGGAAATCGCCACCGTCCTGCTGTCGAACGTGACCTTCTGAATATCAGAGACGGGGCGACCATCGGCATCGACGATCGCTATCGTGACGCTCAGCGGACGCACTCGGTCTGAAACCGGCTCCACCTGCATCAGATTGAAGCTACGATGCGCAGTCGTTATTCGGTTATTCGAACCAAGGACGGTGATCTGCACCGGCCGGGACTTCACGTCGTTCGCGTCCTTGTCCTTCGAATAAGCGATGCGCAGAACCGGCACGCAGATCTCCTGCAGCATTGCCCCTCCATGGAGGAAGCGGGCTCCCCCCATGAAGTGGAAGCGGGACGTTCCTTTGGGCACCCAGAACTCGGTATCGTCCGTGACCTTGGACGTACGCGACAGTGGCGCCGACCAGGCGCCCGCATGCGATCCGAGATCCGTGCCGATATAGTAGCGCTTCTTTGCAAGCACGACGCCGGCCGGCTTTTCCTCGACAACGTTCTTGTCGACGTTGGTCGGCGAGCTTTCCTGGTACAGGAATCCGTGGTCGGCAGTGACGAAAAGGTTCGTGCCGTTCAAGCTGCCGAGAATTCGGATCGCCAACGAGGCGATGTCATCAATGGTCCTGCGCACCGCATCGAAGGCCTTTTCTTCGTCCGCTCCGTCCGCCGTCTTGTCGATATGGTTGTGGTAGACATACACGACCTTATGCGACTTGAGGAAGCGCCGCCCCTCGTCCCTGGACATCGCATGAAGCTCCTCGGCGCGGATTACACCACCACCATGCTTCGCGAGGATATTGCCGCGCCCCTTCATCCCGCTCGACGAGGCTCCGTCGACATAGATGGTGCCGTCCGCAAACTCGAGCTTCTCGTGTGGGAGAAGAGAGGCCATGCCGAGAGCCGTGAAGGACGGTAGTACGCCCAACTGCGTAGTCAGCTTGGCTTCCATACGATCGCGGCTATTGAGTTGATCCGCCAGTTCCTTGGCCGCCTCGTAGCGAAAGGCGTCGCTGATGATGACAATCGCCCGCTTATCGTCTTCCTGAACGATCGGGGCGATCCGCTTCTCGTAGAACCGCGACTGGTTTGGAACACCAGGGATCTGCCACTTTGAGCCGATCATCTTGGCCGCAAATGGCCCCCAAGCGGTCGCAAGCTTCGCGACGTATCCGTTTCCGTAGACGTCTTCGACCTTCTGCCGCAGTACCTTGAGAACATCCCAACCCTGGCTCTCGACATGGTCGGCTGCCTCGCAGAAATGTCGGTAGAGTTGATCGAACCGGTAGAGGTCGGTCTCGTAGGCCTGCCAGAACTCCTCGACGGTTCGGAAAGAGAAGCCCGAGTCGTAGGCCCCGCGAAGGCCGAAGAGCCGCGCCGCATGCTCCAAGGCGTCGTATGTTCGCGCATAGGCCTTACGCGGAGCGGCGCCACCAAGGCTCTCGTTGGCCCAGTACCCATCCTTCCGCCGGCGGCAAAGGGAAACGACCTCCTCGACATCGACGGCGGTATCAGTATCGATGATCCGATCTCGAAGGCCCGAGGCAAGGCGCCGTTCGATCAATGCGAATGTTCGCGTGTCTTCGAGGTACTCCGGATCGACGATACCGACTTGATCGCCAAGTCTGATGGCTGTCGCGACTGCGTCCGACAATCTGTCGAAGCTCGCATGGCGCGCGTGGCTGTCCTGCCATTGTGCGAGGCAGACGGCCGTGTTCGACGCGCCTTGCCCTCGGAGCTTAAGATGCTCGAGCGCCTTCGGCGTCTTGCCGTTGAGCTTACGGGTGAAATCGGTGACCAGGAGTCGAATGAGAAGATTGCCGAGCGTCGGTCGCGGGTCACTAAAGTCGAAGGCCGCCTCCACTTGGCTCCAAAATGACTGCTCGACATCGTACCTCGCGAACTCGCCGAAGACGTCGGGCGGGCGCGAAATGTCGGACTGGTCGGGGAACTCGTCGAAGATCTTGATGACGATCCCGAAGAAATCAGCGTTATCCAGCCGCAGCAGGCTTGCCATGATCTTCCGGTCGATATCGACCTCGTTGTCCTTAGCCGAGACGAGTCGTTTGAAACGCGTCAGCCGTTCCTGGCTGGCGAAGAACTTGGAACGCAGCGCGATATGATCTCGCAGTGCCGGCGAATGAAGACCGAGATCCTCGAGAACGTGGGTCGACCGGTCCGCAGCGAACGATTTCGCATAGAGGCGGATGTCGAGGAGCCAGTCGTCCGCAGGCATGGGGCGTGGCTGGTCTTCATAAACCAGGAAGCACGATCCAGCGCCGCCGGAAGCGATTGTTAGCTTCGTCTCCAGAGCAGGTGATTTCGATGTCCGGATGACGGCCGCATCTCCGACATCGAGACCCGGGAGAATATCTTCGAATTCCTTGTCGGGATCGGACCAGAAGACGACTCGATTTTCGGCGAGGAAGCGGCCAAGCGCGATTTGGATGCGATCCGTATCCATCACTCAGCGTCCTTCGTGCCGCAGACCAGCTTCGTCTCGGCGAGAAGAGTGCCGAATTTGCCGTAGTTGACCTTTACGCCGTCGTCGAGATCAAGTGTGATCCGCTCTTCTGCCATATGCCGGAGATCGGCTTCGAATCGATCGAGTTCGGTCTTCTTCGCTTCCAAAGTCGCCAGTTCCTTCGTGCGCGCCTTCATCTGCGCGCTCGAGAGATCACCTCGTCCGATCTCGCCTCCGATCGTCTGAATGCGGTTCTGCATCTTCGTTTGCAGCGGAATGACGTACTCGGCACGCATACGCCCGAGGGTGCCCTCGTTATACCGGTGAAGATAAACAAGGCACTCAAAGGCCCGCTCCTTGCCAGATGAGAAGAGCCAGTAAATCGGGCGGTTCTTGTACGTCTTCAGGTGATCCTTGAAGAACGAGCGTGCGATGTATTTTCGAACGGTGTCGGTCGCCGAGAGCTTGCGGATCGGTTCTATCGCATCGGCAATAAAATCGAGATTTTCGCCGAGCTTTTCGCCGGAAAAAGTCTGGCTTATGAATTCGAAGAACCGCGCCGCGGCATCATCACGAAACCACTCGATATCGGCCACAGGAACGATGCCGTCATCGTCCGCCGGGAAGTGACCATACTTCGTTGGATCGAAACCAATATTACCCGCATTCGCGTAGGCGAGGCCCGGCTCAACGAGCGAATAGCGCCCCATTATGCAGCCGATCGCATAAGAGATTAGTTCGCGCATCGTATCGCGTTTGAGAAGCTCTTCACGCTCCTCTGACGTCCCCTTCACTCCGTATCGATACGCGGGGTTGGATGTAAGCGTAATCTCTTCGATCAACACCTTCTCATCAATTTCATCCTGCAAGCCATAAGCGTCGATGAAGATGCGGTTGTTCTCCTCCTCTAGAGCTTTCATCTCGTCCGTCATGGACTGCCAGTGGGAGCGGAGGGTCGTGTAGCTGTCTTCTAGCGTCGCGCTGCGATAATCGGACGAGAGCAGTGGAAGCGTGGTGAAATCCCAGGAGGTTTCGTAGGCGTCCCAGTCGGATCGGGCTAGCAAAGTAAGTGTTTGAGCAAGTTTACTCCCTTCCGAAACCCACCCATCCTTTTCCGGGAGCGGTATTTTGGACATCGGGCCGGAGTTGAAATGGATTGTCGGGCATAGAATGTCTGTGAAGAACTTCAGTGTTTTCGCGTTCAGTGCTGCCAGTGCTGCCCATTCCACCGTCTCGGATTGACACCGATATGCAGCGATACCCACGCTGTCCGATATTGCGCCGCGCTCAAGCAGTCGGGCACTGAACGGTCCCGTGGTAACATCACCCCAAGTTAGGCCCCTCTGAAAGAAATATTCAGTGTTGAATATTCGTCGCGACCAGTGAGTTGTGTCTGGGTCCTTCGGATTATTGCACACGGCGTGTTTGATGTCTGAACCCTCATTCTCCCAGTTGACGAGATATTCCCAGTTTCCGAACCACTTACGGAAGCCACCTCCTTTGTTATAAGGAAACCAGCGAGCGTTTTCGGCTGGCTCTTTGTCAAGTGGCAGAGAACAATGAATTTGCGACACCTCAGACCAAATGCGTAGAAATCGATCATTGTCTGAAGTGGACATGCCTCCTTTGACTTCGAATTTCTCACCAATTATTTCGCCGTTAAAAGCTTTGTAGACGGGTTCGGTCACCCAGAATGCAAACGGCGATCCTGGAATTTTTTGAAAGACGCTCATACGCCTCAAATATTGGTTCTCTGAACCAATCTTTTCTTTGAGAAACACACCCTCTTTGTCGACTGATTGGGGTGCCTTGTTGAGGTCGATGTATGTTCCAGCAATATCACTTGTTGACTTGTTGATTACGAATGCAGCTCCAAGCGCGACTTTCGAGTTCATCTCAGGAAAAGTGTTATAGCCGATATTGATTAGCCCAATAAATTGGGAATTCGATATCATAATTTCTCTGAGTTTTTTGTATGATGATATAAATAGCCAAGTCTGCATGGTAATCATCGCAGAGTAACCGCAATCCAAAGCAAGCATTAAACCACGTTCGATGAATGCAGAAAAAAGATCGCCGCTACTATTAGGAAAGGTAGACTTTGTCCACTTATTGAGGAATGAATTTGCGTTTCCAAGTGTCATATAAGGCGGATTGGCTACCACCACATGATACTTCGGCGACAGCGCCTCGGCCATGCGCAGCACGGTCGTAACGCGCGCCTGCACCTCCTTCAGCAGCAGGTCGCTTTCAAAATCCCGCGCCTCAATCACCCGCAGCGTCTCTACCGGGTTGCGTAGTTTCGGCACGATCAGCGAGCCGAAGTTCTTGGCTTGCTCGAACTGACTGAGAGTTTCCCAAAATTTACATGAGAAGAGGTCTTTGCCTGCAACGGCAATTACATCCTCTTTCTCTGTTTCAGAGAATGCGACGTCCTCTAGGATGCAAATTCGAGGTGCAACGCGACGTTTGAAGAACCGAGGGTCTTGCGCTCGCGCCTTCATCACCAGACAGAAGGCAGAGAGCGCACCGGCTCGGCCGTCTATTTCAATGCCTTGGAGGTTCTTCTCGAGAATGCAAGCCGCTATATCGCGGCTCCGATAACCGGCCTCTTCGTAAATCGAGTAAAGGAGATCGAACGCGTAGGTCAGCATATGGCCGGAACCGCAGGCGGGATCGCAGATCTTGATCTCTTCGGGTGAGCCGATCTTCAGGAAATCGGTCTCAGGCTCTTGGGGCGCGATATAGTAGTCCATCTTCTCGGCTAGCTTCGAAGACGGGTTGTTCAGAAGCCAAAGCCGACCTAGCGAGTTTTCGATCAAATACCGGACTATCCAGTGCGGCGTGAAAAGCTGTGTCGCGGCCGGAATATTCGCAGCGGAAATCTTGACGTTCTTTTTCAGCGCCTTGAATACGTCATCCTTCTTTTCCGAAATATAGAACTGATAGAGCCAGCCAATGACCTCGACGTTCTGCCACGACTCCGCGTCCGAATTCTGAACGAGTTTTCGAACAAGACCGTCAGTCGCGAGCAGGTTGTCGGGCAGGAGAAGCTCGGTCGCATCGCCGATCTTCTCGAACATGAACCCCATCGTCTCGCTGAGCGCGTTGCACTGAGCGATGAGGATCGCCCGATAGAGCTTCTCCTCATAGTCGCCGGTGATCTTCATCTCGCGAACATGTTCGACCGGAAGCCTTGGAAGGTTTAGAAGCTCAGCATTGACCAGAGCCTCCGGAAGCGGCCCGCCCGCTTTCCCTGGTCCGACGATCTGAAATCCGTGATCCAGATACTCGTGCAGTTCCATGAACCGGAGCGCAACGAGGCGGTTGAACCAGGTGTAAGCGATTCCTTCGATAACCTGATCGAAGCCCTCGATCTTCACCTTGGAAACAAGCGCGTCCCGCTGCTTCCCGAACGTCTTGTCGTAGGCCGCTCCGCCGATGACGACGACATCCCCTCGGCGCTCCGCCTCGACGATACCGTTGGCGGTAATGCCGATGCGGGCTGCACGCTCCGTGACGGCTTTCATGAAGTCCTTACGAGCCTGGGGGGCATAGGATTTCAGACGGGAAAGATCGACGCTCATACTCTACGGTTCCCGATCAGCGGATTTCGACGCGTTCGTTTTTGGAGACAGCTTCCAGAAGCCGGGCTCGCAAGCGGTCGATGAAATCGTCGACCTGCGCCTGGCTTTCGATGTAGCCACCCGCCGACACAAGCTTCGACGGTTGGACAACAAGTCTGGGTCTGAACACAGGTGTTTCCGAAAACCCTCCACTCGGAGTCTGTGGTTGCGATCCGATGCCGACAGGCTCGGCGGTCTTGACCCGTTCCTTCGCGAGCTTGACCGCTTTCGCGATAACTTCGAACGCGTCATCGTAGGCATCCCGCGCTTCGGTCTGCGCCATGAAGATGGCCGAAACGCTCGGAGTTGTTTCGATGCGTTTGCGGATGTTTTGGATCGGGTAAAGCGATCGATTGCGTAGTTCGGCCTCGGCGGAAACGCTGTCCAGTTCGGTCTGAATTTTGGCGATCAATGGATCGATGATTCCGAAGGCATGCTCACGACGCTTCTCGAGCAGAACCCGATTGGCCTCGGCCACCGTCGCGATGAGTGCCGATCCTTCGCGTACCCGCGAATACGGTGCTTCGAGCGTCAGGATTTCCTTGATCGATGCGAGAGCCCTCGCGGCCGCGTCGTCCTTCTCGATCTCCTTCTCATTGATCGCGAACTCCTTGACCGCCTTCCGCATGGCGTACCAAGCCTGCTTCTGGGAGGAGTGGAAGTCGGACAGATCCTCGTAGTCCTCAAAGACTCCGCTCAGTTCGCTCTTCGCGGCAACGAAAGCCTCGATCAGTTCGTAGCTTCCGCGCTTCTGCATGATCGGGGCGATGATGCCCTGGATCGTTGCGACCGTCGCTTTCCCCGGAAGCTCTCCGTCGTCGGCGAGAGCGCCCCACGTTTTCAGATCGTTTTGCCAGTTCGTTAGATTCAGACGGATGTCTTCGGCGATCGCGTCCTCGCCGACGCCGGGCATTCGGCCGAAAACGTCCTTGGCAAGCTGCCGAGCGCCGTGGAGGGTCGTTTCGTCGAGCATCTTTCGACGTTGGATGACAAGTTTGCGCCACTTGTTCGCGCCATCGATTTCAGATGAAAGCTGACCACGGTCGAGCCGCTCGCTGTTCATCAGGATATCCGCGGATCCCTGTCGGAACAGTTTGACCACGAGGAGCACGGTTTCCCGCTGACCCCAGCCGTACGGCCTCTTGTTGAAATGCTCGGCAATGTCGAAGATAACGGCCTGCTTGCTCTGCCTCTCGATCAGGCCGATATGATCGAGCACCTCATTGAGCGCCGCCTTGTTCGGATCTTCGTCCTTGAGGTCGAGCGTGTCGTCCGAAGTCGTCAGGATGACCCGAGCATCTCGGATCGGATCGTCGGAAAGGTGCGCGAGGAGGCCGATCTTCTTGAAGGTGTTGGCAATATAATAGTCGAGCGCTTCGCCGACGATGGCGTCTGCGGTGGTCGCCTTCGGATCCAGCCGCCGACCGTTGACATAGACACGAGCATTGCGGATGAGCGACTCCATCGACTGGTTCAATCGCTTTCGCCGCTCGGAATTCTCGTGCTGACGCGTCCGGACGATCCGCTTGACGGACTCGGACTGCGTGCCGTCCATCTTCTGCGTGGCGTACTTCTCGACCTTCAGATAGTCATAGACGTCGCGGGCGAGATCGTTGTCGTTGTCGAGCACGACCAAGACCTCGTCATGACTGCGCATAGTGATAGACGCATCGGCGAAATCCGCGTAGTCGTCGGCGAGTGGAGTGACGATCTTGAGGGGGATCGCCTTGTCCTTCGGACCGGAGCGCGGCGAACCGTCGACGAAGCGCACTACGTCGAGATCGCTGTTGATCACCTTGTAATTGAAAAGTCCGCGGTCGACGCAACGAAGGGTGTCGTCGAAAACGAGATCGCCGAGCAGTCGCTTCTCTTCTCCCGGCGCCAGCCTGACTGCCTTGATCTCCTTCCCGATGTCGCGCTCTTCGTCGGTCAGGAAGAAGAAGTTCTCGCCGTTCCGGCTGACCAGCGTCTCGCTTTCGAGGCGCTTTAGGCTCGCAGTGATCTTGTTGCGAAGAGCGACACGGTCGGCATCGATCCTGTCTAGGAAGAGCGTGACGAGGTTGTCCACGTTTCCGCTGATCTCGTCGACGTACCGGATGAGGAAGAGCGTCTTGAGAACCTCGGCATCGAAGGGTTCGAGGGCGGGATTCGAGACGACGCCATTTATGGCGCGCCGGACGATGTCCTCGAGAAAGCTCTCGATGGCGGGATAGAAGAAATGGAGTGGAATTAGCGCGCCAACGGCTTTTGATGCATTGAGTATCGCCGCCGTCTGGAAGGCATCAAGCATCGACCGCTCGCCCTTGGCGAGATGGGCGCCGGTCATGCCGTGCGTTCGGCTGGCATCGAAGATCTTCTGAACAAGCTGGAACTGATACGGGACGAACGGGTAGTGCCGGATGAAATCCTCTTCGCCGTCGTAGGAGCGCAGGGTCATCCGATTGTCGCGGAAGGTGACCTGATGGCGGAGGATCTCGCCGTTGGTGTCGTAGCGGGCCTTAAGCTCGGGCTTCAGTTCGTCCTTCTTCGCGAGAATGCGGCGCTGGATCACTTCGTCCGCATGCGATCCGGAAAGTGACAGGCGAGCCTTGAAACGCCCCTGGATCTTCGAAAAGTCGTCCTCGACGGCATGCCTCATCTCTCCAAGAATCGCCTCCATGTTCGCCTGCGAGGTCACGACGACCCAGGCCCCGCCTTTGCAGACGGTGCCAAGATTCTCGGTGATCGTCTGGAGGTTCAGCATCATCTTGCCGTTCTTGCCGATGAAGGCGCCGATTTCGTCGGCCAGGAAGACGATGCGGTGATCCGGCCCCTTGCGCGCCAGGTACTCGGCGACCCAGTTCGCGAAGTTTTCGGGCGTCGGTTGGAAATTCGCTTCGTACTTGTCGAGCCAGTCCCCGGCATCCGAGCGCGGCTTTCCGAGTACTTCGGCGACTGCCTCAATGAGAGCGTCCTCATGGAAGCGAATGGCACTCCGCTCGACGACCCAAGGCGATCCCGCCTTCTTTTCGAAAGCGGCCTTGAACTCCTCGTACTTGCCCTTGCGCTCGAGAAAGCGCTCCATGTCGGCGATGTACGGAAAATCGGCGCAGTAGCCGAGCTTCTCGTTGAAGACGCGGATGAAGACCTGAAGGATGGCGCGCTCGTCGTTCGACGACGCCTTGCTGTCGACGTTGAAGAGCACGACGTCGGTCGGAATACGGGTCGCGCGATCGATGTCAGCCGAGAACATCGGGTCGACCACCTTCGACTTGAAGAAATCGAGCGCGGTCTTCATCGTCCCATTCTGCTCCACCGCCCGGTTTTCGAGGAGGTACGAGATGATCTTGATGAAATGCGACTTACCGGAGCCGAAGAAGCCCGAAACCCAAACGCCGTTGCTGCATGCGGCATCGCCGCTGCGGGCGAGCGTCTCTGGGGCGAGGTAGGCCGATAGGAACTGGCGCATGTAGCGGTCGAGTTCCTGGGTGATGACGTACTCGTCGAGTTCTTGCCAGACGCTCTTGGCGTCGTCCTGGTCGGCCTTGATGACGCCGTTGATCTGACGGGAGATCGGACGGTCGAAGAGATCGGCAATGGTCGTGGAAGTCATCTTGAGCCTTCGGAATCGCTGATAAGGCGGAAGGCGCGGTAGTAGGCGCTTTCCGGCATCGTATCGAAAAGTCGGAGGTACTGGCCGTCGTAGCGACCAGGGTAGAAGAACACGATCGGCACATGGCCGGTCCGGGAATGGAGCGCGTTCATCAAGTTATGCGTGCGAACGAGCGGATAGGACGCGCCGACACCGGTCACGAGAACGAAGCTGCAGGTCTCGATGGTCACCGATTTCACGAAGGCTTCGGCGATCCGCTCCGGATCCATCTCCGCCGCGAGCGCCCTCGACACGGCGGCATCGCCCTTCGTGCGCTGCATTTCGATCGCCTTGTCGAGAAGTCTGCGCCCTTCGAGCATCGTCTTGACGAGATCGAGGAGATCGACATGGCAAGGACTGACCGGCGAAGCGTCGCCGCTGAGACGTCGGAGAAGGCGGTCGACGTGATCGCGCACGCGCAATTCGTCGGCGGGCGGATAGTCGAAGATCCAGTAGGGAATGTCACCGCCGAGTCGGCGGCCCGTCAGGAACTCTTCGGACGTGATTTTTGCCTGAATCGCTCCAAGGCGCTTTTCAAGATCGCTCATAGAGACACCTGGATGCGATCGAGGGCAAGGTGATGGCGCCCCGCCTTGAGAGCGCGGATGACCGCCGCGTCGATCTCGACGGGACGTAGGATGTTGAGACGACCACCGGTCAGGAAGCCCACTTCGTGCAGCATGCGGAAGGCGGCGTCTCCGAGCTTGTCAACCGTCGACACCTTCCAGTGCGGCATTCGGGGATCGATGTCGTGGCAGCGATCGACGTAATCGATCCAGGCACGTCGAGGCAGATCGCCCTGTAGAACCCGGAAGCGATCCCGCACGATAGGCAGGAAGTCGGCGAAGAGAGCGCTATGCTGAATGGCGGCCGCGAAAACCGCCTGACTTGCGATCGACGCGGGGCTATCCGCGATGATATTCCAGACACCCGGATCGACCAGGTCCAATCGGCTGCGGATGAGGTTTGCCTGCCGCTTTGCCGTCGAAGGAGAGCGCTTCTGCAGGATGTTCTCCCGCTCGATCTTCCGCCGCCACTCGTCCCCATCGATACCATCAATCAGGAGCCGTGCGATCCGCCGACTCTCCGGGAGCATCAAGGCGCCGCCGGCGATGTCTGCTTTGTAGATCGGGGCATTCACGGAGCCGGCCATACGGATCCTGCTATTGATCATGCGGCCCCGCGTCCGTTCGTTCGCGTACCGACATCTGAAGGTGTTCTCGCACCAATTCCTCTACGATTTCGTAGGCGTGGCAGCGTCGATCGAGCGCCATCTTCTTCAAGGCAATTTTCACGTCCGCATCCAGGTAAATGAGCATCGACTCTCGTCCGTCGGTGCGTCCTCCTTGATCTGACCCCGCTCGTTTCGCCATAAGGTACCCAGCTACTTGCAACTTGCAGACATCCAGATAGCCGTTTATCTGATTCGCTGGCGGTTGTGTTATACCTCTCATGCAGCGCAGCCACAGGTAAACGAAATACTATCAAAATCGGCATGACCTACGCATTGAGAAAGATTGTGACGAAGAAGGAGCCGCACCGGCTGGAACGCCGGTAGCGATCGTCGTTACGCGCCCGCAGACCGGGCCGATCTTTTCTCGCCGGACGCCCTGTCCGGCCGCTTCCGAGGTCATGCGTCATGAGCCCGACGCGCTTTCTCATCCTGTCCGATCTCCACCAGAACGACGGCGGCCGTCTGTTCGACCCTGCGGCTGAGATCACCGCGCCGTTCGACGTCGCGATCGTCGCCGGCGACTGTGCGGGCCGCCTGACGTCATCGATCGCTTGGCTCGGCGAGCGCTTCGCGGGCACGCCAACGATCTACGTACCCGGAAACCATGATTTCTACAGGAGCGGCGGACCCTTCGGCTTCACGTTCGAGAACGAGCTTGCCGCCGGCCGGGATCTTGCGGCACGTCTCGGCGTCACGCTTCTGTCCGATGACGTCGCACATTTCGGCGACATCCGGATCCTCGGGTCGACTCTGTGGACGGACCTTCGGTCACGGCAGCACGCCAGCAGGCGGCACGCCTTCGCTGAAGCGAACCGATGGATGAACGATTTTCGTTTCATCCATCGCAATTCGTCGACGCGACGCTCGCGGCGGATTACGCCTAACGAGACCCTCGATTGGCACCGGGCGTCCATGCGCTTCCTAGGTGAAGCGTTCGCTGACGGCGACGACCCTGCTCGGACAATCGTCGTTACGCACCACGCGCCCAGCCCGCGATCGTTGTCGATCCCGGACGACAGGCTGAACCATTGCTATGCGAGCGACCTCGAATCGGAGATCGCGTCCTGGTGCCCGGCGCTATGGGTCCATGGCCACATTCATGCTGCTTCTGACTATCGCATCGGCGCAACGCGGATCATCGCGAACCCGCTCGGTCGTGCGGATGAGCGATCCGGCTTCGACGCGAACTTCGTCACCGAAGTCTGACTACACAGACCTCGGTGAGGGAAAGTCCCCGTCGGCATCCGTCAGACGCCATACATCGTCAGCCATTCAACGAAATGGGCACGGCTCTCCTCGGGAAGCGGCGGAATGGGCTTGGCGCCACTTTCATCGTAATCATTCGAAGAACCCTCCATGCTCGCAACCTCGTTCAGGTACTCGGCCCGGATCTTCTGCGGGTATTGATCGTCCCCACTCATAAGGTCGCCGAAGCGGCCGAAGAATTCGATCTGTGAAAACGTGACGAGGGCCGCGTTAAGGCGATTGACGCCTTCGTCGTCCGAGACGGCGCCGGCCCTCATTTCCTCGACTATCTCTTCGGTCTCTTTAGCGACCGCCTCCCAATCCTTGTCGGACCGGCCGGGGGGCGAATAGGGGAGCACGTCACGGATGAAATTCAAAACTTCATCACGGGTGGCCTTCCAGACGAACGCTACGAATCCACCGCCAATTCCCCCAGGGGCGTCGCCGTAACTGCTGAAGCCCCACGCATGATCCGGTACGGTCGCGCCGTTCTCTGGGTCGATCTCAGACCAGGCTTTCTCCGCATGCTCAATCTTCTGTTCGATGTCCATCAGACTCGACTTCCCTTCCAAGCGTCGACAGTTCCGCTCTTCGTTTCGGTGATTCGTGTCAACTCGCATCGACCTTCAGGACGCTCGCAATTCGGCTAGACAAGGCTGCGCGACGATTGGCGAAGAAGTCGCCGAACCCAACAATCGTCGAAGGCACGTCTCCGAGTAGATGCGCATTACGATAGCTACTGCGTTGTTCGGAAGACGGGTACTGCCCCTCCATCCAGACACTCGGCATCTTCGCCCGCTTTTCGTTGTTGATCGACCCGAGCAGAAGCTGGAGGTTCGGGAGCAGTTCGAACTCCCGCTGATAGGCTTCGACGGTCTCGGCATCGAGCCCAGCTTTCTCGAGCTTTCTTTTGTGAAATTCGGCGCGCGGGAAGACGTGGTCGACATGCGTGATGTTGCCGGTCTGCACGAACGGAAAAATGAGGGATAGCAGCGGGAAGACCCGTTTGTCGCCGAAGGGCATGATCGAAAGCTCATCGATCTCGTCTTGCGAGAACGACAGGGATTTACCCCTTCGGCGCATGTCCGTGTAGATGTGCTTGTCGGGGAAGCGCTCTCGTCCATGGTCGGCGATGATGGAACGCAGCGCGACGAGGAGCGTGTCCAATCCGCTGCCCCATATGCCGGACGATTTGAGAAGGCTTCGGACCAACCACTCTCTGACCGCGTCGCGATCTTCCGCGAACTTCGCGCTCGTTAGGTACGGTTCGCCGTGTCCTGCGCGATGGAGGTAGTACGCGATCGGGAGGATAGCACTGTCGGCACGAAGTGAAGCCGCGGACAGGCCGAAGGTCGAAAGGAGGCGGACGGTAAGGACGAGTGAGTTTCGAATCTCCTTCCACCCGTTCTCGAGAGCGTTCATGTTGGCCTTGTTGAAGTTCTCGACCTTGAATCCGACGTTCTTGTCGCAAAGCATGAGCCCTGCCTTCAGGACGACGTCCTTGGAGAACGCGAAGCCGTCCCCGATCTGGTTGATCTCGTCGACGAGAGAATGGATCTCCTCGCGGGCATCGTACCTGCTCCATTGCGCGGTCGCGATCGAGAGAAGAAGGTCGGAATAGGACAGCACGGTGCCGCCGCTGTTGAGACGGATGAAGATGTTCAGGACCCGGTCGAGTTCCTGGCTCTTCTCTTCGTAGAAGGCGACGAGTTTGTCGGAATGGACAACCCGATGAAGGCGATCGAGAGTCTCGAAGGCGTCGTTCAGGTTTTCGGGCGGAACGCGTCCGTTCAGCCACTTGAGCATCTCGGGCCCGCTCTTCATCTCGAGTATCTTTCCCACTCGAAACCAACAGGCGCCGCCCGTATCCTTGGTATCGTCCTCCTCGATCCTGAACGCGAAATCGTACCGCGCTCCCGCCTCGTCGACTTCGGCTCCGGAAAGGAGGTTCAGGTAGAGCTTCCGCTTCGGGAAGGCGGAACTGTTGGTCCACCACTTACCCGGCAGTTTGAGCGCCATCGATCCGCGAATGCCGATGTTCAGCGCGGTGAGACGCTGCTGACCATCGAGAACCGCGGTCAGCGGACCCGCGGGGCGATCCTCGAGCCGGTCGCAATGTGCGTGATCCTTCTCGTGGTAGTCCCGCATGAACTGGTAGAATTGATATTCGTCCGCGCTTTCCTGCTCGACGCGCCAATAGAGGAACGTGCCGAACGGATATCCCTGCATGATGCTGTCGAACAGGCGGCAGATCTGATCCGGCCGCCAGACAAATTCCCGTTGAATGGCAGGTAGCGCGAACCGCTTGTCACGTATGCTCTCCAACGTATCTTTGATCGTCCCGCCAGTCTGGTACATATGATTCTCGCTCCTGCACGCCTTGCGGACACCTGTTACCCAAATGAACGTGTGTCTACAACCTCGGCTAACAGTCTGCCTGCGCAGCCGAAAACGGTTCGGGAACGCACTAGAAAACACCGACGGATCTAGGCGATAGGGACGTGCGTCATCGCCGGGCATCCCAAGAATTATGATGCTGATTCATGGTCCGTCCCTAACGAGAAAAGGGCCCGTCTTTGAGACGAGCCCTTCGAAGATCATCACATACGAACGCTAGGTCAGGCTGTCTGATCCTTGACGGCATCCTTGATCTTACCGGCGTTCTTCTCGGTCTTGCCTTCAGTCGCCTGGGCCTTGCCCTTGGCTTTCATCTCGCGGTTGTCGATCGTGTCGCCGGCGGCCTCGCGGGCCTTGCCTGCCGCTTCCTTCGTCGCGCCTTTGACTTCGTGCTTGTCGACCATGGCTGGACATCCTTTCTGCCCGCATATCGGGCGTTCGAAGGACAAACGCGGTCGGCGATCGCGACGTTCCGCCGGATCCGGGGTTCTCCAGGACGCTCTCCGACCACTGAACCAATGTTACGCATCCAACCTCAAGTACGAGATCGACCACTGGCAGCCCGCGCTCTGGCTCCACAGCCACATTCACGCCTGCCGCTGATATCTCCTCTGCGGTAAGCGGATCCTCGCGAACCCACTCGGCCTATCGAACGAGGCGACAGGGTTAAACGCGAATTGCGTCGTTTCCATCAACGCGGTCGAAACGCTCGCATGCCACGATGCAGGGCAACGTAACCAGCCTCGAAAGCAGATTCATGAAGGACCCATTCTCCGCCGCCGCGGTTGCCGATGCGATCGACCGCTTGCCGTCCCAATCGACGAAAACGGTCAAGGCGATGCGCGATCGAGGCAGGCAGAAGGGGCTGAACGATTTGGTCGCGGCATGCGACGCCGAACTTTCGAAAAGGCCGATCGAGTACGACGGCGATACCGCAAGGAAAATGATCGCGGCGGAGGCTGCCGTCGAGCTTTTCGACCTACCTTCGGCGACGCGGTACGCGTTTTCCCAGTTCAAGGAGGCTTCACGCGACGAGCGGCGCATTCTCGCGTGGATCGCCGCAAATCCTGGCGGATCCTACGCAGATGCCCTTAAGGCTTACGGTAAGGGCGATCTCTCCTTAACCATTGGGCATCTCGTCTACGAACGATACGGCTGTTTCGCGCGCTTCGTCGAAGACCACGAGGATCAGTCTTCCGTCCTGATCCAGAAGGAGCGCGGCGACGGTAGCGTCCGCTATACGATACGCCCGGAGGTCATCCCGATTTTCAAGCAACTCGCTGTGATATGAGCGAGGCGGTCGACAGTGGAAGCACCCGGATAGTCTTAATGCCCCGTTTTGTCAGCTTGTATCGAATGAAGTGCCAAATACGGCGCTCTAATAATTGGCTGAAGCTTTTCGCTAAGCAAGTATTATTATATTTCAAGCTGTCGAAATCTGCTGGCTGAATTCATCGGTCACACCTTTTTTAAGGGACAGAATTAAAGAGAAAGAAAGAACGCAGTGCGATCTCTGGTGAGCGAACGGGGATCCTAAGCGATGCGGACTTGGTACGAGAAAGCTGCCGGCAGGAATGTCGACGCCGACATACTCCGCGAAATGGTGCATTACATGCACGGTAGTCTGCCTTCCGTGATCATGTCACCATTCTTTCTCACGATCTTCATAGGCGCCGCATTCTACCTGACGGGAGACAAAAACTACTTGCTCCTGGTGGGTCTCGGCTATGCAGCGGTGATCCTGAAGATTTACAACGCGTTACGCTACGCGGTCGACTGCCCCCACGGTCCCGCCGATCGCGCGGCCTCGGAGCGCTGGCAGCTTAGGTATCTCCTGTTCGGGCTGCCATACTCGCTGTTACTCGGCTTGATTGCGGCATATGCCGCCTTCGACCCTCAAGATGCGGCGTTCGTCCTAGCAATGACGATGGTCCTTACATATGGGTCTGGCATTGTCGTCTACGTCGCAGCGAGGCCCTACGTCGCGAACACGATCTGTATTGGAGCCGCGATACCTGCCTATGTCGGAACGGTCCTGTGCAGCGAAACGTGGAGATCTGGAATGGCGGTCGTCTACGTCTTGGCGATCGTTTACGTTGCCAAAGCGACGGCCCAGCAGTATCGAGCGTTTTTCGAACTTTATCGAACGCGTAAGTGCCTCCGGGATTGCGCTCTTACCGACGCCCTTACCGGTCTTCCAAACCGCCGTGCTCTGGACGAAGCGTTGGACTCGGTTCCGAAGGGAAGCGACGTCGCCATTCTCTTCATCGACCTCGATGGTTTCAAACCCGTCAACGATACGTTCGGACACAACGCTGGAGACGCTCTGCTGCGCGAGATTGCCCATACTCTTTCGAGTTCAATATCCGTCGCGGGTTTTGTAGCGCGATGCGGTGGCGACGAGTTCGTGGTTGTTCTTCGAGATGGAAATGCTCGGTTCGTAGAGGAAACTGCGGAGAGCATCCGGAAGAGGATTAGTCGGCTCTATGATTTTGACGGCGGATGCGCGGAGATCGGAGCGAGCATCGGCATCGCGTCTGGTACGGCGGGACAGTCGAACTTGGCTTCTCTGGTGCGCGAGGCCGACGAGGCGATGTACGACGCGAAACGAGCCGGCCGCGGTCGTATCGCCGGATACGCGAACCACGCTAAGAATTTGCAAGCGGCCTGAATGGTCACGCCATTCATCCGTGCCCTCCGTCGGCGGCATATCCGCGCCGCCGACATTCGACGATCTCCCGCACCCTGACGACGAGATGCTCGGCGATCAACCGCCGGGCTTCGTCGTAGTCCTGCCATCCGATCTTCGGCCGCTTCATGGCGATCCGTGCCGTCAGGTCCGGCGGAAGCTCGTCCAGCGCGATCTTGATGGCGGTCCGCATGTCGGCGTCCACGCCGTCGACCTGCCGGCCGTCGAACGTGCCGAGCGGACGGCGATACCTTGCGCGGCCGCTCACGGCCTTCGCCGGACGTAGCCTGCCGAGATCTGCTTCGACAGCCGAGCCTCTATCTCGGTTTGCCCGAGGATCAGCCCGCGAACCGCCTCGCGCGGATCGCCGCCGGCCTGGCAGTTGGCGGCATCGACGACCTCGTCGGGCACCGCGGGCAGGCCTGCTTCGGTCTTCGGAGCGTTAACCATCATGCATCTCCATCGTCGAACCCCCGAGCCGACTCGAATTGACTCGGCTCCGAAGTTCTTATTATGTTCTCATTCATGATCAAGCGCACCCTACAAAAGCATGCCGTCGTCGTGGCCAAGCGCCCGACCGCCACCCGCGCCGGATAGGGCAGACCGCCCGTCGTCCGGCGAACGCACTCCCGCGTTTCCTGGAGCCGACGATGCCTGCCCTCGATCATCCCCATTCCGACAATTCCGATATCGAAGCCGACAATACCGACCCCCTGACACGGGCGCGGCGCCGGGCCTCGTCTGTCCGCCGCTTCGGCCCTTCGGGAACCGTCCGTTGCGTCGGTCGACCGATCTTCCGCTCTCGGCTCGCCAGAGATCTCGGCGTGCTGCTCGATCTCGATCGGGCGGTCGTCGAATGGTCGTGCTTGCCCGATATCGTCGAGTTCGCGGACGCCGACGGCGAGATCGTCGAGCGCGTCCCCGACTTCCGGATCGTCGAAAGCGGTGGCCTCGAGCGCTTCGTCGACGCCGGCCGCACCGGACTGACACCGATCGATCGGACCGTCTCGTACCGCACCGTTCCCGAAGACGAGATCCTCCTCGAACCCGCGCTGTCGAATGCCCGGGACATGATGCGGTACGCCCGCTGGTCGGTACCGCTGTCCGATCGCGTCCGCCTTCTCGCGTATCTCGCCGAGATGTCGCCGATCAGCCTGATCGAGGCCGCGTCCGCCATGCGCGAGAGCCCCGAGCCCGTCGGCGCGGTGATCGCGCTCTTTCTCCGCCGGGTCGTCTCAATCGAGTGGCGCGACGACCCCATCGGCCCCGAAACACAGGTCAGACCGCGATGAGCCGGTACATTCGACCGCGCCTGCGCAAGAGGCGCACAGGAGAGAGTGGAATGTCACTCGACATGCTTGCCGAAGCCGAAGACGCCTCCCATCGCAGCCGCGAGCGCCGTCACCTCGACGATCAGATCGCGGACTTGCTGCCGTCGCAGAGGCTGATCTACGACATCCTTCTCGACCGGGTCCGCGCGGCCGCCGAAAATCGGGGCGATCGGCACGTCCTGCTCGGGATCCGTGGCTTCGACGCGATGTGGCTCGAGACCGCATACGAAGCTGCGAAGCTGATCCTGATGTCGACGCTCGGGTCGACGCATGTCGACTGCACCGCGGTCGCCCGCAACACCAGCAGTGTCCAGCGTGCGCTGCCGCTGACGGTCGACGCGATCGCGCGGCATCTGGAGGACGGCCCAGTCCTCGTCATGATGCTGCCGGACGACGAGACGCCGACGCTGATCGAGGCGATCGCCGACGACATCGTCGAGATCGCCGAGCCCCCGCCTGCCGCGTTCGCAGCCGCGATCGGCCTGGAGGACCTCGGCCGACTTTCACCGCACCATCGGCTGTCCGCATTCCGACCGGTCAGGTTCGACATGGCCATGTCGCGAGGCAGAAACGCCGAGGAACGCCTCGCGATCCTGGACGCCATTCTAGCCGACGACGCGGACGACGAGCCCGATGAGAAGACGCCTGCGCAGCGCCCGGCGCCGTCGGCCGATGCGCTGCCGCGCGTCGAGGACCTGCACGGCTACGGCGCCGCCGGCGATTTCGCCCGTCGGCTTGTCGAGGATCTCGCCGCATACCGGCGGGGTGATCTCGAATGGCGCGACATCGACTCGGGCGCACTGTTCGTCGGGCCGCCAGGCACGGGCAAGACGATGCTGGCGGCCGCCATCGCCGGGTCGTCGGGGGCGCATTTCGTGCCGACGTCGTATGCCGAATGGCAGTCGAGCCGCGGCGGCTATCTCGGCGACGTCACCAAGGCCATCAGGCGCACGTTCGAGGACGCCGCCGCGAACCTGCCCGCGATCGTCTTCATCGACGAGATCGATGCGATCCGGGCCCGCGGAACCAGCGACCGGAACGATTCCTGGTTCGTCGCGATCAACGGCTGCCTGCTCGAATGCATGGACGGTGTCGCAAGGCGCGAGGGCATCGTCGTTCTCGCCGCATGCAACCACGATCGTATGCTCGATCCCGCGCTCGTCCGTGCGGGACGGCTGGACAGGCGTTTCTTCATCGGCCTTCCCGACGAGGAGGCGCTCGCCGGTATCTTCAGGCACCATCTCGGTGCCGGCGTCGCGGACGACGCGATCGGCCAGGTCGCGACGCTCTTCGCCGGCACGATGTCGGGTGCGGACGTCGTCCGGATCGCGCGGGATGCCCGTCGGCGGGCGCGGCTCGCGGGCCGGCAAATCTCGGCGGACGACCTGATTGCGGTCGCGGTCCCGCCCGAGACGCGTTCGCCCGCCGTCCTCAGCCGCGTCGCGATCCACGAAGCGGGACACGCGGTCGTCCGCATGATCTTCGGAACGATCCCGACCGCGTTGTCGATCATCGAGACCGGCGACGTCGGCGGCGCGGTCAGGTCGTCGCGCGACGCTTCGACATTCGAGGGCCTTCGCGGAGAACTCGAAGAGGAGGTCGCCTGTGCGCTCGCGGGCCGTGCTGCCGAGGACGTCCTGCTGGGATCCGTCTCGGCGGGTGCCGGCGGCAACGGCGACTCGGACCTCGCGAGAGCGACCGGGCTTCTCGCCGCGTCCGAAAGCATCCTCGGGCTCGGCCGGACGATCGCGCACGGCATGGAGGTCGATGGCGTTGTCGTCCACGAGCGCCTGGCCCGGATCTACGCCGAAACCGTCATGCTTGTCGCGAGGCATCGCGGCGCCGTCGAGGATCTTGCCGGACGGGCGATCCGTCATCGGGTGCTTGGCCGGGCGACCCTTGTGGCATTCGCCGAGGAATACGGCTTTTCCGGCCGGTGAAGGGGAAGAAGAAAACGGGCTGTCGCCGCATAGCGGCGGCTCGTCCAAGCGACTGTAATCGTTGGGTGCGAACCATGGATAGATCGAATTGCACCGCCCGCGTCCACGGAGCGGAAGCCATATTCCCTAACGCGGGATTAACGCGTCCGCACTATGGTCGACGGTCCCGCACGAAGAGTGGCGGGCAACCAGGAGATACCCTGCCGATGACCTTCCTTTCCCTCCTTTCTCACGGTGCCGGGCAATGGGCCCGCGCCCTGACGAAATGGGATCGGTCCGTCCCGGTACGCGTAGCCTGACGCTTCCCGAGGCGAAGACCGACCCCATCGACAAGACGATACCGCCCCGCTCGCGACGCTGACGCCGCGACCGGTCCGAGATCCCGCATGGAGTCCGCCCTCATGATCCTTTGCACGCGACAACGATCGAAACGCGCCTGACCGGCGCCGGCTGAGGCCGGCCCGTCCATGACCGCTCGACCCTTCGCATCCGCACGACCTGCGCCGCCTTCCGCGACGCCGGAACGCTCTCGTCGTGCGCATTGCTGCAACCTTAGGAAGTCCTTCAGATGTCCCTGATCAATTACGACGACCGCGCCCTGCACGAAGCCATACAGGACGACATGCCTCTCACCGCCCAGCTTGTCTCGATGATCCGGGGATCCGCCGGCCGCACCGGAGGACGGAGAGGGCATAAAACGGCTACCGCATCCCTCGCGACACGCCGGCGGAACGTCGGGCCTGGGCTATCCGCTGGCACGTCTGCGGGCGCAGCACCGCTCGCGGATCGGACCACGCGATGACCGGCTCGCTGTCCACGCTCCGCTGCGAGGAGATCACCTACGACAGCCGTTGCGAGGCCGCGAGTGCCCTCGTCCTCGACACGGCGGGAATCGTCGCCCGGATGGGATCGCAGGCCGGCCCCTACCACTGGTTCGAGAACGGCGTACGGCACGAACACTACTTCGATCTCGTCTACCAGCGGTTCGACGGGGTCATGGTCTTTGTGGCCGTCCGCCCGCGGGCGAGCAGCCAGTACGAGCGCCTGCGCTCGATCGTCCGGCTCGTCAGAGCCCATGATCCGCGGCTGCGCGACTGCGAGATCCAGATGCTCGACCGGAGGCACTGTCCACCGTGGCGCGTCCAGCGGGCGCTCGTCATCCGATCGGCCTGGGACGAGGCCGATCGGGCTGCCGATCGCGCTTTCCTCGAAGCCCTTCGCGGACGGCGCGGAGCGATGCGCATCGACGAGGCGGCCCATGCCGCCGGCATCGATGCCGAACCGACCCTGTGCGCCGGGCGCCTCCTGATGCTCGGCCATCTCGAACTCGAACCCGAAACCCTCCTCGTCGACGGCACGCTCGTTCGAGCGGCCAATCGGCGCTGACGAGAAGGAGCCAAGCCCATGTCCTTTCCCGTACTTCTCTCGCCCGGCCATTTCACGGTCATCCGGTACCGGCTGACCGAGCGCGACCGCATCACCTGGGGAGGCCAGGAATACGCCTGGAAGCGGACCGACGAGCGCGGTCACGTTATGGTCGACGTCAAGGAAAGGCGCGAGCACGAGATCGGGCACGACACGTTCGACCGTCTGCTTAGGTCCGGCGAGATCGTCCACGAGGAGGACTTCTATTCGCGTCAGGTCGCCCGCCGGCGCGAGCGGGACATCACGTGCTACGAGGATCTCGATCCTGAAGAGCGCGAGATCATGATGCACCGCCTGCGGTGGGTCGAGGCATTCGAGATCCTCTATGTCAGCGGACAGGCCAAGAAGGCGCCCTACGGGTTCGAGAAGGCCGTCGGAATCATCGAGGAGAGGTTCAAGGAGGAGGCCCGCGAGCAGGACGGCGGAAACACCGACCGAAACGCGCCGGGCGACCGGCCGCTGACCGGACGAAGCGCGCCGTCGTGGAGCCAGTTGGGCCGATGGGTCCGCGCGTATGCCAAGGCGGATGGCGACCCCGTCGTCCTGCTTCCGGAAACGCGGAGATGCGGCAACCGGGCCCCGCGCCTCGATCCCGTCGTCGCGCGGTTCGTCCACGTCACGGCACAGCGCTACTGCGCCCCGAGCCGGCCGAGCGTCGCTCTGCTCTACGAGCGGATGGGACGGCAGATCCGGCTCTACAACGGCATGTACAGACGCCCCCGGAAGCTTCCCGACCTCGATATCCCGAGCGTGAAGGCGCTGGAGCGCGCCGTCACCGCGCTCGACGACTTCGACAAGATCGCCGGCCGTCGCGGCATCGACTACGCGCGCCGGTACTTCATGCCGGTCTTCGAGGGGCCCGTCGTCACGCGTCCGCTCGACCGTGTCGAGATCGACGAGTGGAAGATCTCGCTTCAGGCCGTCCTGGAGCGGACCGAGATATTCGAGAAGATGTCGAAGGATGAGAAGGAAGCCGTCAAGCGCATGCGGTGCTGGGTGACGGTCGCGATCGACTACGCAACCCGCTGCATCGTCGGCGTCTCGCTCTCGAACCAGATGCCGTCCGCGACCACGGCGCTGTCCTGCCTGCGCTGGATCATGGAGGACAAGGAACCGCTGCGGCTGGCCGTCGGCGCGAAGACTCCTTGGCCCTGCCGCGGCAGGCCCGTCGAGGTCGTCACCGACGCCGGCTCCGGCTTCAAGTCTAAGAGGTTCGAGTGGGCCCTGCGCTCGCTCGGGATCGATCGCGGCCGCCCGCCGGGCAAGCACCCGAACTTCCGCGGAACGATCGAGCGGTTCTTCGGGACGCTCGAGACGCGCCTCATCGCCCGCTACGACGGCCGGACCTTCTCGGGCATCGAGGAGAAGGGCGACTACGACTCCGAGAAGTTCGCCACGCTGACGGTCGAGGAACTGGAGCGTGCGATGATCCGCTTCATCTGCGACGTCTACCACCGCACGCCGATGGCCGCCCTGGGCGGTCTGTCGCCCTCGCAGGCGTGGAACCGCCTGATCGGCGACGGCGTGCGTCCGGCGCCCGGGGCCGACGCCATGTGCCGTGCGTTCGGCACGGCGTTCCATCGTTCCGTCTCGGCCAGGGGCGTGCGCGTCCACGGCTGCTTCTATCGCTCGGCCGAACTCATGGACGCGTGGGAGAAGAACAAGAACCTCGAGGTCGACGTCTTCATCGACGAGGGCAACCTCGGCCGGGCGGTCGTGCGGATCGAGCGCGGACACTGGACCGCCGTCGAGGCCGACGCGAAGCACTATCGCGGCCTCGACTTCGACAGGCACTTCCGCGAGATCGGCGATCTGGTCTCGAGAGGTCTTCCGGCCTTCGAGGGCGTCACCGATCCCGCCGAGAGCCGGACGATCATGGACGAGGCGCTGGCCGATCTCGATCGGACCGCGCTCCTGTCGCGACGGCGTGCGGGCCTCTTCGATCACAAGAAGATGGACGCACGAATCGCGGCGGCAAAGGGCCGGGCGGAAAAGATGTTCACGGCCATGGCCGAATACCGGGTTCCGTCGCCGGACATATCGGATCCGTCGACCTTCGTCGATCTGCTCGACGGGATGCCGATCCGGGCGAACGCCCCGCGACTCGATATGGACGACGCGCTCTACGGCAAGGGACTGGAGGAACTCCCGGAGGAGCCGGTCGGTCAGGAGGAACTCGAACCCGAGATCAACGGCACGGAGCCGACCCGGACGCCGAAGAGGCGCCGCCGCAAGAGCGCGTCCGCGTCGCCGCGCGAGACCGGACGACCGGTCGCGTCGACACCGACCCGCACGCCCGAGCCGGAAACGCCGCCGGCCGACGCGAAGCCGGCCGAGACCCGAACCGAACCGACCGGAACGACGGGTGATCGCGTCCGACGTCACAGACTGGAGAGTTGAGATGGCCGCCGTCATCGAGAATCACGACACCGACGACACGGGCGAGGCCGAGATCGACGAGGCCGCGCTGACCGAGTTCGAGCGGCGCATGAGCGCCCTCGTACCCGGCCGGGCCTCCTATGCCGGGAAGCTCGCGAAGCTGAAGCAGACCTACTTCTGCCTCGAACGGGACGACGAGTTTCGTCTGGCGCTGAGCGATCTCGGCGCGGAGGCGATCGCACGCGGGCGCTCCGGCGGCGGCGTCGAGCGTCTCGACGGATCCTTCCTCACGCTGACGGGCAACCCCGGCGCGGGCAAGTCGCGAATGCTCCGGACGGCCCTGAAGATCTGCGGGATCCTGGAGCCCTTTCCGTTCAAGGGACACGAACTCAGGCTGGCCGTCAGAGTGACCGCGCCCAGCCCGTTCAACCGGGAACTCTTCTCCGCCGCCATCCTGCGCGCCGTCGGCATGGAGACGGACCGGCGTCTGACCGCGAACACGGGGATGCGGATCGTCACCAACCTGATGCGGCGCACGAGGACGTCGCTCGTCATCATCGACGAGGCCCAGCACATGCTGCGATCGGAAAGCCCGAAGGTCACGAGCACCGCCCGCGACACGCTCAAGAACTTCTCGGCGGACCCCGACTGGCCGGTCTCGTTCCTGCTCGTCGGGACGAGGCGGGCAAGGCGGATCATCGCGACCGACAACCAGGTCAGGCACCGGAATATCTGGATGGACGTTCCGCCGATCCGGATCGACACGACCGACGGGACGCTCTTCCCGCACGACATGGACCTCGTCCAGGATGCGATAGACGAGGCCATTTCGCGGGCGGACCTGTCGGACGGACTCGATGATCGCGCCGACGTCGCCGTGCGCCTTGTCTTCGCTTCCGGCCTCGAATACGGGCGCCTGTTCGAATTCATCCGGCTCGCGGCCCAGAACGCGCTCTCGTCCGGGTCGTCGTCGCTGACGCGTCGGGATTTCGAGGAGGCACTGCGCAAGCGCACCGGCTGCTCGGCGGACCGCAACTCGTTCCGTACCGCGGTCACCGACTTCCGGATCATCCGCCACTGGCTCTCCGACGAGGACGAGGAGTTCTTCGGAGAGGACGACGTCCTCGTTCCCGATCGCGAACCGACCCGGCGCGTCGGCGGGAGGGGAAGATGAGAGGAACGCTTCCCGTCCGTCCGCCGATCGGCGCTAGCGAGACCCCCGTCGCCTACGCGTCGCGGCTCGCCCGCGCGAACGGCTTCGATTCGATCTGGGGCTTCGCCGGCTTCTTCGGCATGGATCCGCACCGGCTCCGGGCCGGTCGCCTTGACGATCTGAAGGGCCTCTCGCGCCTCAGCGGAGTGGCACTGCCCCGGCTCGAGTCGATGGCGGGGCGCTTCCTGCGCGACGGTCGCATGCGGTTCGGCGACGAGATCGTCACGATGCAGGGCATCCGCAGCACGACGATCGCCTTCTGTCCGGCCTGCATCGCCGAAGACCTTCGTTCCTGCGAGGTCCTCGAGGAGATCGAACGCCCGTGGCAGCGCCTCGAATGGCGTTTCCGGGCGATCACGGCCTGCGGCACGCACGATGCCCGGCTTGAGGAACACCGTATACCGCCTCGCTTTCAGACGGGCGACTTCACCGGCGCACTCGACTGGTGCCGCTCCACCGGTCTCGTTCCCCGCAAAGCGCAGCCGGCAGTATTCACGCGTCGGCAGGCCTACCTCGCCGGCAGACTGAGAGGCGAGACGGTGACAGCCGGCGCGTTCGTCGACGGCCTCGCCTGGTATGCGGCCGCCCGCATGTTTGAGTGCGTCGGTACCGCCGATCTCGCGCCAGGCATGATCCGCTTCCGGAAGAACGACATCCTCGATGACATGGGGGCCGTCGCCGATCGCGGGTTCGAGATCCTTTCGGACGGCGAGAAAGCCTTCGCGAAGTGGATCACCGATCGGATCGAACGATCACGGACCAAAGAGACCGGAGCCGGCTGGCCGGCGTCGCGGTCGATCTTCGGCGACCTGGCCGACACGCTCGAACGGACACCGGATCCGGAATACGTCCGCATCCGCGCGATGATCGTCGAGGCATCGCTCGACCGTCTCCCACTGGCCGCCGGATCGACGTTCCTGGGAACGGAAGTCGTGATGCGCAGGTATCATTCCCTCCGGTCCGCGTCCTCGGACGCCGGTCTGACAGCGAAGCGGATGACAGAGATCCTTCATGAGGCGAGCCTTCTGCCTGCCAATGCGTCCACGCTCGCGCCAGAGCGGATCCTGCTGCCTGCCGGGCCTGTCGATACGCTGATCAAGAACCTTCGCAATCTCGTTCCGGCCGCAGAGATCGCGCGGATCTTCGGCCTTCCGGAATCGCAGACGCGAACCGCAGTGGAATTGACGTGCCTGACGCGGATGGCGTGTCCCGACGGACGCATTCCCGACGGTGCCTTCGACCGGCGCGACGTCCTTGCCCTGAAGAAGAGACTTCTCGCCGGCGCCGAGGCCGTCGACCGCATGACGGACGATCGCATCACGCTCGAGGGCTGCCTCCGGCATTTCCACGTCCGCTTCGCCGATCTAGTCGCGATGGTCGAGAGCGGGCGGGTCGGCTGGCGCGGTCTGCTGCGCGGGTCGAAGGACCTGCGCGGCCTCGTCTTTGACCGCGAGGAGATGCGGCGCCTGACGGCCAAGGCGGAAGACGGCGGGCTCTCGCTGGTCGAGGCCATGGCCTACAGCGGCTTTCACAAGACGGTGTTGAACCACTTCGTGGCCACCGGCATCCTCGCAAGGCCCGAAGCGGTCAATCCGCACAACGGTCGCAAGGTCTCAGCTTTCCGCACAGCGGACCTCGACGCGTTACGGACGCAATTCGTGACGCTGACCGCGCTCGCGGACGAGATGAACACGGAGAAGGCGAAGCTCTGGAAGGAGATCGCTGCGGCTGGCATCGCGAAGTTCCCGGAGGACGTTCCGGTCAGGCAGGTGGTCTACCGGCGGTCGGACGTAAACGCGTGGACTGGTTCCACATGTGCATTCTAGGCGCGGGCGGAAATTGACCGACAAGTTCGCATTGACGATGTATCAACGTCGAAGAGTCGGTATAGATTGCCTCCTGCGCGCATTGACTATTTATGCCGCTTATTCGTGGAGTTCGAAATGACCAGGGTCCTACTAAGCGTGGTAGCGCTCGCTCTCACTTATCCCGATCTGACGCATGCGCAGAGTGCTACGTCTCCGTGCAGAGGTAATTACGAGCAAATAAAGAATTGTCAACAAATGGCAGCAACGATCCGCATCCAACAAACAATCATTGAATCCCTATCTGTCAGCAACCAGATTGCCAACCAGCATCTGCAGAAGCTTGATTCTATAAATAATGAGTTACTGTTGCTTCGAAATTACTTAGCCGATCAGCAAAAAGTAGACCGAGACGACTTTAGAAAACAAATTTTAGAGAAGATCTCGTCCCTACCTAGTCTTATAGCGTCCGACCCGGTAGCCTCTCAAGTTTTGGTAGAAAAGGTAATGCAGCAGTTAAGCCAGCAGGCGGAAGAGAACATCGAAGAGGGACAAAATTGAATGGTTGGACGTTAGCGCTTTGATAGTACCTCACCTAAATCAGAAATCAGTCTTTCCTTAAGTACGCGGTAAGCTTCTTCGTCGGATACAAGTTCGATCGGTAGACGGGCTATTTTCTCCAGTAATTGAGTCCTGATTACCGCCATTTCAGATTCGTAGAGATCCGATAAGGAACCTCGCAGAACCACAATCTCATTCCTCAACGCGCTAATTTCCGCGTTCTGCGCGTCCAATTTTTCAAGTGTACTCTGTCTAAGGATCGCCACGCGCTCCGCTATACCAGCTTGGATAGCAAGCTCGACTGTCTCGAAAAGTCCACCAGTCGAGTCTTGCAACTTGTATCCTGATTTTTGGCACGGCGTAAAAATACCAGCATTGGGAGGGCTCATGCATCCGCTGACTATGGCAGTCGCTTGCGCTGACGCTGGTACCGTATGGAAGCAAAATGCAGTTGCCATTGAGATTGCAATGACCGAGATTTTGACTGACATCCGCTCGCTCTTTGAAAATCAAAAAAAAATTTTTGAAAAACGGTGTGAGGCAGGTACGGTACGATGCCGTCTCAAAGGTGTCAAATGAAATGCGTCATTGCCTAAAGGTCATACGAACAACGTTGCTTGTCGGAGCCGTATCGTGCCATAGCGCGGGTGCGCAGGGTTCACCCAACGACAACGATGTCGACAAAAACATTGCCGTTGCCGCCGGCAAATTAGGGTTCTCGCTCACGAAGGCGGTTCTCTCAGCTACGGGTTCGGTCGAGAGACCAACGCCGACATCGGAAAACGGAAGAGCGCTCGAAAGAGCCCTTTCAGGCTATGCTAAAAAGCGTGCGAATGCGAACGCCAAGACCGAAGCAATACGCGGAATAGGCCAGTTTGGTGTCGACGCCTTATCAATATCGCTGGCAGCATCTGGCGCAGGAGTCTTAGCTGGCTCGCTAGCGAAAGCGAGTGGTCAGTTGGCTACGGACATGATCGTTTCTAGCATAGATCGAAAGCTTCAGGGATCCGTAGATGCTCTGCTCGCTAGCAAGCGAGGCGAGCTATTAACCATCTCAGGCGGCTCCTACGACGAAATGCGTGGCCTACCACCTGGCGAGTTGAAAGACCGACTTGAAAATAGCGGCGATTTCTTCCGAGAAATGGAGCAGACATTTCGTGACGACTCGGAAGCTCTGAGAGTTGCGAAAGAACTTACGATAGAGTCGATAAAAAACACGAACAAAGCGACGCTTGACAGTCTGCAGTCGACAAATCGGCAAGTGTCAGAAATTTCCGCTGAGCTTGGGAACGCCGTCAACGCTTTTAAGCGCTATGAGGAACAAACTTCAAAACGATTGGATGCGCACGAGGCGACTATTTCAGAGATACAGCAGGATGTGGATAGCCTAACCGATTCCATGAGTGAAGTTACTAGAAGACTGGATTTGCAAGAGAGAAATGGAGCGTTTGTAGCAGACTTCGTGTTTTCCTCTATGGGTCCAAGGGCTAAGGTAGAGGCGCTGAAGGCAGGATTTATGTCAGAGCGCTTCGCCTGTAGCGATAATGCAAGTTCTTGTAAGCAGTCGGAACTTAAAGAGGCCCTGATCGGTCAATTCGAAGCGGAGGCTTCATTGAGCGATCAGGTTTCAAAGTTAGAGAAAACCGTCGGCGTAATTAGTGATGTATCTTCAATTGCAACAAATCTTGGAATTGAAATCGAAGGTTTGAACGAAGCTGTAAATATCTCTAGCGTCGCTTCCACCGCGTTCTCGCAGT
Source organism: Fulvimarina pelagi HTCC2506 (assembly GCF_000153705.1). Lineage (GTDB taxonomy): Bacteria > Pseudomonadota > Alphaproteobacteria > Rhizobiales > Rhizobiaceae > Fulvimarina > Fulvimarina pelagi. Next base: position 130,787 of record NZ_DS022272.1, read on the forward strand.
ATGCATCTGGAAATCTGCTCGGAGCGGTAGCAACTGTTACAGGAATATTTGGAAGAGCAGCCGATCCGGACCAATCTCGCTTTGAAGCGACAATGCGGTTGCTAAGGAAAGAATTCGCTCAGGTTAATGCCAAGCTTGATAAAGTTCTAGAAAACCAGAAGGTACTGTTTGAATCGATAACGGCATTGTCAGAGCAATCTCGGATGCAATACGAGGCCTTAGATCAGCGGTTGCAAAGGATGGAGTTCGAAACCCTTCGGTTGGGTGAGACAGTTCGCGAGGATTTCTGGAGCAATCTTACTACTTGCAATTCGGTGTATCAGAAGATGCGCCAGCAAATGACGAGGGTCGGAGCCTCCGACATAAGGGACATCCGGTTCAGCCCTGATGTGAGGGGGTCCGTAGGGTCGAGTTCGATACAGTGCCTCGTTAGAGCGCAAGGACTAGCTGAATCACTATCGGCCACAAACAGATTTGGCAATTTTCTCAGCGCGAAGCATGCGATTGACTTCGTGCCGGAAGTCGCCGGCATACAAGATGACAAGAGGGCGCATTCGCTTTCGACCTTACAGACTTATATAGACGCAGTTCATAATCCAATTTTCATACTTGTTACGGACTGGGCAAGGGGGGCGTCCATACCGGCTGGAGATTTGTTCTATGGACTTTCCATCGCAGAAAACAGACATATCTCAGTACTAGAAAGAGCTTTCGCTGTAGCCGGGTCAGGCGAGTTATGCGTAGAGAATGGGGCGGCTTCGAGAGAGTCAAGAGTACAGCGCCTGCTTTGTAGCCAATCGGATCCGGACCGAGCCGCAGTATCCTTGCTGTCCAAACCATTAGTCGCTGATTTTGCGATCGACTTTTCTAATTGGATGCGTGCCGTCTCGGCCTTGGTTGAAACATACTCGCAGGTAAGTGAGAAGTTTCTCGCCCCTGCCGAACTTCTTGAAGCTGTACAGAATGGGGAGAGTTTTCCTGCAGGAAACGACCTAATCGAGTATGCGGCCTTGGTCTTAGATTATTCTATTGCATCCTATAACATGCTTTTTGGATACGCCCCAGCTAGCGCAATCGTAGAAATCTTGAACAATCCGGAGATTGCAGAGGATGAAAAAGAAAAATTAAGTACGATCCTGTCTGCGAACGCATACCTCCATGCGAATACAGCTCATCTGTTCATGAGGGAGAGATATAAAGCTAGGAATGCTGGAGATCCATCATTGCGTTTCTTAGGCCTAAAATACAAATTCGCGGTGGACTCGGATCCGAATATGTCCGTCGAGTTTTTCAATGATATGTTTGGTAGCGATATCAACTTCATTGTCGAAGAGAAAGGTAATATACAGATATCACTTCTCGATGGTATTGTTGCTCCGTTACCGAGTGTAGATGATCTTGAACGAGGGCGCTTACGCTTTCCCGAGAGTTTCGAAGCGATGATAAGGCAGCGGAACGATCTTGAGGAATTGCTGATCGATTACGACTTTTACGACGGCCTGAGTCCCTCGGATGCAGCCGCAGTCGCTTTTATGACCGCGAATACGGATTGAAACGGATACAAACATACGTTGCGGTTTTCGGGTCGGATGGGTGCGTTGAACAATTGCCATTCTGAAGCGGAATTATGAAGCGCTTTCTCACCCCTGTACCTGCCCCGGACCCCACCAGCCCCGGCCAGGAGAGCGTCTGGAATTTCCCGCGGCCGGCCCGCATCGAACCAGTCACCTCGCGCTTGAAGGTTGAGTTCGCCGGTCGTGTCGTGGCCGATACCGTGAACGGCTTCCGCGCGATCGAAACAAGCCACCCGCCGTCATACTACTTCCCGCCATCGGACGTGGACCGCGGCTTACTCCGAACGGCGTCGAAGCGGACTCTCTGCGAATGGAAAGGCGGTGCTGCCTATTTTGATCTCGTCGCAGGGACACGAGTCTCGGAGGATGCCGTCTGGTCCTACCCCGATCCAGTTTCGGACTTTGCGCCGATCACCGGCTACCTCGCCTTCTATCCTGCTCGCGTCGATGCCTGCTTCGTCGACGGCGAACGGGTCGTGCCGCAGGAGGGCAGCTTCTACGGCGGCTGGATCACGTCGAAGGTCGCCGGTCCGTTCAAGGGGCCGCCAGGGACGGCAGGCTGGTAGATGAATATCTTATGGAAGAGACCGAATATCACGAGCGATATCTACTCGGACCTCATCCTTCAGAGCCGTATCGAAAACGAGATCGACCGGCCATCCGAGCGCTTCGCTCGCTTCCCTCCGAAGCCGCGCGATCACCGAGTAACTCATCGGCCGGGTCCTCGAGACGAGAATGTCGAGATCGCTGTTCGGCCTGAAGTCGCCTCTGGCGTCCGAGCCGAAGATACGTGGATCGGTCACTCCGTAGGCGGCGAGGACGTCAAGGAAAGCCTGCTTGTTGAGCCTCAAGGCCTCATGCGGGTTGGAAGCTTTCATGCGAATGTCGTCGCAATGTCGCTCTTCCGCCAAACAGCGTCTCCCTTCGGACGGTCACTCCACCCGACCGATCCCGAATTCCGGTTCGTCCGCGATCTCGATGATGGCCCGTGCCACTCCGTCCGGGAGATCGGCCGTCTTGCCTACTCGCCGTCTTCCTTCGCGCGCTTCGGCGACGTCGCCGGATACGAGACGAAGCGGTCGACGCAGGCCCCATGAAGCTCTTTTTCGGCGGTCGAATTCTTCCTGCGGCAGAGCGAATGCAGTCTGGGCAGCGGCCTTCGCGGCTTCGTGCGTTTCTGCATCGATCCACACGGTTTCACCGAGGATGAACCATCCCGGCCGCTCGTCGAGCGGTCTCGAGACGACGAAACGACCTCTGGGCGTATCGCAGAACAGGACGCCGAGGGCCATACTGTCTTCGGTATCGTCACCGATGGCCCAGGCCAACGACGTCGCCGATCGTTTGCCGCCCGCTCGCGCAGCCGGCGTGTCGTTTTCCATTCCGGTCTTCAAGAAGAACTTCGTGCGTAATCGAGGTCACGACGTGGCGGCTTTGCATGGTGAGAAGTCACCTCATCGCCGCCAATACCTGGTATTGATGTTTTGGTCAATCTAAGGTATCTGAAGTTCAAAAATTGATGGAAAGATCAATGTCGCAGTTCGCAGGCATCCTCCGGACGATCTTCGCCGAGTCTGCCAGACGCGGTTGGACCGACGCCGAACTCGCTCGTCGAGCGAATATCACACCGGAAGCATTGTCCCGGCTTTCGAAGCAGGGAGGTGCACGTTTCGCGACATTGGAACGCCTAGCTTCCGCCGTCGGCTTCATGGTGAAGCTGGTGCCGGACGACGACTATCTGGAAAGGCTGACGAGCGGCAGCCTCCTCGACGGGGAAAGGCAGGAGCCGTGAGCGACCGAAGTGCCGTAGTCTGGACCCGAGCGACGGGATCGCCTCGCCGCCTCGGTCTTCTTCTGCGATCGGACAAAGCCATCCGCTTCACCTATGACGAGGCTTCATCCGACCTTCCGGGTATCTCCCTCGTCCATGACACGACCAGGACTGCAGGACATACCCTGGAATTCCGGCCTACCGAGGAGAACCGGTTGCCACCGATGTTCCAGGCTCTGATCCCGCCTGCCGACAGCGCCAACCTGCAGCGGCGCATTCTCACGCATCTGATCGAGAAGTCCGGGGACAGGATCTCGAACCCTGCCGATCTCGAGTGGAGGATGCTCGTCCTCGCCGGAAGGAACGGGATCGGACATCTGGACGTGTTCTCCAGCGACGAAGCGGCCGCGGGCTACTATGCAGAACAAGTCGATCCGGTCGTTTTCGACAACGAGGAACTAGCGGAACGTCCGCTCTGGAATCTTGTCATCAATGCCATATCACCGACCGCGGACCCGCTTACGATCGAGGAAGTAGCGGAACGCATAAAGGCGCAGCCATCCGTCGGAGGCATGATGCCGAAACTCCTGGCGAAGATCCGGCGGTCGAACGGACAGATCGTCGACGCGCTCGTCAAGATAGAACCCAGGGAATATCCTGGCATTCTCGCACTCGAGGATCTCGCCTACGAGATGCATTCGCGTATCGGCATCCCCATTCCTCGACGTCGCCTCTACGTCTCCGGCGACGGGGTGAGAATTCTGGCGACCGAGCGTTTCGACAGACGCGACGGCCGACCCGTACCCATGGAAAGCGCCTTTACGGCCCTTTACTGCGCGACTGCCGGAAGGATCGGGCAGCGATGGTCGAACGAGGGTGCGTCTCCCAGCCTCGAGGACGTGACGAAGCTTATCGAGCATAGCATCACGGGCGTCTCGGCCGCCCCTGCTTCGGATATTCGGGAATTGTTCAGACGGACAGTGATGTCGCTTCTGACGGGAAACGGCGACAATCATCTCGAGAACCATGCCTTTCTCGGGTCACGAGGTTCGGCAGGCCTTTCCCCACTCTACGACCCTGCCCCGATGCGCGGCTATCACAGGCATCAGATGGTTTCGTCCCTGGCATTCGGCGGCATGGTGTTTAGGCAAGGAAGCATCCCGTCCGACCTTGGGGAGGGGGTTCTTCGTTTTGCGGCGTCGATCGGCCTTCAGAAACGAGTAGCCCTCGGCGAAATAGAGAGGTGCCTCGAGGCGACGACCGATTTCGCCGTCATGGCGAGCAGGGTCGAAGACCGCGGTGTCGGTCCTGATCTGGTCGGCCGGATCGAGGGTATCCGCTATCGCATCGAACGCCTGGTTTCAGGACGCCGGAACATCCGCGCCAACCGCGTGTTCGAGCCGATCGGTCGGCGCTCTTGAGCGCGATCGTGGCGTCGAACTACGGCTTGGGATCGGAGCCGAGCGCGTTCCGCAGGGCCGGAGTACGGGAATAGATATCCGCCACGGTGCACCGGAGGCCGAAATCGGCGAGAACGATCTCGTCTTCCGGAGCGTCGTGACGGGTCACGGACCAGCCCTGCTCGGTCCTGCGAGCCACTTCGACGAGCAGTTCACTCTGATCGACCGTGATGATCGCCCTGCACGGCGGCAGGTTCCGATAGCCTTCCATCTTGACATCGATCTTGGGTCGGTTCGTTCCGGTGAGGATCCTAAGGTCGCTCGGACTGACGACCTCGACCGCGAGAAGGCAATTTCCGGTCCTGCTCAATCCCTCCAAAAGATCCGCTTCATCGAGGACCGCGACATCCGGAACGTAATTGCCGCCACCGACGATTCCTGCCTCCGACATGTCGATCATGACTTCGCGACAGGCGATAAGGTCCAATCCCGAAGTCGATATCCCGTCATTGAGAAGCCGCTCGACGTTCGATGCGATGACGGAATGCGGTATGGTAGGTTGCGCCTGCATGACGAAAAGTCCGCCGATCAGTTCCCATGCCTCTTCGTCGGGTCTGCTCGCGACGAAATCGTCGAACCCGGCAGATGCGGAGTGGACTGGCACGGATTGGGCAGGCAAACCCATCACCCGATCTCCTTCGATGAAGCGCTATCGCCCGGACCGTAGCATTGCGTCTATCCGATGGTCGAGAGCCCTACGCTCGATCCCTTCGTCCGATCCGCGAGGCTGGCGGCCACGGCGAGATCGAACCGACCCGTCAGACCGGGAAAAGGGCGAACCGCCCGCAAGGATCTCGACGCTTCGATAATCCGAATTATTATAAATTCGATTATCGAAGCGTCGAGATGTTCTTCTTCGGTCGCAGCAGGGAACCGGACCTTCTGAAGCGGAAATTCTGGAATTCCCGGCCTTCGCTCGTGATCGCCTACGACCGGCAACGCATCGGCAAGACCCGGCTGCTCCGCGAGACTGCTTCGGTCTGCTCTTCCGTTTCCAAGGCGACACGAGTGTTCGAAGTCCTCGATCCGGAGCGGTTCAAGCTTTCGATATCCGCGTTGTCCAGTTCGTCTCCCATCCTCGACGGGAAGAAGGATCCGCGAGGCCCCGCTTCACCATCCTGCGGAACTTGCTCCAAGCGACTTTCCAGGCCCCGTCCCGGTGATCGACGAATTCCCTCATGTCGCTCGGAAGGATCGGGCTCTTCCATCGAAACTTCGTCGGTTCAGGGATTTCGGTCTGCTACGAAACTGGAGGCGTTCGCTCGTCATCGTTTGCTACCCAGAAGATAGGCGTCTTAACGTCCGGCATTTGAAGCAAATGCACTCGATTTCCGATTCCACCCCTTACTGTCGCAGATTTCAATTTATGAGCCGGCCGCGTCCGACCGAGCCCTGTTTTGCAAGCATGTGAAGGGATACGCGATTCCAGTCTTTGCGTCTGGCGAGACCAATGAAGTTGAGAACCGCTACGCGTTTTTCCTCTCGCTAGGCACATCATCATGCTGGGAACGCGTTCACTCTGATGACATTCCACAAAGCTCGATTTGATGTCCGGATCTCAGTAAGGGCCTGCTCAAACTCTTCGATCGCTCGGCGATCCAGCTTGCGATAGCCGTCAAGCCGGATGCTGTCCTTCGATTCGGCAATTCGAAGATTGATCGTCATCTTCGGCAGGCTGTCGTCTCCGAAGGCATAGAGGCAGTGATTGTAGTGATTGCGGACCTTCTGACACTTCGTCAGGGTCTTCATGATGTCGAGGATTTCGTCGCGGCGCTCCGGCGTAAGCCTTCCCATTTTCGCCAGGCGCTCCACCAACGCGATCCTTGAGCGTGACGTGCCCAGAGTAAGAAAGATGAGAGTTGCCGTTTCCTTATCCGTTCCAACCATTCCCGCGATGAGGTGAACGAGCAGGCTTTCGGTGTTCGTCCAAGTGTAGTTTAACTCGCCGATCAGCTTCAGAAGCCGGTCGAAATCCGTGGAGGCATGGACTGGCTTCGTCGCAACGGTACTCAATTGGGCAACTCCTCCAATCGCCCCAATTGCCTCGAGCGCCGCGAGAATATAGCGGCTGCCTCCGTTCGGTTTGTAACGTGCAGTTTCCCCATCAGCTTATGCAGGTGAAGCTTCACCGTATGCTCGGTGATGCTCAATCGATTCGCTACAAGTTTGTTCGGCTTGCCCTGGGCGACGAGTTCTAGAACGCTCAACTCGCGAGGCGTTAAGGTGTCTAGACGCGATTCCTCACAGTGAGGATGTGTGCCCATTTCATTGTCGTCCACTTCTACGTGCAACGTCGGACCACGTTCGTCGGACATGGTCAGGAGATGACGGGCATACTGTGCCGGGAAGTACTCGTGACCCTCAAGCATGAATTGTATTGCCAGAAGCCATTGATCGAGCCTGATCTCCATTGGAAGAAGACTGAAGCTCAAGGGAAGGCGATAGAGGCGCTCGAGCACGGTCCGGTCGGGCATGCGGTCGGTCAGAATTGCTACCGAAGCGTAAGGAAAGCCTGCGCACGCTTTTGCAAGTTTCTCCCTCGAGGGCGCCTGCATCCGCCCGTCCAGCATGACGAGCGTTTTAGCCTCTGAACGAGCGCTGAGTTCGACAGGGTGGTCTGGCAAGATATCAAAATGGACAGCACCAAGATCTGCTACCAGGGTATGCCGATAGCAGTCTGGCAACATATTCTCTTTTTCCAAGAGAAAGCAGACCTTGTTTTCTATCTCGAGCGTCGAGGGATCATAGGGATCAGCGGTCTTTACCGCCGGATTTCCGAACAGTGGACGCATGGTTGTTTGGCCGTCCCAAGACATCGATTGCTCCTAGCTCTCGCTGCGCCCCGAACGTATCCTTTTGATACTAAACATAATCTTTTCGGTTACTAAACAGGCTATTGCCCATGCGTTAGTTTGGCAAGCTAGACGAACGATTAGTCGCATTTGAGTCTCTCGAGACTAGTCGAGATCCACCAGAACTTGAAGTGGGCTTTTCAAACGCTCTGCTGAAAGGCGGAGACGCCGTTTTCCTCAGGCTATCCGATGCTCTTGCAGACTAGCCGAATGTCTCATGCCCACAGCATCAGCTAGGTCTCATGGTCCTCAATCCAATTTCTAGCTTACGCCAACCTTATCTCTAACGCAGAGTTAATTTTGCGGAAAGCGCATGTAGATGGGTGATTCTGACCATAGTACCCGCGTTGTCTGAGTATAACATCTATTCGTATTCAATATTACTTTGAATACGATGGCATGGGCTTTTGGCTAACTCAACCGACGACCAGATGCCACGCGAAACGTTTACGCAAGGCGGTGTCGTCCTCAGCAGGGAAGAGGAACAGACTATGTCTGGCAAGAACAACAACTATATCAATGTCCCGCATCATCGGGATGGCAAAGACAAGCACAAGGACGATCAGTCCCAACACCAGTCCCAATACGAAAAGCAGGGCCAGTCCCAGTACGAGTATCAGGGCCAGTATCAGGGTCAGTACTCTCATTCAGAGAACGGAAACTTAAACGGCAACCTGAACGGTAACCTCAACCTGAACGGGAACCTGAACGGGAACCTGAACGGCAACCTCAACAAGAACATCAACGAAAACACGACGACGACGACAGTCGATGTCCTTGTCGATCTTGGGTTGACAGGCTTCGAACCCAGCGACGACGATTTTGCCGATCTCGACTTCGAGAAGGTCAAACTCGACAACCTCATCATCAATCGAGATGGCGAGGTCGACTTTGATCCAGGTGACGACATCTCGATGTCAAATATCCTGAATAATGCACTGGACGGTGCTGGCAACGACAATGCCTTCGTCTTCAGCCAGGATGCGCGCCTTGTCGACAACGACACGTTGAAGGACCCCAAAGTAACCAACGACGCCGAATTCAAGCAGAATGGCGATGCCAACGGCGGAAAGGCGTACGCGTCCGAGGGCATCAGCGCCGGCGGCGCAGGTGCCAGGGGCGGTGACACCGGCAATGCCAACGGTGGCATGGGCTCAACGAGTGGTGCAGCTCTCGGCGGCCTCGCTTTCACGCTGGGCGGAATCGGCGGCAACGCCATGGCGGATGACGTCAAGGGCGGCGACGGCGATGACGGTGGCGATGCCGGCGCCCTTTCGGCTGCGCTCGGTGCCGTAGCGGCGGGCAAAGCCGAAGGTGGCGACAACTATAAGAGCGATGGTGGCCAAGGCGGTGACGGCGGAAAGTCCAAAGCAGAGTCCGGTGATGCCGCCAAGACGGTAGGTGGTGATGGCGGCGACGCAATCGCCAAGGCTGCGACAGTTCCGGTCGCGGTCAGTGTTCCGATCTCTGATGCCGATGCGGATGGCGGATCAGCCGGCGGCGGTAAAGGGCATCACGGATACCCTCACCACAAGAAGGGCGACGGTGACGGAGACGGCGGCGACGCGGTCGCCGCAAACCTGACCGGTTCGCTGGCAGCGGCGTTCGGCGTCACCGGCGCAGGTGTCGACGATGGTGGCGATTCAGGCAACACCAATGGTGGCGATACCGGGAATGCCAACTCCGGAGACGGCGGAGCCGGCGGTAACGGCGGAGACGTGAACGGCGGTGATGCCGGGCTGATCCAAGCTGCGTTCGGCAATGCCTTTTCGCTCAGCGGTGCGATCGGCGGTGCCGGCGGTGCCGGTGGTGCCGCATCCATCGATGATATCATCGGAGGTGCCGGCACTGGTGGCGCTGCGACTGGCGGTGCCGCAACATCCGGCGCGGGCGGTGCCGGTGGCATGGGCGGTATGTTGACCGGCGGCGCCGGCGGTGCTGGTGGTGCCGGCGGCATGTGGGGCTCGAACAACGGTGACGACGGCTTCGTCGAGGGCATGTCACAGGCCTCGGCAGACGCGATCATCGACACTTCGGCCTTCAACCAGTCGATCGTGATGGGCGCGAACATCCTCGGCAACACAGTCGATATGACCGTTGTCGGCGGAAACTACACGTCCAGCCTCACCGGCGAAGACGACTCGGCAGGCTGATAGTTCGAGCAGATGGTCTGTAATCCCCGATAGACCAACCCGAACTGTTCGACACTGGCGGCGGACCGTCCCCCTCTCGGCCCGCCGCCTGCAGCCTGACCGTAGACCGGACGAACCGGTTCATCGAGCCAGATCTCGATCGATAACCTGGCAGGTTGAGTGGCACCATGGATCTCACCAGCGAAGAAATTGCCCACTTCATCGGTCTGTTTGCACTGACCGACGACTCGATGCGCGAGCGGATCTCATATGACCCGTTCCATCTGAACGGGCGGAGAGCGGAGCCGGATGCCGAACTTCCGCTCGAGGGTGTCGAAATTGCCGACAGTTTCGAACTGACGCCCTTCCGGCCGAACATCGTTTACAATCCCCCGTCGTTTCAAATCGTACCTGCAGCCGCTGGCCCGATACCGATACCGATGTCGCCCGACGTGCCGATGCCGGATGTCTGGCTGACGCAGAACACGAGCGTATTCCCCTTCTATGGGACTCCCTATTTCGAGTTTGACTTTCCACTCTTTCAGCAGTTGCGGATTGTTCTCGAGTTCACGGTAAAGCCTGCTTTCCTCGAGATCGAACCACCGGGCCAGATCGCGGTCGTTATCCACCAGTACAACTCCATCAGTGATATCGACATCATCGAATTCAAGGACGGCATGTTCGATGGCATGGATTTCGGGCGAGGTTCGGAACGGATCGATGAGCTTCTGACGACCGCCGGCAGGCTGGATCCAAACGATCTCGAACTCTTGCCTCCTGGGTCGGAAGCGGCGATCGCCGACATGGTTGCGGAGATCGTCGAACTTGCGGCAGGGATTGATGCGGAACCATCGGGAGCTGACGCCGACTACGCGTTCGTCATACGGGGCGAGTCCGCGGTCGGAGCGTTTGTCGACGGCAAGCTCGTCGATCTGCCACCGGTGCTTTCCGAGTTTCAGCCGCGACGGCATGACGCCGAGCCCGAGGAAGGCAGTTTGGAACAGTCGCATTTCGACCCAGAAACCGGCGAGCATCAACAACAGGCCGGGTTCGAAGTCGTGGCTGGCGGAAATCGCCTTATCAACGAGACCGGCATTCTCGACGCGATGCTCACATCGCCACTGATGTATGTCCTCGGCAATTACACGAGTATCGACCTGATCGTTCAGACCAATATCGTATCAGACCACGACGCTATCGAAGCTGGTTTCACAAATCACTCGCCCGTCAGCGAGGCCTACAACGTCGCCGTTCGTTTGATCGAAGCAAACGACCCTTTCGAAGGAATCGATCAGTCATCGCTGAGCCTTCCGGCAAATTTCAGGATCACGACACTTGGGGGCAATTACGTCAATATCGATTGGATCAAGCAGACGAATTACGTCATCGATGACGACTGGATCGGCGTCACCAGAAGCGGCACTTCCACCTTCATCACTACGGGTGAAAACCTCGCCGTCAACGCGTCCTATCTGACCGAAATAGGAATGTCATTCGATTTGATCGTGGTTCTCGGCGATGTCTGGAAGGCCAACGTCATCTTTCAGTCGAACATCTTCGCGGACGACGACACCGTTTGGCGCGACTCACCGCTCGGAAATTCCAGTTACGATCTCGAGAGTGGCAACAATCTCGCATGGAACGAGGCATCCATCACCCATGTGGGCGGGACGAGCTTCGCGCCGCTGAGTCCTGAAGCCAAGAACTTTGCCGAAGCGGTCAAGGGCGGGCCAACCTACATCACATACGAGATGTTGCAGAACGAGAATTTTGCCGGCTTCGGCACGCTCGATGTCCTGGTGATCGAGGGCGATTATCTCGATCTCACATATGTCGAACAGCGGAATATTCTCTCCGACAGTGACAACCTGCTGATCGACGAGGGCGACGGACCCCTCGGTCCGAACGAAATCTCGTTGGCCCAGAACGAAGCAATCAACATCGCTTCCATCATCAAATACGGAGTCGACCAGCACGTCGAGGTTGGCGGCACGGTCTATTCAGAAGCGGCTATCTATCAGGCCGGCTTCCTCGACGTCGACGACCCGGACGACGCCCCGGTACTCGATGACCTTGCAAGCGAGGCTGTCGTCTTCCTCGCGGACGAAATGTTGAAGAACGACGACACGTGCGCGAACGATGAACTCGAACGGCAGGTCCAAGACCAGGATGCCGATGACCTTATGCAGACGATGCTGGCGTAAAGGGGGGTAGCATCTTGGACAGTATTTCAGGCGATCTCGACGAGAGACGGACTTCGTCTTCCTCCTCGCGCAGTATTGGAGAAGAATGGGCCGAAAAGATGTCGGCCGCCCTTGAACAGTTGAGGGAGATTGCGAAGGAAGAAGCAGATCGAAGTGCCGACACGGCAAGCAAATCCCAAGATATGCATCCGCACGACGGCGGTTCGGCGAATACTCGCGCCGAGGAGAGAGCTTCTCGGTCTTCGGAGGCTCGACATTTTCAGGAACACACTGAAGAACGAGGCCCGACGAGTGAAGCCCCGACCCGGACGACAGAACGACCGACATCTGAGACGATTTCCACGGTAGGGCCTGAGACTCCGTTTGCTGCGAAGACGATCGATCTCGAAAGCGGCCCAATTCGAGCTTCGGGGCCCGGTGGGCCACCGAAAGGGACGGATGGAAACGGTCGCGGCGGTGGCGGTGGTAACGGAGGCGGATTCCACAAACGGCTCGGTCCTGTCGACTTCTCTGGGAACCTTCGCGAAGGTCTTGCTGCAATACGGCACAACCTCATGATCGTAATGGTCTTTACCTGTGCCACGAACCTGCTGGTTCTCGCCATTCCGATCTATCTTTTCCAGATCTCGGATCGCGTACTGACCAGCCGCTCTCTCGATACTCTCTGGATGCTGACCGTGGTGATCGTCGGCGCCGTCGTGCTCAACGCGGTTTTCGATGCCGTACGGCGCTTCATCCTGATGCGAACGGCCGTCCAATGTGCAGCGAAGCTCGGCGCTCCGATACTGAGCGCGGCGGCACGCGCATCGCTGCATAGCAATGGGAAAGAATACCAGACGCTTGGCGATCTCCAGCAGATGCGTGCCTTTCTGACTTCGGGCACGCTGCTGTCGATGCTCGATGTTCCCTTCGCACCACTTTTCATCTTCGGCATTTTCCTAGTGCATCCGCATCTCGGCTCGATCGTCATAATCACCGCCATCGGCCTTCTGGTTATCGCCATGATCAACCAGAAATTGACGGAGAAGCCCTTCGCCACCGCCAATCTCCATCTCGGACGTGCCAACGTCCACCTCGACTCGATGTCTCGCAACTCGCAGATCATCAATGCGCTTGCGATGATCCCGGAGGCCGTCCAGATCTGGGGGCGTGACACGGCCGCCTCCCTGACAGCGCAGGTGCGAGCGCAGGATCGCAACATTGTCGCCGCGGCCTTCTCAAAGGCGTTTCGCCTGCTGACACAGGTCGCGATGCTCGGTTGGGGTGCTTATCTTGCAATACAGGGCGAGATCACCGGCGGCATGGTGATCGCCGCCTCGATCATCGCGGGACGTGCGCTGCAACCGATCGAAGGCGCGATCGAGGGTTGGAACCAGTTTTCGCTTTCGCGATCAGCCTTTGCTCGCATCTCCGCTCTGCTCAAAGCGTCTCCACTGAACTTTGAACGCCTCGTGCTACCCAACCCGCAAGGGCGCCTCGACGTCGAGCGTCTGCTCTATGTCCCCGAGGGCACCAAGCGCGTCGTCCTCAATGCACTCAGTTTTTCACTTAAGGCGGGCGATTCGCTGGCGATCATCGGAGACTCCGGCGCTGGTAAGACGACCCTCGGAAAGATGCTCGTCGGCTCGATCCTGCCGACCTCCGGCGCCGTGCGGCTCGACCTTATGGACCTGCGCAACTGGGACCAACGTCAGTTCGGTCTGAACATCGGCTATCTGCCGCAGGACGTTCAACTCTTCCCTGGCACGATCAAGGACAACATCGCCCGAATGCGTCCCGAGGCGGACGATGGCGACATCTATGAGGCCGCGCGACTGGCGGATGTCCACGAAATGATCGCCTCCCTGCCACAGGGCTATGAAACAATCGTCGCTGCGGATGGATCGCCGCTTTCGGGTGGCCAGAAGCAGCGCATCGCGCTAGCGCGGGCGTTTTTCGGCAATCCGAGACTGATCGTGCTCGACGAACCGAATTCCAACCTCGACACCGCCGGTGACGCGGCACTGGCTCGTGCGATCGAACATGCCAAGAGCAAGGGCATTACGGTCGTCACGATCACTCAGAAGCCGACGATACTTGGAAGCGTGGATAAGATCATGGTGCTGTCGCAAGGCAGTATCGCCCTCTTCGGACAGCGACGCGAGGTCCTGAAATCTCTCGCTGAGCGATCGAAAGGGAATCGGCTCGGCGGACAGCCAGGTTGAAGGAGAACAACATGGGACACGCGCTAGCCAACGACAATCGCACCGAGTGGTATGCCGGAGTTCCGCGCGGTATCGGCAAGCACACAACCTTCGGGCTACTCCTCCTGTTGGCCACATTCGGCGGGTTCGGAACCTGGGCTTTCTCTGCGCCGCTTGCCGCCGCGGTGCTTGCGCCTGGCAGCTTCGTCGCGACCGGCCAGAACAAGATCGTCCAGCACCTCGAAGGCGGCATCATCGATGAGATTCTCGTCTCGGAGGGCGACCAGGTCTACGCCGGACAACCGATCGTGAAACTCGACGAGACCGCGGCATTCGCGAAAGACAGGCAGCTGTGGCTGAAGCACGCTCGGCTCGAGGCGATCAACGCGCGTCTCCTTGCCGAGTACGAAGCGATAGATCGGATTTCTTTCCCCACGATCCTCACAGCGAACGCGAACGATGTCGAAATCGCCGATATCATGCGGAGCCAGGAACTGAATTTTGCCGGTGCGAGAGCAAAACTCGACACTGAGATCGATCTCTTCGCGCGCAACACGGAAGCCCTCAATTTTCGCGCTGAGGGATACAGCCGCCAACGTGGATCGGTCGAACGTCAGCTCGGGTTCCTTCGTGAGGAGCTGAGCGGAAAAGTTGCGCTGCTGAAAAAAGGGTATATTAACAAAACGCAGGTCAACGCGCTTCAAAGGGCAATCGCGGAGTCCGAAGGCCAGATCGGCCGCTTGTCGTCGGAGATCGACGAGACGAACTCGCAAATAGCGAAGTACGAGCAGCAGGTCGAACAGGCGATTGCGGCCTATCGGCAGGCAGCGCTCGAGGAGCTCCAATCGATCGAAGCTGAACTCGACTCGGTGCGCGAAGAGCGAAACAATTCCTCGAACATCCTAAAGCGAGCGACGATCCATGCGCCCGTAGACGGCACGATCGTGCGCCTCCACTATCACACCTCCGGCGGCGTGATCGAAAGCGGCAAACCCATCGCGGAAATAACGCCTTCGAACGTTCCGCTCATCATTGAGGTTCAGATTCCGAGGACCGATATCGACAGTGTTAAGGTAGGCCAGGAGGCGATGGTTCGCCTGAGCGCTCTCAATCAACGGACGACGCCGGTCCTTGACGGCTCGGTCTTTTACGTGTCGGCAGACGCCCTGCCAGACCGCATGAACGGTGCCGCTCAGGAAGTTTACGTAGCGCGTGTCAAACTGAGTGCCGACGAACTTGCTCGCGTCCGCGGCTTCGCACCGACGCCAGGCATGCCGACCGACATCATGATCAAGACCGCCGAGCGCACATTCTTCGATTACGTCTCCAAACCTGTCGTTGACAGCATGTCCCGAGCTTTCCGCGAGAACTGATTACAAACTCGCGGATCCTTCGTTCAGTCGAGATATGAGCCGCCTCGGATTTCCGCGGGTTCCAATATTTTTGCAAGGCCGATCCCGAACGACGATCTGATTGTATAGACGGTAGGAGAGTTTCGGGTGCAGACACAGACGCGCGTTCAAGAACGACGTTTACGGCATTTAGAAAGTCTGACCAAAGCTGAACTGTCGTATAATCCCTAGAGCGTTCTCCGATTGAGAAGCGTCTGGACGCCATGCGTGATTCAAGCTGTCGACCGGAAAGGAGGCATCGATGGCACGGGCTTGATCGATGATTTTCGCCATCCGCTTTTTGGCAACGATGAATCAGGGCGAGAGAACCCATGCGGTAGCAGAACGGTTCGGGATTGCGATCGCGAGAGCGGGGCGCCGGCGCTCAAAGGACCGCTTTGGGCGTTTCCAATCCTTTGTTGATGAGCGGCGCTGGCCGGTTAATCAATTCATGCTTACAGTTTTTTGGATCGCAGTTTAGCAGTATAAGCAACACCGAGCGGCTCTGCGAACCCGATACGAAACCAACCATCGGCAACGTGTGATAGCTTCTAAACCACGCTTTCCGTAATCGTGAACCGACCTTTTGACATTGAAGCGATCCACCTGCAGGGCATAAGCAAAGCGTTTAAACAGTCGAGTTTGCCACGCAGGCAAAAATCACACGGTACAGAAACCGCCTTTGCGAGCCCAGTGGACCACGCTAGCCCATGCCATTATCGGCGTCACTCTCATCCAAAGTGTCCGTAGCGCTTCGACAATCTGCAAAAGGCTTGCTGAGGTCAGATCGAAGACGAAACAGTTCTATGACTTTGTTCTTTGGCTGGGGCGGCAGGATTCGAACCTGCGAATGGCGGCACCAAAAGCCGCTGCCTTACCACTTGGCGACGCCCCACCATTTCTCGCCGCTCCTGAATGTCCCAGAGCGACCGAGCGGTTTCTATAGCCAACCGCGTGCGGCCTTGTAAATCGCCAACTTCGCATCGGCGCGAGTGACGCATCGTCTCGTTCCCGCAGGTGGATCGATTGCCTGAACGAAACGACGAAGGCCTGTTTCTGAAAACACGAAATCCCGGCGCGAGCCGGGATTTTTGAGCGACCCCGATATGGTCAGGGCGACGACAGCGCAGGGACCTCATGGTCTCCCTACCGCAGAATCCTAAGGGATCGCAGGGCCGTCGAAATCTTACTTGGAGGCCTGCTTGGACGCTTTTTCGAAAGCTTCCTTGCCGGGCTTCATCATTTCTTGCGCAACGCTCTGCGTCAGCGTCTGTATTTCCTTGGCCTGGGTCGTGTTCAGTTCAGCTTGCTGACGCAGATAAGTCGTCTGCATCTCGATGACTTCCGAGAACGACTTTGCTCCCATCATTGCATCAAGGTGCTGAAAGCCGAGATCGGCGTTGGCCCGCATGGCGTCGAGCGCCTTCTTGGAGAGCTGGAGTGATCCCTGATGAGCGTTCTCCATGGTCGACTCGAGCGCCTTGGTCGCCTCGTCAGCAGCGGAGCGCATGCGGCCATAGGCTTCCTTGGACTGTTCCATCGACTTCTGGGTCATGGCACGGAAGGTCTCGGTCATCTTGGCCGGATCCATGCCCATCATCGCTTGCGCGTTACCCAGGCCGAACGGATCGTTGTTCTTGGCGTCTGCCATCAGATCTCTCCTAGCTTGTTGAATTCTTAACGGGACAACATGATCGGCCAGGCTGTGTTCCCTACCGGCCGTCTGCCTAATTCTATAGCAACAGTTTTTGTGCATTGCAACATAGACGCTCGGCATTTTCCTCGAATGCCCGTCATTAATCCTGATCGTTGGAAGTCCGCGACGCGCCGGCCCTCGGCATGGTCTTGCCACGCTCTGACCTTTATGAATCCTTTCTTAAACGAACATGGACAGTTGAGCCCGGCATAATGAATCCACCAGAGACGGTAAGGCCGTGACGCCTGACGACCTGAGCCGCAACAGCCTGCCAGACACACTGGCAGTGATGACACATCCCACCGCGAGGCGAGCCCGCCGCGCGGGGTGCTGGTCATTTGCGCTGACGGAGGATTTCTCTCGCATACTCTGGGCAAGCGAGGGCGCGGCAACGGTATTCGGCCTGAGACCCGGACCTCAGAACGAGGATCACGCAAAGCTGGCGGCCAAAATTTCTGCTTCACTCGAGGGCGAAGCCACCGGTCGCCTGGAGATGCCGGGCGGTGAAGCAGCCGAAATCGCTGCGGAGCCAGTTGCTCTCGCAGACGGAGACGGCAATCGTCATCGAGGGTGCACTCTCGTGGTGTCGACGGCCGGTCAGGTGAAGGAGCGCAGCCGCGAGGCCCTCGTCGCGCTTTCCGAAATTGGCACACAACCCGTCGCGATCTGGAGTTCGGTTCGGTCTTGGTTCGATGCGGGCTTTGGTGACGCCGAGCAGGTCTATCTCGAGGACCTCTATGACCTGAAGGACAGCGACGACGATCGCGACATAGCCTTCCTGCCGAGCGGCAAGACCATCGGTCTCGCCAAGATCAATCGTCGGCTCATCGCAGTCTGGCATCACGGCGACACGCGCCTTCTCGACTTCGATTTGGCCCCGGCGACCGCAAGCGCCACTGGCGGCGAGCCACATACGAGCCCCGCCGAAGCCAGTGATATGGGCGTTGAGTTTGATGCTGAAGCGGCTGTCGAAGATGAAGAAAGCGCGAATCCGCTCGCCATGCCCATCGATGAAATTGGTGCGGAGCACGCTTCTGCCAGCCGGAGCGCAGACGCTGTGTTGAGCAGCGAAGGTGACTCAAGGGTGATACCAGAACTCCCGGACTGGGCGGCAGGGTCCCCGCCCGCGATGGCGTTCATCGGTGGTGGCATCGGCGCTGCGGCAGCTTACCATTTCGCGCAGGCGGAGATTGAGGAAGACGGCAACAGCCTCGAAGATGCCGTGGTCGAGCAATTCAGCCCGGAGGCCGGCGCCACAGACCCGTCTGAGATAGCGGAGAAGCCGAGCGGACGCGTAGATCGTCACGAAAAAGATCCGGGATTCGAGACGGGCAACGAGCCGACTTTTGTCGATGCAGACCTCGAAGTCGTTAGCGACAGCGAGTCGGTATCAGACGAGGAGGTAACTCCGATAGGTGAGGCGTCGCGGCGTCGTGCGCCGGTCCGGTCGAACTGGTCTGGCGCATCCGCGCTCGCAGACGCGACGAGCATGGCAGCAACTCCCGAGGTCAAAGCGTCTTCGGAAGAGAGCGAAGCCGCCCATCGATCGAAACCGTTCGATGGTGACACCCGTCAAGAAACGGCGTTTTTACCGGATGAGAGCAGGACGGTCTCATCGCCTGCCGCCGGAGAGCCGGATTTTGGCTCTTCCAAGGATTTCGTCCCCGATTTTTCCGAACGGTCCAAGCGGTTCGTCTGGAGGCTCGACCAGGAAGGCCGTTTCCATGCGCTGTCACCCGAATTCGCATCGGTCGTCGGCCCTCGCGCGGCCGACGTAATCGGTATCGCCTTCGCCGATCTAAGCGAAGCCCTCGATCTCGATCCAAGCGGTGAGATCGCGTCGCTCATCGACCGCCGCGATACCTGGTCGGACCGCTCCGTCCTCTGGCCGGTCGAGGCGAGCGACAAGCGTGTCCCGATCGATCTCGCCGCTCTACCGGTCTATTCGCGGGATCGCAGCTTCGATGGTTTCCGCGGGTTCGGCGTGCTCCGCCCGGCCGAGGCCGAGACTGACCCGGAGAACTGGGGCAAACGGCTCGCCAATGGCGAAACAATGCATGAAATCGTCGCTGAAGCTGTGCGCAGCCGTCCTGTCGAGGTCGCCGATTTCGGTACCGAGGACGACGACGAGGACGCCAACACGCTCGAACAGATTACGGATGATGCGAGCGGTCTGCCCGACGAAACGGAGCAGATCGTGCGGCTCGCCGACCGACGCCTTCGACGTGACGCACCTTTAAGCGACGAAGAGGCGGCCGCCTTCCGCACGATCGGCGTCGCCCTTTCCGGCAGTGAACGTGGCGGCAATCTCGACGCAGCGATCCAGACGGCCAAGGAGAAGATCGCCCTCTTCGGAGGGCCGCCATTGCTTTCATCAGCCAACATCCACCGCAAGCGGCATGCCGGCGATACCGAGGCCGGTTCCCTGTCCGAACCTCAACGACAGGGCTCCGATCTGGCAATCGCCACTGATCTGGCGGCCTATTACGGCCGCCTGCCGGTGCCGATCCTGGTTCAAAGCGGCGATCATACGGTGTTCACGAACGAGGAATTCGCCGATCTGACCGGCTATCGCGATGCTACGGCTCTTTCAGCAGCCGGTGGGCTCGATCGCCTCTTCGACGAAAGCGAGCGCGGCGAGTGCGTGCGCCTCCGCCGAGCGAACGGAAAGACGATCGACGTAAGGGCCCGTATGCAGCGCATCACCATGCGTGGGCGGTCCTTTCTGGTCATATCTTTCTTCGCTACGCCGCGAATGACCGTGTCCGACCTTCAGCCGAAGGGCGCGCCGCTCATTACCGAGGACAAGGCGGACGATGTCGAAGCTCTCGATGCAGAGGCGAGGCTTGCTCAACTGATGGCAAGCGTCGAGGCGGCCGGCGAAGCCGTTCTGGTTCTCGATCACGAAGGCCGTGTCGAAGCCGCGAACGAGCGCGGAATTGAACTGTTCGCTTCTGCGGTGCGCCCCGATCAAGACCACGTGGCCACGAAGATGGACGACGATGGCGCCGCACCGTCCACACCGCTGCAGGGTTTTCTCTTCACGAAGCTTTTCGAAGGCGAGAGCCGATCGCTCGCCCGGGAACTCATCCGCGAGACATCTCTCGGGCTCCGGGAGGATCGTGCCGGTGGCGACGCCGATCTTGCAGTGCGGATCGCGGATGGCGAGCCCCGCAAGTTCACCACTGTCGCCGAGCCGTTGGAGACAGGCGGCTGGTGCGTTGTGATGCGGGATCTCGGTGAACCGGGTGTCCGGGGCGTTTTTCCTGACGAAGACGAGGATGTAAGGACCGCGCAGCACCGCGCTGAAGCGGATTCGGTGCGTAAGACGCAATTGCTCGCTTCCGTCAGCCACGAGATCCGCACGCCCATGACTGCGGTCCTCGGCTTCGCCGACGCGATCGAGGGCGAGGCCTTCGGGCCGATCGGCAACCCGCGCTATCTCGATTATATCGCCGATATAAAGCGTTCCAGCCGGCACGTGCTCGACCTCGTCAACGATCTTCTGGAACTCTCGAAAGCCGAGGCGGGGGGGCTAGAACTCGATTTCCGGACGGTCGCGCTCAATCAGGTCGTTGGCGAAGTCGTCTCGATGATGCAGCCCGTCGCTGGAGGCGCGCGGATCGTCTTGCGCTCCAATCTTCCCCCTTCGGTACCGCAGGTCGTCGCAGACGAGCGCTCGATCCGGCAGATTATGACCAATCTCGTTCAGAACGCGATCAACTCGACGCCGGCCGGCGGCCAGATCATCGTGTCGAGCCAGTACCGCGAGGACGGCAGCGTAACTCTGCGTTGCCGCGACAACGGGGTCGGCATGAACGAGAAGGAACTAGAATTTGCCAAGCAGCCCTTCGGTCGGCCGAAGTTGGACGGCGGACCTAGGAGGCGCGGCACTGGTCTTGGCCTGCCGCTGGCCTATGCCATGGCTGAGGCGAACGGTGCGGCGATCGCAATCGACTCAGCTCCGCAGAACGGTACGATGGTGGAGTTGCGCTTCCCGCCCGGCCAAGTGGTCCCCGATTGAGGGTTTGACTGACGATTCATTAGATCCTTTATGACCAGAAAAGCGACAAGGCCGCGGAGAGGATCGTCCCTCCGCGACCTTGTCGATTGCGGCGCCTCGCTCTCTGCGAGGCCGCCAAGAAATATCGCGCCGAGATCAGTTGCTGGCCGGCTTGCGGTAGATCCAGTAATGGGCGCCTTCTTCCTCGATATAGTCGGCGTTCGGCAGGCAGCCGAGGCTCTCCAGCTTGCCTTCTTTGACGTAGCGCTCCGCGACGTCGCGATAATCGCAACCTTCCAGATAGCTGTTGCGTGTCGAAATCACCATGACGCCGCCTTCGTTCATGTAGTCCGCAAGGCGCAGGAGCGATTCCGGCTCCACATGGCCGAGCGTGAGGACGCCGCAGCAGACCATCAGGTCGTATCGCGTCTTCAGCGGGTTCTTGTGATCGACATTAAGGTCGACATCGGCGGCGAGCTTGTCGTAGGCGCCGGTCTCGGCGGCAATTTCGGTCATCTCGGCCGACAGGTCGAAACCGTCGACGTCCTTGAAGCCGCGCTTCTTGAGCTCGATGCCCGCGAGCCCAGTGCCGCAGCCTGCGTCGAGCACACGGATCTCTTCGATCGGGCGCTTGATATAGCCGCGCGCAACGGCCGTTGCGACGTCTGCGATGACGCTCGGGCCGCCATACCGTTCGGTCGCGACGTCGTTGTCATATTCTCGCGCCCAGTCGGCATAGTATTCGCGCAACGCCTCGGTGTCTCCATCGAGCTTGTGTGATGTCTTGATGCTTTCGACGCGTTGATCCAAAATGTCGTCTCCGAGTGATTTTCAGTTTGGGTTCCGACCTCACATAGCACTCGAAAAAGCAAATGAGACCCTTGAAATTGAATTATGTTTCGCGTATCCGAAAATATTCGAAATACGCTCAGACTATATATTTTGCCCCTTGGCACAAATTTTCATCTCTGAAACGAGAGATGGCGGCAGAAAGCACCATGATAATATAATATATGATGTAGCAGTAAGCTTCATGGATATTTACTGATGTCTATAGTTCGTATTTCGATAATTTTCTATATTTTAAATTTCATCTCATCTGATTAAATTGGAGCGAACGGGGTCGAGCAATTGCAGATCGAATGAGGCAATAGCGTATAGCTAGCAACGCCTGGCAAATCTCCTGCGTCGACCTGCCTAGCCAATAATCCTGTGCCCCATAGACCGTGGCAGGAAGGTAAAACTGATTGCAGCCTCAATCCGATGGATCATTCTGAAATCGGTGCGCTGTCGTTAGTCGCAATGCTTGCTGCTACGTCCTCGGTTTCTGGCGTCAATTCTTTGCTTCGCAGCTTTCCAGCGGCTTCGTTACGGTGCGCGGAGCGGCAAAGTGATGCGACGAAGGCGGATGGCATGAATTCAATCAGGCTCAATCTGGAGTCGATCTGGAGAGCGAAATCGCGGCATTTGATATCTTTTGGTTCGGATCGAAAACCCAGTTTTGCGTTTCGAGCTAATTATGCGGAAGTCGACAACGCGGAGGACGTAAGAGCCCGAAGCTAGCTCGTTTTGTGGAGTACGACATCGCCTTTTCCGGGACAACAGAAGACCATGTCGACCTAACGAACGCGTTTACATCAGGAGATGGCTAGGGCATCTCTCCGGTATCAAGCGTCTTGCTATGCTGGGAATGGATTGAGGATATTGGAGCGGGCGATGGGATTCGAACCCACGACCCCAACCTTGGCAAGGTTGTGCTCTACCACTGAGCTACGCCCGCCCGCTCCGACCCGGCACGATTTTGCGTACCGAGGGTGGCCGCTATATCGCGCAAAGACTCGGCGAATGCAACAAGGCCAGATGCGAAATTTTCGTGCTGCGCCAATGCGCGCTATGCGTCCGAAAAGAGGCGAGGGGGAGACCAAAATGGCGACGACGCGGGACGATCTTATGGCGTTCTTCGCGAGGAACGACATCGTGGTGACGACAGTCGATCATCCCGCATTATTCACCGTGGAGGAGTCGCGTTCGGTGCGGGGCGAAATTCCCGGGGCACACACGAAGAACCTGTTCCTGAAAGACAAGAAAGGAAAGATGTTTCTCGTCGTCGCCGAAGAGGACACCGAGGTCGCATTGAAGAGCTTGCACAGGCGAATAGGTGGCTCGGGACGCCTCTCTTTCGCGAGCGCCGATCAGATGCAGGAGCTGCTGGGCGTAGAGCCCGGATCGGTCACGGCCTTTGGCGTCATCAACGACTGTGAGCATGTGGTCAACGTCGTTCTTGATGAGCGGCTCGGCGCATACGATATCGTCAACGGCCACCCGCTGACCAACACCGCGACGACGTCTCTTCGCTACGAGGATTTGTTGCGGTTCTTCCGGTTGACGGGTCATGCAATTCTCGTCACCAAGCTCGGTGACGATGACGAACCGAATGCGAACGAAACGAGCGCCAAATGAGCGACAATCCCTACGCTAATTCCTCCACCGGGTCCTATGCGTCAGGCTCTGCGTCCGGACCCAGTGCCGCGGCCGAACCGAAACCGACACTGCAGGGGTTTGGCGACATGGCGGGCGCGGGTGCGCGTCCGGCGGGCGACCTCATCAAGGACACGACAACCCAGGCGTTCCCGAACGACGTCATAAAGGAATCGCGCAATCAGCCCGTCATCGTTGACTTCTGGGCGCCCTGGTGCGGACCCTGCAAGCAGCTGACGCCACTTTTGGAGCGTGCCGTCAAAGCCGCGAACGGCAAAGTGAAGCTCGTCAAGATGAACATCGACGAGCATCCCTCGATTGCCGGCCAACTCGGCGTCCAGTCGATCCCGGCGGTCTTCGCCTTCCTCGACGGGCAGCCGGTCGACGGCTTCATGGGTGCGCTGCCGGAGAGCGAGCTAAAAAAGTTCATCGATCGGATCGTTCAGCAGGCCGGGCCCACGAAGGGCGGTGGCGATCCGATTGCCGATGCGATGGCTCAGGCGGACGAATTGCTCAAGGCTGGCGACGCCGGCAACGCGGCGCAAATTTATGGCGCGGTCCTGCAGCACGAAGAGGGCCATGTCGGCGCGACAGGTGGACTTGCCGAATGTTATATGAAAACCGGCGACAGCGAGCGTGCATCGCAACTG
This sequence comes from Fulvimarina pelagi HTCC2506, assembly GCF_000153705.1. Taxonomy (GTDB): domain Bacteria; phylum Pseudomonadota; class Alphaproteobacteria; order Rhizobiales; family Rhizobiaceae; genus Fulvimarina; species Fulvimarina pelagi. Next base: position 155,181 of record NZ_DS022272.1, read on the forward strand.
GTGGAGTCGCTGCCACCTGAGGCAGACAACGACCCACGGGTCGCGGCGGTAAAAGCGAAGCTCAAGCTCGATAAAGAGATCGCGGGCTTGGGTGATCCGGCCGAACTCCAGGCGCGGCTCGACAGGGACCCAGACGATCATCAGGCGCGGTTCGATCTCGCACTCATCGCGCAGGCTCGGAACGACCGGCCGAAGGCGGCCGACTTGCTTCTGGAGATCATGCGCCGGGACCGTGAATTCGCCGACGACGGCGCGCGCAAGAAGCTGCTCGAACTCTTCGAGGCGTGGGGGCCGACCGATCCGGCGACCAAGGACGCACGGCGCAAGCTGTCTTCTCTCCTCTTTAGATAGGGGGAGGCAAGGAGCCGCGCGTTGAAAGCCTTGCGTCGGCTGATCAAAGACCCAGTTTCCGTCTTCAACCGATGAGGGAGAATACCCGTGGTACAGGCTGGAAACCGGGTCTATCGTGACGAGACCGAACTTCCCGAGCGCGTGCCGGTCTTTCCCCTGAGCGGCGCGCTGCTCCTGCCGGGCGGCCAACTGCCGCTCAACATCTTCGAGCCGCGCTACTTGGAAATGATAAACGACGCGCTTGGCGCCGACCGACTGATTGGCATGATTCAGCCGCGGCTAGACGGCGCTCGCAAAGCCGACGGGGAGCCGGAACTCTGCCGGGTCGGCTGTCTCGGACGTATCACCTCCTATTCCGAAAGCGGAGATGGACGATACCTGATCGCACTCCACGGCGTCGCGCGGTTCCGGGTGTTGGAGGAAGTGGACAGCCGAAGGCATTATCGCAGCTGCCGGATCAAGGCTTTCGCCGGCGATCTGGTGGAGGACGATGGCTCGGCGAAGGTCGATCGCGACGGCCTTCTCGACATCTTCCGGCGCTATCTGGAAGCCAATCAACTGGAAGCCGATTGGGACAGCGTGAAATCTGCACCCGACGATCTTCTGGTCTCGGCCCTCTGTATGATGATGGCACCCCAAGGAGCTGCCGAGCGGCAAGCGCTTCTGGAAGCCGAGGATCTCAAGACGCGAACTGAGACGCTGATCGCCATCACGGAGATGGCTCTTGCCGACGATGGGGACGACGAGGACGGGCCGCGGACGCTGAATTGAATGCCAGCTTTGCTTCGAATCGACGAGGCGAGTTGCCGTGCATAGATATAGTTCAGGTTTGCCAAAAGGTAGCCGGAGAACAGGACATGGACGAAGCAAAAACCATCGCCCAACCTGACCCAAAACTGCTTGAACTTCTCGTCTGTCCGCTGACCAAAGCGACGTTACGCTATGATCGCGAGGCACAGGAACTGATCAGCGTGAAGGCAAAGCTCGCCTATCCGATCCGCGACGGCATTCCAATCATGTTGCCCTCCGAGGCGCGCGAACTGGAGGATTGAAGCTCTGGTTTCAACATCGCTATACGGTTTCGCCGTCGCCTGGTTCGCGCCTTAGATGCCGTCGCCGTAATAGCCGGGCCCGGACTCGGCCCTCGATGTTGCGACTGGCTTCTCGCGCCCGTCGCCGAGGAGCTCGTAGAGGATGGGGCGGAAAAGGAAGTCGATCGCGCCGATGATCGTCGCGGTGAAGACGCTTAGCCCAAAGAAAACACCGAGCACGATCAAGAGGCCGCTCATGACGAAGCGGTTGCGCGTCAGGGAGACGGCGATATCAGGATCGGCGCTCGCCTCCGCCCCGAGCCACTTCGCTTTCAGCTTCTGGAAGCCGGACAACGAGGCGGTTTCGCCCGAAGTCAGCGAGGCCTGCGGTTGAGCGGGTTGCGAGAGCTTCGTCACGATGCCGAGCGCGACGGTCTCGTTGGTGAGCTGATCGATCAGGATGAACGCGCCGAGTTCCCGGTTTTCCGCATAGGTCGTCGCCACCGGCGGGCGGTCCAATGCGATCGTCACCTTGCCGATCTCGTTCATGAGAAGGGCGTTGGCGGGCTTCACCTGATAGGAGTGGATGTCGACCGAGCCGTTCAGCGCGCGCAGCGTCGCGGGGGTCTGGTGCGAGCCGAGCTTGGCGATGAGGCGGCCGCCGGCGACCATCGGGCGGTCGACCATCCAGAGGATGTCCGCCTCGACGGTCTTGACTGCCTGGATGTCGTCGCCGTCGCGCACGATGACGTCGCCGCGCGATGCGTCGATCTCGTCGTTCAGCGTCAGCGTGATTGAGTCGCCCGTCTGCGCGTCGTCGACCACCGCATCGGCGTTCCAGACAGCTTTCACCGTGGACTTCTGGCCGGAAGGCAGGGAGACGATCCTGTCTCCGGCCTTCACCGTGCCGCTCGCCACCGTGCCGCAGAAGCCCCGGAAATCGAGGTTCGGGCGGTTCACCCACTGTACCGGTAGACGGAAGGGCAGATCGGCGGCTTCGAATGTTTCCGGATCGGCGGTCTCCAGCCGCTGAAGCAGCGTCTCGCCCTGATACCAGGGCGTGTTCGGCGAGCGCTTGACGATGTTGTCGCCGTTCTTGGCCGAGAGCGGGACATAGGATACGTCCGTGAAGCCGAGCTGCGGCAGGATCGCCTCGTAGTCCCGCTTGATCGCATCGAAGCGCTCTTCGGCGAAGTCGACGAGGTCCATCTTGTTGATGGCGATCACCACCGACTTGATGCCGACGAGCGAAGTGATGAAGGAATGCCGGCGCGTCTGCGGCAGGATACCTTTGCGCGCATCGACAAGAATGACCGCTAGCTCTGCTTGGCTCGCACCCGTCGCCATGTTGCGGGTGTACTGCTCATGGCCTGGTGTATCGGCAATGATGAAGGCGCGGTTCTCGCTCGAAAAATAGCGATAGGCAACGTCGATGGTAATGCCCTGCTCGCGCTCCGCCGAGAGCCCGTCGACAAGAAGTGCGAAATCGAGATCGCCGCCGGTCGTGCCGAACTTCTTCGAATCCTTTTCAAGGGCCTCCATCTGGTCGTCGAACACCGCGTTCGTCTCGTAGAGGAGACGGCCAATCAGCGTCGACTTGCCGTCGTCGACGGAGCCGCAGGTGATAAAGCGCAGGAGGGATCCGGCTGGCGCGACGAGCGGCGTTATGAACCCTTGCGGGTTGACGACCGCGGCACCGGCCGCGTCAGGGGCGGGGCCTGCATAGGTTTCGTCTTCGAGCGCGGCCGGCGTCGAGCCTTGCGCCGTATCGGCCTCGTCGGGGAGGCGTTCCTTGAGGGCGTGGGCCATGGTCAGAAATAGCCTTCCTGCTTCTTTTCTTCCATCGAAGCGCCCGAGTCGCGGTCGATGACACGCCCCTGCCGCTCCGAAACGCGCGAGCCGCGCATTTCGGCGATGATCTCGTCGAGGGTTTCTGCTTTGGACTCCACCGCGCCGGTCAGCGGGTAGCAGCCGAGGGTGCGGAAGCGGACCATCATCTCTTCGACGGTCTCTCCGGGCTGCAGCTGCATCCGGTCGTCGTCGCGCATGATAAGCGCGCCATCACGCCGCACGACCGGCCGCTTGGCCGCGTAGTAGAGTGGCACGACGGGAATGCTTTCGAGCGCGATGTAATCCCAGATGTCCTGCTCGGTCCAATTCGACAGCGGGAAGATGCGGAAGCTTTCACCGTTCTTCTTGCGCGTGTTGAACAGCCGCCAGGGCTCGGGCCGCTGATTCTTGGCGTCCCAGCGATGCTCGGCCGAGCGCAACGAAAAGACGCGTTCCTTCGCGCGGGATTTCTCCTCGTCGCGCCGTGCGCCGCCGAAGGCCGCGTCGAACTTGTACTTTTCGAGCGCCTGCTTCAGCGCCTGCGTCTTCATTACGTCGGTGTGGACCGCCGAACCGGAATCGAACGGGTTAATGCCGGCCTTCACACCGTCCTGATTGGTGTGGACGATCAGCTCGATTCCGAGTTCCTTCGCCCGCCGGTCGCGAAATTCGATCATCTCGCGGAATTTCCACGTCGTGTCGACGTGCAGCAGCGGGAAGGGCGGCTTACCCGGCGCAAAGGCTTTCATGGCGAGATGCAGCATCACCGCCGAGTCCTTGCCGATCGAATAGAGCATCACCGGGTGATCGGCGGTCGCCGCAACCTCGCGGATGATGAAGATCGATTCGGCCTCCAAGCGCTGGAGGTGGGTCATGTGTTTCATGGCCGGTGGCCTTCGTTTCGTTCGTATGCTCGCACCCGCCTTGCGGTGGTGCCTAGGACTGTTTTTTGTCGCCATTCCGGCCAGAGAAGCGCCGAGCGCGGCCCCTAAATCCCCGCGCCCTCAGACACCTCGTGCCGGTCCGGCACGTGGAGGCCGCATTCGCGTTTGGTGTCGTCTTCCCACCACCAGCGGCCAGCGCGTTCCGGTTCGCCCGGGCCGATCGCGCGTGTGCAGGGCGCGCAGCCGATGGAGAGAAAGCCCTTGTCGTGCAGGGCGTTCACCGGCACGCCATTGTCGGCGGTGAATTCGGCGATTGCCTCGCGCGACATGTCGAAAACCGGGTTGGCTTTGATCAGCCCGCGCACAGAGTCGAAGCCGACGAAGTCCATATCCTGCCGGTTCGCCGATTGGTCGGCTCTGAGGCCCGTTACCCAGCCGTTCGCGCCGTCGAGCGCGCGGCCGAGCGGCTCGATCTTGCGGACGCCGCAGCAGTTCAGGCGAAATTCCTTCGCGTAGTAGAAGCCATCGATGCCCTGCTCGTCGATCAGCTCCTCGAGCTTGTCGCCTTTCGGATATTTGGCGTGGATGCGCTTGCCGTATTTTTCTTCCGTCTGACGCCAGAGATCGTAGGTCTCCGGAAAGAGTCGGCCAGTGTCGAGCGTGACGACGTCGATCTTGATATCGTGCTTGAAGATCAGATGGGTGATCATCTGATCCTCAATGCCGAGGCTGGTGGTGAAGACCAACGGGCCCGGCGTGACCGCGCGCAGCCGCACGAGCCGCTTCAGCGGCGAAAGCGCCGGGAATTCGGCGTTCAGATCACGCGCGAGGTCCTTTAGCTCAGGATGCGCGTCGTCTCTCATTGCGCGGCCTCCTTCCGAGCCGCCAGCCTCTGCTGGAGGATACTCTGTCCCTCGCCGAATCCCGTCTGGTAGTGGACCGTCATGGAGTCCTTCATCTCCAGCCACTGCTGCACCGGCTGGCGGTTTGCCATCGTGTCCGGCAGGTCGACCTCGTCGAAACCGCATGCGAGCGCATCGGCAAACTGATCAGCGATCAGCGGGCCGCTGGCACGGAGCGTGCCCTCAAAGCCCTCGCGGCGCAGACGCTTGGCGAGCGAAAAACCACGGCCGTCGGCGAAGGCCGGAAAGGTGACGGCGATGAGGTCGACCGAAGAAAAATGCTGCGCGATCTCGTCGACCGGCGCATCGTTGGGCACCAGAAGCCCGTAGGGTATTGCCGGTACTTCGATTTCACTCGCGAGCGCCAGTGGAACGAGGGGTTTGGAGGCGGATTTCGCCTCATCCGCCGTTTCAACGATAGTATAGGCGTTCGGGCGTTCGCCTTCGGCGGAAATGATCGTCATTATTCCGCGGCCTCCAGGGCCTTCGAACGTTCCTCGACGAAGCTCGCGAAGCGGGTCTTGAACGGATCGGCCCCGACGCGGCGCACGGTCTCGATGAAGCTTTCTGAGCCCTGTTTCTCGCCGAGATAGGTCTCGACAATAGCTTCGATCGCGCCGGGCACGTCCTCGCCGTCGATGCCGGGACCGAGTCGCTCGCCGAGGCTTGCATGCTCGGTCGCATCACCGCCGATGGTAATCTGGTAGTTCTCGCGGCCGCCCTTTTCGAGCCCGAGAATGCCGATCGCGCCCACGTGGTGGTGGCCGCAGGCATTGATGCAACCGGAAATCTTGATCGGCAGTTCGCCGATCTCCTTCTGGCGGGCATCGTCCGCGAAGGTCTTGGCGATTTCCTGCGCGATCGGAATCGATTTCGCAGTTGCGAGCGCGCAGTAATCGAGGCCCGGGCAGGCGATAATGTCGGTGACGAGGCCGGCATTTGCTGTCGCCAGCCCATGGGCCTTGAGCTCCGTGTAGAGCGCCGGCACATCGTCCTTTTTCACATATGGAAGCACTAGATTCTGGCTGTGCGTGACGCGCAACTCGCCGAGGGAGTACTTCTCCGCGATGTCCGCAAAGGCGTCCATCTGGTCGGCGCTCATATCGCCCGGCACGCCGCCGACCGGCTTCAGCGAGACCGTGAATGCAATGTAGCCCGGCTGCTTGTGCGCAAAGCCGTTCTGCTCGACGAAGCGGTCGAGACCGGCATCCTCGCGTCGCGCGCTGTCGAGCGTAACGGACTCGGCCGGCAAATCCTCGTAATCGGGCGCCGCGAAATAAGCAGCAATCCGCTCAATCTCTTCCTGCGGCGCGTTGATCGTCGGGCCGTCGAGCTTGGCGTATTCGTCTTCGACGCGGCGGGTAAACTCTTCCGCACCGGTCTCGTGGACGAGGATCTTCACTCGCGCCTTGAACTTGTTGTCGCGCCGGCCTTCGGCATTGTAGACGCGCATGATCGCCTCGACATAGGCGAGCAGCTCGTCCTTGGGCAGAAATTCGCGGATTACCTTGCCGATCATCGGCGTGCGACCAAGGCCACCGCCAACGGAAATCTCGTAGCCTGGCTCGCCGGCTTCGTTCCGCTTCAGCTTGAGGCCGATATCGTGGACCTTGATCGCCGCGCGGTCATGCTCGGCACCGGTGACGGCGATCTTGAACTTCCGCGGCAACCAGACGAATTCGGGATGCTGGCTCGACCACTGGCGAAGGAGTTCGGCCGTCGGGCGCGGGTCTTCCGACTCGTCCGCCGCGACGCCGGAGAACTGATCGGCCGTCGTGTTGCGAATGCAATTGCCGGAGGTCTGGATCGCGTGCATCTCGACGTCCGCCAGGAGGTCGAGGATCGCAGGAATGTCCTTCAGCTTCGGCCAGTTGAACTGCAGGTTCTGGCGCGTCGTGAAGTGGCCGTAGCCCTTGTCGTATTCCCGCGCGATCTTCGCGAGCTGCCGAAGCTGACGACCGCTCATCGTGCCGTAGGGCACGGCGATGCGCAGCATGTAGGCGTGCAGCTGAAGATAGAGCCCATTCTTGAGGCGCAGCGGCTTGAACTCGTCTTCGGACAGCGAGCCATCGAGGCGCCGCGCGATCTGGGTGCGGAACTGGTCCACCCGTTCGCGCACAAAGCGCTCGTCGAATTCGTCGTAGCGGTACATGTCGAAACCTATTTGCGTTCGAAGCGGGTCAGGCGATCGGGCCGAAATCGGCCTGCTTGCCCATGTCGAGGTGAACGGACGGGCCCTTCTGGCGCATCACATCCCTGAAATGTCTGGCGACGGGATGACCGTCTTCCGTGAGTTCGACCGGAACCAGATAGGGATCGACCACGGCATTCGCCGCCGCAGCGCCCTTGCCCTCGGCTTCCATGGCGTCGGCGGTTTCCTGATCGTAGGCGATGCGCGCCTCGCGGGAGTCGCGCGTCCATCCGTCCTTAAACAGAAAGACCGTATCGCCTTCGAGAAGGTCGCTCGCCATCAGGATGGCCGGCAGCTTGTCGCCCTTCACCTTCGATCCGGCGCGGTGGTCCTTCGCCATGGATCAGCTCCCATCGTCTTGAGGCGGCCAGCGCGGAGCGTGGCCGATTAATCAACTCGACGGGAAGGTAGGGCTTTCGGCCCGCCCTTGCGCCGTCAGCGATTGCAAGCACATGGCAATGAGGGAAACATTATTCTCCGCTCGAAGGTTCGGGACGGCAGAATCATTCCAAAGAACCAGGAAAGTCTATTCGGCGAAGGGCTTGCCCGGTCCGGCGATCGCCGGCGGACTGTCCTCCAAGGTCAGCAGCGGCGCCGGCAGCTCGAAGCTGATCGCGTCGAATTCCGGGACAATGCGCCTTAGGCATTCGACGGCGCGCCCTGTCTCGCCGGCTTCGATCGCCGCCTCGACCGTCTTCAGATTTCGGGAAAGGAGCTGGACGTCTAGAACCCGCGAACGCGCGAACATCAGGCCCTCGCGGCCCGTCTCCTCGCGCGCCTCCTCGGTGGAGAAGAGTTCCTCGTAGAGCTTCTCGCCCTTGCGCAGGCCGGTGAACTCGATGGCGATGTCGATATGCGGGCGCAGGCCGGCAAGCTGGATGAGGCGTTCGGCGAGCTCGGCGATCCGGATCGGCTTGCCCATGTCGAGAACGTAAATGAGTCCCTTTGACCCCGCATTGTTCATGCCGTGACCGGCTGCATGCAGGATCAACCGCGTCGCTTCCGGAATCGTCATGAAGAAGCGCACGATGTTCGGATCGGTGACGGTCAGCGGGCCACCGCGCGCGAGCTGGGTCTGAAACAGCGGAATGACGGAGCCTGTGGAGCCCAGCACGTTGCCGAAGCGCACGGTCATGAAGCGCGTCCGGTCCTGGCTGAGATCGAGCGACTGGCAATAGGCCTCGGCCGCACGCTTGGATGCGCCCATAACGTTGGTCGGATTCACCGCCTTGTCGGTCGAGACCATGACGAAGGCGCGGGAGCCGTAGGCGAGTGCGGCATCGGCAACGTTGCGGGTCCCGAGGAGGTTGGTCTCGATCCCCTCGATCGGATTTTCCTCAACGATAGGCACGTGCTTCATAGCCGCAGCATGGAACACGACCTCTGGTTCGAGTTCGGCGAACAGCCGGTCGATCCGGTCCTTGCGCCGCACGTCGATCGTGCGAGCGACGACGGCGATGTCCGGGAAGTCAGCGGCCAGCTGCCGCTCGATCGCCCAGAGGTTGAACTCGCTGTTCTCGACGAGGATGAGCAGCGAAGGCTTGAATCCGGCGATCTGGCGGACGAGCTCTGAGCCGATCGAGCCGCCCGCACCGGTAACCGCGACCTTGGTGCCGACGAGAAGATCGCCGGTTTCGTCGAGATCGAGGTCGACCACCTTGCGTGTCAGGAGGTCCTCGAGAGAGATCGGTTGCGGCTCGATCGGGGCGTTCTCGTCGACGATGCCGGCGCGGTTGATGTCGGGAAGCCGCTTGACGGTGATCTTGTGCGGCGCCGCCTGTGCGACGAGATCCGAAAGCGCCTGGGCCGGCAGGTCCGGATCGGCGATGACGAGTTCGCTGATCGGGTTCTGCCGCGCGGCTTGACGACGCGCGATGATCGTCGGCAGGTCAGCCAAGCGCCCGAGTACATGAACGCCGTGCATCTGGCGCTTTCTGTTCTTCGGGCGCTCGTCGAGAATGCCGACGATGCGCTGGCCTTCACCCGAGCGCCGCGCATTGCGCACGAATAGATCGGCGCTGTCGGTGAAACCGTAGACGAGAACGGAATTGCCGCGCTTCACCTGCGGATCGTCCATCCGCGACCGGCGTCCGCCCTCCTTCATCAGCCGATAAAGGAGGCGAGGGCCGCCGAGGCCGATGATCAAGACGAACCAGGTGGTGACGAGGGCGGTGCGCGGCAGGTAGTCGCCGCGAAAGGTGAAGAAGCTGATGCCGAGAAAGATGAAGACGACCGCCGTCACCGCCTTCACGATCGAAACAACGTCGAGCAGCGAGGCATAGCGCCACGCTCCGCTGTTCAGCCGGAAGAACGGGAAAACGAGGATGCAGATCGCCGTGAAGATGCCGATCAGCACCCAGATCTGCCAGAGGGTCAGCATCGGCGCGAGGCCCCAGGACAGAGCCATTGCTGCGGTGATCGCGAGAAAGCTGACGAGCGCGTCGTGGACAAAGCCGAGCCGGCGCAGCGAGGTGCGTGGCAGACGCGGCAGTCTCAGTCCGGCAAGAATCTTCTTCGCGAACGACCGCGCCATCAACGTCCTCTATCCAGCATCTTCACGTCGGTTTGAATACCGGAGAGAAAACCCCCGATCAAATCGTATCAGGCCGCGAAGACCCCCGCGCCCTCGTCGGCCGCACCAACCATCGCGCGGAAGGGAGCGAACAGTTCGCGGCCAATACCATGTTCGTAGGCCGACAGGTCCATGGTGAACGCCTCGCGTGCCTCGAATTCGGCGGAGTCGACCTGGACCGAAAGCGTTCCGGCTTCAGTGTCGAGCTTCACGACGTCGCCTTCTTTCAGTTTGGCGATCGGGCCGCCGGCCTTGGCTTCGGGCGTCACGTGGATCGCCGCCGGCACTTTGCCGGATGCACCCGACATGCGCCCGTCGGTGACCAACGCGACCTTGTGCCCGCGATCCTGGAGTATGCCAAGAAGGGGCGTCAGCTTGTGAAGTTCAGGCATGCCGTTTGACTTCGGACCCTGGAAGCGCACGACGCATATAACGTCGCGGTCGAGCTCGCCGCTGTCGAAGGCCGCCTTCACCTCGTTCTGGTCGTTGAAGATGCGCACGGGAGCCTCGACCGTGCGGTGCTCGGGCTTCACGGCAGAAATCTTGATGACGCCCTTGCCAAGATTGCCCGTCAACATTTTCAGACCGCCATTCGACGAAAACGGATTGTCCGCGGTCGTCAGCACTTTCGGATCGCCGCTTATCTTCGGAGCCGGATCGCGGACCACGCTTTGGCCGTCCTCTGCGAGCTTGGCCTCGATTGAATAGGCGTCGAGGCCCGTTCCCCATGCGGTCTTGACGTCATCGTGCAGCAGCCCGCGCGAGAGCAATTCGCGGATCAGGAAGCCCATGCCGCCGGCCGCGTGGAAATGGTTCACGTCGGCGAGCCCGTTCGGATAAACGCGGGCGAGCAGCGGCGTGATGTCCGAAAGATCGGAGATGTCGGACCAGGTGAGCTTGATCCCTGCCGCGCGCGCGATCGCGATGAGATGCAGGGTGTGATTGGTCGAACCGCCCGTCGCGTGAAGGCCGACGACGCCGTTCACCACGGCCCGTTCGTCGACCACCATGCCGGCCGGCGTGTACTCGTTGCCGAGCGCTGTGATGGCGAGCGCTCGTTTCGTCGCTTCCCTGGTCAACGCATCACGCAGGGGCGTATTCGGATTGATGAAGGACGAGCCTGGCGTGTGGAGGCCCATGATCTCCATCAGCATCTGGTTCGAATTCGCCGTGCCGTAGAAGGTGCAGGTGCCCGGACCGTGATAGGAGGCCGACTCTGCCTTCAGAAGCTCGTCGCGACCGACCTTGCCTTCTGCATAGAGTTGGCGGATGCGGCTCTTCTCGTCGTTCGGAAGCCCTGAGGTCATCGGTCCGGCCGGAACGAAGATCGCCGGCAAATGGCCGAAAGTGAGAGAGGCGATGGCGAGCCCCGGCACGATCTTGTCGCAGACACCAAGAAAGACGGCGGCGTCGAACATGTCGTGGGAGAGGCCGACGGCAGCGGCCATGGCGATGACGTCGCGCGAAAAGAGCGAAAGCTCCATACCCGCCTGGCCCTGCGTGACGCCGTCGCACATCGCAGGAACGCCGCCTGCCACCTGGGCCGTCGCCCCCACTTCGCGCGCCGCCTCGCGGATGATCTCCGGGAAGCGCTCGAAGGGCTGGTGGGCGGAGAGCATGTCGTTATAGGCGGTGATGATGCCGAGATTGGCCGTCACGTCGCCCATAAGCCGTTCCTTGTCGGTCGGGCCGCAGGCGGCAAAACCGTGGGCAAGGTTGCCGCACGTGAGCGTCGAACGCTTCGGCCCCTCGGCACCCTTCGCCTGGATGCGGGCGACATAGGGCTCGCGCGTTGCCTTTGAGCGTTCGCGGATGCGGTCGGTGATCTCTTCGATGCGACGGTCGGCGGTCATGCTCTCTTCCTCTTGGCGCTGGCGCGAAAGGGTTTCGGGCGGAATGCTATCACGAAGGGCGCAACGACGGTTCGGGCCCGAAGCCGCGACCGAACCGGCCCAAAGCGATCACGGCGCCCAGAACACGTTAAGCGGTTCGGTACGCCGGGCCTTCAGGACGGCGCGAACGGGCATCGCCTCGACATCGTCGCCCTCGATCGCCTCGCCGTAGATCGCGCGCTTCTCCTCCCCCTCGATATGGAGGGCGAGGAGCCGCGCGTCCACCAACATGGGAAGGGTGAGGGTTATGCGGGGCTCGCCCGCACCCGGCGCCCTAACGGCGGCGACCTCGTCATGGCCGTCTGGATGCAGCACGGCATCGAGATTGTCTGCACCAGGAAAGAAGGAGGCGGTGTGGCCGTCGGTGCCCATGCCGAGGATCACGGCGTCGAACGGGCGGGCAACGCGGCAATACCGGTGTTTCAGATCGTCCAGCGCCTCTTCCGGCGTCTCATGACCGGTATAGAACGGCAGGAGATTGGCTGCGCTCGCCACACCATTCAGCAGGTGACGTCTGACAAGCGCATGATTGGATCGGTCCGAGGTTTCGGGCACCCACCGCTCGTCGACGAGGGTGATCTCGACATTCTTCCATTCGATTTCGGCCCGCCCCAGATGCTTGAAGAAGAGCTTCGGCGTCGAGCCGCCCGAAACTGCGAGCGTCGCAGAACCGCGGGTTGCGATTGCACCGGCAAGCACCGCCGCGACACCTGCGGCCAGGGCCTCGGCGAGCGCTTCGCGGGTTTGATACTCGTGGAAAACCGGTTCGGCCATCGGGTTCGCTTTCGCGTAAAAGGTGGAAATGAGCGGGACCGCGAGGTCAGTCCGGTTCGTGCCAGGTGCGACCGTCGCGCTCGATCAGGGCGATCGCGGCGGATGGACCCCATGTACCGGACGTATAGCCCTGCGGCTTCTGGCGCTTTTCCTCCCATGCTTTGAGAATTGGGTCGATCCAGTCCCAGGCGGCCTCTACCTCGTCGCGCCGCATGAAGAGGGTTTGATTGCCGCGCACGACATCGAGGAGGAGCCGCTCGTAGGCGTCCGGATTGCGAACCTTGAACGACTGGGCGAAAGTCATATCCAGCGGGATCTGGCGGAGGCGCATGCCGCCGGGACCGGGATCCTTGATCATCAGATACTGCTTCATGCCTTCGTCGGGCTGCAGGCGCAGAACGAGCTGGTTGTGCGAAACCTCGCCGGTAACGTCCGCGAAGATGTTGTGCGGCGGCTTGCGGAAAGTGATGACGATCTCCGACATCCGGCCGGCGAGCCGTTTGCCGGTCCTGAGATAGAACGGCACACCTGCCCAGCGCCAGTTGTTGATCTCTGCCTTGATGGCGACGAAGGTCTCGGTCATGCTCTCGGCTTCCCCGAGATCTTCCAGATAGCTCTTGACCGCGTTACCGCCCGACGCACCCGCCCTGTACTGGCCGCGAACGGTGAGCGTCTCGACATTGCTTGCGTCGATCGGGTGGAGCGAGCGCAGAATCTTCAATTTCTCGTCGCGCAGAGCGTCGTCCTTGAAGACCGAAGGCGGCTCGAGGGCGACGAGGCACATCAGCTGGACAATGTGGTTCTGCACCATGTCCCGCAGGGCGCCGGCTGTTTCGTAATAGCCAGCCCTGCCCTCAAGACCGACCTCCTCGGCGACCGTGATCTGCACGTGGTCGATGTGCCCTGCATTCCAGATCGGTTCGTAAAGCGCATTGGCGAAGCGAAGCGCCATCAGGTTCTGTACAGTCTCCTTGCCGAGATAGTGATCGATGCGGAAGACTTGATCCTCACGAAAGTATCTCGCGATTTCCGAATTCAGCGCCTTGGCGGAATCGAGATCGCGGCCGACCGGCTTTTCGACGACGACGCGGGTATGCTCGTCAGCAAGACCGAACTGGGAGACCTTGGCGGCGAAATCGCCGAAGAGATTGGGCGAGACCGCCATGTAGAAGGCGCGGATACGCGAGGAGCCATTCTCATCGAGCAAAGCCTTCAGTTCCGGCCAGCCTTCGTCGGAGCGAGCATCCACATGGCAGTAAAAAAGCCGGTTGACGAAGCGCGTGATCGTGTCGTCGTGAAGATCTTCAGGCTTTACGTGATCGGTGAGCGCGTCACGCGCGAAGTTCCGGTACTCCTCGCTACTGAAGGCGGTACGCGACGCTCCAATGATCCGCGCCTCGATCGGAATTTGACCGTCGCGGTCGCGGTGGTAGAGGGCCGGGAGAAGCTTGCGGGCCGCAAGGTCGCCGTTACCGCCGAAAACGACGTAATCGAAAGGATCGACGGGTATGATCTGACTGGACATGAACGGCTTCTGTGCTGGCGGGTCTGAAACGTCTCAGCCAGCTTTATGATAAATGGGCGCGGAAAAGAAACCGAGGCGAATGCAAAAAGCTTTACCCCCGGTCTGATGGGCGCAAATCGGCGAATTGATGCGACAGCTCTGTTGAGGTTCGAGCCGCCAACGTTTCGGGACGCATGAAGTTCGACCCGGTCAGGCTGCCCGAGACCGCTCGATTGCTCGCCTGAGCGCTGATAGAAGATCATCCTCCGAGAAGGGCTTCTTGACCGCCTCGACATGCGGTCCGGCACTTTCCGGAAACTCGATTTGTTCGCCATAGCCTGTGACGAAGACGAAGGGAATGCCACGTTCCATCAGCGGTTCGACCAGCGGGAAACTTGTTTCGATGCCGAGATTAACGTCCAACATGGCGACGTCGATGGACTGCTCGTCCAGAATACGTCGTGCTTCCTTGACATTCGCCCCGACAAACACCGCGCTCGTTCCATGGCTTTCGAGCAACTGCTCAGCATCGAGCGAGATGATCACGTTGTCCTCCACGAGAAGGGCGTTCATCCCATCAAGGAGCAGACCGTCGCTCGCGTTCATCCTGCCGCTTCCCCGGAGCCCTGACGTACCGTTTTGTCCCCCATGAGAGCCTATCGGTTGTTCCAGACCAGATTGCAAGCCGTCATGGTTGTGTTCGACATAGTCAATGAAGGTATGGGGGATGACAAAACGGGCCTGGAGACCAGCGAGCTTGAAGGTAAGCTGGGCCTCTCCGCCGAGGTCGTGCGGGATCGATCTCTCGATGATCGTCGAGCCGAAGCCGCGCCGGCTCGGTCGTTGCACCGCCGGGCCGCCTTCCTCGCGCCAGCGAATGACACAGCCGTCCTCTTCGTGAATCTGCCAGTCTACAAAGACTTGACCACGTGAATCCGAAAGGCCGCCGTATTTCGCCGAGTTGGTGACCATCTCGTGGAATACGAGCGCGAGGATCGAGAAGGCTTTGGGCGACACGAGGATGTTGGGCCCGGTCAGCCGGACTCGATCTGCTTTGCCACCGATATAGGCGTCGACTTCCGTCTGGATGATTTCCGAAAGCTTCTGCGAAGCATATTTCTCGTCGGTGATCTGGTCGTGCGCTCGGGCTAGCGCTTGGATGCGGCCGCTGACGATGTCGGAGAAGTCGTCGATGCTCGTCGCCGTCGCCTTGCTCTGGATGACCAGCGCACGTATCAGCGCGAGAATGTTGCGAACCCGGTGATTGAGCTCGGCAATAAGGAGTTCCTGGGCCTGCTGGGACTGGGCCTGCTGTCGGGAAGTCTCCTCGGTGAATTTCACCAAGACTTCGAGGATCGAGATGCGCAGCGCTTCGGAGGCCTTCTTCTCCGCGTCGGTCCAGGAGCGCGACTTTCCGCGCACTGTCTCCTGCCAAGCTTCGAAACTCTTGCGCGGGGTAAGGCGCGGACCGTTGGGTCCGTAGCCCATTTTCTTGTCCTGCGGGTTACCCGCCCAATTAACGGTTTGGACCAGTTCCTGCCGAAAGAACATGATGTAGTCGCGTGGCGAGCGGGAGATCGGGATTGCGAGCAGACCCGCGGCATCCTGCTCGAATTCCTTTGCGGGCGGGTAGACAGCTCCAAGTTCATCGCTTGAATAGACGCGGCTCGCGGCCGCACGGTTGAGAAAGCGCGCGAGCGCCGGCATAGCATCGTCAGGCGGTGTCTTGCCGTAGCTCTTCACCAAGCCGTCGGCCCAGACTGCGAATCCGTCGGACGGGATGATGTCGCGCAGGTCCCCCGCAAAATTCGAAAGGTCGGAGACCGAGGGTGTCAGGCTCATCAGCTTGCCGACGAAGCGGTCGTGTAGTTCGCGCGCTTTTTCCTCCGCGGCGCGTTGTTCACGCGCGAGCTTGCCCTCGATCATAAGCGAGATCATCAACCCGAAGAGCTCGGTCGCGTTGCGCATCTCCATGGAAAGGCGACGGGGCTTGTAATGATGAAGCGCAAAAAGGCCCCACAGCTTTCCGTCGATCACGATCGAGATCGAATAGGATGCGTCGACACCCATGTTCTGCAAATATTCGATGTGGATCGGTGAAACGGACCTGAGGGTCGACATCGAGAGATCGAGGGGCTCGCCGGAGGGATCAAGTGCGGGCTCAACGGGTACCGGCTCCGCCCGCACATCGGCGATCGTGCGGACGCGGTTGCGAACGTAGAGTGCGCGTGCCTGAGTTGGGATGTCGGCGGCCGGGTAATTCAGACCGCGGAAAGATTCGAGGCCCGTCCTCAATGCTTCCGCAACGACGGTTCCCGCTCCGTCGGTGTTGAAGCGATAGAGCATCACACGATCGAAACCGGTAACGCTGCGAAGCTGGCGTACGCTTTCCTCGAACAGATCGCGGGTCGAGGGCGTGCGCTGCAACCGGCCCGACATCGAACGAACGAGTGCCCCGGGAGTAACGGTTTGGTGGGTGTCAGACGGCTCCGCCTCGATGACTATAGATGAGCCGGATACGTGAAGCGACACGTCGAATTTTCGGCCATTCGACAGAAAATCGATGCCAAAGACGTGTTCGGTTCCGTCCTCAGAAGAGAGCATCTGAAGACGCGATCTGATGAGATGAATGACATTGTCGCCAAGCAGTGTGTTCAGCGGTGCGCCGAGTAAATCGTCTACGGATCTACCCGTGAAACTCTCGATGTTTGCGGAGACGCGCTGAATAAGCCAGTCGAAGGAGACTGCGACAAGGAAGCCAAAGTCCTGAACGGCGCCGAGAAGATGTATGGGTTCGCGGTCGCAATTCGTCAGGTCGACGGAAAATGTCGTCGGATCCTCTTTGGCGGTCATGAACTCGCTTTCCTGCTGGCGCATGCACTACTGTTTCTTAGCAAGCTCTGCCGTTTCCATGAACAGCGCAAAAGTTGCCTTGGCGGACGACACCGCGGATTCGATGTCGTCGCCGTCAATCATCAGGCTCTCCAGAGCGTTCATCCGCTTGAAGAAATCACGAGACTGGCTCGCAGCCTCGAAGAAAGCCAGCGGCATGGTTGCAAAACGGTCCATCCAAGATGATTGCTTGACCCTCTGATGCAACATGCGCGCGCCTAGTCGCGAGCCTTCGAGCACATATAGCACGCCGATGAGCGATGCCCCCTCGGTTGATCCACGCAGGCGAAAAGAGCGACCTGCGAGCGGACGAATTCCAAGAGTCGCGACATCTCGATCAAGCGCTGCCCGCATCGGCAGGTAAGTGACCGGCTGGCGATGCATGCCAAGCACAGTCTCGACGGCCGGTTCGAGAACATGATGTGACCGATGGTTCATCCTGATATAGGCGGCGTAATCCTCTGATGTCGCCCAGATTTTGCCGAGGTATGCGTCGAGTTCGCGATGCTCGCGATCGGTACGTTCGCGCAGTATCGCGTGGAGATCGTTCCGTTTGGCTCTAGGCTTCGCCGTATGGGGTGCGGAATACGCAGCTCTGTGCCGTTGCTTGTCCAAACTCGCGTCTAGACGCTCCGGCATCGCATCATCCGCGAAACCGCCATCGTTCTCAGACGTAAGGGTCCGGTCGAATTGCAAGAGGTGCCCCCGGTTTGGTCATCAATCATACACAAATGGACCGCTGCCGTTGAAATGACAGGGAAGTGGCCGCAAATGGCGCACCCAATAATACTTAGGCGCCAACGCTTTGAACCAGCCTCGGGCGCGAAGCCGGCCAGTGGTCCAAGGCAATGGCTTCAGAAGCGATCTCGGAAAGCAAACCAAGTCATCGCGAGCGCGGTGAGCGGTCCGCGCAGACGGGTTCCGCCCGGGAACGGCGGGATGTCGAGGTCTTCAAGGAGTTGCAACCGGTTTCGATTGCCGGCGAGGCGTTCGGCGTAAAGCCGGCCAGCGAAATTAGCGAGCATCACGCCGTGGCCCGAAAAGCCGCCGATCGCCGTCAGCCCGTTGCGGCTGGTCTCGACGAATGGCATGCGCTTCATCGTTATCGCCACATGACCGCCCCAGGCATGGGTGAGGCGGACGCCCTCAAGCTGCGGATAGACCTCCGCAATCTGCTTTTCGATATGCCGCGCGATATCGCCGGTAGCGGAAGTGTAGGCCTCGCGCCCACCGAAGAGCAGGCGGTTGTCACGTGACCGCCGAAAATATCGAACGACGAACCGCGAGTCGTGACAGCATTCGCCCCCCGGCAGAATCGTTTCGTCCTCGAGTGGCTCCGTCGCGCCGATGAAGGAGCCGATCGGCATGACATGAGCGTCGAGCGCCGGCGAGAGATCATGGCCGTAGGCGTTTGTGGCAAGTAGCACGTTTGGCGCCGTCACCGTGCCGGTCGCAGTTCGTGCGATGTGGCGGTTGCCGCGGTGTTCCAGCCGCTCGACGGGGCTCGTCTCGAACAGGCGCGCACCGGCGTTTGCGGCCGCCGACGCGGTGCCAACTACGAGCTTTAGTGGATTGAGATGCGCCGTGCCGGTATCGCGTATGCCGCCGAAGAAGCGGTTCGTACCAAGACGCGCTATGGTCTCTTCCCGGTCCATGAAGCTTGCATGAGGGTAGGCATAGCGCTCGGTAAGGGCCTCGACTTGTGATCTGAAGTCAGCCAAGTAGCGCTTCTTGTGAGCGACCGCGAGTTGGCCGTATCTCAGGTCCACATCGATCTGGTTCACATCGAGAAATTCGAAGAGGCTCGCCTTTGCCTCCTCGGCAAGCCGGAAGAGTGCGAGGGACTTTTCGAAGCCGATCTCGGGTTCGAGTTCGTCCGGCCACAACCGTTGGCCGGTCCCGATCTGACCGCCATTGCGCCCAGAAGCGCCGTCGCCGAAGCGATGAGCTTCGAGAAGAACGACCTTGGCGCCTGTCTTGGCAAGGTTGAGTGCAGCTGACAGCCCGGTGAAGCCACCGCCGACCACGAGAACGTCGACATCGAGGCTCTCCCGAAGCGCGGGATAGAATGGTCGTTCGACCGTATCTTCGTAATAGGACCGGCCTGGCGCGATGGGGGAGGTGGGCGCGTAGTCCAAGCGTCAAACCTGGAGCAGCAGGAATTCGCGCTCCCAGGGGCTGATCACCTGCATGAAGGTTTCGTGCTCGCCGCGTTTGATGCCGGCATAGGTCACAACGAAGTCTCTGCCCAAAACATCGTGCAGCGCCTTCTCGCCTTCGAAGATCGCGACGGCTTCCAGAAGTCCGCGCGGCAGCGAGATCTCACCGTCCTCATTGGCGGTGCGCTCGGTTGGATCGGTCGGCATGATCGCCTCGACCATGCCCAGATAGCCGCACGCCAACGATGCGGCGATCGAGAGATAGGGGTTTGTGTCGGAAGAGGGTAGCCGGTTCTCGACGCGTCGGCCTTCCGGATCGGAGGTCGGCACACGGAAGGCTGTCGTACGGTTGTCGAAACCCCATTCGCAATTGGTCGGAGCGGCCATGCCGTGGGTGAGCCGGCGATAGGAGTTGACGTATGGCGCCATCATGATCAGCGCGGCGGGCACGTATTTCTGCATGCCGCCGATGAAGTGATGGAAGAGATCGGACGGCCCGCCGTCGCCATTCGAAAAAATGTTCCGTCCCGTCTCCCGATCGATGACGGATTGGTGGATGTGCATTGCCGATCCCGGCTGGCCTTGGATGGGTTTTGCCATGAAGGTTGCGTAGATGTCGTGCGCCATCGCCGCTTCACGGATCGTCCGCTTGAAGAGGAAGACCTGATCGGCGAGCTCCACCGGATCGCCGTGCCTCAGGTTGATTTCAAGCTGCGCCGCCCCTTCCTCGTGGATCAGCGTGTCGATCTCGAGCCCCTGCGCATCCGAGTAGTCGTAAATGTCGTCGATGAGCTCGTCGAATTCGTTGACCCCGCCAATGGAATAGGATTGGCCCGATTGAATCTGTCGGCCCGAGCGGCCAATCGGCGGCGTCAGCGGATAGTCCGGGTCGGCGTTTTTCGAGACGAGGTAGAACTCGATTTCCGGGGCGATGACCGGCTTCCAGCCGCGCTCTTCGTAGAGTCCGATGACATGTTTCAGCACGTTTCGCGGTGTATAGCCGACAGCAACACCCGTCTGGTCGACGAGGTCGCAGATCACCTGCGCGGTCGGATCGGTTTCCCAAGGGACGGCGCAGAGCGTCGAGAGGTCCGGTACGAGCTTAAGGTCGCCGTCGTTCGGCGAATAGCGAAATTCGCCTGTCTCCTCTGGGTATTCGCCCGAAATCGTATGCATGAAGAGCGCCGAGGGGAGGGCGAGCGAGGTGTTGTCGACGAACTTCTTGGCCGGCATCATCTTGCCACGCGCGACGCCAGCGAGATCGGGCGTGATGCATTCGACATCGTCGATACCCCGCGCCATCAGCCAGTCGCGTGCATCCTCCATGCTGGCAACGCCGCGCTTGGATTCCCAGAAGGCGTGCGACGATCCCGAAGGTGCTGCAGGAATATCTTTGCGAACGGACGGTGGTGCCTTCGGTCCGCTCCGGGCAGGCGCCGTCGGCGCACCATCCGGATTGGGCTTTCGCAGCGGTTTCGAAACTTCAGGATTGCGCGGGCGCGATGAGGTCTTGTCTCGCTTGGCCATGATGTCCGATTGGTCGTTTCCAGTCGTCTCTTAGCCTGTCGAACTCGATGCCGAAAGCCTTGCGGATATCAGCGCGACATCTCGAGAGCCCTCATCCGCGCAACCGCTTCGTCCGGGAGCGGCGTCGAACGGCGGTTCGTCTCGTTGGTCAGGACCACCACCGAGAACGCCTTGGCGCACGGCTTGCCATTTTGGAAGAGTGCCTGCTCGATCTTGATGGAGCTTCTGCCGACGGATTGGACGCGGGTCGCCGTTTCGACCGTACCAGGCCAGATCATCTCGTCTAGGAAGTCTATTGCTATATGCGCGACGACGAAGGCGCAGCCTTCCGGCGCGAGCGGATCGTCCGGGTCGTAGACCACTTCGCACCGCGCCTGTTCCAGGAATTGCATGAAAGCGACGTTGTTGACGTGACCCTGACGGTCCATGTCAGCGAAGCGCAGCTTGTCTTCAGTGATGTGCGGGTAGTCTTCGCGCTGGGGCAGGTCGGCCATGCGTCTCTCTTCGTTTCGTGCCCGTCCGCTGCCTATCAGGTGCCCGCTCGGCTGGCGACAAGGTCGAAGCGGACTGTCACCTCTTTCGACAGCTCCGTGCCCGTAGGATCGTTCTTCACGCCGATGCCGTAAACCGTGCGATCGAGGGTCGCCGATCCTTTCACCCGCGCGGTGCCGTCCGCCTGTGGCTCGAAGGTGAAAGGCACTGTTACAGGTGCGCTCGTTTCCTTGAGGGTCAGTTCACCTGTTGCGGTGAAGGTACTTCCGCCGTCCTCTGAAGCGTTGAATTCGGTTAGAACGAGGTTTGCCTCGCCATACTCGTCTGAAGCAAATCCATCGGATCCTTGAAGCTGCGGCGAGACAAAGGAGTTGGCCACGGTGATCGAAGCTGTCCGAATGACGATCCGGGCACGTGCATCGCCGAGGGCATCGGGTGCAAAGATGATGTCCGCGTTCCAATCGCCTATTTCGCCCATAATCGCGGCGCCCGAAAATTCGGTCTCGAAGCCCAATGCGCTCTCTGAGCGGTCGATAGCCCATCCGCCGAATTCAGCACCGGCGGCTTCGCCGGCGACAGTTCCACCCTCAGCCTTTTCGTCAGTAGACGCGACGGCTTGCGTGTCATCTCCGGACGCTTCGCCCGAGGCCTCTACTGCCTTCCCCGATCCGGGCTCTGTGCCTCGAACGGCTTCGGCGCGGCCGATGAGAAGACCGATCGCCAAAATGGCAACGAAGCCGGCGAGCGCGGTGAGGCTGGACCCGGACCTGCTCGCCTGGGGCATGAGGCCATACCCGAAGCCAATCCGCGAGAAGGATGGCAAGCGATCGACGATCGTGTGCTTGAGCGCCCCGCCGATATGCAGGACTAGGAGGCCGAGAAAGGAGAGCGCGAGCCACTTGTGTCCGAATTCGGCAATTGCCGAGAGGCTTTCGCGTGTCGCCTCAGTCACAGCCTCGCGGATCGGCAGGCTCGGCCAGGGCAAAGCCTCAAACATGAAGAGGTAGGTGGGCACCTGAGCGTCGGAAACCGAAACCACCAGCCAGCCGAGTAGCGGCACGATCAGCATCAGCGCGTAGAAGGTGAGATGAACTGCATTCGCCGCAAGGCGCTCTCTCAATGGAACGGTCGGCGCATGTGCGGGTGGCGGATTGATCGCGCGCCAGATGATGCGCGCAACCGTGAGAGCGAGGACGAGCAGGCCGATCGTCTTGTGGAACTGGAAAACCGGGAACTCAACGGCGCTCGGGAGGATGTCCGAGGTCATCATAAGTCCGCCGGCGATGTTGACGAGGATCAAAGCCGCGATCGTCCAGTGCAGGAAGACGGCGCCTCGGCTGTAGCGGGTGTAGGCGGCGCGCCAGGCGCCTCGGTCGCTCGTCGCGCTCATGGTTTATGCTCCAAACGGAACGGGCCGCAGCCCAGAACGGCGGGCAGACCGTGAAGTCGGCCCGCCGTACATCACGGGTTCAATTCGCAGCGCTACGCGCAACGAATGTGGACCAGATCGTCGGGATTAGGATTGGGGAACGAATTCAGCCTGGATTTCGAGGGTCACCTCCTGGGCGACCGGTCCAGCGAGGTAGTCGATGCCGTATTTGGTGCGATCGATCGTCATCTCGCCACCGAAACCGATTGCCGGCTGTTCCGTCATTGGATGCGGGTTGAGGGCGGTATTGAAGGTCACGTCCATGACTTCTTCGTGGGTTTCTCCACGCAGGGTCAGATCGCCGGTTACAGTGCCAGTGTTCTCTCCCGTAATTTCGATCGACTTCGAAACGAAGGTAGCTTCCGGAAATCCGGCGGCATTCAGGAATTGATCGCTCGCGATCTCTTCGGCAAAGCTTTTCTCGCCTTCGAAGTTGACGCTGACCGAAGCCGGGTCGACCGAAGCGGTGAGACTCGACTGTGCGATATCTTCAGGGTCGAGTTCCAGCGTGGCGCTCATCGTGTCGAAGCGTCCGATGTAGGTCGAGAGGCCAAAATGGCTAACCTTCCACAGGACATTGGTGTGGTTCGGATCACTGACATAGGTTCCAGCTGGAATGTCGACCGACTGGGCACTGGCCGCGCCGGTCAGGATGAGAGTCGTGGCTGCGGTCGCGAGAAGGATATGACGCATTCAAAGTCTCCTTTGGGAAAGAACTGATGAGAGGTCAGTAAGTGCGGCCGATGCAGGAACTCAAGACGTGCAGGCATAACAGATTG
Source organism: Fulvimarina pelagi HTCC2506 (assembly GCF_000153705.1). GTDB lineage: Bacteria > Pseudomonadota > Alphaproteobacteria > Rhizobiales > Rhizobiaceae > Fulvimarina > Fulvimarina pelagi. The sequence continues at coordinate 178,390 of NZ_DS022272.1, forward strand.
TTTATTGATTTTACGAATGCATATATATTTCGCATTCTGTTCGATTTTTATACCATTTTTAGATCGACGAGGCATGTTTTGAGGAAGTCCGGATTGGCATTGTGACCATAAAGATGAACAGTCTTTCGTCCAGTGAAGATATCGGCCAGCGGCTGAAGCGCTTTCTTGCCCGCGATGCCGAGCGGCTCGGTTTTTGTGATTTCGGTATTGCGCTGGCGGAAACCGATGGGATTGCCGGTGAGCGACTCCAACAGTTCGTCGAGACCGGCCGCCACGGCACCATGGCCTGGATGCCGAAGACGCAGAAGCGCCGCCGCTCCGCTCGGATGCTGTGGCCAAAGGTAAAGTCCATTCTCGTCCTTGCCATGAACTATGGCCCTGAGGATGATCCGCTCGCTGTGCTCGACCGTCCCGACCGGGGCGGGATTTCAGTCTACGCCCGTCATCGCGACTATCACGACGTCATCAAGGGAAAGCTCAAGGAACTGGCCGGCCGGCTGATCGCCGAAGCGCGCAAGGCCGGGCTCGGCGACCACGATGCCAAGGTTTTCGTCGACACCGCGCCGGTCATGGAAAAGCCGATCGGAGCGATGGCCGGCCTCGGCTGGCAGGGCAAGCATACCAACCTCCTGTCGCGCGACTTCGGGTCCTGGCTGTTTCTCGGATCAATTTTCACGACGCTTGATCTGCCTGTCGATGAGCCGGTGGCCGATCGCTGCGGCTCGTGCACGGCCTGTCTCGACATCTGCCCGACCGACGCCTTCCCCGCGCCCTACCAGCTCGATGCGCGGCTCTGCATCTCCTATCTCACCATCGAGACAAAGCGGCCGATCCCGCGTGACCTGCGCCCCAAAATGGGCAACCGTATCTATGGCTGCGACGACTGCCTTGCTGTCTGTCCGTGGAACAAGTTCGCGAAGAAGGCATCGGAAGCCAAGCTGATCGCACGAGAGGACCTGAAGGCGCCGCGCCTCGCCGACCTTCTTGTGCTGGACGACAACGGTTTCCGTGCGTTCTTCTCGGGCTCGCCAATCAAGCGGATCGGGCGCGACAAGTTCGTGTCGAACTGTCTGATTGCGGCGGGAAACTCCGGCGACTCACACTTCTTGCCGATTGTTCGCCGGCTTCTGGCTGATCCCTCGTCATGCGTCAGGGAAATGGCGGTTTGGGCGTTCGGACGGCTTGCCGAACCGGCCGAAGTCTTGAGCGCTGCCGGCGAAGCGCAAGATAGGGAGCGCGACGAACAGGTGCGTGAGGAGTGGCAGGCAGTGATTGCAATGATCGAAGAGCGGTCGACTGAAAGAGCTGGGCGGGGAACCGTATGAAGCTTTTCGTCTTCGGCTACGGCTATTCTGCCTCGCACTATGTAGATCGGCTTCCGCCCTCTAGGGTGCTCGGTGTGACAGTTCGCAGCGTAGAGAAGGCTGAGAGCCTTGCGAAAGGACGTCTCTCCGCCTTCGTCTTCGACGGTGAAAGCTTCGACCCTGACGTTGCGAATGCCCTTGGCGAGGCGACGCATATTCTCGTTTCGGTGCCGCCTGGTCACACGGCGCCGCCCGAAGCGCAGGTCGGCGGTGCCAACGCGCCGGAAGGCGATCCGGTGCTGAAGGTTTACGGCGAGACGATCGCCGAACAATGCCCCGAGCTTCGATGGATCGGTTATCTCTCGACCGTCGGCGTCTATGGCGATCATGGTGGGGGTTGGGTCGACGAGGAGACGCCGGTCGATCCGCGCTCCGAACGCTCGAAGTCCCGCGTTACGGCGGAACGGGGCTGGCTGACGCTTGCCGAACGGCGTGGTGTGCCACTCGCAATCCTGCGACTGTCCGGCATCTACGGACCGGGACGCAACCAGTTCGAAAGCCTGAAAAGCGGCAAGGCCAAGCGGCTGATCAAGCCGGGCCAGGTGTTCAACCGCATCCATGTGGACGACATCGCCGGCAGCCTTGAGCTTCTGGCTGAAAGGACGGTCGGCGGCATTTTCAACGTCACCGACGACGAGCCGGCGCCGCCGCAAGATGTCGTCACCTATGCCGCGGAACTCGCCGGTGTCGAGCCGCCGCCGGAAGTGAACTTCGAACAGGCGGACCTCTCATCCATGGCCAGGAGTTTCTACGGCGACAACAAGCGCGTCTCGAATGCCAAGATCAAGGCGGCCGGCTATGAATTTCGGTATCCGACGTACCGTGAAGCGCTGGCAGCCCTGAAGCCGGGCTAGTCGTCCGAGGCAAGCCGGCTGAAGCCGCGCACGAACTGGAACACGCAGGAAAATACAAGAAAAAGCAGGAAGATCGTTTCGTATTGGGCGAAGCGCCAGCTCGGAAAATGGAGGCCGTAAAGTTTGCTTACGGCGATCGTCATTGCCGCGCATACGGCGACCATGAGCGTCAGGAAATCGAGCAGTTTCATCTTCGATAACCTCGTTTCTAAGCGACGAGTGCAAGAGCCCTGCACCAGTCGTCAAATCCCTTCCGTCGTTACGACATTCGGCGGCTTCCGATGCGTTCGACCCCTTCTTCGAGAGCATTCGGGCCTGATCCTGAAGTCAAGATGCGCTCCGGAAGCTCCGATCGCAATCGGTATCTCCTAGGATGCCAAGCAAATTCCTAACAAGGGAAGATGATCTTGAAAAATTCGGCCGTAGTTGCCGCAGAGCTACGGCTAGAACCATAACGTCACGTTGTGAAATTCTTCACAGGAGTGAAGGGATTGAACCAGTCATGCTCCGCAACGCGGCACGGGAACGTCGATCGCAGCGTAAGCTTAGATGATGATATATTGTGCTTCTGTCGTGAACAGGCGTACGATCAGTTTGTCATAGCAGTCGTTGAGTTTCGTCCGAAATCCCCGACAGCGCGATGCGCCCCACCAGCCGTCAGTCTTCGTCAATGACAGTTGGAAGGGGTGCAGCACGGCGTTTACGTCGAAAGATACCGGCTGAGAGTGCATCGTTCGCGATGCGCCCGCGAGCCGTCCTCGTCGCGAGATAAGCGGGTGACAAACGACACCTGCGACCCAAAGCCGGGAAATAGAGGGGCCCTAGGACTTTCGCGAAAGCTGTTAGCCAGCCTCTATTCCGCAGGCACCATTGCGCCACCCTTCGGTCGCCTGCGGCCAAGCGGATCTCCAAGCCTCGGGCTTGGAACATCCTCTCCGCGTTTGCGCTTGACCCAGGCGACGAAGCATTCGCCGAGCATCAGGAGGGCCGGCGTCAGGACCAATGTCAGTATCGTCGCGAAGGTAAGGCCACCCGCGATCGAAGCCGAAAGTTCCGTCCACCACTGTGTCGAGGGCGCGCCGAACTCGATCGTCCGGTTTAGGAAATCGACATTGGCGCCCACCACCATCGGGACGAGACCGAGAACGGTCGTCACCGAGGTGAGGAAGACGGGCCTGAGACGTTGTGCTCCAGTGCGCAACAAAGCTTCCAGCGGCGGCTGCCCCTGCCTTCGCAGATCGTTGTAGGTGTCGATCAGCACGATGTTATTGTTCACGACGATGCCAGCGAGCGCGATCACGCCGATGCCGCCCATGACAATGCCGAAGGGTCGGCCAGTGATCAGCAGGCCGTAAAGGACCCCCGCCGTCGAGAACACGATCGCGCTCATCACAAGAAACGCCTGATAGAGCGAGTTGAACTGCGTCACCAATACGATGAACATAAGCGATAGGGCGACCGCGAAGGCGCTGGTCAGAAAATTCGCAGCTTCCTGCTGATCTTCCGCCTCGCCGCCGAAGGTATATTCGACGCCAGGCGGCAGATCTATTTGCTCCAGCCTTTGGGTCAGCTTTCGCACCTGATCGTCGACGAGAAGACCTTCCGCTTCATCGGCTTCGATCGACATCACGCGGCGCTGATCGATGCGGATGATCGTCCCGACCTTGGGCGAAGGCTCGAAAGAGACGAAGTTGCGGATCGGCACGAGACCCTGGTTGGTTGGGATGCGAAGATCCTCCAGCCGCTCAAGCGTCCGATCGCCGGCCGGAAAACGAACACGGATTGGCACCTCGCCGTCTCCGCTCGCGTCGTCGGGCCGGTAGTCGGAAACTTCGATGCCGCGAGTCAGAAGCTGTACGGCTTGGCCGAGCAAGGAAACATCGGCACCGTATCGCGCGGCCTCTTCGCGGTCGACGGTGAGCTGCCACTCGACGCCGGGAAGCGGTCGCGTATCGGTGACATTGGTGTATCCGCCGATATCGGCCATTTCCGCGCGCACCTGCGCGACGGCGTTGGATAGAGACTGGAGATCGGTACCGTTCAGCTTGAGATTGATCGGTTTGCCGGCAGCGGGGCCGTTCTGTTCCTGCTGCAATTGAATGGTTATGCCGGGAATATCGTCGGTGAGCGCACGCACGTCGTCGAATATTTCGGTCGCCTTGCGCCGCTGGTCCCATTCGTCGAGTTCGAGCTGCACAGTGCCGATCACATCTGCACCGAGCTGGCGCGAAGAGCCCTCGCTTATCGTTCGAGCATAGACGCTTTCCACCTCGTCGAGATCAAGAAGCCTGTTCTCGACCTGCCGTACGATCGCGTCTTTCTCGAAGATGGAAAAATTGTCGCGTGCACGGATCTGCACCTGAGCGAACTCCGGCTCGATCGAAGGGAAAAATTCGACCCCGCGCCCGTATTGGGCGTAACCGTAAAAACCGGCGACCAAGATCGAAATTGCGATTATGAGCGTTGCCAGCGGACCTTTGAGTGCAGCGTTCAGCACCTTCAGGTAGACACCGGTTGTGCCGCGGATCGTCGAAAGATCGCCAGACTCGGCTGCCTCCAGCGCCTCGCGCTGTTTGCGCGGCATAGGCTGGGCTTTGCCAATGACGCCGCCTAGAACAGGAATAAAGACGAGTGCCATCGCAAGCGATGCCGTTAGCGTGATGATCACTGTCAGCGGCAGAAACTTCATGAACTCGCCGACGATGCCGGGCCAGAAAAGCAGCGGCAAGAAGACGGCGAGCGTCGTAACCGTCGAGGCAATGATGGGCCAAGCCATGCGTTTGGCCGCGTGTCGGTACGCCTCGCGCGGGGCCGCGCCCTCCAGAAGCCGCCTGTCGGCGAGTTCGGTCGTAACAATCGCCCCGTCGACCAACATGCCGACAACGAGGATGAGCGAGAACAGGACGATAATGTTCATCGTAAAGCCGGCCATCCAGAGAATGGCGATGCCGGCTAGGAAGGAGCCCGGTATCGACAGGCCGACGAGGATTGAGGTGCGCAGGCCGAGTGCCGCGACAACGACGATCATCACGAGGACGATGGCCGAGATCACGTTGTTCTCCAGATCCGTCAGCATCGAGACCACCTGCTCGGACTCATCCTGCAGGAACTCGACGCTCAGCGTGTCTGGCCAAGTTTCCTGATGCTGGGCGACGACGCGGCGTGCCGCGTCGACAGTCTCGATGATGTTTGCGCCGGACCGCTTCTTGACTTCGAGCGCCAGCGAGGGCTGCCCGTCGATCCGGGCGAAGCCTTCGGGATCCTGAAACGTACGCCGCGCGACTGCGACGTCCTTGAAGGTGATGACGGTCGAGCCGTCGACCTTGATCGGCATGTCGAGAACGTCGCTCACATCTTCGACCAGACCCGGTACCTTCACGACGATCCGGCCCGCGCCGGTGTCGATCGCGCCGGCGGCGATCAGCCGATTGTTGCGGCTCAACTGTTCGAGAAGGGCGTCGAAAGAGATATCGTAGGTCTCGAAGACCGTCGGGTCGATCAGGACCTCCATGAGCTCGTCGCGGTCGCCACCGATATCGACTTCGAGAACACCGGGCGCCGATTCCAGATCGTCCTGTAGCTCGCTTGCGAGATTGACGAGCGTGCGCTCCGGCACGGGACCTGACAATACAATCGTGACGATCGGGAAAAGTGAGGTGTTCACCTCATTGACCGTCGGTTCCTCAGCCTCTGCCGGAAGATTGGGCTTGGCCCGGTCGACCGCATCCTTGACATCGGTCAAAGCCTCGTCGGCGTCGAACCCGGCCTCGAACGTTAGTTGGACCGAGGCGAAGCCTTCATAGGCCTGGCCTTCGATCTCATCGAGACCGGAGAGCGAGGAGAGTTCGGTCTCCAGCGGCTTGATCATCAGCCGTTCCGCGTCCTCGGGCGAGATGCCTTCGAGGACAGTGGACACGTACATGACCGGAATCGGAATGTCCGGCTGCGACTCCTTCGGGATCGACTGGTAGCCGACGACGCCCGCGAGAATGATCAAGACCAGAAAGAGCAGGACGGTGCGGGAGCGGTCGAAGGCCGCGTCTATGATCGCATACATTACTGGCCCGTCCCCGTCGCGATCGCCTGCGTGAGAGCAGACGCGAAGGCGGCGCTCAGCGTGCCGGTCGTCTCGAGCCCGTTGTCGGCCTGGAAGGCGCGGATGGCGTTTCGGGTCGACGTCCCCATCAGGCCGTCGGCTTGCCCTGCTTCGTAGCCGAGCGAATTGAGGGCCTCCTGCGCCATGCGCACGACGGCTTGGGGTGGAGTGCCGTCCGAACCGGGCTCTGCCGTAAATTCGGCCTCGCCGAGAAGCGAAACGACGTCGTTTCCTGCCATGCCTTCCGATCCGGCTTCCGCTTCGTTCGAAGCGACCTGGGTACTTTCGCTCGTAGAAGATGCGTCGCCATCGGCGATCAGCCCAGAGCCGCCCGGCTGCTCTTCAGGGGTCGCTGCAGCAATATCGGGCAGTTCGGGCTGTGGCGGTGCATCGGCTGGCGTCTCGATATCCGGTCCGTAGCCCGTCGGCGCAACGGCGTTTACCGTCTCACCGTCGGAAACGAAACCCTGTCCGACCGATATGATCCGCACATTTTCGGGCAAGCCGTCGACCCAGATGCCATCGGTTTCGGCGCGCACCAATTCGGCCGGATAGAACTCGACCCGGGAGTTGTCGTCGACGGCTTTGACCCCAAGCTCGCCGTTCGGGCCAAGTGCAAGGATTGCGGCCGACAGGAAGTGGGCCGGCGTTTCGCCGACCGGAATGCGAACCTCGGCCGAGATGCCGGCCGGAATGTCCCGGTCGGGATTGGGGATGGTGATCTCGACTGGGAACGTGCGCGTCGAGGAGTTGGCGCTACTCGCTACGTAAGTGACCTCGCCTTCGCGGGTTGCACCCGTGATGAAGGTCACCTGTGCCGTCTGACCGAGTTCAATGCGCCCGATGCTCTGTTGGGCAACCTGCACTTCGACCGAGAGCGGGTCGTTGTCCACCTGTGTACCAACTTCTGTCGATGCTTCGATGAACTCACCGAGATCGAGATCGAAATTTTCCAGAACACCGGTGATCGGAGCACGGATCTCGGTATCGCCTTGAGTCTGGCGGATCGACGCTAGTGACGCGCGTGCAACGGCGAGTTCGGCCTCTGCTGCTTCGAGTTCAGCACGGGTGGAATAGCCGCGTTCGACAAGGCCTCTGACGCGGTCGAACTCCCCTTGGCGGCGGCTGAGTTCGGCTTCGGCCTGGGCAATTTGGGAACTGCGATCTGCCAGAGCGATCCGGGCTATGATGTCGCCCTCGTTCAGGAACTGTCCCTTGCGTGCAACGATCTCCTCGATCGTGCCGCCTGTCTTTGCACGCACTGGGGTCTGTCGATCTGGGATCGCCTGGCCTTCGGCGGAGACGAACTGCGTGACCGGTCGCGCTTCGGATTGGAACGCCTCGACCGTGAACGGCTCGACCACCTTCTCGCGTGGAGACTGGGCGACCGTCTCACCGCTATCGTCCGCGAGATATCCAGAGCCCATCCAGCCTGTCAAAGCCAGCACGAAAAGCAGAGCAAGCCAGCCGGCCTTTGATCGAGGCTCCTTTGGTTCCGAGCGTCGTCCGCTGGACGGCTCGGTTTCGGTCGAAGCACCCGTGTGCATCACGCCATGCCGCATGCGGTCATGGTTGACGGAAAGGGTATGTGCGTCCGGCTCCATCATTGCTCGTTCTCCCGGCCGCATCGTTCGGCAAGGCGGGCCGCCAACTCTTCAAGGTTCTCAACGGCTTCGGCAAAGAAATCACGTGTCGCGAGAATGCCCGGATTGACCGACGGACCGCCGCAGTCCCTGCATCCGTCGTCGATCAGTGTCATTGTTTCGCGCATGCGCGCCGCAATCCCGCGGACCATGTTGACGAACGGCCGGTCGGCGAGGCGGAAGTAGTCCTGTCGCTCTCCATCGACGGCGACCCGCTCGATCAGGCCCTTACCCTCCAGTAGCCGCGCATTGGTTGAAATCGATCCGCGGCTGACGCCGAGTCGTTCGGCAAGATCGGAAAAGCTCACCGTGCCCGGGTCGACCAGCAGCAGCCCGAACAGCCGGCCCGCAATACGGGGCAAGCCCTCCATTTCCATGTGCTCGCCCATGCGCTCTATGAAGCGCTCTCGCGCCTCGGCGCAGGACTGGTTCATGTGAAAACTGATTGGGTCGGGTGTATGGTTCATGACACTTAGCTACGCGTCGACGATCGTTTAATCAAGACTGAACGAAAGATTTATTTAGTCTAGGCTGAACAATGTGCGGATGGTCAATCGTTGACCCCTGCAGTCGCGCGGTTCCAGAGAAAAGGTATGAGAGACTGTTTCGCCGGCGCCGGAGCCATTCGGCTCTTCGCATTAGACTCGCTCATTCGGGGGATACGAAGCGCTTGCAAAACCTTATCGAGCGGGTCCTGAGACCACGCCAGCCTAGGTTCTCAAAAGCTGCTTCGAGCGGTTGCGATCTGAAGGTCGACCGAGGGCAATGGCATGCTGTCTGAAGGTTTGTCCGCCTTCGCCGTGTGGGCCCTCAACCTCTCTTCGCGATGCCGAGGGCTTCGCCGAATGCCTTGGCGAATGTTTCACGGTCGTCGGGGTTGAGGAACTGGCCGATCTCGGTCGAGCGGCCCTGGCTCGCGACGTCCATTCTCAGGATGCCGACGTCTTCCATACGCTTGACGTGAAATCTGGTCCAAGCGGGCTGATAGTGGGTCTCACGAACCCGGCCGTGAGGCGAAATCTTGCGAATGGATAGATCCGAGCGGGAAATAGAGACCTCTTCACGCGCTTTGCCGGCTTGGTAACTGAGCTTGAAAGCGAAGTAGAGAATTATGACGTCGAGGCCTAGGAAGCCGAGGACCGGCCATGCGCCCTGCGACGCAAACAGAATGCCGGCTCCAACGCAGACCGCACCGAACAGCGCCATTGTTATGGCAAAGCCTCTGGGTCCGAGCGACCGATAGGGCGTCAGAAGGGCTTCGAAAATCGGTTTGTCCGCATCAAACGGTTGGGGCCCGCTGCGGGTTAGATTGTCATCCATTCCCGCGGCTCCTAAGAAGTTGCATATGCATCAAGATCGACCTTGGTCCGGGCGGAATCAAGGCCGGTAAAGCGACGCAGGGTGAGAAACGCGTGAGCCAAACGAAATCTGCGCCGAAAATTGCCGCCAAACCGCGCAAGCGCAGGCCGCGCATCCCCTATTCGAAAGACGAGATCGCGGAGATTTTCCAACGTTTCGCTGTGCAGCGGCCCGAGCCGCGGCCTGAACTCGAACATTCGAACCCCTTCACTCTGCTCGTTGCCGTCGTGTTGTCAGCGCAAGCGACGGATGCCGGCGTGAATAAGGCGACGCGAGGCCTTTTTACCGTCGCCAATAATGCCAAGGCCATGACAGCGCTCGGCGAAGAGGCGATCCGCGATCACATCAAGTCGATCGGGCTCTTTCGCAACAAGGCCAAGAACGTCTTTGCCCTGTCGCAAGTCCTGGTCGCAGATCACGGCGGCGAGGTGCCCCACGACCGCGCTTCGCTGGAAGCACTGCCGGGCGTCGGCCGCAAGACGGCGAATGTCGTTCTCAACACTGCTTTCGGCGAGGAGACGCTCGCCGTCGACACTCACATCTTCCGGATCGGCAATCGGCTGAAACTCGCGCCGGGCAAGACGCCCGACGAGGTGGAAGAGCGGTTGCTCGCGGTCATTCCACAGCCCTATCGGCGCCATGCACATCACTGGCTGATCCTGCACGGTCGCTATGTGTGCAAGGCGCGCAAGCCCGAATGCGAGGCCTGCGTGATCGCCGATCTCTGCAGGGCTCCAGAGAAGACGACCGATATCCCCGCTGAACTGAAGCTGTGGGACCGGCCGGCCGCCGGCTGACGATTTCTCGGCTTAGCTCGCGTTGTCCCGCGCCCTATCTCGGGCCTCATGAAGAAAGCAATCGTGACGGGCGGGGCCGGGCTGATAGGTTCCGGCATCTGCAAGAAGCTGGCGGCGAACGGCTGGGAGGTCGTCTCCTTCGATCTCCAAGAAGGCGAGGGGACGCGTTTCGTCCAGTGCGACGTCTCCGACGAGGCCTCGGTCGGAGCCGCATTCAACGAACTTGGCTGGAGCGAACTCGACCTTCTCGTCAATAACGCCGGGAAGTCGGACCCAGAAACTGGTCCGATCGAGAAGCTCTCGCTCGACGTTGGCGCGCGGTCACCGAAAGCCACCTGACTGGCGCCTTCCTGATGACGCGCGCGGCCGTGCCGTTGATGGGACAGGGCGCCTCGATCGTGAACATGATCTCGACCCGCGCCTTCATGGCGGAGCCCGAAACGGAGGCCTATTGCGCGGCGAAGGGCGGGCTCTTCGGTTTCACTCAGTCGCTGGCGGTGAGCCTAGGGCCGAAGATCCGCGTCAACTGCATCGCACCCGGCTGGATTTCGGGAAACAGCGATCTGCGGGAAAAGGATCATGCCCAGCATCCGGTCGGCCGTGTCGGCCGGTCCGAGGATATCGCGGACGCCGTGCTCTACCTGTCGGGCGCCGGCTTCATGACCGGGCAGGTGATGACGCTCGACGGCGGCATGACCCGCAAGATGATCTACGAGCACTAAGGCCCCGTGGTCCCGCGGACTTGTCCGCGGGAGCGAACACTCGGTCTAACCTTTAGAGACGTCATAACGTCCGAAGGTTCTCCCGATGTTTCAAACCCATCTTCTGTCGCTTCCCATGATCGCGCCGTCTCAGGCGCAGAAACACGTCACCCACAACGAGGCGCTGCGGATGCTGGACGCGATCGTCCATCTCGGCGTCCTCGCCCGCGATAGGGCCAATCCGCCCGGCGCGCCGGCCGAAGGCGAGCGCCACATTATCGCAGAGGGAGCGAGCGGAGAATGGCAGGGCCGGGCGGGAAGGGTCGCTGCGTTTCAGGATGGCGCATGGGCCTATTACCAGCCGCGTGCCGGCTGGATCGCCTATGTCGCAGAGGAAAATGCTGCGCTTGTTTACGATGGCGCCGGCTGGACCGCCGACCCGTTCGTAAGCGGCATCGATCCGCAGCTCGGCGCGCCGAAATTCGGCATCAATGCGGATGCCGACGACTACAACCGTCTCGTCGTCAAATCGAATTCGCTCCTCTTCACCCACGACGATGCCTCCGGCTCGGGCAACGGGTCTATCCTCGGTACATTCAACAAGGCGAACAGCCAGAATGATGCCGGCTTCAATTTTCAAAACGGCTATTCGACGCGCGCCCTGATGGGCCTCTACGGCGACGACGATTTCCGCATCAAGGTCACGCCCGACGGTGGGAGCTATTACGACGCTTTTGTCGTCAACCGGGCGAGCGGTACCGTCGACCTGCCTGCGACGAAGGCGGTCGCGCTGATCGCCGCGTCGAATGGGTCCGACACACTCTTCGATGCGACCCCAACAAATCTTTCCGGTTTCACGGTCGAGTACGCCAATCTCGGCGACAGCAGTTTCGCCAATGGGCAACTGACGATCGGCCCGAAAGGGGCCGGCCTTTGGTCCTTCGGCTTCAGCGGCTCGCTTGCGGCGTCCGCGCCGAGCTTCGCGGTCGAACTCTTGCGCAACGGATCGGCCTATGCACGCGCGCAGGTCGGCGGCTCGTCTCTCGATACGGCTCACTTAGATGTGCTGGCTGTCTGCGCGGCCGGCGAGGTGTTCGCATTCCAAGGCTATCACGAAGCGGGCGCGGACCGCATGCTCGACGCCAAGACCCGGTTCTTCGCCCACCGGATCGGTCATACGGGCTGAAGCCGGTTGCGGTGATGGCACGGGCCGTCCCGATCTGGAACAGGTGCACGATTCTGAGACGTTGGGATCGGGAGGGTGTTTCCACCACACGCTACGAAAGACATCTGCAGAGCGTCCGCTCCCGTGGCGTACGGATATGGTTAAGGAAGGCTGAACACTGCGGGTTTGGGTTCCGGGACCTGCATTAGCGGACACGGTTTGGCATATCCCTGAATCCTCGCTCCGGCCCTGTTGGCATGGCTCTTGCTGTTTCGGGAGCAAACACCGATTAACGTAATGTTAGGGAGTTTGTCTCATGCGGCACGTCTTCACCATTACCGCCATTCTTGGACTTTGTTTCGCAACCTCCGCCCCCGCACAGCAGGATTTTCTGGAGGATGGCGGCGGCGTCCGAACCGGCTATGAAATCGGCCTTGACACGCAGGACGATTTCCTTGCCGGCGGCGGTGGCATTTCCGACGACGACACAGTGACCCTTACATCTGAGGATGAAGAATTCCTGGAAGATGGTGGCGGTGTTTCCGGCGGCCCTCAGTTATTTACCTCGGAGCGTGAGGAATTCCTCGAAGATGGCGGCGGCATTTCGAGCGAGATCAGGGTCTCGCCGCGCGGCCTTTTTCGCATCCTCGGCAAGCGTGCACAACGTGGATGGCGCCTATCGGAGACGCCGCGGGTCTGGACCAGTGGAGAAGGATCGGTTCTCTACGTCTCTACGGGTTCAAGCTCGTTCAAAAGCCCGACGAACCGCATCAGACTCAGTGAAGCGCGAGCTGGGCGTTACGCAAATCCGGGCCCGAAGGTGATCGATATCGAGGAAGCGCGCCTCGACAAGCGCCCCTATCCGAAATCCGGACTCGATATCATCGTCACCGGCGGCGGATCGAAGATCATCCGCATCGCGCCTGGCTACTGACCGGGTTCACATCCCCGAAAGGAACGGGTTCGACCGCCGCTCGTCGCCGAGCCGGCTGCCGGGCCCGTGGCCGCACAGGAAGCCGAAATCGTCGCCCAGTGGCAGCACCTTGTCGCGGATCGAGGCGAGCAGAGTTTCGTGGTTCCCGCCAGGCAGATCCGTCCGCCCGATCGAGCCGTTGAAGAGCACGTCGCCCATGACGATGAACTTCGCCGCGCGGTAGGCGAAGATCACATGGCCCGGAGCATGACCGGGCGTGTGCAGAACCTCGAACTCGTGCCCCGCAAAGGAGACCCGATCGCCCTCGTCCAGCCAGCGATCCGGCGTGCAGTTGCGGATCTCATTTCTCAGCCCGAACATCTTTCCCTGTTCAGCGAGATTGTCCATCAGCAGCTTGTCGTCTTTGTGCGAGCCGATGATGTCGACACCGAGCAACTCCTTCAGCTCCATCGCTCCGCCGGCATGGTCGATATGGCCGTGGGTCAGCCAAATCGCCTCGACGGTCACGCCTGCTGCTTTCACCGCACTCTCGATCTTCTCAGCCTCGCCGCCCGGATCGACGACGACCCCGGTCTTCGTCTCGTCGTCGAACAGCAGCGTGCAGTTCTGCTGAAACTCGGTGACAGGAATGATCTGTGCATTGAGCTGAGCCAAGGGGCAGCTCCTTTGGTTCGTTTGCGTCTGGTGGGCGTGAGAGATCGGAATGGGGCAGCGAGGTCAAGGATAGGCTTGGAATGGGCGTGTCCTGCGGAATCGACCGTTACGGCTTGATCCTCCAGCCCGTCTTGAAGATCCACCAGATCGCGGTCATCGCGATTGCCATGAAGGCAAGGGTCATCGAAAGGCTGACGAAGATCGAAACGTCGGACGCTTCGTAGAAGGCCCAGCGGAAGCCGGAGACAAGATAGAGGACTGGATTGAGCAGGCTTACATCCCGCCAGAAGTCGGGCAGCATGTCGATGGAATAGAAGGTTCCGCCGAGAAATGTCAGCGGCGTGACAACGAGAAGTGGGACGAGCTGAAGCTGCTCGAAGCCGTCGGCCCAGATGCCGATGATGAAGCCGAGCAGGGAAAAGGTGAAGCCGGTCAACACGAGGAAGAGCAGCATCCAGATCGGGTGCGCGATCTCAAAATCGACGAACAACGTCGCCGTCGCGAGGATGATGAGGCCGATCATGATCGATTTCGTTGCCGCCGCGCCAACGAAACCGAGAACAATTTCCACTGCCGAGACAGGAGCCGAGAGCACCTCGTAGATCGTGCCGGCAAAACGCGGGAAATAGATGCCGAAGGCGGCGTTTGAGATCGACTGGGTGAGGAGCTGGAGCATGATCAGACCCGGCACGATGAAGGCGCCGTAGTCCACTCCATCGATCTGGTTGATGCGGGACCCAATCGCCGCGCCGAAGACGATGAAATAGAGTGAGGTCGAGAGCACCGGCGAGACGATCGACTGGCCGATCGTGCGGATCGCCCGGTTGATCTCGAACATGTAGATGGCCTTGACGGCGTGCCAGTTCATTGTCCGTCTTCCACCAGGCCGACGAAAATCTCTTCAAGGCTCGATTGCTTCGTCACGATATCGCGGAACCTGACGCCGTCCTCGGCGAGGAGGCGCATCAAGGTCGCGATGCCGGTTCGCTCCGCATGGGTGTCGTAGGAATAGGTGAGGCTCATCCGATCTTCGGCGAGTTGCAGATCATAGTGGGACAGATTGTCGGGAATCGCCTGGAGTGGCTCCTGAAGAACGATGGTCAGTTCCTTGTGGCCGAGCTTGCGCATCAACTCGTTCTTGTCCTCCACAAGGATGAGTTCGCCCTTTGAGATGACCCCGATCCGGTCGGCCATCATCTCGGCTTCCTCGATGTAGTGGGTCGTGAGGATGACGGTGACGCCGGTCTGCCTCAGATCGGCGACGACGTTCCACATTTCGCGGCGGAGCGCGACGTCGACACCGGCGGTCGGCTCGTCGAGGAACAGCACTTCCGGTTCATGAGCAAGGGCTTTGGCGATGAGAACGCGCCGCTTCATCCCGCCAGAAAGGGTGCGGAGCTTGTTGTCCCTCTTCTCGTAGAGAGCAAGAGATTTCAGAACCCGCTCGATCACGGTCGGATCCTTCGGCTTGCCGAACAGGCCGCGCGAGAAGGAAACGGTGTTCCAGACGGATTCGAAGGCGTCGGTGGTCAATTCCTGCGGCACGAGGCCGATCTTGCCGCGGGCCTTGTAGAACTCGCTCTTCACGTCGTGGCCGTCGACGGTGATCCTGCCCTCGTTCAGTCGCGCAAGGCCGCAGATGAGGGAGATCAGCGTCGTTTTACCGGCGCCGTTCGGCCCGAGGAGGGCGAAAATCTCGCCCTTCTGGATCGTCAGGTCGACGTTCTTGAGGGCCTTGTAGCCGCCCTCGTATGTCTTGGAGACGTTTTCGATGGACAGGATTGGCTTTTGCGTCGTCTCGCTCATCTGTGGCTTTCGTCGACCTGTTCGGCTTTGTCGCGGCTAATCGGCTGCCGCGGCGGTCGGCGGAGCGTAGCGGGAACCTAAGCGCTGCCCTCGCGAAATAAAGGAGGCCGCGTCGAGAAGGGCCGGGGCGCTGCGTTTCAGGCGGCCGCGCGATGCTTGTCGGGCAGGGCGCCGAACCGCGTCGCGGCCGTCAGCAAGAGGCCGAGGGTCACGGCGTTGAAAACGTGCCAAAGGAAATGGGTGCCGAGCGGCATGATATCGCAAAGCGGATCGTCGGCTATTCGGAAGGCGAGAGAGGCGGTGAAGACGATGCCTGCCGCGAAGACGAGACGTCCTGCCGGATGGCGTCCTGCGAGCAGAAAGCCGCCGATGCCGAGCATCGCGAAAAGCCCGGGCAAGTAGGCGGCCGACCCGCCGACGATGGGCGAAAAGACCGGCTCGGCCAGCGGCGAGACAACGAAGAAGAGGAGGGTGCAGATTGCAGTCGCGATCCACCCTAGCCGCACGAAGCGCCTCAGTGCGTAGGCGAAATAGGCGAAGATGAAGACGGTGATCGGCAGCACGTCCGCAAGACCTGCCCAACGTGTTGCAAAGGTGTGGAACAGGAAGGAGCCGACGCCGATAACGGAGACGAGGGCGATCAGCGCCATTTCTACAAGGCCGGGTCTGGCACCTCCGCGGCTTCGCACGAAAACGATGAGCGCGGCGAGAAGGAATGCGGCGTTCGTGATCGCGTTGAGCGGCTCGGACCAGAAGGCCGTATTGGTCCGCTCGCAATAGGCGTCGATCGTCTCGAACCAGTCCAACTCAGCCCTTTCCGATGTTCGCGGGACCGGCGTCTCAGCTCCGCTCAGCAGAAAAGCTAGCGGAGATATCACGCCGAAAAGGGGCTGAAATGGTGGCGCGTTGCCAGCCGGGCGTCGCCGTTGTGACTCCGGTCACTGAGAGCCGGCCGGGCTTCGGATAGCTTCTTTCCATCGGCGGACGAAACGGACCGCCCAAACCGGAAGGAAGCCCTGACAATGATCCGCAAGACCGTCCTCGCCCTTGCCGCCGCTGCCACCCTCGCTACTGCAGCTGCTCCCGCGAACGCCTCCGATTATGGCGCCGAAGTTCCGCCGTCCGGCTACTCGCACTCAAGCAATCGCGACGCGGTGATCGCCGGTGCCGTGATCGGCCTTGCCGTCGGCATCATAGGCGCCGGCCTCGCCAAGAAGCGCCACCGCAACTGCTTCGACAAGCCGATCCGCAAATGGAGCCGCTACCATGGCCGGAAGGTGGTCGTCGGCTACCGGACCATCTGCCGCTGATCCCGCCCCGTTTCAGCGCAGACGGTGACCCCCAGCTTCTTCGTGTGGCTGGGGGTTTCGTCGTACGGGAACTCGATGTGCGAAGGATGTCTCACCACTGGATCGGCTCGTTGTTTTGATCCCAGAACGTGCCGCTCTCTTCCATCCCGCGCGCATCGAGCGTGCGAACAAGATTGCTAGCCGCCTTTGCCGGTTCGTCGGTGCTGTGATGATCCTGGAAATCGGCCGTGAAGGGCGTCGCCACCGTGCCCGGGTGGAGTGCGATCAGCACCGCCTGCCTGTAGCTGCGCTTCAGCTCGATCGCGGCCGTGCGAACAAGCTGATTCAGTGCAGCCTTGGAAGCCCGATAGGCATACCAGCCGCCGAGCCCGTTATCCCCAATCGAACCGATCCGTGCCGACAGGACGCCGATTTTCACCGGATGATCCCGGTCGAGCTTCGGTATCAGATGCTTGAGCACCAGAAGCGGCCCGGTCGCGTTTACGGCAAAGAGCGTGGTGAGCTCGTCCGGCTCGCAATCGCCGAGTTTCTTTTCCGGCTTGCCGCGCCGAGCGGTGAGGATGCCGGTCGCGACGAAGACGCGATCGAAAGGTCCATCGATACTGGAGAGTGCCCGCTCGATGCTCGCCTCATCGGTGACATCCAATCCGTCAGCGCTGCGCGAGAGGCCAACCACCTCCCCGTCTTCCCGGCAGCGCTCGACTAGTGCCGTGCCGATGCCGCCGGATGCGCCGATGACTAGTGTTATCAAGGACATGACACGCGCTCCAACAGATGAGTATTCCGGTGCTGACCGGATCTAAGCAGCTAGTGACTGGGAGAGAGCGAGCAATGCGGCACTTGCACTCCGACCTTCTGAGGCTTGGCCTAGTGACATCACTGGCAAGTAATGCAGAAGTCCATTATTTTTGGGTTGAGTAACCGCAAACTCGGAAATTAAAGCCATGCCTAGACTATCGATTACGGCGCGCGGACAGCTGACGCTCAGGCGGGAAATCCTTCGGCATCTCGGTCTGGAGCCCGGCCAGAAAGTGGAGGCGTCTCTCAGGCCGGATGGCGCTGTGGAACTCAAAGCGGCTCCGCGCGAAGGCTCGATCCACGCCTTCATCGGATCATTGAAGGACCAAACGAAGGGCCGCAGGCTGTCGGTCGAAGAGATGAACGAGGTGATCGCAGATGGCGCGGCGGATAATCCGCGTTGAAGGTCGCAGCCGACACGAATGTTCTCGTCCGGTCGGCCGTCGGGGATGATCCCGAGCAGGCTCTGCTCGCCGCGGAGCTTCTCGTCAACGCAGAGATCGTCTTCGTTGCGACGGAAGTGCTTTGCGAATTTGTCTGGGTGCTGCGTCGAGGCTATCGGATCGAAGATGCCGCCATCGCGGACGCGATCCGAAAGCTGATCGACGCACCGAACGTCAGAGCGGACCGTTTGGCCGCCGAGGCCGGGATCGCCATGCTCGAAGCCGGAGGCGATTTCGCGGACGGGGTCATCGCCTATTCGGGACGAATAGCGGGTGCGGACATGTTTGTCTCCTTCGACCGCCAAGCGATCAAGGCGCTGAAGACGCTCGGAGAAAACGCGCACGACCTCTCCGGCGGCGTGCCGCAGGATATTCCGAGATAGTTCTGTCCGGAAAGGGGGGCAATACCGGCGATGGCCGGTACCGCGCTTTTTAGGGTCGGCAGGGCGTTTGCCCGAATGCCTCAAGCCGCCTGGCGCTTGTCCAAATAGCCGCGCTCCACCAGCAGTTCGGCGATCTGTATCGTGTTCAGCGCCGCTCCCTTGCGCAGGTTGTCGGAGACGACCCAAATGTTGAGGCCGTTGTCGAGGGTCTGGTCCTCGCGAATGCGGCTGATGAAGGTCGCGTCGTCGCCGGCCGATTCCAGCGGGGTGACGTAGCCGCCGTCCTCGCGCTTGTCGATGACGAGGCAGCCCGGGGCCTCGCGCAGGATGTCGCGGGCTTCGTCCGCCGTGATCGGGTTCTCGAACTCGATGTTGACGGCTTCCGAATGCCCTACAAAGACCGGCACGCGCACGGCCGTGCAGGTAACCTTGATCTTCGGGTCGAGCATCTTCTTGGTCTCGGCCATCACCTTCCACTCTTCTTTCGTGGAACCATCCTCCATGAAGACGTCGATATGGGGGATGACGTTGAAGGCGATGCGCTTGGTAAACTTCTTGTTCTCGATCGGATCGGCGACAAAGACTGCGCGCGACTGCTCGAAGAGCTCGTCCATGCCGTCCTTGCCCGCGCCGGAGACCGACTGATAGGTCGAGACAACGATGCGCTTGATCTTCGCATGATCGTGCAGTGGCTTCAGCGCGACGACGAGCTGGGCGGTCGAGCAGTTCGGATTGGCGATGATGTTCTTCTTGGAATAACCCTCGATCGCGTCCGGGTTCACCTCCGGCACGATCAGCGGCACATCCTGATCGTAACGCCAGGCCGATGAGTTATCGATGACGATGCAGCCCTGCGCCCCGATCTTCGGGCTCATTTCCTTGGAGACCGAGCCGCCGGCGCTCATCAGGCAGACGTCGACATCGGAGAAGTCGAAGCCCTCGAGGTTCTTCACCTTCAGCGTCTTGTCGCCGTAGGAGACCTCCTGGCCGACGGAGCGGCGGGAGGCGAGTGCCACGACCTGATCGGCCGGGAAATTGCGTTCGGCGAGGATAGACAGCATTTCGCGCCCGACATTGCCGGTGGCGCCTGCGATCGCGACTTTGTAACCCATGGGGTTCGACCTTTTTCGCTCTCCCCGACCTTCGGATCGAATACGCTTCTCCGCCGCCCCGGGGGAGAGAAGCGGGGCGGGCGTCAGCTAATCGACGTTTTAGTGAGCGAGCGTATGGTCATCGTGACGCGTGGTATGGAGTGGACACCGAAATTTGTCAATTCGTCGAATCTCGCGATACCTGGCGTTCGAAGAGCGTCAGATGCTCGTCTTTGTACTTCGCTACTCCGTAAGGCCGGTAGCCGAGTTTGTCCGCGAGCTTGAGTGAGGCGCTGTTGTCCGGATGGATCATGCAGACGGTCTTTTCGGACACAGGAGGCAAGCCTTTGAACCAGGCATGGAATGCCGAAACTGCTTCGAAGGCGTAGCCCTTTCCTTGCGCCGATGGAAGAAACCGCCATGCAGCCTCCGGGAAGAGATCGAAATGCGCGCCGATCCCGCGATGGAAATGCATGATGCCGCCCTCGCCGAGAAAGGCGTTGTTGATGGCGTCCCTCACCGTAAACAGGCCGAAACGCAACGCCTGCCAGTGGCCGATATAGAAGAGCAAGCGACGCCAGTTCTCTTCCTCGCTGGATGCCTTGCCACCGCCGGTGAAGCGGAACACCGCCGGATCGCTTCCGAGTTTGTGGAGGTCGTCGAAATCTTCCCGAACGTGCGGGCGAAGCAATAGACGCTCCGTCTGGATCACCGGTGCGCCACTGTCAGGCATCGTCGCTCACATCCTATTCGATCGGCGGCTCGCCGCCGATCATCTCGGGTTGCTTGCCATAGGCGATTTCGCGTCGCATCGACTTGTCGATGCGACGCTGGCGGGGGACGGGCTCCAGTTTCTGGACCGTGCCGGTTTCGAGGGCCCGTTCGACGGCCGCCAGTACGCGCATGTCGAGAATGCCTTCCTCGCCGTTCGGCTCCGGGTCGCGGTCGTTGAGGATGCAGTCGGAGAAATAGTCGGTCTCACCGGCGAACTGGTCCGTGACGGGTGCCGTCCGGGTCTCCGTCTCGCCGTCCTTCTTCGAGATCTCGTAGGTGATCGCGAGATCGGGCGAGAAGCCAAAGCAGGGTTTGGCCTTAATGCCTCCCTCGCTGCCGACGAGATGAAACACCTCCTCGCTGTCTGAGGAATAGCTCAGTGTGAAGCTTGCCTGTCGCCCCTCAGTAAACTTCAGGATGACCGAAATCGTATCTTCGCAGCCGAGATTGCGATCGGTGCGCGAACCGATCGCCGCGACTTCGATCGGTTCGGCCTCGAAGAGATTGCGCACGGCGTTGATCGGGTAGTTGCCCATGTCCGGTACCGGGCCGCCCCAATAGCCGGACTTGGCGCGATAATTCGAGGCCTTCACCGTCTGGGAGAAGGTCGAGGTGAAGTAGCGCGGCTTGCCAATTTCGCCGTTGCGGATCGCCTCGATCATGGAGATCGTGCCCGGCTCGCAGTGCAGGCGGTAGGCGATCATCAGCTTGGCGCCGGAGGCCTTCGCCGCGGCTTCGATCGCCTCGGCGTCCTCGAGGCTCGTCGCCATGGGCTTTTCGAGAAGAACGTGGATGCCGGCCTTCAGCGCGGGTTCGGCGAACTTGCGATGCTGATCGTTCGGCAGCCCGATATAGACCGCATCGATCAGACCGGATTTCAGGAACTTGTCGTATTCGTCGTAGGTGTAGGTCTCAAGCCCGTAGTCGATGCCGAGCCGCTCGTTCTTCTCCGGCGTCCCCGAGACGAGGGCTGTGAGGATCGAATTGGTCGTTTGCGGCACGCCCGGCATGAAGGCGCATTGGGAAATCCAGCCCGCGCCGACCACGCCGTAGCGGACCTTGCCTTCGATACTTGGCATCGATGAACTCCTACTTGTGCTGAAGGACGCGGGCGGTTCGCCGGCGCCATGTCGTCGAGCGAGGGTAGTGCGGGCGTTCTGGCTTTGAAGCGGGCGGCAGAGCAAAAAGCGCCGATAAATCGCCACCACCGCCCCCTCTGGGAAACCGAACGTCCCTGCGCTAGGGACGAATGACGGGCAGGGCGTCCCAATTCGCCCGCACAGAGGAGGAAAGCGATGTCCGAACAGAATTTCGAAACGAGATCAATTCATGCCGGTGCCCGGCCGGATCCAACCACCGGCGCAAGGGCAACGCCGATCTATCAGACGACGTCATACCAGTTCGACAGTGTCGAACATGCTGCCTCCTTGTTCGGCCTGCAGGCCTTTGGCAACATCTACACCCGCATCATGAACCCGACGCAGGAGGTTCTGGAGCAGCGCATCGCCTCGTTAGAAGGCGGGACGGCCGCGCTCGCCGTCGCCTCGGGTCATGCCGCACAACTCCTCATCTTCCACACGATCATGCAGCCGGGCGACGAATTCGTCGCCGCGGGCCAGCTCTACGGCGGATCGATCAACCAGTTCGGCCATTCCTTCAAGAATTTCGACTGGCGCGTGAAATGGGCGGATATCTCGGACCTTTCTAGCTTCGAGGCGGCGATCACCGACAAGACGAAGGCGATCTTCATCGAATCGATCGCCAATCCGGGTGGTGTCGTCACCGACATCGCGGGCATCGCCGAAATCGCCAAAAAGCATGGCATCCCACTCATCGTCGACAATACGATGGCAACGCCGTATCTCTGCCGTCCGCTGGAACACGGCGCCAATATCGTCGTCCATTCGTTGACGAAGTTCATTGGCGGCCATGGCAATTCGATGGGCGGCGTCATTGTCGACGGCGGCAATTTCGACTGGGCCGCGTCGGGCAAATATCCGATGCTGTCGGAAGCCCGGCCGGAATATGCGGGCGTCAAAATCCACGAGACCTTCGGCGGCATCTCGTTCGCCATCGCAGCGCGCGTGCTCGGCCTGCGCGATCTCGGGCCAGCGATCTCGCCTTTCAATGCCTTCCTGATACTGACTGGCATCGAGACACTCGCCCTTCGCATGCAGCGTCATTCGGACAACGCCAAGCGCGTGGCCGAGCATTTGAAGGCGCATGAGAAGGTGACATGGGTCTCTTATGGCGGTCTCGAAGGCGATCCCAGCTACGAGAACATGAAGAAATATGCGCCGAACGGTGCCGGCGCGGTGCTGACCTTCGGTGTCAGTGGTGGCTACGAGGCGGGCGTGAAGCTGGTCGAGAGTCTCAAATTGTTTTCACACCTTGCCAATATCGGCGACACCCGCTCGCTAGTCATCCATCCGGCCTCGACCACGCACAAACAGCTCGGCGAGGAACAACGCAAATCGGCCGGCGCAGGCGAGGACGTCGTGCGACTGTCGGTTGGCATCGAGCATGCGGAGGATATCATCGCCGATCTCGATCAGGCGCTGGCCGGTCTCTAGACCTGCGAAAGAAAAAGAGCCACGCACCAGGGGCGGGTGCGTGGCTCTGCCGAGCTGTCCTCTAAGTGGGACCTATGAGCCGGGGGCAGGACCTCAACAGGAGCCGCGAAGGCTGACCTGCTGCCATCCCTGGCTTTCGTTTCGAACCTTCACCTGGCGGTGACGGGTCGTATACTCGGCGGGAATCGTGCGCGAGATGGTGCGCGCGGTTTGGACTACGACTTTCTCGGAGACGGTCTTCGTCACAGCCGGAACGTGGTGGGCGACCCTCCGCTCCGGGCTCACGAGCACCTTCTGGTGGGTGGTGCCATAGCGAGCGGGAATGACTTCTGCCCAGCTCTTGCCAGGATCGACGATGACGCGGCGCGTATGGTGCGCGTATTTCGCGGGAATATGGACTTTGCATAAGACCTTTTGGCCCTTGATGACGCGCCACTCGTAGCCGATCCGTGCAGGTTCGATCATCACTTTCTCAGTCACCGTCCGGTAAACTGGCGGCGAGGAGCGGTGGACCGTGCGTGCGGGTTCGATAACCACCTTCTTTGCGACCGTCTCGTAGCGTGCAGGCACGATGTCGTAGGTGACGCGGGCGGGCGAGACGACGACTTGCTTTGCGGCGTAGCCGTATTCCGCCGGGATCGTATCGTGCACGGTGCGGGCCGGACGGAGAAGCACGGCTTCCTCGACCGTCTGATACTGAGCAGGAATGTGAACCGCTCTGTAGCATTCAAGCGAAGCGCCGCGGCTGCCGGCAGAGGCGGGCTGCGCGGCCATGCTGCAACTCGCGGTCAGGGCCAGAAAGGCGGTGAAGCGACGCATGTATAGACTCCGAGGCGAGAATTTCATAAAGTAATTCTCGATGAATTCCTGAATAAATCAACCGAACCGCCTTAAATATGTCTGAATTAATGAAATCTAGGTTAAGTGTAAAACTCAATTAAAAAGCCCGGCAAATGCCGGGCTCTTTATCTATCGAAGCGTTATTTCAAATTATATCGACGCGATAGCTCAGCGCTCGACCTCTATCAGAATTTCGTTGCGCTTCATGAACCCCGGAGTCCAGGGTGGATTGTAGAACGCGTATTCGGGATCGCCCTTCTGGGTCAGGTTGTTGTCAGCCAGGTAGTTGTACAGCGTCATCAGTTGTTTCGATGCAAGCGTTGCATTGAAGTTGCCACTGAAGCGTATGGCGACGGTTCGCCGGGCCGGAACCTCTTTGAGGATGACGTCCCGCTGTTCAGGCTGCGGGAGGGTCGCCATCGTGTGCTTCTTCGGCATGACGAAGCGCACGGCCCAGCCCTTGGTCTTGCCTTCCGAATCAGCAAGCTGTTGAAGCACCGGCGTTGTCATCTTGATCGATTTGCCACCACGGTTTTTCGCTGCGATGTAGTCATAAAGCGTCTCGAAGCCCGCGCGGCGAGCCTTTTCGTGGTAACCGCTCTTCACCGTCTCGGCGACGATCATGGAATCGTAGTCGCGAATCTCGACGACGCCGTCCTCGCGGACGACCTCGTAGCTCGGCTCTTCAGCGTGTTCCTGCACCTTTTTGGTGACATAATAGGCCGCACCGATTGCAGCGAGCGTACCGCCGGCGACCAATAGCAGCGTGAGTTCCTTGTCGCGCTCGCTCATGGAGGTCCGGATCTTGTCGATGCCGCGTTGGGACTGCATCCCGCGCTTGAAGCTTTTCGTGCGAGGCAGACGAAGGTCCGGCAAGCCGTCGTAAAACGCGGCGAGCGACCCGCGCGCACTGTCATAGCCGTGCTCGGACGCATCACGGAGAGCCCGAACCTGACGCCTGGCCTCGGCTCGCGTCGGCGAGTACCAGCCCGTCATGAAATCGGGAAGATACCGCTCCGAAAAGCTCGGTTCGTGATGGAATGGATTGGCGCGTACCAGCGCTCGGCGAGCCCGTTCGGTTCGGCTTGGACGCGGATCGAGGCGTGCGGCAAGATCATGCTCGAGGTCCGTCAACCGTTCGCCTATCGAGTGCATGCTTTCGGACAATCCGTCCAGTACGGAACGATCGCGGCTCATTGGAAACTCCTGCTCGATTCTGAGACAATCTGCTTGCCGCCCCGGCACGTCATGCGCACCATGCGACCAATCTTCACCGCCAACGTGAAGCGGCTGGACTTGGTTGCGCCGCAACGGCAATTCGGCCCGACTGTGGTCGAGCAGCGCGCCTCCGCCATTAAAAGAAAAGTCAAGCCCCTTGCTCGGCCCAAGCCCCCTTTCGCGCCGAAAGCAATTAAATTTTCGAAAGCTGTAGCAACTTTGCCGCATATGGCGCATTTTAACGGATCAGGTTTTCATGCCTGATACTCCAGCCAAAACTTGACAGGCGGCTTCGTGCCGCCTTTTTTTGTCGGGTCCTCGGCACGGCCGATCGCTGTCCGGCCGCGCGCGTCGCCCTTTCGCGAGGTGGGGATGCTTGGGCTGCCGGAGGAGGCGTCGACGCTCGCACCTCCCAACGTCTAGGAATTAGGGTGTCAGACAACGCCGCGCTTGAACCTGATGACGAAGCCAGAGAACCCATGGCAGACATTCCCGACTGGTACGACGATCTCGACGGAACGCTTCGCCACGCGCTAGGAGAGCTCTCAGCTGCGGTTAGCGACCGGGGTCACGGTTTTCGGACCTTCACTGTTGCCTCGGTCGACGCAAACGGTGAACCGAGCGCTCGGGTGGTCGTGCTGCGCGCGTTCGATCGAGATTCCTGGCAGCTTCGGTTTCATACCGACGGGCGCTCTAGAAAGGTGAGCGAGTTCGCTGAAAACGGCCGGGTGTCACTCGTCTTTTATGACAAGGGTCGCAAACTGCAGATCCGGCTCGGTGGGCGAGCGGAGGTCCACAAGATCGATCCGAGTGACAAAAATGGCCTCGCCGCCGAAGCCTTTACCGCATCACTGCCCATGAGCCGCGAATGCTACCGGATCGAGCCCGGACCAGGCACCGTTCTTGGAGCACCCGACGGCTATCGTCACGCCGACGTTTCGCAGCACAAGAATGGAGATATCGCCGCGGATCCGGGCGCCTCCCATTTCGCTGCCGTAGTCGTTGCCTTCGAAACGGCCGAGGTCCTCTATCTCGCCTCGGAAGGTCATCGAAGATCGCGTTTTCGCGACGTCGGGAATGGCATTCACGAGGGCGTCTGGCTGACACCCTGACCTGCCGGCCTCAGCCCATGGCCGCTTCGAAACCTCGTTCGAGGTCGGCCTGAAGGTCTTCGGCATCTTCGAGCCCGATCTGGAGGCGAATGAGTGGACCTGTCTCCGGTCCGGCAGCGATCGTTCGATCGGAAAGATCCACGAGGACGGCGAGGCTCTCGTGCCCGCCCCAGGAATAGCCAAGCCCGAAGATCGTGAGCGCGTCAAGAAAGCGCGTTGCGGCCATCGCATCACCGTCGAGTACGAAACTGAACAGCCCCGAGGATCCCGAAAACTGTCGCTTGAAGGCCTCGTGATCGGTGAAGGAGGGGAGCGCCGGATGGAGGACCGACCGGACGTCGTCGCGGGTTTCCAACCACTTCGCGAGTTCGAGGGCGACCTTCTCATGCTGCCGAAGGCGCACGCCGAGCGTTTTCATGCCGCGCAGAACCAGCGACACGTCGTCTGGATTGGCGTTTATACCGAGCGCCGTCTGGGTTTTCAGAAGTTGATCCCAGGTCTTTCTGTTGGCGGAAACCGAACCCATCAACAGATCGGAATGGCCGCCCGGATATTTCGTCAACGCATGGATCGACATGTCGGCGCCATGATCCAGCGGACGGAAGTGGAGAGGGGTTGCCCACGTATTGTCCAGCATCGTCACGGCGCCGCCGGCGACAGCTGCGTCACAGATCGCTCTAACATCCTGAATTTCGAAAGTGTTTGAGCCCGGCGCTTCGAGAAAAACGACCGAAGTCTCGGGGCGCATCAAATCTGCAATGGCACCGCCGATATACGGATCGTAATACTCGACCGTCACATTCATGCGCTTCAACACCTGATGGCAGAAGCGGCGTGTGGGGGAATAGACTGAGTCGACGACGAGCACGTGATCTCCGGCCGAAGCGAAGGCGAGCAATGGCAACGTGACTGCCGCAAGCCCCGAAGGCACCAGCGCGGTGCCGTGGGCGCCTTCGAGCTCGCTCAACTGGTCTTCGAGCACCTTCGTCGTCGGCGTACCGGCAAGTCCATAGGAATATTTGAGGTTCTTTCGGTCGGCCATCGCCGCAGTCGATTCGAACAGAACGGTCGAGCCACGTACGATTGGTGGATTAACGAAGCCATGCATCGACATCGGATCGTAGGGAGGGTGCACCAGACGGGTGCCGATTCGCTGTGCGGATGGCTTGTTCACTTGATCTTTGCTCAAACTCGCAAAACTTTCTGCAACTTGAAGTAGTGTGCATCACAGTGGACCCTTTATCGCAGTGCGAAATTTTATGCAGCAGCTTGACCTGCATAAATCTTTGCCATGACATGGGCTCCTGACGATGGCCTCGAATTTGGGGCGGCTTCGGCAATCGGCCAACCGCCTGTCGACACGCGCCCCCGGATCGGGTTCCATCGATCGCCAAACGAGTCACTCGAGATTCGATGAAGAAACCGAATAGGGAAACCCACATGACAATCAAATTCCTGACTGCGGCACTCGGACTGTCCGTCGCGGCCCTCGCGACAGCGGGTGCCCAGGCCCAGACCGCCGGGACCGTAAAGGAGCGCGGATCGCTGCGCTGCGGCGTCAATACGGGCCTGCCGGGCTTCGCATCGCAGAACGACCAGGGTGAATGGCAGGGGCTCGACGTCGACTATTGCCGCGCTGTGGCGACCGCCGTCCTTGGCGATCCGCAGGCCGTGACATTCTCACCGCTGTCCGCAGTGCAACGCTTCCCGGCCCTGCAGAACAACGAGATCGATCTGCTGGCTCGTAACACGACCTGGACGATGGACCGCGATACCGCGCTCGGCCTCGATTTCGCAGGCGTCAACTACTATGACGGCCAAGGCTTCATGGTGAAGAACGATCTCGGCGTGAACTCCGCGCTCGAGCTTTCCGGCGCCACCGTCTGCGTCCAGTCCGGCACGACGACCGAGCTTAACCTTGCCGACTATTTCGAAGCCAACGACATGGACTACAATCCGGTCGTCATCGAATCCCAGTCGGACGTGAACTCGGCCTATGACTCGGGCCGCTGCGATGTCTTGACCACTGACGCATCGGGTCTTGCGGCCTCGCGTCTTGAAATGAGCAATCCCGACAATCACACGATCCTGCCGGAAATCATCTCGAAAGAGCCGCTTGGACCTGCCGTCCGTCAGGGTGACGACCAGTGGGCCGACATTGTTCGCTGGACCCACTATGCGTTGTTGAATGCTGAGGAACTCGGTGTGAACCAGGGCAATGTCGAGGAGATGAAGAACTCGGACAATCCGGACATTCGCCGCCTGCTCGGCCAGGACTCGAATTTCGGGGAGCCGCTCGGCTTGCCGCAGGACTGGGCCGCTCAGGTGATCTCGGCAGTGGGCAATTACGGCGAGATCTTCGAACGGAACATCGGCGTCAACACGCCTCTGAAGATCCAGCGCGGCCAGAACGCTCTGTGGACCGACGGCGGTCTGCAATACGGCATGCCGGTCCGCTAAAGACGCGGTTGCCAGGCGGATGTTCTCGCGTTCGCCAGGCGCCTCGTAACACTGACAGAGCGGTACCGGCCGGTTCAGCCGGTACCGCATCCTGGCGATGAAAAACAAAAAGCCCTTACCCGAAGAGGTTTGAATGGCTGCGAATATCGAGACGTCCGGCGGCGTACGCGCCTCGTCATCGTCCTCGTCCGGGCTGCTGAACGATCCGTTCTTTCGGTCGTTCGCGATTCAGGCGACGCTGATCATCGGACTGGCCCTGTTCGTCTGGTGGCTGGTCGACAACACGGCCCGCAACCTCGCGCAGGCGAACATTGCCTCCGGGTTCGGGTTTCTTTCGAACAGGGCCGGCTTCGACATCGGTCAAACGCCAATCGAATATTCGAATTCGGCGACCTACGGCCGTGCGCTGATCGTCGGCCTCGTGAACACGCTGATCGTGGCTGGCACGGGAATCGTCTTCGCAACCATCGTCGGTTTCATCATCGGCATCGGCAGGCTCTCGCAGAATTTTCTCGTTCGGCTTCTTTCGACGGTCTATGTCGAGGTCTTCCGAAACATTCCGCCGCTGCTCGTTATCCTGTTCTGGTATTTCGGTGTCATTTCAGCCCTTGGCAGCCCACGTGGCATCTCTGAAAACCCCTTCGGCTTCTATCTGACGAATCGCGGATTGCAGACGCCGAGCTTTGCATTCGAGGTACTTGCATGGGCGAGCTTTGTTGTCTTCGCCGCCGGGCTCGCTGCGGCGATCGTGCTCGCTCGGCGCAATAGGAGGCATCAGCTGAAGACAGGCGATCGCAAGCCGACTCTCTGGCCGGTTCTCGGGCTTGTCGTCGGCCTCCCGCTCGTCGCCTTCCTTGTGACCGGAATGCCCGCAACCATCGACATACCGACGCCGGGCACGTTCAATCTGCAGGGTGGTTTCCAGATCAAGCCGGAATTCGTCGCTCTGTTCCTGGCCCTCTCCCTCTATACCGCGGCGTTCATCGCCGAAATCGTGCGCGCCGGCATCCTTTCAGTCTCGAAAGGACAGACGGAGGCATCGTCCGCGCTCGGGTTGAGGCGCGGGCTAACACTCAGGCTCGTAATCGTGCCGCAGGCCTTCCGGGTCATCATCCCTCCGCTGACCAGTCAGTATCTCAACCTGATCAAGAACTCCTCGCTCGGCCTTGCAATCGGCTATCCCGAACTCTTCGCCATAGGAACGACGGTTCTAAATCAGTCGGGCCAGTCTATCGAAATCATCGTGATCTGCATGGGGGTCTATCTATCGATCAGCATTGCCGTCTCGATCTTCATGAACTGGTTCAATTCCAAGATGGCCTTGGCTGAGCGGTAGGGAGCGCGATCCATGCAAGAACACGCAAACGCCTACGTCTCGACGAAGGAACTGCCGCAGCTTCCTGCGCCTCGCAATGATGCGGGCCCGATCGCGGTTCTCCGGAAAAACCTGTTCGCGACGCCGGTCGACACGATCCTCACCCTCGTCTGCGGCCTCTTCATCGTCTGGGCGATCTGGAACCTCTTCAGTTTTGTCTGGCTTGATGCCGTCTTCGAGGGCGCGGATCGCGAGGCCTGCCTTGTCGAGGGTGGGGGCCATGGCGGGGCCTGCTGGGCCTTCGTCGAGGCGAAACTTGGCCAGTTCGTTTACGGCACCTATCCGTCCGCAGAGCGCTGGCGTGTCGATACCGTATTCCTGCTGCTGGCACTTCTCACAGCGGGTCTCCTGATCCCGAACGTCCCATACAAACGGATCAACGCGATCCTGCTATTCGCGGTCTTTCCGGTCGTCACCCTCGTGCTTCTGACGGGTGGTGAGTTCGAACTCGCCGGTGGTGCGATCGCGCTCGTCTTCGTGCTGGCAGCCGCCGCTACGCTCAGCGCCGTTGGCTCGGTTCCGCGAATCAGCCTCTCACGGCTCGAAATGCGCATTGCGACCTGGCTTCTCTTGGGTGCAATAGCGCTGATGCTGATCGCTATCGTCCTGGACACGCCGACTTTCGAGATCCTCGGCTTCTCCTTCAGTCTTCTGACGATGCTTGCCTTCGTCGCAACTCTCGGCGCCATCGGCTTGTCGATGATGGTGGGTTTTGGCTCCGGCCAGACGACGATCAAGAGCATGGTGGCGCCGCTCGTTATCGCCGCACTTTTCATCTTCGCGATGACGGCGGATTTCGACCTGCGCTACGTGCCGACCAATCTCTGGGGAGGGCTGATGCTGACGCTTGTCGTCGCCCTTTCCGGGATCGCGGCATCTCTTCCGTTCGGCGTGCTCCTTGCCCTAGGGCGGCGTTCTCATATGCCGGCCGTAAGGCTCATCTGCGTCATCTTCATCGAGTTCTGGCGCGGCGTGCCACTGATCACCGTCCTCTTCATGGCGACCTTCATGCTTCCGCTCTTCATGCCGGAAGGGGTGAATTTCAATTCGCTGCTGCGCGCGCTCGTCGGCGTGGCCCTTTTCGCATCAGCTTACATGGCGGAGGTCGTCCGAGGTGGCCTGCAGGCGATTCCGAAAGGCCAGTACGAGGGCGCGGATGCGATGGCGCTCAGCTATTGGCAGAAAACGCGGCTGATCATCCTGCCCCAAGCGTTGAAGATCGTCATTCCGGGTATCGTCAACACCTTTATCGGCCTCTTCAAGGATACCTCGCTGGTCTACATTATCGGCCTCGCCGACCTTCTAGGAACAGTGAAGCGCGGTTTTGCCGATCCGAACTGGATCACGCCGACAACGCCCGCGACAGGGCTTCTCTTTGCCGCCTTCGTCTACTGGTGCTTCTGCTTCGGCATGTCGCGCTACTCGATTTTCGTCGAGCGCCGCCTCGACACCGGACACAAACGATAAGGACCGCCCTCATGTCGATGACGCAAGAATCAGCGCCGACCCCGACGAAGAAGATGGAGATTTCCGACGAGGTCGCGGTGGAGATGGATAAGGTCAACAAGTGGTTTGGCGAGTTCCACGTGCTGCGCGACATCAATCTCACCGTCCAGAAGGGCGAGCGCATCGTTATCTGCGGCCCGTCCGGGTCCGGCAAATCGACCATGATCCGCTGCATCAATCGGCTGGAGGAGCACCAGAAGGGCCGCATCGTCGTCGACGGGATCGAGCTTACCGGCGATCTGAAAAAGATAGACGAGGTGCGGCGCGAGGTCGGCATGGTGTTCCAGCACTTCAACCTCTTCCCGCATCTTACCATCATGGAGAACTGCACGCTCGCGCCGATATGGGTTCGCAAGATGCCCAAGAAGAAAGCCGAGGAGATCGCCATGCACTATCTGGAGCGCGTGAAGATACCGGAGCAGGCACACAAATACCCCGGTCAGCTCTCGGGCGGCCAACAGCAACGCGTGGCGATCGCACGCTCGCTTTGCATGAACCCGCGCATCATGCTCTTCGACGAGCCGACTTCCGCACTGGATCCTGAGATGATCAAAGAGGTGCTCGATGTCATGGTGGGGCTGGCAGAGGAGGGGATGACAATGCTCTGCGTCACCCACGAGATGGGCTTCGCCCGCTCGGTCGCGAACCGCGTGATCTTCATGGACCGCGGCCAGATCGTCGAGCAGAACGAGCCGAAGGCCTTCTTCGAAAACCCGCAGCACGAGCGTACCAAGCTTTTCCTGTCTCAGATCCTGCACTGAAGCCGGCATCGGAACGAACATGCAGGACATCGACTTCGTTCTCGTCGAATGCGGACTGTCGGTCGGCGTACCGAGCCCTGTAGAATGACGTCTAATCGGAACGCCCGAACATATTCCGCGTTTTCAAGCCGGGACGCCTGATGAGCATGGCCGGTCTTGCTCAAGGACATGGCATTGGCAAAAAAAGAAGAAAAAGCCTCCGGAGAGAGTTCGAACTCGGCTACCGCGATTGGTCTCCTCGCACGACAATCGGTGGAATTTGGTCCTCGCTGGGCCGTGATCGGCATCTTCTTCATGATGCTTTTTGGAGGCCTCTATCTGACGGCGAGCTTCGTGCTTCCGGTGATTATCGCGGTTCTCTTCGCACTCGTCATGAGCCCGATCGTCCGCTTTCTCCGGCGCCGTTTGAAGATCTGGGAGCCCGTTTCCGCCTTTTTCCTCGTCATCGGGTCGCTGACCTTTTTGACGTTCGGCTTCTACATGTTGAGCGATCCGATCGCGAACATCATCTCCAACGCGCCGGAATACGCACGGGCGGTCGATAAGGAGATTCGAACAGTGCAGGCACGCTTCCAGCGCCTGCAGGAGGCAAGTGAGAACGTCGGCGAGGGTGGAACAGACGATGGGGTCAACCGTCTGCCGCCGTCGCCCTTCGCACAGCCGGAGCCCGAGCCGGAAAACGACGACGAGCCGCAGGAGGTTGTCGTCAAGAACCCTGGCCTGGTCGACAATGCAGCGAACGAACTGCCTACGATCCTGGCATCGGTCCTTTTTGCCCTTGTCTTCCTGTTCTTTCTTCTGGCTTCGGGCGACATGTTCTATGCCAAGCTAGTCCGCTTGATGCCGACGCTTGAAGACAAGAAACGCGCGCTGCACATAGCCCATGACATCGAGCGCGAGCTCTCGCGCTACTTTCTCACGATTACGCTCATCAATACGGGCCTCGGCATCGCAGTCGGGACCGGGCTTTGGTACGTGGGAATGCCAAGTCCCGTCGTCTTCGGCGCCCTCGCGACGCTCCTCAATTTCATCCCCTATCTCGGCGCGCTGTTCGGCATGGGGCTCGTCGGTGTCATCGCTCTTGCCGAGTTCGGTAGCCTTGCCGAGGCCGCAATTCCCGTGCTGATCTACCTTGCCGTCACCACGATCGAGGGTCAGTTCCTAACGCCGATGATTGTCGGGCGGAGGCTACAGATGAACGCGGCGGCCGTCTTCCTCTCGGTCGCGTTCTGGGGATGGATCTGGGGTGTCCTCGGCATGTTCCTCGCTGTGCCCCTGATGGTCGCCATCAAGGTTTTCGCCACCTATACCGAGGCGTTGCACGCTTTCGGAGCCTTTCTGGCGGCAGAGGAAACCCCAGACGACGACTGACCTGGCCGCCGTGCAGCCACACGGTCAAAAAGAAAACCGGGCCGCAAAGCCCGGTTTTCGTTAATTTTGTCTGTCAGGTCGTTCGGAGAAGTCTCCGGAACTGGCCGTTCTTTAGAGAACGCCCACGACCATCGCCCCGATGAAGGCGAACGCGGCACATACCATCAGCAAGTTAAAAGAACGCATGACTTCCATGTGTCTGTCTCCTTCCCTGGGAGCCCATCCCTTTTTTCTGAGAACGTAGGGTGTGGCCCCTCCCGTCGCCAATCAGCGCCTGAATCCCGCACCGATCGCCAACCGTTCGAAAGATTGGTCGAGAGCAGGCGCTCAGACAAGGGGTCTCTTATTGTGCAGCGCACTCAGAAGGACCTCGGATGCTACACGGATATTGCCTGAAACCCGAAGGAACGGGCCCTGGTTCGACTTCGCAGATGCACATCAAAACTTTGAAGGACAACTTCTCTGAAGAATCTATACGCCGGAAAAGGTGCGTTCCAGGCCTGCCGCTATCGCGAGCACGCGCGCGTCGCGCCCAAATCGCGCCACAATCGAGATACCGAGCGGCAGGCCATTCTCCGTGGCCAGGCCCGGTACGTTCACGACCGGATTCCCAGTGAGAGTCCAGAGTTTTGCGATCGTCGGATCGCCTGTCGAGGAAAGACCTTTCGGCGCCGGCCCGAAGGCGGAGGGTGCTACTATTGCGTCAACACTCTCAAAAAGGCCGTTGGCAGCCTTCCGCGCGACGCGCGCAGCCCGGCGGGCAATGTCGTATTCTTCTGGTGTATAGCCTGCGCCGTCGTCGAGAATCGCCTTCACCTTTGGGCCGAGGCTGTCGCCACCGCTCCGCTGTTCGTGCATCAGCGCGCGGCTTGCCTCGTAGCCTTGAATCGCCGTGTGGGCGTCGCGGCCCTCTTCAAGCGCTCCCGGTTCGTCGAGATCGATAATCCGTACGCCGGCTTTTTCGGCCGCACGACGGGTTCGGTCGAGCGCATCGACCATCGCCGGCTCAATGCTGTCGTCCAGCTTGGTCCGATAGAAACCAAGGGTGAGGCCGGCGAGACTCAACTCATCCCTCACGCGTAGCGCTCGCCCGGTCAAGAGGTCGGCGAAGAGCGCCACGTCGCGAACACTCGCGGCGAAGAGCCCGGCCGTATCGAGCGACCACGCGAACGTCTTCATCCCGACGGTCGGCAGCAGCCGAAAGCTCGGCTTGAAGCCGGCAATGCCGCAGAACGCCGCCGGTCGGACGACCGATGCGCCGGTCTGCGAGCCGTAGGCTGCTGCGCAGAAGCCCGCGGCGACGGCCGCCGCCGAGCCCGAAGACGAGCCGCCGGGCGTATGGCCGGGGGCCGCCGGATTGTTCGTTCCAGCTGGATCGAGAGAGGCGAGTTCAGTCGTCACGGTCTTGCCGACGATCGCCGCACCTTGGGTTCGCGCCATCGAGACCAGCGTAGCATCGAAGCGGGGCCGATGACCGGCATAGAGCGATGAGCCCATCTCTGTCGGCATGTCGCTGGTGTCGAAGATGTCCTTGATGCCGACGGGAATGCCTGAGAGCGGGCCGCCGATTGCCGAAGCGGTTTCGTCGGCAAGGGTTACGAAGGCGCCCACCTCCGCGTCCCGCGCCGTGATGCGGGACCGGCTTTCGGCAACGACGTCCGCCGGGGCGAGGGCGCCATCTTCGATCGCCGCGAGAATGTCGCAGACGCTCAGGCGATGGCGGTCAAGGGCGGCTGCTGACATGGGAAATCTCCTCGGAACGTCGTCTTGCGGGGAGCCCATAGACTATGGCTGAGAGCCTTGGAAGACAGCGGGCCGCCTGTTGCTGCGCCGCCTTCCGCAACATCCGCCGGAGATTTGAGAACCTCCGGCGGACGTCACCACCACTCTCGTCTGCGCCCCGCAGATGATCGTGGTGTCGTTCGACCGAGAGGGTACGGCCGAACGTCTCGATGATCCGAACGTCTTCCGATTATCTGCCCGGCCAATACGGCGAACCGCTTGGGCTGGCTCGGATTGCGCTTGTCGTCGGGCGGACGTTCGAGTGCTGCTGTCTCTCTCGTTCAGCTTCACGACAAGACATGTTCGAAGCCCATAATGATAAGCCTGATATAGTTTCTGCTGGGCTTAGATACAATTCTTGGTTTCGGCTTTCTCCGCAGAGCCTGTCTCGGCTGCTTGGACAACGGCGATTGCTATGTGCGATATCGTACATTCAGAAAATTTTAAAAAGAGGTGCGAAGCACCCAGTCGAGACAGGACTGAACCGAAGGGACCGTCGGTGTGCCATCTAACGGCTGCGGCCTCGCTATCATGATGACTGGAAGTTGGAGAGATCGAGCCGCCGCAATTTTCGCGTAGGATCGTTCGCCCCCCGAATTCCGACAGACGAGATGCGTGACCGCGTGCCGGCGGAACAGATCGGCTTCGGCTTCGGCACTTGCCCTTGGCCTTCCGTGGATGATTAAGGCGTCGAAACCGATCGGCGGATCGGGTCGATCGATCATCCGCAGCACCGGCTTGAGATCGCTTCGCGCGGCGAAGGGAGCAAGGTGCTGGCGCCCGAGAGCGACGAACGGGCTGGAGCCAGAGGGCAAAGCGGCCACCGCATCCGACTCGTTCTCGACGATCCGCCAGTCGTCGTCCGGTTCGGCGGACCACTCCGGACGGAGGAGCTTTGCAAGAGGCACGCCCGTTTCACGGGAGGCGTGCACCGCGTTCTCGGCGATGCGGCATGCAAAGGGATGTGTCGCATCGATGAGCACGGTGATCGACATTGCTTTCAGATAAGCAGCCAGCCCTTTCGCCCCGCCAAAGCCGCCGCTTCTCACTGCGACGCCCGCGGGACAGTCGGGGCATCGGGTGCGTCCTGCGAGGGACAGGACGACGTCGAGGCTGGCGAAGGCGGAGCACAGGCGCTCTGCGAGAGCGTTCGCTTCGCTTGTTCCGCCAAGGATCAGGACGCGCCCGGCTGGGCTATTGGACATGGGCGATCACGGTTCCGGCGCGGTCGACGACGATGACATCAATCGCGATCGGGATACCGAGGCAGAGCCGCTCGGCGGTTCGTTTCGCCGCCAGTGCGACGTGTCGGGCGAGATCGAAGTCTTGCGCCGTGGCGAGCGCAAGTGCGTGGCCTGCCGAATTCGCCGCGCCGATCGTCTCGGCGAGCTTCGTTTGCCCTGCTGCCTCTGTCAGATTTTTCAGGAATGCGAAATCGACTTGGCTGCGCCCGGAATGAAGATCCATCGCGCCCTGCGCGAGCTTGGTGAGCTTACCGAACCCGCCCGCGATGGTCAGGCGCTCGACGGGATGGGTCCTCAGATATTTGATAAGACCCCCGGCGAAATCGCCCATGTCGAGAAAGGCAAACTCAGGAAGCTCCGGATAGACAAGCCGCGCCGCCGCCTCGCTCGCCGACCCTGTTGGACCGACGAGATGTTTGATCCCGGCTGCGCGGGCGACGTCGACGCCGCGGTGAATTGCGTGGATCCAGGATGCGCATGAGAAGGGGTGGACGATTCCGGTCGTGCCGAGGATCGACAGGCCTCCGACGATGCCGAGACGCGGATTCCAGGTTTTCTCGGCAAGACGTTCTCCGTCCGGGATCGAGACGGTAATTTCGACGCCATCCGAAATCTCGTGTGCAGTAAGCAGATCGTCTACGACCGCCTGCATCATGGCGCGCGGTACCGGGTTAATGGCAGGTTCGCCGACGCCGATTGGCAGTCCCTCGCGGGTGACCGTCCCGACGCCTTTGCCGGCGCGGAAGACGAGACCTGGCGCGCTTTCGATCAGGGTTACCGTAACCACGATCTCCGCAAGATGCGTGACGTCGGGATCGTCGCCCGCATCCTTTACGATGCTGGCCATCGCGCTTCGGCCGGAGAGGGTCTGGCGGCAGAGCGCGAAACTAGGGTTCTCGCCTTTGGGCAGGCGGATCGTCACCGGATCAGGGAAAGTGCCGGTAAGCAAGGCGGTCAAGGCGGCTTTGGTCGCGGCGGTCGCGCATGCGCCGGTGGTCCAGCCGCGCCTCAGGCCGGTGGTCGCGTCTTTTCTCTGCGTTTCCTCGTTCGCTTCGCTCATGGCGCGGTTATAAGCGTCGGGAGGGTCGGCGGAAACTCATGCGAAGCAGAGAGCGAACAGAGCGGATAGCTCCGTCAGCTGCTGGACCGCGCCGAGCGTATCTCCGGTCTGGCCGCCGAGCCGGCGCCGAAGCCAACGTTTGAAGCCGAGATATTTCAATGCAGCGAAGATGAGGCCGAGAAGGGCGTTGCCGACACCAAAACCGAAGCTTGCAAGAAGAACGAACAGTACCGCACCAATGGTGAGCGCCGACCACGCATCGCGTAGGTGCGGTTGTCCGACGCTATCAGCAATTCCTCCGACATCGGCACTTGGTAGCTCGGCCCAGAGAAGCGCCATACAGCCGCGACTGAGACATGCGACGCCAAGGATACCGAAGGACGCGGCGAGCGGCGAAAATGCAATCAGCTCTGCGAGGATCAGAACGCGGGCAGTAACTGAGAAGACCAGCGCGAGCACCCCATAGGTGCCGACGCGGCTGTCCTTCATGACTTCGACGGCTCGCTCGGGCGGCAGATGGCCGAACAGCCCGTCCGCGACGTCCCCAAGACCGTCTTCGTGAAGAGCCCCAGTCGTCCAGACCATCATCGCTGTGGCAATGACCGCGACGAGAAGCGTGGAGAGTTCGAATGGCGAGAGGACGACCACCACGAGTGCCGACGGAACCGCGGCGACCAGACCGGCGATGGGAAATGCTGCAACGTCGCGGCCGAGCGGATGAGGCCCCGAGTCGAACGCGGAGGCGGCAGGTGGCAGGCGCGTCAGGAAAGCCAAAGATCTGAGAAGGCGTTTTACGAAGTCTGGCATAGTGTCGCGCAGTGGTCGCACCGGATGCGCCATCTCTTGCAGGCTCGGTGCGAACGGGCAAGCACAGCGCCGCCGCCGGGCGTTACCAGCGCAATATTCTCTGACCCACGACCGCGCCTGTCACGACGAGGATTGCGCTCGCCAGCGGATACCAGGTCGCGACAAAGAGCGGCGAGTCGTCCGTGCAGTGGGCCGCGTAGAAAAAGGCGCCAACTGCAGCGGCCGCCAGACCGCAAAGAGCACCCTGCAACATGGGTCGCAGCGGAGCGCGCTTGCGCGAAGCGTAGATGAAGAGGCTTAACGGCCCGAGGCCGAACAAAGGAATGACGGTGAGGCAGGATGCATAATTCGTACCCACCATCCTCGCCTCCCACAAGCTCGCCGGAAGCACGGCGAGTTCGGTGACCACCGAGCCGACGAGGAGAGCGAATGGAAGTAAGAGCAGGCCCAGCTTGCGGCGGTCCCCAGTCGGTCGCGCAAGTTCCGTGAGCGCGACCAAGGCCGTGCCCGCGAGGATCGCCGTCAGTAGAAACTTGAAGTCGAAGCGGACGGTTTCGACGGCCGTGCTGAAATCGGGTCGAACGCCGACGGTCGCCGCAAGTGCGAGGCCCGCGGCGACAACGGCACAAATCGTGATGAATCCCCATCCAACCGCTGACGGGCGCGGTTTGGTGGCGGCATCGCTTTGAAGTTGCGCGATGAGCTGGTCGGTCTGCATAGGCTAAGACGCGTCGCGTTCGGAAAGGATTTTAAGGCCGCGATGAAAGGCGACCCGGACTGCACCGCGGCTGATGTCGAGGCGTTCCGCCGTCTCCTCGATGCTCTTGCCTTCGATGGAGATTGCAGTCACGACTTCGCGTGTCCGCCCGTCGAGCGTATCCACCGCCTTCATGACATCGCGGGCGACCAGGCCACTCACGTCCGGCTCGACGAACATCGCGTCGACATGGTCGGAGATGTCCACCTCGATGCGTTTGCCATGCTTGCGGAAGGCGTCGATGGCCTTATAGCGCGCGATCGCGAAGAGCCAGGGTTCGACCGGCTCCTCAGTTCGCCATGTATGTCGTTTGGCGTGGACCGCCATCAATATCTCCTGAACCAGATCCTCCGCATCGAAGCCCGGCAGCCCCGGAGGTAGCTTGCGGGCGCAAAATCCACGCAAGATCCTCGCGGCGCCTTCGAGAAAGCGTCCGTAGGCACCGTTGTCGCCACTCAGTCCGTCCTGAAGCAGGACGGACATCTCGCTCCGCGTCGGGGTCGTTGCGGGCTTCACGTCGATACTTTCGAATCGGGAGTGATCATCGTTACGCGGCCGCAAAAGGAAAAAATCGAACAACTCGGCCATCGAGCGTCTCGGCAGGCCGGAATTTCGAGGACACTATTCTTTACACCATTTCGATAAATTCCGCACCCATCTGAGGGCGTGTCTCGAAGTCGCGAAATTCCGGCTGACCGACACTATTCGTCGTGATAGGAGGCAAAACATGATGTTCGTGCCCGACCTTACGACACTGTCCGCGTTCTTCCTTGCTGCCGTGGTCCTGACGATCACGCCCGGCCCGGACATGACGCTGTTCCTCGGGCGCACCCTATCCCAGGGCCGTGCGGCTGGTATGGCGTCGATGCTCGGCGCGTCGAGCGGCATTCTCGTCCACACCTCGCTTGCCGCCTTCGGTATTTCGGCACTGATTGCCGCCTCGCCACAAGCTTTTCTCGTTCTGAAGGTTGTCGGCGCCGCCTATCTGGTCTTCCTGGCCGCGCAGGCGATCGTTTCCGGCTCCGCCCTCAATGTGAAGACTGGCGAACGCAAGAAGGCCAAATCGCTGTTCAGCCATTGGCTGACTGGCCTCGGCATCAACCTTCTCAACCCGAAGATCATCTTGTTCTTCGTGACCTTCCTGCCGCAATTTGTTTCCGCGTCCGATCCCCATGCGGCGGGCAAGCTCGTCTTTCTCGGCCTCTTCTTCATACTCGTGGCGGTACCGCTCAGTGTGCCGATGATCCTTGCTGCCGGATCTCTTGCCAATCTCCTGACCCGCAAGCCGAAGGTTACTCGCGCAATCGACTGGTTGTTCGCCGGCGTCTTCTCGGCCTTCGCCATCAGAATTTTGTTCGCTCAGAACCGTTAGGCTGGGCGCTCCCGACCACCCTTGCACCATACCGGAAAACGATTTATCTCGGACACAAATCGCGGGAAGCCCCGCCTGTGCGGTTGTAGCTCAGTTGGTTAGAGCGTCGGATTGTGGCTCCGAAGGTCGCTGGTTCAACTCCAGCCAACCGTACCATCTCTTTTCGTCAAGCGTCCCCGATCGGTTTCATGAGCCTGTCAACCGGCCTGCCCATAGCATTTCGTTGCGCAGAGATCGAACCAAGGACCGCCCGTCGTGACCACGCCTGACAGTCAGGCCGACAAGTCTGTGTTTCCGCTACGACGTAAGCGACTGGCAGCTTTCGTGGCTTTTGGCGGTGCTGGTATTGCGGTGCTCTATCCCGATACGCTCGAAGCGCTCGTTGCCTTCGTAGTGGCGATCTTCGCGCTTCTGTTCTGGCCGTCAGAGAAGACTCAGAATCTCGGGCGAAGATCGGAAGCGCGTCCGGAGGCCGATCGGCTGGATGCGGGCGCGGAGGCCGTGGTTGAGGCTTTGGCTGAGCCGGTGCTTGTGATCAATCGCGATCTGACGCTCACTTATCAGAACCCGGCCTCCCTCGGACCCTTGGGCCGCCTTCAGGCGAGCGAACCGATCCATCTGCGATTCCGAGCACCGCACGTCCTCTCCGCCATCGAGGATGCGGTCGGCACCGGCC
This sequence comes from Fulvimarina pelagi HTCC2506, assembly GCF_000153705.1. Classification (GTDB taxonomy): domain Bacteria; phylum Pseudomonadota; class Alphaproteobacteria; order Rhizobiales; family Rhizobiaceae; genus Fulvimarina; species Fulvimarina pelagi. The sequence goes on from NZ_DS022272.1 coordinate 219,476, forward strand.
GGAGGACATCGGCATTGCTAGAGGAACGGCGCGGCGCAGATCGCAGCTTCGAGATTGAGGTGCTTCCCGTGCCGGTGCGCGATGGTGGCAATCCCTCAATTTTCCTGATCGTCTTCTACGACCGCACCGTCGCGCGTCAAACGGAGCGGATCCGGACCGACTTCGTTGCCAATGCAAGCCACGAGTTGCGTACGCCGCTGGCCTCGCTCACCGGCTTCATCGAAACCCTGCAGGGTCCTGCGCAGAACGACGCGGTCGCGCGCGAAAAATTTCTCGCCATCATGCGCGACCAAGCCGGACGCATGTCGCGGCTGATCGACGATCTCCTCTCGCTTTCGCGAATCGAGATGAAGCGGCATCTTCCGGTGAGCCAGCCGGTGGAACTCGGTGCGATCCTGCGAAAGGTAGCCGATCAGCTGTCGCCACTTGCGAACGACATGGGCCTCTCCATCGAGACCGATCTCGGCATCGATCCCGTCCTTGTAGCAGGGGAGCCGGACGAGCTGATGCAGGTGTTCTCGAACCTTGTCGAGAACGCCTGCAAATATGGCCGCGACGGCGAGCGAGTGGTGCTGCGTCTTACGACCGGGGAGGAGCGGGGGCGACCGATCGCCGATGCTTCCGTCGTCGATTTCGGACCAGGAGTCGCGGCCGAACATGTGCCGCGTCTTACCGAACGGTTCTACCGGGTCGACGTCGGCAACTCCAGGGCGATGAAGGGAACGGGCCTCGGCCTTGCCATCGTGCGCAATATCCTCCTGCGCCACAAGGCGCGACTGATGATCGAATCCCAGGTAGGCGCTGGCTCGACATTCACTGCGCGATTCCAGAGATTGTCGGACCGTTCGCAAACTTCACTAAAGAACAATTAGATCAGATACTTGGACTGTCATAAAAGCGTTGTTCAACTGTCATATACCGTTCGCGGAAACTCGTTAGGCATAGGCCGAACTCGAGGCCGGCGCCACAGCTCGATGCTGGGACGGATCTCGATTTCCCCCCTCAACCTCCATCAAGGAGACACTCCCGTGAACACCAAGCATTTCACCAGCCTGATGGTTGGCACTTCGCTCGCGTTCGCCGCCCCGGCGCTTGCCCAGTCGAGCGAGGCCGTCCAGGTCGCCGGTTCTTCGACGGTGCTTCCCTATGCCCAGATCATCGCGGAGAACTACGGCGAGACCTTCCCGGACTATCCGACCCCCGTCGTCGAATCGGGTGGCTCCTCGGCTGGCCTCAAGCAGTTCTGCCAGGGTGTCGGACCGGAAACGATCGACATAGCCAACTCTTCGCGTCAGATCCGCGACTTGGAAGTCCAGGCCTGCAACGACGCAGGCGTGAACGAGATCAGCGAGATCAAGTTCGGATATGACGGCATCGTCTTCGCCTCGGCCGCTTCCGGTGAATCCTTCGCTCTGACGCCAGAAATGGTCTACAAGGCCATGGGTGCGCAGGTCCCGCAGGACGGCGAAATGGGCGAGAATTCCTTCAGCAGCTGGTCGGATGTCGATCCCTCGCTGCCGGATCAGGAAATCTCGGCCTTCATCCCGGCTTCCAATCATGGAACCCGCGAAGTCTTTGAAGAAAAGCTCATGCTTCAGGGCTGCGAAGATTCTGGCGCCATGCAGGTTATGATGGACGGCGGAATGGACGAAGACGCCGTCGAGGACGCCTGCATGCAGGTCCGCAACGACGGCGCGATCGGCGAAATTTCCGGCGACTACACCGAAACGCTAGCCCGTATCGACGCCAACCCGCAGGCGGTCGGCGTCTTCGGTCTCGCTTTCTACGAGCAGAACCAGGACAAGCTCCAGGTCGCGACGGTCAACGACGTTACGCCGACAGCGGAGGCGATCGCTACCGGTGAGTATCCGGTCTCGCGTCCGCTGTTCTTCTACGTCAAGCGCGCGCATCTCGGCGTCGTTCCGGGTCTTCAGGAATATGTCCAATTCTTCCTGTCCGAGCAGATGACCGGTGAAGGCTCGCCGACGGTCGAATACGGCCTGGTTCCGCTCTCGGCTGACGAGCGCCAGACCCAGATGGATCAGTTCGAAAGCGGTGAGACCGTCACCGTTTCGGGCTAATCGATCACGATTATCGGGGGTGCCGCTGCGAGCGGCGTCCCCGTTCCTGTTCGGTGCAGCGCCATATCGACTGGCTGGGTCTCCCGAGGCCGCGATCGAACAGACGAGTCGGCGGCCATCCTTGCGGCGAGGGCGTGTGCCGCTAGCGCTGAAGCACTTCCTTGAAAACGAGCAGGTTCGTGCCGCTCTCGTGACCGCATAGTCCGGTCGGTTAATCCGCAACACTTCGAGAAAGCGGACCCATTGTCGACATCCATCATCATCCTCATCGTTCTCTTGGTCGGCGCGGTCGGTGGCTACGCCGCCTATCAGCGCGGCAGGCAGCTCAGGATCGAGAGGGGCATGCGGCCCCATTCGCGCCCGATCTACCATGCGAGCTACGTACTCTCGTGGGCCTGGGTGCCCTCTTTGCTCCTGCTCGGCACCTGGCTGATCGCTTCGCCGATCCTCAACGAGATACAGATCCGCAATGCGTTCCCGGAAGATGCGGTCGCAGAGGCAGGCCTCACGGACGATCTCGCCTATGGCATCGTCGAATCCATCGGCGTGGGACTTCGCTCACTTCCCGAGGACGAACGCGACCAGATCGACGAAGACACCCCGATAGAGGATGCGCTTCCCCTTTTTCGCCAGTACGGCGTGGCGATCGCTTCGGCGAGCCAGGACTGGATGCTGCCACTCGCGATTGAGAGCAATATCTGGTCGACGGTCAGTCGCTGGGCGATGACGATCGTGGTCGTCCTCTTCGCGGCAGGCGGGGCCTTCTACGGATACCGCAACATTCGCACACGGCTCAGAGCCCGCAACAAGGTCGAGAAGGTCGTCAACGTCACGCTGATCGTCGCGTCCTCGATCGCCATCATGACGACGGTGGGCATCGTATTCTCGATGCTGTTCGAGAGCGCAGACTTCTTCTCGCGGGTCAGCGCCTGGGAGTTCTTCTTCGGCACCACTTGGGAACCACGCTTCAGCGCGGCCGGCTCCGGTGGTGAGACCGGCCAGTTCGGCCTGATCCCGCTTCTCGCCGGCACGCTCTATATCGGCGCGGTCGCAATGGCCGTCGCCGTGCCGATCGGGCTCTTCGCGGCGATCTACATGGCTGAATATGCCGACAACCGGACACGCTCGGTCGCCAAGCCGCTCCTTGAAGTGCTGGCCGGCATCCCGACCATCGTCTACGGCTTCTTCGCCCTTGTCACGGTCGGTCCGTTCTTTCGAGATCTCTCGGCACAGATCTCCGGCCTGCTGACAGGGAACTATTCGGCTTTCATCCAGGCCCAGAGCGTACTGACGGCCGGCTGCGTCATGGGCATCATGCTCATCCCCTTCGTCTCGTCCCTGTCTGACGACATCATCACCTCGGTGCCGCGCTCCCTGCGGGACGGCTCGCTCGGCCTCGGCGCGACACGCTCCGAGACCGTCAAGCGGGTCATCTTGCCAGCGGCGCTTCCTGGCATCGTCTCGGCGTTGCTTCTGACGGCCTCCCGCGCCATCGGCGAGACGATGATCGTCGTTCTCGCCGCGGGTGTCGCAGCGAACCTCACGATCAATCCGTTCGAGGCGATGACCACGATTACCGTCAAGATCGTCCAGCAGCTTACGGGTGACCTCGAATTCACCTCGCCACAGACGCTGGTCGCCTTCGCGCTCGGGATCACGCTCTTCGTGATCACGCTCTGCCTCAACGTCTACGCCCTCTATATCGTGCGGAAGTACAAGGAACAGTACGAATGACCGACGCGACCGCGAACGACATCTCCGATCGCTCGGAGGCTACCCGGGGGCGTCGGGACATCGGGATCAAGAGGCGCTACGCGGCTGAGCGTCGCTTCAAGGCCTATGGCATGATCGCCATCGGTCTCGGCATTGCCTTCCTCTTCATCCTGCTGTGGAGCGTTGTCTCCAAGGGCTACACCGCCTTCTGGCAGACCGAGATCCGGGTGCCCATCACCTTCTCGGAAGAGGTCATCGGCACGGCCGAGGAGGGAGCAGCCAACCAATCCAAGCTGATGATGGCGAACTACCCCCAGCTCGCGCGCGATGGCCTTATCCAGCTGCTCGAAATCGATCCCGAGAACTCCGAAGCGGTCAGCGCAGCCAACGGGCTTGTTTCCCAGGGTGTCCGTATGGAACTGCGCGACATGGTGCTGAACGATCTTCAGGTCATCGGCACCACCGAGGACGTCTGGCTCTATGCGAGCTCCGACCTCGACAGCGCGTTGAAAGGCTCCTACGACCTTTCCGTCGAGGAGAGCCGGCGTCCGATCAGCGATCTCCAGCTTGAATTCATCGAGCGGCTCGAAGAGATGGGCGCCCTCGAACAGAACTTTAACTGGGGTCTCTTCACCTTTGGCGCCTCCTCGCGCGCCGAGACAGCGGGCGTCGGCGTCGCGATTATCGGATCGGCCTATATGATGCTGATCGTGCTGGCGCTGGCCCTCCCCATTGGTGTCGCGGCCTCGATCTATCTCGAAGAGTTCGCGCCGAAGAACAGGTTCACCGATCTCATCGAAGTGAACATCAACAATCTCGCGGCCGTGCCCTCCATCGTCTTCGGTATCCTGGGCCTTGCTGTCTTCATCAACTGGTTCGGCCTGCCTCGATCAGCCGCGCTCGTCGGTGGCCTTGTCCTGACGTTGATGACCCTGCCGACGATTATCATCGCGACCAGAGCTGCCCTGCGTGCCGTTCCACCGTCGATCCGATGGGCGGCCCTTGGGCTCGGCGCATCGAAGACACAGACCGTGTTCCAGCATGTCCTGCCGCTCGCGGCCCCAGGTATCCTGACGGGGACTATCATCGGCTTGGCCCAGGCGCTCGGTGAAACGGCGCCGCTGCTCCTCATCGGCATGGTTGCGTTCGTCGCCGACTATCCGGAGACGCCGCTCGACGCTGCGACCGCGTTGCCTGTCCAAATCTACATGTGGGCGAATGAGGCAGAACGCGCCTTCCAGGAGCGCACCTCCGGCGCGATCATGATATTGCTGGGCTTCCTCGCCCTGATGAACCTGACCGCGATATTCCTCCGCCGTCGCTTCGAACGCCGTTGGTAGGCTCAAGAAGGGACAGAGACCAGATGGATATGTCGAGAGCGACTTTCGAAAAAGGACCTGCCGTGTCGCAAGACAAGACAATCAAGATGGCAAGCAAGGACGTGACCGTCCATTATGGGCAGAAGCAAGCCCTGAACGGGATCAGTCTCGATATAAAGGAGCGTCAGGTTACCGCCCTCATCGGACCCTCCGGCTGCGGCAAGTCCACCTATCTGCGGTGCCTCAACCGGATGAACGATACGATCGACACCGCCAAGGTCGACGGCAAGATCCTGCTCGACGGCGAAAATATTTACGATCCCGATCTCGACGTGGTCGAGCTCCGTGCCCGGGTCGGCATGGTGTTTCAGAAGCCGAATCCGTTTCCGAAATCGATTTGGGAAAACGTTGCTTACGGGCCGAAAATTCATGGCCTCGCCAAGAACAAGGACCAACTCGAGGAGATCGTTCATACAAGCCTAAAACGTGCCGGCCTCTACAAGGAGGTAAAGGACCGGCTCGATGAGCCAGGCACGGGCTTGTCTGGCGGCCAGCAGCAACGCCTTTGCATCGCTCGGGCGATTGCTGTCTCGCCCGAGGTTATCCTCATGGATGAGCCCTGCTCGGCGCTCGACCCGATAGCCACCGCGACAGTCGAGGAACTGATCGACGAACTGAAGCAGAATTTCACGATCGTGATCGTCACCCACTCGATGCAGCAGGCGGCCCGCGTGAGCCAGGTGACCGCGATGTTCCATCTCGGAGATCTCGCCGAAGTCGGCGCAACGGAAAAGATGTTCTCCAACCCCGACGATAAGAGAACCCAGGACTACATCACTGGCCGCTTCGGCTGATTCAGCAAATGCCGCGGCCGGACGAATACCCGGCCGGCCAAGGCGTGAAGACGCCCATTTTTCGAGGGAGGCCAACATGGCTTCGCATATCGTGTCCTCCTACGAGGACGAGCTGAAATTCATCGTCCGCCGCATCTCGGAGATGGGCGGCCAGGCCGAGCGTATGCTGGAACAGGCGGTGACCGCACTGGTTCGCGGCGATACGGCACTCGCCCAATCCGTGATCGCAGACGACGTCATCCTCGATGCGGCCCAGCGCGAGGTGGACGAAAAGGCGATCATGACGATCGGCAAGCGCCAGCCGATGGCGATCGACCTGCGCGAGATCGTCGGCGCGATCCGCATCTCTAGCGATCTCGAAAGGATCGGCGATCTCGCAAAGAACATCGCCAAGCGCGTTCTCGCCGTCCACAACCATGCTCAGCCGAACCAACTCGTGCGGGGCATCGAGCATCTGTCCGAACTCGCGGTCGATCAATTGAAGGACGTGCTCGACGCCTATGGCGCGCGCGACCACGAGCGGGCGATCACCGTGCGCGACAACGACGAAGAGATCGACGCGGTCTATACTTCGATCTTCCGTGAACTCCTTACCTACATGATGGAAGATCCGCGTAACATCACCTCGTGCACCCATCTGCTCTTCAGTGCAAAGAACATCGAGCGGATTGGCGACCACGCGACGAACATCGCCGAGACGATCTTCTACATCAAGACTGGCCAGGAGATGGAGGCGGATCGACCGAAGAAGGACAGGTCGGCGACCGTTACGCAGAAGAGCCTCGAAGAAGCCGCGGAAGGCACAGCGGGATGAGCCTTCGTGTCACCGTCGTAGAGGACGAGGAGGCCCTTGGGGTGCTCCTTCGCTACAATCTCGAAGCAGAAGGCTATGAGGTGGAGGTCATCGCCCGTGGTGACGAGGCCGATCTACGCCTGAAGGAGGATACGCCCGACCTTCTGGTACTCGACTGGATGCTTCCAGGTCTGTCCGGCGTCGAAATCTGTCGCCGCCTGCGTCAGCGGCCCGATACGGCTCAACTGCCGGTCATCATGCTGACGGCGCGCGGCGAGGAGAGCGAGCGTGTCCAGGGGCTCTCTGTTGGCGCCGACGACTACGTTGTGAAGCCATTCTCGATGCGGGAGTTCACCGCTCGCGTGAAGGCGATGATGCGCCGCGCAAGCCCGGAAAAAGTGGCGAGCGTTCTGTCAGCCGGTGATCTCGAACTCGACCGCTCCGCCCATCGAGTACGGCGTGCGGGACGGGAGCTGAGGCTCGGACCCACGGAATTCAAGCTGCTTGAGTTCCTTATGCAGGCGCCCGGCCGCGTCTTTACACGCGAACAGCTGCTCGACGGTGTGTGGGGCCGGGACATCTATGTCGACGAACGGACGGTGGACGTCCACGTGGGTCGCCTGCGCAAGGCGATCAACCGGGCGCGCGACCGCGATCCGATCCGCACCGTGCGCGGAGCGGGCTACGCGCTGGACGAACAGTTTCTCGCAGCGAAAGCGACGTCGCAACGCATGAAACTGAAGGAGGCGGCTGGGTAGGGCGAGTTCAGACCGTTCTGAGTCATCTGCTAAGATTATCGGGCCATCGCAAAACGTCATCCATCCGAGACATCGACACGTGCTATCCCATGAGGAATCGGCGGGCGGCCCGTAGATCGGGTATTCGCTCCCCTCGATGGAATTCGGATGATGACTACACCCTCGCCGTTTTGCGGCCTCTCGGCCTTTCCGATCACGCCCGCTGACAGCGAGGGCCGCGTCGACACCGAACTGCTCGCTCGCCTCGTAGAGCGCATCTGCATCTCAGGCGCGGCGTCGATCGGCCTTCTCGGCAGCACCGGCACCTATGCGTATCTCTCTCGCGCCGAACGCCGTCGGGCTGTCGCGGCGACGGCTGAATGCGTGGCTGGCCGTCTGCCGATCATCGTCGGTGTCGGAGCGATGCGAACCGATGAGGCCCAAGCGCTGGCCCGCGACGCTGAGGCGAGCGGCGCAGATGCGCTCCTGATGGCGCCAGTGTCCTACACGCCTCTCACCGACGACGAAGTCTATTGGCATTATCGGACCGTCGCCGGCTCGACCGGGCTCGAGTTCTGTATCTACGACAATCCGAGCACAACGCATTTCTCCTTCGGCTACGATCTCCTCGAACGGCTTTCGAAGGTCGAGCAAATTGCCGCGGTAAAGCGGCCGCCGCCGGCAGATGGCGACTTCGCGGGGGAGATCGCCACCCTGAAAACCCGGACGGGATTTGCGATCGGCTACAGCGCGGACTGGACGATGAGGCCCGCCCTGCTTGCCGGCGCCGACGCCTTCTATAGCGTGATTGCAGGGATGATACCGGAGCTTGCAGTGCGGCTGGCGAAGGCTGCCCGAATGGGTCATGAGGAGGAAGCTCTGCGTCTCGACTCGGCCTGCGGGCCGCTTTGGGAGCTTTTCAAAGCATTCGGAAGCCTGCGCGTGATGTATGCGCTGCTCGAACTGCTGGAACTGGGTCGTGCCGAACTCCCGCGCCCGCTCCTGCCGCTCGGAATGACCGAAAGGCAGCGCATCGAAAAAGCGCTCGAAACGCTTCCCGCCTGACGCCGTGCAGATTAGGCCAAGCCAGGGCTGCGCCAGTGAAAATGATGAACCGGGCCGTTGCCAGACCCGACCGAAAGCGTATCCGCCGCGCCGATCGCGGCCCCGATATAGGCTTTCGCACGCCGTGCCGCCTCGATGGGCGCAAAACCTGCGCCTAGGGCCGTGGCGAGCGCTGACGAAAGGGTGCACCCCGTACCGTGCGTATTTTTCGTGTTGGTACGAGGCGCCTCCAATTCGACCGTATCGTCATCGGTGACGAGAAGATCGATCGCCTCGCCACGCGGCAGATGCCCGCCTTTCATCATCACGGCCTTGCAGCCGAGCGCGAGGAGCGCCTCACCCTGTTCGCGCATGCTCTCGATATCTTGCGCTGGCGCTCGTCCCAAGAGATCGCCGGCTTCTGGCAGATTCGGCGTCAGGATGGCGGCTCGGGGAACAAGCAGGTCGCGCAGGGCGGCCACCGCCTCTTCGGCGAGTAGCCGGTCGCCGCCTTTCGCCACCATCACCGGGTCGAGCACCACCGGCGCATCGATCGTTCCGAGCACCTCGGCCACCGTGCGGACGATTGCGGCATCACCCAGCATACCAATCTTGATGGCATCAATCCGAATATCGTCGCGGATCGTTTCGATCTGAGAGCGTACCATGTCCGGCGCGACCACGGTGAAACCGCGGACCCCTCTCGTGTTCTGTGCCGTCAGGGCCGCGATCACCGCCATCGCATAGCCGCCATTGGCTGAAATTGCCTTGATGTCGGCCTGGATCCCAGCGCCCCCAGAGGGGTCGGAGCCAGCGATTGAGAGAATATTGGGGATCATCGAAGCCTTTTTAAGCTGATCGGCGTGGGTGTCTCCACACGGAGCGAAGTGCCGCCCTTTTCGGCATAGACCGTTTTAAGTGCAAGTCCCTGATAAGGAATGTGTCCGATGATGCGTACCGGGCGTGGCTCGATCCGGGGCGACGCCTTTTTCCGTCTGGTCGATGACGACCGAAGCTCGGATATCAGGGGACGACCGATGACGAAAACTTCCTTAGGAGAGACCGTGTTCGCGGACGACTTCGCAAGCGCTCTTGACCGGGGAGGCAACGGCATCGCCGGTGCGGTGTTCGAGCTGGCGCCGGTCCCGCTTTGGCTGGAAGACTTCAGCGGCGTGAAGACGATCCTCGACCGCTGCCGCCGCGAAGGCGTCGTCTCGCTGCGGGAACACCTTCTTCGGCACCCCGAGATCGCGGCTGAAGCGGCGCAGGCCATCTGCCCGATCGCCGTCAATGCGAAAACCCTCGATGTCTTCGAGGCCAAGAGTTTCGAGCATTTGAGCGCCAACCTGTCGACGGTCTTTTCCGGCGACATGTTCCAGACTCACACCGAAGAGCTCATCCAGCTCTGGGAAGGCGGCGAAGCCTTCGAAAGCCAGGGCGTCAACTACACACTCACCGGCCGACGCCTCGACGTTCAGGTCAAGGGCCGTATGGTGCCCGGCTACGAGCACGACTGGAGCCGCATGCTCGTATCGACCGAAGACGTCACCGAGCGCGAAGTGGCGCTGCGGCGGCTCGGGCGCAGCGAGGCTTTCGCGCGGGGCCTCTTCGAGCATTCGCCGATTTCGCTTTGGGTCGAAGATTTCAGTGGTATCAGGGAGTTGATCGACGATGTCCGCCAACGTGGAGTCGAGGATTTCCGCACTTTCCTCGATGTCCATCCGGAGTTCGTCGAGCGCTGCATGAGCGAGATCCACGTGGTGGACGTCAACCGCCACACGCTGAAAATGTTCGCAGCGAGGGACAAGAACGATCTGCTGTCGCGGCTGACCGAAGTCTTTCGCGATGACATGCGCCCACACTTCAAGGAGCAGCTCTTCGAGCTATGGAGCGGCAAGCTGTTTCAGTGCCGTGAAGTCGTGAACTATACGCTCGAAGACGAGACTCTGCATCTCCACATGCAGTTCTCGGTGTTTCCGGGGCACGAGGACAACTGGTCGCTGGTGCAGGTCGCGCTGACCGACATCACCGCGCGCAAGAAGGCCGAGGCCTATCTCGAATATCTCGGCAAACACGACATTCTCACCAAGCTCAACAACCGCTCCTTCTTCGACGACGAACTGAACCGGCTGGAGCGGCGGGGCGTCGCGCCGGTGACGGTGATCGTCGCCGATCTTAACGGGTTGAAGAGCGTCAACGATAGTCTCGGCCATGCGGCGGGCGACGCGCTTCTGCGCCGGGCCGGCGAGGTGCTGCGCGAAACCGTGAAGCGGCCGTGCCAGGTCTCGCGCGTCGGCGGCGACGAGTTCATCATCCTGATGCCGTCGGCTGACGAGACGGACGGGCGGCAGCTCATCGCCGAGATCGAGGAACTGGTCGAGATCAACAACCAGTTCTATGGCGGCTCGATATTATCCTTCTCGATGGGAATTGCGACGGCCTGCGAAGGAGAGAGGCTTGAGGAAGCGACGCAGCGCGCTGATTGCGCCATGTACGAGGCCAAGCGCGCCTTTTACTCCAAATCGAAGCGGGAACGGCGCCGCTGAGGAGCGCCGTCGAGCGTGTCAGGCGTAGTCGTAAGGCCCGCCGCGCTTCAGCGCACGGCGATAGGCATCGCGCTCGTGAATGCGGCCGAGAAATTCTCGCAGTTTCGGGTGCCTGTCGTAGCCGAACCGCTTGCCAGCGGTCTCCACTGGAAAGCTCATCATGACGTCGGCGATGCTGAGGTTCGGCCCGGCAAACCAGCCGCTCTCCCCGATCGCATTTTCCCAGTGGTCGAGATGCTTGTTGATTTCAGGCGCTACAAACGAACTTTCCACCCGCTCCATTGCAGTTGAAAGCATCGATTTGATGAAGAAGGGCGCGCGCTCCGGGATCATGCCGAGCACCAAACTCAGAAAGAGGGGCGGCATCGCGGAGCCCTCGGCGTAATGCAGAAAATGGCGTGCCTGCCAGTAATGCTCGGAGCCTTCGGTGGGCATCATGCCATGGTCCGGCGCTAGCGACAGAATGTATTCGATGATCGCGCCGGTCTCGGCGATCATCCGCTTCTCATGTGTGACGACCGGCGACTTGCCGAGGGGATGGATCTCGCGCAATTCTTCGGGCGCACGCATATCCGGCTCACGCCGATAGTGGCGGACCTCGTAGACGAGTCCGAGCTCTTCCAAGAGCCAGAGTATGCGTTGGGATCGGGAATTGTTGAGGTGATGGACGGTGAGCGTCTCGCTCATGCCGCGTTCTGCGTCGTTGACCGCACCATTGTCGAATAGATTGATCCGGCATCCTGGAAGCTACGGATTTTCGCGACCGTGTCCGGATCGCGCAGAAGACGAGCGACCTTGGAGAGTGCCTTCAGATGGTCGGCGCCGGAACTTTCCGGCGCCAGGAGGAGGAAGACGAGATCGACGGGCTCTTCGTCGAGCGCGTCGAAATCGACTGGCTTTTGCAGCCTCGCGAACACACCGGTGATCCGGTCGAGTTCGAGAAGCTTGCCGTGCGGGATCGCGATCCCGTTGCCGACTCCGGTAGAGCCGAGCTTCTCTCGATTGAGAATGGTCTCCAGGATTTCCCGCTCTGGACGTCCGATCAGCTCAGCTGCCTTTGTCGCCATGTCCTGGAGGACCTGACGCTTGGACGTTGCCTTGAGGGCGGGCAAGATTGCCGCCGGCTCTATGAGCGTTCGAAAATCCATGAAAACGACCTCTCGTGTTCTCAGGCGAAGCAAGTTCCGTCAGGAACCTTGCCTGTTCCTCACGCTTCCTGCGAATAGGAAGAGGGGTCGACCCAGCCGACATTGCCGTCGGTCCGGCGGAAGACGATGTTGATGTCTCCCGAATTGGCATTGCGGAAGAGAACGAGCGGACCATCCTGGCGGTCGAGCTCCATGACCGCGTCCGCGACGGACCGGGTGCCGATGTTCAGTGTCGTTTCGGCGATGATAGCCGGCGCATAGTTTTCCGGGAGTTCCTCGGTCTCCTCCGGGATGGCTTCCATGATTTGATAGGCGAGCGTCTTGTGCCCGCCGTTGACGTTATGGTCCTTCAGTCTGCGCTTGTAACGGCGCAGGCGTTTGTCGAACTTTTCGGAGGCTTCGATGAAGCTCGACTCTGGATCATGTGTCTGAGCCTGAGCCTGGAAGACGACGCCGGTATCGAGATGAATGACGCAATCGCATGAGTATCGGCTGCCGTCCTTGGCAACGACAACTGTAGCGGAGAAATTGCCATCGAAATATTTATTTACTGCTTCGCTCAAGCGGTCCTCGATCCGGGTCCGGAATGCCTCGCCCACTTCCATATGCTTGCCCGAAACACGTATAGCCATCACGCTATCCTTTTAGCATCTTCAACGACACTCGCGACCTGTCTTGCAAGGTCGCGAAACACTGGCGCAAGGACACCCTAGACGCTTTTCTCGGTCCCCGCATCATTGGAATATAGGGACGTTTCGAAGGTGGCGCCTTCTATGAGCGGCCTCGCGAGATGTCAACGCGGCAGGGGCAGAGGCGGTTCGGCCTGTTACGGCGGTGCCATGATCACGATGCGAGGCGTCGCGCATTGAGCTCTCTACGTCGCTGGATCGATGACGGGATCGATTGCGCCTCGCGATATTTCGCAACCGTGCGCCGCGCAAGATCGATCCCCTCCTTCTTCAAGATCGCAGCAATTTCATCGTCCGACAGGACTTTGCCCGGCACTTCGGCATCGATCAGCCGCTTGATCCTGAGTTTCACGCTCTCTGCGGAGTGGGCGTCTCCACCGTTGGCGGCGGCAATCGCGCGGGTGAAGAAGAAGCGCATCTCGAAGACGCCGCGCGGAGTCGCGACGAACTTCATGTTGGTAACCCGGCTCACCGTCGATTCATGCATGCCGATTGCGTCGGCGACTGCGGCGAGGGTCATCGGCTTCATGCCGCTGATACCTTCGACCAGGAAACCGCCTTGACGCTTCACGATTTCCTCGGCGACCTTCATAATCGTTTGGGCGCGGCTTTCCAGCGCTCGCTCAAGCCAACTCGCCGATTGCAGGCATTCGGAGAGGAAGCTCCTCTCCTCTTCGGTCGCCGCGTGCTTTCGCACCCGCTTCAGATAGGTCCGGTCGGTCAGGACGCGGGGCAGGGTGGCAGGGTTAAGTTCAACGACCCAGCCGCCCTCGCCATCGGCGCTGATCAAGACGTCTGGTTCGATGCCCTCGCCGCCTCTGCCGTCGAAGGCGTGGCCAGGCTTCGGGTCGAGCGACTTGATCTCGGCAAGAATGTCGAGAAGGCCGTGATCGTCCTCGCCGGTCAAGCGCCGCAGTGCCGCGAAATCGCGGTTTGCCAAAAGCTCCAGATTGTCGATCACCTTGGCGATGATCGGGTCGTATCTGTTCCGGCGCTTCAGCTGTATCGCCATGCAGTCCTTAAGGTTGCGTGCAAACAGTCCGGCCGGAGCGGCTTCTGCTTGCAGCTTGAGGAGCACTTCGGTGGTCCGGTCGGGATCGAAGCCGTTCGCTATCGCGAATTCCGCCGGATCGCAGCGGCAATAGCCGTTCTCATCGAGTTCGTCGGCGAACGCCTCGGCGATGGTTCGCGTGTCGTTACTCCCGGCGATGTCACGCGCCTCCGCGAGGGCATGGCCAAGGAGCGAAATGTTGGTGTCGGCAACATTCGCAAATCCGGTATCGAGACCATCGAACCGCTGGCCGGACCCCGAGGTGCCTCCATAGCGTTCGGAACGCGAGGGCATCGCCGATCCCTCGCCAGGCTGCGGTCCGTCAACCGCCTGGATCGACTTTGACAGTGGTTTGGCCGGCGCCATGGAGAGCAGAGGATTACGCTCGATCTCGGCTTCCAGGAACGTCTTCAGTTCGCCGTGGCCGTACTGCAGCAGGCGGATCGACTGCAGAAGCTGCGGCGTCATCACCAGCGACTGGCTCTGCCGGAACTGAAGTTTAGCCGCGAGCGCCATGAGCGTTGTCCGACCCGATGTCCTCACGCCGCTCTAGAATTGAAACCGGTTCGAGCGCGAAGCGGCAGCCGTCGCACGACACGGCTTCAGGAAAGCGCGAGCAGGTGAGTGATGTCAACGCGGACGCTAAGGATCGTCCGGTCATCAAAAGCTAAATTGGTCACCAAGGTAAAAGCGGCGAACATCGGCGTTATCGACAATGTCCTTGGGATTGCCATGGGTCAGGACCGCACCGGCATGCATGATATATGCTCGGTCGATGAGGCCGAGTGTCTCGCGGACATTGTGATCTGTGATCAGGACGCCGATCCCGCGGCGGGTCAGATGCCGGACGAGCGCTTGGATGTCGGCGACCGCTATCGGATCGACACCGGCGAAGGGCTCGTCGAGCAACATGAAGGTGGGTTTGGAGGCGAGCGCACGGGCGATTTCACAGCGGCGCCGCTCACCGCCCGACAGAGAGGTCGAGGCCTGCTTGCGCAGATGATCGATATGGAATTCTTCGAGCAGCGAAGTGAGCTCTTGCTCACGCTTGACCTTGTCTGGTTCGGAAACCTCGAGCACGGCGCGTACATTGTCCTCGACGCTGAGTCCGCGGAAGATGGACGCTTCCTGCGGTAGATAGCCGATGCCGAGCCGCGAGCGGCGATACATCGGGACCTTCGTCACATCGTGGCCATCGAGCATGATGACGCCGTCATCGACGGGAACAAGGCCCGTGATCATGTAAAAGCATGTGGTCTTGCCGGCGCCGTTTGGCCCGAGCAGACCGACTGCTTCGCCGCGCTTCACCGACAGGCCGACCTGATCGACGACGCGACGCCCGCGATAGGTCTTGGTAAGGCCTGAAGCGGCGAGAACGCTGCGATCCCCGGGCTGCGGAACCGCGTCGACGACGGGTGCCGATGCTCCTTCGGTCATTGCGCCGTTGATGTCATTCCGGCTGTCGACGGACGGACGAAGGCGGCGCTCGGAACGTTCGTCCAAGGTCAATTCGAATTATCTTCCGGCGTAAGCATCATGCGGACACGGCCACCGCCGCCGCTGCCCGAGCCGTCACAATTGGTCGATTCGAGCCGCGCCTGGCCGGTATCCATTTGGATCGTTAGGCGGCAGCCCTCCGCAACGTTCTCGCCCTGGCTCAGGACGACGTCGCCGGTCATGACGACGACATTGCTCGCCATGTCGAAAGAGGCGCGTTCAGCCGTCGCAACCTGATCCTCGGACTTGACGTACACCTTCTCTGAAGCCTCAAGGCGCTCGATCGAGCTCGATCCGCCCGGCAGCGCACTCGACCCGGACGAAGCGCCGGACTGACCGCTACCGCTGTTGTTGTAGTGAACGACGAGCTTGCCAGTGCGAAGCTGAGTCGGCCCTTGCGCTACCGACACGTTACCCGTGAAGGTCGCGATCGCCGCCTTGTCGTCGACGTCGAGTGTGCTCGACTCGATCGAGATCGGCTGATCGCCGTCCAGCTGGAGGCCATTGAAATTGTTGCCGAGGCCGCCTTGCTGAGCGTAGACCGGAAATGACAGCATGACTGCAGTGCCCGCGATGAGCGATGCGGAAAGAGCCGCGGTCGGAAGGCGCATATTCATTGGTCTCCAAGATCGATGGGCGCCGCTTCCGCAAGGCGCGGGTCGTCGCTCGAGGCTTCGCGGGTGATCCTATCGGCCGAAGCTGGATTGAGCTTCATCGACACGCCCCCGGAAAATCGGATCCGGTCACCGTTCTCGCTTAAAGACATGCCGTTTGCACGTATCTCCTGGTCGGCGGTCCTGATGTGAACCGGCTCCTCGGTCGTCAAGGTACCTTGACCGAGATCAATACCGGCCGACTTCATTTCAACCTGCAGGCCATCGTCGGTTTCGACGCTCATCCCACCCGCGAGTTTGAGCATCTGGGCGTTCGGATCGTAATGGCCCGATGAGGCGCGGATAAAGGCCTTCGTCTCGTCACTGACCGCGACCTTGGCGTCAATGCCTTCCAGATCGATGGCGCCGCCAGTGATAGCTTGCATCGCCTTTTGAGCGACGAGTTCGAACGGCCGGTCGTTGGAATCGACCCCGGATAAGCGTGGATCATCCATCACCACCCGGCCATCCTCGATCGATGCGCCAGTGATGCGTACGTCGTCCGGGATCGCGCGCGCCAACATCGTAACGCCGATGCCTCCGAGAACGATGATTCCCCCGATCAGCGGAAGTACGATCTTCAACACTCGCACGCGCTTTTGGGAACGCGCGGCGCGTTCGAACTCCCGCTTCATCGCGGGACTGATCTGTGGCTGTACGGCATGGACGGTCGCGTCTGCGCGAACCTCTTCGCCATCCCTGTTACTGCGGCTATCCGTCAAATCAGATATTCCCTCGCCTGGGGTGAATTCTTGAGCGCCCATGATGACGCTTCGCCGCAAGCGCGCAATCGCTGAACTTTACGGGAATTGTGAGGCAGGTGTGCATCATAATCATCTTCGTGGATCTTTGCGAGTCTTTGCCGCGCCCCCGGCGCACTTTACAAGACGGTCGGGCAGGATGCAGGAAAGAGCGATCCGCACCCTGATGGACCGCCCGTCAGCGAACCGAAGGATGTTCCACAGTGTCCGTTTCAGACAGTTTAATCGACCGCCGATCCCTTCGGCGCAAGGTTACCTTTTGGCGAGTCGCGGCCGTTCTGGCAGTTCTGCTTGCCGTCGCGGTGGGCGTACTCGCCAATCTCGCACAGCCTACGGGTGGTGATCAGATCGCCAGGGTTTCGATCGAAGGTATGATCACCGAAGATCGTAAGATGCTTGAGCTTCTAGACAAACTGAAGACCGAGGAAGAAGTTCTCGCCGTCGTCGTACGGATCAACTCACCGGGCGGAACGACCGTCGGCGGCGAGGCTCTCTACGAAGCCGTGCGAGAGATCGCCGAAGTGAAACCCGTCGCTGCCGAAGTCGGAACGCTTGCCGCATCCGCCGGATACATGGTCGCGGCTGCGACGGATCATATCGTCGCGCGAAGGACATCCATCGTCGGCTCGATCGGCGTCCTTTTCCAGTACGCCGACGCGTCCGTTCTCCTCGACAAGATCGGGGTCGAGGTCGATGCCAGAAAGTCCTCGCCGATCAAAGCAGAGCCTTCGCCGTTTGGACCTGCGCCACCCGAAGCACTCGAAATGATCGACGAACTGATCATGGATACATACGCCTGGTTCAGGGATATTGTGGGGGAGCGTCGCGGCCTATCGCGGTCCGAATTAGCTGCCGTCGACGACGCTTCGGTATTCTCCGGACGCCAAGGCGTGGAACGCAAGCTCGTCGACGCGATCGGCGGCGAAGAGATTATCCGGCAATGGCTCGAGGACGATCGTGACATCCCCAAAGGCTTGGAATTCGTAGAGCGGGAGCCCGAAGACGAGGATACGCCACTCTCTTTCCTCACTGAAAGTATTGCCGCTCTCGGAACGTCGTTTGGTCTCTCACAGTCGATTCCAATTTCGGTGCGCTCTTTGGAGCTTGACGGATTGGTGTCCCTCTGGCAGCCTTCAACTTAACGTGTATCCTTCGTTATCTGCCTAGTGGTGCTCCCTCGCGACGCGCCTGAAAGGGCGCAGAGAAACCAATCAAAGGCTAAAGGCGTGATCAAGTCCGAACTGGTCCAGGTCATAGCGAACCGGAACCCACACCTCTATCAGCGCGACGTCGAAATGATCGTGAACGCGATCTTCGACGAGATTACCGAAGCGCTCTGCGAATCCAATCGTGTCGAACTTCGCGGTTTCGGCGCGTTCTCGGTCAAGAACCGCCCGCCACGCACCGGGCGTAACCCGCGAACAGGCGAGGCGGTCGAGGTGTCCGAGAAATGGGTGCCGTTCTTCAAGCCGGGCAAGGAATTACGCGAGCGGTTGAACGAGGCCTGACCGTTACGCTCCATCTGCGTATCTCGAGGCGCTTTTCCCGGCAAAGATTGGCTCAGGTTTGGTCGATCCGGTACGAAGATGCTCTGGCATCCCGTATTGCCGTTTGAATTAGGCTACCGGCTTGCGGAACTGCTCCTCGAACGATCGTTGGCTGCTTTGGGGGCGTATGTGATTGACAGACCGGTCCTCGGCAGCATTTCCTTGGACGCGACGCGCGGACCAGGCACGGTCCGCACGACTGATAAACGAATGTCCGCCAAGGGATGGAGAGACCCAGAATGATAGCCCGCGTCCTGACCGTCGTCGTCCTGCTGCTCGTGGCTGTCCCGATCGTGACCTTTCTCGTGATCAACCGTGGACCGGTCGACCTTACCCTCGATCCATTCGGCACGATGCCCCAGTTCACCTTCTCGATCCCGCTCTCCTTGATCATGATCTCGGCAGCGCTCGCAGGCGTCGTGCTCGGATGCATCTTCACTTGGATATCCGAAGGCACCTATCGCCGAGACTCTTGGCGCCGCAAGTTCGAGATGGAGAAGATGGAGCGGGAAAAGCAGGAGCAGGCCGAAGCATTGAAGCGCCTTCGCCAGGAGCGAGTCGAGCGCACCAGCGCCGAGCGGAATATGCCGCAGCAGCCGTCGATCGCGGGTGCGCCGACTTCTTCTTCGCGCATGATCGAGGCGCATTAAGAAGCGTGATGCCGCCGACTTAGGCGCTATTAACGTCGCTTTAGTATTCTTTTTTCCGCGGCCCGAATGGCGCAGTGTTTCTGCAGGTTTTGTAGGCAGCCTAAATTAAGCAAAGCCCGGCGATTGGTTCGATGCCGGGCTTCGTCTTAGTAGCTCATGAAGACCGCGTGGCTTCACGCGGTGACGGTCTCGCCCTCGACCACCGCGTCTTCGCCCGCAATTCGCTTGGCGAAGCAGTCGAAGAACTCGGACGAGAGCTTCTTCGCCGTCGATTCGATCAGTCGGCCGCCGAGTTGTGCCATCTTCCCGCCGACCTGCGCGTCGACCTGATAGGTGAGAATCGTCTCTTCCGGGCCGGCTTCCTGCAGATGAACGTCTGCGCGGCCCTTGGCGAAGCCGGCGATGCCGCCCTTGCCTTCGCCAACGATCGAATAGCTCTCCGGCGCGTTGATGTTCTCGAGCCGGACCTCGCCTTTGAACGACACTTTCATCGGCCCGATCTTCACCTTGACCAGGGCGTTCATCGTGTCGTCCTCGTCGTTCTTCTCCAGGCTCTCGCAGCCCGGAATGCACTGGCGGAGCGTCTCCGGATCGTTCAGTTCCTTCCAGACCGTCTCGCGGCTGGCCGGCAAGCGATATTCGCCTTTGAGTTCCATGATGTCCTCCCGATCGAGATTGCGCTGCGACGGCTAGATTGTCGCACCTGTCCTTAGTTTCTCCTCTTTGATCGCTTTGCCAAGGGCAAAACCAGCGTTTATGCAGCGCGTTGAACCAAAGAACGACGATCGATCTTTCGAACGAGGCGGTGAGCGCGTGGCGCGTGGACGCGGGAAATCAGAGGCAAAACAGAGCCGTAACAGGGACCGCGGGGCGGGCCGCGACCGTGGTATGCGGCCGCGTGGGCTGACCGAAAAGTCGAAGACTCGCTCTCAGCCGAAAGCCGAGGCCGAAAATCCTCCGCGCGAGCGGATCGGGATCCCGCCGGCGACGGGCGATCGGCCAGGGATCGTGGCACCCGTCATCCTCACGGTCGCAGCGACCGACGATTATGCCCTGATCGATTCCGGCGCCGGCGAGAAGCTGGAGCGCTACGGCCCGCTCACCATCCGGCGACCGGAAAACCAGGCGATCTGGCCGAGACGGGCATCCGAAGCCGACTGGGAGCGCGCCGATGCGATCTTCACCGGCGACATGGACGAGGAGGGGACCGGGCGCTGGCGCTTTACGGGCGAACCGCTTGGCGAAACCTGGCCGCTTAGCTACGAACGCCTCGCCTTTCACGGCCGCTTCACGAGCTTCCGCCACACCGGCGTCTTTCCCGAACAGGCGGCCCACTGGGCCTTCGTCGATGAGACCGTCCGCGCGGCGAAGCGGCCGGTCAAGCTGCTCAACCTCTTCGGCTATACTGGGCTCGCCTCGCTGGTTGCAGCGCGTGCCGGCGCCGAGGTGACCCATGTCGATGCTTCGAAGAAGGCGATCGGCTGGGCGCGCGAGAACCAGGCGCTTGCGGAGATGGACGACGCTCCCATCCGCTGGATCTGCGAGGATGCGGTCCGCTATTGCGAGCGCGAGGTGAAGCGCGGCAACCGCTACGATGCGATCCTGCTCGATCCGCCCAAATTCGGGCGTGGGCCGAAGGGGGAGGTGTGGCAGATCCTCGAAGACCTGCCCTATCTCCTCGGCCTCGTCCGCATGCTTCTTTCGGACAGGGCATTATTCGCGATACTCACCGCCTATTCGATCCGCTCCTCCTTCTATTCCCTCGCCGAACTCGCCCGCGAGGAATTCCGGGGCATGGGTGGGCGGATCGAGGCCGGCGAGCTTCTGATTGCCGAAGACGGCGCGGATGCGCGGCTCCTCTCCACATCCCTTTTCGCACGCTGGACGGCCTGACGATGAACACCGGACATGACGCACCGAAGCGCAGCGTTTCCGCCCCCGGCCGGGTGAAAGAGATTTCGAGCACGGCCAATCCGATCGTCAAGGACATCCGCGCGCTCGTTCAGAAGAAGCATCGCGACGAGACCGGGCTGTTCCTCGCCGAAGGGCTGAAGCTGGTCATCGACGCGCTGGACGCCGGCTGGGAGATCGAGACGCTCGTCGTCGCGCGGGCCGCGCAGGATAGCGCGCTGCTCCACAAGACCGCGTCCCGCACTGTGGCGCTCGGCGCCGATCTGATCGAGGCCAATCACAAGGTGCTCGAAGCGATCACCCGGCGGGACAACCCGCAGAACGCGGTCGGCGTTTTCAGGAAGAAGACGGTCCCGCTCGAAAGGCTCGCGCCGAAGCCGAACGAGGTCCTGGTTGCCCTAGACCGGGTGCGCGATCCCGGCAATCTCGGCACCGTTCTGCGCACGGCCGATGCGGTTGGCGCTAAGGGCGTCGTCCTCGTCGGCGAGACCGTCGATCCATTCTCGCTGGAGGCCGTCCGGGCCACCATGGGCTCGATCTTCGCCGTGCCGGTATCGCGCGTCGGCGAGGCTGCTTTCATCGAATGGCGGGCTGGCTGCAGGGCGCCGCTCATCGGTACCCATATGAGCGGGGCGACCGACTACCGGAAACCAGACTATGCCTCGAAGGGATCGGTCCTCGTCATGGGCAACGAACAGGCCGGCCTCACCGATGCCCTTGCGAATGCCTGCGACACGCTTGTGCGAATTCCCCAGGTCGGCCGGGCCGACAGCCTCAATCTTGCCGTAGCCACAGGCGTGATGCTCTTCGAGGCAAGGCGCGGAATTTTGGAGTTGTGATGCCGTCGCGAAATCTCGTTCTCGTCAACATCACCATCGTCGTGCTCGCGGTCTTTCTTGATCAGGCGGTGAAGGCTCTCGTCGTCATGACGATGGAGCTGGGCGAGGCAATCCCCATTCTGCCGTTCCTGGCACTTCTACACGCCCGCAACACGGGCATTGCCTTCTCGATGTTCGCCGATACGGGCCCGCTTGGGCTAGCGCTGCTTGCCGGCGTCGTGCTCGTCGCCGTCCTTTATCTCTGGGTGAAGACGCCGCCGGATCGCAAGCTCACCCATTTCGCCCTCGCCATCGTCGTCGGTGGGGCGATCGGCAATCTCATCGACCGGCTCCTGCTCGGCTATGTCGTCGACTACGTGTTCTTCCACACGCCGCTTTTCGAGTTTGCCGTCTTCAACCTCGCCGACAGCTTCATCAGCGTCGGGGCGTTCCTGATCGTGCTCGACGAAATCGTGCTGACGCCGATGCGCGAGCGGCGGATCAAGCGGCAGAGCGCCTCCGATTGACTTCGGGCGGCGACGCCCTTCCTCCCTCGATAACAAAGAGATCCGTAATGACGAGGGAGGGCGCGCCATGGCCGATACGTTTCGGGCAGTCCTGATCAGCCGCGACGAGGACAAGAACCAGTCGGTCGAAATGACCGAACTCACCATGGACGACCTGATGGAAGGCGATGTCGACATCCGTGTCGAAGCCTCCACCATCAACTACAAGGACGGCCTCGCGATCACTGGGAAGTCGCCGATCGTGCGCAGATGGCCGATGATCCCCGGTATCGATCTTGCGGGCGAGGTGATCGAGTCCCGTAACGCGGAATGGAAGCCGGGCGACAAGGTCGTGCTGAACGGCTGGGGCCTCTCCGAGACCCATTACGGCGGCTATTCCGAGCGCGCGCGGGTGAAGGGCGAATGGCTGGTGAAGTTGCCGGATACCTTCTCGGTGAAAGAGGCTATGGCGATCGGCACCGCCGGCTATACGGCGATGCTCTCGGTGCTGGCGCTCGAAGATGCCGGTTCGAAGCCCGAGGATGGCCCGGTGATCGTCTCGGGCGCGACCGGCGGCGTCGGCTCGGTCGCCGTCTCGGTGCTCTCGAAACTCGGCTGGAACGTGATCGCTGTCACGGGCCGGTCCTCGGAGTCGCAATATCTGAAGGATCTCGGTGCGACCGAGATCATGGACCGCGAAGAGCTTTCCGAAAAGGGCAAGCCGCTTGAGAAGGAGCGCTGGGCGGCCGGCGTCGACTGCGCGGGCTCGCATACGCTCGTCAACATGCTCGCTGGCACCAAGCGCCACGGCAGTGTGGCCGCATGCGGTCTGGCACAAGGCTTCGATCTTCCGGCGACCGTAATGCCGTTCATCCTGCGTGGCGTCTCGTTGCACGGTATTGATTCGGTAATGGCGCCGAAGCCGCGCCGCGAGCAGGCTTGGCAGCGACTGTCGAGCGATCTCGATAAGGCGAAGCTGACGGAAATCGCCTCCGAGGTCTCCTTCGACCAAGTGATCGAAACCGCGAAATCGCTGATCGACGGCAAGGTGCGCGGTCGCGTCGTGGTCGACATCTGAGCATGCATTCGATTTAGGCGGTTTGAAACGCGTCGTGGTCTGGCTTTCGCGGACGAGCCAGCTCGGCGCATTCCGCCACTTTGACCTCCGTTCCGACTGACGAAATGCGGAACGGCGAGCGATGCTTTTCGTTTGTGGATAAAAGGCTCGGAGTGAGGATCGTCATCGGAATGTCGCCGAGCGAAGCTAAGCGTTGAGCGTCGTTTCCTTGGGGTGGTAAAACTGAATGTCTGCAGTTGCTGATACCGTGCGGAGCACGTCGCGGACGAGAAGCGACGGCAATGCTTTATCGCAAGACACGGGTTCGCGCTTTCTTTCTCGCGGCGTACCGGCAAAGATT
Organism: Fulvimarina pelagi HTCC2506; assembly: GCF_000153705.1. Lineage (GTDB taxonomy): Bacteria > Pseudomonadota > Alphaproteobacteria > Rhizobiales > Rhizobiaceae > Fulvimarina > Fulvimarina pelagi. The sequence goes on from NZ_DS022272.1 coordinate 243,212, forward strand.
GCCCATTTCGCGAAACGTTTCGATCCGAATGCTCCGGTTCTTGGCCGGATCGGGTCGCTGGAAGTTCGGCTGGCCAGATCGCCGCTGGAGGTGAAAGCCGCACAGCAACTGCGCTATCACGTCTTCTACGAGGAGATGAGTGCGCAGCCGTCGCGCGTGCAACAGCTGACCCGGCGCGACAAGGATGGCTTCGATCGCTATTGCGACCATCTCCTAGTCATCGACCAGGCGCGGGGCGGTTCGATTTCCGAGCGCATCGTCGGCACCTACCGGCTGATGCGCGATACCGGCGCACGGCTGGCAGGTGGCTTCTACACAGCCCACGAGTTCGACATTGGTCCCATGTTGGCGCGTCATGTCGGCCGCCGTTTTCTGGAACTCGGCCGATCCTGCGTTCTCGAAGACTATCGCGGCAAGCGCACCGTGGAGCTCCTCTGGCAGGGTATCTGGGCTTATGTGATCCGGCACGACATCGACGTTCTTTTCGGCTGCGCCTCGATCGAGGGCACAGAGCCTGGAAAGATCGCCGACTCGCTTGCATTCCTGCGCGACGTCGCGTCCGCACCGAGCGAGTGGCGCGTCCGCGCCCACGTCGATCGCGGCACGTTCGCCGACGAGACGATGCAACCCACAGATCCCAAGCGCGCTCTCGCGGGCCTGCCGCCATTGCTTAAGGGCTATCTACGCCTGGGCGGTTGCATCGGTGAGGGCGCGGTGGTCGACAAGCAGTTCGGCACGACGGATGTCCTGGTTGTCCTGCCGCGCGAGCGGATCAATCCGCGCTATGTCAACCATTACGGCACCGATGCGGGACGTTTCGCGGCCTGATACACGGGCGCCTACTCGCCGTAGAAACAGCGCCGGGCGACGTAGGCGTCGCGGACCCCGCGAGTCTGGTATTCCCGCCGCCAGCGATTGGCATCGCTGCGTGAGCCAGGCCCTATGGCGACCACCCACAGACCTCTGCCAGCATTCGGGCTGTCCGAAGAGTCCACGCCCCAAGCAGCGCCGCCGACCTGGCTTGCATGGTTGTCGGCAGCGCTGAAGCTTGAAAATGCGCCGGCGAAGGCGAAGTAGCCGCAGCTGTCCGCCGCGGAGGAAGGGCTGGTGTTGAATGCAGCACCGCCAATTGCTGCGAGGAAGATCCAGCGCTTCATCCTTACACCTTTCCTCTGCGGTGTCCGAGGATGCTAAAATGCCTAGGCGCATTGCGTATGACAAATCGTCGGCGTTGGGTGCTCGGATCGTAAGATGCATTCCACTCTCGCCATCGTGAGCAAAATTTCACGGCAGTGATTAGATTTTGATCAAAGTGGCGCTATGCCGTTTCGTTGGTCAGTCCGATGCGGTTGCTCCGAACCCTGTTTTGCAATGCAAAAATTAGCTGTGGCACGCCGCTTGCTTTTCCTCTTGTAACCCCGCCGCGACGAGCGGGAGATCACGCAGGAGAGAGCTCATATGAATTCACCGAAGAACTGGCTGAAGCGTTTGGGAGCAGCGGCTCTCGTCGGCTCAGCCATCGTCACCGGCGCCTTCGCGCAGGATTCCTCTGGCGAAGCGCCAAGTGGCGACCCGATCAAGGTCGGCGTCCTTCACTCGCTGTCGGGCACGATGGCGATTTCGGAGACGACGCTAAAAGACGTGATGCTGATGCTGATCGGTGAGCAGAACGCCAAGGGCGGCGTCCTCGGCCGGCCGCTGGAAGCCGTAGTGGTCGATCCAGCCTCCGACTGGCCACTCTTTGCCGAGCAGATGCGCCAGCTCGTCTCCCAGGACGAAGCCGACGTCGTGTTCTGCTGCTGGACCTCGGTGTCGCGCAAGTCGATCCTGCCGGTCGCCGAAGAGCTGAACACCGTCGTATTCTATCCGGTCCAGTTCGAGGGCGAAGAGTCCTCGCGCAACATCTTCTACACGGGCGCCGCGCCGAATACCCAAGCAATCCCAGCCGTCGACTATCTGATGGAAGAGGGCGTAGAGCGCTGGGTGCTGGAAGGCACCGACTACGTCTATCCGCGCACGACCAACAAGATTCTCGAGCAGTATCTGAAGGACAAGGGCGTCGCGGCTGAAGACATCCTCGTCAATTACACCCCGTTCGGCTTCTCCGACTGGCAGACGGAAGTCTCGCGCATCAAGGAATTCGGTTCGGCCGGCAAGAAGACCGCCGTCGTCTCGACCGTCAACGGCGACGCGAACGTGCCATTCTACAAGGAGCTCGCCAATCAGGGCATAGAAGCGACCGACATCCCGGTCGTCGCCTTCTCGGTGGGCGAGGAAGAGCTTGCCGGCATCGATACGGGCCCGCTCGTCGGCCATCTCGCCGCCTGGAACTACTTCATGAGCGTCGACACGCCGGAGAACGAAGACTTCATCGCCAAGTGGCATGAGTTCATCGGCACCGAGGACCGCGTGACCAACGATCCGATGGAAGCCCATTACATCGGCTTCAATATGTGGGTGAAGGCGGTCGAGGCGGCCGGTACGACCGATGCCGATGCCGTCATCGACGCTCTGCCGGGCATCGAGCAGGCGAACCTCACCGGCGGCACGTCCGTCATGGGCAAGAACCACTACATCTCCAAGCCCGTGCTGATCGGCGAGATTAACGACGAAGGCCAATTCGACATCGTGTCCGAAACCGACGACGTCGTCGAAGGCGATGCCTGGTCCGACTTCCTGCCGGAATCCAAGGTGCTGATGGCCGATTGGACCGACCCGATCAATTGCGGCAACTACAACACCGAGACCGAGAGCTGCGGTGGCGCAGGCGCAGAACAGGCGGCCTCAACTGAAGAGGCTGCAGCGGAGACCGAAGAGACTTCGACGAACTAGTTCGCACTGCTTCTCAAACATCGACGCGTCCATTTCCTCCTCCCAAGACTGACGCTTTTCCGGGCGGCCATCCTGGCACCGTTGGGTGGCCGCCTCTTTGATAAGTCTGCAGGCCGTTCCAGGCCTCGCGAAGGGCTGCACGCCATGTGCGTCGGGCCTTCTCATCATTCGCCCGGCCTTCGTGAACAGGCTCCCAACTCGCGTTT
>NZ_DS022272.1:246349-281094 GCF_000153705.1 Fulvimarina pelagi HTCC2506
GGCTCGTCCGAGGATCCAGGAACCTCGGTGAGACATTGACCCAAAAGAACGGCATTCTCCGACCACAGCGGCCCGCGTCGCAGCCTGGATCCTCGGGACGGAGCCCGAGGATGACGGTCTCTCTTGCCGCGTGTTCCTTCGCCTCTTTCCTGCGGACATTTGCTACCTTTTTCACCCTCCTGATCCTCAGTTTCACAACGCTGCCCGCCACAGCTCAGGACGCCGCCGCACCGGCCGACGCGTCGGCGGTCGAAAGCGCCGAAGCCGCTACGCAGGACCCTGCCGCGATAGTTCAGTCCTTCGGCGGCAAGCAGAGCTACGACGACACCGAAGAGGTGATTTCACGCCTCGCCGCCACCGGCGACCCGGCGGTCGCCCGCGCGCTCCGGGCTCTTCGCGAAGGCGATCTCTACTGGCGGGAGAGCGACGAGGCCGTCTTCATCGCGGCGCGCGATGGCGACAACTACGCTCTCACCGATCCCTATACCGGCGAAGAGGCCGGCACCGCTCCGCGCGGCGACATGTCGAAGGTCCGCGTCAAGAATTCCATCCGCAATGCCGTGACCGGCGCCCTCGGTTCGCTGACCCTGCGCTCGGACAATCCGGGCCAGCGCATGCGCGCGGCCAACACGCTTTTTGATGAAGCCAACCCGGACATGATCGAGCCGCTGGAAGCGGCGATCGAGGCGGAGGAGGACGCCTCCATCCGGACCGCTATGGAACAGGCGCGCGCCGCCGCGATCCTGCAATCTGATCGGCCGGAAGAAGAAAAGGCCGAGGTCACGAGCGTCCTAGCCCAACGCGGCGACAGGCAGGCCCAGACCTATCTCAATGCTTTCGCCGCCTCCACAGAGGACGATGCGGCAAGGGTGGCGGCCACCTCAGCCGTCGCGCAGATCCAGTCCAACATCAATTTCTGGAATCAGGCGCAGAACGTCTGGTACGGGCTCTCCCTCGGCTCGGTCCTGCTGCTCGCGGCGATCGGCCTTGCCATCACCTTCGGCGTGATGGGCGTCATCAACATGGCGCATGGCGAGATGGTGATGCTGGGCGCCTACACGACCTTCGTGGTGCAGGAGCTGATCCGCAACCATGCGCCGGAGCTCTTCGCCTGGTCGCTGGCGATCGCCCTGCCGCTCGCCTTTCTCGTCTCTGGCCTCGTCGGCCTTGGCATGGAGCGTGGGCTCATCCGCTTCCTCTATGGACGTCCGCTCGAAACCCTGCTCGCGACCTTCGGCGTCTCGCTCATTCTCCAGCAGGCTGTTCGCACGATCTTCGGCCCGACCAATCGCGAGGTCGGCAATCCCGATTGGATGTCTGGCGCCTTCGAGGTCGGCTTGATGTCTGTCACCTGGAACCGGCTTTGGATCATCGTCTTCGCACTGGTTGTATTCGCCGGCCTGTTGCTCGTCCTCAACAAGACCGTGCTCGGCCTCCAGATGCGCGCGGTCACGCAAAACCGGCAAATGGCCTCCGCCATGGGCATCCGCACGCCCTGGGTCGATGCGATGACCTTCGCGCTCGGCTCCGGCATCGCAGGCATCGCGGGCGTCGCGTTGTCTCAGATCGACAACGTCTCGCCCAATCTCGGCCAAGGCTACATCATCGACAGCTTCATGGTCGTCGTCTTTGGCGGGGTGGGCAATCTCTGGGGCACGCTCGTCGGCGCGATGAGCCTCGGCGTCATCAACAAGTTCCTCGAGCCCTATGCCGGCGCGGTTCTCGGCAAGATCGTCGTGCTCGTGATCATCATTCTCTTCATCCAAAAGCGGCCTCGCGGCCTGTTCGCGCAAAAGGGACGCTTCGTCGACGCATGATTTTCGCCAAGTATCTCGGGCCGCGTGTCTGGTTTCTCGTCCTCCTGCTCGTCGCGGCCGCGATCCTCGTACCGATGGCAAGCCTCTGGCTGCCGCGCTCCCATCCGCTGCATGTACCGTCCTACGCGGTACCTCTGATCGGCAAGTATATCTGCTACGCGCTGCTCGCCCTCTCGCTCGATCTCGTCTGGGGCTATCTCGGCATCCTCTCGCTCGGCCACGGCGCCTTCTTCGCGCTCGGCGGCTATGCGATGGGCATGTATCTGATGCGCCAGATCGGCTCGCGCGGGGTGTACGGCGATCCGGTCCTGCCGGACTTCATGGTGTTCCTGAACTGGCAGGAACTTCCCTGGTACTGGTCCGGCTTCGACCAGTTCTGGTTCGCGGCGCTGATGGTGATGGTCGCGCCGGGTCTCCTCGCCTTCGTCTTCGGCTTCTTTGCCTTCCGCAGTCGAGTCACCGGCGTCTATCTCTCGATCATCACACAGGCGATGACCTACGCGCTGCTGCTCGCCTTCTTCCGGAACGATATGGGCTTCGGCGGCAACAACGGGCTGACCGACTTCAAGGACATTCTCGGCTTTTCGATCCAGGCGCCGGAGACCCGGGCATCGCTGTTCGCCGCAAGCTGTATCGCGTTGGCCATCGGCGTTCTCATCGTTGGTGCGATCACCCGGTCGAAGCTCGGTAATCTGATGATCGCTGTGCGCGACGCCGAGAGCCGCACGCGCTTCATCGGCTGGCGGCCCGAATACGTCAAACTCTTCGCCTTCACCGTCTCCGCCGTGATGGCGGGCATCGCCGGCGCCCTTTATGTGCCGCAGGTCGGCATCATCAATCCGGGCGAGTTCGATCCGGTCAATTCGATCGAGGTCGTCGTCTGGGCGGCCGTCGGTGGGCGGGGCACGCTGATCGGCCCCGTGCTCGGCGCGCTTCTCGTCAATTACGGCAAGACGGTCTTTACGTCGATCGCGCCTCAGTACTGGCTCTTCGTTCTCGGCGGGCTCTTCGTCTTCGTCACGATCTTCCTGCCGCGCGGGATCGTCGGCACGTTCGACCACGGCTGGGATGCCTGGAAGGCGCGCCGCGCCTCGAAGGAACGCGAAATGGGCGAGGGGGCGGCCGAGCCCGCGCCGGGCCCGGCGGAATGACCATGACCGACCATTTCACAACGCGCCGGGAAGCGGCCGAACAGACGAAAGTCCTGGAAGAGCCCCAGGGGCAGGGCGATACGAGCACGGCTCGTGAAGAGTTAGGCGGGGGCCTGAGCGCACCGCCGGCGAACCGGACGGTTGCGGACGAGGGGCCGATGGCCGCGCCGAAATCCGGGTCGTCGGCGGACGCGGCTCTTTGTGATTCAGCGCCTCCAAGCGAAGAGCCTGACGCCGAAGCGACGACCGTCGAAGAGCCGGTCGTCTCGCCGCACCCCTACGCCACGCAGCTTCGCAACGAACGCATCGCGAAGGAAAAGCGCCTCGGCGCCCGCCGCGAAACGCTTCTCTATCTCGACGGCGTCAACAAAACCTTCGACGGCTTCAAGGCGATCAACAACCTCTCGCTGGTCGTCCAGCGCGGCGAGATGCGCGCCATCATCGGCCCGAACGGCGCCGGCAAGACGACGATGATGGACATCATTACCGGCAAGACGAAGCCCGACAGCGGTGACGTCTTCTTCGCCGGCGACGTCGACCTAACGAAATACGACGAAGCGGCGATCGCCTCCATGGGCATTGGCCGCAAGTTCCAGAAGCCGACCGTCTTCGAAGGCCTGACGATCGAGGACAATCTCCGGCTTTCGATGGAAGGCTCGCGTTCGGTGCTCGAAACGCTGTTCCACCGAAAAAGCGGCAAGGAAAACGACCTTGTCGAGGACATCCTCGAAGAGACTCGGCTCGGCGAGCGGCGTCACGCCAAGGCCGCCGATCTTTCTCATGGCCAGAAACAGTGGCTCGAAATCGGCATGCTGCTTGCCCAAGACCCCGAACTCCTCCTCGTCGACGAGCCGGTCGCCGGCATGACTGACGCCGAAACGGAAGAGACCGCACGCCTCCTACGAAAGATATCCGAAACGCGCTCGGTGGTCGTCGTCGAGCACGACATGCACTTCGTGCGCATGCTCGACGTCAAAGTGACCTGCCTGCACGAGGGCACCGTGCTTTCCGAAGGTTCGCTGGACCATGTCTCCAGCGACGAGCGGGTGATCGAGGTTTATCTCGGCCGATGACACTTAGGACCACGCAGTCATGCTGACCGTCTCCAATGTCGATCTTTACTACGGCGCCGCGCAGGCATTGCGGAACGTCTCGCTCGAAGCGAAGACCGGCAAGATCACCTGCGTCCTCGGGCGCAACGGCGTCGGCAAGACCTCGCTTCTTCGCGCGGTCATTGGCCAGCAGCCGATCCGTCGCGGCGAGATCGTTTTCGGCGATGAGACGCTCGGGAAGTCGGCGCCCTATTCCCGCATCCGCAAAGGCATCGGCTTCGTGCCGCAGGGGCGGGAGATCTTTCCGCTTCTCACGGTCCGCGAGAACCTTCAAACGGGCTTTGCACCGCTGAAGACCGACAAGACCGTGCCGGACCACGTGTTCGAGCTGTTTCCCGTCCTGAAGGACATGCTCTCGCGCCGCGGCGGCGATCTCTCGGGCGGACAGCAGCAGCAGCTTGCGATCGGCCGTGCCCTCGTCACGCGGCCCAAGCTGCTGGTGCTCGATGAGCCCACCGAGGGCATCCAGCCCTCTATCATCAAGGATATCGGCCGGGCGATCCGCTTCCTGCGCGACGAGTTCGGCATGACGATCCTGCTCGTCGAGCAGTATCTCGATTTCTGCCGTGAACTCGCCGACGAGATCGCGATCCTCGATCGCGGTGAGGTCGTCCATCGCGGCGTCGCGAGCGATCTCGACCGGGAGGATGTGCGCCGTCACCTGACGGTGTGAGGCACAGCGTATCGCGAAGGCGAGGCTGAAGCCGGGCAGGGCGGCCTAATCCTTCACCCGGTTCCAGAAGCCCCGCTTTCGCCCATGCCCCTGCCGAAGCCGCGCCGCATAGGCGGCGTGGTCTTCCATGAAGCCGAACTCCGCGATCTCCGCCGCCAGCCTTTCGCATTCGCCGAGATGCCGGGCCGCATGCTTGTAGCGGCTCGACTTGCCCTCATCGAGCGTGAAGTCGATCATCGCCCGCAACAGCCGCGTCGATGCCAGCGGATGAGACGGTGCCAACCGCTCGCTTGCCGGCGTCAGCAGATAATAGAGATCGCCGTTCCAGGCCCGCTCGGGATCGACAACGAGATCGGCGGCCCGCTTCAGGTCCGGCCATTCGACGAAGAACCCCAGCGCGTCGTGCGGGTCTTCCCGCTCCCCAACCGACGCCAGCACCTTCGCCTCGGTCTCGACATCCTCGAAATCCGGCAGCCGCGCGATATACGCTTTGAGCATCGGGACATCGAGGCGCTTCTCGAAGCAGAGCCAGCGAAAGGCCTGGGCTTCGTCCGACCGACCGGACGCCTCCAGCGCCGCGACATAGGCGGCCTCCCATTCCGGCTCGATGAAATCGGTGACGATCTCCTCCGGCGTTTCCAGGACGGCGACGAGCGCCTCCAGCGCTTCTTTTGGCCGTCCCGCCGCGGAAAGCCGGGCCGCGATCTCGGCGGCGACGCTCGGCACCCTGCGCTCCATCTCCGAATGATGCGCGACGAAGTCGTTGACGTCGCCTTTGGCATCGGCGATGGCGCGCAGCGCCGTATCGCTGCGATGGCGCTTGCTGAAGGATTGGAACTCGTCCTCGTACATCGGCCCGTCCAGCGAATAGGCGACGATCCGGCGATCCTCGTCGGGCTCGCGGTCCACCGGCTCGTTCGCCCAGTCGATAATTTTCGACTTGAGCGCTGCCTGGCCCTTAGAACCGAGCACCGGCGCGAGCTTTTCGATGAGGTCGTCGAACTGGCCGTGCTCGTTCTCGGTGAGCGCCGCGAAAACCTGCCCGGCAAGCGCGTCAGGTGGCGGTCCGAGACGCGCCGCGAGGGTTACCAAATCGTCGACCGCCTTGCCGAATTCGGCCATCACGGTGCCAGAGCCATCCTCCGTGCGCTCGAAGATGCCGTTCGCCAGAGCCAGATAGCGCCACAGAAGATCGAGGGCTTCGGCCGGATCGCTTGCGCCAAGCTTGTCGACGATGGCGTGCCGCTGGCCTTCAAGATCCTTCACGAGGTTCTTTCGCTTGCGCCAGCCGACCCGCGACTTCGCATTCGCAATCGCCGTCAAACGCTTGCGGATCTCGTGCGCGGCACTCTGCGGGCTGGCCTCGTGGGCGAGTTCCAGCCGCAAACGCCGCTTGGCGTTCGCATCGCCCGTCGAGATCTCGATCAGCAGCGCCGCCAGACGCACCGCGCCGAGCGCTTCCAGATTGGCCGCGTTGAGCGTTGTGCGCGATGCCATCAGCCTGCTCTTCCCCCATTCCCTCACAATCTGAAAAGAACACCGCGTTCAGCGCTCTTCGGCCACTCGACCGAGGTGGATGGTACCGCAGCGAACGACAAGCCCTCGAGTCCGCCGCGTTGGGGTTGCGTCGGATCCCGTTCAGCGCTTATGAGGGAGCCCCGGAGAGGTGGCCGAGTGGTCGAAGGCGCTCCCCTGCTAAGGGAGTATACCGGAAACGGTATCGAGGGTTCGAATCCCTTCCTCTCCGCCACGACAAGGCCTCGAAAGGCCTGATCCTAAATCATTGATGCGATTAGAGAAATTTCTCCGATCCCATTGCGAGGGATCGAGTCGTGGTCAATGTTCCAACCGATGTTCCAGGCGGATCGGAACCGAAGCCGAGAACGCGACGTCCGCGTCACATGACGCGCTCGGGTTCCGGGTGGCGCTTCGCGATGCGCTTGCCCCGGCAGTTCCATGCTATTCTCAGCCATGATTCGACGGCCCGATCTTGCCCTGAATTCGTTCGCGCAAGCTTCGGACCGATGACGGTTCGCGATGCCTGCCTGATCGGCGAGTAGGCGGCCGCTCAGTTCCGAGTGATCTGCGCAGAGGGCTCGAGGAAGTTGGCGGCGATGGACGAAAGACACGAAGTGGGAAGCAGCAGCCTTGGCGGGTCGACCTACGCCCACTTGTCCGTCGAAAAGCGCGCCGTCGTCGACGAGGTCATCGCCGCTGCGAACACAATGCTCGACAGCCTGAAGAGCGGCCGCTTCGCCGGTCGCCCTCCTCATCTTGTCCTGATGCCCTTTCTGGACCAGTTGCGCGCGTTCGAGGCGACAGCGCGCTCGCAGCCCGAGCTGGCGCACGTGCTTGAAAACCCTGCGCGTGAGACGGTCAGGTCGATGCTGACCAGCTTCGGGCGTGATGCAGAGTGCCTTGACGGGGTCGAGACCGTTCTCGATGTCGAAGCCGATCGCTCTCAGTCGATGACGGTCAAGACGAAGGGCATCGAATTTTCGAAAGCGAGCGAGGTCTACATTAAAGAAGTGAGAGAGCGTCATTCTATGTCGGAGAAGGATGTTCTCCGCTACGAGAAGATGCTCGCACTGTTTCAACAGGTCCTTGGTGACCGACCGGTTCTCTCGTATGATCTGGACGATCTGAGAAAGTATCATTCCGTCCTTCGCAAGCTGCCTGCTCGTTTTGCGGCGAAAGATATCCGGGTCAGCCAGAACGGCGTCCTGCTCGAGCCACTCGCTGCCGATCCCTCGAAGGCGCTCGCGGTCGCTACAGTCGCCTCTTATCTGGCTCCGGTTCACGCCGTGTTCACGCGCATCTGTGACGACGCAAATGTCCGCAATCCATTTGATAGTCTGAAGATTGCGAAGCCGAAAAAAGAACGGCCCGTCGCGATCGCGACCCTTGCCGCTTGGCATCGTCGAACGCGCGATCCAGGAGGGGCAGCGGGAAGGTTCTCTGGCCGCGATGCTTCTTCCGGTCGTCGGGCTTCTGACCGCTCGTCGCATCGGACTGCTAACGTTTTTGAACCATGATTGGCTTGAGAAGATCGGCGATCAGTATCTCGTCAGGCCCACCGAGACGGTCGTTCTTCCTGGCCGGACGGCCCGCACACCGATCAAGACGGACGAGTCCATGGTCCCGTTCGTTCTTCACGAGGAGTTGGTGCGTATCGGCGTCGTCGACCTGATGCAGGATCGGAAGTTTCTCTTTCTCGAATCGATGTCGACGGGAGATCCGGCCGCAGCCCTCTCCAAGCGCGCCAACTAACTTCTCGCGAAGGCGGGCGCGAAAGGGCGCCGTCATGGACAGACGTTTCACGCGATCCGGGCCCGGGGCATCACTCATTTTCGGACACACGTTCCGCAGGCTGTTCGGCTTCAGGCCGGTCATGCTGCCTCTGATGAGCATGAGTCCTACGATTGGGCCGAGATCGAACCCGAACTGGTGCCCCTCGTCGCGACGGTTCCGTTGCCCGAAGGTCTCGATCTCTCACCCCCGGCCGGCGCTGACTTCGCACGTGCCATTGCACTCGAGGAACGGTTGGCTCGCGCTCGCGCGAAAAGAGAATCCTGAGTTGCCGAGAAGAAAATCAACGCTGGTAGATCGACGAGAAGCCCAAAGGCGATCTCGTCACCGAGCAGCGATGCGACCGAAGTATGATGCAGGTTTCCGTCTGTCCGTTGTTGTACGACCGAAGCCCGCCACCAGCCGTGCGAAAAGCGGCTAGATCCATGGCTCGGAGTAAGCTTGGGCTAAGAGGCTATTGATCTCGCGGAACGCCGCGCTTCCCTCTCCCATGTTGAAAAGGACGTTGGCTCTCGACCCCGCAGCTCCGGCCGCTTTGGCGCGCGTTGGGTCAGTGAAGACGGCCTGATTCAGATGCGCGAGGGCGTGCTTCCACTCGCCATGGCGCACGTAGAATTGGGCCAAGGCATTGTGGGCTTCAGGAAGATGCGGGCTCAGCCGCAAGGCTTCGCGGTAGTGCTCGACTGCCCCCTCGGTCCGACTATAGGTCGGGTCAGCTCCGTAAGGCCTCCGCACCAGAATCTGCTCAAGCTTGCATCAGCCTCAAGAATTGGCTAATTATGATGCGCCGCGTTAGGGAGCGCGGCTTCGGAATAATATCGATTCGCATGCGCATAGGGCGGTCCAGATGACCGCTAGGATTGGGAGGACCACTCAATCTGAAAGGCTGCTCGAATGAGTTCCGCGAAACAAAGCCTGCCCGCTATGCGGGTCTTCTCCTATAGCGTCGCAGGTGTTCTAGGATTGTTGCTCACCTCGACCACGATGCCGTCAATGTTCTCCACGTCGTCCGATAGGGCGCTGATCAACGCGCCAACACAGTTGATTACGGCACCGATAAAGGGTGTCGTCACCGAGCTTGCATTGTCCTCTGGCGATCGAGTGCAACCCGGGCAGTTCGTTGGGCATGTACACAATGACGAGGTGGGCCGCGAGAAACTGATCGAACTGGACGTCAGGTCATCTGAGCTAAGGAACGATCTTCTCTCAACGCGTGCGGAATTAGCGCAGGTTCTGGAGATAGAGCGTCGCCTTGGCGTTTTAATCCGGGAACAGAAGGACGCGCTTACCCTCCAGTTGCGAGCAGCTGTCGAGAGCGCGAAGGCGCGCCTGCAAGAAACCGAAGCTCAGATTGCCATCTCACGCGAAGATGGCGTGCGAGCGCAGACGCTTCTATCGAGGGGCATGCTTGGCGGGACGTTGGTCAAAAGCAACAAGATGATCGAAGCGGTGACCTCACTGAGAGACCTCGCGGCCGCCGAACTCGCGGCAGCGACCCAGCGTTTGGACGCGGCAAGGAGCGGCATCTTCCTCGGATCTGATAACGGCCAGATCAACAGCCTGCTGATCGAGATGCGTGAGAACCAGAACCGGTTAGCCGCCCTTCACGCCGAGATCGACGTGTTGAAGGGCAAGCTGACCGACGTCTCGACGCTGCGGGAGGCAGAGCGGCTGCGCGTCACTCAGCTTGAGGATCAGCAAATCGCGGCGAACGGTGAAGTTCTTGTGACGCGCGTGGGCGTTTCGCAAGGTGCGGCGGTCAGCGCGGGCGATACCCTTGCCCAGGGCGTCGATTGCGGGCGTTCTTTCGTCGTGGCCATTTTCCCGGAGCGCAGCGCCGGCATGCTCGCTGCTGGCAAGCCGGTGACGATCTCCTCAATAGACTGGGCCGAGCCTGTGAAGGGCGTAGTGTCAAACCTCGTACCCCGCACTACCACTGCCGAGGACGTCAGTTACGCGGTACCATTCCCACCGACGGAGCGGCGCGAGTTGTATGCTTACATTGAGCTTATCGACGACGACGCGATCACCGAATCGGGGGCCTGCTCAGTCGGGCGTTGGGTCACCGTATCGGTGGACGGCGAGGGCATTTCTACCGATCGCCTGATTGCCGAGGCGGGCCGTCTCTTGAGAGAGGGCACGCATCATGCCACCGTCGGATACGAGGGCGCCATCGAACTTGCGGGCGCGGTCCCCGAAGCGGCGCAGTCCTATATCGATCTCGCCTGGTCGCAGGCCACGCTCGCCGCTGACCGGACGGCGACTACGACGCACCTCTGGCTGCGCGGCATCTTCACTACCGAGGCATCCGCAAATGTAGCCGCCGAGGAGCCGGGCCGCTCCTCCCGGGTGATCTCTTCCCGAGGTGGTTGAACGTGTCGCCGTTGCGGTGTCTAGCGATGGCGACCGCCTTCTGCATAAGTGGATCGGTCTCGGCAGCCGAACCGCCTTCGGAACCAGCGGTTGCTTTGTGCCGAACACTTTCGGCCTCTGTCTGGGCCGCGGATCTCGGCGATGCCGGCTTCTTGGCCAGCTACCGACCGGGGCCGGACGAAACGGAGCTGCCTGGTCCTTTAGCGACAACCGCCTTCGTTTACGACAACGCTTTGGCCGTTATCGCGCTGCTCGGCTGCGGGGACGAAGCCGCGGCCGGATTGCTCGGCCGCGCTCTCCTAGGATCCGCCCGCTCCGACCGTTTCTACACGGATGGGCGGCTGCGCAATGGCTATCGCGCCGTGCAGCTACAGACCCCGCCGCTGCTTCCGGGATGGTGGGATCCCTCGCGGTCTGCATGGTTGGAGGACGAGTATCAGGCCTCTACCGCGACCGGAAACGTAGTTTGGTCGGCTCTTGCGCTCCTTCATCTTCACCAAGCCGACAAAAACGTGGAGTGGCGCGAGGGTGCCGAACAGCTGGTGGGCTGGGTCGACGACAACACGCTCGACACTTGCCCGCCCGCAGGCTTTCATGGTGGCTTTTCCGGCTTCGAGCCTAACGCGCAAACGGTGCGCTGGAAGTCGACCGAGCACAATATAGATGTGATGGCGGCCTCTCGCTGGCTTGCGGGCCTGCCGCATGCTGACCCCCGATGGAAGGTGATGGCGCGCACCGCCACAAATTTCGTCGAGGCCATGGAACTGTCGGAGGGCGGGTTTCGCATCGGCACGACACCGGACTGCAAGGCTGGCGATCCCGATCAGCTTATGCTGGACGTGCAGCTATGGCCGATCTTAGCGCGTGCAGACGCTCCGAACCGTTGGCTACGTGCGCTCGACCTCGCACGCGAACGCCTGATGGTCGGACAAGGCTTCGACTTCAACGCCGACCGCGATGGCATTTGGACGGAAGGCACTGCCCAAGCAGCCCTTGCATTGTCGACTGCCGGGCGGCCCCGGGAGGCTGATGCGGCACTCGAAGAAGCCATGCGAGCGCGAGAGCCGAGAAGCGGCTGGCTCCTGGCAACCGACGGGAAGACGATTACGACTGGTCTCGCCACCGGTCCGGATGGCGAAGCGGACTTCTTCTACCACCCCCGGCCACACCTGGGCGCAACCGCCTGGGCCATTCTAGCCGCCACCCGTACTAATCCTTTCCGTCCGAAGAAAGCTCGCGATAATGTTCACGGTGCCCGGTGATGCGACGAGCATTCTCCTCTCCGATCTTGGGATCGTGCTTGTGGTGGTTGCCCTCGCCAAGTTGCTGCATCCAGAACGAACCCCCGATCGCGCACTTCTCGGCGCGATCACCCTTCTGTCGATCCTTATTTACGCATTTTGGCGAACGCTTGATACGCTCCCGCCCTTTGATTGGTCCGTCGCATCCCTTTGGCCGCGGGTCTTCTACGGCTTCGAGATGCTCGCAATCCTTTATTCCTCGGCTTCGATTTTGATCTTAATGCGAACCTCGGATCGCTCGAGGCTTGCGGATGCCGCACAGGCCCGGCTCGAAGCCAGCGGCCAGTGGCCCGAAGTCGACGTTTTCATTTGCACATACAACGAGCCGCTCAACGTGCTCGAGAAGTCAATCTTCGCGGCTCTTGACCTCGACTATCCGAACCACCGTGTTTTCGTCTGCGACGACACACGCAGGGAACCGGTGCGGGAGCATTGCGGACGTTTTGGGGCTTTCTACGTTACCCGGCCGGACAATCGGCACGCCAAGGCGGGCAATCTCAACAATGCACTTCGTGTATCCGGAGAGGACGGGAACGGAGCACCATTGATCCTTGTGCTAGATGCTGATTTCGCCCCCCAGAGCCACTATCTGAAGCGGGTTGTCGGCCTATTCGAGGACCGGCGGATTGGCGTAGTTCAGACCCCACAATTCTACTACAACTGCGACCCGATCCAGCAGAATCTTGGGCTGCGAGACAGCTTTGTCGACGACCAACGAGTGTTCTTCGATACATTCCAGCCATCGAAAGACGCTGTCGATTGCGCTTTCTGCGTCGGCACGAGCTTTGTCGTGCGCCGCGACCTCGTCACTGAAATGGGGGGCTTCCCACACGAGGCCCTATCTGAGGACATGCTCCTCACCTACCGCCTAATGGAGCGCGGCTACGTCACGCGCTGGCTCAACGAACGATTAAGCGTCGGCCTCTCGGCCGAGGGATTGCCGGAATACATCACCCAGCGCACCCGATGGTGCCTCGGGACGATCCAGATCGGCGTTCTCCGCGACGGACCGCTACTCGGCGGTCGCTTCACCCTCTTACAGCGCCTCCACTATATCCACGGTCTCCTGTCCTGGCTGGCCAAGCCCTTCATCATCCTGATGATGGTCGCCCCCGTGCTTTACTGGTTCTTCGAACTGCCGGCCTTTGAGGCTGACCACCTGGCGTTCCTTCGCTACGGCTTGCCGGCGCTTATCGTGTTCTGGATCTATTCGAGCTGGGTGTCGGGCAAGCGGACCTTGCCGCTTTTTACGGAAGTTACGCATGCACTTACCGCCCTACCGATCACACTGACGCTTCTAAGCGCTTTGCGAAATCCGTTCGGCAAGCCCTTCAAGGTCACCGAAAAGGGGGGCGATCGGTCGGTCGTGAAGGTCAATGTTGGGATGGCCGCGATGTTCGGCGGCCTCGCACTCGCCTCGGCCGTTGCCATCGTCATCAATCTCCTTGGGCCGGTGGCGCAGAACTCTCCGTCCGATCGCGACCTTTTTAACCTGATCTGGGCGGGCGTCGCGATGGTGATATCGCTGCTGGCCTTCATCGTGTGCTTTGAGCGGCCGCGCGAAGGCGACGGTGAGGAACTGATCCGGGTCCATGAAACAGTCTACTTGTTGGTGGACGGGATGCGACGAGAAGCGAAGATGGTTGCTCTCTCCGTCGACCGCATCGTCTTTGCCGAAGCGCTGAGCATGAAGCCTGCGGAAGGTTTGATTCACATAGAAGGTGTTGGAGCAGTTCAATTCACGTCCGACGGAGACAGCGTGTCAGTCCTGCCGTTTCGCACCGACGATCGCCAGCGACAGGCACTCGTGCGCAAGCTCTTTTCATCCGCTCCAGTCAATGTTGCAAGCCGCGGCCAACTTTTCCGATCTATCACTGCCTCGATCCGGCATGCCTTGTGGTCTTAGGATTGATGAGTTTTTGCCGGGCCTGACCGTCACCGGTCGACATCGCTGGCCGCTTAGTCGCACGCCACTCGCCGCTTCAGGACGACCCGGTCGGCGGCATTCACGCCATGAAGCTGGAAAGCGCTCTCCGCGAGGTTGATACCGAGTACATCGAGGGTCATCCCATCTCTCCTTCCCATCGGCAGAGCCAGAGTTTCTGCCCTTAAATGAGTGCCGTCCATGCAATCAGCTGGGAGAAAGTTTATTTGCGCATGGGCGTTGCGGAAATCCAGTGGCTGAAACAACTCGAAGACGAGAACTAGAAGCTAGAGTGCCACGTTGCGGACCTGAAGCTGGACACACTCGTGCTTCAGGACGCAATGCGGAAGTAAGGCAACAGGCCGCCGCCGGTACGGGGTCGGAACGGAACGGTGAGCCCCGGTTTCTCGAATTTCAAGCGCCTCTCAACCCTCAGATTTATTATAGGCGATCCCAGACATTGTGGGAATCATAGAGTAGTTGTAACGAGATAGCCTGTCTGTACTCGCGTCATCGAATCGGTCCGGAACATGCCTTATTCACTGCCGCCTGCAGACGTCGCGAACATCTTTGCCAGCCTCCCTCAAGCCTACCTGGTTCTGAATACCGAGCTAACTATTGTCGCCGCGAGTGATCTTTATCTGAAAACCACGGACCGGGCTCGTGGGGACATCGTCGGGCGGCACATCCTCGAAGCGTTTCCGGAAAATCCTGAAGAGGCAGGATCCGTGGAACAGGGTCCACTCGAAGTCTCGCTCCGCCACGTACTGGCGACGCGCAGAACGCACGAGATGAACGTCATCCAGTACGATATTCCTCGTCCGGCCGAGGACGGCGGCGGGTTTCAGAGGCGTTACTGGACTCCGATCCATACGCCGGTGCTGAACACTGACGGCTCGGTTCGCTACATCGTTCAGACCCCGATGGACGTCACGGAGAGCGTGCTTAAAGACCGTGAAGCCGATGCACGCCTGCGGATCGCGATGCATGCTGGTTCTTTGGGATCTTGGGAGTACGAGCCCGAAACAGACATCTGGCGGCGAAATTCGATCGTCGATGAGATGTTCGGCTTCGCGCCGGGACACGGCGGCCATGTCGCTGCGCCGTACTTCGCCCGAGTGCATCCCGATGACTTGCCGCGGGTGAGGGAGGTCGTCAGGGCCGCCGCCGCGAGCCCGGACAGGACGCCACTACTGTTTGATTATCGGGTCATCCGACCTGACGGCGACGTCCGCCATCTCTCTTCGCGCGGCGAGGTCCTGAGGACTTCCAATGGTCAATCGCGTTTGATCGGTGTCGTAATGGACGTCACAGCAGACAAGGTCCGCGAAGCGGAGTTGCGGGATGCGCTGTCGATGCAGGAAGACCTTCTCGAACAGAAGGATCTTCTCCTTGCCGAGGTGAACCACAGGGTCAAGAACAGTCTGCAATTGGTCGTCAGCACGCTGAACCTGCAGAGCCGGCGCGTCGGTGATCCGGACATGAAGGCTGCGTTTGGACAAGCTATATCGCGTGTCAAGGCGATTACTTCAGTGCACGAACGTCTTTACAAGACCGAGGATCCCCTCGTCGTCGACATGCAGGAGTATCTCGTCGGTCTATGCGCCGATCTTGCGGAAAACTCGGATCTGAAAGAGTACGTCCAGACCAATATTGAGCCCCTGCGGCTGAAGACTGAGAAGGCCATCCCGGTTGCACTGATCGTCAACGAACTCATTACGAACGCCCTCTAGTACGCGTATCCAGAAGAGACGAGGGGTGCGATTGTCCTGACCCTTAAGAATCTACCTGACGGAATGCTCAAACTCAGCGTCGCGGACGAAGGTGTCGGCCTTAGTCAAAAGACGACTGCCGATGGGCTCGGTTCACGTCTCGTACGCACTATGGCACTGCAGCTAAACGGCCATTTCGAGGAGCCTTTATCGGCAAGGGGATATCACACGACTGTCATTTTTCCGAAAAAGCCCTGATGCCCGCCGCCATCCTCATTGTCGAGGACGAAATGCTGCTGGCAATGGATCTCGAAGATATTCTCGTTGGAGCTGGCTATACCGTGATCGGGAGCGCTGTAGACATGCATCAGGCTGTCGCCATTGCGGAGCGCTTCGGTAACGGGATTGATGCGGCGATCATGGACGTCAATCTCGCGAATGGCACTAACGGTGTAGAGACAGCGGGTCTGCTACGTCAGGGGTGGAACATTCCCTCCCTTTTCGTAAGTGCCAATATCGATGAGAAAATGCGTGCGCGAGCGTCACAGTGGAACCCAATCGGTTTCGTCGGGAAGCCTTATTCAGAGCGGGAAATGCTAAACGCTTTGAAGGCCGCATTCGCATAAGCTCGCCAGTAGTGCACTTCTTGCGCCGCACCCCGTCGTAGGCGTGAGCTGCCCCACCGGGTATTCCTGGGTGAATCTTGTGGCAGTATCGGCCTTTGCGCTGATTTCGGCGTGGCCGGCGACGTCGGTCCGTTGAGCGGCGCCGACCAGCGGGCGGCCCACGGGGTGGGAGGCTGGCAGCCGATCGATGAGTGCGGACGCGCCGTGTTGTAAACTAGTCTACTGGCCGGTCAGCCACAGTGAAACACACGAGTGGTAACGCCATGGTCAGATGACACCGACCAGTCTATTGATAACATTCAAGTTTACGCCTTTGGCGTGTATCTGATGTAGGAGCGGATCAATGAGCGTCGAAGGCTCGTATTCGTGGCCTCTGGTCATTCTTTCAATTCTGATTGCCACGCTCGCAGCCTATACCGCTCTGGATCTCGCAGGCCGCATATGTAGTGCCATCGGTACGGCACGCGTTGGGTGGATCCTTACAGCTGCCGTTGCCATGGGCGGCGGCATCTGGTCGATGCATTTCGTTGCGATGCTTGCGTACAAGATGCCGATGGCTGTGAGCTACGATGTCACCCTTACAGCCATGTCGCTCGCCCTCCCGATCCTCGTAACGGGTATTGGTTTCTCACTCTTGCTGGGGGGAGGCGTGAGTTGGCCGGTCCTTCTGGCGGGCGGTTTGATCATGGGAGTCGGCATCGCGACCATGCATTACCTGGGCATGCAGGCGATGCGAATGCCTATGGTGATACATTACAATGACTTCCTTGTTGCAGTTTCGGTGGCGATTGCTGTCATCGCCTCGACAGCGGCACTATGGCTAGCATTCGAGCGGACGACCTTCGTCCGCCGACTTGCTGCTGCCGGCGCAATGGGCCTCGCGATCTCGGGTATGCACTACACCGGAATGGCGGCAGCCAATTTTGTTCAGCATCCGCCTCGAAGATGCTTCGCCTTCGACGGCCGCTCTTGACCCGACGGCTCTTGCGCTTGCGACCGCAGGATCGACGTTTCTCATACTGTTTCTCGCATTGGCAGCGTCCCTGGTCGACAGGCGGCTAGCCCTGGCGAACGCCCGTGAGGTTTCCGCCGCGCAGGAAAGTCATATGCGTTTCGCTACTCTCTACCGCCGTACACCATTGCCGCTCCACGCATTGAACGAAAAGGGATGCATCGAGCAGGTTAGCGATGTCTGGCTTGAGGTACTTGGTTATGATCTTGAAGAGGTCATGGGGCGACCGCTCACCGATTTCATGTCAGAACCATCAGCCCGTCGTCGGATGGAGGTCGACTGGCCCGCGCTTCTGGCATCCCAGGAATTGCGAGGTGCCGAGTATCAGTTCGTAACCAAAGATGGACGCATCCTGAACTGCTTGCTATCCGCTCATGTGGAACGTGATGCCGAAGGCCGCTTTCTTCAGGCGCTTTGCGGACTAATGGACATCACCGCATGGCGGCAGACCGAGTTGCAGCTTCGCCAATCTCAGAAACTTGAGGCGGTAGGGCAACTGACGGGGGGAATTGCACATGACTTCAACAATTTGCTGTCCGCTGTGCTGGCAAGCCTTAATTCGCTCGAGAAGCGTCTGCCGAAAGACCCGAAGCTTCGGCAGTTGATAAATACTGCGATACAAGGCGCAGAGCGCGGCGCCTCGCTGACCCAAAGAATGCTCGCTTTTTCACGCCGTCAGGATCTGCATCCGAACGCATCAACATTCCGGAACTGGTTCATGAGATGGCCGACCTGTTGCAGCGCTCGATCGGGCCAGCCATCCAGATCGAGGCGGCATTCCCGATCCGAATACCTCCGGCCCGAGCCGATGCCAATCAGTTAGAGCTCGCCCTTGTCAATCTAGCGGTGAATGCACGTGATGCGATGCCAGATGGTGGCACGATCACGGTCTCCGCAAAGCAAAAGTCGGTCGTTGATCCTGAGACTGACCTGGAGCCGGGTGACTATATCTGCCTGACGTTGGCAGATACAGGCTGCGGAATGGATGCAAAGACGCTTGCTGCCGCAAGGGACCCGTTCTTTACGACGAAAGAGGTCGGCAAAGGGACAGGGTTGGGATTGTCGATGGTCCATGGTTTTGCCGCACAGTCTGGAGGGCGCTTCGTTCTGAAGAGTACGGTCGGGGCAGGAACGACGGCCGAGATTTGGCTACCCATTGCCGATATTGCCGAGGAAGCCCGAAGCCCGGTACTGGAAACCTCGTCCGACATACCTTCAACGCAGCGATTGAAGGTGCTTGCTGTTGACGACGATGCCCTCGTACTGCTGGACACCACTACGATGCTGGAAGATCTCGGACACGAGGTTGTCGAAGCAAATTGTGGGACAGAGGCTCTCGAAATACTGGACATGCACCAGGTGGACCTGGTCGTCACAGATCAGGCCATGCCGAACATGACCGGACTAGAGCTTAGAGCGCAGATTCGTAGGCGATTTCCCCATCTGCCCGTCATTCTGACAACGGGATACGCAGATCTGACGACGAGTGCTGGACAGGATATCCATGTCCTTTCAAAACCTTTTGCAGAATACGGTCTCGCAGAAGCAATCGAAAAGGCGATCGAAAGGCCTCACGCCAACAACATTGCGATTTTTGAAAAAGAGCGACTGCGCCGCGATGCGATCTGACAGAGTGCTCTGATCGCGAATTGTGAGATCGAGGAGAGTCATTCGTCGACTCTTGATCTTACTCCTGAGGGGCAGATGGTTCCATTCGCCTGGTCTTAGCCGAGCTTTCGCGGGCCCACGCAGACGCTTAAGCGTCAGACCTGAAACGAGAATCGAAGGTTTGCAAATTTGCTGAGGAATGATTCCCTCTGTGAACAGGTGACTTACGGGCCGAAGTTATTCGATGGACCTTCACGAGCGTGTTGTGGCGCGCGTTCTGAGTGGTCATTGACGATGTTCGACGGCGCGAATTCGGGAGGGAAAGTTTCGCGATCAAACTTATGCAGCGTCACGAGCGGGAGGCCTCCACCGATCCGCAGCGTCAGGTCCGAAACGAGGCGCTGCAGCTTCCCGTCCTCGTTTTCGAGCTGTTTCAGCCGCCGGATCTCCGACACGCCCATCTTCGCATAGACCTACTTCCAACGGTAGAACGTGCTCTCCGTAACTTTTAACTCGAGGCACAGACGTTCTCGCTCGCGGAACGAGGACAAAGCGGTAATCTGAGCGCCGTCAGTGACAACAGCTCCGTCAGAACCTGTTCTTGCGCAACAGCTTCCCTTACGCGGCCTTGTCCTTGTGGTCCTGCAAGCCATAGCTGCCAAAAGATTTCACGGTGTCCGCGATCTCGCCTTCGCTCAGGAGGTTCGGGCCACCTATGAGGAGCGACATGTAGTATTGTTTTGCGATGGTCTCGAGTTCGACGGCAAGCCACATCGCCTTGTCGAGATTGGCGCCCGTCGCGATCATGCCGTGATTGGCAAGGAGGCACCCGGTACGGTCCTCGAGTGCTTTGAGGGCCGCGGTCGAGAGTTCCTTCGTGCCGAAGGTCGCATAGTCCGAGCAGCGGATGTCCATGCCGCCGAAGGCCGCCATCATGTAGTGGCAGGCGGGGATCGACTTACCGGCGATGGCGAGCACCGTTGCATAGGTCGAATGGGTGTGGACGATGCCGCCGACGTCCGGCCGGCCCTTCATGATGTCGAGGTGGAAGCGCCATTCCGTCGAGGGCTTCAGCGGGCCCTCCCAGCTGCCGTATTCGCCGTCGATTGGCATCGAGGCAACCATATCGGGCGTCATCGCCTCGTAGGCAGTGGCCGACGGCGTGATCAGCATCCGATCCTCGTGCCGGGCCGAGATGTTGCCCGACGTGCCCTGATTGAGGCCGCTGGCATTCATCCAGCGCGCCTTTTCGACGATCGCTTTACGGAGATCGGTTTCTGAATGGGTCATAGCGATGCCTCTTCGTGCGCAGGATGGGTTTAGTGTTCGCCCGAAACGGACAATGATTACTGCGGTTCGATGCGACGCTCGCTTTGAGCGTCGAAAATATGGACCTTTCCGGGCGGAACCGATAAAGCCACCGCTTCCCCGTGGACCCGACGCTCGGTGCGCGGCGCCACAGCGACAACGTCGCTGTCTCGGATTCGAACGTGGATTTGCACTTCCGCTCCGGTTGTCTCGGACAGGATGACTTCCCCTTTAAAAGCACCGTCGGCGGCGAAATGCAGATCGTTCGGCCGAACGCCGAGTTTTACCGACTTGCCAGCCTGACCGCGGTAGCGCGCCTCTAGAGGGATCGAGAGATTAGCAGCGCGGAATCTGACTTCTTCTCCGTCCGCTTCGATCTCGCCGTCGAAAAAATTCATCGAGGGCGAGCCGATGAAATCGGCAACATAGACTGAATTTGGTTTCTCGTAGACCTCGTCGGGCGTGCCGACCTGGACGATTGCACCTTTATCGAGAAGCACGATGATATCGGCCATGGTCATGGCCTCAATCTGGTCATGTGTGACGTAGAGCGTCGTCGCGCCGAGACGTTCGTGCAGCTGGCGAATCTCGACGCGCATATGCGCTCGCAGTTTGGCGTCGAGGTTGGAGAGGGGTTCGTCGAAGAGAAAGACGCCGGCTTCGCGCACGAGCGCACGGCCCATAGCGACGCGCTGGCGTTGCCCACCGGACAGCTCCTTGGGATATCGGTCTAGAAACGGCCTGAGATTGAGAATATCGGCCGCTTCGCTGACGCGCCGCTCGATCTCCCTTTTCTCGAGCTTCTGAATCTCAAGATTGAAGGCGATATTCTCACGCACCTTCATCGTCGGATAGAGCGCGTAGTTCTGGAACACCATTGCGATGTCGCGGTCGCGCGGATGGACGTCGTTGACGCGCTTACCGGCAATGGCTACCTCGCCGCCGGTCAGCTTCTCCAGCCCCGCGATCATCCGAAGCAGCGTCGACTTCCCGCAACCGGAAGGTCCGAGCAGTACCGCGAAGGAACCGTGCGGGATTTCGAGCGACAAGCCCTCGATTACCTTAACGGCGCCGAACGCCTTCTGCGCGTTCTTGAATTCTACTTTTGACATGAACCTTCCAGTTCCGCGTGGCGGCGGATCGCCTTCGATTAATAGCTTTGGCGCGTGGGTGTCAGAACGATCTCCTGAACGAGCGCGTTCTGCGGCATCTGGTAGGTGGACAGGATCAGTTCGGCGACGTGGCTCGCCGGGATGCCGCCGCCCATCTTCACCTTGTTTTCCCTATAGTTCTTGAGTGTCTCGGGATCGTTGACCCCAGACAAAACCTCGGTCTCGATGACTCCCGGCGAAATGACCTGGACGCGCACGCCGTGCGGCGCGAGATATTCGCGCAGGCTCTCGCCGACCGCATGGGTGAAGAACTTGGTGCCGCAATAGACCGTATGGTCCGGATAGGTCTTCCGCCCGGCGATCGAGCTCATCAGCACGATCGTTCCCGTGCTGCGTTCCTTCATCGGCTTCAGAACCGCGTGGACGGCATTCATTAGCCCCTTTGTGTTGATGTCGATCATCTCGTCCCATTCCTCCGGCGGCTGCCGGGCGATATCGGCGAGATGGGCGACGCCAGCATTGGCGAACATCAGGTCGACCGGGCCGAAGCGGGCCTCGGCCCGTTGCACCGCTGCCGCGATCGCGCCGCGGTCGCGGACGTCGACTTCCGCGATCTCGGCAACGGCAAGACCCAAGGCCTCCATCCGGTCCTTCCGGCGTGCCATGAGAAGCAGCGGATGGCCCGCCTCCGCGAACGCTTTCGCGGTCGCTTCTCCGATGCCGGAGCTTGCGCCGGTGATGGCCACGAGCGGTTTGTCGGTCACGATCGTATTCTCCTCTCTGAAGAGGTTCGTTTCAGCTCATGAGCGTTCCCTTACCGGCGTCAAGACCGGGGAGGACGACAGGGAGCGGGTTCGCGGAGCCCCCGGCGACAAACCCATTAGGGCCACCGCCGGGGTTGGGAGGATAAGGTAGCGTCAGCCGCCGACGATCTGATCGACCTGACCGGCGATTTCGTCCAGCGCCTCTTTGGGGCTGCTGAATTCGCCTGCGAAGTAACGCCCGAGACCGACAGGGATGGTATCGGAGGAAATCTGCGCCCATTGCGGCAGATCGGGTTCCGAGCCCATGTGGTTGGCGATCGTGTCGCGCACGATCGGCAGATGGCGTGTGGTGCCGGCGCCCACCCGGGCGTTCGCCTTCACGATCTCCGCGTCGTAGACGCTCGAACGGGTCGGACCCGTGCCACCTCCGAGAACTGTGATCAGGGCCTGGGTATCGGCCGACGTCGCCCACTGCATGAAAATCCAAGCTGGGTCGGGGTTCTTCGAATAGCGCGAGACGGCAAGGCTCGATCCGCCCTGATGGCCGACACCGGGAATTTCGCCGAAGCCTGTCTGGTCGGGCGAGACGAGGGTCGTCGCTTTGGGCGGCACGGCAGCCTCCATCAGCCCGGAGATCTGGCCTGCATCGGGGTCGTCGAAGAACGGGAAGAACTCGCCCCAGGAGAGCATCGACGCTGCCAGGCCCTGGCTGACCGACTGGCCCTGGCCGTCCCATGTCCAACCGTCGACGCCGGGGGGCATGGTCTTCTTTAGCTCGTCCCAATACTCCATCGCCCGAATGCCGGCCTCGTTGTTGCCGACGAACTTGTTGCTGGAATCGAAGATCTGTCCGCCATGGCCCCAGAGCCAGCACGTCCAGTCGCATTCGAGGCTGTAATGGCCCGACTTCATCTGGCCGGTTGTGCCGTAAATGTCTGGGCCCTTGGCCTCGGTAATAGCTTGGGAGTTCGACAGCATCTCCTCCATGGTCTCAGGCGCCTTCAGGCCGAGCTCGTCATAGATGTCCTTGCGATACTGCATGATGAAGATCGGGATGTCGTAGGGGACGCCGACCCAACGATCCTCGAAGACCGCGATACCGTCGACGAGTGCCGGAAGAAAATCGTCGATGTTGTAGTCCGGATATGCGAGATCGGCATTGCCTTCGTACTGCTCACGCGGATCGAAGACGTCGCGGCTGAAGCTGGCAGCCCAGCTCTGGTCAATGTAGTAGAGATCATAGGTGCCAAGCTGCGAGGCGGCGTCGAGGGTCAGTTTCTGCAGCACCTGTTCGAGTGGCAGGACCTCGATCTCGACATTGATGCCGGTTGCTTCCTCGAAATAGCGCACGAGGCCGTTGTTCAGGGCATTGGAAGGCGGCGTCGATTCGGTTGCGAACCGCAGGGTCGTTCCGGCATAGGGTTTGGCGACGTCCCGCAACCAAGCCATTATGTCCTCGGACGGCCTGAGATTTTCTGCATTCTGCGCGAACGCCGTGCCGGTGAGATCGAAGAACGGACGCCGACCGCTAAGGCCGAAGCCGAGGCCCAGGCCTCCGACTGCCAGACCGAGCTTCCCTGCTGAGCTTAGGAAGCTTCGTCGATCCATACGACCGCGCGCGAAACGGTCGGTGATGGTTGCAAGATGTCGCTTGCGATCCTGATCTTTCATCAATTTTCCTCCCGGTTGTGAGCGGCACAAGCGCCGCTCGGTTGGTCCGTCGCCCACGTGCGTGGGCAGGCGGCATTTCGGCCCCTATTGCTTGAGGGATCCCATTGTCAGGCCACGCACCAGATGCTTCTGAACAGCCAGAACGAAGATGAAAGCGGGCAGGATGGCGGCGGCTCCCAGAGCCGCCATGTTGCCCCACGCTGTTCCGACCGATGTTACGAAGGTTGTCGAGACGACCGGCACCGTGCGGACATCTGTCTGCGTGAGCGTCAGTGCAAAAAGGAACTCCGTCCAAGAGAAGATGAAGCAGAGCACGGCGGTCGCTGCGATGCCGCCCTTGGCCATCGGCAGAACGATCCGCCTGAAGATCGTCCAGCGACTTGCTCCGTCGATGGTGGCGCTCTCGTCAATTTCGTTCGGCACGTCGTCGAAGAAGCTCTTCATCAGGAGAACGGCGAGCGGCAGGTTCATGATCGCATGGATGATGATCATGCCGGTATAGGTGTCCAGCAAATTGAACTGGCGGTAGATGAAAAACATCGGCACCGCGACGGCGACCGGCGGCAGCATGCGGGTGGACAGAACCCATCCGACGAAATGGTGGCTGCCCTTGAACCGCATCCTCGAAAGGGCATAGGCCGCAAGGGTCGCGATCGCCACCGCGATGAGGGTTGATCCGACCCCGATGACGATGCTGTCCCATAGTCGCGGGGCCATGTAGAAATTGCCGCCGCCCGGCGTGATCTGCGGAACACCGCCCTCGAAGGAGATGCCGAAGACGGCGTTGAAATTGGCGATCGTCGGTTCGAAGTCGAAGATCTTCGGGGGCCGCGAGAAGATGTCCCGGCCGTTCCGGAAGGCTACGCTCGTCCAGTAATAGATCGGAAAGAAGAAGAGGCCGACCAGCAGCCAAGCGGCGATAAAGCGGATCGTGCGGGCGAATTTTGTGCCGTGCATGGTCACCACCTCACTTTCGCGAACTTCACGAAGATATTGGCGACGACGAGGACGATGATGAGCGTCACAAGGCTTAAGGTCGCGCCGTAGCCCCACTTGATGAAGGAAAAGGTCTGCTGCCAGGAATAATAGCTGAGCGTGTAGGTGGCCGTCCCCGGTCCTCCGGAGGTCATGACGAAAACGTAGTCGAACACCCTGAAGAGATCGATGCCGCGGATGAGGACTGCGATCGCGATGACCTTCCACATCATGGGCAGGGTCAGACGCCAGAAGGTTTGGAACGCGCTCGCGCCGTCGATCATCGCCGCTTCGTAGGGTTCTGTTGGCAACGACCTGAGGCCAGCCAAGAGGATCAGCACCATGAAAGGCGTCCACTGCCAGATCTCGGCGAGGAGAACGCCTGCCAGCGCGAGCGACGGGCTCGACAGAATCGGGGTCGAAGTGTCGACCAGGCCGAACATCTGCAGCACGAAGCTGATGACACCGAACTGCGGGTCTTCCATCAGGAGATACATGTAGCCGACGATTGCGGGCGGAATCACGAGGTTCATGGTCAGCAGCGCGCGCAGGAGTCCGAAGCCCGGCTCGTCTGCATCGAGCAGCAGCGCGATGCACATGCCAATCACCAGCTCAAGCGTGAGCGCGACGACGAAATAGGCAAGTGTGATGGACAGCGACTGCCAGAAGCGAGTGTCGCCGAGAAGCTGTGACCAGTTTTGCAGCCCGACATATTCCAGCGAACGGCTGAGCGGGGCGAATTCATGGAAGCTCAGCCAGACATTGTAGAAGAACGGATAGATCGTGAAGGTCACGAGCAGGAGGATAAGCGGCAGGAGCCAGGGCAGCGGATGATCTCCGATATGCCGACGGCTGCGTTTGATGCCGGAGTTCGTTGCGGCACTCATGCGGCGATCTCCGCTGTCCGGGCCGAAAGGATGGCGTCCGCGATCTCGACGAACCCCTCCGCGCCCTTCGAGGACGCCACATAGGCGGGCTCCGCCTCCATCTCACCGGCGAAGGCCGTGACGTTCGCGACGCCGCAGGCATGTGGAAAGAAGCCGAACATCGGCGCATCGTTCGGGCTGTCGCCGCAAAAGACGATCCGCTCACGCTGCGCATCGAGATCGACACCCAGCACCTCGCGCGCGAAACGCCGCGTCATTGTGAGCTTGTCGTAGGCGCCGAACCAGCCGTTGACGTGGATCGACGAGACCTTCGCAACCGCGCCTTCGGCCTCGAAGATCGCCTTGATGTGCCTGACCTCCTCTCCCGAGAGGGCCGGAACGTCCTCACAGAAGTCGATCGCAAGATCGGCCTCGCGGTAGTTCTGATCGGCAGATACCGCCGATCCGGGCACCTCGCTGAGGATTCGCGCCTTGACGGCTTGGAGCCGCGCGCGGTCTCGCTCGAGCTCGTCCGGCGTGGCGAAGAAAGCCCGGCGCATCTCGCGCTTCTCTGCGTCATAGGAGAAATAGAGTGCGCCGTTCTCGCCGACGACGCCGCTCACCGGCCAGAACCTTGCGATCATATCGCACCAGCCTGCAGGCCGCCCGGTGATGGGGACGACGTGGAGGCCCGCCTCGTGAAGCGCTTCGAGCGCGCGGTAGGATGCGGCGGGAAGGCGGCCGTCGGTCGTCAGCGTATCGTCGATATCGGCGAAGACGGCAATGAGCTGCCGCTTGACTTCGTCGGGCATTTCGGTGACCGGCCGCATGGTTCAGGCCTCCCCTTCCGCGAAGTCCGCCAGCAATCCGGCATCGGCCGCGATATCGAGCAAGGAGAACCGATTGCGCATTTCCCGGTTGTGAATAATTGCCTCTCGGTAAAAGCCGGCCGGGATGCCCAGCTCTTCCGCCGTGGTCGCGCCCTTCGCAGCCTTGAGGAGCCGCTCCATCTCGGCAACGGGAATAGCGAAGGCGAGGCATTCCCGGCGCAGCTCCGGCCAGACCTTCCGCAGGCGCTCGTTCATCGTCGACGCGCCTGCTTCGTCGAGCGCCTTCTTCTGAAACTCGGCGAGGCAGTCGTCGGCGATCCTGCGGCCCATTCGCCGGACCATGTCGTCGTAGTCAATCAGAGTCGGCATGATGTGAGGCGGCTCTTCCCGCGACAGGATCTGCTGCTGGAGCCGGGCCAATGTGAGTGAAGCGACGCCAACCTGCTGGCCGTGAAGTGTACCCGGATGAGCCTCGCCCATGAAGCAGTCGATGTAGTGAGATATCTGATGCTCGCCCATGGAGCCATGGTTCGAGACCCCCGTGAAGGCGATGCCGAGGCCGCATAGCGTGAGGACGCGGGTGAGATAGCCCATCGCTTCGATATCGCCCGCGCCGACACCGGCCGCCCGCTTGTTGAGTTCGACCTCGTCGTTCCATTCGATGTCATAAGCGATCTGCTGATAGTCCGATCCAGTGAGACGGTGTGCCATCCACCAGTCGATCTGTGCGGTCGAGCGCGCCATGCAGTCGCCAAACCCGGCCGCCCGCGTGAAGGTGGGCGCCTCCGCCATGACCGTCAGATCTGCAAAGAAGCCCTTGGGCGCGGTCGAGGGAAGGGATGTCTTCAGGCCGCTTTCGAGGGTGATCGACGCTGTCGAAGACGTGTAGCCATTCATCGAGGCCGCAGTGCCGAAAACGCAATAAGGGCGACCGTCTCGCCCGACGACGTACTTCGTCAGGTCGTTGATCGTTCCCGAGCCGACGGCGATCGCCCCGGTATGTTCGGAAAGACGATCCGCAAGATCGTCGAGCGCTTTCACGTCCGCATGAGGATGGTCAAGCACGATCAAATCGGGTTTCAGACGAGCGATCGCGTTTTCGACCCGCTCGCCGAGGGCCGCATAGGTCGCCTCGTCGGCGACGATCGCGACCCGCTCGCCGAGGTTCATCGCGGCCACCAGTTCGGCCTCGCGGCCGTCGAGGCTCTCGTCGATGACGACGCGATCATAGTCGACGTCCGCAGCTTTACCCGTATCCGGATGCTTCCACTTTCCGTCGATGATGTCGTCAATCAACTGGGTCCAGCCGTCAGCCGGTCGCCCCGCTTTAGCAAGCGTGCTCAATGAGTTTCCTCCCGTTCCGTGACAACTGACAACATCGTTTGGTTTTTGTCAAATCTTTTGTCAAATCACGTTGACAATCGTCACCAAGAAGGCATTGATCAGCACAATGAGCCGCGCCAGTATACAATCGCCCCCTTCCAAGGCCTCGCCTGCGCCAGCCGAGTTCGCTGACAATGTCGTCTGGGCGGCTTGGCTTTATTACAACGATGAACTGACTCAGGCAGAGATTGCAGCACGGCTGCATGTCAGTCGCGCGACCGTCGTCAACTATCTTCAGGAGGCGCGAAGGCTTGGGATCGTGACGATCCGCCTAGATCCGCAGCTCGTGGGCCGGACCGAGCTAGCGAACATGCTCTGCGAGCGGTTCGATCTCGAAGCGGCTACCGTCTTTCCCAGCATCGAAGAGCAGCCGTCTCATCGAACCGTCGGTCGGGCGGGCGCAAGGGTGCTCTCCACCCTCCTCGAGCCAGGCGACCGGCTGGGAGTTGCCTGGGGGCGCACGATTCTCTCGGCAGCTCGTGCAGTTGAATATAACGGTATCGGAGACCTCACGATCGTTCAGCTTGCCGGATCGTCGTCCAGCACCCAAGACTTCGCGCCGGAGCTCTGCACATCGCTGATGGCGAACGCGCTACAGGCTCGTTGTGCCAATCTTCATGCTCCGGCAGTCGTCACGAGTAAGGAGGTTCGCGACCTCTTCCTGAAGGAGCCTGCGCTGGTCCGGCAGTTCGAGCTGATCCATTCGGTTAACAAAGTCGTCTACGGCGTTGGCGATCTTGAGGCTGACAGCACCTTTGCCGACAGCCAGCTGATGAGTAGCGACAGGCTGGAGGCGATCCGCCGGGAGGGTAGGGCTATTGGCGTGCTGCTCGGCCAATTCATCGGTCCGGACGGAGAGCCGGTCCAGGGCCCTATCGACGACCGGCTGATCGGCCTCAAGGTCGAGGAATTAAGCAAGATCCCGCAACGCATCTGCCTTGCCGGCGGTGCGCGGAAATATCCAGCGATACGCGCGGTCCTGCGCGGTCGCCTCGCGACGCATCTTGTGACCGACTCCGACACGGCCACAGCACTTCTCGAGGACGAACTGGCTTGATGCGCGACTGAGCGACGCGAGTCCTGAGGGCGTTCAGACAGTCGCAGGGGCGACAGAATGGCCAATGGAGCCGCGCCGGGGCGCACGAACGGAACTGGGAGGAAACGGAAATGAGCACCGAGCGCTATGTCATCGGTCTGGACAGCTCGACGCAATCGGCGAAGGCTGTCGTGCTCGACCGCAAGGGCTGCAACGTCGCGGAGGGCCGCGCCTCGATCCCGCTGGCCCAGCCTGACGAGGCCCATGCAGAACAGAATCCGGAGGACTGGTGGAGCGCGGTCAAAAACGCTTTGCGCGACGCGGTGAAGACCATTGACCCTGGCTCGATCGACGGGCTCGCGATCTCGAACCAGCGTGAAACGGTCGCATTTCTCGACGACAAAGACACAGCCGTCTATCCAGCGCTCGTCTGGCTCGATTGCAGAGCCAATTCGACCTATCAATCCTATGCGGATCGCATGGGCCGGGAATGGCTGCACAGGGCGACCGGCAAGCCGATCGACGTGATCCCGGTCATCTACAGGCTCGACTGGTTGCGCCGCAACGAGCCGTCGGTTCTGGAGCGTGCGACCCAAATTCTCGATGTCCAGGGTTTCCTCGTCAAGAAGCTGACGGGACGCGCGGTGACCTCGCCCGCGAGCGTCGATCCGTTCGGCCTCTTAGACATCCACGAGATGGACTACTCGACCCCAATCCTCAACAGTCTCGGACTGTCCCAAGAGCAGCTGGCGCCGATGGCGATGTCTGGGCGCGAGATCGGACGGGTGTCGCCGGAGGCAGCCAAAAAGACCGGCCTGAGGGCGGGGACGCCAATCTTCGCCGGCGGCGGAGATGGGCAATGCTCCGGCCTCGGCGCCAACGTTACCGGACCCGGCAATCTTTATCTCAATTTGGGGACCGCGCAGATCACCGGCGCCCATTCACAAGAGCCGGCCATCGGCCTCAACTGGCGAACGATGACGGCCGTGACCGGGTCCGGCTATCACCTGGAGGCTCTCATGCGCGCCGGGGCCTTCTTCGTCGACTGGCTCGTCGAGACCTTCATCGACGAAAGCAAGTCGCCGGAAGTCTACATTAGGCTGGAGGCCGAGGCCGAAAAGATATCGCATGGCTGCGGCGGCCTCACCGTCACGCCGCATATCCTCGGGGTGATGACGCCCCATTGGGATCCCGGCGCCCGCGGTGCCTTCGCGGGCCTCGCACCCTTCCACACCCGGGCGCATCTCTATCGCGCGAGCTTGGAAGGCATGACCGCCGAGATCGCGCGGAGCATCACCGCGATGCGGGCCGAGAACGTGCCGACAGACCGCATCCGGGCGATCGGCGGGGGATCGAAGAGCGCGCTCTGGCGCCAGATGATCGCCGACGCGACCCAACTGCCCGTCGACATCGGAACCACCGCGGAGGCATCGGCGCTCGGCGCCGGCATCATCGCGGCGGTCGGCGCCGGCTGGTTCGTCGACTTCGCCGAGGCTACCGCCGCGATGAGCCATGTGGAGGGAACGACAGAACCGGAACCGGAGGGGGCGGATGCCTGGGCCGCGCTCATGGAAAGGCAGGGCCATCTCTACGAGGACACCAAACGCTACGGTGCCGGGCGCACTTGACGCCGTCCGCTCTAGACCGTGCGAAAACGAACTTGAAAAGACGCAGATTATGCCGGACACAAACAGCAATTCTGAGCCTGCCGACAGAGCCGATTACGACGTTTTCGTCGTTGGCGGCGGCATCAACGGATGCGGGATCGCTCGCGATGCCGCTGGTCGGGGCTATTCGGTCGGGCTGGCCGAGATGAACGATCTCGGTTCTGGCACTTCGTCATGGTCCACGAAGCTTATCCATGGCGGCCTGCGATATCTGGAGCATTACGAGTTCTCGCTCGTGCGCCACGCCCTGCGCGAACGCGAGACGCTCTGGAACATCGCGCCCCACATCATCCGGCCGCTGCGCTTCGTGCTACCGCTCCATTCCGGTCTGAGACCCGGCTGGCTGATCCGGATCGGGCTGTTTCTCTACGACCATATCGGCGGTCGCAAAAAGCTGAAGAAGTCGACGGCGATCGATCTTCGGACGTCTCCTCTCGGGCGACCGCTCAAGGCGGAATTCAAGAAGGGATTCGAGTATTCCGATGCAAGCGTCGATGACGTTCGCCTCGTGATCCTCAACGCCCGCGATGCCGCCGCAAGGGGAGCCGACATCATTGTCCGGACCCGTCTGACCGCGGCCCGGCGTGAAAGGGACAGCTGGTCGCTCACTCTAAGGGACGAGGAAAGCGGTGCGCACCGCACCGTTACGGCGCGCATCCTCGTCAATATGGCAGGCCCTTGGGTCGACAAAGTCATCGCCGACGCCTTCGGCCATAACGGCCCTCGGCACGTCCGGCTCGTCAAGGGTTCGCACATCGTGACGCGTAAGCTATTCGACCACGACCGGGCTTATATCTTCCAGAATGCCGACGAGCGCATCATCTTCGCGATCCCATACGAGAACGACTTCACGCTCGTCGGCACGACCGACGAGGATTTCGAGGGCGATCCCTCTGACGTGAGGATCGAAGAGCACGAGATCGCCTATCTTCTCGACGCGGCCTCCAATTACTTTGAAACACCGCTCAGCCGCGACGCGATCGTCTGGCACTATTCGGGCGTCCGCTCGCTGTTCGACGACGGGGCGGACGAGGCCAAGGAGGCCACCCGGGACTATGTTCTTCGCCTCGAAGGCGGACGAGGCGAGGCGAAAGTCCTGCAGGGCTTCGGCGGCAAGCTGACCACCTACCGGGTACTCGCCGAGGACGCGCTCGAA
Organism: Fulvimarina pelagi HTCC2506; assembly: GCF_000153705.1. GTDB lineage: Bacteria > Pseudomonadota > Alphaproteobacteria > Rhizobiales > Rhizobiaceae > Fulvimarina > Fulvimarina pelagi. The sequence continues at coordinate 277,736 of NZ_DS022272.1, forward strand.
CGGATCGGCCAGGCGATCGGCCGCAAGGGCGGGACGTGGACGCACGAGCCGCCCTTGCCGGGCGGCGACTTCCCCACGGACGGGGTCGGGCGGCTGGAAGACCGGCTGCGCGCCGAATGCCCGGAGCTCGACGAACGTACGGTGCGCCGCATCGTCAGAGCTTATGGCACCGATGCCGCCCGCTTCATGCGCGCGGGCGCCCTCGGCCGGGATTTCGGTCACGGCCTCTTCGAGGCCGAGGTCCGGTGGCAGATCGAGAACGAGTGGGCCCGCACGAGCGAAGACGTGCTCTGGCGCCGCTCAAAGCTGGGCCTTCGCTTCACGGACGAGGAGGCCGCTCGCGTCGATGCCTTCATCGCCTCGCACCTGGACGGCACTTCAGGAGGCCGGTCGTGGCGCGAAACAGCCGACCGGACCTTGCATTCGAGCGAAGGGGAGCGGCAGCGTGGTAATATCTTGGCGTGAGCGGTTCGACGCGTTTCTATTCGACATGGACGGCACCCTGCTAACGTCGATCGCCGCGACGGAGCGCGTCTGGACGCGGTGGGCCGAACGCCATGGTCTCGACGTGCCGACCTTCCTTCCGACCATGCACGGACGGCGCGCAATCGACACGATCTCCGCCCAGGGGCTGGACGGGATCGATGTGGAAGCTGAAGCCCGCTGGGTGTTCGAAGCGGAGATGGCGGACGTCGCAGGGATCGAGCCCGCCCCCGGCATCGCCGCCTTTCTCACCGGCATTCCGATTGATCGCTGGGCCGTCGTGACGTCAGCCCTTCGACCGCTCGCGGAGCGTCGCATGGCTGCTGCTGGGCTCACGATCCCCGACGTCGTCGTGGCAGCCGAGGACGTCTCGAACGGCAAGCCGGCGCCGGACGGATTCATACTTGCGGCTCAGAGGCTGGGCGTTTCTACCCAAAACTGTCTGGTCTTCGAAGACAGCGGTGCGGGCGTCGAAGCGGCGCGGAACGCAGGTGCCTCGGTTTTCGTCGTCACCGGTTTCCAACATGCGCCGCACAGTTTCGGCCATCCAAGCGCGACCGATTTTAAGAGTCTTCTCATCGTATCCGATTCGGCTGGCAGCCTTTCAATCGAAAAAACCTGATGTTCGTTTGAGCGCAAGCGGTTCGAGCAGCCGTTCAGAGCCTTCGGCTCTATCGCTCTTGCGTTTCGGCGATGCAAACGGGGTGAGCCGAATAGCCTTGCGCATGCGCTACCCTATGCATCGGCAGCCATGTAGCTCATTTGTTTAAGGCCGGGAGAACTGACCTGTATCTATTGCCATTCCACCGATCCTTCATCCGGCGGCGATCTGAGGCTTGTCCATTTTTACTACTCCGTCGGGCGCGGGTTGAGGTCAGCAGGACGGCGTAAAATTGAGCATTCCGATAGCAGGCATGCGGCCATTGAAGCTTTCGACGAAGCCGTTTTACATCGTTTAGCCGGGCGCGATGTAGTCCCACTCTACCATGTGATCCCCTGAACAGGCGAGGATCGCGTTCGAGGTGAACTCCATTCCACGCGTCAGTACCGACTTCGACCAGATCGGGATGACCTTCACCAAGTGAAGGACTTGCTGCGAGCCTATGCCGAACGAGCCACCGACAGTCGTTGGCGCACAATTGGATCGATGCTGAATGCTTTCGGATTGATGAGTGCGCAAACTACTTCAGGGCCACCGGCAACGATTCAGCGTGATTGAAGAACGCTCTTACCGAGTGGCGACCTTCTCCCGACGTCGTCAGTTTGTTCCCGTTCTGCATCGAATGTAGGCCAACTCCTTGAAATCACATCCAATCACATCTCGAACATTCTCGAGAGCGTTCCCTTGCTTTTTACCTTTTAGTGTGCACTAGACGGAAAGGTAGTCGTTAGATATAGCAAAGGCGCGGGCGTGGACAGTTCCTCCATTCACTCTATTGAGCCGAAAAAGCCTATCGCGACAGCGTTTGAGCAATTATCCAGCCTATGCGAAAAAGTATACGTCGCCCAGCGCACAAAGAAAATTCAACTAGCAAAGGCAGTTCGTGCCCGTTGCCTTCCACTAAATCTATGCCTTTTTAAAAAGAATAATAGAGATCTCGCTTCTAAGTGTTGGTGCTGCGTTATAAGAGAAGAAAAATCACTTTAACAACTCGCAATATTTATTACATATTTGCCGGGAAGTAAAGCCGCATCGTAGCGATTTGGCATACGTTACCACACACTGTTCGAAGCAGGATCGATGCAATTATTAAAGAAATGCGAAACATGATAATGTTTTATATCTATAACGGTTCTTTAGCAAAGCCTTTTATTGCTGCCTTTGCAGGTGTCTGTAAAGGGATACTTATATAATTCCGTATTTTGTATCAAACTCCTATGAAAACGTGAAACGCGCTGCTTTTCTGTTAGGCCAGTCGCACTTTCCCTTCCGGCGATGGCGAGCGATACAATTGCAGTGAAAAGCGAAGAACTCATCTGACTTACTCTACTTTTGGGAGTATCGGTCTGTTCTGTCACGCAAGGAACGTGCGCGAGGCACGAGGCATTTGGAATGAACAGAGCGAACACAGTCTACGTCATACAGCCGAAGGTTGATGCCGTTCGAGCGATTGCGGAAGTCGTCGCTGACACCCCAGGGTCGTCTAAAACGCGTTTGTTCTGCCCGGACAGGCATAGCCAGACGGAACTAGCTTCTGTTATTCGCGATCGGGATCTGCCCTATGAGCTTCTTGCATTTGAGAGCGTCGGGGGTGAACATGACGATCTGCTTTACGGGTTCTGCCAAGCTGTCGCAGAAGGCTATTCTGCATGCGTCAGGGAAGAGTGGCGCTGGAGCCACTTCGTGGCACTTCAGGACCGACTCGTTGCGGCACTGCGAGGCCCGTATGTCTTGGAACGTCTTCTGTCCGATGAACCTGATGTAGAGGTCGCGCTCGTTTCGTCGCCCGATGAGACCAGCAATCGTGCACTCTGGGATTTGCTCGCAGCATCCTTCGGCAAGCGCCTGCGCTCGGTCGGTAGTCCTCCCCCGTCCCGGAACGCAGCACAGGAGGTATGGGATGCGATCCAGCGCGGCGGGTTGAGGGGCTACGATGAGACGGCAATCCGTAAACTCGAACGCTCTAAATCGCGTGGCCGGCTTTGTTTGTCGATCGCTACAGGTAATTTGCAATATGTCGGTGTCGCCGCGCCGCTTCTGAATGATCTGACACGCACTTTCGACCTCGTAATATCGAACGCATCGCTAGGCCCTTTTGAGCCGGATTTTCTTAAAAACTACCTTCCAAATCCGGTGAAAAAGCTCGCTCTTGTAGACCTAGTTAAGGTTCCGACCGTAAAGGCCTCTATGGCAGATCTCAAACGCATGCGGACGT
>NZ_DS022272.1:281497-402928 GCF_000153705.1 Fulvimarina pelagi HTCC2506
GATGGTGACGTATGGCTCTTCGCTTCGCAGCCGCTTGGCGTCAAAACCATCATCACCGTCGCTCGTGTAGTTTGTGATGCAGCGTTGGCTCGCGGTGGTGTCACAGTTTTGATTAAGATGCATCCGAACGAGACCAGCCCGTACCGCCAAGCCTATGATGAACTTGCACGAACATACAACATCGAGATCCTAGTTAATCAGGAAGCGAAGTCTCCTATTGCAATTGTTGCCTCGGACGCTGTTTTTACGCACTTTAGTTCCGTTGCCATCGAGGCTCATGCAATGCAAAAGCCAGCCATCGCTGTAAATCCTTTTGGAAAGCCTCTACCATTCGACCTCGACTCATCAGGAATTGCACCAGAGATATCTTCACCAGAGGAGATAGTTCCAACGCTTAAGCGACTTGCTGCTAACGAATCCGCAGTCGATGTGCTCCGTGATGGTCGAGCTCTAGAGCGCGCCAGGGAAATAATTGCAAACCAGTTGAGGAACGGCAAGCAAAAGCCAAAAGAGCGACAAGGCTCAATTATGAGATGCTATTCGGAGCTCCTATTATCTTACCGTAGACCGCTATCGCCAATAGCGCGGCCCCTCCGAAAGCTGCTTGACCTGTAGCCATCCGTTTGCCCGCCACCGAACAAAAATTGTTTTATAGTCATCATCAGAGGGCTTCAACAGCCGCCATATGCCGTCATGTGAACTGCGCTGGATGCAATGCAATTTTGCGATCTGACCTGCCCCCGATCTTTCATCCTGCGGCGATTGGAGCCAGAGTGGGCCCCGTTTCGCCGGACGGTCGGCGGTTGGGTTTAGGCATTGACGCGGATGAACTCCCGAGGCGATCGAAATCTCAGTCCTAAGTGCGCGGCGATTTCGCAATAATCCTCGATCTATCCCGTCAGCAAGGCCGATGGTCTCGGCATCCGGCAGGATGGTGGCGCGAGCATGGGCTCGCTTCAAGGTTTTCACAAAGGCCTCCGTCATGCCGTTCGACTCCGGGCTGCGAACCCGCGTGAAGAGCTGAACGAGGCCGAGGGCGGTCGCGGTGTCGGCGGTATTAGCCGCGATGTAGGCGCTTCCGTTGTCCGACAGCCATTTGACCGGGTGAGGTGTCTTCGTTCCGCCTAACCCCCTTTCGATCGCGGCGACCATCGGGTCACGCACCATCTCGCCGGAGATGCCCGCATTGGCGACGGCGAGCCATGCAATGATCTCGCGATCGCAGGCGTCCAAAACGAAGAGGATGCGGACAACCTCGCGGTTTCGAGCATGATTTCGAGATGATCCGAGCACAAGCGAACGTTCGAACGGAGCGCGATGACGACGCCGTCATGGACGCGCCCGGGACGACGTGCGCTCAAGCGCTCAAGGACAAGCCCGTTGAGACGTATGATGCGCAGAACTGGCTTGGCGTTGATCGGTGGCTGATCCGTATCTCTCCGTTGCCGGTTCACGAGGGCCGTAACGCGCCGGTAGCCATGGGTCGGCCGCTCGTCGACCACGGCGCGGATCAATGGGAGGACCTCGGCGTCATCAGCCTTTCAATAGGGCCCTCTTGGCTTTGGACTGGCAATGCGTCGCTCGTTGAGGTGGGAACGAGAGACTTTCAACGTCTCGGCGACGAGGCTCACCGGGAACCGTTCTTCGGATCTCTCAGGACAGCAAGCGCGACGCCTGTTTTTTCGGCGTGCGCCGTCCAAGGCTTCCTTCAGGATCTCGTTCTCCATGGTCTTGCGACCGAGGAGCCGTTCGAGATCGCGGACGCGCTTCTCCAGATCACGTACCTTGGACGTGCCGACGGCATCCTCGTCGGCCTGGACTGAGGCATGACCGCCCTCCAGCATGCGCCGCTTCCAGGCAAAGAACTGCGAAGGGAATATGACGGTCTGGCGGGCAACAAAGGATACGCTCATCCCAGGCTGCATTGCCTCTTCCACGAGGGGAACCTTCTCGACCGTCGACCGACGGGGTCGACGCTGCACCGAGGTGATGATTTCGACCCATGAAAACGAGCCATCCGAAGCTTTAGACATAGTCGTACTCGTAGGCGAATGCCTATGCCTTGTCGGCTATGCCGACTGTCCGGTCAAAAAAGGGTGCGGTCCATAGAGGACCTCGAACTGCCGGTAAGATCATTTGATCGACAATAATGTATGCACGTACGGCGCCATTGTTGGGGGGATCGAATTTAGGACCTAGGCAAGCCAGAGCCGTCTTGGTTCGGTTGTGGCAACTTTCAGACCAGGGGATCCCGCCGGTGAATCCCGTCGCCGACGTCGACTTCCAGAGGTTACGGGCCTAAGCGATCAAATCCGTCCCGACCGGCGTCCGCTTTCAACTCACTCAAGGCTCGATTAGGGTATGCGCCGCTCAGTATGCCGACCGGAACCGATGAGGCATTCTATAGTAGAAGACCAGACTAATGTTCTCGCAGAGTGCCTCTAAAACCTATTCGTGGGTCTATAGGCCAAAAAAACAACGAAAAGTAAGGTCGGTAAAAATGGGTGTTATTGCGTTAATACCAGCGCGCGGTGGATCGAAAGGTATACCGCGGAAGAATATTCGTCTAGTAGCCGGAAGACCGTTAATCGCTTGGACAATCGATGCAGCGCTTGAGGCGCGGCGTGTGGATAGGGTCGTAGTTTCAACGGACGATGAAGAGATTCGAGACATCAGCCTGGCATTAGGAGCGGAGGCTCCTTTTCTTCGGCCAAGTACTATTGCTGCAGACGAATCCTCCAGCATGGAGGTTGTCCGACACGCAGTAGAAACGTTGGATATGAAAACACTCGTTTATCTTCAGCCAACATCCCCATTAAGAACTTCCGACGATATAGACGCAGCGCTATTCATACATCAAGAGAGCGGAATGTCCGTTATTTCCGTAGCTAAGGTCAAGCCGTGGCTATTCGAATTAGATGAAGGGAGTATGTTGCACAGTATTGGTAAAATCTCCGATACGCGCCAGCAAGGATCGCAGGTCTATGCGCCCAATGGTGCGATATACATAGCATCGGCCTCTAGAATCGCTTCAGGTGGCTCGTGGTGGGATGCTGCCAGAGCTTATGTGATGGCATCGAGTGTGTCAGTAGACATCGACGAACCGTATGAATTGATGTTTGCAGAACTGATGTTGAACAAAAGGATTCAAGGGAGTTGACTATACGTGAAACCGGTCATGAACGCATCAACCTGGGCCACGGCAGGTTTCGCGGATGATCGCAGCAACCATAACCGTTAATGCCTACATCAGATGATCTAGAGACTACTAAGAACTGCGATTTCGAGCGGGACGACAGGACTTGGGCACGGTTGCGAGGTCGCTTCGGACCTAAACGGCGCGTTCGTTGGGACTATTTGGAATCGAGTACGTGTGCAAGGATATTGGGGACTATGGAGATTGTTCCTGGACGCCGCAGTGATCCCAGGGGTCACTAATGCTTTGCACAATCAGCTGAACATTTCCAAAATTCGCTGATTTACAAGTGCTTTAAGCGGCTTGAAGGTTGTGTCGGGACCGCATTTGCTTTGACGCGTCTAATTTCCGAGTTTTGGTGATTTGCAGATCGTCTTCAGACCGCTCTGACGGCGCTTTCGCCATCACGCGGGCGCACTTCGCCTCTGATGTCAGACAAAGCGCGTGAGATAGTAGTCGAGAATACCCATGCCGATCTTCGCCTCGGCGCGCGCGATGCCGATGATTCGGATGAACGGGGAGTGTTAGGGGTTTCGTTTGTGTGTGGGCGGGCGGTTGAAGATTTTCAGGCCCTAGCCGCTGTGAAGCGCTCGCCGTAGAGGATGGCGAACTGCGCTTTGGCCATCGCCCGGTCACGGGGCGCCATTTGCGACTCCTTCTCGGCCCGGTTCAAGGCAAGGAAGGGACGCTTGATGGCCGCGTCGTCGCGCGGGAAGTGGCCGCGGGCGGGTACCGTCCGGCGCAGTTTGGAGTTCATCGCCTCGATTTGATTCGTGGTGTAGACGATTTTGCGAACCTCTTCGGGGAAGGCGAAGAGCGGGATGACCTCGCTCCATGCCCGGCGCCAAGCTCTGGCCGATGGCCATGTATTTCTGGCCCCATTCGCCGTTCTCGACCGCCATCAGGGCCTTTTCAGCCGCTTCGGCGTCGGTGGCCCGGTAAATGTCCTTCAGCGCCACGGCGACGGGCTTGCGATCCTTGCGATGAAGTCGAAGCTATGACGCAGGAGATGAACGATGCAGGTTTGGACCGTGGCACCTGGAAAGACCGCGACGATCGCCTCGGGAAAACCCTTCAGGCCGTCGACGACGGCGAGGAGAACATCCTCGACGCCTCGGTTCTTCATCTCGTTCATAACCCGCAGCCAGAACTTGGCGCATTCGTTCTGCTCCAGCCAGAGGCCGAGGATGTCCTTGGTACCGTCGGCGCGCACGCCAAGGGCGATGTGGACGGTCCTGTTGCGGACGAAGCCCTCGTCCCGGATTTTGACCCTGAGGGCATCAAAAAAGACAAGAGGATAAACTGGCTCGAGCGGCCGGGCCTGCCAGGCGGCAACCTCGTCCAGAACCGCGTCGGTGACGGCCGAGATCAGGTCCGGCGAGACGTTGACGCCATAGAGATCGTGGAGATGGCCGACGATCTCTCGGTTGCTCATGCCGCGGGCATACATCGAGACGACCTTTTCATCGAAACCCGGAAAGCGGCGCTGATATTTGGCGATCAACTGCGGATCGAAGCTCGACTGCCGATCTCGCGGAACGGACAGCTCGAACTTGCCGCTGTCGCTCGTCACGGTCTTCTTGCCGTAGCCGTTGCACCCGTTTCCAGCGCCCTTCTCGCCGGCGAGATGGTGATCCATCTCGGCGTTGAGCGCCCGCTCGGCGGGCGCCTTCTTCAGGCCGTCGAGCAGGCCGCCGGGGTCAAAAGCAGTCGTCGGATCGGCGCCCAACAGAAGCTGGTCGAGCATGTCTTCGCCCGTCGGAAGGGACCCTTTGGCACGTTCATCCGAACCATCGACATCGTCCGCGCAGATTCGAAGATCAGCACAATCGACCTCGCTTACAATCTCACACGTTTCATATGGTATCGGGGGCGAACCCTGTACCCGGCAGAGCACGGCACCATCAATATGATTTACAAGGGAGGTGCGATTGGACGACCGCATCTGCTCAGACCGTCGCCTGATCGCGAACCGCCTCCACCGCATTCCGCGCCTTGCGTGCAAGATTCATCCTGCGTTTCGTCTTCTTCGACAGTTTTCGCTCAGTCCATGAAACGGCGCCCATAGTTTCTAGGGCCTGTTGACATAGTGGATTCCCAAACCGTCTGAGGTCTGATTCAAGGCTGTCTTTTGGGGGCGGCTTTGGCGCGAGGCGATCTGACGGACGAGGAGTGGGCGGTGATCGGCGAACTTCTGCCGAGCGAACGGGGTCCCAAGTCCCGCCCAGCCCATCACAATCGGCGTTTTTTGGATGGGATGCTGTTCGTCCTGCGGGCGGGATGTCCCTGGCGCGACATGCACGAGCGCTACGGGAAGTGGAATTCCGTCTATGTCCGCTTCCGACGCTGAGCCGAACAAGGGGTCTGGGACGCCCTTTTGGAGACCCTGGTCGAGATGGGTCTGACCGACGACTGGCAGCACATGATCGACAGCACGGCGGTCCGGGGTCATTCGCAGGCTGCCGGCGCAAAGGGGGGACCTATTCGGAGGGCTTTGGTCGAAGCCGCGGCGGCTTTACGTCGAAAGTCCACGCCCGAGTGTACGGTCAGGAACGCCCTCTCGGCTTCCTCGTGACCGGCGGCGAAGCTTCCGATTACAAGAGCGCTGCCGGTCTCCTTGACATCCCGGTCGGCAAGCCGCGCCTGATGCTGGCCGACAAGGGCTACGACGGCGACGCCTTCCGAACCGAACTGCTGCAAAAAGGCGTTCTGCCGGTCATACCGGCGAGAGCGAACCGTAAGAACCCGGCCAAGCACGACCGGATAGCCTACCGCGATCGCAACCGGATCGAACGCACGTTTAATCGGCTGAAGCAGGCAAGGCGGATCGCAACCCGCTACGACAAAACCCGCCTCTCGTTCCTCGCTTTCCTCAACCTCGCCGCCGCAAGGCTATGCGTGAAAGACTATGTCAACAGGACCTAACCTAGCACGTGTTCCCAAAATCGAGAACCACTTCACCCTGCTCGGCTGGCTGATCGCACACCCTCAATCAAAGTCCTCAAACATGCAACGCCCGCAGGCGGCGCAACGTACTCATACCTAAGAGCGTGCCTCCGAACAAGGTCCAGTTCTCGAGCCATAGAAGTTGCGTCCTCGTATGCCACCACGTCACCGGCCTCAATAGCAGGCCGTAAGTGCTCAATCCCGGGGAGTTTCGCTGCAACAACAGGCAGTCCAAAGTTCAGACCCTCAATAAGCGCAGTGCTATAGACACCAAAAATTATGTCCGCGCATGCGAAGTCATCGTAGATAGAAGAACATCCTGAAAATTCGAAATTCCGGAAATCATAACGGCGTGCGAGCGTATGGTATGGTTCACTGTTTTCGGTAGGATGACAGCGGAAAAGGAAATTAATATCGGGCCGAATTGCCGCTAGCTCGGTGGTCCATTGAAATAATTGATGCCCAATGGTACCCTGAGATATTGTCAAAACCCTTTTTTTATCTTGAGCATACTTGGGATCTAATTTTCTGATAGATCCGCTCATCGGGAAGCCAATTGTCTGAGTTTTTACCCCCGGAGGTAAAGGCGTTGAGTCTGGCCAGTAGCGACCAAAGCACCATATTTCATCGGGAAAATAAGGGATCGATGAATTCTGTCCGGGCCAACTATAGCCGAGTTGAAATCTAGAAAATAATCCGTGTTGAAGCTCAACAATGCGACATTTACATTCCCGCGCAGCCGCGATCGCCGCCATGGTCGTTGCGTTATACGAATTAACGACAAAAAAAACTTCAGTGCGTTGCTTTTCAAATATTTTAGAGAACCCATATTTCAATATTTTGAATCTTTTTATTATGGTGCATATTTTCTCCTGTATGTCTATATCATCAATGTCAAAAGAATTTTTGATTCTCTCTGATATAGTGACGCATCTCGCTATATGGTGGTTGCCGAGCATCACATCATATTTCTGCCTAAACTCTTTGGTGAAATAATACTTTAATGCATCGACACTGAATGCCCCTTTCAGATCGGCGTCCATAGTGCGATCAAAATATATTGCTTTGCCACGAACTACATTTAATATGGATGCCGATATCGGCTCCACCCCATGTGAAGTCCGGCCTGCGGCCCAGATGGCATATGGCTTCTTATTGAGGAAAGTATCAAGTATAAAAGGAGAGACGAGGCGTTTGAATTCTTTCTTGCCGCGTTCTGTGTATTCCGTTTTTCTCCGTCGTTTTTCCTGTAACCGCAAACGGTGCAAATGGTGTGGATATGTCACGATATTCATTCTCGTGGTCAATTCGAGAAATAATTCCATACGAACTAAAATCCACGGATAAACGCAATCAACCTTCCATCCGGCAAGGTCGAGGTCGCGCTCTAATGCCCAGAAAAATTCGCAGACAGCCTCGATATCGCTAGAAATGATTTTCTTTGCGGTTTTTGAAAGATTGGAGTCTTGGTTCATCGCGGTATTTCCAAGAGTGTTCCTTAAAATGTATCTGCAATTCTTTGAAGCGATGCGGGAACCGCCAAGGTTTTCCTGTCCGTGAGGACAATCGAACGTTGTTTGGCTAAGACCCTCGTGCAAACCTTATATCTAGGGTGGTTGCGTACCATCGCGAATTGCAACGGTGTACTGATGCGGTGGATGCCCGCACCCGGTGATACAATATATATCATAACGTCTCTGGAGACACCCTACTCGGCAAGCAGTGTCTTCGAACTCTCGGGAGGGTCTTCGATCGGACGTGTGTCAGGCCTTTGGATATAGCCTTGATGGCGCCACGGGCCGGTATGCTGTTCCAAAAAATGGTTCCGCATCGATTTTGAGAGCTGCATGCGCTTAAACCCTAGGTCTGAATGTCCCTGCCTTAAACTTCGAAGTCTGTACCGAATTCTCCTCTTGGATCGCTTGCCCCGGCTTTGTGGCCATGTCGTACCACTTTCCTTCGAGTGCTCCTGCTGATCAAGAGCTTCAGACCGCCAATCGGAAGCGGACCCTGGTGCTTTGAAGTAGTTCCAGCTTTCGGTTGGCGTCGAGAGATCACAGATGGCGCAAAGGGCGAGGCAGAAGGTCTCGAAGGTTCAGTCTCCGGCGTTTCGAAGGAGCGTTTTGAGCTTTGAGAAAGCCTTCTCGATCGGATTGCGATTGGCTGTTAGGCGACAAAAACAGGTATAAGGCGGACGATCTTCCCGCTGGTCTCCCATGGGAAGTTCGAACACTCGCAGTCTACCGAGTGGCCAGCAAGGTGCGGTATCGCAACGCCGCCAATTATCTGAGATCGATCTGCCAAATCGCACCGTACTTTTGGGTACCGCCGCGCCTTCTCGTCAAGCGCTGCGGTCGACAAAGACAGACCTAGCGCTACTATCCTCGGAGAAAAAATCGAACTTTAACCATGCCCTCGATCACAATCAGGAACGTCAATGATCGCGTCGCGTGGGTATCAAGTATCAAGTGAATGGGCAGGAACTCCGACGACAGTAACTCCCGCAGGGACCTCTCGGTGCACTAATGCCCCGCCCCCCACAACCGCATCTGATCCGATCTTTATTCCAGGCAGGACATGTGCGCCCACTGCGATCCAGGCGCACTCCCCGACGCTGACGGTACCAGCTAGTACGGAGCCCGGTGAAAGGTGGCCGCCGTCCGCTATTTCCGTGTCATGATCAAGCAAGGCGCCGGTGTTGACTATTACACCGCGGCCGATGCGAGTTCCAATGTTGACGGCTGATTGGGCCATGATTGCAGTTCCGCGACCGATACTGCAATCGGGACAGACCCATGCCGTCGGATGTATCAACGCCGGCGCCTCGGCGCCGGCGCTTAGAAGGCTATCCAGGAGCAATAAACGCTTTCGATTGTCGCCAAGGGCAACATGCACAGCGTCGCAGGCAGCGATGGCTTCGGTAATATCCTCGCCGGTGCCGGCAATGGGCCAAGCAGCATTGTTTGTCCGAACAGGCCAATCTGGGTCGAAGAATACGATGTCCGTCCAGCCTGCCGCGCGCGCCACAGATGCCACACTGCGACCGTGCCCCCCGGCTCCGAAAATTCCGAGTCGACGGGTCATCACATACGCTGGTCGAGGATGAGTGCCGAGTCACGGTGCGTATGCAAAAACCTAGGCTCGAGCGCACCGATTAGCGATTTGATTCCGTCCTTGTCGGCTGTATCTTCGTCTGACAGCACGATCCGCGACAACACATCCACGACACGCGCTACCTCGCCTGTCCGTGCGCTCCGGTAAGAGACAGCCTGTAAGGAAGTAAGGTCCGCCTCTATCGCGTTCTCTCCTTCTGCGATGAACTCTTCATAAGGCTTCTCCCCGGCGGTGTCCGGCTTAGTCAAAATGAGAGGCCATCGACCCGCGGCGATTTCCTTCGAGATGTTGACCTTTGCCGACGCCTCCTCTTCGTAGATCGAGGCTTCGAATCCGTTGTGACGAAGAAAAGCTTCGGCGATGTCTCGCAACGGAACGAGGTTGGTCTGCGGATCCAGGCGAGGGATACCGATATGTTGCGACGGAAGAAGTAGTGACGCAAGTGTGCATATATGGCCAGACTCCTCTAAACTGACGAAATACCGGCGAATGCCGTCAGGACAAGCAAGGGGCTCGCGCCGCGCGAGCCTGTTCTCGAAGGCTTGCAGAAGGGAACCGTTTGAAAAAGCGACGTTTGCGAAACGGGCGGAGGTAACGGGTGATCGAAAACGACTGGAGAAAGCATCGTCGAAAAGGACATGCTCCATCACCCGCTTCGTCGCACCCATAAAAGACGAGGGATTGGCGGCCTTGTCTGTGGACACGCTGAAATAGCGCGCGTCCGGTGCCGATTGGGCCACCCAGCCCATAAATCGGGCCTGTTTCACGATATTAGTGTCAAGCATCTGTAAGATGGAGAAGATGTCTTTTTCCGAACGCACGTGCTTGATGGCCGCAAAATTGAGGACGAGATCGTAAGGCGCCTCCATCTCTAAGAAGAGACGCATGGCTTTCGACCCGTAATCTAGCGGCAGCGCACGCAGATCGCGTACATTGCCAGCATGATGCGAAGATCGGAATTGGCGCACGAATTCGGCCAGGCTGTTCTCATTCTGGTCAATAACATGCACGGCGCGCGGTCCGTAACGGCAGAGCGTGAACACCGTATTGGAGCCGATCGAACCGGCTGCGCCTACGGCTAGAATGCGTTTGCCCGCGACCGCTTCGCGCAATGTGTTTTCGTGGACCGTCAGATCGCCCAGAAAGAATGACTGGTCGCGTCCAGTCGCGATGGCGGCCGGCGAAGCGGCGGTTTTAACTATCTGCGCGGTCATAGCCGATGCTTCGAGCCACTCAAGATTCAAGGTGTTGGAGGAGGGCAGAGACGACGAGTGCTTGATTATCTTTACTTAAAGACGTGGAGCAGGGCAGTGTGAGAATTCGATGCCATATGGAATTGGTCACCGCCATTGTTCCACAGGGTGATCCGCGATAGGGCGCCTGCAAGTGAACTGGCTTCCAGAAAGGGCGAGCTTCGATTCCGGACGCCCACAAGGCCGTGCAGGCGTCCTTAACTGATTGATTTTCGGATAGCACGACGCCTGACAACCAAAATGTGCTCTCCCCATCCGAAGGTGCGGGAAATGGTGCTACTGCCTCGTGGTTCGCAAATGCGCGGTCATATGCGGCACGTATCCGCTTCTTCGCGTCGAGAAACGTACCCAACCGTTGGAGTTGGGCACAGCCCACCGCCGCTTCGAGGTTGGTCATGCGATAATTGTAGCCGACTTCGTCGTGTTCGTAGTCAAGCGAGACCCGAGCGGTCGATGACAGATGTTTCGCCCGCTTCACAAGATCTTCACGCCCAACGATCATGCCACCACCCCCAGAAGTGATCGTCTTGTTGCCGTTGAAAGAATACACGGTAAGGTCGGCAATTTCGCCTATGGGTCTCTCACGGTAACGCACTCCGATTGCTGCGGCAGCGTCAGCTACGATCGGCAAATTGTATTGCTGCGCGACTTTCACTAGACCATCCATGTCCGCTGGAGTGCCTAGAGTATAGACCGGCATCAGAGCAGCAATCCGCCGACCTGTCGCAAGATGATAGAGTGCGCCATTGCGCTTGACCGCATGAGCTTCAATTTCTTCTGCAACACGAACGGGATCCATCGTCCAATTCGTTGAGTCTATATCGATGAACCACGGCGTTGCACCACTGTGTGAGATGGCGTTTGCTGTGGCAATAAAGGTGAAGCTAGGAGTAATAACGAGATCCCCTGAGCGCACGTCAAGAACTTTTAGAGCGAGATGTAATCCCTGCGTACCAGACCCCATAGCGGCGCCTGCGGGTGAGCCTGATAATGCTGCGACTTCCTCTTCGAAACGGGTCACGAAGGCGCCTACCGTCGAGACAAAATTCTCATCAATGCAGCGCTTAAGATACTCGCCTTCGAGTGAGCCGGTATTTGGAATAGCAAGAGGTATCATACGCTTTCTGTCTCGGTGATTCGAGGCGGTGTTGAGATGCCTTTGTTGCCGATTGTCACTGAACATGTAAATGGGGCGGCGATCGCAAATTGGTCCACGTCAGGTAAGATGGAGCCTAGCAAATGTTGGCGGCAATCAACGAATGGTTTAAACAACCTAATTGGGTATTCGTTGTCGCCGAGGCTGGGGTCAACCATAATGGGAGTATTGAGCGCGCTCTGGACATGGTCGAAGCAGCAGCTCGGGCGGGTGCGGACGCCATCAAATTCCAAACTTTCAGGGCTGCGGGTTTGGTGACGGCAAATGCCGAAAAGGCAGCTTACCAGAAGCGCAATGACGGGATTGATACGAACCAGGCGGAGATGCTTTCCGCTCTTGAATTAAGTGAGAGTCAGTGGCGTACGATCAAGGATCATTGCAGTATGGTCGGCATCAGCTTTCTATCAACTCCGTTCGATGAAGATAGTGCGGATTTTCTAGAAAGCCTCGGTGTCGAAGCGTTCAAGATTTCGTCGGGTGATCTGACACACCTTGCGTTTCTTCAGCATGTGGCACGCAAGGGCCGACCCATGATTATCTCCACTGGGATGGCAAATCTTGCTGATATAGAGGAGGCTGTGGATGCGATTGAAGCCGCGGGCTCGCCGCCACTTGCGATCCTTCACTGCGTGTCAGACTATCCGGCGGACCCTGCGTCGAGCAATCTAATGGCCATACCGACGCTAGCGGCTGCGTTCCGTCGTCCTGTCGGATGGTCAGATCATACACTCGGAGAGGCTACAAGCCTGGCCAGTATTCCACTAGCATCTAAGATGATTGAAAAGCATTTTACTCTCGATAAATCATTGCCGGGGCCAGATCACATTGCTTCTCTGGAGCCTGATGAGCTCGTGCGGTTTGTTGCAAATATCAGAACGATCGAAGTTGCACTAGGCGACGGGCGAAAACGTCCGCATGACGTTGAGCGCGACACTGCGCGGGTTGCCCGCCGTTCTCTCGTGACCTTGAAGGAGGTCAAAAAGGGTGAACTGTTCACGATCCAAAATTGCGGGGCGCGGAGACCCGGTACCGGGCTAAAGCCGAAACTCCTCGAAAGCGTGATTGGCCGTCGTGCAAGTCGCGTTCTTCCGGCCGGAACTATCCTCGCGCTTTCAGATATCGGTTGAAGACGGACATAGTCGTGTCGGTTACCAAACGTCGAATATTCGTTGCAACTACAAGTCGCGCAGATTTTGGTATCTATCAACCGGTCTTCAAAGCGCTTGCATCTGATCCACGTATCGAAGCAAGCCTTCTCGTGTCTGGAGATCACGTGCCGCTGTTAGAACAGGGCAATGATATGCGTGCCGCGCGCCTCGCCCGACAATCCGGCCTGCGTCTCGCAGGATTGATTCCTATGCCCCTTGGGTCAGGCAATTCGGTGGCTATTGGTGCGGCAATGGCGCAGGTAACGGCGGGTGCCTCTGAGTTTTTTTTTGCAGTCCGGCCGGACGTACTTCTTGTGCTTGGAGACAGGTATGAAATGCATGCCGTGGTGGTTGCCGCGAGCGCGCATAAAGTGCCGGTCGCCCATATTCACGGCGGGGAAGAGAGTGAGGGGGCCGTGGACAATCTCTACCGTCATTCCCTAACGAAGCTGAGCCATCTCCACTTCTGCGCTACTGCTTTAAGCGAGCAGCGCATATTAGCAATGGGGGAAGAACCATGGCGAGTCTTCCTAACAGGCGCCCCATCCCTCGATGGAATAGCCGAGACTAAAATTCTCGACAGAAAGGCTCTTGGGATCGAGGTAAAGCTACCGGATGGCCCGTTTTTATTGGCAACCTATCATCCGGAAACAATGCGATCCGATAAAACGGTCGACGATCTCGATGAGATGATCGCCGCGCTGGATGAGATTGCTATGCCCACCCTCTTCAGCCAAGCAAACTCAGACGAATTGGGTCAAGAGATTAATCGTCGTTTGAAACTTCATTCGAAACGTTGCCCTTGGATGATCCTCCATAATTCGCTCGGGCGGCATAAGTATTTTTCTGCCATGCTACATGCCGCCGTAATGGTCGGCAACTCGTCTTCCGGAATCATCGAGGCCGCCAGCTTTTCCCTACCGGTTATTAATATTGGCGGTCGTCAAAAAGGTCGTGAGCGTTCTGCGAACGTCGTCGATGTACCGCCGGAGCGGAGTGCCGTGATCAAAGCGGTGCGTAATGCAATTGAACACGGCCGGCTAGAGGTTGAGAACGTATATGGTGATGGACATGCTTCGCAAAAGATCACGAAGGTTCTTGCTGAAATAACTGTCGATTCTCGACTTCTAATCAAACGCTTCAATTTGAATTCTGTATAGGCCGAGTCTTCAGTTACTCAAATGTTACGAAAGGGTCATCGCGGAAAGTGATTTTTTGAGGGTCTTCTGGACTGCACCCGGGTTTGAGCGGGGATGTTATCGGCGGCTAAAAATCGCACTCTGCCCAAGTGTACGACCATATCGGAAGGTTCCGACGGATCGTTCTAAAAGGTCGAAATCTTCGCATCGATGCATTGCCGACCCTGTCGGTCTACAGCCTAAAAGGTCCATCTTCTCGGAGAGGCAAGGCGATATCGTGTGCGGCGCTGTACAGAACCATGGGCGCAGTCATTCCCGTCAGTCGCAGCGCGCCGGTGAAGGTCGTCGTCTTCCAGTAACAGTGAGGGATCTCCGCCCGGTAACGCTCGCCGCAAGGCGCCCGACCGCGAGCGGGCTATATTGGTCGACAGTCCCATCTCATCAATGAACACCAAGCGTGCGGGATCGAGATCGGGCTGGCTTTAAGCCAGGCTCGGCGTCGACCCAGGAGGTCGGCTCGCTCTTGCTCCAGCGCGTGTGCGATCTTTTTTGAAGGCCCAGCCGCGGCGGTAGAGCCAGACGCTCATAGTACTGCACCTAATTCGAACTCCCACTTCGTCGACGAGACGCTTAACCATCTCGTCGAGCGTGACGTCCTTCTGCTCCTCAATCATCCCGACGATGAAAGCTTCATGCGAATCAAGAGCCGAACCGCGCCGCCAACCTTGCAGCTGTGGCGTTCGCTCACAAACCTTCGCGCGCCCGACCTAACGGATTGCCGTCGAGATGCCGACCCCGGCCTGGGCTGCAGCCTGACGTGCGGGCATCCCGTCCGAAGATGCGTTCAGAACCCGTGAACGCAAATCTTCGCTCAACGCTCTGCCCACCATTCACCTCCTTCATGGAGAGATTTTGAAACAGGTGCCGCTCCAAAAATTACTTCGCATTCCATTCATCGATCAAAAGATATCCTCTAGCGCTATGCACTGTGTGCTTAACTCAGGATACACCAAAACTGAACGGTGAGTAGCTGCGCTTCTCCGACTGAAACAGCGATCTTAGATATGCAACGCATCAGTCGCGGCTTCGTCGTCTGAAGGGCGCCGTCCATTCGGTCGAAGTCGCCGCGACGGCCACGTAGAGCACCGAGAGGGGGAAAATCTCTATCAGCATCCGATTGAGCGAGTCGCCGTTCCCGACGCGATAGGAACCGCCGTCCCGGACGAAGGCCAATAGGAAAAACATCGGGATCGCCGCTGTTACGGGGAAGCGCAGGGTCGCAAGGCGCCGGTCTTTGCAGAAGCTCAGCGTGAAGATCACGATACCCGTCAGGACGACCAAGGAGCGTCCCCAGGAACCCGCGCCGATCACCACGTTCTGGAAAGTTGCATCGAGGCTGCCGAGAAAGATGTCCGGCTCGTAGAGAGCCGCTACCGCGAGAACCAGCCAGAGACCTGCTTCCGCAAGGCCTAGAAGCGGACGACGAAAGCGCGACAGAAGCGGCGCGGTGAGAAGCGGCGCAGCAAAGATTGCGGCGACTCCGAGTGCCGTGGGGCCGAGGGCTGAGAGCGGAAGATCCCGGTCCGCGCGAAGGTGGGCAAGGGCGAGGTAGGCGTGCCAGGAAAGCGTCATCGCTCCAAATCCGATCAGGACGGCGATCCGATCGCGGCGCGGCGCGGCGCCGTTCAGAACGAAGGGCAGAACCGCTAGACCGCCGAGGAGAAAGCCCTCTGCCCGCCCCAAGACCAGCGGCGGCAACATGAGGAGCTGGATGGCGACGAGGAAGCTTTGCGGCACACCGGTAGATCGCTCATTCATCGCCCCCGCCGCGGCGATGATCATGACGCAGGCGGCGATGTAGAGGTGGGTGTTGAGATAGAAGGAATTCCAGACATAGCGGTTGTTGCTGATGATCAGCAGCAACATCAGCACCGCGATGACGATCCGCTCCTTCCGTCGAATCGCTTCGCGTTCCGTCAGCGCCCAGAAGAAGAAAAGTGACGTCGCGAGGACCCCTAGCGAGAGGGTCGGGATCAAGGATTTGATGTAGTACTCGTCGAAGATCCGGGCGAGCGAGAGGGAGATAGGAAAGGTGTAGAGGCGCTTTCCGAGATCGTTGAGAGTGATGAATTCGGTCTCGCCCTTAGCGAAGAGGAGAGCGCTGCGCAGATACCTGAACGTGTCGCTGTGATATTTTACGATGGCGACATGGCGCATCGCATAGACGACGACCGCCGCACAGATCAGGCCGAACGCGAGAACCGTCAGGCGCCTCGCCAATGTTTCCGGTTCGTGTCCGCCGGGGCGCCAAGCGGTGATGAGCATAACCGCGAAAGGCAGGCCGCAAGCTGCCACCCAGACGAACAGCGGCTCCGTGGGCAGGCCGAGGAAGAGGAGGGTGGCGCCGACCGAAATCGCGAGCGAAAGGCCCGCAATAAAAGAGAACATCAAGGCGCCGACCGCCGACAGACCCGTAAGCATGCCGAAGGTCCAGCCGGACACGAACAGCCCCGTGACGACGGTCAACTCACCCAAGGCCGAGCTCTTTGCGCGCGGCCTCGCCGAGAAGGCTGGTATCGACGTAGTAGAATTTTCCGTATGGGTCGTGGAGAATGACGAAGATGCCGGAAGGCTGATGGCTCGTCGCGATCCCGAAGGTTCTTTCTATCACGGCCAGCGTACTGCCACGGTCCTCCGCGAGGGCCGCCAGGTCCCACAGATTCGTCGAAAGATCGATCGACGCAAAGAGGCGATCCGCCTCGTAGTCCCGATACTGGATTTCGGAGGCGAGACCGAGAGAGCGGATCGCGATCGCGTCGGCGATGCGCTCGCGTGTGGGCATGATGACGACACTGTCCGGGAACAGAACGCCGAAATAGTAGTAGGGCGCCACGGTTTCGCGCGAGGAGTTGTCGCGATCGATCGAGACTTGGACCACGTCGACCGAATCATAGGCGTAGATCGCCTTATAATTATGCCTGGTGGTTTTATCGATAAATGGAAATTCTACAATATTCACGATAACAGCGAAGGTTATGAAAACTAGAACAAAATTAAAAGGCCTTTTGAGCCATGTGCGGAGTGCACTCTTCAAAGTATCCGAGACCTTCATAATCGATCCGATCGAATCCGAGAACTCTATACTTGGGAGCAGACGCACTTTCGTGCGTGGTAGCGCAGCAAAGACCGTGTCGTCCTGAGGACGCCCGACCGATGATCTGCGCGCCACCCGGTCCGTTCCAAGTCTCGCCTCGTCGATTGATCGCTTGACCATTGCCCTTCGACTGCTAGAAGGTCAATCCCCGAAGCGATCCGTCCTTCGCGCGACATCGGCGATATCGGTCCCCCATGAAGCTCATCATCCAGATCCCCTGCTACAACGAGGCCGGCACACTCGCTATCGCGCTGGGTGAACTGCCGCGCGAAGTTCAGGGGTTCGACACCGTCGAGTGGCTGATCATCGACGACGGCAGCGTCGACGAGACCGTTGAGGTCGCCAAGGCGAACGGGGTTGACCATATCGTCCGGCACACGCGCAATCGCGGGCTCGCCTACGCATTCATGACCGGGATCGACGCCTGCCTTCAGCTCGGCGCGGACGTGATCGTCAACACCGATGCGGACAATCAGTATTCGGCGGCCTGCATTCCCGCGCTCACCGCGCCCGTCGTCCTCGGCTCGGCCGACATGGCGATCGGCGCACGCCCCATTCGCGAGATCGAACATTTCTCGCCGGTCAAGAAGGTCCTGCAGCGCTTGGGAAGCTGGGTGGTCCGCATTACCAGCCGGACGGACGTTGCCGACGCGCCGAGCGGTTTTCGCGCATTTTCGAGCATGGCGGCGCGCCGCTTCGTCCTCTTCAACAGCTATACCTATACGCTGGAGACGATCATCCAGGCAGGCCGCTACAACCTCAGCATCGTCTCGGTGCCGGTGGAGGTGAACGGGGACCTGCGCCCCTCGCGGCTGGTCAAGAGCATACCGTCCTATATCAACCGCTCGATCCTGACGATCATCCGGATCTTCGTGATCTACCGGCCGGCGCGGTTCTTCGGTACGATCGCCGCGTTCTTCTTAGGGATCGCCTTCCTGATCGGCCTGCGCTTCCTCTACTATTTCGTGACGGGCGACGGCGACGGCCACGTCCAGTCGCTGATCCTCGCCGGAGCGCTTCTCGTCATCGGCTTTGTGACGATCCTCGTCTCGTTTCTTGCTGATGTGGTCGCCGCGAACCGCAGGCTTCTGGAGGATATCCGGTTCTCACAGAAGAGCCACATCCTGCGCGCCGACGTGACGAAGATCGAAGCGCGCGACCTGAAGGGGGCTCAGGGCCCCCGCGCCTCGGCTCGGCACAGGGTGGCCGGGCCCCTCGAAAACGAAGGCGGAACACTATGAAGGTTGCTGGCGGCCTTGCAGAAGATGGCATTGTCATCGGAAACACGTTCGACAAATACGGCTCTACCAATCCGATCGTCCGGCGCATGGTCGCCGGTTTCACCAACACGCTGCAGGGCTGGGTAAAGGATATCGCCCCCGGGACCATCCACGAGGTCGGCTGCGGCGAGGGATACTGGGTCCAGAAATGGGCCGCCGACGGGATCGTCACGAAGGGCAGCGACTTCTCCGAACAGATCATCGCGATGGCGCGCGACAACGCGGTCAAGAACTATCTGTCGCCCGACATCTTCGAAGTGCGCAGCATCTACGAGGTGGAGCCCGGCCGCGACAATGCGGAGCTGATCGTCTGTTGCGAGGTGTTCGAGCATATCGACGATCCACAGCGCGCGCTGAAGGCGCTTCGGCGGGTCGTCGACCGCCATCTAATCCTCAGCGTCCCGCGAGAGCCGCTCTGGCGCGCCCTCAACATGGTCCGCGGGCGTTATCTCGGTGATTTCGGCAACACGCCGGGCCACATCCAGCACTGGTCGAAGGGCGCGATCGTCTCGCTCGTCGGCCAATATTTCGACGTGGTTGAGGTCGCATCGCCGCTGCCATGGACGATGATCCGCTGCACCAGTCGGACGGCGAAGCCGGCCGCGTGAAGCTCCCGGTCTCGAAAACCTGGCTCGTCAAACTGGGCACGGCGATCGGTCTTGCCGGCGTGGTCTTCGTCGGGTTCAAGCTTTACGCCTATTCGCATCAGATCGACGCGAACCGCTTGGCGCTCAGCAGCTATGCGGTGCTTGCTGTCCTAGCGATCGTCTATGGATCGGCGAACACTCTCTTGGGCGTCGCCTGGCTGAACATCCTGCATCATCTCGGCCTGCCGGCGTCCTCGCGCTGGTCGCTCTGGGCTTACGCGACCTCGCAGCTCGCGAAATATGTGCCCGGCAACATCTTCCAGTTCGCCGGACGTCAGGTGATCGGAGTGGGGGCGGGCTTCGCCAATGCTCCGCTCGGAAAATCGATTCTCTATGAACTCGCGCTGTTGTGCCTCGCCGCGTGCCATTTCGTGACGCTTGGCGCGCCGCTCCTTCTTCCGGGCCTCGGCTTGACCGCACCGACCGCAGTCTTCCTCGTCGTCGTGTGGGCCAGCTTCGCGCTGCTCGATTGGTTCCTCGGGCGTTCATGCGCGAAGGCGTTCCTGCTTTATGTCGCCTTCCTATTCGTCTCGGGCGCCGTGTTCGCATTAGTCGCCAGCTATTCCGGTGTCGCGTCGACGGGATTGCAAGCCTTCCTCCCGGTCGTCAGCGCGTTCGTCGTCGCCTGGATGATTGGGCTCGTGACACCGGGCATCCCGGCTGGGCTCGGAGTTCGCGAAGCGGTTCTAATCGTCCTCCTGCCCGCCTTCGGCGACGAACCGAGTATCGTCACCGCGGTCTTACTCGGGCGAATTGTAACGGTTCTCGGTGACACGCTCTTTTACGCTTCGGGTTATTTTATCAAGCCATCTCAAACGGCAAAATAATATAGCCTAAACAAACGCGGAAATTTTGGCTGTCGAAGGCAGTTTATACATTGATACTTCCGTAACCCTCGTGAAATTTAGGTCTTCGCTCGGACTTGAGCGGCTTTTTGGCTGCGAGATCGCGAGCCACTCCACTTAGGCATGTAACATGCGTTGATGATGATAGCCCCTTTTTCGGAGGCTACCAAGCTGAGGAACGCCTCGTGGAGCCAGCGTTAAGCTTTAAGTTGGAGTAAATTTAGTCGTGTATGGTGGATCGATGATGAGTTTGATATTGTCCGAAGCATCGAGGGGCTCCGAGTTGTACCAAACTAAATTGTCGAGCAACATGACGACGACGCAGGTAATATAATCGATCGTTTAAGAGAGCGCATCGAGGGGAAATTTTACTATCTCGGCCTTGACATGCAGCATGAAAAGTGTGTAAGGGCAAGCGACAATTGCGGTTTCACAAAGCTTAAGATGTTAGGACAGTTGAAGCGCTGATTGCAAAGGCCTTGCGGTTGCTTTCCCGTCGTCCACCACCGATAATAGACCCGCCCTCCACTGGCCAATTCGCGTTTCGTCCATGACAGAGCGTTCGGTCCGATTGTCCGAATGGGCTGATCGGACGGCCCTCGGGGCTCACTTGAGCCTATTCCGTTAAACGCTTTGCAAGCTTCGCGTATCTCTAGCTGATGGGGAGGCTGCACTTTCTGGCGTGGAAAGCGGATGCGTTTGAATATACGCGAGATGCTCCTACGGGTCATCCGCTTGCCCACCGCTTTTCGATCCGGTCGGAAATTACCTGCGTGTTAAATGTCGGGATGGCATCCTTGCCGGGATCGGGCCGCGGCGGATCGCGTTGCCCAAAAGCTACCTCTCTGCCTATTTTTAGCTTCTGCGTAGAATGCTGGGCGCGTGATGCTACTCAGGATTTTGCGCTTCATCCGAAGATCGCACTTTCTCGGCGCCTTGTTCGCGCCGCAGCGCGTGCGGTTAAAAGTGATGAAATCAGTCACTCGTAGTTTGCTGATCGCTCCCGGCAGCTTCGGCACCTTCCGTATGGTACATTCCCAAAGGCATTTTCGCGAGCGCCAACAGCCGGCCTTAGGGTTTTCCTAGCTCAGTAGGTTCGGACAAGGGTTCGTGATTCAAGCTGTCGAGCCGATATGAAGCAGCCGTGGCACGAGCATTATCGATCGAACTTCGGCATTGGGTTAGATCCAATGCACCAGGGTGCGACGACGCATAAGGAGGCCAAGCGGTTCGCAATCGCTACGGCCGCCCGTGGCAATCGCAGGATCTTTCGGGGCATGCCGCTTCGCTACAGATGAGCAGCGACCGCCGGTTGGGCCGGATCGGGGTGAAGGCCGACTTTCTCTTTGCCCCGGTAGACGAGACCGACGACATCACGCGTCATGAGATCCAGCGACGCGCGGCCGAAGAGTACCGGCTGGAGGTCGGTGTCGGCACGCTTTAGCGGTCCTTCGACCGGCGCGCGTTCAAGTGAGAAAGAGGACCGCGCACGAGAGCGAACAGAATTGTCCGGACATCCGACAGCGAAGCTTGCTTTGACGGCCAGTTTGATCTCGATCCCAAGAAGTTGGTCTTCATCGATCGAGACGCATCAAACACGAAGATGGCCCGCAGATAAGACTTAGTAAAAAGCGAGAGATGCCGCATTGGCGTGCCGCACGGGCACTGGAAGATATCGATGGTCACCGACGACTTGCGGCATTTAGTCATGACGGCGGCGATACCTCTGGACAGGGCCATGAACGGCGTCGCCTTGCAAGCCTTTATCGAGCAGGTCCTGGTGCTTGCGCTAGTGCCCAGCGACATCGTCGTCATGGACAGTGGAGGTGACAGATGGCTCCAGAGACATGGCCCACGAGGCCGGAGGCATTTGCAGGGCGATCGAGCGGGCCGGTGCCATCGCCTCCTTCCATCCGACAGTACTGACTCCAACTGGACCGATATTACTTTCGCCAAGTCGAAGGCGCCGCTGCGAGCCTGTGCCGACCGAGCCACCGACAGGCTTGGGCTCCAGTCAAATCAATTCTGACACGCTTCCGGATCGATGAACGCGCATAATACTTCTAAGCCACCAGCTTCGATGTAGCGTCACTGGAAACGCTTTCGTGGAGCTTGTTGGGGCGGCTCCTGAGGAGTCATTTAATGGGAGACGGCGTTAGTCAAAAACGATGTCGTTTGCGTGCGGACAGTTTTTCTCGTCACAGCTCGACACAAGATAAGGCTTGAGGGAATCGCTAGTAGGCAAATCGCGATAGCCGGTTTCGGAAATGAGCGCTCGAAGGGCGGAGATTAACATAAGAAGCGATGACAGAGACCGCGCCCGTTTCCTCCTGCGTTAATTGATAGCCGATCCATTCCGATTTGGCTTCGGATGATCGCGGCACTGGAAACGGGTTGTCAGTGCGCTTCTTGGCTTCCTCGTCTTTTCATCAGATTGCGACCACACAGACGCCAGTGGTAAGCTCTCCTCCGATAAGGAGGTCTTCGATCGCTCCATGCGATGGGCGTCGACGGAGAGCTTTTTGGCGACCGCGACGCGAGCGCACCATGCCGCGGCATCCGACAATATGATTACCGTCAAACCCAAAGCTCGAACATGTATTAGAATGCAACGGCAGCAAGCGAGCCGCTTCATAGGAAAGGAGCGGCCGCGATCATCGCTCGGCGACCGGACGTTCGAACAGCAGGCTATCCGATGGCCGGTTCCACTTGAAGAATCGACATTGATGGCCCCGCCGCCGTACAGCGGAGATCAATTGTATGAGTGCACAAATCTATTTTTATGAAACTGCAAATGGAGAGTCGAAATGACGTTCCTTAAACCTTGGCAACCGCAGCTTCTTGGCCTTTTGCGCATCATGTCGGCCGCGTTGTTCCTTCAGCACGGGACGACCAAGCATTTGAATTTTCCCGTCAGTCCCATGAACGATACTCCATTCACTTCGCTCGGCGGAATTGCGGGTCTCTTCGAGTTGGTAGGGGGTGCGCTGCTCCTCGTCGGGTTGTTCACCCGTCCAGTTGCTTTCGTACTTTCGGGTTTGATGGCCGCCGCGTATTTCATCGCGCATGCGCCACAAGGCTTCTTCCCCATTCTCAACGGGGGTGAACTTGCCGCGCTCTATTGCTTCGTTTTCTTATACCTTGCCAGTAGTGGCGGCGGCGCTTGGAGTGTAGATCGTGCCATACGCAAAGATGTGTAGGACAAGACCAGCGGTCAGGCCGGAAACGTCAGGATCTGCAAGTATGCCGATTAATTGAAAGAGTCCAGAACAGCGTCGCCTTCAGCGATCGAGGATGACCCATAACATAATGACGACAGGTGTCTTCGCGCCCTATTGTCGTACGACGTCCTAGATCGGCTGCCAGGCGCAAGCGATGCGGGCGTTCGAACATCAAATAATCTGCCGGAAAAAAGCGAGTGTTGAGCGATAGCATTCCGCTTCATGCGCTGAATACAGTCGCCTTGAAGGCGTGCTCGATCAAGAAGCAAGAGATTGGCCAGACCGTCTTCAGGTAGAGATAGCCTTATCGCTCTCGCCGATGACCGAGGTGCTGAGGGAGAGGGCGATGTCTGCCATGTCGAGAGGCCTCCCGACAAAGAACAGCTACTGCGGGCAGATTTCTATTAGGAAGAAGTAGAAGCGGAGATTGGCGAAACCACAATTACTGCCTGATCCTGCGCATAGGGCCCGCGTTTCCACCGGACCCAAGATTGAGAGCAGGTGCTCGGCTCGACCACCATGACGATCTACTCTCCGCGCCAAAACCCGCCCATATGTGCACTCGGGAAAGATCTCTTGCTGCTTTGCGTAGACCGGTGCCGACGAGACGAGAGTTTGGGTGGCGCTGTCGGAGAAGGTCGAATGTTTTCCGTCTGCAGGACTGCCTTGTGCTTTGGGCTCGCTAAACGTGCATGGATTCCAGCTTTGAGCATGCAGAACACGTACGTCGTTTGTCGCATTTCTGCTCAAACGGGCGAACTGCGTCGCCGCGGATCAAGGTCTGAGGCAGGCCCGATCTCGGGTAATGGTCCGACCTTTTGACCGTCCTTCCTCTGCGTGAGAGAATTTCCGAGAATACGGACCTACGGGAGGTGGGCCATGCAGACGGGAGTGCAGCAAAAGCCGATGCACGCCTTCGATGGAGGCGAAATGGGTGCAATCGCCCACCTCTATCGCGGGGAGGTCTACCGCTCGACGATCTGGAGAACGCGCCTCGATACGACCACCAACTGGTCCGTCGTGACGCTCGGCATCGCCCTGTCGATCACCTTCGCCTCGCCCAGTGCATCTGCGCTGCCCCTGCTTCTCGTTGGGATCCTGATCCTGTTCTTTCTGGGACTGGAAGCTAGACGCTATCGTTACTTCAATGTCTGGCGTGCGCGTGCGCGCTGGATGGAGACCCATTTCTACGTCCCGGTACTGCGTCAGGACGCTTCAATCGACGAGGCTGAATGGACCGAGGTGCTCGCCGCAGACTATATTCGGCCGCGCTATCACGTCAGCTTCTTCACCGCGGTCGGGCGGCGGATCAGGCGAAACTATCTCTGGATCCTGATCATCCAGTCAATCGCCTATATCGGCAAGCTCATCGTCCACCCGACCAGTATCGAAAGCTTCAACCACTTTGTGACGCGCGCCGATATCGGCCCGCTTCCTGGAGAAGCAGTCTTGATCGCTGGGGCATTTTACGTGGTGACTTGGACCGTCATCGCGATTTGGAGCATGCGCCATGACCAGCGACGGGCTCGAGACCGGGGGTCGTCAAGTGCAATGAATTAAGCAGGGCGGTTCGTCGATACCTCTTGGCGCTCGTTAGAACGACTTCATTCTGGGCTCTCTCGCGGAAATGAGCACGATCGCGCATTCTTCGGATGTCCGCACTCTGTCCAGGGCTCACTCGACCAATGATGTTGGCAAATCGCCTCCGCAAAGCGAGTTAACGCAGACGGCAAGCCCTTTCAAAATAGTTGCTCCGAGGCATTTGACCGAGCCGGGCATGATGCGGTGGGGCGTGGATAGGGCAGGCGATCTCCTTCAGGAATTCGCCGTGGAACCAGATCGCATCTTCGAGCGCCGGCGCTCTCACTTCCTGTCGGCCGCCGCCCGCAGCCAACAAGCCTTCGCAATGAACACATTCAACTCGAAAGCCTTGCCAGCTTCGGTCGCCCGGATGCGAAGCTTTCCGTCAGTGGTGACCTTGGCGCTTTCGAGGGATGCGATCGGCTAGAGGATTTCTTTGCCGGTTTCGGCCCCGCGGAGGGAAGCCTGACATTCCCACGGCTCGACCCTCCTCAACTGGTGGCGGTTGCGAGGTCGAAAACGCGACCAACCGGCCAGCCGGTTCCATTTCACGGACAAGGTCGTGTTCCGAGTGACCCATGGCTGATAGGATAAACCTATCGTTTCTTCCATGCATTGCTTCTTCAAACTATGAGATAGGCATCCCCAATTTCCTGCCGGGCGGCGACAAAAGCGCGCCGACACGTTTCGAAGGAGATTGTTATGTTTGGAAGCAAAGCCACACCCTTGGTGGTCGCAGGTGCATTGTTCATGGTCACCGCGCCGGCGCATGCGTTGGTAAAAGTGACTAATGAGACCGACGCTACCCATTCCGTGACGTTCGACCATGGCGTGGAAGAAAATCGCCATGAACTGGCGCCCGGCGATATGGTGGAAGAAGCCTGTCCAACTGGATGCGGCGTCCGCTTTGCCGGACATGACTTCACTGCCGTCGATGGCAACGAGTTGGCGATCGAAGAAGGCGCCACCCGCCCGACCCTGAAGAACTGAGGCTTACCCTCGCGCGATGCCGCCGGAACGGTTGCGTAACCGGCGGCATGTTCATTCGAGCGTCAGTCCTGTGAAATCGCGCGTTGCCACCTCACGCATCGTGGATGTGATCGTCTCGAAGATCTGAGTCTGGCTCGATCGTTCGCGCCAGACGAGGCCGATCGATCTCGTGATGGGAGCCCCGCTCAGCGGTATCGCGACCACATCTGAGCGTCCGACGACCTCCGACTGAACATAAAGGGCGGGCAGAAAGGTTACGCCCATCCCCATACCGACCATCTGTCTCAATGCATCGAGGCTCGTTCCTTCGTATTCCCGTAGGAGACGCGCTCCATGCTCTTCGCAGAGATTTCTGATCCTGTCATGGAGGTGGAAGCCGCTTCGCATTCCAAGCACCGCACGACCGCGCAGTTCACTCGCTTCGATACTCTGGCGTTCCGCAAACGGATCATCGGCAGCGACGGCGAGGAACAGCTTCTCTCGAAAAAGACGCCTGACGATGAGGTCATCGCCCGATACCGGAAGCTGAGCGAGGATGATGTCGTGAATGCCCTCTCGCAGTTCGTGTTCGAGATGAAGTGGCATTGCATCTCGAATGTATAGGCGGAGCGAAGGATATTGCCGGTGAAGATGCGCAACGACTTTCGGCAGCATGTACGGCCCGAGAGTTGGCTTGGCACCAAGATTCACTGTCCCGACAACACCGTCCCGGAACGTTTCGGCGAATTCCACGATCTGCCGGATTTCCCGAGATATCGTTGCCGCGCGCTCTGCAACCTCGCGTCCAGCAGCGGTCATGACGACACCCCTTCGACTGCGATCGACCAGCCGAACGCCCAGGGAGGTCTCGAGGGCCTGCACCTGTGCACTCAGGGAGGGCTGGGCCAATCCACACTTCCGCGCAGCCTCGCCAAAATGCAGCGTCCGCGAGACCTCGAGCAGACACTGTAGCTGGCGTAGACTCGGCGGCTTGGTCATCACGTTAGAGGGTCCAGATAGGAAATTCCTATCGATAACACGAAGATTCGTATCTCCCAACAATCGGTAAGCGGTCCCATCTGCGCTGCGTAACAGATCGAAAGGAGCGCATGATGAGAACTCAAAAGATCATCCCAAGCCTGCACCCCCGGCTGAGGACACTCGCCGAATACAAGGCCAGGATCGAAGCCCGGATCGCTGCGGAAATGAAACGTCCGTTGCCGGACTCGATCTACCTGAGGAGCTTGAAGCGGCTCAGATTGCAAGCAAAAGACGAAGCGATCGCGATTACAAAGCGCCTGAGTTCGGACGGGCCCTCTCGTCCCTCGGCGGCTTGACACGCCCATGCAAACGAGAACGCGCGTCCGTTCAGACCGCCGTAAAGCTCATCAATTCTAAACGCCTGGATCAGTGCAATCACCAGGGGCTGTGGAACTGGCGCCGCCCTTACGACTATGGCGGAGAATGACATGACGTCTTGGACCATCATCGAATGGACGACTTCATCTCAAGCATAGATTGTCATCATTCCTCGCTCGGACTTTGTCCAAACCGCCTGGATCAAGAAGCAGACGCATAACCGCTCTCTTTGCGAGTCGACTGACAAATAAACCCGCTGTGCAATGACCGCATGCGGCGAAGCGCTCACCAATGTTCGGGCCCCTCTGGCGAGAGCTGCCGGCTTTCTCGTGATGTCGAACGGATCACTCCACGCTGCCGGCGAAGGTTCTCCCATGGACTTCGCATTTCTCGTTATCGATTGGCTGGGCAAGCCTGTATGGATGTGGCTCGGCTTTCTAACCGTCGTCGTGGCGCTGCTCGTCTTCGACCTCGGCGTTCTTCATCGTGAAAATCGAGAGATCGAGGTACGTGAGAGCCTTGTTCTTTCATCCATGTACATCGCCCTCGGACTTGCATTCGGCGGCTTCGTCTGGTGGCAGCTTGGCTCCGAGTCGGGGTTGAACTATCTCACGGGCTTTGTGGTCGAGAAGACGCTTGCGCTGGACAACGTTTTCGTCATCGCCCTCATCTTTTCCTTCTTTGCCGTTCCCAGAAAATATCAGCACCGCGTTCTGTTCTGGGGCATACTCGGTGTGATCGTGCTGCGCGCGATCATGATCGGGCTTGGCGCTACACTCGTGTCGCAGTTCTCCTGGGTGCTCTACGTCTTCGCTGCCTTCCTGATCATTACGGGTATTAAAATGCTCTGGATCGGCGAAAAGGAACCGGATATCGGTAACAATCCGATCGTCGGCTTTCTGCGGCGCCGTTTCAACGTGACGGACCAGCACCACGGCGAAGCCTTCTTCGTGCGAAAGGCGAATCCTGTCACCGGCCAGCTTACCTGGTTCATGACGCCGCTGTTCATGGCGCTCGTCATGGTAGAAATTGCCGACGTGATCTTCGCCGTGGACTCCGTGCCGGCAATCTTCGCGATCACGACGGATCCCTTCATCGTCTATACCTCGAACATTTTCGCCATCCTCGGCCTCAGGGCTCTTTATTTCGCGCTGGCGGCGATGATCCATCGCTTCCGTTACCTGAAGCCGGCACTCGCGATCGTGCTGATCTTTATCGGCTCGAAGATATTCGTCGCCGATCTGCTGGGTCTAGAGAAGTTTCCCGCAACGCTTTCTCTCAGCATCACATTCGCGATCATCGGTTCGGGTGTCGTTTGGAGCCTGATCAAGACCCGGCCGACGGCTCCATTCGCGGGTAAAATGAAAAACGTCCAGATCGACGGAGAATGAATGGCCGATCGCGAAGTACTGCACTACACCAAAATCCGGCAGTCCAACGGCGATATAGCGTTGTCCGGAGACCCTAAGGGCGCTGTCCCATCGCTGAGGATGAAACGCGTAGACCGTAAGCGAACGGAAGAAACGGAACTTTAAATCTGGCAACCGAACCGTGCTAAAAGAAGATCTGTTTTTAAGGTGCCGTTCGTTGAGAACAAAGCGTCAAGAGACGTCCTCAAACGTCTCTTGACGCCTGGATTTTTACGGAAAATCAACCGCGGCTTTGAGCAGAATTAAGCGTCTGGATATCTACCCTTGCCGAAAAATGGCAAGGAACGTAGTAATTGACACTCCCAATGTCATTGAAAGTCATAGTTAGAAGCTTGCCTGAAGCAAAAGTAGAGAGGCAACGCTATCGCCGTTGTAGATTTGGCCCGGATAACCGTATCGCGTAAATCTCAGTGAACTTGGCAATCCAGACTAACCAGGCACTCGCTGCGTCTGCTTCGAAATCAGTCGGCGAATCGTGACTCAAATTCCCAAACGTCGTCAAAGCCAATCAGTTTGCTGAAAGCGCGAAATTCGTAGAGATCGTCCTCGACATTAAGCGAGGAACCGTCGTCGCGGATGGCGCGATATACCTTGGTAAGCGCCTTTGCCATCGCAAGAAAGCCTGTAGCAGGATATATTGCGAGACTATAACCTAGCGCTTCCAGTTCGTCGCGCTGCAGTATGGGCGTCGATCCACCCTCAACCATGTTGGCGACGAGAGGTTTGTCGATCGTTTCGCAGATGCGCTTCATCTCCTCCAATGATGTCGGTGCCTCGAGAAAAATAAGATCGGCGCCGGCTTCGGCGTAGCTTGCGGCGCGCCGCAGCGCGTCTTCGATACCCTTCGAGGCTAGAGCATCGGTGCGCGCGACGATCAGGAAGTCATCGTCCGAGCGGGCGTCGACTGCAACCTCGATTTTCTTCACCATGTCGGCACATTCGATGACCCGGCGGCCGGGCGTGTGCCCGCACCTCTTCGGAAACACCTGGTCCTCGAGCTGTATGCCCGCGATGCCCGCGTCCTCATAGCCTCGAACCGTGTGGGCGACGTTGAGGAGCCCGCCGTACCCGGTATCGCCATCCGCGATCAGCGGCGTTGCAGTGCCTTTGGCGATGGTCGCCGCGCGCCCCAGCATGTCGGAATAGGTCGCAAGTCCGGCATCTGGCAGGCCCAGGGTCGATGCGACCGTGCCGTAGCCGGTCATATAGAGAACATCGAAGCCCATCGTGTCGGCGAGCTTCGCGGAGATCATATCGAAAACGCCGGGCGCTGAGACTATCGCCTTTTGTTGAAGGCGTGCGCGAAGAGCGCGCCGCTTTTTTTCCGCCGTGATCTTTTTGATCCCACTCATAGTACGCTCCCCCGTGCAGTTACCCATTGCATCGGTTAACACAGCTCAATATTGTACACAATCTTGACCGGAGGCAGCATGACGGGACGAAAGCGCGATGACGACGGCACCGGGCATGGTCACTCTGCCGACCGGGCCTATGCTATCATTCGCAGCGGACTTCTGCGGGACGAATGGCCGGCCGGAACCCGGCTTTTGGAAACTGAACTCGCCCGACGCATCGGTGTCAGCCGCACACCCATCCGCGACGCCTTGCGTCGCCTCGTGAACGAAGGTTTTCTCGAATATGCCGCCAATGTTGGCTGCCGGGTTCGCGGTTGGGGCCGCAATGACATCGACTCAATCTTCGATCTGAGGATCGAACTTGAAACCTATGCCGCCAGGCGCGCTGCGACGCGGATCAGGCCCGGTGAGATCCGGCAGCTCACCGAGCTCTGCGATGCCATGGAAGCCGTCGTTGAACGCAGTCTAGGCTTGCCCGAACTGCGTGACGAACTGACCCCGCTCAACGACCGGTTTCATACGGTCATCACCGAGGCCGCAGGCAACGCCAGGCTGACTCCGGTGCTTGCGAGCGTCACCTTCGCGCCGATGGTCCTGCGAACCTTCCGCCGGTACCG
Organism: Fulvimarina pelagi HTCC2506; assembly: GCF_000153705.1. Classification (GTDB taxonomy): domain Bacteria; phylum Pseudomonadota; class Alphaproteobacteria; order Rhizobiales; family Rhizobiaceae; genus Fulvimarina; species Fulvimarina pelagi. The sequence goes on from NZ_DS022272.1 coordinate 311,908, forward strand.
GGAGGAAGAGGTTATGCGCAGCATGGGTCACCACCGCGAACTGGTCTCCGCTCTCGAAAGCGCAAATGCCGACTGGTCCGCTGCGGTCATGCGCTCCCACATCCACGCAGGCTACGTCGCCATGATGCGCGACGCTGTGTTTGAGATCGAGCCGTGACGTTCCAAGCCGAGCGGAGGCGAGTACGCAGCAGAGACGCGACGCAGGCTCCTTGACAGTAAGCCTCGATTGTATACAACATTCAGAAGCCCAGCAATGCTGGGAGGAGGGGCAGACCTAGCGTTTCATCGGAAACGTATGGGGTATGAGCGAGACTTCTGGGAGGAAGACAGATGAAACATTGGGCGGCGACGGCCGTGATCGCATTGACTGCGCTTGGCGCAGGCGTTGGGCAATCCCATGCGGAGCGTACCCTGCGCCTGACGCTTCAGGTTCCGACCAACCACCCCGTCGGACAGAACATCCTGTTCTTCAAGGAGAAGGTAGAGGAAGTCTCCAACGGCGAGATCACGATCGAAGTCTACGATTCTGCTCAGCTATACAAGGGCAGCGAAGTTCCCCAGGCAGTCTCGTCGGGCGCCGTCGACATGGGGCTCGTCCTGATCGACGAGTATGCCGGCACGATTCCAGCGACCGGGCTTTTCTCCGTCGCCTTCATGTTCCCGGATTACGATACGCTCGCCGAGGCGGCTGGGCCCGAAAGCCCGGTGCGCCAGAAGATCGACGAGATGATCCGCGAGACGGGCACGCGTGTGATGTGGTGGCAGGACTACGGCCCGGTTCAGCTCCTGTCGAAGGATGCGCCGCTCGTCACCCCGGACGAGATGGAAGGCAAGAAGGTTCGCGTCCTCGGCAAGCCGTCCGGCGACTTCATCGAGGCAGTCGGCGGCGTTCCGGTGAAGATCGGCGGGTCGGAGCAGTTCCTCGCCTATCAGCGCGGCACAGTCGATGTCGGCATGACGGGCACGACCGCAATCCAGTCCCGAAAGCTCTTCGAGGTGATGGACTGGGTGACGATCACCAATCACGCCCAGACCGAATTCCTGGTCGTCATGAACGACTCGACCTTCGATTCCATGAGCGAAGAAGAAAAAGGGTGGATGCAGGAGGCGGCCCTGGCTGCCGAAGAAAAGATGCGCGCCGAGACCAAGGCCGACAATCTCGCCTCCCAGCAGTTCATCGCGGACGAGACCGAGATGCAGGTCCAGGAACTGACGCCTGAGCAGATCGCAGCCTGGCAGGAAGCCGCGGCACCCGCCGTCGAGGCGTATATCGAGTCGGCTGGCGAAGAAGGCAAAGAGCTCGTCGAAGCCGTCAAGTCGCTGAACTGAGCCAGACAGTCCGATGGTGCTCCCAGCACGCGCACCGGCCAAAAAATTGGCCGGTCCCGCCGTCTTGAGATGGACCGACCGAGCCGGTGCGCTCTGCGCCCGGCTCGGCGATGTGCTGGTGGTCGCCATCGCGCTGATGCTCTTCTTCGAAGTTGCCGCGCGTTATCTCTTCAACGCACCGACGATCTGGGCCCAGGACATCGCGATCGCCTGCCAAGTCTGGTTCACCTATCTCGGCATGGCCTATGTGCTGAGGCAGCGGCAGATGATCCGCATTACCGCTCTCGTCGCACTGGCGGGCCCCTTTCTCCGCCGCCTTGTCGAGAGCTTTACGCTTCTCGTGATCTTGGCATTTTGCACCGTTGCCGTGGTCTACGGCATCGACGTGGTCGTCGACTCGATCCGGCTGGGACGCAGGCAACCGACCATGCTCGAAATGCCGAACTGGATCGTCGAAATCCCGGTCGTCTTCGGCTTCTTGCTGCTTGGCATACAGGCGCTCGCCGACCTGATCCGGCTGCCGTTCGGGCCGGCCCCCGAATTTTCGTCCGGCGGAGAACATGCGCCCTCGACCGATGGACATTTGACCCAATGACGCTCGTCGTCGTCGTTCTCGCGCTCCTGATCCTTCTCTTCGTCGGCCTTCCGGTGGCCTTCGCGCTGGCCGGGCTCGGCACCTTGATGCTTTATCTCAAGGGCCTGCCGCTCGTGATGGTAGCCCAGAACCTGCACGGCGCAGTCGACAACTTCATTCTCCTGTCCGTGCCGCTCTTCTTGCTGATGTCGAACATCTTGCTGAAAGGCGGAGTTGGACGCGATCTCTTCGAGGCGGTTCAGAGCTGGGTCGGGCATTGGCCTGGTGGCCTCGGCATCGCCGCGCTCGCGTCCTGCGGGATCTTCTCGGCGATTTCGGGCAGCTCGGTCGCAACCGCCGCGACGGTTGCGACGGTCGCCGTGCCGGAGATGACGGCTCGGGGTTATGGCCGCTCCTTCACGCTCGGGCTCCTCGCCGCAGGCGGCACCCTCGGCATCCTGATCCCGCCCTCGATCCCGCTCATCGTCTACGGCGTCATCACCGAGGAGAGCATCGGCAAATTGTTCCTCGCCGGAATTGGTCCCGGCATCCTGCTTTTGATCCTTTTCGGCATTTTCTGCATCGCCTATTCGCGTTTTTCGAGGGCTTATGTGCCGTCGGAAAAAGTCGACGCCACGCGACGGCGCCACGCGACCATCCGTGCTCTGCCGACGGCCGGGCTCGCGGTTCTAATGATCGGCGGCATCTATACCGGCATCTTTACGCCGACCGAGGCCTCGGCCGTTGGAGCCGTCTTCGCGTTTCTGATCACGGCGTTCCTGCTGCGCTCGCTGACGCGCGAAGGCTTCGTTGCGGCCGTGCGCGAGACGGTATCGACAACGATCGTCCTCTTTCTCATTGTTATCGGCGCCAAGATCTTCGGTAAGGCGGTGACGCTCTATCAGGTGCCCGCGCAGATCTCTCAGCTCTTTGACACCGGCGCGCAAACGGCGACTGGCTTCCTCGTCATCGTGGGGCTGATCTTGCTTTTCATTGGTCTCTTCCTCGAGAGCCTTTCGATGCTTCTGATCATGATGCCAGTGCTGTTTCCGACGGTGCTCGCACTCGGCATCGATCCGATCTGGTTCGCGATGTATTTCGTGATCCTGATCGAGGTGGCGCTGATCACGCCGCCGGTGGGTCTAAACCTCTTCGTGATTCAGGCCGTAGCGCGATCGACGCTCGGCGAGGTCGTACGCGGTGTATTGCCGTTCATCGGCCTCATGTTTTTATCGATCTATCTGCTTTGGCAGTTCCCGGTGATTGTAACTTTCATACCCAGCAATCTTTAGAAAACGCCGCTTGCACCCGACCCACGCAGCCAAAGTTCTCAAGGGCCGTAGGCCTTTTAAGGTCCGATCGCGGAAAGAACTTCTACATCACATCATCGAAGCGCGCGTGCTTCCTCGAATGTGAGCGTTCTGGTTGCGTCGCCGTCGAAATTGACGAAGGCGAGGCGGTTGCGCTTCTCAACGAGTTGTGCTGGCAACGGGTCATATCGAAACGCCTCGCCGCCGAGATGCGGCGTGAGCGATCCGATGTCGACGCGGTTCAAACACGCGGCCGGCAGTCTTGACCGTATGCAAGCAAGGCCGAGCTTCCTGCGCATGCGATGAAACGGACAGGGGCTGTGAACCCATAGCCGGTGGAAGCGGGACGGAACGACTATGGATATCGCAGTTATCGGTGCCGGCATGGCGGGGCTGAGTTGCGCCGAACGCCTGCACGCTAGGGGCTGCAACGTATCGCTGTTCGACAAAGGGCGTGCTGTCGGTGGTCGGATGTCGACCCGCCGCGTCGACATCGATGATACATGCTTGCAGTTCGATCACGGGGCGCAATTCTTCACAGCGCGCGACCCACGTTTTGCCAAGCGCGTAGAGGGATGGGTAGAGGCCGGACACGTTGCTCGCTGGCCGGAGGGGCAGCAGGATGCCTGGATTGGCCAGCCGGCTATGAACGCGCCTTTGTTGGCGATGGCAGAAAATCTGAAGGTAAGCGTATCGACGCGGATCGAAACGCTGACCCGCGATAACGGTCATTGGCACCTTCATGGAGGAGGTGTCGGAGAAACGGCGTATGATGCCGTTGTCGTAGCCGTCCCGGCCGAACAGGCCGTATCACTCCTGGCTCCTCAAGACGCCACCATGGCCGCTTACGCCGAAAGCACCCGATCGAAGCCATGCTGGACCGTGATGGCTGCGTTCGACACTCGCGTCACTGCTTCTGAAACCGGGCCGATCCGCAACCGCGGTGCAATCGAATGGGCAGTGCGCGACAGCTCCAAAACCGGCCGCGAGGATCGCGAGTGCTGGGTCATTCATGCAACGCCCGACTGGTCGCTCTCGCATCTAGAAGACGAGCGGGAAACCGTAGTGTCGGCCCTCCTGGAGTCGTTGTCCAGAGAGCTGGAGGACGCTCCAAATGCCGAGGCCGTCCGGCCAATCTATGCCGCCGCTCACCGGTGGCGCTACGCGCGTTCGGGTGCTGCAGATGTTTCGCTCCTCTGGAACAATTCCATCGGTCTCGGTGCATGTGGAGATTGGCTGATGGGGCCGCGGGTGGAATGCGCGTGGCTGTCCGGTGCCACTCTAGGCGATGCGATCTTGACGAGCATGGGGTCCGACTGACGAAACACTCGTGCAAATCTGCAATCAGCTCAATTATTGGGGCATCGTTAAGTCGCGCCGGATGAAAAATGGAGTGCTATGGTCGTCTCGGTCAAGCAATTGGAGCGCGCCGCGAATTCCCGCCATCGAGCATGGTTTCGACGCGATCGGATCGGCCGGTATAGGCGCAACGCGCGATAGGTGAAGCGCAAGTTTACTGCGCAGGGGACAGCGGCTCGGGCACAGGGTTTCGGATCGGTGTGACCTGCTGCAGGTAGGCGTAGATCGCGGCCAGGTCGGCATCGGTCATGTTCCGGTAAGCCGGCCACGGCATCGGCGGCAAAAGTGGCCGGCCCTGGCCCATGTGGCGCCCGTTGCGAATCGTCTCGATGAATTGGGTCTCGCTCATGTCGCGCAGAACGCCGGTCTCCGGATCTGGAGTGAGGTTTGCTGTGAAACTCACGCCCCACGGACCGGACCAGGCGGTACTGGTCAGATTGGCCGCCATCGTCCAACCTTCCGGTACTACCGCCGGCGCCTCGATCGTTTCGTCGGCGGGGTGGCCCGAAAGAGCTCGGGTCGTGTCGGGTTCAGGGCCATTTGCGCCCATGATCCAAGGCGTGTGGCAGTCGTGGCAACCTGATGTGTTCACCAGATAGTCGCCGCGCGCGATCGGGTCGCTTTCTTGAGCGGCAACGCTCGAGCCGGCAAGCGCAAAGCAGAGCCCTGCGAAAGTCCTTGAGAGTGTCACTTTGATGCTCCTTCTATGATGCGCGCGTGTTTATCGGCGCGGGGGTTGTCCTGAGCTTCGACCCATGCCCTCAGAAGGGCGACGGCCTCATCGTCGACGATTGCCGTGCCGAGCGGCGGCATCTGCAACATGCGATTGCGCGAGCCCATGCGGAGGAGCACTGCACTAGCGTCCGGATCGCCGGGAGCCACGCGCAGAACCACACCCTCCGGCAGTCCAGCGGGGGCTTTGTGTAGGGGCGTGCCAACAGTTGTGACGCGCGCCGAAGCGGTGGCTTCGTGAGGCTCGTAGGCGAGATCGAGACCAAGATCGGCAAGGGCGCCGCTATCGGTGTGGCAATGCCCGCAATTTGCGTGAAGGTAGCCGAGCGCCGCGCGCTCTACATTGCTGGTGGCTGCAATCCGCGGCGCGGGATCGTCCGAGAGGCCAGTAATCAGCCCGCGTTCGATGAGCGCCGCGAGATCGACGGCGTCGTCCGGAAGTACCTCGGCATGGGGAGCCGCCGGGTCTCGATCGACCGACAACTGGAGTGCCGTAAATCCAAGTACGGGGCTCGGTCCGCTGCCATGGCAGACGCGGCAATCCGTACGGGCAGGGATCGTGTGCGACTGGCCATCACTCAGCGGCCAGGCCCCTGCACGGCCTCGTTCCGGCGCGAGTGTTGCCGTGCTGCCGTCCTTACTCCATTCGTAAGCCGCGAAAGTCCAGCGGCCGGCGCCCTGATGTTCCATGAAGCGGGTTTCGACTGGGCGGCCGTCGAACGAGAATTCCTTCCAGAATCTGGTGCCATCCGGAAAAATCCAGCCCGCAGAGCCCGCAGCGTCGATTGTCGCGCCGGGCGGGAGCGAGATCCAGCGTCGCTTGATCGCGCCGTCGGTCCAGAGGGGATATTGTGGTGAGAAGGCGAGATGCGCCGGATCGACTGTCAGCGTTTCCGGTTCGGAATATAGGCCGGTCGCGAAGAGATCAGTGGGCAACTCGAGCTGGAGAGCTGGGTCGACCGGTTGGGCAGCCGTCGAGCCGAGCGCCGCAAACGCGGCTGCAACGACAAGTGTCGCGCCGAAATGGCGAGCCTTGGCGATGATCGGGTTGGGCATGGCGCGACGGATCTCTTCCTCGGCCCTGCGTGGAGGACAAAGGGCCGTCGGACGCTTTCTACGACGATGCGACAGGCTCCGCATGGGAAGAAATCCGTCACGGCATCGTAAAAGTTCCTTAATGTCATCGCGCGGCGCTCAGATCTCTTCCAACTCCAATTCCAGCTTATTCGCGACATCGAGCCGGAACCGTCCCCGACCTGAACGTGCGATCTGTATATGACCGCCTCGCTCTGCGAGCCGGCGTTGCAGCAAGAGCAGACGCGATTCAAGATTATCGAACTGGGCCGGAAGCCGCAGCGATGGATCGAGCCTGAGTTCTCGGTTGGAGAATTCCGTTCGCCCGGTCGCGGCATGTTCGCTTGCCAATTTCCAGAAGATTGCGCCCGCGACCCCCTTGATCAGATAGGCCTCGTCGATGAAGACCGTGTCGTCGAACCGATAATGACGGAGTCGCACCGAACCGGCATAGTCCAGCGTCTGCGGCGTTTGTACCGCGCGGTAATCGCGGCCGTCGCTCTGACCCAGAAGGATGCGCATTCCAAGGCTTTCGGCAATCAGTTGCAGAACGTCCTCGTCATCATAGCTGAAGCGGTTGCGTTGAAGCGACTCGGCGAACAGCACGCCGATCGTCTTGCCGAGCGGGCGCAGCGGAAGCGCGATCTGGCTCAACGGTGCCTCAAGCCCGGGATAGGTGATCACGGTTTCTGGACACGCATTTTCGGCTATTCCCGCCGCCGATCTGATTGCGGCGCCATAGCTGTATTCGGCCGCGAGATGGCCTATCCTGATCGGAACGCCCTCGGCAGCTGCGACGCCGATCACTCCGGAGCCGAGGCCGATTTCCGAACCAATCCCCGTCGTCGCATAGCCATGCGAGGCCACTGTGAACAGCCGGTTCGCCTCGCGGTCGAGCATCAGAACCATCGAATTGCCGATGCCGAGATGCTGTTCGAGTGCGTCGAGCAATGCATCCAGAAGCGGCCCCAGTTCGTCCATCGCGTTCAGTACGGCCGCCACACGCCGCGCGGCGCTGAGGGGATTGCACGGTCGCGACCATTCCAAACGATGCGATTCCAGGGACTCGATCCTGCGCACAAGGAACAGATCGGAGCCGAGCAGGCGGAACACCTTTTCCATCCCGCTATGCGACGCGATGCCGGCCAGCTTGGCGCGCATCGCCTCGAAAAGCGGACCGGCGGTCTGGGTTTCCTCGTAATCGAGGTCGAGCCGGAACTGTGCGTTGGTGTCTGGATCGACCACGACAACCGAGGCTACACGGGTTTCCAGCACGTTGCGCCGCGTCTTATTGAAGAACTGGTAAGACAGCGCAACGCGCGACGGATCGACGTAGTGGACCTGCGAAATCTCCGAGACGTTGGGCATGCCGTCCTTGTCGGACGTGGCGAGGAAGGCCGGTACTACACCTTCCAGACAGTTTCGTATCTGATCGAGCGAAGTCATGACGCTGCGCGCAGCAGCCGTTCGCCCGCTTGGGGGCCGGGCGTTTGGGTAAATGCTTCCCGCGGTACGAATTCGACTGCAACCGCGTCGTCGGTATCGAAGCTGCAATAACTCGAAGAAAAACCTTCGCCGAAATCCGCATCGATCAGCCGGTCGCGGAAAGCGCGCAGATCGCGCAAGACGGTCCTTATGTCATCCGGACGGGCGGCAAGCAGCATCGCCTGGTCGCCCTTGATTTGGACCGATCGATGTGAAGGCACTTCCGACACGGTCAGCGCGATCCTCCCTTCGCGCGTCAGATCGAGCAGAAGCTGCGCATTGGGCGACCGGGCAAGCAGGACCCGCACTCGATCAGGCCCGACGAGCGGGCACCCGAGCGCGATGCCGGCCAAGGGACGCCGATCGAGTCCAACGACACCGAAAATCGTGTTGGCCCCGTTGCGGCAGAATTCCGAGACCTGGGCGAAGGCGACGGCCAGACCCAAAGGATCGGTTTCCTGCAGCGCTTTCTGAACTACGACACTGGACACCGAGGCGACTCACAGAGTTTCCGACAGTTCATACAGGTTGTCCCTAGGTTACACGCATCGCATTTTCCGTGCGAGCGACTTTTTCGCTGTCGGCTCCATCAGCTTGGCCCGGATCGCCGTAGTCGTGAAGCAATTTTTTAAGTTGCAGCGAGCCGCCCCGGGATCTCGGCCGGACAGGCGATCGGGGTGGGAAGTAAGGGGTAGGAGAGACGGACGGGTGCTGCAATAGACGCCACGATGCCTGAATGGGACTATTCGAGCGCGAGGCTTCGGTTTGGTCACCATCGGAACAAGGGCGGATCGTCGTCGAGCTTAAAGCGTCGGCGCCGGAATGACCGATTTCAAATCCGGCGGCGGCTCCTTGCCATGGAGCATTCCAAAAGTCCGACGAGGATCGTTCTGACTTCTTCTGGCCTTTCGTCTAGCTTTCGAAACCGCTGCCAGACGGCGATGTCGCACAGGGCCGCCACTACGCCGACATCTCTAGTACCCGCGTCCGGCGCCAGCGCTTCGCGAACCAGCGCCTCGATCCCCGCGTCGACCTGATCGAGGAAGGCGCTTAATTCGGGCACGCGGTCTCGGTCTCTAGCGGCAACCTCGATCCAGACAGCGGCGCGCTCAAAAAAGCGGTCGAGTTCGTCGACCAGACGTTCCAATCGCGGCCGTCCGGGCTTCCACCCAGCCATAACTTCCGGCGCCTGTTCGGGGAGGGGAGGCTTGATCCTGTCCCAGATCGTTGCGCCACAGGCCTCGAATAGCGACCCGGGGGTAGGAAAATGCCGATACACAGTCGCGGCGCCGACGCCAGCGCGTTCGGCGATCTGGACATAGGACGTGGAGATCACGCCTTGCTCGGCATGTAGCTCAGTCGTCGCTTCGACGATCCGCGCACGGGTCTCGTCCTGCGCCTTTGCGCGTTTACGCATTTGATAGTCGCGGCTCGGCATATGATACCTCCATATTGACGAGAGAGAAATTTCGTGAAATACTTATATCATGAAATATGCGCCTAACCCCAATCGCAAATATGGAGAACCTGAAAATGTTGAACACACCGGTTTACACCACCGCTGCATCTGCAATCGCTTCCGTCCCGGCTCGTGAATTTCTGTCCGCACTCGCGTGGATCAAGGCCGATGGCGCCAACACCGCCGGCACGATGAGCATGATCGAAGTCTTTGCGCCAAACGGATGGGAAACGCCTTGGCACGTCCACTACACCCACGATGAGTATTTCTACGTTCTCGAGGGTGTGATCAGCGCGCAGGTCGGCGAGCATCGCATCACGCTCGAAGCAGGCAACTTCGCCTTTGGACCGCGCGGCATCCCGCACGGCTATCGCGTTGCCGGGTCAGGTCCGGCCCGGCTGCTGATGATGACCAACGACCGCGACTTTGCGGAATTCGTCCGCGAGGCGAGCAGGCCCGCTTCGGGAGACGGATTTCCGGAGCCCTCCGAGCCCGACATTGATTTCCTGATGGCTGCTGCCCGGAGGTCAGGCCAGGATGTGCTTGGTCCGCTGCCGTTCTGATCGACCGTGACTCGGTTGTGCCGGTCACCCACAAGGCCGGCGCAACCGATTGGAAAGTCTGCCTTCGGCCTCGACCAACTCTAGCCTTCGTCGACCGATAGGCATGGATGGGTATCTCCGTGAAGACTGGGCGTCAGAATCAATCCTTCGCGCGACGGAGAGATGCCAAAGGACGTCAGAGCGACGAGCACGGAAAGTGTCCTTTCTCAAAGTCGTACGCCAGAAGGTGCCTGTGCTAACGTCGACATCGAGCATCATCTCCCAAACCACGCTATGCTTGCCGTGCTAACGATAAAGCGACGTCTCCCGGAGACGGGTCCAGGAAACCGCATGAACCGGACCATCAAGGATGCGATGGCAAAACGCTCCGATTACGAAGATTATGAACAGCTTCGTCAACAGCACGCCGGCTTTGGCGCAACTTCAGCTTTGCGTATTGTCGAAGTGCCCATTCGGCTTCGCAGCTTCGAGGCGATCCGCGCGGCTCTAAAGCAAGCATCGCATCAGTTCACTCGAACGAGCAGTATCAAATATGTAAGACGAGGCAGAGAGTCAGGATAGTTCCGCATGGCAGAGAATCGAAAGACTGAGACAGTCACCAAGACTGGTCCGCGCGCTCCGTCGAACCTTCACGATGGGATGCCCATCGCCGACAAGCGGGTCGCTCTGGGAAAGGGCGCTGGGAAGTGGCTTCTGGTCGGTTTTGCCATCTTGATCGTTGCTGCGCTGTTCTTCGTCGGCAGCCTCTAAACGAGTATTCCTGACCGCCCCGTCCAGAGAAAATGTGGGTCGCTCAGTCAGAGCCAGATCCGTCGTGTTGCAAACCAGAGTAGGTCTCCGAGCCCCCGGCGTACGTGTCGGCGTTAGTCAGGAAAAACTCATAACTGTGCTTCAATGACGGAGCCATCGCGACACCCTGCGTCAGCAATTCGAAATTCTCGGACATACGGAACCCGCCTGGAAAACTGTAGGTGTGAAGACTGAACCGGCACTTACAATCGCGAATGGCCTTCTTTCATGTTCACACCTTTTCGCAGGCTTTCTTGCGGTTTGGCGGTCCTCCTTGCCGCGACAGGGATGGCGAATGCGACAACTGTCAGCCTCGAAGCTTACAGCGGCACGGCGACCGCAGTTACGGGCGACATTGAGCTGACGGAAACAGGCATCACGTTTGAGGACGGCACAGTGTTTGGCTTCGGCCCACTCGATGGCACCTCGATCATGATCGATGGCGAATGGCGGCATGCCGATATCTGGCTATCGGACACCCCAGACGATCCCGTCCTATCCTCCGGCAACCGGTTGTGCGGAGAGGGGTCGATTACTTTCGTTGCGGTTTGGGACGACGCCGAGGATGAATGGGACGATCTGCCGTGGAATGATCCGGAGGACGATCTTGTGACGATCGCCGTCTTCACCACGCAGGACATTCCTGAAGACATCGGTGAAATGTGTGCGTCCTATGTGTATTCCTTCACGCCATGAGAATGGTCGCTTCTGATCTATTCAGCCGACTTGTCAGGCCGGCTGCCAGTGAACGCGCCTGCGAAAACTCTTCAGGACCTGACATGGCCCGGATCATTGCGCTCCCATTCATCGCCGCCCAGCCTCCTCATTCGGTGCTCTCAGTCCCTGCTCAAGTGAACAGAGATTGCGATCGTCTTGCGTTCACGGTAGCGGAGGCCGAGGAGTGACAGCGCCGAAACCCATCCCTGCGCCAAGCCATCCCGAAAAGTGCGAGAGCGCCAGCCGGACGTCCCGAACGGCCTTTTTCGTAGGTTTAGTGGCCTTTTCGCTTTTCGCCGCTTACCTTTTCGGAGAGTTCCTGGTCTTGGGGGCATTTTCGATCGCGACGGACGTGGTTTCCAGTTTCTGGTTCTATCTGCTCGCCATCGCGCCGCTCGCTGGTCTAGCGACACTTGTTCTGGCCGTGTCCGGCCCGTGGCGTTGGATCCTGTCCGTCATCGTCGTTGTTTTGGCGATCGGCGGTGCCGCTCTCGATACTTATGCCCTTCATCTCGCTCCTCCCGACGGGCAAAATCCGATCGTCGTCGCCATGGTGGCCATGGTTCAGTTGGCCGCGTTCCTGGTGGTCGGATCATCGATTGTTTGCGTGCGCATGTTCCGGCGATTCTTCTGGCGGCAGTGATTTCTACGGATAGACCGCTCGGCGCTGAATGCTCCATGCGTAAGGAATTCGAGCAACTGACGATTTCGATCGGGGCGCCAAAACAATACGAAACCGTCCGCGTTCGCATTAAACTCGATCAGTTGGAAGCGAAAGAAATAGGCCCCACTCGTACCTTAAGAGCGTTCGGGGACATACGACGCAACTGCTTCTACATTGATCGCGATGCAGACTACTGGGATTGAGAAAGCGCCGCGTCGACGCTTTCATCGAAGAAGTGTCGATTTTAAAGATTCTCGGCAGAACTGCGCCTTCCTGAAGCGACATCGGGGGTGGGCAGGATGGGTTTGTCGCCATTGCGAAGAGAAGTCGGTCCGCGCTCTTTCCGCCCGTCAGGCTGAAACTTCCGATATGGCCTAAGGGGTGGCCGGCACCGCAGACAGCGCGCTTGTGCCGGGCGCAAAGCCAACGTCCAATTCCCTAAGTTCGCCTACCTTCAACTGCGCCTCGGATACTCTTTTATGAGAGGACCGGTCACCGCGAACGCCTCGTTGCGTAAAGCGAAGCGTTCGGCGACTGCAGAGGTCACCATCACGTCGACAGTGATCTTGTTTGACAGCGTCGCGCCACCCGCGGGCGCAGGAGAGACAATGCACGCTGCAGGATGTGGCTGTGCCGACCGTTGTCGCGACTTCTTGGTAGAGCTCTAAGTCAGTATCTGAACCAAACATCCATGTGGTTGCGGTAGACGTTCACGCAGACGCTGGGCGTTCCGTAGACGATCTCATCGAGAACCGCCGGATCGGAATTGCCGTTGGTTACAAGCTGCGGAATTTGCGCTCGCGCATTCTGCGAGACGAAGGTGAAGTCGCCGTCGTCGCCGCGATCCGGTCTCCCGTACCGGTGAAGGTTTGCACGATCCTGCCGAAGAATCGATCCCGCATCGGTCAACGGATATCCGTCCGATGCTTGCTTATCCCTCTCGCTGATCTGCGTGCAATAACTGTCGTCGATCGCCGTTTGCGCGGAAGTCGAACTGACCGAGCTTCCGAGGGAAGCGAGCGCGATGGCGCATAGCATTACAATTCTTCGCATTTGGAAAATCCAGTTCAAGCCGGTTGTTAAGGTCGATGCGGCGTGACAACCACGTCGCCGTAGATTGCGTCGGCACGAACACTGCCGCGGGGTTCCTCGAAACAGCGGCCGAGCTCGGCAGTCCATCCGCTCGGAAACGATGGACGGTCGAAGGAAACCACTGCACGGCCCCATGAGCTCGATCGAGCACCATCCGGACCGGTCAGTTCGGCTCCGCAATAGGAATCGCGGTCTGGCTCGATCCAGTAGCCATAGAAAGTACCTCGTCCCCCGGACGAGAGCGAAAGGCCCGGCAAGTAGAGCCGAACCCGCGAGCCGCGATAGTCGTATGTCAGGACCGCGGTGTCGCCGATATCGGTCTCATAGATGACTTCAGATCCATCGCTGAGAACCCAGGCTTCGTCTGCGATCGCGAACGAAGAGGCATGGAGGCAAAAGGCGATGGTCGATACGATGAATGCCGCAGATTGCCTCGCACGCGACCGGAAACGCGTTGTGCATAGGCATCCATCGGCGCGCTTGGTTAGCCAAACCGACAATCTCTGAGTAACTTTGCGATCGTTCGCAGAGCCGGACGCCTTCAACGACCCGAGTACGAATGCGACTGCCGCCGAAATTCGCTTCGGTTCCATTTTGGTCTTCATTGCTGACCTTAAGTCCATGTCGGCCGGCAGAGACACTGCGAAACCGCTTCTACCTGAAAGCACTTAGCGGAGGCGACAGAGCCCTCCCATGTCCGGCGATCCACGGTTCTTGCCCGCTCGTTCGCGTCACGAATTCGAAGTGGCGCAGCCGCTTAACGAATTATTCTGGACCTGCGGCGAACGGCCGGACAGGAGTTTTGGATTCCCGGACATTTGAAGAAGTTCGCGTCCGGTTCTAAGCCTCGAACCCCGATGGGCATCGCAATCGCCGGCTTCAAAGCCGCAATCGTCGAACAACCGGCCCATCATCGGCGGTCCCGCCGCGCCGCCTCATTGCCCCTCGGTGTCGCGGCGGCGACGTCTGGTCACTCATTGGAGGAATGAGAATTGATACCCCGTGCAGTCGTCCTGATCGCCATTCTTGGTATGCTGTCCTTCACCACGTCCTCCGGTAAGGCTCAGGGTTACGATCCTGAATGTGAGCGTGTACTCCTCAGGGTATGTGGCCCGGTCGGGAGCTACTCGATCCGCGACTGTGCCGAAGACTATGATTTCTGGTCGAACATCCCGGAGTTCTGCGAGGCCGATATTCAAACGATGATCGAGACCGAACGGGAGGTCTACGGTCAGGATCCCGATGCCTTACCGGATATGAGTGAGAAGTTTGGTGAAGACAGCTTCCGCGGCTTTTCCTACGGCGGCATTCTGCGCGGAGGGCCGGAGACCGGTGCCAGACGCCTTGCGAGTCTTTACGACGGGCAGCCGATCGAGATCTTGGAAAACACCGGTGTCTGGATGGACGGGTACGAGTGGTACCGCGTAAGGACAGACGAGAACCTGATTGGTTTCCATTGGGGCGGAATCTTCTGCCAGTCTGGTGGACTTCGCGATAATGGAATTCTCAGCTATTGTTGATGTGATCAAAGTATCGAGCATGCGCTCATTGGGAATATGGAATTCGGAAACTGACATGCTGCAATCGTTTTCCGCGTACCTGTTGTTTCTTTTAGAGTTCTGATGTGACCATTTACCATCAGGCCGGCATTCAAAACGAAGCAATACTTCGTTTCTGCAGCACGGACTACCGTCCAGACGATGCTGCCGAGGCCTATCGAAGCCTTTACGCCGGCGGAAGCGATGTCCGCATCGCTGATCGCGCTTTCTCTGCGAGGTTTGAAGCCCGCACGGTCGGACCGATTGTCATCTTCGATAGATGGCTCAGCGGGGTCTCACACGAGCGTTCGACGCAGAAGATCCGCACGGATGGTTTCGAGCATTTCGTTCTTCAGGCCAATCTGGGTGGAGAGCTCGTCGTCACGACGCCGGATGCGACGAAAATCATTCGACCTGGCGAGATCGCATTGCTTGATGCTGCAAGGCCATACGTAAATCGATGCGATGCGGCGCATATCGTAACCATGTCTGTTGCCCGGCATGTCATCGAGAACGCCATCGGGGATGGTTTAGACCTCCACGGTCGGATACTCGGCTCGGCGACGGCCGCACTACTCCTGGATTTCATGGTTTCGGTGCACCGAAATGCCAACAAATTATCACTCGATGCGGCGCCAGCTTTGATAGACGCTTTATCCAGTCTGCTTTCAATCGCAGCGTCGCCGAATTCCAGCGCTGCGAGCTTCTCCGATGTCTCCCCCGACAAACTGGTAGCGGCAAAGAGGATTGTCCGGGCAAATCTTGGGGACCGACGGCTCGATCCCGAAAAGATCGCGATTATGGCCGGCGTTTCACGGTCCAAACTCTACCAGTTGTTCAAGCCCTCTGGCGGTGTCGACGCCTATTTGCAGGCGCAGCGGGTACGCCGGCTCAAACACCTGCTGTCAAGGCCGCGAGAAACGCGTGGTATCGCGGAATTGGTCTATCTCTGTGGTTTTGCAAGCGAGAGCCATGCCAGCCGCATGTTCAAGACTATGTTCGGAATGCCGCCAGGCGAGTACCGGAAGACTCAGCGTTTCGACGGTTCCGTGACCATACCCAGGGACAGACTGTCGGACGATCCCATCTACACGTGGATCAGCGCATTGAACTTTGGTTGACCCGGTGTCTCGGATTGAGACTGTTTCGGGGTCCGCTCGCGAAAGATGGGCGCTCGTAATCGTCCTTTGTCTGGTACATCTGGTATCTTCGATAGACCGGCACGTCCTGACGCTCGTTCTCGAACCCGTCGGCAAGGATCTGAGACTGGCCGATACCCAACTCGGGTTCGTTCAAGGGACGGCCTATGTCGCCCTTTATGCCATAGCGATTCTTCCGTTTGGAATACTGCTCGATCGGATCAATCGGAAGCTCATTCTTCTCCTTTGTCTGATCTTGTGGTCGGTTGGAACTGCGGTTTGTGCCCTTGCCCAATCATTCGAAGCATTGGTTGCGGGGCGCATGCTGATCGGCCTCGGACAGGCCTCGGTGGTTCCTGCAGCGATGAGCATGATCGCGGGTGCCTTTGCAGATCGTCCGTTCGGACGACCGGTCGCCGCATTTACTGCCTCGGCAACGCTTGGGCGCGGGATCGCTCTCTTCGGAGGCGGGGGACTCCTGATATGGCTTGCTGGCTCTGAGACGTTTCAAGCGCTGGACGAACTGGAACCTTGGCGGCGCCTGCTTCTGCTTTCGCTAATCGCCAATGCAATTGTCCTAGTCGCCGTCGTCGCGTTTGGTTTGTCTGATTTGCCGCGAATGGAGCGCGTCCGTGAACTCGCTATCAGCCAAGTCCTGCTCGCCAATTGGCCCCGGTACGTCACCTATCTCGGGTGTGCGGTCGCGACGGTGATGTCGATCCAGGTTATAGCCGCCTGGACACCGACCGTCTTCGTAAGAACATTTGCAATTGCTCCGGCGGAGAGCGGTCTCCTCGTGGGTGGACTGGTGCTGGCGCTCGGAGCGGTTGGAAACCTCTCTGGCGGGGTCGCGCTCGACAGCTTTTCGAGAAACGGCAAGCGGGCTGCAACGCCGATCGTTATGATCATTGCGCTCAGTGGAGCAATGATCATGGCCCTCATGCTTTGCCTGGCCGATCACATCGTCATCGCGGCTTTCGCTTTCGGGGGAGCAACGCTCTGTCTGGGCGCGGCGACGCCTCTTGCTATCGAGGCGATCCAGCGTCTGACGCCTGCAAAGTTTCGTGCCCGCGTAACGGCAGGTTTCGTTCTTGTCGTCACATTGCTTTCGCTCGGCATAGGACCGGTCTGGGTGGGCTGGTTGAGCGAGAACGCCTATCCGGGCCCCCACAGCCTCAATCATGCGATGCTGACGGTCCTGACTATCGCTGGCATGTTGGGTCTGACGAGCGCCGTCACCGCTTCACTTCTGGGCGATGTCGCGGAGCGCAGACCCGCTTAAAGCCTGGCTACGCCCTCCGGACCATTTATGTGCGACGGGCGGCGTCGTTCCCCGCTGCCCGATCCAGGTTCGACGCTACTGGCAGATGTAACCCGAACAAACCCATCCCGTCGGCTCGCCATCGGCCTCGACGATATACCATGTGCCGTTATCGTTCGCGTCGATGATGTCGCCATATGTTCCGGGCCCAAGCCGGGTCAGTTCATAGTAATTGGAACCGGGGCCTTCACGCACCGACAGGTAGTTGTCGCCGTGTGGGTCGAGGCCACAAACTTCGGCAGCGCCTGCTGACGAGATGCAGGCACCGACGGTAAGCGCGGCTAGGGTCATGGTGGAGATCTTGAGGCAGCGGAACATCGAACATGCTTCCTTCGTATCAGCCCGCACCGAACGGGCTGCTTCTGCCTGGATGGGGCCGATCGGGAAATCCGGCCATGCTTCAGGGTCCGAAATGCAAGCTCTGACGTTCAAGCAGAAACATCCTTGTGGATATTGAAGCGCACGTTCTTACGTAAGCCTGTTGCAGGAAAAGCTATCCCCTGTCTGATGACTGTACCAACCCATCTGCGACGCTGAGATATTCGAAAGAGTGATCAATTCCCCGTCTCCGAAAAACAGCGTATAGGAGCCGTCGGTGCCCTCTTGGACCTCGGTGACTTCGAACGTTTGAGAGCCGTTGTCGTAGCTGCTGGCGGTGAAGGAAAAGGTCTCGACCTCGCAGTCCCAGCGGCCCTCATACGGGTAGCCGTAGGTCCCGCCTTCCGAAAAATTATCTTCGCCTGTTCCGGAACATCCCGCCAGAGAGATAAGAGTCCCCGCGATAGTCAGAAGAACAGCGGTTTTACGGCGACAGATCATGAGATGTCTTTCAAGATGGTTTGGAGCTAGGCGCTCTGGCATCTTCAGTGATCGAGCGAGCGCGCGGCAATGCCCGACCGTCCAAACTCGCCGAACGAGAGGTCGACACGCTGAGATTCCAGATCGCATTCTGTTAGTGCGGGAAAGCGGACCGCCTTCCTCGCAATAGAAAGGATAGTGCGCGTCCCTTCCGGCCGAACAGTTCAAAGGCGAAGGGTCAACATGTGCGGGACCGTCATGCCCCCGAAGATTGCAGCCAGAATGGGCATGGGAAGTCCGCCATAAGCGACCAGCAAGCACCCGGCGATGGCGATTGCCAAGGCGGCGATGCTTGGCCAACCTGCCGCATGTCGCACTGCCCGCAGGCCGAAATTACGGACTTGCTCAATCTGCGCGGGACCGGCGTGAAAAAGCAGGAACAGCAGGCCGACCGCCAGGACAGGGTCGAGTAGCAGAGGTGCTCCGATCGCTGTCAAGGCAAGGTTGCGCGCCCTTGGTTCCTTCCAGACCGTGTGGAGAGCGAGCAAGCATCCAAGAGCTCCGGCTGCCGCGATAATGGACATGACCGGATTGGGCACCGTTGTGCCTATCAAACTCGCAAAGACGTCCGCCGTCGCACTCCGGCGAAACAACGCGCTTCCCCCCACTAGCAAAAGTGCGATACCGACGCCCGTTACTAACGTATGATCTCGCCGGTCGCTGGCGAAATGCCAGGCGGACAGAGCAAGGAAGAGGATAAGCCCGGCGACCGGTTCGGCGAAGATGAACGCCGCCGCCGCCATGCCCGTCACTACGTACGCAACGATCTCGAGCGGCGCGAAGGCGCTCAGCGACGCACGCTGCTCATTGCTTGCGCCGTGGGGCAGCCCGCATGCGAAGTAGAGTGCTGCGACCATCGCTGCCGCAGTCGGTCCCGCCAATTGCGCCAGGACAGCGAGCAGGACGACGACCCACCCCAGCAGGTGGATCGTCTTCGTCGTGCCGAAGCTCAAGGCGCGATTGAGGGATGCCCCATTTCGTTCGCCGTCAGCGGTCACCATCACCATAACCGGCGCCACCATTCTTGGACATCGACAAGTCGACTGGCGTTCGCGACAGAGCTTCGATGGCGGGTTTATAGCCTTCCAACGCACTTCTCCGAAGAACGTAACGCGAGAGAATGATGCCATAGACAAGCTTCGAGAAGACGTCGGCAATGGAATAGAGAAGTTGACGGATGACCACGATGTCCCCCGTGTGACCCAGCTGTGGGAGAGCGTAGGCGATTGGGTAAAGCCCCCAGAACGCGAGAAAGAACCACCAAATATTTTTTGGCCACGCCGCGAGTTCGGCCGGCCCCATGGCGATCGCTCGGCTGATGACGCCGCGCACCTCGATAATGAGCCAAACGAAGAAGATGGTGGAGATGACTCCCCAGACGTTCAAACGCAAATAGTTGCCTGTTTCACCGAACTGGCCGACCAGCCCCGTCCAGATCATCAGAAGTGCTGGAATGCACATCCGGGCAGCTCTGACGTGCAACTCGGGACGAAGGAGCCCGAATGCCAACGGCAGTTGGGTCAGAAGGATAGGGACAGTAATGGTCCAGTTGCCGTAACGATAAGCGTTGGTGAAAGTCGAGTTTTCAGCCAGAGGCTGGTACATTCCTTCGACGAACTCGTAGCTTTGCTCCCAAGCGTTGAACTCGCGCAGCAACGAAAGACCGGCCGAGACCATAACGATCGCGGACATGATCGGAACGATCCGATAGCGCGGCGCCAGCTGAAGCGAAGTCATCAGGAAATACAGCACGAAGGCGAAATGCGCACCGTAGCTCACCATAAGGATGAGCGAACCCATCGTGTACTGACCGACCGTGAGGGAAACGAGGTTTTCAATGTTGCCCAACTGGTCAGCGAATAACTCGGTATCTTGCATGACGGACCCCAACTAGAAACGAAGATATTGATCCACGTGAACAGCAGGATCGTCTCGATCCGTCATCGGCTTTCGCGTGCGGGGATCAAAGCCATTCTGGTTCAGTTGGTTCCCGCACAGCTTGCGACTAGAAGGCGTTCGGCGAACATGTCGCATGCACGAGACAACAACTGGGCACGCGTTCGATGTTCAATCATGTCGCGCTTACTTCCAATCCGGCATCGTGAATTTCCGCCCCGATCCTCCGGGGAATGCCAGTCCCGAATTGAGCCCCACGCCGGAACCCCGGAGCGGCAAACCAATGCGATGACAGTGCGGAGGTCCGACATGCGACAGAGCGGTCGCACCTATGCGGATCAGACAGCTGGAAGATGCTTCTTCAGGAGGCCCCTGGCGTCGACGCGGGCGCGGAGACGTAGGCAAAGGAGATAAATCCCGCCGAACTTGCGCTGAAGGAACAGGGTGTCGACGGGCGGCACCAGATAGACTTGGCGATCCTCGGCGAGTTTCATGCCTTCTTCGCGCATCGTCCGAAAGATCTCTTCCTCGCCGAAATCGAAGCGGTCGCCGTGCTGAAGTAGGCCGGCGGCGAGCTCGAAAAGATCGAGGATCTGGACGCGTTTGCGGGCGGGGACACGATCGTCGAGAAGGCCGAGCTCGCGCAAAGCGCGATCGGCAGCCTCCCGGTCCTCCATAAGGGCAGCCTGAAGGAGCGACCTGCAGTCTTCGGCGAGCTTCTCCGGGAAGCTGCGCGTCGCCCCGAAATCGAGGAGGACGATCCGCTCCGTCCCCGGGGTTACACCCCGCTCAATGCGAAAATTCGCCAGGTTGGGATCCGTCTGCATCGTCCGAAAAGCGAAAAGCTCGTTAAGGGCGAGTTCGATGAGGTTGGCGGCGGTCCGGTCGCGGGTTTCCGGATCAGCAGTGAACAGCGTCTCGAGCGGGGCGCTGTCGACGTGGCTCATCGCTAGGACTTCTCGGGTCGAGAAGTCGTCGTGCACCTCGGGAATGAGAAAGCGTGGATCGTCCTTGAGGAGCTTCCGGAACCGGTTCAGGCACCGGGCCTCGTGTTCGTAATCGGCCTCCTCGTGGAGCTGACGCTTGGCTTCTGCGAGAAGCGGCGAGACATCGAGCTGCCGAGGGATCAACCCCGTCATCCTCAGGAGCGTCGCGACATTGTCGACATCGCTGTCGATCGAGCGGACAATGCCTGGATACTGGACCTTTACCGCGAGATCGCGACCGTCATGGGTGAGGGCGCGGTGAACCTGTCCGATCGAGGCGGCCGCGATCGGCCGGTCCTGAAAGAACTCGAACCGGTGGCGCCAGTCCCGGCCCCAATTGCGCGTGAGCACCGTCTCCAATTGTTGTTTCGGCATCGGGTCAGCGTCGGAGCGCAGGCGACCCATGATTTCGGCGAGTTCGGGCGGAAGGATATCGCCGGCATCCATCGAGACCAGTTGGCCAAGTTTCATCGCCGCGCCGCGCAGTTCCGAGAGCTGGTCGGTAACCCGCCGAACATTACTGGGCGTCAAGAGAAGTTCGGACAGCCGCGGGCGCTGGCCGGCCGCGAGCCGGCCGGCACCTTCCAGAAAGACGTTGCCCGCAAGGCCGCTTGCCAGACCTCCGAACCGCGTTAGCCGGGAAAATCGGCTGCTCGGTACAGGGCGGTCTCGCAATGATCGATCTTTCGGCGGCATGGGTCCGTCTCTTGCCTGCGTTGTTTGTCGTAGATGGCATGCCGCAGTGGCCTTGCCATTGCCGGCGGCGGATCTGCGACGCTTCGCCGTGCCCGCCTTCATCAGACCGAGCTTGCGGATCTGCCGTTCTGGCCGTTTGACAACGACATGATCGATGCTGCCAAGGGAGGCGGTTGAACGAAAGACAGGGCAATTCCTAGAGCATGATTTACGACGCCATCATCCTCGGTGCCGGCGGTGCCGGTCTCATGGCGGCAGCGACGGCCGGGCAGGCGGGTGCAAGGGTCCTCGTCGTCGATCATGCAGCTGAGGCTGGCAAGAAGATACTCATCTCGGGCGGTGGACGCTGCAACTTCACCAACATGAATGTCGAGCCCGGCTGTTTTATTTCCGCAAACCCGCATTTCATGAAATCGGCTTTGAAGCGATATACGCAATGGGATTTTGTGGCGCTGGTCGAAGAGCATAATATCGCCTGGCACGAGAAGACGCTTGGCCAACTCTTCTGCGACGGTTCGGCAAGGCAGATCGTCACGCTGCTGCTCGGCGAATGCCAACGCGGGGGAGTCGAAATTCGCCTTGGAACCGGGATCGGTGCGATCGGCCATGCGGACGGGCGGTTCACGATCGGCCGCGACAGCGCGCGCAGCTTAGTCATTGCGACTGGGGGTCCCTCGATCCCGAAGCTCGGCGCGACGGGGATCGCCTACGAGATCGCCGAGCGGTTCGGCCTGGGTGTGGTCACACCGCGCCCGGCGCTGGTGCCGTTTACCCTCGGTGAAGACGAGCGGCTGTTCAAGGACATCTCCGGCGTCGCATGCCAGGCCGTCGCCTCTATTCGCGACGTCGGCTTCGCGGAAGCGGTCCTTTTCACCCACAAAGGTCTGTCCGGACCGGCCATTCTGCAGATCTCATCCTATTGGAAGCCGGGCGAGGCGATCGCGCTCTGTCTCGATCGCGATGCAGCCGAGCGTTTGAAGGCTGCGAAACGCGCGATGCCGAAGGCGGGCCTGAAAGCTGCGCTCTCGGAACTCCTTCCGAACCGGCTCGCCGATGCCCTGGCCGGCCGTATCGGCCTTGAGAAGCGTCTCGGCGACTGCGCAGACGCAGAACTGGAGCATGCTGCCGAAAGCTTGACCGCGCTGACTTTCCGTCCTTCCGGCACCGAAGGCTATGCCAAGGCTGAGGTCACTGCGGGTGGGATCGACACTGCGTCGCTCTCGTCGAAAACGATGGAGGCGCGCGCCGTGCCGGGCCTTTTTGCGATCGGTGAAGCGGTCGACGTCACTGGCTGGCTCGGCGGCTATAATTTCCAGTGGGCGTGGGCTTCTGGGGTCGCCGCAGGTCGGGCTATCGCTACGAGGGCGAGGGCGGCCGCGAGCTAGCGGCCGCCCTGGCGATCAGAAAGAGCACGCGCTTTCCGGCCGGTCGAGCCCCATTGTGTCGAGATTGGAGACCTGATGGAGAAAGCCTTCCTGCGGCGAAGCAGAAACGACTGACTCTTCAGTGCCGAGTAGTACCGGCTGGCGTAGCTGCCAGTTCCAGTCCCGGAAGGTCAGCCGCTCTCCTTTGAATGCGGCAACGGCGAAATCTTCCGACTTGATGAATTCGTCGAGCACCGCAGGATCGGTCGATTGGGTGCGAGAGGCAGCCTCGCCGACTACGCGCACCGCCGTCCAGGCCTGCATGTCCTTCGCTTCCATGCGCCGTCCTGAAGCATCCTCGAAGCGGTTCTGAATTTGTGCGCCGCCCCATTGTTCGCTCGCAGGATGCCAGGAGCCGGGAGTGAGACCCGAGGTGCCGGCGACTGGGCGTGGCACCCAGGTGCGCCAGGGTACATAGGAGCCGAAGACTTCGGACTCGTCCGCAACGAGCAACACTTCGTGCTCGGGAAGGTCCTGCAGAAAGACCGGCAGCTGGCGCTGGACGAGCGCCTGACCGGAATCAGTTGCGCGCGCCCCGCCGGCATCTTCGAACGTCTTCTCGCCGACAATATTGCCGCCGAACTTTGTCGCTGCGCGCTTCAACGCCTCGGCGAAGAGCTGGTCATCCTCGTGTTCGCCGGCAACCAGCGCCCAGTTCCGCCACTGCTTCCACATGAGATATTGCGCGAGGCCGTCGGCGAGCATCGCGTAGGATGGCGCGGTATGAAGCATGTTCGCCCGGCAATCGGCGTCGCGCAGCCGCGTGTCGAGGGCGCCGGCGTTGAATACGAGGGCGTTGTCTTCGGCGGCGAGGTCCGCGACCGCGAGCGTATGCTCCGCGTTGAGGTCGGTCACGATGTAGTGGATCCCGGCGTCGAGCATTTCCCGCGCCGCCGGCGCTGGGTCGTCGCCCGGCGCGAGGGTCACCACTTCGAGCGTAAACTTCTGGCCCATGAAAGAGCCGGTCGTGTCGTTGTCGGCGATGCCGACCCGCGCACCGGCAACGCCGATATCCTCCGGCGGTATGTCCAGAACCGAAAGTGCGAGCGTCCGCTCGTAGGTCCTCAGATAGCCGATCTTGACTTCGGACAATTGCTGCTGATTGCCAGTCGTAGCGGCCGGCTCCGCAGTCGAAGGCGCTGGTGCTTCGGAGGTTGGCGCCCCACCAGCATCCTGCGCGGATGCGGGACCCGTCCCGGCCGCGATGGCAAGGGCAAGCGAGCTGGAGAGCAGAGCAGTTCGTATGAACTTGGTCGTCGGTCTCTTCGTCATGGCCGGTTTAGGTCCTCCTCGTCCCAATGATCGCCTCCGTCCGCCGTTTGTGGGTTTGATCGCGGCATGGCGCGCGTTAAACCTATGGCACGAAACGGCGGACACCGCTCCGGGAGGTATTCATCCATGTTTTACAGCAATGTTCTGGAAGCCCTGAGGGCAAGACAAGCTGGATTTTTTCCCGTTGTCGTATTGCTGGCAATGATGACAGCGGCTCCAGCGACGGCGCAGGATAAGCCTGCGAGCGAACCGGCGGCAAGCGAGAGCACGTCCGAGCCCACGGCCGATGATGCGGACGTGGCCGCATCCAGCGAGGTGACCCAAAAGGTCGCGATCTTCCCCTTCGAACTGATCGATTCGAGCCTGGAAGGTGACATGCTGGGGGAAAATCCGGACGAGACGGCGCGCCTCCAAAAGATGGCGCCGATGCTGCGAGACGATTTCGAGACCCTCCCGGGTTACGAAATCATGGACACGTCTTCGGCCGACGAGAAAGTGGCGGGCGTCAACTTGCAGTCCTGCGGCAATTGCGGGCTCACCTTCGCCGAGGATCTCGGAGCCGATATCGCTGTTCTTGGTACGGTCCAGAAGGTTTCGAATCTGATCCTGAACATCAACGCTTATGTCTACGATGTCGAAAGCCGTAAGCAGATTGCGCGCGGAAGCTCCGATATCCGTTCCAATACGGACAAGAGCTGGGAGCGTGGCCTCCACTACCTCTTCGACAACGTCCTCAAGGAACAGCTTGAGAGCCGTTCTTGATAAGGTTTCTTGCCAGCGTATCGGATCCTGACGAGGCGCTCGCCGCGCTGCGCGGCGGTGCCGATATTATCGACCTGAAGAATCCCGCTGATGGCGCACTCGGCGGTGTTTCACCGGAACTGATCGCACGTACGATTGCGACGGTCGGCGGCCGTCGCCCGGTCTCTGCCGTCGCCGGCAACCTCCCGATGGAACCTGACGTGGTCCGCAAGGCGGTCGAAGCGCGGCTGGAAGCCGATTTCGTGAAGATCGGGCTCTTTCCGGCAAGCCCCGAGGCAACGCAGTCTGTCATCGAAGCGGCGGCCGAGTTCGGCGAAAAAAGCCTTATGATCGCCGTGCTCTTTGGCGATCAGGCTCCGGACTTCGATATCCTCGACAAGCTAGCGGCTTGTGGGTTCTCAGGTGTCATGCTCGATACGATGGAGAAAGGCGCCGGCGGGCTGACGCGGCATCTGTCGCCAGCTCAACTTCGTGATTTTGTCGGGCGGGCGAAGACGCGCAACCTCATGGTCGGGCTCGCCGGCTCTCTGGAGGGGCCGGATATTCCCCGCCTTGCGCCACTTGAACCTGATTTCCTCGGGTTTCGGGGTGCGCTGACGCAGGGCGGACGAAACGCATTGATCGAGGAGAGCCGCGTCCGCGAGATCGCCGCGTTGATTTCCGGCGATTTCCGCCGAAGTGCTGGAGCAAGCGACCATCCGCTTTCCGAGCAGAAGAGCCCGAATGAGGGCGTGTCCGGAGATCGGGTTTTCGTGAAGGATCTTGTCCTGCCGCTGGAGATCGGTGCCTATGCTCACGAACACGGACGCCGGCAGGACGTGCGGTTTTCGGTCGAGGCCGTGGTCGAGCCGATCCCAGCGAGTGCGCAGAACATGGCCGACGTCTATTCCTACGATGTGATCATCGACGCGATCAAAGCTTTGGCCGAGCGCGGTCACACCATTCTCGTGGAGGAGCTGGCGATACGCCTAGCCGAGACGCTCCTTTCGGATCGGCGGGTTCGACAGATCACGGTCCGCGTCGAAAAGCTCGGGCTTGGACCGGGCGCCGTTGGCGTCGAAATCGTCCGCCGCGGTGCGGCGATTGGCGAATGAAGCCGCCTGGCTTTCTTGGTGACCTAGCATGTTGTAACGATCACGTTATTGCGGCAGACTGGGACCCCCCGCATGAATTGCTGCGTTCCAAGCGTTTCGGATTGGGTGTCGAATGAAGCGTATCTCTCTGGTCAAACTTGGCGGCAGCACCGTCCGCTCGCCCAATCTTCAACGCTGGATCAAAGCGATCGAACACGCGAGCGAGCCTACCGTCGTCGTACCAGGCGGTGGCCCCTTCGCGGATGCCATCCGCAAGATGCAGGCGCGGCTCGGTTACGACGACGCGACCGCACACGAGATGTCGGTTCTAGCGATGGAGCAGTTCGGCTGCGTGCTACTCAATCTGTCAGAGCGGTTCGTAAAGGCTGAAACGATCGAAGCGATCCATGCCGCGTTGAATAATGGGAACATCCCGGTCTGGCTGCCCCGGCACATGGTGATGAAGGCCGAAGAGATACCCCAGAACTGGTCGGTGACCTCCGACTCGCTCGCCGCCTGGATCCAGCAGCAGCTTGGCGCTGAACAGCTCTGTCTGGTCAAGCTCATCGACGTCCCGGAAAATTCGACCGTCGATGCCTTGTCCCGCGCGGCCATCGTCGACGACGCCTTTCCTGAGATGGTTTCCTTCGGCACCCGCCTCTATGTCGCAGGGCCTTCCGATCTCGCTACGGCCGCTCGGCGCTTTGCCGTCGGTGAGATACCCGGCCAGGAAATCCCGGTGACGCTGCGGCGCGAGCGGGGCATCCAGGCTCATGCTGCCGAATAGGCTGATCGCGAAGGCTTGGCAAAGCTCGCTGTTTCGCCGACATAGCGCTCCATGGCGCGCGAACGCATTCTCTTCCTGACAGGGCATCTCGCCCGCCCCCGGCTCCAACGTCTGCTTGAAAGTCTCGGCGAGACCGAGTTCGATTGGGCGATCGCCGACATCGGAGTGAAGGTCGCGGCGCTTGCGACGGGCGATATCATCGAGCGGCGACTGCAGAGACCTGTCGAGGCCGACCGGGTGATGCTGCCGGGCCGCTGCCGTGCCGATCTCGGCAGGCTCTCAGAAAGCTTCGGCGTTCCCTTCGAGCGCGGGCCGGATGAACTGGCCGACCTGCCAGCCCATCTCGGCCGTAAGGGCCCGCCGCCGGATCTTTCTAAGCATGCTATGCGAATCTTCGCCGAAATCGTCGATGCATCGGCGCTTTCCGTGGACGAAATTGTCGCCCGCGCCCGGCCGATGCGGGAGGAAGGTGCCGACGTCATTGATCTCGGCTGCCTGCCGGACACCCCTTTCGACCATATGGAGGAGGCGATCGCCGCCCTGAAGTCCGAAGGCTTTACGGTTAGCGTCGACTCCGCCGATCGCGACGAGTTGCGGCGCGCGATCGCCGCCGGTGCCGATCATGTGCTCTCACTCACCGAGGAGACGCTTGATCTGGCGGAGGGCTATGACGTGATGCCGGTTCTGGTCCCGGCAGTGCCGCATGACATGGCCTCGCTTGGCCGCGCTATCGAGAAGGCGCGGGCGATGGGTATCCGCTTTATGGCGGACCCGATCCTTGATCCGATTCACTTCGGCTTTTCCGCCTCGCTCGTGCGCTATCATCAGATCCGCGAGCGCTATCCCGACATCGAGATGTTGATGGGCACCGGGAATCTGACCGAACTGACGGATGCAGACACATCCGGAATTACCGCCACATTGCTTGGCATCTGCTCGGAACTCGACATCGGCCATCTGCTGATCGTTCATGTCAGTCCGCATACGCGTAAGACGATCGCCGAGCACGATCTCGCTCGGCGGATGCTCTATGCGGCCAAGCGTGACAACGCGCTACCGCGCGGGTATGGACCCGGTCTTCTCCAGATCCACGATGTGCGCCCCTTTGCGGCGACGCCAGAAGAGGTCGCCGAAATGGTGGCCGATGTGAAGGATCGGAACTACCGGATTCAAACCAGTGAGCGCGGCATCCACCTCTACAATCGCGACGTCCATGCTATCGAGCGCGATGCCTTCGACCTTTTCCCTCATATCGACGTCGGTGA
This sequence comes from Fulvimarina pelagi HTCC2506, assembly GCF_000153705.1. Classification (GTDB taxonomy): domain Bacteria; phylum Pseudomonadota; class Alphaproteobacteria; order Rhizobiales; family Rhizobiaceae; genus Fulvimarina; species Fulvimarina pelagi. Next base: position 340,072 of record NZ_DS022272.1, read on the forward strand.
CGATGTAAGCCACGCTTTCTACCTCGGCGCCGAACTCCAGAAAGCCGAGATCGCGTGGAGCCTCGGCAAACGCTATTCGCAGGACAACCCGCTCGATTTCGGCGTGGGCGCAGCAGTAAGAGAAGAGGACCGGACTCGGCTGGAAAAGGCCGGCCATACGCTGAAGGCGAAAACCGAAAAAGAACGAAAGACAAAAAGCGGCGGCGGCTCGTGCGCCTGAGCCGCGGTCGCCGTTGTGACGGGAGTGACATGGAATGCCCTATATCCGCGAGAGCGTGCTGACGACGAAATCGGCGGATGGCGAGGTACATATCGCACCGCTCGGCATCATTCAGGACGGCGAGCACTGGATCGTCGCCCCGTTCCGCCCCTCGACGACGCTCGAAAACATCGAGGCAAGCCGCCGCGCGGTCGTCAATTATACCGACGATGCCCTGATTTTCGCCGGTTGCCTCACCGGTCGAAAGGACTGGCCGCTGACGGACATCGCCGGCTGCGACATCCCCCGGTTGGAGGCCGCGCTGTCTCATGACGTTCTCGACGTCGTCGAGGTCGAGGAGGACGAACAGCGCCCCCGCTATCGGTGCAAGGTGGTCTCATCGGAAACCCATGCGCCATTCACCGGCATGAACCGCGCCAAGGCGGCCGTCCTCGAAGCCGCGATCCTCGCATCGCGCCTGCACATGCTGCCCGCAGAGAAGATCGAGGACGAGATCGCCTACCTGAAAATCGCCGTCGACAAGACCGCCGGCCCGGCCGAGCACCAAGCCTTCGCTTGGCTGCTGGAGAAGATTATCGAGCATCTGGCGCGGGTGGAGATGGAAGCCGTGGTCGAAGCCGACGACTCGGCTTGAAGCCGAGCGAGTGCTGTATGCGCTTATTCACTGAAGCGATTCTGTCAGTAGCGACGACACGCTGAGTGTTCCGGCCCTCTGAAAACTCGGGCGGCGTTTCGCCGCTAAAGGAAAACAGCGTTCACCCTCGAACCTTTTCGCACGCCGCTTAGTTTCCCGCAGGACTTCGAACCGTTCCAATCTGGAGCCTTGGCCGAAGTGCCCGGATGGAACGTCCCGACAAGCGAAGGGAAATCCCAGTGAACGTCACACTTTCAATTAACGGCAGGTACCACACGCTCGACATCGATCCGCGTACGTCCCTGCTCGATGCCTGCCGCGATCATCTCGCGCTTACCGGATCGAAGAAAGGCTGCGACCACGGCCAGTGCGGGGCCTGCACCATGCTCGTGAATGGTCGTCGCATCAATTCGTGCCTCACCCTCGCGGTGATGCACGAAAACGATACGATCACCACCGTCGAGGGTCTCGGTACCGCCGAAAACCTCCATCCCATGCAAGCCGCCTTCGTCGAACATGACGGTTATCAGTGCGGCTACTGCACCCCGGGCCAGATTGTCTCTGCCGTCGGTATGTTGGGCGAGATCGGCGATGGCTGGCCGAGCCACGTTACCAAGGACATCAAGACCGGTACCGAACTGTCGGGCGACGAGATCCGCGAGCGCATGAGCGGCAACCTCTGCCGTTGCTCTGCCTATCCGAACATCGTCGACGCGATCGAGACCGCTGCCGGCAAGACGAAGGAGCCCGCATGAGACCGTTTGAATATTCCCGCGCACAAAGCGTGGGCGAAGCTCGCACGCTCGGCGGTCGCTATATCGCTGGAGGGACCAATCTCCTCGATCTGATGAAGCTCGAGGTGGAAACGCCCGAGCAACTCGTCGACATCACCCGGCTTCCACTGAACGAGATCAAGGAAACCGAGGACGGTGGCCTCAAGATCGGAGCGCTCGTGACGAACTCCGTGCTTGCTGCGGACGAGCGCATCCGCCGGGATTACGAAGTCCTCTCCCGTGCGCTGCTCGCGGGCGCCTCCGGGCAACTTCGCAACAAGGCTTCGACCGGCGGTAACCTCCTTCAGCGCACCCGCTGCGGCTATTTCTATGAGACCTCTCGGCGCTGCAACAAGCGCGAGCCGGGTTCGGGCTGCGACGCCATCGGCGGCTTCAACCGCATTCATGCAATCCTCGGCCAGTCGAGCAACTGCATTGCGACCCATCCGTCAGACATGGCGGTCGCGATGATGGCTCTCGATGCAGTGGTCGAGACCCAGCAGGCGGACGGACACGAGCGTGAAATCCCACTGAAGGATTTCTACCGCTTGCCGGGTGATACGCCGCATATCGAGAACGAACTCAAAGAAGGCGAATTGATCGTCAACATTCGACTGCCCAAGCCGAAGTCGGGCTATCACGTCTATCGCAAGGTACGTGACAGGGCATCGTATGCCTTCGCTCTCGTCTCCGTCGCCGCGATCATCAAGACCGACGGCAATACCATCACGGAGGCAAGTCTGGCCTTCGGTGGTCTCGCACACAAGCCGTGGCGCGATCCGAAGATCGAGGAAATGCTGGTCGGCCAGGGGCCGCGCCGCAAGCTCTTCGAAGACGCGGCCGATGCCCTCCTCGCCGAAGCCCAAGGCCAGGGCGAGAACGACTTTAAGATCCCGCTCGCGCGGCGCACCCTCATTTCCGTGCTCGCCGAAGCAACGCAAGGAGCGTGAACGATATGAACAAGCACGTCATGGACGAAGCGATCGGCGAGACGCGCCTCGATCGCAACACGCAAGGGGTGATTGGCAAGGGTGCGCCCCGCTACGAGGGCAAGCTCAAGGTGTCGGGCACCGCGCCCTATGCCTACGAGCATCTCGGCGGCGAGGATGTAGCCTACGGCTTCATCGTGCCGGCGAGCATCGCACGCGGTAAGATCCGGTCGGTCGACACCAGCGCGGCCGAGGCTGTTCCCGGTGTCCTGAAGGTCATTTCGGGCGAGAAAATCGTGCGTGCCGCCTCGCAACCGATGGCCCCGGCGGCCCAAACCATCGATGGCGAAGTCTTCCACTACAATCAGCCTGTGGCGGTCGTCATCGCCGACACGTTCGAGGTCGCCCGCCATGCCTCGAAGCTGGTGAAGGTGGAATACTCCGAGACGGAAGGCCGCTTCGACATCACGAACCGCCACACGGTTCGCGAGCCGGATTCGATGCCGATGACGCCGAACCAGTCGCGGGGCGATTTCGAGCACGCCTTTGCTGAAGCCGAAGTCCAGTTCGACCAGACCTATACGACGCCGTCCTATCAGGCGGCGGCCATGGAACCGCACGCGACGACGGCAAAGTGGGACGGCAACCATCTGACGGTCTGGACGTCGCATCAGCTCCTCGAGACCGCTCCCGGCCAGATCGCCAAGCACACCGGGATCGACGAGGACAAGATCACCGTCCACAGCCCCTATATTGGCGGGGGCTTTGGCTCCAAGCTCGGTCTCGGCCCCGATGCGGTCATGGCCGCGAACGCGACGATCGCCATCGGCAAGCCGGTGAAGATCGCACTCACGCGTCAGAACGTCTTCCAGGCGACGTCGCGCCGTGGGGAGACAATTCAGAGAGTGCGCATCGGCGCGACGAAGGCCGGTAAGATCACCTGCTTCGCACACGAGACCGACACGACGAACTCACCGGGCAACGGCTTCTTCGAGCCCTCCGGCATATCTTCTCTCTTTCTCTATCCGGGCAAGGACCGGATCATTGCCCACAACATTGTTGAGACCGATGTCTTGATGACTTCCGCGGTCCGTGCACCGGGCGAAGCGACGGGTATGCTTGCGACCGAGAGTGCTCTCGATGAGCTCGCCGAAACCCTGGGCATTGATCCGGTAGAGTTTCGCCGCATGAACGAGCCGGAGGTTAATCCGCAGGACGACAGGCCGTTCTCGTCGCGTCGCCTGATGGAATGCATCGACGAAGGCGCAAAACGCTTCGGCTGGTCGGATCGACCGGAAAAGCCGGCATCACGACGAGAAGGCGAGTGGCTGATCGGCTACGGGATGTCGTCAGCAAGCCGGAAGAACGATCTCATGCCGTCTGCCGCAGAGATCGAAATGTCATCCGATGGCCGCGCCACGGTGCGTACCGGCATGACCGATATCGGCACTGGCACCTATACGATCCTTCAGCAGATCGCCGCGGAAATGCTCGGCCTGCCGCTCGACATGGTGGATGTTGAACTGGGCGACTCCCGGTTCGCCGCGTCCTCGGGGTCAGGTGGTTCGTGGGGGGCGAACTCAGCCGGCTCATCGGTATATGTCGCTTCGCTCGCGCTCATCCGTGAGCTTGCCAGCCGCCTCGACGCAGATGCCGAGACACTGACCCTCAAGGACGGGCATGCGATTTTCGGCAACAAGCAGATCCCGCTCCCCGATATCCTGAAGGGGGAGACGATCTCTGTCACGGGCAAGATCGAACCCGGCAAGCAGGCGGAGGAGACCCATCAGGCCTCTTACGGCGCGCATTTCTGCGAGGTCGGCGTCAACGTTGTCACTGGAGAGACTCGTATTCGCCGTCTGCTCACCGTTGGGGCAGCGGGCCGCATTCTCAACGAGAAGACGGCAACGTCCCAATGTTACGGCGGTCAGATATGGGGCATCGGCTACGCGCTCGAGGAAGACCTCGTCATCGACAAGCGCAACGGCCTGATCGTCAATCATGATCTTGCCGAGTACCACGTGCCGGTTCATGCCGATGTGCCGGCCCTCGAAGTGGTACTGCTCGAGGATCGCGACCCGCATGCGAGCCCGCTTGCGGGCAAGGGTATAGGCGAACTTGCTATCGCCGGCGTCGGTGCTGCGATCACCAACGCCATCTATAACGCATGTGGAGTTCGTATTCGCGATTACCCGGCGACCCTGGATAAAGTGCTCGCCGGCCTTCCCGACGACTATTTGACAGCTGCCTGACCACGCAGCCCCAAACCGAACTTCCCGGACGGGGCCGGGCAACCGGCCCCGTCTTTTGTCGGCTTCTCTGCAAAAAACCTGTGCAGCCAAGCGTTTGATGCTTTGTCGCGGGAACCGGTTCGCGCCTCGACCCGTATCGAGAGGGAAACTCAATTCCGAACGAACGGGACGCCTCTCAATGGACTATCCGCATCCCCATTCTACTGCGTCGATCGGCGGGCAGCCGGTCCATGCGATGTTTTCGCAATTTCCGACCGTCTGCTTCTCGCTGGCATTACTCACCGACATTTTCTACGTCCTAACCACCAATCTGATGTGGCAGGATTTTTCCGCGTGGCTCCTGCTGGCCGGCCTGGTCTTCGGTGGCATTGCATTGGTCGCCGGGATCATTGACCTGATCGGCAGCCGCGGCATCCGTGAGCAATCTTCGACCTGGCCCTATGCCGTCGGCTTTCTCGCCGCGATGTTGCTCGCCTTCGTGAACAGCCTCGTCCACGCCGGCGACGGCTGGACGGCCGTGATGCCGTGGGGGCTCGCTCTTTCAGTGGTAACGGTGATCGTCGTCGCAATGACGTCCTGGCTCGGTCGATCCCTTGTTTTCAAGTATGGTGTTGGAGTTTCGAACTATGAATAAATCTGTCCGTACCACCCGTACGCTCGCAGTTTCGACGAGTGCCGTCGTACTCCTGACTTTAGGTGCCTGCAGCGACGGCGACTTCGACTTGTCCCGCCAATTTGGCGCTGATCCGTACCTGCCGGAACCGACCAACGACATCATGCCGGACATGAAGGTCGCCTCGGTCGTTGGCTGGGAAGACGGCGAAACGCCGACCGTACCGGACGGATTGACGATCACGCCCTACGCGCAGGATCTCGGCAATCCGCGCACCGTTCACACCCTGCCTAACGGCGACGTACTTGTCGTCCAGTCGCAGGGGCCGTCCGGCAAGCCGTTGAACCGGCCGAAGGATTATATCCGCGGCTGGATCATGTCGATGGCCCATGGCAGTGGCGGCGGCAACCCGCCTGAGACCAACAAGATCACACTCCTTCGCGACACGAACCGCGACGGCGAGGTCGATGAACGTTCAGATCTGTTGACGGGACTTGCTTCACCCTTCGGCGTCGCCTGGATCGACGACACGCTCTACGTCGCGACGACCGAAGCCGTCATCTCGTATCCTTATGAACTTGGTCAGGCGCAGATCAGCGAGCAGCCTACACTGGTGACGCCGCTACCAGGCGGACCGATCAACCATCACTGGACGAAGGATCTGGCGCTGAGCCCGGACGGCGAGATGCTCTATGCTTCTGTCGGGTCGAATTCCAACGTCGTCGAGCGGGGTCTCGAGGCTGAGAAGGGCCGGGCGGCGATCTGGGAGATCGATCGCGAAACCGGCGCTTCGCGCGTTTACGCATCAGGTTTGCGCAATCCGAACGGCCTGACATTCCACCCCGAGACAGGCGAACTCTGGACCGTCGTCAACGAGCGTGACGAGCTCGGGCCGAACCTCGTGCCGGACTACATGACCTCGGTCGAGGAGGATGGCTTCTACGGCTGGCCATGGAGCTATTATGGCGACCATGTCGACGAACGCGTGATGCCGCGCCGGCCGGACATGGTGGAGCAGGCGATTTCGCCGGACTACGCGCTGTCGAGCCATGTCGCCGCGCTGGGGCTGACCTTCTCCAACGACTCGGCCCTACCGGAGGAATACGCCAACGGCGCCTTCATCGGCGAGCACGGCTCTTGGAACCGCGATCAGTTCAACGGCTATCACGTGGTCTACGTGCCGTTCGAGAACGGCGAACCTGCCGGCATGCCGCAGGAGGTCGTGACCGGCTTCCTCGACGGCGACGAGGCGCGCGGCCGCCCAGTCGGCGTCGGCATCGACGGAACCGGCGCACTGCTTGTTGCCGACGATTCCGGCAACACGGTCTGGCGCGTTGCAGCGGCCGATGGGTCGACAACCGACGAGGTGATCGGGACGGACCGTGTCTCGACGGCAGAAGCCGGTGGCGCAGTCAGTTCTTCTGAGGACAATTCGACATCAAGCGAGGGAAGCGCTGTGGCTGGCTCCGACAGTGAGGCCTCTTCCCGGGCGAGCGCTGCCGACGAACCGGTGACCTCCAGCGAGCAATCCGATTCTGAGCAGCCGACTGACTCGGATGCATCTATGTCCGATAGCCAATCGAGCGATACGAATGCGGATGCGTCCGTTGGCGACCAGTCTTCCGGATCCGCAACCGAACCGTCCCAGACCGACATCGCGCCGGCCGTTCTGCCGGAGGGAACGGTGGACGCTGCTCCGGAGGAAGCGCAATAACCGTTGAATGCTGTACCGGGGGAGGCGGTTCTCAACGCCGCCTCTCCCTGTTCCAGCTTCCGCCCATCGAACACCGCCGAAGGTCGCGCACTTTGGCATGGGCGTCGCCTATTTCATTGCCTTGACTGGTTGTGGCAGCGTAGCTGCTACGGAAAACCGGCAGGGCACCCATGTTCATCAGCGTCTTCGACATCTTCAAGATCGGTATTGGTCCGTCGAGTTCCCACACGATCGGACCGATGGTGGCAGCAACCCGTTTCCTTGACGAAGTGCGTGCACTGACCGATGGCGAAGTGAAACCGGTGCGCCTGCGGGTGCGGCTGCACGGTTCGCTCGCATGGACCGGCAAGGGCCATGCGAGCGACAATGCTGTTTGCCTCGGTCTCCTCGGCGAACAGGCCGATCGGATCGATCCGGACGACATCCAGCCGCGTCTTGAAAAGCTGAAGGTCGACAAAGTTGTCGAGGTCGAAAGTCTCGGCCAAATCGCCTTCGATCCGGCGACAGATCTTGTTTTCGACTACGACACACCGCGTGAGGGCCACGCGAACGGAATGACGTTCGAGGCCTACGATGCGGGCGGAACGCGCATCCTCAGATCGATTTACTATTCAGTCGGCGGGGGGTTCGTGATGTCGGAAGCCGAACTCGCGGCCTCGGCGGAAAGACGCAAAGGGGGGCTCGAAGAAGGCAAGAAGGCTCTCGGCTACCCCTATCCCTTCGGCACGGCTGTCGAGATGCTGAAGATGGGGCGCGAGGCCAAGCTTACCGTTGCTGAGATGAAGCGCGCCAACGAGGAGATCCATCTCGATCGCATTGCGCTGAACTACAGGCTCGACCAGATCTGGTTCGCTATGAGGGACTGCATCGATCGCGGCATCGCGCAGGAGGGGCAACTGCCCGGCGGCCTGCGCGTGAAGCGCCGCGCGAAGCGCATCGCCGACCGGTTGAGGGCGGACGAAGGCCGCAACCAGACCCAGCCCTATTCAAAGAACGACTGGCTCTCCGTGTATGCTATGGCCGTCAATGAGGAGAACGCCGCTGGCGGGCGCGTCGTGACCTCGCCGACGAACGGTGCCGCGGGTGTTGTGCCGGCGGTCATCCGCTATTACCGCGACCACTGCATCGGCGCGAACGACGAGGGCATCCGCATCTTTCTGCTCACGGCCGCCGCCATCGGCGCACTCGTCAAGCACAACGCCTCGATCTCTGGAGCTGAGGTCGGCTGCCAGGGTGAGGTGGGGTCGGCTTCGGCGATGGCCGCCGCGGGCCTCTGCGCGGCGCTGGGGGGCACCAACGAGCAGATCGAGAATGCCGCAGAGATCGCGCTGGAGCACCATCTCGGCATGACTTGCGATCCGGTGAACGGCTTGGTCCAGGTGCCCTGCATCGAGCGAAACGGCTTCGGTGCGATCAAGGCGGTCTCTGCCGCCTCTCTATCCCTCCACGGTGACGGCACCCACTTCATGCCGCTCGACAATTGCATCGAGACCATGCGCCAGACCGGCATCGATATGTCTGAGCGCTACAAGGAGACCTCCCGCGGCGGCCTTGCGGTCAACCTGCCGGAGTGCTGAAAGCGGGCAGATAAGCCTGAAGAGCGGGGGTCGCCTATCGCTGCATGTGCCTCGTGACGCGCGCCTCGGCGAAGTTCGTCAGGCGCCGCAGAATTTCGACGACCACAAGATAGAGTACGGCCGCCCAGACATAGGTCTGGAAATCGAATGTGCGTGCATAGGCCTGCCGCGTGATGCCGAAGAGGTCGTAGACGGTGATGATTGCGACGATCGCCGAGCCCTTGATCAGAAGGATGAGCTCGTTGGCATAGGGGCGCAGGGCGACGATCATCGCCTGGGGAAGCACAATCCGCGAGAATATGACGGAGCGCGAAATACCGAGCGAACGTCCACCTTCCCACTGGCCTTTCGGCACGCTTTCGATCGCACCGCGTAGGATCTCTGCCTGATAGGCAGCCGAGTTGAGGGCGATGGTAAAGAGCGCGCAGAACCAGGCCTCCCGGAAGAACCACCAGAGACCGATCGAGTCCAGAAAGCCGCGGAACTCGCCGAAGCCGTAATAGACGAGGAAGATCTGCGCGATCAGCGGAGTACCGCGGAAGAAGTAGACGAAGAGGAAGGACGGCACCCGCGCAGTTCGGCTCTCTGCCATACGCCCGAAGGCGATTGGTACCGAAAGGATCGCACCGCAGACAAAGCTCGAGACAACGAGGGACACTGTGACCCAGAGCCCTTCGAGATATGGCAGCCCGTAACGGGCGAAGAGGTCGGAATTCCAGCTTGCCGCGAGATAGTAGGCGAGCGAGGCGAAGACGACGACCCAGAAGCCGGCGAAGAGAATACCCGCAAGGCCGGGTTTCTTCTTTTCTGTCGATGGTGGTGCGGAAGCGGTGAGATCGGTCATCGTGACACCTCGCCACGCTTGGACCACTGGTCGATCCGCCCGATGGCGATCGATGAGATCAACGTCAGGACGAGATAAAGAAGGATTGCAGTTCCGAAAAAGAGGAACGGCTCGCGCGTCACGCGCGCGGCGATTTGCGACTGTCGCAAAATGTCCGTCAGCCCGATCACCGAGACGAGCGCCGTATCCTTCAGAAGGATCATCCAGAGGTTCGACAGCCCGGGCAGGGCGATGCGGACGAGTTGCGGGAAGATCACGAGCCGCATTGTCATGAAGGAGCCAATGCCGAGCGCATTTGCGCCCTCGTACTGGCCGCGCGGGATTGCCCTGAAGGCCGCGACGAAGACCTCTGATGCGTAGGCGGAGAAGACCAATCCGAGAGCGATCATGCCGGAGACGAAGCTCGAGAGGGCGATGTCCGGCAGCCCAGTCGCGTCCGAGAAGCTCTTCAGCAGGTTGTTAACGCCGAAATAGACGAGGAACAGTGTGAGGAGTTCGGGCAGCCCGCGAAAGATCGTGGTGTAGATATTGGCCGAGATGAAAAGAAGCCGGTCGCCCGACTGCTTGGCTAGCGCCAGAAGGAACCCGACTGCGAGGCCAATGGGCAGAGTGCAGACGGCCAGCGAACCGGTGACGAAGACACCATGGGCGATATCGTCGCCCCAGCCGGTCTCGCCGAAGCCAAGATGTGTAAGTGCTTCCATTCAGGCCCATCCCTTCAGGGGACCCGCAGCGAGTGCAATTGAAACGATCCGTTTCGTTGCCGCAAAACGCCGTCGCGATAAGTTCACACGTGAATTAAACCATGACGGAGGAAGAAAATGGCTTTCAGCCGCCGCACGTTTTTTGCCGGTGCCGCGAGTGCTCCGGTTTTCGTCAACTTCCTGACGCGTAGCGCCGCCGCGCAGGACGCGGAAACATCCGAGGTGGACGCGTCGAGCACTTCGACCCGTGTGCAAGCTCTTCCGATACAGAGAACCCGCGTCGGCGAACACGTCGTCACGGCGATCTCTGACGGCTATCTGGACATCAGCCTCGATCTCCTGACGAACATCGACGCGGACGCCGCGACAGACCTCTTGGCCAGCAAGTTTCAAGGCGACCCCCCGGTGACGACCGGCATCAACGCTTATGTCGTCGAGATGGCCGACCGGCTTGTTCTCATCGACACCGGAGGGGCGGGCGCCTTTCCCGAAATGGGCAAGCTGAACGAGAGAATCCGCCAGGCTGGCTTTCAGCCCACTGACATAACCGACGTTCTGATGACGCATCTCCATCCCGACCACGTCGGAGGTCTCGTCATCGACGGCCAACTCGCTTTCGCGAACGCCAACGTCCACGTTCATCAAACCGAGTTCGACTATTGGACTTCGACGGAAAACCGGGACGCCGCACCGGAGTCGGCGAGGGGATTCTTCGATACGGCCCGCACCGCGATGGAGACCACCGGCGACAAGGTCCAGACCTTCAGCGGCGATAATGAGGTCGTTCCAGGGATCACATCTCGGGAACTCTTCGGTCACACGCCGGGTCACACTGGCTTCATGATTGGGGAGGCTGAGAACGGGCTCTTCGTATGGGGCGATATCGTGCATGTGGGGCCGATACAGTTTGCGCGCCCCGATGTTGGTATCGCCTTCGATGCCAATCCGGAGCAGGCTATCGAAACCCGACAGAGAATCCTTGAGGAACTTGCCAGCAATCGAACGCGCATAGCCGGGATGCATATTGCGTTTCCGAGCTTTGGCCATGTCGTGACCGGCGACCGCGAAAACGAGGCCTATCGCTTCATTCCTTCCGATTGGGAGTATGTGATCGAGGGCTAGAAGGACTAGGCGCGGGCGTAGCCTAGCTATCGAAATGGAGACGGCCCGGCGTGCGGATTTGCGCGCCGGGCATTCTTCTTCCTCGAATGCCGGTAGAGCCGGCAACCGGCCTACTCGCCGTAGACGTCGAAATCGAAATATTTCGACTGGATCTCCTCGTAGGTTCCGTCCTCACGGATCGCAGCGATGGCCTCGTTCACCATGCCTTGAAGTTTCTCGTTATCCTTTCTCAGGCCGATTCCGATGCCTTCCCCGTAGATTTGCTCTTCGGCAGGTAGGGTACCGAGCAGCTTGCAGCAGGCTCCGGCTTCGCTCTTAAGCCACTGGTCGAGAACAACGACGTCGTCGAGCACAGCGTCGACACGGCCCGACTCAATGTCGAGCTTGTACTCCTCGGCCGACGGATATTGGCGCACTTCCGCGTCCGGAAAGTACTCCTCGGCAGCACGAGCGTGGGTCGTCGAGACCTGTGCCCCGATTGTCTTGCCGGAGAGTGCCTCTTCCGTTGCATCGGTGATATCGGAGTCCTTGAGTACGGCGACTGCCGGCGGCGTGTTGTAGTACTTGTTCGTGAAGTCGATCTGCTCTTCGCGTTCCGGCGTAATCGACATTGAAGCGACGATGAGATCGAAGTTGCCGTTCTGTAGCGCAGGGATCATGCCATCCCACTCTTGCGTGACGAAGCTGCACTCTACTCCCATTTCGTTGCAGAGCGCACGGGCGATATCAACGTCGAAGCCCTGCAGTTCGCCCGATGCGTCGAGGAAGTTGAACGGCGGATAAGCGCCTTCGGTGCCGACGACAATGTTCGACCAGTCCTTATCGGCATCGCTTTCTTGGGCGAGGGCCGGAACGGCGGCGAGGAGCGTTGTGGAAACGAGGGTGGATGTCAGGATTTTCAGCATGGATACCCTTTGTTCTTTCTTGCTGTCTTCTTGTTCTTCTATGGTGACTTCGGCGGCGTGCCGAAGCTGGCCGTCACCGCCTCTTAAACAGGCATGGCGCGGATTGCGGCAATGGTGGCATGAATATTATCGCGAAGACAATCGATTCTCTGCCGCTTCCCTAGCCGGTGAGAAATCGTTCCGCGGCCGCAAGCTCCTCAGGCGTGTTGATGTTGGAGAAGGGGTCCGGGCCGGACGTACCCCATTCTGGATTGAACGCGATCGTGCTGTAACCGACATGTTTGAGAAAATGGCGTAGCGCACGCGGACGCTCGTCGTCGAGCCAGCGAGACAGCGTCGACAGGAGGGTCACCGGCCAGAGCGCTACCGTCGGATGGAGGCGCCCGCCGCTTTCGACGCTTACGATTTCCCGTTCCTTGGCCGCGGTGACGAGTCGCGAGGCGATGTCGATGGGCAGGAACGGGGTGTCCGAGGGAAGAATAATGGCGTGCGTAATCTCCTCGTGATACTTCTCGAGCGTCGAAAGACCGGCCTCGATCCCGGCAAGCGGACCCTGGAACCCTGCACGGACATCCGGCACGACCTGCTCGCCGAACGCATCGAAACTGCCGTCCGCCGGCGCGTTGACGAGGATCGGCGTGTAACCGGCCAGCCGCTCCACGACATGAGCGATCATGGGCCGTCCGGCGAGCCTGCGCAGCGGCTTCGGTTCACCCTCCTCGCCCATCCGCGAGCCGCGGCCCGCAGCAAGGATGATCGCCCCCGCTCTCATGTTTCAGCGACGCGTGGAGCAATCAGCGATAATAGAAGAGCGAGAACCGCGGCGCCCAACATGACCAGCACAAGGCTGGTCGCAGCGGCCGGGCCGACGGCGAAGGTCGCCGTGATCGAGGAGGCAATGGCCCCGAGCCCGATTTGCGCCGAGCCGAGAAGGCCGGCAGCAGCGCCGGCTGCATCGGTTCTGACGCTAACGCCGCCGGCGGTCGCGGACGGGAGCGTCATGCCGTTGCCGATGCCGAGCAAGATCATCGGCCCGAACAGGCTCAGCGGGCTGAGGCGATCGAGGAGGATCGGCACGAGGATGACGAGCACCGATGCAAGCGTCAGCACCGAGCCGATTACCATCATCCGCTTGATGCCGACGCGCTCCGACATGCGTCCCGTCAGGAAGTTGCCGATTGCATAACCGAGCGGGCAGAGGATGAACCAGACACCGTACTCGGCCGGCGTCAGGCGGAGCACCTCGACCGAGACGAAGGTTGCGCCGCCGAGAAAGCCAAAGAATGCGGCGGTGATGAAGGAACTCGCACCGGCGAAGATCCAAAAGCTCGGTTCTGAGATCAGCTTGCCGTAGTTCGAGAGTTGCCGCGTTACGGGCGTGCCAAGGTTTGGGTTCGTCTCGTTGAGATCGAAGTGAACAAGGACGAGGCTCAGGACGCCAAGCGCCATCAACAGCCAGAAGACGCTCCGCCAGCCGAGCCAAGTGTCCATGACGCCACCGACCGCAGGGCCGATCATCGGGGCGACCGCCAGGCCCATCGTCACGTAGCCGATCATCGCGGCCGAACGTCGACGCGAATAGACGTCCCGCACGATTGCGCGCGACAGGGCGATCCCGGTCGCACTCGCCGCCTGAACGATGCGACCGATCAGGAACCAGCCGATCGTTTCGGAAAAGAGGCAGATCGCTGTGCCGACGAGGAAGAGCACCATGCCGCCGATGATTACCGGGCGGCGCCCATAACGATCGGAGAGGGGACCGGCGATGACCTGAAGGACGGCGACCGCGACGAGATAAAGCGAAAGACCAAGACCAACCGTGGGCCCATCCGTGCCAAGAGCCTCGGCGATGGTCGCCATGGACGGTATGAATATGTTGATCGCCAGCGGCGATATCGCCGATGCAATCATCAGCGTGACCAACATAGGTTTTCGCGCGGCCACGTCCGGTGTCGAGGTTTGGAGGGTCGTCAAGGGGACGTCTCGTCGTCTGCGGATGCAAACAGTCGGCCGGCGAAGGCGATCCTTCCGACGCGCTGCTGTTCGAACAGCGATATAGAGCGCCTTGAGATCATGGAACCTCTACAACGAAACCACAGATCTTTTCAGAGGATCGCGTTACGCAAGTTTCTACTATATTATAAGTCGTACTTATGAAAAACTCACAGTAATGTCATCGACTGGTTCAAATTGCAGTAAAGCTGGAAACGCAAGGGCAATGAGATACAGCAATTCTTTTCTCACAGAGATTATGAACTGAAGGGAAAGCGATCGAGATGCTGTATGAATTGTTTGTTGGTGGTGGATATAGTGGCGGTTCGACTTCGCCCTCGGCACCCGCAACGCAACCGAGCCAGAGCGAACAGCCGCCTAGTGGCGAGACACAGACTTCGCAGCCAGCGCCAAGCGGCAGTAGTTCGGGCGATGAAACTGCCCCTACTTCCGCGGCGGATACCTCAAGTCAGGCGTCCGGTGCGGGTCAGGCGCAGTCCTCTGCGCCGGCAAGTGCTGCAGCTAAACCTGCTTCGGCTCCACAAAGCGTAGCTACTCGTGCGCCTGCTTCAGGAATGGAATCGAATGCTTCATCTGGTGCTCTGCGTCCGGATGCCGCCGCACCCAAACGGTTCGGCGTTGACGAACGCGCTCGTGCCCTTGCCGTCCAGGCCGAGCTAAGAGTCCGGGCGATGATCGAAGACATGGCGAAAGTGCAGACGATCGACATACTGGGCGATGCACCCGGCGCCGAGGACGAGATGGTCGATGGCCGTGGCGCCGTGGGACAGGTCACGAACGCATATTCAGAGAATTCGGCCGCGGCAAGCCGGTCACCCTATTCCGAGGCCTCTGAAGCCGTCGCGGCCTGATGAAACACATGCGGAAACGTTTCGCGGCTCGGTTCAGCCCTGCAAAGGCGCCGACGGGCCGCGGAGCGAATTCGTAACGTCGCCTACGATCGGATCGTAGGTGTCGCGCGCGCTCTCCGGGTAGCGGATCGCGACCGAATGGATCAGGTCACCGCGAAAGATGTAGCGCTCGTAGAAGATGCGGCCGTCGAGATAACCCGAAACAACCGCCCAACGCTCGCCTGAAGCCTTGTAGGTTACATCGTCCGCATCGGCTCGCTGAGAAATCACCGATTTCGGCGTTTCGCCGCCTTGATTGTTGCGAGCGTAAATGAAGATCTCAGCGCCGCTCGGAGCGCTCCAGCCAAGACCGTCGCCGCTTGTCGGGGCCGGCAGTCGGTTCGGGAAGAGCTCGGTTGGAAAGGTTGCGCTCGTGCCGAAGCGCTCGTTCTTGTAGAAAAGGTCTTCGGCGCTGGCGGGCGTAAGGACTGTGGCGGCGGCAATCGAGGCTGCCGCAAGGGTCGTCGTCAAGCGAATCATCGGTCTTAACCTGCTGTTACTTGCGTATTCCGACGCTTGCAAAACCGGTCTTAACCTCTGCTGAACAGGCTCTAGCCTCCAGTCACGCTCATATGACGGGAAACGGACGGATTGCGCGTCTTCCTGTCGATAACGAAGTCGTGGCCTTTTGGTTTACGCGAAATCGCGCGGTCGATCTCTTCGGCGAGAAGGTCGTTGCCTTCTGAGGAACGCAGCGGCTCGCGCAGATCCACGGCGTCTTCCTGACCGAGGCACATGAAGAGTGTACCGGTGCAGGTGACACGGACACGGTTGCAGCTCTCACAGAAGTTATGGGTCATCGGCGTTATGAAGCCGAGACGACCGCCGGTTTCGGCGACTTCCACATATCGGGCCGGACCGCCGGTCTTGAACGGGATGTCGTTCAGCGTCCATTGCCGCGACAGGTCGGCCCGCACCTTACTGAGAGGCAGATACTGGTCCGTGCGATCCTCGTCGATCTCGCCCATCGGCATGGTCTCGATCAGGGTCATGTCCATGCCTCGGCCATGAGCCCATTCGATCATCGAGGGAATTTCACTGTCGTTGAAGCCCTTCAGCGCAACGGCATTCAGCTTGACGTGAAGACCTGCCTCCTGTGCAGCGTCGATGCCTTCCATCACCTTCTTGAGTTCGCCCCAGCGGGTGATCCGCCGGAACTTGTCGGCGTCGAGCGTATCGACCGAGACGTTGAGGCGGCGGACGCCGGCGTCCGCAAGATCCTTGGCGAATCGCTTGAGTTGCGAGCCGTTCGTCGTCAGGGTCAACTCCTCGAGCGCACCCGTCTCCAAATGGCGCGACAGCGAGCGGATGAGGTACATGATATTCTTGCGCACCAGCGGCTCGCCGCCAGTGAGGCGTAACTTCTTCACTCCCTTCGCGATGAATGTCGTCGAAAGTCGATCAAGCTCTTCGAGCGTCAGGAGATCGCGTTTCGGCAGGAACTCCATATCCTCAGCCATGCAGTAGACGCAGCGAAAGTCACACCGGTCCGTTACCGAAACACGCAGATAGGTGATGTGACGACCGAACGGATCGACCATCTCCCCGTTTGCGCCGTTTTGGAAAGTTGCCAGCTCCGAGCGAGCCCCGCCTTGCCTCACTTCGATAACGCCAGAAGGCGGTCTGAAGGTCGGAAGGCCATCCTGTTTGAAAAGCGTTGTCTTGGTCATCGCATATTCTTATCAGAGGGAAATCGAAGCCGAAACAGATGCTTTCGTTCCAGACATGTTCAATTACGAATGTGGACGCCGGTCCACCTGGGATCAAGCGGTGCGGCTTGATCGGATGTCTTGCTTCGCGCAGACCTCATAGACCCGAAGACCTTGTTCGCCTGTGGCGACATCGCCATTGGTAGGTGAGCCGCAGCTGCCGCCAGCGGCACTCGAACGACAGGAGGCCCCCGCATGATCGCGCGCC
The DNA here is from genome assembly GCF_000153705.1 of Fulvimarina pelagi HTCC2506. Classification (GTDB taxonomy): domain Bacteria; phylum Pseudomonadota; class Alphaproteobacteria; order Rhizobiales; family Rhizobiaceae; genus Fulvimarina; species Fulvimarina pelagi. The sequence continues at coordinate 357,179 of NZ_DS022272.1, forward strand.
AGACACCGCCGAGTGAAATCCGGGTATCGAAGGACAAGCGAACCATGACGCTCGCTTGGCCCGGACGTGAACCCGAGGAGCTTTCGGCGGAGTATTTGCGCGTTCACTCCCCCTCTGCCGAAGTTCAGGGGCATCGAGCGTCCGAGCGCAAGACTCAATTTGGAAAGCGGGACGTCGAGATCCGCAAAATTCAACCGGTAGGCAATTACGCGATCAAGATCAGCTTTTCCGACGGACACGACACCGGGCTTTATTCCTGGACCTATCTCTCCGAGCTCGCGGCTGAGAAAGACGAGAAATGGGCAGCTTATATTCACGAGTTGGAGGAAAAGGGGCTGCCGCGGTAAGTGTACAAGCCAAGCCGTTAGACTCTAGATCTCATTGAACTCCGAAAGAGCTTCAACTGTCGCACTGAGATCCTTCAGTTTGCTGACGACGGTCGTCGCTCCGGCTTCGGTGAGCGCTTCAGCGTGGCCGGGGAAAGTGTGACTTGCGCCGGTGAAGCCGACGACCCGGCAGCCGGCTGCGCTGGCGGCGGATACGCCATGGACCGAGTCTTCGATGACGAAGGTGTCGGACGGCTTCACCCCGAAAGTCTCGCACGCATGTAGGAAGACGTCCGGTGCCGGTTTGCCCTGCTTGGTGCCGACCTCAAGCGCTGCAAAGACGTGCGGGCCGAAGTAGTCCCAGAGCCCCACATGGTCGAGTTCGAGCTCCAGTCTCTTCGAGGATGAATTCGAGCATATGCAGATGGGAACGCCTTTGGCTGCAAAGGCTTCGATCGCTTCGCGCGCGCCGGCGATTTCCTCCACCTCCTCGCCGAGCCGGCGATCAATTTCGGCATCCGCGCGCTCGATAAGGCTCGCCGACATCGGCTGTCCGCTCTCCTCGCTGATCTTTTCAAGGATCACCGGGAAGGTCAGCCCAGCAAAGCGGATTGCGAGATCTTCGGCGCTCATTTCGACGCCATACTCGGCGATCAGCTTCGCCTCGACGTCTGCGGCGATGATCTCACTGTCGACCAGCACGCCGTCGCAATCGAAGATCATCAGCTTTGGCATTGGCATCGTAACGGTTCCTTGCAGCGAGCATCGGAGGAATTTTCGCGCTGCGGTATCACGCGTGGCGGTGAGGCGCCAAGCCTGAGCGGCGCTGATTTCGCAAGCCGCTTTCATCGCTAATTAACCGCGTTCGGTAACTCTGTTCCGCGAAAGACCTGTTGAAATTCGAAGTCAAGCGGCGGTGTAGAGTATGAAGCGTAGCGGACCCGTTCTCGTCCACAGTCAGCCATTCCCGGAGATCGACTGGCGGAACCAGATTCTGCAGGGACACTGCGTGACGGAGATGGAGCGCCTGCCAGCTGAGTCGGTGGATGTGATCTTCGCCGATCCCCCTTACAACCTGCAGCTCGGCGGCGACCTGATGCGCCCCGACCACTCCAAGGTGGACGCCGTCGACGATGCTTGGGACCAGTTCGAGAGCTTCCAGGCTTATGATGCCTTTACGCGTGCCTGGCTGCTGGCGGCGCGGCGCGTCCTGAAGCCGAACGGCACGCTCTGGGTGATCGGTTCCTACCATAACATCTTCCGCGTCGGCGCGAGCCTTCAGGATCTCGGCTACTGGATCCTCAACGACATCGTCTGGCGCAAGACGAACCCGATGCCGAACTTTCGCGGCAAGCGTTTCCAGAACGCGCATGAGACTCTGATCTGGGCGTCGCGCGACGCGAAGGCGAAGAGCTACACCTTCAACTACGAGGCCTTGAAGGCGTCGAACGACGACGTGCAGATGCGATCCGATTGGCTCTTCCCGATCTGTTCGGGCGGAGAACGGCTCAAAAACGAGGACGGCGCGAAGGCACACCCGACCCAGAAGCCCGAGGCACTTCTCGCACGCATTCTGCTGGCCTCGACCAAACCCGGCGACGTGGTCCTAGATCCGTTCTTCGGAACGGGGACGACAGGCGCAGTCGCCAAGCGTCTTGGTCGCGACTTCGTCGGCATCGAGCGCGAGGAGGAGTATGTGAAGATCGCCCAGCAGCGTATCGCCGATGTAGAGCCGCTCGACGACGACGATCTGAAGATGGCCGCCGGGAAGCGCGCTGAGCCGCGCGTGCCGTTCGCGAGCCTCGTCGAGGCGGGCCTCGTGACACCAGGCACCGAACTCACCGACTCCAAACGCCGCTACCGGGCGCGGGTGAGGGCGGATGGAACGATTGCCGTCGGCGACGATGCCGCCTCGATCCACCGGATCGGCGCACGCGTTCAGGGGCTGGACGCGTGCAACGGGTGGACCTTCTGGCACGTCAAGGAAGGCAAGAACCTCACGCCGATCGACGAACTGCGCCAGCTAGCAAGACAGCGGATGGCGACGGCGGCGATTGCCTAGCGCGCATGCCGTTGAGTACCTGGTCGCAGTAGGCTTGCTTGGCTCTGCAGCCTTCGCGTTAATGCACGTTGGCACGAGAAGATTGCTCAAACACTGACTTACTCATGCTGATGACGCCGGTCGTTTTCTCACGGAGGCACTCACCAAAGGCTACTTAATGCGACGGAAGTGTTGGTCCGAGGTCTTACCCGAGAGCCTTATCGACGACCTTCCGCATCAGCGTTGGTAGACCTTGGTCCGCGATTTCATGCCGTGCGGCCCACCAGCCCTCGTTTGAGGGTTCCGCGTCGATCTCGGCGCGGTACACCTCCAACGTCAGCTTGAAATGCGTGAAACCGTGCGCGATCGCGCCAACATGCATCCAATCGGCTTTGAAAGGTGCGACATCGGCTCCGGTCTCGCCGTCTTTCCTTGCGGACCACGCCGTCGATGGCGCTTCCGCCATCCCGCCGAGCATGCCGGAGGCCGGGCGCCGGCGGAGCCAAACCGCGCCGTCGCTCGACCGGGTTGCGACGAAGGCGGCGCCGGTTCTCTGCGGCACCGGACGTTTTGCCGCCTTCACGGGGTAGGCGGTCTGGTCGCCATGGCTGCGAGCCTCGCATTGTTCGGCGGCGGGGCACAGGAGGCAGCTCGGCGAACGCGGCACGCAGATCGTCGCGCCGAGATCCATCATGGCCTGTGCGAAGTCGCCGGGCCGATCCTTCGGGGTGAGGCCAGTGACCTTCTCCTTCACGTGTGGCTTCGCGCCAGGTAGCGGAGCGGAGATGCGGTAGAGCCGTGTGATCACGCGTTCGATATTTCCGTCGACCACCGGAGCGGCTTCGTCGAATGCGATCGAGGCTATGGCGGCGGATGTATAGTCGCCGATCCCTGGCAGCGCCTTGAGTGCGGCCGCTGTCCGCGGGAAGGCGCCGCCGTGATTTTCGACTACCTCTTTCGCGCAAACATGAAGGTTGCGAGCCCGGCTGTAATAGCCGAGCCCCGCCCACTCGGCCATGATCTCGCTCGCCTCGGCGTTCGCGAGGTCGCCCACCGTCGGCCAACGATTGACGAACCGTGCGAAAAAGGGTTTCACCGCCGCGACCGTAGTCTGCTGGAGCATGATCTCCGAAAGCCAGATCTTGTAAGCATCCGGACGATGGCCTTCTCTCCTGGCCTTCGGACCGAGCCGCCAGGGCATGTCGCGCGCGTTCCTGTCGTACCAGGCAAGAATCTCTTCGGAGAGCGAACTGGGCGGAAGCGGCATGGGCAGGCTTTCAGGTCTGCGGAAGGGGCGGAAATGATCAAGGTGGAGCTGAAGACGCGATGAACCCAGTGACGTCTTTTGCTCGCCTGATCAATCCGCCGACCGAAGGGATGGCCGAGCGCAATCGGCCAGCGATCATTCTGTCCTACGCCGTCATGCCGCTCGCCGGGTCGTTGGCCAGCTTCATGATTGTCGTCCTGGCCTGCTGGGCGGCGATTTGTCTCGTTGTCGGACGGCTCGCCTGGCGCCCTTTCGGCGCCGCAGCGCCGATCGTGTGGAGCCATGTCGTTCTTTTCAGCGTCCTTGCGCTCGCGGACATCGTGAATATTGCGCCCGGAACGGCCGCGCTCGATATCGGTTTGCGCCTGTTCTTCCTGATGCCCGTCGTGGCGGTCCACCGGGTGGCGATATCCAGCACGGGGGATGTCCTGGAGGCGGTATTTCGTGGAGCGGCAATCGGCGGCATTCTCGCACCGGTCCTCGGACTAGCGTCCATCCTGCTCTCAGGCAGCTACCGGGCCGAGGGACTGGCGGGGAATGCCGGTCCGTTCTCGATCCTGTGCCTGCTGACGGCAGGTCTCGCACTTCTCGGTCTTCGAGCGAAAAAGGACATGTTGTGGAATGCGGCTGCGCTGCTCGGCGCGTTCGGCGCTGCGCTCGCGGTCGTCATGACTGGTATGCGTGGAGCCTGGCCGGCGCTTCCAATCGTTCTGGCTATCGTGGTTTGGGTCCGATGGCGGGATCTCCCGGACGTCTGGGCTCGCGTCGAGAAGCGGCATCGGGTTTGGGCGATCGGCGCCGCGTTGCTCCTGACCCTTGTCGGGGCGGTCCTCGGTGCGGAGTATATTGGCTATCGAACGCAGAAGCTGATCGAAGATGTCCAGGCGCTTTTCCTGAGTTCGGACGCGAACTCTTCCGTCGGCCTTCGTGCGGAAATGTACCGTGCTGGGATTGCGGCACTTCTCGAACGACCGCTTCTGGGCTGGGGCGAGAGCGGCGTATGGCCAGCCCTCGAGCCGCGCCTCGGCGCAGCATTCGCCGACGGTTTCTCCTACAGCCATCTCCACAACATGATTCTGACGGTCGGCGTCCAGGCCGGCGTTCTAGGCATCCTTGCCCTTATCGCCGTCCTCATCACACCGGTCTGGTGCGCCTATCGCCAGCGGAACCGGGCTGAGGGTCGGGCGCGGCTTGCCTTTGCGCTCATTCTCGTCTGCGCCTATGCGATCCCTGGTCTGACGAACATCATGTTTTTCCATGATATTCTCGATGGGGTCTGGGCGCTTTCGATCTGGACTTTAGCGGGTACGATGATGGCCGATCCAGAAGCCCCGGACGAGAGGGGAGGTGGGTGATGAGCGATTTCGAGAGACCCAAGCGAAAACCTCCCGCGCGGTCCCTCTCAGATGTCGCCGCGAAGCTCGTCGATCCCGTGCTTCGCAAGAAGGCTGGCATGACCTCCGAACTCGCTTTGGCCTGGCCCGAGATCGCCGGACCGCGCCTTGCCGGGCAGACGCGGCCGCTCGAATTCCGCTGGCCGCCGAAGCGCGGCGAAGACGACCCCTTCGAGCCGGCGACGCTCGTGATCGGCGCCGAGCCGGCGGCGGCTCTCAGGTTGCAGCACCAGACCAGCGAACTGATCGCCCGGATCAACCGGCTTTACGGCTTCGTGGCCGTGGCGAAGGTAAAAATCACGCAGATGTCCGTGATGGAAGCCTCGCGAAGCAACAAACCTGGCACGCGTCCCCTGGATGATGCGGATCGCCTAAAGGTCGAAGCGATGGTCGGTCACATCGTAGATGAAACCTTGCGCCAATCCCTGAGGGCTTTTGCCGAGGCAACGCTCGGTCGAACCGATCGCAAGCGCGACTAAGCCGGCGGAGACTTGTGCCCGCATGACGGAATTGTAAGTCCGCGCGCACGTCGTTCGTGGTAGGCAACGCGCATGCGCCCATATAGTGACCGCTGCAAGACGATTTTCACAACGGAGAGACTTCACCCGTGACCCGCTCCAACATATCGACCTTGAAGCTGACCATGCTCGCCATGGCCGGCGCGAGCCTCATCACGCTTGCTGCCTGCAGCGACGAGGACACCTCCGCCAACGGCATCGTACAACCGGATGCGGCTCAGGCCGGCACATCCGATGCGGCCGGGTCGACGGTCCAGGCCGAAGAGCCAGCAGGCACGGACCCCGAAGCGGCAAGCGAGGCCGCGCCCGCCGCGCAGACTTCGGAGAGTTCGTCCGGGCAAACGCTGACCCCCGCTGCCGAGGTGCCTGAGTCCTCTGGAAGCGTCGATGTCGCAGACCTAATGTCCGAGCAGGCCCTGCCGGATATCGTTCAAGGCGATCCTGAGGCGCCGGTTACCATTGTCGAATATGCGTCGATGACCTGCGGCCACTGCGCCGACTTCCATGAGAACAGCTATCCGGCCATCAAGGAGGCTTATCTCGACACTGGCAAGGCGAAATTGATTATCCGCGAATTTCCGTTCGATCCGGTGTCTCTCGCCGCTTTCATGATGGCCCGCTGTGCGGGAGACGATCAGCGGCGTACGGCTATGGTCGACGTTCTTTTCGACCAGCAGAGCACTTGGGCGACGGCGGAAAGCCCATCGCAGGAACTCCTAAAGATCGCCCGGATGACGGGTATGGGGCAGGACGAGTTCGTTGCCTGTCTCGACAATAAGGAACTCCAGCAGCAGATTGTCGATGTCCAAAAGAAGGGCGAAACCGAGTTCGGCGTCTCTGCGACCCCCACTTTCTTCATCAACGGCGCTAAGTATTCCGGCTCGATGAGCCCGGAGAACATGGCGGCCGCGATCGAGGCCGCAACGCCGACGAACTGACCGGAAAGCGATTTCGGAGACACGGCGACGGCGATCCCGTTACAGTGTCTCCGCCCTTTGCCTGTGCCCCCAAGAAGATTCCGCGGGGGCGCTCTTGGTGTTGCGGACTTGCCGCGCTAAACGCGTGGACAGACTTACCAAGACGTTCCGACCCGGCGGTTCGATGCCACAACGCATATTTCCATTTCAGAAGGGCAGGGCCGAACGCCCGGCAGATCCGCTGGAGTCGCTAGGACTCAAGGGCGCAGACCTTTCACTTCTCGCATCGCTAAACCTACCGGTGCCGCCAGGCTTTACCATCTCCACCTATGCCTGGCGCGAAGCGAAGGGCGGACGAGACGACCTCCCCATGGGCCTGCGGGCGGATCTGCGCGATCAGGTCGAGGCCCTCGAAGAGGTCACGGGCCGGCGCTTCGACGGCGATCGTCGGCCGCTTCTTCTTGCCGTGCGTTCCAGCGCGAAGACGGCGATGCCAGGGCTCGCGGAAAGCGTACTCGATGTCGGTCTCAATGGGCGGACGGTCGAGATCCTCGCCGAGGAACTGGATGACGCGACTTTTGCGTTTCGCAGCTATCGCCGGCTGATCGAGAGCTATGCCCAACTCGTCTTCGACACCGATCCCACCGATTTTGAGGAGATTGCCGACGAAGAAGCTGGCGAGAAGGGCTGGACGGGCGAGCCTGCCTCCATCGACGACTGGCGGTCTCTCATAGCGAGATTGAACGCTTTTCTTGCCGACGAGCTCGATGTCGTCATGCCGCAAACGCCGTTCGAACAACTCGTCGAAATCGTGAACGCCGTATTTAAAAGCTGGCGGAGCGCGCCTGCGCAAGCCTATCGGGCGCTGCATGGCATACCGGAGAATTCCGGTCTCGCCGTGACCATTCACTCCATGATTTTCAACGAGCGCAATGCTCAGTCCGGGCGGGGACGTGCGCTCTCGCGCGACATGGCGACAGGCCGCCCTCAGCTGACGGGAGAATTCCAACTCGGCTCGGGTCACGTCCTCAGAAACGGGGAACACCGCACGATCGATCTCGCAGGCGCCTTGGCGGATGGCGGTTCGGATTATCCCGCCGACATCGCGGATCTCGACGATCACGTACGCGCGGTCGAGGCCTATCTTGGCGATCTGGCCGAAGTCGAATTTATGATCGGTGACGGCGAGCTTTTCCTCCTCCAGTCGCGCGTCGGTCGCCGCAGTGCATCCGAGGCCGTGCGACTGGCCGTCGAATTTGTGCGGGATGGCCTAATAGACGAAGCCGAGGCGCTGACGCGCATCGACGCAACCTCGCTGGATCAACTGCTCCACCCGTCTATCCAGCGCGACGAGAGCTTCGTGGTGATGGCACGTGGTATGCCGGCCTCTCCCGGCGCAGCGACCGGCGAGATCGTGTTCTCGTCTGATCGCGCGCAGGCGGTAGCGGCTGAGGGCCGCAAGGTCATCCTCGTCCGCCACGAGACCTTCCCAGAAGACATCCACGGCATGCACGTTTCCGAGGGTGTCCTCACCATCCGCGGTGGCACGACAAGTCACGCTGCGGTCGTTGCGCGTGGAATCGGAAAGCCTTGCGTGACCGGGGCAGGAACGCTCCGCCTCAACGCGGCAACGGGAGAACTCCACGCAGGAAACAAGGTCCTCAGACAAGGCGATGCAATCACGATCGACGGGGCTTCAGGCGAAGTGATCGAAGGCGCAGTGACACTCGTCCGGCCCTCCCTCGATGGCGATTTCGCAACGCTGATGGAGTTCGCCGACCGGGCGCGGCAGATGAAGGTACGCACGAACGCCGAGACGCCCGCAGAAGCGCGAGCGGCGCGGGATTTTGGTGCCGAGGGAATCGGCCTCACCCGAACGGAGCATATGTTTTTCGAGGGTGATCGGGTGCGCGCCATGCGTGAGATGATCCTTGCTTCGGACGAGAATGGCCGCCGCGCCGCGCTTGAAAAGCTTCTACCGATCCAACGCGCGGACTTCGTCGAGCTCTTTGAGATAATGGCCGGACTGCCGGTGACGATCCGGCTGCTGGATCCACCGCTGCACGAGTTCCTGCCCCAGGCCGAGAATGACATCGACGAAGCAGCGGAGTTCCTTGGCGTCAACGTTTCGAGCCTGCGTGAACGCATCGCCGCGCTGCAGGAATTCAATCCGATGCTCGGACATCGCGGTTGCCGGCTTGCAATCTCTTATCCGGAGATTGCCGAGGTTCAGTCGCGCGCGATCTTCGAGGCAGCCGTGGAAGCCGGGGCGAAAACGGGCGCGGCCGTAACGCCCGAGATCATGGTGCCGCTCGTCAGCCTTCGCAGGGAGCTCGATTTCGTCAAGGAAAGGATAGATGCCGTCGCTGCACAGGTGATCGAAGAGACCGGTACGAAACTCACCTACCGCGTCGGGACGATGATCGAACTGCCGCGGGCCATCGTGCGCGCAGACACGATCGCCGAGGCCGCCGATTTCTTTTCCTTCGGTACAAACGACCTCACGCAGACTGTCTTCGGCATATCACGTGACGATGCCGGCACCTTCCTGTCGACTTATGTCCGTGAGGGTATCGTCGAGCGTGACCCATTTCAGACAGTTGATGTGGAAGGCGTAGGTGAACTCATCCAGATTGCCGTCGAAAAGGCGCGGCGCACCAAGCCGGACATCGAACTCGGCGTGTGTGGCGAACAGGGCGGCGACCCAGCCTCGATTGCCTTCTTTGCTGAAGCCGGCCTCGACTACGTCTCCTGCTCGCCCTTCCGCGTGCCGATCGCCCGGCTCGCTGCCGCTCAGGCGGCGATCCGGGAAGGCCGGATCACTCGTGGTGGACGTTCGCGCCGCTGAGCGTCTTCTTCAAAGTCCATAGTAGACGCTGATCGCCAGACAGCTCGCCAGGCCGATGACAACGTTCATCGGTCCGCCGATCTTCAAGAAGTCCACGAAGCGATAATTGCCCGCGGCGTAAACCAAAGTGTTCGTCTGATAGCCGATTGGCGTCGCAAAGGAGGCGGATGCGCCGAACATGACAGCCGCGACCAGGGCGCGAGGTTCCATGCCGATCGAGGCCGCAAGGGCGATCGCGACGGGTGTGAGGATAACCGCGACTGCGTTGTTCGTAACCATCTCGGTCAAAACAGATGCGAGAGCATAGATCAGTATTAAAACGGCGAAGGCGGGCATTGTCCGCAGTATCGGCTCGATCGACGCAACGATGAGGTCGATGCCTCCGGTCTTGGCAAGGCCCTCACCGATCGAGAGCATGGCGAAGATGAGGATGAGAAGATCGGCACGGATCGAGCGCCAGGCTTCGTCGGCATCGATCACCCGCAGCAGCAGCAGGGCAGCGATGGCAACGAATGCGAGTGCCTGAATTGAGCCTACGCCAAGAGCGGAGAGAACGACTACGGCGGCGAGCGCTCCGATGGCAAGCGGCGCCTTCTCCCGCCGAAAGGGCCGGGCATGTGAGGTGTTGATCTCGATCAAATCGTTTGTGTCTGCGATCCTCGTAATCGCCTCCGGCGCACCTTCGAGCAGGAGCCGATCCGCCGGACGCAGGCGCGTCTCCAACAGCGACGGGCCCGGCGTATGGCGATGGCGCCGGACGCCTATCACTGCGACCCCGGAGCCCGAATAGCCGATCAGATCGTCGATCCGCCGGCCAATGCCGCGGCGGTGTGGCGCGGCGGTAGCCTCGACCACGACGGTTCCTGCGTTCTTGCGCGAGCGGCTGAGCCGGCCGACGCGGTAATGATCGCTGTCGTTGAGTGTGAGGAGTTCCTCAGCGGTCGCAAAAAGAATGAGGCGGTCACCCCGTTCGATAACCTGATCCGGCAGGTCGCGCCGGATGGTCTCGCCTCCGCGCCGAATTGCGACGACCTTCACGCCACGCCGTGAAAGGCTGGAAACGTCCTTGATCGTCCGACCGATGGCGCTCGCTTCCTCCCGAACGGTGATTTCGCTCAAATATTTGTCGTTGTCTTCGTCGCCGGATAGCGCTTCCTCCGTCCCGCTGCGGTTTGGCAGCAGCATAGGTCCGAAAACCACGAGGTAGACGAGCCCGACCACCGCACCGAAGAGGCCGATCGGCGTGATCTCGAAGATCGTGAACGCATCGAGGCCTTGCGAACGGGCAACACCGTCGACGAGGAGGTTGGTGGATGTGCCAAGCAGCGAACAGGTGCCGCCGAGAATGGTGACGTAGGATAGTGGGATGAGGAGCCGCGACGATCCCACCTCAAGCTTTTTCGCGATCTCGACGAGGATCGGGATCATTACAATTACAACAGGGGTGTTGTTCATGAAGGCCGAGGCCAGCATGACGCCAGCAGTAAGGATTGCCATCGTTACAAACGGCTGACTGGCTGAGCGTTCGACCAACCAGCTTGCCGCCGCCTCCAAGATACCAGTCCGGATTAAAGCGCCCGACAAAACGAACATGGCGGCGATCGTGATCGGTGCCGGGTTGGAAAAAGCGGCGGAGAGTTCGTCCGCGTCGAGGTAACCAAGTATGAGAAAGCTCACGGCACCGGCGACTGCGATTACTTCCGGCGGGTAGCGTTCGAAAGCGAAGCCTATGAAAACCACAACGACAATCGCGATGCCGATGTAGGCCGAATAGTCGGCGAGGAATGCGCTCATGGGCTTACATGCCGCTCTCGCAGGGCGCACTGAATGCTGACAATCGGAGGAAGACGTCGGGGTCCGGGGGTAGCGCGGATCTGCGGCAATGCTGTTTCGCTGGTCTCATTCCGGAGAAGGTAACGCTCGCGGATAAAAGAAAATCCCGGCCAAGATCAAAATCTTGCCGGGATCGGTGTCGGGACGGCGATCGCCGTCATTATGGGGACTCCGCTTATGCGGCGGCCTTGTTGATGCCGCCGGTAGCGAGAGCGGTCATGGTGCGGTCCCCATCCGCCGTATGATCGAGGCAGGACTGAAGCTTTTTGGCTTCGTCCTCGAGGCCGAGACGTTTCGCAAAGGCCACGAGGCAGCCATATCCAGCGATCGCATAATGGGCCATACGCTGGTACTGGGTGATGATCATTGCATCGCGCGCATCAGGATCGCTGATGTCTTCTTCCAGACCATGGGCACGGGCTTCCTTCACGAGGCCCTCCATTCCTTTGCAGAACTCACCCTTTGGATCTGCGCCATGACCTTCGATGATGGCGGAGAGTGTTTTCATACCATCTTCGATGCCGTCGATGCCCGCATTCAGCGCCTTCTTTAGATCCTCGCTTTTTGCGGCCGCAGCAAGTTCGCGCGTCACCTTTTCCGACTGGTTGCAGGCGCTGTAAATGTCCTGCGCCTGATCAATGTAGATATCCTTCAGATTGCTAATCGTCATAATCAGTCCTTCCTAGATCGGTTGTTGTGGGGCATAGCGCTCTCTGGCACGAATCGTTCCACGCTGAAGGGCTGGCGACACGACCTGCTCTGCAGAGCGATTGGCAAATCAATCGGTCTGTTCAATTCACTCGCGCGGACCGGCCACTTTGCGTGACGGCAAACGGTTGCGAAGGGTCTGTGCAGAAGAGCTTCTAAGTAACGCCTGCGTGAACTGGTCTCATATCGAGACCGTAGCGATTTCGATTACATAGCCTGCCATGGATACGACTACGCGCCAAAGTTTCGATCTACGCCTTCCGCCATTCGTCACCACGATGCGCGAAAGTCAGCGCTTGCGTCTGGCGACCCTTGTTCGCCTGAGATGGCTTTCGGTCGCAGGCCAGATTGCAACGGTAATATTCGTCGCATGGGGCGTATGGTGGCCAATCCCTGCTTGGTACTGCCTCGCCCTGATCGCGGCGTCTGTCGCGCTTAACATCTATCTGACGACCCAGTTTCCGGCCAGTCGACGGCTCTCACCAGGCGCGGCCGCAGGTGTCCTCACATTCGACATCCTGCAGCCCACGGGACTTCTCTACCTTACCGGCGGGCTCAACAATCCGTTCTCAGTATTTCTGATTGTGCCTTGCCTGATCGCGTCGGCGACCCAACCGCCCGCGACCACCTTCGGCCTTGGCTTCCTCGCAACAGTGTGCGCGACCGGCCTCGCAATTTTTCATCTGCCGCTTCCCTGGCCTGACGGACAGAGTTTCGAGCTGCCGGCGGTCTATCTGGCAGGGTTGTGGTATGCCATCGTCGGGACTTTGGTCTTCTCGGCCATTTACGTCTACCGGGTCGCCGCGGAGTCCAGGGCGCTCGCCGACGCTCTAAGCGCCACAGAACTGGTACTCCAGCGCGAGCAGCACATTTCCGCGCTCGATGGTCTTGCAGCCGCAGCCGCCCACGAACTCGGTACGCCGCTCGCGACGATCGCGCTCGCAACAAAGGAGATGAGCCGGACTGTCCCGAAGGATAGTCCTTTGCGTGACGATATCGATCTTCTACTCGAGCAGTCGGAGCGCTGCCGGGAGATTCTGCGCCAGCTTTCGAGCCTTTCCTCTTCGTCGGAAAGCCATATGGCGAAGTTGCCGCTCCTTTCTCTCATTGATGAGGTTGCAGAGCCCCATCGCAATTTCGGCGTAACAGTTGCTGTCGAAACGTCCGGCGATGGTGCAGAGCCGGTAACACGGCGCAATGCCGGCGTGCTGTACGGCCTCGGAAACATCGTCGAGAATGCCGTAGATTTCGCGCAGTCGGCGGTGATGATAGAGGTGATGTGGAGCGAGACGAACGTATCGGTCACCGTCAAAGACGACGGGCCCGGCTTCAACGCGGATGTTCTTGCAAGGATAGGAGATCCTTACATGCCGGACAAGTTACGCAGCGATCGTCGAGCCGGTGGCGGTCTGGGTCTTGGGGTCTTCATTGCGAAAACCCTCCTCGAACGCTCTGGCGCCGCCATTCGCTTCGAGAATCGGCGCGATCGCGACAAGTCCGTTGGCGAAAGAAACGGCGCGATCGTCACAGTCGAATGGGCCCGGACGGCCTTCGAGGAGGGAGGGTCGCTCGCGCGGATGAGCCAGACCGACTGAGCGCTACCTACAGGTAGGTTGCGGCTGGTAGCCGCAGTCTAGGTTTGGCTGCATCCATCGAACTGTTTGTTTCGTTGCATTGACAAGGATCAGTATCCATTTGGTTGCCATGGAAAAGGTCCGGCACTCTGGCTCGTCTAGGTCTCCCCAGTCAGGAGATCGATACGGGAAATTAGCTGCGGACCTAGCTCGCGCTTACGTTTCTGCGCAACCGGACAAGGAGACCGAAATGCTCGATACGGTACAGGCAGACGCACAGACATTTACTCCCGTGGTCGGGGACAATTCTCTGCTGCTGGTGGACGATGATCGCCCTTTCCTTCAACGTCTCGGGCGTGCCCTCGAGCAGAGAGGCTTCGCAGTTACGACAGCCGAGAGCGTAAACGAGGGTATGAATGCGCTCAAACGGTCCTCACCTGCCTACGCCGTCGTCGACATGCGTCTCGGAGATGGCAATGGTCTCGACGTGGTCCAGGCGCTGCGCAACGCTCGGTCGGACGCTCGTGCGGTCGTTCTGACCGGATACGGGAACATAGCAACAGCCGTCACGGCGGTGAAACTCGGCGCGATCGATTATCTCGCAAAGCCCGCCGACGCGGATGAAGTGATTACCGCACTGACCCGCAGTGCCGATGAACGCGCCGCACCTCCGGAAAATCCGATGTCGGCCGATCGCGTTCGTTGGGAGCATATCCAACGTATCTACGAACTCTGCGACCGCAACGTTTCGGAAACCGCGCGTCGACTTTCCATGCATCGGCGCACGCTTCAGCGGATCCTTGCAAAGCGCGCTCCACGCTGAGTTGAACCGCAAGGTTCAGTATCGCCTCAGTCTGAAAGTTGATGGGCTGTCATTCGGTCATAAACGGATTGGCGGCCCATTCCGCTTGCAGCAAACGGTCCGCCGAGAGGCGTGCAAAGCGCAGCATCATTGCCTTGCGCGTCGCAGCACTCAGTCGTTTCTCCGGGGCCTCGCGCAGGACTTCCGCCGTGTAGCCGTCTGAAACGATCAAGCCGTGATCAGTGGGAAAAATGTCGGGCGGCACGCCGGGATGGGTTGCGAAAAAGAATCGGTCGCAATGCAAAAGATATTCCGACCATTTCCGGTCGACCCGCAAATCCTCGATCGAGGTCTTAATCTCGACGATGATGACATCGCCCTGTTCCGAGAGACAAACGAGATCGGCCCGGCGTCCCGATTTCAGCGGCATCTCCGGTAGAAGTGATACCCTATGGGCGATCATCAGCCGCTGAACGCCCCGGCGCACCATCATAGCCCGCTCGGACTGACGACCGTCGATCAGGGGTTCTTTCGAGAATGGGGAGACCAACGGCATACGCCGAGGCTATGAAACAATTTGCCCGCCCGCGCAATACAAAACGTGAACGGGTGATGCTCCAAGCGAGAAGCGAAGCCCCGCGCGTCGGTCAGTTGGTCACGAGTTTGCGATCAGCGCCGATTTCATCAAGGATCGGACAATCGGGATCGGCGTCGCCGTGGCAACGGTTGGTCAAGTCGGCCAAAGCGCGCTTCAAAGTCTCCAATTCCTCGATCTTGCGATCAATCTCCGCCACCCTCCGCTTTGCGACCTTTTTGACATCCTTCGAATGTCGGTTCTCGTCGGCATAGAGCGACAAGAGCCGTCTGGCATCATCGATAGAAAAGCCCAACGAGCGCGAGCGCTGGAGAAAGCGCAAAATGTGGACGTCTCGATCCCCGTAATCCCGATAGCCATTAGACGCGCGGGCCGGCTTTACCAGCCCGATTTCCTCGTAATATCTGATGGTCTTCGGCGGCAGGCCGGACAGCTTTGACGCTTCCCCGATGTTCATTCGTGCCTCACCATGCCCTTCGCGGCAATCCATGAGCCGCACTTCTTTTTCAGATGTCGCGGGGGAGGTGAGCGTCAACTGTGTTGGCGTCGCAACAAGGATTTCTTAAGCATGGTCTGCCACATTCTCGCCGTTGCTTCACCGCATGGGCAAGCTTATCCAAAGTGATAGCAATATCGGGTCTGGCTCGTCGAAGTGCGTCGCAGAGGATCCGCTTTTCTCGCTGCTTAGAAAGCAGCTCCATGTCTCTTGACCGGACGATAGTGATGAAATTCGACACCCTTCTCAAAGCCGGCATGGTCATCGCAGCCGCCGGTCTCTTGTCGGCCTGTTCTACCGGTCCGTCCTCACGGGTTTCGACGGTTTCTCCGATGACCTCGGAGGTCGCCGCCGCCTATGCCGGGCCTTCCAGCTTCAATTCCGGCAGTGTGAATGCGGTGTCGAACCCGGACTACGCTGCTGTCGTCGACGATGGTTTCGCGCTTCCGGCCATTCCGTCGGAGAAGATAGACCCCCAGTATCTGCGACAGGAAGTCTCCTATCCTGAAGGCAGCCAGTATGAGCCGGGCACCGTCGTCGTCGATACGCCGAACCGCTTTCTCTATTTGGTTCAGCCGAACGGCATGGCGATGCGGTATGGCATCGGCGTCGGTCGTGCCGGTTTCTCCTGGTCCGGTGACGCGTATGTCAATTCCAAGCAGCATTGGCCGAAGTGGCATCCTCCGGGTGAGATGATCGATCGCAAGCCTGAACTTGAAGAGTACCGAAACGGAGGCATGGAGCCCGGCCTGACCAACCCGCTCGGTGCACGTGCTCTCTACCTCTTCCAAGGCGGCAAGGACACGCTGTTCCGTATCCATGGTACACCAGAATGGTGGACCGTTGGCACCGCCGCTTCGTCTGGATGTATCCGCATGATGAACCAAGACGTCATCGATCTTTACGAGCGGGTTCCACGCAATGCGAAGGTCGTCGTCAAGCAGGGCCAGGAGCGCATGGCAGCCCGCTGACCCGAAAGGGGAATGGGCCAGTCGCCGGGGATTGCTTCTGCGGCTGCCGGGAGATTGAACGGCGGGGGACGCCATCGAGCCGGATATCTCGAACCGAGATGTCCGGCTTTTTAGTTGCGGAACTTTGTTGCGACGCAATCCATCGGTAGGCCGAGATGTCGAACTGCTATGGGTCGCAACCGAGTTGTAGCTTGCTTTTTCCCGTGATTCTTACGATTTAGGGAGAAACGCCGCAGTAAGTTCTGTTCGCACCGCCTTTGAGGCCGAGTGAGCGATGCGGTGAGGGCCGCCCCCGTGCGGCCCGTTTCAATTTGATCATGTCCTCAAACAAGGGGACGGCTGACAAGGAATACGGATGGCCAAGGAAGAAGTCCTCGAATTTCCCGGCGAGGTCGTGGAACTGCTGCCGAACGCGACTTTTCGCGTCAAGCTCGAGAATGAGCACGAAATCATCGCTCACACCGCCGGCCGAATGCGCAAGAATCGTATCCGCGTGCTTACCGGTGACAAGGTCCTCGTCGAGATGACCCCATACGATCTTACCAAGGGCCGTATTACTTACCGCTTCAAGTGATGCCACCCGACGCCGATTGACGTCCAGCAGCGAAGATTCTTTATGCTGATACTCGCCTCAGCCTCGCCTCGCCGTCTCGGATTGCTTCAGCAAGCCGGGATCGAACCCGACGTGATGATGCCCGCCGATCTTGATGAGACCCCGACACGAAGCGAACATCCTCGCTCTCTTGCAAAGCGGTTGTCTCGAGAGAAAGCGGAAGCAACGTCGAAGCGCGTAGCCGAACTGAACTACGCAAACCCTTATGTGCTTGCCGCCGATACTGTGGTTTGTGTGGGGCGCGATATAATGCCGAAGACCGAGCTTTGGGAAGACGCCCAGGCCTGTCTGCGCATACTCTCGGGACGTGCTCACAGAGTCTATACTGGCGTCAGCCTCATCACGCCCCGCGGTTCGCTGCGACAGCGCCTCATCGAGACCCGGGTGCGCTTCAAGCGCCTCTCCCGCGAGGATATCGACCGCTATCTGCGATCGGGCGAATGGCGCGGCAAGGCTGGAGGCTACGCGATTCAGGGGCGGGCGGGTGCCTTTGTGGTGAGACTGATCGGCTCGTATACCAATGTGGTCGGACTGCCGCTTTACGAAACGGTGAATCTTCTCGCCGGCGAGGGGTATGACATCGATTCGCGTACAGGTCTTCAGCTCGAGGATGACGTGAATGAAGGGCCTAAGCTGACGCCAGTCGATGAGGACGCGACTGCACCAGATCGTGACAGGGAAGCTGTGCCCCTAACCTCATGACCGAAACGATCTCGAAGGTGACACCTCTGCGCCGCAAGCGTAAATGCCCGGAATGCAACCGCGAATCCTCACGAGAGCATTTTCCGTTTTGCTCGGAACGGTGCAAGGCGGTTGATCTCAATCGATGGCTTGCCGGGAGCTATGTTATTCCAGATCCGTCCGTCTCGGCCGGGAATGATGAGGAGGAGAGCTAGCCGAGAGGCTCGCTACCATCCTGGCAATGGAAGCTTCCTCCCGTTTGACCGTGTCGAAATCGACCGGAGCGCTATTTGAAGGAGCGACCGAAAGCGATTTCAGCGCTGCGCTGACGAGTTCGACCAGTTCTCTGTCATCATCGAAACTCACGCTCGTATCCTTCCGGCGAGAGGAGCGTCCCAAATTGAACACTACCGGAAAGCCGGGCCGGATACCATTAAGTCTCTCAGAAAAAATCAATATTTCGCATCGATCAGGCAAGAATGGGCAATTTAATTGACGTCGCGCCTAATAATACACAGTGATATAGAAGCGATGATAAGTGATTTGCGCCTCGAACCGCACTGCAGCATTTGGAACGGGCGCTCGATCTGTTCTTAGAGACGTACCCGCTCAAAAAGGCTCTGTAGCACTCGCGCGATCATCTCAAGATCACTAGGCCGGGACAGTCGGTGGTCGCCGTCTTTGACGAGCGTCAAGGTCGCATCGTCAGCGGACAGGCAGCTCATCAGCGCAAGTGCGTGATCATAGGGCACGTCGGGATCTTCCATTCCCTGAATGATCGCAACCGGACAGCCGGTCTCGATTGGTGCATCCATGACCAGATTGGCCGCGCCGTCATCGAAAAGCGCCTTGGTGTAGATGTTAGGCTTCGCACTGTAGCTCGAAGGCTCCTCGAGACGTCCCTTCGTCGCGATGCTCTGAAGCTGGATCTCGCTCAACCTCGGCCGCATCAGCCGCTCCGTGAAATCCGGGGCAGGTGCGAGGAGCAGAAGCCCTGAGACGGAAAAGCCGGTCTTCCCGAATCTCGCACGAGCGACGAGTTTCAGCGCGATCCAAGCTCCCATCGAGGAGCCAACGAGAAGCACGGATTTGGCGCCTGCGGCTTCGATCGCAGCCTGTGCCTCCTCGGTCCAGCGTGAGATCGTTCCGTCCTCGAACCGACCGCCCGACTCCCCGTGGCCGGAATAATCCAGACGGAGGAAGGCTCGTTTCTCGCGCTCCGCGGCTTCGAGGAGATATTCGGCTTTCGTTCCACGCATATCGGACCGATAACCGCCGAGCCAGACGATGGTCGGTTCCTTTCCGGGAAGCGTCCGGTAGGCGATCTGCCGTGCATCTTCGTTCGCTCCGACAACGACTTTGTGGCCGAAGTCCCGTTCGCCGTCCTGCATCGCGTTTCTCCTTGGCATTCCGTGCTGCGAGGGTCTTAAGAAGATCCCGCCCGGTGTCAAAGGAAGCCCTTTCGAATTGTTCTGCGAGCACGTCCATTCGGCGCCCAGAGTAGCCTTGACTTTCGAGGTCCGCCCCTGCACATCCCTGGCGAGATAGATGGTCGCGAGAGCGAGCAGTCTCGGAGCGTAGCGCAGCCTGGTAGCGCATCTGGTTTGGGACCAGAGGGTCGCAGGTTCGAATCCTGCCGCTCCGACCATGCCTCGTCTTTTCGAAAGCGCCCGGTCGATTTGCGAGAGGATTGCTATGGTCGCGAGGATCTACAAACCGACGCGCACCGCCATGCAGTCGGGCAAGGCCAAGACGCAGGAATGGCTGCTGATCTACGAGCCGCAGGAGCCGAAGCGGATCGATCCCCTCATGGGATACACCTCGTCTGGGGATATGCTGAGCCAGTTGCGCTTGTCTTTCGAAACACGCGAACAGGCGGTTGAATACGCTGAACGCAACGACATCCCCTATCGTGTCGAGGAACCAAAGGAAACCAAGCGGGTCCGCGTCGCCTATGCCGACAATTTCAAGTACGACAGGCGGCAACCCTGGACGCATTGATAGGTCGATCTTGGCCGCGTGATATTCCGCGTCGACGATCTATCATTGTGCAAACGGTCCCATAGCTCAGCTGGATAGAGCAACGGCCTTCTAAGCCGTAGGTCCCAGGTTCGAATCCTGGTGGGATCGCCATTTCTGCGCCGGCCTTTCTGAAATACTGTTAATATGACGTTTCGATCGAGCTCGAATAGTTTGTCTGCCGACGCCAGTCGGCAAACACGGAGTGAACCCATGACCATGCGGCTAAGGTCGAGACTAGGTGCGATAATCGGGATCGGTACGCTCGCCCTCATTTCGGCAACGTTTTTGGCACATGCCGGCGAGGCCATGAAAGTATACTCCTCGCCCACCTGTGGGTGCTGTGCCGCCTGGGTGCGGCATGTTGAGGATGCTGGTTTCACCGTCGAGGTTGAGCATCTCGGCATGGCTGACCTCAACGCGCAGAAAGAGGCAGCAGGTTTGACGCCCAAGCACGCCTCCTGCCACACCGGCCTGATCGATGGTTATGCGATCGAGGGTCATGTTCCAGCCGCGGAGATAAAGCGTCTCTTGACCGAGAAACCCGATGCCATCGGTCTCTCGGTACCAGGTATGCCGGCGGATGCACCGGGTATGGGATCCGGTGACACGCCGTACGAAGTGCTGCTCGTCAAGGAAAACGGGTCGAGCGAAGTCTTCGCGCGCTATCCACGCTGATCCTGAGCCCGCTCGCAGCGAGCTGCTCTGCAGTTGAGTTGCTGCGCTGCACCGTCGGTCGTTGCACGACGGTAGCCGTTTCCGTTTCGCCTATTCTTTGATCAGACCGTCCCAACAAGGTGAGATCGCGATGCGCTGGCGTACGGAGAGGACCGGTTCATAGAAGGCGTAGAGCTCGTCGTTGGCGCTGGTGACCGGGCATTTCGGATAAAGTACGAGATCTGTCGCTTCGAGCTCGGCGAGAACCGCGTCGCTCGGTTCCGGAACCGTGCGGGTGGGATCAGCGCCGATCGGTAAGCCTTTTGGTGCGCTGCGATCCATCAGATAGGGAAACGGGTTGGTGAAGTTGAGGCTGAAAATTGTCTCAAAGCGCACATCATTCGCCGTTTCGTAGGCTTTGATCGCGGCAACGCCTTCGGAGACTGCGCGCAGCCAAGTGAGCTGGGTGTCCTGTTCGGTGTAGAAGGTGAAGCTCGGCAGAAGCTTCCTGTCCGCGTAGCCTTGGAAAGTGTCTGGATACCGCTTGTACAGATCGAGAACGGTGGCCGAGCGTTCGACGATTTCCTGCCGCTGGCTCACTTGGTCGAGCGTCTTCATGTAAGGCAGGTCCATCGAGACATATTGCAGCTGACCGACGGCGGCGCGCGCAGCATTATGGATGGTCGAGACCGCACTCGGCAGCGTCGTCGCGGCCGCAAGCGTCAAGCAGATGAGGCGAATTTTGCCCTTCTGCCGCCTGATATCAACGATGATTGCTAGGACTACTGGCCAGATGAATACGAAGGGTTGGCTCCCTGTGTTCTGAGTCTCGAAAAAGAGACCGGCAAAAAGCGCGATGCCTAGCCAGATCGGGCCGCGATCGCAGAGCGCATTGAGGCGCGCAAGGCTCGTTTCGCGAACGAGGTCGCGCATTCCCGCAAGCAAATCCTTTCGCTCGGCGTAAAACAACGCGAGGCACAGAAGAGCGGCCGAGGCACAGATGCCGAAATGGAGGGATCCCGCCTGCAGAAAGCGCTGAAGGAGCACGCCGTCGTTCATGATTGCGAGCGTCGTCAGGTCGGCGACATAAGCCGACGTCACGCCGGTCGCGAGTTCAAGGCCGAGAAGGAGAACCGCGAAGCCCGCGAGGATGACAAAACCCTCGCTGATTCGAACACGGCCGGCAAGGACTGCGAAAGCGCAGAGAAGCCCGCCCGAGACGAAGCCGGTGATTTTTGTCAGGAAGAGCGCCGTCATCGTACCGATCAAAACCGCAACGATAACGGTTCGGTTGGTCGCAAAGAGAAGGGCCGCAGTCAGCACATAGAGGAGGTGAATAGACTGGCGGTTATAGTAACCGAAGCCGTCGATGCCCGGATAGGACGAATAGGGGGTGCCGTTGATCGGCAGGGCGACGAACAGAAGAAACGGCAGAAGTAGCGCGAGCGCGGCGGTGCGTGAGCGTTGGTCAACATCAGCAAGGACCGCCGCCAGGAGGGGAGCGGCAATGAGAAGTATCATGTACTGGGCGAGCAGCGCCGGCTGAGCTTGCTTGAAAATTCCGTTTAGAAAGGCAAAAAGCCAGTAGCCAAGCGGACCGGCCGGAGCAAAGAAATCGACTGAGGGCATCTGGCCGTCGTGAAGTCGATTTGCAGCATCGAAATAGATGAATGTATCCCAATAGAACGGACCGATCGGCACCGTGATGGGAAACGTGAGAAGCGTAAAGAGAAGGGCCGTTGCGAGGCCAAGAAGGAGCGTCGGCAGGGTGAAGCCCAACCGAGATCCGGTGAGGCGCTCGGGCTGGCTGGTGATATCGGACATCGGCTGAAATTGTCTCGGGACGGAAACGGACGAGACCCAGCATGCGAGGTCGCCGTTAGGGAACCGTTACCGAAGGTAGAATCGGACGGCGGCCAAAGGCAAAGATCGACCGTTCCGACTGGTTTGCGTGCAGCTTTCACCCAGACCGCTTGCCACAATCGACATGACTGCTAATCGGGGAAACCACCGCTAGCTGTCCGATTCCTTCTCCAAGAAGCAATGTCGCAATGACCTTTTCGCTTACCACCTGGAATATCAACTCCGTGCGCTTGCGCGCCGAAAGCGTTGTGAAGTTTCTCAAAATGGAACAGCCCGACGTCCTATGCCTGCAGGAGACGAAGTGCACGAACGAGCAGTTCCCCCATGCGGCCTTCGAAGGGCTCGGCTACGATCACGTCGCTCTACACGGGCAGAAGGGTTATCATGGGGTTGCCGTGCTCTCGAAACTCCCGTTCGAAGACGTCGTGCGCCAGGATTTCTGCGAGGTAGGCGATGCTCGCCATCTTTCGGTAAAACTCAAGGTCGCAGACCGAGCGATCCGGGTCCACAATCTATACGTTCCCGCCGGTGGCGACGAGCCGGATGCAGAGGTAAATCCGAAGTTCGGACACAAGCTGCAATTCATTGAGGAAATGAGGAAGATGCGAGCCGAAGGGGAGGCGGGTGTCTCTGCTCTCCTTTGCGGAGATCTCAATATCGCGCCCTACGAGAGCGATGTCTGGTCGCATAAACAGATGCTGAAGATCGTTTCCCACACGCCGGTGGAGACGAGCGGCCTACTTACGGCGATGTCGGAGGGAGGCTGGACCGATCTCATGAGACGTCATGTTCCGATGGAAGAAAAGCTCTTTACCTGGTGGAGCTACCGCGCCAAGGACTGGGCGGCCTCCAATCGCGGACGGCGGCTCGACCATGTTTGGGGATCAGCCGATCTCGCCGCGAGACTCTCGGACGTGAACGTGCTGACCGATGCGCGCGGATGGGAACGCCCGTCGGACCATGTGCCGGTGACTGCGAGTTTCGCGCTCTGATGCCTGCGAAACTCTAACGCCACCGATTGGACAGTTTGGCCGCTTCGGCGTCGCGGGCTTCGGTGAAGCCGAGAAGCCAAAGCTGGGCCCGCGTGGACGAACCCGGATAGGGGCAGGCGCCTTCATTTTTTCCGGTCTTGAATGCGGCTCGCCCGGCCTGATGAAAGACGCGTTCGGCCTTCGCCCTGTCAATCGCTTCCGCGAGAGTGGGCTGTCCAGCCGTGTTTGCAGGCGTCCTAGCCTGTCTCGTCTGTATTTCGTCGCGCATGTTGATGACACCGTACTCGAACAACAGGACGACGAGCCGAAGCAGCCGCCGCTTTCCGCAACCGCTCGACCAAGGCAGCCGCACCGACGATTTTCGTCAAATGCGGTTGCTCAAATACTAATGAACGCGAAAATTTGTGGAAATGCGAGTCATTGTTGGTCGCCAGACAGAGTCACTCAATTGACAAAGCGCTTCCCGGGGTTTGCCGCCGTTCCTCTGGGTATGTCCGAAAACCGCGCCGAGCCATTCGACGACGACTTTGGCCGACTTCGAAAAGGTTGTGTTGGCATATCCCGAGCGGCGGACCAGCGCCTTCGCGCACTCACGCAGCCAGGGTGCGTCTGATCGCGTTCTCCCAAAGGGCCAGCCGCCGTCCCCGCTCGACGGCTGCCATTTGCGGCTCGAACCTGCGTTCCAGCCGCCACCGTTCGGTAAATCCGTGCCGGTCCGGCCAAACGCCGGCCGAGTGTCCGGCAATCCACGCGGCGCCGAGGGCGGTGGTCTCGAGAACGATGGGTCGATCGACCGGCGCATCCAGAAGATCGGCAAGGCGCTGCATCGTCCAGTCGCTGGCGACCATGCCACCGTCGACACGCAGAACCGTGTCCTTCGCACCTGAAAAATCCTGCTTCATAGCCCGCAGGAGATCGGCTGTCTGAAAGCAGGTGGCCTCCAGCGCAGCGCGGGCGATCTCTTTCGGACCGGACTTGCGCGTAAGCCCGTAGATCGCCCCGCGGGCTTCTGCGTTCCACCAGGGGGCGCCGAGCCCCGTAAAAGCGGGAACCATAATTACATCCTGGTTGTCGTCCGCTTCATCCGCCATCGAGCCGGTCTGTTCGGCGCGGTCAACCACGCCCAGGCCGTCGCGCAGCCATTGAACAGCCGCGCCGGCGACGAAGATCGAGCCTTCGAGTGCGTAGGTGGTGTGGCCGGAGAGCCGGTAAGCGATTGTTGTGAGCAGTCTACTCGTCGAGGGCACGCGTTCCGAACCGGTGTTGAGAACTGCGAAGCAGCCCGTCCCGTAAGTGCTCTTCAACATGCCTGGCTCGAAGCAGGCTTGGCCGAGTGTAGCGGCATGCTGATCGCCGGCGATCCCACGGATTGGGATGGCTGCGCCGAAGAGCGAGGCATCGGTCACGCCGAAGTCTCCGTCGCAGTCCTTCACTTCAGGAAGCATCGCGCGCGGCACGCGTAGAAGCTTTAGAAGATCGTCGTCCCAGGTGTTGGCTGAGATGTCGAAAAGCTGGGTACGGCAGGCATTGGTCGTATCCGTCGCATGTATCCTGCCGCCAGTGAGTCGCCAGAGGAGGAAGGTGTCGATAGTGCCGAAGGCGAGATCGCCGGCCTCAGCTTTCTCGCGCGCACCATTCACGTGGTCGAGCATCCAGGCGATCTTGGTCCCGGAGAAATAGGGGTCGATCAGGAGCCCCGTCTTTTGAGTGATCAGCTCTTCTGCGCCGTCGTTCTGGAGGCTTCGGCAGATATCTGCAGTTCGACGATCCTGCCAGACGATGGCATTGTGGATAGGCTTGCCTGTCGCGCGATCCCAGGTCAGCACCGTCTCGCGCTGGTTCGTTATACCAATTCCGGCGATGTCTGAGGCCGATAGAGAGGCGTCGCTCAAAGCGGTGCGGACAGTCTCGACAACTGAATGCCAGATATCCTCCGGATCGTGTTCGACCCAACCTGAACGAGGAAAATACTGCGCAAATTCCTGCTGGCCGACGCCGACCACACGAAAGTGGTCGTCGAAGACGATCGCCCGGGATGAGGTTGTGCCCTGATCGATCGCGAGTACATAGCCGGACATACTGGTTCCTCCTCCAACTTGATCCAGTGCAAACAGCCATTACGGCGATCGACGCGATGCGCAAGGGCGCGCGCCGATATTGATGGACCGATGGAGGGGCGACCGGGCGCCATCTGTCTGTCTACAAATGACAATTCGTGATCGGCCGTCCGGAACGTATCTGCCCGTTGCGTATTCTTGTCTCATCGTAAACAGACAGGATGATGATCCTATGAAACGTCTTATCGTTGCAATGCTCGCTTCTGCCTTCGTGGCGGGTCCGGCTTTGGCACAGACGTCGACGACGACGACCGTAACGGAGACCACGGTGGTTGAGCAGCCCCAGGTCGAGGAGATTAGAACCTATGTCGTCGACCAGTCCGTCGAGTCTGTCGCTGCACCCGAGGGCGTGACGATCTCTGTCGGGACAGCGCTGCCGGAACCGGTGCCACTGTACAAGCTTCCGGAGGGTGTGGCTCCGCCCACGTACCAGTATACTGTGGTTGACGGACAGACGGTTCTCGTCGATGAAAACCGATCGATCGTTCAGATCATAAACTGACTTGCAACAGGCAAAGCAAAGGGCCCTCCGCGGGCCCTTTTTTGCGCTGATCGCCCCGAGAATCCATCGACGGCTTACAGTCGTTCAGAGCACTCCAGAAAACTTGTCCGCGATGCGTCGGGTCTCGGCTTCGCGCCATTCGGCATCTCGTTCGTTTCTTGGCTGATCGATTACGTGAACCCCGCGCACCGTCGATGGGCGTTCAGTCAGGAAGATGATGCGGTCGGATAAATGCACAGCTTCCCGCAAATTGTGAGTGACCATCAGCGCGGTCGTTCGACGGGCGGACCATACCTCGATAAGGAGGCGGCGCAGGCGCGTGGCAGTCATCTCGTCGAGGGAAACGAAAGGCTCGTCGAGGAGCAGAAGGCTGGGGCGGATGGCGAAGGCGCGAGCGAGAGCGACGCGGCGCGCAAGGCCAAGAGAGAGTTCGGTGGGAAACCGGCCGCGCATCTCCGAGAGACCGACGATTGCGAAGAGATCGTCGAGATTTTCGCCCTCCACCGCGGCGGAAAGTGCGAGACGAATATTCTGCTCCACGGTACGCCAGGGCAGAAGCCGAGGTTCTTGAAATACGGCGGCGATCCTGCCGTCCGGATCAGGCCGCGACACCCCGCCCTCGAAATGTCGGTCTAGCCCAAGCACGATGCGCAAGGCTGTCGTCTTGCCGCAACCAGATGGGCCGATGAGCGTGGTGAACGACCCCGCCGGTGCCTCAAATGCGATGTCTTCAATGGCGTGTACCAAAACCCCGTCGGCGCCCTCAAAGGTCTTACCCGTGATGGATACCCGAAGCGGGCGGGAGGCATTCGTCGGTGCGGTAATGTTCGTCTCGTGCCTCAAGTTCGGCGCCACCGGGTCGCATGTGCCTCCAGTGGCTGAACGATCAGAAGTTCGATCAGGAGCATGACTGCAACGAACGCCAGCGTGTAGGCGAGGATGCCGGCGACGTCGAAAAGCTGGAAGTAGAGATTGATCTGAAACCCTACGCCGTCGGAACGGCCTAGAAGTTCGACGACGAGCGCGATCTTCCAGATCAGAGCGAGGCCGGAGCGCGAAGCTGCAGCAAAATAGGGTTGGAGTTGCGGAAGAACGACATGTCGCAGACGCTTCATCGCACCGAAGCGATAGACTTCCGCCATTTCTGTTAGGTCGCGGTCGAGAGCTCGCGCCCCTTCACGCATTGTCACGACGACGTTGGGAATCTTGTTGACCGCGATCGCGCCGATGGCGGCCACTTCGTTGAGGCCGAACCAGATATAGGCGAGCACGATGACGACGAGCGCCGGGATATTGAGAAAGAGGATCAACCATGGATCGAAGAAGCGATTTGCCTCTCGGCTGATGCCGAGGGCGATCCCGATAGCCGAGCCGATCACCATCGCGGCGACGAAAGCGAAGAACACTCGCATCAGCGTCATGGCGAGATGAAACCAGAGTTCGCCGGTCGCCGCATCACGCCAGAAAGCGTCGAAGACGGCAGGGGGGGTGGGCAGAACGCGGCTGTCAGCGATGACGGCAACCACCCACCAGATCACCAGGAGGCCGAGGAGGGAGAGCGCAGTCACCGCCTTCGGCGTCAGGGAGCGCGTAGCACGCCGATTTGTGCCTTCCTCGTTGGCCGTCCCTCCAGCGTCAATCGCCATCGCCGAGACCAGCGTAATAGGTGCCTTCGACCAGTGACTCGCTCGGGCCGACGAGCTTTTCGCCGCCGATCTCGTAGAGAAGAGCGTAGAGCGTTTCGGTATCCTTCACTTCATCGGCTGCACTGCGCGCGGGTATGCCCTCACGGTAGCGCTCTATCAGGGTTTTGTACGCCGCATCGTTCTCCGGCTGCATCATGCCACGAAGTGGCACCCAAGCCTCGTCGGAAGTGGCGAGCAGATCCTTTGTGGCTCGGTCGGCCATAAGGAAACCATCGATAGCGGCTGGATGCTCGTCAGCGAAGTACTCGCGGAAGACCCAGCCGATGGAGGCAACGGGACCTTCCGTCCCCATCGCGATCGCTGCGTCCGTTCCGGAAATCAGCGTCCTGAAGCCTTCCGCCTCCAGCCGCGCGGCATAGTGCCAGAAGTTGAGAACAGCATCGAGTTCCCCTGTTCGCGCCTTTTCGGCAAGCAGCGGAGGAGCGCCGAAGGCGATCTCGTTCTCAGCCGCAAGATCCACGTCGAAGTCACGCTCGGCGAGTGCCTGGATCAGCAACCAGTTCTTGTCGAGCGGACCACCGGCGATGCCGATCGTCCTGCCTGTAAGATCGCCCAGGTCGGCTATGTCGCTGTCACCGGGTATCATCAGCGAGCCTACAGCCGTGGAGTAGGGGGCGAAGGTGTAGTCCGCGCCGGAGGCGCGCTGACGCGAGACCCAGAGCCAGTCGGATACGATCATGTCGACTTCGCCGGCCTGCAGCGCGACGTTCGAAGCCTGCTCACCGGCGAAAGGCACGATTTCAACCTCGACGCCGTTCGCTTCGTCGAGCCCTTCTCGCGTCATCGCATCGAGTTCCCAGTTGACGGTCCCAAACTTGAGGACGCCGACACGCACGGTCTCTGGTCCGCCGCCGTCGGCTTGAGCTAGAGCAGGGGCACTCGCGAAGAGTGCGGCTGCCAGAGCAAGCGGCGCAATGAGGAATTTCATATCGCCGATCCTCCCGAAATCGTCGAATGGTCTTTTCTGCAATCTTACAGAAATCCGATTTCTCCCGTTATGGAGCGCGGTCACGACTTTGGGATAAGGGGACTTTTTCCCGGTCCCGATGCGAGCTCGATCACGACCGCGCGTCGATCGCCTCGGCGATCGCATCCGCTGATTTCAAAAGCCGGACGATGATTGGCACAGCAAGTGCGATGATGGAATGGCGTCCACCTCGGGCAGCCTGCGCCTCGCGCACCTCGACGACCACCTGCGAGACCAGCGGAATGAACCGGATGGTGAGAGAAATTGCCAGGCTCACCTTCTCCACGTTGACGCCGAGCCACGCGAACGGCCGCAATGCTTTCTCGATCGCTGATACGAGATCGGTCGTGCGCGTTGTGAGTGTGACCAGTGCTGCAGCGAGGATGAGCGCCGAAAAGCGCGTGAGAAAAAGCAGCGCCGCATCAAGGCCGACCAGCCAAAGCTGAGCCGCAAAGAGAGCGAGGAGAATGAGCACAACCGGGCGGATCTGTCGCAGGATCATCGATCCGGAAAATCCGGCGAGCGCATAGCCGAAGAGCACTGTGACCAGACCCGCAGTCGAGAGGGTGATAGAGGCAACCGAAAGCAGCAAGGTCCCGAAAGCGAGAAGCGCTAGAATCTTCGCGCCCGCCTTCATGCGGTGAAGAAAGCTCTTACCCGGCCTGTAGAGACCGGCGATCATGTCGTAAGATTCATGTAGAAGGGGATCGCTTTGGCCGGTGGTCCGTCGAACGCGAGGCGGCCGGTTTCAAAGACGAGCACTCGATCAAAACCAGTGAGGCGATCGAGATCGTGTGTGACGAAGACGATGTTCTGTGAAACTTCGGCGATCGTCCGCATCACGCGATTGGTGTTTCGTCGATCAAGAAGCGTCGTTGGTTCATCGAGGACGATCCATTCCGGTTCCAGAGCCATGACCCCGGCAAAGGCGACCATCTGCCGCTCGCCGCCGGACAGTTCGTGGACTAGGCGATCCTCAAGGCCACTTAGATCATACCGTTGGAAAATGTGATCAAGGCGGGCCCGGATATCCGCTTTCGACCATTTCCGTGCCGTGAGACCGAAGGCGATATCTTCGCCGACCGTCGGATAGACGATCTGGTTGTCGGGGTTCTGAAAGACGAAGCCGACGCGCCGCCGCACCTCTTTCGTTTTCGCCTTCGTATCAAGCCCGTCGACTGTCACCGTTCCCGCGCTTGGTAGAATGAGCCCGTTCAAAAGCCGTGCGAATGTGCTCTTGCCCGACCCGTTCGCGCCGATGACGCCGATTCGGCGCTCATCGAGTTCGAGGTTCAGACGGTCTAGAATGAGCGTCTCGCTTCGCCGCACGCAAACGCCGTCGAGACGGATCATGGCTTGCCGACGATCGTCAGCTGCGGGCTTCTACCAGGGGATAGGTACGCTTCAGCGTTACGATCACCAGCGCAGCGATTACGGCCTTGACGACATCGCCAGGGATGAATGGGGCCGAGCCGGCGAGCGAGGTCCAAAGCGGAATTCCGGCAACGTAGGTAGTTACCGGAACGCCGATCGCGTAGATCACCAGAATGCCGCCGACGAGGCAGTTGAAGAAGGCGAGCGGAAAGCCGAGCCGCATCCACTTGCGCTCGGTGAGCCAGCCGATGACATAGGCTGCCGCGATCCAGCCGAAGAGATAGCCGACGGTCGGCCCGGCGAACACTGCAAGCCCGCCGCGTCCCCCAGAGAGAAGCGGAAGGCCAATTGCCACCAGCAAGAGAAACAAAGCCATCGAAAGCGCCCCGCGCCGCGCACCCAGGATCCCGCCCGCGAGCATCGGACCGAGCGACTGTGCGGTGATAGGTACAGGGATAAGCGGAACAGCGAGCGGCGGAAATGCGCCGAGAACAGCCATCAAGGCAGCGAAGAGAGCAATCAGAACGATGTCGCGTGTAATCATTACGTTGCCGGCCCCGAACCCGCGCCAAAGATGCGAAGGTCAGTAGCCGAGCGGTCCGCTTTTCGCAACGCAGCGCGAGAGATCGATCAGAGCGCCGTTTCTTCCGCATGGGCAATGTAGCGTTCGCGAAGCCGACGGGCGAAGGGACCTGGGGACCCGGAGCCGATCTTAGTGCCGTCGATCGATACGACCGGCATGACGAAGGAAGAGGCGGAGGTAACGAAGGCTTCGTCGGCCTCTCTTGCTTCCGCGACGCTGAAGGGGCGTATCTCCATGGCGCGGCCCTCCTGTTCGGCGAGTCCGACCACAGTGGCGCGAGTAATGCCATGCAGAATATCGTTGGAGAGGTGCCGGGTGACGACGGTGCCGTCCTGCTTGACGATGTAGGCATTGTTCGAAGTGCCTTCAGTCACGAAACCATCCCCGTCGACCATCCATGCATCGTCAGCGCCTCTGGATTTGGCGTCCATTTTGGCCATCGAGGGATAGAGAAGCTGGACCGTCTTGATGTCGCAGCGGCGCCAGCGCTGGTCGGGAACCGTCGCGACGGTGATGCCTGTTTTCGAGGCCGGGGTTTCGCGGAGGGTCTTTGCCTGCGTGAAGAGGACTAGGCTCGGTTCGGTGTTTTCTGGTGGGAAGGCGAAGTCGCGATCGGCGGCCCCGCGGCTGATCTGCATATAGACGAGACCCTCCTCGATCCCGTTGCGGGACAGAAGCTCACGGTGGATAGCGAGAATCATCTCGTCGCTTCCGGGGGACGGTAGAGCGAGTTCCGATAGCGAACGGCGCAGGCGCTTCATGTGTCCGGCAAAATCGACGAGTTTGCCTGACAGCACCGCCGTCACCTCGTAGACGCCATCGGCAAAGAGAAAACCGCGATCGAATACGGAGATCTTGGCTTCTGATTCAGGCACGTAGGAGCCATTGACGTAGACGATGCGGGACATGAGCGGTCTTTCACTGGCCGGTTGATGCGTTCACACGATCTAGAACATTGGACATGAAATCTGAAGCGGGGGCAGGGCGTTCGGGACGACGACCGGCGTCCTGCCACAGAGCACGCACGAAAAGACCCCGGCGCGTGAACGCCGGGGTCCTCGATCTCGTGATCGCGTGTCGACCAGACGCGGCCGAATTAGTTGGCGGGAGCCTCTTCGGTCTCGCCTTCCATAGATCCTTCGGCTTCCATCGAGCCTTCAGACTCCGTCGCCTCTCCGGAAGCGGAGGCTTCGGTCGCTTCGGCTTCGCCGCCGCCCATCGCCGAGTCCATCTGGGCGTATTCGCCGCTGTCCCACTCGTACATGACGTAGCCCGGCAGGGTCACGTCGCCCTTGTCGTCGAAGGACAGATCCCCAATCACGGTCGAGAATTCGCCATCGTTGAGCGCTTCGACAACCGGGTCGAAGTCGGTCGAGCCGGCTTCGTTGGCAGCGTCAGCCCAAGCCTGGATCGCGGCGTAGGTGTAGAGCACGTAGCCTTCGGTGGTCTTGCCCTCGGCTTCGAGCTTCTCGACGACTGGCTGAGCGGCAGGGTTGCCGCGCGGATCCGGCGAGAACGTCATCAGGGTGCCCTGGCCGGCATCGCCGGTGATTGCCCAGTATTCGTCAGTAACGAGAGCGTCGCCGGACATGATTACCGTGTCCATGCCCTGTTCGCGCATCTGACGCGCCATCAGGCCGGCCTCGGTGTGATAGCCACCGATGTAAACGAGATCGATGCCAGCCTGCTTCATCTTGGTGACGAGCGAGGTATAGTCCTTCTCACCGGCCGTATAGGCTTCGACGAGAGCGGGCGTCTTGCCGGCTTCCTCGTAGAACTTCTGAGTCTGGTCGGCGAGGCCCTTACCGTAGGCGGTCTTGTCGTTCAGGATCGCGACATTGGCATCCGGGAAGTTCTCGGCGATATAGTTCCCGGCTACTTCACCCTGCTGGTCATCTCGGCCGCAGACGCGGAAGATACCCTCGCCCGGTCGCTGGTCGGTGAAGTCCGGATTGGTCGAGGCCGGGGTGATCTCGATGATCTGCTCGTCGGCATAGACCTGGGAAGCTGGGATTGAGGAACCCGAGCAGAAATGGCCCGCAACGAACGGGACGCCTTCGGACGCGAAGTTGTTCGCGACAGCGACCGCCTGCTTCGGATCGCAGGCATCATCGCCGATTGAGAGCTGCAGCATTTCGCCGTTGACGCCGCCGGCTTCGTTGATGTCGGCGACAGCCTGTTCGGCGCCGACGCGCAGTTGCTCGCCGAAGCTCGCATACTGGCCTGTCATGGGGCCGGCGACACCGATGGTGATGTCTGCCTTGGCCGCGCCTGAGAAGACGAGACCGAGTGCCGCGCCAGCTAGAAGTGCCTTTTTCATGAATGCTCCCTGGTCGTTTGGTTTTGCCCCTTGCGGGGGTTTGATCAGTCATGGGTGCCCATGCCTGAAGCGGATTAAAAACGGTCGAATGACCTTTGGCTAGTCGTTTCGACGGTTTTTTCGACCTTGATGAATCAAGAGGCGATTCTTCAGGGTTTTCGTATGCTTAACCGGCTCGCAGAAACCCATATTGCCGTGCCATCTGGCGATTTCGGACGTAGGCACGGCCAGCCGCCGCGATGGCGAACAGCACGATATAGTCGATGATGCCGTAGTAGAGAGCCGTGCCGAAACTATCGAGCGGCAGGTAGAACGTGCCGTCGAACAGACTGAAGTGAATGAAGCGTAGCGCGATGTTAAGAAGGAAGACGTAGAAGGCCATCAATCCCCAGCCATTCCACCCGAGCGCCGTCGAGCGTCCGATTGCATAGGACGCAGCGCCTCCGAGTATCACGGTGACGAAGATGAACTCCCAGATCGAGACTTCCCAAAGGAGACCCATTGTTGCGTCCATCAGTGGGCACCCCCTTCGAGATAGGCGCTGCGCACCTCTTCACGCGACAGGAGTTCCTTGCCGGTTCCGCTCATGGTGATCGAGCCGTTGACCATGACATAGCCGCGATGGGCGAGACGCAGGGCGTGGAAGGCGTTCTGCTCGACAAGGAAAACGGTAAGGCCTTCGGTCCGATTGAGCTCCCCGATAGCGGCGAAGATCTGCTTCACGATCAAAGGGGCGAGGCCAAGCGAGGGCTCGTCCAGCAAAAGAAGCTTCGGCCGGCTCATCAGGGCGCGGCCGATCGCGAGCATTTGCTGTTCGCCGCCGGAAAGCGTGCCGCCGCGCTGATTGCGGCGCTCCTTGAGGCGGGGAAAGAGTTCGAAAACCTTGTCGAGACCAGATTGGAAGTCTTTCGGATCTTCCAGGATCGCGCCCATCTGCAGGTTTTCCATCACCGTCATGCGCGAGAAGATGCGTCGGCCCTCGGGCGATTGGGCGATCGACCGCGACATGATGTCGTGCGTCGGCAGTTTGGTGATATCGTCGCCGCGATAGACGATCTGGCCGCTTCGCGCCTGGGGCGAGCCGCAGATCGTCATCATCAATGTCGATTTGCCGGCCCCGTTCGCGCCAATCAGCGTGACGATCTCACCGCGATAGACGTCGACGTCGACACCGCGCAGGGCTTGGATCTTGCCGTAGAAGGTCTCGACGCCGCGGATCGACAGGAGGAGTTCGCGATTTTCGTAGTCGTCGATCACCGCGCTCATGCCTGATCTCCCTCGGACATGGTCTTCATGGAGGCAGCTTGCGGATCATCGCGATGCAAGTCCTCCTCCACTTCGTAGACTTCTTCGTCATCAACGCCGAGATAGGCGGCGATCACCTTCGGATCGTCGCGCACCGCGCGGGAGTCGCCGTCGGCGATCTTCTTGCCGTAGTCGAGCACCACAATGTGGTCGGAGATTTCCATCACGACGCCCATGTCGTGTTCGATAAGGAGCACGGAGACACCGTCCCGATCACGAATGGAACGCAGGAGATCATTCAGCTCGGCTGACTCACGCGGATTGAGGCCGGCGGCTGGCTCGTCCAGGCACAGAAGCCGTGGATCGGTACACATGGCCCGCGCGATCTCCAGCCTGCGCTGATCGCCATAGGAAAGATCGGCTGCCGGATCGTCGGCGCGGTCAAGGAGCGAGATTCGGTCGAGCCAGGCTACGGCCTTGTCCTTGGCGCGTTTTGCCTCACGCCGCCAGTTCGGAAGGCCGAGGAGACCGGCGATGGAAAAGCCCGAGGCGCGCATCAGGTGGTTGTGTTGGGCGACGAGCAGGTTCTCCAGCACCGTCATGCCACCGAACAGGCGTATGTTCTGAAAGGTGCGTGCAACCCCGGCTGTCGCTGTGATGCGGAAATCGTTCATCCGCTCAAGAAGATAGATGCCGTTCTCGCCTTCGCGGCTGTACTGCTGTCCGGTCTTCGTCAGATCCGCAATCGAGGCGTCGGTCGGCTTCTTGCCACGCCTTAGGACAATTCGGCCTTCGGTCGGCTTGTAGAAGCCGGTCACGCAGTTGAAGACGGTCGTCTTGCCGGCCCCGTTCGGCCCGATAAGCGCTGTGATGTCGCCGCGGCCAACGCTGAAGGAAAGGTCGTCGATCGCGACGAGCCCCCCGAAGCGCATGGTGAGATGCTCAACCGTCAGGACCGGATCTTCGGTCCAGCGGGCATGGGCTGCGGGTGTATCGTTGGTGTCATGCATGGTGCTGGACATAATCAATGACCCTCACCCTGACTGACGAGATCGGCGCCGATCTTTTTCTTTTCCTTATAAAACACCGATGGAATGCGGGTCGATATCAGGCCTCTCGGCTTCCAGACCATGATGGCGACCATCGCCAGACCGAAGATCAGCATACGGTACTGGGTCGGATCGAATCCGGCGCCGAATACCGCCTCGAGCACCGTGAGATTGCGCAGGAGTTCGATGCCGCCGATCATCACCACCGAGGCGATCACGACGCCGAGTTGCGAGCCGAGACCGCCGAGAACGACGATGGCGAGGATGATCGCCGACTCAATGAAGGTGAAGCTCTCAGGAGAGATGAAGCCCTGGCGGGTGGCGAAGAATGAGCCCGCGAACCCGCCGAACATAGCGCCGGTCGCGAAGGCTGAGAGCTTGACGTTGACCGTGTTGATCCCGAGTGCCCGGCAGGCGATCTCGTCCTCGCGGAGGGCTTCCCAGGCGCGTCCGACGGGGAGTTTCCTCATGCGCATGGTTACGAAGTTGGTCAGCAGCGCCAGTGCAAGGATGATATAATAGAGGAAGACGAAGCGCTGGATCGGGTCGTAGTCGATGCCGAAATAGGCTGCAAAGCCATCGTCGCCACGAGAAAATTCGAGGCCGAACAGGGTCGGTTTGGGAATGCCCAAGAGACCATTCGGACCGCCCGTGAACTCGTACCAATTCAAGAGAACGACGCGGATGATCTCGCCGAAAGCGAGCGTCACGATGGCGAGATAGTCGCCCCGCAGCCTCAAGACCGGAAAGCCGAGCATGATGCCCCAAAGCGCAGCGAAGAGACCCGCCATCGGCAGGCAGACCCAGAAACCGAGGTCGAAATTCGTTGAGAGCAGCGCGAACGAATAAGCACCGACAGCATAAAACGCGACGTAACCGAGGTCGAGGAGACCCGCGAGGCCCACGACGATGTTGAGGCCCCAGCCGAGCATGACATAGGTGAGGATCAGGATCGACAGGTCGAGGAGGTAGCGGTTCTGGCGCGGCAGAAAGGTGTCGAGCAGCACCGGTAGGAAAATCGCGACGATCAACATCGCTACGCCGAAGATCTTGCCGATCGGCAGCGGTTTCCGGCGGGAGGCGGATGGGCGCTTGAAGTAACGCGTAATCGGCTCTTCGGCACGAAAGATGAAGTAGGACAGAAGGAACCGCGCTCCGAAGGCGATTCCCATCCAGACGAGCCAGAGTTCGGGGCGGAGCGTCAGGTCGAGGCCGCCGCTGCCGATATCGGTTCGGAAGATGAAGAAGAAGACTGTGAGCGCGCCGACGAGCGCGGCGGTGATGCCGGCTTCCTTCAAAGAGCGCACGAAGCGCGAGTCCTCGGGAGGCGCCTCGGTGAAGGGCGGCTCGCCTTGCATGGCGTCGCGGCGGGCCTCGCTTTCAAGTTCCGCGCCCTCGGGCCGGTTCGAGGCGGTGGGTTGATTGGTCGTTTCCATGATGCCTCAGACCTTCTCGACTTCCGGACGGCCGAGCAGGCCGGAGGGCAGGAAGATCAACACAATCGCAAGGATCGAGAAGGCGGCAACGTCCTTGTATTCCACCGAGAAGTAGCCCGACCAGAATGTCTCGATAAGACCGATCGCGAGCCCGCCGAGCATCGCGCCGGGCAGGGAACCGATGCCACCGAGAACGGCCGCGGTGAAGGCTTTCACGCCGGCGATGAAGCCGATGTAGAAGTCGATAACGCCGTAATAGAGAAGGTACATCAGTCCTGCGACGGCGGCGAGCGAGGCGCCCATGACAAAGGTGAGCGAGATCGTGCGGTCAACGTTCACCCCGAGGAGGGCAGCCATCTTGCGATCCTGCTCGCAAGCGCGCTGCTGGCGGCCGAGCGAAGTCTTGCCGATCAGCAGCGAGAAAGCCGTCATCAGCACGATCGTGGTGACGATGATGATGATCTGCATGAAGGAAAGCTGGACGACGATGCCGCCCGGCCCGTCCATGAGCGTGATACCACCCTGGATCTGCGGCGGTAGTGGCTTGACCCGTGCGCCTTGCGTGACCTGGACGAAATTCTGCAGGAAGATCGACATGCCGATCGCGGTGATCAGCGGAGCGAGGCGAAATGAACCGCGCAGGGGTCGATATGCGACGCGCTCGATCGTCCATCCCCAGACCGCGGTAAAGAACATCGCCACCGCGAGGATGATGAGAAGGACAAGCGGCAGGAAGGTGATGCCGAGCGCTGCGAGCGCCAGGAAAGTGGTCAGCGCGATGAACGCGCCGATCATGAAGATCTCGCCATGGGCGAAGTTGATCATGCCGATGATGCCGTAAACCATTGTGTATCCAATGGCTATCAGCCCGTAGATCGATCCCAGCGTGATCCCGTTGATCAGCTGCTGCAGAAAATATTCCATTCGCGCCCGTCTTGTTACAGCGTGCTTTAAGTTCGGAACGCCAGCTTTTCTTGATCGGTCAGGAAGCGGTGCGTCCGGTAGATGTCGCCTTGAAATATTTCGAGGCAGTTCCCGGACGTGATGCATTCCATAGCATCACCGCGCTGGCAAGTGCGAACTTCTCCGATTCCCTCTTCGCTCACAGGCGAGGCTTCGGAAATCGCCGTTTGGTGAACTATCTTGCTTGACATATCGGCGTCACGCTCGGGCCCGCAAATCCCAGCCCTAGGCCGGATAAGGTTTGCCAGCAAAACTTGTCGGATGCCGTTCATTCGAATAGGTCTAATCTCGGGAGTTGAGACCGGAATACTGTGCGTTCCCGCCGTTGGGCCGGTTGCGGCAGGATCGCGGGAGGAGACGATGCAGCTGGCCGATACGACCATCGGTAGGAGCTCGACGAGCGGGATCGAGACGGCGGTCTATACGGGCTCGAACGTCGCTGACGCTTGCGAAACCGCGCGCTCTATCGCCGTGCATGGCGAGTTCACCCTGATGATCGCTCTCTTCGATCGCGCCTTTGACGCTGGCGAACTGACCCGTTGCCTGAGGCGTGAGATCGAAGTTCCGACCCAGGTCTGCGCCTCGACCGCTGGTGGAGTCGGGCCCTTTGGTTACGTCGACGGCTGCATCGTTTTCGTCTTCTTTTCGACTGCCGAATTCGAAGTGCTCGCCTCTGTCGTTCCCGCTATATCCTCGGGTGGCCTCGAGCACGGTGCTACGATCGCAGGTGATCTCTACAAGCGCTTCGAAAACAACGTGGTCCACAGGCGCATGGGAGAGGCCGAGAGCGGCAAGATTTTCGCGCTGACGCTGATCGACGGGTTGTCGAATCACGAAGAGGTCGTTGTTGCCGCTATCCAGCGTGGGCTTCCGAATCTTCCTCTGGTCGGGGGATCCGCGGGCGACGGCCTCGCCTTCGAGAACACCTATGTGTGCGTCGACGGCAGGGCGTACACCGATGCTGCGGTCGTCTGCCTGATATGGACCAGAGTGCCTTTCGCTGTCTTCAAGTCCGACCACTATCGGCCGACAGATGTTCGCCTCGTCGTGACGGGCTGCGATCCGGAAAAGCGGCTCGTGACCGAACTCAACGGCGTCGACGCGGCAACGGAATATGCAAGTGTCCTCGGGCTAGACCCACAAAGCCTCACGCCATTCTCGTTCGCCGCCCATCCGCTGGCAGTGCGCGTCGGCGGCGAACATTACTGCCGCTCAATCCGGCGGATGGAACCGGAAGGGCTTTCCTTCTTCTGCGCGATCGAGGAAGGGGTCGTCCTCACTATCGCCGAGGCGAGCGACATGATCGATTCGATGCGCGACGAACTCGACCGGATTGCGGGCGAACTCGGCGGCATCGACCTTGCACTCGGCTTCGACTGCATCCTGCGTCGGATTGAGGCCGAGGAGCGACAACTCTCGCGCAGGGTCGCGAAGGTGTTCGATGACCACAACGTCTTCGGCTTCACGACCTATGGCGAGCAGTTCTCCTCCATGCACCTCAACCAGACCCTGACTGGCATCGCATTCGGCGCACGTGCCGAAGGAGCGCCGGCAACCGGCGATCATCCTCGCGTCGGTGCGATGGCATGAACGAGATGATCCTCGGGACGCTGGGCACCATTTCGGCGGACGACAGACCCGAGCCCGATTGTCCAGAAAAGGAGGAAATTTGGCGGCTAAAGCGCATCAATCTCGCCTTGATGCGACGGATCGAGCAGGTAACGGACAGCCAGGCCAATGCCTATTCCTTGTTCCAGACGGCAATCCAGCGTGAAACCCAGGTGCGGCGTCGAACCGAAGAACTCTCCGACGCGCTGAAGACCCTGGAGGAGACGAACCGCAAGAATCTCGCCGCGCGCGAAGCCGCCGACAATGCCAATCGCTCCA
The DNA here is from genome assembly GCF_000153705.1 of Fulvimarina pelagi HTCC2506. Lineage (GTDB taxonomy): Bacteria > Pseudomonadota > Alphaproteobacteria > Rhizobiales > Rhizobiaceae > Fulvimarina > Fulvimarina pelagi. The sequence goes on from NZ_DS022272.1 coordinate 396,443, forward strand.
AGTCGAAATTTCTAGCAGCTGCCAGCCACGATATCCTCCAGCCGCTCAATGCAGCCCGGCTCTCGCTCTTCGCAGTCCAGGGATCGGGCCTTAGTCCAGAAGGCGAGCGCTTCGCCTCCGCGGTCGACCGTGCGCTCGACACGATGGAAGACCTGATCGGTAGCGTTCTCGAGATCGCTCGCCTCGATGCCGGCGTGCTCGAACCCGATATCGGCGAGATAGCGCTGAGCGACCTTTGTGTCGGCCTAGCGACGGAGTTCCAGCCTCTGGCGCGGGAGAAGGGATTGTCGCTGCGGGCGACAGGCAGCGATCTCACCGGCCTGTCCGATGCCGCGCTGCTAAGGCGGTTGCTAGCAAACCTCCTCTCCAATGCGATCCGCTACACCGACAAGGGCGGGGTCCTCGTCGGCGCACGTCGGCGAGGCGATTCGGTCCGGATTGACGTGGTCGATACTGGGCACGGGATAGCGGCCGATCAATACGAGAAGATCTTCGAGGAATTTCATCGCGGCCGGTTGGGCCCGAAGAGTTCGACGGCCCGGCCGGGCCTTGGTCTCGGCCTGTCGATCGTCAAGCGCACGGCAGCGGCGCTCGGCCATCGGCTGAGCTTTCGATCACGCGAGGGGCGTGGAACGGTCTTTTCCGTCAGCATGCCACTGGCGCCGGTCCAGCACCGGCAGGACAAGCCGGCCTCGCCGCGGGTTCAGGCCTCGGGCATCGGTCTTGCCTATTCCAAGGTGCTGCTCGTGGAAAACGAGAAGGCGGTGACGGAGGCGACCGTCGCGCTTCTGGAGCGTTGGTCCTGCACGGTTCGCACGGCGAGCGGCATCAGCGAAGCGCAGACGATCCTCGCCCAGGAGAAATTCTATCCCGATGTCGTCATTGCCGACTACTGGCTCGACAAGGGCCAGATCGGGACGGATGTCGTGGAGGCTGTTCGCTCAACGCTTGGACGCAACGTACCTGCCTGTGTGCTGACGGCGGACTACGCCGCGGAAACTGAAGAGCACATTCAGAAGAGCGGCTGCGAACTGATCCGCAAGCCTGTGCGGCCGGCCGAACTTCGCGCGCTCCTTGCGCACATGACGGCCTGAGCGGCCGTCAGCTCGAGACACGTTCCAGGCGTTTGCTTTGGTTCGATTGCTGGCCAACGCTGTCGAAATCGAGTTTCGAAATCTCGATTACCGCCTGGGTGCGGCTGAAGACGTTCAGCTTGCGAAGGATCTCCGAGACATGGGCTTTCACTGTTGTCTCGCCGACAGACAGTTCATAGGCGATCTGCTTGTTGAGAAGACCCTGTCGGATCATCGAGAGGACCCGAAGCTGCTGCGGCGTCAGGCTGGCGACGCGCGAGGCGAGGGAATCGACGTCCGGATGATCCTCCGGTCCGTTGGCGATCAGCTCGTCCTGCACATAAACCGAACCGGACAGCACTTCGGTGATCGCGGTGGCGAGATCGAGCTTCTTGGCCGATTTCGATACAAAGCCGGCTGCCCCGTAGGAGAGGACGCGGCGGACGATCTTCGGATCGTCGAGTGCGGAGACCACGAGGATCGGCAGCTTCGGGAAGCGCGCGCGCAGTTCCAGAAGGCCCTCAAATCCAGACACGCCGGGCATGGTGAGATCGAGAAGCGCCAGATCGAAGCTCTTCGTCTCTTCACCGCAAGCTACGATTGCCGCCTCGATCGTGTCGGTCTCCAGGATCTCGGACTCTGGGACGGCTGCTTCGATCGCCGCGCGCAGGGCGTCTCGGAACAGCGGATGGTCGTCGATGAGAAGAAATGTCGTCATCGTGAACCTTCAGGTGCGTTCGGCAGTGGCGAACCTATTCGATCATATCCTTCGCAGTCTAAGGAGCCTATCGTCCGGGAGCAATTGGTCTTTCGTTCGGGCGCTTCGCCGTCAACGCCGATTCTCCGATCGTGGTAGCCTGCGGTCCTGGGCAAGGTTTGACGTCTCGGATTTGGTAACCGCCGCCCCTTCAATCCAGCGCGCAACGAACCACCAGCCGATCGCCCAGGCCGCGCCGACCGTCCAGCCGGCGAGGACGTCGCTCGGCCAGTGGACAGCGAGATAGACCCGGCTAACGCCGACGAGGATCGTCACGATTACCGCGCAGGTGACAAGGAAGGCACGGACGCTCGCTCGCGGTTCGACGCGTGCGGTGAGGATCGCAAGAGTTAGATAGGTAACCGCCGACATCATGGCGTGGCCACTTGGAAAGCTCATGGAGGTGACATGCGTACCGTGGGGCACGAGATCGGGCCGTGGTATCGAAAATCCCCACTTGAGCAGCTGGCTAGTCGCAAACCCCGATGCAATCGCAGCGATCACCACGAGACCAGTGCGCCATTTGTCCTGCATGAAGAGGTAGAGCGCGGCGAAGGCCGTCACCATGATCAGCACGCCGGTTCCGCCGAAGGCCGTCATATCCCGCCCGAAGACCTCCAGCCAAGGCGGTCCGATCGGCTCTTGAGGATCGGCGGCACTGCGCATCAAGAGAAGGATGTCCTGGTCCAGCGCCTGAGTGTCGCCTTCCAGAACCTCGCCGGCAAGCGCAACGAAGGCCCAAATTCCACAAGCCGCGATCAAAATTGCGATGAGCGCCCTGAGTTCAATTCGGCTCTTTATGAAATGGGTAATGGTGTCGAGATCGAACATGCTGCGTTTCCGATGGCGTCCGTAATCTCATCTGGGTATCGGCAGCCTACGGGCAACTGAAGGCGCGAACGATTGCTTGTGATCAAGAAGGTCTGGTAATCGCCGTCGCCATGACCGCCATTCTCCGCTTCGCACCGTCTCCGACTGGTTTCATCCATATCGGCAATCTCAGGACCGCGCTGTTCAACTGGCTTTACGCCAAGAGCCGCGGCGGAGAGTTCGTCTTGCGCTTCGACGACACCGATCAGGAGCGCTCGACCCGCGCATTCGCCGATCAGATCGAGGCCGATCTCGCATGGATCGGCATTAAGCCGGACCGTGTGATCCGCCAGTCGGATCGTGTTGCGCGATACGACGAAGCGGCGGAACGACTCAAGAGCCTCGGCCTGCTCTACCCCTGCTACGAAACCCCGGAGGAGCTCGACCGCAAGCGCAAGAGACTGGCGGCGCGGGGTTTGCCGCCGGTCTACGTCCGTGAAGCGCTTCGCCTTTCACAGGAGGAGAAAATCGCGCTGGAAGCCGAGGGGCGCAAGCCGCATTGGCGCTTCCTCCTCCCCAATCACGACGGCGATCCCACGATCACGAAGCGGACCGAGGTGCACTGGGACGATCTGGTGCGCGGACCACAGACGGTCGATCTTGCTTCGCTTTCGGACCCCGTGCTGATCCGCGCAGACGGGAGCTATCTCTACACGTTGCCGTCGATTGTCGACGATGGCGAGGTCGGCGTCACCGACATCATTCGCGGCGACGATCACGTCACCAATACGGGGGTCCAGATCCCGATCTTCGAGGCACTCGGACTGAGTGCTCCGCGCTTCGGGCACCACAATCTCATCACGACAATCGGCGGGGAGGGGCTCTCCAAGCGAACTGGCTCGCTTTCGATCAAGGCATTGCAGGACGAAGGTTACGAGCCGATGGCCGTAGCGTCTCTTGCTACATTGGTCGGCCTCTCGGGATCGATCGTTGCGGTGCGCGAACTGGACACGCTGGCGACGCGGGTCGATCTTGGTGAGGTGTCGGTTTCGGCTTCGAAGTTCGATCCGGCGGAACTCGACCGCCTGAATGAAGAGATCGTGCATGGGCTGGCCTACGCCGATGTCGCCGATCGGCTCGCGGAGCTCGACATCCCGGATCGAGAGCGCGAGGCTTTCTGGCTGGCTGTTAGGGCCAACTGCGGGAAAGTGCGGGAGGCCACGTTTTGGCGGGACGTCGTCTACGGCGATCTGGTCAGTGGCGACGAGCCCGATGAGGACGACAAAGCCTTCATCGACATTGCTCGCGAGCGACTTCCAGAGGGGCCGGTCGATGAAAACACCTGGAAAGCGTGGACGAGCGACCTCAAAAAGCAGACCGGCCGCAAGGGCCGGTCTTTGTTCATGCCGCTGAGATTGGCCCTGACAGGTCTTGGTCACGGACCCGAATTGGCCGCGCTCCTGCCGCTTATCGGTCGGGAAAGAATTGTGGCCCGACTTGGCGGATGACCTTTGGACGACTGGAGACTTCGGCCACATCCTTGCTTGCCCCTCGCAGGTCACTCACCAAAACTTCCTTCGGATCGGGCCTGCGAGCAGGGAGTGGAATTGCCGATTCGAAAGGCAGGTCGCCAAGGCCTTCTGCAACTTCGATCTGAAAGGCTGGCTCAGGTTCGATCTCGCAGGCCTTTGCTGCAGCCTCATCGATACCTTTCGTCTTGTACGCAAAGGCGGTTGCAAGGTCAGTGTAGTCGACGCCGGAGGTATGACTGACCATGTTTTCGGCTTCTTCGCGCAGCACGCGGTGAAAATAAAGATCGACGTCGGTTCCGGGACACCGCGCCTGGCATTCTTCCAGATCCTGATCAAAATATTCCGATGTGGTCGAGAAACTGACCGGGAAGAAATATCCGTCGGCCTTGCGAACGCATAAGGTTCGGTAGGTGTAGCTCGAACCTCCCGAAGCAGCACTGCTAGCCCGGCGCGACCTCGACGTGCCGCTCGACCTGGAGCGGGACGACCGGTTCGCCGATCGCCTAACCTTGTTCGACGAGCGTTTGGCAGATCTCCTGATGACCTTCCGCTTCAGATGTCGCTTGGACGCCGAACGACCGATCTTCTGACGGTGGGAGGCCGTTGGCGCGCCGAAAAGCTTTTGGAGTATCGACTGCGCCTGTACCGGTTGAGGCGTCATAGGGAGAATTCCAGCGAGACACACACTGACTGCGAGGAATAGGCGCGGAAAGATCCGATGGAGTTTCACGGTCATGGTCATGCGTCACCACACAAGGGAATCTTTCAAGCGGATCAACAATCCACTTAGACGTTCGGCAGAGTCCGTCTACCCTCGCCATCCATGCATTTTGTTTTCCAACCTATACGGTCTAACGCCCAGCCCGACCTTTGATAAGTTTCGAGGGCGTGAGGCGGAGTCTTGAGCCTGGACGGCCTAGCCGTTCTCGATTTGCTTCGCATTCTGAACACATTGGGCGGCTGCAATTGCCGCCATGTTGACGACCCCGCGCGAGGTGACCGATGGCGTCAGAACGTGCGCAGGCGAATTTGTTCCCAGTAGGATCGGGCCCACGTGAAGTGCGTCGAGCATTGTCTTGACCACGTTGAGAGTGATGTTCGCTGCGTCCAGGGTCGGGAAGACGAGAAGGTTGGCTTCGCCGGTTAGCGTCGAAGCCGGCATTGTCCGGTCGCGCGTGGCCTGGTTCAAAGCGGCATCCCCGTGCATTTCGCCATCGATCTCGATGTCAGGTCGCTGCTCGCGGATGATGCCGAGGGCATTGCGCAGCTTACGCGTGTCCTCCGTATCGTCGGACCCGAAGTTAGAGTGCGATACGAGCGCCGCTTTGGGTTCGATACCGAAACGTTTAATCTCGTCGGCGGCGAGGATCGTCATTTCTGCGATGTCATCTGCGCTCGGATTGCGCTGCACGTAAGTATCGACGAAGAACTTTGAGCCTTGCTGGGCGATCAGCACACTGAGCGCGGCGAACCGTCGGACTCCCGGTTCCAGTCCTATGACCTGGCTGATGTCGCGGACATGGTGGGGGAAGCGGCCCTCCAACCCGCAGATCATAGCGTCGGCCTCGCCTCGCGTGACGGCCGTTGCCGCAATTACCGTAGAGTTCGTACGCATGATCGTTCGCGCCGAATCAGGTGATATCCCCTTGCGTCCGACCTTGGCGAAGTAGGCGTCCACATAGTCGCGGTAACGCGGGTCGTCGGTCGGGTCGACCACCTGAAAGTCCTTGCCTGGCGCGATGGACAGGCCAAACCGCTCCAATCGGCTCTCGATGACGGACGGGCGGCCAACGAGGATCGGCTGGCAGACGCGGTCTTCCAAGAGAACCTGCGAGGCTCGCAGGACACGCTCATCCTCGCCGTCTGCAAAGATCACCTTGTGGTCGGTGCCCTGCGTCACTTTGAAAATCGGCTTCATGATGAGGCCCGACCGGAACACGAAGCGGTTTAGCTGCTCCATGTACTGGTTCATGTCCTCGATAGGCCGAGTCGCAACTCCCTCCTGTCTCGCAGCTTCGGCTACGGCCGGCGCGATCTTCAAGATCAGACGCGGGTCGAAGGGCGTCGGGATGAGATATTGCGGGCCGAAGATCGGCGTCCCGGATCCGTAGGCCTTTGCAGCAACCTCGTTGACATTCTCCCGCGCAAGTGCGGCGATCGCGTCGACCGCCGCCATCTTCATCTTCTCGGTGATATGGGTCGCACCGCAATCGAGAGCGCCGCGAAAAATGAAGGGAAAACAAAGGACATTGTTGACCTGGTTCGGGTAATCCGAACGTCCAGTGCAAATCATGCATCCGGGCGCACCTCGCGG
>NZ_DS022272.1:403022-443022 GCF_000153705.1 Fulvimarina pelagi HTCC2506
CGACGCCATCGCGATCCGTGACGAGGATGTTTTCGCGCTTTGCGCCGCATTCGATCAGCAGATTGAGACAGGCCAGGGAGGCAGCGCCTGCGCCGGAGGCGACGATCTTCACTTCGCCCAACTTCTTGCCCGAAAGCCGTAACGCATTACGCACGGCAGCAGAGACTATGATCGCCGTGCCGTGTTGGTCATCGTGAAAGACGGGGATCTTCATACGCTGGCGCAGGCGCGCTTCGATCTCGAAGCATTCGGGCGCCTTTATGTCTTCTAGATTGATGCCCCCGAAAGTGGGTTCGAGTGCGGCCACCACGTCGCAGACGTGGTCGATTTCTCTGGCGTCGATCTCGATATCGAAGACATCGATATCGGCGAATTTTTTAAAGAGAACGGCTTTGCCTTCCATCACCGGTTTCGAGGCGAGAGGGCCGATATCGCCAAGACCGAGAACGGCGGTGCCGTTGGAGATCACGGCGACGAGATTGCTGCGGCTGGTATAGTCCGCTGCCTTGTGCGGGTCTTCGGCGATTTCCCGGCACGGCGCGGCGACGCCTGGGGAATAGGCCAGCGCCAGATCGCGTTGGTTGCCAAGTGGTTTCGTCGCCTGAATGGCGAGTTTCCCAGGCTTCGGATTGCGGTGATAGAAGATCGCTTGCTGATCGAGGTCGCCTTCAGAAAGGCGTTCGCTGTCGCCGCTGGATGCCATGTTTCCGTTCCCCAGTCCCTGTTCTTTTGGTGGCGAAGGATAGAGCCGTCGTCCGCGGATGCCAACGCCGCATCGATCGCGTTCGCAGAGCCGTCCCCAGACTTGAAGTCGACCTGATTGCCTGCCGCTGTTGCATACTCTCCATAGAAGAAGGCTCTTTGCGTCACACGGCTGTTATCGAAGGCGCGCAGACCGGATGTGTCACGGTTGCACAACGAGGATGCATTGCGGCATGGCTTCATCGAGCGAACCCCGACGTTTCCGAACCCTTTTCGTCTCTGACATTCACCTTGGCTCGAAGGCGGCCCGGGCGGAGATGTTCATTGACTTCATGCGGCGGCACGACGCCGAGACGTGGTATCTAGTTGGCGATATCGTCGACGGCTGGCGGCTGAAACGCACGTGGCACTGGCCACAAGCTCATAACGACGTGGTTCAGAAGCTTTTGCGAAAGGCGCGCAAGGGCGCGCGGATCGTCTATGTGCCTGGCAACCACGACGAATTTCTGAGAAGCTTTCCGGGCCAGCATTTCGGCGGTGTCGAGGTTCGCCAGAACGACGTCCACACCACGGCCGACGGTCGGCGGTTGCTCGTCATACACGGCGATGAGTTCGACATTGTCGTCAAGAACTGGCGGCTCGTCGCTTATCTCGGCGATTGGGCCTACGACGCGGCGATTGCGATCAACGGTGTTTTCAACCGCATTCGTCGGCGGCTTGGATTTCCGTACTGGTCTTTTTCGTCCTGGGCGAAGCTGAAGGTGAAGAACGCCGTCAGTTTCATCGGCGCCTTCGAAGAAGCGCTCTCCTCGGAAGCAGAGCGACACAACTGCGACGGCATTATCTGCGGCCACATACACCACGCGGAACTAAAGACCGTGAGCGACATCCAATACATCAACACTGGCGACTGGGTGGAGAGTTGCACTGCCGTTGCAGAGCATTTCGACGGCACGCTCGAATTGATCCGCTTCGCCGAGGTTTTGCGTAAGGAGCACGAGGCCGCCAGCGTCCACCGCCTTCCGATGCGGCAGCGGTTCGACGAACGAAGCGAAGGGGAGGCGGCTTGATGGGGCGCTATCTCTTCGCGACGGACGCCTGGGAACCGCAGGTGAACGGCGTCGTGCGTACGCTGGCCCATTTGAAGGATGCTCTGGAGCGGCGGGGGCATGCAACAAGTATCCTGTCGCCAGCCGATTTCCGGACTTTTCCCTGCCCGACCTATCCGGATATCCGGGTGGCGCTCGCCACAACGAACAAAGCGGCAGCTCGGATCACGGCGTTCGAGCCTACCAATATCCATATCGCTACAGAGGGACCGGTTGGCAGCGCCATGCGCCGCGCCTGCCTTGCCGAAGGGCTCCCCTTCACGACAAGTTTCCACACGCGGTTTCCGGAATATCTGCGGGCCCGTGCCCCTGTGCCGCAGAATTGGTCTTACGCGTGGCTCCGGCGTTTCCATGCCCCATCTGCAGCCTGCCTGGTTCCAACAAACGTGATGAAGCAGCAACTGGAGGAACGGGGTTTCCGCGATCTCGTCACCTGGACGCGCGGGGTCGATCACCAAGTCTTCAGACCCTATCCGCCGCTGCCGCTCGAACTGCCGAAGCCACTCTTCGTCACCGTTTCGCGGCTCGCGCCAGAAAAGAACATCGAGGCCTTTCTGGATCTCGACCTCCCTGGTTCCAAGCTCGTAGTCGGCGACGGGCCGAGTCGGGCCGAGTTGATGGCGCGCTATCCAAACGTCCATTTCGCGGGGCTGCAGACCGGCGAGGCGCTTGCGCGGTACTATGCTTCGGCGGACGTCTTCGTTTTTCCCTCGCTGACCGACACTTTCGGTATTGTGCTGCTGGAAGCGATCGCCTGCGGGACCCCTTTCGCGGCTTTTGCTGAACCTGGACCGCTCGACGTTCTCGATGACTCGCAGGCAGGCAGCATCTCCAAAGACCTCAAAACGGCATGCCTGAAAGCGCTCGAACTCAACCGCAGCGATGCGCTGGCGCGGGCGTCCGATTTCACGTGGGACGCGTGTGCCGAGATCTTCGTACAGGCGACTAAGCTTGAAGGCCCGAGCGTGCCGACGGCCCGGCACGTCGATGTGAGGAAGCACAAGGAACCGGAGACGCTTAGCGCCTGATCGGGATTTGAATTTGAAGCCTTAGCAACGTCGTTTGCTCGGTCGGGAAACTCCGGTAGACCGGCGGCATGGATGAGAGGAACCTTGCACATGCGGGCCGGTCCGTGGTGGCCATCACCGATCCGGACGATCCGCGCATCGTGGCCTATCGCGACATTCGCGAACGGGACTTGACCGGCCGGCACGGATTTATCGCAGAAGGCACGGTGGTGCTGGATCAACTTGCCCTCAGCGAGCGATTTCGGCCGAGCTCGGTTCTTGTATTGCGCAACCGCCTCAGTTCCATTGCCGACCGGCTCTCCCACCTGCCAGCCGACTGCCCGATCTATGTGTCTGAACGCGCGGTCATCGACCAAATAGCGGGATTTCCGATGCATCGGGGTGTCCTCGCCCATGGCATTGATACCCAGCCGGAGCGATCGGTTACCGAAGTTCTCGACAATGCCATGGCGGGCTACGGTCCAGTGCTCATTGCCATCGGCATCGCCAACCACGACAATATCGGTGCGCTGTTTCGCAACGCTCGAGCATTCGGCGTGGGCGGTGTCCTGCTCGATGACACTAGCTGCAATCCGCTGTATCGCAAGGCTCTGCGTGTTTCGGTCGGGACCGTCCTCACCGCAGATTGGTGCCGCTCGGGAAATGCCGATGATCTGATTGCGGCTGCTGAAGCCGCCGGCTATCGGCCGATCGCCCTGACGCCAAAGGGCGAACATTCCCTCGATGATTTGGAACCGACGGAGCGTCTGGCCTTGGTCGTCGGGGCGGAGGGACCGGGACTGCCGGAGAATATACTCGATCGCCTCCACGGCCTTCGCATCGCGATGGAGTCTGATGTCGACAGTCTGAACGTCGCGACGACCGCGGCTATTGTGCTCTCACGGCTTTATGATTCGAGGGGCAAGTGCGGTCGATAGAGATGCAGGTCAGCTAAATCGTTCGATCAGGCGTTTCTCTATGCGGCGGTAGAGATCGCGATAGGCGTCGAGGATCTGCTGCCGTGTTCCTGAAGTGATCGAAGGATCGGGCATTGGCCAGAACTCAACGTCCGAATAGGTTGCCCCCATAGTGTCGAGTGCGAGATGGTGGGCCTCCGGTGCCATCGTGATGACGAGGTCGAAATACCCGTCTTCAAGATCTTCGAACAGGTGCGGCTGGTGGCCGCCGAGGTTAAGCCCGTTCTCCTCCAGAACCACGTCGACGAAGGGGTCGCGCTCACCGGCGCGGACGCCAGCAGAGGCGATATAGGTCCCGCGCGGAAGGACTCGCGAAGCGATCGCTGCACCCATCGGCGAGCGGATCGAATTCAATCCGCACATGAAGAGCACCGAGGTGACGCGCTCGGCAGCAAAATCCGACATGGCTAGCTCCCCGCGCATGTCGTAGCCAAGCGGGAAGGGGAGCATTCGAGATGCGACGCGAACTTCAAAGGCTTAGGCCCGCCGCTGTAGGGCGCATATCAAGGTGAAGAGACGACGGGCGGTGTCCTTATCAACCTCAATTTTGCCCGCGAGGCGTTCGCGCAGGGTTTCCGACCCATCATTGTGGATGCCCCGGCGGCCCATGTCGATGGCCTCGATCTGCTGCGGCGTCGAAGTCCGGATCGCTTCATAGTAGCTGTCGCAGATCATGAAGTAGTCTTTGATCACCTTTCGAAACGGGGTGAGCGACAGAATGTGAGTAACGAGCTGTTCTTCGTTCTCGCTGCGAATGTCGAAGACCAGGCGCTTGTCGACGATGGACAGCTTGAGCTTGAACTTGCCCCCGTTCGGAGCGCCGATTGGATCGAACCGATTTTCCTCGATCAGATCGAAGATCGCGACGTTTCGCTCGTGTTCGATGTCGGGCGTCGTGCGCCCTATGCTCTCGTCGAGTTCGACATCGATCAGCCGCCCATGGTTGTCGTCAGCCATTATCGCTTTCTCGCCCCGATAGGTTCACGCGGATTCCAACCGAACGGCCGTGGGCATCAAGGCTCTCGATCCGCGCAAGTTCCATCGCCGCGGGGGCTAGGGCTCTCAGCTGCTCCGGCCCGAGCTTCAGAATCGATGTCCGTTTTACGAAGTCGAGGACCGAGAGACCGGAGGAGAACCGCGCCGAGCGCGAGGTCGGGAGGACGTGGTTCGATCCACCGACATAGTCGCCGATGACCTCCGGGGTATAGCGCCCGAGGAAGATCGCGCCGGCATTCGAAATGCGCTCCGAGACTGCCTCGGGCTCCTCCATCGCGATCTCCAGATGTTCGGCTGCGATCCGATCGGCGAGCACTGGTGCGTCGTTGATCAGCGAGCCGACAGTGATGACCGCCCCGTTGTCCTCCCAGCTCGCCCTCGCGACCGCAGTTCGGGAGAGGTTCTGGAGTTGGTACTCTAGCTCGGTCTCTACTCGACTGGCGAAACTGGCATCGTCCGTGATGAGGATCGACTGCGCGGCTGTATCGTGCTCTGCCTGGCTCAAAAGATCGGCGGCGATCCAGGCGGGTTCGTTATCGCCATCGGCGATGACGAGAATTTCCGAGGGTCCGGCGATCATATCGATGCCGACGCGCCCGAAGACCTGGCGCTTGGCTTCGGCAACATAGGCATTTCCGGGCCCGACGATTTTGACCACTGGCTCGATCGTTTTCGTGCCGTAAGCAAGCGCTGCTACGGCCTGCGCGCCGCCAATTCGATAGATTTCGTCGATGCCGGCGAGATGGGCGGCTGCGAGCACCAACGGATTGAGGACGCCTTCCTTGGCCGGGGCGACCATGACGATGCGTTTCACGCCCGCCACCTTGGCCGGCACCGCATTCATCAGCACAGAAGATGGGTAGCTCGCTGTGCCGCCCGGCACATAGAGCCCGACTGTTTCTACCGGGGTCCAACGGCTGCCGAGTTCGACGCCGAGGCTGTCAGTGTATCGATCATCGCGCGGTCGCTGGCGCTCATGATGGGAGCGGATACGATCGTGGGCGGTGCGAAGCGCCTCTTTCGTCGTTTCGTGCGTGTTCGTCCAGGCAGCCTTGATCTCCGCTGCGTCGATCCGGAGGGCCTCAGCGCTATCGACATCGAGATGATCGAACTTCTTGGTGAGTTCCAGAAGAGCGGCGTCGCCGCGCTCGCGTACGTCCGCTATGATCCCGCGAACCCGGTCGCTGACATTCGTCGAGGCGTCCCGCTTGCCCTCGATCAACGCCGAAAAGCGTGACTCGAAATCTGGATCGGCGATGTTGAGCCGCTGCGGCACTGGTCTTTCGAGCTCCTTGTATCCATTGCGAACGGAGCGATGGCCGGCCTCCGTACCGCTCCGGTCTATTGCGGTCTCTCGATAGCCCGGTAGCCCGCCTGCCGCAACGGTCTGCGATTGCGCCTATGCGTATGTGACCGCGTCAGGATGCCCCCACACGTGCAGGCCGTCTTTCAATCACTCCCATCTCGTCGGCCTCGCGCGCGCGTCGGAGCGCCTCCTCGGCTTCGGTCGCCTCGCGCTGCATGGTCCACATCTCGGCGTAGAGACCGTCCATGCCGAGAAGTTCGCGGTGGCTGCCGCGCTCGACGATTTCGCCGGCCTTGAGGACAATGATTTCATCCGCACCGATCACGGTCGAGAGCCGGTGTGCAATGGTCAGTGTCGTGCGGTCTTTCGAGACGAGGTCGAGGGCGGACTGGATGTCTTTTTCCGTATGGGTGTCGAGCGCACTTGTCGCTTCGTCGAGGACCAGGATCGGTGGGGCTTTGAGTATCGTCCGCGCCACCGCGACGCGCTGCTTCTCGCCGCCGGAAAGCTTCAGCCCGCGCTCTCCGACCATCGACTTGAAGCCGGCAGGCAGCGATCGGATGAAATCGCCGATTTGAGCGAGATCAGCGGCGCGATGGACTTCCGTCTCGGATGCATTCGTCCGACCGTAGCGAATATTGTAGGCGATCGTATCGTTGAACAGGACCGTGTCCTGGGGAACGATGCCAATGGCCGCGCGCACGCTTTCCTGCGTCACGTGCGAAATATCCTGACCATCGATTGTGATGCGGCCGGAGCCGATATCGTAGAAACGGAACAGAAGCCGGGAAATGGTGGATTTTCCCGCCCCGGAGGGTCCGACGATGGCGATCGACTTACCGGCGGGCACCTCGAAGGAAACTCCCTTGAGAATTTCGCGGTCCGGATCGTAGCCAAAGCGCACGTTCTCGAAACGGATCGTTCCTTCCGATACCGTCAGTGGAAGCGCGTTCGGCCGGTCCTCGACTTCGGCTTTGACGGCCAGCAAGTCGAACATGGCCTCGATGTCCGTCAGGCCTTGTCGGATTTCGCGATAGATCGAGCCGATGAAGTTCAGGGGGATCGAGAGCTGCATCAGCATGGCGTTGATGAAGACGAAATCGCCTAGCGTCTGCGTGCCGGCCCTCACTTCCAACGCCGACATAACCATTACGGCGCCCATGCCGAGCCCAAAGATCACGCCCTGGCCGAAGTTCAGCCAGCCGAGCGAGGTCCAAATGCGGGTGGCAGCGACCTCGTATTTCGCCATGGATTCGTCGAAGCGGCGGGCCTCCATGGCTTCGTTGCCGAAATATTTGACGGTCTCGAAGTTGAGGAGGGAATCGATCGCCTTGGTGTTCGCCTCGGTATCGGAGTCGTTCATCTTCCGGCGGATTGCGATGCGCCAGTCGCTGGCCTTGATCGTGAACCATGCATAGAGGCCGATCGTGACGGCGATGACGGCAATGTAAGCCAGTCCATAGGCAAAGCCGAAGATGAGTGCGACCAGCGCGAATTCCAGAATCGTCGGCAGCGTGTTGAGGATCGTGTAGCGGACGATCGACTCTATGCCCTTCGTCCCGCGCTCGATGATGCGGGACATACCACCGGTGCGCCGCTCCAGATGGAAGCGCAGCGACAGCCGATGCATGTGGACGAAGGTGCGGTAGGCGAGACGCCGAACGGCATATTGCCCGACGCTGGCGAACAGCGCGTCGCGCGCTTGGTTGAGGCCGACCGAGATTACCCGCGCGACGTTGTAGGCGACGACTAGGGTGATCGCGCCCGCAAGGATGATCGGCAACCAATCGTAGGCCGTATTGGTGCCGTCGAGCGCGTCGGTCGCCCATTTGTAGAAGTATGGAACACCGACAGTTAGCAACTTGGCGGCGACAAGGAACACGCCTGCGACGACCACCCGGCGTTTCAGGTCGGGCCGATCGTCCGGCCACATGAATGGCCAAAGGTTCCGGATGGTCGACAGCGTCTTGCCGCTATCGCCTGAAACGGTTCGTGTTTCGGAGGACAAAAGGCTGCTCGGCGGTTCGGATGCAGGTTTTTCTTCGGGCTTAGAGAGGCGCGGGGCGCCTCAACTTTAGAATGCCTCCAAGTGGACCCTTCCACGGTTAGGGTCAATCCATCCGTATGACCGAAATGCGGGCTAAAGGACTTCGACTATTCAACGGTCTCGGATGACGGCGAGACTTCGGCCGTCGACTTCGGCGGCATCTGGAAAATCTGGCCGGGATAGATGAGGTTGGGGTCGCGGATCTGGTCCCCGTTGGCAAGATAGATCACTGTGTAGCGGGTGCCTTGGCCGTAGTTCTCCCGAGAGATTTGCCAAAGCGTGTCGCCCTTCCGGATGAGAACACGACCGGTCTGCGTTTCGAGCGGTGCCTGGATACGCGTCGGTACCGAGTAATCCTTCGGCTCGCCGGTACCAGTTTCGTTTTCGCTTTGCGGAGTGGTCTCTGCAGCAGATGCATTGGCGGCGGGCGAAGATTCTACCGCGGCGACATCCTGCGAAGCATTTGATTGGGACGTATCGCGCGTCGTTGAGGCCGGACGCTCGATATTCGTGCCTTGCACACGTTCGTCTGAGCCGAGTGGCGAAACCCCTTCGCTTGGATCGATCGACGCAAAGGTTTCAGAAGCGATATTCTCGGGTCCGTCACCTCCGGTCAGTAGCGCGGCGTTTGACCCTTCGCTTTTCGCCGAGAGATTGCGCGACAGGTCCGACGAGATTTCCGGTTCGCCTCCATACGCATCCGTCGTACTGCTTCGATCGCCTTTTTTCTCCGGAGAAGGGGTTGAGGAGGTCGAAACTGGGTCACGCGCTGCGGATTCAGTCGATTGCACTGGCTGCTCTTCCACAAGTGTTCCGAGCGAAGCTGAGCCATCCGAAGCCTGCCGTCGCGATGTCAATCCGTCCGCATCTGCGAGACTCGCGGATTTGTTGGTGCTGTTGGAGAGCTGG
Source organism: Fulvimarina pelagi HTCC2506 (assembly GCF_000153705.1). Taxonomy (GTDB): domain Bacteria; phylum Pseudomonadota; class Alphaproteobacteria; order Rhizobiales; family Rhizobiaceae; genus Fulvimarina; species Fulvimarina pelagi. Next base: position 412,076 of record NZ_DS022272.1, read on the forward strand.
AGTGATGGCGAAATGGCCGACATCGCCCCGGCATCCGGGCGGCTGAACGGCACGGCGACCCGGGCTTCGACTTCGCCGCCAACGTCCAACTGATCGACGCGAACGGTGTGATCTCCGACGGATATTTTGCTCGATGCATCGATGAGGAAGCGACCTGCGCCGCTCGATCGTGACTCGGCGAGGAGTTCGTTATCGAGATAGATACGCACATTGGCGCCGCCAGGGGCAGCACCGGCGACGAAGATACGGTCGCCTTCGATCTCGATGGCTTCCACGCGCAGGGCGTCCGACGCAAGGTCGGACGCCGCCGGCGCTGAAGTAGATTTGTCGAGGGGAAGGAGAACTACGTCGGTAGGTTCGCCGTCTGATGCGTTGGATGTCTCGGCGATGAGCAATTCGCCAGTCGAAGAACCGGAATTTTGAGCTGCCTCACCGGTGTCATCGATCGCCGGTGATGAAGCATCGGATGTAGTCTGGTCTTGTGAACCCCCATTGTTTGTGGCCGTCTCATTGGGCTGCCGTTCGGATGATCTAGACCCGGTGCGGTCAGTACTCCTATCGCTGCCAGCGGCGGCGTTCTCACCGGCGGGAATGTCGATCAGGCGGGCAGGCGCGTCGGGCGATTCGACGAGCGCCAGCAGTTGGTTCTCTTCGCCGCGGTCTGGCACGTCGACGATAGCCGTTTCTTCCGAGACTGCTCGGTCGCCACCCTCTGTCTCGGCAACGAGCTTGATTGCGTGTGCGCCCGTCGCAAGACCCTGAGAGAGAATCACGACGAAGTCGCCTCCCGGGCCGGACTGGTCCGAGCCGATGCGCTTGCCGCCTTCTTCGAGGTAGATCGTGCTATTCGACGGGCCCCTCCCGGCAACGACCATCGAGCCGTCGGGCTCGACCCGAAGCACGTCAAATTGTAGGCGATCGCTCGAAACGGCCGGCCGCTCGTCGCCATCGCTCGGCGTGCGAGGAAACATGATGACGTCTTGATCGGCGGTTTCGCTACCCGAGACGGCGCGTGTACCGAATAAGGTCCCGGTGGCGTCTGCGCTCGGCGTTTGTTGATTGTCGGACAAAGTATCCGATTTGGCCTCGGCAACCTCCATTCCCTCAGCCGACCGTCCGAGAGAAACCCCCGTTTCCTCGTAATTCGCCGCGGTATCTTCATCGACCTGGCTCGTCGACGGCTCCGTCTTGACGCTTGAGGTGGGTCTGGTGTCGGTCTCGAGGGTCGCCGTATCGCTTGCGACGTCTACAACTTCGTCGGCCGCGGTCTGCGATATTAGGTTCTCGTTCTCGGCACCCATCTCGCTTGACTGAGACGACGTGCTTGCCGCGCTCGTGCCCTCGTTTTCCGAGAACTCGTCAACGTTTTCCGCACTTGCAACAACCTGGCTGCCATTGCCTGTATTGCGGCCGCTCCCGGTCGCTGCCGGATCGCTCGCGTCGTCGCTGGTGGTGAAGCGATCGAATGCCTTTTGCGCGATGCTGCGCAACTCGGCCCGTTCGCTTACCAGCATGTCCCAGTAACCGGCTACGATTGCGCCGATGATCATGAAGAATGCGACGATGATACCGAGAACTTTACGTTTCATGATCTTTTGAGACTAATTTTACTATAAACGCGGAATGGCTCTTGACTTTTGTCTTATCCATTCGGCAGCGACTCGACAAGTTGGGCTGCGAACGGTCTGCGGAGTCTGAGGCGCGCCACGTTTCCCATGGCAAAGCCTACATGCTTGCATGCCCTCCAACGAGAGGCGTGCACATGGCTTCCAGTTCGCAAATGGGCTGCATAAGTGATGACCGCGACTTATGTTTGCGCCGAACGCAACTCACGAACCGATAGGCCACTGCGCTTTGCACATCATCGACTCTATCAGAAATGCCCTCGTTCCGATCCACCGGGCGGGGTGGCCATTCATTGCCGGCTTCTTCTTCGCCTCGATCATTCTGGGCCTTCTATGGGAACCGCTCTTCTGGATCGGTCTCGTTCTGACGGCCTGGTGCGCCTATTTCTTCCGCGATCCCGAACGTGTGACACCAGTCTCGGACGACCTCGTGGTCAGTCCGGCTGACGGTCACGTCTCGCTTGTCGGGTCCATCGTACCGCCGCAGGAACTCGACCTCGGCGAGGAACCGATGCTGCGCATTTCGGTCTTCATGAATGTCTTCGATTGCCATGTGAATCGCGCGCCCGTCGCGGGGCCGATCCGGCAGATCGTTTATCAGAAGGGCTCGTTCAAGAATGCCGAACTCGACAAGGCGAGCGAGGTGAACGAACGCAATTCGCTGGTCATTGACAGCGTGCGCGGGCCGGTGGGCGTCGCCCAGATCGCCGGTCTCGTCGCACGTCGGATCATCTGTTGGTCGAAAACGGGCGACGGGCTTCAGACCGGCGAACGGTTTGGTTTGATCCGCTTCGGCTCGCGGCTCGATATCTACTGCCCGCCTGGCTTCGTGCCGCGGGTTTCCGAAGGCCAACGCGCGCTTGCCGGCGAGACTGTGCTCGCCGAATTCGGTGAGATGCTTTCGCCATACGAAGTGAGGCGGGGCTGATGTCGCTTGAAGATTTCTTTCCGCCATTCGCGCCGGGCGAGCCGGACGACGACAACGGCAAATCGCGCCGCAGGTTGCCGATCCGCCAGATCGTGCCGAATCTCGTTACGATCCTTGCAATCTGTGCCGGTATGACTGGCGTGCGTCTCGCCTTCGAGGGACGTTACGAACTTGCCGTCGCAATGATCCTCGGCGCGGCCTTTCTCGATGGGATCGACGGTCGTATCGCCCGGCTGCTGAAGGGCCAGAGCCGGTTTGGCGCCGAGATGGATTCACTTGCTGACATCGTCAATTTCGGCTTAGCGCCAGGCCTTGTTCTCTACAGCTATGTCCTGAACGAGGCGGGGTCGTTCGGCTGGATCTGCGCGCTGCTCTACACTTCCGGATGTGCGCTGCGCCTGGCCCGGTTCAACACCATGCTCGACGACCCGAAGCGGCCCAAATGGCACGGTGCCTTCTTCGTCGGTGTGCCGGCGCCCGCAGGTGCAGGACTTGCCCTTTTGCCGATGTATGTCGGCTTCATCGGACCCGATCTTGGCGTGCCGGAATTCACGGCTGGCGTCTCGGCGGTCTATCTCGTCTTCGTCGGGCTGTTGATGTCGAGCCGCATTCCCACATGGTCGGGCAAGGGGGCGGGCCTGCGCATCCCGCGAACCTATGCGATCCCCATCATCCTTGTCGCGGTTCTCTATGTCGCAACCCTGATCAGCTTCTTCTGGGAAACGCTGACCGTGACGGCATTTCTCTATTTCTGCTCGATCCCATTTTCTTGGCGAGAGTTTCAGAAGCGGACGCGTCGCGATCAGGAATTCGCTGCCAGGCGTGAGACGTCCGATCCAGTTCGATAGAAGAGACGCGACAGCTCAGTCGGTTGCGAACGCTCGGTGATGAGCAGGCCGCGCGGCCATTCTATCTGCGAAGCGGGAAAGGACGGGGTTGTCGGCGATTCCAGGCGCACCGAACATGCGTGCCCAGATGAGTTGTGCGCCGATGTAGATGTCTGCGGCCGTCGGCTTTTCGCCGGTAAGGTAGTTGGATTCCGCCAACGTGCTCTCAAGCGTTTTCAGAACGCTTTGCCAGTCACCCCAGCCGACGCTGCTTGACGGCAGAGGCTCCTTCAGTTTTGCAATCAGTTCGATCGTGAGCGCGGGCTCGAAGCATCCGGCGCCGAAGAAGAGCCAGCGATAGGTGGATGCCCGTTCGGGGGTTCCGAGCGGTGCAGCTAATTCCGCTTCGAGATAGAGATCGGCGAGATGCATCACGATCGCAGGCGTCTCGGCGAGGACGGTCCCATCCCCGAGAACCAGTGTCGGAATCTTTCCCATCGGATTGAGCTTCAGGAATGCCTCGGACCGCTGGTCGCCCTTTTCGAAGTCGATCGTTTCGAGCTCATATTCGGCGCCGACCTCTTCCAGCATCCAGCGAGCGGTTACCGCGCGGCTGCGCGGATTGAAATAGAGCTTGATGCGCTTACCCATCGATCGGTCTCCAGGAACGGCCAGACCTGCTTACGGCCTGTATCCGCGAAACTATCACCGACGAGTGGCGGCTTTTGCCAGGTGCAGAATCAAATAATTGCGCGCAAACCTGATAACTTTTGGATCGATCTCGCTACTTGATCCCGACTATGCCGCCAACGCCTCCTTGAGATTCGGCGTCGCAACGGCCGCCATGATCTGCCGCATGGTGACGCGGCCGATAGGTGTGCCGTTTTGGGTGACGATGGCGCTGGTGACATCCGCTTCGCTCATCAGCCGGGCGGCCGTTTCGATGATCGAACCTTTCTCGACGGTGAGGCCGATGGTGTTCGCGCCCTCCGGCGCCGGTTCCATGATGGTCTCGACCTGCACTACCCGGCCGCGGTTCACCTCCTTCACGAAGGATTCGATGTAGTCGTCGGCGGGCTTCAGGACGATCTCCTGGGCCGTGCCCTGCTGGATGATTTCGCCGTCCCTCAAGATCGCGATCTTCTCGCCCAGCCTCAGGGCTTCGTCGAGATCGTGGGTGATGAAGACGATAGTCTTGTGGAGGTCCTTCTGGAGGTCGAGGAGAACACCCTGCATGTCCGTTCGGATCAGCGGATCGAGGGCCGAGAAGGCCTCGTCCATGAGGAGAATGTCTGCGTCGGTGGCAAGTGCCCGGGCGAGGCCAACGCGCTGCTGCATGCCGCCGGAGAGCTGCGCAGGGTAGTTCTCTTCGAAACCTGCAAGGCCGACCCGCTCAATCCAACCCATGGCCCCCTCGCGCTGTTCTCTGGCGGATTTCCCCATGACTGCAAGGCCGTAGGCGACGTTGTCGATGACCGTCTTGTGCGGCAGAAGACCGAAGCGTTGGAACACCATCGAAATTCGGTGTCGGCGAAACTCGCGAAGATCCTTGGCGGACATCCTGAGAACGTCGTCGTCGCCAACATAGACCTCTCCGGCCGAGGGCTCGATCAACCGGTTGAGATGGCGGATGAGGGTCGATTTCCCCGATCCTGAAAGGCCCATCACCACCTGGATCCCACCAGCCGGCATGTCGAGATTGATGTCCTTGAGGCCGAGCACGTGGTTGTGCTCTGCGAGGAGGTCTGTCTTCGACATCCCCTTCTTCACCTGCTCAACGAGTTCCCGATCGTTTGGCCCGAAGATCTTGTAGAGATTGCGGACTGAGATCGCGGACTTATCCATGGGCAGCCTCCCGATGGCGCTGGAGACGCTTGCCGTAGGCCTGGCTGGCTCGGTCGAAGATGATGGCGATAGCAACGATTGCCATGCCGTTGAGTACCCCTTGCGTAAAATACTGGTTGGTGATCGCTTGGAGGACCGGCTGGCCCAGACCTCTCACGCCGATGAGCGAGGCGACGACGACCATGGCGAGCGCCATCATGATCGTCTGGTTGATGCCCGCCATGATGGTCGGTAACGACAAGGGGAGCTGCACCTGCACCAGCTTCTGCCAGCTGGACGAACCGAAGGCGTTGGCGGCCTCCAGCACCTCCTTGTCGACGAGCCGAATGCCGAGATTCGTCAGACGGATGATCGGCGGCATCGCATAGATCACGACCACGATAAGGCCGGGTATCAAGCCGATGCCTAGCAGCATGACGATGGGGATGAGATAGACGAAGGACGGCATGGTCTGCATGACGTCTAGAATCGGGTTTACGATAGCTTGTAGCTTGTCAGACCGGGACATCAGGATGCCGATCGGCATACCGATGAGGATCGACAAAAGCGTGCAGACCACGATGATCGAGAGCGTCTGCATCGTTGGCTCCCACATTCCGAAGAGGCCGATGAGGACGAGCGCAATCATCGTGCCTGCCGTGATCGTCTTCGAACGGCTGGCGAACCAGACAACAGCCGTCAGCACCGCAATGATGATGAACCACGGCGTGGAAATGAGGACGTCCTCAAACCAGAGCAGGAAATCGAGGAGAGGACGGAAAAAATTCTCGATCGATTCGCCCCATGCACGCGAGAACGCGCGATATTGCTGATCGATGGAGCGAGCAAGCTGGCGCAATTCCCGGCCGGGGATCTGAGGAAATTCAGTCAGCCATTCCAAGTGTCAGGTCTCCTGCAGCCGGTCGGAGGGCGGTGATTTTCATCGGGCGTCCACCGTTCTGTGAATTGAGCAAGAAAACGCCGGCAGCCTGAAAAGCTGCCGGCGAAGAGCCGCGGCCATGCGTCTAGCTCGCCGATCCCGAGGGCAACGAGGTGGCGCCGACCGCGCACTGCGGTTCAGAGCGCTGCCTTGATCTTTTCGGCAGCCTCCGGAGAGACCCACTCAGACCAGACATTCTCGCTGTTTTCCAGGAAGTAGTAGGCGGTGTCCTCGCCGGTCGCCTGGTTGTCGTCCTTCCAAGCGAGCAGCTTGTTGACGACGTCGTTGCTCCAGGAGCGTGTGTTGAAATATTCGGTTACACCATTACCCATCTCGGCGACGGCGGGAGTGACTATCGTGTAGACTTCGGACTTGGTCCAGGCATTCTTCTGCGGGTCTTCGCAGTCGGCCACGGTCGTGCAGTTCTGCCATTCTTCAGGATCGTGTTCGACGCCGAAGTCAAGCTTTACCATTGGATATTTTCCGAGGACGGCCGTCGGTGCCCAGTAGTAACCGAACCAGGGTTCCTCGTTCTGGAACGCTTTGGCGATCGAGCCGTCGAGACCAGCGGCCGAGCCTGTGTCGACGAGAACGAAACCCTGCTCCTCCGCGTCGAATGCATCGAAGAGATTGGCCGACGTGATCTGGCAGCCCCAGCCGGCCGGGCAGTTGTGGAAGGCACCCTTTGAAGGATCCTCTGCCGAGGGGAAGAGCTCCGGATGGGCGAACGCATCGGCGACCGTCTTGATCTCCGGGTGGGCCTCAGCGAAATATTGAGGAATCCAGAAGCCTTCTTCGCCGCCATCAGTGAGAACCTCTGCGGCGAATTGAACGGTGCCTTCCTCCGCCGCCGAATCGATCTGCTCGCGGAACTGGTTCACCCACATCTCGGGCGCCACGTCGGGCTGCTGCTTCTCGGTCATGGAGGCGAAGGTCGGCATGGTGTCGCCCGGTAAAAGCGATGCCGAGCAGTCGTAGCCCTCTTCCAGAATGATTTTGTCGATCGCGGCCATCACTTCGGCCGAAGCCCAGTTCATATTGGAGATCGTAATGTCGCAGCTATCCTGCGCGGACGCCGCAGTAGCCGCGCCGAAGAGCCCTGCGACGATGACAGTCGAAGTGAGTAGAAACTTCATGGATTGCACCTGAGAAACGTTGTCGGGAAGTTTTCGGAAGATTTCGGGAGAGGCGCACACTGCGGAGCAAGTAGTCTCTTTTCGTCGAGGACTTTGTTCCATTCCACGTTGCGAACCATTCCCTTCGTTCACGGTTTCGAGAGATTATGACAGTCTTTTCGTGATGCCAAGGCAAATCGCCGACCAAGCGGGACTTTGTCGCGCTTTAAAGCCGTCGGAAATATCGTGGCTTTCAGCGAGCGGGGTTTTCGGTAGTAAAGATCCCCTATATTGTGCGGTGCACAAAATACCGTGGTATGTTCATCGCGTTTCAATAGGGTGGGATCGTTTTCGGTCCGCTTTCGGAAATTCAGGTCGCAGACTGTGCGGACGGCAGCGGTCTTCTGCCACGTGCTTCGGGCCGCGATTGTTCCTCAGTCGTTCGCTCAGAACGCTTCGAGAAAGGAGTTGCCTCTTATGCGTGACCAAGAGAGCGTAGATTTCTTCTGCGATGAAGGGTCGGAGGAGCCAGAAGCCTTTAGCCTCGCAGCTGATCCGGTCGCAACGTTCTCCAACGTTTTGACCATGTGCCATCTTACGCCATTCGTGATGGCGGCGCGCGTTCCGAAGTTGTTTGCGGAAACCGGGACCTACTCACCGTTCGCACGCGACGAGACGCGCTTGGCGGTGGTCGAGAAGATCGGCGCCGCCATCGAGGGCGGGGTGTCGTTTCAGATTCAACTCGGCGCCTCGTTTCTTGCTTTCCAAGCTGCGGTGCTGGAAGGGAAATTCGCACCGAACGCCTACCTCAGGGGCTTTGGCGAACTTCCCTCAAGCGCTATGGAGCCTTTCGTTGCGCGGCTTCGTGCGAATGCCGACCGTTTAGCGTGAGTAGGAAAACGCCAACAAAAAATCGCCTCGGCCTCAGCAGATAACCGAACAGTAACCCTCACAATCTAAAACGAAACGAGACGGCGAAGGCGCTCGGTCAGGGTACTGCGTTCCAAGCGTTTTCGCTGTCCACGATTTGCGCGTTCTAGCTTCAAACGGACTCGTAAATATGCCGATCAGACGCCCGATCCTTCGCACTCTGCTATTTCGTTGGCAATCGAGGGTCGATCGTTTTGCTTCCCGCTCGACACGTCTTTTCTGTATGCTGTGAGGCATTCGGCACCAGCGGATGAGGAAACTCTGCCGAACTGGCGGCAGGCTCTTAAAACGCGAGAAAGTGCAGCCCGGTCGCGGCCTCGACCTATGCTGCGCCTCGATCCGGTGTTGCCAGATCACGATTGACCCAAGGAAGAAGGTCGATCATGGCTTTGAGAGTCGCATCCTTGGTATCGATTAGAGGAGGCGGCGCAACCGAGGAGACAGGAAAGGAGCGTCAAGCTGGTCAGAGCCTTCGTTCTTTTCGGCGGTCTCCTCGTGCTCGCACTTTTTGCTGCGCTGATGGCACCGCTCTTCATCGACTGGTCGGTCTACCGGTCCGACTTCGAGCGTGAGGCAAGCCGTATTCTCGGACGCGAGGTGCGGGTCGAAGGGGAGGCAACAGCGCGTCTGCTGCCCTTTCCCTCTGTCACGTTTCAGGATCTGAGCGTTGCCGGAGATGACGAGGACGCGCCGTTCCTGACGGTCGAAGAGTTCCGGATGAATGCGGAGCTTGCACCTTATCTTTCCGGCGAAATTCGAATCTTCGCGATGGCGCTGAACAATCCGGTTCTACGGATTGGCAAGGATGGCGTAGCGCTGCCCAAGCCGTCGATCCCGCGCAGTGCGGAGATCGTTCTCGAAGATGTCGTGATATCGAACGGTACCATTCTCTTTCCCGATGAGAGCGATGTGGTCGATGCCGGAGTGTCGCGGCTTACAGGGATCGAAGGCAACTTTTCAGCCGACAGCTTGTCCGGGCCATTCGAAGGGAGCGGCGGCTTTCGTCTCGCCGGCCGGGAGGTCGGGTTCGAAATCGACGCCGGCAAAAGCGACGAGACCGGAAGCGCGCCGTTGCGCATGTCATTTCTCAGTGAGCGCTATTCCGCTGCGATCGATCTCGATGGGCGCATCGTTACTGGGGACGAGATAGCGCATTTTGACGGACGACTGGCGTATCGCCAGCCGCTAGCGACGCAGATTTCCGACACCGAGGAAACAGAGAGCGTCTTCGCGACCCTGCAGGGTGACAACAACGAAGAACAAAGCATTGATGGCTCGCGAAGTTCGTCCGGCCAATCGGGGAGGGGAAATGCACCATCGGTGCGCGCGAGCGGTTCGATCAGCATCACCGCCGACCGTGCGGTTAGCGACGCACTCAGGGTAGAGATTGGCGAAACGCCCTATGTGTTGACAGGGAGCGGCGAAATATTCGTGCGCAACGGCGCACTAGGATTTAATGTCTCGCTTGAAGGCGAAAGCTTTGACGTCGACGAACTTGGACAAGAGATCGAGACCGCCGATGGTCCCGCCTCGGAAGCGGGCACGGAATATCGCAGTCTCGTCGACCGGCTCGATGTCGTGCGGAACGTGCTGAGCGACATTCCGAAGCCTGGTATCGACGGTGTCGTCCAACTCTCGCTCCCGGTCGTCACGCTCGGTGACACGACGGTTCGAACCATGGCCTTCAACGCGATGCCGGCGTCGAATGGTTGGCTGATCGACGACTTCCGCGCCGAACTGCCCGGTCGAACGCTTGTCGAGGCTGACGGGATCGTGAGACTCGAACCCGTCCTTGGTTTCAACGGCGATCTGCTCATCGCCTCACGCCAGCCTTCGGGTCTTTCAGACTGGCTGACCGGTACCGTCGATCCGGTAGTACGAAACCTTGATCGCGCCGGGCTGTCGGGCACAGTGGCGCTCGGTCCCGGCCGCCAGACCTTCCGTAATCTGGAACTCGATCTCAACGGAAATGTCCTGACTGGCTTCGTCGAGAGGGTTGCGAATACCGAGGGCGGGCGCCTGACGGCACGTCTGACAGGCGGCGAAACCGATCTCGATGCGCTGAGGGCTTTGGGCGCAATGGCCACCGGTTCGGAAACGCCACTCACCAGCGTTACACGCTACGACATTGCACTCGATGCCGGGCCGGTGCATTTCAAGGATATCGAGGCGGACCGGGTCGATGCCGATCTTCTCTACGACGACACGGTGCTTGCTATCGCAAAGCTCGATGTGATTGGTCTTGCAGGAGCTTCCTTATCCGGTACCGGGCAGTTCCGGGGGCTCGAGGCAGATGCTGAAGGCAGGATCGATCTTACGCTCGAGTCCGATGATCCCGAGACGTTTTTTGCATTTCTCGATCGCCTTCGCCCCGACACCCCGGTCATTCAGATCCTGAAGTCGAGGGCAAGCACTCTCGGACCGCTGGCGCTGTCAGGTGAGGTCGAGTCGATCGAGCGCGGCACCGGTTCGCCAACGCTTCTTTTCCGTTTCGATGGTTCCGCCGACCAGACGGAGGTCGATTTCTCGGCCGCGATCGAGAATGGATTTCGCGCACTGGAAATGAGCGGCCGTATTGGGCTCGATCTTCGCCTCGAGACAAACCAGCCGTCTGCGCTCCTGACGCAATTGGGTTTACAAACACGCGGGAACGAGATTGAGGGACCGCTGGAACTCGAAACCTCGATATCAGCCTCCGCGCGCGGGCCCGCGGTCGTTAGCGCGACGCTTCGAAGCCCGCAGACCGACGGCGATCTTGAAAGCGTCCTCGACCTTACCGATGACGGAATCGAGGACGTGGATTCCAGTGTCCGCCTGTTCAGTCAGTCCCTGGGGCCATGGATCGATGCGTTCGGAATCGAGACGGGCCTGAGTGAAGACACTTTGATCGACCTCGAGTCCGATCTCGTCGCAAGTATAGGCTATTCGGCCGGTATCTGGCACGTTTCCGATCTATCCGGCGCGCTCGGCGGCCAGGCGATCGAGGGCGATCTCGAGCTTTCCGAGGTCAACGGCGTCACCGGGCGGCTGCAGACCGACCGAATCTCACTGCCGTGGCTCGCGAGCCTGGTCTACGGTGTGAACCCTCTTGGTGACGATGCTCGACCCTGGTCGAGCGAGCCTTTCACCGTTTCGCGTCTGCCAGATCGTCCGGTCGCGATCGATGTGAGGGCGGATCGGGTCGAGGCAGGTAGCCTGATGGTCGAGGATTTCGCGGCGCGTCTTTCGAGTTCGGCTCGAGAGCTTTCGCTTGGCGGCATCAAGGGTAGGCTTGAAGGCGGCGATATAGCTGGCGACGTCTCGCTGCGCAATCTCGACGGGCTCGGCAGCATCAGCGCCGACATCCGGAGCGACGAACTCCGCCTTTCGAAGATCGCACCTGCGCTCGCGGCCGCTGGCGGCGATTCCGATCTCACCGTCACCGCCAAGCTCGATTCGACCGCCCAATCGGGTGCGGGGTTAGCCTCGGCCATGACCGGTGCGGGCGAAGTAACGGTCGTTGGACTAGAAGTTCCAAGCGTTCCCTCCGAGCCCTTCCGGCCACTCCTAGCCGCAGCAGATGCCGAGAGCTTCTCGGTCGACGACGACACGACGACTGTCTTCAACGCAATTTCCGAGGATGGCAGTTTCGCCGTCCCAAGGCTCGTCAGCGGCTATTCGGTGACGGCGGGCGAGGCGATCCTGCCGCCGGTGACGGTCTCGGCTTCTGAGAGCGATCTGACCGTTTTCGGACGGCTCGATCTCGCTGATTTCAGTCTCGACGCAAACTTGCGGCTGGAGATCGACCCTGGCGACGAAACGGTTGAAGGGGCTCAGCCGGAGGTTCGCTACACGCTTCGGGGACCGCTGACTTCGCCGAAGCTGGAGCGGAGCGACTCCGTTCTTGCAAATTATCTCGCGGTGCGCGCGCTGGAGCGCGAGCAGGCGCGGGTGGAGGCGATGCAGGAACGTTTGGAGGAGACGCTCCGGTTGCGACGCGAGACCCGCTTCTACCGATGGCTCGAACGCCGTGCCGAGGAGGCTAAAAAGCCGAGCGAGCCGGAAGGAAGTCCAAGCGAGGCGCAAGATGGAGCGGCGACAGAGGCGAACACCCCCAACGCGCAGGCGGTTAGGCCTGAAACTCGACCACCACAGTATGATCGCGGGGCATCAAGCGCGCGTGAAACGCCGCTCGATTTCGGCACGGCGGAAGCCGGTACGGTTGCGCAGGATTCCTTTGATCGGCCACCAGGCATCGACGGTTCACGCTCACTCGGCTTCTGAAACCCGCGATAGGCTCTGCATGGCCCAAGCGGACCGTCAGCGCGGCCTCTTCTTCTTCTTTTTCTTCTGGCCCCAGCGATCGTGAAACCACATCCATTGCTCGGGATATTCGCGGACCCAATCTTCGACGACGTCGTTGAGAGCCTGGCAGCTTGCAGCGATGTCGATCTCGCCATCGGTGCCGCGTGGTAAGTCAAGGCGAGGATGAAGTTCCAGCCGGTAGCGCGAATTGTCGATACGGATGCATCGTGCCGGATAGATTTCGGCGCCGTATTGGCGGGCAAGTTTCGGAAGAAGTGGATTGGTCTTGCAGTGCAGGCCAAAAAAGGTCGTCGGCTCGCCCCGCCGGAACTTCTGATCGACGAGGACGCCGACCGAGCTTCCGCCCTTAAGGATACCTGCGAGCGCCCAGGTAGCCCCCGTCTTGGACGGAACGAGGTGCCCGCCCGCCGTATGCCGAGCCGAGAGTACCCGCTCGGCGACATATCGGTTGTTAGGCTGGCGGAAGAGGGCGGTGAATTCCAGATCGTAGGCCGCGGCGCCGATCGGTAGGAGTTCGAAACAGCCCATATGGGCCGTAAAAAAGATGAAGGGTCCTTTTCTGTTCCTGAGTTCGATGAAGGTTGAAATACCCACGACCTCAATCCGCCCATCGTCAGGACGGGCGTCGTCGAAATCAAAGAGATCGTCGAGGAATACGAACTCGGCGGCCATGCGGCCCATATGGCCCCAATTGCTGCGAGCCGTCGCCTCGATCCAGGCTATGTCCTTCTCTGGGAACGCGCGCTTCAGATTGTGGACGGCGAGCTTGTGGCGTGGCGTGAGGGGACCGAGCGTCCGCGCGACGCGATCAGCGAGACGCAGTCCGGTTTCTGGCGGCAGCACACGTACGATCATGAGAAGAGCGAAGAGGATCTTCGCGACCAGCCAGTCGGTGAAGCGCTTCGCACGGAGCGCCAGTTTCATGAGACGTGGATTCATTGGCAGATGACTGCGACGAGCCGAAAGGTCACGCGTCGCTCATCTTCAGGATGACCTTGCCGAAGACCTTCCGGCCTTCCATCCGCTTAAGTGCGACCTCGATCTCGTCCATGGTTACTTCGGTGTCTATGACCGGATGGGCGATGCCGCGCGCGATCTTCTGCATGGCATCAGCAATGTTTTCCATCCGGCAGCCGAACGAACCGAAGAATTTCAGCTGCTGCTGGAAGAGCATCATCAGGTTGATTTCGGTGGAGACCCCGGAGGTCGAGCCGCAGGTGACGAGCCGTCCTCCGCGCTTCATGCAGAGCATCGATCCCGCGAAGGTGTCCTTGCCGACATGCTCGAAGACGACGTCGACGCCCTTCTTCTTCGTCAGCTTGCGAACGACGCCCTCGAACCGGTCTTCGCGGTAATTGATGACGTGATCGGCGCCAAGTGCCTTTGCCTTCTCCACTTTGTCGTCGGACCCGACGGTGGTGATGACCGTGCAGCCGATCTTCTTGGCGAGCTGGATCGCGACCGATCCGATGCCAGAGCCTCCGGCATGGATCAGGATCGTCTCACCCGGTTCGAGCTTGGCATTGTCGAAGAGCATATGCTCGACCGTGCCGAATGTGACCGGAGCAAGCGCGGCGCCGACCGTATCGCAGCCCGGAGGCGCCGGTACGAGAAGCCGGGCCGGAAGGTTCACGTATTCCTGGGCAAATCCATCGAGATGGAAGCCGTGGACGCCGGAGACATGCTCGCAGAGGTTGTCGTGTCCTTCGCGGCAGGGCTTGCACAGGCCGCATGTGCGGGCGCCATAAATCGAGACGAGCTGGCCCGGCAGCAGGGATGATACGCCCTGACCGAGCGTCGTCACGACACCCGAGGCCTCTGCGCCGATCACCAGCGGCATCTTACGCTTGGCGAAAGCCATGCCGCGCCAGCCCCAGACATCGATGTGGTTCAGTGCGACTGTCGCGATCCGGACCGTGACCTCGCCGGGGCCCGGCGCTTCCGGCTTGGGCAAGTCGACGATCTTGAGGTCCTTGTCGCCGACAAGCTGAAGTGCGCGCATCCTGCAGGCTTTCATTCTGGATTGGGTTTCCGCGCCGCGCCTTATCAGTTCGCGCGGCCGAAGACGAGGCAGGCGTTCTGTCCGCCGAAACCGAAGGAGTTCGAAAGTACTGTACCGATCTCGGCCTTTCGCGCGGTGTTCGGAACCGTGTCGAGCTCGATCTTCGGATCGGGCACGTCGTAATTGATGGTCGGCGGCAGGACGCCCTCGCGCAAAGCGAGGATCGAGAACACCGCCTCAATGGCGCCGGCTGCGGTCAGCGTATGCCCGATCATCGACTTGTTGGAGGAGATCGGCGTCGAGGCGAGCGCGTCGCCGAAGACTGCAGCAAGGCCGGTCGCCTCCATGCGGTCGTTTTCCGGCGTCGAGGTGCCGTGGGCGTTGATGTAGTCGATGTCGTCCGGTGTCAGACCCGCATCCTCGATGCCGGCCTTGATTGCGCCGATAATGGGCGAGCCATCGGGCTTGGAGCGCGTGCGGTGAAAGTCATCCGCCCGCTCGCCGCAGCCAAGGACAAGACCATGCACCTTGGCGCCGCGCGCAAGCGCGTTTTCAAGGGACTCAAGCACCAGTGCGCCGGCGCCTTCCGCCATGACGAAGCCGTCGCGGTCCTTCGAGAAGGGTTTGGAGGCTCTCGCCGGATCATCGTTCGCCGTCGAAAGGGCCGAGAGCAGCGAGAAGCGGATGAGTGACTCTTGGCTAATCGAGCCGTCGGTGCCGATGCAGACGGCGCGCGCAGTCTCGCCGCGCCGGATTGCCTCGACGCCGAGCTGAATTGCGCTGGCGCCCGAGGCGCAGGCCGTCGACAGCGTGATTGGCAGGCCGCGTGTGCCGAGGCGGTCTGCGAGAAGCTCGGAGATCCGGCTGCATTGCGTTGAATTGTAGATTGCGCGATCGGGATGCTTGCGGGCGATCTCCAGCAGGCGCTCGTACCCAGCCTCATCGCGAGTGGCGCCGTCTTCCTTGTCGAGCGCCAAGCGGAAACGCCATTCCATCTCTACCGGCGGGGCTGCCAAAAAAAGTGGGCCGCCAAAATCGTCGTCCGGGAACCCGGCCATGGAGACGGCTTCAGTGCCGGCTGCCTCCGCCATGGCGTAGGAGAGATCGACGGAGCTCGCATCCTTCCCGAGCATGAAATCGACTGAGCCGCAGATCGTCGTGCGCAGGCCTTCGGTGTCGAAGCGCTCGATCCGGTGGATGCCGGAGGTGCCGCTCGTCAGCTTGTCCCAGTTTTCCTCGATGCCACGGCCGAGCGCGGAAACGGCGCCGAGGCCGGTGACGGCTATGATCGAACGCCCAAGGTGATCGCGTGTATTTGTCGTCATTTGCGAAACGTCTTTCTGCCGAAACGCTGAGATGGGATCAGGACCCGTCCACCGCTTCAAGATAACAGGCACCCTCGGCATGAAGATGGCCGATCGCCGTGACCACAGCCCGTTTGGCGGCTGCGCTCTGAGCCTGCTCGTTCGCCGGGTCCGTTGGCGTCAGAATGGTGCCGCGCGACAGAGCGCCGGCGGCAAGCGCGATGCCGGCCGGGACGTGGGCCTCGAATGAGTGGCCGAGGAGCGAGCCATAGGCGATGCGGGCGGCGTCCGGATAGGCCTTCGCGAGCGCGTCGGTCTCGATCGTCGCGTGCTCGGCGATGCCGCTTGCACCGGAGAAGATTAGCAGATCGGACGGATCGATCTGGGGCAGGAGCTCAGCGAAACGCTTGGCGGTCCCGTCTCCGTCGCGCTTTCCCCTGTCGCCGACGGCGGAGACGAGCTTCGCGTAGACCTTTGCGCCGCGCCGTTCGGCGTGCTCAGGTGACTCCAAGATGAGGAAAGCGCCTACGCTGCCGACTGCGATACCGTCCGCACCTTTCCGGCGAGCGAGAACCGGGGCCCATTCGCTCTTCAGCATCAGTTCGGCGAGATCGAAGTTGAGGATCAGGTCGCGCCGTTCGGCCGAGAACGAGCCGCCGACAAGTGCGATCTCGCTTTGGCCGCTCGCGATGCGCGCGCGGGTGGAATAGAGCGCGGAGATGCCGGCCGCTTCTTCGCCCATGAAGGTTCTGGACGAACCGGTAACCTTCTGGACGATCGAGATATTCCCGGCGAGGAGATTCGAGAGTTGGGCGAGGAACAGCGTCGGGCGCAGTTCTGTGCCAAGCGTCTCGTTGATGACCTTTTCCGGTGCGTTCGTCTTGCGGGCGCGCTCCATCACCATCGCGTCGACCGCAGCATCGCGCTCGCCCCCACCAGCGGCCACCACCATGTCGATCTCGGAGCGGACGCTCTCGTCGAACGGAATGCCGGCGTCCTGCAGGGCGAGGCCCGCGGCATAGGTGCCGAGCTTCTGCCAGGTCTCCATCTGCCGCTGGTCGCCGCGCTTCGGGATCTGCTGGGACCAGTCGATTTCCGGCAGCGGGTGGACGGAGTAGGGCGCATAGGCTTCGCGCTCGAGCACCGGTTCGGGAGCGGCTCCGGAGAAGTGTTCGAGATGCACGTCGAGCCCTTCCCCGAGCGAGGAGACGAGGCCGATGCCGGTCACGAGTACATCGCGGGAAGTGGTGGACATGCTAGCTGGCCGAAGGTGTTGGTGCCTGAAAGAACTTGCGGAAATGCCGGGGACGGGCGGGCTGTGGAAAGTCAGGCGGCCTTTTCGGCGCGCAGTTCGTCGATCTTGGCGCAGAGGTTCTTCATAATGAAGTATTCCTCGGTCTCGACCTCGCCTTCGTTGACTTCCTGGGTCCACTTCTCAAGCGGGATCTTGATCCCAAACTCCTTGTCTATCGCAAAAACGATGTCGAGAAAATCGAGGGAGTCGATGCCGAGATCGTTGATTACATGACTTTCGGGCGTGATCGTTTCACGTTCGATTTCGCTCGTTTCGGCGATGATGTCGGCAACCTTGTCGAATGTGGACGACACTGGGAGTCTCGCTTTGCTGAATGGAACCTGAAAATTCGAGCTGAGCTATAGGGAATCGGCTCGCCGATTGAAAGCGACGGATGCCTTAAGGCTTTCTCATGTGGCCCGGTTGCTGCACGCCTGTGACCGTTTGATGACGCCGCGCGTCGTTAATGGCTCAGCGCGACGCGATCTGAGGGGCTTCGAAGCGTTCTTCAATGAGGGCGTCGATACGTTCGCGCTCCAGATTGAAGGTCGAAAGGTCGTCGCCTTTCAAAACGGTTTCTGACCCCACCTTGATGCGCATTGGATCGACCTTCTTGCCGTTGACCTCGATCTCGTAATGCAGGTGGTTGCCGGTCGAGAGCCCGGTGGAACCAACATAGCCGACGACCTCACCCTGGCTGACCCGAGAGCCGGCGCTGATGCCCTTCGCGAACCCTGACTGATGAGAATAGGACGTAACGTAACCGTTAGCGTGCTTAATCTTAATATGCCGACCGTAGCCCGACTTCCAGCCGGCCTCGAGAACGGTGCCGCCCGCGGCCGCGAGGATGGGTGTCCCGCGAGGCGCAGCCCAGTCAACGCCCCAGTGTGGACGGACATAACCGAGGACGGGATGTTTGCGTCCGGTTGAGAAGGACGAGGTGAAGCGGCCACGCGGTAGGGGTTTGCGGATGAGGAACTGGCGGGCGCTGCGGCCCTCGCTATCGAAATAGGCGGCATGCTCCGCGCCGTCCGGCTTGAAGCGGTAGAGCCGCTTTTCCATGTCGCCGAGTTTGATTTGCACGAAGAGGATGTCAGAGCGAGAAGCGCCCTGGCCTTCGCGCGCATCATCCATTGTGTAGAAGACGGAGAGCTGGTCCGTTGGGGCGAGGCGGGACTGGAGGTCGACATCGCTTGCGATCGTCCGAATCAGTTCCTGGCACATAATTGCGTCGAAACCGTAGGCAAGGCCGGCCTGGAAGATGCCGTCGTAGATCGTCGGCATGTCCGAGCGCATCGGAGCCTCGCTCTCGCGTTCGTCGAAGATCGCGGCGACCGAGTCCGCCATTTCCGGTGCGAGGCCCTCTTCGAAAATGTCGTCTTGGGTCTTTGCCGTCGTGCCGAGATGCTTCTTGCCGCGATAGGCGGAGAGGCGGATCACTTCTCGGGTCTCGCCTGAACTCTCGATGCCGAGCCGCAATGCGTCACCGGACTGGAGCTCGATTTCTTCGAGGAGCACGGCGAGCGCGGCTCCGGCCTCTTCGCTCTCGATGCCGCGTTCCTTCAGTCCGGCTAATGCATCTGAGATCGATTGAGCCTCCCGAAGAGGCAGTATCTCCTCGTAGAAGCGCGGCCGTTCGTTTGCCGTTTCAGATGGTTCGAACGACACGTTCTCCTGGATCACCCGGAAGGCCGAACCCGGCTCGTACTCGTCGGCTTCGCTGCCGAAGCCGAAACGGAAGGGATCGACGCGGGAAAGCGAGGCGACCTGGACCGGCTCGTAGCTGAGACCAGGCATCGCCTGGCGAACCAGCTGTTCGGCGGTCTCGGAGGTGAGCGGCGGCGTGTTCTCATAGCTCGCCTCGTCGAAGGGGAAGTCGGACACTTTCAGCATGATGTCCGTCTCGACGCGCTCGCCGTAGATCTGAGCTGAGGCGAGGGAGAGTCTGTCGGCGTCGTCCGTGCCAGAGTCCGGCTCGGTCTCGGACATGATCGCGAGCGGATTGAAGTCCGGATACTCCTGCGTTGTCGGATGACGGGCAGCGAGCAGCATGTTGACCAGCGCGAAGGGCTGTGTCGAGACAACCTCACGGTCGCCTTCGCGCACGATTGTGGACAGTTCAACGATCTGATGGGAACTCGCGAGCGGCAGAGCCGTCGCGATAACGCGCGCGCCCTTCTCTGCTACATCGGCTATTTCGGCCAACTGTGTCGCGAGCTGTGAAGGACGCGACACGCCTGCGCCACCTTCGAGCGCCGCGGACAGGGCGATACCCATAAGCGCGCTCGACGTCACGCCTGTCAGAAGCGTGCCGGTGAGCCAGCGTAGCGATACCTGTCTGCGGTCTGGCTTGCGACGACGGTCCACAATGAGAGGTGGATCATCGCCGAAAGCCGGCTTCGATTGGGCCAAGACCCCTCATCCCCTCGAGCCAGTGTCGTTCGATGGCGTGTCGGGCAAAAAAAGGGCAAAAGCAAGAAGCCGAACCCGGCTGGCCAGCTTTCGCGCAAGGCGTTTCTCGCCACTGATGTCGCTTCCGGCATGCGAACCTTCATCTCCCGCATGCCTTTCGCCACGCATGCTGAAACATCGAGAACGCATCGGAGCCGGGAGTGCGCCCGACTGTGTTTCGAACTGGGGCGGCCTATGTCACCGGCCATGGCAGCCCGAACGATAAGAAAAACCATCCATTGGGTCGAGAAGCGTTGGGACCGCGTGCGTTTCGAGACAAAGCGCCGGCTCGGGAAGCTCGGAACGCCGATACTCCTTCCGTTTGTCGGCATGGCGGGCTCTGAAGGGGTTTGGATGCGAGGGCGGGTGATCGAGGATAATGGCGCAATCAGCGCTCCGCCCACCGAATCTCTTCTCGAAAACCTCAAACTTACCTTCAAGCGCTACGAGACCGACGAGATCTTCGACGCTCAGATCTTTTGGAGCATAGGTGATCGAAGCGGCGAGACGCGGACGGACGAGGAAGGCTATTTCGATATTACCGTGGATCCCGATCCGCTCCTGCTGAATGAGCCTTGGGACCACGTACGGATCGAGCTTGGCGAAGTGCGTGGCTACGAGGCCGCACGCAAAGACATCGGTGCCGAACTCCCCGTCCGCTCGGTATCGGACAAGGCCGAATACGGCGTGATCTCGGACATCGACGATACGATCGTGAAGACTGGCGCCTTCAACTTCGTGAAGCACTGGCGCACGGTGGTGGCCAATTCGGCAGAGACACGGACGGCGTTTCCCGGCGTGTCGCATTTCTACCGGGCGCTGGCGAAAGGCGAGGACGGGCCCGAGACGAATCCTGTTTTCTTCGTTTCGTCCAGTCCTTGGAATCTGTTCGATCTCTTCGACCGGTTTCTCGTCATTCATGACATTCCACGCGGGCCGCTTTTCCTGAAGGACTTCGGCCTCGACGCGACGAAATGGCTGACCGGCGGCCACGATAACCACAAGACGAAGATGATCGAGCGGATCTTCCGAGCCTATCCGCACCTTAACTTCCTGCTGATCGGGGATTCCGGCCAGGACGACGGGCGCATCTACGCCGATGTCGCGAGGGACAATCCAGGCCGCGTTGCGCAGGTGCATATCCGCGACGTGACCAAGGGAATTCTCCAAGACCACATCACCAATGGAATGGAAGAATTGAAGGCAATGGGAATTCCCGTCACCCTCGCGCCGACCCTCTACGAAGCCGCCAAAGTGGCGCAGGAGGGCGGGTATATCACCGAGGCTGATGTGCGCGACGTGCAGAACCGTATCTTCGAGCGCGAGCGAACCGAGACCGTCGACTAGCGAACCAAAGCGCTCCTCGGCTCTTGGGTCTGCGATAGAACGGCACAGGTCAGGGGGAGTGCGCGCGGCCGGTCGTTTTCGTCGAAGAAGCCCGGAAACGTCGCAGAATCGAAGAGCGTCAAGCAGTGCCTGGCTTGGAGCGCTATGGCGGTCATGCACCGGCCTTGCCGGCAATCGTCAGCCGGGAAAGCTTTGACTTCATTGCACTGTCGCTATCCGCGATTAGCTACCGTCGCACCGCAAGAGGTCCATCGGCATCGTGGCGTGCCCGATTGATGGACCGGGCCCATCGACACGCGAACGCGAGGAGGTCCCCATGGCCGCTCTCACCGACAGTCTCGACCGCCAAGCAACTCCTGCCGAGCTGACCGAGCGCTACGAAAGTGTTCGACGGGCGAGCAACGGACTCGGCGCGAACCTTTCCGATGCCGATGCGACCGTTCAATCGATGCCGGACGCGAGCCCGGCCAAATGGCATCTCGCGCACACGACCTGGTTCTTCGAGACGATGATCTTGAGGGAACGCGACCCGGGCTACAGGCCGTTCGACGATACCTACAACTTTCTCTTTAATTCCTACTACGAAAGTGTCGGCGAGCGGCAGCCGCGGCCGAAGCGCGGCATGGTCACCCGGCCGGCCCTCGACGAGGTCATGGCCTATCGGGAATATGTGGATGAAGCGATGTCCCGGCTTCTGGAAGACGGGCCAAGTGAGGACGTCGTCGAACTGATCGAACTTGGTTGCCACCACGAGCAGCAGCATCAGGAACTGCTCCTCACGGATATTCTGCATCTCTTCGCTCAAAGCCCGCTGAAGCCAGCCTTCAAGGATCCGCAGCCGCTGGCGGTCGAAGTCCGGGATGCGGCGCCGGTCTCCTTCGAGACGTTCGACGGCGGTATCGTAGACATTGGCCATCAGGGTGAAGGTTTCGCCTTCGACTGCGAGGGGCCGCGCCATCGCGCGCTTCTCGAACCCTACAAGCTCGCCGATCGTCTCGTGACCAATGGCGAGTTCATCGAATTCATTGAGGAGGGGGGCTATCGCGATCCGCTTCTCTGGCTCTCTTCCGGTTGGGCCGACATTCTGGAGAACGGATGGGAGATGCCGTTCTATTGGGAGAAGCGCGATGGCGAGTACTGGTCGATGACCCTGCGCGGTTTTCAGCCGGTCGACCGCTCCGCGCCCGTCACACATCTGAGCTATTTCGAGGCCGATGCGTTCGCTGCCTGGGCTGGCAAGCGCTTGCCGAGCGAGGCCGAGTGGGAGAATGCCACGAAAGGCCTTTCGATGGACGGCAATTACGTCGACTCCGGCCGACTGCGCCCGAGGCCAGCTTCCGTTGAGGGTGACGGCCTCAGACAGATGTTCGGCGACTGCTGGGAATGGACCCGTAGCGCCTTCTCCGCCTATCCGGGCTTCAGGCCCGTCGAGGGGGCCGTCGGGGAATACAACGGCAAGTTCATGTGCGGCCAGTTCGTGCTGCGTGGCGGCTCCTGCGTGACGCCGCCCAACCACATCCGCCCGACTTATCGCAACTTCTTTCCGCCCAATGCCCGCTGGCAGTTCTCGGGCCTGCGCCTTGCGGAGGACAACTGATCGCCATGGATATCGTCGATATCGATTTCGGGCAGCGGGAAGCCTTTCTGACCGACGTGCTCGAAGGCCTTTCCCGCAAACAGAAGACGCTGCCGAGCCGCTGGCTCTACGACGATGAGGGTTCGGAACTCTTCGAGGCGATAACGGGTGTCGATGAATATTATCCGACGCGCACGGAAACACGCATTCTGAACGAGAACGCTGCCGAGATTGGCACAGCCTTCGGCAAGGATGTGGTGCTTATCGAATACGGCGCCGGGGCGGGCGTGAAGACGGAGATCGTACTCTCGGCGCTCGAAACGCCGGAATGCTATGTACCGGTCGATATTGCAGGCGATTTCCTCGAGACTTCGGCGGAACGGCTTCGAGAGCGGTTTTCTGACCTCCGCATACGGCCGATAACCGCTGATTTCACGGCTGACTTCGACCTCCCGTCCGACCTTCCCGGCGACAATCGCGGTGCATTCTTCCCCGGCTCTACTCTTGGCAACCTCTGTCGCAAGGAAGCGCGGGCGCTGCTTAGCCGGGTTCGCGGCCATGTGGGGCCGGGCGGCCGCTTCGTGATCGGCATCGACCTGAAGAAGGATATCGAGACCCTTCTCGCGGCCTATGACGACAAGGCGGGCGTAACGGCCGCCTTCAACCTCAACATTTTGACCCGTATCAATCGTGAACTTGGTGGCTCTTTCGATCTTCCGAGCTTTGCGCACGAAGCACGCTGGAATTCGGAGGCATCGGCAGTGGAGATGCATCTCGTCTGCGTGAAGTCGACGCGGGCGGCCGTGGGCCAACGTACCTTCACGTTCGAAGGCGGTGAGACGATCCATACGGAGAGTTCGCGAAAGTACGATCTCGACGACTTCGCCACTCTCGTCAATTCGTCGGGTTGGGCAGTCGAAAAGTCCTGGACCGATCCGCGATCGCTCTTCGCGGTAGTGGCGTTGACTGCGAGATCCCACCCGGGCGGATAAGCCGCGCCGCGCCGCCCCTTCCGTTTTGCGGTGCACTCGTTATGTTGCGTCCGATACAAACAGGACCGGATTGAACAGACATGGTCGAACTCGC
This sequence comes from Fulvimarina pelagi HTCC2506, assembly GCF_000153705.1. Classification (GTDB taxonomy): domain Bacteria; phylum Pseudomonadota; class Alphaproteobacteria; order Rhizobiales; family Rhizobiaceae; genus Fulvimarina; species Fulvimarina pelagi. The sequence goes on from NZ_DS022272.1 coordinate 435,630, forward strand.
GCTTCCGAAAAACTCGACGATCAACGAGGGCAGGACATGGGATCGGCCCAAGGGCGCGAACAATATCCGCGAATTTCGGATTTACCGCTGGTCTCCTGACGACGATGAGAATCCTCGCCTCGACACATACTATGTGGATCTCGACGATTGCGGGCCGATGGTTCTCGACGCGCTTCTCTGGATCAAAAACAATGTCGATTCGACGCTAACGTTGCGCCGCTCGTGCCGCGAGGGAATCTGCGGCTCGTGCGCTATGAACATCGACGGGTCCAACACGCTCGCCTGCACCAAAGGTATGGACGAGATAGATGGTTCGGTCGCGGTCTATCCGCTGCCTCACATGCCGGTGGTCAAGGATCTCGTGCCCGACCTGACGGTTCCTTATGCCCAGCTGCGTTCCATCGAGCCGTGGCTGAAGACTGAAACGCCGGAGCCGCAGAAAGAGTGGAAACAGAGCCACGAAGACCGCGAGAAGCTCGACGGTCTCTATGAATGCATTCTTTGCTTCTGCTGTCAGACGTCCTGTCCGTCATATTGGTGGAACGGTGAACGTTACCTTGGCCCCGCCGTTCTGCTTCAGGCCTATCGCTGGCTGATCGACAGCCGCGATGAGGCAAAGGGCGAACGTCTCGACGCGCTCGAAGACCCGTTCAAGCTTTACCGTTGTCACACGATCATGAACTGCACACAGTCCTGCCCAAAAGGTCTGAACCCGGCGAAGGCTATCGCCGAAATCAAGAAGATGATGGTCGAACGGCGGGTCTAAGCTTCAAGCATCGGCTCGTTCAATAGACGTCAGTTCGGCTTGGTGTCTGCGGACACTTGAAAATCTGATGTGTCAGGCGATCCGGCGTATATGGTGCGGAAAGAGAGCGAGCGTCGATTCAAGAGCTTGTGGTCGTCCGAGTCGGTAGCCCTGTCCCTTGTCGATCCCAAGGGTGCGTAGGGTGGCCTCCTCAGCGGCCGTCTCGATTCCTTCAGCAACGACCATTACGCCGATTTCTCGTGCAAAATGGGCGATCGCGGCTGCTAGAGACCGACGGCTTGTATCGGTGTCGATATCGCGAACGAGCTTCATGTCCAGTTTGATGATGTCCGGCCTCAGCTGGAGAATATGGCTCAGGCTTGAATAGCCTGCTCCTGCGTCATCGACCGCAAGTCTGACGCCGCCGCTGCGGATTGGGTCGAGTGTCTCGTGCAGCAGATCGTAATCCGGGACCACGTGGTGCTCCGTCACCTCGAGCACGATTCGCTTCAGCTGGGCCGGTCCGCTTTTTAGCAGGACGGCCGCCAGATTCCCTCCGGTGATGATGTCTGGGGACGCGTTTATTGATAGGTACACGTCGTCCGGCATAGCCGGCAGTGCTTTCAGAGCCCGGCGGATTGCGGCGAGTTCCAAATCTTCGTTCATACCGACGAGGCGTGCTTCGTCGAACCAGATATTCGGTGGGCGATAAGGTTCGGCGCTGAAGCGAGAGAGACATTCGAACCCGGCGACCGCATTCTTCGCCAGATCGACGATAGGCTGATAGACCAGATCGAAACCACCGTCGTCGAGAGTTTTTGCGATGCGCTGACGTATAGCGCTCTGCTCGCGCTCGCGTTTGACGTGGTCGGCGACCCGTTCTGCAGCTAGGTCGGCGAACATCTGCATGAGTGTCAGATCGCGCTCGTTGAGCGAAGGATTGGGTTGGGCGCTGAGACAACAGAACATGCCGTAGAGTTCACCGTCAGGCAGTCGAACCGGGATGCTCATATGAGATCCGATCGGCACTGCGGTGGTGATCGGCATACCTACGGCAATCGGCTCGTCGGCCGTGTTCGGCATGAGTTTTGGCAGACGGCCCTCTAGGATGTGGCGACAGTAGACCGCATCGAGGTCTTGGCTGTCGCCCGGCTTAATGAGGTTCTCCAGGCCCGGCGCATCAACGTTCCTAAAGACCGTCCTGTCGCCGATGAATTCGGACAGGTAAGCGACGTCCATGCCGAGATAGGTACGAACACTGCAGAGCGCTTTATCGATCGAAAGATCGCCAAGGCTTGTGGCGTCCGGCAACGAATTTGTCATGTCGTCTACTACTTGTGTTCTATGACTTTTGTTAAAGCATACTCTGAGACTGTTTGCGTTTCCCTAATGTTGCCAAATTCAAAAGCGCTCAATACAGTAAGTCATAAATAATATCAGTCTATATTACAAATAGAAAGCGTGGACTCGTGTGCTCAGGAAGAGGGCTAGGGTGTCACGCGACGCAAAAGCGCAACACAAACCGATCTGTTGATGCGTGCCTGTGCAGTTAGCCGCAAAGGTGCCCGATTCGGAACCGATCGGTTTCGCCATGAAAACGATCTCGCTTCTTTCCAAAGCCGCGCGCGCCGCGACCTCGCTCGGTGCCGCGCTTCTCATGTCCGCCTGCGTCGGTGGACAAAAGCCGTCCGTCGAGGATGTCCTCGCCTCGGTCGATCTCGAAGAGCAGACCTGCCTCGCCCGTGCGATGTATTTCGAGTCGAACCGCTCGAGCGAGGAGGGGATGCTTGCAGTCGGCACCGTCGTGATGAACCGCGTCGAGAGCGAATCCTTTCCCAATGACATCTGCGGGGTCGTCTCCCAGCCGGGACAGTTCGCGTCCGGCGTGATGACACGCGAGATGAATGCGGGCCGCGAACTCGCCATGAACACGGCGGCTCGGGTCCTTCGTGGCGAACGCCACGAAAACGTTCGCACGGCCCGCTTCTTCCATACGGCGGGCTACAGCTTCAGCTATCCGAACATGCATTACGTTGCGATCGCCGGCGGCAACTCCTTCTACGAGAAGATCGGCCGCAAGCTGCGCAGCCAGGTCCCGCTGGCGACCCAGGCAGACGTCAGAGCTGGTCGACCAAGCTTCGACTTCGCGGCTCTGAAAGACGGTGCGGATAATGAAGTAGAAGGTGTGGACGCCATGGCGCTTGGCCAGACCAAGCCGAAGGCCGACACCAATCCCTTTATGGCGCTGTTCGGCTCGTTGCGCGGAAGCGAGAAGTAAAGAAAGCCAGTTTTCAGCTACCTATCCGTTGCAGTACGATTCCGTCCCTGCGGCAGGAATGACGCGTTGCGAAGCGCGGTCCCCTTCTTAGATCATGGATCGGGATAACCGAGCCGCATCGAGATTCTGCGGCTCAAGACGCAAGGATCGGACGATGGCTGAGACTCCGAACGGCGAAGGCGTTTGCTCAGCCGGACTTTCGGTCGGCCCCATATTGATCACGCGCGGCGTCGCAGCCGAACGTCATAAGATTGCAGCTATATTGGTTCGTCCGGCCAACGAGGCCGCTCCTGAATTCCTGAAACACGATGGCGAGCTGGTCGAAGCCGAATGCCTTTCGACGCTTTTCGGCTCGAAGGTCTGGCGATATCTCTTCGAGATGCCGATCACCGAATCGACAACGTATACGCTCGACGGTGAGACCCGCCCCATCGCGCCTTGCGGCACTGAGCATCTTCGCATCGCATATGTCTCATGCAACGGCCAGGAGGACGGTGATCTCGAGCGACCGCTCGAAGAGCGGGAAGTGATGTGGGATCGTCTTGTCGAGGAACATCGCCGCGACTCCTTCGGGCTGATGTGCGAAGGCGGCGACCAACTCTATGCCGACGACGTCTTGAAATGTCATCCGGACGTCATCGCCTGGGACGAGGCAGCGGACGAGGACTGTGCCGCGATGCCCTTGAGCGCGGAGGCGCGCGATGCGATCCGCTTCTTCTACTTCAATCGTTATGCGATAACCTATGGGCGACCGTCGATGGCGGCTATGTCGGCCGAAGTGCCGGCGGCGATGATGTGGGACGACCACGACATCATCGACGGCTGGGGCAGCCATGCCGACGAGGTGCTGGACAGCCCGATCGGCCGCGGCCTGTTCGAGGCGGCGCGCGAAATGTTTCTTCTATTTCAACTGGGCGTTGGCGAGAGTGCGCTACCGCCGGGCTTCCATGACAGTTCTGGCGAGAGTCTTGGCTACACGCTCGATTATCCGGGCATTCGCCTTATCGTCCCCGATCTCCGCAGCGAGCGACGTCGCAATCGCGTCATGGGGCCGAAAGGCTGGCGTGGTTTCGAGGCCGCAATGGCCAACACCCCGCCGGATACGCGCATTCTCATCATGTCGAGTGTCCCGGTGATGGGACCGAGGCTTTCCTGGTTGGAATTCGTCGCCGACTACGTGCCGCCGGCCCGCGAATACGAGGATGATCTTCGGGATCAGTGGCAAAGTCGAAGTCACCGAAAGGAATGGAAGCGCCTTCTACGCATCATCGCGGAAGCCCAGGAAGGGCGACCGAACCGCGTGACGATCCTGTCCGGCGAGATCCACTTGGCAACGCGCGGCGAGATGCGGCTCAAGGACAAGTCGTCTATCCATCAACTCGTGTCGTCGGGGATTTCCCACGGCGCGCCGCCCAAAGCCTACGCCCTGGTCCTCACCATGCTGGCCAGGCTCGGGGAAAGCCCACTTCCGAAGCGCAAGATCAAGATGCACCGCATGCCCTCGGCCCGGACGGTTTATGTTGAAGAGCGTAACTTCTTGGTTCTCAATCGGGATGGGCGCGATTGGTCGGCTTTCTGGCATCTTGAAGATCAAGGGAAGACGGCGTCGCTCGATCTTCATTAGAGCGCAAGGCTACGCGCCGGAATTTCCAACGGAGTTCCGTCTCTCAGTATATGCCGGGGATGATCCGCGCGGTCCTGGTGCAATATTGCCGATACTCTTCACCGAAGGCGGCCTCCATCATCTCTTCCTCGGGTCCGACACGCAGGAAGAAAAGGGTGCCGAACCCGACGAGCCCGGCAAGCCCGGCGATCCAGTTCGGCAGGAGCAGAGCCTGGGCGAGGGCCAACGACCAGAACGCGGAATACATTGGATGTCGCACTTTCGCGTAGATGCCGGTGGTGATCAGCTTATGCTTCTCGCGAAGATCGAGCGAGACCGACCACATCTTGCCGAGTGCCTTGTGCGTTAGTCTGAAGAGCGTCAGGGAAAGAACACCGACCGCGGCTCCAAGGACAAACTGGACAATGCTCGGCTGATAGTCGGCGAGAGCCGGAAAGCCGGTTGCGGCGTAAAGGCCGGGCACCAGGCCAAGTCCGGAAAACGAGACCAACATGCGAAGGGTCTCGGCGCCGCCACGTCTTGTCGCTGCTACTTTCTTACGCTTGGCACGGCGTTCGAATGGAAAGCGAATGATATACCAGCCGATCACCATCAGCACCCAGGCGCTCGTTCCGGCAATCGGAATGGTCATCTGGCGGCCTCATTGGCAGGAATGGTTTTAGGGTTCGGAACGACGCTGCTTCCTAGATCCTTCCCGTCTGACGGCGCAAGTGGAGGGCGATTGATCGTGCGATGGCGCCGAAAGGCTTCTAGTGGTGCCGGTCCGAGAATCAGTAGATGAAACGAATAGGGACAGCGACGTTCGATTGCGAGGATGAATTGCCGGTGAAGCCGAAAGAAGTCTCGTTTGATCCGGCGATATGTCGCTGGGGCCACCATGTGCTTCAGGCGCAACTTGACGACCAGAGGCATTGGATCAACAGCGATTCCAAGTGAGCCTGCCGGATTCGAGTTGTAGAAATTGATCGGGTCGGTCAGTGCCTGGCAGTCTGTCCAGGGCAAGCCATGATCAACCGTCAGTCGGCGAACCGCTTCGCGCTGCTCTACGGCCTTCGGATGAAGCGCAGTCTTCATCAGGCTGGAGCCCACGGTAAGAACGTGAAGGGGAACTTTGGGTGCAAAGCCCGCCTCGAAGGCACGTGCGAGTGCCGGTATCGCAAAGCTCGCGCCGAGCGAATGCGCGGCGATGACGATCTCCTCCGGTGCGCCGGTCGATCCCCGATTTCCGAGAGTTTCCGCGAATTCTACCACGCGCTCCTCGATCCGCGGGTTGGTGCCCTCACAAAGATCGCGCGCGAGAGCCCAGTCGTCGAAGGCGGTCATCAAAAACCAACGGCGGTTTGCGAGGTAGAAGAGCATGATCGACGCTGTCGAACCGATCAAAATACCGGCAAGCCAGGTCGTTGGACCGGAGAACAGGTTGCCGAGAGTGAGCGCGATAATGATCCCAATAGCGATGATCACCGCCGTCAGAACGATCGGAAACAAGAAGAATAGCGCATAGCGCCACGATGTTCGGCAGTAACGCAAGAATGTGCCGTTGATCAGGAACGTGCCAAGCGCAGCAAACCCTCGGCGGATGCGCACGGGAAGAACCGCTGCTGCATAGGTTGCGATCAGATCGTCCCAGACGCAGAAGACGCAATCGGTCTTCACGACATGGTTGCCACCGCTCGAAGTAAGTGTCGCAGTGATTTCAGCCGAAGTCGGAGGAGGTCGAGTCTTCCCGTTCGCGTCTGCCGCAGCCGCAATGTTGGAGAACGCAATCTTCGCTTCGAAGACGGCGGCTGAGCGCTCAGCCGCTCGACGAAAACGTGCGATCTGAGCCTCTGGTGGCATCGGCTCAAAGCCGGGAAAGACGAAGACGAGCCGTCTGGCGATGGTTTCGCAGTCGGCGTTCTCGGTACCTGAGCGCATGGGTCTCGTCATCTGCATTGGTCGCGCCATCGATGGAAGCGGCCCCCGCATACAATACCGGACATCGAAAATCACGTGAGTCGGCGAAGGGGCATGCGGCGGATCATGTAAAACCTGGTCGCGCCTCGAATCCTCAGTGGGTTCCCATTCGTGCCGGTTTGTTTATGGAGGGTCGAAACTCTCGCTGACCCATGAAAGACGAATCTATGACCATCCGCGTACACAAGGGCGACCTTCCCGATCTCGATCGCTATACTGGACCGGTAGCGATCGATACCGAGACGCTCGGCCTGAATACGATGCGGGACAGACTTTGCGTGGTGCAACTCTCGCCCGGAGATGGTACGGCAGACGTCGTCCAGATCGCTAAAGGACAGACTGAGGCTCCGAATATTTCCGCCCTGCTCGCGGATGCATCGAAAACGAAGATCTTCCACTATGCCCGCTTCGATGTAGCGGCGCTTTATCATGCCTTCGGCGCGATGACCGAAGGCATTTTCTGCACCAAGATCGCCTCTCGACTCACACGCACCTATACCGACAGGCACGGCCTCAAGGACTTGGCGCGCGAACTCGTGGGGGTCGATCTGTCGAAGCAGCAGCAGTCGTCCGACTGGGCGGTCGAGACGCTCAGTCCGGCCCAACTCGATTACGCCGCATCCGACGTTCTCTATCTGCACGACATCATGGGTGCGCTTTATAAGCGGCTTGAGCGCGAGGACCGGATGGATCTCGCACGCGAATGCTTTCGGTTCCTGCCGATGCGGGTGCGCCTCGATCTCGCAGGCTGGGAGAACGAGGATATCTTCTCTCATAGTGCGAAGGCTTG
>NZ_DS022272.1:448022-599964 GCF_000153705.1 Fulvimarina pelagi HTCC2506
GGATGACGTGTGGCTAGGGGTGAAAGGCCAATCAAACTCGGAAATAGCTGGTTCTCCGCGAAATCTATTTAGGTAGAGCGTCGGATGAAGACCCTCGGGGGTAGAGCACTGGATGGGCTATGGGGACTCACCGTCTTACTGATCCTAACCAAACTCCGAATACCGAGGAGTCCTATCCGGCAGACAGACGGCGGGTGCTAACGTCCGTCGTCGAGAGGGCAACAACCCTGACCTCCAGCTAAGGTCCCCAAGTCATGGCTAAGTGGGAAAGGATGTGAAGATCCCAAAACAACCAGGATGTTGGCTTAGAAGCAGCCATCATTTAAAGAAAGCGTAACAGCTCACTGGTCTAAACAAGGGTCTTTGCGCCGAAAATGTACCGGGGCTGAAGCCATGCACCGAAGCTGAGGACTTGTCTTATGGCAAGTGGTAGCGGAGCGTTCCATAAGCCTGTGAAGCGGTATCCGTGAGGAGCCGTGGAGGTATTGGAAGTGCGAATGCTGACATGAGTAACGATAAAGGGAGTGAGAGACTCCCTCGCCGAAAATCCAAGGGTTCCTGCTTAAAGTTAATCTGAGCAGGGTTAGCCGGCCCCTAAGCCGAGGCCGAAAGGCGTAGGCGATGGGAACCACGTTTAATATTCGTGGGCCTGATGGAAAGTGACGGATCGCGTGTATCGTAATCTCTTATTGGATTGAGGTTGCGGTGAAGCGGTTCCAGGAAAGAGCTCCATCTTATAGACCGTACCCGAAACCGACACAGGTGGATTGGTAGAGAATACCCAGGCGCTTGAGAGAACTGTGCTGAAGGAACTCGGCAAATTGCACGCGTAACTTCGGAAGAAGCGTGACCTCCATTTACGCAAGTAGGTGGGGGTGGCACAGACCAGGGGGTAGCGACTGTTTATCAAAAACACAGGGCTCTGCGAAGTCGCATAAGACGACGTATAGGGTCTGACGCCTGCCCGGTGCTGGAAGGTTAAGAGGAGAGGTTCACGCCTTGAATCGAAGCCCCAGTAAACGGCGGCCGTAACTATAACGGTCCTAAGGTAGCGAAATTCCTTGTCGGGTAAGTTCCGACCTGCACGAATGGCGTAACGACTTCCCCGCTGTCTCCAGCACAGACTCAGTGAAATTGAATTCCCCGTGAAGATGCGGGGTTCCTGCGGTCAGACGGAAAGACCCCGTGCACCTTTACTATAGCTTTACACTGGCATTCGTGTCGGCACGTGTAGGATAGGTGGTAGGCTTTGAAGCGTGGACGCCAGTTTGCGTGGAGCCATCCTTGAAATACCACCCTTGCCGTCATGGATGTCTAACCGCGGTCCGTCATCCGGATCCGGGACAGTGTATGGTGGGTAGTTTGACTGGGGCGGTCGCCTCCTAAAGCGTAACGGAGGCGCGCGATGGTGGGCTCAGAGCGGTCGGAAATCGCTCGTCGAGTGCAATGGCATAAGCCCGCCTGACTGCGAGACAGACAAGTCGAGCAGAGACGAAAGTCGGTCATAGTGATCCGGTGGTCCCCGAGTGGAAGGGCCATCGCTCAACGGATAAAAGGTACGCCGGGGATAACAGGCTGATGACCCCCAAGAGTCCATATCGACGGGGTTGTTTGGCACCTCGATGTCGGCTCATCGCATCCTGGGGCTGGAGCAGGTCCCAAGGGTTTGGCTGTTCGCCAATTAAAGCGGTACGTGAGCTGGGTTCAGAACGTCGTGAGACAGTTCGGTCCCTATCTGCCGTGGGTGTCGGAGCATTGACAGGATCTGTCCCTAGTACGAGAGGACCGGGATGGACGGATCTCTGGTGGACCTGTTGTGGCGCCAGCCGCATTGCAGGGTAGCTATATCCGGTCGGGATAACCGCTGAAGGCATCTAAGCGGGAAACCCACCTGAAAACGAGTGCTCCCTATCAGGGCCGTGGTAGACCACCACGTCGATAGGCCGGGTGTGGAAGCAGGGCAACCTGTGAAGCTTACCGGTACTAATCGCCCGAACGAACTTGATCGTTCCCATTCGCCCATGATCATCGAAACCGGTTCGGCCGAAAGGCCGAAGGCGAACCATGTGTTCGCCAGGTTGAAATGCCCGAGCCCTCTTGGGGCGAGGGCCGAGCCAGATCAAAGGCAATCAACATTCTTCTTGGCGCTCGCGCCAGATCGCTCTCGCGATCGGCTGCGCGGGCGCGGCGCAAAAGCGCCGGCGGGCAGTCGCCCGACGCCAGCCTTCGGGGAGATCCTTCGCGGAGATCTCCACGGGACTTCACCGCGATCTCGCGCGAGCCACCACCACCGCTCGAACGAGCGCCGGCCGGTCAGGCCGCGCACGCGCAGGCGGCTTGCGATAGCAAGCCTGCCGTGAGCGACAACAAACTCCCAGCTTCTCGCCCTGCTTGGTATTTGCCGACCTGGTGGTCATAGCGGTGCGCCCCCACCCGATCCCATTCCGAACTCGGCCGTGAAACGCACCAGCGCCCATGATACTTCGTCTCAAGACGCGGGAAAGTCGGTCGCCGCCAGGTCCGCAAATCCCAAGCAAAACAAAACCCTTCTTCTCAGAAAAACACACACACACAGCACACCCAAAAACCCCGCTCCAACACCGGGGCATTTTTGCGTTTATGTCAGGGATTGCCGGACGGGTGACCCGAGATGGATCACGAACAGACGCCGTTCACTGCGCCTTTCCCTTCGACCCCCTCGACCTCACACGGTATATGCGCGACATAGGCGCAAAGATGCTTTGTCCTTTGCGGTAAAGCCGAACCGAACCGTTCGAGAGGCACGCGATCCATGTCGAAGATTCCCGCCACCGTCATCACCGGCTTCCTGGGCGCGGGCAAGACGACCCTGATCCGCAACATGTTGCAGGATGCGGGCGGTCGGAAGATCGCCCTCATCATCAACGAATTCGGCGATCTCGGTGTCGACGGCAATATCCTCACCGGGTGCGGCATCGAGACCTGCACCGAGGACGACGTCGTCGAACTGACCAATGGCTGCATCTGCTGCACCGTCGCCGACGATTTCATCCCGACCATGACAAGGCTTCTTGCCCGTGAGGACAAGCCCGATCACATCGTCATCGAGACCAGCGGGCTCGCGCTGCCGCAGCCATTGGTGGCCGCGTTCAACTGGCCGGAGGTGAAGACGAACGTCACGGTCGACGGCGTCGTGACCGTGGTGGATGCTGCCGCCGTCGCCGACGGGCGCTTCGCCGACGACGAGGCGAAGGTGGCCGCCCTGCGCGCGGCGGACGAGAGCCTCGACCATGACAATCCGCTTGAGGAGCTTTTCGAAGATCAACTGCGCGCGGCCGACCTCGTCGTTCTCAACAAGGCCGATCTGATCGACCGCGAGGTGCTGGAAAAGGTGCGCTCCGAGATCGCCGGCAAGACCGAGCGGACGGTGCGCACGGTAGCGAGCGAACACGGCAAGCTGCCGACCGACGTGCTTCTCGGCATCGAGGCCGGGACCGAGAATCTGATCCTGGACCGCAAAGCCCATCATGAGATGGAGCACGAGAGCGGCGAGTCGCACGAGCACGACCACGACGAGTTCGAAAGCTTCGTCGTCGATGCCGGCTCCCTCGCCGATCGCGACGGCTTCGAAGCGGCGTTGCCCGGGCTGATCGCACGGCACGACATCCTGCGCCTGAAGGGCTTTGCCGATGTGCCCGGCAAGAAGATGCGGCTCGTGATCCAGGCCGTCGGCAAGCGGCTCGAAACCTATTTCGACCGACCGTGGAAGGCGGACGAGACCCGGGAGACGCGCCTCGTGGTTATCGGGCTGCATCATGATCTCGATGCGGCGGCGCGCGACGAGATCACGAACGAATTGAATGCGATCGTCTCGGGAGAGGCGCGCCAGGCCGCGGAATAAGCGGCTCGAAACATGCATCTTCTTCTCGCCCAGAAAGGAACGATCGACGACAGTGGTGAGGCGGTCGATCTCGGGCAGTCGCCAGCCGATGTCGTCGTCATGACGGCGGCCGATACCGAAATTGCGAGTCTCGCCGGCGCCGCGCGCCGGCTTGGCGGCGAGGCGCCCTCGCTCAGGCTCGCGAACTTCCTGCGGCTCAAGCATCCTATATCGGTCGACGCCTACATCGAGCGGACGGCGCGGCATGCGAAGCTGATCGTCGTGCGGCTGCTCGGCGGGCGCACCTACTGGCCCTACGGGCTCGATGCGCTCCATGCCGCTGCGAAGAAATTCGGCGCGCAGCTCTGCGTGCTCCCGGGCGACGACAAGCCGGATGCTGGTCTCGACGACTACGACACACTCGATCCGGCGACACGAGCGCAGCTTTGGCGCTATCTCATCGAGGGTGGTGCGGAAAACGCCGACAGTTTCCTGCGCGCCTGCAATGCGGTTCTCGACGGATCGGAGATGCCGGAGGATGCACGGCCGCTGCTGAAGGCGGGGCGACTGGACTTGGCGCAGGACGAGCATCATCAAGACAGACCCCACGCCGCCATCGTCTTCTACCGCGCCCTCGTCCAGAGCGCGCAGACTCAGGCCATCGAGGCCTTGGCACGGGCGATGAACGAAGCCGGGCTCGAAACGCAGGTGATCTTCATCTCCAGCCTCAAGGACCCGGTTTCAATCGAGACCGTACGCGGTCTTTTCGAGAAGGACCCACCTGACGTCGTCGTGAACCTCACCGGCTTCGCGGTCTCTTCGCCCGGTGGCGAACGCGTGCCGACCGTATTGGAAGAGAGCGGCGCCTTCGTCCTGCAGGCGGTGCTGGCGAGCGGCGATGCCGAGGCGTGGGAGGCGTCGAGCCAGGGGCTTTCAGCGCGCGATCTTGCGATGAGCGTTGCCCTGCCGGAGGTCGATGGCCGGGTGCTCTCCCGAGCTGTCGCCTTCAAGACCGCCGGCGAATGGGACCAGCTCACCGAGACGGATATCGTCGCCCATAAGCCGGTGGCGGATCGGGTGGAATTCGTCGCCAAACTCGCCGCGCGATGGGCGCGACTGCGCGGCAAGGCGAATGGCGACAAGCGGATCGCGTTGATTCTCGCAAACTATCCGAACCGCGACGGACGCCTCGGCAACGGCGTCGGGCTCGATACGCCGGCCGGCACGATCGAAGTGATGCGCGCGATGGGGAAGATGGGCTTTTCGGTGGGCGACATCCCGACCGACGGCAATGCGCTGATCGAACACCTCTTGGCCGGGCCGACGAATGCCGGGATGGCTGCGCGCGAAATTCGCGAAACGCTATCATTGGCGGATTATCGCGCGTTCTTCGAAACGCTCCCCGAACTCGTCCGTACGCAGGTGATCGAGCGTTGGGGTGCTCCGGAGGCCGATCCTTTCGTTCTGGGTCACGAGACCGAGACCGTCTTCGCCCTGCCGATCGCGCGCTTCGGCGAAACCCTGATCGGCATCCAGCCGGCCCGCGGCTACAATATCGATCCGAAGGAGACCTACCACTCGCCGGATCTCGCGCCACCACACAATTATCTCGCCTTCTACGCCTATCTGCGGACGAAGGTCGATGCGGACGCGGTGGTGCACATGGGCAAGCACGGCAATCTCGAATGGCTGCCGGGAAAGGCGCTGGCGCTATCGAAAACCTGTTTTCCGGAAGCCGTGTTCGGCCCGATGCCGCATCTCTACCCGTTCATCGTCAACGATCCGGGCGAGGGGACGCAGGCCAAGCGGCGCACGAGCGCGGTGATCGTCGATCACCTGACGCCGCCGCTCACCCGCGCCGAGACCTATGGGGACCTGAAGGATCTCGAAGCGCTCGTCGACGAATATTACGAAGCCTCGGGCGCCGATCCGCGCCGGCTGGCGCTGCTGAAGCCCCGTATTCTCGATCTCGTGCGCGATATCGGCCTCGATCAGGACGCCGGGATCGGCGCAGACGAAACTGACGAGACGGCGCTCGAAAAGCTCGACGCCTATCTCTGCGATCTGAAGGAAATGCAGATCCGCGACGGGCTCCACATCTTCGGCAAGGCGCCGGAGGGCCGTCTTCTCACCGATCTCACCGTTGCGCTGGCGCGGCTGCCGCGCGGTCACGAGGCGGCGGATGGATCGCTCCATCGGGCGATCGCGGCGGACTTGCTGGGGCGGACGGACTTCGATCCGCTGGATTGCGACATGTCGCGGCCATGGGAGGGGCATCGTCCACAGCAACTTCAGACGATTTCCACCGATCCGTGGCGGACGAATGGCGACACGGTCGAGCGAATCGAACTCCTTGCAGCACAGCTGGTTGCGGGTGAGGCGAGCCCGGACGGGATGCAGCAGACGGCGGTAATTCTCGGCGCGATCCACAACCAACTGATGCCATCGGTAGAGGCGTGCGGCCGTGCCGAGATCGACGGCCTGCTAACCGGGCTTTCCGGCCGCTTCGTCGCGCCGGGTCCATCAGGTGCGCCGACGCGAGGGCGTCCAGATGTGCTGCCTACGGGGCGTAACTTCTTCTCGGTCGATACACGCGCCGTGCCCACCGAGGCGGCTTTCGAGCTCGGGCGGAAATCGGCGGAGCTGCTCGTCACGCGACACATGCAGGACCATGGCGATCATCCCGAGAGCATTGGTCTCACCGCCTGGGGCACGTCGAACATGCGCACGGGCGGCGACGACATCGCTCAGGCGCTCGCGTTGATCGGCGTGACACCTGAATGGGACCGTGCCTCGCGCCGGGTGACCGGCTTTCGCGTGCTGACACTGGCTGAACTCGGCCGCCCGCGTGTCGACGTCACCCTTCGCATCTCCGGTTTCTTCCGCGATGCCTTTCCGGATCAGATCGCCCTTTTCGATCGCGCCGTGCGCGCCGTCGCGGCGCTCGACGAGGACGAAGAAGACAACCCCATCGCGGCGAGGATCGCGGCCGAGACGAAGGAGCTCATCGCATCAGGAGCTACCGAGGACGAGGCGGCGAAGCGGGCCGGTTTTCGGGTCTACGGCTCCAAGCCCGGCGCCTACGGAGCGGGCCTTCAGGCGCTGATCGACGAGAAGGGCTGGGACTCGGCCGCCGATCTTGCCGAGAGCTACCTCACCTGGGGCGGGTATGCCTATGGCCGCGATGCGGACGGCGCGCTGGAGCGGGAAGGCTTCGAGAAGCGCCTCGCCGGCATCGACGCGGTGGTCCAGAACCAGGACAACCGCGAGCACGATCTCCTCGATTCCGACGACTATTACCAGTTCGAAGGCGGGATGACGGCCGCCGCCGAGCATCTTTCCGGTTCACGTCCCGCGGTCTATCACAACGATCACTCCCGGCCCGAACGCCCCGTCATCCGCGCCCTTGATGAGGAGATCGGCCGGGTGGTGCGCGCCCGCGTCGTCAATCCGAAATGGATCGCCGGCGTCATGCGGCACGGCTACAAGGGCGCCTTCGAGATGACGGCGACGGTCGACTATATGTTCGCCTTTGCCGCGACAACCGGCGCGGTGAAAGATCACCATTTCGACGCCGTCTACCGCGCCTTCGTTCTCGATCCGGAAGTGCGGGCCTTCATGGAAGAGAACAACCGCAAGGCGTTTGAGGAGATGGCGGATCGGCTGGCCGAGGCGATCGAACGGGGGCTCTGGACGCCGCGGAGCAATTCGGCGCGGGCCGAACTCGGCGAGATCGTGCGGCGGCGGGACGAGACCGCGCCTTCGAAACACGAGAGCGCCGGTGTCTGAACGCCCGGCGATCGAACTCCCTGAGGGCGTTCTCCGGGTGACGGCGGACAATTCAGGCCCAATGACCTTTCGCGGCACCAACACCTATGTTGTCGGATACGGCGATACCTGCTGCGTGATCGATCCCGGTCCGGAAGATGCCTTTCACCTCGAAGCGATTGTGGAGGCCGTCGGCGCGCGGCAGGTGGAAGCGGTCATGCTCACCCATCGCCATCGCGATCACAGCGGGCTCGTGAGAAAGGCAAAGGAGCGCTTCGGAGCGCCGCTTTTCGCGGCGCCGTCTCCCGCCGTCGCCTACCAGGCCTCCGTCGATTTTGCAGCGCTCGAATCAGACCGCTCGCTCATCGACGGCGGGTCTCTGCAGATTGCCGGCCACCGTATCGAAGTGGTCGCAACGCCTGGGCACACCTCCGATCATCTGGCGTTCGCGCTGCCCGAGCACGGCGTCCTTTTCACCGGCGATCACGTGATGGGCTGGTCGACTACGGTCGTGATCCCGCCTGACGGCTCGATGCGGCGGTATCGGGAATCGCTGAAGAAGTTGGTCCCACGAGACGAGCGACTCTACCTCCCCGGCCATGGCGACCCCATCGAACGACCGGAACGGCTGGTCCGCAATTTTCTTCATCATCGCCGGCAACGCGAGGAAATGATTCTGTTGAGCCTGCAGGAAGCACCCGTGACCATCACCGGCCTCGTCGAGCGCCATTATCCCGCCGTCGAGGGAGCCCTTGCGGTCGCTGCCGGCTATTCCGTGAAAGCTCACCTTGTCGAACTATTCGAGCGCGGGACGCTCGCTGGGCCCGATCCCCTCGTCAGCGACGGGCCGTTCGAACTTGCCTGAGCGCGTCGCGGTGACCCGAGCGGATTTTTCTCCATCGGTCGGCTAAGTCCCGGCACGGTTTATGCCTTCCTTAAAAACTCTGCGGCATTCTCGGCTTCGAACTTCTCCTCGAAGTGAAGCGGCCCGGTCCGATTCATCGGCCTGTTTCACGAATGGCATGAAGAGTTTTGCGTATGGTGTTCTTAGCGAGCGAGGCAGCGACTGGATCGGGCTCCGGTTCCAGGTCGAGGGAAGGGCACGCATACCAGCCTTTCTCAAGCGCGCCGGCCCGCGGATCGCTCTTAGGTTTCAAGCGCTCCCATCTCACAGGCGGCCTTCTGAGCGGCGCGTTGGTGGCATCCGTCGCAACCCCGGTCATGGCTGCGGCGGACATGAGCGGCGCGATCGTCGCCATGCCGCTGTTCTTGGCCGGTATCGCTGTCGCAGCGGCGTCGCTCTTAGGTGGATCCAACGTAACCGATGGAACCGAAGCGACCAGCATTAAGCTATCCGCGGCGCATCCGACCGCCGACGCGGCCCTGCCGCTCGCCGATCTCTTTGGGGCTGCGGCTTATGTCGTCTCCTCCGCCGGCTGCATCATGAAGGGCAACCGGGCGGGCGAGGTTCTTTCAGACGAGATCGGGACACATGCGGGTCCACCCGTTCTATTCGATCTTCTGGACTCTGCGAGCCGGGCGACTGCAATGGCCGCGCTTCGCGAACATACGTCCCACCCCGTGACCGTGCGCTTGAAAAACGACGAAACCCGCCTTCTTCACGTCCTGACGCTCGATGGTGAGACGAACGTGCTGACGGTCCTGAGACCGGTCGCCGGGGACGCGAAAGGCGCAAACCAGCTAGCCGAACCAGAACCGGGCCGTCTTTCCGAAGCGATGCTCGCGACCGTCAGCCACGAGTTGCGTACGCCGCTCAACGCCATCATTGGGTTTTCCGGCATCTTGGAGAACGAGCTTTTCGGTGCGCTGAATTCCGACAAGCAGCGCGAATATGTCGGCCTGATACAGAGTTCGGGTCGCCATCTTCTTTCCGTCGTCAACGATATTCTCGATGTCTCGAAGATCGAGGCCGGCGCATACCAACTCCATTGCGAGCACTTCTTGCTCGACGAGGTGGTCGAGGAGGCGAGCGCAATGGTTCGCTGCCAAGCCGACCAGAAGGGCGTTTCAATCGAAATCGCATGCCCGCCTGGCGGAACAACAATCCACGGCGACCGGCGGGCGCTCAATCACATGCTGGTCAATTTGCTCGCCAATGCCGTGAAGTTTACGGATGCCGGCACCGTCACGCTCTCCTGGGAACGCGCCGGGCGCGACCTCAGGCTGAATGTCGCGGATACCGGCATCGGCATCCCGGCCGACCAGATCGGCAAGCTCGGCAAGCCTTTCGTGCAGGCCTCCTGCGGCATGTCCCGCCGTTACGAAGGCACAGGCCTCGGCCTCGCCTATGTGCGGGGCATGTGCGAACTGCACGGCGGCGCAATGACCATTGAGAGTACGGAAGGCGAAGGAACGCGGGTAATGCTCGACATGCCGCTCGTGCCGCGCCAGGCAACCACAATAGAAGACAAGAACATCGTAGCGTTGAACCATGCCCGTCATTCGAAGAACACCGGTGTCACAGATACCCCTCAACGCCGCACGGCCTGACGACATGGGCCGGCTCTCGGGGCGGGTCATGAGCGGTCTCGTCGCAGGATTTCTCAAGGGGTGGAAGGCCTTGCGAACACACCCAGGCGTTTCGCTGGGAACGGCCGCGTTCGCGCTTTTCTTCATCTGGGTCTCCGGCAATGCTCTCTTTGCACAGTCAGAGCACCATCAGTCGCCGCTGATCGCAACGCGTGGAATGCCGCAGCCGAGCCTCAACACCGTGGAGGCGACCAAGGCCGATCCGTTGCTCGCCGAACTACAACAGGCCCTCGCCGAAACGGGGCATTACACGCGGGCGATCGACGGCCGGTTTGGACCCGGTACACGAGCGGCGATCGAGCGTTTCCAACACGAAAATGGACTTTCGGTGGATGGGCGTCCGTCAACGGCACTTCTGCGGCAGGTAAAGGTAATCGGTGCTTATGCAGCTCCGCGACCCTCGTCGAAACCGGTCGAGTGGACCGATGCCGAGGAGTACGAAATCGCCGAAACAGAAGACGGGCGCAGCAGCCGGGTGATTCAGAACGTCGATCAAGTCTCTTCAATCATCGAACTCGAGCGCGCCGAAGCCATGAGCGAGGATGAACTCGTTCGGAAGATACAGACGGGCCTCACCGCTATTAATCTAGCAACACTTGAAGCGGACGGTATTCCAGGCGCCCGGACCAAGGCGGCGATCCGCGAATTCGAAGAGGTCGAAGGGCTCGACATCACGGGCGAGCCTAATCTCGATCTCCTGGAACGTCTCGTGCGGGTTGGTGCCTTCTCCGGCTGAAAGAAAGCTGACGCCTCCCTCTGGTCTCGCTCTTGTTCGCCGGGTAGAGCGGCGGCATGCGGATCACCAGCGAACTCTTCGTCTCTCAGCTCATGCGGCGCGTCTTCAACGATGGTGGATTCGCTGCGGTAGAGCGAAAGGGCGCAGAGTCCGCCGGTGCGATCTATATCGTCACACGCGATCGGCTCGGTCAGGTCACGCTCTATGCCCCGGCCTTTCAGAGCCTCGTCGAGGAGAGTGGCACACGCGCCTTCGTGCGCGAGGCCCAGACGGAAGAGGTCGAGTTTAGAGCTCGTTTCGAGCGCGAGGCCCGTTTCGATCCGGACTTCTGGCTCGTCGAAATCGAGACGAGCGAGCCGGAGAAATACCTCGAGATTTTAGAGGCGTGATACCCGGCTCCGAGTATGCCGGTCAGGTCGATAGTTCCGGGCGACCTTTAAATTCCTCTAGCGCCTGAGGGTTGGCGAGCGCCTCGATGTTCTTGACCTCGCGGCCCTCGACGACTTCCCGCACCGCCAGTTCGACGATTTTGCCGGATTTGGTTCGTGGGATGTCCTCGACCTTCAGGATCTTCGCCGGCACATGGCGAGGAGAAGCGCCATTCTTCACAGCCTTCTGGATGCGTGCGATGAGTTCGTCGCTCAGTTCGACGCCCTCGGCCGTCCGCACGAAGAGGACGACGCGCTGATCTCCGTCCCACGCCTGGCCGATGCAGATGGCTTCATCGATCTCGTTGAACTGTTCGACGATGTTGTAGATTTCCGCCGTGCCGATCCGCACACCTTGCGGGTTCAGGGTCGCGTCCGATCGGCCATGGATGATGATTCCGTCGTTCTCGGTCCATTCGGCGAAGTCGCCATGGGCCCAGATATCCTCGAACTGCGAGAAATAGGCGTTATGATAACGCTCGCCGGTCTCGTCGCCGAAGAAGTAGATCGGCATTGACGGGAAAGATTTGGTGCAAACGAGTTCGCCCTTCTCGCCGCGAACCGGCTTGCCGTCGAGATTCCAGACATCGACCGCCATACCGAGGCCGGGGCCCTGGATCTCGCCTTCGTGGACCGGCAGCCAAGGCACGCCGAGCACGAAACAGGAGACGATGTCCGTGCCGCCGGAGATCGACGCGAGATGGACGTCCGGCTTGATGCCCTCGTAGACGAAGTCGAAGCCTTCCGGCGAAAGCGGCGAGCCGGTGGACGTCATCATCCGCATCGCGGACAGATCGTGCGTCTCTTTCGGTTTCAGCCCGGCATTGCGCACCGCGTCGATGAACTTGGCGCTGGTGCCGAGGAAGGTGAACTTCTCCTCGGCCGCGTAGTCGAAGACGACATTGCCGTCCGGATAGAAAGGCGAGCCATCGTAAAGCATCAGCGTCGCGCCGTTGGCGAGGGCAGAGACCAGCCAGTTCCACATCATCCAGCCGCAGGTGGTGAAGTAGAAGACCCGGTCGCCGTCGCCAATCCCGCAATGAAGCTGGTGCTCCTTGCGATGCTGCAGCAGGGTGCCGCCGGCCGAGTGGACGATGCACTTGGGAACGCCCGTCGTGCCGGAAGAGAACATAATGTAGAGCGGCGCGTCGAACGGCATCGGCTCGAAGGCGATCTCGTCGGCCTCGAAAGCCGAGAGGAAGGACTCCAGCGTGGTGCCGTTCACGGCCAAGCGGGCGACTTCATCCTCGTTCCCGACATAGGGCACCACTATGGTCGCCGTCGGCTCCAAAGCCTTCGTGATAGGCCCGAGCTTCTCGGCGACGTCAATGGTCTTACCGTTGTAGAAATAGCCGTCGCAGACGAAGAGCAGCTTCGGCTCGATCTGGCCGAAACGATCGAGCACGCCGCGTTCGCCGAAATCAGGCGAGCAGGATGAGAAGACCGCGCCGATCGATGCCGTTGCCAGCATCACGGCCACGGTTTCAGGCATGTTTGGAAGCATTGCGGCGACCCGGTCGCCCTTGGTCACGCCGGCCGCTCGCATCGCTTGGGCGAGAAGCGAGACCAGCGAATGAAGTTCCTCCCAGGAGAGCCGGCGCTTTACCTTGTCCTCGCCGCGAAAGACGATCGCGTCCTGACCGCCTCGCTTGGCGAGGAGATTCTCCGCGAAATTCAGTCGGGCCTCGGGGAAAAACCGGTCCTTTCGCATCGAGTCGGTCTCGTCGAGAACGGTGCCACCCTTCTCGCCGATCGTCCCGGAGAAGTCCCAGACAAGGTCCCAGAAGGCAGATCGCTCCTCGACGGAGAATGCATGCAAGGCGTTGTAATCATGAAACATGCGGCCGGCGATCGTCGCTGCCCGCTCGGCGAACTGCGTCATCGGGTGATGCTTCAGTCCATCCTCCGTCGGTTCCCAGAGGCGCTTTCCGCTCATAACAGTCCCCGTTCCGTCCGATTTCGACTGGTCTGTGCGGCCATGTTCATGCCACGAGGCTATCGCAAGACCGATGGTAGGCACACTGCGCTGCTGAACGCCGCCGACCTTTGGTGGTCCTCGTTGTAGCGGCGGCGCAGCGAAAGAAAATGGGTGCCGAGAGAACGCGCCGTCCCCGACCCTCCCTGTAAATGGGCCGGGGCGATGGGCCAAGAGCCAGGAGACGCATCTGCCGAATGCCCTTTAAGCGAACACTGATTTGGGGCATTTGCGCATCGCTCGTGCTGATCGTCATCGTCACGGTCATGCCGGGCTTCGTTTTGGCATCCGATGGCGCGCGCAGCGAACTCGTCGCAAAGATGGAGGCGCTTACTGGGACCCCGGTCGAAATCTCCGGGCCAATAAGCTTTTCCGTTCTGCCGCGGACGCGCCTTGTTGCGGACCGCATCTCGATCGGCTCGGGTGTCGACATCACGATCGATCGGATCGTTGCCGATTTCGATCCCGTCGATGCCCTGTTCGGGCGCGCCACGATCGCTCGGATCGTCCTGGTTCGTCCAGAACATCAACCCGAAATCATCGTAGCAGAGGGCGAAGCCGACGAGATCGGAACAACCGTATTGACGGTCGCATCCGACATCAGCGCGAGCGTTGAACGGGACCGGAATGCTGCTCAGATGATCGCCGGACTGGAAGACCTCGCGCGCCGCGCGATCGATCGTCTCGACCAACTGCAAATCCTGGAGATCCGAAACGGCGTCTGGCGCCCCGGCTTGGACGAGGCCGGGCCGACCGGGATTAGCAATGCCAATCTGACGATAACGCGCAGTTCCAGTCAGAGCGCCTTCCGGATGACGGGCGGGTTCACATGGAACGGCCAACCGGCCGATATCGACATGCGAGTCGATTCAACCGCGAACCTTCGCAATGGCGGAACGAGCAATGTCTCTCTTTCCTTCTCCTCACCACCGCTGACCCTCGATTTCGAGGGCATCATGGACTTCGGCACGCTTCCGCGATTGGTGGGGCGATTTGAGGGACGAGGCGATTCCTTCGCAACGACTGCCGCATGGCTCGCGAATTCCGATTATCGGATACCGCAGCTGGGACCTGTCAGCCTGAACGGCGACCTGACGCTTGCCGGACGCACGCTCGAAGTCACGAACGCCGAATTGCGTTTGGCGCAGAGTTCGGGCGTAGGCGCCCTCGAATACGATCTCGACGCTGACCGTCTGGACGGCACGCTGGCTTTCGAAACGCTCGACCTCACGCCGGTCGCTGAGGCGATCGTGCCGATGCCGGCCGGCCCGTTCGGTTTTGCAAGGCCGATCGAGGCCGAGTTCGCGCGGTCGGCGCACCTTGCCCTCAGAGTTTCGGCGAACCAGGCCAGGTTCGGATCTCTCGACTTCTCGGACGTCGCAGCCGTCGTCACGGTTGCAGACGGCGACGTCTCGCTTGAACTCGGCGATGCCGGTCTCTACGGCGGCCGTGCTTTTGGTCGAATCGCGCTGTCGGATAAGTCCTCGCCGTGGATCAGCGGCGAGTTGAGCGGATTTGGGGTCGATCTCGCGAACCTCTCTTCCACGTTCGGCGGCGCGAGGCTCAGACTGTCCGGGTCAGGCGAATTTCATGCAAGCCTGTCGACACCGGCCACGGACTGGCGGACCATCACGCGCAGCGCGAAGACCAGCGTATCGCTGACCGCAGGCAACGGAACGCTCAGTGGCTTCGATCCGGCAGTCTTTTCCGAACCGGGTACGAGTTTGCTTTATACGGGTCTCACGGGCGGTTCGCTTCCGTTCGAGACATTGAAGGCCGAACTCGGTACGTACGGACCAGAGCTCGCCATTGAATCGTGGTCGATGAACAATGCGAACTATCGTCTCGAAGCGCGAGGCGACGCCGCTCTCAGCAGCGGGCAACTGGCCCTTGAAGGTATCTCGGAGTCACTTTCTCAAACGGCTTCGGCGGGCCAGTCCCAGGAAGAGTTCATTCAGCCGAAACCAATTCCCTTTACCGTCGAGGGAACTTGGCCCGATCCACGTGTCGTGACCGGAACGTCAGAGCGTTCTAGAAGCGGAGACAACCCCATCGAGCCGTAATTCGTCGAGGGACGCTTCGCTTCGTAATGGCTCGTATGATCCCCGTCGTCCTGCTCGCACTTGTCGCTACAGTCTCCTCTGCCTCGGTCGAGGCTGTCGAGTTTTCGCCCGAAAGATGCGCGGAAATTCTCTACGAGGAGCTACAGGGCAAGCCGGCCGAGGCGTTTGCGGCTATCAAGCCGTTGCGCGATGTTGCCAAGGGCGGTGACGAAAGGCTGCCGGGACAATTCATCATCGATCCTCCGAGCGAACGACGCCAAGGCAATGCACGCGATGCAATCCGCATCGCCGCCGATCTCGCAAAGGGGCAGGGGCGCCCGTCTTGGGTCTCCAGCGCCAACAGTCGCTGGATCATCGACCGGCTGGTTACCGACCTTTCCGACTTCATGGGACAGGACCTCTCTCCATATCTCTGTGGAGGCGTGGAGAGCTATGTCGTCACACTTCGCGGTTACCTGGACCAGGTCTCGACGGGCAGCGGCCGTTCCCTTGAAGAAATCAAGGAAGCGCAGATCGAGCGGACTCGTGGGACTATCGAAGCAGCTCACACCGTCATGCGGCCGGTGCCAACACCACGCTACGCGCCCGATCTGCGCCCAATCGCCGTCATCGAAGTACCATCGGAACGCTACCACGGCTTTGCTCTGCGTCGCGGTCGGGACGATATCCGTTTGGTACTTCCAGCGGCGCAGAATGCCCGATCGACCGTGTACGGCCCGAGAATCGATCCTGACTTGCCGTTGAAGCAAAAGGTTGAACGGGCGCTGGATAGCGATGAAGCGCGCTTCAAGGCGATCGACGACCTCCTTGCAGCGGCCGTAGCAGGTGGTTTCGTCAATGAGGTCTCGGCAATAAAGCGGGCTTCGAACGCAACAGAGCCGTTCATGCCACCGGTGCTGGCGAAGCTCGCCGAGGCAAATCAGATACTCACGGACGACGAGGTGCGGATCAGCGATGCGCTGACGCGCGGTCGTCTCGCCGCCGCGCTCTCCGATATCGAGATTCTCGACTACGTCGCGCGAGCGGCCGATGAGGAAGCGGATCCGCTGGTCGCACAGATCGAGGCGACATTCGACGCAATTCTGGAAGCCCGGCGCGCAGCTCTTATCGAAGCCGGCGGCTAAGAGCGCAGGAAGTGCTCTCGCTTTCCTTACTCTGCGTGGTATCGGGCAAACGAACCCGATGCCGATCAGGAGCGCTCCGACATCGCCTCAGCCCCCTCAGCGAACACTGCCTTTCAGCGCGCCGAGGGTTCCGCGCGGATTCAACTCGGCTGCGTGGATAGCCGAACACGGCTTCGCACGCTACACCAGTCGGGCTGTCTGAAATTCCGCTTTCCACGTCATGCCGACGGGCGTGCGGAGGCCATTGCGATCAACACTTCGGGCGGGCTGACAGGCGGCGATCGCCTGTCATATGGCGTCGATCTCGGGACGAATGCTTCGGCGACGTTGACGACCCAAGCCTGTGAACGGATCTACAGGGCGCATTCGGGTGATGCCTCACTCGAAACAACTCTGCGAATCGGTTCCCACGCCTCGCTCAACTATCTTCCGCAGGAGACGATCCTCTTCAACGGCGGCCGCCTGAAGCGGTCTCTGGAGGTAAACGCCGAAGACACGTCGCGCTTCCTGCTTCTCGAACCCGTTATTCTTGGCCGCGAAATGATGGGAGAGCGCGTCGAGGTAGGGCTCTTGCGCGATCGTTGGCGCGTAAGGATCGCTGGCCGGTTGGTCTTCGCCGACGATCTCGCCCTTGATGGTCGGATGGCCGATCTCGCTGCAGCGAGAGCCGGCCTGGGCGGTATGCGAGCCTTCGCGACGATTTTGATGAAGGCCGAGACGACCGAGGCGCAACTCGAGACTGTGCGAGTGATCTTGGGCGAGTCGGGTGGGGCGAGCCTGATAGCCGGGCTTCTCGTCATTCGCCTTGCCGAAAAAAGCGGCTTTGCGCTCAGAAAACAGCTTCTTCCATTGCTTGAAACGCTAGGCGAAGCTCCTTTGCCGCTTGTATGGTCTCTGTGAGTTATTCGAAGGACAGGAAGCCTCTACGATGCAACTGACTCCGCGCGAAAAGGACAAGCTGCTCGTTGCCATGGCGGCGCTGGTTGCGCGCAAGCGTCTCGAACGCGGCGTGAAGCTCAACTATCCGGAGGCCGTTGCGCTGATCACCGATTTTGTCGTCGAGGGTGCTCGGGACGGTCGCACCGTCGCCGATCTGATGGAGTCCGGCGCCCATGTTCTGACCCGCGGTCAGGTGATGGACGGCATTGCCGAGATGATCCACGACGTCCAGGTGGAAGCGACTTTCCCGGACGGAACGAAGCTCGTCACAGTGCATGAGCCAATCCGGTGAACGATCGGACGACACGAAGGACGATGCCATGAAGATCTTATCCCGCGAGGAGACGATCGACGCGCTGCCTTTCAGAGAGCTCGTGGCGGCGATCGATGCGGGTTTTCGCGAAGAGGTTACATCGCCGCTTCGACATCACCATTCACTTCACAATGCGGACCGAAGCGACGACACACTTTTGCTCATGCCCGCCTGGCAGACGTCTGGGTGGGGTGGGATCAAGCTGGTAAACGTTCATCCAGGAAACAGCGAACTCAGTATCCCCGCGGTCTCGTCCACCTACGTGCTGTTCGATCGTAAGACCGGCCAGCATCGCCTGATCCTCGATGGCGGCGAGCTTACCGCTCGGCGGACCGCAGCCGCCTCTGCCCTTGCAGCGAAACGCCTTGCGCGTCCAAAAGCCTCGCGGCTGCTTGTTGTCGGCGCGGGACGCGTTGGCTCGAACATTCCGGAGGCCTATCGCGCCGTTCTGCCTATTGAAGAAATTGAAGTCTGGAACAGGACGCAGGGGAGTGCGGAGCGTTTGGCGAGAAGCTTGAGCGACGCTGGCTTATCGGCGCGCGCGGTTGTCGATCTTCAAGAATCGGTCTCTCGCGCGGACGTCATTTCTTGTGCGACGCTGGCAACCGAGCCGTTCCTCGAAGGAAAGTGGCTGAGGCCAGGCCAGCATGTCGATTTGATCGGCAGCTTCACGCCGGGCATGCGCGAGGCCGACGACGATGTGCTGCGGCGGTCCACGATCTACATCGACACCGAGCATGCCAAGGTCGAAAGCGGGGAAATCAGGACGCCGCTCGAAGCCGGCGTAATATCAGAAAGTGATATCGCGGGAATGCTCGTCGAACTCTGCCGGACGGATGTCTATCCGCGCCTTTCCGACGAGGAGATCACGCTCTTCAAGGGCGTCGGGACGGCGATCGAAGACCTCAGCGCGGCGATTCTTGCCTATGAACGTGTCGGCGGCTGAGGCCGGCCCGACGCGCGGACACAAGCTCAATCCTCGTCGCCAGTCGTGCCTTCGACAATTTCCTCACGCCGTTCCTGCTTCTTCAGCTCTTCGAGATCCGGCATCGACATGATGTTGTAACCGGCGTCGACATAGTGGATTTCGCCGGTGACGCCGTTAGCAAGGTGCGAGTTGAGATAGAGCGCCGCGCCGCCGACCTGATCTATCGTCGTGTTCCTGCGCAGCGGCGAGTTCCGACGCTGATAGTTGAACATCAGCCGCGCATCGGAGACACCAGCACCTGCAAGTGTTCGAACGGGACCGGCCGAAATGGCGTTCACTCGGATGTTACGTGGGCCGTAATCAGCCGCGAGATAACGAACCGAAGCCTCCAACGCGGCTTTCGCTACACCCATGACATTGTAGTTCGGCATGACACGCGTCGAGCCGCCGTAGGTCATGGTGATCATCGATCCGCCATTGTTCATGAGGTCGGCAGCTCGTCGCGCGATCTCGGTGAAGGAAAAGCAGGAGATCACCATCGTCCGCGTGAAGTTTTCTCGCGAGGTGTCGGCGTACAGACCCTTGAGCTCGTTCCGGTCCGAGAAGGCGATCGCGTGTATGAGGAAATCGATCTCTCCCCATTCGCTCTTAAGATCATCGAATACCTTGTCGACCGTCGCCAAATCTTCGACGTCGCAAGGCAGAATGAGCTTCGATCCGATTTTATCGGCTAGCGGCTTCACTCGCCGCCCGAACGCTTCGCCCTGATAGGTGAGGGCGATTTCGGCTCCTTCGCCAGCCAGCGCCTTCGCCGCTCCCCATGCGATGGAGTTGTGATTGGCGACGCCCATTACGAGCCCGCGCTTTCCCTTCATCAAGTCTGCCATGGTTTTCCCTCATGACCGAGTCCGCAAGTCATGCGGTACGATCGTAATGTCTGCGTCGAAATCCGGGCGGCACTAAGCAAACCGTCATTCGGCGCGTTGAAAGACCAGGCACGCGTTGGTGCCGCCAAAGCCGAACGAATTCGACATGATCCGGTCGAGTTTCACACCGTCCTGCCGCTCAAAGGCGATCGGGAACCCTTCGAATTCGGGATCAAGTTCGCCGATGTGTGCGCTTTGGGCGATGAAGTTCTCCTTCATCATGATCAGCGAGTAGATCGCCTCATGAACGCCAGTTGCACCCTGGCTATGTCCAGTGAGTGCCTTTGTGGCTGAAACCGTTGGGATTGACTCGCCGAAGACCTCGCGAATTGCGCGGACCTCTGATTTGTCGCCGACCGGCGTCGCCGTCGCATGCGGATTGATGTAGTCGATCGGACCGTCCAGCCCCTGCATTGCCATCTTCATGCAGCGAACCGCACCTTCACCGGAAGGCGCGACCATGTCGGCGCCGTCCGAGGTAAGACCATAGCCGACAATCTCGCCGAGGATGTTGGCACCCCGCGCTTTTGCGCGTTCGTATTCCTCAAGAACCAAAACGCCGGCGCCTCCCGCTATGACGAAGCCGTCGCGGTTCTTGTCGTAAGGTTTGGAAGCATGCGCCGGATCGTCGTTGAAGTCTGAGGAAAGGGCACCCATCGCATCGAAAAGATTCGACAGCGACCAATGCAAGTCCTCGCAGCCGCCTGCGAACATCGCGTCCTGCTTGCCGTAGGCGATCATTTCGTATGCATTGCCGATGCAGTGGCTTGAGGTCGAGCAAGCAGAAGAGATCGAATAGTTGACGCCCTTGATCTTGAACCAGGTCGCGAGCGTCGCCGAGGCGGTCGAGGACATCGCCTTCGGGACTGCCGTCGGACCAATTCTCTTCGGTCCTTTATCGCGGGTCGTATCAGCCGCATTCATGATGGTCACGGTGGATGGGCCACCCGAACCCATGACGATACCGGTACGTTCGTTCGAGATGTCCTTTTCATCGAAGCCGGCAGCTTCGATTGCCTGGTTCATCGCGACGTGATTCCACGCCGTGCCGCCACCATGAAACCGAAGCGCACGCCGGTCGAGCACGTCCTCCGGGTTGAGTTTTGGCTTGCCATGGACATGGCTGCGGAAGCCAAGCTCCGCGTATTCCTCGGCGAAGACGATACCTGATTTCGCTTCGCGAAGTGATTGGGTGACTTCGGCGACGTCGTCGCCGATCGACGATACGATTCCCATTCCGGTTACGACGACGCGTCTCATGATCCGCACCCCTGTTTGAAGCTTTGCTCGCTACCTCTTTCGCGGCGGCTCAGGCCGAAGCCGCTGCGGCCTGCTCATCCGTGAAAAGACCGACGCGCATATCGCTCGAGCGGTAGATCACCTCGCCATCGGCTTTCATCCAGCCATTCGCGATGCCGAGCTTGAGCTTGGAACGCATCACTCGTCGAAATTCGACGCCGTATTCGATGAGCTCGACCTTCGGCGTGACCTGTCCGGTAAACTTCACTTCGCCGACGCCGAGCGCGCGGCCGCGACCGGGTTCGCCCAGCCATCCAAGGAAGAAGCCGGTCAACTGCCAGAGGGCGTCGAGGCCGAGACAGCCAGGCATCACCGGATCACCCTGAAAATGGCACTGGAAAAACCAAAGATCGGGCTTCACGTCGAGTTCGGCGTAGATCGCGCCTTTGCCGTGCTCGCCACCGTCCTCGCTGACATTCGTGATGCGATCGAACATCAACATCGGCGGAAGCGGAAGCTGCGCATTGCCCGAGCCGAAAAGCTCGCCGCGGCCACAGGCGATAAGATCGTCGTAGTCGAAGGATGTCTTGCGCGTCATGAACGTTTGGTTTCCGCCTTCTCCGCCGCTTTTCCGCGGACGATTTTGATTTGTCTCGGCCTTACCATGGGAACCCGATTGTGGGAAACAATGGAGATGATCCGATTTCGATCCAAAACGCCGCTTGGATTGCGAGCATTTGGGCGCCTATTCGCTGGCTTCTGTGCGCTCACGATGGTCTTTGCCGCGCCGCCGGCCGGAGCGCAGATTTGGCGCAACAGCGGGACGACGTCGGGCTACTATGTCGATGACCGCCCGAACGGAATCTTCCTGCGCTGCGCGGGACCGAGCCTTACCGTGAACTTCACTGGCTACGATGCGGAGCTGCCGACAGGTGCCAGCTATCGTGTCGGGATTTCCGTAGATGGCATCGCACGCCTGTTCAGGACACGCTCATACGAGGTTCGTGGGCGTTCGATCCTCGTCCATCAAGATACGCTCGCAAATCTGCGGCCGCTGATTGAAGATCTGAGACTGGGCAAGGTAGCCGAGGTCACAACGCCGGCCGGCCGCTATAACGTTCCCCTTACGGGTTCGGGCGCGGCGCTCGGGGCCCTCTTGGAGCGTTGTGGCTGATCGCTCGTTCGTATCCGTTTGTCAGGCTACGAGGGATTTGTGATCTCGTTTTGCTTGTATTATGTAGAGGGTGCACAGGCCTTACCGATACGCCAAGACCTGTGTGAACACCGAAATCGGGCAGGCAGATAATTACCATGCAAACTCCGGCGCGTAGCCAGTCATTCTGTGTCTTTTCGAAGCTGCGATCCGTCGGCCTTCGCCCGACACGTCAGCGCGTCGCTCTTTGCAACCTGATGTTCGGACGCGGCGACCGTCACTTGTCGGCGGAAGATCTCCATGCCGAGGCTCAGGACGCGGGCGAATCGGTCTCGTTGGCGACCGTCTACAACACATTGCATCAGTTCACGGATGCCGGGCTCGTGCGTCCCCTCTCGGCAGAGGGTCAGAGGACTTACTTCGACACCAACGCTTCCGATCACCACCATTTCTTTATCGAGGACGACGGCGAAATGGTCGACATCCCGGCCGGTGCTCTCGATCTCGGCCAGCTTCCTGAGCCGCCGGAAGGCATGGAGATCGTGAATGTCGACATCGTTGTGCGCCTGCGCCGCAAACCGACGGCTTGAGCTGACCCACGACACTGAATTCTGATTTGGTTTCGGCACGTGCCGAAAAGTCAGTGCGTTTTCGTATCGATAATTCGGACGGCCGAGCAGAATTCCGTTCTGGTGTAATCCGATAAATGCAGCTTCGGTCGATCGCGTGGACTGAGGTTCATCCGTGTGACCGCGCGTACTAGAGGATCTGAAAGTCGTCGGTGGTCGAATCCTGCCGCCCGACTCTCGGCCGTCAATTCTCGATCGGCTCGTCCGGGTACACACCCCAGATTTCGTTCTGCTCCACGAAGCCGACACGCTCCGACACGGCAATCTCACACCAGCCGGCATTGCATTTTTCGACTTTCGAAACGACGCCTGGCTCCATTCTGACGATTAGCGGCGCGTCTTTCGCTGGGCTCATATGGACATCGACCAGCGCGTCCTTTCCCCGAAGCCAAGGCGCGGCGATTGCCGTACGCTCGCCCGACAGCAGCGAGTGATAGACCCATCCTTCCGTTCCGTCGGCGTCGCGTATCTTGCGCCAATGGTCGAATTCCTGGATGATTTCTACCGGGAGCCCTGACTTCAGATAGAGCCAGTTGACCTTGTGCTCGCGGCCGGGTCCGTTCCGGAGGTTCACGCGGCTCGATTTCAAGCTGACATAACGGGGTAGCGGCAGTTTCGAATAGCGTCCGACTTCGACAGCCGCGGACGGCAAGGGCATCGTTGTCAGCGAGACGACGAAGACGCTGCCGGCGAGAAGCAGACGTGAAGCTGCCTGCACGGCACTGCGGGCTGAGTGGATCGTCGACTTGATGAGCGTGCGCGGCATGAGCCCCTCGATCTGCAATGCGTTCTACCGACCTCAGCGTCCAACCTGCCGCGTGAAACCTTTTGTTTTCGCGGTCGCGACTTGTTAGGACGGTGGCGTGAGCGGTTGGAAACGATCATCGCCCCGTTCGGTTAATGATTGCTTGAGGTGGGTTCGATGTCGGAGCGCCAGAAACCGCTCGTCGTGATCACGCGCAAACTCCCCGCTCCGGTGGAATTGCGCATGGCCGAGTTGTTCGACGTCAGAACGAATGTCGACGACCGGCCAATGTCGCACCTCGATCTCGTTGCCGCAGTCCGCGAAGCCGATGTTCTGGTGCCGACTATCACCGATAGGATCGACCGCAACATCATCGAAAAGGCCGGCGAGAAGCTCAAGCTGATCGCCAATTTCGGCAACGGCATCGACAATATCGACATCTCCGCCGCGCACGAGAGAAGCATCTACGTCACCAATACGCCGACGGTGCTCAACGAGGATACCGCCGACATGACGATGGCGCTCATCCTTGCGGTGCCGCGACGGCTGGTAGAGGGAGCAAACCTTCTTCAGGCGCCGGAACCCTGGGCCGGATGGTCTCCGACCTGGATGCTCGGGCGACGTATCTGGGGCAAGAAACTCGGTATCGTCGGGATGGGCCGGATCGGGACTGCGGTTGCAAGGCGCGCGAAGGCGTTCGGCCTCGAAATCCATTATCACAACCGGCGACGGGTCAATCTGCAGACTGAGAAGGAACTCGGCGCTACCTACTGGGAAAGCCTGGATCAGATGCTGGCTCGCGCCGACATCATCTCGGTGAACTGCCCGTCGACACCCGCAACCTTCCACCTTTTGTCGGCCCGTCGACTGGCGCTCATCCAGCCGAATGCTTTTATCGTCAACACGGCACGCGGCGACGTCATCGACGAGAAGGCGCTGGTCGATCTGATCGAAGCAGGAAAACTGGCCGGGGCCGGCCTCGACGTCTTCGAGACGATGCCTTCGTCGAATCGCAAGCTGATGAAGCTTGCCGCGTCCGGAAAGGTCGTACTCCTACCACATATGGGCTCGTCTACATTGGAGGGCCGGATCGACATGGGGGAGAAGGTGATTATCAATGTGCGGACACTGATGGACGGGCACCGTCCACCAGATCGGATCCTCCCGGACCGAACCTGACCGAGGGCGGCAATTGTCGATTTTGGGCTAGAGGATCAGCACTTGCCCGTCCGGCGCGCGAGATGCGCAGAATTGCGTGTTGACCGGCGGAGACAGTCTCCACTGCCGCTTCATTGATTGAGGTCGATCCCGCGGAGCCGGGCATTCTCTAATGCAGGGCGATCGCGCCCTAACTGAAGCTATCGTATGTGCAGCTTTTCCGGTGTCTCACTAGGGAGCACGCCCGACCGCTAGAGTAGTCTTTTCTTCGCTGAACAGTTGCGCCTGAAGGCGTCTCTTGGGGTCGTGCTCGAAGGCCCCACTAACGGGCTAAAGAGAACGTGAGACCAACGGCGATCGTTGCGCGGGTTGGCAGCATCCGCCAGAGGCGCATACGCGCCCGAAAATTCAGAACTTTGCAGTCGCAGAGAGCGGCATCCGCTCGATCTTGCAGACAATGCCCTGAGTGTAATCACAGTGATCGCCTGCGATAGACGCCACAGCGCTGTTCGGACGTTCGACCGTGTTCTGAGCAAGCGCACTCATTGCCATACCGAAGAGAGCTATGAGTGTCGTTACGAACGAAAGTCGCTTAACCATGAGCGTTTCCCCCTTTGTCGTACCGTCTGTCATGTCATGCCAACCTGTACCCAGGCTGACTGCGGGGGTGCGAATGT
This sequence comes from Fulvimarina pelagi HTCC2506, assembly GCF_000153705.1. GTDB lineage: Bacteria > Pseudomonadota > Alphaproteobacteria > Rhizobiales > Rhizobiaceae > Fulvimarina > Fulvimarina pelagi. Next base: position 473,233 of record NZ_DS022272.1, read on the forward strand.
CCGATTTTATGAACGCTGCGTCCCCAACCCCACATTGGCACCGTCCCCACGGCACCTAGCTGCCACCTAGCATAGACCACGGATGGTGGCAAAAATGGGCCGAAACAATGACGGCAAGGACTTTTCTGGCCTTAGAGGCGCTTTCCGTGGGCGAATGTGCGGCATTTTTAAGCGAAGGGTAATCATTTATGACGAGCCAAACCAAACCGATCGAGCTTTACTTCTGGCCGACCCCGAACGGCTGGAAAATTTCTATCATGCTCGAAGAGCTTGGCGTTCCCTATGACGTAAAGTTCGTCAATATCGGTGCGGGAGATCAATTCGAGCCGGACTTTCTGAAAATCTCCCCGAACAATCGAATGCCGGCAATCGTCGATCCAGAAGGCCCTGGCGGCGAGCCGGTGTCCATCTTCGAATCCGGAGCGATCCTGCAATATCTCGGACGCAAGTTTGGCCAGTTCTATCCGCAGGGCGGCCGTGAGCAGATTGCGGTGGAGGAATGGCTGTTCTGGCAGGTCGGCGGTCTCGGTCCAATGGCCGGGCAGACGCACCACTTCCGCAACTATGCGCCGGAAAAGATCGCCTACGGCATCGACCGCTACACCAACGAGACCAATCGCCTCTATGGCGTGATGAACAAGCGGCTTGCCGCGAACGAGTATCTCGCGGGCTCGCTCTATTCGATCGCGGACATCGCCTCGATCGGCTGGGTGGTGCCCTACGAGAATCAGGGGCAGGACATCAACGACTTCCCGAATCTCAAACGCTGGTTCGAAACGATGCTCGCGCGGCCGGCGGTCGAGAGGGGGCTGGCGCTTGGTAAAGAAGAGCGCGAGAAGATGAAACTCGAAAGCGACGAGAAGGCGCAAAGCATTCTCTTCGGTCAGCGTGCCAGAGACTGACTTGGGCCATCCAGGGTAACCACCAATCCGCGCTCCTGAGGCGAGTTTCGTTCCAGCCGAGCGTTCAACTTCGAGAGGCCGTCGGCCGATGCCCCATGTGACAATCAAGCATTTTCCGATCGATCTCGACGACGAACGCAAAGAGATCCTTTCCAACGAGATCACAGCGACCATCATGAAGGTGTTCGGGTCTCGGGAGGGCGCGGTTTCGATCGCGCTCGAGGCCGTTGAAAAGGATCGCTGGAAGAGCGAAGTCTACGAGCCTGATATTCAGCGGTGTCCAACGTTTCTTCTAAAGAAACCTGACTACTGAACGTAAACTGAGTCTGGTTCGCGCCTATTACGCATTCGTGTCTTGCGCGCGATGCTCGCGAAGGGTGAGCTTGCAAGCATGTCAGGACTTCTTGACCACCTTGCACCGCTCGCCCTGCGGCGTGTCGGCCTCCTGGTCGCCGTGTTCTTCGTATGCGCATTGCCGACCGAGGCCAAAGCGCAAGGACGCGGCCTCGGCGATTTCAGTGCTGGATCAAGTGCGTCGATGGACGACGGCCGGCCGGTCGATGTCGAATTGGTCGTTGCAGTCGATGTCAGCTGGTCGATGAGCGACGGCGAACAGATCATTCAGCGCGACGGTTATGCAGCGGCTTTCAGATCTCAGGAGGTCCAGGATGCTATACTGGATGGGGTCCACGGTTCGATCGCCGTTACTTACGTCGAGTGGGCCGGAGAGTTTTCACAAGCCACGGTCATCCCTTGGACTTTGCTCGATTCCAAGGCCAGCGCGGATGCTTTCGCCTATCGCTTAGCGACGGAGCCGCCCAGCCGGAGACGGCGGACCTCGATTTCCGGCGCCGTCGGCTACGGCGCCCGGCTATTTGAAGAAAACGGATTTTCCGGCATGAAAAGGGTGATCGACGTTTCGGGAGATGGGCCCAACAATCAGGGTCCTGCCATCACGAATGCGCGCGATCAGGCGGTGGCTGCTGGGGTCGTCATTAATGGTCTGCCACTGATGACAGCCGACAGATATACATCCTGGGCGGCAATCGACAATCTAGACGACTATTACGAAACGTGCGTCATCGGCGGCCAGGGCTCCTTCGTTATCCCGGTCAACGACTGGTCGCAATTTCCGCAAGCAGTGCGCCGCAAGCTGGTCCTTGAACTTGCCGCCGACTGGCCGGTGGACAGGACCGATCCGCGGCATCCTTCATTCGACGCGCCGGTCGTTCAAACCCAGCAATCCGGTGACGTCGACTGCCTTATCGGCGAAAAGCTGTGGCAGCAGCGCCAGTGGCGCTGGCTCGATGACGACCGGTAGGAACCGCTATTTTCTATTTCGAGAGGCGCTTACGATTGGCCCGCACGCGCTTGCTGTAGGGCTTTATGGCAGCGGACGCGACCGTATCCATGGATTTCGCCAGCGGATTGGCGCTCATCATCGCGAGCGGGACGTCCATCGCCGCCTTGAACATCGCTTGATTGAAGGCGAGCGCAGACTGCTGAGCCGCCGCGACCTTTTCGGCGACCATTCTCTGAGTTTCCCGCCTTTCCTTTTCGCTCGGCTGAGGTCCAGCCATTGCCATCTGCATCATGCGTGCGCCAATGACGAACGGAGCGCCCAGCATGATCGCGTTTGTCTCGATCATGGATTTGGGAAAGAAAGGGACGGCGGAGGTGCTAGTTCTGCGTCTGCGTTTGGTGGCCATCGAGTTTGCGTCTCCTTCTAGCGGGTGTCGTGACCGGAAACGCACGAAGTCCGATTTCGGCCCATCCCATCGGCAAGAAATCGAAGCAAACTGGGGATCAATCAGAACATGTGAAGCAGTGCGAGCACCGCGCCGCCGTAGACGCCGACCAGAAAGAGGACCGATGCGAGACCGAGGATCGCCGCGGCAATCAGCCACAAGCCGTCGCGCGCTGTGATCGCGATGCCCGCGATCGCGATGGCAATGCCAGGTGCCATGTTGGTAAGCGGGAAGGGGATTGTGACAATCAACGCAAGGAACAGGCAGACCCAGCCAACGAGACTTAGCAGCATAGCTTCGGGCTGAGGCCAGAGCCGGTGTCGGGCAAGTCTTTCGGCACGGCGGATGAAAGGACCGATCCGCGTCATAAGCGAGGCGAGCGTTTCCGGCTTGAGGCTGATCTTGCGCACCCGCTGGGGCAGCCAGACCTTGTGGCGACCTAGAGCAAGCTGCAGCGTGAAGAGGATCAGCGGCAGGCCGAAGATGGTGGAGGCGCCCGGTGGAAGTGGCACGAGGTTGAGGCTTCCGAAGAGTACGAAGAAGGCCCCAAAAGCCCTCGTGTCGAAGGCGAGCGAAAGATCCTCGATCGTGGGGTCGCTTGCCGTCCTGCGATTGGAGAACGCCCTGAGGATCGCCGAGATCCGCCTCTGCCGCTTGCCTTTGCGCCGGCGGAATTCACGCCGGATACGGGAGAAGGCAAGGGGCGACACGGATACTGACTCTCATTCCTGATTGGTTTCGAAGCGGCCTTCTGAGTGTTCGGGCCTTGCCCGAGCTTGACCACTCGTAGTCCTACGATGTCTGCAATCGACGACTTGCGTCGATGCGGCGCCATTAGACAGAATCTAATGTTAAGTCGAGGTCTGGAGCCGTTTCGTCAAGATGAACGGCGCTGACCGACACCGTTCGATCGGCCATGTGACAGATCCTCTCCGGTGCCGAGGTCGAGGACCTCGATTGCGATGTCGGGTTTCTTCCGATTGATATAGGCCGGATGGTTGAGGGTGCGCATGGCATCCTGATAGCCGTCGCTCCAGCGTTCATCGATCGTATGACGCGAGAATTCGTAGTCCTTCGACCCGCGGCTGTGTTCACGCGCCCGGTTGATGAGATGGACCACGGTGACCGAGGCGTCGGTTTCGTGTTCGCTTAGGAAACGCGCGTCGGCATCGTCCTTCAGCGTATCGGGCAGTTTTTGGAGAAGCCGGTGGACCGCGCGGCGCTCGCATTGACGCTCTTTCACATAGTTGGTGACAAGTCGCGTGCGGCTGGAATAGCGGATGTCCTTCTCACGCTGCGAAACGTCTTCGATCGTTTCCGGCAACTCGCCGCGCGAAGAGAAGAGATCGATCTGAAAAGCCACCATGTCGTGTACGTGATCGCGCTCCAGGACGTATTGCAGCGGCGTGTTCGAGACGATGCCGCCGTCCCAGTACCATTCACCGTCTATCTCCACTGGCGGGAAACCCGGCGGTAGCGCTCCGCTCGCGATGACATGTTCGGGCGCGAGCCGGGTGTCGGCGCTGTCAAAATAGCAGAAGTTTCCAGTTCGCACGTTTACGGCGCCGAGGCTCACGCGTGGTCCCTCGTCGTTAAGATAGTCGAAGTCGCAGAATTGCAGCAGCGTGTCCCTGAGCGGCGCCGTGTCGTAATAGCTGAGGTCGCCGGGGTCGTTGCTCGGGAACATGTAGGTCGGCGGAAAGCGCGGCCTGAAGAAACCGGGAATGCCGAGCAGCGCCGAGGCAGTGGCGCTGCCCTCGTTGAAGACACTGCGGGCGACGACGCCTGGAAGCGGCGGATCGAACGTCACCAGCGACGAGATGGTGTGCCAGAAGCCGCGCAGCGCCTCCACGCGACGCTCCGGCGGGTTGCCGGCGATCAGTGCCGCATTGATCGAGCCAATCGAAATGCCGGCGATCCAGTCCGGCCGAGCGTCCCGTTCGGCGATCGCTTCGAAGACCCCGGCCTGGTAAGAACCGAGGGCGCCGCCGCCTTGAAAGACGAGGACGAGAAGCTCACTCGGGTGGGAGATTGCCGTGTCGAGGGATGCCTGACTTGTCACGATTGGCTCTCGCTGTTCGGTAGGCTGGATCTGGAGTAGGCCGCCCGTTCGCGGCGCTCGTTCCGCAATTTGTTTCGCACTGCGGCAAATTCCAACATGTTCCTCGAATAATCCTTTGGAGACAGTTCGAGCGACACCGGTAGCCAGGCAATCTACTCTTTGGGGAACCGGCAAGATCGTTCAAGCATTTGAGAAAAGCACGATTCCTGTCACCGCAAAGGCGCCAACGATGACCATCAGATTGACCGCAGCTTTCATACTCCTCGCATCGCTCTTTGCCCTTGGTGCCTGCGCCAATACAGTTCGCGGCGTCGGCGCCGATGTCGGGAACACCGTGGATGCCGGTGAAGCCGCGGCCAATGATATCGTCTACTGAGAACAGCTCACCATCTGGTTCGGCAATTTCTGACCGATCGACGAAAGGCGTTCCGCTTCTGCGGGGCGCCTTTTATTATGTTCCCTGGCACCGGGTCGGCGCTCACCCGTCCGTCCTCCTATTAGCAGCCGATGGAGACGCGCCAGCGCGGCGTGCCGGTTGATGTCGTAGCGGGCGTCGGAAGTTCGGGCGAACCGCTTCATGGTCGCAAGTTCGCGGCGGACCCTTTCGACTAGCGTCGCCCGTTCATCATCCGGGATTGCCGAAAGAGTAGGTCCGAGTGCGCTCGCATCGCATTCCTGTCGAGAAAACCGAGTCTTCGGCATATTCCGTTCATTCAGACGGATTGAGGCCACCACGTCGCTCAGACCGGCGTTCATAGCGATGAAGCCGAGCTCGGCTACCTCAAGCGGAATCTGATGAGCCCGCCGGCAATTTTCGGCATAGGTTTTTGCCGCCTGTCGAAGCGCGGCCTTGAGTTTTCTTTCGTCCATGCAGTCCTGCCGTCAGGGTTGATCACCCTCATAATCACGGCATGCGATTGAGATGAGGAAAAAATACCTATTAACTAACGCCTGTGTTCACGATCGAGGCGCGCGTATCCCCCGCGGAAAAGGTTCGCAGGAAAGCTTGTGTGAAAACCGCCGTAGCAATATAGGAAAATTGTCCCCGTCATGAGAAATGGCTTCTCAATGAGTTCAGTCACACTCTGGAAGGACGCCATGAACCGAATTTTGGAAACCCATCAACCAGTTTTACCGGCGAAGTCTGTGCTGCCGGCCCTCGATCCGGGCAAGGACCGGCGCCTCAGCGCGCAGGAGGACGCCAAGCTCTGCCGCGTCGCCATCGCTATCGCGGCCGTGTTTCTCGATATCGATCCCGAAGCGATAGAGAAGCCGAACCGATCGCTCGCACCGGTCTGCGAGGCACGGCATGTGGCGATGTACATTGCTCATGTCGTTTTTCAGGTTTCACTCATCCGCTCCGGCATGGCTTTCGGTCGGGATCGGACCAGCATCGCCCATGCCGTGCGGCGGATCGAGGATCGCCGGGACGACCCCGAATTCGATGCGCGGATCGGCCATCTCGAACGACTGGCTCACCTCGTGCGGAGCGCACTCCTCGAAGATAGCGCACGGAACTGGCTTGCATGAACTTTCAGGCGGAGAAGGATTGGGCGGTCACACGGCTATCCGTCGAGCGGGGCCGGCAGCCGGCCTTTTTGTCCGAGGCCGAGCGTGACGCAGCGGAGCGTTTGCGGGCTGACTACACCCGTGGTTCGTTGATGCCATCGGTCGCGCAGAGTTGGAACTTCCAGCCGCGCGAGAGGTCGGTGCCGGGCGGGGCGCGCGATCTCTCCGACAACGCGATCGACGCGCGGAACCGGATCGAGAAGGCGGTTGCAGCGATCGGCCCGGAGCTTTCGGACCTCGTCCTCGATGTGGCCTGCCATCTGAAGGGGCTTGAACTTGTCGAGCGGGAGCGCGGCTGGCCGGCACGCTCGGCCAAGATGCTTCTGAAGGCGGGGCTGGGCATCCTCGCCCGCCATTACGGCTTCACCGGCGCCCCAGTTCGCCGTGCCAGCGCCATGCGGACATGGAGGCAGGCCGATGCAAGGCCGAAGATTGCTAACCGCTAGGAACCGCGGTCAGGCGGATCAGACGCTTTCGAGCGCGGCGTTCGCGTCGCGCTTGATCCGGTCGACCATCGCTCTCAGACCGTTCGAGCGTTGCGGTGTCAGATGCTCTTGAAGGCCTATCTCGTTGAAAGTGGCGCTCGCATCCGTCTCGATGATCTCCGGCGCGGTTTTGTTGGAGAAGAGCGCGAGCGCAATCGCCACGAGACCCTTCACGATATGGGCATCTGAGTCCCCGCGAAAGATGAGGCGCGGCGGCGAAGACTGGTCGATCTCACTGACGAGCCAGACCTGACTGACACAGCCTTGGACTTTCGTCTTGTCGTTCATCTCCGCCTCGTCCATGGCGGGCAACGAGCGGCCGAGTTCGATGAGGTAACGGTAGCGGTCTTCCCAATCGTCCAGAAATTCGAAATCAGAGAGGATGTCCTCGATCGATTGCAAGGAAGGCCTCCTTCGTGGCTCTGCGTATGTCCGGCATATAGACCGGCGCATGCCCGATTTACAGGCCGGGACGGGAGCGCGGCGTCGGAACCGCCGAGAGGGTAGGGGTACTCATCCATGCTTCGGTGCCCGCCTCCTTCGACGGCACCGCAGGTGATGCATCGGCTGGCGTACGGCGTCCGGCAAGATCGGCGGCTCTGCGAACCGCGTCGACAAGTTCGGGTGAGATTTCCCCCGCCTCGATTCGCCCGTCCGTTTCGACGGCGCGGAACAGTTCATTTAGCAGCGCGGGATGGATCGCGGCCCAGTCAGTCCCAGGGTCGGCTTTCTCGTCGCTGATGGCCAGACCCTCAGCGGCATTCGTTGTCACGCTCGGGCCTGCGGCGTCGAGAGCCACTGCGAATCCGCTTTCGACCCGATCGAGCGCGAACTGGCCGAGTTGCGAACCAACCTCGCAAGCTTCCGGCGCGCGGGTGCAGAACCCCATGACATCCTCGACGGCAGCGCGCATGCCCATCAGCCCCTGAAAGGGATCGAGTTCGACATCCTCCTCGCCCGAGCCAAGGCCGGGAATGAGGAGCGAGGCGAGGCCGATCACGAACGCCGATTTGAGGACGAAACGAATCATCGAACTTTACCGGAGGCGATCCCTGATCCTGAGGACTAAAGGTCGGCTCTCAAAGCCGCGTCGCCAAGGGCAGACGTCCCTCGAGCCACATGATTAGAACGCGAATTTGATAAGGAACGGTTCCGAGGGATGCCTTTGCTCGTCCATGTCTCGCGCGACCTTGAGCCGCCATGCGCCGAAGAAGCGGCAGGCGATCAGCTAGAGACATCTTCCTCGCCGGCCATGGCGAGGTCGAGCGCGGTAAAGAAGCTTTCGATGAAGCGGCGGTTCTGGCCGAAATCATAGGCGATCTCGCGGGAGGCCGCGCGAACGTCGACGATGGTGCCGTTGCCTTCGGCAAGGATACGGACCGTCACGTCGCTCGGCAGGCCGAGCAGCCAATCGGACGCAGTAGCCTCGACGTCGTAGGCCTCGCGCACCGGCAGGTCGAGTCGGTCATCGACACTCTGAGTATCGACACTATCACGCGGGGTCGGGAGCGGCACCGCGCCGCTGTCGCGGATGACGCCGAGCGGATCGTCGGTCGTGTCCGATCCGTCTTCGGCATCTACAGCCAGGATCTCTTCGATCCTCCATCCGGAATCGAGTGCAGCCGTGCGCGCCGCTTCGACCACTTCGACGGGCGGAGCGGCGTAGCGGCGGGCGGGGATTGCAGCAGCCGCGGCCGCAACGGTCACCGGCTGGCTGCCACTCGCTCCGTCCCCAGCCGTTTCCGTGGTAGCGAAGCCGCCAGTATAAGCGATGTTGGTGGCCGGATTTTCCGCGGCCAGCATCGCGATGAACGCGAAAGGCAAAAGACCGATAAAGGCAATGAAGGCAGCGCCGAATGCACTCGATCCGCCGCGTGCTGCCTGAAACCAAGCCCGCGCCATACCGGTCAGGCCGACGACGAGGGCGACGATGAGCATGGCACAGGAGAGCGAGAGCGTCGCCGTCAGTGCGGTCGTGGAAATGCCGCCCAGTCGATAGAGCGGGATGCCAACGAGGAACAGCGTGAGCCCGAACCAGGCGAGCTTCTTCGCCGGTTTCGCAAGGCCGAGCCGAGGCCGGACGAAATGGCCCTGTGCTGGCAGGAAGAGGGTTTGGCGACTCATGGACAGTGACCGGTGTACGTCTCTCGATGATATCTCGCCATCGAAGCGCAATGAAAACTTCGCAGACAATGTATGGCGCCCCGCCCACGCGCAAGGGCTCCACGGGCACTTGAAGCGAGTTCGGGCCCGCCTGTTGCCTTCCTGAGCAACCGTTTTGAATAAAACGGTTCCAGAGACCTGCTTCAGACGCGTCCAATCGCTGTTTCACCGCGTTGCGAAACGCTGTCCGATGGCTTAGATCGGTCGCGACTCCAAATCCCGCATTTGACCGATATCGGAGAGCCAAGCGCGCCATGGCACGCCAATTCATCTATCACATGTCCGGCCTTTCGAAGACCTACGGCAACAAGAAGGTCCTCGACAACATCCACCTCTCCTTTTACCCGGACGCCAAGATCGGCATTCTTGGGCCCAACGGCGCCGGTAAATCGACCCTCCTCAAGATCATGGCGGGCGTCGATAAGGAATTCACGGGCGAGGCCTGGGCGGCCGAGGGGGCGACCGTCGGCTACCTGCCGCAGGAGCCGCAGCTCGACGGAACGAAGAACGTCTTCGAGAACGTGATGGAGGGTGTCGCCGACAAGCAGGCGATCCTCGATCGCTACAACGAACTGATGATGAACTATTCCGACGAGACGGCGGACGAGGGTGCTAAACTCCAGGACATCATCGACAGCCAAGACCTCTGGGATCTGGAGAACCAGGTCGAGATGGCGATGGACGCCCTGCGCTGCCCGCCGGGCGATGCCGAGGTCGGCCCGCTCTCCGGCGGCGAGAAGCGCCGCGTGGCGCTGTGCAAGTTGCTCCTGTCGAAACCCGACATCCTGCTCCTCGACGAGCCGACCAACCATCTCGACGCCGAAACCATCAACTGGCTGGAAAAGCACCTTCGCGAATACGAAGGCTCCGTCCTCATGGTGACGCACGATCGCTACTTCCTCGACAACGTCACCGGCTGGATCCTCGAACTCGATCGCGGCCATGGCGTGCCCTACGAGGGAAACTACTCGGTCTATCTGGAAAAGAAGGCCAAGCGCATGCTGCAGGAGGGCCGCGATGACGATGCCCGCATGCGGGCGATCAACCGTGAGCGCGAGTGGATCAGCCAGGGCGCCAAAGGCCGTCAGACAAAGTCCAAGGCCCGTATCCGCGCCTACAACGAGCTCGTCGAGGCCGCCGAGAACCGCAAGCCGGCCGACGGCAAGATCGTCATCCCGACGGGGGAGCGCCTTGGTCAGAAGGTCATCGAGGTCGACAACCTCACCAAGAGCTATGGCGATCGCGTGCTCATCGACGGCCTCTCCTTTAAGCTTCCGCCCGGCGGCATCGTCGGCATCATCGGTCCGAACGGCGCGGGCAAGACGACGCTGTTCCGTATGATCACCGGTCAGGAGGAGCCCGATTCCGGCAAGATCGAGATCGGCGAGACGGTCGACCTCGGCTACGTCGACCAGAGCCGCGACGATCTCAACGCCAACAAGAACGTCTGGGAAGAAATCTCGGGTGGCGTCGACATCATGAAGCTCGGCAAATATGAGATGAACTCCCGCGCCTATGTGGGCAATTTCAACTTCAAGGGTCCGAACCAGCAGCAGAAGGTAGGCACGCTTTCTGGCGGCCAGCGCAACCGCGTCCATTTGGCCAAGATGCTGAAGTCCGGCTCAAACGTCATCCTCCTCGACGAGCCGACCAACGACCTCGACACCGAAACCCTGACGGCGCTGGAAGACGCGCTGGAGGAATATGCCGGCTGCGCCGTGGTCATCAGCCACGATCGGATGTTCCTCGACCGCATGGCCACCCACATCCTCGCCTTCGAGGGCGACAGCCACGTGGAATGGTTCGAGGGCAATTTCGAGGACTACGAGCAGGACAAGATTCGTCGTCTTGGACCGGAAGCTGTGAACCCGAAGCGGCCAACATATAAGCGGCTAACACGGTAACTTTCGAACCGGCGGCGATGGATAGGACTTCGCCGCTGTGTTCCGCCTAAGTTGTGTTGGTCCTCTGGCGGGCCGTCGGGCGCGGCCTGCAGGGCTCACTGAGGCGATACTGAAGGGCGTATTTTGTGCTTCAGATACGTCAACACAATATGATCGAGACACAGCGGCGATTGCACACTGCTCGATCGTCTCTTCCTCTGATTTCTGAAGATCTGAGCGCAAGTACTGGGCGGACCTGTTTTTCGGCAATGGTGTCCGACCGACTACGTGTGCTTTAGACGAACGCAGCTTCACGCCGCTCGCTGAAGCGGTGGGTTCGAAGCGATACGTTCCATCGAAAAAGATCCGCGCAGGTCCGCGGTGGCGACAGATTGCTGCGCTTCGCCTGGTTCGCGACGTTTCCGGACCCTGGGGCCAAGACACAGACGGCCGCCTGTGGCATCAGGGTGCTTATATGCATCGCTAGTGATCAATCCGGCCGCGCGCTCACGCTGAAACTTGGCGAACGAGGCTTGCAGTACCGGTTCGAGATCGTTCAGACGGGGGCAGGGGACATTGAGACGTCAATCACATAAGTCGACGGAAACCATTTCCGGCCTCTCGGTCTTCGTTGTTGAGGACGAGGGCGTAATCGCGATGCAACTCGAGGACTCGCTGATCGAGGCTGGCTGCGAAGTCGTAGGACCGGCCATGCGACTGAAGGTGGCGCAGCGTATGGTAGAGGCAGATACGAAAGTCGGCGTTGCGGTACTCGACGTCAATCTTGGCGATGCAACTGTGTTCCCCATCGCCGAATCCCTTCAGGATATGGGCATTCCGATCGTCTTCGCGACTGGATACGGCCGCGAAGGCGTGCCCTATGAGTGGACGCGTTATCCGATCCTCCAAAAGCCCTATACGGCGCGGCAAATTGAAGAGGCAATCCTCACGGTGATTGCCACGGAGTGAGCGGTACGCCGCTTTCTTTGAGGGAAGGCCACCGAGGTCCGAAACCCTGAACGCGCCTTTTCTTCGAAGGCCCTTTTTCCTGCGTCCCACCGCCGTATGTGCCGCCTCTCGGGCACTCTCTCAGCCGCCTGCAACGATCAAGACCAACAGAACGGGATCCATATGGACGCCTTCGTCAGCGAGATGATGAACACGCTCGGGCCGTTCGGCATCGCACTTCTGATGTTTCTGGAGAACATATTCCCACCGATCCCGTCAGAGCTGATCATGCCGCTCGCCGGCTACGAGGCGGCGACCGGTTCAATGAGTATTGCGACCGTCATTATTTCGGGCACGATCGGTTCGCTGCTTGGCATTATTCCCTGGTACTACGTCGGAGAATGGATGGGGCTGCGCAGGACCAAGCGATTCGCAGCCAAGCACGGCCGCTGGATTACCATGGGGCCACAGGACGTCGACAAGGCGAATGACTGGTTCAATCGGCATGGCCCGGAAGCAGTACTGTTCGGCAGGCTCGTACCGACCGTCCGTACGCTCATCTCGGTGCCGGCCGGCATCGCCCACATGTCGCTCTGGAAATTCCTGATTTATTCGGCGATGGGCAGTGCGGTCTGGACGAGTCTCCTAGCCTTCGCAGGGTATTTTTTGCGCTCTCAATACGAAGCCGTCGAAAACTATGTCGGTCCAGTGTCGAACGCCGTCCTCGTGATCATTCTGATTGTATATCTTTATCGAGTATGGACGTTCGATTCGGAATCGGAGAACACGGCCGGCGGAAGCTGACGGCCCCCTCAACTATTGCCAATCGACAATCTCGTCAGCCTCTGCGGGCTCGCCGCCATCGACCGGGTCCTCCGGCCGCTTCTCTTCGTCCGCATCCGGATCGAGCCGGCGAGAGGCGCCCCAATCGTCGAGGATATCGTTGGTATCGTCGAGGACGAAGAATCGCGCCGCATCCTTCTCATAGCCGTCGTTCATCAACTCGTCGTAGTCGGTGTGCTGGTGCCGGATATGGGCGATCGTCGCGAGCCAGACGGCCACCTCCGGCTTCAGACCACGCATGTGCTGGGCACGGGACGCCTGGCGGATCGCTTCGGCGTCGAGGAACGGCGCACGCGGGATAAGGGCGGTGACCGCCCTCTTGATCAGCCGGTGGCGCTCGGTCGCCATTCTTAGCCGTCGCCCTCGGGCGGTGTATCGACGCTCGCGAGATAAGGCTTGATGTCGATCAGCGGCGTGCCGTCTAAAACGTCGACAGCATCGATTTCGAGACGACCGGCTGTCTGATCGACGGAGAGAAGTTTGACGAGATGCAGCCCGATGGGGTTCGGACGCACCGGCGAGCGCAGGGAGAACGTGCCGCGCGGAGCCTCGGCATGGCGAGGCATCTGAAGTGCAAGGTGGCGCTCGGCCCGGTCGAGGAACGATAGCAGGATGACATGGGCGCCGCTCTCGATGCCGGTCAGCGCTTCTTCGAAAGGAGGAAAGATCTGAACGGCCGCCGCCTCGTCCCGCTCACGCGCCTGGCGCAGGTTCTTCGGGCAGTCGCGGCGCTGCTTCCACGGTGACTCGATGCGGCCGATGAACCGCAGACCGGCGTCCCAAGGCCGGTCTTCGGAAAACGAGAAGCGGACTTCGCCCTCTCTTGCGGCCGCGTACTCAGTCATCGGAGAAGCCTTCCCAAATACTGCGTTTCCGTGATCCGGACCGCGAAATCGATATCAGAATTCATCCCTTGCGAACCATTTTGAAATCACATAAACATATCTTTATGTCGATATAGGAGACCGCAATGGCTTCGGCCCCGACACTCGATTTCGAACGCATCGTCGATGTCCTCAAGGCATTGGCTGAGCCCACCAGACTGCGCCTCGCTATGGTGCTGAAGTCGTGCGACCTGACTGTCAGTGAATTGACGACCATTCTCGGTCAATCGCAACCGCGGATCTCGCGTCACCTCAAGCTTATGTCCGAATGTGGCGTGCTCGAGCGCTATCAGGAAGGGGCCTTTGCCTATTTTCGCGTGGCCGACCGGCACCCTGCTGGAATTCTCGCGCGTTCGCTGGAAACTGGAATAGAAGTGGACGACGCGATCATCCGCAAGGACCGCGAGCGCCTCGAAGAGGTGAGGGCAGATCGGGCTCGCCGTGCCGCCGATTATTTCGCGCGAAATGCCGAACATTGGGACAAGATACGCGCGCTGCACGTGCCGGATGCCGAAATTGCTGCTGCTCTCGACCGTGTTCTCGGCAAGCAGCGGATCGGGACTATGCTCGACATTGGCACCGGCACGGGTCGGATGATGGAGATGCTCGCAAATCGCTGTGAACGCATGCTCGGTGTCGACACCTCGCGCGAGATGATCTCGGCAGCCCGCGCCAAGCTTGACGACGCGAAGGTCAAAAATGCGCAGCTTCGCGTCGGCGACGCCTACAATCTTCCCGCAAACGGCGAGACCTATGATCTCGTCGTTCTTCACCAGGTGCTGCATTACCTTGACGAGCCCATGCGCGCCGTGCGTGAGGCGTCCTCGGTGCTTGCGCCGGGTGGCCGGCTGGTCATCGTCGACTTCGCGCCGCACGAGATGGAATTTCTGCGAACCGAACACGCCCATCTGCGCCTCGGATTTCCCGAGGACAGCCTCAAGAGCTTTCTGGACGAGGCTGGGCTCGAAACCCGTGCGGTCGAGCATCTGCGCTCCGGCGCGGCGGAAACCGGCGGGCTCACCGTCACCATCTGCATCGGCCAGGATCGGCGCATGCTTCTCGCGCCGGACGAGGTCTACCCTTCCATGGCCGTCGCCTGAACTCGTCCAGTCAGCCGTAAACCAAGTTCATCAGCCGGGCACCGGCGAAGAAACGGAGATCAGAAAATATGTTGAAACCGCGTCCGACTTCGCAGCCAATTCGCGTCTCGTTCGAATTTTTCCCTCCCAAGACGGAAAAGATGGAGCAGACCCTTTGGCAATCGATCGAAAGGCTCGCTCCTCTACAACCTGACTTCGTCTCGGTTACCTATGGCGCCGGCGGTTCAACCCGCGAACGCACGCATCAGACGATCGAGCGCATCCTGAAAGAAACCAATCTTACTCCGGCCGCACATCTGACCTGCGTCGACGCCTCGAAGGAAGAGGTGAACGAGGTCGTGCGTCAGTACCGCCAGACGGGGGTCAAGCATTTCGTCGCCTTGCGCGGCGATAGCCAGCTCGGCGTCGGCGAGGAGTGGCATGGCCACGAAGACGGCTATCGCAACGGTGCTGAACTGACAGAGGGTATCAAGGAGATCGACGAGGATATCGAAGTGTCTGTCTCGGCCTATCCGGAGAAGCATCCGGAGAGCGCCGACCTGATGACGGATATCGATCTCTTGAAGCGCAAAATGGATGCGGGCGCGACGCGCGCAATTACCCAGTTCTTTTTCGATAACGATACCTTCGAGCGTTATGTCGAGCGCGTGCGCAAGGCGGGTATCTATATCCCCATCGTTCCGGGGATCGCGCCGGTGCATAATTTTACAAAGATTGCCAGCTTCGCAGGCAAGGCGGGCGCTTCGATCCCAGACTGGGTGCAGGCCCGTTTCGAAGGACTGGAAGACGATCCGCTGACACATAGCCACGTGGCGGCGGCCTGTTGCGCCGAACAGGTGCTCGACCTGTCCCACCGCGGCTTCTCGGACTTCCACTTTTACACGATGAACAAGGCCGATCTCGTCTATTCGATCTGCCACATCCTCGGCCTCAGAGGCCGTCAGGCCGAGACGCCGGTCGCCCTGCAGGATGCAGCTGAGTAAGGTAAACCTTTCAGCACGGCCATGAAAAAGGCCCCGGATCAGGACGATCCGGGGCCTTGTTCGTGTGGACTTGGCGGTCGCGCTTACTGCGCCGACGAAGTCTGCACCGGCTTCACCAGCGGCGTGATCCGACGGACCGTCACGCGGCGGTTCTCAGCGTTCTGATCCTGAGTATCCACTTTCAGGAACTGCTCGCCATAGCCCTGGGTGATCAGGTTCTCCGGCGGAACGTCGAAGAAGTTGGTCAGTGCCGCCGCCACCGTCTCGGCCCGCTGGTCTGAGAGCTTGAGATTTGCGAGATCGGTGCCGACGGCGTCCGTGTGACCCTCGATGATGAAGGTCTCGTCCGGGTTCTGATCGATCACCTCCGAGATCGCCTGTGCAAGCGCTTCGAGATTCGAAACCTGTTCCTGTGAAATCTCGGCTGATCCAAACCCGAAATTGATCGTGTTGAGATCGATCCGGCGGACCTTGTCGCGAATGCGCTTGGAACGGCGCACCTCGTCAACCGAATAGATCCGTTCGACCGTCTCTACCGGCGGAGCGACGATGGTGCGGTAATAGAGAGCCTGATCGGGCTCGGCGACGTCGACGATGTAGTCCGATTCCGGGATCGCGTACTGGATCGGCGGCAACTCGGCGCCGGGATCGTAGTAGAATTGCGGCTCGGCGGTGTCGCTTTCCGCATAGGGATCGTAAAACAGCACGACCTCCCGGCCGTCCGGCAGGATACGCGAACGCTGGATCGTTTCACCGTAGCGATTGGTGATTGTCACGACCTGCACGCCGTTCTCGCGAACGATCGTCTCGCGCACCCGGCCACCGCCGAGTCTCTCGTAATACTGGTCCTGAGCATCGACCGCGACGCGACTCGTGTCGTCGCTACGGATGAAGTAAGCCGCGGCGGCACCCGCTGCGGCTCCGGCAAGGCCGGCTCCCACGAGCGAAAGGATTTCGCGACCGTCGTCGTCACGCTCGACCACCTCCACGCCCGGAGGTACTTCCGGCTGCGGACCTCGCACGATGGTCGTGTTGTTGACCGTCGTATTGTTGGTCGTCGTGGTGTTGTTCGTGGTCGTCGAGTTATCGGTGACCGTCGAATTGTTGATGGTCGTAGAATCGATCCGCTCACCCTCTTCGGCTGTGGCCGACGGGATCTCCCCGACAGGCGCGGCAAGCGTCTGTACGCGGGCATCGCTTGCGGCAACGCCTCCCTCGGGAACCTCTTCGGTCTGGATCTCCTCAGAAACTGCCTGCGGCTCCTCTTCGGCGGGTCCGGTCGCCGCAGCCGCAGATGGCTCCTCGCCACCATCGGCTGGCGCGTCCGATGCCGCTGGTGCTTCCTCGCCTGCAGCTTCCGGTGTTCCGCCTTCCACTTCGGCCGCCGGCTCTTCGGTGGCTTCCGGCTCTGCGGTCGCCTCCGGAGCAGCGTCTTCGGCGGGTTCCTCCTGCTGAGTCTCCTCTACGGCAGGCGGCTCCTCGGTAGCGGCAGGCTCTTGGGCCTGAGGCTCATCCGCAGCAGGAGCATCCGCAGCAGGACTTGCTTCTTCGGCCGGCGCGGCATCCACCTGGGGCTCCGGCTCGGGAGCAGGAGCTGCCTCGGGTTCCGCAGGTGCTTCAGGCTCTGGCTCTGGGGCCGGCTCTTCGGCAGGTGCGGCTTCCTCGGCAGGTGCTTGGGATTCCGACTCGGGTGCTGGCTCTGGTTCCGGCTCAGGTGCTGGCTCCGGTTCCGGCTCAGGTGCTGGCTCCGGTTCCGGCTCAGGCGCTGGCTCTGGTTCCGGTTCGGGTGCTGGCTCTGCTTCCGGCTCGGGTGCTGGCTCCGGTTCCGGCTCGGGTGCTGGCTCCGGTTCCGGCTCGGGTGCTGGCTCCGGTTCCGGCTCGGGTGCTGGCTCCGGTTCCGGCTCGGGCGCTGGCTCTGGTTCCGGCTCAGGTGCTGGCTCTGGTTCCGGCTCAGGTGCTGGCTCTGGTTCCGGCTCAAGCGCTGGTTCGGGCTCGGGTTCCGGCATAGGCTCCTGCGCGTCGGGAGCCGGCTCTTCTGCCTGCGGGGCCTCTTCGGGGGCCGGCGGTGCAGCGTCCGGTGGCAGTTCCTCTTCGGCTTGAGCAACCCGGAATGCGGCCTGATCCGCCGCAAAGGCTGAGATCGGACCGGCTAGCGCGGTCGAGGCCGCGAGCGTCGCGACGGACGCGAAGCGGCCGGCTTTCTTGATGTCAAACATGATTTTTCCACTCACGTTTCGGTTCTTAACGCGGTGTCAGACACTTAACGCCGCGCACGGTATTGTAGGTGTCCAGATAGGGCGCCCCAGATGAACGCAAGCTGACTTCTGTGCGATCAAGCCGAATCGGCCAGGTCCCAGTCGTAAAGCCAGGCTAGCGACTTCTGCAGACGAGACGGCGGCATGGCCGCCATGACGAGATCTCGACCGAGGGAGAGCGGTGGCGGGAGGTGATAGACGAAGCGGTGGAAGCGGGCCCTCGCCGCTACACGTGCGACGCGTTCGCGCCGCTGAGCCTCAAAGAGGCCGAGTGCCGCATTAATATCTGGATCGTCGTAGATCGTGCGAGCGAGTACAAACCCGTCCTCGATGGCCATTGCGGCGCCCTGTGCAGCGTAGGGCAGGATCGCATGGGCGGCGTCGCCTATCAGCACCGTGCGCCGGTCCGCCATAACCCAAGGTCGCTCGGCCGGTGCCGTCAGCAGTGGCCAGGGCGTGAAGGCGCCGGCTTCGTCGATGAGACGTCGCAAAACGGCATCCCAATTGGAGAAGCCCCGGGGAACGGTCTCGCCACCTGCTGCATGTTCGGCGCCGGCCTTTTCGACGAGAACGAGGTTGGTTTCATTTCCAAAGCGGATCGGGTAGGCGACGGCATGTCTTGCGGGGCCGAGCCACGCGGTGATGCCTCCCGAGCGCGCGTTAAAATCCAGTGCGACCTTTCCTGTCACGCGTGCCCGCCAGGCAATGGCGCCGGCGAAGGTCGCAGGGGAGAGCACGTTTAGTGATGCGACGCGGCTGTTTACGCCGTCCGCAGCAACGACGAGGTCGGCCGCGGAATGGGCGCGTTCGCCGTTCGCGCTCACGAATTCAGCGTCGACCCCTCGCGACGAGGCTGTCAGCGCGACGAGTTCACGGTCGCTTTCGAGATGGATGAGTGACTCGACGCGAACGGCATCGAGGAGAACGGACTGGAGATCGGCCCGGTGCATCGAGAAGTAGGGCGCATCGAGACCCGATCCGACCGGCACAGCGGCCAGCTTGCGTCCGCTTTTTCCAGCGCGAAGTGTGACCGAAATCGCCGAGACGGCGTATGGCCGAAGCCTCTCGGTCAGGCCCAGGCGGGTGAGGACGCGCAGGGCATTGGGCGGAATCTGGAGGCCCGCCCCGACCTCGTTGAGGGTTTCGGCGCGCTCGAAGATCGTCGATGAGATCCCATGCCGAGCGAGTGCTAGGGCTGTCGTGAGGCCTGCGATACCGGCGCCGACAATCACGATTGTCCGGTCGCCTCCTCCTCCGAGCATGTTCCCGGCCTTGGCCAGCGGCTCAGCCTTCGAACAGACAGCCGGCCGGCCTCGTCTCGGTGGCTTTCAAATCGCTGGAGTATTTGAAGAGGGTCGAGCAGTAGGCGCAGATTTTTTCCCGCTCATCGCCCATGTCGAGAAAGACATGCGGATGGTCGTGCGGCGGATTGGCACCGCAGCACATGAACTCGGTGACGCCGATTTCGATGACGTCGTAGCCTGCATCGTTCTGGAAGTGCGGGATCTGGTGTCCGGCCATACATTGCCTCGTTTTGGCGGTCGTTCCTGGTCGGCGAGACCATAGGGAGACCGTCGGTCGATTGCCAGCGCCGGAAATGCAAAAAGCGGACCGTTTGGCCCGCTTTCCAGTCGCTTCAAAATTGCTTCAGCCGATGGGTCAGCTGGTGATGTCTACACCCGGGATCGTATCGTAGCCAGGGTTGGCCTTCTTGAAGGCAGCGACCCAGTTTCTCGGGAGGTAAAGGTGATTGACGCCACGCATGCCCATGAATTCCGCAACATCGTTGTTGAAAGACGAGCAGTTGTAGGCGACAGCGCTCCATACCTTAAGGCCGGCCTGCTTGTCCCGCACGTAGGCCGAGAGACGCTGGTACTCGGCGGCGGTGAGCGGGATGGTCATTTCGTTCTGTAGGTAGGCGATCTCCGTGTCGCCGTCTGTCGGCCCGGTGCCGGACGGGACGGGGACGAAATGGCCCATCGAATACATGCCGGGTCCGCCTTCAGGCCAGAAACCGGCGATGTCTACCATTGAGGGGACCAGGACGCCCGAGCGGTCGTAGGGGACGCGCCCAGTCGAGTCGAGTTGCCCAAATGCTATGAAGGAATGGCCGTAGCTTTCCGCGTTTCGAGCGCGGAAGGACATGAAATAAGGCTTGTCCAGAATACCGACAGCGCTCCGCCCGGACCAGGGTGTGAAGCTGACCTGATCGGAAGCCGAGGTGAAGTTGGTGCTGGGTGCGCCGAGCGTTACGTTGCTGGACGTGGATGTCGAGGAACAGCCGGCGAGGGCTGCGACGACGAGCGCTATTGCGCCGATCTTTACGAAACTTTTTGCCATATCGGCCGATCCTAAACGCTTGCGACGACAGTCCTGCGTTCGAAACAAGAACGTCACGTGCTGAGTGTAGAAAGGGGAACGCTTGGCTGATACTGGCCGATTGAGGCCGAATTTGGGGGAGCGGCTACTGCCAACCCCCCCAATTTCTGCAAGGGATTAGCCCTTGGTGACGTAGGTCTCTTCATAGACAGGAGCCGGAGCAGCGACGGGCTCTTTGCCCTTGCCCTTACCCTTGCCCATGCAACCAGCGAAGGAAGCGACTGCGAGGGCCGCGACCGAAGCGATGATGATCTTTTTCATTTCTATACCTATCAGTGCCTGACGGATGATGCCGCAGTTAAGGTTCGGTCGCGTTGACCGATACCTCTCTGCAAACTGTTGCGATTTGGCGATAGGAGCAAGTGCGAAACCGCAACACTCGCCCGCCATCGCTATTACCTAAACCTCAGCGGCTTAATCTGTGGTTACCGAGGTTTGGTTCCCCTCTCTCAAAGGGCCGCAACCCCTTTATTCGCAAGCGTTTGTCACATCAAGCGCTCATTGGGCCAGACTGGTGCGCGGCGGCATCACGTCTTTTGAAACCTGGAAATTCTTCGCGAGATTGAGGGCGTGAATGGCAGCGAAGGCAGCCCCGAACCGATGACCTTTGAGAATGTCGGACACGATCTCGCCACGAAGAACCCGCCGACCCGATTCTCCTCACCCAAGCCTTTGATGGAAAAGCCCGCATCGACCCGGACGCGCGCCGTTGCCTCGTCGCTTCCTTGTTTGGCGGTAAGCGTCAGCGGGTCACGATCTCTGGTCCCATGAGGGCGTTCGGGATAAGCGTCGATAGAACTGGCACGTAGGTCACAAGGATCAGGAAGACGAAGAGGACGCAGACGAAAGGCGCTGCCGCCTTGACCACCTTCACGAGACTCATGCCCGTGATGCCGGACGTCACGAAGAGGTTCAGGCCGATCGGCGGTGTGATCATTCCGATCTCCATGTTCACCACCATGATGATGCCGAGGTGGATCGGGTCGATCCCAAGCTCCATCGCGATAGGGAACACCACTGGTGCGACGATGAGGAGCAGACCCGAAGGCTCCATGAACTGTCCGCCAAGAAGCAGCAGCACGTTCACCGCGATGAGGAAGGTGAACCAGTTGAAGCCGTAGTCCAGCATCAGCGATGTAATCGCATCCGGAATGCGTTCGGCGGTCAACGTGTGGGCAAAGAGCAGAGCGTTGACGATGATGAACATCAGCATGACGGTCGTCTTCGAGGCGTCGACCATCACTTTTCGCGTCTCGTCGTGGACGAGGGCCGGAAAGAACCGCACGGTCATCAGGCGGAGGTTGCGGCCCCATATGGGCAGGCCTGCCGCGAGCGAGCCGGGAATCTGACCAAGGACTCCTGCTCCAACGGTGCCGGTCGCGACGTAGGCCGAGCTTCCGTCAATGCCGACCGCCTGGGATGCCATGCCGTGCTGCAGGCGCCAGAATGGGTAGACGAACAGGATGATAACGACGCCGACGAGACCAATCATCGCTCGGAAGTCTATCGTGGTCACGCCCGGTTCGCCCATGGCGAAGAACGACAGGATCAGCCAGATGAAAAAGAAAGCGATCGCGTAGACTGTCGCCTTGAAGCCAACAACAGCGCGATGACTACGGCCCTGGTCGATCCAGGGTTCTTCCTTGAGCGGCCCCATGTCGCGGTAGATGAAGAGCGCGACGAAGCCGGAATAGACCGCCGCGACGGCCGCCGCTTCGGTAGGCGTGAATACCCCGCCATAGATGCCGCCGAGAATGATGACGACGAGGAAGACGCCCCAGCCGGCTTCCTTGCCGCCTTCGACGATTTCGTGGAAACCCTTCCACTCTTCGGCTGGCAGATTTTTCCAGCGGGCGACGACGTAGATCGCGAGCATCAGCATCACACCAGCGAGGATGCCCGGGATGATGCCTGCAAGGAACATGCGGCCGACCGAGACGTTCACGGCCGCCGCGTAAACGACCATGACGATCGACGGCGGGATGAGAATGCCGAGCGTACCGGCATTGGCGATAATCCCGGCAGCGAAGCTTTTCGAATAACCGACCTGCATCATGCCCGCGATTGCGATGGTGCCGATTGCGACCACGGTTGCAGGAGAAGAACCGGAAAGAGCTGCAAAGAGCATGCAGGCGAGTACCGAGGCCATTGCGAGGCCACCCCGCAGGTGGCCGATGGTCGCAATTGCGAAACGGATGATGCGTTTCGCGACTCCGCCGGTCGACATGAAGGCCGAGGCGAGGATGAAGAAGGGGATAGCGAGTAGCGTGTAGTTTTGGCTTGCTGTGAACAGTTGGAGGGCGACCGAACTCATCGAATCGGACGAGAACAGCGCGATGACCAGTATCGAGGATAAGCCCAGCGAGATGGCGACCGGCACGCCGAGAAAGAGCAGGCCGAAGACCATGATGAAGAGGAAACCCGTTTCCATGGTCCGGTCAGTCCTTCAGCGTATTGAGGTTCTGCTGGACGAGATCTTCCGCCTCGTGACCCGCAACGATCAGTTCCTTTCTGCCCTGCGCGATCTCGACGAGCGCCTGAAGCGAGCGGAAGGAAAGGAGGGCAAGCCCAACCGGCAGCATCAGATACGCGATCCAGCGTTGGACACGATCCTGAAGGCCAAACGTCGTCTGCATCCATTCGGGGTAGCGCAATTCATCGAGGCCAGTCCCGCGGTCGAACATGAAGGTCCAGTAGCCGATGGCGCCGCTCTGGCGCCAATTCGAGGACACGTCGGCGCCGAAAAAGGCGAGCCAGCCAGAGTAGAGAAGCAGCATCCCATAAGCGAAAGTCGCGAACGCGCCGAATATCGCCGCGGCTTTGAAGAGCGGTTTGGGGAAAAGGCGGATGACGGCATCGACCCCCAAATGGATTCCCACCTTGATGCCATAAGCCATGCCGAAGAGGATCAGCCAAGCAAACAGGATCCGAGTCGCTTCGAGCGCGCCCTGCCAGCCGGAGTTGAAGCCGTAGCGACCGACGACCTGGAAAAAGGAGATGAAGGTGATCAACGCCATCAGAATAGCGATTACGTTCTCTTCCAGGCGTTCGACTGCGGCGGGAAATGCCCGCTCGGCCATGAACAGCACCGCGACCAGCACAATAAGCGCAATGGTCATTCCCATGAGTTCCATGGGTGATCCTCCCCTTTAATCCCCAAGGGCATGCAACCACAGGCCGCGCGTCTACCGCGCGGCCCGCCTGTCTAGAGCGCTATCAGTTCGCAGCCTGTTCGCTGGAACCCTCGCTTCCCGCGTCTGCCTTCTGGGTTGAACCATAGCTCTCCGCGGTCTCGATGACTTCGGCACCGATATCGCCTTCGAACTGATCCCAAACGGGCTTCATGGTGTCGACCCAGGCCTGGCGCTGGCTGTCGTCGAGCTCGCGGATTTCGGCTCCCGCTTCTGTAATCGAGTTGCGGCAGTCGCCTTCCTGATCTGCGACCTGCTGGTTCGCCTGTTCAAGCGTGTCGCCAAGAATTTGCAGGAACTGCTCGCGCACGTCCTCTTCGAGGCCATCGAGCCATTCCTGGCTGGTGATCACGCCATAGGCGAGGAGCTGATGGTTCGTTTCGGTGATTCCGTCCTGAACCTCGAAGAACTTCTGGGTATAGATATTACACCAGGTGTTCTCCTGACCGTCTACGACGCCAGTCTGCAAAGCGCCATAGACTTCCTTGAACGCGAGCTTCTGAGCCGATGCGTTCATGGCTTCGATCATGGCGACCGCGACATCCGAGGTCTGAACGCGAAATTTCAGACCCGCAGCGTCTTCGGGTAGCATGAGCGGCTTGTTGGCCGAGAACTGTTTGAGGCCTGACGCGATGTAGCCAAGCCCCTTGTAGCCTTCGTCCTCAAGCGCTGCGAGGAGAGCAGTGGCGTCTTCCGAGGCGAGGTAACTGTTGGCAGCTTCCAACGTCGGGAAAAGGAACGGCAGATCGTACAGACGCAGTTGGAGAGTATAAGCTTCGAACTTGGACAACGAAGGCGCAGCAAGCTGTACATCACCGAGAAGCAGCGCTTCCATCACTTTGTCATCGTCGTAGAGCGTCGAGTTCGGGAACACCTGCATGCAGGCCTTGCCGTCCATCTGCTCGTTGATATTCTTGGCGAGCAGCTGCGCCGCATCGCCTTTTGGATGACCGCTATCGGCGACGACGTGGCTGAACTTAATGACCGTTTCGCCATCCCCGCAGGCATCGCTCTGCGCCTGCGCTGCGCCGGCGGCCATGACGAGTGCAAGGCCCGAAATCGTACCAAGCATGAGATTCTTCATCGGAATTCCTCCTCGGCGGCGAATCTTCTCGATCCGCACTCAATTGCTATTCTTCTTCGTCGAGCCGGGACGACCCGGTTCGTGGGCATAGGTTCGCATGCAATGTGCGGGATATCCAGAGAGACAGTTTCGCCAGTATGAAGATGGCTGCCGAGAGCTTCTTCTCAGACGATATGAGGTCGCTCGCTACGCGCTCCATACGGCCCGCGAGTTGACCCGGAATTACAGATTTGGGGAGGATGGCCCGTCGCGGCGCTCCAGCACAAGTCAAAGCGTTGCCGACACCGGTTCGGCTTTCTGTATCGCTCGAGCCCCTCAGAACAATTCTTTCCACGATGGAACTTCGCGTTGGACCCGAGGGTGCGAAAAGCTGAGGTATTACTTCCGATATGAGAGCCTCGCAAAGAAAAGGGCCGGCAGTGAGCCGGCCCTCAGGCATTCGAAATTTATCGCGTGATTTACGCGACCTTGCGATCTTGGTGCCGGCCTTCCTCGACTTCCTCGATGATCTTGTCGATGAAGGCGGGGAGGTCACCGGGATTCCGCGACGTAATCAGCGCTTCGTGGCAGACGACCTCCTGATCGAGCCAGTTGCCGCCGGCGTTGACGATGTCCGTCCTGATCGACTTGTACGAGGTCACGTCGCGGCCCCGCACGACGTCAGCCTCGATAAGCAGCCACGGTGCGTGACATATCGCGGCGAGAGGCTTCTTCGAGTTGAAGAATTCGCGGACAAACGAAACAACCTTCGGATCGGCGCGCAGGACATCCGGATTGATCTGTCCGCCCGGGAGAACAAGTGCGTCATAGTCGGTGACGCGTATCTCTGAAAGCTGCTTGTCTACCTTGATCTCGCGGTTCCAATGGTCCTGATCCCAACCACGGATCGTGCCGGATTTGTTCGAGATAACATGGACGTCGGCGCCCGCAGCCTGAAGCTTGCCCAGAGGTTCTGTAAGTTCAACCTCTTCAAAACCGTCGGTTGCGAGAATTGCGATCTTTGCGTTGGAAATCCTTGTCATGATCTGCTCCGTCTTGTTGCGTCCCGCGGCCGAGCAGGCCGAAACAAAGCGAATCCATCTAGCCGCGCGCACGCCTTCGAGCGCACTGGGGTGCCGATCATGATGCCGGGTTTCAGGCTTCGATCCGAACACGCGGATCGATACAAAACAGCTCGACTGCAGGACATTGCATTTGATCACAGAACGGCAGGTAACGGCGAACGTTCCATCCAATCCATGTGATGCAAAACTCATCGAATCAGTGAGCTTCGACACCTTATCTTACAGCCGGATTGGCACCCTTCGGCTCGCTTCCAGAGACCAATAGTGCGGTGTCATTCTGATACGCTGTAGTCAGAAGCGCAGATCGATCACTGCGGCTCGCCGAAGAAATGGGCGCTCGCGAGCGGGCTGGCGAATGCGCGCCAACCAACCCATGTAGCGGTGCGAAGCAAAGGCGGGTTGGCCCGCCGGAACCCGACAGGCCGGCCATGCCGCCAAACCTTAAACGAGCCATGACAGATTATTCTCCCCGCGAGATCGTATCCGAACTCGACCGCCACATCATTGGGCAAAAGGACGCAAAGCGCGCCGTTGCGGTGGCGCTACGCAATCGCTGGCGCCGGCAGCAACTTGAGCCTGGTCTGCGCGAAGAGGTGATGCCGAAGAACATCCTTATGATCGGCCCGACCGGCGTCGGTAAGACCGAAATCTCACGCCGGCTTGCGAAACTCGCGGGCGCACCTTTCATCAAGATCGAGGCGACGAAATTCACCGAGGTCGGCTATGTCGGTCGCGATGTCGAGCAGATCATCCGCGACCTCGTCGAGATCGGTATTGGGCTGGTGCGCGAGAAGAAGCGCGAGGAAGTTAAGGCCAAGGCGCACAAGGGCGCCGAGGACCGTGTGCTTGAAGCGCTCGTTGGCAAGTCCGCTTCACCCGCCACCAAAGACTCTTTTCGAAAGAAGCTGCGCAGCGGCGAACTCGACGAGAAGGAGATTGACGTCGAGGTATCGGACACGTCGAATCCCATGGGCGGAATGGATATACCGGGCATGCCCGGCGCAAATATCGGTGTCCTCAACCTGTCGGAAATGTTCGGCAAAGCGATGAATCGCACCAAGCAGGTGCGCACGACTGTGCGCGACAGCTACGATCTCCTGATCGGCGAGGAGTCCGATAAGCTACTCGATCAGGAGCAGCTGACGCGCGAGGCAGTGGAAGCGGTACAGAACAATGGCATTGTCTTCCTCGACGAGATCGACAAGGTGGCGAACAAAGACGGCCATTCCGCTGGCGTATCGCGAGAGGGTGTGCAGCGTGACCTGCTTCCCCTCGTCGAGGGCACGACGGTCGCGACGAAGCACGGTCCAGTAAAGACCGACCACATCCTCTTCATTGCCTCTGGCGCGTTCCACGTCTCCAAGCCGTCCGACCTGTTGCCTGAGCTTCAAGGTCGTCTTCCCATTCGTGTCGAGCTTCGTGCGCTTACCCGCGAAGATTTCCGGCGTATCCTTACCGAGACGGAAGCCTCGCTCATCAAACAGTACGTAGCGTTGATGAAGACCGAGAATGTCACCCTCCATGTCACAGAGGACGCGATCGATGCTCTGGCCGATACGGCGGTGAAGCTGAACGGCTCCGTGGAGAACATCGGTGCGCGCAGGCTTCAGACCGTAATGGAACGCGTCCTTGATGATATCTCCTTTGAAGCGCCGGATAAGGGAGGGGAGACGTACACGATCGATGCAGCCTATGTGCACAAGGCACTCGACGGCATCGCTGGCGACACTGACCTCTCGCGCTTCATTCTTTAGGTCAAGTCAGCCGGGCAACCGCAGCCAAAGACTTCGGGTCGATAATTTGGGGCACATCACCCGCGTGCGCCCCCCTCGTTACGCGGCCCAGGTAACCGCTAACCTCCCCGCAAAGGGTCAAGGCAAAACCCCAGCAGCTATCGTTGCCAGAAAACAAACCTTTCGTGTATGTCCGGGGCAGATCATCGCTCGAAAGGTACCCGAATGGCGACACAACCCAGCTACGACACCGACAACCCCGCAGACATGGACTATGCGGAACACCACCGCACTTACGCGCTGTTCCTCAGTCTGTTCAAATGGGGCACGATTATCGTTGTCGCACTTCTGATCGCAATGGCGGTGAGTCTGGTCGGTTCCGGCGGGATATTGGGCGGCGTCGGCTCGTTCTTGATTGTGCTCGCCATCGCCTATTTCCTAGCAAAATAACTAAGAACATACCCGTGGAAAGCGCGGGTGCAGGGGGGCCTTGTCCGGAGGCTTTTGTAGAAGCGGGAGGGAAAGCGACGGATGAAGGTCTTCATACCGCGTGAGCAGGAGGGGGAAACGCGCGTTGCGGCTTCGCCTGATACGGTCAAGAAGCTTAAAGGCCTTGGCGCTGAAGTCGTTATCCAGTCCGGCGCCGGCGAACACTCCAAAATTACCGACAAAGCGTTCGAAGAGGCGGGCGCCAAGATCGGCGACGACAAAAGCGGCGAGGATGCCGACGTCGTCCTGAAGGTAATCCGACCCACCAAGCCCGAGGCCGCCGGTTACAAGGACGGCGCCGTCGTCCTTGCTCTGATGGACCCCTATGGCAACGAAACGGCGCTCCGCGATCTCGCCGAAGCCGGTATCCTTGCGTTCTCCATGGAGCTGATGCCGCGCATCACCCGCGCACAGGTGATGGACGTCCTTTCATCACAGGCAAACCTCGCGGGCTACCAGGCCGTCATCGACGCTTCCCACGAATTCGATCGCGCGTTTCCGATGATGATGACCGCTGCCGGCACCGTTCCTGCCGCAAAGGTCTTCGTGATGGGCGCCGGTGTTGCCGGCCTCCAAGCGATCGCGACGGCCAAACGCCTCGGGGCACGCGTCTCGGCCAACGACATCCGACCGGCCACCAAGGAACAGGTCGAATCGCTCGGCGCGAAGTTCATCGCCGTCGAGGACGAGGAATTCAAGGAAGCCGAGGATTCGGGTGGCTACGCTACCGAGATGAGTGCCGAGTACCAGAAGAAGCAAGCCGAACTCGTTGAGCAGCATATCGCTGCGCAGGACGTGGTTATCACCACCGCGCTCATCCCCGGCAAGCCGGCGCCCAAGCTCGTTTCAAAGGCAATGATCGAGGCGATGAAACCGGGCTCGGTCCTCGTCGACCTTGCCGTAGAGCGAGGCGGCAATATCGAGGGCTCGAAGGCCGGCGAGATCGTGGACGTCGGCCCCGCCAGGGTGATCGGTTACAAGAATGTCGCCGGCCGGATCGCGGCGAGCGCTTCGTTGCTCTACGCAAAGAACCTCTCTTCATTTCTCGAGACGATGATCGACAAAGAGGCTGAAACAGCAGCGCTGAAGATCGATTTCGAAGACGAACTCGTCAAGGCGACGCTTCTGACGCGCGGCGGAAAGGTCGTGAACGAGCGGTTCGGTGGCACGTCTTCTGCGGATTCTCAGGAGTCCTCCGGTGAAACAGCGGCCAAGGGCAACAAGGGCGAGGGGGATAGCTGATGGAAAACGAGACCGCTCAGAACACACTCCAGAAGCTCAACCAAGCCGGCGCGGCCATACGCGAGGCGCGTCAGGGTGTCGAGCAGATGATCGGGGAGGGCGCCGTCAGCGAAGCGGCGGGACATGCGGCCGCGTCGGGCGTGCCCTTCGTCTTCTATCTCGCAATCTTCGTACTTGCCTGCTTCGTAGGCTACTACGTCGTATGGTCGGTGACCGCAGCATTGCATACGCCGCTGATGAGCGTCACCAACGCTATCTCCTCGGTGATCGTCGTGGGCGCGATACTGGCCATCGCACTCTCCACCTCATGGGCTGCCACCATCTTCGGCTTTATCGCCCTCGTCCTCGCCTCGGTGAACATCTTCGGCGGGTTCCTCGTGACCCAGCGCATGCTCGGCATGTACAAGAAGAAAAGCTGAGGGGAACGAATAGATGGCTCAAAGCCTGGCAACACTCGCATATCTCGTCGCCGCGGTTCTCTTCATTCTAGCGCTTCGCGGCCTCTCGCATCCTTCGACCAGCCGGCAGGGCAATCTCTACGGTATGATCGGTATGGGGATCGCGGTCCTCACCACGCTTATCTATGCCGGTACATCCTTCGGCTCGCTGGTTCTGATCGTGCTCGGCCTTGCGATCGGCGGTTCGGTCGGCGCCTTTATCGCCCGCAAGATTCCGATGACAGACATGCCGCAGCTTGTCGCGGCATTCCACTCGCTTGTCGGTCTTGCCGCCGTCATGGTCGCGGCCGGCGCGCTCTATTCGCCGCAGGCATTTGGGATTGGCTCGCCAGGCGACATCCAGGTCCAGGCGCTTATCGAGATGTCGATCGGCGTCGCCATCGGCGCGATAACTTTCACCGGTTCGGTCATCGCTTTCGCCAAGCTCGACGGGCGAATGAGCGGCAAGCCGATCGTTTTGCCCATGCGGCACTGGATCAATATCGGCCTGGGCGTCGCGATCTTTGTACTGATCGTCATCTTTGCGACGACTGGCAGCACGCTCTCCTTCTGGCTGATCGTCCTCGGCTCGCTCGCACTCGGCATCCTGCTCATCATCCCGATCGGTGGTGCGGACATGCCCGTCGTCGTCTCGATGCTGAACTCCTATTCGGGCTGGGCAGCGGCCGGCATCGGCTTTACCCTCCAGAACCTCGCGTTGATCGTCACTGGCGCGCTGGTCGGGTCCTCTGGTGCGATCCTTTCCTACATCATGTGTAGAGGTATGAATCGTTCCTTCTTCTCGGTCATTCTCGGGGGCTTCGGCGGCGAGAGTACCGGTCCGAGCCAGGACGACATGGGGGACAAGACCGTCAAACAGGGCTCGGCGGAAGATGCCGCCTATCTCATGAAGAACGCCAACCAGGTGATCATCGTGCCGGGCTACGGTATGGCGGTCGCTCAGGCGCAGCATGTGCTGTCGGAAATGGTGGATGCACTCAAAGAGGAGGGCGTCACGGTCAAATACGCCATTCATCCTGTGGCAGGCCGCATGCCTGGTCATATGAACGTGCTCCTCGCCGAGGCCAATGTGCCCTACGACGACGTCTTCGAACTCGACGACGTGAATTCAGAGTTCAAGCAGACCGATGTCGCCTTCGTCATTGGGGCGAACGACGTGACCAATCCGGCAGCGCGCGACGATCAGTCTTCGCCGATCTACGGCATGCCTATCGCCAACGTGGATGAGGCGCAGACTTGCCTCTTCCTCAAGCGCTCGCTGTCCTCCGGCTATGCCGGCATCGACAACTCGCTGTTCTACAAGGATGGTACGATGATGCTGTTCGGCGACGCTAAAGCGATGGTCGAAAAAATCGTGAAGTCGCTGGAGGCATAAGCGCCTCCGCCAAAGCCTTTCCATGAAACGACAAGCGGCGGGTCGTGCGGTTGCGCGGCCCGCCGCCTTTGGTTTTACAAGTTATCGAGTTTGCCTGCCAAACACTCCCGGCAATATCTTCAGCGCTCCGACATTTTAATTCAGGAGTTTCTTGTCATAATAGATCGGATGGTCTTACCGACGTGCGGCCACTTGATCGGCTGGCGGCCGGTTCGTCTGGTCACGGTCGAATGAGAATGCGCAGGTGGCAGCGCCCGCAAAAAGCCAAATCGGCGGCAGGCTCAATGCCCCGCTGAGCGCGGCGTTTCGCGCGGCTTGCACGACCTAAGCGAAAGTACGATCTAGACGGCGCATGAGCGAGCTTTTCCCACCTGCGCCCACCACACCCACGCTGTTCGACGAACCGGTGTCGTTTATCGTGCGGGTGATCGACACCGAGACGGCAGGGCTGCGGCTGGAGGAGGACGCGGTCATCGAGATCGGCTCCGTCGATCTCGATCTTGTCACTGGCGCGATCTTCAATCCGATGCAGACCTTCTGCGATCCAGGCGGAGCGGTAATCAGCGACGGCGCGCGGCGCGTGCATCAAATAACCGATGAGATGCTCGTCGGCGCTCCACCCTTCTCCGATGCAGTCAAGCCCTTCAACACGGAGACCTATGCCGCCCAGCGCGCCGATTTCGACCGCTCGCGCCTCAGACTGACGGGTCGCTGGCTCTGCACTCACAAGCTTGCCCTGCGCGCCTTTCCGAATGTTCGTGCACATGGCCTGCAAAGCCTGGTCAAATACGTTCCTCTCGATCTTTCGAGCGTCGACCAAATGCTCGCCGGCCTGCATCCCCATCGAGCCCTGTTCGACGCTGTCTGCACCGCAGTTCTCCTTCGCCGGATCGCCGAGGAGCTGACGCCACATTGCCATGACCTTTCAGACTTCCTGGAGCGGGCGGAAAAGGTGTCGAACGAACCGGCACTACTCGCGAAACTTCGCTTCGGCCGGCATAAAGGCATCCCGATCCGAGAGGTGCCGACCGATTACCTTCAATGGCTCGTCGCCGAGCCCGAGATGAACGCTGATGCGGTGTTCACGGCGAAGCGGCAACTGGCACTGCGTCAGTTTCGAGGGGAACGGGCTCCGCCATCTGCCAACGGGTGAGGAGGGACGGCGAAGTGTCCCGGCGCGGGCGACTCGTCGGGATCCAGTCGGAAGCTACTTCACGCGGCATGAAGCCATTTGCCGACCTCATCGATGCGCTGACCCTGACGCCTTCCCGGAACGGCAAATTGCGGTTGATGGTGGAGCATTTCACGTCCGAACCGGATCCTGAGCGCGGGCTGGCGCTAGCAGCGATTACGCGCGATCTCGACATCAAGTCCGTCAAGCCTGCGATGCTGCGGGAACTGGTCACCGCGCGGATGGACCCGGTGCTGTTCGGCTATTCCTACGACTATGTCGGCGATCTCGCCGAGACGATCTCGCTCGTCTGGCCATCGGTCGAGGGTGGCGGGTCGGAGAATGATCGGCCTGGGCCCGCTTTGTCAGAGGTGGTCGAGACCCTGAACGGCACGACGAGGAACGAGGGGCCAAAGCATGTCGAGGCCTGGTTAGACCTGCTGGACTCGTCAGGTCGCTATGCGCTGTTGAAGCTGGTGACCGGGTCGATGCGGATAGGCGTCTCCGCCCGGCTCGCCAAGCAGGCGCTGGCGGATTTCGGTAAGGTCGATGTGACCGAGATCGAGGAACTCTGGCACGGTCTCGCTCCGCCGTACGAGGGGCTTTTCGCATGGCTGGAGGGCCGGGCGGAGAAGCCGGTCTCGGCGGCCAAGGCGCCGTTCAGGCCGGTGATGCTCTCGACGCCGCTGGAAGAACCGGACTACGGGATCGCGAAGCCGGAGGATTATGCCGCCGAGTGGAAGTGGGACGGCATCCGCGTTCAGGCGAGCGCGGAAGGCGGCGTCGCCCGGCTCTATTCGCGCACCGGCGACGACATTTCCGGCGCCTTCCCCGATCTCATGGACTTCATGACCTTCGATGGCACGCTTGACGGAGAGCTTCTCGTCGCGACGCCGACGGCGGAAAAGTCAGGCAAGCCGGCCGTGGAAGAGCACGCCGGCAAGCGCGGTGACGACATCGTGGTCGGCACCTTCTCCGACCTTCAGCAGCGGCTCAATCGCAAGACGGTCTCGGCGGCGATGCTGAAGACCTACCCGGTCTTCCTGCGCGCCTACGATCTACTCTTTGAGAACGGCGAGGACCTGCGTGGCTTTCCCTTCGCTGAGCGGCGCAAACGCCTGGACGTCTTCGCCGAAAAGCTCGAACCGACGCGCTTCGACGTCTCTCCCTTCGTGCCCTTCGAAAGCTTCGACGATCTCTCGAAGTTGAGAGCGGAGCCGCCGCATGCGGTCATTGAGGGGCTGATGCTGAAGCGCTGGGATTCGACTTATGTTCCGGGCCGACCGAAGGGCCCATGGTTCAAGTGGAAGCAGGATCCCTATCTGATCGACGCCGTCCTGATGTACGCCCAGCGGGGCCATGGGAAGCGGTCGAGTTTCTACTCGGACTACACCTTCGGCGTCTGGACGGGCGAGATGGACGCGCCAGAACTCGTGCCTGTTGGCAAGGCCTATTTCGGCTTTACCGACCAGGAACTGAAGCAGCTCGACAAATATATCCGCGACAACACGATCGAGCGCTTCGGTCCGGTGCGCTCGGTCCGCGCCGAGCCGGACCATGGCCTCGTGATCGAGGTGGCCTTCGAGGGGCTCCAGCGCTCCGGCCGTCATAAATCCGGCGTCGCGATGCGGTTTCCACGGGTGTCGAGGCTGAGGTGGGACAAGCCTGCAGCCGAAGCCGACCGGCTGGAGACGTTGCAGGCCATGCTGAAATAGGCTTGCCTCGCGCGAGCCAAAAGCAATTCGTCCGGTGAAGAGCGAGGGCCTCGTCCATTATCGTCGAGGCCCTCGCACCCACGCGGATCGCGTATCTTCGTTCAGGCCGCTCGACCGACAACCTCGCCGCGCGTCGGCGAGGCGATCTCGCGTGCTTTGCCCTTACCGTCGGCGTCGTCCTTGAGCGACTTCATGTCGATGACGTGCCGATAGCGCGGATTGCCGTTGCGAAGTTCATCGTAGATTGCGTCGATCTCTTGGATCGTAACGACTTTCGTCAAAGGCGCGATATCGTGCTTTGCGCAGAGATCGAGAATTTCTTGCGTATCCTTGATCCCGCCAATCAGTGACCCGGCGATACCGATCCGATTGAACACGAGTGGTCCACTCTCGACATTGTCGAAGCCGTTCATGTTTCCTACCAGAAGCAGCATGCTGTTCGGCTTCATGAGCGTGACATACGGGTTGATGTCATGCTTCACGGGTATGGTGTTGACCATCATGTCGAGGCTTTGCGCGGCGTTCGCCATCGCTTCCGCATCGGTCGTGATGAGGACGTCGTCGGCACCGAGTTTCATGATCTCGTCCCGCTTGCCCGGGCTCGTAGTCAACGCGACTACTCGTGCTCCCAAAGCCTTGCCGATCTGGATCGCAATGTGCCCGAGGCCTCCTATGCCCGCAACGCCGAGCGTATCGCCCTTCTTCAGGCCGAAATGCTTCATGGGCTGATAGGTCGTTATGCCCGCGCAGAGGATCGGACCGACGACCTCGTTCGATATCGCGTCAGGGACTTTGAGTACGAATTCCTCCCGCACGATGATCGAGTCGGTATAACCGCCATAGGTGTTCGAACCATCGCCGGCCTTCGTGCCGTTATACGTCAACGTACAGCTTTTGGGTCCCGAGCAGTACTGCTCGTCGTTGTTCCTGCACGATTCGCATTCCTGGCAGGAATCGATCATGCAGCCGACACCGACCCTGTCTCCCACCTTGAATTTCTTCACGCCGTCGCCGATCGCGGTGACGACGCCGGCAATTTCATGACCCGGAACGCAGGGATAGTTCGTATTGCCCCAGTCGTTGTCGACCTGATGGAGGTCGGAATGGCAAACACCGCAGTGCGTGATGTCGATCGCGACCTCGCCAGCGCGAAGATCGGTGCGATCGAATACGACCGGCACGAAATTCGAACCCTTCTCGGTGACCCCGTATCCGTAAACTTGCATCGCTTGTCTCCAGACTTTGCAACCGACTTTCGAGCCGGTCTTACCGTTAAGCTTTGGTCGGCTTATCATGACCCCAAATGGGCAAGAACAGGCCGAAAGAAGTCAGCTCCTCTGGAAGGATCGTTCACATTCAAATGATGTAAGCGCGGCTTGGGACCGGCACCCAACCTCGTAGGGGAGGGCAGGGATCGATCGAACAGGTTGTTCACGGCGAGGGAAGTTGATCTCTGCTTACGAGAAAGGCGGCGCAGATTAGCGCCGCCTTCAAAAGCATCAGGTTCGGGTGATCCTTGCTGCGAAGGCTCTGCCGATCACATACGGTCCTCTTCCGTTGGAACGAGGATCTCGCGCTTGCCGGCGTGGTTGGCCGGGCCGACGACGCCTTCCTTCTCCATCTTCTCGATGATCGAGGCGGCGCGGTTGTAGCCAATGCCGAGGCGGCGCTGGATGTAGGAGGTGGACGCCTTGCCGTCGCGCAGGACGACCGCGACCGCCTGGTCGTAGGGATCGTCACTGTCGTCGAAATCGTCATCTGCAGGCGCCGCGTTCTTCGAGGCGGCGCCGTTGCCGCCGCCCTTTCCGCCTTTGCCCGAACCGGCCTTGCCATCGTCCTCGTCTTCGTCGTCCTCGAGAACGGCATCGAGATAGTCCGGCACCCCTTGTGCCTTCAGGTGGCTGACGATGCCCTCGACCTCGGCGTCGTCGACGAACGGTCCATGGACGCGCTGAATGCGGCCGCCGCCAGTCATGAACAGCATGTCGCCCATGCCGAGGAGCTGCTCGGCGCCGCTCTCGCCCAGCATGACGCGCGAATCGATCTTCGACGTCACCTGGAAGGAGATGCGGGTCGGGAAGTTCGCCTTGATCGTGCCGGTGATGACGTCGGTGGAGGGACGCTGGGTCGCCATGATGACGTGGATGCCTGCTGCACGGGCCATCTGCGCGAGGCGCTGGACGGCACCTTCGATCTCCTTGCCCGCGACCATCATCAGGTCGGCCATCTCGTCGATGATGACGACGATGTAGGGGAGGGGCTGCAGATCGAACTCTTCGGTCTCGAAGATCGGCTCGCCGGAATCACGGTCGAAGCCGGTCTGCACCGTGCGCGACAGGGTCTCGCCCTTCGCCTGTGCCGTCTTCACACGCTGGTTGAAGCCGTCGATGTTGCGCACGCCGACCTTCGCCATCTTGCGATAGCGGTCTTCCATCTCGCGCACGGTCCACTTGAGGGCGACGACCGCCTTCTTGGGGTCCGTGACGACCGGGGAGAGCAGATGCGGAATGCCGTCGTAGATCGACAGTTCGAGCATCTTCGGGTCGATCATGATCAGGCGGCACTCGGCCGGCGAATGCCGGTAGAGCAGCGAGGAGATCATGGTGTTGATTGCCACCGACTTGCCCGAGCCGGTCGTGCCGGCGACGAGAAGATGCGGCATCTTGGCGAGATCGGCGATGACCGGCTCGCCGCCGATCGTCTTGCCGAGCGCGACCGGCAGACGGCCCTTGTGCTGGGCGAAGGTCGGCGAATCGATCATCTCGCGGAAGTAGACGGTCTCGCGCTTCGGGTTCGGCAGTTCGATTCCGATGGCGTTCTTGCCGGGGATGACGGCGACGCGGGCGGCGATCGCGCTCATCGAGCGGGCAATGTCGTCGGCAAGGCCGATGACGCGGCTCGATTTGATGCCGGGCGCGGGCTCCAGCTCGTAGAGCGTGACGACCGGGCCGGGCCGCACTTCCATGATCTCGCCCTTCACGCCGAAATCCTGGAGCACGCTCTCCAGAAGCCGCGCATTGTCGGCAAGGGCCGCTTCCGAGAGCGTCTCATCGAGATAGGGAGCCGGCGGCGGGGTCAGGTATTCGACCGAGGGGAGTTCGAAGGTCTCCGGATCGGGAAGTTCGAGCTTGGGTTGCATGGCGAGTGCCTTGCCGGAACCGCCGCGCAGCTGGGCCTGCTGACCGGTGATAGTGCGGGTCTGAGGCATGGCGCGGGCGGCCGGCATATCCTGCGATGACGGTGAGGCCGGCACATGAGCACGCGGCATCTGACGTTGCTGGCGTTCAGCCTGCTTCGGTTGTGCTGCAGGCTGACCCGCATCGAAACCCGGCTCGTTACGCGGCGGCTGTGGTGTCTCGAACTTCGGGCGCCGGCCCGGGAAAGCGACGATGTTCCCGGGCAAGAGACCGCGCCAACCGCCTGCGGCGGGTTGGGGCGCCGGTTCCGTTTGGGGCTCGAAATATGCGTTCTCGTTGACGGAGCCGTCGTCATAGCTCTCAAAGTTTCGGTCGACCTCCGCATTCGGATCGCCAGGACGATACCAGGCGTGGTTCGCGAACGGATCGGCGTCGGCAGCCGGCTGAACTGGCGCTTCGAACGGCGCGTCGAAACGACCGGTTACCTGCGGCAGGCCATATGGGTCCCTGGCCGGTTGCGGAGCAGGGGCCGGACGGGTCTGCATCGCCGGCTGTGCAAAGTCGTCTTCGTCGATTTGATCGGCGAACGGATCGAAGAAGCCGGCATCCTGGCCTTGGCCGGGCATGCGGATCGAGACGCCACGATGTGCGACTTCCGGTTCGTGAGGCGGCTGGACGGCAGGCATTTCAGGATGAAACGAGCCAAGTTGCGGCTCGGCACGACCCAGCAATGAGGGATTGCGAACGGGTGGTGCGGGCTCGCCCTGGTCGTTCCAGTCATCGAAGCGGTCGCCAAATTCGCGGCGGCTTTCCGCGCGTTTAGTGCGCACGCGGTCGATCGCCGAGCGGGCTGAGAACACGACATGAGCGAGCGCTCCCATGACAAGGGCGAACTTGCCCTCCTGCCCGTCGAGATCGTCCTGCGGCAAACGGCGGGCGTGGGATGCATGCCGGACCGGCGTAGGGGCTGGACGATTGCCCATTTTCAGATCCCAAAGGCCGGACCCGCCGAGGAAAAGGCGCGCGCCCGGAGCAACCGCGAGAAGACCGACCAGAACTGCGAAGAAGCCGGAAGGATAACCGCCGAAGAAGAGCGCTGGCACTTTGAGAACAATATCGCCGATAACGCCGCCGAGGCCGATCGGAAGCGGCCAGCTCTCGCTTTCGGGCAGGCAGCCGAGAGCGGCGCAGACCAGGGCAATGCCTGCGACCGCAAGCCAACCCTTGCGCGACAGCCTGTCGAGCGGCTTGCCGATAAGATAGAGAACACCCCAAATCAGTGGCCAGACGACGATCAGAGCCGCACCGAGACCGAGTACCTGCATCAGGATGTCGGCGGTGATTGCGCCGGGTGCACCGGCCGCGTTCTCAATCGCCTGACGGTTTGCCTGGCTCCACGACGGATCGGCGACGTTCCAGGTGGCGATCGAGGTGGCGAAGAAGGCCGACAGGGCGATCATGCCTAGCCCCGCACCAAGTTCGGCCTGTCGCTTGAGGTTCATGCGCTTGCCGCTTGCGCCATCCGCCGTGATCGTCATTTCGCCGCCCGTCTTGAGGTGGAATAAAAGTCATTTCGCCGCGCTTCGAAGAGCCCGGACGAGTCTTCGCCACATTAGGTCCGCGCTGGTTAAGCGGCGTTTAAGCTTAAGGCGCCGTTACCTGATCCAGCTAGCGAAGGTGGATGAAAGGCTTGTAGGAAACTCGAAATATTCACTCGTCTCGAGTAGGGATTCACGTGTGATGCAGAGGCGTCACGAAACGAAAGGCCAGGTAATGTTGGATATCGAACATGAGACACGCGAAGGCGGGGGCCGTTTCACGACGTCCAGAGGAGCGGCCGAACTCACATATCGTCGCCGCGATGCCGACACCGTCGTGTTCGATCACACATTCGTGCCTCCCGAAGAACGCAGCAAAGGCATTGCAGCCGAACTCGTGAAGGCCGGCGTCGACTGGGCACGGGCGGAAAATCTGAAGGTCGTGCCGCAGTGCCCCTATGTGGCGGTGATGTTTCGGCGCGAACCCGAGAAATACACGGATGTCGCCGCCTGATTTGCCTGAGCCGAGCCCAGATCTTCGGCGTTACACTTTTGAAGAGGTTGGCGCTGCCGATCTCCCACGACTTCGTGATTGGGTCGCAAGGCCCCATGTCGCTGAATGGTGGGACGACGACGAGCCGTTCCGTGACGAGGACCTTGCCGACCCCCGCGTCGATCTCCGTCTAGTATCATTCGATGGCCGGCCGTTCGCTTTTATGCAGGATTACGACGTTCGCGGCTGGGTGGGGCACTACTTTGGCCATCTGCCGCCGGGTTCACGCGGCATCGACCAGTTTATCGCCGAGCCCGACATGGTGGGTATCGGCCACGGTCCCGCTTTCATCTCCCTGCGGATCAAAGAACTCTTCGATGGCGGCGCGCCTGCTGTGGCGACCGATCCACATCCCGATAACAAGAGAGCTGTTGCCGCCTATGAGAAGGTGGGGTTCCGCGCGACCGGCGAACCGATGACGACCCAATGGGGACTGATCCTGCCGATGGTGTTCTGGCGAAAGTCTTTGTGAAGGCGCGCCGTAGTGCCTCAACGAGAAGAAGCGTCCTCACGGACGCTTCTCTCAGATCGCCACGATCTCAATCCGATTAGGAATGATAAGCGACTTCGCCATGATAGGCGAGGTCGAGCCCCTGGCGCTCATCGTCCTGAGACGGACGAAGACCGATGGTCAGATCGACGATCTTGAACGCGATCACCGAGACGACGCCGCTCCAGACGATGGTGATGAGGACGCCGACGATTTGCGCCCAGACCTGCGAGACCATGGTCACGCCTTCACCGTAGCCGATGCCACCGAGAGCGCTCGAGGTAAAGACTCCTGTCCCGACGGCGCCGATGATGCCGCCGATGCCGTGGATGCCGAAGACGTCGAGGCTATCGTCGTATTGCAGCTTGTTCTTCACCACGGCGACGAAGAAGTAGCAGCCTGCGCTGGCGATCGCGCCGAGAACGATCGCGCCGACCGGACCGATCGTGCCGCAGGCGGGAGTTACGGCGACAAGCCCGGCAACGATGCCGGATGCACCGCCCAACATCGACGCCTTGCCGCGGGCCGCCGCCTCGATCGCGGCCCACGCGACGAGCGCACCAGCGGTGGCGGTGAATGTGTTGATCATCGCGAGAACGGCAGCCGCCGTCGACTCGAGGTTCGAACCGGCGTTGAAGCCGAACCAACCGACCCAGAGGATTGCCGCTCCCACCATGGTCAGCGTCATCGAATGCGGGGCCATATTGTCCTTGCCGAGACCGAGGCGCTTGCCAACGACAAAGGCGCCAACGAGGGCCGCGATGCCTGCATTGATATGGACGACGGTACCGCCGGCGAAATCGACCGCCGCTATGCCGCCCGAAAGAGCGCCGTTGAAGATCAGCCCCGCTCCGTCCCACACCATATGGGCGACCGGATAGTAGGAGAAGGTTGTCCAGATGAGGACGAAGGCGATAACGGCAGAGAACTTGATGCGTTCGGCGAAACCGCCGACGATCAGCGCTGGCGTGATGACAGCGAAGGTCATCTGGAAGGCGATGAAGAGGTATTCCGGTATCTCCACCCCATCGGTGAACGTCGCTGCCGTCGAATCGACCGTGACGCCAGCCAGAAACAGTTTTCCAAGGCCACCCCAGAAATAGCCGGTGCCGCCGCCGAAGGCGAAGGAATAACCGTAGACCACCCAGGCGATGATCATGATGCCGCATATCATCGTGCACTGCATCAGCACCGAAAGCATGTTCTTGGCGCGTACGAGCCCACCGTAGAAGAGTGCAAGACCCGGCATCGTCATGAAGAGGACAAGGAGGGTGGCGGTCATCATCCAGGCGACGTCGCCCTTGTCGACTGTCGCCGCGGCTGCTTCCGCTCCGGCTCCCGCATCCTGCGCTAAGGCCACCGAGGCCTGAAGAAAAGCCGCAACAGTCACGGATGCAGCCGCCATGGGCCGCAAGATGCTTTGTCTGGTCACGTCGGACGCCCCTCATACTCTCGAATGCCGGCGCAAGACGAACTGCGCAGCATCATTCGAGAGACCGGCAATCAAGCAGCGTGCCAAACTTGACATGCCCTAGCCAGAATGGCGTCTCTTCGAAGTTCAGACCAAGAATTGGTGAAAAAGCGGGCATGTGCCCATGCATCAGGCAACGTCTGCCGCGAAGCGCAATCCGTTCGATCCAATACGAAGAGGGGCCCGCCGCACGGCGAGCCCCTCTTAAGATCCTGCCTAGA
Source organism: Fulvimarina pelagi HTCC2506 (assembly GCF_000153705.1). GTDB lineage: Bacteria > Pseudomonadota > Alphaproteobacteria > Rhizobiales > Rhizobiaceae > Fulvimarina > Fulvimarina pelagi. The sequence continues at coordinate 514,369 of NZ_DS022272.1, forward strand.
AGGCGGTGTTTGACCGCCAGCCGATCAACGTTGGCCAGTCGCAAACTCCGGATAAGCCTCGACACCAACTTCGGACCGGTCGAGCCCCAGGGCCTCTTCCTCTGCCGAGATCCGCAAGCCCATGATCGCCTTGACGATGCCAAAGACTACGAGGCTCGCAACGAAGGTGAAGATACCGTAGGCGACAACGCCGATCAGCTGCGTGACGTAGCTCGCATCGCCGTTCGTCGCGGGCACGACGATCGTGCCCCAGATGCCGGCGAAAAGGTGGACCGGGATGGCGCCAACCACGTCGTCGATCTTCAGCTTGTCGAGGAGCGGAACCGTGAAGACCACGATGACGCCGCCGACGCCGCCGATGAGGATCGCCTGCCAGGCCGTTGGAGCAAGAGGTTCTGCAGTGATCGATACGAGACCGGCAAGGGCGCCGTTGAGAACCATCGTCACGTCGACACGCCCGTAGATGACCTGCAGAAGGATCATGGTCACGACGACGCCGCCGGCTGCTGCCAGGTTTGTGTTTGCGAAAATGCGGCTGACATCGGTGACGTCGCCAATCGTGCCCATTGCAAGCTGGGAGGCTCCGTTGAAGCCGAACCAGCCGAGCCAGAGAATGAACGTGCCGAGAGTTGCAAGCGGGATCGAGGAGCCCGGCATCGGAACGGCCGTACCGTCCTTAGCGAAGCGCCCCGTGCGCGAACCAAGAAGCAGAACGCCCGCGAGCGCCGCCCAGCCACCGACCGAGTGGACCAGCGTCGAGCCGGCGAAGTCGGAGAATCCCATTTCCGAGAGCCAGCCAGCACCCCACTGCCAGGAACCGGCGATCGGATAGATGAACCCGGTCAGGATGATGACGAAGACCATGAAGGAACCGAGCTTGATGCGCTCCGCGAGTGTGCCCGACACGATGGAAGCGGCCGTCGCTACGAAGACCATCTGGAAGAACCAGTCCGAGGCGGTCGAATAGCCTGTCGACAAGGCGTCCCCGCCGACTGGGTCCCATGAATAAGGCGCGAGCGTGCCGATATACCCGCCGTCTACGCCGGTATACATGAGGCTATAGCCGCAGGCCCAGTACATGATGCCGGCTGTCGAATACAGCCCTATATTCTTGAGGCACTGCATCGACACGTTCTTGGAACGGACCAGCCCGGCCTCGAGCATAGCGAAGCCTGCCGCCATCCACATGACGAGGAATCCGCCCATGAGGAAGAGAAGCGTGTTGAAAATATAGGCGGTCTGATCGCCGGGGGCTTCCCCAGATGCGGCGGCATCGGCTGCCGGAGCAGCCGCGTCTGCTGCAGCTTCGGCGGCCGGAGCCGCGGCGTCCTGCGCGAATGCCGCCGTGGCTGTGAGGCCGGCACCGAGCGCGGCGAAGTAGAAAATTTTCTTCAGATTCATTCGTTCGTCCCCTATCGGCCTCAAAGTGCGCTCGAATCGGTCTCGCCCGTGCGGATGCGAACCGCCTGGTCGATGCCGTAGACGAAGATCTTGCCGTCGCCGATCTGGCCGGTTTTTGCGGCGCTCTGGATCGCTTCGATGGTCTTGTCGACGGACTCATCGCCAACGACGACCTCGACCTTCAGCTTGGGTAGGAAACTCACAGCGTATTCGGTGCCGCGATAGATTTCCGTATGTCCCTTCTGGCGCCCGTAGCCTTTGACTTCGGTGACAGTCAGCCCCTGGATTCCGACGCCGGTGAGCGCTTCGCGCACCTCGTCGAGTTTGAATGGCTTGATGATCGCCATTACGATTTTCATGTTCACCTCGAACCTGTTGCGGCGGCTCAAGCCGCAGGTGTTGAGCCAAGAATGCGCCGCAGCAAAAACGCGGCGACTGCCCAACCCGGAATCAAGCTCCGTGCCAAACTCTTGAAATATGTTAAGATATTAATAGAATCAGAGACTTGGGAGCAGTGGAATTCTCCAGGCGATAGCGCAAGCCGAAGTGCCTCAGAAATAAGCGAAATCGCATTGCACCATCTGCCTAAAAAACGTGCAGTGCAGATACAGCGCTTCTTCGCTGTCTAAAATCAGAGCGTTTGCCCACCGCGTCTGAACAGCGCTCAGCCTTTGCGCGGTCGGATCAAGCCTTCCTGTGCGACCGAGGCGACGAGCCTGCCTTCACGGGTGTAGAGGCTTCCGCGCGTCAGGCCCCGCCCACCCGATGACGAAGGGCTGTCCTGTGCGTAGAGCAACCAGTCCGACACCCGGACAGGCCGATGAAACCACATGGAGTGGTCGAGGCTCGCTGCCTGGACGCGCTCGTCGAAGACCGAAAGACCGTGAGCGAAGAGCGAGGTATCGAGCAGCGTCATGTCGGAAAGGTAGGCGAGGACGGCCGCGTTGAGGCTCGGATCGTCGCCTATCTCGTCGTTGCACCGAACCCATATCCGTTGGATAGGCTCGAGCTTGTTTTCGGTAAGGTAGTGGTCGAGCATGATCGGCCGAAACTCGATCGGTCGCGGACGTTGCCAATAGCGCTTCACGGCCGGGGGAGCGTGTTCGAGAATCCGCTCTTTCAACGCATCCCCGTGGGGTATCTCGTCCGGTCCGAGCACATCGGGCATTTCGATCTGATGATCGAACCCTTCTTCGTGAAGCTGAAAGGAGGCCGAGAGCAGGAAGATGGCACGGCCATGCTGGATCGCGACGACACGCCTTGTCGTGAACGACCCACCATCTCGGATACGATCGACATCGTAGACAATGGGAGCGGACGGATCGCCGCCGCGCAGGAAGTAGCTGTGTAGCGAATGGCAGAACCGATCGGCAGGCACCGTGCGTTGAGCTGCGACCAACGCCTGCGCTACCACTTGGCCGCCGAAAACGCGTTGCCAGGTCTGGTCGGCACTTACCCCTCGGAAAAGGTTCTCCTCGATCTTTTCGAGATCAAGGATTTCCAGAAGTTCGGATACGGCATTCATGCTGGCGATAATCCCCTTTGTCCGGCGGCCGTGCGGCGATTGAACCATTCGAAGCTCTGGTGTTCCGTGCCCAGCAAACCATATGCTTCAGGGAGAATTCGTCCATATTGCACCGGGCTAGAGGCAAGGAGAGAGCGACAATGGCGGAGGCGACGGATCAATCGTCCAGTGGCGTCACAGCCGGCGAACGCGCCGATATCTTGATCGCGGGCGCAGGCTATGTCGGGCTGACGCTGGCAGTCGCCGTGAAAACCGCTGCGCCATCCCTCGATGTCCGTCTCGTCGACATTGCTCCGGAAGGCGTGTGGAAAAAGGATGGTCGCGCTTCCGCGATCGCTGCCGCTGCCATCCGCATGCTGGAACGGCTGAACATCTGGGACGAAGTCAGGGATGACGCGCAGCCGATCACCGAGATGATCGTGACCGACTCCAAGACGAGCGACGTCGTTCGCCCTGTTTTCCTGACTTTCGGCGGCGAGGCAGAGCCGGGCGAACCGTTCGCACACATGCTGAGCAATCAGGTGCTGAACGGTGCGCTGCGTGCGAAGGCGGCAGCACTCGGCGTCTCGGTGGAGCAAGGCATCGGCGTCTCTGCGATCCATCCGAAATCGGCCGCGATCGACATCGACCTGACCGATGGTCGCAAGTTGACGACGCGGCTGCTCGTCGCCTGCGACGGGGTCAATTCGAAGATACGCTCGATGGCCGGCATTCAGACGATTCGGAAGGAATACGATCAGGCCGGCATCGTCGCGACGGTTGGCCACGAGCGCCCGCATAATGGAAGAGCAGAAGAGCATTTCCTTCCCTCGGGCCCATTCGCTATCCTGCCGCTCAAAGGCAACCGCTCGTCTTTGGTCTGGACCGAAAGCGCTCGCAAGGCCAAGGAACTCGTCGAGGGCGACGAAATGGTATTCGAACTCGAGCTCGAACAGCGCTTTGGCCACAAACTGGGCGCGATGACCCTCGAAAGCGGTCGAAGGGCCTTCCCCATAAGTTTGACACTCGCCCGCAGCTTCGTGAAGCCACGCGTGGCGCTCTGCGGCGATGCCGCCCACGGCATCCATCCGATCGCCGGGCAAGGCCTCAATCTCGGCTTTAAGGACGCTGCGGCGCTCGCCCAGACCATCGTCGAGGCCGAACGTGGAGGGCTCGATATCGGGGCAATCGACGTTTTAGAGGAGTATCAGCGCTGGCGCCGTTTCGACACGGTGCAGATGGGCATTACGACCGACATTCTGAACCGCATGTTCTCGAACGACAGCAGTCTCTTGCGTTCGGTGCGCTCCTTCGGCCTTTCGCTTGTCGATCGCGCGCCGCCGCTTAAGGAGTTTTTCATCGCCCAGGCCGCCGGGTTGACCAAGGGGCCTTCGCCGCGCCTGCTACAAGGCGACCCGATCTGAAACATTCTCGTTTCACTTTCCGGCGGTCAGCGGAAGCGAGCGCAGAACGATTGCGGTTCTCGCCTTGGAAGGCTAGGAAGCGTTCCGAATCCATGGCCGAACCGCCTGCGGCTACATGCGGGTACGACTGAGGCCTCTATAAAGCAGATCGGAGCCACAGACGCATGACGACCGGCGGCATCATTTTCTTACTCCTCCTGATCGTACTGATCGCCGTTCTGCCAATTTGGCCGTATGCGCGCCGCTTCACGATCGGCCCGCTGATGGTCGTGGGTGTGCTCCTGGTCACCGTGCTGATGCTGATCCTCATCGGCATCTTGTGATCGCTTCAAACTGCACATGCGAAGCGAAAGCGGACATCCCTGGGGATGCCCGCTTTGCCGCAGTTATCGATTAATCCTGCCTGAGCCCGTTCAGAACTTCGGCGCTTCCTTTCCGGCGGCGCGATAGGCTGACCGGAGCGTGTTCGCCATCAGCATGCCGATCGTCATGGGGCCGACACCCCCTGGCACCGGCGTGATGGCCTTCGCCTTTTTGGCCGCTTCGTCATAAGCGACGTCGCCGACAAGGCGCGTCTTTGGCGATCCGTCTTCCTTCATACCCTTCTCGGGAGCATCAACTCGGTTGATCCCCACGTCGACGACAACTGCGCCTTCTTTGACATAGTCGCCGGTCACCATCTCCGGCCGGCCGACGGCTGCAACGAGAATATCCGCATTGGCGCAGACAGCTGCCAAATTCTTCGTGCGCGAATGGGCGATGGTAACAGTGGCATTGGCGGCGAGCAGCAGCTGCGCCATCGGCTTGCCGACGATGTTGGAACGGCCAACGATGACAGCGTTCAGCCCCGAGAGATCCTCGCCGAGCATGTCGCGGATCATGACCATACATCCGGCTGGAGTGCAGGGCACGAAGGCCTCGTCCGCCGCACCCGTTGCGATGCGCCCGACGTTGACGAGATGGAAACCGTCGACATCCTTGTCCGGGTCGATCGCCTGTATCACCTTGCCGTCGTCGATTTGTTTCGGGAGGGGCAGCTGGACGAGAATCCCGTGGATCGTATCGTCCTTATTGAGGTCGTCGACGATCTTCAGGAGATCGGCTTCGCTCGTTTCCGCGGGCAGTTCGTGCTTGACGGACTTGAAACCGCATTCTTCCGCGCGTTTTGCCTTCGAGCCGACATAGACCTGGCTGGCCGGATCAGAGCCGACGATGACCACCGCGAGGCCCGGCTGCATGCCCGTCTCGGCCTTCAGCGCTTTGGTCTTCTCGGTGACTTCCTCGAGGATCGACTTCGATCGCCCCTTGCCGTCCATGATCGTCGTGTCGCTCATGATTATGCTTCCTCCCGAATACGATGCGCGGCGCCCGCCACTTTCTTTCGAATAGGAGGAACTATAGGGCGAGGGCAAGGATGGCACGGAAGGCGGAAGAGCCCGATCGGGTGGAAAATGCTGGCCTTATGGGGATTGGATGCGTCGAAGCACTGACGACCAATCTATTCACTCTCCCTTGCCGAACATCCGCTTCAGCATCTCGGCCATCGGGCCTTTATCCGGCAGCTTGACCTGGGGACCAGTTCCGCGAGCCTGATGGATGTGACTCTTGCCCTTCGCCGGCTTGGCTGGATCATTCGGCTTGGATGAGGCGGAGGCACTCGAGCCGCCGGCCACCGAGACCTTGTTCATGAAGCTCGCGTCTTCCCCCCTCACGAGCGGCTCGAGATTTCGGGCGATGGTGGTGAGGAGGGGCTGCAGCCATTCCCTATCGGCTTTGGAGAAGTCGCCCAGGACATGAGGCGTCACCGCCTCCTTGCGGCCCGGATGGCCGATGCCGAGGCGCATGCGGCGATAGTCCTTCGTGCCGAGATGGGCATCGGTGGAGCGCAGGCCGTTATGGCCGCCATTGCCGCCGCCGGTCTTCACCTTCACGCGGCCCGGATCGAGGTCGAGTTCGTCGTGGACGACGATCACATCCTTCGGCTCGATCTTGAAGAACCGCGCGGCCTCTCCAACCGAGCGGCCGGAGTCGTTCATGAAGGTGAGGGGTTTAAGGAGCAGCACCTTCTCGCCGCCGACCTGGCCTTCAGAAATCTCGCCGGAGAACTTTTTCGACCAGGGCGAGAAAGCTGGATCGCGCGCGATCTCGTCGACGGCCATGAAGCCGATATTGTGCCGGTTGCCGGCATATTTGGGACCCGGATTGCCGAGGCCTGCGATCAGGATCATGGGGCGTTCCTTTGGTCGGGACCGTCATGCGAAAACGGCCGGATCGAGACCCGGCCGTTCAGTAAATCCATCGAAAAAAGCGTCGGATCCCGGCTTACTCTTCGTTGGCCTTGGTTTCGCCTTCGACGGTCTGAGCGTGCTGCTCGGTGACTTCGGTCTCTTCGACCTCGCCGTCCTCCGGAGCCTCCTCTTCGGAGATCTCACCTTCTTCTTCCTCGGAGCGGAGCGCTGCCGGGGTCGCGATCGTCGCGATCGCAAAGTCGCGGTCGGTGATTGTGAACTTCACGTCGTCGGGCAGCGTGATCGACGAAGAGGCCAGCGTGTCGCCGATCTCCGTGCCGGTCAGGTCGATGGTGAAGTATTCCGGAATTGAGTTCGCGGAACACTCGACCTCGACCGCATGGCGCACGACATTGAGGACACCGCCGCGTTCGAGGCCCGGCGACTCTTCCTCGTTCTCGAAGTGGACCGGGATTTCGACCGTGACGCGGGTCTTTTCGCCGACGCGCAGGAAGTCGACATGCTCCAGGAAATCACGCACGGGATCGAGCTGGTAGTCGCGCGGGAGAACCTTGATCTTCTCCTTGCCGACCGTAATCGTCGCGAGATTGGTCATGAAGCCGCCGGCGTGAAGCGCAAGGAAGGTTTCCTTGTAGGGGAGCGCGATCGGCAGGGGATCTTTGTTGTCGCCGTAGATGACGGCTGGAATCATGGCGTTGCGGCGCAAAGCTCTGGCGGCCCCCTTGCCGACCTTTTCGCGCTTCTCCGCCTTGACCTCGAAGGTCTGATGCATGGTTTCGTCCTTTGACTGTTGAGGTGGCCGTGACCGACGCTCGCGCCGGAAACGACGAAAAGCGGTTTGCCGCCGGCAAACCGCCCAACTCCGCGCTGCCTCCAAGGGTGTCTGCGCGGACGGGGAGCCTATAACGCAGGCTTGCCATCCGGGCAAGCAGGCCGCTGACGGCCAACTAGATGTCCCGTCGCTTCCAATCATCCGACAAATGCGGGTTCCGCATATAGCCAGGACCTATGGTCAACGGCGCTGGCGGTACGACCGCGTCGGACATTTGAGACGTGACAGTGAAGCTCTCTTCGAACAGCACTGCATCGTCGAGGTTCTGGATCAGCCTAACGGAGACCCTGTAAGGCACGCCCTTTTCGACACCCCGCACAGGCGGCGACCGGACGCTGTAGCGGGTCGAGCGCGGCGTCAGCTTCTCGATGATCTCGAGTGGCGGCCCGCCCATGGGGTCTTCGAAAGTCGCGATTATCCTTGAATACTTGCGGACCGGCTTGTTCACCACGGCCGCGAAGCCATAGCTGACCTCGCCGATCCGGTAGTTGAACATGAAGCCCGCGCCGGCGATCGTCAGATAGGGCGTCTGGCTCGGCGGCGTTCGGGTCGCGAAGCCGATCGCCAAGAGAAGCAGGATGAAGCCGGCAAGCCCGATGGCGATGTGGCGTAGACCGAGCTTACGGGCCTGAAAGGTGAGCGTCTGCATGAGCAAGTCCAAGCACCAATGATGTCGAGGCCGAGCTTACGCCCGCGTTTCGCTTTCGTCACCGTCCGCCTCGTGTGCGCGTGGGGGACGGCATTGCCGAAGATCGCCGAGCCGTTCGAGATCGTATCTGGTCTAGAAATACCGGCTCGCCCAAGCGGCGATGATGCTTGCCGCATATTCCGCGTCGACGCCCTCGGTCAGATAATGCGTTGCGCCTTCGAGCGAGACGAAGCTCTTGGAGTGTTCGGCGCGATCGTGGATCATTCGGGCGTTCTCGATGCCGACGACGTCGTCCGTCGGCGAATGCATGACGAGGAGGGCGGCGTCCAGCGCGTCAATGCGTTTCGGTTGCGGCTGGTCCTTCAGATCATCGACGAACTTCTCGGCGATGGTGAAGGTGCGCCCGCCGAGTTCCACCTCGGCCCGGCCGTCCTTTCGGATCGCGTCGAGGGCCTCGTCGAAATTGCGGGTGACATGCCAAGCGTCGTAGGGCGCGGCGATGGTCGCAACGGCGGCGCATTCGTCGATTTCGTTCGCCGCGGCGATCGCCACCGCGCCGCCGAGGCTGTGGCCGACGATCAGTTTCGGCGCGGCGTAGTGCTCGCGGAGAAATTCGGCGGCCGCGATCGTGTCTGCGAGATCGGTCGAGAAGTTGGTGTGCTCGAAATCGCCCTCGCTCTGGCCGATGCCGGCAAAGTCGAAGCGAAGCGTCGCGATGCTGGCCCCGGCAAGCGCGCGGCTCACCTTGACGCTCGCGAGGAAATCCTTGCCGCAGGTGAAGCAGGAGCAGAAGAGGGCGTAGGCGACCGGATCGCCATCGGGCACTTCGAGCCGGCCGGAAATCCTGGTCCCGTTGGAGCCCGTGAACTCGACTGCTCTGCTTTCGGTCATCGCGCCTTCCGCCTCGCCGCATGACGAAAAGGGTAGGCTCGGATTGGCCGAAGGCCAACTTCAGCACTCCAGCCGAGCCTCGATCGAAGGGCGAAATCGTTCAGTCGAACAGGCTGGAGACCGATTCTTCCGAAGCTGTGCGAGCGATCGCTTCGCCAAGGAGATTGGCGGTTGTGACGATGCGGATATTGTCGGTCTCGCGGATCGTCTTGGTCGGCTCGATCGAATCAGTGATGACGAGTTCGAGGAGGCTTGATGCAGCGATGCGTGCAGCCGCGCCGCCGAGAGGACGCCGTGGGTGATATAGCCGAAGCGCTCTCGCACCGGCATCGACGAGGGCTGCGGCCGCATTGCAGAGCGTGCCGCTGAATCGATGATATCGTCGATCAGGATGCAGTTCCGGCCTTCGACGTCGCCGATAATGTTCATCACCTCCGATTCGCCGGGCCGCTCGCGCCGTTTGTCGACGATCGCCAGCTGGGCGTCCAGCCGTTTGGCAAGGGCTCGGGCGCGCACCACGCCCCCGACGTCCGGTGAGACGACGGTGAGGTTCGATAGATCCTGATGCTCCTTGATGTCTCGGGCAAAGAGCGGGATCGCGAAGAGGTTGTCGGTGGGGATGTCGAAGAACCCCTGGATCTGTCCGGCGTGGAGATCGAGGGTCATGACGCGGTCGGCGCCGGCATGGGTGATGAGGTTCGCGACGAGTTTTGCAGAGATCGGCGTACGGCCGCCGGCCTTCCGGTCCTGTCGAGCATAGCCGAAATAAGGGAGCACAGCGGTGATGCGTCTGGCGGAGGCGCGACGCATGGCGTCTATGATGATCAGCAGCTCCATCAGATGGTCGTTTGCCGGATAGGATGTCGACTGAACGACGAAGACGTCCTCGCCCCGAACGTTTTCCTGTATCTCGACGAAAATTTCCTGATCGGCGAAGCGACGCACCAGAGCCTCACCAACCGGAAGCTCCAGATACTTCGCCATCGCTTGCGTAAGCGAGCGATTGGAGTTTCCGCTGAAAATTTTCATTACGCCTGTCCGTGTTCCGGCTGTTCCGTCACACCCCCTGTCACCGGAAGCCTGCCGGGAGGCTCCCGCGGATGCGCCGCTTTCGCCAGCGCGCTTTACCAGCATGTCGGGAAACTTCAACCCGGCGACCGGTCGCCGCCGATTGGGCGATTGGGCAAAATGCATGGTCGCTAGAGCCTCAGGCCGGGGGAAGGCCTTGTGCTTCCTGAAGCGTTGCTCGGGCGACTCGATCGAGCACTGCGCGATCGACGCCAGCCCATGGACTATCGGCTGCCTTCGAGAAGCGTTCCTGGCCTTGGATCCGGTGAATGCGCTCGTCGTTCTGGTCGAGAACGTCCCAGACATAGACCAAAACCGACTGCTCGCCCTCGTCGAAGGCGCTGAAATAGCCCTTCAAGCGAACCGCTGCCTGACCGTCGGCGGCCGGGCGAATAGTGACGCTCGATCTCGCCGCCTCGTCGGCGAGGGCCTGTGCAAGTAGGTTTGCCTGTTCGTTCGGAGCGCCGACCAGTGGCAGAAACTGGACTTCAGAGGATGGCTGGCCGAGAGCGGCGGTCTGCGTCGGCGGCTCGGTCGGTGCGTTCGCCTGCGGGACGGGCGTGCTCGCCTGTTGCGGCGGGGCTATTTCGCTGTCGTTGGAAAAGGACGGGTCCGGCTGCGAGTAGCTTTCGGAGGGCTGCGCCTGCGGCGGGGACTGCGAAGGTGGCGCGAGCAGAGGCGCTGACTGGATGCCGCTGGAGGACGGGGCCGCCTGCAGGTAACCGCCATCTTGGTTGAAGGTGCCGTTCTGTTGGTAACCTGAATCCTGCTGAGCCTGCGTTTGGTAGCTTGTATTTTGGGGCTGATAGCCGTCCGGCAGCTTCGAGACGGGATAGGGCGGCGTCGGCGCGGAAATGCCACCATAGGCGCCCGGCACTTCGTTCCCAGACCCGACCGCGTTCATCGATGGCGAGCCATATGTTCCGCCGCCCGAGCCGATCGAGGCCGGCGGAATCAGGCTCCCGTCCAGACCGGACATCATGTCACCACCGGTACAGGCGCTCAGCATCCCGGGCGTAAAGGCGGCGACGAGAAGGGTCGCTCGCGTTCGATCGAAGCGTCGCTGTGCGGTCACGGTGTTCTGGCCCCCTGCTTTCCCGCCCATCGCATCGTCCGGCCGTGCGAACGTACGGCGTTCGACGCTGGGAGAAAAAGCTTGATGGGTCGTGAAGAGGGGCCCGCTCCGGTGCCTTTAAGTTATTCCTCAAAGTAAACGGAGTCTTAACGACGAGAAGTCCAGAGTCTCAGGGGCGGATTACAGGAAGGTCGAGGGGTAGTTTCGAGAAGGGTTCCGGCGCGCCTTCGGTCGTCAGATAGGTCCGGCCAAGCGTCATGGCAGTGCCAGTCTCGGAGTCCATGATGATCATGTGAGCGAACAGCGTCATGTCAGGTTCGATCGCAGCGGCGTTCCCTGCCATGAACATGGGGGCGTCCATCCAGGAAGGCGCGTAACGCGCACCGAGTGAGTAGCCGCACGCTGAAAGTCTGTGGCGGGCGAGATCGTGATCCTCCATGACAGCGGCATGGGCGTCGAAGACGTCGCCAAAGGTGTTACCGGGACGCATTGCCTTCTCCACCGCTTCGAGTGCCTCGGTCGCGGCGGTATGGAGTTCCAGGTGGCGCTCGGTTGGTTCTCCGATGATGATCGTGCGCATCAATGCCGAATGGTACTGCGCTTTTACGCCGGCCCATTCGAGGGTGAGCTGGTCCTGGTCCTTCAATTTGGTGCGGCCGGACTTGTAGCGGCAGAGAAGGGCAGCTTCGCCCGAGCCGATGATGAAGGGATTGGCCGGATAGTCCCCACCCTTCTTCAGGATCGTCCCTTGGAGCACCGAAAGGAGTTCGCCCTCGTCGGCGCCCGGTTTGATCAACGGGAGGATCTCCTGATAGGCGTCGTCGGCGAGACGGGTCGCCTCACGAACATGCGTGATCTCGGCTGGTGATTTGACGGCCCGGATCATCGGAACGAACAGCGATGCGTCCTTGAGCGAGGCGAACGAGCCGAGGCGTTCTTCGACGATCTTGCCGTTTGCCGCAGTGAGGCCGTGAGTCGCCCATTCCACGCCGATCTTCGCCCCGAGAAGATCCATGTCCTCCAGCATGTCGCGCAATTCGATCACCGGATCAGCGTTGCCGCGGTCGCGCCAGACGACGACGGTCTCAATGATCGATGTCTGGCGCGCTTGCCTTATGTCGGCCGATCGCGTGAGGAGCCGCATCTGGCCTTCGGCGGTGAAGACCAGGCATTGAAAGAAGCAGAAGCCGAAGGAATCGTAACCGGTGAGCCAGTACATCGATTCCTGTGAGAAGAGCATCAAGGCATCGAGCTTCTCCTCTTTCATGCGCGCTGCAAGACGCGCCTGTCGAGCCTCGAATTCCTCGGGGGTGAAATGCAGCATTCCGTTCAGCCTTTGACCGCGATTGCTGAAAGCTGGCGCCCGTAATCCGGATCGCCGCGATGGGTCGCCCGGCGGAACGAAAAGAACCGCTGATCGCCATAGGTACATATGTCGACGGATCGTCCGTCGACACCGGCCTTTCGGAGACGCTCGATGATGAGGCCCGGCAGATCGAACTGATACTTGCCGGCCGCGACACCGTCCTTGAAGAACCTGCGAGCACCAGGCCCGGCCGCTTCTATGGCCTCGTCGAGCCGCTCCGCGCCCACCTCGTAATTTGCCTGGCTGATCGTCGGGCCGAGGACCGCCGTTATGCATGAGAGTTTCGCGCCGAGCCCGATCATCGCCTCGAGGGTTGCCTCGATAATGCCGCCCGTCGCACCCTTCCAGCCGGCATGGGCGGCAGCGACGACGCCGGCTTCTAAGTCCGCAAAGAGGATCGGGCCGCAGTCAGCTGTGACAACGCCCACCGCGAGCCCCGGGGTCTCTGTCACCACGGCATCTGCTTTCGGTCGTTCTGCCCCGAAGGGCGCGTCGACCACGACTGCCGTTGCCGAATGGATCTGCCACGGCGTCGCGAGCCGGTCCGGCGCGATCCCCAGATAGGCGAGGGCGCGCGTGCGGTTCTCCTTGACCGCTTCGCGCTCGTCGTTCGAGCCGAGACCCATGTTTAGCGAGGCGTAGAGATCTGTCGACACGCCGCCGCCCCGGGTGAAGAACCCGTGGGTAATCGCCGGTCCGAAAGCTTCGGCCGTTTCAACGTCGATTTCGTTCAGCACTCTTGAGCCGCCCCGTGCCGTCATGTCGTGACCGGCGGGGATGGTGGTGGAGGCACAGGGCGAAGTCAATCGCCGTTCCCCATCGAGAAGGGCGGAATGTCGAGCGGCGCGGAGGCGACGGCGAACACCTTGAAGAGGTCGCCCATGTCTTCCGGGCCGCTTCCGGCAAGACGTTGAACATCCATGCGGATTCGGTCCCGGCCGGCCTCGTCGAGCGGCGCGCCGAGGCGTCCGGCGCGTTCGAGAAGGCCTAAGGACAGAAGGAACTCGCCCTGTGTGCGGACCGGCGAAGACGTAAGCCCGGCCTCGCCGAAACGGCGGGTAAGACTTTCGAAATCGACATGACTCGTAAGGTCAGCCTCGCCGGGATTGTCGAGAACCGGGACGTAGCGGTGGGCGGCTACCGCTTGAAAGGTGTCGCCGACAGCCGTCTGGGCGTGCCCGTAGTCGATGAAAAGGCCGGCGCCGCTGGTCCGCCGTAATCGTGCACCAAGTTCGGCCGCAAGCCCCTCGCGGGCCGGCGAAAATTCCGCGATCGCTCCGTCTTCGATACCGTGCATTTTAATGACCGACAGGCAGGCGGGCAGGCTGTCGAGCGTCTTGCCCATAGCGAAGCCCAAGCTGCCGTCATTCTGAAGCTCGATCGTCCGTTCGTGCCAGCGGCCCTCATGAAAGACGGTCTGCCGGATCGGCACCGCGTCGAAAAGTTCGTTCGCTACGACGACTGCCGGCATTTCTTCCAATTCGCCGATGCGCCGCACGCGCTTGATCGGCAGATCGAACCCTTCGAGCCGGCTCGCCTGAAGCGCGGCAAGGCGTTCGCTGGTTTCGACAAGCCGGATGCGGGCCGCAGCGAGGCAATCGGGTGCAGTTCGACGAAGCGTGCGCAGTAGATCGGCCATCAGGGTGCCGCGGCCGGGACCGATCTCGGTCAGGAGAAACGGCACGGGACGTCCGAGTTGGACCCAAGCGCCCGCGCACCAAGCCCCGATCAGTTCGCCGAACATCTGGCTTATCTCGGGGGCGGTGGTGAAGTCGCCGGCACGCCCGAACGGCTCATGCGCCGAGTAATAACCATGCCGCCGATCGAAGAGCGCGATCTCCCAGAAGCGCTCGACCGTCATCGGTCCGCGCTCGCGGATTTCTTGCGTGATCTTCTCAGAGAGGACGGAGGTCAAGCCGCCTTCGCGCCCTCTTCAGCTTTCGCCCGCTTGGCGATTATGCGTGGGTCAACTGCGTAGGAATGATATCTCGAATACGCCATGCCCCAGAGGCCGATGAGCAGCATCGGGATCGACAGGATCATGCCCATCGTCAGCCAGCCGCCGAAGAAATAGCCGAGATGGGCATCCGGCATTCGGAAGAATTCCACGAAGATGCGCGCCGCAGCATAGGTGAAGAGAAACAGCCCACCCACGAAGCGGGGCCGCTTGAACATGCCGAAATGGTGGGTCGCGATGCGAAGGACGACGAAAAGCAGGATACCTTCAAGCGCCGCTTCGTAAAGCTGGCTCGGATGGCGGGGTTCGGGTCCCGCATCCGGAAAGACCATCGCCCAGGGTACATTGGTCGGCGCACCCCAGAGTTCGCCGTTGATGAAATTGGCGACCCGCCCGAAGAACAGACCGAAGGGGACGCAGGCGGCCGCGATGTCGAGCATCGACCAGAGCGGCACCTTGTGGACACGGCAGAAGATGAAGATCGCGATCACGACGCCGATCAGCCCGCCATGAAAGGCCATACCGCCTTCCCAGACCCGGAAGACAGCCAACGGATCGGCGAGGTAGCGTTCGAAATCATAGAACAAAACGGAGCCAAAGCGTCCGCCGAGAACGATGCCGAGAGTAATGTAGAGGACGAAATCGTCGGCCTCGGTCTTTGTCAGGGGCGAGACGCGGTCCGGCCAGAGCTTCGGATTGCTCGCGATGCTTCGTCCGTAGAGCCACCCGCACAAGATGCCGACAACATAAGCAAGCCCATACCAGCGCAATTGCAGAAAGCCGAGATCAAGAAACACGGGATCGATCTGCGGATAGGTCAAGACGCCGAACGTCGTGAAGGGGATCATCGGGCGGTCCTGTCATTCTGGGCATGCCCGAACACGGTCGGGGCCTGATTCATCTTGCGGTCGGTTTGGCGAGGCAGTTTGGCCGGGTCAAGGCGGGCATCCGAAGCCGATCTGTCTTGCCGATATCGGCCAGAGAGATTGCCTAGTTCGCAATATCGCGACCGGTCGACCCAACCGGCATTGCCGCTGCGCCCTAGCATCTCTACCTCAAAGGTCTACGCATCACCGACGAACCACGCAAAACGGAGCAAATTTCATGCGAAGCCAGGGACCCAACCGCGTTCTCGACGAGTTCGCGCGCGTGATGACCGATGCAGCAGGCGCCGCCCAAGGGGCACGGCGCGAGGCCGAGACGTTCTTTCGCGCACAGGGCGAACGCCTGATGAGCCAGATGGATATCGTCCAGCGCGAGGAGTTCGAAGCAGTCCGCGAGATGGCGATCAAGGCACGCTCGGAAAACGAGACCTTGAAGGCGCGGATCGCGGCGCTCGAGGAAAAGCTCGGCGGCCAATCGTCCTGACCGGTCGCGCGCCACTCTCGCGGAAGGCGTCGCACGCTGTTATCCACAGCCCTTCCACAGGAATTTTCACGGCGCGTTGACAGCTGCAAAGCCCTGTCGCGACTCACGTTTCGACTCACTTGAGCTCAGGTGTTGAATCGAGAATTGTTTCGGAAGTGTGAAAAAGCAGAAGAGGGACTTAAGCGCCGGACTCGGCGTCTGTATGCTGGTCTTCGAAGGTGATTCGCCATAGGCGGCGGCGATCTCCTTCGGGCCACACCGCACCGGGTGGCAAGATGCGGCACACGAGGAAAATTCATGAGTCATCTTCTCGAAGACGGGGGCTTCAGGCAAGCGCACCCGGTCGATACGATTGAATGGGTCGCGGCGGCGCGCGACTGGGTGTTCGAGCGCTCCTGCGAGGACGAGCTTGCGATGACGGTCCAAGGCATCTGGACCGATTATGCGGTCTCTTTCTCTTGGATCGACAATCTTGAGGCGCTGCATCTTGGTTGCGCCTTCGATCTGAAAGTTCCACCCCATCGCCGCGAGGAAATCGGGCGGTTGATCGCTCTGGTCAACGAAAAGCTGGTTCTGGGGCATTTCGGCTACTGGGACGCCGAGGGTGCGGTGATCTTCCGCAATGCGCTTCTGTTGGCAGGTGGCGTCGAGGCGACGAGCACCCAGGCGGAGGCGATGCTTGCGAACGCGCTCGATCAGTCGGACCGCTTCTATCAGGCGTTTCAATATGTGATCTGGGCCAACAAAGCGGCTCACGAGGCGCTCGCAGCGGCAATGTTCGACACGGTCGGCGAGGCCTGAGCAGCGTGACATTGCAGGGGAAGCGGATTCTCGTTCTCGGCGGCGGCAATATGGGCTGCGCTCTCATGGGCGGTTGGCTGAATGGCGATGTCGATCCTAATGGACTGCTGGTCGTTGACCCGAACCGCGGCGAGGCGCTTGCCAAGCTGATCGAAAAGCACCGGTTTCGACACGAGACATCGGTGCCGTCGGATTTCCAGGCGGACGTCGTCCTCGTAGCGGTGAAGCCGCAGATGATGGGGAAGGCGCTTCCAGCGCTGATGCCTGCACTCGGCAAGAGAACGCTGGCCGTCTCAATCGCGGCCGGAACAACAGTTGAAACACTGTGCGTTCATCTCGGCGATCGGCCGATCGTGCGCGCTATGCCAAACACGCCGGCGCTCATCGGGCGAGGCGTGACCGGCGCCTTCGCCAACGACAATGTCTCTGAAGAGCAAAAAGAGATTGCGGACCAACTCCTGTCGGCATCAGGCCAGGTGGAATGGGTCGAGACCGAGGAACTGATCGACGCCGTCACCGGCGTTTCGGGCAGCGGTCCGGCCTATGTCTTCCACCTCGCCGAATGCATGGCGAGAGCTGGCGAGGCGGTCGGGCTTCCCGCCGATCTCGCAATGCGCCTTGCAATGCACACGGTGGCGGGGGCGGGAGAACTCATGATCCGTTCGGACGAGGCGCCGGCCAAGCTGCGAAAGAACGTGACGTCGCCGAACGGGACGACCGAAGCTGGCCTTTGCGTGTTGATGGACGAGGAAAACGGCCTTCCGCCGCTCATCGAAAAGACGGTGAAAGCTGCGCGCGACCGTGCGATAGAGCTTTCAAAGGATTGAATCCTTTCGCTTGAAGCAGGCTGCAGCGGGTCGGAAATGTATGCTGAAGACACAGAGACGATTTCGTTCGACGATTTCCTGAAATGCGATATTCGCGTAGGGGTGATCGTCGAGTCGGAGCCCTTTCCGGAAGCTCGCAAACCGGCGGTCAAGCTGAAGATCGATTTCGGCGAGGACATCGGCGTCAAGAAATCATCCGCGCAGATTACCAAGCACTATGAGCCGGGCGAGCTCGTCGGAAAACAGGTTATGGCCGTGGTGAACTTTCCGCCCCGCCAGATCGGGAAGTTCATGTCGGAGGTGCTGACACTGGGCGTGCCGGATGATGCCGGCGAGGTTGTCCTGATACGGCCGGACAAGGATGTTCCGATCGGCGGCCGCCTCTACTGAAGGCTCGGCCACAATCTGTTACGATACATCATCGCGGGGGTCGTCCGCTTCGTTTTCTCCAGCCACCGTTCCGATCATCTCCTCGCCGCCGATCGCGTTGACGAGAATGCGCAAGCCGGCAGAGAGGCCCTCCCGCTGATTCGCGTCGAGCTCGCCGATTGCGGTCTCGATCGTCTTCATCGGGTCCTTTTTCAGCAGCGCACGCCCGCGTTCGGTCAGTTCGAGCTGCTCCGCCCGGCCGCGACCGATCGTGCCCTTCTTTTCGATGAAGCCCTTACGGATGAGCGTGCGAACGGTGCGGGCGACCGCGCCCGAGGCGAGACCCTGGAAGCGCGCGAGATCAATTGCGGTTCGCAAATGCTCCGGCGCGGTGTGGATGTAGCGCAACGCGGCCCACTGCGCGGGAAAGAGCCGTGCGGCAAAGCCCTGCGAATGCATCCGCCTTGTCAACTGCTCTAACAGGCCGGATATCCTCGAAGTTTCGGAATTCGGATCTCTCTTCTTTCCGCTCATCGTGACCGCCGAGTTTCTGGAAAGAGGCCGTGTCGGTGCGTTTCAAACTTCGCCCGTCAGCTATGCATCAAAGCTCGATTTTGGCGCCCGACCTATATCGGTTGTCGCCGGCCCTATTGGAAACCCGGCTCGGCTCGAAAAACCGGACGACATCGCTCTAACTGCCTTTCCGTTTAGCATGGGCTCTCTGCGAAAGCTGACTGAACGCATGACAGACTGTGACTGACTATCCATGAGGCGCACGCAAAAATCAATCTGGGATAGCTGACTTTTGCGCTCGATAGGTTCCAATCTTATATGTGACGGCGATACGCGCCTATCGTCCCTCGCGATACCAGGTGGCCGATAGAGCAAGCAGCAACACGGCGAGACCGAGGAAGCCACCGAAGAGTGGCGTACGATCTACACCTCTGAGCACCGTCTCCTCGGTCGTGCGAAGACCGATCCAGTTCCGGCCTTCTGCGCTGGCGCGGCCAGAGATCGGAACGACCCGAGGCACCTCGACCTCGTCGCCCGCCGCGATGCGACGGATTGAGCCACGGGTTTCTTCTGCGATCGGCGCAAGTTTCTCGCCGGTGGAGACTGCTTCACGATACTCGCGCGGGTTAACCGGTCCGACATTGGCGAGCGCCCTGAGATCGCCATTTGCAACTTGGAAAAGCCCGAGTTCTTCGGTTTCCAGCCGACCTTCCCATAGACCCGGCTCACCCTCCGACAGTTCGATTTCCGTCGCCTCACCGGACGGGGTGATGATCGTCGCCGGGCCCGGATCGTCGCCGATTGTCTGGCGCGTGACGACAAGGTCGGAGGCGACGGCTTCGGCGCGCAGCGCCTCTTCTTCAAGTTCTGGCTCGCGCATCAGCCAGTGGGCGAGGCGCCGGAAGAGCGCCACATGGGGTCCGCCGCCCTCGTAACCGCGCGACCATAGCCATTCTTGATCTGACAGGAGAAGTGCGATGCGGCCTTCGCCGACGCGGTCCAGCAGGAGCAGCGGCTTGTCGTTCGGCCCATTCATCACTGCGTCGCCTTCAGTGTCGCCGACATCGATGTACCGAAACCACGGGGACCAGTCCGGCGGTTCGACGTTCGAGCCGGGCAGGTCACGTGTCACAGGATGCTTTGCGCCGAGCTCTGAGAGTGTCGGATAGTATGCTTCCTCGTCGATCCCGCCACTTGGCAGGGCCGGCAGGATCGCTTCGAGCGGCGTGGTGGCGATACTGTCGCGACCGGCATATTCCGGCCCGGAAGCGACAAGCATGGCGCCACCGTTTTCGACATATTGCGCGATGTAATCGAAGTAGAGTGCCGGAAGCACACCGCGTTCCTGATAGCGGTCGAAGATGATCAGGTCGAAATCCTCGATCTTCTCGACGAAGAGTTCGCGGGTCGGGAAGGCAATGAGCGACAACTCGTTGATCGGCGTGCCGTCCTGCTTCTCCGGCGGCCGCAGGATTGTGAAATGCACGAGATCGATCGCTGCGTCCGACTTCAGGAGGTTGCGCCAGGTCCGTTCGCCTGCGTGGGGCTCGCCCGAGACGAGAAGCACGCGCAGGTTCTCGCGGATACCGTCTACGATCGCGATCGAGCGGTTGTTGACGTCCGTAATTTCGGTGGGCTCTTCCTCGACCGCGACTTCGAGGATGTTCCGGCCGGCGCGGGGCAACTCGAACGAGAGCCGCGTCTCTTCGCCCACCTGAGCAGTTTCGCGAGAGATGAGATCGCCGTTAAGGAATATGTCCACCGAGACCGGCCCGCCGTCGGACGGACCGCTCTCGTATACCTGATAGGTGAGATCCTGCGGCTCGTCGACGAGACCGAAACGGGGGGCGGAAAGTATCTCGACGCGCCGGTCGAATTCGTCTTCGCGTCCGGTGATGAGGCCGTGCAGCGGCGCAGAAAAACCAATGCGCGAAGCGTTTTCCGGAATGTCGTGCACCTGACCATCCGTCACCAGGATCGCACCAGCTACCCGCGCGGGCGGCACGTCGTCGAGCGCGCCGGACAGCGCGGAGAAGAGCGCGGTCGTTGCATCGCTATCCGGTGTTTCGCCGGAACGGGCTTCGACGGTGCGCACTTCGAATTCCGGAAAGCGCGCAAGGCTGGTTCGCAGCGCCTCGACGGCCTCTGTCGTCTCGTCGTCGCGATCCTCAATCGTCTGGCTCTGGCTTCGATCGGCGATAATGGCGACGACAGATTGCAGCGGATCGCGTTCCTCGCGGAGCATTACTGGGTTAACCAGCGCCACGATGAGCGCCGCGAGCGCAGCAACGCGCACGAAGGCGCCTCGCATCCCCGCGAAGACCAGCCCGGCCGCGATCAGCGCAGCTGGCACCGCCAGGGCAAGGATCGTCGTCCAGGAGAAGAACGGGGCAAAGTCGAGGGACCAGTTCATTATTGACCGAGCCTTTCGAGAAGCGCCGGAATGTGAACCTGATCGGCCTTGTAGTTTCCTGTCAGCACGTACATCACAATGTTCACGCCGGCGCGGTAGGCGAGCTCACGCTGCGTTGGATCGGAGGTGTTGGTGGGGAAGAGGAAGAGTCCCGCATCGTCGACGGCCCAAGCGCTGGCGAAGTCGTTTGAGGTTATCATGATGGACGACACGCCGTCGCCGCCCCGGGCCGGGCGCATTTCGCCCTCGGCGTCTTCGACGAGGCTTTCCACCCAGAGCTCGGAGTCGGTATAGCGCCCGACGAATTCTTCGAGGATATAGAAGGATTTGGTCAGGACATGATCCTGCGGCACGGGCTCTAAAGGCGGTATGTCGAGATCGCCGATGATGTCGCGCAGTCGCATTTCGCCCGACGATGCATTGCCGCTTGAAAATCCTGTCATGGCGTCGCTCGCGACGTCGAAGAGCACCGTTCCACCCTGTTTCATATAGGCGTCGATCCGGCTGATGGCGTCGTCGGACGGCATCGGCGTGGTCGGATCGATCGGCCAGTAGATCAGCGGATAGAAGGCGAGTTCGTCAGTCTCGATGTCGACCCCCATAGGATCGCCCGGTTCGAGTGCGGTCTTGGAGGCGATGAACTGGGTGAGGCCGGAAAGGCCCGATGCTGAAAGATCGTCGACAGCGGAATCTCCCGTCTGGACATAAGCAAGATGAGTGGTCTCGGTTGCCCGGATCGCACGCTCCATGTCTTCGAGGTCGAGCGGGCCGGAGGATGCCTGTTCGCCCGGCTCCGTATCCTGCGTTTCTTGCGCCATGGCAGGGCCGGGTGTCATCGCGAGGACTGATGCACCGAAGGCTGCCGCGAGGACGACGGGCAGAGCCGTTTCGCCGCGGCGCGTCGCTAGGCTGCGAAGACGGGCAAACCCGCCGTTCAGCCAGAGAAGGGCCAGCGCATCCAGTGCGAAGAGGAAAAGTGCCGCCGCGAGCAGCCAAGGCGCCAAGTCCACGGCTTCTTCGTTCTGATACTGCATGTCGGCCGTGTTTGGTCCCCATTCGAGGGCGGGGAGTGGTGCAAGTTCGTCATCCGCGGCGAAGAGATTGATCGCCCGGTAGCCGTCCTCGCTCCCGTAGAGACCCGGCGGATGCGCGGCATCGACCGCAACCTCCGAGCCGGTTTCGAGTGGCTCCGCATCCGGGCCGGGCGCGATGAGGCGCCCATCAGCGGAGAGAACACGATAGGGCGGCAGGCTCTTTGCTGCCTCGTCGGCATCGGCAGGAGCACCACCATCGGCTCGCGATTGTGAAACGATGCGCCTCAGCATGTCGACGAAGGCACCGCTGATAGGAAGGTTCGACCATGTGGCCTCGGCCGTAACGTGAAATAGCACGATTGTGCCCGCGCCCAGGCTTTCGGCGGTGACGAGGGGTGTGCCGTCGGCAAGGCTCGCCCAAGTACGCTCGGAGAGTTCGACCGAAGGTTCGGCGAGCACCTGCCGCGCAACAGTGACGTCGTCGGGCACCGCGATGCCGGCGAACGGGCTCTGTCCATCCATCGGCGCGACGGTCTGCGGCTCGACCCAGGACATGGCGCCGCCGAGTTGACGTTCGCCTTGCCGCAAATTGACGGGGACCAGAGTATCTTCGCCTGTGGTTGCCGCAAGACGTGGGCCGGCGAAACGCACGAGATAGCCACCGTTCTCGACGAAGGTCTCGAGCGCCTCGCGGGCACTGTCAGGCAGGACGCCGATATCGGCGAGGACGACGACGGACGGGCGCTGTTCGAGAAGGTTCGGGATCGCATCCGACAAATCGGCGCTCTGAGCTCGCACGATGTCAGCAAAGGGCTCGAGCGCTCGGCTGATGTAGTAGAGCGGCGAGAGCAGCGGCTGGGCAAGGTCGGCGGCCTCGCCCGAGACGAGCGCGACACGACGGCGGCGGAAGGAGTCGTCCACGAGCCGCACTTCGGCGGCGTTTTCGCGGTTTTCGACCTCCAGACGTGCGATGTCGTTGCGCAATTCTACTGGGATCGCGAAGCGCGCCTGGGCTTCGGTCTCGCCCGTGCCAAAGCCCAACTGCGTGCGTGCGACCTCACGTCCCTGCGAGTCGACGGCTAGAATATCGGCCTGATAGCCGGTTTCGCGGCCCGAGGGGCGAATGGCATCGACGACGAGGGCATCGGTCGAATTGTCGGCGGCCGTCAGCGCGGTGATTCCCTCGATCGAGGGCTCGTATAGAAGCGTCTCGCCTGCGCCGAGTTGGCCTGCGATCTCGGCTGCGGCGTCCGTCGCCTCGGCGTCGAGACCGTCTGAGAGAAAGGCAAGGGAGCCAAGCTGATCGCCTTCGAGGGCTGTCGCAAGGCGTTCGAAGGCGGCGATCCGGTCGACGGGGATCGGTCTCGGGCTTGCCGCTGCAAGACGCTCCAGCGCCGTCGCCGCCTCGACCGGCGTCGCATCGTTGTCGGTGTTCTCGGCAGTGAAGACGAGGGAAACGGGACGACCGGCATCCGTTGCCTGGCCGATGATCGTTCCAGCAGTCGAGACCGTTTCGTCCCAATTGGTGGTACTGGCCCAGCCGTTGTCAATCACCAGGGCGACTGGCCCGTTGCCGGAAATCAGCGTCTCGCGCGGGTTGAGCGTCGGCGCCGCAAGCGCAAAGATTATGAGCGCGGCCAGCAGGAGCCGCAGAAGCGTCAGCCACCAGGGCGACTTCGACGGCGTCTCCTCGCTCTTCAGAACGCGCTGGAGGATGCGAAGCGGCGGGAAGGCCTCGGTCTGCGGACGCGGCGGCGTCAGTTTCAGGAGCCACCAGATGACCGGCAGCGCCAAGAGGCCGGCAAGAACCAGCGGCGCTCCGAAGGATAGGCTGAGACCTGCGATCACGCGCTTCTCCGTGGGGCTTGCGGGACGCCGGAGAGCTGGCCGTGAAGTGCGACGAGGACTTCCGAAGCGAGATTGTCGGTGCGGTGCGCGATGAAGCTCCAGCCGAGCCGCCGGCAGTGGCGTGCCAATGTTTCACGCCGGGCTGCCATGATGTTCTGGTAGTCGGCCTGCAGCGTCTCGGCGCGGCCGGCCGTCAACTTGGCTCCGGTCTCCGGATCGCGGAACTCAGTGCGGCCGCTGTAAGGAAAGACCTCTTCTGCCGGATCGTTGACCATCACAAGGTGGCCGCGCACACCGCGCCCGCCTATTCTGTCGATCCGGGCAAGCGTCTCGTCGATCGGATCGAGAAAGTCCGAGATCAGCACGACCTCCGAATGCTGGCGAAAGCGGTCGTCCGGGGGGAAGTCGTCCTCTGGGCGCCGCGTGGTGAGCGCCGTGGCGATCCTTTCGGCAGCATTCCTCGCCGACAGCGGATCGATAACTCCCGGGTAGCCGATGCGCTCGCCGGAGCGCGATAGAATCTCGGCAAGCGCCAGGATAAGAACCAGCGCGCGCGATTCCTTCGAGACTTGCGCCGCTTTCGACTGGAAGCGCATGGAAGGCGAGGGATCGGCCCAGAGCCATACCGTGTGCGCTGCTTCCCATTCCCGGTCGCGCAGATAGATATGGTCGTCGCGGGCCGAGCGGCGCCAGTCGATGCGCGAGACCTGCTCGCCATGTACGAATGGCCGGAACTGCCAGAAATTTTCCCCGACGCCGCGGCGCTTGCGGCCGTGCCAACCGGCGATGACCGTCGCGACCACCCGGTTCGCCTCGACGAGAAGGTCCGGCATGAGGGCCGCGCGCTGACGAGCCCTGACAAGGGCGTCGGAGGAACTGGTCAGGTCCGTTGTCGTACCGATCGGCATCCGCAAATATCGAGCCTATCGTTTCACAATCATGCGGCGTCGCGCTTGAGAGCGCCGATCACGTCGCGCACACTCATGCCCTCGGCGCGCGCCGCGAAGTTCAGCGCCATACGGTGCTGGAGGATCGGTTCGGCCAACGCCATCACATCGTCGATAGATGGTGCGAGGCGGCCTTCGTAGAGCGCGCGCGCCCTGACGCAGGTCATGAGCGCCTGGGATGCGCGGGGGCCAGGGCCCCAGGAGATATGGTCGTCGGCTTCCTTGTGGCCGTTGCCGGGACGGGCCGAGCGTACGAGGCGCAGGATTGCCTCGACCACGCTTTCGGCAACCGGCATGCGGCGCACCAGCGACTGGATCTCGATCAGGCGTTCGGCAGTCACGACGCCATCGACGGTCTCCTCGGTCGGCCCGCCTGTGGTCTCGAGCAAAATGCGGCGCTCGGCGTCGATATCGGGATAAAAGACGTCGATCTGCATGAGGAATCGGTCGAGCTGGGCTTCCGGCAGCGGATAGGTGCCCTCCTGCTCCAGCGGGTTCTGGGTGGCCAGGACGTGGAACGGTCTCGGCAGATCGTGCCGCTCGCCTGCCACCGTCACGTGATATTCCTGCATCGACTGCAGGAGAGCCGACTGAGTGCGGGGAGATGCGCGGTTGATCTCGTCGGCCATCAGGAGTTGAGCGAAGACCGGACCCTTCACGTAACGAAATGAGCGGCGACCGGCTTCGTCCTGGTCCATCACTTCGGTGCCGATGATGTCCGACGGCATGAGATCGGGTGTGAACTGGATGCGGCGTGCGTTGAGGCCGAGCGCACCACCGAGCGTTTCGACGAGCTTGGTCTTGGCCAAGCCCGGAACGCCAACCAGAAGACCATGGCCGCCGGCGAGGATCGCGATCATGCTCTGTTCGACCACGCTTTCCTGGCCGAAGATCACCGTTCCTACGGACTTCTTTACCTTGGCGATATCGGCGAGGGCACGCTCAGCCTGTTCGACAATCTCGCTTTCGGAGAGCCGTGCCTCGGTGGATGCATGAGCCGTCATGTCAGGTCCTTCGATCGTCCTGCGAGAATTTGGGCGGCGGTGTTGTGCATGCGGATATAGCGCCTCACAACACAATCTTCAGTTCGTTGCCGCGCAGGTTTGCCCGATAGCCCGCATCGTTTTCGCTGCCCGGCGCTTGAAAGGCTGGCCGTTTCGACACCGCCGTTTCAAAACAGTTTCGAGTTATGAAAGCGGTTCGCCCCTTTTGAGGCAAGCGCCGCCGTTGAACACTTTTGTGACCTTCAACGATCGGGTCCTCGATCGTTTGGCAAGGGGAGGGTCCCGGTATGGGTAGATCTCTTCTATATGGCGCCATGATGAATGATACGAACCGAACAGATTCTGCAGGGCTCGCAGCGCTTGCTGCAAGGGCCGAAGGTGCGTCTGCCACAGGCGCGCCGGTCGAGCGGTGGAACCCGCCCTATTGCGGCAAAATCGACATGCGGATCGCCCGAGACGGGCGGTGGTTCTATCAGGGAAGTCCCATCGAACGACCCTCCCTGGTGCGTCTCTTCGCCTCGGTTCTGAAGGTGGAGGGCGATGGAGAGACCTATCTCGTCACGCCTGTCGAGAAGTTGATAATCACAGTCGAGGACGCGCATTTCATCGCAGTCGAGGTGGCGCGACACCTAGAAGGCGAGGAGCCGGCACTGACCTTTCGTACCAATATCGGCGATCTCGTCACGGCCGGTCCCGACCATGCCATTGAGCTTCCAGACGTCTTGGACGACGCATTCACGCCCTATCTCCTCGTACGCGCCGGGCTTCGCGCCAAACTGTCGAGGCCGGTCGCGATGGAGGTCGCCGAATGGCTGGAGAAAGACGCGGACGGCATCTTCCTGAGGTCAGGCGGCGTGCGCTTTGCGGGACCGAAAGGCGGTCTCGCCGATGAGTGACATGGCAAACCGTGCGAGCGCCGAGTACGAGCTCTTCACGGCAGATGACCTGCGTCTTCGTTTCGAATCACGGTCAGACCAGCCGGCGCCGGATCGTGAATTCGGTGATCACCTCCTCAACCCGGACATCGTCCAGCTGATGGAACGCGAGGGTGCCCGCGAAGCCGCAGTCCTCGTGCCCATAGTCGATCGCCGGGACGGCGCGAGCGTAATCTTGACCCAGCGCACGCAGTCCCTCCGAAAGCATTCTGGCCAGATCGCCTTTCCGGGTGGATCGGTGGACAAGACCGATCCATCGCCTGAAGACGCCGCGCTCCGAGAGGCACATGAGGAGATCTCACTCGCGCCGGAGGAGGTTAAGATTCTCGGCCGGCTACCGCGCTATCTAACGACGACGGGATTTCGAATTACGCCCGTCGTCGGCATCGTCAGGCCGGGTTTCGAGCTCGAAGCCAACCCGGCGGAGGTCGCGGACATTTTCGAGACGCCGCTCTCTTTTCTCATGACCGAGGCGAACCATGTCAGGGCCTCGAAAGTCTGGGGCGGCGTCGAGCGCCATTTCTACGAGATGCCTTATGGTGAACGCTACATTTGGGGCGTGACGGCCGGAATCCTCAGAACGCTCTACGAGAGATATTACGCATGACGGCGACCCGTATCGAGGAAGACTGGCTGCGCGATCCCCTGTTGCAATCCGTATTGGCTGTGCTCAATGAGGGCGAGGAGGAGGCGAGGATCGTCGGTGGCCCGGTTCGCAACACGCTTCTTGGGCAGCCAGTCTCCGATATCGATATAGCGACTACCTGTCTGCCGGATGAGGCTTCGAGGCGTATCGAGTCGAGCGGCTTCAAAGTCGTGCCGACGGGGATCGAGCATGGTACGATCACTGTCATTGCCAACGGCAGGCCCTTCGAAGTCACGACACTGCGGGAGGACCTCTCGACCGATGGGCGGCATGCCGAAGTGAAGTTCGGCCGCGACTGGGAGGCCGACGCCTGGCGCCGGGATTTCACAATCAACGCGCTCTACGCGAAGGCTGACGGCGAGATCGTGGATCCCGTGGGCGGGCTTGCCGATATCGAGGGCCGTGTGCTGCGGTTCATCGGTGACGCGGAAGCCCGTATCAAAGAAGACTATCTGCGAATTCTTCGTTTCTACCGCTTCTTCGCTTGGTATGGCAGAGGTCGGCCGGACGCCGCCGGTATCCGAGCCTCGGCGAAGTTGAAAGCGGGCCTCGCGCATCTCTCCGCCGAACGGATATGGATGGAGTTGAAGAAGCTGCTCGGCGCGCCCGATCCGAGCCGCGCGCTTCTCTGGATGCGGCAGGCCGGGGTCCTGACGGCGGTGCTGCCCGAGAGCGAGCGCTGGGGGATCGACAACATCCATCCGCTGATCGACACCGAAACCCAGTTCGGCTGGTCGGCCGATCCGCTGCTGCGCCTCCTTGCGATCATTCCGCCCGATGCCGCGCGGATCGGCGAACTGGCCGGCCGGCTTAAGCTCTCCAAGAAGGAGCGCGACCGGCTTCTCGCCTATGCCGATGCCGAGAACCCAAGCGCTGAGGAAAGCGACGGCGCGCTCCGAGCGCGCCTATATTTCGGCGATCCGACCGCGATAGCCGACCGTTTGAAGCTGGCGCTCACGCTTGCGCGTCAGAAGGAGGACCTGCAAGTATCGAGCCGTCTTACTGCGCAACTCGCTGTTGCTTCCGGTTTCGCGCCACCCGACTTCCCGCTCAATGGCGAGGACATGCTTGCGGCGGGCTATTCGCCAGGGCCCGATCTCGGCAAGGCAATGCAGCGGATGAAACGGCTTTGGGCCGAAGGCGGCTTCGTAATGAGCCGCGAAGTGCTTTTGGATAAGGCCATGTCCGAAGACGCAAATCGTTAGAAGGGTGTTAAATCAATCTTCGGACCAGCGAAGCCCGCTAGCGTGCCCGTCCAACCGAACAACGGACTTACGGGCAATTTTCGATGAGCATCAACGGCGTCTTCCGCACTAGCGTCTCGGGCATGAACGCCCAGTCCAACAAGCTCTCCGCCGTGTCAGATAACATCGCGAACAGCGCAACGACGGGGTATAAACGCGCCGATGTCGAGTTTTCTTCACTCGTCATCAATAGTGGCGGGCGCGGCAACTACACATCGGGCTCCGTCCTCTCCCAGACCCGGTACGACATCAGTACGCAGGGCCTCGTCACGACAACGTCTTCGAAAACCGACCTCGCCATCAGTGGCGACGGCTTCTTCGTCGTTGAGGACCAGAACGGCCAGCCCTTTTTCACGCGTGCCGGCTCCTTCGTACAGCGCACCGAGCCCGACACCGGAGAAACATTCCTTGTCAATGCTGCCGGCTACAAGCTGACCGGTCAAAACGGTCCTGTTCAGGTCCCGGTCGGCGAGATCGTGGCGCCGCAGGCGACGACGACCTCAGAATTGTCGATGCAGCTTCCGTTGAATGGGACCGGGACCCATACGGGCTCTTTCACGGCCTTCAACTCACGTGGTGAAGCGGTCAACGTGTCGATGACGGCGACGCGAACCGGTGCAGACCAATGGGACCTGACCTTCGATGCGCCGTCGGCGAGCGCGCCGGTTACAGTTTCGGTCACATTCGATGCCGCAACGGGGCTTCCAAACCCGCCGATCACAACGGCAGGCAATCTACAGATCGTGCCGCCCGCAAATGGTGGTGGTGGCGCACCATCGACGGTCGCTCTCAACCTGGGGCAATTGACCAGCTACGACGCCGCTTTCACGTTCCAGGCGGAAGCCAACGGAAATCCAGCCACCGGGTTTAGCGACTTCACGATCAGTGATGACGGCCGTGTCTTCGGAATTCTGACGACAGGCCGGCAGATCGAACTCGATCGCATCCAACTCGCAAGGTTTCAGAGCCCGGACCAGCTAGATGTCATCAGCGGCAACGTCTTTCGGCCCAGTCAGTTGTCTGGAGACCCGCAATTTGGTTTCTCGGGCGAACTCGGTTTTGGTGATCTGATTTCTGGTGCGCTCGAGGAGTCGAACGTCGATCTCGCGAGCGAACTCACGGACATGATCGTGACGCAGCGCTCCTATGCCGCGAACTCGAAGACGTTCCAGACCGGTTCGGAAATGCTGGACCTGCTCGTCAATCTGAAACGCTGATTCCGTTCAATCGCCTTCTTGCAGCCGGGAAGCCTCCGCTTTCCGGCTGCTTTCGTTTCCGGCTTTCAAAGGGAGCCTCCTTCCTTCCGGACATCACGTTCATCGAAACGAAAAGAGAGCGCCACTCGCAACCAGCTTTCTGTGGATCGTGCGCAGGTTCGGCGCCGTGGTCTCGTTCCCGTCGTGTCCGTAGAGCGAGCGGTCGAGATCGGCAATCAGCATTTCGTGCGATGCGCCGGAGCGGCGGATCAGTCGACCCGCATGTCTTCGATAGGCTCGCACATCACGGCGCCACAGCGCCAGTTCGAGCGCAAGCCGGTCGCGCGAAGGGAACGCCCGCGCAATCCGTGAACCAAGGAGCTTTGCCGGTAGGAAGCGTCGTCCGGGCAAGATCGCAGCCACCGGAACGAGAAGGCCTAGCAGGGCGGGCAGCGCGAGACCGGCGAGATCCGCGCCAAGATTCTCCTCCGCTTCGTCTTCCTCGATGGCCGCGAAAGCGACGCGTTGAGAGTCGATCACGAGCTCGCGCATATGCCGGCTTGTCGTATCGAACCAAGGGATTCGGAAAGCACGAATCTCGCCTGGTTCAGCGTTCGAGGGGCGTAGCCGCCAGGTCCATTCGACCGTGCCAATCGGACCATTACGCGTAATTTCTGTCGAGCGTTTTTCCGGCGCGATGAAGGAGATCAGCCAGTTGGCAGTCATCATAGGCGGATTGGGTAGCATCTCCGCCGGCTGTCCTTCGGCGACAATCCTGATCGTCCGTGTCGCGGTTGCCCCGTTTGCCATGCGTGAGGGATCCATGTCCCAATCATCCGTCATGACGACCTCTTTGGCCGGAAACCACCATCCGCCGTTGGTCTTCGGTTTTGGCTTGATCTCGATATCGATCTGTTCGGAAACGACCTGATGCTTGAATCGGTCGGACTTGCCCTCCATCAGCGTGAGGTTGTGTTTGAAGGGACCAATACGCTGAACGCCGGCCTTCTGGGGATAAAGCGCGAGTTTCCGCTCCATCGTAACGAACTCGCGGCCGCCGATCCGCCCGCGCGACCACACGTCCCGGCCGAGCTGAATCCACGTGAAATTCGGCAGTTCGATACCCTCGAAATTTTCGAGCGTAATGGTGACATCGTAATAGCCGGTTATGGTGACGAGGATCATCTCGCCGACAAACGGCGTCTCGCTGCCGGCTTCGATCTCCACGAGAAGGCGGGTGTCGCCCTCCGCGACCCTCGGATCGGCCTGCGCCATAGCCGCCGTCGGCAGCGCGAGAAGCGAGAGCCCGGCGAGGCAGACGGCGCGTCGGTTGAAACGCTGCATCACCATGCGTTGTCCTCCGGTGGGTTGGCGAGGCCGAGATCCTGGCGGCGCTCGTTCTCCGCGCGGATGCGGCGAGCGAGATAGACCGCCGGCTCATCTGGCAGGGTTTCGAGCCACCCTTCGGTCGCAGCGGTCATCCGCTCGACCCGAGGATCGAGGATGCTGCGCTGAGCGAGAACGGGTTGGCTTTCGAGGATGTCGCGTTCGGTCGCCTGCGCTTCCGACTCCTCGGTCTCGACGGTCGCCGCCACGCCGTCGATCTCGTTCGATTCCGAGACGACGTCCGCGACCCTCGCCGCGACGAGGTCGCGGTTGAAGCGGGCGTCTTCGTCGGTCGGATCGACGAAGAGGACGGCATCGAAATAGGCAACGCTGAGGGCATAGTCGCCGAGCGCGGCGAGCGACATGCCGCGATTGTAGGTCGCCTCCTTGCCGGATGCGGCGAAGGCCTCGTCCGCAGCCTGATAGTCGCCGGCTTCGAAGCGGGCGATCCCGTCTATCTGCGGGTCATCAACAAGACGCGCGGCAAGGTCCGGAAAGCCGGTGACAAGCGCGATCTTGCCGAATGCCTGGGGTCCGGCAGCGAAAGCCGCTGCCGCCGAGCCTAGAATGCAGGAGAGAATCAGGGGCCAACGCATATCAGGTCGCCCGTCTGAAGAGGAGAAGCGCGAAAGGCAAAGCGATCAGAAGAAGATAGCGCCCGTAATCACGGAAGAACAAGGCGGAGGCGTCTCCACTTGCAAGGTCGCTCGCCGCACGCCGACCGATCGAACGCGCGAGCGCCGTCGGGGCGATCGCCTGGCCGAACCCGCCATCCCCGATCAGGGTGAGACGTTCAAGTCCTGCCTCGTCTGGCGCCGGCATATCTTCGTGATCGCCGCTCGGCTCGACCAGAAACGCGCTGACATGGATGTCGCTCTCGGCAAGATCCTGCGCGGTGTTGAAGGCTTGAGGCGTCAGTTGATCGCCGTCCGTGACGACGACAACGTCGCCCGACAAGATGTCGGCTTCCTCGAAGATGCGGGCGGCGAGTGTCAGTGCCCGGTCGGTCCGTGAACCGGGATTGGGCACGATGTCCTTCCCAAGGACCGCGATCAGCGGTGAGAGGGCAAGGGCATCGCTGGTAAAGGCACTCGCGACATAGGCCTCGCCGGCATAGACGAGAAGCGCGACCGGCCGGCCGGCCGAATTCTGAAGGACGCTTTGGGCGGCGACCTGAGCGTCGTCCAGACTGCCGCCCTCGACGATCGATCGCGAGAGATCGACGGCGATGACGACCCCATCGAGATTGCGGAAGGTCTCCGGGTTGGCGATCCGCGTCGCCGGGCCGGAAAGGGCGAGGATGAGGGCGGCGGCCGTGCCGATCGGCGGCAGGATACGGCGGGCCTTGCCGGGCACGACACGCCCGAACCGCTCCATGGCCGACAGCAGCGGTCGATCAACGGCACTTTCCCAGGCGCCGAGGCCTCGCGCGCGGCGCAGCGCGATGACAGCGAGAACCACGAGGCCTGCGAGCGCGAGCAGCCACCAGGGCCTCAAGAGGATCAGCGATCCAAGCTCCCACATCAGATCGCCCTCCGGCTGGCGATGAGGAGAATGGAGAGGCCAAGGGCGAGGACAGCCGGATAGGGCCAGTAGTCGCGCCGCACGGTGGCGGCCGGCTGATCGAATCCGCTGGCTTCCAATCGGTCGATCTCGGCGGTGACCGCGCGCAGATCGTCGGTGTTGCGCACGCGAAAGGTCCGGCCGCCGCTGAGTTCAGCGATGTCGCGAAGCGTCGCGGTGTCGACGGCGTCGCGGGTCTGCGGGGCCGTCTCCATGTCCTCCGGGCCGAGCGCGATCGTATGCACCGTCACGCCCAGTTGTTCGGCGAGACGCGCCGAATCGCGCGGCAGAACGTTGCCGCTGGTGTCGGAGCCGTCGGAGAGGAGGATGACGACCCGCGACTGCGCGTCCGACCGTTTCAGCCGCTTCAAGGCAAGGCCGAGACCACCGGCGATCGCCGTGGACCGTCCCGAAATGCCGATCGTCGCTTCGTCGACGATCCGCGAGACGGCCGCGACATCGAAGGTCAGAGGGGCGGCCGTGTAGGCGAATTCGGCGAAGAGGATAAGCCCCACCCGGTCGCCTGCGCGGCTGGTGACGAACTCCTTGGCGACGGCCTTCACGGCGTCGAGGCGCGTCACGGTGCGCCCGTCGAGGTCGAAGTCCTCGCGCTCCATGCTGCCCGAGAGATCGATGGCGAGGATGAGGTCACGTCCGGTGGCGGGCAGGGCGTCGACCGGTTCGAGCTTCTGGGGACCGGCGATCGCGGTGACGAGGGCGAGCCAGAGGACGATCGGGATCGCACGTTTCGCCCGCAGCCGCACGGCATCGGCCGCATTCTCCGGAAAGCTTCGGCCGATCGTCGCCGGGACCAGAAGCGCGCCGGTCACCGCGCGGCGTCCCGGCAGGAGCCGCATGGCGAGAAAGGGCAGCGGCAAGAACAGGAAGGCGAGGGGACTTGCGAAACTCCACATCGCGGTCAGGCTCGTCCGGTCCGCGTAAGCGCGAGAATGTCGCGATCGATGCGGTCGCAGTCGAGGCCGGGTTCACGTCGGTAGATCGCCTCGGAAATCTCGGTCTTCAGCCGCCCAATTAGATCGAAGGCATCGATTTTCGGCTTCCGGCGCTTTCGCGCAAACGACGTCTCCAGTAATCCCAGTGCCTGCGCTTGTGCAAGGAGCCGGTCTCCGGGCTGCAACGCCTTCGCGGCCTCGAGCTTCTCCGTGACGGCCCGGCGAATCGAGGGTTTCGGCTCCGTGGCAAGGCGCAGCATCAGTGCGAGCGCGAGGCCGGCCAGAACCGCGATAGAGAACACGGCGAGGGTTCCCGAGAGATCGAAGGCTTCGAAACCTGGCGGGAGGCGGATCGGGCGTAGCTCAGCGATAAGATCGGGGTCCATCCACCGTCTCCAGAACACGTGCCATGTCGGTCCAGTCCGCATCTGTATCGATGACGCGCAGATCGATACCCGCGCTGCGCAGCCGATCGATGCGCACATCCTGCCGCGCCTCGCTCGTTTTCGGCACGAAGGCCCAGCGCATCGAGGCCGATTCCGGCTCGCCGATGACGAGATAGGGATAAGCGCCGCGCGGCGCGGCCTTCTCGAACCGGTCGCGGATCAAGAGGACGACGATGTCGAAACGCCGGCGTGCGGCGAGAAGCAGCTGGTCGAACTCGGCATCCGCATCGTCCAGCGAGGAGGCGAGCACGATCGTCGTGCCGCTGGAAGACCGGGCGATCGCCTGCTCCAGCATGGCGACGATGGAGATCTCCTTCAGGGTCCCGTGCTCGAGGGCCGCGATGCTCGCCCTGTGGGTCTGTTCCAGCGCCGCGGTCGTCGCTGCCATCGCGTGTTCCCGCGACCGCGGCGGCAGATAAAGAATGCCGTCGCAGCCCTCGGCCATCAGCGAGACGCGCCCGCCGCCCTCGATCACGCGCCAACCGACGAGCGCCAGCGCGCCGGCCGCCGCGACGGATCGGAGGCGGGTCTTCGTGCCCCAGAGCATCGCCGACCGAAAATCGGCGATCAGCAGCGCTGCCCGATCGCGCTCGTCGCGGAAGGTGCGCACATGGGTCTTGGCGGTCCGGGCGGTGGCGGCAGCGTCGATATGGCGGGCATCGTCGCCCTCGGAGAAGAGCCGGACGTCGACGATCTCGAGACCGTTTCCGCGTTTCTTGCCGATATAGCCGCCGGGCCGGCCTGTTGGATTGAGCAGGCGTTCGGGGACGTTGCGCACGATATGGCGCATGGCGAACATCGCCTCGGCATCGATCCAGGTCGGCCCTTCTGCCGCACGTTGGCCCGGCAAAGCCATCAGCTGGGCTCGACCTTATCGAGGAGCTTGGCGACGAGCGAGCGCCCCGTCGCGCCCTCGGCCGAAGCTCGCCAGGTGGGAATGATGCGGTGGGCGAGGATGTCGGGCGCGATCTCCATCACGTCCTCCGGGATCGCGTAGTCGCGGCCTCTCAGATAGGCTCGCGCCCGGGCACCTGCCGCAAGTGCTAACGTGCCACGCGGGCTCACCGCATGTTCGATCTGGCCATGCACTTCGGGTGCTGCGTCCGGATCGCGCGTTGCCATGACGAGCCGCACCACGAAATCCTTCAGCGCTGGTGCGAGGTGGATCTGAGCGGCTTCCGCGCGGGCATCGAGGATCTGCTGGCTGGGGATCGGCTTACCCGCCTGCGGAGCTGTCCCGGCGCCTTCGCTTTCGACGAGTTCGAGGATCGCCAGTTCCGATTCGGCGTCGGGCAGATCGATCATCACATGCATGAGGAACCGGTCGAGCTGCGCCTCTGGAAGAGGGAAAGTGCCTTCGTGCTCGATCGAGTTTTGTGTCGCGACGACCATGAACGGGGCAGGAAGCGCGTAGGTGACGCCACCGGCTGTCACCTGGTTTTCGGCCATTGCTTCCAGGAGCGCAGACTGGACTTTTGGCGGGGCGCGGTTGATCTCGTCGACGAGGACGAGGGAATGGAATATCGGGCCCTCGACGAATTCGAATTTGCCGGCCTCTGGGCGGAACACTTGCGTGCCGGTCAGGTCGGCCGGCATCAGATCCGGTGTGCATTGGATGCGCGAAAAAGAACTTTCAAGGCCGTTTGAGAGCAGTTTGACTGCGCGGGTCTTGGCGAGGCCGGGCGGGCCTTCGAGCAGCAGATGGCCTCCACACAACAACGCAATCATGAGGCGTTCGACCAGGCCCGAGCGACCAATCAGCCGCTTCTCTATTTCGGCCTGAAGGCCGGCGAGATGATGGGCAGGGCGATGCGCGCGATGTATGGGGGAAAACTGGTCTGCGGGCGTCTGTCGTTCGGCAAGCGATGACGTCAAAACGATATTACCTCCCTTGCAGCCACAGGGCCGGAAGTGCCCTCATCCCTTCCTGCGGCCTGCTCTGTTATTGCGCAGATGATCACAAAGCGAAATGGGCTATTCCCCGGTTTGGTCGGGGCATATTGCCCGACGGTTCCGATGTCGACTTGCGTGAACGTGCCGGATCGGTGCTGATAGGCGTGATCTGGAAAGGGAGGCGTCGGGACAGGTGAGCCTCACGATCAAGCTCGCAATCCGGCTTGCGGCGGTCGCCATACTGGCGCTCGGCGTCGCACTGGTGGTCGTCGCGCGCGATACAAGCCTTGCGATCGAAAACGACATCGCTTCGACCCAGGCTCGAGTTTCGTATCAGCTTGAGCGCATGCATCGCGGCGGCAACGGATATCCGATCGAGAACATGCTTCAACTCAGTTCGATCGATATCGTACTCGTCATGACGCCAGGGACGTGCGTGCTCTTCACTCAAGAACGCAATGAGGACATGAGCCGGCGTCTTTGCGCTGGCTGGAACATTTTCGGCGAGGTTGCGCCAAGCTGGTTTCGAAAAGGTGTTGGCGCAGTGCTTGGGCCGTTCGATCCGGTCGTAGGCGAGGTGCCCATTTACGGCCGCGACGGCTACGGCCTGAAGACCTTCTACGACCCTGTCGCAGCTGCGACCCGAGTTTGGCAGCAGGCGCGCCTCCTTACCGGGCTCGCAGCCGGTCTCGCCGCAGCCATCGCGCTTCTCTCGATCGTCGCAGTCGCGCATGCTCTGCGCCCCGTCGGCTCGATCGTACGCGGGCTCGATGCGCTTAAGAATGGCGCATTGGAAACGCGAATTCCGCGGTCTGGCACGCACGAGTTCGACCAGATCGCAGCCGCCGTCGATGCGCTCGCCCAGCGTCTGGAACTGTCGCTGGAAGACCGGCGCGTGTTGATGAAGCGCTTGTTCGCTGTTCAGGAGGAAGAACGTCTCAACCTCGCCCGCGACCTGCATGACGAATTCGGCCAGTGCCTGACCGCCGCCGTCGCACTCACCTCATCGATCGAAGGCAATGCTGGCCCGGACCGGCCCGACATCGCCAGGGACGCGGCAACGCTCTCGCGGATCGAGCGGCGGATGATGGAAACTCTGAAGGGCGCATTCTCGCGGCTCCGGCCGCCGGACCTCGAAGAATTCGGGCTGCGCACCTCGCTCGACGCCCTCGTTCACGAATGGAACGCCAGCCTCTCCGGACGGACGCGTGTGTCGCTTCAGGCGCCGGATGGCCTCGACGAGACGCCGCACGAGGTCGCCGTCGCGATCTATCGAATCGTCCAGGAATGTCTGACCAATGTCGCGCGTCACGCCGATGCAAGTGAGGCTCGCGTAGTGGTCGCCTTTCCCGAAGATGGTCTGCAGCCTTCGATTGCCGTGAGCGTGAGCGACGACGGGGTAGGCTGCCAAACGATGGGTGAGGAGGGACGTGGTTCCGGGCTCATCGGCATGCGCGAGCGGGTAACCGCGTTCGGCGGTCGCCTCTCGATCGTCGACACCGGACGGGGCACCCGGATCGAGGCGCGCCTTCCGCGCAATGTGCCTCTTGCCGCTGCGGCCGAGTGATGAACAGCAAGGCCATCCTTCTCGTCGACGACCACCCTATTGTCCGGGAAGGTTATCGCCGGCTGATCGAGAGCCGGACCCCGCACCGCATCGTCGCCGAGGCGGAAAGCGCATCGGAAGCCTACCGCACCTACCGCATGTGCGAGCCGGATCTTGTCGTCATGGACCTATCTCTACCAGGGCCGGGCGGGCTGGAAGCGCTACGCCATATCCGGCAGTGGGATGGGACAGCGCGCATCCTGGTTTTCTCGATGCACCAAAACCCTGCCTACGCGGTGAAGGCGTTCGAGGCAGGTGCAGTCGGTTATGTCACGAAGAGCAGCGATCCGACCGAACTCTTGGCAGCAATTGAAGAAGCGCTCGAAGGTCGGCGGGCGATGAGCTCGGACATCGCGCGCGAACTCGCCGACGTGCACCTGAACGGCGTCACACCGCTTGCCGGCCTCAGTCCGCGCGAAACGGAAATCCTGAGGATGATTGCGCTCGGCATGACTGACGAGGCGATCGCCGACGGGCTGTCGCTTAGCTTGAAGACGGTGCAGAACAATCACTATCGCATCCGCGCCAAGCTCGACGCTCCGACGGATGCTCTACTAACCCATATCGCGATCGAAGCGGGTCTTCTCGGTGAGAAAAACAGCGCTCGGACCAACAGCTAGTCTTGTCCGCGACGGGTCCGTCCTTTTGGCCGATACCGTCGTGCACTCAGAAGTGGACGGGGTCTCATTTCTAGAACCTGTGGATCTCAACATCTTCGCAAACCCTGCCAGTGGAGCGTTAGAGCAGCACTGACCCGGAAGGTCCTACGCCTGTACCTTTACATATGAACCGGGGGCGTCCTCGATCGCCTTCATTTTCCCGCCGCCCGGCTTGCGCGCTTTGACTTTCTTCGTGCCGGACTTCTCGGCGATCCATTCGGACCAGTGCGGCCACCATGAGCCCGGATGCTCCTCGGCCTTCTCGAACCATTCTTCGAATGTGCCGTCCGCATGCGGCGCGGAGCCCGTCCAATACTGGTACTTGTTGCGGGATGGATGGTTGACGACGCCGGCGATGTGGCCAGAACCTGCGAGGACGTAGCTGACATCGCCGCCGAAGCTTTTCGAACCTCGATAGACGCTCTTGGCCGGCGCGATATGATCTTCCTTCGTGGCGAGGTTGTAGATCGGGATGTCGACAGCGCGAAGATCGATCTTCGTATCGCCGATGACCATCTCGCCCCTCGATAGATTGTTCTCCAGATAACAATTCCGCAGATAGAACAGATGGTTTGCTTTTGGCATCCGTGTCGCGTCGGCGTTCCAGAACAGAAGGTCGAACGGCATCGGATCCTTGCCGCGCAGATAGTTGTTGACGAAGTAGGGCCAGATCAGATCGGCCGAGCGCAGCATGTTGAAGGCCTGCGCCATCTGCGATCCATCAAGGTAGCCCTTTGCCTCCATCGTGGCTTCCAGCGTTTTGAGCTGCTCCTCGTCGACGAAGACGAGGAGATCGCCCGCATATTCAAAATCTACCTGGGTCGCGAAAAGCGTCGCCGTCTGCGGGCGGGTGTCGCCCTTGGCCTTCAGATAACCGATACCGGCGGAAAGCAGCGTTCCCCCGACGCAATAGCCGACCATGTTGAACTCTTTCTCGCCGGTCGCCTTTTCCGCCGTGTCGAGGCCGAACTTGATGCCGTCCTCAATATAGTCCTTCCACGTCTTCATGGCGTGCCGCTCGTCAGGATTGACCCACGATATTAGGAACACCGTGTGACCCTGCTCGACGAGCCAGTTCACGTAGCTTTTCTCGGGCTTCAGATCGAGAATGTAGAATTTGTTGATCCACGGCGGCGTGATGATGATCGGCCGCTTGAAGACCTCGTCGGTCTGCGGTGAATACTGGATGATCTGGCAGATGTCGTTTTGGGCGATCACCTTGCCTTCGGTCAGGGCGATGTCCTCGCCGATCTTGAAGGCGGAATAGTCCGCCTGCCGGACCCTGAGATTGCCCTTGCCGGCGGCGATGTCCTCAGCGAACATCTTCATTCCCTTGACGAGGTTCTGGCCGTTCGACTGGATCGTCTCGCGATAGAGCTCGGGATTGGTCATGATGAAATTGGTCGGCGATAGGGCGTTCGAGACCTGCCGCATGTAGAAGGCCGCTTTGTGCCTCGTATGGTCGTCGAGTCCGTTCGCCTCCTCCACGAGCTCGTCCGCCCATCTGGTCGTCATCAGATAGGCCTGTTTGAGGAAGTCGAAGAAGAAGTTCTGATTCCATTCCTCGTCGGAGAAGCGCTTGTCGCCCTTCGTCGACGACGCGGCCTCGCCGTTCACGCTTTCGCCGGCGAGGCGCCGGATCGAATTGTTCCAGACCGTCATATAGCCGGCAAAGAGGCGCGTCTGAGCCTCAATTGCGCGGGTTGGATCGGTCATCCAATATTCGCCGACCTTGGACAGAGTCTCAACAATCTCGGCCATGGTGACCGGTCCCGTCTCAACGTGATCGCCCTTCTCACGCGGCTCTACCCAAGCGCTCGCCGCCTTGCCGATATGCTCGAACATCCTCGCCATGTTCATAGCGAATTGTTCGGGATCCTTTACTGCGTATTCGTTCGAGAAAGGTACCGGTTTCGTGGTGGGTTTCGACTCGGATTTCTTGTCCGCCATCGTCTTATCCTCCCTGGGCGATCCCTCCAGGATGCGTTCCCATTTCCGCCTTGAACCGGGTCTTAATGCGTTCTGATGACGGTCATTCTTCCGGAACGATGGCGGTTTTGTAAATCGTCTCTTTTAAGGTAAGACACGATCGACGATTTCAAACAGGCCTCTCGTCATGTCGTACAGGTTCGACGCATTGTTTTTTCCGGGCATCTTCGCCGGCGCGCTCGCGCTATCGGGGTGTCAGGCGATTTTCCCCGGCGAGGAAGACGCCTCTCTCGGTGCGCTTCGTCTGAGCCAGGCCGACGCAGTCGCCTCGCAACAGAGGCTCGATGAGGACGGCTATCCGCTACTTGGCGCATATCCCGGTGCCGCAGCGCCACAATTGGCCGATGAAAACGTCGCCGCGCTTAACAGTCGATATAATGGCATTGCGGCCCAGCGCGAGGCCGCTGCGGATGACACCGGATATGCATCAGCGATCTCCCGCGCGGCGAGCGCTCGCGAGCGTCAGGCTGCCGCCGTTTCCACGCTGGACGCTGAGGCGGCCAGCCAGCCCGCTGCTTCCGGGACGACGGAGCGCGGGCCGCGACCGGAAGACGTCCTGCGCCAGATCGAAGCTACGGACGAAACGACCAACTGAATTCGCTTCGGTCTTTCTGGAATCCCAATATCGCGGCCATGAGTTGCCGCACGGATAATCGACCCATGGAAGACTATTACAAGATCCGCCGGCTGCCGCCTTACGTTTTCGAGGAAGTCAACCGGTTGAAGGCCGCGGCCCGTGCGAAGGGCGCCGACATTATCGACCTCGGCATGGGAAACCCGGACCTGCCGACGCCCGCCTTCATTGTCGACAAGCTCTGCGAGGTCGCCCGGGATCCACGTGCCCACCGTTACTCGGCCTCGCGCGGCATCAACGGGCTGCGCAAAGCACAGGCGGCCTTCTACGAGCGACGCTTCAACGTAAAGCTCGATCCGAACCGGCAGGTCGTTGCGACGCTCGGCTCGAAAGAGGGCTTCGCGAACATGGCGCAGGCAATCACAGCGCCTGGCGATGTGATCCTCTGCCCGAACCCGACTTATCCGATCCATGCGTTTGGGTTCATCATGTCCGGTGGGACAATCCGTTCGCTGCCCGCCAAACCTGACGAGGACTTTCTGCGCGCCATGGAGCGTGCGGTCGTCCACTCGATCCCCAAGCCGATCGCCGTCGTCTTGAATTTTCCGGGCAATCCGACCGCCTTCACCGCGACCCGCGAATTCTACAA
The DNA here is from genome assembly GCF_000153705.1 of Fulvimarina pelagi HTCC2506. Taxonomy (GTDB): domain Bacteria; phylum Pseudomonadota; class Alphaproteobacteria; order Rhizobiales; family Rhizobiaceae; genus Fulvimarina; species Fulvimarina pelagi. The sequence continues at coordinate 555,648 of NZ_DS022272.1, forward strand.
GGATGTCGTCGACTTCGCGAAGAAGCATGAGATTATCGTCCTGTCCGATCTCGCTTATTCCGAGATCTATTTCGACGATGTTCCACCGCCCTCGATCCTCGAGGTCGAAGGCGCGATGGACGTGGCGGTCGAGTTCACGTCCATGTCGAAGAGCTACTCCATGCCGGGTTGGCGGATCGGCTTTGCCGTCGGCAACGAGCGGCTCTGCGCCGCGCTCGGCCGGGTGAAGTCCTATCTGGACTATGGTGCCTTCACGCCGGTCCAGGTCGCGGCGGCAACCGCGATCAACCAGGGCGACAAGGCCGTCGCCGAGATCCGGCAGGTCTACAAGAAGCGCCGCGACGTTCTGGTCGATTCGTTCGGTCGTGCCGGTTGGGACGTGCCACCGCCGCCTTCGACGATGTTCGCCTGGGTGCCGCTGCCGGCGGCCTACAAGCATATGGGTTCGCTCGAGTTCTCCAAGCTTCTCGTCGAAGAGGCGGACGTCGCGGTCGCGCCCGGCGTCGGTTTCGGCGAACACGGCGACGATCACGTGCGCATCGCGCTGGTCGAGAACGAGCATCGCATCCGCCAGGCTGCGCGCAATCTCAAGCGGTTCCTCGCCAGTGACGAGGGGGAGGGCCAGAAGGTCGTCCCCATGCGGGCTCGCGCCTAGGGTCGCGTCAGAAAGGCCGGCCGGTCCGGCCTTTCAATCTCGCCGCGTTCGGGTTAGCGAAGCCGCACTCGAAACCCTGTCGACGCGCGTCTTTTTCGAAGACTGCTCTTCGCGCCGACCGCTGACGAATTGCGACAAACATTCATGACGACACCATTGCGGATCGGGATCGCCGGCCTAGGCACCGTCGGTGCAAGCCTTGCGCGACTTCTCCAGACCAAAACAGATTCGATCACTCGACGTGCCGGGCGGCCGATCGAGCTCGTCGCAGTCTCGGCGCGCGCCAAAACGAAGAATCGTGGTTTCGACGCGAGCGGCCTTGCTTGGTACGACGATCCCTCCGCCCTCGCTCGCGAGGCCGAGATCGACGGATTCGTCGAGCTGATCGGCGGTTCTGAGGGTGCTGCGCTGGAATGCGTGAGGGCCGCGCTGGAACGCGGCGTTCCGGTAGTGACGGCGAATAAGGCGCTTCTCGCCCATCATGGAGTGGAACTGGCTCGGCTCGCGGCAGAGAACGGCACCGAGCTTCTCTACGAAGCGGCTGTTGCAGGCGGAATACCGATCATCAAAACAATGCGCGAGGGCCTGTCCGGCAACGAGGTGAGCCGCGTCTACGGCATTCTCAATGGCACCTGCAACTACATGCTGACGCGCATGGAGCGCGAGGGCCTTTCCTTCGATCTCTGCCTGAAGGACGCGCAGGATCTCGGCTATGCCGAAGCCGATCCGACCTTCGATATCGGCGGCTTCGATGCCGCCCATAAGCTCGGAATCCTGACCTCTCTCGCTTTCGGCACGGAGATCGACGCCGATTCGATTTACGTTGAGGGAATCGAGGCTGTGACGGCAGAGGACATCGCTGCAGCGGGCGAACTCGGCTATTCGATCAAGCTTCTTGCGGTTGCGCAGAGGACCGATACCGGAATCGAGCAGCGGGTCCATCCGGCGCTGATCCCGGCCGCCGCAGCGATGGCGCAGGTCTCGGGCGTCACGAATGCGGTCGCGGTCGACACTGATCTTCTCGGCTCGATCATGCTGGCCGGGCCCGGCGCAGGTGGTGATGCCACCGCTTCGGCCGTTCTCTCCGATATCATGGACATCGCGACCGGTGTCGTATTGCCGACCCTCGGAATTCCAGCCGACAAGCTACAGCCCTACGTCCGCGCTCGGATGCGCGCTCACGAGGGTGGATACTACATCCGTCTCTCCGTGCACGATCAGGTGGGTGCCTTTGCCTCGATCGCAACGCGCATGGCGGAGAACGGAATTTCGCTGGAATCCATCGTTCAGCGTCGACGTGCCCGTGCCGGCGACAAGGCCAATGCACAGGTGATCCTCGTAACTCACGAAACGACGGAAAACGCAGTACGTGAAGCTCTTCGGGCGATCTCCGACGACGGCCATCTTGGCGGCCAACCGCAGATGCTACGGATTGAGCGGTTGGACTGATCGGGCTCAGGCGACGCAATCGTCGCTGCCGCTTCTCCACCTTTCGATATCGGCTTGTGCACGCTGGCCGATCTCTTCGGTGAGCAGCGGTCCATACACTGCGACATCGCCCGAACCGGCCTGACCTTCGGCGACCAGTAGCGGACGTGCTTCGGGCTCGCCGGCCGGCGTCAGCAGGAAACGCGGCTTGCCGGAGAAGGAGGCGAGTTCCGGCGAAAGGCCGTAAGGTTCGAAGGCCGGGTCGCCTGATTTGAACCAGCAGCGATCGGCATTCAGGGTGAGCCGCTCCATCAGGTCGAGACCCATCTCGGATGGATCGGTCTCAGGCGTTTCGGATGTTGTCGAGCAGGCCATCAGCCCAAGCGATGCACCAAGCGCGATTGGAAGCAGCCCGCGCCTGTTCACGCTCAGCATCAGGCTGCTTCCTGCTGTGTAAGGCCGAGTGCGCCTTCGAAGATCGCGCGCCCGTCGATGCCGCCGTGTTCAGGCTCGATGAGGTTTTCCGGATGGGGCATCATGCCGAGAACATTGCCGTCCGCGTTGACGATGCCAGCGATGTCGTTGATCGCGCCGTTTGGATTGGTGCCCTCGGCATAGCGGAAGACGATACGTCCGTTGTCTTGAAGCGCAGCGAGTGTGTGAGCATCCGCAAAATAGTTTCCGTCGTGATGAGCGACTGGACAGCGGATGATCTGACCTGCCGAATAGCCGCCGGTGAAACGCGTTTTAGCGTTCGTCACCTCGAGCTTCACCTCGCGGCAAACGAAGCGCAGTGTCGTGTTGCGCATCAGCGCGCCAGGCAGCAGGCCGGCCTCGCAGAGGATCTGGAAACCGTTGCAGACGCCCAGAACCGGAACGCCCTTTTCGGCGGCTTCGGCGACGGCGCGCATGATGGGAGAGCGCGCCGCAATCGCACCCGCGCGGAGATAGTCACCGAAAGAGAAGCCGCCCGGAATGACGATCAGATCGGACGGTGGAAGGGATGTTTCGGTCTGCCAGACCGTCTGCGGCAGCTTGCCGGTGATGGTTTTCAGAGCCGCGATCATGTCGCGGTCGCGATTGAGGCCGGGGAGGAGGACGACGGTCGTGTTCATGCGTTCGGACTGTATGGAGTTCCAGGCTCTGCCATCTCGCGCAATTCCAGCCGACGCTCGATCCGGTCGAGGCGCTGGTCGATGCGGGAAAGGACGCCGTAGATGTTGGTCGTATCGGCTTGGATCGAGCCGGCATAACCTCGGATCGCGTTCATTCCTTGAGCTTGTTCGACACCGAGAAGTTCGATGTTGGAAATCCTCTGCTGAAGACTCTTCAGGATTTCCGTCATCAGTTCGTTCGTGACTTCGACCATCGAATTGTCTCCACGCTACCCTCAGTCGATAGAGATAGTGTAATTCTCGATGACCGTATTAGCCAGAAGCTTCTCGCACATCTCCGACAGTCGCTTCTCGGTTGCCGTCTTATCGTCGCCATCCAGCTGCAGGTCGAAGACCTTGCCCTGGCGCACTTCGTCGACGCCGTCGAAGCCGAGATGGCCTAGGGCACCTCCAATGGCCTTGCCCTGTGGGTCTAGGACGCCGTTCTTCAGCGTTACGACGATGCGCGCCTTAATCACGGGATCTGCCTGTCTTTGGAATGGATGATCTTCAATGCCGGTGCCGGCTGCTTGACGGGTTTTTGCCGTCTCACTTGACCAACACCGGCCCGGAGGGGCGGGGCGGCTCGTTCTCGTTCATGATCCCGAGCCGTCGTGCGACTTCCTGATAGGCTTCGACCAATCCGCCCATGTCGCGGCGGAATCGATCCTTGTCCATTTTCTCCTGTGTGTTGATGTCCCACAGGCGACAGGAATCCGGGCTGATCTCGTCGGCAACGACAATCCGCATCATGTCGCCTTCGAAGAGCCGGCCGGTCTCGATCTTGAAGTCGATCAGCTGGATGCCGACGCCGAGGAAGAGGCCGGAAAGGAAATCGTTGACGCGGATGGCGAGAGCCATGATGTCGTCGATTTCTTGCGGGCTCGCCCAGCCGAAGGCAGTAATGTGCTCTTCGGAGACCATCGGATCGTCGAGCTGATCGGCCTTGTAGTAGAATTCGATAATCGAGCGCGGCAGCACGGTGCCTTCCTCGATACCTAAACGTTTGGCCAGCGAGCCGGCCGCGATGTTGCGGACGACAACTTCCAACGGAATGATCTCGACTTCCTTGATCAGCTGCTCTCGCATATTGAGCCGCTTAATGAAATGTGTCGGGATGCCCATCTTGTTGAGATGGCCGAAGATATATTCGGAAATACGGTTGTTGAGGACGCCCTTGCCGTCGACGATCTCGTGCTTCTTCTTGTTGAAGGCGGTCGCGTCGTCCTTGAAGAACTGCACGAGAGTGCCGGGCTCGGGCCCTTCATATAGAATCTTGCCCTTGCCTTCGTAGATGCGGCGGCGACGTGTCATATCATACTCTGTTCTTGGCTTGCGGGACCGAGCCGGAAACCGTCTCAAGGGCCGCTTTTTCTGCGTGAATAGACCAAAGCGCCCGCCATCACAATCGGCGGGCCGGGCTCTGTAGGGAATGAGCGCGATCAAGGTCGGTATTGGCTAGCTGAACGTCAAGCCGCGCTGGGGTCAAGGAGGTAGAACGCAGCCATCTCGTCTGGATTTTTGTACTCCCGCAGATCGCAACGGGCTTATCTCGGTCGCCCATCTCGTCCATAGTGGAAACTGTGAGAATTAGCCGCCGCGCGGACATCTCGCCGCTCGGTGGGCAACGGCAAGGAGACCCGCAATGACGATGGCTGACCGCGAGCGTGATTTTGAGAATCGCTTCATCCACGATCAGGAACTGAAGTTCCGCATTCGGGCTCGCCGCAACAAGCTTATCGGGCTCTGGGCGGCGGAAAAGCTCGGCAAGACAGGGCCGGATGCTAATGCCTATGCGCAGGAGATCGTTCGTGTCGACTTCGAGAAGCCGGGCGACGACGACGTCTTCGATCATCTCATGGCCGATCTTGGCGAGATGGGCATCACCGAAAAGGAGATCCGTGCCCAGATGGAAGAGTTGCTGAAGGAAGCCGAGAAGCAGGTGATGAGCGAATGAGCTCGCATTCCTCTCCGAAAGATCGCTTCCTCGCGATGGCCGGGAGTAAATCTGTGCTCTCGGCCTGGCTCGCCTCGCCCGATCCGTTTACCCAGGAAGCTTTCCTCAAGGCCGACTACGATTTCGTCGTGCTCGACATGCAGCACGGTCTCCTCGACCGAGCTGATGTGCGCGACGCGATCACACGTTGCTACGCTTTCGGCAAGGGTGCCTTCGTGCGTGTGCCGGTGAGTGGGTTCGGCAATGCATCATGGGTTCTCGACATGGGCGCGCAGGGTGTGATCATGCCGATGATCGAGTCGGCTGAGGACGCGCGCGTCTTCGTCAAGCACATGAAATACCCGCCGCTGGGGCTCAGGTCCTACGCTCCCATCCGCGCCGCTCCACTCGCCAAAGGTGGCGACGTCGACGCATATGTGGAGACAGCCAACTCCGAGACCTTCGCTTTTGCGATGATCGAGACCCGTACCGCGCTCGACGCCTTAGACGAGATCGCAGCGATCGACGGCATCGACGGCCTCTTCGTAGGTCCCGCGGACCTCTCGATCGCGCTCTCGGACGACAGCCGCGTCGACATCGACGGCGAGCGGCTGAAGGACGCCATGCGGCGCGTTGCCGAAGCGGCGGAGAGGCACGGCAAGGTCGCCGCGGCCTACGCCGGCGACGCCGCCCACGCGAGTGCCTATTGGTGTCGCGGTTACGACTATGTCGGCATCAGCATGGATTTGAAGATCGTTGCTGAGGCGGCCGAATTGCTCGCCAAGGAGGCGAAGGGCTGACGCTTCGCCAGTCCCACCAAAGTCAATGCGTCGCGGACAGCTTGCTCATGAACTTACCGAAGGTGAGCAGTCCTTCCGGCCAAGGACCATGGCCCGAATCGCCATTGATGTGACCCGACTCGCCCGCATCGATGAAGAGCGAGCCCCAGGCGCCAGCGATGTCTTCAGCGGCGTTGAAAGACGAGAAGACGTCGTTGCGGCTCGCCACCACAATAGAGGGGAAGGGCAGGGGATCGCGCGGATAAGGGCCGAAGGTCATCAGGTGCTTCGGGCGGATCGCGGCGTTCTCCACATCGGGCGGCGCGACGAAGAAGGCGCCGGCAATACGCCTGGTCGCCTCCGGGACGGCGTGAATCGCAGTTGCGACGCCTAGCGAATGAGCAACCAGAACGACGGGTCTCGTCGATGTCCCGATCGCTTCTGCGACGGAGCCGACCCAGTCTTCGCGGACTGGTTTGGTCCATTCGCGCTGCTGGACGCGCCTCGCCGTCGAGAGTTTGCGCTCCCACCGGCTCTGCCAGTGATTGTCCGGCGAGCCTTTATAACCCGGGACGATGAGGATGTCGGCTTCCGCTACTCGCATGGCGGCTGAATTGGCTTCGCTCCATCGCAATGTCAACTGAACGGAGCCGGCCGTGGTCGGGCTTCAAGCAGCGGTTTGCATAAACGTCTTTCGGAACGGCGGGATCAGCCTTCCTGCTCTTCCTCTTTCAGCTTCGACCACGTGTTGTTCTGAGCGAGCATCTCGCGAAGGAAAGCGACGTTGCCCTTGGCCTCGTCCGGCGAGAGCGCGCCGGCTGCGACCTTCTCGGCCTCTTCGAAACGGCCCTGAAGGCCAATCACGAGGGCGAGGTTCTGCCGGATGCGCGCATCGCTATCCGGCTGTTGGAGTGCGGCACGCAGATAGCGCTCGGCAGCCGGCAGATTGTCGGCGAGGAGATAGGACATGCCGAGATTGGATAGGACCGTCGCCTCGTTCGGCTTGAGCACAAGCGCCTTCTGGAAAAGGGCTCTCGCTTCTTCCGGCTTGCCCATCTGGTCGAGGATCGCGCCTTCGGCCGAATAGAGCCTCCAGTCAGGATAGTCGGGTGTCTGCGCTCTGCGGATCGTATCGAGCGCTTTCGGCAACTCGCCGGCTGCTGCGAGCGCCTTGCCGTACGCCGCGAGAACGTCGCGATCCTTCGGATGGGCGATCGCGATCTGGCGCATGACCGCGAGGGACTGCTCGTTGCGACCGGCCATCTGCAAGGCGGCGGAATAAGACAGGCCCACTTGCTTGCTTTGTGGATTGGCCTCGTATTGACGACCGTAAGCGTCGACCGCGTTGCGCAATTCGCCCGACGACATTTCCGCCACTGTCTTGGCTGATTGCTGCTGGACCGACTGCTGCGGTGCGGTGCGCGAGATCGAACCCGTCGTCTCGTAGCTGACCTTGTTAGCGCAGCCCGTTATGCCGAGGGCGGCGATCGAGGCTGCGACGAGGAGGGCCTTTCTGGAAGACGATATCGGACTAATCTTGCGCATGCGCTGAGCTCTCGTCTTCGTTTCGACGGAATGGGATACCCGATGCCGCGACAGGGCTATCGGGCCATGGCTCAAAGCATAAATCGTTAACCCTAATGGCCGGTTAATGCCCGGCTCTAACGCCGGAGTGCCGATGCCCGTTTCCCTCGTTGCAGAACGCGCCGCCAAGTCTCGCCCCATCGTACCCGTGCGGCAGGGCGAACGGGATAATCTCCTCGGCGAAACCCGCGACTGGGCCAAATTTTCGAAGTTCGACGGCGAGGCGGGTGACACCTGCCTCGTGCCCGGCGAGTGTGGAGTTCGATCCATTCTTTTGGGTCTAGGGCGTCCGGAAAAGCGTGATCCAAGTAGCTCCGCGCGCGCAGCATTGCTTGCAGGTGTTCTTGCCCGCAAGCTGCCGGAAGGCGACTGGCATTTGCCGCCCGAGTCCGAACTGGATGCGGAACTGGTTGGGATCGCTTTGAAGCTCGGCGCCTACAAGTTCGATCGATACAAGACCGGCAACGCGACCGACGGGCCGGCACTTCGTTTCCATCTTGGCGATGGACCCGATCTCGACCGGATCGCCGCAGTTGCCGACGGCGTGTGTCTAGCGCGCGATCTCATCAATACACCGGTCAACGACATGGGCCCGGCGGACCTCGAACAGGCCGCGCGCGATCTCGGCGAACGCTTCGGCGCCTCCGTCTCCGCGATAATCGGCGACGCGCTTATCGAGCATAACTTCCCGATGATCCATGCGGTAGGCCGGGCAAGCGTCTCACCGCCGCGCCTCGTCGATCTTACGTGGGGGCGGGCGGATGCGCCGAAGGTGACGCTGGTCGGAAAGGGCGTCTGCTTCGACACGGGCGGGCTCGACATCAAGCCCCCTTCGAACATGCTGTTGATGAAGAAGGACATGGGCGGCGCGGCGAACGTTCTTGGGCTCGCCTCCATGATCATGGCCGAAAAACTCGGCGTGAGGTTGCGCGTCCTGATCCCGGCCGTCGAAAACTCGATCTCCGGCTCGGCCTTCCGGCCGAGTGATGTGCTCACGAGCCGGAAAGGCAAGACGGTCGAGGTTGGCAATACGGATGCAGAAGGCCGCCTGGTGCTCGCCGATGCTCTATGCCTTGGCGACGACGAGGAGCCGGAGATCATGATCGATATGGCGACGCTTACAGGCGCTGCTCGCGTCGCGCTCGGCACGGATCTCCCTGCCTTCTTCAGCGACGACGAAAGCCTCGTGGAAAGTGTCGCTGAAGCCGGTGTTCGTCTCGCCGATCCGTCCTGGCGTCTGCCTCTCTACCGTCCTTATGGGACCGATCTCTCTTCGAAAGTCGCTGACACCAACAATATCAGCCCCGGTGGTTTTGCCGGCGCGATAACGGCGGCGCTTTTTCTCGAAAGCTTCGTCGAAAAGTCGAAGGCCTGGGCGCATTTCGACATTTATGGCTGGCGTCCAAAGGCATCGGCAATTGGGCCGGTTGGCGGTGAGGCCTATGCCATCCGCGCTCTTTTCGACGTGATCGCGAAGCGTTATCCGGCGAAATAACCAAGAATGCATCGACCGAGAGAATGACAGAAACACTGAATCCCCGCCTCAATGCCTATCGCAGCGATCTCGCCGATCTTCGGTTGAAGGGTCAGGTTGAGGCAGAACACTTCATTGAGGGCCAGCCCGGCGTCGTCTCCGTCCCGCTAGCCCCGATCCATCGCGCGCCCGCCCATGATGCCGCACTCGACACCGAAGCCCTCTTCGGCGAACGACTGCTGGTCTTCGATGAGACGGTCGTTGACGGCGAGGCCTGGGCGTGGGTGCAATTGGATGAAGACGGCTATGTGGGCTACACGCCCTTCGCCGCGCTGAAGCGCCTCGGCGGAAACGGTGAGGCGAACATGCCTACCCATCGCATATCGGTTCCGCGCACGCTGCTTTTTCCAGAGCCCGACATAAAGCGCCCGCCGGTCGCGGACTTGCCAATGGGAGCGCTGGTAAAGGCCGTCGGCGAGGCTGAAGACCACAATGCCCGCTATCATCTGCTCGATGGCGGCGGTGCCATCGTCAAACAACACGCCGAGGCATTCGACACGGATGCCGACGACTTCGTCTCAGTAGCGGAGCGCTTCCTTGAAACACCTTATCTCTGGGGCGGCAAAAGCGCGCTCGGTATCGACTGTTCGGCGCTGGTTCAGCTCTCCTGCCAGATGGCGGGCATCGACGCCCCGCGCGACTCGTCCGATCAGGTGCGCGAACTTGGAACCCGGATCGCGGGCATCGAAGCCCTTCAGCGCGGAGACCTCCTCTTCTGGCCGGGCCATGTGGGCATCATGATGGATGGCCAACGCCTGCTGCACGCCAACGCCTATCACATGATGACTGCGGTCGAGCCACTCGCCGAAACGCTGGAGAGATTCGACAAGAAGGGGGCGGCATTGAGTGCGGTGCGCCGTATCCCAGGCAAGCGGAAAGAGGGGTGAGAAGTTGCCGCGGGAAGCACGAAAGAGCAGCGGATTTGTTTGGATTCCGAGCGAACGAAGCCCTTCGGACCCTCAAGGGTGAACCACGCTATGTACCCGGCTTCGTGACATGGAGGGTGACACCCTGCTGGCCAGGAATGGTGCCGAAGTTCTCGACCAGCGCAACAAAGGACCGGACTGCGATTTCTCGCGCGGCCCGGCGGACGTAGCGATGCGAAACGAACGGCTAATGACCGTGGCGTAGCTTATTCTGCAGCGATCTTCGTGACCTTCTTCGTCGGGCGACGTTGCAGAAGTTCCTTCAAAAAGCGGCCGGTGTAGCTCTTCCAGCTCTCGCAGATCTGTTCGGGCGTGCCGGCAGCGATTATCTCGCCGCCGCCGTCGCCGCCCTCAGGACCGATGTCGACCAGCCAGTCGGCGGTCTTGATCACCTCGAGATTGTGCTCGATGACCACCACCGTGTTGCCGCGCTCGACGAGGCCGTGCAGCACTTCGAGAAGCTTGGCGACGTCGTGGAAATGCAGGCCCGTCGTCGGCTCGTCGAGGATGTAGAGCGTCTTGCCGGTCGCCCTGCGCGACAACTCCTTGGCAAGCTTCACGCGTTGAGCTTCGCCGCCCGACAGCGTCGTCGCTTGCTGGCCGACCTTGATATAGCCGAGGCCGACCTCCTTTAGTGCTACGAGTTTGTCTCGCACGGCCGGGACCGGCGCGAAGAAGTCGACGCCTTCCTCAACGGTCATGTCGAGCACGTCCGCGATCGACTTTTCCTTGTAGGTGACCTCCAGCGTCTCGCGATTGTACCGCTTGCCGTGACAGACGTCGCAGGTGACGTAGACATCCGGCAGGAAGTGCATCTCGATCTTGATGACGCCGTCCCCCTGGCAGGCCTCGCAGCGGCCACCCTTCACGTTGAAGGAGAAGCGGCCCGGTTGGTAGCCGCGCGCCTTCGCCTCGGGGAGGCCCGCGAACCAGTCGCGGATCGGCGTGAAGGCGCCCGTATACGTCGCCGGATTTGAGCGGGGTGTGCGCCCGATGGGTGATTGGTCGATGTCGATCACCTTATCGAGGTGCTCCAAGCCCTCGATCCGGTCGTGCTCGGCCGGCACGTCGCGGCCGTTGGCGATACGGCGCGATGCTGCCTTGAAAAGCGTCTCGATCAGGAAGGTCGACTTGCCGCCGCCTGAAACGCCCGTGACGCAGGAAAACAGACCGAGTGGGATTTCGGCGGTAACGTTCTTCAGATTGTTGCCGCGTGCGCCGACGACCTTGACCGCCTTGCCCTTCTTGGCGTTCCGCCGAACCTGCGGTACCGGCACGCCCATCTCGCCAGAGAGATACTGCCCAGTGATGGAGGACGGTTCTTCCATGATGTCCTCGGGCGTACCCGAGGCAATGATTTCGCCGCCATGGACACCCGCCGCCGGGCCGATATCGACCACATGATCGGCGGTGCGGATCGCGTCCTCATCGTGCTCGACGACGATCACCGTGTTGCCGATGTCGCGCAGGTGCTTGAGCGTGACGAGCAGGCGCTCGTTGTCGCGCTGGTGGAGACCGATGGACGGCTCGTCCAGCACGTAGAGCACCCCAGTCAGACCCGATCCAATCTGCGAAGCGAGGCGGATGCGCTGGCTCTCTCCGCCGGATAGCGTTCCCGAAGAACGCGACAGTGTCAGATAATCGAGCCCGACATCGTTTAAGAAGCGCAGCCGGTCGCGGATCTCTTTCAGGATCCGGACGGCGATCTCGTTCTGCTTGTCGCTCAGATGTTGCGGCAATTCCTCGAACCAGTCGACGGCGTGGCGGATCGAAAGGTCGCTGACCTGACCGATATGTTGGCCGTGGATTTTCACCGCCAGCGCCTCGGGCTTCAATCGGTTGCCGTTGCAGGCAGGGCAGGGCGTTGCCGACATGAAGCGCTCGATCTCCTCGCGCATGAAGGCGGAGTCGGTCTCTCGCCAGCGGCGCGAAAGGTTCGGCACGACGCCTTCGAACGTCTTCGTCGTCGAATAGGCGCGCAACCCATCCTTGAAGCGGAATTCGACCTTTTCCTTACCGGTACCGTTGAGGATAACCTCTTTGGCTTCGTTCGAGAGATCGGACCACTTGTCAGTCTGCTTGAAGCCGTAGTGTTTGCCGAGACCGTCCAGCGTCTGGCCGTAATAGGGCGAGGTCGACTTCGCCCAAGGCGCGATCGCGCCGTTCTTCAGCGTCATGTTTTCGTTCGGCACGACGAGCTTGGGATCGACTGCTCGCTGCGAGCCGAGGCCGTCGCATTTCGGACAGGCCCCGAAGGGATTGTTGAACGAGAACAGGCGCGGTTCGATTTCCGGGATCGTAAAACCAGAGACCGGACAGGCGAACTTTTCTGAAAAGAGCAACCGTTCGTGGGTCTCGTTCTTGTTTCGATTTGCGCCTGCATCTGCGAGCCGCTCTTTCGGCAGAGGCCTATCGGCGAACTCTGCGACCGCGAGGCCGTCCGCCATGCCGAGGGCGGTCTCAATCGAGTCGGCAAGACGTGACTTCATATCCTCGCGCACCACGATGCGATCGACCACCACGTCGATGTCGTGCTTGTACTTCTTGTCGAGGGCAGGAACTTCGGCGATCTCGTAATATTCGCCGTCGATTTTGACGCGCTGGAAGCCTTTTTTCTGAAGCTCGGCCAGTTCCTTGCGGTATTCGCCCTTGCGGCCGCGGATCATCGGCGCGAGCAGGTAAAGGCGCGTGCCTTCCTCTAGCGCTAGCACCCGATCGACCATCTGGCTCACGGTTTGGCTCTCGATCGGCAGGCCTGTCGCCGGCGAGATCGGCACGCCGACGCGCGCGAAAAGCAGGCGCATATAATCGTATATTTCGGTGACAGTCGCGACGGTGGAACGGGGGTTCTTCGACGTCGTTTTTTGCTCGATCGAAATCGAAGGCGAGAGGCCCTCGATGGAGTCGACGTCCGGCTTCTGCATCATCTCCAGAAACTGCCGTGCGTAAGCAGACAGGCTCTCGACGTAACGCCGCTGGCCTTCCGCATAGATAGTGTCGAAGGCTAGGGAGGATTTGCCCGAACCGGAAAGCCCCGTCATGACGATCAGCTTGTCGCGCGGAATGTCGAGATCGACGTTTTTAAGGTTATGTTCGCGCGCACCACGAATGGAGATCGTCTTGAGATCGGACATCAACGAAACCGGCAAGAAAGAAGGAAGCTTGAATTCGGCCTATCTATGGAAAGTGCCCTTGAATTTAAAGCACTGATTGACTCGACGAAAGACTTTGTTCTAATTTTGTTCCACGCCTCCGGCGAAGCGCCGTAGGGCATTTTCTGTGAACGAGCCGGACTGCGCACTTTCGCCGCTGCTGGTGCGTCGCTAGGTTCGCGCGCAACTGTGCAAGGGAGTTTCCAATGGCCGGCAGCGTCAACAAAGTCATTCTGGTCGGCAATCTCGGGGCTGACCCCGAAATGCGGCGCACGCAGGACGGCAAGCCAATCGCGAATTTTTCCGTCGCGACGTCCGAAAGCTGGCGCGACCGCAATTCCGGCGAGCGGCGCGAGAAGACCGAATGGCACCGGGTCGTCTGTTTCAACGAGGGCCTCAACAAGGTCATCGAACAGTATGTGAAGAAGGGCTCGAAGGTGTATATCGAAGGGCAGCTTCAGACCCGCAAATGGCAGGGACAGGACGGGCAGGACCGCTACTCGACCGAGGTCGTGCTGCAGGGGTTCAACTGCACTCTCACCATGCTCGATGGGCGTGGCGAAGGCGGCGGCGGAGATTACGGCGGTGGCGGATCGCGCGGTGGCCCGCCGTCCGGCGGCTCGCGCGGTGGTGGCGAATACGGGAGCGGTCCCGGTGGAGGTAGCGGCTACGGTGGCGGCGGATCCCGCGATTTTGACGACGAGATTCCGTTCTGATCCCAAGGCCTGCACGACCGGGGAAGGCAGGTGAGATGGTAGATCGTCCCGTAGGTTCGTCGCTGACCATAGCGGCTCTGGCGCTCACCTGGTGTGTCCTCGGCGTTCTCGTCTCGGGACCAGCGGCGGCAGGCGAACCGGTCGTCGAGAACGTCGAGGTCACCAGAACGGGCGAGGGCGTCTATAGTTTTGCCGTGACGCTCAGTCATGGCGACGAGGGCACGGACCACTACGCCGATCGTTGGGAGGTCAAGGCCGCGGACGGAACCGTCTACGGCACCCGTGAGCTTCTCCACCCGCATGTGAACGAACAGCCGTTTACCCGGTCCGAATTCGGCATAGAGATTCCGACCGACGTCACGACTGTTTTCGTCTCGGGCCACGACAACGTACATGGCGACGGCGAGGCGGTGGAGGTGGCTCTGCCAACGCAGTAGCGCGGGGCTGGGTCGAAGAGAATGACGATGGCGGGATAACGCCGCTCCATGCGACGGCCCAGGGTAGAATTCGCAAGATACGACGCTGAAGATGACCCAAAGCGCAGCCTATGCATCTACTCGACCGGGCCATGCGTGCAGGAGAGTTTGAGTCATAAACTTGCTCGAAGCGGAACCTCCTCGATTTTGCAGAGGTTCGCATGCGGTTCGGGGTTCGGTGGCGAACCATATTCGCGCCGCTTCCAGACTGCTTCTCTCGCTGCGTTTCACGAGTTCGTCCCGCGGTGGTTGATTCGGAGGCGATGAGAAGGGGGGCGACCCGGACGCCCCAACGCGAAGCGAACCCAGAGCCAAACCGCGATTGAAAGCAGTCACGATGAAGCGGCAGGGGTCTTCCCGATAGAGAAGAGAGCGCCAATCCCGTCTGCAACGAACTGCACGGCGAGCGCCGCCAGGATCACTCCGAGTACGCGGGAGATGACGCCCCTACCGGTCGCGCCGAGTATCATGTCGAGCCGGTGGGCAAAGGTCAGCGAAGCGCACGTGATCAGAAGCGTGACCGCGATCACCGCAACGACGCTCGCCTTGCCGACGGCGCTCGGCAACTGGCCGGAGAGAAGGATGACGGCGGCGATCGCGCCCGGACCGGCGATCAGTGGAATGGCCAGCGGGAAGGCAGCGACGTCGGTATCTTCTCCGGGCTCGTCGTCTTTCTCCGCGACGGCCTTGGTCGCGCTCTTGCCCTTGCGTTCGTTGCGCCGCTCGAAGACGAGTTCGAACCCGATCACAAAGAGGAAGAGGCCACCTGCAACGCGGAAGGCGCCGAGCGAGATTCCAAGCGCTTCGAGAATCGTGAGGCCGAGAAGCGCGAAGACGGTGAGGATGCAGAAGGCGATAAGGCACCCCTTCCATGCCATCGTCATCCGTGCCTTCTTCGAGACGCCGGGTGTCAGCGCCAAGTAAACCGGAATCAGGCCGAGCGGATCGACGATGACGAACAGCGTCACGAAGCCGTTGAGAAGCAGATCGACCATCGACATATCCCGTTTGAGCCGTAGCTTGGCTGAGAACACGGAAAGAAGTTCAGTGGCAAGTACGGCACCGCTCTCGCCGTCAGAGCGAACGTGGCCTGCGAGAGACTTTGGAAAGCTACAGAAGGCGGTCCGTAAAGGCCTTCGAAGGTTTGCGCTGACGAGCGCCTTCGGGCTATAGCAAGCCCACGAATTCGCATCGATTTCTGGACACATCCTTGGCTGACGATAACGACGACTTGACGCCCTCCGACAAGCCGACCGGCGGGCCGCCGGAAGGTGGCGGCATCGGTACGGTTTCCATCATCGACGAAATGCAGCGCAGTTATCTCGATTACGCCATGAGCGTGATCGTGAGCCGTGCGCTACCTGACGTGCGCGACGGCCTGAAGCCGGTGCATCGGCGCATCCTCTACGCCATGCACGAGATGGGCCTTACTTCGACTCGGCCCTACCGCAAATCGGCCGGCGTCGTCGGCGAAGTGATGGGTAAATATCATCCACACGGCGACTCGGCGATCTACGACGCACTCGTGCGCATGGCGCAGGACTGGTCGCTGCGTGACAGGCTCATCGAGGGCCAGGGCAATTACGGCTCGATCGACGGCGATCCGCCGGCGGCCATGCGTTACACCGAGTGCCGGCTGCGCAAGATTTCCGATACGCTGCTCGCCGACATCGACAAGGAAACCGTCGACTTCCAGGAGAACTACGACGGGCGCGAGCAGGAGCCGGTGGTTCTGCCGGCCGGGTTCCCGAATCTCCTCGTCAACGGGTCAGGCGGTATCGCCGTCGGCATGGCGACGAACATTCCGCCCCACAACCTCGGCGAGGTCATCGACGGCTGCGTCGCGCTGATCGACAATCCGGCGATCACGCTGCCCGAAATGATGGAGATCATTCCGGGGCCGGACTTCCCGACCGGTGCGATCCTCCTCGGCAAGGCGGGAATACAGTCGGCCTATTCCACCGGCCGCGGCTCGCTGCTGATGCGGGGCAAGGTGCATACCGAAACGATCCGCGGCGATCGCGAAGCGATCATCGTCACCGAGGTTCCCTATCAGGTGAACAAGGCGACGATGATCGAGAAGATGGCCGAACTCGTGCGTGATAAGCGCATCGAAGGCATTTCGGACATTCGCGACGAGTCAGACCGCGAGGGCTACCGGGTCGTCGTCGAACTGAAGCGCGATGCGTCCGCGGACGTGATCCTCAACCAGCTCTATCGCTTCACGCCGCTGCAGACCTCGTTTGGCGCCAATATGGTGGCGCTCAACGGCGGAAAGCCTGAGCAGCTGACCCTGATGGACATGCTGTCGGCCTTCGTCGCGTTCCGCGAGGACGTGGTCAACCGGCGCACGAAGTACCTCTTACGCAAGGCGCGCGAACGGGCGCACGTCCTGGTCGGCCTTGCAATCGCTGTCGCCAATATCGACGAGGTGATCAAGCTCATCCGCGCCGCCCCCGATCCGGCGACGGCCCGCGAGCAACTGATGACGCGGGAATGGGACGCGAAGGATGTCGCCCCGCTTGTCAGGCTCATCGACGATCCGCGCCACCGGATTTCCGATCAGGGTACCTATCGCCTCTCGGAGGCGCAGGCCCGCGCGATCCTCGACCTGCGGCTCCAGCGCCTTACGGCTCTTGGCCGCGACGAGATCGGCGACGAACTCGAAAAGATCGGCGCCGAGATCAAGGACTATCTGGAGATCCTGTCGTCGCGCACCCGCGTGATGCAGATCATCAAGGACGAGCTTACCGCCATCCGTGATGAGTTCGCGACTCCGCGTCGGACCGAACTCTCCGAGGGCGCGGCCGATCTCGAAGACGAGGACCTGATCCCGCGTGAGGACATGGTCGTGACCGTCAGTCACGGCGGCTACATCAAGCGCGTGCCGCTCAGCGTCTATCGGTCCCAGCGCCGCGGCGGCAAGGGTCGCTCGGGCATGAGCCTGAAGAACGACGAGGATTCGGTGACCCGGCTCTTCGTCGCAAATACCCACACGCCGGTGCTGTTCTTCTCCTCGCGCGGCATCGTCTACAAGGAGAAGGTCTGGCGGCTGCCGCTCACGACCCCGCAGGGGCGTGGCAAGGCGCTGGTGAACCTCCTGCCGCTCGAAAAGAACGAGCGCATCACCTCAATCCTGCCGCTGCCGAACGAGGAAGAGGCGGCCGAACGCACCAATGTGATGTTCGCCACCACCCGAGGCACGGTCCGGCGCAACAAGCTGAGCGACTTCACGAACGTGAACCGCAATGGCAAGATCGCGATGAAGCTCGACGACGAGCAGGATTCGATCCTCGGCGTCGCGACCTGTTCGGAAGACGACGACGTGCTGCTGACAGCTTCGTCCGGCCAGTGCATCCGCTTCCCGACGACCGATGTTCGCGTCTTTGCGGGCCGCAATTCGGTCGGTGTGCGCGGCATCTCGCTGGGCAAAAGCGAGACGGTCGTCTCTATGGCGATCCTGCGCCATGTCGACGCTTCGGCCGAAGAACGCGCCACCTATCTGAAGATGCGCCGCGCCGTCGAAGGCGATACCAATGGCGAGAGCGACAGCGATGAGGAGGCCGTTGCGGACGTCGCGATCGATCAGGAGCGCTACGCCGAGCTCGGCGCACGCGAGGAAATGATCCTCACCGTTTCGGAATACGGTTATGGCAAGCGATCGTCATCTTACGAGTTCCGCACCTCCGGACGCGGCGGCAAGGGCATTCGGGCGACCGACACGAACCGGCTCGACAAGCTGGGCGCGCTTGTTGCCGGCTTCCCGGTGGAAAACGAGGATCAGCTGCTCCTCGTCACCGATCGAGGCCAGGTAATCCGTGTACCGGTCGACGGGATCGGCATGAAGGGCCGCGCGACCGGAGGTGTCACAATCTTCCGCACGGCCGATGGGGAGCGTGTCGTTTCTGTCGAGCGTATTCCAGATCAGGGCACGGACGAAACGGGCGAGGCCGATGCCGATGTCACCGATAGTGTTGCTCCGGACGGCGGCGACGGTGATGGCGGGTCAGATGGACCGATGCGTGATGCCGAGGGCGACGAGGGGTCGATCGACGAAAGTTGAGTAAATAATCTCGACGCGCGAGAAAAATGCCGTTCTCAGAATTATGAGAACGGCACGAACATCATAAAAGCTGGTTTTACTTGAAATTCACTAATGTCAGCGATGGAAATGGCGTGATTTCACCCTTACGCGCGACCGATCCTGATCACTGTGCAAAGTGACGAGGGTTGCGGCCGTAAGGCTGACGACCATTGCAAGAGATAGCGCGACGACCAGCATTGAATGTCTCTCCTCGTTTTCTCGCATCGAATACGTTTCAAGATGCCGAATAGTTCCGTGCTACGGAGGCGAATGCCGTATGGACGGGTTGTGGCGTAAGATAGCCACAACACTCGCGCTTCGCCATCGAGCGGATTGTATCGATCTGTAATCGTCAATTAGAGCTTTCTTTTCGCGGAAACCGGATATGACCACTGCCTTTTTCCCTGGCTCCTTCGATCCGATGACCTTCGGACATCTGTCTATCCTGCGTCAGGCTCTTGCTGCCTTCGATGAGGTAGTCGTCGGCATTGGCGTGCACGCGGCGAAAACCCCTATGTTTTCGTTCGAGATGCGTGCAGACCTCATCCGTGCGAGCCTGAAGGTCGATGGGGGAAGCGCGGACATCGCAATCGTCTCCTTCGACGGCCTTGTCGTCGAAGCGGCGGCGAACGCGCAGGCATCCGTGCTGGTGCGCGGCCTGCGCGACGGCACGGACTTGAACTACGAGATGCAGATGGCGGGCATGAACGGGGCCATGCGCCCTGATATTACAACGGTTTTCCTGCCTGCCTCGCCTGAGACGCGGCCCATTACCGCCACATTGGTTCGTCAGATCGCAAAGATGGGCGGGGATGTCTCGCCATTCGTCCCAGAACCTGTTCTGGCCGCGCTGAGAGGGAAATTGGCGTAGTCGAGGGCCGAAACTGTCCTGTTCGCGATCTAGGGGGTCCGCAATGAAATTACTTCAAACACTCGGTTTCCTTGCCGGGTTTACCTTGGCGGCCGTGATGCCGGCTTTGGCTCAGGACGGCGATGCTGCCGAGCGCCTCAATATCGAGACGAACAAGGGCGCGATCGTCGTCCAACTGCGTCCCGATCTCGCGCCGAACCATGTCGAGCAGATCAAGGCGTTGGCCGAGGAAGGCGCCTATGACAACGTCGTCTTCCACCGCGTGATCGACGGCTTCATGGCGCAGACGGGCGATGTGCGCTTCGGCAAGAAGGGCTCCGATACCTTCGATGCTTCGAGCGCAGGCATGGGCGGCTCCACCAAGCCGGACCTCAACGCCGAATTCAGTGACAACGAGACCTTCGATCGTGGCACGGTTGGCATGGCACGCTCACAGGATCTGAATTCAGCGAATTCGCAGTTCTTCATCATGCTTGCCGACGGCGACTTCCTTGACGGGCAGTACACGATCGTCGGAGACGTCGTGGAAGGCATGGATGTCGTTGACCAGATCAAGAAGGGCGACGAGCGACAGAACGGCGCGGTCGAAGACCCGGACGTGATGACACGCGTCACCGTCGGCAGCGAGGGTGAGCCGAGCGAAGAGGGCGGTCAGGGCTGAACGTCAGCAAGCCTGCGCTTCCGTCAAATCGATCGGGGTTGCGCGCTTGTCGATAATGGCACACAGAGACCAGCAATCGCGGCGGTTCGGGACCTCTCGGATCGCCCTTTTTGAATGTAATGAAGAAAGAGACCGATCATGGCCTATGACAACCCGGAAGACGTCCTGATCCTCGATACGACCAAGGGGAAAGTCGTCATTAAGCTGCGCCCGGACCTCGCGCCCAAACATGTCACGCGCATCAAGGAACTGGCACGGGAAAACTTTTACGACGGCGTCGTCTTTCACCGGGTAATCGATGGTTTCATGGCACAGACCGGGGACCCGACGGGGACTGGTGCCGGCGGCTCCGACAAGCCGGACCTCGAAGCCGAGTTCTCTGCCGAGCCGCACAAGCGTGGAACGGTGTCGGCCGCTCGCACGGCGAACCCGAATTCGGCAAACTCGCAATTCTTCATCTGCTTCGAGGACGCGCCTTGGCTGAACAAGCAGTACTCGGTCTTCGGCGAAGTCATTGAAGGCATGGACAATGTCGACCAGATCAAGAAGGGCGAGCCCGTCCGCGACCCGGATTCGATCACGACCATGCGTGTCGCGAGCGACGTCGACGCCGGCTGAGTTTATGCCCAACGCACGATGAGGGTCGATCTCTTCGACTTCGAACTGCCGCCGGAGCGCATCGCGCTCCGGCCAGCAGAGCCGCGCGAGTCGGCAATGCTTCTTGGGGTCAGCTTAACTGGTCTGTCTGACCTTCGAATTGCCGACCTGCCGGCGCTGATCGAGCCCGGCGACGTGCTCGTCTTCAACGATACGAAGGTCATTCCGGCGCAACTCTTCGGCACGCGCGTCCGGGAGGATTCGCGAGACGGTGAGGGAGTCGCCCAAGTCGAAGCGACGCTGCACATGCGGCTCTCGCCGGGGAGCTGGGCGGCCTTTGTGCGGCCAGGCAAGCGGATCAAGGTCGGTGATACGCTCGTTTTCGCGAGCGATGATGCCGAAACGCTCGCCGCAGAGGTCACGGCCCGCGGGGAGGGCGGTGAGGCGACGCTCACCTTCGAGCATTCCGGTCCCGATCTCGACGCGGCGATTGCAGCCGTCGGGCACGTGCCGCTCCCTCCCTACATTGCAGCGCGACGCGGCGACGATGCTCGGGACTGGACCGACTACCAGACGATCTATGCGCGCGAAGCTGGCGCCGTGGCAGCGCCGACGGCCGGTTTGCATTTTACCGACAATCTACTGGAAAAACTCCATGAGCGAGGCGTGGCTACCGAGTTTCTCACGCTTCACGTGGGCGCAGGAACATTCCTGCCGGTTAAGGCGGACGATACCGAAGACCACCGGATGCATGCCGAGATCGGCACGATCGACGCGGCAATGGCAGACCGGCTCAATGCGGCGAGATCCGCCGGGGGGCGGATCATCTCCGTCGGCACGACTTCGCTGCGTCTGCTTGAAAGCGCGGCGGGCGACGACGGCCGGATCGCACCCTTCACCGGACCGACCGACATCTTCATCACCCCGGGCTATCGCTTCAAGGCGGTCGACCGACTGATGACCAATTTCCACCTGCCGCGTTCGACCTTGTTCATGTTGGTCTCGGCCTTTTGCGGGTTGGAGCGCATGCGCAGAGCATACGAGCACGCAATCGAGAACGGCTATCGCTTCTATTCCTACGGGGATGCGTGTCTGTTGGACCGGATCGAAGAATGACCGAACGGTTCCGGTTCAACCTTCTCGCCACTAACGGCAAGGCGCGGCGCGGTGAGATCACCATGCCGCGGGGGACTGTGCGAACGCCGGCCTTCATGCCTGTCGGAACTGCCGGCACCGTCAAGGCAATGTATCTCGACCAGGTGCGCGAGCTTGGCTCCGATATTATCCTCGGCAATGTTTACCATCTGATGCTGCGGCCTGGTGCCGAACGCGTGGCGCGCCTCGGCGGCCTCCACGAATTCGCCCGGTGGCCCTATCCGATCCTTACCGATTCCGGTGGGTTTCAGGTGATGTCACTCGCCGATCTGCGGAAGCTCGACGAGACCGGCGTCCGCTTTAAGAGCCATATCGACGGCACCGAATATTCGCTCACCCCGGAGCGTTCGATCGAGATCCAGGGGCTACTCGACAGCGACATCCAGATGCAGCTCGACGAATGTATCCGGCTACCGGCCGAGCGTTCGGAGATCGAGCGGGCGATGGAGCTGTCACTGAGATGGGCCGAGCGGTCCGCGAAAGCGTTCGGCGACCAGCCGGGCAAGGCGATGTTCGGCATTGTGCAGGGAGGCGACGTTCCCGATCTGCGTATCCGCTCTGCCGAAGCGCTCGCAGCGATGGATCTCAAGGGCTATTCGATCGGTGGCCTTGCTGTCGGCGAGCCGCAGGACGTAATGCTGAAGACACTCGAGGAAACGCTGCCCGTGCTTCCCGAGACCAAGCCGCGCTATCTGATGGGCGTCGGCACGCCGGACGATCTCTTGCAGTCGGTTGCTCGCGGCGTCGACATGTTCGATTGTGTGATGCCGACCCGGGCCGGCCGGCACGGGCTCGCCTACACGCGCTTTGGGAAGATCAATCTGAGGAACGCCCGGCACGCGGAGGACCAGAGACCGCTGGATGAGACCTCTGACTGCCCGGCCGCGAGGGACTATTCGCGTGCCTATCTGCACCATCTCGTGCGGGCGAACGAGTCGCTAGCGGGAATGCTGCTTACGTGGTCCAATCTCGCCTATTACCAGTCGCTAATGGCGGGCATACGCGCTGCCATCGAGACTGGACGGTTCGACGACTTCAAGACCGAGACAGAGCACGGCTGGAAGTGTGGAGATCTCTTGCCGATTTGAACGGTCGGCAGCAGATCAGACCGCGAGTTCTTCGCTTTTCTTCAGATAAACGCCGGTGATCTTCATCGATCCGTCAGGCTGGCGCTCCAGCGTATAGGTGGCGACCCAGCTCTGGCCCTTCGGATCGGTCATGAAGACGTCCTGGCGAAACCCGTCGGCGGAGGAAGTCAGTTCTCCGAAGGACACGTTGCTGGAGCGGTAGACTGGCGGATAGCCGGTCCGGACCATCTCCATGAAGCGGTCCGTGGTGCCGAACATCGACTTGATCTTCGGCGCGGCGTGGACGAAAGCCGCCTCGCCATCGTTCTGGCGGAAGGCTTCCAGTTGGGAAGCGATCACCGCCTGGACGTCGGCGGCATCGCCGGCTCGGGCGGTACTGGAAAAACCGAGGCAGAGAAGCGAGAGGAGGATGACGAGTCGGGCGGTCGAACGCATCATGATGGTTCTCCTGTTTCGTTCGGTCCCGAATGTTCGACGACAAACAAGATTAGGAAACAGGTTATAAGCTCACGATAGCGTGAACAGCTGAGTGGTCGAGAACATCGAAGGTTCACTCAGCTGGATGCGAGTTGCTCGTCCCGGTTGGCCTGAAGTTGGACCAGGGTCTGTGGACGACCGAGGTAGAAGCCTTGCGCATAGTGCACGTCGAAGCTTCGTAACATCTCGAGTTGGCGCGGGGTCTCGACACCCTCGACGACGATCTCGTGACCGCGATGGCGAATGAGACGCACAAGATCGGATAGCATCGATTTGTCTCGTGCCGTCATCCGCTCGCCGAGGAAGGAATTGTCGATCTTGACGACGTCGAACTCGACCTTCTGCAGCCATGATAAACCGGCGTAGCCGGCGCCGAAGTCGTCGAGCCAGATCTTTACGCCAAGCCGCTTGAGTTCGGCGATGCAGTTCAGCGCTTCGGGGTGATCATCGATCGCGTGACTTTCCGTTATCTCCAGTGCGAGGCGTTTTGGGTCAATCTTCAAGCGACCGATGAGTGCAGCTGTGTAAAGGGAGAAACCCGGGGTTTTCAGCTGAATGACCGAGACATTAACGCTGACAACTTGGGCAAGATTCTCAGCTAGAACGTCGCGACAGGCCGAGAGAAGCGCCCACCGGCCGAGCGAGACAATGTGACCGGTGCTTTCGGCTATCGGTATGAAGACATTCGGCGTTATCGCACCGCCGTTCGGCCGTTCGAGCCGCATCAGTGACTCCATGGCGAACGTCCTGCCGGTCTCGATATCGACGATCGGTTGATAGACCATCGATACGAGACCTGAATCGATCGCGCGGTCGAGTAGGGCCGCGATGTCCTCGTCCTGACGCTCCATCGGAGGGTTGGACGGATCAAAGATCTCGATGCGGTTTCGGCCTTTATCCTTCGCTCGGTAGAGGGCTTGGTCGGCCGCCAACACCAGAATGTCCATCGCGTCGCCCTGCGAAGTATGGCTCATGGCGGATCCGATACTCACCGTCACAGACTTTCGTCCGTCCGGACGCTTTTCATGCAGCAATCCCAGTTGCAGGACGGCCGTGCGAATCGACTCGGCGAGGCGGACGATCGCGCCCGGATCTTCAGCGCCCATCAAAAAGATAAACTCTTCGCCTCCGTAGCGTCCGGCGAAACAGCTGTTTGATTCAGCGATGCCGCGGAATACCTCCGCGAGGGTGACGAGGCACTGGTCGCCGTCCTGATGGCCATAATGGTCGTTGAACGCTTTGAAGTAATCGACATCGATCAGGAGCACGGCGAAGGACTGCCCATTCTGCAGCCAGTCCTGCCAAAACCCCTCCAGCTTCTCGTCCGTCGCCCGGCGATTATAGAGCCCGGTGAGGGGATCCGTGCGAGAGAGCGCCAAGAGATCGTTACCGCGGCGCTCCACCTCCCGCCGTCCGATTTCGGCCTGCAGCGCGTTGAGGAAGACCTGATAGCGTTCGCGCTCGAGTTTCCAGTTCACGTAGGAGATCGCCGCGAAGCAGGTCATGTAAAAGATCGAGATCGCGATGAGATAGGTTTGAGTCGTGCCTGGTAGCCAGAACGCGGACATCAGACCGCCCGCGAGAACGGTCAAGCTCGTGCGAAGTGCGACATGCGTCGGAAAGTCGAAGAAAAGGCTGCTCACCATCATGAAGAGCACGCCGTATATGAAATAATACGACAGGGTGGTGATGTCGATCGATTGCGCCGCCGTGAAGAGCCACAGAAGGTAGCATCCGACGATGATGAGCCCGCTGATATCGTCCATGGTGTCCGACGAGGCTTTCGCGCGGTGCATGGCTTCGGTGACGAGAAAGGCGATTGCACCGGCGATCAGGCGCACGACCGTCGTCTCGAACAGCACGTCGGGAATGAGAAAGAAATCGACGAACGAAAAACAGATATAGATCAGAATAGCGGCCCACATGGTGAAGCGGGTCGCAGAGGAGCGTGAATGCTCTCGACGGTTGTGATAAAGGCGGTTAAGCGCACTGTCGCGACGCGCGTACCAGGGGAGGGCAAGCTCCGCCTGTAACTTTTCGTCGAGTGCTGAGTCGTTCACCGGAATGGACCGCCCGTCCGCAACTGAAAATCAGCGAATGGGAAGAGCCGCAACCCTGTTCGCGGACACGACCATGGGGCAGAATGGTTGAGGAACGCTTTCCATCAACCGACAGGTGTCGAGACGTTACCGAGACGCCAACGAGGCAGGTTTCCATTCACGAGCTGGGCTAAATTTCGATCGAACGTGTTAACGCTAGATTAAGAATCGTAAAGACAACGCCACGAAGAACTGCTACCTCATGGGTGTGTTACAACCCAAGGGGGCTAGGGTGAAGCAAGCAAGTTTCGAATTCGACGGCGAAAGCCTGATCACCCAAGACATGATCTCCGGAAATCTGGTCCATGCGGAGGCTTCGGCGGAAGCGAACGAAGCGAAGGTCGCTCACACCCAGGTTGCGCTTCTACTCGAGATGACGCGTCAGCGTTTGGAGAAGCCGGGCTCGGAATTTCCGGCGATGGCAACGCTCTTCTCGGAACTTCACAAAGCGAGAATGCGCTACAATCCGTCGATCTGGGCCGAGCTTGTCAAGTTGATCCAGAACCACCCCGTAGCAGCGATCATTCATGAGGATCCATTCACCCGACGCTCCTTCGAAAAGCCCCGGGGCTATTCGGGTGACGCTGGCCTGCTGGATTTCATTTACAAGCACAAGTCTCGAGCCGCTGAGATGGCCGATGCGAGCAACCGGGGCCGGGCAATTAATGCCTACACCAACGAGGCACCGGCGGCATGCGCGGTGCGTGAGCGGCGTGAGTTACTAGCTCGGGAAGTCGATTCCGTTTCGGAAACGGTGGGACGCGACGCCGAGGTGCTGACCATCGCAGCTGGCCATTTGCGAGAGGTCGAGCTATCGTCTGCGTTCAACAACGGCGCCCTTAAGAGATGGGTCGCGCTCGATCAGGACCCGATGAGCATCGGGGTCATGACGCGCGATCTCGCCGGATCTTCTGTCGAGCCGCTCAACGGATCGGTCCGAGGCCTCCTGAAAGGCGATTACGCTCTCGGCCAATTCGATCTCGTCTATGCCGCGGGGCTGTATGACTATCTCCCCGATCCTGTTGCGATCAAACTTACCAAGACCTGCATCAATCTGCTGAAGCCGGGCGGCCGTTTCCTGATGGCCAACTTTGCCGACGACATCGTCGACGACGGCTATATGGAAACGATGATGAACTGGTCGCTGATCCTCAGAAACAATGAGGATATGTGGCGGATCGTCAACGGGTCGGTAGACCGGAACGCCACCAAGGTAGACGTCTGGCGGGGAGAAAACGGCAACATCATCTATGCCGTGATCGAAAAGAAGGACTAACAGCGACGCTTGGTCGCACAACACCAGTCGGCGCAAAAGGGGGCACAAAAGCGCCCCCTTTTTGGTTTGCAAGAACGGACCAATCTGGGCGAACGCATTTGAGCGCGGATTACTGTTCGCCAGCCGCTGCACTGCTCAGCTTGTCGAGTGCCCCTGTCATCGTTTTGATCGATTCGCTGTCGGTGGCGAGGCCGTGACGTTTCGCCAGCGCCTCAGGCGCCAGGTAGCCGATCGTCGTTTGACCGTCTTCGTCCCAGATCAGGATCTTCTGCGGCAGATCGATCGCGACCCGTCGGTTCTCCTGCATCAGCGGCGTTCCGATCTTTGGGTTGCCGAAGATCACAAGCGTCGTGGCCGGCAGCTCGAGACCGGCAGATTGCGCATTCTGCGAATGATCCACGGTCGCCATGACCGTCGCGCCAGCCCCTTCTATGGCGTCCGTCAATGCACCGACAGCCTCTTGGACGCTGCGGTCAGTCGTCATTGTGATCCAGTTGTCCGACGACTGTTCCTGAGAATTGGCCGGTGCTCCCAAAAGCACAAGAGCCAATAGGCTCGCGAACAAAGTACGCATCTTATGAACTCCGATTTTAAGAAAGATCTCTGCGGTTTGATCGTCTAGCCAGCCCGCAGTTCGCTTTGCTCCGACGAAGGCCGTTGACGAAAAATGTTTAGCTCACGGCTTCCTTGATGCCCATGAATGCCTTATCGCCCCAGACCCGTCTGACCGTATCATTTCGTCCACAGCCGTTACGATAGAACTTATACTTGACGGGATTCTTCTTGTAGTAATCCTGATGATAGCCTTCGGCAGTCCAGAAAGTAGATGCTTCACGGATTTCGGTTGCGATGCTTCCGAGATCCTGTGATGCCTCTGCCTTCGTCGCCTGAGCCTTCTGCATCTGCTCGGAATTCGTTGCGAAGATCGCGGTCGTATAGGAAGGCCCGCGATCGCAGAACTGACCGCCCCCATCGGTTGGATCTATCGAATGCCAGAAGACTTCGAGCAATTCGTCATAACTTACCTTCGACGGGTCGTAAGTGATGCGGACCGCTTCGACGTGGCCAGAATGGTTCTGATAAGTCGGATTTTCGCTCTGCCCACCGATGTAACCTGAAATGGTCTCGCTCACTCCGTCGACATGGTCGAAATCGGCCTCGACGCACCAGAAGCATCCGCCTGCGAAGATTGCGGTTTCGGTATTCTGGGCCGAACTCGGCACCGAAAAAGCGAAACTGGTCGTGGCAGCGGCGGCGAAAAGGACCGGAGTAAATCGTCGGATCATGTCAGCTCCTGAAAATGTCGTTTCGACTCAGCCAAACCGTTCAAGGGGCTAGTGCCCAGCTGATCGTTCTAGGTATTGTTCGAACGTCATGCGGGAAAGGTTTCGCTTGCTTGTCACGAAGCCGCAGGTCTCGGCAAAACGCGCCACCTCTGTTCAACTCTCTTGGCGACACGGAAAAACGGGCCCGCCGAAGCGAGCCCGCAGTTTATGCTGTGCTTATATGTAGCGCAAAATCAGTTGTTCTGACCTTCGCCCGAAGCGCTATCGCCGGTTTCACCGCCGGCGGCTTCACCTGCGGCGTCCTCCTCAGGCGTATACTCAGGCGCGTTTTCGAGCTGATCTTCAGTCATCTGCGTCTGAACCGATAGCGATCCGTTCGCATCCTGCATGAACTGCAGTTCGTCCATGCTGACCGAGACCGGCTTTTCGCCGATACCAAGGAAGCCACCAACGTCGATGATCACCGCTTCGATGCCACCGTCCTGCGAGAGCACGATGTCGCCGACATCACCGACCGACGCGTTGTCCGGACCGACGACCGAAGTTCCAATCAAGTCGTCCGCCGTCAGCGAAGATGTGTCCTCAAGCGGCTGCATCTCTCCCTGACCGCTCTCGGTGGACGCAGCGTCTCCACTCGTAGCCTGGTCGCCGGAGGTGTCCGTGCTCATGGAACCTTCCGAAGCGCTGTCACCGGTTTGCGCCATCTCAGTGCCAGCCTCGTCGGCTGCCTGACCGGCATCATCCATCGCGCTGTCGGCGGACTGGGCGGCCTCTTCGCCAGCCTGCTCCATCTCAGTGCCCGCCTCGGAAGCGGCCTGATCGGCACTCGCCGCTGCCGAACCCGCTGCTGCGCCGGCTGCTGCGGCGGCAGATTCACCAGCTTCTGCCGTGTTGTCGCCAGTGCCGCCATCCGAGTTCATGCCTGCGCTGGTGTCCGCTGCAGCCTGTTGATCGTCGCTAGCCGGTTCCTCAGTGGCTGGGTCGGCTTCTGCGCCCTCTTCAGGGCGTTCGCTGCTGAAGGACGGAGCCTCTTCCAGTTGCGCGCGATCGGAGGCGTAGACCACCTGGGGGTTTCCGTCTTCCTGCTTGGAAAGCGTCATCGCGTCAAAGGGAACCGCTACGTCCTTCTCGCCAATGCCGAGAAAGCCGCCAACACCGACAATGCCGGCGTCGATCGCGCCCGAAGAGGAAACCACAAGGTCGTTGATCTCGCCAACGCTTTCGGCATCCTCACCCGGTCCCGAGAGGACGTCTGATCCAATCAGGTTCTGCGACAGGAACTGGTCCTGACCGACAGAAGTCGGAACATCGGACGAACCTTCGCTCGCGGCCATGTCTGCAGTTTCGCCTGACGCACTGTCGCTAGCTGCCGCCATGTCGGACGATCCATCACCACCAGCATCAGTGGCTCCGGCTTCCCCACCGGCGGCCGGATCCGTCGACGTGGCGGAACCGCCAGTTGCCGCTGCATCACCGGTAGCAGTCCCTTCAGATGCCATACCAGCATCAGCAGTCGCTCCACCAGACTCTGTGGCCGTTCCGTCGCCGGTGGCCGCAGCCTGCTGTTCCTGTTCGCCGGGCATCATAAAGGTCGGCATCGAAGCGAGATCGCCACCACCAGAGGCCATGGTGGCCCGCGGCGAACCATCCATCATCGACCAGGAAATCTGATCGAACGGAACGGCGACGGTCTTCGATTCTTCGCCGGCAGTCGTCACGATCGCGGCTGCGATCTGCCCATCGGACCCAACGAGGTAGTTGTCGATGGTTGCAACAGCTTCGGCATCTTCGGCATCGCTGCCGTAAATCGACTGACCAGTCAGGTTCGAAGCGAGGTACTGATCGGAAGAGAGCTGTTCAAGGAAGTCGCCAGAAGCCGGCGCATCTGACGAAGCGGCCATTTCGCCGCCCGCGGCGGCATCAGAGCCGCCTGCGTCAGAGCTGCCTGGATCCGCCTGCATTTCCTGTGTCTGGCTGTCGGTTGTCGCAGCTTCACCGGATTGTTCGCTGTCCTGAGCATAGGCACCGGTGGCGAGAACGCCTGCAAGCGCCGTGGAAACAAGTAGTTTGCGTAGCATCGTGTATTCCCTGTCTGTCAGTTGAGTGACAGCGCCGCTCGCAGACCAACAGGGCTGCAGCGGCGTTGATGGCTATGAAATGGACGAACGGGCAGGGCGGTTCCGATGCGCGAGAGTATTTTTTGACAGGACGCGACAATAGTTGCTGACGCTTTGAAAGCGTTCATTTCCGGTTCATCTTACCGCACGAAGAAAAGCCTTTGCTGCGATGCAAAACAATGCGTGTTTAGAAGTAGTAGGCGGCATCCCTATAGCCGGCTATTTCCAGCACCGCGCGCGACGACTTGATCTGCGGACGAAGCGTCCTTCCCGCTCGGGCTTTCGTTCCTCGGAAGCGATACGGCTAGGCAAAGACCAGAACGCCGAAGAGTATCATGAGTAGTACGCCGATCAGGACGATGAATATGAGCAACTTTGCTAGACCGCCAGCAGCGCCCGCAATGCCTCGGAACCCCAAGAGGCTCGCGATTGCAGCGACGATGAGAAGTATGACGATAATCTCAAGCATAGGGTCTCCCGTTGTGCTCCAACCCGGTCTGGCTCCGATTAGGATTGCATAAGCGAATCGTTTCGAGGCTCTGACGTTCCCGCTGGCCCGTACCAAACCCTTTTGCCGGACGATGAGACCGAAACGATTCACGCAGGATCTGCAAAATCGGTCCGATACCGTTTCGTCCTCGCTGAGGGGCACATCAACATGTGCTTCCACGCAAACGCACTAATTAGGGCGCTTGCAGGCGAAGAAAGGATCGGCGTGCTCATGCCATCGACAATCTTGGCATCGACGACCGTTCGCATTCGCCGGTTTTGCTGGCTTGGCCCGACAGCGTGGCATTGAAAGGGAACACATGAAGATCCTGGCGCTTCTCAACGAGGATGGCGGGACGTTGAAGACTACCAACCTCGACTGGCTCTCCTCTCTTCTGAAGGACGAGTTCACGGTGGAGGGGCATTCGGTCGAGATCGTCCGCTGCTCAGGGGATGAGGTCGTTGAAGCGATCCGACATGCGGTCGAGCGTCCCGATACGGAGGTTCTCCTCGTCGGCGGCGGAGACGGAACGGTTTCGGCGGCAGCTGCAAAATGCGCCGGGACGGAAACAGCGCTGGGTATCCTGCCGGCCGGGACAATGAACCTCTTCGCCCGAACGCTGCAGATCCCTCTCGATCTCGAAGAGGCCGTCGGAGCGCTGGCATCGGGGCACATCACGCCCGTGGACGTTGGCCGCGTGAATGGCGAGGTGTTCGTTCACCAATACGCCGTCGGATTGCATGCCCGTATGGTGCGGATGCGGAAGAAGTTCTCCTACGGTTCCCGCATCGGCAAACTGGTCGCGACTTGGCGGGCCGGATGGGTCGCACTTCGCACGCTCCCGCAAATCCGGCTTGAGATTGAACTCGATGGGAAGGTCCGGGAGATCAGATCGGCGGCGGTCGCCTTCTCAAACAACTTCTACGGAGCCGGCCACGTGCCCTTCGCGGACGATCCGACGGAAGGTTATCTCGGCGTTTACATCTGCAAAGCGCGAAGTTTCCGGCGCATCTCCAAGCTCGTTCTCGATATCATGATGGGCGCGTGGCGAGAGAACCAGGATCTCGACGCCTTCAAGGCGAAGCGCGTGAAGCTCGTCTATGGCGGCCGTCACCACCATGACAGGGCGGTGCGGGATGGGGAGCTGGTTCGGCTCGAAGACGAGACGTTGATCGAGATCGATCCGGGCGCGCTTCTCGTGTTGGCGCCGAGCGAGGCGAGCTACCGGACGGCCAACTCCCTCTGAAGTGCGGAAAAGAATTCCGCACTTGCAGGGATGCTGAGGGGCACTCGATAGCCAAACTATCGAATGCCTGTCGGTGTCAGCTGTCGAGCTTGCCGGCCGCGTGGGCGAGCATCGTGTAGACCTTACCCGTCTCGGTCGTCAGATAGCTTTGCGTCAGGTCGATGTCCGGGTCGTGGCGCACCGCCTCTGAAAGAAGCTGTTCGAAGTCCGAGATATAGCTCTCAACGGCGGAGCGGAATTCGGTATCGCGCTGATATCGACGTCGGACCGTGTCGAATGTCTGCTGGCCGCGGATTGTGTAGAGTCTGCGGTTGAAGACGTTGGTCTCGCCGCGTCGATAGCGCCGCCAGAGGTCGCTCGCGGTGTTCGTGTCGATTGCCCGGACGATCTCGCCAGAGATGTCTTCGAGCTGGCCCCCAGATGAATTTCCCGCCGACGTTTCTTGTTGCGGCGGGCGTCCTTGCATTCCATCGTCGTCGCGAGAGGCTCGACGCAGAAGGTCGGAGACCCAGCCGCTACCTTGGGGTTCGGGCGGCATATCGTCTCGCGGACCGGACGTCGGCGCACGCGGCGCCTCCTTCCTCGTATCGGAGGTTGCTGCTCTTTCGGGACGCCCTGTGATCGACGGCGATGGCTGTGGGGGCGGTCCCTGCAGCGGGCGTGCCGGCGGGTTGTCGGCGCGCGCCTGCGGCATGCCGCTGCCCGCCACGGACGGCTGACGTGCGGCGGGGCCTTCGTTGCCGGTGCCACGCAGATCGCGGGCAAGATTGCCGTCGGTCAGGAAGGAGGCGGCAAGGCGCTCCTCGAAATCGCTGTCGTCGAAGGCCGATTGTTGCGGCCTGGCCTGCGGCTCCGGTGCGCGCGGCCGTCCGTTTTGGGGGTTCTGCGTCTGTCGCGGCGGCTCCTGGCTCGCTTGAGCTGCGGATTGCGAACGTTCCGCCGGCCGGCTGGCCGCGTAGTTTTCGGCCGCGACACCAGCTGCTGCCGCGACGGGAGCGACGTCGAGCGCACCCCCGGTGCGCTGAACGATCTCGCTGAGATCGCGCAGGGCTCGCAGCTGATCAGAGACCGCGCGGCGCATGGCGGCGGTCGATTCACGCGTTTCTTCAGGTAGTTCGAAGACACCCTGCTTGATGTCCGAGCGTGCAGCGGACATCTCTTCGCGGATTGCGGATGCGGCCCGGCGGATCTCGTCGGTCGCGCCTTCGAAGCGTTGGCTCGCCTCCTCGACGGCGCTTTGAACCGCTTGGCGGATAGATTCGGCGGCGGCGCGCGAGCGCTCTTCCGTGATGCCGAGTTGGCGATCGGCGTTCTCAAGCGTGCCCGAAACCTCGCTTGAAAGCTGAGACGATATCGCGCGCGAACGCTCCTCCGTCCGATCGAAGAGGTTGGTCATGAGGCCTTCGAAGGACTGGATGGTACCGCCGATCTCTTCGGAACGCGCAACCAGCGTGCTTGCGAGCTCTTCAAGGCCGCCGCGGCCGCCTTCCAAGGTCTCCCGCAGGCGACCCTCGCCGGTCTCGATCTGGCGGACGGCATCGCCGAGGGCCGCACCGTGCTCTGCAAAGCGGTCGACGATCGAGGCGACCTTGGAGAAGGCACCCATCGACATCTGGTCGAGGCGTTCTGTGTTGTTCTCCAGCATCCGTGCGGTGAGCGCGATCTGATTGGAGGCCTGCTCGGCGGCATTGGTGAACCGTTCACCGCTTTGCTGAAGCGTCGTATCGATCGCGCCGAGATTACTGGCAGTTTCTTCGACGAGGCCGCGCAGTTCGCCCGAAGTCTGACCAAGTCGGCCAAGCAGCGAATCGAGTTCGCCGGCGAGACGTTCGCGGATGTCGGAGACGTCGGCGGCGGCGCTGCGGGCGCGCTCGTCGAAGGCACCCATAACACCTTCGGCAGCCTGGTTAAGAGCCGCAATCGTCTCGTCTGCCCGCTGCGAAAGCTGGCTGACGAGCGGCTGGGCGTCTTCTTCGAGAAGCCGCACGAGCTGGGTGTGCTGAGAGCCGATGACGTTGGTGAGATCGGAAGTGCGGCCCTGGAGCTCCTCGCCGAGGAGCCGAGCCCGGTCGGAAATCCCGCGCTCGCTCGCGCTCAGGCGTTCGGTAAGTTCGGTCTCCAGAATACGCGCGATTTCCGCCGAACTCGATGAAAGGACTGTCGCCATCTCACGGGTCCGCTTGTCGAGGTCCTCGGATAGCATCCGGCCGCGCGCTGCGATCTGGCGCTCACTTTCGCCCATACGTGCCGAAAGCTCATCTGCGACAGCTCCGGCCGCTTCCATCAGCTGATCACGGGCCTGTTCGGTCTGGCTGCGGATGGTCTCGGAGATCGTCGCAAAGTGGCCCGATAGATCGGCGCTACGTGACAGAAGTTCGTCGCGCGCTTCCGAAGCATCGTGGACGAAGGACTGGGAAAGGCTCACCACGTCCCCGCGCAGTTCGGCAGCGATGGTCGTCGCCTCCTGGCGGAGGCTCTCCGAGGCGTTGGCGATCTCGGCGCGGACGCGTTCGGTCGCCTCGCGAAGGCCCTCGCCGAGGTTACTCGACTGCAGAAGTTCTTCGAGCTGCACAGAGACCGTCGAAAGCTCTTCAGTGAACCGAAGGGCCCGGTCTTCGAGACTCTTGGCGGCATTCTCTGTCTCAGAGCGCAGCCGCGACGAAACACCCGAGATACGATTTGCAAGTTCGTCGGTGTTGTCGCGCAAGGCGATCTGACTGGTCTCGGCCTGCTCGCGCATGCGGTTTGCAGCATCGACGATCTGAGCCGTGATGGTCTCCGTCTGCTCGCGCATCGCATCGCGGCTCTCGAAGGAGGAACTGGCGACGCGGCCTTGTGCCTCCTGCATCATCTCCTCGAACCGCTTGGTATTCCGCTCGAATTCGCTGGCGACTTCGACGGAGACGTTGGAGAGTGCGTCGGCAAGGCTCATGCGCTGCGCGGCAAGCCCTTCCTGAACGGTTGCGACCTCGCGGTTCATGTCGCCGGCAAGGGCTGCGATCGCCTGAGAGAGCTGAGTGGCCTCCACGGAGAAGCGATTGCGCGATTCTTCGGAGAGCGTGCGGAGCGCGGCGGTTGCACCGGTGATGTTCTCCGCGATCCGTTCGCTTTCACCTGTGAGCGAAAACTGCGCTTCGCTGGCCTTTGCCGTGAGATCGTCGGCAAGGCTCTGAAGTCGGTTGGAGAGCCGGTTTGCTTCGTCTTCGATCTGCCGGCGGGCGGCGTCGCTCGACGCAGTAAAGAGTTCTTCCATCCCGGAGAGATTTTCTGCCAACCGGTTTGTCTCACCCTGAAGGCTCTCGCGGGCCTGAGAGACTTCCGTGGTCATCGTCTGCATCGCTTCCGCAATGGTCTCGCGGATCGTGTCGGCGATTGCTCCGGCGCGTGCACTGAGCGTGCGCTCGACATTGCCAAGGCCGCGCTCAAGCGCAGAGGAGATTGCTGTGGTGCGTTCGTCCAGCACTTCGGAGAGCGCGCTCGATCCTTGATCCAGGGCGGCGACAAGCTCTCCGCGCCTTTCCTCGAGCGTCGTCGAGACGCTGGCTACGCTGTCGTCGATCGCACGGCGGACCTCATCGCTGCGGTCGCCAAGTGTGGCGGCGGCCGCTCGCGACGCCTCTTCGATCGTCGAGGCGATGCTATCGCGTCGGTTTTCCAAGATCGAGGAGAGCTTCAGATCGGCTTGCATCAGCGACTCGGAGATCGCGTTCACGCGTTCCTCGATTGTATGAGCGATCGCCTCGCGCCCTCCTGAGAGTTCGCTCGCGATCGCTTCTCGGCGTTCGTCGAGTCCGGTCAGCATGGAGCTCTCGGACGCGGCAACCAGCGCGGCCATGGCACCGAGCCGTTCGTCAAGCCCGTCGACGAGAAGACGCTGGGCTTCGCCTATGAGGGAGCGCAGGCTTTCGGCTCGCGTCGTGAGACCCTCCTCGGCAAGTTGAACGCGCCCCGCTACCTGGTCGGCGAGAGAGCTGGCGCGCCGGTCGAGATCCTCCACTAGCTTCGACTCGCTCGACAAGGCGAGGTCGCGGATCCGGTCAGTGCGTTCGTCGAGCCCGTTGATGACGTTGGAGAGTGCTCGTTCGATCGCCTCGATCTGGCCGTTAGCGCTCTGATCGATCTGTTCGGAAAACGCGCTAGACCTGGCGTCGAATTCAGAGCGGAACTGGTCCGTCTGGCTGTCGATGCTCTGCCGGATTGCCCCGCGGGCCTCCTCCATCGCTGATGCCAGCGCGTCGACGCGCGAAGAAACGTCCGCGGCAATGTTCGAAGCGAGATCGTCGAACCCACCACTGAGCGTGCCGATCCGCTCGTCGAGCGCCGAGAGCATGCGCTCGCGGATCTCCTCCGTGATCGATGTAAGGATCGTGGCGCGGTCCTCGAATTCGGACCGCAGGGCGTTCGATCGCTCCTCCACCGTCGAGAGCAGCTTCACACCTTCGCTCTGGAGCGACTGGTTGAGTCTGTCCGAACGATCCGAAAGAAGCACAGCGATCGACTCGATGCGATCGTCGAGCCCGCCGGTCAACGTGTCGCGGGTTCTTTCGACGAGGCTTTCGATGGCCTTGCCGCGCGCTTCGAGGACCTGAGCGAGCGCTTCCTGCTTTTCGTCAACGCCACGTGCCATGATGCCATCGGCCATGCCGATGAGCGCCTCAATGCGTCGCACCGTATCCTCTAGCGAATTCTTGATCTGACCGGACTGGTTCTCGAGACCTGACAGAAGCGTCTGAGAGTTCAGCGCGAGGCTCGCTTCGAGGTCCTCGCTGCGATTGCCGAGGGCCTCTTCGAGCTTGGCCTGTCTTTTCTGTAGCAGCGTCTCGAGGTTGCTGACAGCCGAGGCGAGAGCCTCACCGATCGTTGAGGTGCGCTCGTAAAGTGCATCGATCCGCGAACCCGTGGAGTCGTCGAGCGCCTGCAGCTTCTCATCGAAGGTCTCGCCGAGGGCATCGCGGCGACGGTCCAGGAGGCTCGAAAGCGAGTTCAGGCGTTCGTCGAGAAGGGAACGGACCTCCTCGGCCTTGGCGTCGAAGGCATGGCGGCGGTCATCGAAGAGTCCGGCCATTTGGCCTGAACGAGCTTCAAGCAGAGAGCCGAGGTCTTCGAGCCGCTCGTCGAGATAAGTACGGACGGAGTCGGCGCGGCGGTCGAATTCGCCCTGCTTGTCGTCGAATACGCCGGAGATCGCGCCCGCCCTTTCTGCCAAAATGGCGTTAAGGCCTTCGAGCCGCTGGTCGAGCAGCCCCCGAAGATCGTTCGCAATGACGTCGAACGACTCACGGCGCTCGTCTATCGTGCCTGCAATTCTGCCGGACCGTTCATCGAGCATCGTGGCGAGGTCGCCGAGCTTCTCGTCGATGGTCATGCGAACGACGTCTGCCGATTCCACGAAGCTCTCGCGCCGCTCGTCGAGAATACCGGCCATCTGCCCGCTGCGGGCGTCCAGCAGTGAAGCCAGATCGTGAAGGCGCGTATCGAGATCGGTTGCGATTCCTCGAGCCTTTTCTTCGAACGCTGACTGGCGACCTTCAAAGGCACCGGAGATTTGGCCGGTTCGCTCGTCGAGCATGGCTGAGAGGCTCTGGAGCCGCTCGTCGAGTACGGCGCGGATGACGTCGGCACGCTCGTCGAACGTCGACTGGCGGTCGTCGAAGGTCGACGTCAGCTGTTCGGTTCGAACTTCGATGCTCGAACCGAGATCGGCGAGACGCGTCTCGATCTCTGCCGACATCGAGCGCACGCTTTCTTCCAGAAGGCTGCGTCTGTCGTCGAGGGTCGAGTTGAGCTGACTGGTGCGAGCGTCGAGCGTGGAACTGAGATCGGCTAGCCTGGCGTCGATCTCGGCGGAAACAGCCCGCGCCTTTTCCTCGAACTCGTGGCGACGGTCGTCGAGTGAGCTTGCGATAAGGCCCGTACTGGCTGCGAGGATGCCGCTGAAACCTTCCATGCGTTCGTCAAAGACGTTTCGCGTCTGCCAGATAAGGTCGTCGCCCTGCTGAGAAAGCCTTTGATTGCCACTGTCGAAAGCGGCGCTTATCTGGCCAGATCCTGCGTCGAGCAGGGAGTTTAGCCCCGACAGGCGTTCATCGAGCAGCGCACGCAGATCGGATGTGCGCTGGTCGAGGACGCGTTCGCTTTCGGTCAAGGACTCCTGCGTGCCTGTACCGAGGGCTTGGTGGCCGGCCTCGAAGGCCGCGACGATCTCCCGAGCACGTTCCGCCAAAGCCTGGGCGAATTCACGGGAGCGCTTCTCAAGAGAGTCCGAGATCCGCTGGGTCGCATCGGCGATGACGTTCGCGCGTTCGTCGAGTGCCTCCACGAGCCCGCCGCCGCGCTCGGCCAACGTCCGGTCGATCGCCTCGATGCGGCGATCGAGATCGCCGATGGTCTTCTCATTGGTATCGGAGAGGAGGTTTGCCGCGCGCTCGGTGCGCTCCGTAAGGCTTTCCTCGATGCTCGACAGGAAACGTTCGGAGTGGTCTTCGAGAGCACCACGGCGCGAGTCGATGCTCTCGCCAAGCTTGCCGATGTAAATGTCGTCGCGCTCGCCGATCTCGCGCAAGCGCTCGTTGAAGGCGCCATCGAGCTGGGCGAGAAAATTCTGGGCTTCGCCGGCAAGGCCCTGCAGACGCTGGTCGAAGACAGCCGCCATATCCGACAGGAACCGACCGGTCTCGTCGCTCAGAGTGCCTTTTCGAGCTTCGAAGAGGCCAGTCATCGACTCGCCTGTCGCCATGAGCTGGCGGTCGAATTCGCGAGCCTGGGTTTCCAGACGGTCGACGATCGAGCCGGACTTGTCCTCGAATTCGGAGGCCCGTGTGCCGAGACGCCCGTCGATATCGGTGATCAGGCGCTGGGTCTTGCCGTCGAGCTCCTCGCTGCGATGCTCGATGACGCGATCGAGGTCACCGAGGAAGCCACCACTTTTCTCAGCGAGTTCTCGCAGGCGTTGTTCGAACGCCGCTTCAAGCCCGGACAGGAAGCTCGATGTCTCGGACGTCATCGTGTTCGAGCGTTCGTCAAGCGCCTGGGTGAGATCTATGAGGAATTTCTGGTTCTCGCCGGAAAGCGTGGCGCTGCGATTGGCCAGAAGCCCGTTGATCGCCTCGCCAGATGCGACAAGGCGTTGTTCCATCTCCTGGCCGATTGCGGTGAGCCGTGTCGCAAGCTCGTCAGTACTTGCCGTCAAGGACTGGGCTCTGCTCTCGAGGAGGGCACCGATCCGCTCTTCGGACGACTGGATACGACTCTCAATATCCTCGCCGATCGTAGACAGCCGCTCCATCAACGCGTCGGAGCGCTGGCTCATGGTCGAGATGCGTGTATCCAGCTGACCAGCAACGTTCTCGCCGGTCTCGCGAAGCGTCTGCGTTGCATCCTCTCCGCTCTGTGTGATCCGCTGGATCAGCTCCTCGCTGTTAGCGCTGAGGCGGCCGCTGATCTCGCTCGAACGCTCGTCGAACAGGCTTGCCATCGTGTCGGAACGCGAGGTGAAGTCTTCGGCAAGGGTACGCGAGCGATCCTCGAAGAGAGCAGTAAAACGTGCCGAAGCTTCCTCGATGCGTTGAAGGATCTGTTCAGAGGCCTGGTCGACGTCGATGACGAGCTGCTCGTGCGACCCAACCACCGAAGAACGCATACGCTCGGCGTGGGACAGCATCTGCTCGCGCTCGGATCCGAGATCCTGGACAAGAGTGCGGATCTTCGCCTCGTTGTCGGCATAGGCGCGTTCGAGCGCGGAGACCTCGCCGTGAACGACGTTTTCGAGCTCCATTGTCCGCGACAGGGCGCGCTCGACACTCTCGCCCAACGACGAGACCTCGCGCCTAACAGCCTGACCGACGCTCGCGACGCGCTCGCTCGCGACGGCTTCGGGCTCGGCGAGCTTGAACGCGACCTCGGCGAGCGATCGGCTCATCAACCGCAGATCGGATGACCGGCGCACCAGCATCGCGAAGGCGAAGACGAGAAGCACCGGGATGAGCCCGGCCGCGGCGATCATGGCAAGCAGCGTGCCCTGTTCCGGATCGGTGATCGCCTGATCGAGCGGGAAGAGCCGGTCTCCGAAGAACTGGTAGGCCGCGAGCGCCGTGCCGGCGAGCCAAAGAATCGCAAAGAGACCCGCCAGCCATAGGGGTAGCGCCGAACTGCTGCGAGACAGCAGCGCGTCCGCCATGACTGCCGTTCGGCGTTCCTCGTCGTTTGCGGCCTTCTGCCCGTAGCTGCGCTCGGCTTTCGCCTCGCTCGCGCCGCCCGTCGGCGTGTAGCTTTCGGTACCCGGCTCCTGGTTGGCCGCAGCGTGGGAGACGGGCTGTTCTGGCGTCGTCGTTTCCTTCACGCCCTCCGGCGGAAGGAAGTTTGCGGCGTTTCCGCGAGCTTCCTCGGCACGCAATTCGTCGGCGGTCTCACCGAGCTGACGCTCGAAATCCTCCAGCGACATTTCGATGGTCGTCGAATCAGGCTCCTGCGGTGTCTCGATCTGTGCGGGTTCCTGCGCGGATTTCTCCGATCGGGCATTGAGATCCGCTTCCAAAGCGGCCTCGAGCTCACTCACGGCTTCGTCGGAGAGAGGATCGTAGGCTTTGGACTTCGACATCGCCGTTACGCCTTCATACTCGTTACTCGAACCGGCATTTCCGCAACCCCGCGAGGGCGACCTGCGGGCATTGCGGAACCAATGGTTCTTGCGGAATTGCGTCCGCGATAATGACATGATCGTACGCCGGTGCGCACGAAAATGGGACGCCTTATCGTACCGGGCTCAAAACGGGAATGAAACCGGCGATGGGTCGAGTCTCTACATGTTTAAAGATAAGGTTAACGCGTCCGGCCGGTGGCGTCTCAAAGCAGCACTAATTCTCGTGCGCGATCGGATCGCCCGTAATATCGCAACCTGAAGCAACGCCCCGTTTTCTTTACGCCTTCGCGGGATCGTTAACACTTTGATTACCTTATTGGACCACGCTTGTCCGATCAGGGTGATGCGGAACGGATCTGGCAGAGCTCAACAGGGGTTTCAGCCATTCAGGCGATCTCGTTTCCATCCGGATCACGGAGAACGACGATGCCCGCCACGACCTCCCGAACACCGCTTTGCGAAACCTCGAAAGTTATGCCGCGCGCGGCAAGGCCATCTGCCTCGAGCCCAATCGATCTCGTTCATCTGGCAACGCAGACCTGCGGCGACCGAGATCTGGAGCGCAGCATCCTTGCAATGCTAGCCCGCCAGATTGGTACGGCCGAAGAACGGCTTCGCGTCCTCTCGTTGACGGATCGGGTGCATCTCGCTCATGCGCTTAAGGGTACTGCCCGTAATGTCGGCGCATTCGCGCTTGCGGACGCCGCCGCCGAGCTTGAGACCGGACCATCGAGCGAAGCGGCTTTGTCACGTCTGATCGATCACATGAACGCAACGCGGCGTTTTGCGGCCGAACTCGCGTGACGAATGCC
Source organism: Fulvimarina pelagi HTCC2506 (assembly GCF_000153705.1). GTDB lineage: Bacteria > Pseudomonadota > Alphaproteobacteria > Rhizobiales > Rhizobiaceae > Fulvimarina > Fulvimarina pelagi. Next base: position 596,885 of record NZ_DS022272.1, read on the forward strand.
CGAGTGACTCCTGGATCTTGCTGCATTCCCAGTTGACACTCGCGCTGCGCTTTCCGATAGCTCCGACGATTTTCGCGGCCTCGACGAAATGGGGCCGCCTCAAAGAGCATTCGATCGGAAAGCAAAACAATCATGCCGAAAGTGATCTACGTCACCCCATCCGGTGATCGACGGGAGATCGATGCCAAAGCCGGCACGACCGTGATGGAAAACGCGGTGCGCAACGACGTGCCAGGAATTGAAGCCGAATGTGGCGGCGCCTGCGCCTGCGCAACATGCCACGTCTATGTGGACGAAGCCTGGACCGCCAAGCTGCCGGAGCCCGAGGCTATGGAAGAGGACATGCTAGACTTCGCCTTCGCTCCACAGGACAATTCCCGCCTGTCCTGTCAGATCATCGTCAATGACGACATCGACGGCATCACCGTCACCATTCCCGAGGAGCAGGCCTGAGCCGGACTGTGCTTCCGACACCGACCGTCAGCCGATGAGTTCCGTGGCGAAGGCGGGGGTTAGTGCATCATAATGGGATATAACGGCCGTGGCGTTTGCGCGCGCCCCATCATCGGGCGCGTAGCCGAAGTCGACGAGGATCGATGGGATCGCGAGGGCATGGGCGGCGGCAATATCCGTCATCGTGTCCCCGATCATGACACTGTTTTCTGCAGACGACTTCGAGCGTTCGATCGTACCTCCGAGATGGGCCGGATCGGGTTTCATGGCAGAGAACGTGTCCTGACCGCAGATCGCGGCGAAGCGCCCTGAAAGGTCGAGCTCATCGAGTAGCCGGACCGCCAGATGCTCCCGCTTGTTGGTGCAGACGGCGAAAGTCCAGCCGGCCTCTGCGAGGCGGTCCATCGCGGCAAGAACGCCCGGGAAGGGCCGGGAGGTTTCGGCTATGTTGGTTTCGTAATGTGCGAGGAAGCGCTCCAGGTGCTCGTCGACGAGCGCATCGGGCAGATCGCGCTGAAAATACGCATAGGCGGCTTTGAGCATCGCGACCGCGCCATGGCCGGCATGTGGTCGCACCACGCCGAGCGGAAGGACGTCCAGGCCGTCCGCTAGAAGGCAGACGTTAAGGCTTGCTGCAAGATCGGGCGCGGTATCGACCAACGTTCCGTCCAGGTCGAAAACCGCCAGCTTCGTCATCGGGTTGTTGCCTCTTCGTTCGAGTTGAGTTTCGGGAGGTCGCCCGTAATGCGCAAAGTCGTCGGAAACTTTGCCGGCCCGCTCTGTCGACATCTGCTCCATAGGACTTAAATCAAGCCTCGCTAGCGGGAAAGGCGGGCAGTTGGCGCCAATCCTTTGCAAATGAATCAGCCCCTTGGAGACACTGAATGTCGGACGCCAAGTCCTTGAAGAGAAAAGCCGCTGAAGCCGCCTTCGCGGAACTCGATGAGGGCTTGAACATCGGGATCGGCACCGGATCGACGGCGGAGGAGTTCGTTCGGGTTCTTGCCGAACATGTGGAAGCTGATTTCGAGATGACCGGCGTCACGACGTCCGAGCGCACCGAGACGCTCTGCCGCGAACTCGGCGTGCCGACGAAGACTCTCGACGAGATCCCGATCCTCGACGTGACCGTGGACGGCGCGGACGAAATCGATGGCGATCTACGGCTGATCAAAGGCGGCGGGGGCGCGCTTCTGCGCGAGAAGATCGTGGCATTCTCCTCCGCGAAGATGATCGTGATCGCGGACGCTTCGAAGAAGGTCGAAACGCTAGGCGCGTTTCCGTTGCCGATCGAGGTCAACGGTTTTGGGCTGATGTCAACCTTCATGGCAATCCGCCGCGTCGCGGAGACGCTTGATCTTACTGGCGACATCGTCCTGCGAAAAAACGGGGATCAGCCGTTTATCACCGATGGTGGGCACCTGATCCTCGACGCATCTTTTGGCCGCATTCCGGACCCAGAAGCCCTCAGCGCCGCGCTTCGGTCCATTCCGGGGATCGTCGAGCACGGCCTTTTCATCAAGCTCGCCAGCGTCGCGATCTTAGCCAGCGAGGATGGTATCGAGAGGCTCGAGGCTTGACGCGGGGCTCTCAAAGGACCACCCAGCCGGCAAACGCGACCCTTTCGGCGCGAGGCTCAACCAACCGACGGAGATTCGAGTTTTGCGGATCAAGACCATTGTTCCGGCGCTGAGCGCCATTGTCTTCAGCGGCGCAATCATCGCTGCCGCGCCCGTTCTGGCGCAGGACGCGGCAGCGCCCGAGGGAGCTGCACAGGCAGAACAGGCGGAGCCCGCTCCGGAGGTGTCCGAGAGCCAACTCCAGGCGGCGCGCAGAGCTGTCGCTGCGATCGGCGCGACCGATGAGTTCGACAATATTCTTCTGAACGCCGCGACCCAGACGAAGTCCGAATTCATCCCGAACAATCCCGATCTCCAAACGGAGATCTCGGATATGGTAGATGAGAAGGCCCTCGAACTCGCGCCGCGGCGAGCTGCTCTCGAAACGGAAGTCGCGCGGGTTTATGCGCAGCTCTTCTCCGAGGCCGAGCTGAACAGTATTTCAGAGTTCTATGCGAGCGGCGCAGGACAGAAACTGCTGGAACTCGGACCGCGGGCGGCGCGGGAATCAATGGGCGCCGCAAACGTCTGGACCAATGGCATTCTGCGCGATCTTCGGCAGGCGTCACTCGAAGGACTCAACGAGATATACGCCGCTAACGGAGGTAATCCTGCGACCGGCGAGAATGCTGAAAATCCCGAGAGTGGCGAGGGCCAGTAGGCCGGGATCGAGGCGAGAGCGAACCTAGGCCGGGTTTTTTCGGAGCCCCAGCGAAGGCCTTGGAGGCGCAGCGGCCGACGGATGCAAGGACGGAACTGACCTGATGGCGAACTACGATTACGACCTCTTCGTTATCGGCGGTGGATCTGGCGGCGTCCGCGCCGCACGGCGCGCAGCGCAACTGGGCAAACGCGTAGCGATCGCCGAGGAATACCGCTACGGCGGGACCTGTGTCATTCGCGGCTGTGTTCCGAAGAAGCTGATGGTTTACGCCTCGCAATATTCCGAGCATTTCGAGGATGCGGCCGGCTTCGGCTGGAACGTCGGCACACGTGAATTCAGCTGGG
>NZ_DS022272.1:600194-757264 GCF_000153705.1 Fulvimarina pelagi HTCC2506
CGTCAGCCAGAGAAGCTAGTGATTCTCGGCGGTGGTTATATCGCAGTCGAATTCGCGAACATCTTCCTCGGGCTCGGCACCGACGTGACGTTGGTCTATCGCGGCCAGGAGATCCTTCAGGGCTTCGACGATGACCTCCGCAAGAGCCTCCACGAGCAGATGAGCGCGAAGGGTATGTCGGTGCGCTGTCGCGAGACTTTCCAGGAGGTGCGCCAGAAGCCCGGCGGCGGCTTCGAAGCGGAACTCGACAATGGCGAAGTTTTGGATGCCGACGAGATCCTTCTTGCGATCGGGCGCAAGCCGAATACGGAGAATCTCGGCTGTGAGAAGGCCGGCGTAGAACTCGACCAACGCGGCGCCGTCAAGGTGGACGACTATTCCCGTACGAATGTGGAGAACATTTACGCCGTCGGCGACATCACCAACCGCCTGCAACTGACACCGGTCGCGATCCACGAGGCAATGTGCTTCGTCGAGACGGTGTTCAAGAACAATGCGAAGAAACCGGACTACGAATCCGTTCCGACTGCTGTCTTCTCCCAGCCCGAGATCGGCACCGTTGGCCTGACCGAGGCCGAGGCCGCCCGGCGCTTCGACGAAGTCGCGATCTACAAGACCGACTTCAAGCCGATGAAGCATACGCTTTCCGGCCGCAACGAGCGCACGGTCATGAAGATCGTCGTCGATCAGGCGACCGAGCGTGTCCTAGGCGTGCATATTCTAGGCTCGGACGCAGCCGAAATCGCGCAGGTGCTGGGCATCGCTGTCAAGGCCGGACTGACTAAGAGCCATTTCGACGAGACCATGGCCCTCCATCCCAGCGGCGCGGAAGAACTCGTCACCATGTACGAGCCGACTTACGTGCTGCGAAAGGGCGAACGGATCGCTGCCTGACCTCCGGTCCACCTAGCAGGGTCCATCGGCCTCGAAACGAGCCGTCAAGGGTTCGAAGGGTTGATTGGAGCCGCCGGCACTGCCATTGCAGGGGTATGGACGTACATCCCGATCATCCCGACCTTGAGGCGCTCGCCGCCGAGGGCAAGGTCATCGCCTATTTTGGTTATGGCTCGCTGGTCAACCGCCACACACTGCGTACGAAATTTCTCGGTATTCGGCGGGCCGAGGCGCGCGGCTGGCAGCGGTTCTGGCAACCGCGCGATCCGACAGCGGAGATGGCTCTTCTATCGGTGCAACCGAACAATGCTGAGTCCGTCCATGGCGTCGTCGTCTACGATCTCGTCGATCACCTTCCAAGCCTTGATGAGCGCGAGGCGGGTTACAATCGGCGGATCATCGATCCGGCGGCCTTGACGATCGAGAACCCGCCGCTCACTGATCTGCCCGTGTTCATCTACGAGGCGACACCCGGCGCGAGCAATGCTGTGGAACTCGGCTCGGCGATCCTGCAGAGCTATCTCGACGCGGTCATGCAGGGATTTCACGATCTCTACGGCGACGACGGCCTGAAGCGGTTCATCGAACGCACTCAGGGCTTTGAGACACGGCTCCTGCAGGACCGGTCTGCACCACGCTATGCACGGTCCGTCCCCCTGCTGGCTGGCGAAGCCGAACTTTTCGACAGTCTCGTCAGCGCCCGCGGCGTCGAGGCGATCGAACTTAATCCGAACGAGTAATTAAGAACTAAGGGTCTTCTGCGATGAGCGAGAAGCTTTGGCGCATCTATCTCTCCGGAGAAATTCACACCGACTGGCGCGACGAGATCGCAAAGGGCGTCGAGGGCGCCAGCCTGCCGGTCTCGCTGTCTGCGCCTGTGACGAACCATTCGGCGTCCGATGATTGCGGCGTCGCTATTCTTGGGCCCGAGCCGGACAAGGGTTGGCACGATCGCAAGGGCGCCTTGATGAACTCGATCCGCACCAAGACTCTGATCGAGGAAGCCGACATCGTCGTCGTTCGTTTCGGCGACATGTACAAGCAGTGGAATGCGGCGTTCGATGCGGGCATGGCCGCCGCGCTCGGCAAAAGCCTGATCGTGATGCACCCGCCCGAACATGCGCACGCGCTTAAGGAAGTCTGCGCGGCGTCCAGCGCCGTCGTCGAGAGGCCGGACCAAGTGGTCGAAATCCTTCGCTATGTCATCCGCGCGGAGCTGAAAGGCTATTGAGCGCCATTCTTCGTGACATTCGCACCTGAAAATGCTTAAAGGGCCTCGAATTCGGTCGGACAATCCCTGCGTGGGTTGGCGATTGGCTGACATGCCGGCCTGCCGAGCGAAAAAATCTTTGAATAACAATAAAGAAGTGACAGGCTGCGAAGCCGGTCGATGAGAGGTCAAGATCATGGGTGCGAATTGGACACCGTCGAGCTGGCGAAATCTGCCGATCGAGCAGGTGCCGGATTATCCGGATCCCAACGCTGTGCGCGATACCGAGGATCGCCTGAAATCGTTCCCGCCGCTAGTTTTTGCCGGTGAGGCGCGCAAGCTTAAGCAAAGCCTTGGTGAAGTCGCGAAAGGACGTGGCTTCCTGCTGCAGGGCGGCGATTGTGCCGAAAGCTTCGCCGAGCATGGCGCGGACAATATCCGCGATTTTTTCCGCGCCTTCCTACAGATGGCCGTCGTCCTCACTTTCGCCGGCTCCAAGCCGGTCGTGAAGGTCGGCCGCATCGCTGGGCAGTTTGCCAAGCCACGATCGTCTTCCAACGAGACGAAGAATGGTAAGACGCTGCCTTCTTACCGGGGCGATATCATCAACGGCATCGACTTCGATGAAGTCTCGCGCATTCCGAGTCCGGATCGACAGATCGAGGCGTACCGGCAGTCGGCCGCGACGCTCAATCTCCTTCGCGCTTTCGCTCAGGGCGGTTACGCAAATCTGGACAATGTCCACCAGTGGATGCTCGGCTTCGTCTCGGGTAGCCCGGAAGCGGCACGTTACAGCCAGATCGCCGACCGGATCACCGAGACCATGGAGTTCATGCGGGCGATCGGTATCAGCGGCGAGAACCATCGCTCTTTGCGCGAGACGGATTTCTACACCAGCCACGAGGCGCTGCTGCTCGGTTACGAGGAAGCGTTGACCAGGCAGGACTCGACCTCGCATGGCGATTGGTACGCAACCTCCGGCCACATGATTTGGATTGGAGACCGCACGCGCCAAGAAGATCATGCGCATGTCGAATATTGCAGCGGGATCAAGAACCCGATCGGCCTCAAATGCGGTCCAAGCATGGAGGCGGACGGCCTTCTGCGTCTGATCGACAAGCTGAACCCGAAGAACGAGGCGGGCCGCCTAACCCTCATTACCCGCTTCGGTCATGAGAAGGTGGAGAAGCACCTGCCGGCACTGATCGATGCGGTGGAGAAGGAAGGCCGGACGGTGGTCTGGTCCTGTGATCCGATGCACGGCAACACGATCTCGCAGAACAGCTACAAGACCCGACCGTTCGAGCGGATCCTCGCCGAGGTCGAGGCGTTCTTTGCTATCCACAACGCCAAGGGCACCCATCCGGGCGGCATCCATATCGAGATGACCGGCAAGGATGTGACCGAATGCATCGGCGGCGCGCGGCCGGTGCTGCCTGAGAACCTGTCGGATCGCTACCACACGCATTGCGATCCGCGGCTCAACGCCAATCAGGCACTGGAACTCGCCTTCCTGGTGGCGGAGCATCTGAAATCGGATGCCAACGACGCGGCCGCCAAGAGAGAGGCGGCTGAATAAGTCAGACTTCCGAAACCTCTGAGATGGCCCGGTTCGCCGGGCCATTTCTTTTTCTGGCCATGAGTGGTCTCTCTCGCCGCAAGATCTTTCCTCCGAAAATTTGTCCACAGTGGCCTGGCGCGCTCGCATGATCGCTAACGATGGGGCTTATGCGCAGCGATGCGCGTGATCACCCACAGATTGGGAAGAAGGACGAAGTGAAATGCTGCGTGTGAGAGCGGAGAGGATGGGCTCGTGAGCCCGGAGCGGATCGCGGCCGTCTGCCGAGGCGACGATCTGTTGTGGTGGGGTCTGCGCACCGTGCCGGGGCTTAGAAGGGTTTGCGCGTTTTCGCGCGGGATTTGGCATTCGGTCTGCGAGCGGCTCGCCGAATGGCTGCTCACCATCTGGCTTCTCAACTGGGGCGTGACGCTAGCCTATGGCGGTACGTTTGAAGCGCCGGCATTCGCCGTACTCAAGTCGTGGGCGAGCATCGAGACCTGGTCTCTGTTCTGCCTGATCGGTGGTGGCGGCCGGCTTATGCTGCTGATCCTCAACGGTGGATGGCGCAAGTCGCCGCATTTTCGGGTGCTGGCGGCGCTCGGTACTGTGCCGTTCTGGGTTGCGGTCGCCTACGGCTTCCAGTTGTCCGGCACGAACACTACCGGCACCGGCGCCTATTACGCCTGCATCGTCGCCGAGATCGTCAGCATGTACCGGGCGACGAGCGAGGCCGGTTGGAACGACGGTCGCGCTGCCCATCAGGGAAATCGTGGCTGATGCCGGTCGGGGAGATCATGGGCTACGTGGCGGCCGGCGTGACCGGGCTGATCGTCGTTATGCGCCTGATCGACACCTATTTCTCAGAGCGCAGACGCGGACGGCAGACGGGCGACGAACAGTTGAACATGGCTCGCATCGCCGTGTTCCAGCCGACCGCGGAACTGTATCGCCACGCGACGCTCGAGCAGCTGATGGGCGAGATCCATGCAAGGATTGGAGAGATCCATCATGTCGTGATGGCCGAGGACGAGGAACGCAAGGCGATCGAACGCGCAAAGCTCGCTGCGGATCTTGAGGAACTGGAAACACTGCGGCGGAAGGAGCGGGAGCGCGGTTGACCTGTCGGCCGTTCGCGTCGGCCCGGGTTCCGGGTTGGCAGTTGACGGTACGATACGGTAGATCGCGGCATACTCTCGAAACATGATGACGTAAGACACCGGGTAGCCGAGCGATGAAATCGCGCAAACCAAACGCAGCCGAAGGGGACCTTTATGGCGAAGACCAGCCAGTCTTCGCCGTAGCCCCCATGATCGACTGGACCGATCGGCACTGCCGCTTCTTCCACCGGCAGCTGACCGCCAAGGCGCTGTTGTACACCGAGATGGTCGTCGCGGACGCCATTTTACATGGGCCGCAAGAGAAGCTGCTCGATCACGATGCGGCGGAGCACCCGGTGGCTCTGCAGCTCGGCGGATCGGACCCTGAGAAACTGGGAGCGGCCGTGACGGTCGCCCGCGAGTGGGGCTACGACGAGTTCAATCTCAATGTCGGCTGCCCATCGGACCGCGTTCAGTCCGGGACCTTCGGTGCCTGCCTGATGCGCGAGCCGGAGCGAGTCGGTGATTGCCTTCAAGCCATGCGCGATGCTGCGAATGAAACCCCAGTCACCGTCAAATGCCGCCTCGGCGTGGACGATCAGGATATTGAAGAGTCGCTTGATCGGTTGGCGGACGAGGCGATCCGGGCCGGTGTCTCCGTCATCTGGGTGCATGCGCGCAAGGCTTGGCTCGAAGGGCTGAGCCCGAAGGAAAACCGTGACATCCCGCCCTTGGACTACGATCGGGTTGGCCGCTTGAAACGGCGTCTTCCCAATGTGTTTGTCGGCCTCAATGGTGGTCTCAGATCCGTTGCAGTGGCAAACGAAACCATCGCAGACCTAGAACTCGACGGCATGATGTTCGGCCGCGCCGCATACCAGACGCCGGACCTTCTGTCTGAGGTCGATCACTGCATTTATGGAGAGCCCGAGCGGGCTATCGACTATCCAGCTCTTATCGCGGTTATGGAGGATTACGCCGCGCGCCATATCGCGCTCGGCGGACGGCTCAACCACATCACACGGCACATGGTCGGATTGTTCAACGGTCTGCCGGGGGCGAGGCGCTGGCGGCAGGTGCTTTCGACCAAGTCCACAGGGTCTGAAGCAAAGCCGGCGATCATCCGCGAGGCGTTTTCCCACATCCGCCTCGACGCGAACCAGGAAGCGGCCTAAGCAGGCGACACGAACGGTCTTACCGAGACCAACCAATCCCGCCGGCCATTCCGTCTCCATGCTGACATCGATCGATTTCCACAGTGCGGCCGTCATCATCGGAGCGCTCGCCCTTGCCGCAGGGTTGGCCGGCTTCCTAGCGGGCCTTTTTGGGATCGGCGGCGGGGCGATCTATGTGCCGGTCCTGTATCAGCTTTATCAATGGCTTCAGGTGCCGGAAGCCGTTGCGATGCACCTCGCGGTCGGGACCTCGATCGCAACAATCGTCCCGACTTCGCTCCGTTCGCTATACGCGCATCTCAGCCGCGAAGCGGTGGACCGGAGGCTTTTGAAGGAATGGTGCATCGCGGTGCCAGCGGGGTCGATCGCCGGCGCCTTCCTTGCCGCGAGCGCGTCTTCGGTTACCCTTCGCGCGATCTTCGCCGCCTTGGCCTTCGTGATCTCGCTCAAGCTTCTGTTCGGTCGGATCGAATGGACGCTGGGAAAAGATCTTCCGGGTAAAGCGGGGCGCTCGCTCGCCGGTGTCATCATCGGCTTTTCCTCTGCCCTTATCGGTATCGGAGGCGGCGTTCTGAACAATACCTTCATGACGCTTTATGGCCGACCGATGATACAGTCGGTGGCGACCAGCGCGGGCGTCGGTGCTCTCATCGCTGTCCCCGGCGTTGCCACCTACATCTTCGGCGGTTGGGGCGATCCCCTGCTGCCGCCGTTCAGCCTAGGCTTCGTGAGCCTCACGACCCTTGTCGTCGTGGCGCCGATGTCGTTGATCGCGGTGCCCTTCGGCGCCGCGCTTGCCCACAAGCTGTCGCGCCGGACGCTCGAGATCGGTTTTGGCATCTTCCTCGTCCTCGTCGCGCTCCGGTTCGCGATCAGCTTGTCCTGAATTGAGACCGACCCCTTAATGCGCCAGACGCCTATATCGGCTTAGGGTGTTCTGACCGATGTTCTTTCTGACCCATCTCATCTTGCCCTTCGGAACGGCCGGCCTCGTGGTCCTCGTCCATCGTCTCGTGATGGACCAGGTCTCGCGCCGCCTCGGCCGTCTGGAGGCCAGCATCACGCCGTCCCGGACTGTCTTCGCAGTGGTTATCCTATTAGCCGCTCATCTCGTCGAGATCGGCGTTTTCGCCGGGAGTTTCGCCATGCTCGTCGGATTTGGCGAGGAGCCGATGCTGACGGGCGCCTTCGACCGGAGCCTGGAGGATTACCTCTACTATTCCGGCACGGCCTATACCTCCCTCGGGATTGGCGACATCGTGCCCCATGGCGCGGCGCGGATCATGACGGCAGTCGAAGCCGTCACTGGCCTGGTCATGATCGCCTGGACTGCGGCCTTCCTCTATGCCGAAGCAATCTATTGATCCGGTTCATTCAGTCCGTGAGGACGAGCCGATCGCCACGAAAATCGTAGGATGTGAGCGTGTCGAGAAAGCTCATGCCGAGGAGCACCGTTCCGAGTCCATCGCCGTCGGTAACCGCGGCCCGGATATTGCGCCGTTCGATATCGCCGACAGTCACCGAGTCGAGAAACACAGGCGCGGAACGAACGATACCATTCGCCGTCTGCACGTAGTCGCTGAATGAGAGGCGGCCAGTCTCGATCCCGATCGATTCGGCGGTCGGGCGGTCCATCGCGATGACAGATGCGCCAGTGTCCACCATGAAGGAAACATCCTCGCCGTCCACCGTGCCATTCAGGTGGAAATGCCCATCACGGCCGCGCGTTGCCATGTATTGCGGCCGCTCGCTGTCGTTCGCGATCGAGACGACGCTGCCGGGCATAAGGACCGCCGTGATCCGATCTTTGATTGCCAGGAATTCAGGCGCGAATGCGTAGGCGCCTATTACGACGATGAACAATCCGATCCAAACCAGAGCGTATCGGAAGGCCTCACCGATCCGAATGCCGCTGAACAGGAAGAGACCGGCGGCCAAGGCGACACCCCAGGTTCCGTAATAGGCGAGTTCGGCAAACTGGCCATCAGGCAGGCCGGCGATCATGCCATCCTGGCTGGTGAGGAGAGCAAGGAGTGCGATGCCGAGGATCGCAATGACGATCCAGAAGAGATTGCCGTCACGCATCGCCGCGATCCTTATTGAAACTTGGCTTCATGCCGGCCCCACGCATGCGCTCTGGGAGAAGCTTCAGAAGGGACAGCCGGTCGGCTCGGGAAAGCGATGGCCAAGCCGCGATTTCCGAACCGTTACGGCCGCACCCTCGGCAGAGACCGGTTTGCGGATGCAACTGACAGATCCCGTTGCAGGGCGACTCGATCATCGATGTCCTTTGTGCCGGCGTCGTGAAGTTATTGCTGGTCAGTGCGGATATGGTCAGTCGCGGACTTTCGCTCAAGACGGCTCGCAGCGTGGGTCAACCGGAGCAAGCGTCAGACCACGTCGAAAGCCGGCATCACTTCCAGGACGCGTGATTGGGGAAAAATGGCGATCACGTCTGTACCTTTTCCCTCGCGCGAGGAAAGTTCGAACTGGCCGTCATGAAGCTTGACGAGCGCCTGGACGATTGGGAGCCCGAGACCGGTGCCCTGTTCGGCATTCTTGATGGCGTTCGAGCCCTGACCGAAAGAGGCGAGAACCGTGGGGATCTCGTCTTGGGGAATGCCGGCTCCGTTGTCGCTGACACCGACATATTGTCCGCCGCCGGCGGTCCAGCCGACGCGGAGTATGATCTCGCCGCTCTTTGGCGTGAACTTCACGGCGTTGGACAGCAGATTGAGCACGATCTGGCGGAGCGCGCGCTCGTCACCCCAAAGCGCTGGAAGACCTTCCTCGAAGTGCATCTGTATCGCGATGCGCTTGTCCTCTGCACGCAGGCGCACCGTCGAGGCGCAATCGGCAGCGATGCGGGATAGATCGACGGCCTCTTCGTTCAAGGCGTATTGGCCCGCCTCGACGCGCGACAGATCGAGGATCTCGTTGATGACGCCGAGAAGATGCTTTCCGGAAGAATGGATGTCGGTGAGATATTCCTTGTAGTTCGGACTGCCAAGCGGCCCAAATATCTCGTTCATCATCACTTCCGAGAAGCCGAGAATCGCGTTGAGCGGTGTGCGCAATTCGTGGCTCATGGTGGCGAGGAACTGCGATTTGGCCCGATTGGCGTCTTCTGCCCGCCGCCGCGCTTCGTCCGAGAGGATCCGCGAGCGTTCGAGTTCGCTGATCAGTTCGTCCTTCTCCGCTTGATGGCGGATACGGGCGACTGCGCCGCGCCGCAGCGCTTCCGCTACGAAAGCGAAGAACGGTACCGCTCCGATCACCACGCCCTGCATTGCGACGCTCATTTTATCGGGATTGGCAAAGGCATCGAGGCTGAGACCGACGACGAGTGGCGAGAAGGCGATAAGCACGACAAAGCGAAGCGTGGAGGAGATCATCGCCGTCATCGCTATCGCTAGAACCAGGGCGGCGAAGTGGAAGAGTTCGAACCGTATCGCCGTGCAGCCCGGGCATTCGAGGAAGGCGAGTGCGGACCAACAGAGGCCGGCGAAGGTATGGCCGGCAAGAAACGGAAGCGCGTGGGCGATATGCGGCGCTTTGGTGAATCCGTCGGACTCTTGCGTGCCGGTATCTGCGCGCCGCGCGAGAATGACGATAATGAGATACGCCCCAAGCGTCGCGAGCGTCCAGGCCGCCGCAACCGTCGCGCCGGTGAAAATCGAAAGGCCGAAGCCGGCAAGGATGACTGGCGCCGGCAGGATGATCGACGCCGCACGAAGCTGAGCGGCATGCTGGACCAAAAGCTCGGCCTCGATGAACGAGGCGTTCCGCCGACTGTGTCGCTTGAGGTTCTGCCGCGCCGACCGAACGACTTTCGAACCGGCATGTTTCGAACGCGGCTTGCGCGCGCGGCCCAAATCGGTCCTGTCGTCGATGGGGTAGAGAGCAAGTGACATTGGATCGGGGACAGGTCCGGTACGCGGGGACATCAGGACGAAGGCTTGTCTTCCCGAAGAATGAACAAAATGGCTTAATGAACCGCGAACATGGCCAGACAGCCATGACGCAACGCCGATCGACGGAGAGGGATGGTCAGCGATGAAATTGTTCGACGGAGGCCGCGCGCCCAATCCAAGACGAACCCGAATCTTCCTTGCCGAGAAGGGAATTGAGGTTCCGATGGAGCCGGTCGACATGTCAAAAGGCGAGCACTGGGGCGATAAGATCGCCTCCCGCAACAGGTTGAAACGCCTGCCGGTGCTCGAACTCGACGACGGCACGATCCTCACCGAATCGATCGCGATCTGCCGCTATTTCGAGGCGCTCCAACCGGACCCACCGCTTTTCGGACGCGACCCGCTGGAGATCGGCAAGATCGAGATGTGGCAGCGCCGCGCAGAGATCGAACTCTACATGTCCGTCGGTGCCGTGTTCAGGCACGGCCACCCCGGCATGGCGAAGGCCGAGCCGGTGCAGGTGAAGGAATGGGCCGACCTCAACCGGGGCCGCGCGATCGACGCCTTGAAGATGTTCGAGGATCAACTCGGCGAGCATCCGTTCGTCGCCGGCGATGCGATTTCGGTCGCTGACATCACCGTCTTCGTCGCCGTCGGATTCATGAAAGTCGCCAAACTCGGGGTGCCTGAGGACTTTTCGAATGTCCGGCGGTGGTACGCCGAGTTCGAGAAGCGGCCGAGCGCTTCCGCCTGATCATCGATGGCTGACGAAAAGGCCGGCTCGGAGATTGCCGGGGCTCTCCAGCGGATCATCGAGACCTGCCGCATCTGCGCCGAAAATCCGATCGGCGAGCCGCTGCCGATCGAGCCTAATCCGGTGCTCGCGCTGTCGGATACGGCACGCATCCTCGTCGCGGGGCAGGCTCCGGGAAATTTGGCGGACAAGACGTCGAAGCCGTTCAACGATCCCTCGGGCATTCGCCTGCGCGACTGGATGGGGATCGGGCCGGAGTTATTCTACGATTCTACGAGGGTCGCGATCCTGCCGATGGGTTTCTGTTTCCCGGGTTACGACGCGAAGGGCGGCGACAAGCCGCCCCGAAAGGAATGCCGGCTGACTTGGCACGAACGGGCGATGGCCGCCATGCCTCAGATCGAACTGGTGCTCGCGATCGGTGCCTATGCCCAAAGCTTCCATATCGCCAAGGGGCGGGGGCGGACGCTGACGGAGACGGTTATGAACTGGCGCGATATCCTTGCCGGTGGAGGAAAATACGCCGCGGTCATTCCCCTGCCGCATCCCTCCTGGCGCAACAATGGCTGGCTACGGAAGAACCCATGGTTCGGAGAGGATCTCTTGCCGGAATTGAGAACGCAGGTCGCGAGGCTGGCAAAATGAAAGGTCGCGGCTAGCCGCATCATGGGATGACCACGAGCGTTTCCGAAAAACCATTGACCTTTCCGCCGTAAATGCATAGCGTCCCGCATCATGACGAACACGACCATTCTCGTAATCGTACGAAGGCGCACACGACCGGCAGCGTAGCTGCCAGGCGAATGCCACGTGTGCGCGAAGACAGGGGCCCTCCAGAGGCCCTTTTTTTATGCTTGCACTTGGTCGGAAAGAGACCGACGAGGGAACAGATCGAGCAGGACATGGACACGATGAGCAACCAAAGCATCGAAGCGGGCGGCAAACGCGAAATGACCGGCGCCGAAATGGTCGTGACCGCGCTGAAAGACAACGGCGTCAAGGATGTTTTCGGCTATCCCGGCGGCGCCGTGCTGCCGATCTATGACGAAATCTTCCAGCAGACGGACGTCCGCCACATCCTCGTGCGCCATGAACAGGGCGCCGGCCACGCCGCGGAAGGTTATGCGCGCTCCACCGGCAAACCGGGCGTGATGCTTGTGACGTCTGGCCCCGGGGCGACAAATGCTGTGACTGCGCTGCAGGATGCGCTGATGGATTCGATTCCGCTCGTCTGCATCACCGGTCAGGTTCCAACGACGCTGATCGGCTCGGACGCCTTCCAGGAATGCGATACCGTCGGCATCACGCGGCCCTGCACCAAGCACAACTGGCTGGTGAAGGACGTCAACGATCTCGCGCGTGTTCTGCACGAAGCGTTTCATGTCGCGACCACGGGGCGGCCCGGTCCCGTCGTCGTCGACGTGCCGAAGGACGTCCAGTTCGCGACGGGCTTCTACTCACCTCCGCCGCCGGATCAGACTCACGAGAGCTACCGTCCGAAACTGACCGCCGAGGCCGAGAAGATCAGCCAAGCGATCGAGCTTATGGCCTCGGCAAAGCGTCCGATCTTCTACACCGGCGGCGGTGTCGTGAATTCTGGCCCCGAAGCATCCGAGCTCCTGACCGAACTCGTGAACTTGACCGGCTATCCGATCACCTCGACGTTGATGGGTCTGGGCGCCTATCCCGCCTCCGGCAAGAGCTGGATGGGAATGCTCGGCATGCATGGCACCTACGAGGCGAACCTCGCGATGCATGACTGCGATCTGATGATCTGCATCGGTGCACGCTTCGACGACCGCATAACCGGGCGGATCGATGCCTTTTCACCGAATTCGCGCAAGATCCAGATCGATATCGATCCGTCTTCCATCAACAAGAACGTGCGGGTCGACCTCCCGATCATCGGCGACGTTGCCCATGTCCTTCGCGACTTGGTCGCAGCGTGGAAGAAGCAAGGAGCGACGACCGACAAGCCCGCGCTGCACGACTGGTGGATGCAGATCGAGAAGTGGAAGGCGCGCGACTGCCTCGCTTATTCGCCGAACGACGACGTGATCATGCCGCAATATGCGGTGCAACGCCTCTACGAACTCACAAAGGATCGCGAGACTTATGTCTCGACAGAGGTCGGCCAGCATCAGATGTGGGCGGCACAGTTCTACGGTTTTGAGAAGCCGAACCGGTGGCTCACCTCGGGCGGTCTCGGCACGATGGGCTACGGCCTGCCGGCGGCGATCGGCGCGGCGATCGCCCATCCTGACGCGCTCTCACTCTGTATTGCGGGCGATGCCTCGGTGCTGATGAACATGCAGGAGATGTCGACCGCTGTGCAGCACAACGCGCGGATCAAGATCTTCATTCTCAACAACCAATACATGGGCATGGTGCGCCAGTGGCAGCAGCTTCTGCATGGGAACCGGCTCTCGAACTCTTATACTGAGGCGCTTCCAGACTTCGTGAAGCTCGCTGAAGCCTATGGCGGACATGGTATCCGATGCCAGAAGCCGGGCGATCTGGACGACGCGATCCACGAAATGCTGGAGTACGAGGGCCCGGTGCTTTTTGATTGCCGCGTCGCCAATCTCGCAAACTGCTTTCCGATGATCCCGTCGGGCAAGGCGCATAACGAGATTCTGCTGCCCGACGAAGCGACCGACGAAGCGGTCGCCAATGCCATCGACGCGAAGGGTCGTGCACTGGTCTGACAACCAGCTGGCGAAGTAACGAAATATGGGCGCCGGAGGCGCCCATTTTCATCGTGCCATTGTTTTTGTAAAATCGTCAGTTCGCTCGAACGAATCGTGCTTCCTGACCGTCGGAGCGAACTTCGAGTGCGAAGGGTACGGATTGACTGTCGACCCCTCGGAAGACGAAGTAGCTCATATAGTTTTCGCGGGTCGACAGCATCACACGGTTCACCAAGCGGTCTGGCAGCAGGGCAGTTGCAATGCGGTTGACCTGCTCCGGCACCTGCTCGGAGTCGACTTCTCGATCGATGCTGACGATCTGCCCGTCAGGTTCGACGGCGACCGATACCGGCGTCCCCCCGAGCGCTGCCCCACGAAGGGCGAAAAGCTGCGTGCCGCTTTCTTCGCGTACCGAGACCGATTGAAATTCGACGCCGGGCAGGGCGAGCCGCGCACTGGCGACGACCTCAGCCGGAACCGCAATTCGGTCAGCCTCGTCATCGCCTTTTGACTCGGATATTGGGGCCGTCGTAACGGCAGCCAATTCGTCGCTGGTTTCGGACGGAGATGCTGGGTCGGTTGTATCTGAGCCGGAAACTTCATCGGATGTTTCGGTTTCGATTTCCGCAGACTGAGCGGTGGCAGCTGACATCTGCTGCTCGAGCGTGCCGGGACCGCGCTTCGACGGTGAACCGGACGAACCGTTGCCGGCGATGGCAGCGTCCATCTGCTCTTCCAGGGTTCCAGGGCCGGACTTCGAGGGCACGCCAGTCGCTTCGAGCGATGAGGTCGTATCGTCTTTTGATGCCGTGTCCGAGCTTGCGTCGTCAGAAGTTGAATCTTCCATGTCGTTTGTAGACTGAGCAGTGGCCGCTGACATCTGCTGCTCCAGCGTGCCGGGACCGCGCTTCGATGGCGTACCGGACGAACCGTTGCCAGCAATGGCAGCGTCCATCTGCTGTTCCAGGGTTCCCGGGCCGGACTTCGAAGGCACACCGGTCGCTTCGAGCGAGGAAGTTGTTCCGTCTTCTGATTCCGCCACCGAGGTTGCCTCGTCGGCCGTCGCGTCTTCGTTGCTCTCTGTAGATTGGGCGGTCGCGGCCGCCATCTGCTGTTCCAGTGTGCCGGGACCGCGCTTTGATGGCGTACCGGACGAACCGTTGCCAGCGATGGCGGCTTCCATCTGCTGTTCCAGGGTTCCCGGACCAGACTTCGAGGGCACGCCCGTCGCTTCGAGCGAAGAAGTTGTTCCGTCCTCTGATTCCGCCTCCGAGGTTTCCGCGTCCGCCGTCGCGTCTTCGTTGCTCTCTGCAGATTGGGCGGTCGCGGCCGCCATCTGCTGTTCCAACGTGCCAGGACCGCGCTTCGACGGCGTACCGGACGAACCGTTGCCAGCGATGGCGGCGTCCATCTGCTGTTCGAGACTGCCCGGGCCGCTTTCCGTTACGGTCCCCTGGAGATCGGAGACTACCGGCGCTTCGTCCGTCGTTCCAGTGCTCTCGTCGACAGTCGCCATCGCAGGTATATCCTGCGGCATCTTCTCCTTGGGCTCTTCCGCGAACGACTCCGCTTCGGTCTTTGTCGTCGCTAGGTCGGCGCTAGCCTCTTCTTCGCTTGCCGGAACCGTGCCGTTCTTCCGGGGTACAACACCATCGGGTTTCGCATCTTCGAGCAGAGGCTCTTCGGTGCGCGGGGTTACGTCGCCGCCATCCGGCATCATCGCCTCTGCTGCGGTCTCGCCAGAAGCGTCTTCTCGGTCTCTCGCCGGATCGGCCGAACCAACACCCGCCATGTTGCGACCAATTTCCATCTCGCCGCTGATCATCGCGCCGACGGTGCTGGCAGCGCTCTCCATCGCCTGTTCGGAGGGTGTTGGACTCGTCGCAAGGCCGGCTACCTCTGCCGGGACCGCGACCAGGGCACCGTTCTGACATGTCAGACGGTAACGGCCCGGCGCTCCCTCCACAGAGATCAACAGCTCGATACCGGATGAATTTGGCACCCCGGCGCACTGCCCGTCCGACTGCTGTGCATTGCCGCTCAGCGGGACAAGGGCGAGGGCCGTTCCCGTGGCGATCATGGAGGTCCATGACGTCATGTCTGTCTCCTACCCGATGTTGCTTGATCGCAATTCTTCACGGTCAAAGATGACACGCCGAGCAAAGTCGACAAGGCCAGAGAAAGGCTTTCCTTTCGCGTCGGCCTCGCTATTGTGCGCCAGCCGCGAACCACCAATCCGCTAGAGTTTCCCAATGTCACAGCCCGTCCAGCCGCCAGCCTCGGCCTATTTCATCACGCCGGAACAGGAAGAGACGCAGACCCGGACGCTTTCTGTCATCGTCGACAATGAACCCGGCGTGTTGGCGCGGGTCATCGGGCTCTTTTCGGGCCGGGGCTACAACATTGAGAGCCTGACGGTTTCCGAGACCGAGCACGAGCGGCATCTTTCGCGCATTACCATCGTCACCCGCGGATTTCCGCACGTCATCGAGCAGTTGAAGAGCCAGCTCGACCGCATCGTGCCGGTCCATCGCGTTATAGATCTGACCCAGGGCGGTGCCGGCAGCGAGGCCGCCAAGCCAATCCAGCGCGAACTCGCGATTATCAAGGTTGCAGGTAAGGGAGATAAACGCGTCGAGGCCTTACGGCTCGCCGACATTTTCCGTGCTCGGGTCGTTGATTCCTCGATCGAGCATTTCGTGTTCGAAATCGTCGGTCGGCCGTCGAAGATCGACCGGTTTGTCGGGATCATGCAGCCACTCGGTCTCGTCGAAATCTGCCGCACCGGGGTCGCAGCCCTTTCGCGCGGACCAAACGCAGACTGATCCAATCCAACGCGAATGTCTTGCCGACTCCCTAGGCGGGGATTGGACCGAACCGAATACGCATTCGCCGGTTCGCTTTGCCTTTCTTCTCAATTTTGCCGATGTGAACCTCACCCACCTCGCCGGTTTCGGATACATGCGTGCCACCGCAGGGCTGGGCATCGACCGATGAGTTTTCGCCGATGCAGACGAGGCGGATGACGCAAGTCCCCTTGGGCGGCTTCACGTTAGCCGATTTGACGAGACCCGGAGTGGCTTCGAGTTCCGCCTCGGTAATCGTTTTCGTGAAGACTGGGTGATTCGCTGCGACGATCTCCATCACCCTCTCGGAGATCGCCTGCTTTTCTGCGGCGGCCTCGGGCCAATCGAAATCGATACGGCTCTCTTCCTCTCCCACAGCTGCACCTGTGATCGGGTAGGGGCAAACGACAGAGAGAAGATGGCAGGCTGTATGCATGCGCATAAGCTTGTAACGTCGCTTCCAGTCGATATGGAGCGTCAGCGTCTCGCCCAGTTCCGGCAACAGCGCACTTTCACCTGCGAACATCACCACGTCGCGCGCGTTCGACGAATAAGCTGTCTCGACGATCTGGATCTTCGTCCCGTCGCTCTGCTCGACGAAGCCACGGTCGCCCGGCTGTCCGCCGCCAGTGGCATAGAAGTTCGTTCGGTCGAAGACGAGGCCGTTCTCCCCCTCGATCCTGATGAGCGTCGCTTCCATCGTGGAGAGGTAGGCGTCCGCCTGGAAGATGCGTTCTGTCCCTACGAAATCTGCCCTTTCGGTCTCGCCCATCGGTCAATCGACCTTTTCGAAAGGCACTTCGAAATCTGGCGTTCCACCGATCCATTCCGGTACCGGAAGTCCCTTCTCCTTCAGAAACGCCGGATTGAACATCTTAGACTGGTAGCGATTGCCGTAATCGCAAAGGATCGTAACGATGGTATGTCCAGGACCCATATCCTTGGCGAGTCGGATCGCGCCGGCGATGTTGATCCCCGACGATCCGCCGAGGCAGAGACCTTCCTCGGTCACAAGGTCGAAGGCGATCTTCAGGGCTTCGCCATCCGGAATCTGATAGGCGAAGTCCGGCTCGAAGCCTTCGAGGTTCGCGGTCACGCGCCCTTGGCCAATGCCTTCGGTGATCGAGGAGCCTTCGGCCCTCATCTCGCCGTGCGCATAAAAGTTATAGAGCGCTGCTCCCATCGGATCTGCGATGCCGATCTTGATGTGGCCGGAATGGCGCTTCAGTCCGAGTGCCGTACCGGCCAGCGTGCCGCCTGTGCCAACGGCGCAGATGAAGCCGTCGACCTCGCCGTCGGTGTCATGCCAGATCTCCTCGGCAGTGGTGACCACGTGCCCGTCGCGGTTGGCGACATTGTCGAACTGATTCGCCCAAATGGCGCCGGAGGGGTGGGTTTTGGCAATGCTCTCAGCGAGTCTGCCGGAAAGTTTAACGTAGTTGTTCGGGTTCTTGTATGGGACAGCCGGAACCTCGATTAGTTCGGCGCCCATCAGGCGGAGCGCGTCCTTCTTCTCTTCGCTCTGGGTATCGGGAATCACGATAACGGTACGATAGCCCAGCGTGTTTGCCACCAGTGACAGGCCGATTCCGGTATTGCCCGCCGTGCCCTCGACGATGATTCCGCCTGGTTCCAGCAATCCCTTCTCTTCCGCATCGCGGATGATGAAGAGGCCCGCTCGATCCTTTACCGATTGGCCTGGGTTGAGAAATTCGGCCTTGCCGTAGATTTCGCAGCCGGTTTCTTCGGAGGCCCGATTGAGGCGGATAAGCGGCGTGTTACCGATGGCGTCTAGGATGGAATTATAGCGTGACATGGCTCGCTTCGGTTCAGAGAAGACGTCGATTGATGATGTGCTGTTGCTTTTGATCGGCAACACAGGAGCGCATCACGTTCGTGAATCGCTCCGGGAAACTAGTGCGACGTGAGTTACGAGCGAGCCTGCGGCAAGGCAAGTCTGGCAAAGCATGCCCACTCGCATGTTGCGTAACCCGTTGAGTGTCGGCTGTCATACGCCCTTTGTATCTCGCCGATAAGCGCGGTCGTGAGCGGCGGCGGACCGCAACTGTGCGGAAGCTGACGGTGGCACGACACTATCGGCGTTTTATTCCTCGGGTGCGGCTTGCGCGCGCTTGTTTTAGAGAAATCCCGCGGGTATACAGCGCCTGGCGATGGAGGACCGCATGAGTGAAACTGTTGATGTTACAAACGCTCTGACGGACGATGGCGCTTTCATGAACGAACGCCAACGCGAATACTTCAGGCGCAAACTCAAGGACTGGAAGGCGGACATCCTTCGCGAGTCGAAGGAAACCCTTGAGGCGCTCGCCAACGAAAGCCCAAACCAGGCTGATGCGGCCGACCGTGCTTCTTCTGAAACCGATCGGTCTATCGAATTGAGAGCCCGTGACCGGCAGCGCAAGCTGGTTGCCAAGATTGATGCCGCCCTCCAGCGCATCGACGACGGAACCTACGGCTATTGTGAAGAGACCGGTGAGCCGATCAATCTGAAACGGCTCGACGCGCGGCCGATCGCGACGCTTTCCCTTGAAGCCCAAGAGCGCCACGAGCGGCGTGAAAAGATCTATCGGGACGACTGACTACGGCGACCCGTATGGACGCTGCATGACGCTCCGGACTTGAATAATCCGGCACTTTGGCTCAATTGATAGTTTAAAGTTACGGAAGCGTATTTCTCGCCCGATCAACGCCTGTCATTAGATATATCCCTATAATCGCGAACTGTTCGCGCGGTCCTGTACAAGACACTTTGTGCAAGCGGTCATCATGACCTCGACCTATTGCTTATAACTTCAGCGCCGCTGGTATCCACTTCAGATTGCGCAGCCCGTCCTACGTTTCTCTCGATAACAACATCCCCATTGCCTCCGATGAGAAGCAGATGCTCTTCTCCATCGCGCCGGACAAGGACAAGACGGCGCCGATCTCCAAGACTGAGAGTCTCAACCAGTGCAAGCCGAGGCGCCTGACCACGAAAGCCGATCGCCGATCCCGAGGCACCGGTCATGGTTTTGAGCAACCACAGGCTTACAACCGCTATGGCGCACACAAGCGCCGCGACGAACACCACCCACAAAATGGGTCCGAAGGTTTCTCCTGTTATTGCGGCGAACCAGTTCGGCATCAGTTGTGACTCGTTTGTTGTCGCGGTTCGGTGCGCAGTCCTTGGCATGCAAGGTTCTGGCAAGTTTGGCGTCGCTGGGACGAGATACTTTCGCGCTCCTTGGATTATAGTAGACGGCACGAAGGCAACAGAGACCGAACGAGTCTCAGTCGGCGGCTTTTTACCACTCGCCTATTCGAGCGCTATGACTCATTCTGCTTTCGCTTGAAGGAGAGCCGGTCCGAAATGAACACTATGGCGAATGCGTTCGATAAACCTCTGATCGACAGGACGGAACGCGCAGGCAGCGTTCGCCGCCTCCTTCTTTTCGGAGGCTTCCTGATCGTGCTCGCCGCGGCTATGGCGCTATTCGGCAACGCTTACGGCGGGATTGCGCTCCTCGTCATTTTCGCTCTCGTCTCCATATTTGGCGTCGTGGCGCTGTTTGGCTTCGCCCTGGGGCTGATCTCGATAGGCGGGCGCGCAGACGAAGGCGCGGCCGCACGCAGCTTCCTCGACGGGGCGCGCCAGGGGGCGGTTTTTGTCGATACTAAGGGCCGTGTTGTTTATGCCAATCAGTCATACGGCCGGCTGATTGGCGCGGAAAATGGCGCGGATGTCCAATCTCCAGTCCAACTCTTGGCGCGCAATTCGGGCGCTGCGGAGGACGTCTACTGGCTCGCCAAGGCGGCCCGCGACGGCGGGGGTGGTCAACGCGTATTCCGGCTCGATACACCCCTTTCGCGCGCTGATAACCAAGCGCGCTGGTACCGCGTCTCCGTGCGCCCTATCCAGTCGCCCGGTGGGATGCTCGAAGCCTGGCAAATCGCAGACATCACGGCTGACCGGCGGGAGGAGGAAGCTTCCTTCCGCACCTTGCAGGACGCCATCGACTATCTGGATAAGGCGCCCGTCGGGTTCTTTGCCGCCGATGCGGAGCTGCGTCTGAACTATCTCAACGCGACGCTGGCTACCTGGCTGGAGACCGATCTCGGAAGTTTCGATCCGGGAAGAGCCACTCTTTCAGACCATCTCCCAAAGCCGATGCGCGCCCATCTCGAGACGCGGCTTAAATCGCTGGTCGAGGGTGAGACCCAGCTTATCGATCTCGACCTGACGACCGCTCGGGGTCGCATTCTTCCCGTGAAACTCGTGGCCCAAAAGGCGCGAGAGCGGGATGGACGCACAGGTTTGCGTTCGATCGTGATCAACGAAACCTTCGGCGAAGCGAACCATTCCGAAGCTGCGACTGCACGGTTCAATCGTTTCTTCAATGCAGCGCCCATGGCAATCGCTGCGCTCGACGATCAGTATGTCAGTCGCCGCTCCAATCCTGCCTTTGAACGACTTTTTGGATCGAATGCGGTCGACGGGCACGGCTCATTCCTCGAACTCCTGACGGAAGAGAGCGCTGGCCGACTTGGCGGGTATCTGCAGGCTGCAAGTGACGGCGAGGCAGAGATTTCGCCTATCGACGTGACGCTGAAGAGCGATAAGCCACGCTCTGTGCGCATTTATCTCAACGCCATACCGGACCGCGTATCCGGTGCCGGCGAGACAATCATTCTTTATGCCGTCGATATGACGGATCAGCGCGCTCTGGAGGAGCAGTTTGCCAAGGCACAGAAGATGCAGGCGGTCGGGAATCTCGCCGGCGGCATCGCCCATGACTTCAACAACGTCCTGACCGTCATCACCGCTTCCGTTGACTTTCTTCTGATGAACCAGAAGCCGGGAGACCCGTCCTTCCAGGATCTACTCCTGATCAAGCAGAGTGCGAACCGCGCTGCCTCTCTGGTGCGGCAGCTGCTTGCCTATTCGCGCCGCCAGACGATGCGGCCCAAGATGCTGAACCTCACGGACGTCGTTGCCGATCTTGATCTTCTGCTCAAGCGTATTGCGGGTGACAAGACGAAGCTGGAGAGACGCCATGCCCGCAATCTCTGGCCGGTGATGGCTGATATCGGCCAATTTGAACAGGTGATCACGAATCTTGTTGGCAACGCGCGCGATGCGATGCCCAATGGGGGCACGATCAAGATCGAGACCCGCAACGTCGAAGAAGGTCACGCCAGAGTCTTCGGCTATTCGGAAATGCCGGCCGCGGACTATGTGCTTGTCGAGGTTTCGGACACCGGAACCGGTATGCCGGCCGATGTCGCCGAGCGAATTTTCGAGCCATTCTTTACGACCAAGGAGATCGGCAAGGGTACGGGTCTTGGCCTGTCCATGGTTTATGGCATCATCAAACAGTCGAACGGCTTCATTTATGTGGAGTCGACTGAAGGTGAGGGAACGGTCTTTCGCATCTTCCTGCCTCGCTTCGTGCCTGAACCCTCTCTGGTTGCGGCTGAGAAGCAGACCGCTATCGATGTCAACGAGAAGGTCGATCTCACCGGCACTGCGACCATCCTTTTGGTCGAGGACGAAGACTATGTTCGCGCCGGCAGCGTGCGTGCGTTGAAGTTGAAGGGCTACGACGTGCACGAAGCCGATTCCGGGCTCGACGCTCTCGATGTGCTTGAGGAACTGGATGGCAAAGTCGATCTCGTCGTCTCCGACGTCGTGATGCCGGAAATGGACGGACCGACGCTGCTACGCGAGATGCGCAAGGTCCGGCCGGACATGAAGTTCATCTTCGTCTCGGGCTATGCCGAGGACGCGTTCGCGAAGAATCTTCCCGAAGGCGAAAAGTTCGGCTTCCTATCCAAGCCATTCACCCAACGCGAATTGGCGATGACGGTCAAACAGATGCTTTCCAGCGACGACTGATCGCTGAGAGGTCAGTGTATCGGCTTACTCAACGAATCGCCGAGAGTCACAAGACCTAGCGCACGCTACACCACCAATGCACGACGAGCATGACTGTCACTCCCACGCATACTGAGAGGCCACAGTGCCGAATTGTCCAGCGTGGGCTTTAGAAGAACAAATGCAAAACATTCTGCTTGACGAGAACAAAATGGGTACGTATTTCTGGCCCGAAGACAGCGTTGCGTGACGCGCGTCGAATGCATTAAGGAGCGGATTCATGGCCCAGAACGCCCTCAGGCTCGTCGAGGATAATTCGGTGGATAAAACCAAGGCGTTGGACGCCGCTCTCTCCCAGATCGAACGCGCCTTCGGCAAAGGTTCGATCATGAAGCTCGGGCAGAACAACCAAAGCGTCGAGGTGGAAACGGTCTCGACGGGTTCGCTCGGCTTAGACATCGCGCTTGGCATCGGCGGCCTACCCAAGGGCCGCGTCATCGAAATCTATGGGCCGGAGAGTTCAGGCAAGACGACGCTTGCCCTCCATACGATCGCTGAGGCGCAGAAGAAGGGCGGCATCTGCGCCTTCGTCGATGCGGAGCATGCGCTCGATCCGATCTACGCTCGAAAGCTCGGCGTTGATCTGGAAAATCTTCTGGTGTCGCAGCCTGATACGGGCGAACAGGCGCTCGAGATTACCGATACGCTCGTCAGATCCGGCGCCATCGATGTTCTCGTAGTCGACTCGGTTGCTGCGCTTACGCCGCGCGCCGAGATTGAGGGCGAGATGGGCGATTCGCTGCCTGGCATGCAGGCCCGGCTGATGAGCCAGGCCCTGCGCAAGCTGACGGGCTCGATCTCGCGCTCCAAGTGCATGGTCATCTTCATCAACCAGATCCGTATGAAGATCGGCGTCATGTTCGGTTCGCCCGAGACGACGACGGGCGGCAATGCCTTGAAATTCTACGCTTCGGTCCGCCTCGACATCCGCCGTATCGGCTCGATCAAGGATCGCGACGAGGTGACGGGCAACCAGACCAAGGTAAAGGTGGTCAAGAACAAGCTCGCGCCGCCTTTCAAGCAGGTCGAGTTCGACATCATGTATGGCGAGGGCGTCTCGAAGATGGGAGAGCTGATAGATCTCGGCGTGAAATCGGGTATCGTCGAAAAGTCTGGCGCCTGGTTCTCTTACAACAGCCAGCGTCTGGGGCAGGGGCGTGAGAACGCCAAGCAGTTCCTGCGTGACAATCCGGACGCCGCGCAGGAAATCGAGCAATCGATCCGGCAGAATGCGGGTATCCTTGCCGAGAAGCTGCTGGAAGACGGCGCCGGCAGTCCTTCAGAAGAAGAATAGGCCTCACCCGCGGAGGTCAGCCAATTCCGGTCTCGATTTACAGCGAAGCGCGACCTTTGTAGAACGACGTCAAAATGGCCTACCGGA
This sequence comes from Fulvimarina pelagi HTCC2506, assembly GCF_000153705.1. Classification (GTDB taxonomy): domain Bacteria; phylum Pseudomonadota; class Alphaproteobacteria; order Rhizobiales; family Rhizobiaceae; genus Fulvimarina; species Fulvimarina pelagi. Next base: position 623,652 of record NZ_DS022272.1, read on the forward strand.
CGGTCAGTGTCCGGTCGCGCCTAATGACTGTTTCTCCAAAGGTTGCGACGATGAGTGGCGTCAACGAAATCCGGTCCGCGTTTCTGGACTATTTTGCGAAGAACGGACACGAGAAAGTTTCGTCTTCGCCGCTGGTTCCGCGCAACGATCCGACCCTGATGTTCGTGAACGCCGGCATGGTGCAGTTCAAGAACGTCTTTACCGGTGAAGAGAAGCGGTCCTATTCGCGGGCCGTCACCTCGCAGAAATGCGTGCGCGCCGGCGGGAAGCACAACGATCTCGACAATGTAGGCTACACGGCCCGGCATCACACTTTCTTCGAGATGCTCGGCAATTTTTCTTTTGGTGATTATTTCAAGGACCATGCGATCGAACTCGCCTGGTCTCTGATCACCAAGGATTTTGGCCTGCCGCGTGACAAGCTTCTCGTCACCGTCTACTCGGAAGACGACGAAGCCGCTGGTCTCTGGAAGAAGATCGCCGGTCTCTCCGATGATCGAATCATTCGGATCGGAACTTCCGACAACTTCTGGACCATGGGCGAGACCGGCCCATGCGGTCCGTGCTCGGAAATCTTCTTTGATCATGGCGAAGACATTCCCGGTGGCCCTCCCGGCAGCCCCAACGAAGACGGCGACCGTTTTATCGAGATATGGAATCTCGTCTTCATGCAGTATGAGCAGCTCGCGGGCGATGAGCGGCTCGATCTACCACGCCCCTCGATCGATACGGGCATGGGGCTGGAGCGCATCGCGGCAGTGTTGCAGGGCGTTCACGACAACTACGACATCGATCTTTTCCGTACGCTCATCGCGGCCGTTGAGAATGCGATCGGTTCGCGCGCTGAAGGCGCGGCTGTCGCGAGCCATCGCGTCATCGCGGACCATCTGCGCTCGACCGCCTTTCTGATAGCCGACGGCGTCCTGCCATCGAACGAGGGGCGTGGCTATGTCTTACGCCGCATCATGCGGCGGGCGATGCGCCATGCGCGTCTTCTTGGGGCCGGCGAGCCGGTGCTCTACAAGCTGCTGCCGACGCTTATCGCGGAGATGGGGCGTGCCTATCCCGAGCTTGTACGCGGCGAGGCGCTGATCGCCGAAACGCTCAAGCTCGAAGAAAAGCGCTTTCTGCAGACGCTCGACCGCGGCCTGTCGCTTCTTGCCGACGCGACCGAGGGTATGGGTGCAGGCCAGAAGCTGTCCGGCGAAACCGCCTTCAAACTTTATGACACCTATGGCTTCCCGCTCGATCTGACGCAGGATGCTTTGCGCCAGCGAGGGATCGCCGTCGATCTCGACGCATTCAACACGGCTATGGAGCGCCAGAAGGCGGAAGCCCGCAAGAGCTGGGCTGGATCCGGTGAAGCGGCTACCGAGAAGGTGTGGTTCCCGATCCGCGACCGGGTCGGGGCGACGGAATTCCTCGGCTACGATACCGAAGAGGCTAGCGGCTCGGTCGTCGCTCTGGTGCAGGACGGCGCCGAGGTGAAATCCGCCACGGCCGGAGAGAAGGTCTTCGTCGTCGTGAACCAGACGCCCTTCTATGGCGAGTCCGGCGGCCAGTTGGGCGATGCCGGCGTGATGACCGATGGTGAAACGGTGATCGAGATCGAGGACACCCAGAAGCTCGCAGATGGGCTCTTCGTCCATCGCGGCATCGTCAAGTCCGGCGAGGTCTCTGTCGATGATGCGCTTGATCTCAAGGTCGAGCATAGACGCCGTTCGAAGATCCGCTCCAACCATTCGGCGACCCACCTTCTGCACGAGGGCCTTCGCGAAGTTCTCGGTACCCATGTCGCCCAGAAGGGTTCGTTGGTCGCGCCGGAACGCCTTCGCTTCGACTTCTCTCACCCAAAGCCCATGGATCGTGCAGAGATCGAAGCCGTCGAACGGCTTGCCAATGGGATCGTCCGGCAGAATGCGCCGGTCGAGACTCGGCTTATGGCGGTGGACGAAGCGATCGAGTCCGGCGCGATGGCTCTTTTCGGTGAAAAGTATGGAGATGAGGTTCGCGTCGTCTCGATGGGAACAGCGCAAGAGGGCAAGAAGGCGGGCAAGCCTTATTCAACCGAACTCTGCGGCGGCACCCATGTGAGCGCCACCGGAGAAATCGGCGTCGTTCATGTGGTCGGCGAGAGCGCGGTCGGAGCGGGCGTGCGCCGTATCGAAGCGCTCACCGGGGAAGCGGCGCGCGACTATCTTCGTGAGCAGGACCAGCGCGTGCGCAAGATGGCGGCGCTTCTCAAGGCTTCGCCGGAGGACGCGTTGGCTCGCTTGGAGACCGTAGTCGAGGAGCGGCGCCGTCTGGAGCGTGAACTGGCCGAAGTGAAGAAGCGCCTAGCCCTCGCTGGCGAAGGCGGAGGCAAGGGCGATTCGGCGAAGACGGTGAATGGCATTTCCTATCTCGGGCGCGTCATCGACGGGGTGTCGGGACGCGATCTGAAGGGGCTCGTTGACGAGGCCAAGAAGTCCGTTCAGTCTGGCGTCGTGGCTTTCGTTGGCGTCGCAGAAGGCAAGGCCTCGGTCGTCGTCGGCGTTACCGAGGACCTGACGGCGCGCTTCGATGCGGTGACGCTTGTCAGGACCGCAAGTGGTGCTATCGGCGGCAAGGGAGGCGGAGGCCGCCCAGACATGGCTCAGGCCGGCGGACCCGATGCCGATAACGCAGCCGGTGCGATCGCTGCAGTGGAGAAGGCTCTGCAGGAGAGCGGTCAGGCCGCGGCCTGATGGCTTCGCAAACCGCTACGAGACGACAGAAGCCAGCGGATTGGTCGCTGATGCGCTGCAACTGTCGACGCGGATCGCGGCAGATCAGTCGTTGCGGGTCGTGAGGTTCGAGACCTCGTCAGGCCCGATATAGATGACCACGCGTTTGTCCATGAAGGTGATGTCATTTATCGGCAGGACAACGTCTACGCGGTCGGGACAGGTGCTGCTGTCGTCATCCTCGAGTTTGCCCTTGAGATTGGTCGGTGTCTACGCACCCATTCCGAGCACCTTCGAAACCTCGGCCACTTCGGTCCCCTCGGCATCGAAGACCCCTAGATCGGAAATCTCGTCGACGGTCATGTCGAAGATCGCGCCTTTGAGATCGTCCGCGATTTCACGGAGAGCAGTCTAAGCAGGCGCCGATCCAAGCGTTAGAAGGATGGTCGCAAGCGCTGTCCCGTTGCAACTGAACATGAGCGGAAACTCTGTGATGGTTCCGGCGGAATACCAATCTGGCAATTGCACTCGGCTGCCGAGATTGTCCCATTGACTGCTACACGCGCAGATCCCGGATCAGGGATCGATCGGGTCCGCACACAAATAAGGCGGGCATTGCGCCCGCCTCCAAACCTCTACGCTGGTCTGGCCTCAGACCTTCGCCATCTCCTTCTGAAGGCCTTCGTCGACCTTATCGAGGAAGCCAGTGGTGGAAAGCCACGGCTGGTCGGGGCCGATGAGCAGGGCCAGATCCTTCGTCATGAAGCCGCGTTCGACGGTGTTGACGCAAACGGTCTCCATCTTTTCGGCGAAGGTCTTCAGATCGTCGTTGCCATCGAGCTTGGCACGGTGGGCAAGACCGCGTGACCAGGCGAAGATCGAGGCGATCGAATTGGTCGAGGTCTGCTCGCCCTTCTGGTGCTGGCGATAATGCCGGGTGACGGTGCCGTGTGCGGCTTCCGCCTCCACCGTCTCGCCGTCCGGGGTCATCAGCACGGAGGTCATCAGGCCGAGGGAGCCGAACCCTTGAGCGACCGTATCGGACTGGACGTCGCCGTCGTAGTTCTTGCAGGCCCAGACATAGCCGCCCGACCATTTCAGGTTCGAGGCCACCATGTCGTCGATCAGGCGGTGCTCGTAGGTGATCTTCTTGGCCTTGAACTTGTCCTCGAACTCGCTCTTGTAGATCTCCTCGAAGATGTCCTTGAACCGCCCGTCATAGACCTTCATGATCGTGTTCTTGGTCGACAGATAGACCGGATAGCCGCGCTGCAGGCCGTAATTGAGCGAGGCGCGGGCGAAATCCTTGATCGATTCGTCGAGATTGTACATGCCGACCGCGATGCCCGCTGCCGGCGCGTCGAAGATCTCGTGCTCGATGGTCTCGCCGTCCTCGCCGACGAACTTCATCGTCAGTTTGCCCTTGCCGGGGAACTTGAAGTCGGTCGCGCGGTACTGGTCGCCGAAGGCGTGGCGGCCGACGATGACCGGCTTCGTCCAGCCAGGTACGAGGCGCGGCACGTTCTTGCAGATGATCGGCTCGCGGAAGATGACGCCGCCGAGGATGTTGCGGATCGTACCGTTCGGCGAACGCCACATCTTCTTGAGGCCGAATTCCTCGACGCGGCCCTCGTCCGGGGTGATCGTCGCACATTTGACGCCTACGCCGTGGCGCTTGATGGCGTTCGCGGCGTCGATGGTCACCTGATCGTCCGTCGCGTCGCGATGCTCTACGCCGAGGTCGTAATATTCGAGATCGATGTCGAGGTAGGGATGGACCAGCTTCTCCTTGATAAACTGCCAGATGATTCTCGTCATCTCGTCGCCGTCGAGTTCGACCACAGGGTTCTCGACTTTGATCTTCGCCATCGGTGCCATCCTTCGCAAAAACATAAGCGGCGACCGCGGGGCCGCCGGGACATGACGACACGGGGGTCCGCGCCGGATTGATCTGAGGGCCCTATACCACCCACCTGACCGGACGCAAAGAAGAGCACGAGGATCGACTGAGGGGCATGCGCGAACGGCATATTCTGAAGTACCCCGTCCACTCCGATCCCGTCTACGTCAAGGCATCCTGCGGACTGGTGGAGGGAAAGCGTTGGCGAGGTGGTTTACGTTTTCTGGGGATTCCCTACGCCGAGCCACCAGTCGGCCAACTGCGCTTCGCGGCACCCGTCAAGCGATCGAAGGCCTTTTCGACCCTCAGAGCCGTTCGGTTCGGGCCCGCCAGTCCGCAGCGCACGGCATTCCCCGAGCCTTTCGCACGCCTCTCCGGGTGGTCGGGCGAAACCGGCGAGGACTGTCTAAACCTCCACGTCTTTACGCCGGGGACCACAGGCAAGCGCCCGGTTCTCGTTTTCATTCATGGCGGCGGCTTCTTCATCGGGGCCGGCTCGCAATACCTGGGAGACGAACTCGCGAAGCGTGGAGACATCGTCGTCGTCACGATGAACTATCGGCTGGGACTGATCGGTTTCAACGGGTTTTCCGAGTTGTTTCCGGGTGACGAGCGCTTTTCAGCAAATGTAGGTCTACTAGACCAGCGGCTGGCACTGGAATGGGTTCGCGACAATATCGCGTATTTCGGCGGCGATCCGGGCCGCGTGACCATCGCTGGTGAGTCCGCCGGGGCTGCGTCGGTAGGCTATCACATGGTCGCCGAGCGTTCCCATCAGCTGTTTCATCAAGCGATCTGTCAGTCCGGCACGATCAATCTCTTCGCGCCGCGAGAAAAGGCCGAGGCCGTCGCGCGAACGGCATTCAGGTTGCTCGCCCCTAGCGGCGACCGCGAGGCCTTGTTCACTCAGCCGGCGGATGCGTTCGTGAACGTGTTTCGCAAACTCACGGCTCGCTTTCCCGGTCTCCCGACGATGCCCTATTTCGGCGGCGGCGAACTCCCTGATAGCGACCTCGGCGGCTTTTACCGGCGTGCGAAACCGGTGCCGCTGCTGATCGGGACGAACCGCGACGAGTTTACACTCTTCACCGATCTGCCTGGTTTCAGTTTTCCGGTCGGACCCGACGACATGAGCGGCTGGCTGGAGCGCGCGACGAGCCCGGAAAAGGCGAGGGCCATCCACGCGCTCTATGACGCGAGCAGGGCCGGCGCCTCGACTCTTGGAACGGATATTCTGTTCCGCGCATCGGCGATCCATGTGGCGGAATCGAACGCGCGAGCCGCGCCCACCTTCATGTACCGGTTGGATTGGCCAGCCAAGGGCGCTTTCGCACGGCTCGGCGCGACCCATTCCGTCGACCTGCCGCTGCTCTTCGACCGATTCCTCTCCCCGTTCCGCGGCATCTATTTCGGCTGGCTTCCTGATCCCGGACGAAGGCGACTGAGCGAACGTATGCGCGAGCACTGGGTTTCGTTCGTCCGGACCGGTCGACCTTGCGCGGATTGGCCTGCTTACGAAGTCGGTATGCGGAAGACGATGATCTTCGACGTCGCGGACCGGGTCGAACAGGATCCGCAGCGCGAGCGTCGGCTGGCATGGGACGGCGTGTGCGGACCGGTGCCGTGAGCTTAATGACGTCTTGCCGGAGCCTCCGGTAATCCAAGCTGGAAACGATCCGGAATCGACTGTAAGGCTCAGCCCTGTAACGATCACGAGCCGCCCTCTTTGTCCGATATTCCCTTCACCAGCATGCCGGCGCCGCCGGCGATCATCCTCGTCGAGCCGCAGATGGGAGAGAACATCGGCATGGTCGCGCGGGCCATGGCGAATTTCGAACTCGCCGACCTGCGTCTCGTGAAGCCGCGCGACGGCTGGCCGAACGAGAAGGCGCGGGCGACGGCGAGCCGGGCGGACCATGTGCTCGATGCCGCGCGGGTCTTCGAGAAGCTGGAAGATGCGCTTGCGGACCTCTCGCTCGTCTACGCGACGACGGCGCGGGCGCGCGACAGCTACAAGCCCGTTCGCGGGCCTGAAGAGGCGGCCGAACGCCTCGTCGCACATGCGCCGGCGGGAAAGACAGGCGTCATCTTCGGGCGTGAGAAATACGGGCTTGAAAACGACGAGGTGGGGCTGGCCGACGAGATCGTCACCTTTCCGGTCAACCCAAAGTTCGCCTCGCTCAACATCGCCCAGGCGGTGCTTCTGGTCAGTTATGCCTGGCGCAATGCCTCAAATCCTTCGAAGACGCCGCGCTTCTCGGCCCCGCCCAATCCGCCAGCTGAAAAGGCCGATCTCTACCGCCTCTTCGATCATCTGGAAGCGATGCTCGATTGCCGAAACTACTTCTTCCCGCCTGAAAAGCGTGAGGCTCTGGTACAGAACCTGCGGACCATGCTGACCAAGGCGCAGTTTTCCGAACAGGAAGTGAGAAGCCTTCGCGGTGTCCTCAAATCGCTCGACCGGCCGGCGCAGCACTGCGGGACTGACGCGTCATGAACGACGCGCCGATCCTCATTCTCGACAGCGGCGTCGGGGGACTGACCGTCCTGCGTGAGGCGCGTGTGCTGATGCCCGATCGCCGGTTCGTCTATGTGGCGGACGATGCCGGTTTTCCCTATGGCAACTGGGAAGAGGACGCCCTGCGTGACCGGCTCGTCGCACTGTTCGGCGATCTGATCGTCGCCCATGAGCCGCTCGCGTGCGTGATCGCCTGCAATACGGCGTCGACCTTGGCGCTCAATGCGCTGCGGCAGTCCTATCCGCGCATGAAGTTCGTCGGAACCGTACCGGCGATCAAGCCGGCGGCGGAGCGAACACGCTCCGGTCTCGTCTCAGTGCTCGCGACGCCGGGTACGGTGCGGCGTCAATACACTCAGGATCTCATCGACCAGTGGGCATCGAGAGTTTCGGTGAAGCTCGTCGGCAGCGTCGCTCTTGCAAGCCTTGCCGAGCGCTACATGCGTGGCGGTTTCGTAGACGAGCAGGCCGTGCTTGCCGAAATCGCGCCCTGCTTCATCGAGGAGAATGGCCGGCGGACAGATATCGTTGTGCTCGCCTGCACTCATTATCCGTTTCTGGTCAACCGCATGCGCAAGATGGCGCCGTGGCCAGTCGATTGGCTCGATCCGGCGGAGGCGATTGCGCGGCAGGCCGATCGGGTCGTCGGAGATGCGGGCACGCGTTCGATGCATGGCGACTTCGACCCGGCGGTCTTCACATCCGGGGCGCCGGATTATGCTACGCAGCGGATCGTCCGGGGGTTCGGGCTGCGGACCGGCTAGCCTTCCTCGACCGGCACGACGTCCACCGTATGGCCGGTCTCCTGTGGGCCGGTTGTCATCAGGACGCCGGAGATCGGGGTGACGTCGTCATAGTCGCGACCGATGGCGACGACGATGTGATCGTTGGAGGCGAGAATGCCGTTGGTGGGATCGAAATCCACCCAACCGGTTTCAGGCCCGAGCCAGGCCGTCACCCAGGCATGCATTGCGTCGGCACCTTCAAGGCGCGGCTGGCCCGGCGGCGGATCGGTGCGCAGGAAGCCGCTGACGTAACCTGCCGGGATGCCGTTCGCGCGAAGACCTGCTATCATCACATGAGCGAAATCCTGGCAGACGCCGATCCTTGCATCGAAGGCCGCGGGAACGCTGGTGCCGACATCGGTCGCGCCAGGCTTGTAGGCGAAGTCGTTCTTGATGGCCTGCGTTACGTCGAGGATCACCTTGGCGGCCGGCTGCTCGCTGGCCCCGAGTATGTCGCCGATATAGCTGGTCAGCGGGCGATAGGGCTCGATACGCCGGCTCTCGCCGAGGTACCAGACCGGGGAGGCGCCATTGGTGCGCGTTTCGGCGTTTGCACGACGGACTACCTCCGAGAGCGGCTCGGTCTCCTCCAGTTCCAGTGGCTCGCGGTGGACTGAAATGCGGGCGCGCATCTCCACTTCGAAGCTGTGATGGGTCCGCCAGATGGCGACGGCCTCCCGTTCGTTGCCGAAGAAATCTGTCTCAATCCGCCGTTCTTCCGGTCGTGGCTCGATCATGACTTCGACGGACATTGGGGTCTGCGCCGGAAGCAGGCGAGGGCGTACGCGAAGCGCATGGCGCGCATCGGCGACGGAGGCGGCATACTGGTAGTCGATCTTGAGGGTGATGTCGTACTTCATTCTGGCGATCCGCTCGCCGTGACCTTTCCCGGCGACGAGAGCAGGTAGCGGGCGGTGAGAAGGCTCGAAATGTCACCGAGATCGTTTGCGACCCGCACGACGAAGGCATGATCGAGCTCGGATGCATCGGCGGTCTGCAGCCTGACGGCAAGCCGCGCGATACGGCGCGTGAGCATATCCAGCGTTTCCGCCGTGTTCTGGTTCGGCAGATCGTAGAGCAACGCCTGTATGCGGTTCACCTGAAAGGCGATCGAGCGTGGATTGAGCGGATCGAGAACGCTGAGATCGAGAACGGTTTCGCGGGTAAGGTCCACCGAATAGCGTCGCCGGTAGGTCACACGGCTGTCGGTCAGATCGAGGATGGTCTCCAACGCGCCGTCTGCGAGCTTGTCCGGTTCGATCACGCTGGCAATCGCGGACGCGGTGTTGAAGCCGCGCTCCAGCGACCGGCCGATCTGCATGAAGCGCCAGCCTGTGAACTGGTACATGTTCTCATGAACGAGGCCGGCGAAGCCCGAAAGATGGGTGAGAACTGAGCTCGCCAGTCCGACGAGTTCCACATCGTCGTCGTTATAGCTGCCGAGAATGAGATCGACGGTCTCGTGCAGCGCTCGCCAGGCGTCCGGTGAAAACCGGTCCCGGACGCGCGAAGCCGTGTCGAAGGCTTGCTGCGCATAGGCGAGAAGCGCGCGTCCCGGGCGAGCCGGCGTGACTTCGATGCCGAGGAAGCCGATGAGATCAAGAAGCTGCGTCTCGAATTCCCCCGGCTCCGTCAGTTCGTCCATGCGCGCGCCATAGGCCCTTAGAAGCCGGGTCGCGGTTTCACAGCGTTCCACGTAGCGACCGAGCCAGTAGAGATTGTCGGCGGCGCGTGCAGGAAGGGCGCCCGGCAGCTTGCGCTGGAACCGGCTGCCGGTTCCGGCGAGAAGTGTCAGCGGCCGTTCCGGTCGTTCGACTCTGCTTTCGGACGGCACCCAGACATCGATCGAACTGCCGCCCTGGCGCATGGAGATGACCCGCGCATCCTGTTGGTCGGCGACGCGGGCAAAGCCTCCGGGCATCAAATGCCAGCCTTCGTCGTCACGCGTCAGGAAGACCCGCAGCGTGACGGGTCGGGGTTCGAGCTTGCCGTCGACGAGGATCGGCGTCGTCGAGAGCGCAGCAATTTCCCGGCCTACCCAATGAATGCCGTCACGCATCAGGTCTATATTGCGGCTCTCCTGAACTTTCTCGAAGTCCGACCCGGACGGCATCCCGACTGCACCGGACCATACGGCTTCGGATGGGAAAGCATTCGCCAATTGAAGGCTCTTCCGGTTGGCCTCCACATAGGCGCGTTCGGCGTCCTGACCGCACCACCAGGTCGCGATGGTGGGCAGTTCGAGGTCGGTGCCGAGCAGTGCGTTGGCCATACGCTGTTGGAAGGCAAGAAAGCCCGGCGTTTCGAGGATGCTCGATCCGATCGCATTGATCAGCTTGAGCTTGCCAGCGCGTACGGCCTGAAGCAGGCCAGGAGTGCCGATCTGAGAGCCACCGAAGAGTTCGAGCGGATCGGCGAAATCGCTGTCCAAACGGCGCCAAAGTACGCGGATCGGCTGGAAGCCGCTGACAGTTCGCACCATCGCCTCGTCGTTGTGAACGACAAGATCGCCGCCTTCGAGAAGCAGAAGGCCGAGATAGCGGGCGAGATATGTGTGTTCGAAGTAGGTCTCGTTATGGGGGCCCGGCGAGAGAAGCCCGACCCGAGAGCGGTCCGGGCCTGCGAGGTCATAAAGCATCTCGCGGAAACGCTGGAAGAAGGGAGCGAGCCGTTCGATGTTGAGCGCGCGCAGGAAATCCGGGAATGCCTTCGTGTTGGCTACCCGATTCTCGAGCGCGAAACCTGCACCAGAGGGCGCCTGCGTGCGGTCTCCTAGAACCCACCAGCGCCCGTCCGGCCCCCGCCCGAGTTCGATGGCGATAAAACGGATCAGCGGCTCGCCCGTTTTCGCCTGATCGGACAGGGCATGGCAGAATTCGGGGTTCCGGCCTATCAGAGCGCTTGGCAGGATACCGTCGGTCACGAGGCGCCGATGACCGTAGATGTCAGCGAGGAGTTTCTCGAGGAATCGCGCGCGCTGGATGAGCCCTCGCGAGAGTGTCTTCCATTCGGCAGGTTCGATCAGCAGGGCTGGATGACCGAGCGGCCATTCGCGCGTCTCTTCGCTCGCGTCACTTGGCGCATAGACCCGATGAAAGACGCCAGCCTCGGACAGATATTGACGAGCCCGGCGCACGCGCTCGTCACGTTCCTCGGAATCAAGGCTTAGTGCCTGTTCGATCACTTTGCGGTAGTGCGGCTTGATCACCCCCTCACGGTCGACCATCTCGTCGCGCCCGTCGGCGGTGAACGCCGCATAGGTTCTTGCAAAATGGGAGAGTTCCGGTGAAGACATCCGCGCGATAGTCCTTTCGACAAACCGGCTGATAACACGCCGGGCTTTATTCGGGATTGCCGGGACGCACCACCATGCAAGAGCGTTTGCAACATCTCTTTCGGTCGAGACGATGGGAGCAGTTCATCATCGGGCTGATTGTCGTGAATGCAATCTTTCTCGGCCTAGAGACGAGCGACGCCGTAATGCGAAACATCGGCGGGCTGCTGCTCGCCTTCGACACGGCGATCCTCGCGGTCTTCGTCATCGAAATCGTCGGACGGATCTATGCTTTTCGCGGTGCCTTCTTCCGCGACCCGTGGTCGATCTTCGATTTCACCGTTGTCGGGATCGCGCTGCTGCCGGCCACCGGTCCACTGACCGTCCTGCGCGCCCTGCGCATCCTGCGCGTACTGAGACTGATTTCGGTGATTCCGTCTTTGCGCCGGGTGATCGGCGGCTTGATCGCGGCGCTGCCCGGTATGGGGTCGATCATCGCACTCCTCGCGATCACGTTTTACATCTTCGCCGTGATGGCTACGAAGCTTTTCGGAGACACATTCCCGCAATGGTTCGGCGATATGGGCGCGTCGATATATACCCTCTTCCAAGTGATGACGCTGGAAAGCTGGTCCATGGGCATCGTCCGTCCGGTGATGGAGGTTCATCCTTATGCCTGGCTCTTCTTCGTACCCTTCATTCTCTCGACCACCTACGCCGTGCTGAACCTATTCATCGGTGTCATCGTCTCGGCCATGCAGGGCGAGCACGAGGCTTCGATCGATGCAGAGCATGAGAAGCGGCACAACGAAAACACAGAAATCCTGGCCGAAGTGAAGGCGCTCAGAGCCGAACTGGCAGAGATGCGCGCAGCGAAAGCGGAAGGGTGAGGGTGCGATTCGCTTCCTCGTGAACGACAGGCGCGTCTCGTGCTCTTCGTAACGATCTGGCCGATCTTCGCGCTGATTTGCCTCGGCTACGCGCTCTTCCGGGCGGGCTTTCCGGACCGCAGCTTTTGGCCGGCGGCGGAAAGGATCAACTACTTTCTTCTGTTTCCGGCGTTGCTCTTCGTGAACCTCGCCGATGCCCCGGTGCGCGATCCGGACATCCTGAGGCTCGGCAGCGCCGTCTTCGTGCTAATCATTTCGGCGACGCTGGCACTTTATGGTTTTCGGCTCCTTCGGCCGTCACCAGCCGCCCGCTTCGGACCGGCGGTTCAGGGAATCATTCGCATCAACACCTATCTCGGCCTTGCGCTGACGGCGAGCCTCGCAGGCGGAGAGGGGCTCGAACGTGCGGCGATACTGCTTGCGGTTCTTGTGCCGCTGGTCAATGTCGTCTCGGTAGCCGCGTTGACAGACGGTTCGTCGGCCGGCGGATCCTGGGGGCTCCTCCAATCGATTGTCGCCAATCCGCTCATCCTTGCCTGTCTTGCAGGGATCGCGGTCGCCCTGACCAAAGTGGGGCTGCCGTTCGGTATCGAACGTTTCCTCAATCTCGTCGCTCAGGCCAGCCTGCCGCTTGGCCTTCTATGCGTCGGAGCCGCTCTCCGGCCGGATGAAGTTCGGCAGGATACGGCGATCCTTGCCGGCAATACGGCATTGCGGCTTCTAGTCATGCCGCTCTTCGGAGCGCTGATCGCTCACGTCTTCGGCCTCGGGGAAACGGAAACCCTGGTGCTCGTCATCTTCGCGGCAATCCCTACGGCGCCGACCGCTTACGTACTCACCCGTCAGCTCGGTGGCGACGGACCTTATATGGCCGGAATCATCACTGCGCAGACCTTGGTTTCAGTGGTGACGATTCCGTTGATTTTGACGATCCTGAGCGTCGGCTAGCTTATGGTAGGTGGCGATGACGTTCTCCGGCCCACCTTTCCGGCCGGTCCGTACCATGACGGAACCGGTAGACTCCCAGCTCGTTTATAAGACGAGCAATCATAACGGCTTAGGCCAGTTGGGAGAAACGATCATGAATCTTGGAAGTATCGTCAGAAGAGCTGTCTCGGCATTTGCGAGCTCGAAAAGGCGTCCGGCAACCCGCCGGCCGGTCCGTCCGACCACCACTACGCGTCGTCATGGCGGCAGCGCCGAATCCGATCTGGTGCGCGGCGTCGCGAAGATGGCGAAAAAGAAGCTTTAAGCACGGCCGCTGCTCGTCCGCAGCATCTCTCGAAAGGGCCGCCTGTCAGGCGGCCCTTTTTCATGCGCGAACGAGACTCACCAGTCTCTTCACGAACCGAGTAGGTCATTATTCACCTCGGTCCACGCTCTGCGTCCGCGTTTCAGCGCAGCGGACGCCGAATGCGCGCGGATCGACTAGCCGACCGCCAGCCCCGACGGACGCCTCAGATCGAGCGTCATCGGGAAGCTCGGATCGGCGATCTCGCGGACCGGCGCGTAGCTACCCGGCGTATGGCCGATCGGCTCGAAGCGCGCGAGGCGGCGGGCTTCGGCTTCGTAGGAGTTGACCGGGAAGGTGTCGTAGTTCCGCCCGCCCGGATGAGCGACGTGATAGGTACAGCCGCCCAGCGACCGCCTCGACCACGTATCGTAGATGTCGAAAGTGAGCGGTGCATGCACCGGGATCGTCGGATGGAGGCCGGATGGCGGCTGCCATGCCTTGAAGCGCACGCCCGCGACGGCCTCCTTGCCCGTTCCGGTCGCCGTCATCGGCACCTCGCGGCCGTTGCAGGTGACGATGTGACGGGCCTTGTCGAAATTCGAGAGCTTCACCTGAAGGCGCTCGACGGATGAATCGACGAAGCGCACCGTGCCGCCGATCGCGCCGGTCTCGCCCATCACATGCCACGGCTCCAGCGCCTGCCGCAGTTCGAGTTCGATACCCTCGCGCTCGATCTTGCCGCAGAATGGGAAGCGGAATTCGGCCTGCGCCTCGAACCATTCGGGCCGCATCGGATAGCCGGCACGGGTGAGATCGCCGAGAACGTCGAGGAAATCCTGCCAGACGAATTCCGGTAGCATGAAGCGATCGTGCAGGTTCGTCCCCCAGCGCACGAACTTGCCGTCTTCCGGCTGCTTCCAGAATTTCGCGATCATCGCGCGGATCAGCAGCTGCTGGGCGAGCGACATCTTCGGCTCGGGCGGCATCTCGAAGCCGCGAAATTCGACGAGGCCGAGGCGGCCCGTCGGACCGTCCGGCGAATAGAGCTTGTCGATGCAGATCTCGGCGCGATGGGTGTTGCCCGTCACGTCGATCAGGAGATTGCGGAATAACCGGTCGACCAGCCAGGGCGGCGTCGAGAAACTGTCCTCGGTCACCTGCGCCATGGCGATTTCCAGCTCGTAGAGCTGGTCGTGCCGGCCTTCGTCGATGCGCGGGGCCTGGCTCGTCGGGCCGATGAAGAGGCCGGAGAAGAGGTAGGAGAGCGACGGATGGCGCTGCCAGTAGAGGACCAGCGACTTCAGGAGATCCGGCCGGCGCAGGAAGGGTGAGTCGAGCGGCGTTGCGCCGCCGACCACCACATGATTGCCGCCGCCGGTGCCGGCATGCTTGCCGTCCACCATGAACTTGTCGGTGCCGAGGCGCGACTGCCGGGCATCCTCATAGACGCCTTGGGTGATCGCCTTCGCCTCCTCCCAGCTCGAAGCCGGGTGGACGTTCACCTCGATGACCCCCGGATCGGGGGCGACCCGAATCACGTTAAGCCGAGGATCGTGTGGAGGGGCATAACCCTCGATCTGAATGGGCATATCGAGATCGCGCGCGGCCTCCTCGATCGCACCGAGCAGGTCGAGATAGGCTTCCGTCAGCTCCAGCGGTGGCATGAAGACGCAAAGCTTCCCGTCGCGCGGTTCGACCGAGAGCGCTGTTCGAACGAAGCCATGGATCTCGGCGTTCTCCGCAGCGACCGCTGTGAAGGTGGTGCCGCGCGGAACCGTCGAACCGTCGGCTTGTGAAGACAGCGGCGGCAGCGGCGTCATTTCGCGCCGCCGGCCGGCGACCGTGTCGGCTTTCGCTGAGTTCGGATCGTGCGTCTGCCGCTCGGTGCGGCCCCATTGTTCGCGGCTCTGCGGCGGCAGCGGCGGGAAAGGCTGGGTTGGGTCGGCGGGATGGATATAGGGATAGTCGCCCTTGCCCAGATAGGGCAGGGAGGCCAGCGGCAGGCGGTAGCCGAGGGCCGAGTCGCCCGGCGTCAAGTAAAGATGCTTGCGTCGCGTCCGCCATCTTTCCGACATCCAGCGGACCTTGCTCGACCGCGACTGCCAGGCCTGGACCGGCAGCACGTGCCCGGTCGGCTTCGACAGGCCGTGATCGAAGACCTTCGCGAGCCGCGCGCGCTCCTCGCGATCTTCGAGCTTGGAATCGGTCGGCTCGACATTGTCCGGCAGGCCCTGTTCGCGGGCGATCCAGAAGGATGCGTCCTCGAAGGCCGGCAACACGTTTTCGGCCTGGATTTCCAACGCCTCGGCGACGGCCTTCGTGAAGGCCTCCGACTCGTCCGGCCCGATTTCGGCCTCGGTCTTTTCGCGGGCGACGAGATCGCTGTTCTGCCAGATCGGCGCGCCGTCCTTGCGCCAGTAGAGGGAGAAGGTCCAGCGTGGCAGGGTCTCGCCCGGATACCACTTGCCCTGGCCGTAATGCAGAAATCCGCCCGGGGCGAAGCGGTCGCGCAGGCGGCGGATCATGTCGTCGCCGAGGCCTCGCTTCATCGGGCCGGTCGCGTCGGAGTTCCACTCGGGCGATTCGAACTCGTCGATCGAGACGAAGGTCGGCTCGCCGCCCATGGTAAGGCGCACATCGTTCGCCTCGAGCTCCGCGTCGACCGTCTTGCCGAGCGCGTCGAGCGCTTCCCAGCTTTCGTCGGAGAAGGGATAAGTGACGCGCGGGCGCTCCGAGATGCGGCCCACCGTCATGTCGAATTCGAAATCGACCTCGGCGAAGCCGACGAGACCCGAGATCGGCGCGGCAGAGCGGTAGTGCGGCGTTGCGGCGAGGGGAATGTGGCTCTCGCCCGTTAGGAGCCCGGAGGTCGGATCGAGGCCGATCCACCCTGCGCCGGGAATGTAGACTTCGCCCCAGGCGTGGAGATCGGTGAAGTCATGGCTCGTGCCGGCCGGCCCGTCGAGCGAGACGACATCCGGCTTCAGCTGGATGAGGTAGCCGGACACGAAGCGCGCGGCGAAGCCGAGATGCCTCAGCGTGTTGACGAGGAGCCAGGAGGAATCGCGGCAGGACCCGGAATTCTTGGTCAGCGTTTCGTCGGGCGTCTGAACGCCGGGCTCCATTCGGACGAGATAGTCGACCCGCTTCTCGATCTTCTGGTTGAGCCCGACGAGGAAATCGATGGTGCGCTGGCCGGGCATCAGGTCGATCTCTTCGATGAACGCGCGGAACCTCTCGCCCGCCGGTTCCGGGTCGAGATAGGATTCGAGCTCCTTCTTCACCTCGTCCGGATAGGTGAAGGGGAATTCCTCGGCATGCTCCTCGATGAAGAAGTCGAAGGGGTTGTAGACCGTCATGTCGGCGAGGAGATCGACCTCGATCTTGAACTCGCGCACCGGCTCGGGGAAGACGAAGCGGGCGAGATAGTTGCCAAACGGGTCTTGGTGCCAGTTGACGAAATGCTGTTCGGGCGAAACCTTCAACGAGTAGGACGGTATACGGGTCCGCGAATGCGGTGCTGGCCGCAGCCGGATCACCTGGGGGCCGAGGACGACCGGGCGGTCGTACTTGTAATGGGTCAGGTGGCGAAGGCTGGCGAGGATCGACATGGGCGCTTTCTGATTCCGCTTCGGCTTTCAGTTCGTCACCTATGCTTAGACCAGAGCTGCAAGCCGACAAGGGCCGGCAGCTATCCCCTTCGTCGAACAATGCACGATATTGTATCCGAATTGCCGGGTTGGTCGGAACGATCGTACTGTTTCCGCATTGACGCCCATCGCGCGACCGCGCGCGTAACAATTGCCCCAGGGACCTGACAATGAAACTGTTTTCCTGCTCGGCCTGTCAGCAGGTCGTGTTCTTTGAAAACGTCGCCTGCGAAAGATGCGGCCGCTCGCTCGGCTACGATCCGCAGCGCGAAGAAATGATCGCGCTCGATAAGGAAGACGACTTCTGGAAGGAAGCCGGTTCCCATTCGGACGTATCGACTCTCAAATATTGCGACAACTATCAGTACGGCGTCTGCAACTGGCTGCTTCCGGCGGATACCGAGGACATGTATTGTCTCGCTTGTCGGCACAATGAAACCGTTCCCAACGTTGCCGACCCAGTGAATCTTGCCCGTTGGCAGAAGATGGAAATCGGCAAGCATCGCCTTTTCTATGCAATCAACCGCTTCGGCCTGCCGCTCGCGACGCGCAACGAGCACGAAGAAGGCCTCGGCTTCGACTTTCTTGCCGAGGACGACGGCACGCCCGGAAACGTCATGACCGGGCACGATCGCGGCCTCATCACCATCGCGCTCGCCGAAGCCGACGATGCCGAGCGCGTCAGCCGGCGTCAGTCCATGGGCGAGCCTTACCGGACGCTGCTCGGGCATTTCCGCCACGAAGTCGGCCACTGGTACTGGGATCGCATCGTGCGCGACGGCAACGAGGGCGCGCTGGACGCCTGCCGTGGGCTCTTCGGCGACGACACCGAAGATTACGGCGAAGCGCTGCAGCGCCATTACGAGAACGGTCCGAAGCCCGACTGGCAGAATGAGTATGTCTCATCTTATGCCGGCGCTCATGCCTGGGAGGACTTCGCCGAGACCTGGGCGCACTATCTCCACATCGTCGACACGCTGGAGACCGGTCATGCCTGGGGCGTGACCGTCGATCCGCGCATCCCGGACCAGGGGCTGTTGACGACACGGATCGATTTCGATCCGTATGCGCGCGATACGTCGATCGAGCAGATCACCGACGCATGGTTGCCGCTTTCCGCGGCCCTCAACTCGTTCAACCGCTCGATGGGCCATCAGGATCTCTATCCGTTCGTCCTGTCTTCCGCGGTAATCGAGAAGCTGGGCTTCATGCACGATCTCGTGCGCGGCGAGGCGGGGCGGAAGGGAAGGCAGGCGCAGGCTGCCTGATCCTGGCTGTGGTCCTCCCGATCGGGGGATTCGACGAGAGAGATCCGCGCCCGGTTCGGTTCGAGCCGGGCGTCGTTCGTTTCGCGCCGAAGCCTAATCGTCGTTCGGTCGCGCGCGATATGAGTTCCTTGTCTGGCGATGATTATTTGAGCGGCTTGCGGGCTGGAACTGGCGGCGTTCGCTCCAATTAGGCGAAGGGCGTTGCGGTGTACGGAAATGCCGTAGCCTGGCATCGGATTTGGACCACGGATAGCCGGATGATGCTCCTCTAATAGAAGGACACGGCCTGACCACATGACTTCAACGGATAATGGGTTTGTGTTCGAGACTTCTTGGGGCCCACGGCTGGTCTCGTCCGGCGCCGAGTTTCGTCTCTGGGCCCCTTCTGCGCCATCGATCGAGCTCGCAGTCGGCGATGCGAAGGGCGAGCCGGCCGTCTTTCTTCCGATGGAGAAGGACGACGCCGGATGGTGGCGACTGACGACCGACAAGGTTTCGGTCGGCGGTGCTTACGGGTTTCGGCTGAACGACGGGCTCGTCGTGCCCGATCCCGCTTCGCGCCGGCAGTTCGGCGATGTCCATTCCCTTTCTGTTCTTACTGATCCCAACGCCTATCGCTGGACGACGCCCGAATGGAACGGCCGGCCTTGGGAAGAGACCGTCTTCTACGAGCTTCACACCGGGACTTTCTCGCAAAAAGGGACCTTCGAGGGCATCGAGGACAAGCTCGATTTCCTGAAATCCGTCGGCATCACGACGATCGAGCTCCTGCCCGTCGCCCAGTTCATGGGCAAGCGCGGGTGGGGCTATGACGGCGTGATGCTCTACTGTCCGCACGAGGCCTATGGTGGCGATGCCGGCCTCAAGCGGCTGATCGATGCCGCCCATTCGCGCGGGCTCAGTGTCTTTCTCGACGTGGTCTACAACCACTTCGGACCAGATGGGAATTACCTCGGCGCCTATGCGCCCGAGTTCTTCCATGAAGAGATTCATACCCCCTGGGGCCCGGCGATCGCTTATGACGAAGAGCCGGTTCGCGCCTTCATGATCGAAAATTCGCTCTACTGGCTCGAGGAATTCCGCTTCGATGGCCTGCGGCTGGATGCAATTGATTCCATCAAGGACACGACCGACACGCCGCTGGTTAAAGAACTCGCTGCCGCCGTGCGCAAGCGCTTCCCCGGCCGGCACGTGCACCTCACCACCGAGGACGACCGCAACATCACCTGGCATATCGAGCGCGGCGAGACCGGCCAGCCACTGCTCGTCTCGGGCGAGTGGAACGACGACCTCCATCACACGGTCCACGTCCTCGCGACCCACGAGCAGGAGGCCTATTACGCCGACTACACGCGCGGCAGCGTCTCACAAATTGCGAAATCCCTTGCGACCGGCTTTGTTTTTCAAGGCGATTATTCACCGGTGCGCGACAAGAAGATCGGGTCAAGGTCCGAGCATCTGCCGCCGACGGCCTTCGTCAACTTCATCCAGAACCACGACCAGATCGGCAATCGGGCCTTCGGCGAGCGACTGACCGATCTCGCCTCCCGCCGCATGGTCGAATGCGCCCAGGCGATCCTGCTCCTCTCGCCCCACATCCCCCTGATCTTCATGGGCGAGGAATGGGGCGAGACCCATCCGTTTTGCTTCTTCACCGATTTCGACGGCGATCTCGCCGATGCAGTGCGTGAAGGTCGGCGCTCGGAATTTGCAAAGTTCACCGCCTTCCACGCCGCTGAAACGCGTGAACTGATCCCCGATCCGAACGCGGAGACGACGTTCGCCGCATCGATGCTCGATTGGTCGGAACTCAATCGCCCAAACCATCTACGCCGGCTCGAACAGGTCAAACGCCTGTTGAAGATCCGTCGCGAGACGATCGTTCCGTTGCTGAAGAATGTTCCTGCAAATTGCGGTTCTTATTACTCTGCCGAGGATACGCTGGCTTTCGCGGTTGTCTGGACCCTTCAGGACGGGAAGGCACTTCACCTGTTCGCCAATCTTAGCGACGAACCTTGGCCGCTTCCGAGCGACTTGACGCCCACGGACCTGACAGCAGGCGATCTCGTTCATGCCTATCCCGCAAATGCGGATAGTCGGCTTGCTGACGGGACCCTGCCGCCCACTTCT
Source organism: Fulvimarina pelagi HTCC2506 (assembly GCF_000153705.1). GTDB lineage: Bacteria > Pseudomonadota > Alphaproteobacteria > Rhizobiales > Rhizobiaceae > Fulvimarina > Fulvimarina pelagi. The sequence goes on from NZ_DS022272.1 coordinate 644,006, forward strand.
GTCGTTTTTCGACTCTCGGACCAAAAGCTCATCATGGGAGGCACCGCTTGAGCCGATCACTCGACCTGCTGGCTGAAAGCCACGGAATCCAGTCGGTCTATACCTCTGAGATGGGCGAGCGGAAGGTCATTGCCGATGAAGCGAAAGAGCGACTGCTAATGGCATTGTCGGTCGATCCTGAGAATGGCGAACAAGGGCATTTCTCGGAAGCGAGGCAGGCGCCTGAGAAGAGTTGCGCGCTTCCGCCCGTAGTGGCCAAGCATCGTCGCTGGGGCATATCGTGCCAGCTTTACGGGCTGCGCTCGCAGCGCAATCTCGGCATCGGCGATTACGAGGATCTCGCGCGGCTGGCGGTCATCGCGGCGCGCGAGGGCGCGTCATTCATCGGCGTCAATCCGCTGCATGCACTCTTTATGGCCGACGGTAGTCGCATCTCGCCCTATTCGCCCTCGACCCGGCGCTTCAACAACCCGCTCTATCTTGCCATCGACAAGATCGAGGGGGGTGCGAAAGCGATCGAGACGCTCCGCGCGGACGAGCCGGCACTGTTCGAAGGGCTCGACGGATCGCTGGTCGATTATCCGACGGTCTGCCGCCTGAAGAATCGTCTGCTCCGGATGATCTACGGAACGCGGAAGGACGATATCGCCGCGTCCCAGGCGTTTGAGCGTTTCGTCTCCGGCAGCGGATCGACCTTGCACGACTTCGCACTTTTCGAGGCGATCTCGCAGTCTCAGGTCGCCGATGGCGGCCATGCCGGCTGGCATCACTGGCCGGAAGCACTGCAGGATCGGACGAGCGATGCCGTGGACGATTTCGAGCGCGACAACTTCGACGAGATCAACTTCCACAAATGGCTGCAGTTCGAGGTCGACGAACAGATCGCCAGCGTGCAGGCGCGTGCGAAATCCGAGGGTATGGCAATCGGGCTCTATCTCGATCTCGCGGTCGGCGTGGCCCCGGATGGTGCCGAGACTTGGGCCGATCCGGCGCTGACCGTTGCTGCAGCCCGCGTGGGCGCGCCGCCGGACATGTTTAACTCGGCCGGCCAGGACTGGGGCCTCGCACCGCTCTCTCCGAAGGCGCTTCAGGAACGGGACTATACGCCGCTGCGCAACGCCTTCGGACAGCTCACGCTCCATGCCGGCGCGGTGCGTATCGACCATGCGATGGGACTTGCGCGGCTATGGTGGATTCCCGGAGACCAGTCCTCGGCCGGGGGCGGTTATGTCCGCTATCCGCTGGGCGAGATGGTCGATGCTGTCGCAGAAGCCTCGAACACCAATCATTGTATTGTCATCGGCGAGGATCTGGGGACCGTACCAGAAGGCTTTCGGGACACGATGGAGCAGGCCAACATCCTCTCCTACCGGGTCCTCTATTTCGAGCGCCGAGACGATGCGTTCCTGGCGCCTCATATCTATCCGAAACTCGCGCTCGCCTGTATCTCGACCCATGATCTCGCACCGCTTGCGGGCTGGTGGAAGGGCACCGACATCAAGCTGCGCGAGGAAGCCGGTACGCAGGATTCGGCCGCGACCCAGCGCGACCTGAAGAGCCGCGCGGAAGAGCGGATCGACCTTCTCGTCGCCTTGCGCAAAGCTAGCCTGATACCTCACGAATACGAGCAGATGCTCAACGGAGATGCGCCTTTGTCCGCCGAGTTGAACCAAGTTCTTAGCGAGGCGGTCCACCGCTATGTCGCGCGCACGCCGTCGCTGCTCCTCACTGTTCAGCTGGAAGACATGCTTGGTGCTACCCACCAGCCGAACCTTCCCGGCACCACTGATCAGTACCCCAATTGGCGCATACGCCAGGATTTCGCTCTTGAAGATCTCGACGGACACGAGCGCTTCCTAAGTTTGGCGCGGGCAATGCGCGAAGAAAGGCCGAACCCCTCATGACCGCGCCACTCGTCTCAACCTATCGGCTTCAATTCAGGGAAGGCACTGATTTCGCAACTGCGCGCGATCTCGCTCGCTACTGGAAACGTCTCGGCATAAGCCATCTCTACGCTTCTCCAATCTTCGCGGCTTCACAAGGATCGACCCACGGCTACGACGTTACCGACTACAACGCGCTGGAGGAGGATCTCGGCGGCATCGGCGGCTTCACCGAGATGTCGAACGCGCTCTCCTCAGCCGATATCGGGCTGATCCTCGATTTCGTGCCGAATCACATGGGCGTTTCCCCGCATAACCATTGGTGGGAGGACGTGCTGCGGTGGGGCGAAGAAAGCCGTTACGCTTATACGTTCGACATCTCCTGGGAAGCCAAGCGCATTCTCGTCCCCGTGCTCGGCAAGCCTTATGGCGATGCGCTGGAAGCCGGCGATTTGACGATCGTCCTCGACGAGGCGACACCCGCCTTCCGCTTCGATGCGGCGGGCTACGGCCTGCCGATCGATCCTCGCACCTACGGCCACGTCTTCGGCCTTCTCGACCACGATGAACGCGATCGACTGGTGCGGCGCTTCTCCGTTTCCACGCCGCCGGAAGCCGACGAATTGCGCGAACGGCTGAGCGAGCACCTGCAGGATGAAAGCTTCCGCACGGCCCTCCATGCGGCGATCTCGGCAATCAACGACGACAGGCAGGCGCTCCACGCCCTTCATGAGGCCCAGGCCTGGCGGCTCGCCTGGTGGCGGACGGCCCGCGAGCGCTTGACCTACCGCCGCTTCTTCGAGATCGCCGACCTGATCGGCGTGAGGCAGGAGATGCGTCGGGTCTTCAGCGAGAGCCATCAGATGATCATCCGGCTTGCGCGCGAGCGTCGGCTCGATGGTGTTCGCATTGACCATGTCGACGGGTTAGCCGACCCGAAAACCTATCTCGACGATCTCAACCACGCCTTCCGAGCGGTGCGTCGATCTCCGAGCATTCATGTCGAAAAGATTCTGACCGGCGAGGAGCGCCTGCGCTCTTCCTGGGCGATCGATGGCACGACCGGTTACGAATTCATCACTGCGCTTTCCGACCTCTACGTCGATGCCAAGCGCGAAGAGGGCATGAGCGAGGCGTACCACACCTTCATCGGGCGCAGGGAAGACTTGCGCGCGATGATCCTCGCGGAGAAGCGTTCAATCTTTCAGCGCAATCTTGCAGGCGAACTGACCGTTCTGACTGGCCTTGCACTCGACGTCGCTTCGCGCGGGCTTTCGACCCGCGACCTTGGGCGCGACACGCTCGCGCGCTCAATTGTGGAGGTCGCCGCCGCACTTCCGGTCTACCGCACCTACGGTTCCGTCGACGGCGTGCCTCGCCGCGACGTCGCGATCATCGACGAAGCTGTCGATCTGGCGATGACGCGTCGCGAGGTGGAGGCGGACGAGCCGATCCAGTTCATCGGCCGGCTCCTGAAGCTGGACTTCGAGGATGGCGCGGACGTCGCCGGCGCTCTGAACTTCACGCGCCGGTTCCAGCAGACGACCGGCGCAGTGATGGCCAAGGCCGTCGAGGACACGGTCTTCTACCGCTACAACCGACTGATTGCGCTCAACGAGGTGGGCGGTGAGCCAGACCACTACGGGGCCGATGTCGATAGCTTCCACGAGGCGATGCAGGTCCGAATCGAAGACCAGCCTTCGGGTCTGCTTGCGACGACAACGCACGACACCAAGCGCGGCGAGGATGCGCGTGCTCGCATCTACACGCTTTCCGAGGCGCCGGGCCGCTGGCGCGCGCTGGTCTCCAGTTTCGCCGCCGTTATGACCGGCTGGCGCAAAGACATCGAGCCTGGCCTTTTCTCCCCGGATCCTGCGACCGAATGGGGTCTTTATCAGGCGCTCCTCGGCGTCTTGCCCACGGATTTCGATCCCGCCGATAAAGAGCAGTGCGAAGAGATCGCCGAGCGGCTCACGGGTTTCGCGGAAAAGGCAGTGCGGGAGGCCAAACGCTATACCAGTTGGACGGCGCCTGCCGAGAAGTATGAAAAGGCTTTGCGCAACTTCGTCGAGGCGATGGTCGATCCTCAGGAAGAGCTGATCAGCGAGTTCTGGTCTAGCGTCCAGCCTTTCGTGGCTGCCGGTGCGCTTAACAGCCTCTCCCAGACGGCAATTAAACTGACTGCGCCCGGCGTTCCGGATATCTATCAGGGCACGGAATTCTACGACTTCTCCCTCGTCGATCCGGATAACCGCCGCCCCGTTGATTTCGATGCGCGGATTGAGGCTCTCGAAGCTGAAGCCGATCCCGCAGCCCTCCTTGCCGACTGGCGCTCCGGACGCCTGAAGGCGAAACTGACTGCCGCCGGCCTCAAAATGCGGCAAGACGCTTCCACCCTCTTCACGTTGGGCAGCTATCAGCCGCTCGTCGTTGAAGGGCCAGGTGCTGGTTGGGTGGTAGCCTTCGCGAGGGTCGCCGAGAACGGTGAGGCATCAATCACCGTCGCGCCACGGATGACCCTGACCCTCCTAGACGGGAAATTGGAACCATCGGTGCCGGCGGAGCGCTGGCAGGGCACGAGCATCGTGCTCCCGGAAGCGCTAGCAACGAGGACGTTCAGAGACGTCATGACAGAGGCCGAATGGACCGGCTCGGAGCTTCGCCTCGCTGATGTTCTGCAGACGCTCCCGGTGGCGATGCTTATTTCCGCCTGACGTGTCAGGCGGTCAGGTCTGATCGTCTGAGCTTTATTCGATCCGCGGCAGGCTCAGTCGAAAGGCGGAACCCATTTTCGTTGGCCTTAGGCCAACCGGTCGAAACCTTCCGAAAAAGCGCGGCCGCGCACGGCAATCAGAGCCTCTGTTTCACTCCGCCGGTGAATGCCTGGCGAGCCATTCCCGATCGACGCTCGGTAGAGGTTCATCGTGGATCGCTGCCTCGAAGCCCTTCAGGCGTTTGTGAATCGACAGCAGTTCGACGATCGTCGTCCATGAATTTACAAGATATTGGAACGACGTCCGCACCTGCTGAAAGGCGTTGAGGATCTGGTTCATGGTACCAAGCGTGATCGCACCGACAACGATGGTAGGTGCAAGGATAATATAGGGGAAGATGTTATCGGTCTGGAGATAACCGATACGCGCCACGTTGAAGTACATATAGTGGAAATAGAGCCGGAAATAGTTGCGGCGCACGCTGGAGTAGAGAGTGCTGATTTTGGGTGGCTGCGCGCGGTCGGCATTGTCTTCCCCGTAGACGAGCTCCTTTCGATAGGCCGCTTCCACACGCTGGTTCCTGAATTCGAGTCCAGGCAGCTTGATACCGACAAGCGCAAGAAACGTCGTTCCGAATGCGGACCAGAGCAGCGCTGCAATGACCAGCGGATAGGGAACTTCGCCGATCAGCGGCAGAGATGTGATATTCGCGGACAAGACGAGGAGTACCGGCAGGAACGCTATGAGCGTCATGACTGCCTCGATGAAGTTCACACCGAGGTTCTCGGTAATCGAGGCGAAGCGCATCGTATCTTCCTGGATACGCTGTGAAGCACCCTCGATCATCCTGAGTTTGCCCCAGTAGCTCATGTAATAATCGTTCATCGCCGTTCGCCAGCGGAAGACGTAGTGGCTGATGAAGAATCGTGTGAGGACACCGACGGTGACCGCAACGAAGGCGATTCCCGCAAAAGTGGCAAGCGAGCCGTAGAACTCTGCCTGTGTTACCTCGCTGGTCTGAGCGAGAGCGGCCTGGATGAGGTCGTAGAACGGTCCGTACCATGCGTTGATCGCGACTGAGACCTGAACCTGGAAGTAAGTGACGAAAATGATCAAAGCCGATCCGAGGATCGACCAGAGCGCCCAAGGATGGGGTTCCTTCCACATCCAGAACGCCGCGAAAAGCGCGACCATGACTGCGTAGTAGAGATAGAACCAGATGAACTCGTTAGACCAAAAAATGGAGACGCCGATGACCGGCTCTTCGCCCATCGGCGGACGTGGTAGGCCGAACCACACCCCTGATTCGTCCGCGAATCCGTACCAGAGAGCAATCCCGACAACTGCCCAGGCAACAGCCGACAGGAAGAACAGTTTCGGGCTTGGAAAGAAAGACGGAAACACTGCGGTGACGACCTCGCGTTGAATCGGCCCGCAACAGGACTTGGGCGATCGATACGGACCTTGCTCATAGCGCGCTTCAAGTCCCAGCGCGATTGAATTCGCAGCAATGTAAAAGGCACCGCGATTAAGTCGCCAAGAATATGACGCTTATGAGGGTGGGTTTTCGGTCATGATTCGAAGCTTAGACGCGTGATAGCGACATGATACTGGGGGAATCCAACGCGAAAAGTCGGCAGGCAGAGCTCTCCATGACGAGCTACCGAAGTGATCGCGAGGCGAACAGATCGGTCGTCGATTTAGTTTCTTGTCGAAAGCGTCCTAAGCGAGCACAGAATTGCACAGTACATTTCAATTTGTGAATTGCACTTAAAGCTTGCGCAACGCGACCTGTTTGATGAGATGATTCGGGCCTTTCTTCAGAATAAGATCGGCACGCGGGCGAGTCGGCAAGATATTCTCGTGCAGATTGACGGCGTTGATGTCGGACCAGAGATCCTCGGCCGTAAGCCTTGCTTCGGCATCGGAAATCTTGGCGTAGCGGTGAAAGAAGGAGTCCTCCTGCTGGAAGGCGGTTTCACGCAGCCGCATGAACCTGTCGATATACCACCGGTGGATATCGCTCTCCTCAGCGTCGATGTAGATCGAATAGTCGAAGAAGTCCGACACGAACGGTACGGCCCGGCCATCCGGCGGCATCTTCTGAACCTGAAGCACGTTCAGCCCTTCGAAGATCAGAATGTCCGGGTGGTCGACGACGGCCCGTTTGCCTTCGGTCACGTCGTAATGGAAGTGCGAATAGACTGGCGCCGTCACGCTCGGCGCGCCGGCCTTGATGTCCGATAGGAACCGCAGAATGGCGCCAACGTCGTAGCTCTCCGGGAAACCCTTGCGGCGCATCAAACCCTTTTCTTCAAGAACGGCGTTGGGAAAGAGGAAACCGTCCGTCGTAACGAGCGCCACCTTCGGCGAGGTCGGCCAACGGCCGAGGAGCAGTTGGAGAAGGCGCGCGGTCGTTGACTTTCCCACGGCCACGGAGCCCGCGATGCCGATGACGAAGGGGGTCTTGTGGCCGACGCCGTTTCCGGACAGAAACTGCTGGCGCTGCTCGAACAGCACTTGGGATGCCTCGACATGGGCCGAGAGAAGGCGCGAGAGCGAGAGATAGATCCGAGCAACCTCGTCGAGATCAACCGGATCGTTCATCGAGCGGATGCTTTCCAGTTCGCTCGCTGAGAGTGTCAAAGGCGTGTCGGCGCGAAATCCAGCCCACTCTTCAGCCGAAAAGACGCGGTAAGGCGAGAAGAGCATGGGCGCGAGCTGGTCCATCCGCCCGTTCACCCCTCGCGCGGTCCGTCCGGGGGACGGGCCGCCTTCTCCTCGAGACCCGTCGTCGATGTTCGACGGCCGAGTTCCGAGAAGATATCGGCGGCGGGAATGCCGCGCAGATTGAGCGCCACGAGGAGGTGGTAGATCAGATCTGCGCTTTCGGAGACGACGCGGTCGTCGTCCTGCGAAACGAGGGCGATCACAGTCTCTGTTGACTCTTCGCCTAGCTTCTTGGCGACGTGAGAGACGCCCATGGCCTTAAGCTTAGCCGTATAGGATTCCGAAGGCGATGCATTCGCCCGTTCGGCGACGATCTTTTCCAGATCAGAAAGGCTGAAATCTGTCATCAGGCTGTCATTTTCGAGGGCAGCGAATCATGCGGCGTCGAGCGAAATATCGGCTGGATCAAGTCTCATGGGAACCCCGGCGGTGGCCATATACGCCTTCGCCTCGGCGATCGTGTAGGTGCCGAAATGGAAGATCGAGGCAGCGAGAACAGCCGCCGCGCCGCCCTTCGTGACACCTTCCACAAGATGATCGAGCGTGCCCACACCACCGGACGCGATGACGGGGACCGCCACCGTATCGCTGATCGCCTTCGTCAATTCGAGATCGAAGCCGGCCTTCGTGCCGTCCCGGTCCATCGAGGTGAGAAGGATTTCGCCCGCGCCGAGCGCGACGACTTTTCTAGCGAATTCGACTGCATCGATGCCGGTCTCCCGGCGGCCGCCATGGGTGAAGATTTCCCAGCGAGGCTCGGCGCCAGTCTCGCTCACGCGACGCGCGTCGATGGCAACCACAATGCACTGGTCGCCAAACTTGTCGGCGGCATCGCCGACGAAGCCCGGCCGATTCACCGCCGCTGTGTTGATCGATACCTTGTCGGCGCCGGCAAGAAGTAGCGTTCGGACGTCCTGCACCGTGCGCACGCCGCCGCCTACGGTGACGGGCATGAAACACTGCTCGGCGGTTCGGCGCACTACGTCGACGATCGTTTCGCGTTCGTCGGAGGAAGCGGTGATGTCGAGGAAGCAGAGTTCGTCCGCACCGGCGGCATCATAGGCACGCGCGGCTTCCACCGGGTCTCCTGCATCGCGCAGGCCTTCGAAGTTGACGCCCTTGACGACACGGCCATCCTTCACGTCGAGGCAGGGGATGATGCGGGCCTTGAGGGTCATGGCATGCGCCGATCGTTGGAGCGGGGTCGAGATCGCTTATGCGATACCGCGATAGAGATCGGCAAGTTTGATGTTGAGGTCGAAGCCCGTGAGCGGGATCTCGCTGTCCGGTCCCTCGATCATTTGTGGCCGTTGGAAGACGCCATCCTCATCGCGCGACCAAAGCCAGATGCGCGGCTCGTCCTGCGAGAGCACGAGATAGTGGCGAAGGCTCTCGATCGTCGTGTATTCCTCGGCCTTTTCGCCGAAATCGATCGCGAGCGAGGAGGGCGAGAGGATTTCCGCGACGAACAGAGGTTCGATCGCGGCAAGATCACTCGCCGTCCCGCCCGAGCGATCGACGAACACATCTGGATAACGGACCCCGGCGGGAGTGCGCACACCGAAATCGGCCGTTCCGATGTCGAATTCGCTCTCGTCAAGCGCGTTGATGAGGATCGCTGTCAGTTTGCCGGCCAGTTTCACATGACCGCGGGTGACGTTGATCATCATCTCGAAGACTCTCCCGTGCACGAGTTCCCGCTTGCCCTCCCGGCCCTCGTTCCAGCGGAGGAATTCCTCGGTCGTCATGACGGGTTGCGACTGGATGTTCATGGGACGGCAGTCTACCAGCGTAGCGTCACGGCGCAAAACGCCCGCTTGAAAGGTGCGATATTCTCCGTTGAAGCCTGCCCGTGAAAAGCTGAGGATCGTCCAAATCGGAGATACGCGTTTCGCGATCGACGACTCCGGAGTGCCTCTAATTCAGGGGGCGCCTCTGGTCTTCCTGCATGGCGCGGTTCAGACGCGCCAGGTCTGGGAGAGCCAGTGGCGGGCATTTTCGGGGGCGCGCCGGGTGGTCGTTCCCGATCTGAGGGGTCATGGGGAGACGACCGGCTCGTTCGAAGATCTATCGATCGAGACCCACGCGCGGGACGTCGTCGCGCTTCTTGACAGGCTGGAAATCGACCGGGCTCTTGTCTGCGGCGTTTTCTTGGGCGGTATGGTGGCGCTGGCGATGGCCGCAAAGGCTCCGGAACGGATCACCGGGCTGATTCTTGCGGACACCCCGCTCGCGCTGTCGATGACCGGACCCGTGCGCGCTTTGATCGAATGGCTGGGCCCGCAGCGGATTCTGTGGCCGTTCTTCAGAGTTCTCGGTCGGCGCGGGACTGCACGTCTTGGTCTGGCGTTGGCCCGACTTATGCTCAGCCGGAAATGGGTCGGCCCGATGGGTGGTAGGCACTTCGTCGATGGTTTCTCGCAAATGGCACCCGCTGCGATCGTCGCAACCTATGCTGGGATCGTCGCCGCTGATCCCATCACGGTCGAGATGCCAGACAAGCCATGCCTCTTAATCCTTGGTCGCCATGAGACAAAAACGGTTGTTGCCCAAGCCAGCGAGATAGCCTCCCGCCTCGGCCAAGCGGAAATCGTTCTCGTCGATGGGGGTCACGTCCCGAATATCGATGCGCCGTACGAGTTTAATCGCGCCGTGCATCAGTTTCTCGAGAAGATCCGTTAGGATTCAGCTTGTTGGCGTGAGCACCGCCAGCGCCTCTTTCGGGTCAATTCGTCCGTCGTAGAGAGCCCGGCCGGAGATCGCACCTTCCAGCGCTTTCGCATCCGGCATCGTCATTCGCACGATATCAGCCATCGAGGCGAGACCGCCAGAGGCGATGATGGGGATCGAGACGGCCTCGGCGAGATCGATGGTCGCCGGCCAGTTGATGCCGGCGAGGACGCCGTCTCGGTCGATATCCGTATAGATGACGGCTGAGACGCCCGCATCCTCGAACCGCTTCGCCAGATCGATGGCAGTCAGTTCGGAGGTTTCGGCCCAGCCCTCGACGGCGACCTTGCCGCGTTTCGCGTCGATGCCGACCGCGATCCGGCCGGGGAAGCGCCTGGCCGCCGCCTTCACGAGGTCGGGATCGCGAACCGCGACCGTGCCGAGGATCACCCGGGCAAGGCCCTTGTCGAGCCAGCCTTCGATATCGGCCATGGTCCGAATGCCGCCGCCGAGCTGGACTTTCATCTCGTTGCCGACCGCCGCGAGGATTGCGTCGACCGCCTCGCCATTGACCGAGTCACCTTTGAACGCGCCGTTAAGGTCGACGACGTGGAGATGGCCGAATCCGACATCGTGGAATTCCCGCGACTGGCCGGCCGGATCGGCATTGTAGACCGTCGCCTGGTCCATCAAACCGAGTTTCAGGCGAACGCACGCACCATCTTTCAGATCGATGGCGGGAAAGAGGATGGGCACGGCGGAGCCTCTCGTTCGGTTGGCTAGATGATCTGGAAGACAAAGAGCAGGATGATCGTCAAGACGACGGAAACGAGGATCGATCCGAGACAGCCCAGGCGGTTCGAGAAGAAGACGAACATCTCACGGCGTCCATGCCAGGAAGTTCGCGATCAGGTTCAGGCCAAGCATCTGGCTCTTTTCCGGATGGAACTGCGTACCGACCTTGTTGCCACTCGCCACCATCGCCGTGACCGGGCCGCCATAGTCGGCGGTCGCGACGAGGTCGTCGGCACGCGCAGCCGCCAGATGATAGGAGTGGACGAAATAGGCGTGTAGCCCGTCCGGTCCGGTCTCGATGCCGGCGAGAAGCGGATGCGGAGTTCTAACCTCCAGCGTGTTCCAGCCCATCTGCGGTATCTTCAAGCAGGGATCGTTCGGTTCGATTTTGACGACGTCGCCCTTAACCCAGCCGAAGCCCGGCGTCACCGCCTTTTCGAGGCCGCGCTCGGCCATCAGCTGCATGCCCACGCAGATGCCGAGAAAGGGCCGCGCCTTTTCCTCGACTGCCTCGCGGAGCGCATCGACCATGCCGGGCACCGCGTCGAGACCGGCGCGGCAGTCGGCATAGGCGCCGACCCCAGGAAGCACCACGCGATCGGCCTTCAAGACCGCGTCCGGGTCATCCGTCAGGAGAATTCTCGTCTCCGTTCCAATGCCTCGAGCAGCGCGCTCGAAGGCCTTGGTCGCCGAGCGCAGATTGCCCGAACCGTAATCGATGATCGTGACCGTCTGCATCACAGCGCGTCCTGATTGAATCCTGCTCGGGTGATGGCCGTGCTTTACGCGACCCGCGTCGCCCACGGAAGGCGCGGATTTTCGCCGGCAGGTACTTCATAGCCTTCAGCCCGCGTTTTCGGTGTGGTGTCGACCGTTCCGAAATACCGAAGTTCGGCCTCGGCTCGCGAGTCCGCGTGCACGACGGAGGTCATCCGCCAGCCTTTGCAGAGCTGGTTGGCAACGATCAGGTTACGACCTTCGAGGCCAACCAGCAGCGCGAGCCCGGCCTGGGCAACCGAGGAGAGCAGACCTAGACCCTGCCACCAGCCGACCATCATGAAGGCAATGTCGAGTGCTAGAACGGCGATACCAGCAAGCCAAACCCGGTGCCAGAACAGCCACAGAAACAGAAAGAGGAAGGCGAGCGGTGCGAAGGCATCCTTCACGAAGCGCGCCTCGGCCGTCTTGTCGCCGTCGTTCGCGGCTGGCGGTTCGAGCACGACCCAACGTCTAGCGCTCATCCGTCTGCTCTTTCTGTCAATACGTGTCGTCGGTGCGTCAAGCGAGCATTCCCTTTGTCGACGGCACGAGATCGGCTTGGCGCGCATCAATGGAAATCGCCTCCCCGAGAACGCGTGCGACCGCCTTGAAGCAGGTCTCGGCAATATGGTGGGAATTCTCGCCGTAGAGATTGGTCACGTGCAGCGTCAATCCGGCGTTCTGGGCGAAGGCCTGGAAGAATTCCCGGACGAGCTCGGTGTCGAACGTGCCGATCTTGGCCCGCGTGAACTCGGCGGAAAAGACGAGAAACGGTCGGCCGGAGACATCGATCGCAGCGCGCGTCAGGCATTCGTCCATGGCAAGATCGACAGAAGCGTAGCGGCGGATGCCCTTGCGCTCGCCCAAGGCCTGCCGGATCGCCTGACCGAGTGCGATCCCGACGTCCTCGACGCAGTGGTGATCGTCGATGTGGAGATCGCCCTTCGCCTTGATGGTCATGTCGATGAGGGAATGGCGAGCCAGCTGGTCGAGCATGTGGTCGAAGAAGCCGACACCCGTCGCGACATCCGCCTTGCCGGTGCCGTCGAGATCGACACGAACCTCTATCTCGGTCTCCTTGGTCGCCCTCGACACCGTCGCATCGCGCCGTCCAGCGTTACCAGCCATCGTCTTTCTCTCCCATATGGGGCTTTGGCCATCTCCTATCACCACAAAAGGTGTTGAGCCAATCGGTGTGCCGCATGCGATCGGGCTTTTACTGCACCGCAAACTTGCCTATGCACATTCGGCCGGGAGGAGTGGGCACTGTTCTCGTCAGACACCGGAGCATTGATGGCCAATCCGTCGACCAGAACCGAGCGAAAGAGAGCAGGTCCTGTGAGGGCTCAGCTCGAACGCATGATCGAACGACGAGAGATCGAGGCCGATCACGCGCAGAGACAACTCGCCGACCGTCTCGACCGTCTCGACCACGATCTCGCCAACCGGTCGGTCGCGACCAAGTCGAGCGCTCTCGGGTGGCTTTTCGGCCAGAAGGGTAAATCCGAAAAGGTAACGGGACTTTACGTGTATGGCTCGGTCGGTCGAGGCAAGACGATGCTTATGGACATGTTCTTCAGGCAGAGCTCTGTCGCTAGAAAGCGCCGCGTCCACTTCCACGCCTTCATGGGCGACGTTCACGACCGCATCAGCGACCATCGATACAAGGTGAAGGAAGGCACCGCCTCCCAGGACGATCCAATGCCGCCGGTCGCAAAACAGATCGCTGAAGAAAGCCTCCTTCTCTGTTTCGATGAGTTTACGGTGACCGATGTTGCCGATGCGCTGATCCTGTCGCGGCTCTTCGAGGCGCTGTTTCAGGAGGGTGTGGTTTTGGTCGCGACCTCCAACGTCGCGCCGGACGACCTCTACAAGGACGGTCTCAACCGGGGTCTGTTTCTTCCTTTCGTCGACAAGCTGAAGAACAACGTGGAAGTGCTCGCTCTCGATGCAGGCGAGGATTACCGTCTCGCCGCGATCGGTACCGAAGACCTTTACATCACGCCGCTCGACGACCAGGCGCATGCCCGGGTCGAAAAGGTGTGGGATTCCCTTCTTTCTGGCGAGAAGGAGCATACCGCTTCACTCTCGGTGAAAAGCAGGACGATAGCCGTACCGCGGGCCGGCAACGGCGCGGCGCGATTCCGCTACGAACAGCTTCTTCAAAAACCGCTCGGCGCGCAGGATTTCATTGCGCTCGCCAAGCGCTTCCATACGGTCGTTCTGGAGGATGTTCCGGCACTGACGCGCTCTGAGCGCAATGAGGCAAAGCGCCTGATCAATCTAGTCGACACGCTTTACGACGCGGGCCGCCGCCTGATCATTTCGGCGGAAGTGCCCGCCAAAGAGCTATATTCGGCGCCTTCGGGTACGGAAAACTTCGAGTTCCAGCGCACTGTCTCCCGTCTCTTTGAGATGCACAGCGATACCTATATGGCTGGCGCCACGGCCACCCCTCAGGAAGCGCTCGCTTAGGTAGCCGCCTTAAGACGTGCCGACCTGCGCTTGCGCACAGTTGCCGAATTGTAAGCCTTTTCGCCTCGAATGCCGGGTATGACTGCAATCGGCGCATCTCGAAGAATCACTATGCTTCGAGAATGCCTGCGCAAGCCTCCATGAAGTCGCGATCTGCGCGATTTGCAGACTTTGCAGACCCGATCGGATGTCCGTAAAATTCCCTGCAATCTAACCGTTTGAATGTTCGGAAGGCTCCTTCGCTGCTGTTGCGCAGCACTCACCTTAGGGCTATCCCCGCTCGAGGCTCGTCACGAGACCTGTCGATTTCATGCCGTAGGGCCGAGATTTTCGGTTGGGTGCGGTGCAAGGAAGTTCGCGGCGCGTTAAGTGGCCGCTTAAGCCCGATGAGCATTCCGCTGCAACGGCGGATCGGTCAGCAGTATTTCCGCGCGGGACGTCCCATGGGCTGCCTGTCGCCAGACGAAGAGGACCCATGGCATGGCCCGCAACAAAATAGCATTGATCGGTTCCGGCATGATCGGCGGCACGCTCGCGCATCTCGCAGGCCTGAAGGACCTCGGTGACGTGGTGCTGTTCGATATCGCCGAAGGCACGCCCCAGGGCAAGGCGCTCGACATCGCCGAGTCGGGCCCGGTAGAAGGCTTCGACGGCGCGTTTTCAGGGGCGAACGATTATGCTGCGATCGAGGGCGCAGATGTCTGCATCGTCACGGCCGGCGTGCCGCGCAAGCCGGGCATGAGCAGAGACGATCTTTTGGGTACGAACCTCAAGGTCATGGAGCAGGTCGGCGCAGGTATTGCGAAATATGCACCGAATGCCTTTGTCATTTGCATCACCAACCCGCTCGACGCGATGGTCTGGGCCCTGCAAAAGTTCTCAGGACTTCCGACGAATAAGGTCGTCGGCATGGCGGGCGTTCTCGATAGTTCGCGCTTCCGTCACTTCCTCGCAACCGAATTCCAGGTGTCTGTCGAGGACGTGACAGCCTTCGTGCTCGGCGGTCACGGCGATACGATGGTGCCGCTTGCGCGCTATTCGACTGTCGGCGGCATTCCGCTCACCGATCTGGTCAAGATGGGCTGGTGCACGAACGAGCGTCTGGAAGAGATCATTCAGCGCACCCGCGACGGCGGCGCGGAGATCGTCGGACTGCTGAAAAACGGTTCGGCCTATTACGCGCCGGCAGCTTCGGCGATCTCGATGGCTGAATCCTACATCAAGGACAAGAAGCGGGTTCTACCATGTGCGGCAGCCCTCAAGGGCGAGTACGGCCTCTCTGACATGTATGTCGGCGTGCCTTGCGTCATTGGCGAGGGCGGTGTCGAGCGTGTGATCGAGATCGATCTCAACGCCGACGAGAAGGCGCAGTTCGACAAGTCTGTCGGCAGCGTGAAGGGCCTGATGGAAGCTTGCCGCGGCATCCAGCCGAGCCTCAGTTAGGATCTAATCGGAAAGATCGACGCGGCTTCCGCTGAGCCGACTGCGTCCAAATACGTATCGCCTCATCATGGCAAAGGGCACCCAATGAACATCCATGAATATCAGGCCAAACAAGTCCTGAAAGGCTTCGGCGCGCCAGTGGCCGAGGGCGTCGCGATCACCGATGCAGGCGAGGCGGAGAAAGCGGCGCGGATGCTTCCCGGGCCGCTCTACGTGGTAAAGAGCCAGATCCACGCCGGCGGGCGCGGCAAGGGCAAGTTCAAAGAGCTAGGTCCTGACGCCAAGGGCGGAGTGCGTCTCGCCAAGTCCATCGAGGACGTCGTCGCCAACGCCAAGGAGATGCTTGGCCACACCCTCGTGACCAAGCAGACGGGCGAAAGCGGCAAGCAGGTCAACCGCCTCTATATTGAGGACGGCGCGGATATCGCACGTGAGCTCTATCTCTCGATCCTTGTCGATCGCGCGGTCGGCAAGGTCGCCTTCGTCGCCTCGACGGAAGGCGGCATGGACATCGAGACGGTCGCGGCCGAGACGCCGGAGAAGATCGTCAACCTACCAATCGATCCGACGGCCGGCGTGACCGAGGCCGATGCCTCCAAGCTGTCCGACGCGCTGAAGCTCGACGGCGAGGCACGGGCCGACGGAATGACGCTCTTCCCGACGCTCTACAAGGCCTTCATGGACAAGGACATGAGCCTTCTGGAGATCAATCCGCTGATCGTGATGACAAACGGCCGATTGCGAGTCCTCGACGCCAAGGTTTCCTTCGACTCCAACGCGCTCTTCCGTCACGACGACATCAAGGCGCTTCGCGACGAGACCGAGGAAGACGCCAAGGAGATCGAGGCCTCGAAATACGACCTCGCCTACATCGCGCTCGACGGTGACATCGGCTGCATGGTGAACGGCGCTGGCCTTGCGATGGCGACGATGGACATCATCAAGCTCTACGGCAAGGAGCCCGCCAACTTTCTCGACGTCGGCGGCGGCGCCTCGAAAGAAAAGGTCACCTCAGCCTTCAAGATCATCACCGCCGACCCGAATGTGAAGGGTATTCTCGTCAACATCTTCGGCGGCATCATGCGTTGCGACGTGATCGCGGAGGGCGTGGTCGCCGCGGTTAAGGAAGTCGGGCTCAAGGTCCCGCTGGTCGTGCGCCTCGAAGGCACGAATGTCGATCAGGGCAAGCAGATCCTCGACCAGTCCGGCCTTGACATCACCTCCGCCGACGATCTCGACGATGCCGCGCAGAAGATCGTGAAGGCGGTCGGCTGATCATGTCTGCGACCACCGCCGCACCCGATTGCGACGTCACTCTGCGGCTCTCGCCGGAGACGGTCGAACAGATCGAATTTCTTGCGCAGGATCGGGACGAGATCTTCGAAGAGGCCGCGACGCGCCTTCTGTGTGAACAGGCGGAGGCGGAAGCTGGTCGCCGACGCGGCTATATTTATCGATAATTGCAAGAGGCACCATGTCCATTCTCGTCGAGAAGAACACCAAGATCATCGTGCAGGGGCTGACCGGCAAGACCGGTACGTTCCACACCGAACAGGCGCTCGCCTATCACGGCACGCAGATGGTCGCCGGCATCCATCCCAAAAAGGGCGGCGAGACCTGGACGGCGGGCGAGGGCGCGAAGGATGCGGCCGGAACCGAGCTGCCGATCTTTACGTCTGTCGCTGAAGCCAAAGACAAGACCGGCGCAACGGCGTCAGTCATTTACGTACCGCCCGCAGGCGCGGCTGCTGCGATCGAAGAGGCGATTGAGGCCGGCATCGATCTCATCACCTGCATCACCGAAGGCATTCCAGTGTCCGACATGGTGAAGGTCAAGGCCAAGCTGGAGAAGTCCAAGTCGCGGCTGATCGGCCCGAATTGTCCCGGCGTCTTAACGCCGGAGGAATGCAAGATCGGCATCATGCCGGGCAACATCTTTTCCAAGGGATCGGTCGGCGTTGTCTCGCGCTCGGGTACGTTGACCTATGAAGCTGTCTTCCAAACCACCAATGAAGGCCTTGGCCAGACGACAGCTGTCGGCATCGGCGGCGATCCGGTGAAGGGCACCGAATTCATAGATGTCCTCGAAATGTTCCTCGCCGACGACGCGACCCAGTCGATCATCATGATAGGCGAGATCGGCGGCTCGGCCGAAGAGGACGCTGCACAGTTCCTCGCCGACGAGGCGAAAAAAGGCCGCTCGAAGCCGACCGTCGGCTTCATCGCCGGTCGTACAGCACCGAAGGGCCGGACCATGGGCCATGCGGGTGCGGTCGTCTCCGGCGGAAAGGGCGGTGCTGAGGACAAGATTGAAGCGATGGAAAAGGCCGGCATCCGCGTCTCCCCGTCACCGGCCCAGCTTGGTAAGACACTGGTCGAACTGCTCAAAGGCTGATTTCGGTAACAAGCATCTGATCCAGATCTGTTCGCGACAACCAGGCCATTGTCCAGAGCCGCATCTGTCCCCACTTGGCGCGTCGACGCGCTTTACGGCAAGGTCAAATTGGAACAAGCTGGCGACCCATTCGAGGGACTGCCGCCAGCGGCTCGAAAAAGGGACGGGCGAAGAGCTGCCCGCCAATCAACGAAGCGAGGAGGCAGGGCCCGTAGACCCTGCGGATAGACGCCATGGCACGCAACGATGACGCCACCGAAGTTTTCGCCGAAACTTCGTTTCTCTACGGCGGCAACGCGGATTACATCGAAGAGCTCTATGCCGCTTACGAGGACGACCCCTCCTCGGTCGATGCAGAGTGGGCAGATTTCTTCGACGGCCTGAAGGACGAAAAGGCAACGGTTCGGAAGAACGCTTCCGGCCCATCCTGGGCCCGTGCGAACTGGCCTATCGCAGCGAATGGCGAACTGGTCGCCGCGCTCGACGGCGATTGGGGCGAAGTCGACACGCGAATTGACACGAAGGTTCGAAAAGAAGCGCAGAAGCAGGGCGTTGGTCTGACTGAAGAGGCCGCGAACCGGGCGCGGCAGGACTCGATCTCGGCCCTTATGCTCATCCGCGCTTTCCGTGTGCGCGGGCATCTCCATGCAGATCTCGATCCGCTCGGTATCGCCAATCAGCCCGACGACGACTACAACGAACTCTCGCCGAAGACCTACGGCTTCACCGAAGCCGACTACGATCGCAAGATCTTCATCGACAACGTTCTGGGGATGAAATTCGCCACCATCCGTGAGATGCTGGAGGTCCTGAGACGCACCTATTGCTCGACCCTAGGTGTCGAGTTCATGCACATCTCCAACCCGGTCGAGAAAGGCTGGTTGCAGGAGCGCATCGAAGGGCCCGACAAGGGGGTCGCCTTCACCAACGAAGGCAAGCGCGCGATCCTCAATAAGCTGATCGAGGCAGATGGCTTCGAGAAGTTTCTCGATGTAAAGTACAAGGGGACCAAGCGTTTCGGCTTGGACGGCGGAGAGGCGCTAATTCCTGCGCTTGAGCAGATCATCAAGCGAGGCGGTCAACTGGGCCTCAAGGAAATGGTGCTCGGCATGGCCCATCGCGGCCGGCTGAACGTGCTCTCCCAAGTGATGGCCAAGCCCCACCGCGCGATCTTCCATGAATTCAAGGGCGGCTCGTTCAAACCAGAGGACGTCGAGGGCTCCGGCGACGTCAAATACCATCTTGGCACGTCTTCCGACCGGACGTTCGATGACAACAACGTTCATCTTTCGCTGACGGCGAACCCGTCGCATCTGGAAATTGTCGATCCGGTCGTGATGGGCAAGGCGCGCGCCAAGCAGGATCAGATTGCCGGTTCCACCCGCTCGGATACCGTGCCGCTCGAACAGCGATCCAA
Source organism: Fulvimarina pelagi HTCC2506 (assembly GCF_000153705.1). GTDB lineage: Bacteria > Pseudomonadota > Alphaproteobacteria > Rhizobiales > Rhizobiaceae > Fulvimarina > Fulvimarina pelagi. The sequence goes on from NZ_DS022272.1 coordinate 663,287, forward strand.
GGTCCTGCCACTCCTGCTTCACGGCGATGCGGCCTTCGCAGGCCAGGGCGTCGTGCCGGAATGCTTCAACCTTTCGGCCCTGCGCGGTCATCGGGTGGCGGGGTCGATCCACTTCATCATCAACAACCAGATCGGCTTCACCACCAATCCCCGCTTTTCGCGGTCCTCGCCCTATCCCTCCGACGTGGCGAAGATGGTCGAAGCGCCGATCTTCCACGTCAACGGCGACGATCCGGAGGCGGTCGTCTATGCAGCGAAGATCGCGACCGAATTCAGGATGAAGTTCCATAAGCCGGTCGTCATCGACATGTTCTGCTATCGGCGGCACGGTCACAACGAAGGCGACGAGCCGGCCTTCACCCAGCCGAAGATGTACAAGGTCATTCGGAATCATCCGACGACCCTCGAAGTCTATTCGAAGAAGCTGGTCGAGGAGGGACTGCTCACCCAGCAGGACGTCGACGACCGCATCGCCGATTTCCGCAAGAGCCTCGACGAGGATTTCGAGGCGAGCCAATCCTACAAGCCGAACAAGGCGGACTGGCTGGACGGTGCCTGGTCGGGCCTGAAGCGCGCCGAAGAGGACGACGAACCGCGTCGCGGCGCGACCGGCGTGCCAATAAAGACCTTGCAGGACATCGGCACTAGGCTGTGCAGCGTACCGGACGAATTCAACGTCCACCGCACAATCCGTCGCTTCCTCGATAACCGCTCGAAGATGATCGAGAGCGGCGAAAACATCGACTGGGCAACCGGTGAGGCGCTGGCCTTCGGTTCTCTCGTCGCCGAGGGGCATCCCGTGCGCCTCTCCGGTCAGGATTCGGAGCGTGGAACGTTTTCCCAGCGCCATTCGGTGCTGTATGATCAGGAAAACGAGGATCGCTACATCCCGCTCGGCCACGTGTCCGAAGGCCAGGCGATTTACGAAGTGATCAACTCGATGCTTTCGGAAGAAGCCGTTCTCGGCTTCGAATACGGCTACTCCCTGTCGGAGCCGAACGCGCTGACCCTTTGGGAGGCCCAGTTCGGCGATTTCGCGAATGGCGCCCAGGTCGTAATCGACCAATTCATCTCGTCCGGCGAGCGCAAGTGGCTGCGCATGTCCGGCCTCGTGCTGCTCTTGCCGCACGGCTACGAAGGGCAGGGGCCTGAGCACTCCTCCGCGCGCCTCGAACGCTTCCTGCAGCTCTGCGCCGAGGACAACATGCAGGTCGCAAACTGCACGACACCCTCGAATTACTTCCACATTCTGCGGCGCCAGTTGAAGCGGGACTTCCGCAAGCCGCTCATTCTGATGACGCCAAAATCGCTGCTCCGACATAAGCGCGCGGTCTCGCGCCTGGAGGAGATGTCTGGCGACACCAGCTTCCATCGACTCCTGTGGGACGATGCCGAACGTCTCGAAGGCGGCGAAACCTCACTCGTTTCGGACGAGCGGATCCGCCGCGTCGTGATGTGCTCCGGCAAGGTGTACTACGACCTTTACGAGGAGCGGGAGAAGCGCGGCGTGGACGACGTCTATCTCCTGCGCCTGGAACAGCTTTATCCTTTCCCAGCGAAAGCGCTCATCAAGGAACTTTCGCGCTTCAAGCAGGCCGAAATGGTCTGGTGTCAGGAAGAACCCAAGAACATGGGGGCCTGGTCTTTCATCGATCCTTATCTGGAATGGGCGCTAAACCATATCGGAACGGAGAATACGCGCGTCCGGTATGCAGGTCGTGCGGCGGCCGCTTCGCCCGCGGCTGGAACCATGTCGACCCATCTCAAGCAGCTCGAAGCTTTCCTCGAGGAGGCGCTGGGCTAGCTCAGCATTCCGAAACCTTCGACCGAATCAGGACGCCGAAAGAAAAATCTATGAGCACCGAGATCAAAGTTCCGACCCTTGGCGAGTCTGTGTCGGAAGCCACCATCGGCACGTGGTTCAAGCAGGTCGGGGACCGCGTGGAGCAGGACGAGGCGCTGGCCGAACTGGAAACCGATAAGGTTACCGTCGAGGTGCCAGCTCCGGCCGCCGGTGTTCTGCAAGAGATTGTCGCCAATCAGGGCGACACGGTAGGTGTCGGCGCGCTCATTGGAATGATTGGCGAGGGGGAGGGTGCTGGCAAAGGCTCGTCCGACGATGCCACCGAGCAGCCTTCGAAGGAAGCGAAGGATAAAGCGGCTTCCGATAGTAACGGAGGTTACGGCGGCGAGAGCCAATCCGATCAACAACAGTCTGCCGGTGGTTCCAGTGGCTCGCTGACGGACGTCAACGTCCCATCCGCCGGTGAATCGGTGACAGAAGCGACGGTGGGCACGATCTTCAAAAAGGTCGGTGACCACGTATCCATGGACGAGGCGCTGCTCGAACTCGAGACGGACAAGGCCGCCCAAGAAGTGCCGTCGCCCGTTGCCGGCGTCATCCGCGAACTCGCTGTCTCCGAAGGCGACGAAGTTCAAGTTGGCGCACTCTTGATGAAGATCGAGGAAGGTGCCTCTGCCGGCGAAAAGGGGTCGGACGGATCGGGCGGGGCGGTCGCCAATAGGGCACCGAAGGCCGATGAGCACGGCGCGGATGGGCCGGCGGCCGCGCGTTCGGAGGAACAAGCCGCCGAGGGCAAGCGCCCGCCGGCGCCATCCGCACGGAAATTGATGGAGGAGAGGAACCTCTCCGCCGATCAGGTGCAGGGGTCGGGCCGGGACGGTCAGATCCTGAAGGGCGACGTGCTGGAAGCCGTTTCGAGGGGCGCGCCATCGAGCACACAGGAAAAACCTGCCGCGCCGAAGCGTGCCGAACCGTCGAAAGACGACGCTCCGCGCGAAGAGCGCGTGAAGATGACGCGGCTGCGCCAGACCATCGCCAAGCGCCTCAAAAGTGCGCAGGATACGGCTGCGATGCTGACCACCTTCAACGAGGTGGACATGACGGCAACCATGGAGATGCGCAAAAAGTACAAGGAGCTCTTCGAGAAGAAGCACGGCATCAAGCTCGGCTTCATGGGCTTCTTCACCAAAGCCGTTTGTCATGCTCTGAAGGAGATCCCGGCCGTCAATGCCGAGATCGACGGCGGCGACATCGTCTACAAGAATTTCTGTCATGTCGGGATGGCCGTCGGCACGGACAAAGGCCTTGTCGTTCCGGTTATCCGCGATGCTGACCAGATGACGATCGCCGAGATCGAGAAGGAACTCGGCCGTCTCGCAAAGGCCGCGCGCGACGGCAAGCTCGGCGTCTCCGACATGCAGGGCGGCACGTTCACCATTACCAATGGCGGCGTCTACGGCTCGCTAATGTCGACACCGATCCTCAATGCGCCGCAGTCGGGCATCCTCGGTATGCACAAGATTCAGGAACGCCCAATGGCGGTCGGTGGCGAGGTGAAGATCCGTCCGATGATGTATCTGGCGCTCTCCTATGACCACCGCATCGTCGACGGCAAGGAAGCCGTCACCTTCCTCGTGCGCGTGAAGGAAAGTCTGGAAGATCCCGAGCGTCTTATCCTCGATCTCTGATCGGTAGAGACGAGGGTCGATGGAACATCGCCTCGACTCTTTTGCAGAGAACGCAAGCCCAAGTGCCGACAGCTGTCATATCCGTCGGCGCATTTCCGGGGACCAATCGCGTCCTCCACAGAGCTTGCCGGATCGGCCAAGCTGCGGGTCGGGTCCGCTTACGCGGTAGCGCTCTGTAATCGCCACAATATTTGACGAGGCCATGAGAATAGGCAGGCTCGGCTTGCCGCAAATTTTTGCTTGCGGTGCCGTGGTGTCGCGATCGCGGACGAAACGAAGAAATTCGTTGATGATTTCGATCCACCTCAGTCTTTGACGGCATTTACAGAATCAGCTCTTTGTGTGGCGATCGGGAACCGCACGGACTTTCGCCGCTTTTCCAGGCTCAACAAGACCGGTGGGCAATCGATCCGAGCTGCACTCATTGGTTGCTGCAACTGTTCCTACCGAGATGAGCGTTTCCGCGATGCCTGATACTGAAAGCAAGCTTCTCCTCGTCACCGGCGGATCACGTGGCATCGGAGCAGCAGTGGCGAGGCTTGGGGCTGCAGCGGGCTGGACGGTGGCTCTGACATATCGAAAGGCGAAAGACGAGGCGATGGATGTCGTCGCGGCTATCGAGGGAGACGGTGGGGCGGCAAGCGCCCACCAGTGCGATACGGCCGAGCGAACGTCGATCCGCGCGATGTACGAAGAGATCGACACGCTCGGCATACCGCTTGCCGGCGTCGCCAACAATGCCGGCATGATCAATCTGGCAAAGCCGTTCATGGACAAGGACGCGGAGGAGATCGAGCGGCTCTATGCCGTCAATACGCTCGGAGCGACGCTCGTCATTCATGCCGCCGCGAAGCGCATGGCAAAGAGCAGAGGTGGCAAGGGCGGATCGATAGTTACGACTTCTTCGATCGCGAGTCGGCTTGGCGGGGCGGGTGCTTCCGTCGAATATTCGGCGTCGAAGGCCGCGATGGATGCGCTTACCTTCGGCCTTGGCCGAGAACTCGCCGGCGACGGTATCCGCGTCAACGCCGTACGCCCAGGTATCATTGATACTGACATCCATGCCGATATCGGCATGCCTGATAGAGCGGAAGCGATCGCCGACGAACTGCCTATGGGTCGTGCCGGTAGTGCGGAGGAGGTCGCGAAGACCATCTTGTTCCTCTTATCGGAAGAGGCGTCCTACGTCAGTAACGCGATTCTGGACGTGGGCGGAGGGCGATAGGCTAACAGCGCCGATCCTGCGAGCCCAATGCATCATCGAGTGGTGGACGCTCCGGCGGGATCGTCCGAGAGCGTCAGCCAAGCGCTTTCCGTCGCGAAGATCACCGTTTCCGGGCTTTTGAGCGTCAGTTCCGACAACTGCAACGCTATGTCCGCGCGATAGAAGATCATCGTCACCGTTCCCGAAGCGCTCATGCCGTCGGTCTCTGGCAGGTCCGCCTGAAGTTGGGGAAGCACGAAGGCGCCGCAGGTACGATTGCCAAGTTGATCGTTCACTTTGGTGTTGGAAGTGGCCTCAAGAAATGCTTCGATCTGCTCATCGTCGTAGGGCTCGTCCACTCCATTCAGGTCGAACGCTTCGCCACGAAGGCTATCGAGGAATTCGCTATTAATGGTGAGGCCCCGGGCTCGACGTTCGATTGTCACTCGAGCTGGTAGATCCTTCGACAATCGGGAAAGGGTTTCGCTTTCTAACGAACGATTGGATTTGCCGATCCATTCGCCTGTCGCGATTTCTGCGATCCGTGCCTCGTTTGAAAGGTCGCAAAGCGTTTGCGCGGCGGCCGGCGCTGCGGCCCAGAAGATTGCTAGGGGTATCAACAGGAAACGCATCAGATATCTCTCGAAGACTGGTCACGACAACGCCGCTGGGAAGCGACGTCGGCGCGCCACGCGGATACCAGCGCGGAACGGAGAGGCACTGCAATGTGCGCGCTTCGTGCTGGTAGCTTGCACTCGGCCAGACGATACGGCAAGCAGGGGCAACCACACCTGAATGGATGCAATGATGTCTGAACCCTACGATCTCGTCGTTATCGGCTCGGGGCCGGGCGGCTATGTCTGCGCTATCAAGGCGGCTCAACTCGGCATGAAGGTGGCTTGCGTGGAAAAGCGCGAGACCTACGGCGGCACCTGCCTCAACGTCGGCTGCATCCCGTCCAAGGCGCTGCTCCATGCATCCGAGCGTTTCCATGAAGCAGGGCACCACTACGCCTCGCTCGGCATCAAGGTCTCGCCGGAACTCGATCTGCCGGCGATGATGACCCACAAGGACAAGACGGTGAAGTCGAACGTCGACGGCATCGCCTACCTCTTCAAGAAGAACAAGGTGGATGGTTTCATCGGCACCGGCTCAATCGAGGCGAAGGGCAAGGTGAAGGTCGAGAAGGAGGACGGCTCGTCCGAGACGCTCGACGCCAAGAACATCGTCATCGCGACGGGTTCCGAAGTCGCCGGCATTCCGGGCGTCGATCTAACTTTCGATTCCGATACGATCGTTTCATCGGACTGGGCAATCGCGCTTGAAAAGGTGCCGGAGCACATGATCATCGTCGGCGGCGGCGTGATCGGGCTCGAACTCGGCTCGGTCTGGTCGCGGCTTGGGGCGAAGGTGACCGTGATCGAATATCTCGACAAGGTGCTTGGGCCAATGGATGTCGAGCTGTCGACCGCGTTCCAGAAACTGCTCGTCAAGCAGGGCATCGAGTTCAAACTCGGCGCCAAGGTAACGGGTGTCGAAAAGCATGATGGGGGCGGCGCGTCGGTGACGTTCGAGCCGGCGAAAGGCGGTGAAAGCGAGACGCTGGACGCCGAGGTCGTTCTCGTTGCAACCGGTCGCAAACCTCATACCGAGGGCCTCGGGCTGGCGAACGCTGGCGTGAAAGCGGACGATCGCGGTCGGGTCGAGATCGATGATCACTTCAAAACGAATGTCGACGGCATTTATGCGATCGGCGACGTGGTGCGCGGCGCGATGCTCGCCCACAAAGCAGAGGACGAGGGCGTCGCGCTCGCTGAGCTTCTTGCCGGCCAGTCGGCCCATGTGAACTACGACGCGATCCCGTCGGTGGTTTATACCGCGCCAGAGGTTGCCTCGGTCGGCAAGACCGAGGAGGAACTGAAGAAAGCCGGTATCGAATACAAGGTGGGCAAGTTCCCCTTCCTAGCGAATGGCCGTGCCCGCGCAATGCTCGCGACCGATGGCTTCGTGAAGATGCTGGTCGATGCCAAGACTGACAAGCTGCTTGGCTGTCACATCCTTGGCGCATCGGCTGGCGATCTCATCGTCGAAGCGGCACTCGTCATGGAATATGGCGGCGCCTCGGAAGACGTCGCGCTGACGAGCCACGCGCATCCATCGCTTTCGGAAGCGATGCGCGAAGCGGCGATGGCGGCGGCCTACGGCAAGCCCATCCATATCTAAGTGGAGAAACCTGACCGCTCCGGGAGGGAGCTCAGACGCCGATTTACGGCTAGAAGGTCGTCGAAGACGGCCGGCTCTACGGGAAGTAGGCCGGCACGGGTCTGAGCGTGATTGCGAAATTCCGAGCTTTCAGAGTTCGACATCCGTTCTGTCGTGGTCGGGTTTCGCTTCGGTCGACCAGGCAGCGCCCACGTCGGCCAGTTGGGCTTCTACCACTTCCACTTCCAGCCGGATCGTCGCCCCGCCAGCGAAGAGCAGGTCGATATGGCCGGATGGAGAACTGGTTTCGGTGAAGCGGATCGCCAGAAGGACAAGGATCTGATCGTCCTTCGCCGTATCGAGGCCCTGCCGGCGAACACCTGTGACCCGGTCGAAATGCAGCGCCGAACGGCGGCGTTCATATTTCGGGGCAGCGAAGACGCTGAACTTGCGCTTCTGGGCGGTCTCCCAGGCGAACCGGTTCATCTCGACGGCGAACTGCTTCTCTACCCTGCGATAACGACAGTCGCCCAGCCGGACGATCGCGTCCTGGCAGTGAGCCGAAAAGATGTCGAGATCGTCATTGTCGACGGCAAGCAGGCGGAGGCGGTCCATGGGCATCGCAGCGTTCGGTGTCGTCCGGTTGGAAAAGCGCCGCGCTCGGCAGCCAACCCGATATAGGTCTCGCGAACTCTCTTCAAACCCGTTGGACTGCCGGGAAACGCTTCAGTTCTTTTCGGGCTGACGATATTGCTCGGCTACCTGCCCGAATTCGGCGAGGAAACGGCCGGCGGCCACCTGAACGTGGTACATTCCGATCGCCGGCGACCGCGTCTCGAAAGCCAGCTTGGCGGAGCGCAGCGGAGCAGCTGCTAGCAGCGCGATATTGCGAGCATGGCGTTTCACTCGTGCACCCAACCCCTGGCCGTGGCGACGCTCGATAATTGCGGAGATCGCGCCATTGCGAACCGAGCGCGCATTGATCCAGGAGGCCTGCGTGCGACGCGCCGGCATACTTTCCCTTACATGGGCTTCCGCGCACCATCCGAAGCTGAAGCCGCGGGCCTTGCAGCGCGTGTAGAAGTCGGCATCGCCGCCGCCGATGAAGTTGAAAGTGGTATCGAGCCATTCCGGACCCATCGCCTCCAGGACCCGACGCCGGATCGCGACATTGCCGGAGGAATAGAGGATCGGGACGCGGCCGGTCGTCCGGTAGTGCGGAATGAACACCGGATGTTTTGACCAGCGTCGCCCGCCTTCATCCTCGAACACCGGTATCTGCGGTGCGCCGACCATGTCGGCATCGAGATCAGCACTCGCCGCCAACAGGCGGCTCAGCCATTTGGGTGAGGCGAGTTCGTCGTCGTCGATGATCAGGAGGTGCGAGAAGTCCGGATAGTGGTGGAGTGCGGTCTCGATTCCGGCATTGTAGGCCGAGCAGTTGCCGCGCTCATGGGCGATCAGCGCGACGCCTTCCTGTGCCGGATGGGCCGCGAACCATTTCGTTGCGGCCGCGAGACCCTCCAGACCTTCGTCGTCGTTCTCCATCACGATGATCGCGAAGCGGATGTCGCTGGTCTGGACTGACAGCGAGTCCAGTGTCTGAACGAGGTGGTCGGGGCGCCGAAAGGTCGGCAGGATCACCACGGCTTCGATCGGCGCTTTGCTCTCCGCCACGTATCGAACGGAAATGTTCGGGTTCATCGCACACTCGGCCGGCAGGTCGGTTCTCTCGGGTCGACCGCATCCTATCGTCGAGTCGTGAACATTCTCTCCGGCTTTCGATCAGCCTCGGAGAGGCATTGCCGAGAGCCTAACGAAAGAGCAGCACCGGTCGCTTGCATTTGCGTACGATCTCGTTGGCGACAGAGCCGACGAAGAACGCCCGAAGGCGCGAGTGTCCGGATGCGCCGGCGACCACAAGGTCGATGTCCTCGCGATCACATTCGGAGATGATCGCCTCTTCGACATCGCCTTGGAGTGTGCGACACCGGACATTGAGACCGACGCCCTTCAAGTCTTCACAAACCCGATCAAGTTCGGGGTCCGACGCCTGGTTCGTAGCCTTCACCACTTCAATCTGCGTCCGCTTCAGAAGCGGCGAGGAGCGCAGAAAATCGAGCGCCTTCAGAATGCTCTGGCCACCGTCATAGGCGACGAGAACCTTGTGCAGGGGCCTGAAAGTACGTGCCACGATAAGCACTGGAGCCTTCGCCCGCCGCATGATGCGCTCGACATTCGAGCCGAGGTGGAGTTTGGCGAAATCGGCTGCATCGCCGCGCTTCCCGATCACGATGAGATCGCAGCCCGGTTCTCGCACCTCGATCGCTTCGAGAAGATCGCCCAAGACGAGCTCCTCTTCCACTCGTTCGATGCCGTTTTCGCGCAGGCGGCCCGCCGAATCGGAAAGGATCAGCCGGCCGCGCTTGCGGGCAAGCTTGGCACGCTGCTCGTCGTGCTCGGCGAGTTCCTTGAGGAGTTCGTCCCGCTCGCCGAGATCGAGATTGCCCGAAAGATCCGCCGGCGCCGAGCCGAGATCGCGGCGACCGATGACGTGAATGAGCTGAACGTCGGCGGAAAGCTGACGCGCGACGAACTCGGCGTTGTCGACGACGCTCTCGGTGTAGTGCTGGGATCCGTCGATCAGTGCGAGTATCTTCGCCACGATGTTTCCTCTTCAATTCCCGTCTGCGGCGATCCAAGAGACCCGCCCGGTTCTTTCAGACCGGTTGTGGACCAGTGTGTCAGTGGGCTTCCATGCGAGCAAGGGCATCCGGCTTGTCAGCAATGCCGAGGCGCCCGACGAGGGTACGGCTCGCCTCGTTCATACCTACGAGCTCGACCTCGGTGCCCTCGCGTCTGAATTTGAGAACCGCACGATCGAGGGCGCCGACGCCCGAGAGATCCCAGATATGGGAACGAGAGACGTCGATTGTGACTTTGTCGACATCCTCGCGGAAGTCGAAGGCATCGCCGAAATCGCTCGTCGAAGCGAAGAAGATCTGGCCGAGTACTCTGTAGGTGCGGTGGCGCCGATCCTCTGAGAGATCGCTCTCGATGTAGAAGAGCTGGGCGACCTTCGAGGCGAAGAATATGCCGGAGAGAAGCACACCGGCGACGACACCGATTGCGAGATTGTGCGTCCAGACCACTGTGACGACCGTCACTAGCATGACAAGCGATGAGCGGCGCGGATGGGTCTTGAGGTTGACAATCGACTCCCAGGAGAACGTGCCGATCGAGACCATGATCATGATCGCAACCAGTGCGGCCATCGGGATAACGGCGACCCACTCTCCCAGAACGACGATGAGGAAAAGAAGCGCGATCCCGGCGAAGAAGCACGAGAGCCGCGTGCGCCCGCCGGATTTCACGTTGATGACTGACTGCCCAATCATCGCACAGCCAGCCATGCCTCCGAAGAAGCCGGTGACGGTGTTCGCGACGCCCTGGCCAAGGCATTCGCGGTTCTTGTCCGACGGCGTATCGGTGAGATCGTCGACCACTTGAGCCGTCATCAACGATTCGAGAAGGCCGACGACTGCGATCCCGAGCGAGTAGGGCAGTATGATTTGCAGCGTCTCGAGGTTGAGCGGAATGTCAGGAATCAGGAAGATCGGCAGCGAATCGGGGAGTTCGCCCATATCGCCGACTGTTCGAAGATCGAGCCCAAAGACGAGCGCGATCGCCGTCACCACGACGATCGCGACGAGCGGGGAGGGGATCGCTGTCGTCACTCGCGGCAGGAGATAGATGATCGCAAGCCCCAAAGCGACCATCGCGTAGGTCAGATACGGTACGCCGACGAGTTCGGGGATCTGCGCCATGAAGATGAGGATCGCAAGGGCGTTGACGAAGCCGGTCATCACCGAACGCGAAACGAAACGCATGGCGTCGCCGAGCTTCAGGGCACCCGCGACCAGCTGGAGGATGCCAGCGAGAACCGTCGCCGCAAAAAGATATTGCAAGCCGTGATCGGCGACGAGCGTGATCATCAGGACGGCGGTGGCAGCAGTCGCTGCCGAGATCATGCCGGGGCGGCCACCAAAGATCGCGGTAAGGCAGGCGATCGAGAACGATGCGTACAGCCCCACCTTCGGGTCGACGCCGGCGATGATCGAAAAAGCGATCGCTTCGGGGATGAGGGCAAGGGCGACCACGAGGCCGGACAACAGATCGCTTCGGATATTGCCGAGCCACTCGGCTTTGAGGTTTCGGGTCGAGAACATGAGCTCCAGACGAATGTCGGATCGCCGCGCGCAGTTCGCTTGCTCGTTGCCGGCGTCCGCGCTCGTGCACGATGCGATTCGGCCGTTGAATGCGACGACAGGATGGGCCGGGGGATAGGCGCCCGGCATAGCCACCCGCGGAAGATGCGGGTCCATGTTGCGCTGCACTCTTGACCCATCGTCGCGTTTCGATCAACCCGCGACCATCGGACTCGCGTGCATGGCACCTATGCGCCCTTGCCTTTGCATCCGGTTACAAGCACAAGAACGGAACATGAATTCCGGCTGGATGGAGGCGATCGAGGAGCGGCTTGCCGCTTGCCCTCATCCGGTCGGCAATGAACCGAGTAGCGGCGGTGACACATGAATGCTTTGGCGCGGCGTATGCGGCAGGACGAGTGCGAGCGACTGGAGACCGAGATCGTCGGAGAACGGGTGCAGCTCGATCCGGCCGGCGTACTGATCGTCCCTAATGAGCACACGCTCATCGTCTCCGACCTGCACATCGAAAAAGGTGCGGCCTTCGCCCGACGCGGCATGATGCTGCCGCCCTACGACACCGGACTGACCCTCCTGCTTCTGGAGAGAGTGCTGAAGCGCCTCGAGCCGCGTCGCGTCATATGCCTCGGCGACTCGTTTCACGATCGCAAGGGTGCCGAGCAGATGCCGGATATCTACCGCGATGCGCTGGTCAAGTTGATGGCCGGGCGGGATTGGGTATGGATCAGCGGCAACCACGATCCTGAACCGCCGGGAGGCCTCGGCGGCGAGACGGCAAACGAACTTTGCGTCGGCGCACTCGTTCTGCGACACGAACCGCTGAAGCAGCCGGCCGAGGGGGAAATTGCCGGTCATCTCCATCCGGTCGCCAAGGTGAAAGGGCCGGGCCGTGCGGTCCGTGGCACCTGCTTTGTCGGTGACGGCAGCCGAATGATCCTGCCGAGCTTCGGCGTGACGACAGGTGGGCTCAATGTGCTTGATCGCGCCTTTGCCGGCATGTTCGATCTAAGCCGTGCGAAAGCCTTCATGACGGGCATGCGGAAGATTTATCCGGTCGGCTTCGGAGCGCTCTGCTAAGGAGCGCTCAACCGCGCCCTCGGCTGTCGAACAGTCCTGCCTCGTCGGCGGCAAGGAAGCGGTGGGCGTCCTTTTCGCCGAATTCCCAGGTCCGATAGAGCTTGTCACGATCGGTGAAGTCGATCTTGTCCGCAGGCACTTCGTCAGAAGGTTGAATGTAGAGCCGCCGTTCGGTCTGCGGCAGGTTCTTGAACCGACGTGTCAGCAATATCAGCGTGCGTCCTTCGTCCGGCGACGGCAAGGGCGCCTTGGAAGTCATCCCACCGTCGATCACCTTCTTGCCCTCCCAGCCTTCGACGTTGAATACCGGGGGGATGACGGCGGCCGCGCATATGAGGTCGATAAGCTTGCCCTGTTTCGCCGCTTCACGCGCGTCGACGAGGCTGCTGTCGGCTCCGAGCTTCGCCGGCCACTCGACGTGTGGGGTAGAGCGGACGGTAAGATCCAGCAAGTAGGCCGCCATCATGGGAAAGGTCGACCATTTCGGCAAGATTTCGGTTGGCGGATGGGCGATAAGGACCTGAAATTGCGGGCCGTCGATGACCGCTTGTATCGCATCGTCGTCCAGAACCTCCGTGACGACCTCCCGGTAGATCCTTTGATGCGGCGTCAGACCGTCTTCCTGAATCTCGTTCAACGTCGTGCTGATGTTCTCGTCTCGGTCGAGGAACGCCGCGCCCATCGTCTCCAGGAGTTTTACTTCGCGCTGCGCGATGAAGCATGCAGCCGACATAGCGCCACCCGACGCGCCTGTTATGCGCTTCGGCATCAGTCTGAGCGGTTTGCGCACATGTTCGCAAAAGCCGCCATGCCAGAAGCAGCGTGTGCCACCTCCGGAAAACACGAGCTGCTCGAAGGGCTCCAGCTTAACGCTGTTGACGATGGATGACGCGTGCTCGGACATCGGCACCTTCCGCACTTGGCTGTTTGCCCCCTCGAAAGGAAAAGACCCCCGCCATATGGCGAGGGCCGTTTCTTCTCATCTGCGCTTTATCCGGTCAGAGCCGCTCGACGCACATGGCAACGCCCATACCGCCACCGACGCAGAGCGTGGCGAGGCCTTTCTTGGCGTTCCGGCGCTGCATCTCGAAAATGAGTGTGTTGAAGATGCGATTGCCCGAAGCGCCGACCGGATGGCCGATCGCGATTGCGCCGCCGTTGACATTGACGATCTCCGGATCCCAGCCGAGATCCTTATTTACCGCGCAGGCCTGGGCCGCGAATGCTTCGTTTGCCTCGACGAGGTCGAGGTCGTCGATCTTCCAGCCGGCCTTCTCTAACGCTTTCCGACTGGCGGGAATTGGGCCGGTTCCCATGATCGAGGGATCGACGCCGGCCGTCGCCCAAGAAACGATACGAACCATCGGAGTGATGCCGCGCTTTTCGGCTTCCGATTCGGTCATGAGGACGACGGCCGAGCCGCCGTCGTTGATGCCGGAGGCATTTGCCGCCGTGACCGAGCCCTCCTTGTCGAAGGCCGGCTTCAACTTGGCGATGCCTTCTGCGGTCACGCCATATTTGATGTACTCGTCGTCCTCGACGACCGTGTCTTCTTTCCGTCCCTTCACGGTGAAGGGCACGATCTCGTCTTTAAAGCGGCCGGCCTTCTGCGCGGCCTCCGCCTTGTTCTGGGATTTTGCGGCGAACTCGTCCTGCATCTCCCGCGTGATCTGCCACTGGTTCGAGACGTTTTCTGCCGTGTTACCCATGTGGTAGCCGTTGAAGGCGTCGAGAAGACCGTCTTTCAGCATGGTGTCGACAAGCTTGAGGTCGCCCATCTTCTGGCCCTTGCGCAGATGTTGGGCATGCGGTGCCATGGACATCGACTCTTGGCCGCCCGCTACGATGATCTTCGCATCGCCCATCGCGATCTGCTGCATGCCGATCGCGACCGTGCGCAAGCCCGATCCGCACAACTGATTCAGGCCCCAGGCAGTGGTTTCCTTCGGGCAGCCGGCGGCCATGGCGGCCTGGCGTGCGGGGTTCTGACCCTGCGCGGCCGTCAGGATCTGCCCCATAATGACCTCGTCCACTTCATTCGGGTCGACCTTGGCGCGGGACAGGGCTTCCTTGATCGCAGCGGCACCGAGTTCGTGTGCCGGAACGCTCGACAGACCCCCGTTGAAGGACCCCACTGCGGTCCGCGCGGCGCCGGCGATGACGATGGATTCGGTATTGCTCATGGGTCTACTCCCTCATTGTGGTGGAGCCTGCCGCCGCGACGTTCTTGAGGCTTCATCCCGGTCCGCTCCGCTTTCCATCGACAATTTGATAGCTCCTGGCGTCAAGTCAAATGGCCGCGGAATGTTGGCAGGTGCACATTCGCAGTGCGAAGCCGTCATCCCGGTTTGGTTTCAAAACGATGCCGCGCGATTGGGTTTGGAAAGCGGTGCAAAATGTGCCACTCCTTAATGCAGTGCAGCGACAATCCCGTCTTCGGCACGGGTCTACGGATCGAGAACTGTCTTTGGGGGCACGAAGGCATGGCGAAAAAGTCCGATGTGACGATCATCAAGAAGTACGCCAATCGGCGGCTCTACAACACCGGGACGAGCCAGTACGTGACGCTGGAAAACCTGGCGCAGATGATCAAGCTCAACGAGGAATTCCTCGTCCAAGACGCCAAGACTGGTGAGGATATCACCCATGCGGTGCTCACCCAGATCATCTTCGAGCAGGAATCGAAGACCGGTCAGGCAATGATGCCGACGACTTTCCTGCGTCAGCTCATCCGCTTCTACGGCGATCAGATGCAGATGGTGGTGCCGAGCTATCTGGAACAGTCGATGGCGGCTCTTGCACGGGAGCAGGAGCGCTTTCGCGAGACCATGACGAGCGCTGTCGGCAAGACGCCGATCGAGATGATGGAAGCTCAAGTGCGGACCAACACCGAGATGTTCCGCAAGGCGATGGCGATGTTCAACCCGTTCATGGCGGGGGCGGCCAACGGCGCCAGCGGCGCGAAGTCGCCTCATGAAGCCGAGCATCCTAATCAGGAACTCGAGGCGATGCGTACGCAACTCGCCGCGATGCAGGAAAAAATCGATCGGTTGACAGACGAAAAGGGCTGAGGCGCTTTTCGGCTAGGCTCGCTTCACGCGAGAAATGTTTCGATGTCTTCAGCGATCTCCGTGAGAATGTCACCTGCAGGACGCGCTTGTGCCAGTCGCGCGGATTGGCCCGCCCAGGCCTGCATGCGGTCGATGTCTCGTTTCTCTATCGCATCCTTGCGCATGGCGGCGGTCAGCCCACGCTGGATCGGATAAGGTGCAGGATCGGGAATATCTCCGGCTTCGATCGCCGCGACATAGCGATTGCGAACTGCCCGGCCCAGACGGCCGGAAAAGCCACGGGTCAGCGCGGTGTCGGTCGGGGACGTTTCGGCAAGCGCATCGGCCCAAGCAGGATTAAGCCCTGCTTCCGGCGTTCTGAGAAAGCCGGTGCCGATCTGCACGGCGGATGCCCCCAAAGTCAGCGCGGCGATGGCGGTCCGCGCGTCCGCGATGCCGCCGGCGGCTACCACCGGGCAGCACACCACGTCAACGATTGTCGGTAGCAAGCTGAGCGCACCAACGGATTGCAGTTCGGCATTCCCCGGATCGAAACTTCCGCGGTGTCCGCCGGCCTCTGACGCTTGCGCGACGATGACGTCGGCCCCGGCTTCTTCGGCCTGGCGGGCTTCGTCGACGCTCGTCACCGTCGCGAACCAGAGCAAGCCCGCTTCCTTCAATGCCTCGACGTTGTCCTGCGATGGCAGCCCCATGATGGATGAAAAAGCCGTCGGTCTTGCTTCGATGATCGCGTGGGTCTGGCTGTCGAAGTCCAGGATCGGAGTTTCGCCCGCATCCGCGGCGACCGCCGGCCCCCAGGAAGAAAGCGCTTCTCTGATCTGGGTTTCCTGAAGGGTATCACGATGGGGCTCAGAGTCGGGAACCCACAGGTTCATGATGAAAGGGCCATCGGAACCGGCCCGGAACGACTCGGCCCAATCCGCGATTTCGTCCGGTCCGAAGAGAAGGGCGCCGCACGCACCAATGCCGCCCGCATTGGCGACAGCGATCGAAAGCGCCGGAGGGCAGGCGCCTGCCATCGGCGCAAGGCCGATCGGAGTCTTTGCACCGGTCAGGTTCTCGAATGCGGATATCCTTGCGAGGATTTCGCGGCGCATGGCAGCCTCGTCCCGTGGTGAGCTCCTCGGCAACCTACCGCGTTCGCCAGTCCTGCCAACAGCGAGCAGGTCCTTCGACCGGGCGACCTCGGCCGACGGCTTGCCCGTGCATAGACGCGAAAAACCCGGTCACCGTCGCCGGTGCCGGGCTGATTCCTGTCGTCGATGCCAGACCGATCAGTCCTTCGGCGTCATGATCTGGCGGCCGCGATACATGCCCGTCTTCAGATCGATATGATGGGGACGGCGCAGCTCACCCGAATTTTTGTCCTCGACATAGGTCGGGTTCTTCAGTGCATCGGCCGAACGCCGCATGCCGCGCTTGGACGGGGTGGTTTTTCTCTTGGGTACGGCCATCGCTCGCTCCACTCAGTATCGGCCGTCGGACGGGACTGGCCCATCGCTTCTCTCGACCGAGAAATGTCGTTCACTCTCCACGCCTTCTCGCCATTTTGGGCGTTCAGGCTTCCCATGCGGTCAAAGCGACCGGCTCCGCAAGCGAAATGCGAATGGACCAGCTTCACCATGACGGGAAATCTTGGGACGGCCCATATCAAACCTCGCGCCTCTTGCAAAGGGTTTAATGTGGCCCGATGGCTCACGCCTCTGTCTTCACGCAGCCAACGTAATCGCCTGAAGCACGGGCAAGACGCTGAACGCGATCGGCAAGCGCATTCATCCGCCTCGTCGGGGCTGCGGGATTTCGCCCGGCGGGGTTTGGAAGCGTCACAGTCAGGAGGGCGGCCTGCCTCTCCGTTAAACTGCTTGCCGACTGCCCAAAATAGTGCTGGCTCGCCGCTTCGATCCCGTAGATGCCCTCGTCCCACTCGGCAATATTGAGATAGATTTCGAGAATTCGATCTTTGGACACGACGAGATTGAGATAAAGCGCCAGCGGCAGTTCGATCGCCTTTCGGACATAGGAGCGACCGTTCCAGAGGAACAGGTTTTTCGCCGTCTGCATCGGGATCGTCGAGGCTCCGCGCGTCTCCTCGCCATCGAGAAACTGGTCGACCACAGCCTTCATTTCGACCCAGTCGACGCCGTCGTGCCTGCAGAACTGACCGTCTTCGGACATGATCACCGAATATCGCATGACCGGCGCGATCTCCTCCAGATCGACCCAGTCACGCAGATAGGGGCGGAAAGTGAAATGATCGCGCAGGATGAGTGTGGAGACGGGATGAACCGGCTGGATCGTGTAGACTGGAACGAGGATGAGAGGGATCGCGGCCAGGACCAGGCCGGAGAGGATGGCGGCGATGACGATCTTGCGCAGCATACTGATCGGTCGGGCTCTCTCGGCAGATCGAAGCGGAGGCGGTGGCGGTTGAGCAAGCTTCGGTTTAGACGGCGGCTCTTGTGACGGCAACGCCGCTTCTTTCACTTGTCCGCGCCATGCCGGTGCATCGGTCTGGCGAGTGACGACAGTTGCCCGAGACGAAGGCAGGAAAATGGAGAGGAATGCTTGTAATGTTCGAGCAGAGCCTGGCACAGACCGCAGAACTGGTGGAAGGCAGGCTGAGCGAAATTCTCTCCGGCCACGATCGCGTTGCGCGAGGCGCGCCGGAACGGCTTCTGGCGGCCATGCGGCACGGCACGCTCGGGGGTGGCAAACGGCTCAGGCCGTTCCTCCTGATCGAGAGCGCGAGAATTTTCGGCATTCAAGACGACGCCGTCCTCGACATCGCTTGCGCGCTTGAGGCTATCCACTGCTATTCGCTGGTCCACGACGATCTTCCTGCCATGGACGACGACGACTTGCGACGCGGCCGGCCAACCGTGCACAAGGCCTACGACGATGCGACGGCAATCCTCGCTGGCGACAGCCTTTTGACGCTCGCATTCGGCCTTGTCGCCGGAGCGTCGAAGATCCCACCCGAAGCGCGCGTGCGGATCGCCGCGCTGCTTTCGGCCGATGCCGGAGCTGGCGGGATGGCGGGCGGTCAGGCACTCGATCTCGCGGCCGAGCAGAGCGCCTTGAGCGAGGACGAGATCGCCCGCATGCAGGCAATGAAGACGGGCGCGCTCATCGCCTTCGCCTGCGAAGGTGGCGCGATCGCAGCTGCCGCTTCGAGCGAAGATCAACGGCGCCTTCGGCGCTTCGGCGAAATAATCGGCCTTGCCTTCCAGCTTGCCGACGATCTCCTCGATGAGACGGCCGACGCGGCCCAACTCGGCAAGGCTGCCGGCAAGGACCGCGCGCGCGGCAAGAAAACGCTTCCGGCCCTCAAAGGCATCGAATGGACCCGCAACCGTCTCGCCGCCCTCGTCGCCGAAGCCGAGTCAGAACTTGCGCCCTTCGGCGACAAAGCGACTGTGCTGCTCGAAGCGGCTCGCTTCATCGCAAGCCGGGACCGGTGAAGAGAATTATGGAAAAACAAGCGATTGCCAGTTTGACCTGAGAAAGCGGTTGCGAGGAGGATCGGAGGAGCTTGCTTGAACCGATAGCAGGTACTTCCGAGCGATAGCCTCTACCCCAAGCGACTCATATCACGTCTTCCCGCCCATCTTGAATTGAAGCAAGATGTGAAACGTCTGAGCCTTGTTAGAACGGCGTTTCACCAAGGAGAACGTGCCATGGGCGACATGCTCGAACCACTCGCAGCAAGCGGGGACACGCCGACGATCGGGACCGCTGACGAATCTCGCACTGAGAGCAGGCTTGCCGATGTCGCAGTCATCGCAGACGGCTCTGAACACGACGAGACGTCGCTTGCCTACGGCGAGAGGATCGCCAATTCTTTCGGGGCGCACCTTGCCGTCCTTTACACGAATTATGTCCAGCTCGGCGCCCTGCCTCTCGGGCCCGGGTCGACCTTCCTCCTCTCCCAGCTACGCGAAAACGGCAAAGCTGCAGGCGATAAAGTCGAAGCGGCGCTCCGCAGCCGTCTGGATGCTTTGAGCGGCACGTGGGAACTGCGCCGTGCGGAAGGCGAGATTGGCGACCTCCTCGCAGCAGCAATCACCATGGCTGGCGTTAGCGACGCCGTGATCGCATCGGGCCGCAGTGCGCTGTCAGCGCCTGGTCGCGAAATCATGGAGGCGCTGCTCTTCAAGGGGAGCGCACCAGTCCTCGTCGTTCCAGACGAGACCGCTGTATTGAGCAAAGTGAACGGTTTTGCGAAATCCGTCGTGATCGGCTGGCGCGATACCCCTGAATGCGCCCGCGCTATCGCCGCCAGCATCCCGTTCCTCAAGAGGGCGAGTACGGCAACCCTTGTTAACGTCGCGGAGTCGAACGCCGACGAAGAAAGACGCTTGGTGCCCATGGCCGATATGGCGCGGCATCTCTCACGCCACGGCATCGCCGTGGAAGTCCGACATCTTGCTGTATGGCACAATCCGGCAGAGGCACTTCTCAACGAGGCGAAGATGATCGGTGCCGATATGCTTGTTCTCGGGGCTTATGGGCATTCGCGGGTCTATGAGACCGTGTTTGGCGGGGTAACCCGCGAATTCTTGCGCAGTACGCCGCTACCGGTGCTGTTCTCGCGCTGATGCGGTGAACCCGTCAGTTCTTGACGACCATGCAGGAGCCGCCCCGCTGGCGAAGCCGGCCACAGACGCGGCTCGCTTCATCGCGGTTATCGGCGCCGATCCTGACTGCATAGATTTGAGCGCGGCCGCCAGCACGGGCCCTGATCACCATGGGCTGCTTGCCGCCAATGACTGAGTCGTATTGCGAGCGTACCCGACCGAACATCTTGAGGGCGACGGACCGATTGATGTGACCGGCCACCTGAACACCCCACGGCTGTCGGCGAACCTCTGGAGTCTCGGTCGATGCGAAGACGGAGCGGGTTTTCATGATCGGGAGATCAGAGCATGATTCCATGAAGGGTTTTTTGGAGTCGAGCGGGCGTTTCTCCACGTCCCGGCCCGTCTCCAGGAACCATTCGATCGGCCGGTATGTGATCGCGTTCACGTATTCGACCGTCTCGTAGGGCAGGGTGCCTCTTGCCCCGCCAGCGATCCAACCCTTCATTCGATTGATGCCGCCGTTGTAGGCCGCCGCAGCAAGACCCCAATTGCCGAGTTCGTTCTTCAGGTCTCGCAGGTAGAGCGCCGAATGCCGGATCGCCGCTACGTAGTCGTAGGGGTCGGCGAGGCCTCTCTCTTTGGCCGTATAGGGCATGAACTGCGCGATTCCCTGTGCACCGACCGGTGAGACGGCACCAATGTCGAAGCGGCTCTCTTTCCAGATCAGTCGTGCGAAGAAATCGCGGTTCATCAGAACCTTGTCGGCATTGTCCGCAATCAAGTTGCAAATCTGCCCCGTCGTCGGGGTTTTGGTCCTCCCCACCTTGGGTTCGACCTTGTTCGCCTTGGCTTTGGTTTGGTCGCTTTCGGTCGGCATGTCCGGTTTGACGACCACAGCAATGTCTCGCTCGTCGCCAGACTTGCTGCTTTCCGGTTTCCTTGCCTCTGAATGCCCACTAGCCTGAGGATTTGAAGCGTTTACAGTTCCAGCCTCGTTCGCCGCGAAGCTCGTCGCAGGCGCGATAAGGCACAGCGCCAGACCAAGACCAAAAAAGATCGCGTATTGCCGCACGTCCCGCCTCTTGGTCCACGTTCAACAACAACTCAGTGTCCGAGGAGTTTGCCGATATGGCGGCGAGGCGCAATGGTATCGATGGTCTCTCTCGGTCCGACGTGAGAGTTCGTTTGGGTGATGTTGCCATTTTGCCGACTCGTCTCACCTAGAGCGCCGAAAGGCACTTTAAGCGCCTGGCGTCATCGATCGAAGAACGTTCGGGAAGTTCGGCAGCTCTCGCCTTGTCTTGCGACCTATTCCGCGGCGTTCTGGACCTTGCCGGTCCCGAACCGCTTCTCGATGTAGTCGGTCACCATCACCTGGAAATCGGCCGCAATATTCGGTCCTCTGAGTGTCGCCGCTTTCTTGCCGTCGATGAAGATCGGTGCGGCAGGGCTTTCGCCCGTGCCGGGCAGGGAAATCCCGATATCGGCATGTTTGGATTCGCCCGGACCGTTCACGATACATCCCATCACTGCAACGTTAAGCTGCTCGACACCGGGATATTTCTCGCGCCAGACCGGCATGTTTTCGCGGATATCGTTCTGGATCTTCTCAGCGAGCTCCTGGAACACTGTCGAGGTCGTGCGGCCGCAACCGGGGCAGGCCGCGACAACAGGAAGGAACTGGCGGAAACCCATGGTCTGAAGAAGCTCTTGCGCGACCTGGACTTCGCGAGTCCGGTCGCCGCCCGGCTCGGGCGTCAGCGAAACGCGGATCGTGTCGCCGATGCCCTCCTGAAGAAGAATGCCCATTGCGGCCGACGAGGCGACGATGCCCTTCGACCCCATGCCCGCCTCGGTGAGACCAAGATGCAGGCAGTGATCGGTTCGCCGCGACAGATCGCGATAGACTGCTATCAGGTCCTGCACGTTGGAGACTTTGGCAGACAGGATGATGTGGTCGCGCGGCAGGCCGATATCCTCAGCAAGCTCGGCCGACAACAGTGCCGACTGGATGATCGCCTCGCGCGTCACGGCACGGGCCGACTTCGGTTCGGCGAGCTCGTTATTCGCGTCCATCAGCTTGGTAAGCAGCTCCTGATCGAGCGAACCCCAGTTCACGCCGATGCGCACCGGCTTATCGTGGCGGATCGCCATTTCGACGATTTCGCCGAATTGCTTGTCCTTCTTCGACTTGAAGCCGACATTTCCAGGATTGATGCGATATTTCGCAAGCGCCTCGGCGCAGCCAGGATGATCGGCGAGCAGCTTATGGCCGATGTAGTGGAAGTCGCCGACGAGCGGCACGTCGACACCAAGCCGGTCCAGCCGCTCGCGGACTTTCGGAACAGCAGCGGCCGCCTCGTCGCGGTCGACCGTTATGCGCACGATCTCCGAGCCTGCGCGAGCGAGCGCCGCGACCTGAGCGACTGTCGCGTCAACATCCGCGGTATCGGTGTTCGTCATCGACTGCACGACAACCGGTGCGTTGCCGCCCACCATCACGCCGCCCACGTCGACACCGATCGTTCGACGGCGGTCGAGTGGTCCGGCCGGTGGTCCTCCGAGAGTTGGCGTCATGTCATCCATCGTGCAAAGCTCTTCGAAATCATCGATCTCGCAGCGGACGTGGGCCGTCTTCGTGGGCTTGTCAATTGACCTCAGCGCGATGGCGCGCATGTGACCTGCGAAAGAAGCCGTATCGTCATGTGAGCGGTCTTTCGAAGCGAGGTCACAAGAATGGATGTGGGAATTGGGCCGATCGTCGTCGTCATTGCGTTTCTCGTCATGATCATGGCCGTCCCGATCTGGCCATGGGCCCGGCCTTTCGGCTACCGCCCGACGATCATTCTGGGTATCGTCTTCATGATGATTGCCGTTTTTGTTGCAATAGGCGGATTCGGTTCCTTCTAGTCTTACTGACCACGACTTGCCGCTCTGCAAGTGTCCGCGTTCAGCTTCCCTTCATGACGAAACCGTCATGTCACAAGACATGGCAATGCCCCAATGTTACAAACATATGGGCTTCACAACGGCGTTCCGTTCAGCTTCGCGGATGTTATCTTCGCGGTATCGAGACGATGAACGGAACCGACTCGGACAAACAGACGACAATGGCGAACACGATGATTTCTTCCAAGCTTGCGGGGAAAGCAAAGGCTTTCGGCGGCCGCTCTATCCTTTCGGTGATGCTCGCACTCGGCATCGCGGCTCCAGCTGTAACGGCTTTCAACGGACCTGTGCTAGCGCAGAGCGGCGCAGCGCAACGCATCGCGGACCACTTCTCCAGTATTCCTTCGATGCACGGAGATTTCGTGCAGTTCGATCCGAACGGACGCCAAAGCGAAGGCAAATTCTACATCGAAAAGCCTGGCAAGGTGCGTTTCGACTATGCCTCCCAGCCGCTTCGCGTCATCGCAGATGGCACGACCGTCGCAATCAACAACAAGAAGCTGAACACCTGGGACACCTATCCGCTCTCCCAAACCCCGCTTAAGCTTCTTCTCGACAGGCGTATCAACCTCTCCTCGGCGAACATCCGCAGTGTGCGGGAGGAGCCGGATCTGACGACAATCGTCATGGGTGACCGTTCGGTGTTCGGTAATTCGACGATTACGATGATGTTCGATCCGCAGTCGAGCGACCTCAAGCAGTGGACAATTCGCGACAAGCAGGGCCGCGACACCACCGTAATGATCTACAACGTCAAGGAGGGCGGTGACATACAGAACTCTGCCTTCAACATTCCCTACACCGCGATCCAGCAAGGCCAGACCGGAAATTAAGACTCTCGGCTTCGTTCACTGTCGAACGGGCTTCTTCATTCGGCTCGCTCGAAGACGAGTCTATTAAGGATCTCGAGAAGGGGCGCTTCGGCGCCCTTCTTTTTTGCCGATTTTTCGACGCATAACGCTCTGTTAACCCATCCGATTTACCGTCTTCGTTAAGGCTAAAGGGTCACGAGGGGTGGCCGGAAGGCCGTTGACGCGGGGAAATCGCTATGAAGAAAACTCTCTTGACCACCGTCGCGGCCCTTGGTGCCTTGGCGGCTTTTCCATTTGCGGCGAATGCTGCCGACTTGATCGAGGAAGCTCCGGTCTACGTCGAGCCACCGGTCGTCCATCAGCCTAAGCCGATCGCCACAGCCGGCTGGTACCTGCGCGGCGACGTCGGTTACGTTTTCTCCGACAAGACCCGCGGGCGGTACAAAGTACCCTACCACTATGGGTATGATCTGGAATACGAAACCTACAGCTATGACGAGATCGAACTGGAAGAGAGCTTCCTCGTGTCTGGCGGTGTCGGTTACCGTTTCAACGATTTTGCCCGCCTTGATTTCACGGCTGACTATTTCAGCAGTGACCTTCGTGGGACCTCAAACTGCGTCGGAACGCCGTCCAGCGACTGCCGCTACGACGACAGAGCGGAAACCGACATCTGGGTCCTGATGGCGAACGCGTATGCCGACCTCGGCACCTACGGCGGCATCACGCCTTATGTTGGCGGTGGCCTTGGTTTCGCTCATGTCTCCTACGGCGAGATGAAAAACGAATTCAAGTGCGGCAGCCACTACTCATCGTCTTTCTGCGGCATAACACTCAAGCATGGCGGCAAGGATAGCTGGCGCTTCGCATACGGCCTGACAGTTGGCGCAAGCTACGACCTTACCGCCAACCTGAAGTTCGATGCGGGTTACAAATGGACCCACATCAACGATGGTGAAGCGTTCGGCTATGACGAACTTGATCGTGCCGCGGGTGCGAGCGGTACCCAAGGTTACGACAACGGCTTCGACATCCACACGGTCCGTGCCGGTCTGCGCTACGAGTTCGGTGGCATCGGCAAGGAGCCGGCCCCTGTCTATTCGGAACCGGCTCCGATCTACGATCAGGTGGTTTACAAGTAAGCCTTCGATCCAGTTCGAGAACATCAAAGCCCTGGCAAGCGATTGCCGGGGCTTTTTGCGTCGTATCTATGGATCGCTTCCCCTGTTCGCGCTGGTGTTTCGGTCTTCCGGTTGAAGAGGCGTAGCTCCTATGTGAAGCAGGTCTCCGAGCTTCACTTCCGACGACCGAGACAGCAAGCGGCTATGACCAAACTGACCCTGCGACCCAACCGACCCTTTGATCTCATGCCTCTGGCGGCGCTTCTGAACGACGAGGACGATCTCTCACTGGTCAACCCGAACGCCAAGCATCCTTTCGATCCGCTGGAATGGCAGGAGAAGTGGCTGAACGAACCCGACGACGCGTCATTCTACCTAGTCGATGAAACAGGCCGCGAGGTCGGTTTCTTCGCATTGCGAGTGGGGATCGGTCCGGAAGTGCGCCATCTCGTATACGTTTTTATCGAAGAAGGCGCCCGCGGCGGTGCTGGCAAAGAGCTCGCCGCATTGGCGGAACAGGCGGCGCGCGATCTCGGCGCGATCTCGATCACACTGAAGGTCGAGCTCGACAATGAACCTGCACTTAAAGTCTACGAAGCAGCGGGTTACGAGGAGCTTGGGCGCTCGAACGGCATGGCGACGATGCGTCGGGACTGGGGCCCCGACTTCGGCTGAACGCGCATAACTTGCTGTCAGCGCTATTGGGCATGGTCGGAAATAATACGAAAAGGTCTCGCCAAGAACGCCGTTAGGGCGCCTCTACGATAAGTCCGGGTTATAATCGATGAATTCGGTTCGAAGGACGAGATCTCTTCTGTTTCTCCTTGGAACCAGCTATTAAGGCATTTTGCCTATAGTATGAGAGATTGAATGCCGGCTCGGTCCATACAACCATTAGATGACTATTTCCCGCCCAGTTATTCCTGGTTTAATTTGTATTACTGCCGCGTCTTTGGCTGCGGCATGCCTTGTAGTACTCCTGGCGACTGCTTTTCCGCTTCTGGCCTATCTCGACGAGGGTAAGCGGCTCTTGGCGGTCGGCGCCGCTGCGCTGACAGCCTTGGCAATTATTGCGACGTTGGCAACATCGGCGTTCTGGATACTTCCCGGCATGCGGCGCCAGACGAAGGAGCAGGGCAAGCTTCAGACGCTGACCGGCGCGCTCGAGCGGCGGTCGCTAGATCTGGAAACTGCAGCACTCACCGATGCGCTCACCGGTATGCATAACCGCCGATTCTTCGACGAGGCGATGCGCCACTATCTCGCTGAATTCGAAAAGATCGGACGTCCAATCGGCTTGATGTTGCTCGACCTCGACCACTTTAAAGCTGTAAACGACACTCACGGTCACGATGTCGGCGACGAGGTACTGCGGTCTGTCGCGAACTGCCTCTTCGAATTTACCCGTCACAACGATGTCGTCGCACGTCTTGGCGGCGAGGAGTTCGCCGTCATCGCTCCGAACATGAACAAAGCCGACTGCGCGGCCTTTGCCGAGCGGATCAGGGAGGCGATCGCCAAACTCGTCGTAAGGTCTGGCAATTTTCGGGTTCGAGTTTCGGTTTCGGTCGGCGTCGCGGTCTCCAAGCGCAACGACGACGTCGGCCAGTTTTGCAAACGCGCCGACCTGAAGCTCTACCATGCTAAACAGACTGGCCGGAACCGCGTGTGCGCATAGCCCTTCGAAATCCGCATTCTTATTGAACACCGTATTCGCTCTCGCGGAGGCTTTGTTCTATAGAGATGCCTCTTGCGGCTAAGCCGTCGTCACGTTGCACTGAAATTCAGGATTGGCATGAGCCAGAACGCGCTGCTCGAACCGGCTCCGGTCGTGGAAAAGCGGACCCTAGACGGAGCCAGCCCCCTCGTTCCGCCAGCCGAAGAGGAACTGGTTTCTCTCGACGGTATCCTCGATACGGAGAAGCTGAAGGCCGATCTCGACGCCATCGCTCAGAAATACCGCGATGGCGAATGCAGTGAGCCCCGTCCCAAGGTTCTCGAGCGTCTCAAGATCGCGGTGACCGAGGGCCGGAACGCAGTGCAAGAGCTGCTTTTTGCAGACAATCTTGGAACGCTTTGCGCCCGACGCCTGGCAGCCTTGCAAGACGCGCTGATCCGCACGATTCATGATTTCGCGCTCGCCCATGTCTTTGCAGACTCCGAACTGACAACGGACGAGCGGATCGCTGTTCTTGCCGTTGGCGGCTATGGACGAGGAACGCTCGCGCCCGGCTCTGACATCGATCTCCTGTTCCTCATGCCGTCGAAAAATTCGGCGATCGGCGAAAAGATTGCCGAATATCTTCTCTATTTCCTATGGGATCTTGGTTTCACGGTCGGCCACGCCTCACGCACCGTCGACGAATGTATCGCGCTCGCCAAGGATGATTTTACCATCCGAACTTCGATCCTGGAGCGTTGGCTGATCGTCGGTCAGGCGGACGTCGCCGCCGAGCTCGATCGGCGGTTCGACCGGGAGGTCGTTCAGGGCACGAGCCGGGAATTCATCGCCGCGAAGCTCGCCGAGCGTGACCAGCGGCATTCGAAGTCCGGCAATACACGTTACCTCGTCGAGCCGAACGTGAAGGAGGGCAAGGGCGGCCTGCGCGATCTGAATACGCTCTTCTGGATCGCCAAATACCATTATCGCGTGGACACATCGGAAGCGCTTGTGAAGGCCGGCGTCTTCTCGCGGCGCGAGCAGGCGCTGTTCACCAAGGCTGAGGACTTTCTCTGGGCCGTGCGCTGCCACATGCATTTCGAAATGGGCAAGGCAGAGGAGCGTCTATCCTTCGACCTCCAGCCAACTATCGCGGAACGGCTGGGCTACAATATTCATCCTGGCCTTCAGGCCGTCGAACGGTTCATGAAGCACTACTTCCTCATCGCAAAGGATGTCGGCGATCTGACGCGCATCTTCTGTGCAGCTCTGGAAGAGGAGGAGGCGAAGGAGGCGCCCGGCCTGCGGGGCTTCGTCCGTTCGCTGCGCAACCGGGCGAAGTCGATCGCCGGCACGCTCGACTTCCATGTCGACAACAACCGCATCAACATCGTTTCACGTGACGTCTTCAAGCGCGATCCGGTCAATATCATCCGCATCTTCCGCCTCGCGGCAATGCACGACCTAGAATATCATCCTGACGCGCTGAAACTGATCCGCCGCTCCCTGCGGCTCCTTAACAAGGATCTGCGCGAGAACCCGCAGGCGAACTCGCTTTTCCTCGACGTTCTGACTGATCGAAAGAATCCGGCACTTCATCTGCGGCGGATGAACGAAGTCGGCGTGCTCGGCCGTTTCGTGCCGGAATTCGGCAAGATCGTCGCGATGATGCAGTTCAACATGTATCACCATTACACGGTGGACGAGCATCTTCTGCGGTCGGTCGCCGAGCTCTCGCGGATCGAACGCGGCGAGCTTGGCGACGAACTGCCACTCTCGACCGAGATCGTGCCGAAGCTTCGCGACAGGCGGCTCCTCTATGTTGCTCTTTTTCTGCACGATATCGCGAAAGGCCGTCCGGAAGATCACTCGATCGCCGGTGCACGCGTTGCGCGCGAGCTCTGCCCGCGTTTCGGCCTCGATTCGCGCGAAACCGAACTCGTCGCATGGCTCGTCGAGGATCATCTCGTCATGTCGATGACGGCGCAGCAACGCGATCTCGCCGATCGCAAGACCATCATCGATTTTGCCGAGCGGGTGCGCACCCTCGAGCGCCTGAAGCTTCTGGCTGTTGTCACAGTGTGCGACATCCGCGCCGTCGGGCCGGGAGTATGGAATGGCTGGAAGGGCCAACTTCTTCGCACGCTATATCTCGAAACCGAGCCGACCCTTTCAGGTGGTTTCACCCAGACCTCCCGCGAAGAACGCCTGATCGCCGCCCGCCGCCGCCTTGCAGGTCGCCTGTCCGAATGGAACGAAGAAGACCGCGACGCCTATCTCGAACTGCATTATCCCAACTATTTCCTCACAGTACCGATCGACGAACAAGTTGCGGACGCGGAGTTCATCCGCCGCGCCGGCGACAACCAACCACTCGCGACCGAGGTTACGACGGATGCCTTCCGACAAGTAACCCGCATCAAAGTGCTGGCGCCCGACCATCCGCGGCTCGTCTCGCAACTCGCCGGTGCCTGCGCGGGCGCGAAGGCGAACATTGCCGATTCGCAAATCTTCACTCTTACCGATGGTCGTGCGCTGGACGTGATGACGATCTCGCGTGCCTTCGAGAACGAGGAAGACGAAATGCGCCGCGCGCGGCGCATCTGCGAGAACATCGAGAAGCTGTTGCGTGGCGAGACCATCATGTCCCGCCTGATCGGCCAGTCCCGCGGTACGCGCCGGGCCGATCTCTTTGAAGTCAAGCCGAAGATCACCGTCGACAACAGCCTGTCGAACCGGGTGACTGTTATCGAGGTCGAGGGGCTTGACCGGACAGGTCTTCTCGCCGACATCACGGGCGCGATCTCCGATCTTAGCCTCGACATCCGCTCGGCGCATATCTCGACTTATGGTGAGAAGATCATCGACGCCTTTTACGTCACCGATCTCATTGGTGCGAAGGTCACCTCTGAAGCGAAAATCGCCCGAATAGAGCGGCGGCTGCAGAGCGTTCTCGAGAGCGCCGAGGGTGAGGTTTCCTCGGTGAATGCAATGCCATCTCAAAGCGCCTTCGGCTTTCATTACAAATGAGCCTAATTTCAAAATTCGCGACCGTTGGCGGCGCGACCATGGTCAGCCGTGTATTCGGGTTCGGCCGCGAAATGCTGATGGCTTCGGCGCTGGGCGTTGGACCGGTGGCGGACGCCTTCAACCTTGCTTTCCGGTTTCCGAATCTCTTTCGCCGCCTTTTCGCGGAAGGGGCGTTCAACGCGGCTTTCATTCCGCTCTTCTCGCGCTCGCTCGAGGAAGAGGGAGAAGCGGGCGCTCGCAGGTTCGCCTCCGAGGTCTATTCGACCCTCTTTGCGATCCTCACCGTCTTCACGATCCTTGCCTGGATCTTCATGCCCTTCCTGGTGCAAACGATCATCGCGCCGGGTCTCGCCTTTTGCGTCGACGAGGAGGGCGGCGCGGAAGCCATATCGTGCGCGGCCCGCTTCGACCTGACGGTCAGCCTCTCGCGCATCATGTTCCCTTATCTCGCCTGCATGTCCCTGATGGCGATGGTTTCGGGGATCCTCAACTCCTTCCGTCGCTTCTTTGCCGCCGCAGCCGCGCCGACCGTTCTCAATTTCGTGCTGATCGGCGTCATCGGCTATGCGATCGTCGCCGGTTACGACAAGCCGTCGACCGGTTATTTGATGAGCTGGGGCGTGCTCGCCTCGGGCCTGCTGCAGCTTGCGATCGTTGTCGTCGCAATGCGCCGCGCCGGCTTCAACGTCTCGCTCCGTATGCCGAAATGGACGAATGGACTGAAGCGATTGTTGATCCTGGCTGGGCCCGCCGCTTTGATCGGCGGTATTACCCAGATCAACCTTTTCGTCGGTCAGGCGATCGCCTCTTTCAAACCGGGTGCGGTCTCAATCCTGCAATATGCCGACCGGCCATACCAACTGCCGCTCGGCATGGTAGGTGTCGCGATCGGTGTCGTCCTCCTGCCCGAACTCGCGCGTTCGCTCAAAGCCGGGCGGCTGGCCGAGGCGCAGCATACTCAGAACCGCTCGCTCGAATTCGCGCTCTTCCTCACCGTACCGGCGGCGGTCGCGCTTTTCATCATCCCGGAGCCGATCATCCGCGTCATCTACGAGCGCGGCGAGTTCGATCCGTCCTCGACCCCTGCGGTGGCCGCCGTCCTCGGCCTTTATGCTCTGGGCCTGCCTGCCTTCGTCATGATGAAGGTGTTCCAGCCTGGCTATTTCGCACGTGAGAATACCCGAAGCCCGATGATCGCGACCATGATCTCGGCCGGCGCCAACATCGTCCTCTCGCTCGTCCTGTTCCAGATCATTGCCGAACAGGGCATTGCGCTGGCGACGACCATTGCCGGCTGGCTCAACGCAGGTCTGCTTTTCTGGGGCCTTTACCGAAAGGGGCTCTGGGAGATCGACGGCCAACTCATGAAGCGCTCGGCGCTGGTGCTGCTCAGCGCAGGCCTGATGGGCTTGTCTCTCATTGCCATGATGTGGGAGCTCGGTGACTGGCTGAACCCGAGCGATCCGGTCTCGACACAGATCGCCGCGATCCTGGTCCTCGTCCCCGTAGCGATGGCAATCTATTTCGCCCTGTCGTTGCTCACAGGCGCCGCAGACCGCCGTCTGGTGTTGGGGCTTGTAAAACGGAAGCGCGTGAAGCCTTAGGCCGGCTCTGCTCAGCCGGCGAGGGTGAAAGTCGAGCAGACCGCTTTGATCGTCGGCCGCTTTTGGCGCGGAAGCTCAAAAGATCGTCATCCTTGGGACGGCGCCCGCGGATGACGGAGGAGAGCGCTTGGATGAAGCCGCTCTCTGCTCAGAACGACCGTATCCCGTTCCTTTCCAGATAATCGAGGATCAGCTTCGCAGCCTCTTGCGGGTCCGGCTGGACATGAAGCTTCTCGCTGGCGTCTCCAGTCGCCACACCGGCAGTTCGCATGAGGCGCGGGCGGTTGCGGTAGGGGCGTTCGGCCCAAGTCGCTGCATCTTGGGCATGCTCCGCAACAGCGAGCGAGCGGATCTCGCCGCGCCGCGAGGCGCCGTAGGCGAATACGGCCGGAGCCGGTGCAAGAGAATGGACGGTGACGATCGCCGGAAGCCGGACCGTAATCCGCCGCCGGGCGCCTTTTTTCAGCGCCTGGTCGACGCGGATGGTACCCGCCTCGCTGCCGGCTTCGATTGCGGCGGCGTCTGCGATGATCGGCCGGTCGAGCGCTTTGGCGATCAGGTAGGGAACGAGGCCCGTGTCGAGGCCGCCCTGGCCACGGCGACCGGCAAGGACGAGATCGAACTTCTCGGCCTGCAGTCGCTCGATAAGAGCTGGAACCGGATCCGCATCGGCCGGCATTTCGAGACATTCGACAGAAGTCAGGCCGACGCCGAGCGCCTCGCGGGTTGCATCGGTACGCTCGCCCGCATGAATGCCGACGATCTCGCCGCCGAGCCGTGTCGCAAGGCCGATCGCCTGCGATTCGAGCCGCGCAAGAGCCGGGCGGCCGGAGACCGGATGGCGGGAGGTCGAAAGAAGGACGGCGGTTTTCATGCTTTGCCTCGGCGCTCTTCGATGAGTTGCCACAAGGCGGGCATGACGAGTTGCGCATCCTGAATGATCGCCAGCCCGGAGCGCTCGACCATCTTGGCGTGGAGGTCGGTGTTCACCGCAATCACGTGATCGCAGCCGGCGATGCCCTGCAGGTGCTGCGGTGCGCCGGCGATGCCGAAGGCAAGATAGCATTCAGAGGAAAGCACTGTGCCCGAGGCGCCCACCTGAGCCGAGCGCGGCATCAGCCCGGCGTCGCAGATGACGCGCGAAGCGCCGGGCGTCGCGGTCATCACCTTGGCGAGGTTCTTGAAAACCTCGATATCGGTCACGCCATTGCCCGCGGAAACCACGAAATCCGTCTCAGACAACGAGAGTTGGGTCGGATCGCCCGGGATCGTCTCGACGGAGAGGATCGCCGGATCGTTCAAGTCGAGAGCGGGCGCGTCCTCGATCGCGCGGGCCTCGCAGGGCGCGCCGGAATAGTTGGCGGCGCGGTCCTCGCCGAGCGTGATGATGCGCGGCGGCTCGCCATATTCCTCGGCGCGCATGCCGTTCTTGCGGCGCGCGACCTGCTTGGCGCTGAGATAGACCGCATCGGTCATGATCGGCTCGCCGAGCGTAACAGCGAGGCGGCGCGCGAGATCGGCGCTCTCGTCGTCTTCGGCGAGGAGGATGTGTTTGGGCTGAAGCTGCTCGACCGCGGCCTTTACGCCTTCGGTTCTCAGCGACGCCGGCCTATTCGGCTCGTCACCGAGATCGAGAATGCGGTCGGCACCGGCCGGACCGAGATCGGCTGTCGCCGCGGATGCGAGGGCGACGACGGCTCCACCACCGCTGCCTGCATCGGCCAACATGCGCGCTGCACCAAGAATTTGACGGTCGAAACGCGAGAGCCGGCCCTTTGGCGTCTGCAGCACCGCGAAGACATGGAAGGCCGGAGTTTCAACGATCCGAACCTGCGGTGCCTTCGGTTCGGCGTCCTGCGTGGCCGCTCGCTTCATCATGCGCGAGACAAGGGCCGTCGTCTGAGTGCGGTCGTAGCGCCGGCGCGGCGCGCCGAACACTTCGATGACGTCGAGTTCCGCGCGCGGATCGCGGCGCGGGCGTCTGGACGGGGAGACGAACGCCGCAAGATCAAGGCGGCGACGGGCGGTGACGGCGACCGTCTTCGCCTCGCGTTCGGCTCGGGGATCGCGTCGTGGGCGGCTCATGCGAGTTCGAGCTCCCGTTGCATGCCCTTGTTCCGGGACTTCGCGCTCTTGCCGGCCTCGACTGCATCGAGCAGAAGTTCAGCGATGTCTTTGACCTCGGCCCGGTCGCCGGTAACGCCTTCCAGCATCGCAGTGCATTGCGGACAGGCGACGGCGACGGTCTTAGCGCCGGTTTCGCGCACCTGACCCATACGGATGTCCGGAATGCGATTGTCGCCCGGTATGTCGGTGGTCGGTGCACCGCCGCCACCGCCGCAGCACATCGACTTACGCTTGGAACGAGCCATCTCGCGGCGTTCGAGACCGAGTGCGTCTAGAAGCGTGCGCGGTGCATCGAACTCGCCATTGTAGCGACCGAGGTAACACGGGTCATGATAGGTGATCGCGTGGCCTGCGATGTGGCCTGTGGTCAGGCGGCCTGTCTCTACGAGCTCGTTGAGGAAGGCCGTGTGGTGGACCACGTCGAATTTCCCACCAAAGGCCGAATACTCGTTACGCAATGAATGGAGCGCATGGGGGTCGGCGGTGAGGATGCGTTCGAAGCCTACACTCGCGAGCGCCTCGATATTGGCTTTGGCGAGTTGCTGGAAACTCGCCTCGTCGCCGAGGCGGCGGGCGAGATCGCCGCAGTCCCGCTCGGCCTCGCCAAGCACAGCGAAATCGACGCCGGCCTCATTGAGCAGCCGGATCAGCGCTCTCAAAGTGCGCTGTCCGCGCAGATCGAATGCCGCCTGGCCGAGCCAGAGGAGGACTTCCGTGCTCTCGCCTGCAGCAAGCGTGCGGAGACCGAGGCCCCCTGCGAAATCGGTCCGCTCGCTGAGAGGGTGGCCGTTCGGCTCGTCGGCAAGGCGTGTGTTGTCGAGAACATCGGCGCCTTTGCCTGGCACCGCTCCCATCTCAAGCGTCTGGAAGCGCCGCAGATCGATAATCGAGTCCACGTGCTCGATCATCATCGGGCATTCCTCGACGCAGGCCCTGCAGGTGGTGCATGACCAGATCGTATCGGGGTGAACGATGCCGCCGTCACCGATCACTGCGTGATGAAGACCGATTTCGGAACCGGTCGGGCGGGCATTCGGATATGGATTGCCGGCGTAAGGGCTGCCGTAACCACCGCCGCCCGCCGCCGCGAGATCGGCGATCAGGTGCTTCGGCGAGAGCGGCTGGCCGGCGGCGAAGGCCGGGCAGGCAGCTTCGCAGCGGCCGCACTGGACGCAGGCATCGAAGGAGAGAAGTCGATTCCAGGCAAAATCGGCGGGGTCCTCCCGTCCGAGTTTGTCTCCGTCGAGGTCGATCGGCTTCAGGCTCGTCGAACGTCCTTTGGGGAGGGTCGCGTCGAAACGTTCCGGACGGGGATGAAGCGCCAGATGGGCCGCACCCGCCAGCGCATGCCGCATCGGACCGGTCGCGGCCTGAGCCGCGAGTGCCAGTCCGCCGGCAGCGGCGACGATCAGAGATAGGAGCGATAGAAAAGGAAGGGGATCGCCCAAGGCGGCGAGGAGCGAGGTCAGAAGTCCTCCTCCGGCGAAAGCCGCAAGGTAGAACGGCGTGCGCTGATACCGACCGAGGGACAGGCGAGGCAGGGCATGCGGATAGCGGCGCTGCGCCACCAGCGCCACGCCAACCGCCATGAACGCGAAGGCCAGCGTCACGATGGTCCAGTAGAGGCGCGACGAGGCCACTGCCGGAATCAACCCGAGCAGCAGCAGGGCGCCAGAGAGTACGAGTCCGCCGGCAACCGGTACGTGCATGCGCGAGGCAGACTTGTCGCGGTCGACGACGTGATGAACATCGACGAGATAGCGCTTGGGCATCGCTTTAACGCCGGCCAACCAGTCTACCTTGGCCGACTGTCCCAACCGCCAGAGCGCCACGCGCCGACCGATCTGCACGGCGGCGACGAGCGCCATGGCGACGACGATGTAGGGCAGGAAAGCGGCTGCGCCCATGGCTACAGGTCCTTGCAGAGCCGGAGTGCGTCGTAGATGGCAGCGTGAATGTTGCGCCCGGCGAGGACATCGCCGACGCGATAGAGCGTGAAACCGTCTCGCTGGCCTGAGCCGTTGGTTTCGTAGGGCTGTGGTTTCCCGGCGACGATGGCGTCGTTATCGACGAAGCCGGCGTTCTTCGACTTCTCTTTCAGGGCGAAATGAAGCTGATCGACGGGGTGGGTGCCGTAGTCGACCACGACGTAGTCGACGACACGCTCCTCCTCTTGATGAGTCATCACGTTGCGCAAAGCCGCGATCTTACGGTTGCCTTCGGGATATATCTCGATCAGTTCCATGTTTGGCGTCTGAATGACGCCGAGATTGTAGAGTTCGCGCAAGTGAACCGGCTGGTTGGTGCCGCCGATCTCTTCGCCGATCATCCGGTCGTGGGTGGCAAGCTCGACGAGGCAGCCCTTCTTGGCGAGGTGCTCGGCGGTCGAGGCGGCGTTGTGGTCGCCCATTTCGTCGTAAAGGAGGACGGTGCCCGACGGCTCGACCTTGCCCTCCAGAACGTCCCAGGTCGAGATCGCATGCTCCGAACCCATAGCTTCGCCCAGATGCGGTAGGCCACCGGTTGCAACGATGACGATGTCTGGCGACAACGCGAAGATCGCCGCGTCGTCGGCTTCCGTATTCAGGCGGATGTCGACGCCAAGCTTCTGAACCTGGCCGACGAGCCAGCGCGGGATCCCAGTAAGAGCCTCGCGCCACGTCGCCTTTGCCGCCGTCAGCACCTGGCCGCCGAGCTTGTCGGTCTTTTCGAACAGGGTCACCTCGTGACCGCGTTCGGCGAGAACGCGGGCCGCTTCCAGTCCGCCGACCCCTCCGCCGACGACGACCGCGCGTTTCTTGACGTCCGCCTTCTCGATGACGTGCGGCATGGTCGCTTCGCGGCCGGTCGCTGCGTTTTGGATGCACAGCGCGTCCTTGCCGATATAGATGCGGTCGATGCAGTAGCCGTAACCGACGCACTGCCGGATATCGTCCGCCCGGCCTTCGGTAAGCTTCTTGATGAGATGCGGATCGGCGATATGCGCGCGTGTCATGGCGATCATGTCGACATGACCTTCTGCGACCGCGCGGGCGCCGGTCGCGAGGTCTGTGACGCGCTGGGCATGGAAGATCGGGATGTCGACCTCGCGCTTAACGGCCGAGGCGATCGGCAGATAGGGCGCGACGGGGAATGACATGTTCGGCAGCGACACTGCATGGGCAATGTGATCACGCGCCTGACCGCCGACGACGTTGAGGAAGTCGACGAGGCCGCGCGAGGCGTATTCCGAAGCGATCGCGATCAGGTCTTCGGCTGTAAGGCCGCCCTTGAGAAGTTCGTCGCCTGACATGCGCATGCCGATGATGTAGTCGTCGCCGGCAGATTCGCGCATCGCGGTGAGCACCTCGATGCCGAAGCGCATGCGGTTTTCGAGGCTTCCACCGTACTTGTCGGTGCGATGGTTCGAAAGCTGCGACCAGAACTGATCAACGAGATGTCCGTGCGCAGCGGAAATTTCGCAGCCGTCGAGACCGCCTTCTCTGGCGCGGCGTGCCGCTTGCGCGAAGTCGCGGACGATCCGGTCTATTTCTTCCTGCTCGAGTTCCTTCGAGACCGAGCGAGAGGCCGGCTCCCGCGTGACAGAGGCGGACTTCACCGGAAACCAGTTTTCCGTGTCCCACTTGGTACGTCGGCCCATATGGGTCAGCTGGATCATCAGCTTGGCGCCGTGCTGGTGCACACGGTCGGAGAACTGCTGGAAGAACGGAATGACGGAGTCGTCGGCGACCGAGATCTGGTTCCAGGGCGCGGCGGGGCTGTCCAATGAGACCGAGGACGAGCCACCGAACATCGTCAGGCCGATGCCGCCTTTGGCCTTTTCCTCATGGTAGAGCTGATAACGCTCTTGCGGCTTGCCGTCCTTGCCGAAGGAAGGAGCGTGGCTCGTCGACATGACCCGGTTGCGGATCGTCATGCCCTTGATGGTCAAAGGCTTGAGGAGAGCTTCGGCGTTGGCGATCATGGGTGGCGCTCTCCTGTATAGGGGCTGCTGTCGGGGGCGGGCTCTCGCGAAGGCTATCGCTGAATTCTGGAGTGGTAACCCCATGCCCTCGGGCCGTAGCCCGAGAGGAGGATGGGATAAATCAACGGTCGATGACCAGATCGCTCGTCGGCTTGGAGCAGCAAAGGAGGGCCATGCCTCTGTCGATCTCGCGCTGGCGGATACCGCCGGAGTGCTTCATGTCGACAGTGCCGGCGGTAATCGTCGATTTGCAGGTGCCGCAGAGGCCCTTCGAGCAGGAAGAGGGCACTCGGATGCCGGCGCGGCGCGCTGCTTCCATCACGGTGATGCCTTCGGGACATTCCACCGTACGCCCGGTCTTGGTGAACTCCAATTGGAACACCCTGACGTCGGTCGTGATCGCTTCGGTCGCCTCGGCAATCTGCTCCTGCGCTTCCTCGGTGAAGGAGTCGAAGTTGAAGCTCTCCTGGTAGAAGCGGCTCATGTCGAAGCCGGCATCCTTCAGTGTCGTCTTCACGGCCTTCATGAACGGTGCCGGTCCACAAACGAATACGGTCCGTTCGGCATAGTCGGGGCAGATCACTTCCAGCTTCTGACGGTCGAAGCGGCCGCGGAAGCCATTCCAGCGCTCAAAGGGCGCATCCTGCTCACATATGAATGTCGGCTTGATCCAGTGGTTGCGCCGGCCCATGAAATCGAGCTCGTCGCGGAAGATGATATCGGCAGGCGTGCGTGCGGCGTGGATAAACTCGATGTCGGAGATCAGCGCGAGGTCGTAAGCCGAGCGGGTCATCGCCATCATCGGGGTGATGCCCGAGCCGCCAGAAATGAAGAGATATTTCGACTGCTGCATCCCGGACCAGGTGAATTCGCCCATAGGAATGGTCGCCTTCACCATCATGCCCGGCTTGAACTCGTCGTGCAGCCAGTTCGAAACGGGACCGCCCGGCACACGCTTGACGGTGATCGAAACAGTGTCGCGCCGTGAGGGCGGAGAGGAGATCGTGTAGCAACGCTGAATCGTTTCGCCGCCGATCTCGAACTCGAAGGTCATGAACTGGCCCGAGACGAACTCGAACTGGCGCTCGTTTCGGGGCGCCAGCACAAACGTCTTCACGTCGTGCGTCTCATCACGCACGGCGCGGCAGATCAGGAACTCGTCTTCCTCGGGCTCCCAACGGAAGTAACCGGTCGGGACAGGCGACTTGTATGGCTCGGGCGTATGCGCGTCCATCGATCTTCCCTCCTTCGACGCGTCAGGCAACTGCGCGCGTCTGGGCAAGGTGGGCCATCATTCGGCCGACATACCAGTTGGTACACTTCTCGACGAGCATCTCGGTGTGCGGCGAATAGGGACCAGGAACGTAGCCCTTGCCGCGGACGCCTTGCTGGCAGTAGCCGACGAGATCGCCGTCCTGCTGGTTGGTGGCCATCCATACGCCGATCAGGTTCTGGAGATCGTAGTCGATGCCCTCGCGCGCATCCTTGTGGACAAGCCATTTGGTGCGCAGGATCGAGTGCTCGGCGTCGATCGGCAGGACCGAGAAGACAACGGCATGGTCTCCCATGAAGTGATGCCACGAATTCGGCTGGGTCCACAGGTGCAAGGCACCTGCCTTGGCATTGGTGAGGTTGCCCATTAGCTTCTTGCAGGCACGCTCGGTGTTCAGCGTATGGCTTTCGCCTGCGCCGGCGAGCGGCAGCCGCTCGGTGCGGAAGCTCGTGACCATGTCGTCGAGGCGGTCGATCTCCTTCGACGGCAGACCCTGCGATTCCCAGTCCCGATGATTGTCGTTCAGCATGCAGGCATAGTTCTCGGCATGCTCGCGCTCGGCCGGGTCGAGTTCCTTGGGGTCGAATCCGAAACCGTAGGCAAAGAGCGGGACCGTCAGCTCAGGATGGTTCGCGCCGCAGTGATAGCACTCGCGGTTGTTCTCGATCGTGAGCTTCCAGTTGCCGTGTTCGAGAAGGTCGTGCTCGTAGGCGATCTTTGCGTCACGCAGGTTGTGCGGTGCCAGGTAGGGCGCGATCTGCCGCTCCATCTCGTCGAAATCGGCCGGCGCGTTTTCTGCGAGGCAGATGAAGAGCAAGCCTTCGAGCGAACGGCAGTGAACCGGCTTCAGGCCGTGGCACGACTTGTCGAAGTCCTGGCCCATATGCTCGGCATGGATCAGAGCGCCCGTCGTATCGTAAACCCAGGAATGATAGCGGCAGACGAGGTTGCCGACCGTGGTCTTGTCATCATGCACTAGGCGCGCGCCGCGATGGCGGCAGACATTGTGGAAGGCGCGTATTACGCCGTCGTCGTCGCGCACGATGGCGACTTCGGTCTGGTGCACCTTGACGACCATGACGTCTCCCGGTTCGGGGACGTCGACATCGACACCGACGAAAATCCAGTGCCTGCCGAAGATCACGTCCATGTCCGCCTCGAAGATTTCGGGGTCGGTGTAGAACGGGGCTTCGAGCGTGTAGCCCTTCTTGCGATGGGTCAGTTGCGAGACGAGATCGACCATGGTGACGCCTGTCTGTGCGGTTTGCGAGCCGGCTTCAATGTCCGCCGGCTACAAGGGAAACGGGAATGGCGAATATCTGCCGTCACGCGTTCGAGTTTACGCGAAATCGAGAGCGGCGTCAGCAAGGTAGCCCTGAACGTAAGAGCCGAAGGAGCGCCAGCAGGTAACCCGCCAGGTGATCTCTGTGATGCGTGCGAGGACGATCTCCGTTTTACCCAGCACTGTCCGGGTCGCGCTACCGACCGGAAAGGCGGAGAGCGACAGATCGAGCGGGCAGCCCGAATTGATCACAGCCTCTGCATCCTTGCCCGTGACCTCGAACGTCACGTCGCGATGGGAGACGTCCACGAGCGAATGGGCGACGTTGTCGAGCGAACGTGAAACGTTCGCCACGACCGCTTCGGTCTCGCTCTCGTCGCAGAGGAACATCCACTCGTCCGGGCCGAGCCGTAGGCTGGCGAGGCCGAGGTTCTCGCGGCGGGAATTGACCGGCCCATCGACGGTGAATCCAGCGACTTCTGTGCTTCCCGCTATGGCTTTCTGCTTTGCACGGAACGATAGGCGACCGCTCGAGGGCTGAAGGGTTATCTTGACGGGGCCGGCGATGGCTCGGGCGTCGAGATGAATTGCTGGCGCGCGGCGGGCGAGATTGACCTCAAGCATCGACCTTTTCTCCCTGAACAGTGTGGAAGACGGAAGTGGAAATGGTTGCCTCGGTGAAGCCCTTCGGCGTGGTGACCCAAACCGTTTGGTCGATGCGGGCGCGGCCGCCCTTGATCATCGCCATGGCAATCGACCGGCCGCAGTTCGACGAGAAGTAGCTCGACGTGACATGGCCGATCATCGGCACCGGAACAGGCAAGCTCGGATCTTCGACGACCTGCGCGCCTTCCTCGAGCACTTCGTTCGGGTCCTTGGCGAGGATGCCGACGAGTTGCTTGCGGTCCGGCAGAAGCATGTCCGGCCGGGCCAGCGAACGCATGCCGACGAAGTCCGGCTTCTTCTTCGAGACGAGACCTGAGAGCCCGACATCGTCCGGCGTCGCGGTGCCGTCCGTTTCCTGGCCGACGATGATGAAGCCCATTTCGCAGCGCAGAACGTGCATGGTCTCCGTGCCGTAGGGCGTGATGTCGTATTTCCGGCCTTCTTCGTAGAGCGTCTTCCAGACTGCCTCTGCGTAATCGACCGGGACATTGACCTCGAAACCGGTCTCGCCGGTGAACGAAACCCGGAAGAGACGGGTCGGCACGCCGCAGATGAAGCCCTCGCGGACTGCCATATGCGGAAAGGCGCCTTCCGACATGTCGATGTCCGACACGAAGGGCTCGACGACCTTACGGGCGTTCGGGCCTTGGACAGCAATCGCCGCCCACTGCTCGGTGATCGAGGTGATGAAGACGTCGAGGTCCGGCCATTCGGTCTGGAGGTAGTCTTCCATGTGTTGGAAAACACGCGGCGCACCGCCGGTTGTCGTCGTCACGTGGAAGCGGTCCTCGGCCAAGCGCGCAACGACGCCATCATCCATGACGAAGCCGTTCTCGCCGAGCATCAGGCCGTAACGGCAGCCCCCGACCTTCAGTTTGGCCCAGGCATTGGTGTAGATGCGGTTCATGAACTCGGCCGCATCCGGACCCACGACCTCGATCTTGCCCAGCGTGGACGCGTCGAAGATGCCGACCGAGGTGCGGACGGCCTTGCACTCGCGGGCGACCGCGGCGTGCATGTCCTCGCCGGCCTTCGGGAAGTAATGCGCACGGCGCCACTGACCGACCGGCTCGAATTCGGCGCCGTTGGCGACGGCCCAGGGGTCGATCGCGGTGGTGCGGACCGGTTCGAAACGGTCTTCGCGGGACGGGCCGACGAGGGCGCCGAAAGTCACCGGCGTATAGGGCGGACGGAACGTCGTGGTGCCGATCGCCGGGAGCGGGCGGTCGAGCAGGCCGGCGACGAGGCCGAGCGCGTTCATGTTGGACGTCTTGCCCTGGTCGGTCGCCATGCCGGTAGTGGTGTAGCGCTTGACGTGCTCGATCGACTCAAAGCCTTCGCGAACGGCAAGCTTGATGTCCTTGGCGGTCACGTCGTTCTGGAAGTCGATGAAGGCCTTGACCTTCTTTGGATCCGCGTCGGTCGGCAGGACACGCACCGGCTGGAAGCCGGT
Organism: Fulvimarina pelagi HTCC2506; assembly: GCF_000153705.1. Taxonomy (GTDB): domain Bacteria; phylum Pseudomonadota; class Alphaproteobacteria; order Rhizobiales; family Rhizobiaceae; genus Fulvimarina; species Fulvimarina pelagi. Next base: position 705,083 of record NZ_DS022272.1, read on the forward strand.
GAAGGTCGCCGTCGCCGAGACGGACGTGTCGGAGCCACCGGCCTTGTAGCCATCGGCGATGATCTCGGACAGATCGTAGATGCCGTGGCAGGCGCCAGCCGAAACCTCTTCCTGAGCCGACTGGCCGGGCAGGAAGGCGTCGAGGCTTGCGTCGAAGGCGAGCTTGCCGCGCGACTGGGAGAAGAGGTGGACCGACGGCGTCCAGCCGCCGGACATCGCAACACAGTCGCAGGTGAGGGTGCGGCGGGTGCCGACCGACCCGTCATTACCGAGCGGGGCGACGACGACGCCCGTGACACGCTTCGTACCGAGCGCCTTGACGACCGTGTGGCCGGTGAGGACGTCGATGCCGGCCGAGCGAGCTTCAGCAAGCTCGGGGCCGCAGTCTTCGCCGAGTCGGATGTCGACGATCTTGACGTCCATGCCGGCCGCCTTGGCGTCGAGCGCGGTTCGGTAGGCTGATGCGCCGCAGGTCGCGACGACGAGGCTCTTGCCCGGCAGGACGGCATAGCGGTTGATGAACGCGCGGGCGCTCTCCGCGAGCATGATGCCCGGCCGGTCGTTGTTCTCGAAGACGAGCGGACGCTCGTGGCTGCCGGCAGCGATGATCACCTTGCTGGCGCGTACCTGCCAGAGGCGCTCGCGGGCGAGGCCGTCCGGCGCGTTGTCGCGGTGGTCGGCGACGCGTTCGACCATCGCGATATGGTTGTGGTTGTAGTAGCCGAACACCGTCGTGCGCGGCAGAACGATGACGTTCTCGCGGGCGTCGAGCTGAGCGACCATTTCCTCGACCCAGACAGCGGCAGGCTTACCGTCAATCTCGGAGGTAACGTCATTAAGGAGCGCGCCGCCGAGCTTGAAGCCTTCGTCGGCGAGGATCACGCGCTTGGAACCATCTTCGGACGCGGCGAGCGCGGCCGAAAGGCCGGCCGGGCCTGCGCCGACGACGAGGATGTCGGCATGGGCGTGACGGTTGGCGTAACGGTCGGCATCCGGCACTTCAGGCGCATCGCCGAGACCGGCAGCCTTGCGGATGAAGGGCTCGTAGACCTTGTCCCAAAACTTCCGGGGCCACATGAAGGTCTTGTAGTAGAAGCCTGCCACAAAGACCGGCGACAGGAGGTCGTTGACCGCACCGATATCGGTTTCTAGGGAGGGCCAGTGGTTCTGGGTCGCGGTCTTCAGCCCCGAACGGGCCTCGACGACAGAGGCTCGATTGTTCGGGTCGCGGCGGCCTTCGCCCTTTTCGGGACGCCAGTCGACCGAGAGCAGCGCATTCGGCTCGTCCGAGCCGTGCGAAAGGATGCCGCGCGGACGGTGATACTTGAACGAGCGGCCGGCGAGATGGGAGCCGGAGGCGATCAGCATCGAGGCGATGGTGTCGCCGCGATAGCCATGGAGCGTCTTGCCGTTGAAGGAAACGGTGATCGGCTGGGTGCGGTCGATATGGCCGCCGGATGATCTGCGGAAGGGCTGGCTCATCTTCTATCGAACCTTCAGGCGGTGCGGGCGGGAGCAGGGGTGGCGGCTAGATCGGGGCGCGGGGAGCCCATCTCGTAGGTTGCTGCGAATTTGTCGGTCACCGTATCGCGCAGCGCGTTGAACCAGCGGCCGCAGCCGTGGCGATGCTGCCAACGCTCGGCATGCATGCCCTTGGGGTTCGTGCGGTAGTAAAGGAACTCGGCCCAGTGCTGGTCGGTCATTTCGGACGGCGTCTCGGGACGCGCGATATGCGCTTCGCCGCCGCAGTGAAATTCGATCTCGGGCCGGTTTCCGCAGTGGGGGCAACGAATAAGCAGCATGGACCTGATCCTTTCTCGGAACGGCGCGTCAGTGGGAGACTGCGGCGGCAGCCGCTTCATCGATGAGCCGACCGGTGCGGAACCGGTCGAGGCTGTAAGGCGCGTTGATCTCGTGCGGCTCGCCGGTTGCCAGCATGTGGGCGAAGACGTGGCCGGAACCCGGAGTCGCCTTGAAGCCGCCGGTGCCCCAGCCGCAGTTGACGAAGAGGTTCTTGATCGGCGTCTTCGACAGGATTGGCGAGCGGTCCGGGGTAACGTCGACGATGCCGCCCCAGGAACGCAGCATCCGCATGCGGGTGAATTGTGGGAAGAGCTCGCAGATCGCATCGAGCGTGTGGTTGGTGACGTGGATGCCGCCCTGCTGCGAATAGGAGTTGTACTGGTCGGTGCCTGCGCCGATGACCAGCTCGCCCTTGTCGGACTGCGAGATGTAGGCGTGCACGGCATTCGACATGACGACGCAAGGGAAGCAAGGCTTGACCGGTTCGGAGACGAGCGCCTGCAGCGGCACGGATTCGACCGGCATGCGGAGGCCGAAGCGGCCCATCACGACGCCGGTGTGACCGGCCGCGACGACGCCGACTTTCCTGGCGCCGATGGTGCCTCGGGTTGTCTCGACGGCCTTGACCGAACCGTCCGGATTGCGCTGAAGCCCGGTGACCTCGCAGTTCTGGATGATGTCGACGCCGCGGGCGTCGGCGCCGCGCGCATAGCCCCATGCGACCGCATCGTGGCGGGCCGTACCGCCCTTACGCTGAAGGGCGCCGCCCATGACCGGATAGCGGATATCCTTCGAGATTGTCAGCGGCGGGCAGAATGCCTTGCACTCTTCGGGCGACAGCCACTCGTTGTCGACGCCGTTGAGCTTGTTGGAATAAACGTGCCGCTTGAAGGTCACGACATCATGATGATTGTGCGCGAGCATGAGAACGCCGCGCTGGGAAAACATGATGTTGTAGTTGAGTTCCTGGGAGAGGCCTTCCCAGAGGTTCATGGCGTGATTGTAGAGGGCGGCCGACTCATCGAAGAGGTAGTTCGAGCGGATGATCGTCGTGTTGCGGCCGGTATTGCCTCCGCCGATCCAGCCTTTCTCGATGATGGCAACATTGGTTACGCCATGCACCGTCGCAAGGTAATAAGCCGTCGCAAGGCCGTGGCCACCGCCACCGACGATGACGACGTCGTATTCTTTCTTCGGCTCCGGCGCACGCCATTGGCGCTCCCAGCCAGTGTGACCTTTGGTGGACTCTTTGAGGAGAGAGGCGAGAGAGAAACGGCGCATGGTTCGGGCCCCCGTTGAGACGGGGTCGATGTCGCATTTCGCCGGCTACAAGACTGTCGGATTTCCGTCGCCGACCATGAGGAATGCGACATCATTGGTCGATTTGCTGCGCTGCCGAAAACCTCAGCAGCAACGTGATAAAATGTAGAAGCCTGAGGGAGTTGGACTCAAACGTTTGAAAGCCAGCTAGGCGGCGTTGTTGGACTCAAGCCACCGGGTCGACCCTTTTTTCCCGTTGCGCCCGAACCTGCTTTGGCGACTGGCCGAAGACCGTTCGGAAACTTTGCGCGAAATGCGCGCCGTCGCAGAAACCGGACTCGATGGCGATGTCGGTCACCGATTTTCCGGTTGTTTCCAGAAGTCGCCTGGCGTGATCGAGACGGATCTTGCGATAGACGGCTGCGGGGGCTTGGCCGAGCGTCGTGCGGAAAAGTCTCTCGAGCTGGCGACCAGAAAGATCGAGCCGTATGGCAATCGTGTCGACCGGCAGCGGATCGCCGACATGGCTCTCCATCATCAGGATTGCCCGGCGAACGCGGGAGTCCGTCGATGCTGATCCCGCATGGGGCTGTGCCTCGCTGCCCTGCCGCGCGTCTTGAAGCTGCAATACGTGCAGGCTTTTCTTGGCGGCATCGACATTGATGTGCCGGCTGACGAGATAAGCTGCGAGATCGGCCACGCCGCCCCCGCCGGCACAGGTGATGCGGTTGCCGTCGTCGATGAAGAGCTGCTCTGCATCCGGCATCTGGTCCGGAAATTCAGCTGCGAAATCTTCCGCATGAAACCAGGAAACGCATGTGCGGCGACCCTTCATCAGGCCGGCTCGCGAAAGGACGAAGGAGCCCGTGCAAACGCCGACCAGCGTGATACCGGCCTGATCGCAGCGGTCGAGATAGCCGAGAATAGCCCGGTCTATCTGCTCGCCGCCGTCGAGAAGGCCGCCAACCACCACGACGTAATCGAAGTTGTTCGGGTCAATCAGACCGGTGGTCCGCGTGACGCTCACTCCGCAGCTGGAACGCAGCGGTTCTGGGCGGGGCGCCATGATGTGCCAGCTGGCGCGAATCGGCCGCGAACGATCGCCGTCGTCGCCGGCAAGGCGGAGCGTATCGATGAAGAGCGAGAGAGCGGAAAGCGTGAAGTTGTGAGCGAGGAGAAAACCGACGCGGAGGGCAGGGCGCACCGCGGAAGCGGTGGTCGCATGATGCATGCGACCCGTAGTCGACGATCCGTTCGTGCCTCTGTTCGACATCGCGCAATCGATCCCGGAAATCACCTTATAACCGATAAAGAGAAGGCTTTCGACGAGATCAAGGCTCGGGCCTTGGCTAACGCATCTGTGATGAGTTTGCGGCGGCCGTCAAAGCGCAGAAAGCCGCACGACTTGTTCGAACCCGCCCTTCGGTCTGTTGGCGATCTCGATTCTGCCACCCAGCCTGTCGACGATCTCCTTGGCGATCGCCATGCCGAGCCCCGCACCGGGCTTCAGCTTGCGTCGGCCGGGATCGACCCGGAAGAAGGGCTCGAAGGCGCGTTCGATCAATTCCGGCGGGATGCCGGGTCCGTCGTCCGTGATGGTGACGACGGCGCTTGCGTTTTGGCGCGCGAGGGCGATCCGTGCTCCACCGCCGTGGACGGCGGCGTTCTCGACCAGATTACGCAGTGCACGCTTCAGCGCGAGCGGCGGCGCGGCTACCGCGATCTTTGCATCCTTATCGAACGTCGTCTCCACTGCCCGGCCGATGTCGCGCAATTCGCGGGCGATCTCCGTAAGGAGAGCAGGGAGCGCTACCGTTTCCAACGTCTGCGGGTCGACCTCCTCGCGGACCAGCCGAATGGCCGAGTCGGCGATGCGGTCGAGCTCCTCCAGATCTTTGAGCCAGAGCTCACGATCCTCCTCGGGCAGGAATTCGGCGCGAAGCCGCATGCGGGTCATCGGCGTCCTGAGATCGTGTCCGGCCGCTGCCACGAGACGCATGCGCGTTTCGACGCCGGTCTTCACCCGCTCGATCAGCCGGTTGAGCGCCCGAGCGGTCTCGCGTACTTCCATCGGACCCTTTTCCGGAAGCTTCGCTGGCAGGCCGTCCGGCCCGACCGTCGCGACGGCCTTTTCGAGAAGCCGCAACGGGCTCGCCACCTTGCCGGCGATAAGCAGCGCGATGACGATGGCGCCGAGGGTCACGAGCGCCATGTTGGCGACAAAAACCGGCCAATCGCGCGGCGGTGGGCCAAGAAAGGGTAGATAAGCCCACTGTCCGTCAGCGAACTCGAAAGCGAGTTGGCGAGCGCGGCCAGCTTTATCGTGCACGATCCGTGTCGGAATAATCTCGCCGTCGGCGCCGCGCACGTTCGACAGGAACCGGCGTTGCCGCACCTTGTACTCATCTCCGTCACGCGGGGGCGGTCCGACACGAATTCGCAGGCGTGCGGCTGCATCCGGGTCTTCCTGCAGGACCGACGCGACGATCCGGACTTCCTCTGCGAAGGTCTGGTAGAAGCTTTCGCGATCCGGCCGGTCGAGGAGCTGGACCGAGACCATCGCCGCGACCGCGACGACGCCGACAATGGATACGACAATGAGAAGGGCGATGCGGGCGCGCAGGGACATCACGGCTGGTCACCGCTCCACTTTTCGACAGGCGCCGCGAATTGGTAACCGCCGTTCCTGACCGTCCTGAACAGCTTGAAGCGGCCGCCATCGTCGAGCTTTCGCCTCAGGCGGCTCATGGTGACGTCGATCGCTCGATCGTAGGGCTCGACGCTGCGACCGTGCAGATTGTCCATGAGGAGATCGCGCGACAGGACGCGGTTGGGGCGTTCGAGGAAGATCACGAGAAGGTCGAATTCGGCGCCCGTCAGCGGTATTTCCTCGCCGTCTGCCCGCGTCACGGTTCGCCGACCCGGATCGGCAGAAAAGCCCTCGAAGCCGTAGACAATGCCGTCGTTACCACTCGATGCGTTCTCGACCTTGAGCGCCGTCCGGCGCAGTACGGCTCTGATGCGCGCTACGAGTTCGCGTGGATTGAAGGGCTTGCCGAGATAGTCGTCCGCCCCGAGTTCGAGGCCAATGATGCGGTCGACGTCCTCCTTGAGCGCGGTCAGGAGTATTACGGGCAGTCTCGGCCGGCGCTCCTTGAGATCGCGGCAGATGTCGAGGCCGGAGCCGTCGGGCAGCATCACGTCGAGAACGAGAAGATCGATCTTCGCGTCGGCAAGCCGTGCCTCGCAGGATTTCCGGTCGGTCGCCAGCGTGCAGCGAAACCCCTGGCCTTCGAGATATTTGCCGAGAAGCCGGCCGATTTCGGGATCGTCGTCGGTGACGAGAATGTGCGGCGATGGCATGGTTCGAACATCCAGTCTGGAGCGCGCGGCCCGGTACCGGGAGGCGCCTGCCGCAGTCACCGTCAAATCTCAAAAGACCACGCTTGCCGAGTCCTAATCTGTGACGAAAGCTTGCGACGCCTGTCCCTGCAATCTTTCGCAACGAATATCCCGCCCTTCGGACATCTTTCGCTACGTTTCGCCGAACCGCTGCAATCGGCGAGGATTAGATCATCAGCATCGAAACACCAATGAAGGATGATCCAGATGTTCAACCGATCCCAGGCTTCCGCCTCTGGCGGCCGCAAGGTCCTCGCCGCGCTTCTTGCCGGTGCGATTCTTTCGACCACCGCGCTCACCGCATCGCGTGCCCAGAACGCCGAGCCGGTGCAGACGCCGCCTGCCGCTTCCGAGAATGCGGCGCCCTCGCGCGCTGCGAACGACGGCGAGCGTCGGTCCGAGCGGATGGAGCGACGGGCCGAACGGCGCGGCGGTCACCATCAGGAAAAGCACGGTCGGCATCACCGCCGCGGCGGCATGGCAGCGATGATGACACCTGCGCGTGTCGCGATGGCGCTCGCTGCCTTCGAGACCGGTATCGGCGTCACGCCTGAACAGATGGATGTCTGGCGGGAGTTCTCTTCCGCTGCGGTCGCCTTCGCGGCAGCCTCGCAGCCGGGATTCGGACGGCGCAGCGGCGCGGACCGCGACATGACGGACGGATCGGACGAGGACGCGAACGCCATGGAGATGGACGGCGAAACGGCAAACGCTCCGGACGAAACGTCCGACGGGACGGCCGGGAACCAGTCGGAACGCGCGGGTCGCACACCGTTCGCCTTCATCGACCGGATCACCGAGCGGTCGATCGCCGCCGGCGAAGCCGCGACGCGCCTTCAGACGGCCACCGCCGACCTCGAAGAGGTCCTGACCCCCGAACAGGTCGATACGGCCCGGACCCTCATGCGCTCGATGATGCGCGAAGCCCGTATGGAGCGCGGAGGCCGCCACGGCATGAGGGGGCATCGCGAGCATCACGGTAGGCATCACGGGCGCTACTGATCGACATACATCAGCCCCGGACTTTCATCTGGGGCTGCTACTTGATTCCTTTCGCTCGTCAAGATCCTCGTGTCCACGGCTCGGGTCGGATCACCTTACGCGCGCCTCGTAGCAGGTATCTTCGATACCGTTGAAGTTGATGGACATCTCTCTGCCCTTGCCGCCGAACCAGTTCGGCCCTGACTGGAACTGAATGCCGGAGCCCGAGACGATCTGCGGCAATCGGACCTCGGGATAGGAGTCATGCGAGACGTAGGCGACCGTGCCGTCGGGCTCGTCTACGTAGCGTGCGATGAGCGGGATACCCTCATTACAGGAATATTCGACGATCGTCTGCCGCGGCTGTGGCTGCGGCTGCGGGGTGGTTGCAGTACGCGCCGGGTAGCCGGAAAGCTGGGCATCGAGCTCGGAGCCGCAAATAGTGAGAACACCGCTCTCCTCGCTGTGCGCGCAGAACAGGCCGCCGAACTGATAGCCAACGAGGCCGTTCGAAAGGCGGATCTGGAACCAGTTGTAATCGTCCATTCGGGCTGAACGCTGCAGCAGGGTGATATCGTCGTTGAGGCGCGTCGAGGCGATCTGCGGATAGTTGAGACCAGGCCCGGAACGTACCACTCCGCCGTAGGAGCGGCCTGGAACGTCCATAATCTGAGCAACGGCTGGAACTAGGCTGGTGGTGAAGGCGGCGACTGTAAGAAGGGTTCTGAAAAGCGAGGACATTCGCGAGTCTCCCTGAAGTCTCTTCTGAAGTGCTTCGAACCTAACGTTAGGACAGTAACCCTTGATTGACTTGATGCACAACGATCCCGTCTTGTTTATTTGAGCCTAATCTGCGGATGGAGCTCTTAATCGCTCTGGATAGCTATGCGCTGCGAGGATCTCGCGATTGCAAGCATGTTGCGCGACCGGCACAACGCTCCAATGATTCGCTGTGTCATGCCGCTGCTGTTTGACCGGCCTTAAGCTACTCCACCATAGGGTGAATTCACCCGAAAATGGAGCAAGACCGGACGCCATGGACAGCACCCTTGCGCTTTCATCATTCAAGCGGTTGAGCGGGCGTCTCCTCGCAGCCTTCCTTTCCCTTGGCATGCTCGCCGGTTGCCAGTCCTCGCAGCTGACGGCCGAAGGCCTGATGCCCGCTTCGCAGCCGGTTGCGCCGATCGCCTTCAGCCAGATCGAGCGGCGCGGCCATTCTGCCCTCGTCGTCGATTTTGGAACGGGTCGGACGCTCTACGAGGATCAGGCCGACGAATTGCGCTACCCGGCTTCGCTCACCAAGATGATGACGCTCTATCTCCTGTTCGAGGCCGTAGAGAATGGGCAGCTCTCCCGCGAGACCCAGTTCATCGTCAGCGAGAACGCCGCTTCCAAACCGCCGTCGAAACTCGGTCTGAAGCCTGGCGAATCGATCCCTGTAAGTCTCGCAATGACGGCCCTTGCCGTAAAATCGGCCAACGATGTCGCGACGGTCGTCGCCGAAAATATGGCCGGTACGGAGGAGGCCTTCGCCGCGGTCATGACCCGCAAGGCGCGCTCCCTCGGCATGAATCACACGCAATTTGCCAACGCGTCCGGCTTACCTAATCCGCAGCAGGTCTCGAGCGCGCGGGACATGGCGATCCTCGGTCGGGCAATCATGTCGCGTTATCCGAGCTATGCTCAACTCTTTGCGACGCCGTCCTACCAGTACAACGGCCGGACTTACAATTCGACGAATAAGCTTCTCGGCAAGGTGGCGGGCGTCGACGGCATGAAGACTGGTTATATTAACGATGCCGGGTCGCATCTGGTGGCGACTGTCCGGCGGAACGGACGCCGGCTGATCGTTGTGGTGCTTGGTGGCGATTCCAGCCGCAAGCGTGATGCCGAGGTGACCGAACTCATCGAGCGCTATACCGGCGCCGGCGCCTGATCCGGTTTTCGGATCTCGGGAGCGCGAGGCGGATCAAAACGTTTCCACCCAGGGCCTCAGTTCAATCTCCCAAGCCCAGGCACTGCGCGGCTGATCGATAAGGGAAAGATAAGTCTCGGCTATCGCGTCCGGATCGAGTTGCGCGTCGGGGTTGACGTTGGTTGACTGGCTGCCGCCACCCGCGGGTCCAATTGATCCGTCCACGACCACATGACCGACATGGACACCCTGCGGGTGAAGCTCGCGCGCCATGGATTGGGCAAGACCGCGTAGAGCGAATTTGCCCATCGCGAAGGGTGCCGAACGTGGGAAACCTTTCACGCCAGCTGATGCGCCGGTGAAAAGGATGGTTCCCGATTGCCGTCGCACCATTCGACGGGCAGCTTGTTGGGCCATAAGGAACGCGCCGAATGCCGTGACATCGAGGGCCGTGCGAACCGTTGTGGGGTCGAGGTCGACCAAGGCCCCCTTCGTGCGAGCCGATGGATTGTAGATCGCGACGGCAAGATCCTCCGATCCGGCATCCACCTCCTCGAAGAGCCGGTCCATGTCCTCGGACAGTGCCGCATCGCACTGAACCGTTGTCGCACCGGTCTCCCCCGCCAGGCCCTCCAGCTTGCCGGTATCCCGGGCGGCAAGAATCAACGAATAACCGCGGGCGGCAAGCTTTCGCGCTAGGGATGCCGAGAGCCCGTCGCCGACCCCGACGATGAGTGCGAGTGCCATGGCCTATTCCTTATCAAATCGGTAGTACGCGCGAATTGTCAGCGAACGGGATCAGTAGTCGTTGGCCGAATGGAGATTTTCCGGTCGAATTCCGGTATCGGCTTCGTGGCGATGAACCAGCACGTAGCGACCTTCAGGTCTCTGGCCGCCAGGCGCTCGTTCGACAACCTCTATATCGACGTGAAGGCCTTGCTGCTCTGCGGCATTCATGGCTTTCGTCAGGGCATCGGCGCAGCGTTGCACCTCCTTGAGGGCGTCGTTTTGATCCATGGTTGGATCGCCTCCTTTCATCTCATGTCATGATGAAGACATAGGCGCGATACCAAGGCCTTTACAGGCGTTTTTACCCACCCGCCGTTCGGTTCCTGGAGAAGCGAAGGCCGAACACGCGCGACGGAACGAGTTTCAGCGGGTTTGGTCTTCGATGCGGCGGAGGGTCCGCTGGCCTTCCTCCACAAGGCGGCGGCCTTCACGAAGCTGATCTTCGCTGGCGTCGCGACTCGACCGCGCTTCGCTGATCATTGCGTTGCCACGCTCGATGTCTGCTTCGGCAGCCATAGCCTCGCGGCCCAGCCTCTGCCGCCTTTCGCCGTCTGCGATGAGGCGCTCGCCGAATGTCGGCTCATTGGCGCAGCCTGAGAGGGCGAGGCCAACTGCGAGAAGCGCTGCAGGAATAAGGGCGGTTCTGATTAATTGGGCCATAAAGCGACGTTTAACGGGTTCCAACATTCGGTTTTCGTCTAGCTTTGCGAACGTCATGGGGAGATTGGCCGAACAGCCGGGCACCTGTCGTCTATGGCGCTGGACGTGGTGGGCGGTGAGAGACTCGAACTCCCGACATCCTCGGTGTAAACGAGGCGCTCTACCAACTGAGCTAACCGCCCGCTCTGCGTCGGGACCGCTTGTCTATTTGCTTCGCCGGGTTCTTTCAAGAGCGGCAGACCTCCTCGCTTCAATCTCTGGGCTGATATGATCGGCTGGGCAGTCGGCTGGAGAACGCGCGGCACAGGTTTTCCCTGCGCTAGAGCTCATTGCGCGCGCTCCGATTGTTTGGTTCATTCGGCTTATTGCATCCTGGATCGGCACGACACGATCGTCGGAGATTAAAGCCTCGAGCACCCTCATTTCGACACGCTGAATGTTTCTGGAGGGCCGCTTGACTTGCCTCTGACGAGCCCGTAAATGACCGCCATCGCTGCCTTGGCTGGCGATAAAACGCGGGTGTAGCTCAGTTGGTTAGAGTGCCGGCCTGTCACGCCGGAGGTCGCGGGTTCGAGCCCCGTCACTCGCGCCATTTCATCGTGGGATCCTGTTGCGGTCTGCGGAAATGGCTTTGCGTTTATCTTCTTGAAAATCAGTTCTGTTGGGGCATGTCGTTTTGTAGGCATGGCGCGTCCATCTGACAACGCTGCCCGCGCTTGCGCGTTCAATGGCAAGGGGCTAGGTGTTGCCCGAAACAGCCCGTGAGGTTTCGGTCCGCGCTTTCGGCTTCTCCCAAAGGTCGGAACGAGGCGGCGCCGGCTCATGATCGCGGGCCAATTTTTCGGGCGCATCGTTTCTGCAGCGACGTCCGACCGTCGACGAGCGAGGGCCAATCTTTTCGATGGAAGAACTTCTGACTTCGTATCTGCCGATCGTCATCTTCGTCGGCATCTGTCTGGTGATCGGGTTGGCCCTATTGGTCTCGCCGTTCTTGCTGGCCTACAAATCGCCAGATGACGAAAAGCTGTCGGCTTACGAATGCGGGTTCGATGCATTCGACGACTCCCGCATGAAATTCGATGTCAGGTTCTATCTCGTGTCGATCCTGTTCATCATCTTCGATCTCGAAGTCGCGTTCCTGTTCCCCTGGGCGGCGAGCTTCGGCGAAGTCGGATGGTTCGGCCTCTGGTCGATGATGTTCTTCCTGGGCGTCCTCACCGTCGGCTTCATATATGAATGGAAAAAGGGAGCTCTCGAATGGGAGTGATCCACGGAACGAATAAGCCGCTCTTAGCGCCGCAGACGGATGTCGCGAGCGTCGGCGCACCGGGCTCGGTGACCGCGGCACCCGATCCTTTCGTCACGGCGATCAACGACGAGCTGGCCGACAAAGGCTTTCTCGTCACATCGACAGACGATCTCATTCAGTGGGCCCGTAACGGCTCCTTGATGTGGATGACATTCGGTCTTGCGTGCTGCGCTGTCGAGATGATGCAGATGTCGATGCCGCGTTACGATGCCGAGCGGTTCGGTTTTGCACCGCGAGCCTCGCCGCGTCAGTCCGATGTGATGATCGTTGCCGGGACGCTGACGAATAAAATGGCACCGGCTCTGCGCAAGGTCTACGATCAGATGCCGGAGCCCCGCTACGTGATCTCCATGGGTTCCTGCGCCAACGGCGGCGGCTATTACCATTACTCCTATTCGGTGGTCCGTGGCTGCGATCGCGTTATTCCAGTTGATATCTACGTGCCTGGCTGTCCACCGAGCGCAGAGGCGCTGCTTTACGGCGTGATGCTTCTCCAGAAGAAGATACGCCGCACCGGCACGATCGAGCGCTGAGGAGACGCAAATGGCTCACGAGCAAATCAGCTCGGACGTTCGCGACGCGGTTCTCGAATCGCTGGAAGATCGGATCGAGGATCATTTCTTCCGCTTCGGCGAACTCACCCTCGTCGTGACGCCGGAGAACGTCGTGAAGGTGATGACGACCCTTCGCGACGATCCAAAGATGCAGTTCATCAATTTCGTCGATCTCTGCGGCGTCGACTTCCCGCAACGGGAAAAGCGGTTCGAGGTGGTCTATCACCTCCTCTCGCCGCGGCAGAATTGCCGGATCCGGGTCAAGACGATGACGGCTGAGGATGATCCGGTGCCGTCGGTCTCCGACGTCTTCCCGGCGGCCGACTGGTTCGAACGCGAGGCCTATGATCTGTACGGCATCCTGTTCACAGGACATCCGGATCTCCGTCGCATCCTCACTGACTACGGGTTCGAGGGCTATCCGCTGCGCAAGGATTTTCCGCTGACCGGCTTCGTCGAGGTTCGCTACGACGAGGAGCGCAAGCAAGTGGTCTACGAGCCGGTCGATCTGCGTCAGGAATTCCGCAATTTCGATTTCCTCTCGCCCTGGGAGGGCACGGAATACGTGCTGCCGGGGGACGAGAAGGCGCCGAACTGAGCGGAGACGAGCGATGGCGAAACGGCGGCTTCACGCTCACTGCCTCTGCGGCGACATCAAGATCGACGCTAAGGTCGATCGACTCCGGGTTTCCGTATGTCATTGTGACACCTGCCGACGCTGGTGCGGCGGCCCCTTCATGGCGATCGAAGGGGCAGGCGACGTTACGATTGCGGGGATCGACTCGCTCGGGGTCTATGCGTCTTCGGAATGGGGCGAACGCGGCTCGTGCAAAAGATGCGGTTCTGCTCTGTTTTTCCGCACGAAGGACGCGTCCCATTATGGTCTTTCGGCCATGGCATGCACCGATATCGACGACGCTGAACTATCCGAGCAGATCTTCATCGATTCGAAGCCCAGCTGGTACGACCTCGCAAATGACACGAAGAAACTGACCGGCATGGAGTTTCTCGCCCAGTTCGCTTCCGACGAAGGATAGGCCGATGGCTGAAATCGACGTCCGTAACTTCAACATCAATTTCGGTCCCCAGCATCCGGCGGCACACGGCGTTCTCAGGCTGGTTCTCGAGCTCGACGGCGAGATCGTGGAGCGGGTGGACCCGCATGTCGGACTTCTTCATCGTGGCACCGAGAAGCTGATCGAGCACAAGACCTATCTCCAGGCGATCCCCTATTTCGACCGACTCGACTATGTCTCGCCGATGAACCAGGAGCATGCTTTCTGCCTCGCGATCGAGCGGCTGGCAGATGTGGACGTTCCGAAGCGCGGCCAACTTATCCGCGTTCTCTACTGCGAGATCGGACGCATCCTGTCGCATCTCCTCAACGTGACGACCCAAGCCATGGACGTGGGCGCTCTCACGCCTCCGCTTTGGGGCTTTGAGGAGCGCGAAAAGCTGATGGTTTTCTACGAGCGCGCTTCCGGCGCCCGGCTCCATTCCAGCTATTTCCGCCCCGGCGGTGTCCATCAGGATATCGATCAGAAGCTGATCGACGATATCGGCGAGTGGTGTGATCCGTTCCTAAAGGTCTGCGACGATCTCGAAGGCCTGCTCACCGACAACCGCATCTTCAAGCAGCGCAATGTCGATATCGGCGTCGTCAATCTCGACGATGCCTGGGCGATGGGCTTTTCCGGCGTGATGGTGCGCGGTTCGGGAGCGGCCTGGGATCTTCGAAAGTCGCAGCCCTACGAGTGCTACGACGAGATGGAATTCGACATTCCGGTCGGCAAGAACGGGGATTGCTACGACCGCTATCTCATACGCATGGTTGAGATGCGCGAAGCGGTGCGCATCATGAAGCAGTGCATCGAACGGCTTTCCGGCGAGGAAAAAACCGGCCCGGTCTCTGCGCCCATGGGCAAGGTCGTGCCGCCTAAGCGGCCAGAGATGAAACGCTCCATGGAAGCGCTTATCCACCACTTCAAGCTTTACACCGAAGGCTTCCATCTGCCGGAAGGGGAAGTCTATGCGGCGGTCGAGGCGCCGAAGGGCGAATTCGGTGTCTATCTCGTTGCGGACGGCACTAACAAGCCGCACCGCTGCAAGATCAAGGCCCCCGGCTTTGCCCACCTCCAGGCGATGGACGTCATGTGCAAGGGACACTTGCTCGCGGACGTTTCGGCTATCCTCGGCACGCTCGATATCGTGTTCGGAGAGGTGGATCGATGACCGCCTCGGTAATTTCAACGGGAGGGTGTCGATGGGCGGCCGAGGAAGCAATTGCTCGCTCCTCTATGGCGCGTGTGAAACTCGAAATGGTTGACGGAAAGCTCTCGGATAAAGATGAAGAGCGAGAGAAGCGTTTGCCTGCTGTTCGAGACCATCGGCGCAGATCGCGTGTTATGGTTGGCGGTCCGCAGGTTTGCAGTTCGGCATAAACAATCGCCGGCTAGGCAGTAAGGAAACAGAGTTTCCATCGCTGCTTATCCGCGTAGCCGACCACGAGCCTGCATTCGTCCATGCCAAGCCTTTGATGAGAATGAAGAGAAGTCCCGATGTCTGTTCGACGTCTTGCCGATGACAGCATACAGCCCCAAAGCTTCGCGTTCACAGACGAAAACGCGGCGTGGGCCGATGCGACCGTCCGCAAATATCCAGAAGGCCGGCAGCAGTCGGCCGTGATACCCCTTCTGATGCGTGCACAAGACCAGGAGGGTTGGGTCACGAAGGCGGCGGTCGAACACGTTGCCGATCGACTGAAGATGCCGCTGATCCGTGTTCTCGAGGTCGCTACGTTCTACACCCAGTTCATGCTGCAGCCGATCGGCACCCGCGCTCATGTTCAGGTCTGCGGAACTACGCCCTGCATGCTGCGCGGTGCGGAAGATCTCAAGGCGGTCTGCAAGAAGAAGATTCACCCCGTTCCGTTTCACCGCAATTCATCCGGCACGCTCTCCTGGGAGGAGGTCGAATGTCAGGGCGCCTGCGTTAACGCGCCCATGGTCATGATCTTCAAGGATGCCTATGAGGACCTCACTCCAGAACGGCTGGAGGAAATCATCGATGAGTTCGAAGCCGGCAATGGCGCGAACGTCACGACCGGACCCCAGAACGGTCGGCATCAATCCGTTCCGATCGGTGGTCTCACCTCATTGACTGAAGACTACGGCGACCTGATCGCGAAGCAAAAACGCGAAGGTGCGCATGGGCCTGCAAATGGTGCGCCCAGCCAAGGTAACGGCGCGGGCAGGACCATTTCGACGCCACCCTCCGAAGCTGGGCGGCCGGATAGCCACTCAGAATACACCGATCCGTCGATTGCATCCGAGGGCAAAGCGGGCAACGGCAACGCGCCGCAGTCGGCGGAAGACATCGAAAGCGACGAACTCGTACGCGAAGCACAGTCCGGCGCACCCGGGCAGGAGGGCGGCACGGAGAGCGGCGGTACCGATCAGGCCGAGCGGGATGCCGCCGAGTCGGGTGTCGTGACTGGCGACGACGAAAGCGCTGTGGCGCAGATGTCAGGCGGTACATTCCTCGATAAGGAGGCTTCCGCGAGGGATGCCGTCGTCCAGGACTTCAAGGTCGTCGATGACGCAGTGGGTACGGATATCGAACGGGCTCGCGAGGGTGAGGCCAACTCCGATCGGCTGGCAGCCGAAGGTCGCCCGATCGAAGGCAACAGGACCGGAACCCAGGACGAGACTGCCGGCCCGGTCTTCGACGATACGTTCGAGACCAGATCGGAGACGGGCGGCGAATCCGACGATGCGGGCGATCTCGGAGAGGGCGAGAAGCCCGGCGATCTCCTCGATGCGCCGAAGGATGGCGAGAAGGATGATCTGAAGCAGATCAAAGGCATCGGCCCGGTCATCGAAGGCAAGCTCAACGACGTCGGGGTCTACCACTTCTGGCAGATCGCGGCATGGCGACGCGAAGAGCTTATCTGGATCGACAATTATCTTAATTTCCGTGGACGTGCCGTGCGCGATCGCTGGGTCGATCAGGCCAAGGAGCGGGCGGACTATGGTGCCGGCAACGGCAATTCGGACGGGTAAGAAGGAGCGGCTCGCATGCTGGCCGATAAGGACCGCATCTTCACGAATATATATGGGCTTCGCGACAAGAGCCTGAAGGCTGCGATGAAGCGCGGCCATTTCGATGGCACGAAAGAGATCGTCGAGAAGGGCCGCGACTGGATCATCAACGAGATGAAGGCATCCGGTCTTCGCGGGCGTGGCGGCGCGGGCTTTCCGACCGGTCTCAAATGGTCCTTCATGCCGAAGGAAAGTGCAGGGCGGCCACACTATCTGGTCGTGAATGCTGACGAGTCCGAACCCGGGACCTGCAAGGACCGGGAAATCATGCGGAACGACCCATTCACGCTGATCGAGGGCTGCCTCATCGCCGGCTTCGCAATGGGCGCACACACCGCCTACATCTACATCCGGGGCGAGTATATCCGCGAGCGTGAGGCGCTCCAGAAGGCGGTCGACGAGTGCTACGAGGAAGGTCTCCTCGGAGCGGACAACAAGTGCGGCTGGGACTTCGACATTGTCGTTCACCACGGTGCCGGCGCATACATCTGCGGCGAGGAAACAGCGCTTCTCGAAAGCCTTGAAGGCAAGAAGGGCCAGCCTCGCCTCAAGCCGCCGTTCCCGGCCAATGTGGGCCTTTATGGTTGCCCGACGACGGTGAACAACGTCGAATCGATCGCCGTCGCGCCGACGATTCTGCGCCGCGGTGCGGGTTGGTTTGCCGGCATCGGGCGCGAGAACAACACCGGTACCAAACTCTTCTGCATTTCAGGGCATGTCGAGCAGCCCTGCACAGTGGAAGAGGCGATGAGCATCTCGTTCCGCGAGCTCATCGACAAGCATTGCGGCGGCGTGCGGGGCGGCTGGGATAATCTCCTCGCCGTCATTCCGGGTGGGTCGTCCGTCCCGCTCGTTCCCGCCAAGGACATAATCGATGCGCCGATGGACTTCGACGGCCTCAAGGACATCAAGACCTCCCTCGGCACAGCCGCGGTTATCGTGATGGACAAGTCCACCGATATCGTGAAGGCGATCGCCCGCATCTCCTACTTTTACAAGCACGAGAGCTGCGGCCAGTGTACGCCATGCCGCGAGGGCACGGGCTGGATGTGGCGCGTGATGGAGCGCATGGTTGTCGGCAACGCGAAAAAGAGCGAGATCGACATGCTGCTTCAGGTCACGAAGCAGGTCGAAGGCCACACGATCTGTGCCTTGGGTGATGCAGCGGCATGGCCAATCCAAGGCCTGATGCGGCATTTTCGGCCGGAGATCGAGCGCCGCATCGACGAGTTTTCGCGCAATGCCGATCTCGACCGGCCGCATCTGGTGGCGGCGGAGTAGGGCGGTTTATGTGTGCGCTCGCGCCGCAACTTAAGTTTTACCGGGAGCTGGAAGCGCGTTTACAGTGCATTGGCCGCCTGGAAGAGGAAGTTTAAGAGACTATGACACAGCTCAAAGTCGACGGCCGCGAGGTCGAAGTTCCTGACCACTTCACGTTGCTGCAGGCATGCGAGGAAGCGGGTGCAGAGATTCCCCGGTTCTGCTTCCATGAGCGGCTGTCGATCGCGGGCAATTGCCGCATGTGCCTGGTCGAAGTGAAGGGCGGTCCGCCCAAGCCCGCGGCTTCGTGCGCCATGGGCGTCAAGGATCTGCGCAAAGGACCGAACGGCGAGCTTCCGGAAGTTTTCACCACCACGCCGATGGTCAAGAAGGCCCGTGAGGGCGTGATGGAGTTTTTGCTGATCAACCATCCGCTCGATTGCCCGATCTGTGATCAGGGCGGCGAGTGCGATCTGCAGGATCAGGCGATGGCCTACGGCGTCGATTCCTCGCGTTATGTCGAAAATAAGCGCGCTGTCGAAGACAAGTATATCGGCCCACTCGTCAAGACGATCATGACGCGATGCATCCATTGCACTCGCTGCGTCCGCTTCACGACGGAGGTCGCCGGGATCTCCGAGCTCGGCCTCGTCGGCCGCGGCGAGGATGCCGAGATCACCACCTATCTCGAACAGGCGATGACCTCCGAATTGCAGGGCAATGTCATCGATCTCTGCCCGGTCGGTGCGCTGACCTCGCGCCCGTACGCCTTCCAGGCGCGGCCGTGGGAGCTGACGAAGACCGAGACCATTGACGTGATGGACGCGGTCGGCTCGGGCATTCGCGTCGACACACGCGGCCGCGAGGTCATGCGTATCCTGCCGCGCACCAACGAGGCGGTGAACGAGGAGTGGATCTCCGACAAGACGCGTTTCGTTTGGGACGGTCTGCGCGTCCAGCGCCTCGACAAGCCCTATGTTCGTAAAGACGGTCGGTTGCAGCCGGCAAGTTGGCCGGAAGCGTTCGCGGCCGTTAAGGCGCAGCTCGATTCAACAGATCCTTCGAAGGTCGGAGCAATCGCCGGCGATCTTTCGGCGGTCGAGGACATGTGGGCGATGAAGCGCCTGATGGGCGAGATCGGTTCGCCGAACATCGACTGCCGGCAGGACGGATCGATCAGCCATCCGGCGGACGGTCGGGCGTCCTACATCTTCAACACGACGATTGCCGGCATCGAAGACGCGGATGCGCTTCTTATCATCGGTGCCAATCCGCGTTTTGAAGCCTCTCTGCTCAACGCCCGCATTCGCAAACGTTGGCGTATGGACAATTTTCCGATCGGCGTCGTCGGCGAGAACACCGATCTTCGCTACGATTACACCTATCTCGGAGCAGGCACGGATACGCTTTCGGACATAGAGGGCGCTAGCCAAGGGTTCTTCGAGGCGCTGAAGGGCGCCGAGCGACCGATGATCATCGTAGGGCAGGGCGCTCTCTCGGGGAGGAATGGATCAGCCATTCTCGCCTCCGCAGCTGCGCTTGCTCGCGAGATCGGAGCGGTCACGGACAGCTGGAACGGTTTCAACGTCATGCAGACCGCGGCCTCGCGGGTCGGCGGCCTGGATATCGGTTTCGTGCCGGGCGAGGGCGGCCATACGGCAGGCGAGATGGTGTCCGGCGGTGTCGACCTTCTCTTCAACATGGGCGCTGACGAAATCGACATTCCGGAAGGGCCGTTCGTCGTTTACATGGGCAGCCATGGCGACAAGGGTGCGAGCCGTGCCGACGTCATCCTGCCGACTGCGGCCTATACCGAAAAGTCCGGCACTTACGTCAATCTCGAGGGCCGGGCGCAGGTCGCGAGCCGAGCCTCTTTCCCGCCGGGCGAGGCTAAGGAGGATTGGGCGGTGATCCGCGCTTTGTCCGCCGTCATCGGCAGGCAACTGCCCTTCGATTCCCTCATGCAGCTTCGCAAGGAACTCTACGCCGAGCACGGCTTCATGCGAACCGATGCCATCGTTCCCGCGGAGCCAGGTGCGATCACCAGCCTTGCGGACCGGGCCGAAAAGCTGCAATCCATGCCGCTGACTTCGAATGTGACGGACTTTTACCTGACGAACCCAATCGCACGGGCCTCGAAGGTGATGGCCGAATGTTCGCGGCTCGCGAGCCAGGCGCATCTCGAAGCGGCGGAATAAGGACGAAACGGCTTGACTGACTTCTTCTCGCTTTACCTCTGGCCCGGCCTGATCATCCTCGCGCAAAGCGTTCTGTTCCTAGTCGTACTTCTCGTCCTGATCGCCTACATCCTGCTCGCCGACCGTAAGATCTGGGCGGCTGTGCAAATGCGGCGAGGACCGAACGTCGTAGGTCCCTTCGGCCTTTTCCAATCTTTCGCCGATCTTCTGAAGTTCGCGCTGAAGGAGCCGATCATACCGGCGTCTTCGGACAAGCCGGTTTTCCTGCTCGCTCCGCTCGTCGCTGTGACGCTCGCGCTCGCGACCTTCGCGGTGATTCCCGTGGCGCAGGGTTGGGTGATCGCCGACATCAATATCGGCATTCTGTTCGTCTTCGCGATCTCCTCGCTCGAAGTCTACGGCGTGATCATGGGCGGTTGGGCGTCCAACTCGAAATACGCCTTTCTCGGTGCGCTACGTTCGGCCGCGCAAATGGTCTCCTACGAGGTCTCGATCGGCTTCGTCATCGTCACTGTCCTCCTCTGTGTCGGCTCGCTGAATCTCTCGGAAATCGTTCTGGCCCAGACGACAGGCCTCGGAACCATGCTCGGGCTGCCGGCCACGTTCCTCGACTGGCACTGGCTGGGACTCTTCCCGATGTTCGTGGTGTTCTTCATCTCGGCGCTTGCCGAGACGAACCGGCCGCCGTTCGATCTTCCGGAGGCCGAGTCGGAGCTGGTAGCGGGTTACATGGTCGAGTATTCCGCGACGCCGTACATGATGTTCATGCTCGGCGAATATGCCGCGATAACCCTGATGTGCTGCCTGACGACGATCCTGTTCCTGGGCGGCTGGCTGCCACCGTTTGATTTCGCGCCCTTCACTTGGGTGCCGGGCTTCATATGGTTCGTAATCAAAGGTGGTCTGGTCTTCTTCATGTTCGCCATGGTGAAGGCTTTCGTGCCGCGTTACCGCTACGACCAGCTCATGCGTCTTGGCTGGAAGGTGTTCCTGCCGATCTCTTTGGGGATGGTCGTCCTCACAGCGCTGGTGGTCCAAACGTTCGGCTGGGGCGCGGCCGCCTGATGTCGATGGGGTTGATCGGTGCTCTGATCGGCCTCGCCATCGGCATTGCGGATTATTTCGTTCTGGGTCTCATCCGGGACCGGTTCAGGGAGCAGCGGCCGACGGAGCGTGTCGGAGGTGGGCTGATTATCGAGATCGTCAGGATCTCTCAGCTGATCTTCTTCCCGATCGCCGGCTGGTATGTCGAGGCCTATGTGTTTTAGGCTCGACACGAAAACAGACTGAAAGCCATGCCGGTCGGGCAAGAGCGCGACGTTGGCCTGGCCAGAAATCATCAAGCTCTCGTCAAGGCGTGCAGGCTGTCGTTCGGACGGCGAGGCGCAGGAGAGCAGAAGGAAGCATCTGGGACTTTCATCATGTCCGCACTCGCACAAACGGTTCGATCACTCTTTCTCATCGAGTTCGTGCAGGCCTTCGGCCTTGCGCTCCGCTACTTCTTTGCCCCGAAGGCGACGGTGAACTATCCGTTCGAGAAGGGGCCCGTCTCCCCGAGGTTCCGCGGCGAGCACGCGTTGCGACGCTATCCGAACGGCCAGGAACGCTGCATCGCTTGCAAACTCTGCGAGGCGATCTGCCCCGCCCAGGCGATCACCATCGAGGCGGGCCCGCGCCAGAACGACGGCACCCGCCGCACGGTGCGCTACGACATCGACATGGTGAAGTGCATCTATTGCGGCTTTTGCCAGGAGGCTTGTCCGGTCGATGCCATCGTCGAGGGCCCGAACTTCGAGTTCGCCACCGAAACTCGCGAAGAGCTCTATTACGACAAGGAGAAATTGCTCGCGAACGGTGATCGCTGGGAGCGGGAAATCGCACGCAACATTGCGCTCGATGCGCCATACAGGTAAGCCGGGCCGAAACCGGCGAACGGTCTAGCGTTCGACGGTCCGACACCGATTGTGGAAGCCCGATCGGGCCCCGCGAGAACGACTACAGGGAGCTTCAATGCTCGGTCTTCAGGCATTTTTCTTTTACATCTTTGCCTTCATTGCCGTAGGCAGCGCCCTGATGGTCGTCCTTGCGAAGAATCCAGTGCACTCTGTGCTCTTCCTGATCCTGACCTTCGTCGCGGCGGCGGGCCTTTTCCTACTCGCGGGAGCCGAGTTCCTCGCTCTAATCCTCATCGTCGTCTACGTCGGTGCAGTTGCGATCCTCTTCCTGTTCGTCGTCATGATGCTCGATCTCGACGTCGGCCAGTTGAAGAGTAGGGCAATTCAATATGCGCCCTTCGGCGCGATCATCGCCGTGTTGCTCCTCGCTGAGCTCATTATCGCAGGTTCCGGCACGATCGCAGATCCGGTACTCGCGAGCCAGACCGCGTTGCCGATGGCGGAGGCTGGCGGCGCCTCGAACATCGAGGCGCTCGGCAACGTGCTTTATACTCGCTACATCCTGTTCTTTCAGCTGGCCGGCCTCATCCTCTTCGTTGCGATGATCGGGGCGATCGTCCTGACCCTTCGCCATAAGGAAAAGGTGCGCCGCCAGTCGATCCCCGATCAGGTTGCGCGCAACCCGTCGACCTCTATTGAGGTCAAGCAAGTCGAGAGCGGGCGGGGAATATGACGACGAACGAACGAGGGGCCTGAGAACATGGAAGTCGGTCTCAGCCAGTACCTGACCGTTGCGGCGATCCTCTTCGTGATCGGCGTCTTCGGCATCTTCATGAACCGGAAGAACATCATCACAATCCTGATGTCGGTCGAACTGATTCTGCTCGCGGTCAACATCAATTTTGTGGCGTTCTCGGCCTTCCTGAACGACCTCGCGGGGCAGGTGTTTGCTCTCTTCGTTCTGACGGTCGCCGCCGCCGAGGCCGCGATCGGCCTTGCGATCCTGGTGGTCTTCTTCCGTAATCGCGGCTCGATCGCCGTCGACGACGTCAACACGATGAAAGGCTGATCGAGACGTGTATCAGATCATCGTCCTTCTTCCGCTCGCCGGCTTCCTGATCGCTGGCCTCGCGGGCAATACGATCGGCGCGAAGGCGTCGGAATACATCACTTCGAGCTTCCTTGTCGTCGCGGCGATCCTTTCCTGGATCGGCTTCCTGACCTTCGACGCCGACGAGCCGATGGCGCCGATCACCATGCTGCAATGGATGCAGTCGGGTGGCCTCGACGTCGCTTGGGCTCTGAAGATCGACCGCCTAACGCTCGTCATGCTGGTGGTCGTGAACACGGTGTCGGCGCTCGTCCACATCTATTCGATCGGCTACATGCACCACGACCCGCATCGGCCGCGCTTCTTCGCCTATCTCTCGCTCTTCACCTTCGCCATGCTCATGCTGGTGACGGCCGACAACCTCGTGCAGATGTTCTTCGGCTGGGAGGGCGTCGGTCTCGCGTCCTATCTGCTGATTGGATTCTGGTACAAGAAGCCGTCCGCGAATGCGGCCGCGATGAAGGCTTTCATCGTCAACCGCGTCGGAGATTTTGGGTTTATTCTCGGCATCTTCGGCGTCTTCGCGATCTTCCAGTCGGTCAATCTCGACACGATCTTCGCCGGCGCCGCCGATGTCGCCTCCCGCATGGGCGAAGCGGGCGGCGAGGGCGCGGAAGCGGCTGCCGAGGGCGCGGCCAATATGGGCGACGTCGTCCTGAATTTCGCCGGCTATTCGCTGACCATGGGCGGCGCGATCACCTGCGTCTGCCTGCTCCTCTTACTTGGCGCTATGGGCAAGTCGGCCCAGCTCGGCCTCCACACCTGGCTGCCGGACGCCATGGAAGGCCCGACGCCGGTCTCCGCGCTGATCCACGCGGCGACCATGGTTACGGCGGGCGTCTTCATGCTGGCGCGCATGTCGCCGATCTTCGAGCTCAGCCATACGGCGCTGACGGTGGTGACATTCGTGGGGGCGTCGACCGCCATTTTCGCCGCGACGGTCGGTCTCGTCCAGAACGACATCAAGCGGGTCATCGCTTATTCGACCTGTTCGCAGCTTGGTTACATGTTCGTCGCGCTTGGCGTCGGAGCCTATTCGGTGGCGATCTTCCACCTCTTCACCCACGCCTTCTTCAAGGCGCTCCTCTTCCTTGGAGCGGGTTCGGTGATCCACGCCGTCTCCGACGAGCAGGACATGCGACGCATGGGAGGACTGAGGAAGCACATTCCAGTCACCTACTGGACGATGATCATCGGTACGCTCGCCCTGACGGGTTTTCCGTTCACGGCCGGCTATTTCTCCAAGGATGCCGTGATCGAGGCGGCCTATGTCGGCCATAATGCCTTCGCCCTCTACGGCTGGGGCCTGACCGTAATCGCGGCGCTGCTGACGAGCTTCTATTCCTGGCGCCTGATCTTCCTCACTTTCCACGGCAAGCCGCGTGCTTCGGCCGACGTGATGCACCACGTGCACGAATCGCCGTCAGTCATGATCGTTCCGCTGTTTTTCCTTGCGGCAGGTGCGATCCTGGCGGGCTTGCTGTTCGAGCACGAGTTCGTGGGTGATGCCTACGAGCACTTCTGGGGTGCTTCTCTCTTCACCAGTGCCGAGAACCACGTACTGCACGATCTCCACGAGGTCGCGTTCGGCGTCGCGATCATCCCGACTGTGATGATGGCGGTCGGTTTTGCTCTCGCCTACTATTTCTACATCGCCAATCCGGCAATGCCGAAGCAGCTCAGCCAGACCCATCGCGGGCTCTACAAGTTCTTCCTCAACAAGTGGTACTTCGACGAGCTCTACGACTTCCTCTTCGTACGCTCCTCCAAATGGATCGGGCGGACGCTCTGGAAGACCGGAGACGGCCGCATCATCGACGGGCTGGGTCCTGACGGCGTCTCGGCGCGCGTGATCGACGTCACCAATCGGGTCGTGAAGCTTCAGACCGGCTATCTCTACCACTACGCCTTCGCGATGCTCATCGGCGTCGCGGCGCTCGTCACCTGGATGATGATCGGGGGTATCTCCTGATGACCGGTTGGCCGATTCTTTCGACCGTCACCTTCCTGCCGCTCGTCGGGGCGTTCCTGATCCTGCTTATCCAGGACGACAACGAACTTGCGCGTCGCAACATTCGCAATGTCGCGCTGTTGACGACGGTCTTCACCTTCGTCGTCTCGCTCTGGATCTGGGGCGAGTTCGACTACCAGACGACGGGCTTCCAGTTCGTCGAGCAGGCCGAATGGCTTGGCACCGGCATCACGTACCACATGGGCGTCGACGGCATTTCCATGCTGTTCGTCATCCTGACGACCTTCCTGATGCCGCTCTGCATCCTCGCGAGCTTCGAAAGCGTGAAGACACGGGTGAAGGAGTACATGATCGCGTTCCTCGTGCTGGAGACGCTGGTCATCGGCGTCTTCTGCGCGCTCGACCTGATCCTGTTCTACATCTTCTTCGAGGGCGGCCTCATTCCGATGTTCCTGATCATCGGCGTGTGGGGCGGCAAGCGCCGCATCTACGCGAGCTACAAGTTCTTCCTCTACACCTTCCTCGGCTCCGTACTGATGCTCGTCGCAATGATGGCGATGTATTGGAATGCCGGGACGACCTCGATTCCCGAGCTTCTGGCGCACGACTTCCCAGCCTCGATGCAGGCTTGGCTCTGGTTTGCGTTTTTTGCGAGCTTTGCAGTGAAGATGCCCATGTGGCCTGTCCACACTTGGCTCCCGGATGCCCATGTGGAAGCGCCGACGGCGGGCTCGGTGATCTTGGCGGGCATCCTCCTGAAGCTTGGTGGCTACGGCTTCCTGCGCTTTTCGCTGCCGATGTTCCCGATTGCATCTGCCGATTTTGCGCCCTTCGTTTACTCGCTCTCCGTCATCGCGATCATCTACACCTCGCTGGTCGCGTTGATGCAGGAAGACATCAAGAAGTTGATCGCCTATTCGTCAGTCGCCCATATGGGCTTCGTGACCATGGGTATCTTCGCTGCGAATGCGCAAGGCCTGCAGGGCGCGATTTTCCAGATGCTCTCCCATGGCCTGATTTCCGGCGCGCTCTTCCTCTGCGTCGGCGTTGTCTACGACCGCATGCATACCCGCGAGATCACGGCCTATGGCGGGCTGGTGAACCGCATGCCGAAATATGCCGTCGCTATGCTGATCTTCACCATGGCGAATGTCGGTCTTCCCGGCACCAGCGGGTTTGTCGGCGAATTCCTTACGCTTTTGGGCGTATTCCAGGTCAATAGCTGGGTGGCGATCTTCGCCGCCACGGGGGTCATCCTCTCAGCGGCCTATGCGCTCTGGCTCTATCGTCGCGTGATCTTCGGGGCGCTCGAGAAAGAGAGCCTCCGCCAGATCCTCGACCTGTCGCGACGCGAGAAGGCGCTCCTCTATCCGCTGGTCGTTCTGGTCATCTTCTTCGGCGTCTATCCGATGCCGGTCTTCGACGTGACGGCCGCATCGGTCGAAAACCTTATCAATACCTACAGTGCCGGATTGGAAGCTGCCCAGTCCGTTGCGCAGGCCAACTGAAGCGGGGACCGCTAGCACATGGTTTCGGACATGCTCACGAGCAGCCTGTCGATCGCCGGGCCCGAATTCATCCTGACCATCGGGGCGATGGTGCTTTTGATGGTCGGTGTCTTCATGGGCGGCAAGAGCGCGCAACTCGTCACCGCACTTTCGGTGGCGCTGCTCATCATCGCCGCGCTCTGGCTTGTCTTCGTTGCACCTGAAGGCGTCGCTTTCGGCGGCTCGATCGTGAGCGACAGCTTCGCCTCCTTTATGAAGATCCTCGTGCTCATCGGATCGGCGGCAGCGATTGTGATGTCCGCCGGTTATGCCGAGAGCGAGCGCTTCAATCGCTTCGAATTCCCGGTGCTGATCGTCCTGTCGACTCTCGGCATGCTGGTCATGGTCTCGGCCGGTGACCTGATCTCGCTGTATATGGGCCTGGAACTGCAGTCGCTGGCGATCTACGTGCTCGCGGCGATCAACCGGGAGAGCGTGCGCTCGACCGAAGCGGGCCTGAAATATTTCGTTCTCGGCGCTCTGTCCTCCGGCATGCTGCTCTACGGCGCATCGATGATCTACGGCTTCACTGGCCAGATCGAACTGACGGCGATCGCCGAGACGCTGACCGCCGGTGAACGCTCGCTGGGACTTCTCGTCGGCCTCGTATTTCTGTTGGCCGGCCTTGCCTTCAAGATTTCCGCCGTCCCGTTCCACATGTGGACGCCGGACGTCTACGAGGGTGCGCCGACGCCGATTACGGCGCTGCTCGCCGGTGCGCCGAAGATCGCCGCCATGGCGCTCCTTGTGCGGTTCGCCATGGAGGGGTTCCTGCCTGTCGTCGTCGATTGGCAGCAAGTTATCATCTTCATTTCGATAGCCTCGATGGGCTTCGGCGCCTTCGCCGCGATCGGCCAGAAAAACATCAAGCGCCTGATGGCCTATTCCTCAATCGGTCATATGGGCTACGCGCTCGTCGGCTTGGCGGCTGCCAACATGGAAGGCGTGCGGGGCGTCGCGCTGTACATGGCGATCTATCTTGCGACGACACTCGGTACTTTCGCGGTGATCCTCTCCATGCGCCGCGACGACGGACCGGCCGACCAGATCGAGGATCTCGCTGGCCTGTCGAAGACCAATCCGGTGATGGCGACTTTCCTGACGATCATGATGCTGTCGCTCGCCGGACTGCCGCCGCTCGCCGGCTTCTTCGCGAAGTATTTCGTCTTCATGGCGGCGGTGGAAGCTGGCCTCTATGCGCTCGCAGTGATCGGCGTTCTCGCCAGCGTCGTCGGCCTCTACTACTACCTGCGCATCGTCAAGCTGATGTGGTTTGACGAGGAGGCGAAGCCCTTCCTGCCTGCGCCGATCGAGCTGAAGCTCGTGCTCTGGGTGGCGGGGCTCTTCGTCTTCCCGATCTATCTCTTCGTCGGCGGTCCCGTTTTCGCGGCGGCTGGAGAAGCCGCGCAGTCCTTTTTCTGATCGACAATGCGGGCGGGATCGACGCGGTATCGCCGGCTCTCGTTCGCGGCAGTTTCCTCGACCAATACCCTGGCCCTCGAAGCCGCACGATCCGGCGATCCGGGCGATCTCTGGATTACTGGGGAACGTCAACTCGAAGGTCGCGGCCGGATGGGTCGCAAATGGGTTTCCGAAGCCGGCAATCTTTATGCGAGCTGGCTCGGCATCGACGTCGCGCCGCCGGCCGAACTCGCCAAGCTTCCCTTTGTCGTATCGCTCGCCATACGCAACGCTGTGCAGCGCTTCGTGGAGCCGCCGGCTTCCGCACAGATGAAATGGCCGAACGACATCCTCATCGACGGTAAGAAGCTCGTCGGTATCCTGTTGGAGTCGAGCAGGCTTCCAAGCGGGCGGCAGGCGCTTATCCTCGGCTGCGGCATCAATATCGCGCACAAGCCGAGCGATGCGCCCTACGGCGTGACCTCGCTGCAGGACGAGGGGTATCGATCGGGCCCCGAACCGGTCTTCGAGGTGCTAGCGGAAGAGTGGCATCGTCAGCTTCTACGATTTGACGGCGGAGCGGGCTTTGCCCACATTCGCAGCGATTGGCTCGAGCACGCCGTTGGTCTCAGTCGACCCTGCACCGTTCGCCTCCCGGACCGGACGCTAGAAGGCATCTTCGAGACGCTCGACGCGGATGGACGGTTGATCCTCCGGTTCGCGGATGGCACGAGACGACCTATATCGGCGGGCGATGTTTTTTTCAGCTGAGCGCTCTCTTCGGATCGAAGCGCTTGCGACTCGAGTATGCGGAAAGAAGGCTTTCCAGCCCGGTTCCGCACCCTGATGACATCTCGCGACGCGGTTCAACGTGGCGCGGTCAACGAACGAAAACGGAATGATAAACCTGCGACGGCGCATTATCAGCGCCGCGCTGAACGCATGAAAGAATGAAAGCTTGACACAATTGGTATTCGTGCCGCTCGGCGGCATTGGCGAGATCGGTATGAACCTCGCCCTTTATGGCTATGGGCCCGAGCATGACCGCGAATGGATCATGGTCGATTGCGGCATTTCCTTCGCAGGGCCCGATATGCCCGGCGTCGATCTCGTTTTTCCCGATATCCGCTTCATCGAAGACCACGTGAAGGCCTTGAAGGGCATCGTGATCACGCACGCCCACGAGGATCACTACGGCGCGCTCCTCGATCTGTGGCCTCGCCTGAAGGCGCCGGTCTATGCCACCGAATTTACGGCAGGCTTGCTAGCTGCAAAGCGCGAGGGGGAGCCCGGGGCGCCGAAGATACCTGTCGAGGTGTTCAAAGCCGGCGACCGGTTTAGGATCGGCCCGTTCGAGATCGAGGCGATCAACGTGACCCATTCGATCCCCGATCCTGTGGCACTCGCAATCCGAACCGACGCTGGAACGGTTCTCCACACGGGCGACTGGAAAATCGATGCAACGCCGGTTCTAGGCGAGCCGACCGACGAGAAGCGGCTGCGCGAGATAGGCGACGAGGGCGTCATGACCCTCGTCTGTGACTCGACCAACGCCATGCGAGAGGGTGAAAGCCCGAGCGAAGCGGAGGTCGCAGCTTCGCTGACCAAGATCATCATGAGCGCCAAGGCCCGCGTCGCCGTGACGACCTTCTCCTCCAATGTCGGTCGTATTCGGTCGGTCGCACGAGCCGCGACCGACGCCGGGCGTCAGGTTCTGCTCATGGGCCGCTCGATGCGTAGGACCATCGATGTCGCCCGTGAAGCCGGCTATATGGACGATGTGCCCGAGTTCCTGTCGGAACAGGATTTCGGCCATATCCCGCGCGACAAGGTCGTGATCATCCTGACCGGCAGCCAGGGCGAGTCCCGCGCGGCGTTGGCGCGGCTCTCGCGCGATGAACATCCGAGCGTCGCACTCTCGAAGGACGACATGGTCATTTTCTCGTCCCGAGCGATTCCAGGAAACGAGAAGCCGATCATTGAGATCAAGAACGCCTTCCTCGAACGCGGCGTGAAGATCATGGAGGACGGCGACGGGCTTGTGCACGTTTCCGGCCATCCGAGGCGCAATGAGTTGAAGAAGATGTACGAATGGATCCGCCCGCAAACGGCGATCCCGGCTCATGGCGAGCCGGCCCATCTGGCGGCTCACGCTGATCTCGCTCGTGAACTCGGCGTGAAGCACGTCGTCGAGGCCCGCAACGGCCATCTCGTCCAGCTTTCGCCTGGCAAGGGTGCCGTCATCGACGAAGTCCCCTTCGGCCGCCTTTATAAAGACGGTCACTTGCTGGGCACCGCCGAGGACATGGGCATAATCGAGCGCCGGCGCTTGTCCTTTGTCGGTCAGGTCTCGGTGTTGATCGAGCTCGATTCAAAGCGCAACCTGAAGGACGACCCCGATCTCGTCTCCATCGGTCTTCCAATCGAGGACGAAGAGGGAGAAGATCTGGAGGATCTTCTCGTCGACGCGGCCGCAGGCGCTGTGGAAAGCATCCCGCACGGCCGCCGGAAGGATCCGAGTACCGTACGGGAGGCCGTGCGGCGTGCCGTTCGCAATGCGGCTCAGGAGATTTGGGGGAAGAAGCCGATGACCACCGTCTTCATCTCGATGGACTGACGAAGAGCCAATGATCGGACGTCTGAACCATGTCGCTCTCGCAGTGCCCGATCTCGCAGCCGCGAGCGAGCGCTACCGAGACGCTCTTGGCGCAAAGGTCTCCCAGCCGCAGGCGCTGCCTGAGCATGGCGTGACCGTTGTCTTCGTCGAATTGGACAACACAAAAATCGAGCTTCTGGAACCGCTAGGTGAAGACTCGCCCATCGCGGCGTTTCTTGCCAAGAACCCAAAGGGCGGTATGCATCATGTCTGTTACGAGACTTCCGATCTCCGCGCGGCGCGCGATCGGCTGACGGCGACCGGCGCACGTGTCCTCGGCGATGGTGAGCCGAAGATCGGAGCGCATGGCAAGCCGGTGATCTTTCTTCATCCGTCCGATCTGTTTGGGACGCTGACTGAGTTGGAAGAAGTCTGAGTGCTCCGAGCATGGCTCGGGTATATCGAAAGCGTCGGGCGGTCACTGATGATCGCCCGGCTCTCAGGACTGAGGAGGTAATCCATGGGCTGGGTTTCGGGGATCGCGATTTTCTTCATCATCTGGTGGACAGCGCTTTTCGCCGTCTTGCCGTTCGGGAACCGCATTCCCGACGATGAGGCGCAGCTTCTCGGTACTCAGGAAGAGACACCGACCAATCCGCATATGATGAAGAAGGCAGGCATCACGACGATTGTCGCCGTCATCGTATTCGCTCTGTTTTATCTGGTCACCGAAGTCCTCGGGTTCAGCTTGGCCGATTTCCCTGAGATCATCCCCGATCCTTCGACCTGATCGGGTCGCAATCTTCACCCGAAAGTCCAATTGCGCCAGATGCTTTCGCGGGGCAAAAAAAATGCAAGGCCGAAACCTTGCATTTGAAAACTCGCGTGTCTGGATCTCGCACCGATCCGAGTGGATGTGGCAGCGGTTGACCCGCGCCGGAGATCTCGTCCTCCCAAGACTAGACCGCTCAGCCCGGCTTTTCTGACGAAGCCGTGACGACGAGCGGGACGATAGGCAAGTCGTCATGGATTGTCACGCGAAATTTAAGCGCACTTCGTCATTTGAGCAACATGCAGATTTGCACTTAAAATACGCAGATTAAAGTCGTCATCTGAAGTGTTTAAATAACGAATATTGCGTTATCTGCTCGTGCATCACTTGAACTGCATGCGCCATGGAAATGCCGCTTTCCATATGGGTTTCGAACCGGTAAACGCCGGGCTTGCCCCGGATCTGGGGTCGATCCCATCCCGCCGAAACGACGGTAACATTCCATGCGATTGTCGCGCTATTTTCTGCCGATACTGAAAGAGACGCCGCGAGAGGCAGAGATCGTCTCCCACCAGTTGATGCTGCGGGCCGGAATGATCCGACAGCAGGCAGCGGGTCTCTACACTTTTCTGCCGCTCGGCCTGAAGGTGCTGAACAAGGTCTGCGCGATCATTCGCGAGGAACAGAATCGGGCGGGCGCCAACGAACTTCTGATGCCGACGATCCAGTCGGCCGACCTCTGGCGCGAATCCGGCCGGTACGACGCATACGGCGAAGAGATGCTGCGCATCACCGACCGGCACAAACGCGATCTTCTCTACGGGCCGACCAACGAGGAGATGGTGACGGACATCTTCCGTTCCTATGTTCGGTCCTACAGGAGCCTGCCGCTCAACCTCTATCACATCCAGTGGAAGTTCCGGGACGAGGTGCGTCCGCGCTTCGGCGTTATGCGTGGCCGCGAATTTCTGATGAAGGACGCCTATTCGTTCGACCTCGACTTCGAAAGCGCGCAGACCGCCTATCACCGTATGTTCGTCTCCTATTTGCGGACGTTCGACCGCTGCGGTCTACAAGCGATCCCAATGCGCGCCGATACTGGCCCGATTGGCGGGAACCTCAGCCACGAATTCATTATTCTCGCCTCGACCGGCGAGAGCGAGGTCTTCTGCCACCGCGATTATCTCGGGATGGAGATCCCATCCGAGGCGATCGATTTCGACGATGCAGGGCAACTCGCCTCGATCGTTGAGAAATGGACGACGCCCTACGCCGCGACCGATGAGATGCACGACGAGACCGCCTGGAATACGGTGCCGGCAAACCATCAGCTTAATGCGCGCGGCATTGAGGTCGGCCACATCTTCTATTTCGGCACGAAATATTCCGCGGCGATGAACGCGGCCGTCACGGGGCCGGACGGTAAAGACGTGCCCGTACATATGGGCTCCTACGGCATCGGGCCGAGCCGGCTCGTCGCCGCCGCCATTGAAGCCTTCCACGACGAGGCTGGCATCATCTGGCCGCGCTCGATTGCGCCGTTCGATGTGGGGCTGATCAACATGAAACCGGGCGACGCCGAGTGCGACGCAGCCTGCGAAAAGATCTACGAGGAAATGAAACAGGCCGGTATCGACGTGCTCTACGACGATCAGGAAGGCAGGGCCGGCGGCAAGTTCGCGACGATGGACCTTATCGGTCTGCCGACACAGGTCATCATCGGCCCGCGTGGCGCCAAGAGCGGTGAAGCAGAAGTCAAGGATCGCGCAAGCGGCGCGCGCGAGACCATTCCGATGGACCAGGTTATCGCCAAGGTGAAGGCGTGAGCACGACAGCAGCCGATATGGCGAAACCGTCTTTAAAACAGGACAGCAAGGGTGCCTCGGCGTTCTCGCGGTTCGAATGGCTGCTCGCCGGTCGCTACTTGCGTTCACGCAAGCGCGAAGCGGGCGTCTCCGTCATCGCCGGTTTCTCTTTCGTCGGCATCATGCTCGGCGTTGCAGCGCTCATCATCGTCATGTCGGTGATGAACGGCTTCCGTACGGAGCTTCTCAGCCGCATTCTCGGCGTCAATGGCCATGTCATCGTGATGCCGATCGATCAGCCGCTGAGCGATTACGACGAGGTCGCCCAGCGGATCGATCAGGTGCCTGGCGTTGCTTATTCCATGCCGCTCGTTCAGGGCCAGATCCTCTCCCAAGGCATGGGCACGTCCTCCTCCGGCGCGCTCGTGAAGGGCGTTTCGGAGGCTTCGCTGAAGAGCCTCACACCGGTCTCCGACAATATCTCGCAAGGCTCGATCGAGAATTTCGACGGGGGCGAGGGGGTCGCGATCGGTGCAAGGCTGGCCGAGCGGCTGGGTCTTCGCATCGAAGACCGGATCACGTTGATCTCGCCCGAAGGCGACGTAACGCCTCTCGGGACTACTCCTCGGGTCAAATCCTATCCGGTGGATGCGATCTTCGAGATAGGCCTGTCGGAATATGATGCAGCCTATGTCTATATGCCGCTTTCGGAGGCCCAACTCTTCTTCAATTCGGAAGGCGAGACCCAGTCGGTCGAAGTCTTCGTCGATGATCCCGACAATGTCGCCGATCTCCAGCCCGCGATCGAAGCGGCCGCTCAGAGACCCGTCTATTCAGTCACCTGGCAAAGCCAGAACCAGTCCTTCTTCTCCGCGCTTCAGGTCGAGCGGAACGTGATGTTCATCATCCTCACGCTGATCGTGCTGGTAGCGGCGCTCAACATCATCTCCGGCCTCTTCATGCTGGTGAAGGGCAAGGGACGCGATATCGCGATCCTCAGAACCATGGGCGCGACACGCGGCTCGATCATGCGCATCTTCTTCATCACCGGTGCCTCGATCGGCGTCTCGGGCACGATCGCCGGCTTCGTTCTAGGCCTACTCTTCTGCCTCAACATCGAGAGCATCCGCGCATTCTTTTCCTGGCTTTCGGGTGTCGATCTATTCAATTCGGAGATCTACTTCCTCAGCGAACTGCCGGCGGAGGTCCAGGCCTCCGAAGTCACCCTCGTCGTTCTGATGGCGATCGGGCTGTCATTCCTCGCGACGATCCTCCCGTCCTGGCAGGCGTCCCGGCTCGATCCCGTCGAGGCTCTGCGATACGAATGACCGCCGCCCTCGAACTGAAGAATGTCGGACGTAGCTTCATCCAGGGCGAGAAGGAACTCGTCGTGTTGAAGGGCGCTGATCTCGCTATTTCTCGCGGTGAGATGGTGGCGCTCGTCGCCCCTTCCGGTTCTGGGAAATCGACCCTCCTTCAGATCGCCGGCCTTCTGGAGAAGCCAAACAACGGGGAGGTCATGGTCGACGCCCGCGAGTGCTCGAAGTTGGAGGACAGGGCCAGGACGGCTATGCGCAGGCGTTCAATCGGGTTCGTCTACCAGTTCCACCATCTCCTGCCCGAACTCTCGGCCCTTGAGAACGTCATGATCCCGCAGTTGATACTAGGGCGTTCGCGCAACGACGCTTCGGCGAGAGCGAAGACACTGCTCGACCATATGCGGATTGCCGCCCGCTCGGATCATCGCCCGGCAGAACTTTCTGGCGGAGAACAGCAACGGGTCGCCATTGCCCGTGCCGTCGCAAACGAGCCGCAGGTGCTCCTTGCCGACGAGCCTACCGGCAATCTCGATCCGTCGACTTCCGACCACGTTTTCCAATCGCTGACGGAGATCGTCCGCGAATCTGGTCTCGCGGCTCTGATCGCGACTCACAACTACGACCTTGCGGACCGGATGGACCGGATTGTCACACTGGAAAATGGGCAGGTCGTCGCGAAGACCAGTTGACCGCTGCCTGGCCGCCGGCTCATCCGATCCGAACAAATCACGATATTTCAAAGGGATGCCGCTGCGCATGACGTGTGGGGCTGGCGTAAACCCTTCCGTGCTTGACAATTAGAACAAAACAAGAACAAATACAGTCATGCAATGAGAAATCGGGAGAATGTCGATGGTCGGATTGACGAAGGATCTTGCCTCATTGGTCGCGGTTGCAGGGTTCGTCTTGTCTTTGATGATGATCGCACACGGGATCTGAGCCATCGTCGCAGAAGTGCCCACGGCGACCGGCGCACCTCCGAAGGGTCCATCGTCAGTCTTGAAAACTGTGGAAGTGGTGGAGACTGGCGGTTTATCCGAACGCACGTCGCAAGTATTTGAAGAGGGTTAGGCGAGCGAGGTGTCGAAGGCAGCTCGGCAGTGAAGGTAGGAGGTGAGGTATGACCGAGACTACGGATCGCCTGTCGTTCATCCACCTGAGGAGTCACAGCGCGTTTTCATTGCTCGAAGGCGCGCTCAAGCTCGATCAGATCATCAAGTTTGCCCTGGCCGACGGCGCGCCGGCAGTGGGAATCGCGGATACGAACAATCTCTTCGGCGCGCTCGAATTCTCTGAAAAGGCCGCGAAAAGCGGACTGCAACCGATTATCGGTTGTCAGCTCGACGTCGATTTCGAAGACGGCGAAAACGACCGCGAAAAAGCTGCACTGTCGCCTGCACCTGTGGTACTGATCGCGTCGTCGGATATCGGTTACGCCAATCTCGTCGAGATCGTATCCAAGGCCTATCTTGGCCACGAGGCGAACGTCCGACCCCATGTGAAGGCGTCTTGGCTTGACGATCTCGCAGAGGGTGTGATCGCCCTTACCGGCGGACCCTCTGGTCCGATCGGCCTCGCAATTGCCGCCGAACGTCGACCGATCGCCGAAGCCCGGCTAGATCGGCTCAAGACGGCCTACGGCGACCGGCTCTATGTCGAGCTCCAGCGACAGCATGGCTACAGCCGCCGGCTCGAAGCGGGGACGCTTGAACTGGCGTATGGCTGCAACCTTCCGATCGTGGCGACGAACGAGCCCTACTTCTATTGTGCGGAGGACTACGACGCACACGACGCGCTGCTCGCTGTTGCTTCCAACCGGCTGGTCAGCCACGAGGATCGCCGCCGTCTGTCTCGCGACCATTGCCTGAAAAATCAAAACGAGATGGCGGAGCTATTCGCTGATCTACCAGAAGCACTCGAGAATACGATCGAGATCGCCAGGCGCTGCAATTTCCGCCCGAAGGTAAGGCAACCGATCCTGCCACGCTTTGCCGGCGCCGATGCCGATCCCGCCGACGCGGAGAGGGCCGAAGTTGCGGAGCTCCGCCGTCAGGCCTTCGAAGGGCTTGATCGCCGGATGGAGAAGCTCGGCATTGCCGATGGCCATACGGTCGAGGAATACAGGGAACGCCTCGATTTCGAACTGACGATTATCGAGCGGATGCAGTTCCCGGGCTACTTCCTGATCGTCGCCGACTTCATCAAATGGGCAAAGGATCACGGCATTCCAGTTGGGCCGGGTCGCGGCTCCGGTGCTGGCTCGCTCGTTGCCTATGCGCTGACGATCACGGATCTCGATCCGCTTCGCTTCTCGCTTCTCTTCGAGCGCTTCCTCAATCCCGAGCGCGTCTCGATGCCAGACTTCGACATCGACTTCTGCCAGGACCGCCGCGAAGAGGTAATCCGTTATGTGCAGGAAAAATACGGGCGCGAGCAGGTCGGACAGATCATCACCTTCGGAACCTTACAGGCGAGGGCGGTGCTGCGCGATGTCGGCCGCGTGCTGGAGATGTCATACGGCCATGTCGACAAGCTCTGCAAGCTCGTACCGGCCAACCCCGCAAACCCGGTGACCCTTGCCCAGGCGCTGGAAGAAGAGCCACGGCTCAAGGAAGCGCGCGAGAAGGAAGAGATCGTCGATCGGCTGATCTCCATTTCGCTCAAGCTCGAGGGCCTTTACCGACACGCATCGACCCATGCGGCGGGTATCGTCATCGGCGATCGCCCGCTTCAGAAGCTGGTTCCGATGTATCGGGACCCGCGCTCCGACATGCCGGTGACCCAGTTCAACATGAAATGGGTCGAGCCGGCCGGGCTCGTGAAGTTCGATTTCCTCGGCCTCAAGACCCTGACGACGCTGCAGACTGCGGTCTCCTACGTCGAGCTCAACAAGCAGACGAAGATCGATCTGTCGGCGATCCCGCTCGACGACAAGCCGACCTATGACATGCTGACCCGCGGTGAGACAGTCGGCGTGTTCCAGCTGGAATCGGTCGGCATGCGCAAGGCGCTGATCGGCATGCGCCCCGACGTTTTCGAGGACATCATCGCGCTCGTCGCGCTCTATCGTCCCGGCCCGATGGAGAACATCCCGACCTACAACGCACGGAAGCACGGCGAGGAAGAGCCGGACTTCATCCACGAGAAGATTGCGCCGATCCTGAAGGAGACCCAAGGGGTCATCATCTATCAGGAACAGGTGATGCAGATCGCACAGGTCCTCTCGGGCTACTCCCTGGGCGAGGCGGATATGCTTCGCCGCGCGATGGGCAAGAAGATCCGCGCGGAGATGGACAAGCAGCGGGTACGCTTCGTCGATGGCGCGGTCGAGCGCGGCATTCAGAAGAAGCAGGCAGACATGATCTTCGACCTGCTCGCCAAATTCGCCAACTACGGTTTCAACAAGAGCCACGCGGCGGCCTATGCGCTCGTCGCCTATCAGACGGCCTATCTTAAGGCGAACTATCCGGCCGAGTTTCTTGCCGCCTCTATGACCCTCGATGCGGGCAATACGGAAAAGCTCAACGAATTTCGCCTCGATGCGAGGCGGCTCGGCATTGAGGTGGTGCCGCCGTCAGTCCAGACGTCGTTCCGCAAGTTCGAGGTCTCCGGAAACAAGATTTTTTATGCGCTAGCGGCGATCAAGGGTGTCGGCGAGCATGCGGTCGACCACATCGTCGAGAAACGCGGCGACAAGCCTTTCAAGTCGCTGGAGGACTTCTGCGGCCGTGTCGATCCGAAGATCATCAACAAGCGGACCTTCGAGTTCCTCATCGCGGCCGGTGCGTTCGACTGCTTCGGCCACGAACGCGCGGTGCTGATGAGTAATGTCGAGCGGATGATGGGCTATGCGGCCAGGATCGCAGAAAGCCGCACGTCAGGGCAGGCCGACATTTTCGGCGCCTTCTCGTCCGAACCCGAGCCGTTACGGCTGGGCCCGGCGCCCCTGTGGACGGCGTCCGAAAAGCTGTTGCGCGAATTTCAGGCGATCGGTTTTCATCTGTCGGCCCATCCGCTCGACGAATACCGGTCCACGTTGAAACGGCTTCGCGTCCAGTCCCACGCGGATGCCGTCGCAGCGGTCAAGCGCGGGGCCAGCGCTGTTCGGCTCGCGGGCACCGTCACCAGCCGGCAGGAGCGCAAGACGCGCTCTGGCGGCAAGATCGGCATCATCCAGATGTCCGACGCGAGCGCGCAATACGAGGTGGTTCTGTTCTCCGAATCGCTCTACGCCTTTCGCGACGTCATGGAGCCCGGCGCCTCGGTTATCGTGACGGCGCAGGCGGAAGAACGCCCGGAGGGTGTCTCGTTCCGGGCGAGCAATGTGCAGTCGCTCGAGGACGAAGCGGTCCGCATGCAGAAGGCGCTGCGCATCTTTCTGCGTGACGAGAACCCGATCGACGCCTTCCAGAGCCATCTTCAGCCGAACGGCGACAGCGAGGTCTCAATCGTCCTCCTGCGCGATGACGGCGGCCGCGAGGTCGAAATTATGCTGGCCGACAAATATCGGGTTTCGCCGCAGATCGCGAGCGCCATCAAGGCAGCTCACGGCGTGGTCGACGTCGAACTGGTCTGAACATCGCTGCCAGGCTCAGGGCCGCCGCGGCTCCGATTTCGGGGAGGGGGCGCCGTAGGTATAGCCAGTCTCGATCGCCTTCTGGCCGAAGCGGTTGCGCAGACTGTCGAGAGCGGCCTCGGCCTTGGCGCGCTTGGCGAAACCCGGATCCACGAGATCGTCCGGATCGGCACTCGCAGCCGGCGCGAAACCGGAGCAGCCGATGCCGATTAGCCGGAAGCGTGTCCCGTCGAGTTCATGTTCGAGCAGCGATCGGCCGGCGGCAAAGATGCGGTCGGCGAGGCGGGTCGGATCCTGAAGCTTGCGCTGGCGCGTGCGCAGCCTGAAATCGCTGGTCTTCAGTCTGAGGGTGATGCCAGTTGCCGCCAGATCGGTGGCCTTGAGACGGCCCGAGACCTTCTCGCAGAGACGTCTTAAAACTGGAACCAGATCGTCCGCCCGGTGAAGATCGCAGTTGAAGGTCGTCTCGGCAGAGATGCTCTTTGCTTCGCCGTCCGGTTCGACCGAGCGATCGTCGATACCGTGCGCAAGCTTGGACAGCCGCAGCCCCATCGCACCGTACCGACGGATGAAATCCGTGTCGTCCATGTCCTGAAGCTGCGAAATCATTGTCAGCCCGTCGGCTTTGAGCTTTGCCGCCATGGCATCGCCGACACCCCAGATCGCGGAGATCGGTTTCGCGCGCAGGTAGTCGCGCGTCTCCGCCCGTCCGATGACCGAGAAACCGCGCGGTTTCTCGAGATCGGACGCCATCTTCGCGAGAAACTTGTTGTGTGAAAGACCGATCGAGACGCTAACCCCGATCTCGTACTCGATCCGCGCGGCGAGACGCGTGAGCGTGACGGAGGACGGCTCCCCATGCAGCCGTTCGGTGCCTTTGAGGTCCATGAAGGCTTCGTCGATCGAGACCGGCTGCACGAGAGGCGTCAGATCGCGCATCATCTGCCGAATCTCGCGGCCGACACCGGCATATTTTTCCATGTTCGGGCGGATGACGGTCGCTTCGGGGCAGAGCTTCAGCGCCTTGAACATCGGCATGGCCGATCTGACGCCGCGAATGCGGGCGATGTAGCAGGCAGTGGTAACGACACCGCGTGTGCCGCCGCCGACGATGACGGGCTTTTGCGCAAGGCTCGGATCGTCGCGCTTTTCGATACTGGCATAGAAAGCGTCGCAATCGAGATGGGCGAGGCTTAGGCTGCCGAGTTCGTTGTGAGCGACGACACGCGGGCTGCCGCAAGCCGCGCAACGATGCCGGTTCTCGCCGCCGATCCGGTGGCAGTCGCGGCAGACGCTGAACGCGGCGGTCGGGGCTGTCATCCCGCCCGGTTCGCGTTCTGAGGTCGAACGAGATTTTCCGCGATCGGTGCTCGGAGGATCGCCTCGATATGACCAGCAGCATCCCACCAATCGTTGGCAGAATAGACGCCCTTAGGCAGCGGCGGCAGGTGCGGGCGAAAGCCAGGATGGGCCATGATCTGCACCAGACGGGCTCGCGGAACGCTGCGCTGGACCGTTTGCAGATTGGGCGCCAGATCGTCGACGAAAACGACCGGCCCTTGCCAGCGCTCCGAAAGCTCGGCGACGACGCCGCCTTTGGAGCGCTCGGTGGCGATCATCGGATGGGTCAGGCCTGCTTCGTCGAGCGTCCGCCGCCTCTCATCGTAGAAACGCGGCTCCATCGCCGTCAGGAAGACGATGTCGGCATGCGCGGCGAGCCGTGCCAGTGCTTCGCGGCTTCCCGCAACCGGTGCCTGCCGCGTCTCCTGCTCGGCATAAAGGCGTTGCATGATGCCGTCGAGATCACCCCCACTGAGCGCAGCGCCTGTCGACAGCGAGCGAGCATTGCCGGTCAGTTTATAGCTGTCGAAGTGCAGGCGGGCGCCGTGTTCGGCGAGGAGGTTGTCGAACGGCCCGATGAATTCGAGAATGACCTCGTCGATATCGAGTACGACGAGCGCATCACATGTCTTGGGGATGTCGGCTATCGGAACGCCGCGAGTCTCCGGCTTCATGGGTGGTCCCAGCCGTGCGGAGTAGCGCCGGGAAGTTGCCGGGCAGCTGCGCCGATTGCCTGTGGCGCATGTCCGCTTTCGTCCGAGAAGGCCATCAGCGTGGGTTCATGCGCCAGGATAAAGTCCAGGACGCCGGCAAGGAAGCCGGGTTCGGATGCAGCGGCGCGCATCTCGCCGGCCGTCAACCCTGTAATCCCGCAAAAGCGCGAGAACAGGTGTTCGTCGGAGGCGATGAACGACAGTCCGTCGATCGCGATCGTCTCGGCGCCAGCCACGCTGCTCGATTCAAGTGCCGCCAAAGATTAACTCCCTGTTATCGTTAATGAACGGAGGGGTTCCGATTCCCAAATCTTCAACGAAATGCGCGTAATGATCGAACGCGATAGCGAATATTCGGCCGAAGGTCGAGGCAGGAGAAACCCGATGGCGAAAACCGTGATGATCGTTGAGGACAACGAACTCAACATGAAGCTTTTTCGCGATCTGATCGAAGCTTACGGATATGAGACGATCCGGACAAGCAGCGGTCTCAACGCAGTCGATCTTGCCCGCAAACACCGACCCGACCTCATTCTGATGGATATACAACTGCCCGAGATTTCCGGCCTCGATGTGACGCGACAGCTGAAGGCCGATCCGGAACTGCAACGCATTCCGGTCATCGCGGTCACGGCCTTCGCCATGAAGGGGGACGAAGAGCGTATCCGGGAGGGCGGCTGTGAAGCCTACATCTCCAAGCCAATCTCGGTCCCAAAATTTATCGAGACGATACGCTCCTTTCTCGGCGAGGGCTGACGGGGAACCAAGATGAGTGGACGCATTCTGATTGTCGACGACAGCGCGATCAACCTGAAGCTGCTCGAAGCGCGGCTCACGGCAGAATATTTCGACGTGGTTCAGGCGTCGAATGGCGAGGAGGCTCTCGCGATCTGCCGTTCGGAGCCACTCGATCTCGTGCTGAGCGATGTCATGATGCCCGAGGTGGATGGCTTCGAACTGTGCAGGGCGCTCAAGTCCGATCCGCGAACCACCCATTTGCCGGTCGTTCTGATCACTGCGCTCGACCAGCCGTCCGACCGGGTTCGTGGGCTCGAAGCGGGAGCGGACGATTTCCTGACGAAACCGGTTCGCGATTTGCCGCTGTTCTCCCGAGTGCGAAGCCTTACGCGCCTCAAGCAGATGACGGATGAATTGCGGCGACGTGCCGATACCGCAACCGAAATTTTGACAGAAGCCGAATTTGCGCCGAGTTCCGTTTCGGAGCTGCCTGAAATCGTTGTGGTAAGCGACCATGCACGACTGCAGGCGCGCATCGCCCGCAGTCTGCAGACAATCGGAAGCGTCCGCGAGTTCGCCGATTATGACACGGCCTTCGCGGCGGTTCAGAAACGACAGGTGATGCTCACAGTCGTTGATCTGGTCGGCGGCAACGGCACCGACCCCATACGCTTTCTTGCCCGCTGCCGGGCAAGTGAAAAGTCCCGCGGAATGCCGATCATCGCGATCACGGCCGCCGACGACGATAGGACCGCGGCGAAAGCCCTCGAAATCGGTGCGTACGATTATGTTCAGCGGCCGGTCGACTGCAACGAGCTCGTCGCTCGGTCGCGCACGCAGCTGGCACGTTTCCACTATGGGGAAACACTGCGGATGACTCTCGAACGCACCTTGGAACTCGCCGTCATCGACGGGCTGACCGGTTTGCACAACCGTCGCTTCTTGAACACCCATATGTCGCGTGCGGTGACCGAGGCCGAACGACGGCAAGGCACGTTCTCACTCATCGTCGCCGACATAGATCATTTCAAGCGGATCAACGACACCTACGGTCACGACGGTGGCGACATTGTCTTACGTGAATTCGCTCGCCGGCTGGAGGCCAGCGTTCGCGCCAGCGATCTTCCTTGTCGGATCGGAGGCGAGGAATTTGCGGTGCTTCTGCCGAACGCCGACGAGCGCACGGCCCGGGTCACCGCAGAGCGTTTCAGGGCCGCCATCGAGGCACGACCGTTCATAATCTCGGATGCGCTGGAGCTTCCCGTCACTGTCAGTGTCGGACTTGCGATCTTCCCTCGGGGAGGGCAGGAAGTCTCGACGCTGATGCGTGCAGCGGACGCTGCGCTCTATCGGGCGAAGTCCGCAGGCAGGAACCAGATCGCAATTGCGGCGTGACGCGGCTGAAGATAGCCAAACTTCCCACCAGACCTTCAATCAAAGAGCACTGCGAAGATTTAGATTACTTGTTCTCGTCGATCGCAGCGAGTGTTTGTCAATTGATGGCCCGCAACGACATCTGAAGCCTTACAATTCTGCAAGATTATTAACTACGTCCATACGGAACCGCTGCAATTGCGACGATTCTCGTTGCAAACGACTCATATATCGGCCACGTTCAATACAAGGGTTTCAACGCTTATCTGTGAACAGAGATGCGTTTTAGTCACCCCATGGAATGCTCAGGTCCGCCGCATCTCCTGGGTCCCGTGGGGCGGTCGGTCAGCCTCGCTCGTATACGGTGTCCTCGTGCCGTTGAGCAGGCTGGCCGGCCACTTTCTCTTTTCTCTCGAAAATCGACGTGAACTGCTTCTGCATTTTACGGCGTACGCAAAAAAACACCGCCCTCACGGGCGGCGTTGCATTTCACCTTGCGGGCCGTCGATGACCAACAATCGATCGCGAACCTATTTGATCTTGGCTTCGCGAAAATCGACGTGCTTTCGTGCGATCGGATCGTATTTCCGCTTGACCATTTTGTCGGTCATCGTGCGACTGTTCTTGCGCGTCACATAGAAATACCCGGTGTCTGCCGTCGAAAGCAGCTTGATCTTGATCGTGGTCGCCTTGGCCATCGTATCTTCCGTCGTTCTTCAAAACCTCCGAGCGGTGCGGCGATTGCCGGCAGCGGGGAGGGCGGTTTTTCAATCTGGAGATCACGTGAGCCGCGCATCCCAACAGGACCATGGCGCAAACGCGATGCCGCCGACGCGCGAAGCGCCGGCGGATTTCGGCGGGACAATACTCACGCGCCTCAGCAAGTCAAGGCGGGCGAGCAATTTCGATCAGGCCGTCGCACCGCCCTCTACGGGTCGGAGCGCCTGTCGATCGGCGACTACGTTTTCCTGCACCGCTTTCTGCACCTTTTCAAAGGCGCGGACTTCGATCTGTCGAACGCGCTCGCGGCTAATGTCGAACTCACCGGAAAGCGCCTCAAGCGTGATCGGATCCTCCGACAGTCTGCGAGCTTCGAAAATGCGGCGCTCGCGATCATTGAGGATGCCCATCGCGCGCTTGAGCATGCCG
The DNA here is from genome assembly GCF_000153705.1 of Fulvimarina pelagi HTCC2506. GTDB lineage: Bacteria > Pseudomonadota > Alphaproteobacteria > Rhizobiales > Rhizobiaceae > Fulvimarina > Fulvimarina pelagi. Next base: position 749,623 of record NZ_DS022272.1, read on the forward strand.
CGGCGTTGGTCGAGCTCGTCCTGCTGCGCGAGGACGTCCTCTTGAGACTCGTTTTCATCGACGAGCCAGTCCTGCCATTCGCCAGACTCGCCCTCGGTCGCCCGCAGCGGCGAGTTCAACGATGCATCGCCCGAAAGTCGGCGATTCATCGATATGACTTCGTCGTCGGAAACGCCGAGTTGCGTCGCGATCTGTTTGACCTGATCGGGGTTGAGATCACCGTCTTCGAGCGCTTGAATTCTGCTTTTCATCTTGCGCAGGTTGAAGAAGAGGCGCTTCTGATTGGCGGTCGTTCCCATTTTGACAAGGCTCCACGACCTCAAGATATATTCTTGGATCGAAGCCTTGATCCACCACATCGCATAGGTCGCCAATCGGAAGCCGCGTTCCGGGTCGAAACGCTTTACAGCCTGCATGAGGCCGACATTGCCTTCCGAAACCACCTCGCCGATCGGCAGGCCGTAGCCGCGATAACCCATCGCGATCTTTGCCACGAGCCGCAGATGGCTCGTGACGAGCTTATGCGCGGCATTCCGGTCGTCATGCTCGGCATAGCGCTTCGCGAGCATATACTCTTCGTCCGGTTGAAGCATCGGGAACCGACGAATCTCCTCGAGATACCGGTTGAGCCCGCCTTCGCCCGAAGCAATGCTGGGTAAATTCATCTGGGCCATGAAGGTCCCTCCATCCTTTTCGCCCGCTTTTGAAGCCGGACATCCACGGGCCCGATTCAGCACCCGCTATCTACCATATGGGTATTCGAACGCCCGAATGTACGGTTCAGCGAGGAAAATCGCGTTGACGGGCGTTCACTCGCTACCCACCTAAGGCTGTTGATTTCCTGAAAGTGCAATCCCGAGTGCCGCCGCAAGTTCCCGCATGTCGGTTGGCAGATCGCTCGAAAAGCGTTTTGCGTCTCCAGTGACTGGATGGACGAAGCCGAGTTCCGCCGCGTGCAGCGCCTGCCGTCGAAAGGCTTCGACTGTCGTACGAGCTGGCTCTTCCAACGCCTTGGCTTTGCTCGCAAAACCGGACGCGTAGACGACGTCGCCGATGAGCGGATGGCCGATATGTGCCATGTGGACACGTATCTGATGCGTGCGCCCAGTGGCGAGGCGACATTCGACAAGCGAGGCTTCCGCGCCGGCTGCCCGGCCGGCTCCGGCAAGAATGCGATAATCGGTGATAGCCTGTCGGGCATCAGGCTGCGTTGCAGCGACGACATCGCGTTTCAACCGGTCTGATGACGAACGGCCTAGCATCGTCTCGATCCGTCCGACCGCCGGCACGGGGGTACCCCAGACGATCGCCCGATAAGACCGCACCATCCGACCATCCGAGCCGTGCGCTGCAAACTGTTCGGCGAGGCTACGATGGGCCATGTCCGTCTTTGCGATCACGAGCAGTCCGCTCGTATCCTTGTCGAGCCGGTGGACGATGCCGGGGCGCTTTACGCCGTTGATGCCGGACAATTCCTCTCCACAATAATGGAGCAGCGCGTTGACCAGCGTGCCACTCCAATTACCGGGTCCGGGATGGACGACGAGACCAGCGGGCTTGTCGACCACGACGAGGTCGGCATCCTCGAAGACGATGGTCAGCGGGATGTCCTCGGGCTCGGGCTCGGGTTCGGCCGGCGCCGGAACGCGCAATGCCACGGCTTCGCCCTCCTTCACCCTACGTTTCGCCGCTGCCGTATCCACTCCGCCCACAGTCACGTCTCCGGCGCGGATTAGCGACTGTATGCGTGCCCGGGAGAGTTCCGGCGAACAGCGGCCCGCGAGGAATGCGTCGATCCTCATGCCGGCTTCTTCCGCCTCGACCGTGTACTCTCTTGTCTCCATGACCGTCCCGCCTGTAGTGCGATGTGTCACTCCGCTTATCGCGCGACTGGACGGGACAGGCAAAGACGACCCATGACCATCGACGACGCAAACCAAGACGAAAAGCCTCTCGATCCCGCGGCCGAAAGGCTGCGGCGCAAGCTGGTCCGGCTGCTCGTGTTCTCGATGGGGTTTCTGATTCTGTCGGTAATGACTGTCTTCGGCGTTATAATCTATCGGACGATGGGAGCGCCTGCGCCGCAGCCGGCCCGGACCGGAGACCCGATCGCCATCGCGCTCCCGGCTGGCGCCGAGATTGTCTATACCGCGATTGACGAAGGCCGGATACTTCTCACCGTGCGCCAGGCGAGCGGGATAAGTCTCTTCAGTGTATCGGAGGCAAACGGCGAAATCCTCGCCGAATATAGGATCGAACCTGTGCCGACGGATCCTAACGAATGAAGCGCGGCTTCAGGCACATTTTCGACGTGCCGGCCTCGTGAAGATTTCACAAAGAAATTCGAATGCCGGGGTTTGAAATCTCTTGCGCCCGCCTTCAGCGGCTTCTATGTCAAGCCGGTCTGAACGCTCCCATCGTCTAGCGGTCTAGGACGCCGCCCTCTCACGGCGGAAACACGGGTTCGAGTCCCGTTGGGAGTGCCATCTTTTTCGCGACGCATAGTTTGCCGGTTACCTGGCAAAGGATGACCTTCGCGTAGGCTTTGATCTTCTGCGCGCAAAGACTGCCGCTTTCCAGAAACGACGGCAACTCAGCACCGCATCGCATATCTGTTGCGGTAGCCCCATGGCCATCATGTCATTCGGCATGTTGATGTTTGGCTGCTAGAACTCGACAGGCTCTCTCGAACCCGGCACGAGTTCTGCGTAGTCCGGATCGTCCCGAGCAAAGCTTTCCGTCCGAATGGCCTCGCCTAAAGGGACGAGCCAGTTGTTCCGATATACACTATCCGGCGGATCCTTTGATCAGCCGAGCACTGTGGCATCAACTCCATTGCGGCAGGAGACCAAGATTGGTATCTGAAAGTCATGGACCGATCGCTCGCTTTTCTGAGATGCATGACACGGCTTTTTGCCGTGTTCATACTCTTGGCTAGTGCGATCCTTCAGGCCCCCTCCGCTGTCGCCGGCGAACACTTTGACCATTCAGTGATCGAAGTCTCGATGGGAATGCACGCTCATGGGGCGGAAAATTCTCATGCTCCGCATCATTCGAGTAACGATCGACATTTAACGCCGTCGCACTTCCCTGCGAACGACACGAGCGACGATTGCGGCATCCATTGCGTCAGCGCACTGCCCCAGATTCTGGTGCCGCAGACTTCGGTGCCGATCGTCCTGGCAATGACTTTCGCGACATTTGAGGACGACATCGCTGGCTTGCCGGCGCCGACCCTCGAACGCCCTCCACGCGCCTGAACCCTTCGCGTCTCCTCTGACGCGTCAGCGTGCCGTTCCGCTTTGAGGCGAACCGGCTCGCGAGTTCAGGCCGCGAATTCACATACACACCGCGGCCGACCCTGCAACGCTCCGCCCGACCATTCCGGCAGCATCCGTGCTTGCCGCTCCATGGTCCGGCACAGGTGTACGAATGCCATGAACTTAATTCGAAGGATCGGCCTTCTCGCCGGTCTTGCTCTCGCCGGCTGCGCGCCAGCCCCGCGTGGACTGCCGGACATTGCGGCGTTTCCCTCGCCAGACGATCCGTCGATCGTTTCGCCGATGGGTGGCGCGGGTTCCGTCGTTGGTTCCTATACGCCACGATCCGTTGCCGAACCTCAGGCCTGGCGAAATCGCGGAGTGCCGCTCGAAGCTGTACCGGAGGCAGGCCAATGAGGCGGTTTCTGAAACTTGCAGCCCTCGCCTGCCTGCCCTTCGCCCTTTCGGCCTGCATTTCCGCGACGCAGGACTATGAGACCGAGCTCGGCTTTTCTCTCGTTTCCGGCCAGACCGCCCAGCGGCTCGGCAAGGAGGCGATGTGGATACAGAACTCCGCCGACGCCGCCGCGGCCCGCAGCCGCGTAAACGGCCTTCTCGCCTCCCGCTATGTCGGCGTCGATGCGGCGATCCAGGTCGCGATCCTCAACAACAAGAACCTCCAGGCAAGTTATGCCGATGTCGGCATGTCGGTGGCCGATCTCTGGCAGGAGGATCTCCTCGCTAATCCGACGATTTCCGTCGGATATAGCGGTATCGGTGTGGGGCGCACGATCGAGTCCATCGTCGCCGCCAATCTGACCCGGCTTTTGACCCGCGAAAGGCGGCTCGATGTCGCGGAAGTGCGGCTTCTTCAGGCCCAGCTGCGGGCCGTCGATGCGACGCTGGCACTCAGCGCCGAAACCCGCCGCGCGTGGATCGAGGCGGTCGCCGCCTGGGAGGCGGTGTCCTCTCTCAATCAAGCGAAGACCGCCGCCGACGCCGCCGCCGAACTCGCCCGCGAACTCGGGCGGACCGGCGCCATGCCGAAGGCCGATCAGGCTCGCGAACAGGCCTTCTATGCCGAGATTACCGGTCAGACGGCCGAGGCGCGCCTAGCGGCCAATCTCGCCAAGGAGCGTCTCTACCGGGTGATGGGCGTCTGGGGCAAAGACCTCGACTTCGAGGTGCCGAACTCGCTGCCCGGTCTGCCGGGCGGTCTGAGGGGTTACAGCTCGGTGGAAGCCGAAGCCCTGCGCAACCGGGTCGATCTTCAGGTCGCCCGGCTCAAACTGGAAGCGCTTGCGCGGTCCTACGGGCTCACCAACGCGACGCGCTACGTCTCCGATCTCGATCTCGCCGCTGGTATCGAGGTGGAAGAGGAGGTCGAGGAGACAGAAGAGGGCGGCGAGGAGACGAACAACATCGTCTCCGGCATGATCGAGGCCGGCATCGAGATTCCGATCTTCGACAGCGGCCAGGCGCGTTTGCGCAAGGCCGAGTTCCAGTATCTGAAGGCGGCGAACCTTCTCGCAGCCAAGGCTGTCGATATTCGTGCGGAGGCGCGGGCCGCCTACAAGGCCTATCGCGGACGTCACGACATCGCCCGGCATTACCAATCGAGCGTCGTACCCCTGCGGGTGACCGTCGAGAAGGAATCCCTCCTCACCTACAACGGAATGATCACCAACACCTTCGACCTTCTGGCCGATACGCGGGCGAAACTCGGCGCGATCCTGACCGCGCTGCAGGCCAAGCGCGATTTCTACCTCGCCGATGCGGACCTGACGGCCGCCATCACAGGCGGTCTCGGCGGTGCGCCGAGCGCCGAGACCGAAACCGCCGTCGCCGAAGGCGGCGGGGCCGAACACTGATCCGGAGAGACATCATGGTATCGAGACGCAATTTCCTCGGCGCCGGCGTGGCGCTTGCCGGCGCGACCGCCTGGTCGCGAACCTCCGCGATGGGGCTGCCCGAGGCCCCGGTCATGGAGAGTGCGGCCACGCAGCCGCCGGTCCATCCGAGCGAGGGGCCGCATTACAATCCTGTCGTTACCCTCAACGGCTGGTCGCTGCCCTTCCGCATGAACGGCAACGTCAAGGAGTTCCACCTCGTCGCAGAGCCCGTCGAGCGCGAGATGGCCGAGGGCATGACCGCCTATCTCTGGGGCTACAACGGCCAGTCGCCCGGTCCCACGATCGAATGCGTCGAGGGCGACCGGGTGCGCATCTTCGTCTCCAACAAGCTTCCCGAACACACGACTATTCACTGGCATGGCATGATCCTGCCCTGCGGCATGGACGGCGTCGGCGGCCTCACCCAGCCGACGATCCCGCCCGGCAAGACCTTCGTCTACGAGTTCGACGCGGTGAAGAGCGGCACCTTCATGTACCATCCGCACGCCGATGAGATGGTGCAGATGGCGATGGGCATGATGGGCTTCTTCGTCATCCACCCGAAGGACCCGGACTTCATGCCGGTCGACCGGGACTTCGTGTTCCTGCTCTCTTCCTACGACATCGAGCCGGGCTCTTATTTGCCGAAGGTCATGGAGATGACCGACTTCAACATGTGGACGATCAACAGCCGCATCTTTCCCGATGTGGCGCCGCTGGTCGCGGGGACCGGGGACCGGGTGCGGGTGCGGGTCGGCAACCTCACCATGACCAACCACCCAATCCACATGCACGGCTACGATTTCGAGGTGACTTGCACGGACGGCGGGTGGGTGCGGCCCGAGGCACGCTGGCCCGAGGTTTCGATCGACATTCCCGTCGGCGCAATGCGGGCCTACGAGTTCGACGCCGTTCATCCCGGCGACTGGGCGCTTCACTGCCACAAGTCGCACCATACCATGAACGCCATGGGCCACGACGTGCCGACCTTCATCGGCGCGGACAAGTCGGCGGTCGCGCGCAAGATCAAGGCCGTCCAGCCCGACTACATGCCGATGGGAACCAAGGGCATGGCGGACATGGCCGAGATGTCGATGCCGCTACCCGACAACACCATCCCGATGATGACCGGCTGGGGCCAGTTCGGCTCGCTCGAAATGGGCGGCATGTTCACCGTCATGAAGGTGCGCGACGGGCTCGAGGCCGGGGACTACGAGGATCCCGGCGATTACGAGCATCCCCCCGGGACGGTCGCCTGGGAATGGACGGGCGAACTGCCTGAGGCAGCGACGGCGCCGGACGGCAGCGCTTCGGGATCGAGCCTGCCGAACACGCCGGCTGCCCACCAAATGCCCGATCATGGCGCCGGCCACTCAGGTCACTGACCGGCATGGTGCCGAAGGACCTCTTCTCAAGGAGACGAACCATACGATGCGAATGACAACTGTCTTGACCGCGCTCTCGCTTGCGCTGCCTCTGGCCTCGGTCGCTAAGGCCCAGGAACACCACCACACGGGCACGATGGAGCATGGCTCCATCGCGCATGGTGACGGCCACAAAGCCACAAGCGAAGACGTGCATCGCGACATGCATGGCTCGATGGGCCACGACCACGCGCCTGCCGAGGCAGGCCACGATGCGGAGTTGGTGGTCGGCGTGCCAGGCGAAGCCGAACAGGCAAGCCGCACGATCGATGTCTCCATGAAGGAGGACGACGACGGCGCGATGATCTTCGAACCGGCCTCGATCGCCGTCGAAGAAGGCGAAACCGTTCGTCTTACGATCCGCAACGACGGAGAACTCGAACACGAGTTCGTCCTCGGTGATCGCTCGCATATAGCTGAGCACAAGGGGCTTATGGAGCGCTTTCCGGAAATGGAACACGCCGATCCCAATGCGGTGCGTCTGCAGCCGGGCGAGAGCGGCGAGATCGTCTGGACCTTCACCAAGGCCGGCGACTTCGAGTTCGCCTGCCTCATCCCTGGCCACTACGACGCGGGCATGCACGGCAAGCTGACCGTCGCATCGAAATAACCCGTTCACAATCGGACAGAACAGGAGATACCCATGTCCAAAATCATAAAAACGCTGGCATCTGCATGTTTCGCCCTTCTGCTGGCTGTGCCGGCCTTCGCCGCCGACTTCACGAAGGGCGTCGTACAGAAGGTCGACGAGAAGGGTCAGAAACTGACAATCAAGCACGAGGAGCTGACCAATCTCGACATGCCCGCCATGACGATGGTCTTCTCGGTCGCCGATCCGGCGATGCTCGAGAAGGCGGCGGAAGGCCAGTCGATCGAGTTCGTAGTCGAGCGCGTGCGCGGCAAGCTGACCGTCACCGAGTTGAAATAAGCGTGCCGCCTGCCGGGTCCGTGACGGGTCTGGCAGGCTCGATGCAGAGGAGGAACCCGAGATGAAGAGACTGATCCTGACGACCGCACTCGCAAGCCTTGTCTGCGGTGGCGCTCTCGCCCATTCCAAGAAGGAAAC
>NZ_DS022272.1:757764-937347 GCF_000153705.1 Fulvimarina pelagi HTCC2506
CTGAAGTATGATCGATCTGAGAATGGTGCAGATCGTCTGGGAAAGCCCGCTCGGCACGGCTGCTTCGTCGAGGCCCTGGTCTGATCCTCGTGCTCCTGTCCTCGTGCGCGGTACGGTGGCTGGTGCTGCGACACTTGTCGGCGCGACGCTGGTGGCCGTCGCCTTTACGGAGGTCGGCCACAGCCTTGGCGACAATCGTGCTTTTCTGGCCGCGCTTCTCACCCTGCACATCCTGACTGGAGCCTTTTGGGTTGGCAGCTTCTATCCTCTGTTCGAGGTCGCTGGCGAACCGGAAGGCCATCGCATTCTGTATCGGTTCGGGCAGGTCGCGATGGGAACGGTTGCGATCCTTGCGCTGGCGGGCCTCGGTTTCGCGTGGATTGCAGTCGGAACGATCACTGGTCTGACGCAGACCGCCTATGGCGTCACCCTTCTGGCGAAGATCGTCTTTGTCGCGATGCTTCTCGGTCTTGCAGCTCTCAACAAGCTTTTCTTCGTTCCGGCGCTCAGGACCGGCGAGCCAGGCGCGGCCAGACTCTTGAAGCGTTCGATCGCCTTCGAGGCCGCGCTGGTGCTTGTCATTTTCGTCGCAACGGCAACGCTTACAAGCGTCACCACACCCCCAATGAACCTTGATTAGGGAGGCCGAGCCCGTGTTCGATCGCCGCCATTTCCTGAAGGCCGGAGCCGCTCTGCCGCTTCTCGCCATGCTGCCTCATAGTGCCCGGGCGGACCCCAAGACTGAAGAAGGTATCGTCCTCAGGGCGCAACAGGGCTCGCAGCAGATGATGGCGACGGACCTCGCCGGCCCGACCCCGATCTGGGGTTTCGGCGGTAGCGCGCCAGGTCCAGTCCTGCGTGTCAAGGCAGGCGAGCGCTTGCGCGCCGTCGTCGAGAACGCCCTCGATCAGCCAACCAGCGTCCACTGGCACGGCATCCGCATCGACAACGCGATGGACGGCGTGCCTGGCCTCACCCAGGAAGCGATCGAACCCGGCAGTCGCTTCGTCTACGATTTCGTGGCGCCCGATCCCGGCACCTACTGGTATCATTCCCATGACCGCTCCTGGGAGCAGAACGCCCGCGGCCTCTACGGCGCGCTGATCGTCGAGGAGGCTGAACCCTGGGAGGGGGCGGACCGCGACCTCGTTCTTCTCGTCGACGACTGGCGTCTCGCGGAGGACGGCTCGATCGACGACAGCTTCGGCCAGATGATGGACTGGAGCCATGGCGGGCGTCTCGGCAACTTCGTCACCGTTAACGGCCGCTCCAAGCCGCGAATCGAGGTGCGACCGAACGAGCGCATCCGCGTGCGGTTGATCAATGTCGCCAATGCGCGCGTCATGGAGCTGGGATTGGCGGGAATGCGCGCCTTTCGCCTCGCCCTCGACGGCATGCCTGTCCCGCTCGTCGAAGAGAAGGAGCCGATCCTGCTCGCGCCTGCCCAGCGAACCGACCTCCTCGTCGACATCCCTGACGACGAAACGCCGAAATCGCTGGTTCTCCATACCAATGGCGGCCCGCTCGAGATCGCAGAATTCGCGGTCGCGGGCGAACCGGTGCGCACCTCGTTCCCCGCAGCCGTCGGCCTGCCGCATTCAGGCCCGTCCCTCCCGGACGACCTTTCCAATGCCATCCGCGCTGAACTCCTGATGGAAGGCGGTGCGATGGGCACGATGAAAGGCGCCATGCACCAGGGCCGCGCGATGGATATCCGCGAACTGGTCAGTATGGGCCGCGTCTGGGCGTTCAATGGCGTTGCTGGCGACATGGACGAGCCGATCGGACGGTTCGAGCGGGGTCGCGCGGTTGTCCTGTCGATCAAGAACGTAACGTCATGGCCTCACGCGATGCATTTGCACGGCCATCACTTCCGAGTGCTCTCGCGCAACGGAAAGCCGACGGATGAAGTGGCCATGCGCGACACCGCATTGACCGTGCCCGATGAAACGATCGAAATCGCCTTCGTCGCCGACAATCCGGGTAGATGGATGCTCCACTGTCACATGCTGGAGCATTCCGCGGGCGGCATGATGACCTGGTTCGAAGTGGCCTGAGGAAACCGTCGATGAAACTCGGCAAGACCGCATTGGCCTTCATCCTCGGCACTGTCGCAATCGGCGCGTTCCTGATCTGGCGAGGGATTTCTCCTGGCGGTTTCTCCACCGACCATATCGTCGATGTTACCGTGCCCGAACTCACCGCGCAGGCAGCCCATGGTGAGGCCCTCTTCGCCGAGAACTGCGCCGCCTGCCATGGCGAGAATGCCGGGGGAAGCAAGCAGGGCCCGCCGCTGATCCACCGGATCTACAAGCCGAACCACCATGGCGACCAGGCCTTTCTGATCGCCGCTTCGCAGGGCGTGCGCGCCCATCATTGGGCGTTCGGTAACATGCCACCGGTGGACGGCGTCAGCAGCCGCGAGATCGCAAACATCACCGCCTATGTGCGCGAGGTTCAGAAGGCAAACGGTATCTTTTAGGCCTCTCTCGGCGCCGATCAGCGGCGCAGGAACTTCACGAGCGCCGCGATCACGAGGATGAAAACCATGAGCCAGAGAAGGCCCCAAAGGCCCATGCCGAGGGGCATCCAGGACATCATGCCCGAACCGTCATGCATCATCACGCGCCATCCTTTCCGCCTACCAGGGCCCGGCCGGCTTCGCGCCAGCTCTTGAGGCCGCCTTCGATCGGCTTTGCCGCATAGCCCATTTCGACGAGGGTCGCGGCGGCAAGGCTTGCCCGCGCGCCGGAGGCGCAGAGGACGTGGACAGCGCGGCCCTCGGCGCGTGCGGCATGCAGGGCCTTATCACCACCCTCATTGGTGACATCTGCCTTGGCCTCCAGAAAACCGCGCGGCACGTGGACCGCACCCGGCACCCTGCCATCGGCGTCGAGTTCATGAGCCTCCCGGACGTCGAGAACGAGGCCGTCGGCCTTCGCGGCTTCGACGGAACCCTGGGTCTTCTGGCGTGACTCCGCTACGAAGTCCTTCATAGTCTTGTGCATCGAAGCCTCCTTCAAAGCCGGTTCACAGGGATCTTCATGTAGACATGGCCATCGGCTTCGGCCGGTGGAAGATGACCGGCCCGCAGATTGACCTGCAGGGCATGGAGCATCCGGTCGGGCAGGGTGAGTGATCGGTCGCGCTCGGTGCGCGTCTTGACGAACTGCTCCTGCGACGTACCGGCGCCTACATGCTTGTTGACGCGCTTGTGCTCAGCGACCGTCGCTTCCCATTGAATATCCTTGCGTTCGTCGGTTCCGTAGTCGTGGCCGACGAAGCATCGGGTCTCTGAGGGGAGGGCTAAAAGCGCCTGGATCGAATTCCAAAGCATCACGGCATCGCCGCCCGGGAAATCGGCGCGGCTCGACCCCAGGTCAGGATACATCAGCGTGTCGTGCACGAAGGCCGCATCGCCGATGACAAAGGTGATCGAGCCAAGCGTGTGACCGGGCGAGAGCATAACCTCCACGATAAGATTGCCGACCGCGAAGCAGTCGCCGTCCTTCAGTAAATGGTCGAAATCGCTCGCGGGATCGAAGGCGTTGGGTAGGTGGTAGAGTTCGCGCCACAGATCTGCGATTTCCAGAACCTTTTCGCCGATCGCATTCTCCACCCCGAGGTTGTCCTTCAGATAGGCGGAGGCCATAAGGTGATCGGCATGGGGATGGGTGTCGAGGATACGGACGATCTCGAACTCATGCTCGTTCACGAATTCGAGGATCTCGTCGGCGCTACCGAAGCTGGTTCGGGCTTCAGCGGGATCGAAATCCTGCACCACGTCAATCAGGACAGCCTTTTGCGTGGCCGGATCGGCGGCAAGGTACTGGATCGAGCCGGTATCCTCCTCGTAGAACCCCCAAACATCCGGAGAACCTGACCCTCTGGAAGGGCTATGGCGGGTGAGCATGGAGATCTCCATCGTCACGTTGTTTTCCGACAGGTCGTGCGCAAGATATGAGTTATGTCTAAATTAGCAACATCTGATATAGAAATGCTGGAAGACCGCTCTGAGGAGGTGGCCGCGATCCTCTCGCTGATCGCTAATCCGGCGCGGCTGCGCATCCTTTGCCTCCTAGCTGAGGGGGAAATGCAGGTCGGCGCGCTCGCCGAGCGGGTGGGTCTAAGCCAGTCGGCGCTCTCCCAGCATCTCGCCAAACTGCGGGCGGGCGGTGCTGTGGAGACGCGTCGCGACCGGCAGACGATCTATTACCGTCTCGCGCCTGGCGACGTCCGCTCCGTAATGGAGAGCCTCTACGAGATATTCTGCGAACCCGAGCGCGAACGCGCAGGGAAGGGAATGGCTCAGACATGAAACAGGCGGGCACGGAAATCGACGCCCAGCCTTTGACCTGGCTCTTTCTGAGTTCCTCCGCCTTGCCGATCAGGCGCTCCAAAAAAGCATCCGAATAGGCATCCACAGACCCATGCCGATCATTACGAGGTTTTCTGTCAGGGACACAAAACCTAGCGGCACATTCGAGCCGCCACCGACGCAGGCGCATTTCAGTTCGCGCTTTTGAACGTAGACAGCATAGAAGACCGAGATCGCGCCCACCGTGCCGATGAAGAGAGCGATCGGCGCAGAAATCCATGTCAGCGTGCCCGCGATCATCAGGACGCCTGAGAGGGTTTCACCGAACGGATAAATCTTGCCGTAAGGCACCCAGCGCTTTGCCAGAAGATCGTAGTTCAGGAACATGGTCGAGAAGCTCTCGACGTTCTGGAGCTTCTGGATGCCAAGCAGACACATCGAAACGGCAAAGAACCATTCGATCGCTCGCAGGGTGAAGATCGTATCGTAGGTCGCCCAAGAGATGGCGAGCGCCATCAGGAACGCCACCGAGAAAATCGCGATCACAGGCTGGTAGCTGGTCTCGTCCGCCTTCGTGACCGATTTACCGAAGTGTTCCCGAAGCTCGGTATACCCACCGATGCGCTCACCGCCGATGAACGTTTGAGGCGTCGTCTTGACCCCGTGCTTTTCTTTGAAGGCGTCCGTCTCAGCCCGTGTGGTCAGATGATGGTCTTCGACCTCGAAGCCCCGCCGCTCCAGTAGATCCTTCGATTTCAGGCCAAAGGGACAAATGTGCTCTTCCATAACCATTCGATAGAGGAGTGCCGTCTTCGTTTCTCCGCGGCCCTGCGTGATGCTGCTCATCGTTCGAGATCCTCTTCGCTACCTGATGACTTTTCATGCGATCTCACGCACTTGGTGTTTCCAGTCGCTGGAAGGTCAAGTGGATCGCGTCAAGTTCGGAAAAACCATAGCGATGCTGCGGTCGGCTTCGAGCTTTGGTGAAGCGTCGTCAGCTACAGTGTCGAGAAACCTCGACCCTCAGTGAACGCGTGGGCAGCCTCTTCCCATCAGCGCTCATGCGTATCAGGGGACCTCGGTGGTCCCTTGATAGTCTGCGCTGACTGGAAGGTGCCGCACCGAACTGAGGCCGCGAGTTGGTCGAGTGAACTCTCAGGCAGCACACAGGTGCGAACTTGAGCTGGCTGTCGCCTTCTCGCTCAGGAAACGCCAATTGCTTTACCGCACCGGACTCAAGGCGAGCCATATCTCGCTTGCTCAATGGCGAAGAAACAGGACAATCGCTCCCCTCCCGAAATCTCGTCCTGTTGCGTTGGAGACTCCGACATATGGTCCGCGAAGACGCAGGAAGGGTTTCCTTCGATGGCATTGCTTCGGAACTAAGCGACAAGCTTTTAGCCGCGCGATACGGCTTGGGATTGCGATTGTTGCACTCAAAACGGGCAATGACGACACGCAAGCGGTTCGGAACTGTGGGACTGCAGACTTCGCGGACGCGAAGCGCGATCGCCCGACCTAGAAAGCGTAGGTAGACGCCGAATTTTCACGCCAACGTGATGTCAGAACGCGATTAAACTTTGGTCCCATCTTCGCACTCAGATCTATCGGCGTAGGTGCGACAACCACTCCCTAAGCGGGGCTTTGCGGGGATTAGTCTGGCGTCCGTTTTCTCGTCCGATCGTGAAATTCTCTGACTTCGCGTCAACTTGATGTGAACAGTGTGGGCATCTACGGAGGTCAGGGGACTTAACGGTTTATAGTCATGACGATGGACGTAAGGCTCGCTCGCAAAAGCGGACTGCGGAAGATTGGCGAAGTCGCTGCGATGTTCCAGACGACGCCGCGCACTTTGCTCTACTACGAAGAACAGGGGATCCTGAACCCAATCAAGACTGCCAAGGGGACGCGTATGTATGGCGAAGCCGATTTGCAGCGGTTTGCCACGGCACACGAACTGGCGGCATTGGGCGTTTCTCTCCGAACGATACGCGACCTTGCCACCGTCGCGCGGGAGAACACTGACCCAGACATGGTGCTGAGAAAGCAGTCGGCGCTTCTCGCACGTCTGGCCGAAAAACTGCGCAGTCGCATCGATCGCATCGAACGGATCACCACTGATATCGACGTTGTTCGACGCCTGATTAGCGACACCTGTTTGGAACCCGCTGAAGTTGAGACTGAGGATGCCGAGTTCCAGACCGAATACCCTCCGAGTGTAGAAGAACTCTCAGGGGTTTCACCTCAGATCCTGTCTCTCTTGCGCGAGCGGGATCACGAAGGCTCAGCGTTGCCTCAAGCTGATCAGCTTTCGGAATATGAGGCCGGTCCGGACTACGTGCGTTCGTTCATGCGCATGCGTTGAAGATCGGACGACACTTAAGCTCAGTCGGCCCTTTCGCTTCCGAATGTCAGCCTTTTCGGTTTTGTGCCGACGGGTTTGCCTGTCGTGCCTTCTCCCGCCGGCGCGCAAGGCGAGCGCGAACGATCGGACCCCACTGCCGGTAGCCGAAGTAGACCGCAATCGTCACCGCGACGACACCTAGAACGACCGCTACCCCGGCTTCGACGATCTCCATGCGTGCGAAGAGCGTCTGGATGGAATAGCCGAAGACGTAGCCGAGCGTCGTAAAGAGGCTCGCCCATATGGCCGCTCCGATAAAGTTGAGAATCGTAAAGCGCACGAGGCCGATGCGCGACATGCCGAGTGCAATAAGCCCCGGCATACGAAGGCCGTATACGTAACGGTTCACGATGACGAAATAAGCCTGATAGCGCTCCACCAGTCGCAGCGCTTTCGCGAACCGCTCGTGATCGCGCCATGGCCGAACCCAGCGATGGTTTGATGCGTACCGCCCGAACAGGAAGACCGCCAGATCCCCGAAGAAGGATCCGATAAAGGCAAGCGTGATCATCAATTGGAACGGATAGGTTCCACGATAGGCGAGAAAGCCCCCGATGATCGCGAAGACTTCACCCTCGAAGAACGTGCCGGCCAGAACGATGAGCGGGCCGAACTGACTGATGAGGCTGAGGATTTCGTACAAGATGGATCCGGATGCTCACTCGCGGCAGAAGAGGGCAGTCTATCTGTGAAATGTTCAGTTTTGACGGCAGCGAGCCGCCGATCTGTTGGCGCACATAGGCCGTCCCGCGCTTCGTTGGAAGATGCCCTTGCGGCTCGGCGCAGGTTTCAGGCGCCGCCGTCGCCTCATCCCCAGAGTTCGGGCGAGGGCGGCGACATCATGGAATGGGTGTAGTGGATGCCGTGTTGCCGATCCTTGGCGAGAAGAAGCGGACCGTCGAGATCGACGATGTCAGCTTCCTGCGCTAGCAGCGAAGCTGGCGCCATCGACAGCGAGGTTCCAACCATGCAGCCGATCATGATGCCGAACCCGAGTTCGCGCGCCCGCCGCATCATCTTCACCGCTTCGGTAAGCCCGCCGGTCTTATCAAGCTTGAGGTTTACGAAGTCGTATCTACCGAGAAGACCTTCGAGATCGGCCGTCGTATGGACCGATTCGTCGGCGCAGAGCGGGACCGGATGCGGCATTTTCGCCAGGATGTCGTCTTTGCCCGCCGGCAGCGGCTGCTCGATGAGAACCGCCCCGCCACGGGAAGCCTCGAGTATGTGCGGGCTGAGACAGTCCGCATCCCAACCCTCGTTGGCGTCCAGAATCAGACGGGCGCCACGCGCTGCCGCGTGGACGGCTCGGATCCGCTCGACATCGTCCTTGGTGCCCATCTTGACCTTCAGGATGTGCCGATCCGCGGCGCGGGCGGCTGCGGCCATGATGCCGGGCTGATCGAGGCTGATGGTGAAGGCGGTCTCAATCGGACGCGGGAAATGACTGCAGACGTGCGCGCTCACCGGCGTTCCCGAAAGCTTGGCTTCGAGATCCCACAAGGCACAGTCGAGGGCATTGCGGGCGGCACCAGCCGGAAGTCTTTGCTGGAGTGCATGGCGGTCGAGCCCATTCTCGAGCTCAGTAGACAGCGACTCGATCGTCGCGCAGACGCTTTCGATAGTCTCGCCATATCGCCCATAGGGGACGCATTCGCCGCGCCCTTTATGGCCTTGGCTTTGAAGCTCGGCGACGACGACCACCGCCTCGCGCTTCGAGCCGCGCGCGATCCTGAACTCGTTCGCGAGTGGGAAGCGTTCGACTGTGACTGAAACACGACTTTCCATGCGAATTCGCTCCATATCTCGCGTGGGCTCCTGATTTTGCCTTAACAGCCGGTAAACAAAGGAGACTGCGTCCTATAACCTAGGCGTCCGGATCGAGAGCGCGAGCCTCGGTTGCCGATCGCGGCTCGAACGGCAAGCTTCCTTCAAAGCTCGCGAGTTAAACCGGGCCGAAGCGTCCTATCGAAAGGATCGCGAGAAGGGATAGGCGGGCCGAGGGGTTCGCTCGAAGGGGAATGGCGACAGCAACGAGTTCTGAGACAGCTGGCAGGCGGTCATCGGGCGTAACGGCGCCGAGCCTGCGCGGCGAGCGCCGGGGTGGAACCCTTGTCCTCGAGGCCGCCGGCGATTGGCTCGCCCGCACTATCGGATCGATCGAATCTGATTTGGAGCGCACGGCCCGCGCCGATCTTGGCGCCGACGTCGCGATGGATCTGTCGCGCGTCGGCCAGATCGATACGGCCGGAGCCTTCGTCCTCGAACGGCTGAAGCGCGATCTACGTGCAAAGCGCGAACATGTCGAAGTCGAGGGCTTGGCCGAGCGGAACACTGCGCTCTTCGCCGCAGTGGGAAGCGCGATGGATCGAGAGCGCCCGGTCCGCCAACGCGAGCGCTCAAAGATTTTGACCAATGCCGTCATTGCTGTCGGGTCATTCGTGATCGGTATCAAGGACGAACTCGTCAACGGTCTGAACCTGATCGGCGGCGCCATGTACGGGGCTGGAAGCCGAATTTCCGGTCGCACTCAGAGCCGGCCAGCCGCCATCTTCAACCAGATCGATCAGATGGGCGTGAAGGCGATCCCTATCATCGTCCTCATCACCTTCCTGGTCGGCGGGATCATCGCGCAACAGGGCGCGTTTCAGCTACGGCGCTATGGCGGCGAGGTCTATGCGGTCAATCTGATCAGCATTCTCGTCCTGCGCGAGATAGGAGTTCTGCTCGCCGCGATCATGATCGCTGGTCGCTCTGGCAGTGCGATCTGCGCCGAAATCGGCTCAATGAAGATGCGCGAGGAGGTGGATGCCCTCCATGTGATTGGCCTCAACCCGATCGGCGTGCTTGTCTTTCCGCGCTTGGTCGCGCTGTCGATCGCGCTGCCGCTTCTCACCGTCATCGCCAATCTTGCCGCGCTCGTAGGCGGTGCGATCACGCTGCGCATCTATTCCGATATCTCGTTTCTGAACTTCCTTCAGGGGCTGCAGCAGTCGATCGATTTGTTTACAGTGTTTTCGGGGCTTTTGAAGGCGCCGTTCATGGCGATCCTCATCGGTCTGGTGGCCGCGAACGAAGGCATGAAGGTCGGAGGGAGCGCGGAGAGTCTGGGCCTGCGCGTAACCGCTGCAGTGGTCAAATCGATCTTTCTGGTGATCGTAATGGACGGCCTGTTCGCAATTTTTTACGCCTCGATCGGACTTTAAGCGATGCATGCGGAGGGAACCATTCCGGTGGAAAATGCCCGCCTTTCCAGCGCCGCAACGCGCGACGAGAGCGGCAAGGAAGTGTTCATCCGAGCCCGCGGCGTCACGGTCCGCTTCGGCGCAAAGACGATCCTCGAAAATCTCGATCTCGACGTCAGGCGCGGCGAAATCATGGGGTTTGTCGGCCCGTCCGGCACCGGTAAGTCCGTGCTGCTGCGCACCATCCTCGGCCTTAATCAGAAGCAGGCCGGCACGATCGAGGTGTTCGGCGTCGACTACGAGAATGCAAACGACCGCGACCGTCTCGCCGTCGAGCGGCGGTGGGGTGTGCTCTTCCAGCACGGCGCGCTGTTTTCGTCTCTGACGGTGCTCGAGAACATCCAGGTACCGATGCGCGAATATCTTCGGCTTTCGCCCAAGCTGATGGACGAACTCGCACGCCTGAAGATCGACCTCGTGGGGCTCGCACAGGATGCGGCCGACAAGTATCCGTCCGAACTCTCCGGCGGCATGATCAAGCGCGCGGCCCTCGCGCGCGCCCTATCGCTCGATCCAGACATCGTTTTTCTCGACGAGCCGACCTCCGGCCTCGACCCCATCGGTGCGGCCGACTTCGACGAACTCATCATGACCCTGCGGGATACTCTGGGTCTCAGCGTCTATATGGTCACGCACGACCTCGACAGCCTTTTCCAGGCCTGCGACCGCATTGCTGTGTTAGGTGACAGGAAGGTTCTGGTCGAAGGTCCGCTCTCGACCATGCTCGAATACGACCATCCTTGGGTCAAATCCTACTTTCACGGCAAGCGCGCCCGGACTGTCGTACACAACGGCAAGAGCGTCGTGCAATCCAAGCCGAACGGAGCCGGTTGATGGAAACGAAAGCCAACTATGTCCGCGTCGGGATCTTCACGATCACCGTTCTCGCCCTCGCATTCGGCTTCGTCTACTGGTCGGTGCTTGCAACGCAGAGCACGACGCGCGTGCCGCTTCTGGTGCGTATTACCGGTTCGGTGACGGGTCTCCAGCAGGGAAGTCAGGTCCAGTTCAACGGTCTTCCCGTCGGCTCGGTCCAGAGTCTCGAGCTCGATCCCAACAATCCGAGGGTGGTGATCGCGTCGACTACGGTCGAGCCGGGCCTGCCTATTTCGGAGTCTACCGATGCGAACCTCGTCGCGAACCCGCTGACCGGCTACAGCTATATCGAGCTTCGCGGTGGTCAGATCGATCAGGAGAGCTTGCTCGAGCAGGCCCAGGAACAGGGAACGATCGCGGTCATCACAGCATCGCCTTCTGAGGTGACCGACATCCTGCAGACAGCACGCGACATTGCCGAGCGCGCCAACAACATCATGACTCAATTCGAGAACGTGGTCGGTACGGTCGGGCCCTCAGTCGAAGCCAGCGCCCAGAATATCACCGATATCACCGGCAACGTCTCGGCCTTTACCGACTCTTTGGCCGATAACACCGACGACATCGACCTCTTCATCGCCCGCCTGACCGATCTCGCCGAAAGTGCGAACACGGTTGCTCAGCGTCTTCCCGACGCGATCGGAAACGTTCAAGCGATTTTGGACGCGGTGGATCCGGCACAGATCAGCACGATCATCGACAATGTCAGCGCTACTTCGGTGTCCATCCGGGATGGCGCGGAGAACCTCACCGCAGTGACCGAAGCGGTCCAGTCCGCGGCGGCCGGGGTCAGCCAGATTGGCGAGACGATCCAGCGCAATGCCGACGGCATCGACGCCTTCATCGGCAATCTCGGCCCGCTCTCACAGACCGCGACTTCCGTTGCGCGACAGCTGGATACGACCGTTTCCTCCGCAAACGAGATTTTCGCGGCCGTCGATCCGCAGCAGGTCTCCGACACCCTGTCAGGCGTATCCGCTACCGCCAGCAATCTTGCCGCAGTTTCCGAAACGGTCAGCAATCAGCGCGAATCCATCGAGTCGGCCATTACCAGCGCTTCGAACACGATGCAGAATATCGATACCGTGACCGGAACCATCGCCAACCGCACCGAACAGATAGACGCTCTCCTGTCCCGCCTCGACCCGATCTCGGAAAGCATCGGCACGCTGTCGACGCAGCTCACCGACACGGCCTCGCGCATTGGCGAAGTCGTCTCTTCCGTCGAACCGGACACCGTCTCTGATACGCTCGTTGGCCTTTCTTCTACCGCGTCGAATCTCTCAGCGATCACCGACACTATCTCGAATGCACGGGACGCTATCACCGAATTCCTTTCACGCGCTTCGAACGCGGCGGCGGACGTAAATCGGGTGACGACGACGATCGCGTCCCGCTCCGAGGCGCTCGGAAAAGCTCTCGATCGAATCGATCCCATTACCGCCTCGGCGGTGACGGCCGCGGACAATCTCAGCCAGACTGGCGAGCGGGCAAACCAGCTTCTCGCGGGTATCGACCCTCAGCAGGTTTCCGAAACGGTCGACGGCCTCTCGTCGACGGCCCAGAACCTGTCGGCGGTTAGCGAAACGGTTGTCGCCGAGCGCGAGGCTATTCAGAGCGCGATCACCGGCGCATCGAACACGCTCCAAAACGTCAGCGCGG
This sequence comes from Fulvimarina pelagi HTCC2506, assembly GCF_000153705.1. Lineage (GTDB taxonomy): Bacteria > Pseudomonadota > Alphaproteobacteria > Rhizobiales > Rhizobiaceae > Fulvimarina > Fulvimarina pelagi. The sequence goes on from NZ_DS022272.1 coordinate 770,270, forward strand.
TCAGCGACACGATCGCCGCCCGGCGCGATCAGATCGATACGCTACTGTCCCGCCTCGATCCAATCTCGCAATCGGTCCAGAATGCCAGCGGCGCCATCGAAACGACGGCGAACCAAGCCCGCGAGGTCATCGCTGCAGTCGATCCAGAGGCGGTTTCGAACACGGTCGACAGCCTCTCCTCGACGGCCGAGAACCTTTCGGCGGTGAGCGATACGGTCGCCCAACAGCGGGAGCAGATATCGACGGCGATTTCGGGCGCGTCGAACCTCATCCAGAACGTCAACCGGATCTCGACTACGATCGCCAATCGTGGTGAGGAGATCGACGCAGCGCTCGCCAATATCCGGCCGATAACCGACTCGCTTCGCGACGCAAGCGCACGTCTTTCGGGCACGGTGGATAAGGCGGGCAATTTCATCGATCGGATCGATACCGACCAACTGAACCGTTCGATCGATCAGGTCGGTAATCTCGCCGAAACGATCGGGTCCAAATCGGATACGATCGATTCCATCATTGATGGCGTCGATACGGCCGTTGGCTCCCTGACCACGGCCCTCAACGGTTTCGACCAGACCCGGCGGCAGATCGACAGCATCCTGAACGAGGTCGAGCCGCAACTCGTCAACAATGCGGTTAGCAATGTCTCCAGCGCAACGAACAACATCGCGAGGGCAGCCGACAGCATCGGTCGGGTGGGCGACATCATCAACAAACGCCAGGACGAGATCGACGAGATCCTGACCAATGCCAACATCACCAGCAGGCAGGTGGCGGCCGCTTCCGGCAAGCTCGACACGGTGATCACGTCCGTCAACGGGCTGCTCAGCGGCAGCGATGCTGGTCGGCCGCTCGGCGTCGAGGTGACGGAGGCGTTGCGAGCTATCCGCGATACCGCGCAATCGGTTCAGGGTCAGGTCGGGCCGCTTTCGGCAAATCTTCAGAATTTCTCCGATTCGACGCGGCGCGAGGTTCAGTCGCTTGCCCGGCAGCTGAATCAGACAGTCGAGCGCATCGGCCGTGCGGTGGACGACATCGCCGACGATCCGAGCCAGGTCATCTTTGGAGGCGAGTCGAACGTTCGAACTTACGACGGTCGCAGGCGTCGCTGATCGGCAACACTGTGGCATAGCTCTCGCGGTAGGGCGTGAAAGCCGATCGCGACTGCCTTAAGACTGTGTGTGCGTGGACCGGCTTAGCGAAGAGGTGAGGCCCATGTACCGTTCAGGTCGCACGGATTGAAGCCGACCCGGAATTTCAATCGGGTTGTTTCGAGGGAAACGGCATGATGCGCGTTTCGCGACTGATCGTTCTGGCGGCGACGCTTCTTGGGATTGGGGCATGCACGCCGCCTCTCGAAACTTTCGAGATCTCGGCTCCGCCGCTGGGACGTCCTGCGCCAGGAGCGACCCGTGCACAGCTGCTGATACCTGAGCCTACGGCGATCAAGACGATCGATTCGGAACGGATCGTCGTGAAGCCGACGCCCTATTCGGTCGAATATCTCGCCGACAGCCAGTGGAGCGACCGTCTTCCACGGATGGTGCAACTGCGGCTCCTACAAGCCTTTGAGAACACCGGACAGGTCGGTGCAGTAGGTGTGCCGGGCCAGGGCCTCGCGATCGACTACCAGATCATCCTCGAGATCCGCCGTTTCGAGGTGGATGTGGTCAACGAACGACAAGCCGTCATCGAGATTTCGGTGAAGGCGCTCGACGACCGGAACGGGACGGTCCGTCGCACGCAGATATTCACTGGACGTGCACCCGTTGCCGGAAGCGGGAATTCCGCTTTCGTCGCAGCGATTGATCGTGCCTTCGACCAGGTCTCCTCCGAAATCGTCGCCTGGACGCTCGCATTGGTCTGAGGCCGTTCTTAATGGCCTCCGACAGGTTCGACATTCTCTTCGTTCTGGGTGGTGCCCGCTCCGGCAAGAGCGCCTATGCCGAAATGCGCGCCCGGCAGACTGGTCTCGACCCCATCTATCTCGCAACCGCGCAGGCCCTCGACGAAGAAATGCGCGATCGGGTGGCGCGGCATCGGGAGGATCGCGCCTCGGACGGGTGGAAGACGATCGAAGAACCGCTGGCGCTCACCGAAGCGATCGGCGCCGAGACTGATCGGAGCCGCGTTCTCCTCGTCGACTGCCTGACCCTCTGGGTGAGCAACCTGATGTTGGCGGAACGCGACATTCCGAACGAGATCGAACGCCTTATCAGCCGCCTACGCAAAGGGCCACCCGGGCCGATCGTGTTCGTCTCCAACGAGACCGGCCTCGGCATCGTGCCGGACAATGCGATGGCGCGCGCTTTTCGCGATCATGCCGGCCGGCTCAACCAACGCATCGCGGCGATGGCCGACGAAGTGGTTTTCGTCGCCGCGGGTCTGCCGCTCGTGCTCAAGACAGCGCGCTAGGACAGTTCCTTCGCTTCCAATACGCCCGCGGATGCTGCACCGCAGCGCCGTTTTACACTTACCTTCAAGCCGACCCGCGAAATATAAACGGGAATCATACCGTCCCGTTGCTTGGTTCTACGGGGTCGTCGGTGGGCCGGCTCCGCCTGCTGCAAACTGCAACGTAAAGGCCCCGATGCCGATCAGGATCGAACCCGTAGACATGAATGATCTGGAGACGCGTACCAATCTGGTACGTCCCTTCACCGAGCCATCGGTCGCGAAGCGGTTCGCCTATTCGCCGGTTTATTTCGGTTTCGCGCTGATCGACGCCGACGGCGCGGATGGCGGGATCGCCGGCCAGCTCTACTGGGACTGGATGGTCATCGAGAACATAAGCGTGCCCGCGCGCTGGCGTGGCCTCGGACTTGGGAAAGCGTTGATCGAGACGGCGGAAACTCAAGCCCGCGAAGCTGAATGCGTCGGGGCCTGGGTGTCCACCTATTCGTTCCAGTCGCCCGGTTTCTATCTCTCAATGGGCTATTCGATCTTCGGTCGCCTGCCGTCTTATCCCGGCAATCAGGAGCGGTTATTCCTCTCCAAGCTTTTCGGTTAGTCTCGAGCGCCAAGAAGGAAGGGGCGAATCGATGGCCGAAAAATCCAAGATTACCGATGGTATGAGCGATGACGAGCTCAACGCCCGGCATGCCGAGAAAATGAAGAAAAAGAAGGCGGCCCGCGACAAGATCGTTGCGACGAAGACCGTCGAAAAAGGCCTCGTCATCGTTCACACCGGCAAGGGCAAGGGAAAGTCGACGGCCGGCTTCGGCCTCGTCTTCCGCGCCCTCGGCAACGGCATGAAGGTCGGTATCGTCCAGTTCGTGAAGGGTAAGTGGGAAACCGGCGAGCGCGTCGCCCTGGAGAAGTTCTCCGACCAGATCACCATCACCGCCATGGGCGACGGCTTCACCTGGGAGACCCAGGATCGCCAGCGCGACATCGAGGCCGCGCGCCAGGCTTGGGAGCGGGCGAAAGAGATGATCATGGACGAGGAGCACGATCTCGTCCTTCTCGACGAACTCAACATCGTCCTCCGATACGACTATCTCGACCTGAATGAGATCATCGAGGTTTTGAAGGCCAAGCCCGAGATGAAGCACGTCGTCGTCACTGGCCGGAACGCGAAGGACGAACTCGTCGATTTCGCCGACCTCGTCACCGAAATGACCATGATCAAGCACCCCTTCCGCTCTGGCGTGAAGGCGCAGAAGGGCATCGAGTTCTGAGGCTTCGCTACTTGGCCTTCGATCGTGCGGAGTCCTCGATCATGCGTTCGCGCCATGGGGGTTGATATGCTCCGGCCACCGGCGCGGGTAACGCGAAACGCAGACCAGGACCTCTGCATGAGCGAGCTCGGCCGAGACGTCGCGGATCATGCGCAGGTTGAGGCTGTCGACCGTTTCGGCGGCGATCGGGCGGAGCGGATCGTAATAGACTGTCACGAAGTGATCGCGGCCGATCTTCATCACCGACATGTCGATGATCCGGCCGCCATCCTCGCGAACGGCGCCGCGTAGAGAGCGGCGGACCTTCGCGACGATCGCCGGTCGAGCCGTCACGCCGGCGAGCTCGCCGACCGAGGCGAAGAGATCGCGCCCGTACTGTCCGACGATGACCAGGCAGAGGACGAGCACGACGAGCGAGTCGCCGATCGCCGCGATAGGCGCAAGTACCCCGTCGCGAAGGAAATAGACTGCCGCCATGCCGATGCCGGCCGCAATCGTCAGAATGCCGTCGGACAGTGCGGCTCGTGCTTCCAGCCGCAAAATCTGGCTCGTCCGTCCGGTCGCCCGATAAGTCAGCCAGTGGACGAGCCAAAGGCTGAAACAGATCAGCGAGATGACGACGAAATAGACGAGAACCGGCCCGAAATCGACGGTCGGGACCGGCTTGCCAAGAGCAAAATCGACGATCCGCAGCCCGGCTGAGACGGCTGCGAAGAGGATGAGGCCGAGGAGTGACAGGGCCCGAAACGTCGAGAAGATCGCCTCGTCGGCAGCATAGCCGTAGGGCCTGATCCGATCGGGGCCGGCATCGACGCGCCGGATGATCCGCCTTGCAAGCAGTGCCGAGGCGAAGCCGATCAGCGAGAAAAGCCCATCGAGGAGAACCGCCGACGAGTTCGACAGAATGGCCGCAGCCACGCCGAGCACGCCCATGACGAGATTGCCCCACATCGCCGCGAGAAGGGCTCTGCCTTCGAGCGTCTTCGTTCGCGAATGCTTATGGGTCATGACGCTCCTTCGTGCGAATCGGCGCCCGTTCGTGCAGGCATGAGATAGTATCCTTGACAGCCCGTCACCGTCAGGGGCGATGACCGGCCGCTTCGATCGGTGCATCTTGAAGGCGAAAAGGAGGTACTCTCATGGATCTCAAGCTGCTCGGCTTCCACCATTTGACGGCGATTACCGCGGATGCGGCCGGAAATCTGCGGTTCTACCGCGACGTTATGGGTCTGCGGCTGGTGAAGAAGACGGTGAATCAGGACGATACAAGCGCTTATCACCTCTTTTATGCCGACGAGAAAGGCTCAGCCGGAACCGACATCACCTTTTTCGACTGGCCGGCCGCGCCGGAAAAGCGCGGCAGCGGGTCAGTCTCGCGAACCGGTTTCAGGATCTTGAACGCGGAATCGATCCCGTTCTGGCAGGAGCGGCTGTCGGGTGCCGGCGTCCTGGTGGCCGAGCCGCGTGAGGTCGACGGCCGCACGGTTATGGATTTCGAGGATCCCGAAGGTCAGCGTCTTCGTCTCGTTGTGGACAGCGAGGGCCCGAATGGAGCTGCGCGCCCGACAAGCGACATTCCCGTCGAACACCAGATCCATGGCCTTGGTTCAATCTCGCTTTCCGTCGCCGAGCTCGCTCCCACCGAAGCGGTTCTGACGCGCGTGATGAACATGGGGAAAGTGCGCAACTACGAGGATGACGGGCGAACCATCCATGTTTTCGTGATGAGCAGCGGCGGTTCGGAGACCGAGCTCCACGTTGCAGTGGAGCCAGAACTGCCAACGGTGCGGCCGGGGCGCGGCGGAGTCCATCACGTCGCCTTCCGCACGTCCGATCAAGCCAATCTTACGGCCTGGACCGAGCGGCTTCGCGAGTATCGCGTGCCCTCGAGCGGGGAGGTCGAACGCTTTTATTTCCGATCGCTCTATTTCCGTATTCCTGCGGGCATACTCTTCGAGATCGCGACTGATGGGCCCGGTTTCGAGGCCGATGAACCGCTGGAAACCATGGGCGAGAGCCTCGCCCTGCCGCCGTTCCTGGAGCCTCGTCGCGCAGAGATCGAAGCCGGGCTCAAGCCGCTGGAGTGATGAAGCTTAAAGAGACGCGCTTGTCTCAATGCTTCGGGCTCGGATCGATCCCCGTCATCTCTTTCATAATGGCCCAGTCCTCGATCACCTGCCGCGAATAGGCTTCGGCGGTCTCCACCAGGGCATCGCCCGCTTCCTCGATTGCAGAAGCGAGCATGGTCTCGAACCGGATGGAGCGATGGTCGGTGCGTGAATGGGCATGGGCGAGCGCCTTGGCACAGGCCTTGGCATACTGTTTTAGCCGCTTACCCGGATCGTCCTCGTCGAGACAAACCTCCTCGGGATCAAGGCTCACAGAGGCGTGGTGGCGTGAGCGGATCAGCCAGTGTTCGGTGAACCATTCGGCGTCGTCCAGTAGAAGATCGGGCTCGCGCTGCATGAGCCGCTGGACAGCCACGGTCAGATGGGCGGGATCGAGTTCATTGCGCGGATCGATGTCCGGGAAGAAGTGCAGCGGCGCTGCATGGCGCTGCTGCTTGATCTCGACCAGATGACAAAGCGGCAGTTCCGATGTCGTCGAGGCGCCTTGCGGACCAATGAGCAGGTAGTAGCGTTTGACGTTGAGAGAGCCGGTGCCTTGGCCGATTCGTTCGACCACGTCCAGTATCTCGTCACCCACAAATTTGCGAAAATGGCTTCGTACTTCCGCTTCTTCGGTCTCACTGAGCCTTTGGAGCCGCCCGGGTTTGTCTCGAAACTTCAGTTCGGCGCCGTCCGCGACAACCGCCTTCCCAAGCTTCGACTTCGTTTCGAACTTCTTGCCCCCGATCGAGCGCTTTTCGGCTTTCTTGAGCGCTTTGCGCAGGACGTGTCCCTTCTTGAAATGGCTCAGGACCTTCCGCCGATGTAACGGATCGTCGATGATCTTCGTCAGCTTTTTGCGATAAGCTTTGAGGAAGGCTTTGACTGCTACACGGGTCTCTTCCTCGTCGGGCGCCTTGAGGCCTTCCAGATCGTCATAGTCGCCAGTCTTGTAACGTCGATCGAGAATGCCTTGGGCTAGATCGACGGATAGATAGAGGCTGACGAGAAAGCGGCAGATGTCCCAGCCCGCATGGCCCATGCAGGCGTCGTCGAAATCGTCCGGCGCGAAGATGATCAATCCGCCGCCTGAACCCTTTTCCGTCACGAACCCGAAATTCGATGCATGGCAGTCGCCCATGACGCCGGTAAGCTTGACGGTCTCGGTAAAAGGAGCCGGGAGCGTGAGGAGGCCGGTCGAGAGATCGTTGTAGAAAAGCTGAACCGAGCCTCTCAGGAAACGATAGGGGTTGGCCGACATCTTGGCGTGCTTGCTCGACGGATCTTCCGACGAGGGCGGATGACCGTCAATCCGGTTGATCTCGTTTGCTATCAGTTGTTTGCGATCGGACGTGTCACCATCCATAGCTTTCCTCTCCAGCTTTGAGGACCGTTCGGTTATTTCAAACCTAGACCTCCTTGCGCTGACAGCTACCGGAGGCGGCTAAACGATTGGGATCTGTCCATTCGCCAAGAAGGTCTACACAATTTTAGCAGCAGTAGCTGGCCAGCTCGGCGGATGTCGATTGGCCCTTGCTGAGGGGTAGCCAGCAAACGAAGCCTCGCTAGGTTGATAATCGGGGTCGGAGACTGCGCTCACGGTGCGTCCGGCGGCAAACGAAGACTATCGGGAGGAAATGACATGGGTCGAGTTGCTATCGTGACCGGTGGAACGCGGGGCATTGGGGCCGCGATCGCCAAGGCGTTGAAGGAAGCCGGTAACAAGGTCGCGGCGACCTATGGGGGAGACGACGAAAAGGCCAAGGCTTTCAAGGACGAGACCGGCATCGAGGTCTACAAATGGAACGTCGGCTCGTATGAAGAATGCGCCGAAGGCATTAAGAAGGTCGAGTCCGATCTCGGCCCGATCGAAATCCTCGTCAACAATGCCGGCATCACGCGCGACGCGCCGTTCCACAAAATGAAGCCTGAGCAGTGGCAGCAGGTGATCGAAACCAATCTTTCCGGCGTCTTCAACATGACCCATCCGGTCTGGCCGGGCATGCGTGACCGCGGCTTCGGCCGCATCATCACGATCTCTTCGGTGAATGGTCAGAAAGGTCAGTTCGCCCAGGCAAACTATTCGGCCGCCAAGGCCGGCGATATCGGCTTCACCAAGGCACTGGCGCAGGAAGGCGCCAAGAAGGGCATCACCGTCAACGTCGTAGCGCCGGGCTACATCAATACGCAGATGATGGCGACGATTCCGGAAAAGGTCATGAACGAGCAGATTCTGCCGCAGATTCCGGTCGGCCGTCTCGGCGAACCGGACGAGATCGCGCGCTGCGTTGCCTTCCTCGCCTCCGACGACGCCGGCTTCATCACCGGTTCGACGATCACCGCGAACGGCGGGCAGTATCTCGACTGATCGACGAAGTTTCGCGCGACACGAAAAAGGCAGTGCGGTCGTCGCACTGCCTTTTTTCGTTTTCTGCCGAAGTCCTCGATATCAGCCGACGATTTCGGTCTCGGAGAACCAGTAGGCGATTTCTTCCGACGCGGTGTCGGGCGCATCCGAGCCGTGAACCGAGTTCTCGCCGATCGACTGGGCGAATTCCTTGCGGATCGTGCCCTCGGCCGCGTCGGCCGGATTTGTCGCGCCCATGATCTCGCGGTTGCGTGCGATCGCGTTCTCGCCCTGGAGCACCTGAACGACTGTCGGACCTGACGACATGAACTCAACGAGTTCGCCGAAGAACGGACGCTCCTTGTGGACCGCATAGAAGCCTTCGGCCTCGCGACGGCTCATCCAGACGCGTTTAGAGGCGATTACGGTAAGCCCGCCATCCTCAAGCATCTTGACGATCGCCCCGGTCAGGTTCCGGCGGGTTGCATCTGGTTTGATCATCGAAAAGGTGCGTTCGATCGCCATCGTTCATTCCTTGCTGATTAAGGGAGGGAGGTGGCCGGTCCTATATCGGGCAGGAAACCGTCCGGCAAGGCGTTTGGAAGCTGTTGCAACCTCTAACGAGCTGTTATTGAGCGAGGGTTTCTTCCCTGTGACGATGTGAGTGTCGCTCGTGATCTATAGAACCGCGTTCGAATCGGCCCGAGCCGCCGCGCTCGCGCGCTATCACATCCTAGACACCCCCAGGGAGGACGAGTTCGACGATCTCGCGCAGATTGCCTCGGAGGTGTGCGAGGCGCCCATTGCGCTTGTCAGTTTTCTCGACGAGCATCGCGATTTCTTCAAGGCCGAGGTAGGCGCTGGCCGCCGGGAAGCGCCGCGCGAGACTTCGTTTTGCCGCCACGCGGTCCTGCAGGAGCACCTGACGATCATTCCGGACGCCAGCAAGGACCCTCGCTTCCAACACAATCCGCTCGTCGTCGACGATCCGAAACTGCGCTTCTACGCCGGTGCGGCGATCGAGACGCCGGACGGCATTCCCATCGGCACCGTGTGCGTCTTCGACTTGAAGCCAAGGACCCTTAATGAGAATCAGGGCCGGACGCTTAAGCTGCTGGCGAGGCAGGCGCGAACGCAACTTGAACTGCGCCGGTCGCTCGCCGAACGCGAGGAGGCGCTTTCGGATGCATTGAAGCTTGAGGAGAAGCACCGGCTCGCCGTGGAGCGGCAGAGCGAGATCGCGCGCGAGATGGCCCATCGCATGAAGAATTCGCTCGCAATGGTGCAGGCGATCGTCTCGCAGACGATTCGTCAGTCGCGCGATGTCGAGACGTTGCAGGAAGCGATAACGACTCGGGTTTCTGCGCTCGCCCGGGCACAGGAAGTGCTTCTTTCGCAGGGCACGGAATGCGTCGATATCCGCGATGCCGTCGAGATAGCCCTCGGGCCGCATAGGCCAGGAGAGGGACGGTTCGACATCTCGGGCCCCCCGATCATGCTGGACTCGCAGGAGACCCTCGGCTTGTCGCTGGGTCTGCACGAACTGGCGACGAATGCCGCGAAATATGGTGCGCTTTCGACTACGGAAGGTCATGTAGTCGTTGCGTGGACGCAGGAAGCCGGGCGCTTCGCGTTAGATTGGCGAGAAAGCGGTGGTCCCGCGGTCGAATCGCCGACAAGGGTTGGCTTTGGTTCGAAGTTGATGAAGCGGGTGGTCGCATCCTATTTCGGCGGGAAGGCGCAACTCGATTTCGCGCCCTCGGGCGTCGTCTTTCGCCTCGAAAGTGAAAGGAAGTCGCGCGACCCGGTCGCATGACGTTCGCCCACTCTTACGACACGGGGGTTCGCTCTGAGCGATCCCCGTCAAAGGTCTCGAAATGCCTGCGTCCAACAACGTCATCGAGGAGGCGCGGGTCGACTTTCGAAGCGCCGTGGAGGACGCTGATATCGCCGGTCGTTTCCATGATGACCGCCTTCACGGAGTCGAAATCGGTCACGTTTGCCTGACGCAGCTTGCCGAGAACGTCGTCCCGCGACACGCGCCGACTGTTCATCACGTCGTCGAAGAATTCGCCGTCTTTCATCAGCAGAACCGGATCGTTCATCAGATAGCGACTGATCCGATTGCTGCGATCTCGTGTCGCCGCGATCAGCACCTGAAGCGCCATCAGCACGATGATGGCGAAGCATCCCTGCAGGAAGCTTCCCCAGGACGAGACGGTCGCGACGGTCGCGAGAAGCGAGCCTAGGGCGAGGGTTATGACGAAATCGAAGGACGTCATTTTGGAGAAGGACCGGAGCCCAACGAACCGCACGATGACGATGACGAGGGCGAGACCGAGAGCGGCGAGGACGGTGCCTTTCAGGACGCCGTCCAGCAGATCGGGCGAGACGAACATGGATCTTTCTCCGCTTCGAGTTTTGGGTGAGCCTGTCGCGCGTTCCGCTTCGTCGTGGCGGCGCAAGTCAGGGTAGGATGCCACCGGCCGCGTTCCGGATCGAAAGCATCTTTAAGAAAGCGGTCTTAGTGTTTCGACGAACTCGGCCGGCTCGCCGGTCGACGGAATGGTGATCTCGCCTTCCCACATGACGCGCTTGCCGCGAACGACTGTGCCCACGGGCCAGCCTGTGACCCGGCGTTGATCATAGGGCGTCCACTGCGACTTCGAGCCGATCCAGCCATCGGTGATCGTCTGACGCCGATTAAGGTCGACGACTGTGAAGTCGGCATCGTAGCCAAGTGCGATCCGACCCTTCCGAGCGAGGCCGAAAATGCGCTGCGGGCCGGCCGAGGTCAGGTCGACGAAGCGTTGGATGGAAAGGCGCCCATTGGCGACGTGGTCGAGCATGATCGGCACCAGCGTCTGGACTCCTGTCATTCCCGAGGGTGATCCCGGATAAGCCATCGCCTTTTCATCGAGGGTGTGGGGGGCGTGGTCCGAGCCGAGTACGTCGATAACTCCGGACTGGATACCGCCCCAAATCGCCTCGCGGTGGCGGGTTTCGCGCACCGGCGGGTTCATCTGTATCTTGGTGCCGAGAGTTGCGTAGTCGTCCGCCGTCAGGGTGAGATGGTGCGGGGTCGCCTCGCAGGTGACGTTGCGCTTGCGGTTCGAGAGATAGGCAATCTCCTCGCCAGTCGAAATATGCAGGACGTGAATGCGCGCCCCGGTCTCCTCGGCGATGCCGACCAGACGGTCCGTGCACTGGACTGCTGCGTGGACGTCGCGCCAGATCGGATGGGAGGAGGGGTCGTTGTCGACCCTCATGCTCATCCGTTCGCGCAGACGATACTCGTCTTCGGAATGGAACGCGGCGCGGCGCCGGGTGTTCTTCAGGATCCGGCGCACACCCTCATCGTCCTCGACAAGTAGCTTTCCAGTGGAGGAGCCCATGAAGACCTTGATGCCAGCCGCGCCAGGAAGCCGTTCGAGTTCGGCGACGTCGGCCGCATTCTCGTGCGTGCCGCCCACCCAGAACGCGAAATCGCAATGCATGCGATGGCGGCCACGGCGGACCTTGTCCGCGAGCGCCTCCTCGCTGGTGGTCAGCGGATTGGTGTTCGGCATCTCGAAGACGCAGGTGACGCCGCCGAGGACAGCCGCCCGCGACCCGCTTTCGAGATCTTCCTTGTGCTCGTTGCCGGGCTCGCGGAAATGAACCTGGCTGTCGATGACGCCGGGAAGGACCGTCAGCCCAGTGCAGTCGATCACCTCGTCCGCCGTCGTCTCGTCAACGCTGCCGATAGCGGCGATCGTCCCGTCGAGAATACCGATGTCGCGTACGCCGATGCCGTCCTGATTTACGACAGTGCCGCTCTTCAGGATCATGTCGTAGATCGCGGTCATCGGCGTGCCCTCGCTTGTTTCCAGCCATTGTCGGGGATACCTAGGTGCCAGTTCGCAAACAAGAACCGGCATCGAAGCCCGGTCGCGACTTAGAAGATTTGAGACACAAAATGCCCTATGCTCAGCTCGAAGACAGAGCTGTCCTCCGCCTGAGCGGCAGCGATGCGGGGACGTTTCTCCAAAACCTCGTGACCGCCGAAACCGCCACGCTGCCGAAGGGCGTCGCCAGGCCCTCAGCACTCCTCACGCCTCAAGGCAAGATCCTGTTCGATTTTCTCGTCTCGAAGACCGAGGATGGATACCGCATCGAATGTGCTGCGGCGATTCGCGATGCGCTCGCCAAGCGCCTGACGCTCTACAAGCTTCGTGCTAAAGTCTTGGTCGAGCCCGCTGACGAGCCGGTCTTCGCGCTCTGGGAGGCGGGCGAGACGCCGAGCGGGGCCGTTCGCGACGAGCGCTTTGGCGGAGGCCCAGTCTACCGACTGTATGGCGAACCGACGGACGCGGGCGAGGCGGCAGATGCCGCGACGTTCCGAACCCTGCGCCTCCGATCGGGCGTCGCGGAAGCCGAGACTGATTTCCCGCAGGCCGACATGTTCCCGCATGACGTGCTGCTCGACCAAAACGGCGGCGTTTCTTTCAAAAAAGGCTGCTATGTCGGCCAGGAGGTCGTCTCGCGCATGCAGCATCGCGGGACCGCGCGCCGGCGACTGATGCTGGCAAGTGGCGAGCGCCACCTGACGGAGGGCGCGAACGTGACCAGCGGCGAAGCCAAGATCGGCACTCTGCTCGCTGCGAGCGAGCGCTTCGGCATCGCCGTCGTTAGGACTGACAAGCTGGCATCCATCCTCAAAAGCGGCGCAGCGCTTGCTATCGACGGGGTGCCGATCGAACTGACGATCCCCTCATGGGCGGGATATTCGCTGCCCACCTCGACGGCGGATGACGTTGCAGGCGAGGCTTAGGGCGTGGCGACACCTAAATCTCACCGTCCGACGCGTGTCTGGCAGCGCATGCTGTCGGGGCGCCGGCTCGATCTTCTCGATCCTTCGCCGCTCGATGTCGAGATCGCCGATATCGCCCATGGCCTTGCGCGTGTCGCACGCTGGAACGGCCAGACACTCGGCGATCATGCATTTTCCGTTGCTCAGCATTCCCTCATAGTCGAGGAAATCGTTGCGGCGAGCATCTCCGACCCGCGCTGGCGGCTTGCCGCGCTTCTGCACGATGCGCCCGAATACGTAATCGGCGACATGATTTCACCCTTCAAGGCGGTGCTCGGAATCGACTACAAAGCGGTGGAGCATCGGCTGCAGGCTGCGATTCATATTCGGTTCGGGTTGCCCCCCGAATTGCCATCGGCGATCGAGAAGCAAATCAAGGCGGCGGATAAAGTTTCGGCACGTGAGGAGGCTGTACGCCTCGCCGGCTTTTCCGTCGCCGAGGCGAACATGTTTTTCGGAGGCGTGACGGTCGACGCGGAGTTTGGGGAACGGTTCGAACCCAGCCCCGCGAAGGAGATGGAACTGGCATTTCTCGGTCGCTTCGAAACCCTCGATCTAGAACTGCGTGCCGGTAATTCCGAGCGTTTCTCAAATCATCGCCGCAGGTCAGGAGCTACTCCATCTTGAGTTATCTCGTCGTCTCCTCACTCGCCGAAATGGGTACGACCGTTGACACACACAGCGCGAGCGATCTCGTCACGCTGATCAACGCCGATACGCCAGTCTCGCGGCCCATGACGATCCCTGTCGAACGCCATCTCTTTCTTGGTTTCAATGACATCGTCGAGCCGGTCGAAGGCATGCTGCCACCGCAGGAAAGCCACGTGCGCGATCTCATTGGCTTCGGCAGTCGTTGGAGCCGGGAAAAACCGCTGGTCGTACATTGCTTTGCAGGGATCAGCCGCTCGACCGCCGCTGCCTACATCCTCGCTATGTCGATCAATCCAGATCTCGACGAACTCGCGCTCGCTAATGAGTTGCGGGCTCGCGCGCCGACCGCCACGCCTAATGCGCGCCTCGTGGGTTTCGCCGACACGATTCTCGAGCGAGAGGGCCGCATGGTGGAAGCGATCAAGTCAATCGGACGAGGTGCCGACGCGTTTTCCGGCACCCCGTTCATCTTGCCGCTCAAGCTCTGAAAAGAGCCGACCATTTCACTTCAGTCTCGTGGCTTGTAGACGTTGGCAGGGCCTGGGAATGCACGGCTGCGCACCTCCCGCGCATAGCTCGCGACGGCTTCGTCTACCGCCGCCCCGACCTCGCCGAAGCGCTTGACGAAGCGCGGCACCCGCGGCGTCAATCCGAGCATGTCCTCAAGGACGAGAATCTGGCCGTCGCAGGCATTGGACGCCCCGATACCGATGGTAGGGATCGCCAGCGCATCGGTAATTTCGACGGCTAGCGGTTCGATCACGCCTTCGACGACGACTGCGAAGGCGCCGGCTTCCTCGACCGCCTTCGCATCGCTCAAGATTTTTTTTCGGCTCTCCTCGTCGTGGCCTTGGCTTCGGAATCCGCCGAGGATGTTTACCGCCTGCGGCGTGAGTCCGATATGGGCGCAGACGGGAATGCCGCGCTCAGTCAGATGCCGGATGGTCGGGGCCATCGCGACTCCGCCTTCCAGCTTCACTGCCCCGCATCCGGTCTCGCCCAAAATGCGCGCCGCGCTTTCAAAGGCCATCTCTTCGCTGGCTTCGTAAGAGCCGAACGGCATGTCGACAATGACCAGTGCCTCCTTCGTGCCGCGAACGACAGAGGCGCCATGCATGATCATCATATCTAGGGAGACGGAGAGGGTCGATGCCATACCGTGCTCGACCATCCCTAGACTGTCCCCCACAAGCACGAAATCGGCATGGGGTTCGACGAGACGGGCGGTTACTGCGCTGTAGGCGGTGAGGCTCACGATAGGCTCGCCGCCCTTCATTGCACGGATGTCCGGTGCGGTCCGGCGTTTCGTTCTCGTTTCGGCGCTCATCCTCAAGTCTCCGACCGTGTCTTCCCCGAAGGAGGTTGCGCCTCGAACTGGTCGATCAAGAGCACCGGACCGAATTGCGCCGTGACGAGCATGACGACGCTCTCTTCACCGAATCGTTCGACGGGATGGAGAAGGCGGGCCGTGCGGATGTCCAGCGATCGAAGCGAAGCAAGTGGTTCACCCTCGATGATGGATCGCATAGCCGAGAGCACCGTCTCGGGTTCTCTTTCTCCCGCTTCGATCATCTTGCCGCCGTGCTTCAGGGCGCGATGGAGGACGAGCGAGGCTCGGCGGTTATCCGGATCGAGCCGGCTGTTTCGGGAGGAGAGGGCAAGTCCGTCCGCCTCTCGCACCGTAGGTACGCCGACGATCGTGATCGGGAAGGACAGATCGGCCACCATTCGGCGGATCAGGGCGAGCTGCTGAAAATCCTTCCGGCCGAAATAGGCACGATCGGGCTGAACGATGTTGAAGAGCTTGCAGACGACTGTCGCGACGCCCCGGAAATGGCCCGGGCGAACCGCGCCGATCAAATCGTCTCCGAGGGGTTCGACTGCGACATGGGTCTGAAGCGGCTCGGGATACATCTCGTCAGCGCTCGGCATGAAGACAACGTCGACGCCGCCTATTCTGCAAAGCTCCAGGTCTGCGTCTAACGTGCGCGGATAGCGTTCGAAGTCTTCGCCCTCACCAAACTGGGTCGGATTGACGAAGATTGAGACGACGAGGGTGTGGTCGGTAGCCCTAGCGTGGCGAATAAGCGCTTCGTGGCCAGCATGAAGAGCTCCCATCGTCGGCACAAGCCCAATCGATCGGCCAGAGCGCCTGCTGGTGAGAATGGACCTGAGGTCGTTGATACGTTCGCATATCTGCACGGCTTACCTGATCGTCAGTGCTCGCCGAGCTACGCCCCAACCGTTGAGATGGAAAGACCACTCTCATCCGACGCTGGCGTCGCTCGCTCGGCTTCTCTGCTCCTATAGCCTAATCGCACGGAGATACCACGGGGCCCTGGAAACTGCGTTCCAGCAGCAGGCGTTCAACTTCGCCTTGACCGACAATTGTCAGACTATCAAACTGAAATCCGGCTGTCCGGAATGTGAGTTTGTTGCCGATCGACTGACCAGTTTGCCACATTGTTTCGGCAGATCGTTCAGCGAGATATAAATAAACAACTAAAAATTGCGTAGAGTCGTTATTTAAGGTTGCATAATCATTATTTTTTGGAGTTCACTGGTCAGAAGCGCCTTGTCGGTTTTGGTGGATTATGGTTCTATGCCGATGGGGCGGATAGTGGTGAATTCTCATGCGAGTACCATTTCCGGGGTCCCCCGATCTTTACAGGCGTTTATTAGCATATTCTTCGATAGACCGATCGGGGTGGCAAACATTAATAGATAACCTGGAGTCCCGCTTCGACGGGCTCTCGGTAACGATCGACTCCGTACCGATGCCGACTGTCTACCGGTCGACATCGAAGTTCGCCGCTATGGGTGTTGTAGTACCCGGCGCTGGTCCCACTGTAGAACGGTCGGAAGAGGGGCTAACGCTTTTCTATTTCCGCGACAATGATCCTGCCGGCTGCATGTTCGAGCTCGCATGCGAGGGCGCTAGTGGACGGCTCCACCGTCTCCATCTCAGGTTCGAACATCGGAGCCGGGAAGCGTACCGGCCAGTTTTAGCCGCTTTTCTAGTCCGCATTCGAGTTGATGCGGAGAATGCTCTGCGTGCGGAAGATGATCAGGCAGCAATGCCTGTTGGCGCAAGAAAGCGTTTGGAGGGCCTCTGGAATCATCTGCCCTGCGGCGTCGCCCTCGTAGATGATCGCGCGAAGGTCCTCGTGATGAACACTGCGATGGAGCAGGTGCTCAGCCAACGGGACACGTTTTTTCCTCTCTGCTACGGCGACCTGGCGTCAGCTTTTGGTCGCCGCTCGCGCCGAAAGATCGACGATGTGATCGAACGCTTGTCAGGCAACGGGCATAACGCACTCTTCGGTCCCTACACCTTCAAGATCGGTTCTGTTGGCTTCGAAGCCAGGCGTGTCAGAGCCCAATCCGACTTCGACCCTGCTGTGTCACGACCGCATTTTATCGTAACGACACAGGGCAGCATTCAAGACAGCTGGAGTGCGATGCGCTAGTTCACCGACGGAATTTCGTATCTGACGTTTCTCATCAAGTCTTCCCTTTGAGGTGCATCAAGGTGCTACCGAACTTTCGTTCGCAGTCGGTCGTAGAAAAAGCGCATGGTGAACGGCCACCATGCGCTTTTCCGTGGAATTCGATTGGCCTTCGCTTTGTAACAGCCTCGACAACTCGTTCGAGGGCGAAGACAGTGGAGCCAGTCGCAGATTCCGAGCATCTCCTCAACTACGAGGCGCGAGTACCATCATCATTTGCCGCCCCTCGAGTTTAGGCTCGGCTTCCACTTTCGAAATCTCGTTGGTTTCCTCGCGAACACGATTGAGCAGCCGCATACCAAGTTCTTGGTGCGCCATTTCCCGTCCACGAAAACGAAGCGTGACCTTGACTTTGTCGCCGTCGTCGAAGAACCGCCGGACGGCCTTCATCTTCGTCTCGTAGTCGTGGTCGTCGATGTTGGGCCGCATCTTCACTTCCTTGACCTCGATGGTCTTCTGGCGCTTGCGCGCCTCTGCGGCCTTCTTCTGGTTCTCGTATTTCAGCTTGCCCAGATCGAGGATCTTACATACCGGAGGATTTGCGTTGGGCACGATCTCGACAAGATCGAGGCCAGCGTCTTCGGCAAGTGTTAGAGCCTCGCTCGTCGCAACTTGTCCGCGGTTCTCTCCCTCGGAATCGATGAGCTGTACCGTCGGAACGCGAATTTCGCGATTCGAGCGTGGCCCCTCCTTCTGGGCCGGCGGTGCACGGAATGGTCTGCGAATGGTCGTTGTCTCCGTATAATGGTCGAAAAAGGCGGTCTGGATGCCAAGGCATAGGTTAACGCGAAGGTTCCCGTCAAACACAGCAATGCATCCGGCATGATCGATACCGATCACACAGCTACGCTCATCTACTTAGCATGAAAACACGTCGTTTACACCCATAACCAGCCTGCAAACTCCCGCAGGTGTGGCCATTCCTGTCGCCAAAACGGCCTGAACGGCCGCTTGCTGTATGGCTATCCCTGTTTGAGAAATTTAGCTCTTGACTGCGAAGCCCAAAATGCCGAGACACACGCCAGCGGTCTCCTGCCAGATATTCGGTAATTGTAGACTCGGAAATGGCCTGTCTGAAACCTCTTCCGGATAGGCTTCATCGTATCGCCCACGAGGCCCATGCTGCCGTAGCTCAGGGGTAGAGCACTCCCTTGGTAAGGGAGAGGCCGAGAGTTCAAATCTCTCCGGCAGCACCATTTTCAAGGCTTTTGGAACTGATCGGCAGTTGCTTCGCCTAGACGCTCCTCTATAACGCGTCGCCGGAGATCTTTGCGTTGCTCGGCGGCCGGCAGCCCGTTGCAGTTATATCGGCAGATAAGAGACGTTGAGAACGGAACGGCGTCGGAAAAGCCGACAATTGCGACCGCCCTCTAATCGCCTCGAATGAGCGTCTATCGCGTGAGGAGGCCGATTGCTTGGCGAACCCAGCCTTCCTTCTCAATACGTCCTGGCTCGCAGCCGAGTGCGTTTTCGATCCAGGCAACCTGTGATCCCGTCCAACCTGCAATCTGTTCGATGTGGAAGACGCCGATATCGTAGAGCAGACGTTCAAGGGATGGGCCAATTCCATCGATATTGGTGAGTGAGTCCGGAGCCTTCCCTTCGCGCGGCGCCGCTAGGAGCTGAGGCTCGGCCCCAACAGGAACGCTCCCGCTGAGCTGTGCGTCGTCCAACTGCGCTTTTGCGGTTGTATTCCCTCCGTCTCCGGTCATCGTCATGGACGGTGTCGCTTGAACCGGGTCGTTGTCGAGCGGACGCCCGTTCGAGGAACGCTGGCCTTTCTCCAGCCGTATCACGTCCACGGAAATCGTGCTGCCTCCGAAGCTGGCGAATTTAGCCCTGCTGAGGGGCGGAGCGCTCTTGCCCAGCTTGATCTTCGGCGTCCAGGTCGAGTGCATCGCTTTGATACGCTTGCGTTCGGCTTCGCGTTCGGCCTCGGTCCTGGAGAGATGCTTGTAGTCTAGAGTGCGAAAATCGTGACGATATGCTTGCCCTTTATGCTTGTTCTCAAGAGGGTCGTCGTCGGCGGCTTCGCGGGCCGGAACACGCGACTTCAGTGAATTGAACAGTTTCTGGTCAGCCACCGGGCCGGGATCCCAATCATTCGCCGCAGGTGAGGCGCCAATCCGGCCCTTTCTGGAAACGTCGTCGTCGGAGTTCGTCATATGGACCTCGCCAATCGTGACATCTAGAGCCACCGCCCATTGTAATGAGCGAGTACGTCTCGCGTGCACTGCACAATTTTCGAATTCGCTTATAGCTTCCGGAGCCGCCTTCGGCAAATGCGAGCATTCTCGGGCTCTGAATCTCTCTTAAGACACGAGCAGGCAAATAGAATTGCGAAAGAGATAGGGACGACAAAAAAAGGGCCCGGCCGAAGCCGAGCCCTTCCTAAATGCTGTTCTAATCGAAGGATTAGAAGTTCCGCTGGAAGCGAAGGAAGCCAGCGGTCTGATCGATCTCGTTGTCGACGAAGCCGTTGCGGCCGTCGATGTCGAGGTTGGTGTAGGAAACTTCCGCAAGCATGTCGAAGTTGTTGGTGATTTCATAACCAACGTTACCAACGAGCTTGTAGAAGTCCGATTCGCCAGTCCGGATACGATCGAACGGAGCAACGGTCTGGACGGAGAAGGTGTCGAACACCTCACCGTACACACCAGCAACGGCGACGCCGAGCTTACCGAAGCTCTGGGAGTAGCCAGCGCCGATCTGCCATTCGACCGGCACGTTACCGAAGGCGGTGTTGAGGTTGTTGACCGGAGCGATCGAAGTGCTGAACAAGCCGATCGTCGAGTAGGTCGAAGGATCGAAAGCGTAGGAACCTTCGAACTTCAGCTCGGAGTCGTCGGCGATCAGGTTTTCAAGCGACAGGTTCGCTTTCAGAACGAACGCATCTTCGCTGACGTTCGGACCGAAGGTGGCAACGCCAGGAACGGCCGGAACCGCAGGGAGAGCACCGATTGCCGGAATCGCGGGAATGAACGGCGAAACCAGGACGGGTCCAGCCAGACCACCGGCACCGAACGGGACCGACTCTTCGTAGACACCGTAAAGATTGAAGCCGCCGAAGCCGCCCGAATAGCCGAGCTTACCGACTACGTTCGGAGCGAAATCGCCGCTGACGTCGTCTTCGAGCGAGATGGACGCAGCAAGGCCACCAGCAGCGAAGGTGTAGGAAACGCGGTTGACTTCGAAGTCGCCGACCGGAAGGTCGGTATCGGTTGCGAAGCCGTCGCCTTCCGTCCACAGCGAATCGAGGTAGCCCATGGTGAGGCCGCCGAGCTGGATGTAGGCGTTGTCGGCATCGAAGTTGCCGTCGAAGCCGTAGGAGCTCATCGAGTTGTTCTCGAGAGTCATGTAGGCGCGGAGCGTGCCGAGCTCGGTTTCTTCGCGAACGTCGAAGTTGAGGTGGATTTCGGTACCGAAACCGGCCGTGTAGTCATCCCCTTCGTTGTTGACGAGGAAGTCGTTCCCGAAGCTATCTTCGATCGGGCCGTTCACCGTGTACTGGAAACGGAGGAAGCCGCTGATCGACATGCACGTTTCCGTGCCTGGGATGTAGTGGAAGCCGGTGCCGTAAACGTCGCAGACGCGGACGTATTCAACAGGCTCGGCCATCGGTACGATGACGTCCGCTGCGCGGGCGCCGGTGACTGCGACGAGGGCCGCAGCGGAGCCGAGAAGAAGGCTCTTAATGTTCATGTCCTGACCTCCAGTCATATTTTAGATGGGTTGGGGCATATCCTTGAGGTTTCCCCTCTCTACCCGTCCCTACGAAAGCCAGCGCGATTTGTCCCCGCGGTCTTTCTGGGGTCGACAATATCCATCCATCCTCTCCGCGCAATTACAGAAATGCCACACCGAACCCAAACAGGCCGTACGGACACACCCTGTTGCATAGAGAGCACAATTTTGGAAACCACTCGTTAACGGTTGTGGCGGGAATGGGCTGAAACCACGTCTTAACCGCGGTATTGAGGGCTGAAGCGATCGTCGCTGCGCTTCCGCGGAAGCATTTTGGTATGCGGCTGGCGCGGCAACGGCTGTCGGCTTCGCTTCGTTGGTAGAATTCGAAGCATAAAGCGCTTGAAGAGATGCCAGCTTACGGCTCGCTCTGGCCGAGGCCTCAAATCTTCGTCGAGATCTGTTCTGTCCGTTCCAAAATTCGAAGTCAGAATGTTCGGAGGAAGACGCCGGTATGGCAGATCACGACGACGAGCGTCAGGACGAGCCGGAGCCGGCCGAACCACGAAGGTAGCTTGCCACGTCGCACGGAAATGAGGTCCCACGCGCCTTGGGCGGCGAAGCTGAGAGCAAAGCCGGCGAAAGCATAAGGCGCTGACACCATGACTAGAACCCAGCCGGCCAGCGAGGGTAGGACAGAGAGGATTAACTCATGCCGTTGGTGGCCCGTTGGCCTTAGACCGAACCCCCATCTAATTCCGCCCAGAAAGGCTAAGATTGTCGCCGAATAGGCGTTTAGCGCAAGGACGATCGTCGCATACGCGATTGTCGAGTTTCCACCGTAGATGAGGACGCCCGACAGGAGCACGAAAGGCAGCAATCCACCGAGACCGAGCACCCAGGCCGTTCGAATCGGGGTCGTTTGCTTCTCGCCACCTCGTTCCGCAATGGCTTCATCGGATCTGCTGTGCGCGCTCGACATGTTAGTGCAAGATCGGTTGCCGATTGGAGGTTTCAAGGCGTTGAAGAACGAAGAAGCGCGGCGAATCATCCGCCCATTGGCGCTCCGTGTGCCCTGTAAGGCCGATTGGTCGTGCCAACTGCCGCTCGGTGCGGTAAGTCAGGTTAAAAGAAACTCCAGCACCGCTGACTTGAACGCCTTATCGCCGACCGCCAACATGTGGTCGCGGTTCGGTATTGTCAGCGCTTGAGCTTTGGGCATCAGTGCGGCCAGTCGATCGGGAGATCCTGCGATCTCGTCCTTCGAACCGACGCCGATCAGTGTCTGCGCTTCGATCCTGCCGACATCTTCTTCGGTCAGTTCTTGGCGCGAATGCGCGATGCAGGCCGCAAGCGCTTCGCGGTCGCTCTTCGTCCTGTCCGCGAACGCCCTGAACATCTGGCCTCGTGGATCGTCGACGTCGTCGATAGACGGCGCGCGGAGAGCCTTTGCGATCGGGTCCCAATCTCCAACGCCCGAGACGAGCCCATAGCCGAGGCCACCGAGGATAAGTTTGTCGATTGTCTCGGGGCGGGCGAGGGCGGCAAAGGCACAGACCCGCGCGCCCATCGAGTAGCCGAAGAAGACGGTAGACTTCACGTCGAGATGGTCCAGAAGACCAAATGCATCCTCAGCCATTTTGGTCGGCGTATAAGCGGCTTCGTCGGTAGGCTTGTCGCTGGCGCCGTGACCGCGATGATCAAAGGCGATAGTCCGGTAGCCAGCGCCCGTGAGTGTTTCGATCCAACCCGGATCGATCCAGTTGAACTTGATCGAGGATGCAAACCCGTGAACAAGCAGGACAGCCTGACCAGAGACCGGTCCCTCATCGATGTAATTCAGATTCAGATGCTCGCGCTCGAAGCTCGGCAATTGAGAACCCTTTCAACGAAAAACCCGGCTTGGTGAGCCGGGCTCATCACGTTATCGAAGCGGACTGCGGCCCGCATGTTCGCTGGCTTAGTATCTCCCAATCACCCAGATCGCGTGAATCACGCCAGGAATGAAGCCGAGGAGGGTCAGAAGGATATTGATCCAGAAATGCTTGCCCAGCCCGACCTGCAGAAATACGCCTAGTGGGGGAAGTATGATAGCGCAGATGATCCTGATGATGTCCATGCCCGTAATGCTCCTGTTGAAAATGTGACTATCGGTCGAGGCAACGTGGCTTGGTCTGGGTCGTTCCGGATCTGGAATGGGAAGTGCGGAGGAAGCCATTAACTTCAGAGAACTTTCTCGTGCAGTCCATTCAAGGCGCATCTGTTAACGAACGACAGGGATTACGAATGAGGTCTTTTAACCCCGCCGCCGCCGGTGCAATTCTTTTCGCCCTGGCAATGCCCAGCCACGGACACGCCCAGGATCAAGCCTATCTCAAGCGTTATGGCGGTGATTGGGAAGGAGGCGGCCGTGTTCAAATCGAGCAGCTCCCGAAACCCGTTGACGTCTCCTGTGAGACGGCTGGAACGGTCGAGACAGCGAACGAGTTCAAGCTCGCCGGTGAATGCTCGGCCATGCTCGTTCTCAGCAATGATATAGGCGCTGAATTGAAGGTCGATCCGAAAACCGGCGAATACAGCGGCGTCTACACGGGTTCCAAAAGCGGTCCAGCGACATTGCTAGGCACTCGAAATGGCGACCGCCTTGAGCTGGAAGTCACCTGGAACAAGGTGATCTATGACGACGACACTGCACGGATGACAATCGAGAACGAAGGTGAAGGCCAATTCCTGATGACCGTTACCGAAAGGATCGACGGCGAAGACGTCGTCGTTTCCGACCTCACGTTCGAGCGGCAGGGCGGTTAGCGGGGGGCGGGCAACAATCCGCCCCACTATAGGAACAATACGCCGCTGTCGTACGATCTTGGGTCGCCTCGAGCAACATTCAGGTATTACTGAGAGGCGGCTTCACCACCTTCGCCATCGGCATTCTTCGCAGCGTTCTGAGCCGCCTCGAACCTTTTGCGGCGATCCTCGGCCTGCTTCTGAAGGGCTTCGTTGAGCTCGCGTTGACGCGAAGCAATTTCCGAAGCGTCCTTCGGGTCTCCGTCGTAAGCGGCCGTAAAGCCGGAGAGTGTGATCGGCACGGGGTTCGGCTGGCGCTGGAAGTTGATCGAAGTGACATTCATCTGTTGACCGCGCTTCATCTTGCTGACGAGGTCGCCAGTCAACTCGGCCTCGGCGATGCACCGGTCCTGGAAGCAGACCGAATAGTTCAATGTCACCGGGGTGGAATCATCGATTTTTACCTGAACGCCGGCTGGTATGACCCGGCCCGTCGGCACCACGGCCTGGACGACCTTTTGGTTGACCTGGCCCGACACCTCGATGAGGTTCAATGCGGTGATCAATTGGCGAGTATCGGCGACCAGCGTGAACTGGGTGTTGCAGATGTCGTTTTCACCCTGCTTAGAGCAGACTTTGAACCATTCGCCCGGAACCGTCTGAAGTTGCTGGCCTGAACCCGCACCGGCGCCGGGTGCGCGCTGTTGTTGTGCCTGTGCTTCGCCGGCAAAGGCTGCTGCGCCGATAAAAGCAGCGGCAATCGTGAGTGACGAGTAATGGCGTTGCATCAATAAGGAGCCTCTATTCCTTCAAGCCTGAACAGATCGGCCTACGATCGGATCATGTTGACCGGATTTTTAACGGGCCGTCCCGTCTGACGCAAATAAGGCCAATTGAAGACTTACTGGCGCCTCTGGACGTACCGAGGGCTATGCAGATCTGAGGCTCATTCTGACGCATCGCCCGCCAGTTGACGGAGACTGACTGAATGCGCATGCCCTTTGCCGTTGGCACCATCGCTGCTATCGCGCTCATCACTTCCAGCATTACGCCAATTGCCGCCTGGGCCGAGCCTTCCCACGCGATCGCGATGCAGGGCGAGCCGGCGCTTCCGGCCGATTTTCAGCATCTACCCTTCGTCAATCCGGACGCACGCCAGGGCGGAACGATGCGCTACGGGGTCTACGGCAGCTTCGACAACCTCAATCCGGTGATCGTGCGCGGCGCGCTCACGACGGCCCGCGGTATCTGGTTCGACCGGCAGTTCGGAAATCTCGTCTTCGAGCCTCTCATGCAGCGCTCTCCCGACGAGCCTTTCACCATGTACGGGCTTCTTGCCGAAACGGTGGAGACGGATCCGGAGCGCAGCTTCGTCGAGTTTCGGCTTAATCCGGACGCCAAATTCTCCGATGGCAAGCCAGTTCGCCCCGAAGACGTCCTATTCACCATCGATATGCTACGCGAGCACGGTCGGCCCTTCTATGCAAACTGGCTGCGCCCGGCGACGACGATCGAGAAGGTCGGCGACCACGGCATCCGCTTCACCTTCGACGAGACTGCAGATCGCGAGACGCCGCTTTTGATCTCCGGCCTGCCCGTGTTGCCGGAGCATGCCTTTGACCGCGAGACCTTCGAGCGCACGACGCTCAAGCCCGTCATCGGATCGGGTCCCTATGTCATCGACGACGTGCGTCCCGGCCAGCAGATCACCTATAGGAAGAATCCGGACTATTGGGGCGCAGATCTGCCCATCAAGCAGGGCTACGACAACTACGAGACCATCGTCATCGACTACTACCGAGACTCCAACGCGCAATTCGAGGCTTTCAAGAAGGGCAACAGCTTCGTCTACTTAGAGGGCGATCCGGCTCATTGGCGCACCGCCTACGATTTTCCGGCCGTTGCCGACGGCCGCGTCGTTAAGGAGACCTTCGAGACCGGCGCTCCATCCAACATGCTCGGCTTCGTTTTCAACACCCGCCGCGACAAGTTTGCAGATCGCAACGTGCGGCGGGCGCTCGCGATGCTGTTCGATTTCGAATGGGCTAACGAGAACCTTTACTACGGCGCCTACCAACGCACCGCGTCCTTCTTCCAGAATTCAGAACTGTCGTCCGCCGGTATCCCGGCGAGCGAAGCCGAAAAAGCGCTGCTCGAGCCCTATCCGGACGCGGTCTCGTCCGACGTAATGGACGGTAGCTACGAGCCGACGGTCTCGGACGGATCGGGCGCGGACCGCACGGTCCTGCGGGAAGCGCTTCGGCTTCTGAAGGAGGCCGGCTACGATTTTCAGGGCCGCACCTTGGTGGGAGAGGGTGGCAGGCCGCTGTCTTTTGAGATTCTAACGCAGTCGCCTGAACAGGAGCGCATGGCCCTCGCTTTTCAACGCACCCTGTCGCGCCTCGGCATCGAGGTGTCCATCCGCACGGTCGACGATTCGCAGTATCAGGCGCGCAAAAACGCCTACGACTTCGATCTGATCATCACCACCTACAGCGCCTCGCTCTCACCCGGCGCCGAACAGGTAAACCGCTGGGGCTCCGATTCCCGAGACATCGAAGGTTTCTACAACTTCGCAGGAACGGCCGATCCGGCGATCGACGCGCTCATCAAGGCCATGGTCTCGGCACGCTCACGCGAGGATTTCGTCACCGCAGTCAGAGCCTATGACCGGGTTCTCGTCTCCGGTCATTACGTCATCCCGCTGTTCCATCTGCCGGAGCAGAGGCTCGCCCGTTGGAGCTTCATCAAACATCCGGAGACGACACCGCTCTACGGCTATCAGCTTCCTAGTTTCTGGCGCGAAGAAAACTGATTTTGGCTGAATTTGTCCTGAGCAACAGCCGGTGAGGATCGTTCGGGAAGTTTGGCAAAACTGTCGAGTTCGAAGCTTATGCGCCGTAGGTCTGACTTGCAGCGAGGCACGCCGGGGTCACAGCAAGGCTTTCGGTTCTTATTCGTTGCAATGGCGCGATTGATGCGGGGCCGGAGCGTCGCTCGAAGCACATGTCGAGAGCCGCTCAGACCGTTGACAGGCAAACACGTCCAAGCTTATAGCACCGATGCGCAGGCGGCGTCCGGACACGCCCGCGGCCCCTGGTTTGGCGGGGTAGCTCAGTTGGTTAGAGCAGCGGAATCATAATCCGCGTGTCGGGGGTTCAAGTCCCTCTCCCGCTACCATTCATTCCACGCAATGTGAGCTTCTTGCGCGGTTCGCGGCGAAGCGCAACTTTCAGCGTCTGACATGGTATCGGGTTGGTTGTAAGAATTCGCTGGCGCGTCGTTAAGGCATTCTATGGATTTCCATCGCCTGCGGAATAGACAGAATTAGCCTTCCGCTATGCCGTCTCGTAGCAAACAGCGAAATTCTTCCCGCCCCTAGTCAACAACACCGACAAGACGCGACCCTTGGCTGTCATGCTTTCCGAAGAGGTGTCTTGACGGCGAGCACTCGTTTCCGTCGAGCATAGGCCTCTCGACGAGGAGCACTGCCAGAAGTTGCATTGGCCCAAAGCGACGAAGGCTTTCCCGTTCGCACGTCATCCATGGCGACTCGAAGGTCGAACTTCAGATTATCGTGGTCTCGCCTCAACATCGAGCTGCGCGGATGCACCGCCTTTGCCCTGCCGCCTCGTGGGCTGAATGGAGAATGTCGCAGGGACGTCCAGATCCTCGTTCTCGGACGATGTCTGGACTTCGCCGGAGAACCAGTGATGGCGTGGTCGAAGGGACGGAGGCCCGAGGTGCGGGAGAAGGCCTTACCAGCGGGCAAACCTCAACAATATCCATTCGGTCCGGATCCAAAAATCCAAAAACAATCTGCAACCAATTCTCTTTCGTGAAAACGAATAAAAATAAATGGAGCGTCTGCAAAACACAATTCATTACAGTAATAATTTTATTCAAATTGAAAATGATTATCATACAGGCATTTGTACTGAATATAACCATTAACGATAGGTTATTTTTAAGTAATCGGCTCTTGCTTCTACTGAAGAGTTCGGGATTCATGGCGGACGAAATTTATCTCCACCGCCTTACCGAATGCACGCCTTTTCGAAAGGAGCCGCCATGCGCGTTTTATTTTATGCAGCGTTTTGGTTTATCTCTGCAGCCGCCTTCCTCATTATGGTCCAGCAACCCATCAGCGTTGATGCGCAATGGTTGATTGCCCTGACCGCTCTGGGCATCGCTGGGTTAATTTATATTCTAAAGCTCGATGGCGCCTGGCGGTATGTCTTCATGGCGGCCGTATCGATCGTCGTCCTCCGGTATGCTTACTGGCGTACGACCGAAACACTGCCACCGGCAGATGAGCTCGCGAGTTTTATAACTGCGATCTGCCTCTACGGCGCAGAGATGTACTGTCTCTTCATGCTGGCCATCTCGCTGTTTGTCGTGTCCGACCCCCTCGAGCGGCGCAGAGCTCCCCAATTCGACGACGAGTCTCTGCCGACCGTGGACGTCTTTGTCCCGTCGTTCAACGAGGCGAGCGACATTCTGAGTCTGACGCTCTCGGCAGCGAAGGCGATGGATTACCCTCATGAGAAGTTGAAGGTTTATCTCCTCGACGACGGCGGGACTGACGAAAAGCGCCTCTCGAGCGATCCCCGGATCTCGACAGCCGCGAAGCGGCGACAAAGCGAATTGCAGGAGGTTTGCCGCAAACTGGGCGTGATTTACCTCACGCGGCCCGCCAACATCCACGCAAAAGCCGGTAACCTGAACAATGGGCTGGCCCACTCACAGGGCGAACTCGTCGTTGTTCTCGACGCCGATCATGCGCCGGCACGGGAATTCCTTCGCGAAACCGTTGGTCACTTCAAGACGGATCCGAAGCTCTTCCTTGTGCAAACCCCACACTTCTTCGCCAATCCGGATCCGTTGGAGAAGAACCTCAATACGTTCGAGCGTATGCCGTCCGAAAACGAAATGTTCTACGGGCAGATACAAAAGGGCCTGGACAAATGGAACGCAGCGTTTTTCTGCGGATCCGCTGCTGTCTTGCGACGTCAAGCGCTTCTAGAGGTCGAGGGTTTCTCGGGCGTCTCGATCACTGAAGACTGCGAGACAGCTCTCGAACTCCACGCGAATGGTTGGAACAGCCTTTATGTCGATCGACCAATGGTCGTCGGTCTTCAGCCGGAGACTGTGGCGAGCTTCATCGGGCAACGGTCGCGGTGGTGTCGAGGCATGATCCAAATCATGCTTCTGAAGAACCCGATGTTTCGGTCTGGCCTGACTCTCGCACAACGGCTGTGCTATCTGTCGAGCATGATGTTCTGGTTCTTTCCGTTCATCAGAACAGTTTTCCTCGTCGCACCGCTGCTCTTCATCTTGTTCGACATGAAGATCTTCGTAGCATCTGTGGATGAGTTCGTCGCATATTCGCTTACTTATCTTGTCGCGGGTGAGCTCCTCAGAAACTATTTGTACGGGCGTGTTCGCTGGCCCTGGGTCTCCGATCTCTACGAATACGTTCAATCGGTCTACCTGCTTCGGGCGATCGTCTCAGTGCTGATCAATCCTCGTCGACCGACTTTCAACGTCACGGCTAAAGGCGAGACTCTTGATCGCGATCAACTCTCGCAGCTCGCTTGGCCGTATTTTGCAATCTTCGGTACGCTGCTCGTCGCCGCAGGTATCTGTCTCTATCGCTACCAGACAGAACCCGAAATCAGCGGAATGCTCCTGGTTGTCGGTGCTTGGAACTTGCTCAATCTCTGCGTTGCGGGTGCTGCACTCGGGGTTGTAACCGAGAGAAGAGAACGCCGCCGTTCACCACGCTTGTCCAGCATGCGTCGTGGAGAGCTTGTGTTCTCGAACGGAGCAGAGATCGCCCCTGTCGCGATCGATGATGCGTCCCTTGTCGGAGCTCACGTCACCATCCTGGACCGGGCACCGGAAACGCTCGGGGATCGCGGTGCGGAACTGCATGTCTACGCGTTGGACACAGATCATAAGATTGGGTCCATGCCAGTGGAAATCCGCAGTCTCGCGAGCGGGAGAGACGGATTGGGCGTCGGCCTCGATTATCGAGCCAGCGTTTCAGACTATCGCCTAATCGCTGATCTCATGCTCGCTGATCTGCAGCCCATACGGGAGATCCGCGCCAAGCGACGGCGCTTGCGCGGTATTGTTAAAGGTTCGCTCGGCTTCGCTCAATGGAGCCTCAGCTATCCGCTCAACGCATTGCATCACCTCGTCTTCGATCGGGACCGCAGCGAAAGGCAGGCCTCGCAGGCCAGCGCGCAAGCGATCCCGGCCATCGCGTCGTCTCGTTCTTCCGAACTGTGAAGAGGTCGTCATGATCAAGAAACTGAACACACTCTTCTTTGCCTCCGCCGCCGTAGCGTTGACGATGGCGCCCTGTACCGCATCCGCTCAGTCAGAGGGGGCAAATCCGTTCATCTCGACCGCCGAGGCATTCGACGGAACGACCGAGGCTTCCGTTGAGCGTCGGACTTCGGAGACGTTGCGCCTCTTCCCCGCTGGTAAAGAGGACCTGTTCCTCTCCGGAGAACGTGCATCTCGAAACATCGCGTACTACGTGACGGCTGCGGAAACGGCACTTCCGGCACGTCTCGTACTAGAGCTCGAGACTGCCGTTTCGGTCATGCCGGAACTGTCGAGCATGAATATCAACGTGAACGATCAACCGGTCGCTTCCACTAAGCTGGGGACCGGAACCGACTCGCGTATCGTCGTCGATCTTCCAGCCGGACTGCTGCAGCCGGGCTTCAATGCCATCGAGCTTGTCGCGAACCATCGTCATCGTGTCGATTGCTCCATTCCTGCAACTTACGAGCTCTGGACCCAGATCGACTCAGGTCGAAGCGGCATCGATTTTGGTTCGCGCTCTGTGAATGTGGAGCAGTTGAGTGACTTTCCTGCGCTCGCGCGGACTGGGCAGCAACTGACGCCGATCAATCTTGTATTGCCTCACAACGCTTCGAACGACCTTCTTGAAGAGGGCATGCAAGCGGCTCAAGCCGTTGCGATCCTCGCCCAATTCGAGAACCCTTCGATCCGGATCTTACACGAACGCGACAGTAATTCGGGGCTCAACATCGTCATCGGCGAGACGCCGATGCCTGCAAATGCTCAAGTAAACATACTCGCGCCTGGTATCTCGCTATACTCTTCTGCTACCGGATCAGATGTGATCGTAGGCGCCGGCTCTGGCGGAAAGATCTCCAGCGCTCTGGATACCTTGACCACAGCCGCGCTCGAAATGGTCCCCATCGGTTCGGACGAGGGGCTGGAAGCCCTCCGGGGGAGCGCTAGACGTTCTGCGCTGACAGATCGGTCGACGAAACTTGCTGATCTCGGACTCGATACTGCAGAATTTTCTGGTCGGCACTACCAGTCTGGCTTCCAGGTCGTTCTCCCACCTGATTTTTATGCTGCCGATTACGCTGCGGCCAGACTCACAATAAACGCGGCATATGCTGCAGGCCTATCGAGCGATGCCGAACTCGTGGTTCGGGCGAACGGCAAACAGGTGACGTCGCTGTCCTTGAGTTCGACCTCTGCTGGCGAACTCGATGAACAGCACCTGGACATCAACCTCGGAATGCTGAAGCCCGGTTTGAATGTTATAGCTTTCGAAGCGTTTCTGCCCCGCAATGATGATGAAGCCTGTGAGCCTGCTACACTCGGTGATCAGGCAACTCGTTTCGTGTTGCGGCCGTCGTCAAAGATAGATTTGCCCGCGGTCGCGCGCATCGGGCATCTGCCTGAGCTAGCGATGCTCTCAGATGCAACTATGATGAGCGTCACTGATGATGGGGACCAGCCAAGAGTTGATGTTCTCACGGGTGAGCGGACTGTTGCAGAGCTCGAAGCCGTCGGTTCGATCCTGACGAACATGGCGATCACAGCTGGCGTGGTATTCCAGGCTGACCTCATTGCCGATCTTCCGGAGGAGCAAGAGGGTGCTCTCATCGCAGTAGGAACGCTCGATGGTCTTCCCTCTCAGCTTCTCTCTCATGTCGGCTTGGTCACAGACGACAGCTCGATATCCGGCGCAGAATCCAAAAATGCCGAAGTAGGGCTCGCCTCGATTGCGACTTTCGATTTTCGCAACGCGTCCTTTGCGGCAAGTTTCTCTGAGCCGATCGACCTCGCCGCGCGTCTCGGCGAGGCGGGAAGATTGTTCAACGAAAAGGTTCAGCGTGTCCTTGGCGGGTTCGCAAGCCTTCCAGGACTTTCCAGGATCATCGAACCAGAAGGATTTGTAGCTGTACGCAATCTGTCGCGGCCGGCCGATGAAGCACTCGTAGTTGCGCAGGCGGCGACACCGACTGGACGTCCCTATCCGTGGACGGTTTTCGCCGCCGAGAATGTCGATCTACTGACAAGTGGCATCCAGGAAGTGACGAAGCCAAACAATTGGTCTCGCGTGGCGGGCGCAGCGGGTTCGATCTCCAAGAGCGGTCGTCTCGACCTGTACTCGACAGATATGGAACGGCTTTATGAGACGCAGCCGCGCTCTTACGAGAATCTGCGGCTCGTTTTCGCAGGATGGCTATCGCGGCATCTCTACGAATACTTAGCAATCCTTCTGGTCCTTGCGCTCGCACTCGGCGTGTCTACCCGCTTCTTGCTGAAAAATCTCGGAGCAAAGGCATGAAGAAGTATTTGCTCTTCTTTTGCGCGGCAGCCTTTCTGATGTCCGGCACGATCAACTCCCGTGCTGTGGAGCCACATACGGAAAATACAGAATCGCCAAACATCGAAGCAGCGTCGGGAGATCTGGCACTCGGTGCATGGCAGTTCTACCGCAGCGTCTTCATGTCCGCCGACGGTCGTATCATCGATCGCGAGAACGGCTCGATCAGTCACAGCGAAGGGCAGGGCTACGGCATGCTCATTGCCGCAATGGTTGGCGACCGTGCAAGCTTCGATAAGCTATGGGACTGGACAGAGCGTGAACTTCAGATTCGCGACGACAACCTGTCCGCTTGGAAGTGGGACCCTTCCGCGACGCCTCATGTCACCGATCGAAACAACGCGACCGACGGCGACATCCTCATCGCTTGGGCGTTACTGCGGGCTTTCGAGCGGTGGGGCGTGCCGGATCACGAGCGCGAAGCTGAGGCGATCATTGCTGATATCGTTCGATTGGCAATCATCGACGACCGGCAGGGCAAGATCATTCTGCCCGGAGTAGAAGGCTTCGATGCGGATAGCCAGCCAGACGGACCCGTGGTGAATTTATCCTACTGGGTGTTTCCCGCACTCGCGGAAATAGGGCAGCACATGCCGGACTTCGGCGCTCTGAATCTGGAAGCTAAGGGGCTCGAGCTTCTCAAAGAGGCGACCGCTTCCTCACCCCATCTTCCAACCGAATGGAGCGGGCTCGGAAGTGGTACAGTAAAGCCGGCTGCGCAGTTCGATCCATTTTTTGGCTACAATGCACTTCGCATCCCGCTCTATCTGGCCTGGAGCGAGATTGAAGCTCCGGAAATTCTGAAGCGCATCGACAAAGCCTGGGAAGGCAAGACGGAAACTGGGCTTGCGGTCATCGACGTTGCAAGAGACGCTCCTGTCGAACCAATCTCTGGCGCTGGCTATCAGGCAATTCGCGAACTGGTCCAATGCAGTTTGAACTCGATTGCAGCAGGTCGTGAGCGGGCTCTGTTCGACGGTTCTACCTACTACAGCAGCACTCTCCATCTCCTATCACTGCTCGCCATCTCAGAGAGGTACCCCCGATGCTTCTGACCCGCGCCCATGCCCTAACCACCGCCGCGCTTCTTTCGACGAGCCTTGCGATCGCCAGTCCTGTGAGCACTGCACAAAGTGGCTCAAATCCCGTCACAAGCGGAGTGAATGACCTGAGTGGCCCCGAGACGCAGTCGCGTAATTCGGGAGAAAACAGGCTGGATGCCGCAAGTGATAGCCTCGACGTCCTGACAAAGTACTATCCGGGCTTGTCACCACAGAAGAACGACCCGGCATACGACATCGCCGTAAAAGACAATCCGTTTCAGATAGAGCCGAGCATGGACGCCGGCTCGGTATCGAAGGAAGGGGCTGTCACGAACCCGTTCAATATGCCTGAAGAAGACTCCAGTAGTTCACCTACAAGCGCCGCAAAGCCCTTTGCCATCAACGGTGTGCGGGGCAGTCTCAGTGAGCCCTCTGATGGCATCGACGAACGTGCTCTTCGGTACTACGCCGACCAGCGGAACCTTGAACGCGTCGGCGCCGAGATACGGCGCTTGAAAGCATTGAACCCTTCCTGGACACCGCCGACCGATCTCTTCACGCCTCGAAGCAACGTCGACGAGCAGCCAGCCTGGGATCTCTTTGCGGAAGGAAAGTTCAAAGAGGCACGCCAGAAGCTCGATGATTGGAAGAAAGCCGACGCCAACTACCAACCTTCCGCCGACCTCCAGACGAAGCTGGATGATGGAGAGGCGCGCAACGAGATAAAGTCTGCGACAGAGCAAAAGGACTGGTCGCGAGCTCTTAAATTGGCGAGAGATCGGCCCAGCCTACTCGTTTGCGGCGAGATGGATGTTCTTTGGCGTATTGGAGAAGCATTCGCCCGCACAGAAGATCATGCCGGGGCATTCGATCTATATGCATACATCCTACGGAGTTGCTCCAGCAAGGAAGAGCAAATCGCGACATTGCAAAAGGCCGCTTTGCTTCTGCCGCAAAAAGGGATCGATGCGCTCGTAGACTCTTTCGATGTTGACGTGGCGGGCAGCGATGTATCGGGGTTTCGCTTCGCGGAGCTTCGCGCAGAGATCGCGAAATCGATGACGTCGACGATCGGGCGCATGCGCGTTGCTCGCGACGGTCTATCCGAGTTCGAAAATCATGTTCGAGAAGCCAAAACACCCAAAGACGCGAACCTCCTGGGTTGGTTCTCCTACAATACGGGGGAATACGAAGCCGCTCGAGAATGGTTCGATCTGGCACTCGCTGCGGAAGACGACGACGACGAGGCTTTGAAGGGTTACGTCCTTTCGCTCCGCAATCTCGAAAAGCTGGCAGAGGCCGAAGAAATCGCTTTTGAGAGCATGGAACGGTCTTCGGATTTGGGCAAGATCTACATCGAGCTTGTCGCCGAGCGAATTAATGCTCTTGAAGATGACGAGGCTCTCACTCGCTCGGAAATCAGTCGTGTCGAAACAGCCATTGACGACATGAGGTCAGCTCTCGGCGCACAGACCCTCGGCTGGTACCTCCTAGACCAAGGAGAAGCAGAGGAGGCCGGGGACTGGTTCGCCAAATCCGTCGAATGGGAAGAAAGCGAGGAAGCGGTCGTCGGCCTAGCCGTCGTCGCGAGCCGCACCAAGGACAGTGGCGCCTTGAAGGGCATCAAGGCTGACTACGGCGAACGTTATGCCGCTCTCTCAGAATTTGAAGAGTATCGTCCTCCAGCACGCGTGGTCAGCCGCGCAACGACGAAGCCGAGGCATCAAACGGCGAAGTCAACACGGTCCAAGAAGCGGGTAGCCAAGCGTTCGGGAGGCGATAGTCTGATGCGTCAAGCGAACCGGCAGTTCGAAGCGGGACAGTATCAAGCAGCCCTCCAGACGCTCGATCGGCGCGAGGCTCGTAACGGCAAATCTTACGGCGCCGAAGTTCTTCGAGGTTGGACCAACTACAAGCTCAAACGATGGGATGAGGCCGAACGGGTATTCAAAGCACAAGATCGCGTTCGTTCGACAAAAGGAACCCGTTTCGGCATCGGAGCCATACGGAACTCCAAGTACGGGATGTGGCCCGAAAATCAGAACAAGTGCACCGAGCGATGGCGCTGCTAGGGCGCATGCGCTCAACGACCCATCAAACAAACTTTAAGCTTAACGGAGAACGTTATGCAACCGGTACGTAAGGCTGTCTTCCCGGTGGCCGGTCTCGGAACCCGTTTCCTTCCGGCGACAAAATCCATACCAAAGGAAATGCTGACTGTCGTCGATCGCCCGGTCATTCAATATGTGGTCGACGAGGCGATCGAAGCGGGGATAGAGCATCTCATATTCGTCACTGGGCGGAACAAGGGTGTTATCGAAGACTATTTCGATGTTCAGGTCGAGCTTGCAAATACGCTTGCCGAGCGCGGGAAAGTCGAACAGCTTACGCTTTTGGAGCAATTACAGCCCAAACCTGGGACGACGAGCTTCACACGACAGCAGTCACCGCTTGGCCTCGGTCATGCAGTATGGTGCGCTCGTGAATTGGTCGGCGACGAGCCCTTCGCCGTCCTTCTCCCTGATATGATCATGCAGTCAACGAAAGGTTGCCTTTCATCCATGATCGATCTCTATCGGAAGACGGGCGGCAATGTGATCTCTGTGGAACGCTGCGCACCTCTCGAAACACAAAAGTATGGCATCGTGGCCAAGGGCCGAAATGTCGGAGAAGGGTTCGAAATCACCGACATGGTCGAGAAGCCGGAGCCAGCCAAGGCTCCATCGAATTTCTCGATATCCGGCCGGTATATCCTGCAGCCCGATATCTTCGATGTCCTGGTAGAGCAGGAGAAGGGAGCCGGCGGCGAAGTTCAGCTGACGGATGCGATGAGAAGATTGGTTCGCCGTCTGCCATTTCATGCGTTCCCGTTCGAGGGCAGAACATTCGACTGCGGTTCCAAAGAGGGCTTCGTCGAAGCGAACATGGCCTTCGCGCTGTGGCGTTCGGATATACGAGGCAATGTCTTCAACAACCTTGCTCACTACATGGAGACCATAGAGCCACCCAAGAAAGCAAATGCGGCTTGATGACTTAGCAGTGGTGGACGGCAGTATTTCGGAGTGAGGTTGATGCCAGGCGAAGCCTGGTTAGCTTACTGTCAAATAAATCGATCCTGAAAGGACCTCCATTAGCGCAATCGCGGTCTGCTGATCCGGCGATCGTTTCTTCTGAAACTTTAGCTAAACCTCTCATGAGGGATGACGCCTCGAAAAGCTCACCCTAAGATAACCGATTTCAATGATTGGGATCCGCGCTTTGTGGCAAACCATCGGTGGGAAGCGTCGCTTCCCACCGAGGCCTCGCCTAAGATCGCGCCTGCCGTCCGCCCTTCGCCTGAGCAAACGTACGTTCAACTGCATGGCATCTCTGGCGCGGCTACGCTGGAAATGATCGGGGGAGTCCGTGGCGCAGCGCTTCGAGGCGAGTTCCGATTGGCGCTCCCCCTCGAGTAACACATCGTCTTCACCGGCTGTGATCGACAACGCCAGCCCGTGCCGTTCATCTTCTGCTTTTCAGGCTCGTGACGGATCGCCGGACGCTTGACAATCGGGGTCTTGCGTCGTGCAATTCCATGTCCGGCCACGAGGAGAATTTGTTCATGTGCAACGCTTGTGTCATCGAAAGCGTGAAGTCGCGGATGCTGTCTCGACGCAACCTCCTCAAGGGAAGCGTGACAGCTGCAGCAGGTGCAATTGTCGCATCCTCGATCACAAGGCCGAGACCTGCTGCTGCGCAGGCAAAAACGGGCGGGGTCATGGACCTGACCCACGAACTCCATGAGCAATTCCCCACTTTCTTTGGCGATCAGCAGTTCTTCCGCGATCAGAAATTCAACTACGCGGAGCACAAGTTTAATCTATTCGAACTGCGGGTGAACGAGCATACGGGCACCCATGTGGACGCGCCACTTCACTTCTCAGAAGACGGCCAGTCGGTCGCCGAGATCCCGGTCGAGAAGCTGGTCGGTCCTCTCTGTGTCGTGGACATCCGCGAGAAAGCCGCTTCCAATCCGGACGCCCAACTGACGCCGGACGACCTTGAGGCGTGGGTTGCCAAGAACGGCGAGATACCGGACGGTGCCTGCGTCGCCATGAATTCCGGCTGGGCCGCCCTTCTTGACAATACGAAGTACCGGAACGCGGATAGCGAGGGGGTGATGCATTTCCCGGGCTTCCACGTCGAGGCGGCGCAAATGCTCTTGG
Source organism: Fulvimarina pelagi HTCC2506 (assembly GCF_000153705.1). Classification (GTDB taxonomy): domain Bacteria; phylum Pseudomonadota; class Alphaproteobacteria; order Rhizobiales; family Rhizobiaceae; genus Fulvimarina; species Fulvimarina pelagi. The sequence continues at coordinate 807,810 of NZ_DS022272.1, forward strand.
AGACCGGTGCCGCAGGCATTGCGGTCGACACGCTGTCGCTCGACTACGGGATGTCGCCCGACTTCGCGACCCATTACGGATGGTTGCCGGAAGGGCGTTGGGGTCTCGAATGTATCGCCAATCTCGATGCTGTACCCGCGTCGGGTGCAACCCTGATCGTCGGCGCGCCGAAGCATCGGGGAGGTTCAGGAGGCCCGGCGCGCGTTTTCGCGATGACCTGACGCCTGCGGCTCTCCGAAGCGGCCGACCATCCTGACAGGGTCGAACGAACTGACAATGCGACAATTGCGGGTAAAGACGGGAGTTTCCCGAGGGGAGTGTTTTTTTCAGCGGTTGGATTCGATCTGTGTTGGAGACTACGACGCTTGTTGCGTTACAGCTTCTCCAGCATTGCCTTCGTGATCGATTGCCGCTGATTGCCATACTCGGCCCAGGGATCGGCCTGGTTCAGCCGCCTCAGTGCGGTCGCCGGATCGAATGTGTTGGCAGCCGATAGTGTCTCCAGTTCCTCCCACGAGACCGGCATTGCGACTGGCGCGCCCTTGCGCGAGCGCGTGGAATAGGGGGCGATCGCAGTCGAGCCGCGTTCATTTCGCAGCCAGTCGATGAAGATGCGGCCCTTGCGCTTGGCTTTCGACATGTTGGCGGTGAAGCGTTTTGGTTGTTTTCGCGAGAACCGGTTTGAAAAGCTGCTGGCGAAGGCCTTCAATTCGTCCCATGTCTGTCGGCGTTCCAGCGGCGCGACGACATGAATGCCCTTGCCGCCCGTCACCAGAGCGAAGGTGACGAGGCCAATCTCGTCCAGAGCGTCTCGCAGATCGTAGGCGGCGCGCTTCACCTCGGCAAAGCCTAACCCTTCGTCCGGATCGAGGTCGAAGACGAGGCGATCCGGTTTTTCCAGACGATCGTTACGGGAACCCCAGATATGAAATTCGAGGGTATTCATCTGCACCGCTCCGACGAGACCGGCCCCATCCGACACGGTCAGATAGTCGGCCTTGCTGCCGTCCTTCTCCCTCAGCGAGACTGAGCCGACGGCATCCGGAAAGCCTTTAGAAGCATGCTTCTGGAAGAAGCAGTGCTTCGTCGGCCCTTCAGGGCAGCGCACCAGGGAGAGCGGGCGGTCGCCAGTATGGGCGAGCATTCGGTCCGCCACCTTCTCGTAATAGGCAGCGAGTTCGCCCTTGGTGAGGCCATGCTCGGTGAAGACGACACGGTCCGGATGGGTGATGCGGATGCCGGCGACCTGTGCCGTGTCGCGCGTCCGGCCCTCTTCTGTCTCGTTCTTCTCCGTCATCGCTTTTCGCCTTCCAGCGCCTCGCGAGACCGCGCCGGACGTCGGCCTGCCACCGGATGCCGTTCCCTCTCCGGTCACCTCCTCGGGCTCCTTGTCCTCACGCAGTCCCTTGAAGACGCCGTGCCGAATCTGGCCGTCGGCGGTCAGTTCGGCGAATTCGATCTCGGCGACGAGCTTCGGCGTGACGAACCGGGCGCCGCGGGCGACCGACCTCGGCAGGTCGGCGAACGGCGACGTCTTGCGCGAGAGACTTTTGAAGGTTCCGGCAAGATCGTGCAGCGTATCGCCGGTAAATCCTGAGCCGACCCTTCCGCGATAGACGAAGCGCTCGCCGTCCTGGACGCCGACAAGGATGGAGGAGAAAGGCCGGCCCGCCTTCTCGGACGGCGAGAAGCCGCCGATGACGAATTCCTGTCGCCGAGTGCATTTCACCTTCAGCCATGACTTCGAACGCCCCGAGCGATAGGGCGCGTCGGCGCGCTTGGCGACGATGCCTTCATAGCCCTTGCCGCAGAGATGATCAAAGACCGCTAGGCCGTTCCCCTCCACATGCTCGCTGTAGAGTAGCGTTGCGTCCTTCACGTCCGGCACGAGGTCGCGCAGGATGGTCTTGCGCTCGATCAGCGGCCTTTCCCGCAAGTCCTTGCCGTCGAGCTCCAGGATATCGAAGCAGAAGCAGGAGAGGGGCGCGCCGTCGGAGAGGGCGGCTTGCAGCGCCGAGAAGTCCGTGCGGCCGGCATCGTCGAAGGCGACGACCTCGCCGTCAATCAGCGCGCTCTCGCAATCGAGGGCGAGGGCGGCTTTTGCGATACCGGTGAATGTCACGGTCCAGTCCTTCTCGTTGCGCGTGAAGAGCCTCGCTTTGCCGCCGCCCACCGCTATGAGAACGCGGTAGCCGTCGTATTTCATCTCCGACAGCCAATCTTCGCCCTCGGGTGCCGCCTCGACCAGGGTCGCCAGCTGCGGTTTGACGAAGGCTGGCAGCACGCTGCCCCGCTTGTCTGCGCCGGCGCTTCGGGCGCCTTTCGCTTTGCGGTCTTCGCTCTGCGAAAAATGTTCCCGCATGGCGTCGGTCGCCTCCTGGCTCTCCGCTTTGGCAGCATTGCGAATCTTCGCCGTCTCGCTGGGCCGCGCGTCCTCTAGCGTTTCGTCGGCGGCCGCGATTTCCTCCATCGCCCGACCCGTCTTGACGCTCCTGTCCAGCTTCAGAAGGTTGCGGCGGCGGTCGACCTCCTCGTCCTTCTCCTTGATCAGCAGCCAGTTCTCGCGCTTCTCGCCTTTGCGCGGCTTCATACGAACGAGCGCCCAGTCGCCCTTCATCTTCTCGCCGGCAAGACGCAGCTTGAGGCTTCCCTTCTCGAAGCCTTGATCCGGATCCTCGCGCGCCTCCCAGGATCCGCGGTCCCAAAGCATAACCGTGCCGCCGCCATACTCTTTTTTCGGTATGACGCCTTCGAAATCGCCATAGGCGAGGGGATGGTCTTCGGTCCTCACGGCGAGCCGCTTGTCGGCGGGATCGAGGCTCGGACCCTTCGTGACGGCCCAGCTCTTGAGGACCCCGTCCCATTCGATGCGGAAATCGTAATGCAGCCGGGTCGCGTCATGCTTCTGGACGCAGAAGGAGAGGCGGGTACGGCTTTCGTCGCGCTGAGCGTCCTCGCCGGAGGGCTCGTGGGTCTTCGAGAAATCGCGCTTCTCGCGATAGGCCGTTAGGAGATCGCCCGCGTTCCTGGCCGTCTTCCTTTTGGTTCGGGTGGAGCCTTTCGCCATCCCCGCCTCAGGCCGATTTCTTCTGCTTCGAGCCAGATGTTTTTCTCGTACCGCCCTTCGAAGAACTCGACTTCGAGGAGGATTTTGCGCCGGACTTCGCCTTGCCGCCGCCGTCCTTCTCCAGGCTCTTCTTCAGGGTCGACATCAGGTCGACGACGTTGTCTCCGCTCGTCTTCGGGCGGTGGTCCTCGTCCTCATCGATCGTCACCTTCGCCTTGCCGCCGCTCTTGCGTTTTTTGGCGATCAGCTCCTTCAGCGCCGCGACGTAGTGGTTCTTGAAGGCGCTTGCATCGAACGGGGCGGTCTTCTTCTCGATAAGCGCTTCGGCGACTTCGAGAAGCTCGTCGCCGCTTTCTTCCTCGGAGATGTCGTCGAAAATCGCATCGGTCTGGCGCACCTCGTCCTCGTAACGCAGCGTTTCCATCAGCAACCCCCTGCCGCAGGGACGTAGAGCGACGAGATATTCCTTGCCGCGCATCGTCAGCTGTCCAAGTCCGGTTTTGTGGGCCTTGCGCAGCGCATCGCGCACGACACGGAAGGCATCCTCGGCAAGATCGTCCTGCGGCACGACATAATAGGGCTTGTCGAAGTAGAGGGGCGGAATCGACGTGGTCTCGACGAACTGAACGAGCTCGAGCGTCTTCTTGGTTTCGAGCTTGACGTCGTCGATCTCTTCGTCGGTGAGCAATACGTACTCGCCTTCGCCGATTTCGTAGCCTTTGACGATCTCGTCCTTGTCGATTGGGCCGATACCTTCGACGACCTTGTCGTAGTGGATGCGTTTGCCGCTCTCGCGATGGATCTGCCGGAAGCTGACCGAGGCGCCGGACTTCGTCGCGGAATAAATTTCGACGGGAATGGAAACGAGCGAAAGGCGTATCTGGCCTTTCCAGACGGCGCGTGCTGCCACAGCGGACTCCTCAAAGTTCACGCGAATGTCGTCGGTTGTCCTCGTACCCGGCGAACGTCTCAAGCCGCACTCCAAAACGGCAGGCAGGCGGCAGGGTTCCTGCGTCGATCTGGTTTGCGAACTGATTGTTCGTCCGGAAGCGAACACAGAAGTTTGCCACGTTGAATTCGTACCGCGGCCATGAGGCTCTGAACTTGATCAGGCAGCATGGCCTCTGAAAGGTTCAGACGGGTGATCTGAAATATCCTTGCCCAGCCGGATGTTCACGCAGTCGATTCAGCTCGGCAACGGCTCGACCCGATCGGTCATCGTTTCCGCCGCTTCTTCGCTCGTTTTCTCTCCATGGCGATCGCTCTCATTTCCTCGAAGACGATCTAACCGAGTAGAGGGCAAGCGACTCGCGATCCTTCGGTGTCGAAGGCAATTTCCGTACGCGCCTCATTCTTAGCGCAAGGCCATCTGTGACGAAGATTTTTGAGCGCGTTCATTGCGAACCGACGCGGCACTGGTCAGCCCGCGACGTGGCATTCTGGTCGTCCTTCATTGGAAGTTGAGAAGGAGTCGATCATACTCGCCGGCAGCGGCCGGGCTGACATATTGTGGGATCAGGTCGCAGACATCGTGAAGCGTTACCGCCGCTTTGAGCCGACCGGACTCTTTCAGATGAGCTTTAAGCTCTGACGATGTTCAATCTTTCATCGCGCCCGGTCCCGGCTGCGCACCCGGTGGACACTTGCCAAGGATGATCATCCCGAGGACCTCGTCCTTCGTAACATCTGTCGTCTTGGCGCTACCGACAACTTGGCCGTTCTTCATCACAACCACCCGATCGGACAAATCGAAGACGTCGTGGATGTCGTGGCTGATCAGGAAAATGCCGATCTGCTCCTTCTTCAGTTCCTTGATGAGGTCGGCGACCTGCGCCGTTTCCTGAGGCCCGAGTGCAGCTGTAGGCTCATCCATGATCAGGATCTTGGCGTCGAAGAGGATCGCTCGCGCGATCGCCACCGACTGACGCTGACCGCCCGAAAGCGCCTTCACCGGCTCCTTGAAGCGGCGGAAGTTGGGATTGAGACGACCCATCACCTTGCGCGCCTCGGCTTCCATTGCGGCGTCGTCGAGGGTGCCGAGTGAGGTCATGATCTCGCGGCCGAGGAAGAGGTTCGCGGCGGCGTCGACATTGTCGGCCAAAGCCAGCGTCTGATAGATCGTCTCGATGCCGTAGGTCTTTGCGTCGCGCGGGTTGGAGATTGACGCTGCTTCGCCGCGAACCCTGATCTCGCCCGAGTCGCGCTTGTAGGCACCGGACAGAATCTTGATTAGCGTCGACTTGCCCGCCCCATTGTGGCCGAGTAGTGCAACGACCTCGCCCGAATAGAGATCGATCGAGGCGCCGTCGACCGCATGAATGCCGCCGAAGGAGATCGAGATGTCCTCCATCTCGACGAGCGGTGGGCCCGAGCGGTCCACATCATCGATGTGATGCGAGGATCCGTGGTCGCTGATGGCGTCCATCGTGGTGCTCATGCGGCCCTCCTGCGGTAGATCGTGTCGAGCCAGACGGCGACGACGAGGACGGCGCCGACGACGATATTCTGAAGAGGCGTGTCCATCCCGAGGAGGACCATGCCCGACTGAAGGCTCTGCATGACGAGGGCGCCGAGCATCGCGCCAGCAATGGTGCCGGCGCCACCCGCAAGGGACGTCCCGCCGATGACGGCTGCAGCGATGGTGTAGAGCTCATCGAGCGTGCCCTGAGCATTGGTCGCAGATGTGAGGCGGGCGGTGGATATCGCCGCGCCTACTGCCGCCAGCATGCCCATGAGCGCGAACACCATCATGGTCACGCGCTTTGTGTTGATGCCCGCGAGTTCCGCAGCTTCCGGGTTGCCGCCGATGGCAAAGACGTAACGGCCGAACCGTGTACGGCGTGCGATGAAGGTCATCACGATGCCGACTCCGATGAAGAGGAGCACCGGCACGGCGTAACCGAACGAGATGGCGAGCCCGGCCTCTGGCACCTCTATGCCGCTGGCTTCGGCGTAGCGCCGGGCAAGCGGCCCCGGCAGGTAGTAGGAATTGACGACGAGGGTCGCGACGACGACGGCCAAGGCACCGAGGCCGAAAGTGAGGACCTCGGCCCAGATCGGCTTCACGGGAAAGTGGAAGCGGTGTCTTTGGCGTCGGGCGTTGACGGCTGCGAGCGCGAGGAAGGCGATCGCGACGAGGGCGATCAACCAGCTCCAAGTGGACCCGATCGAACCGTCTGATCCCCCACCGATGATCTTGAAATTGTTGTCGGTAATCGGGATCGTCCGGCCCGAGGCGACCCACCATGCCGCACCGCGCCAGATGAGAAGGCCGCCAAGCGTCACGATGAAAGCCGGAACCCCCATGTAGGCTATGACGAAGCCTTGCAAAGCGCCGATTGTCAGGCCAGCCGCGAGGCCGACGGCCAGCGTCAGGATCCAAACGAGTTGGCTGTCGAAACCCAGCATCGGCGTCAGCCAGGTGGTCTGTGCGATCGCCATGATCATCCCCGTGACGCCGAGGATCGAGCCGACCGAGAGGTCGATGTTTCGGGTCACGATCACAAGCACCATGCCGGTGGCCATCACGCCGACCGAGGCCGTCTGGACGGACAGGTTCCAGAGGTTTCGGGCCGTCAGAAAGGTCCCTCCTGACAGGATGTGAAAGCCGATCCAGATGACGAAGAGAGCGCCGATCATCCCGAGCATACGGGTGTCGATTTCGGTCGCCTTCAGGAAATGCTTGAAACCGCCAGTGCTTGACGCCGTCTTCGGTTTCGAAGGCGTTTGCGATACCGCCTCACTCATGGTCGCCTCCCAGCGATGTCATTCGATTGCGCCGGATCGGCGTCATACGTGCTCGAACGCTCGTTGGCGCGAGCCGTCCTCGAATTCGAAAGCTTCGCCTTCGCGCAGACGACCGCGAGCACGCGTCTCGTGCTCCTTCAGGGGGCTGCATGCGAAGGGCACCAATGGTCGGGCGGCCGCCCGAAATAGGCGGCCGCGCCGGGTCATGCGCTTATTCGCAGGCCGGAACCGAGCCCGGCTCGACGCCCTGGCAGACGGTTTCCTTCGAGACCCAGCCCGCATCGATGACGACGTCCAGGTTATCCTTCGTAATCGCCTGCGGTTCTAGGAAGATCGCCTGAAGCTCCATGCCATTCGGGCTCTCCCAAGCTTCTGTGCCCTCGACCTCTCCCATCGCCGTACCTTCGGCGAGCTCGAGCGCAATTTCGGCGGCACGCTTGCCAAGCTGACGGGAGTCCTTCCAGACGGAGACGGTCTGCGTTCCCTGTGCGATGCGGTTGAGCGCCGCATGGTCGCCGTCCTGGCCGGAGACCGGCACTGAACCGGCAAGTCCCTGGGCTTCGAGCGCGGCCACCGCGCCACCCGCTGTGCCGTCGTTCGAGGCGACGACCGCGTCGACCTCGTTGTTGTTGGCGGTCAGGATCTGCTCCATGTTCTGCTGCGCATTCGAGGGCAGCCATGCATCCGTATAGGCCTCGCCGACATTCGTGATCTTGCCGGAGTCGATGGCCTCTTGCAGCACTTCCATTTGCCCGGAGAACAAGAAGTCGGCATTCGGATCGGCTGAGGAGCCCTTGATGAAGGCGTAGTTGCCCTCGGGCTGGACCTTCTGGACTTCGCGCGCCTGGATGCGGCCGACTTCTTTATTGTCGAAGGTCAGGTAGAACGCGTTCGGGTCTTCGATCAGTCGATCGTAGCCGACGACCGGAATTCCGTTGTTGACCGCGGTCTGCACAGCGGGACCGATGGCAGCCGAGTCCTGGGCGAGAATGATCAAGGCATCGGCGCCCTGGCTGATTAGTGACTCGACGTCGGTCAGCTGCTTGGCGGCCGAGGACTGGGCGTCGGCCGAGATATAGCTGGCGCCTGCCGCTTCGAGGGCTTCCTGTATCGCTGCCTCATCGGTCTTCCAGCGTTCTTCCTGGAAATTCGACCAGGAAACGCCGACCGTTGGGCCGTCCTGCGCGACCGCGGCCGTCACCATACCGAACGACATTGCCGCGCCTGCAAGCGCGAACTTCAAGACTCTCATCGATTTCCTCCCTGGCGCGGCATCGCGCCTAACTCCTCGCCAGTCGCGTCTCCTCCGCACCGGCCAAGACTTTTTCCAAGCCTCGTAAAAAATGGTGACACCAAAACATAACTCTGTCAACATGGCCGGGAAACGAAGGTCGAGCGGATGGAAAAGCCGCCGGCTGCGACGGGAGGAAAGAACGCGGCGATGCTGTCGAAAACCGACGCCGAGAGCGTGCGCGCCCACAATCGGCGGATCGTAATAGAACATTTTCGGATCAACCGGCGATCGACGCGGCGCGCGGCTGCAGTCGCAACCGGGCTTTCTCTATCCTCGGCCTCGTCGATCGCGAGCTTGCTCATCCGTGACGGCCTGATCGGCGAGGTTCGAGAGCCAGAAGACGAACGAGCCACGCGTCGCGGTCGTCCCGAGCGGCAGCTCGAACTCGTCGGCGAAGCAGCGTGTGTGGCGGCCGCTCGGCTCGCCGTTGGCGAACTGGCGGTGCGCCTCTCGGATTATGCCGGCGAGGTTCTCGGCGAAGCCCGTTTCGAGGGGACGGTGGCCAACTGGTCGACAGAGGATGTTGTCCGGCACGTCGCAGACCTCCTTAACGAGGCTGCGAAGTTGGCAGGGACCGGCCGGGCTCTCCCCGTTAGCAGGCTCGTTTTCGCGGTTCAGGGCAAAGTCGATGCAGGGCGGCGGAGCATTTTCTGGTCGCCGGCACTCAAGGCCCGCAATCTCGGTGTCGCGACGGCGCTCGAGGCGCGTATGGGGGTTCCGGTCAGCGTCCACAACGATTGCTCGCTCATGCCGGAGGGCTTCCGCTGGGACGGTGACCTGATGCGACAGGGAGTTGCGACCGTCTTCATCGGGTTCGGTGTCGGCATGGGGCTCGCGACCCTGGGCGAGGGCTTTCTCGGCGAACGCCGTGCCTCCACCGAATTCGGTCATATCAACCACATCCCGAATGGCGCACTCTGCCGATGCGGCAATCGCGGTTGCATCGAAGCTTATGCCTCCGACTACGCGATCCTGCGCGCCGTCGGCGGGGCGCCACCCGATGAGATTATCGGACGCCGCATCGAGGAAGGCCTGATGCACAAGATCGCGGATCAGGCGCGTGGCGGCGACGAACGGGCGGCGGCCGCCTTCAACGCCGCGGGCCTTGCGATCGGCTACGGGCTCGGACGCGTCTTTACGCTGATCGATCCGCTGCCGATCGTCTTCACTGGCTCCGGGTCGCACGCGCTCGATCTTCTGGAGCCGGCAATCCGCTGCGGTATCCGTGAGAGCGCAATCGCCGGGGAGGGCGCTGACGTCTCTTTCACCGTGGTTCCAGACGCGGACGCTCTAATATTCGAAGCTGCCACGAACAGGGCGCTCAGCGAGCTAGACAGAAGCTTCGCCAATGGAGAGCTGCCAGGGGCAGAGGCTGCAGAATGAAGCCGAAACGATTTTCCTGTCTTTCTTCGAAGCTCACGCTTGCGTTGCTGGCGGGCTGCCTTGCTGCTGCGCCTGCGCGTTTCGCCGAGGCGGAAGGAAACACCCCACCGCCATGGGCGGAGCGTGCGATCCAGCAACGGATCGATCATGCGACGCTTCGCGGTCATCTGATCAAGCGCGACCTCGAAGCTCTGATCGCATCGGGCCGCGAACTCTTCGAAGCCCGCTTCACCACGCTCGACGGCGCGGGCCGCCCGCATGCGACGCAGGCGATCATTCCGACGCGGCACCGGCGCCCCGTTCAACACGCCTTCCAGCGGCTCGCCGGCCCGGATGCCAATGCCTGCGCGTCCTGCCACAATGAGCCGGCCACCGGCGGCGCCGGCGGGTTCGTTTCTAACGTCTTCGTTTCGGAAGGGTTCGAGAGCGCTGATTTCGACACCACGGACCCCCAATTCTCGAACGAGCGCGGCACCAATCATCTTTTCGGTGCGGGGCTGATCGAGCTTCTCGCGCGCGAGATAACGGCGGAGCTTCAGGCCCAGCGCGGCATGGCGCTGAAAAGAGCCCGGGCCATGGGGAAGCCGGTGACCGCCGATCTTGCCGCCAAGGGGGTCTCCTTCGGGGCGATCACCGCGTTGCCGGACGGCTCGGTCGATTTCGCAAAGCTCGAGGGGATCGATAGCGATCTGGTGCTTCGCCCCTTCAGCCAGAAGGGCGTGATGACATCGCTGCGACAGTTCACGGTGAATGCGCTGAACGATCATCACGGCATGCAGCCGTCGGAACGCTGGGGTGCGCGCTGGACGGGAACCGCCGATTTCGACGGCGACGGTGTCGACGAGGAATTCGGCGCCGGGGAGGTCTCGGCGATGGTCGCGTTCCAGGCGAGCTTGCCGGCGCCACGGCAGGCGGTGCCCGACGACGCTGCGTGGCGGGCCGCGGCCGAAAAGGGACGGAAGATCTTCGCCGATCTCGGTTGCGAAAGCTGCCACAAGCCGGCCCTGCCGCTCGACAGTCTGGCCTTTGTCGATCCAGGCCCCGTCGACACGGCCGGCACGTTGCGCACGGGCGATGTCGACAGGCCTGCCATCTACGATCTTGCGCTTCTCGACTGGGCGAAGACGCTGCCGCGCGACGAGAAGGGCCGCGTGCTCGTGCCGCTCTTCGGCGATCTCAAGCGTCATCGGATCGCCGATCAGGCCAATCCCGCGTTCGGCAACGAGACGCTCGGCCAGCGCTTCGTCGAGCGCGACGTCTTCATGACGTCGGAGCTGTGGGGGCTCGCCGATACCGCGCCCTACGGCCATCGCGGCGACATGACGACGCTTCACGAGACGATCTCCGCCCATGGCGGCGAAGCGTCCGAGAGCGCGAAGGCCTATCGCGATAGCCCGGAAGCCGAACGCTCCGCCCTCATCGCCTGGCTGAAGACCCTGAGGATCGAGCCGTGAGGTATGCCGGCGTTCGCAAGGTCGCTGTCGCCGTTCTCGTCTGTGCCTGCCTCGTCGGCACCGCGTCCGCCGATCCCGTGTCTTTTGCCGGCGATACGCCGCTCTTTGAGGAAGAAGCTCGGGCGGCCGGCATCGTGCACGTCTATGACGGGCCGTGGGAGTTCTTCGTCGGCGGCGGCGGAGCGGCGTTCGATTGCGACGGCGATCGCAAGCAGGACGTCTTCCTTGCCGGCGGCCGCAATCCGGCGCAGCTTTACCGCAACGTCTCGCCGACCGGCGGGCGTCTGGCCTTCGAGCCCGTCGGCGATTTCGGGATTGCCTCCGGCGATCTGGAGAAGGTGACGGGCGCCTATCCGCTCGATATCGACCAAGACGGGCTTCAGGATCTTGTCCTTCTGCGCGTCGGCGCGAATCTAGTGCTGAAGGGCAGGGGCGAATGCCGGTTCGAGGACGCGACCCGTGCCTTCGGCGTCGATCCGGGCCGCGACTGGACAACCGCTTTTTCCGCGACCTTCGAAGCCGGCAGCCGTTTTCCAACGCTTGCTTTCGGTAATTACGTCGATCGCGCGGCCCCGGGCTCGCCCTGGGGAACCTGCTCCGACAACGTGCTGATGCGGCCGGGGGCGGACCGGGACGAGCCGGACTATTCCGAGCCACAGCGCCTCGCACCGGGCTATTGCGCACTGTCGATGCTGTTCACCGACTGGAACCGCACCGGTGAGCCGGCACTGCGCATCACCAACGACCGGCAATATTATCGCGGCGGCGAGGAACAGCTTTGGCGTGTTGAGCCAGGCCGACCTGCGCGGCCCTATCGCAAGGCCGATGGCTGGCAGCATCTGTCGATATGGGGCATGGGGATCGCAGCGGCCGATCTTGATGGCGACGGCTGGCCGGAATATGCGCTCACCTCCATGGGCGACACCAAGCTGCAGGTGCTGGACCGCGAGATCGAGGACGTGCCGACCTATCGCGACGAGGCCTATGATCGCGGCGCGACGGCGCACAGGCCCTACGAGGGCGACGAAGGCAAGCCGTCCACCGGTTGGCATGCGGAATTCGCCGACTTCAACAACGATACGAATTTCGATCTCTTCATCGCCAAGGGCAATGTCGAGGCGATGCCCGACTTCGCGCGCTACGACCCGGACAATCTGCTGATGGGCGATTTCGAGGGCGCCTACACCGAACGGGGCGATGCCGCCGGACTCGCCCTTCCGACCAAGGGGCGCGGCGCGCTGGTCGCCGACTTCAACCTCGACGGCGCGCTCGATCTCCTGGTGGTCAATCGTAGCGGCCAGGCGAGCCTCTTCCGCAATCGAGGCGGCATCGCCGAACACGGAACAAGGCCGCTCGGTAATTTCCTCCATGTCGCGCTGAAACAGTCCGGCGGCAACCGGGATGCGATCGGCGCGAAGCTCGCAGTGCGCATCGGCGCGCGGACGCTGATGCGGACCATCGATATCGGCGGTGGTCATGCATCCGGAACCAGCGGTTTCGTGCATCTCGGGCTCGGCGTCGCCGAGCGCGCTCAGATCCGCGTGCAATGGCCGGACGGCGAGTGGAGCCACCCCTACCGGGTCTTCGCGAATAATTTCGTCCTGATCGATCGCGAGGAAGACGCCGCACGCTACTGGTATCCGGCGGAAGACTGAGCAGGAAAAGACAAAGCCCTCGGCGTGGGAGGATCGCCGAGGGCGTTTACGGGTGCCGGGAGTGCTACGACTTATTCGGCGATTAGCGATGCACGGAGATCGGGCTTCTTGGCGATGGAGAGCGTGTCGCCCGAGCGCTTGATCGTGACGAACTCTGCTTCGCTGTTGGCCTGGCCAGGCACTTCGACGGTCATTGACTGGCCGTCCCGCAGGTTGGCGCGCGTGCGGATAGGACGCTGGCTGTCCTCTGCCGAGAGCGTCGCGACGACTTCGAATTCGCCGGCTGTCTCGGTGTAGTAGACGGAGCCGTTGACGCCGCCGAGCGACACGGCGTGTCCCTGATTGGCGGCGATGTCGTCCGCCAGCGCGGGCATGGAAAGGGCGAGGGTCGTAGCAGCTGCGAAAAGAGCGGTTCTCATATCTGGATGTCCTGATCGAATGAGCGGGTGCAGCGTCGATGCCCCGGTCGGGCCCGAAAATTACTGGCCGCCCCGCTCGACTTCCAAGCTATCCAGCCATGCTGCGCTGCACAATACGCTGAGCCTGCCTTCTCAGTATGTCTCGATTTCGCCAGGCGCATAACTCGCCGCATCGGGTAGGGTTGGTCTCTACCGTTTGGGTGAGAGACTATTCCCGGTAGGCTCTTCTGCAATCCGGGGCAGGATTTAATGCCCCGGAACGCAGGAACAGTCCTATCCGAATTGCGCTCAGCCACGACCGACGCGTTCAGGTCATCTCAATAATATCCGCATCGCTACCCAACCGATCCTTCGCGATCTCCACCACGCTGCGATGATGGGCGAAGAGGATCGGCTGCATGTGCTCGCTGGCATCGGCCAGCGTCTGAAGCCCCGCCGCCGTGCGTTCGTCGTCGAAGGTCTGGAAGATATCGTCGCCGACGAAGGGGATCGGCTCGTTGCGGGTTGCGTAGTCCTCGATGAAGGCGAGGCGAAGGGCGAGGTAAAGCTGGTCGCGGGTCCCGTCGCTGAGATCGTTGATCCGCAGCCGCTCGCCGTTCTTCCGAACCGTGATAAGTCTGGCCACGTCGTTCTCGTCGAACTGCTGGGAGAGCGAGGGAAAGGCGCCGTCGGTGAGGCGGCTCATGCGTTCGCCGGCCCGGCGCATCAACGGCGCGTCCTGGCTCTGGCGATGTTTGTCGAGGGTGGCCGAGACGAGATTGGCTGCGATCTTCAGGACCGCCCAGCGGCGGGCGAGGTCGAGCATCTCGGCTTCCACCGCCTTCTGCTCGAAGACAGCGCCCTCGGCGCCCTGGCCGCGCGACAGCGCCTCCTTCTCGTTCCTCTTTTCGCGGAGTTCGGCATAGGTCTCGTTGGACCGGGCCGTGAGATCGCGCTCCTCGGATTCAGTTTCCGCAAGATCCAGATCGGCGCGCGAGGGATCGAAGCCTTCGAGCGCCTGCCGCACCTCGGCTTCCGTCCATGCGGGGGCGATGTCGACGAGGCGCGCGCGCGATTGCGTTGCCGCGTCCCGCAGGCGATCCCGTTCGCCGAGACGCCGGATCAGCTCCTCGGGCTCTGCACCCTCCGGACAGGGTGCGAGAAGGTTCGTCAGGTGGGTCTCGGCCGCGTACGCCGCGCTCTGCCGGTGTTCGAGATCGCGCCGCGCGCGCTCGAGCGCTGTCCAGCGTTCGGCTAATTTGGCTTTCGCGCTGGAGGCGGTCTCGCTCGCCTCTTCGAGCTCTTCGACGGCCCGCTCGGCGGAAAGCTCGGCCAGGGATGGGGCTATGGCGGAAACGAGGGCGCGGGTCAAGTTCTCGAACCGTCCGGCGTCCCGCTCCATGCCGCGAACGCGCTCCTGCCGGTTGACCCGCTGGCGTTCGATGCCGGGGAGCTCGCGCCAGAGCGCGATCACCGCCTCCGCTTCGTCCGGCGCTCCGCCGTCCACCAATCCCAATGCCGCGAAGGCCGCGTCCGCCTCGCTGCGCCAAGCCTCCATGCGCTTGGCGATTTCGGCAATCTGGCTCTCCAGCCGCTCTATCCGTCGCTGAACGTCGCTTTTGCGCTCGGCGTGGCCGCGGCTTTCCAGCCAGGCATCCGTCACCTCGTAGATCCGTTGCTCGACGGCGCGCAGGAGCGGCAGCGTCGCGAGCGACTCGGGATCGTCGATCCAGAGCTGCTTGGCGAGGGCGAGGAGGGCGGTCCGCAGATCCTCTTCGCGCCGTTCGGTCGAGGCCAACCGGTCGGCAAGGCTTTCGTTCTCGCGATGGGCCGCGCGAAGGTCGCGCATCGCCTTGAGCCAGACGATCATCCTGTCCGGTTCGGCGGCGTCGATCCCAAGCGCGGCGAACGGGGCGGCGAAATCGGACCGAAGACGGTCTCGTTCGGCGTATCGTGCGGCCAGCGCTTCGTCGAGCGCTGTCGCTTCGGATTGAAGGTCGACATTCCGGGCAGTGAGATCCGTATAGCGCTGGACGCGTTCGACATCGGCGAAGGCGGCGTCCGCGAGCCCGTCCGCTCCGCGGACCCGCGCGGTGAACGTCTCGACGAGGGCGAGCGCCCCGGCAGGATCGAGGCGCTCGCCGGTGCCGAGTGTCGAAGCTGCAATCGGACGGAAGGCTTCGTCGCGTTCCCGCCGCGCCGCAGCGATGCTCTCCCGCGAGGGAATGTCACCGCCGCGTTCGGTCTCGCGAAGTTGTCTCGCATTTCGCGCGATCTGGTCGCGGAGCCGGGCAAGCGCGGCTTCGTCTTTCTCGATCGCGCGATCGCTGGCTTTGAGCCGTTCGGCCACTTCGGACACTCCTTCAGCCGAGGGAAGGGCCATCGCCGTGAGGGCGTCGAAGTCGGCGACGGCCGGATCGAGGCCGAGCGCCGCGTCGCGAATGCGGCGCGCCTCGGTGCGATGCTCGAGATCGAGATCGCGCGCTTTTTCGACCGCCTCGATCTCCGGCCGCAGGGCTGCGAGACGGTCCCTGTGCGGCTTCGGGTCGGCGAGGCGGCCGGACGGCGCCTGACGGTCGAGCGCCGCCTCGTTCTCGCGCTCTTCGGCGAGCTGCTTTTCGAGGCCGGCCCGGTCCCGCATCAGGCTTCGGCCATGCTCGGCCAACTGCTCGGAGCGGGCGAGGGCGGCATCGGTCGGTTGTTCGGGCAGGCCGGCTTCGCTTGAAAGCCCCAGACGTTTCAGCCTCTCCTCGATGTCGTGGGCGAAGCCGCGCTGTTCGCGGGCGACCGCCGGCAGGTCTTCCTTCGTCTTACGATAGTTTCCAAGCTGCTCGTGAAGGGCGCTGATCGCCTTGCCGTGGTCGAGCACGTTCTGGTCGACCGCGATCTCGGCGACGGCCTCTTCGGCATCTCGGATTCGCCCCGTTGCCTCCTCGAGGGCCTTTGCCGAAAGAATGCGGTCGTCCAGCGCCTTTTCGAGCGCTCCGGCATAGCCCTGCTTGAGGTCCCTTAGGTCGTCGTGGGCTACGAGCTTGCGCAGTGTCGCGTCGATTTCGCCGATCACCGGACCGAGCTTCTTCATGGTGGAGAGTTCCTGGCGGCGTTGCATCAGCGAGGCGAGCCGTTCCTTCTCCTCCTCGTGCTGGCGTTCCAGCCGCTCGATTTCGGCATTGAGCGCCTTCCAGTCGCCGGCGCGCAGCTCTGTCTCGCGCACTCTTTGCCGGGCCGCGTCCCAGCGTTTGGAAAGTTCGTTGAACTCTTTCGTGCTCGCTCGTGGCGCGTAGAGGTCCGAGGCGTCGGCTTCGAATTGCGCGCGCAGCTCGCGAAGCCCTGTCAGGCCTGAGGCTGCGGCGAAGAGACTGCCGCCGAGTTCGCCGTCGCTCGCGAGCATTGCCTCGGCACCGGCGCGGAGCCGGTCGGAGTCGAGACCGAAGGCGCTTTCGAAGACCTGTCTGTTCAGCCCGCCCAGGAAGCTCGCGAGAGTGTCGTCGCGCAGCGGTGTCTCGGTGTCGTCGTCAGCGAGCAGCGTCGCCTTGTTGCCACGGCGGCGGCGAAAGGCGAGCTCGGACCCGTCGCGCGCTGCGATCGTCGCGGCGATCCGCAGAGCGTCCGCCCGATGCAGGAAGTCGTGCGTCTTCTGGTGCGGAAAGCCGAAGAGCAGCGAAGACAGCGCCGAGAGGGTCGTCGACTTGCCGGCTTCGTTCGGCCCGTAGACGATGTGAAGTCGCGCGTCGGGCCGGAACGCGATCTCGCGATCTTCGAAGGCGCCGAAGCGCAGGAGATGGAGGCGCTTGAACCGCATGGCTTTGGTCTAGGCCTCGATCTCGACACGGGCGAGCAGCACCTCGCGGGCCTCCGCCAAGAGGTCGTCCGTCGTGCCGAGAGGCGTCTCGCCGCTTCCGATCCCGCCTGGCAGTTTGGCGGCGATCTGGCGAACGATGTCGTCCACCTCTTGGCGGCGTTCTTCGTCGCCCAGTACCTCGGCCAGCATTGCCTCAATATCGATCGAGCGGTCGATCGCTGGGATCGCTTCGTCGGTCGGTGCAGTCGCGCTCACGACAAGCTTTTCGAGCCAGGCATCGGGATGATGATGGTGGCAGGCCGCCTCGATCTCGTCGGCGAGCATCACGCGGTTCGCGACGAGCTTGCGGCGGAAACGGCACGTTCCGGTGAGTTCGATGCGCATGGCGAGAAGCCGCTCGCCTGCCGCCTCCGCCTCGGCTTCGAAGGCTGCCGCGACCGCATGGGCGATGGTGCCCGGCTCTTCGTGATCGCTGATGTCGACGACGAGATGCGACCATCGGGCCTCGTCCAGAACCACCGGCTCGATCCCCTGCACCCGTCCGTCCTCGACGGACACGAGCACGGCGCCTTTCGCCCCGGTCTCGCGGATGCTGCGGCCCTGGAGATTGCCCGGGAAGACGATGTGCGGGTCCTCGCTGACGATCTCGAATTCGTGGACATGGCCGAGCGCCCAGTAGTCGTAGCCGCGATTGCGAAGGTCCTCGGCAGAACAGGGCGCGTAGACGTCGTGCGGCGGGCGGCCGGTCAGCGATGTGTGCAGGACGCCGATGTTGAAGAGACCGGCGATTGGAGCGGGATAGGCGAGGGCGAGGTTTTCCTGTGCCGCCCGTTCGGCAAAACCCTGGCCATGGAGCGCGACATCGAGGTGGTCGAACCGGATTGTGGCCGCCTTGTTGGTCGGGAACTGCTGGACGCTGTCCGGCAGCGGCACGCTCTTGGTGACGACGCTTTCCGCATCGTGGTTGCCCCGAAGAAAGACGACCTGAATGTTCGCCTTGGCGAGCCGCGCGACCTCGCGGTTGAAGAAAAGGCCGACGGAATTGTCCTTCCATTCGCCGTCGTAGACGTCGCCGGCGATCACCAGAAAATCCACCTGCCGGTCGATCGCCTGGTTGACGAGCTTGGTGAACGCGCCGCGCGTCGCCTGCGCAAACCGAGCTGCGATCGCCGCGTCCTTGACGGCAAGGCTTTGGAACGGGCTGCCGAGGTGGAGGTCGGCGGCGTGGATGAAGGTGAAGCTCGACAAGGGTGGAACTCGTGACGCGGATGCAGGCGAATCGAGCCCTATCCTACATGATCCGCCGACGCGAGAGACAGGGTCCCGTCTAGGTTTTCCAGCGTCTTATCGGATTTCAGCCGCTCGGTGTAAGCGGCGTTTCGGCAATGGTCGCCTCGCGCTTTGCGACTTGTCGTTCCCGAAAGAAGATGAAGAGGCCGGAGCCGATGATGACGAAGGCGCCGAGAAGCGTCGTCCACTTCGGAAACTCGTCGAAGAACAGGAAGCCAAAGAGCGTCGCCCAGGGCAGCATCGTATATTGCAGCGGCGCGATGGTCGCCGCGTCGCCCAGCTTGAAAGCCCGCGTCACGCAGAGATGGGCTGCGAGCGCGACCACGCCAAGGAAGCTGAGTGCAAGGAATCCGGCCACGGTTAGCGGCGTCCAGGCGACGAGCGACAGGACGATACCCGCGGCCAGCGCGCCCACCGTCTGCCAGAAGACGAGCACCGAGTCGGGCGTTTCGCGAAGCGAGCGGGTCGTCAGCATCATCAGCGCGAAAGCGAGGCTGCCGAAGATCGCGATCGGCGCCCCGCCGGAAAAGGTTTCAGCTGAGGGCTGCAGGACGATCAACACGCCGCCGAAGCCGATGAGGATCGCCGTCCATCGGCGCAGTCCCACGGTCTCGCCCAGAAGAAGCGGCGCCAGCGCTGCGACGAAGATCGGCGCCGCCAGCCAATAGGAGAGCGTTGCGGCGAGCGGTAGATAGGCGAGGGCAGCGTAGAAGGCCGTCACCTCCGCAGTCGCGAAAATGGTGCGAAGTATCTGTTGGCCCGGCCGCTCCACTTTCACGAGCGAGCGGAACCCTACCCGCCAGACCAGTGGTAGGAGAATGATCAGCGCGGCGACGGAGCGGAGCAGGAGAACCTGGCCGACCGAGTAGGTCTCGACAAGAAATTTGCCGAGGGCGTCGTTCGCCATGAAAAGGAAGATGCCGACCAGCATCATGAGGATGCCGAGCGTCGCCCGGTCCATCCGTGTCACGATCGATGTCGCGGTCGTATTCACCCTTCGCTCCTCTAACTGCCTGATGCCGGCACTTCGTGTCGCCAGACGAGGCGCTATCGCAGAAGTGCGGGCGGACGGAAAGGGATGGGACAATGACCGGGTTGCGACGCTATCGCTTCGGCAAGCTTTCGAACGGCGAGGAGGTGGAGGCTTTCGATCTCGAAACCGATGGGCTCGCGATCACGCTGATGAGCTTCGGTGCGACGCTCCAGGCGATCCGCGTTCCGGACAGCAAGGGCCGGGTAGAGGACGTGACCCTGGGCTACGACGAACTTGCGATGTACGAGACCCATCCGCAGCATTTCGGAGTTTCGGTCGGCCGCTTCGCGAACCGTATCGCGAAGGGGCGCTTCAGCCTTGATGGGCGGGACTATCAGCTCGAAACGAATAACGGGCCAAACCATCTCCACGGCGGCTCGTACGGCTTCGGCGTCACCAACTGGCGCGTTGCCGAAACGGGCGAGACGCCGCATCCCTTCGTCACCTTCGCGCTGACGAGCCCGGACGGGGACGGCGGCTATCCCGGCACGCTTGAAGCCCGCGCGACCTACGCGCTGACGGGCCCGGGCGAACTGACACTGACCTATGAGGCTGAGACCGACGCGCCGACGATATGCAATCTCACGAACCACGCATTCTTCAATCTCGGCGGCGCACTGTCTGAGCGCGACATCCTCGGCCACGAACTGACGCTTGCGGCCGATCGCTTCCTGCCGGTGGACGAGACCTGGATTCCGACAGGTGAGGTGCGGCCCGTCGCTGCCACGCCGTTCGATTTTCGGGAGAAGAAGCTGCTTTCGTCTGGTGTCCGCGACGGCGGCGACACGCAGGTGCGGATTGGACGAGGCTTCGATCATTGCATGGTGCTGGCGGATGAGACCCGTGCCGAACCGCAATTTGGCGCGCGCATCGAAGACCCTGTGACCGGCCGCGCGATGGAGATGGCGACCACCGCGCCTGGCATCCAGTTCTACTCCGGCAACTTCCTGAACGGCAGCATTCCGGGAAAGGGCGGCAGGCTCTATCGCATGGGCGATGGCCTCTGCCTGGAGCCGCAGCTCTTTCCCGACAGTCCGAATCAGCCAAGCTTTCCGTCGGCTCGGCTCGATCCGGGCGAGACCTTCCGGCAGGTCTCGCGCTATCGCTTCTTTACGGCCTGATCGGCGCCGAAAGGCCTAGCGACCCTTCGCACGCGGATCGTTCTTTGCCACGTCGGCAAGCAGCTGCGCGTTGCCACCTGATGCCGTCGTGTCGATGCACAGGTGCCGCTCGTGCATGACGTCCGGCACGGTCACGGCCCCTGTGACGAGGCGCAGGAGAGGACCCTTGCGCTTCGCCAACTGTTTGGCGAGCTTGCGGGCCGTCTCCTCGTCACCCCACCAGATGGCGCTGCCGAACTCCGGGCCAGACGAAAGATCGCGCTCCACCGAAGCGTCTTCCACGACGCCGCCGAGACGCTCGACCGCCGCCCGCTGTTTCTTGCGGTCGTCGTCCGTCGGGCCGAGGCAGAGGATTGCCGGCCGCGGGCTGAGATGCAGCCGGTTGGATTCGCCCGTCGGCCCCGGAAGATCGATCGGGCTCGATGGCCGGTATTTCGGCGCGACCGCCTTTTGGAAGCGCGGCACATAGAACGGCCCTCCCGCCTTGGGTCCCGTGCCCGAAAGGCCTTCGCCGCCGAAGGGTTGGGAGGCGACGATCGCGCCGATCTGGTTGCGGTTCACGTAGAGATTGCCGGCATGGATGCGGTCGGTCACGTACTGCACCCGGTCGTCGATCCGCGTATGTAGCCCGAAGGTGAGCCCGTAGCCCTTGCCGTTGATGGCATCGATGACCTTATCAATGTCCTTCGCCTTGAAGGTCGCGACGTGCAGCACGGGCCCGAAGATCTCGCGCTCGATATCGGAAATGCTGTTCACGCGGATCAGAGCCGGACCGAGAAAATGGCCCTGATCCGGCGCTTCGATCTGGTGCATCAGCCGGCCTTCGGCCTTGGCCTTTGCGACATAATCGGCGATTGGTCCGTGGGCTTCCGCGTCGATCAGCGGGCCGCTGTCGGATTTGAGATACCACGGGTCGGACGGCCGGAAGGCGTCCATCGCTCCCATCAACATCTCGAAGAAGGACTTCGAGATGTCCTCCTGCACATAGACGCAACGGCAGGCCGAGCAGCGCTGGCCGGCAGACTGAAACGCCGACTGGATGATGTCGCGCACCGCCTGCTCGGGGAGAGCGGAGGAGTCGACGATCATGGCGTTAAGGCCGCCGGTCTCAGCGATCAGGGGCGCGCCGGGATGGCAGTTCTCGGCCATCGCCTGCTTAATCTTCTGGGCGGTCTCGGTGGAGCCGGTAAAGGCTGCTCCGTCGATGCGCGCGTCGGATGTCAGCGCGGCGCCAACCTGGCCCGCGCCGGGTAGAAGCTGCAGCGCCTCGCGCGGAATTCCGGCCTCGTGCATGAGCCGTGTGCCGAGATGGGCGATCAGCGGCGTCTGCTCGGCAGGTTTTGCGAGCACCGCGTTTCCGGCAGCGAGCGCCGCCGCGATCTGGCCGGTGAAGATCGCCAGCGGGAAATTCCAAGGGCTGATGCAGGCGACCCGGCCCAGCGGCTCGCTCGTCAGCTTTTTGGCTTCCTCGGCATAATAGTTGAAGAAGTCGACGGCTTCGCGCAGTTCCGCCAGCGCATCCGGCATGGTCTTGCCGGCCTCGCGCGCAAGGACCGCGAAGATTTCGCCGAAATTCTCTTCGTAGGCCGAGGCTGCCTTCTTGAGAATGCGGGAGCGTTCCTCCGCGCTGGCGTTCCACGGCTTGGCTGCCGCGAGCGCCGTTTCGACATCGGCCTTTGAGGCAAAACGCGTGGTGCCGACGACATCGCACGGATCGGCCGGATTGAGGCGTTCCACTTCGTCTTCAGGCTGGGCATCCCCGGCGATCAGAGGTCCTGCCTCGAAGCGCTTGTTACGGAACGGCTCGCGAGCGGTCTCGATATCTTCGAGGTGATCGACGGCCGTCAGGTCCCAGCCCTTCGAGTTCTCGCGAACGGGAAGGAAGATGTCCGTCCCGGGCGTCACCGGCGGTGCATAACCGAGTGCCTCGAATGGGTCTTCTGCCACCTGCTCAGGCGGTACGTCCTCGTCGACGATCTGATTGACAAAGCTCGAATTCGCGCCGTTTTCTAAAAGGCGCCGAACCAGATAGGCCAGAAGATCGCGATGCGCGCCGACCGGTGCGTAGATGCGGCAGCGAGTGCCGTGGTCCTTCATAACTATGGTGTGCAGCACTTCGCCCATTCCGTGGAGGCGCTGGAACTCGAACTCCTGCGGCTTCACGCCCATCTGCTGCGCCATGTGGATCACGGCCGCCGCCGTATGGGCGTTGTGGGTCGCGAACTGCGGATAGATGCGATCGCGATAGCGAAGCAGCTTGCGCGCATTTCCGATGAAGCTGACATCCGTTGCCGGCTTGCGCGAGAACACCGGGAAGCGAGGCAGGCCTTCCTGCTGGGTGAGCTTGATCTCCGTATCCCAATAGGCGCCCTTGACGAGGCGAACCATCAGCTTGCGGTCCAGGCGCTCGGCGGTCTCGTAGATCCAGTCGATGACGCTGCCGGCGCGAGGCCCGAAGGCCTGGACGACGATGCCAAATCCATCCCAGCCCTTCAAGCGTTCGTCCTGCAGAACCCGATCGATGACTTCGAGGGAGAGCGTCAGCCGATCCTGCTCCTCGGCATCGACGTTGAAGCCGATCTTCAGCTTGGCGGCCTTGGCGGCGAGATCGGCAACGATCGGCACCAGTTCGTCGAGAACCCGGTCGTGCTGGGCCATCTCGTAGCGCGGGTGGAGCGCAGAAAACTTGACCGAGATGCCGGGATTGGTCGCGATGTCGCCCTTTGTGGCGCGCTTTGCCATCTTCTCGATCGCGCCGTCATAGGCCTTGCGATAGCGTTCGGCGTCGGCATAGGTCCGGGCTGCCTCGCCGAGCATGTCGTAGGAATAGGTATAGCCTTTGTCCTCCTGCTCCTTGGCCCGCTCCATGGCCTTATCCATGGTCTCGCCAAGCACGAACTGGCGGCCCATCACCCGCATCGCCTGGCCGGTCGCATTGCGGATAACCGGTTCGCCGAGCCGCTTCATCGCGCCCCGCATCGCCTTCAAGGGGCCGCGATCGTTCTCTTCCAGCACACGGCCGGTCAGCATCAGCGCCCAGGTCGAGGCGTTGACGAGGGAAGAAGAAGAATGGCCGAGATGGGTGCTCCACTGACCGGGCGCGATCTTGTCCTCGATCAGTTCGTCCATGGTCTGGGCGTCGGGCACGCGCAGCAGCGCCTCGGCAAGGCACATCAGCGCAATGCCCTCTTCGGTCGAGAGGCCGTATTCTGCGAGAAAAACCTCCATCAGACCGGGATCGCCAGTCTTGCGGATGCGCTTGACCAGATCGACCGCAATGGACCCGATCTTCTTGCGGTCATCTTTCGAAAGATCGGCCTCCGCGATCAGGCCGTCCAGAACCGCGTCCGCATCCGGATAGGGAGAGATCGGCAGGACAGAGGGGGGGAGGGGCATGTCCATGGGCATGAAGGCGAGATCCTTGGGTCTTTTGACGGAACCGAACGTGTCGCGTTCACTAGAACCTAACTCGATTCAAGCCGCTGTGCAGCCCGTCGGGACAATCGGTTGCAGCGGAACAGCGAACAAAGGACATCGTAGAGACGTTCGAAGGGGTCTTCAGCCTGCATGAATGGCGATCGAACGTGTGGATTAGCACGGCAATTAGAGCGGCAAGATTGTCAGCCGATGGATGACCGGCCTCGCGCTCGAGGCCCGTCGCCCACATTCGCCAAATGAGCGAACCACGGTCAATCGAGATCCTGTGATCCTGGCATCGCCGTCCGGACCACCCGTTTCATGTTCCGTTCGAGCCGGCTTGCTCTGCAAGACGCATTGCGAACGCGATTAAAGCAAAGAGCACTGCATCATCTGGACGCCCGCGCACACGCGAAGCGTGATCGTGTCCGGTCCGTGCGGAGCAGACCCAAATCAAACCGATCTAAGCCTCCAAGGGCAATCGCGCCCGTTGGAGCGCCTAGGCCTGTTGATTGCGCAAGATGCTGCATCATCTTTGCCGGCGAACGACGAAGAGGGACGAGCAAGTGAAGCCCGAAGAAATCAAGAAGCTCGACGCCTATCTCAAGCGCACCTTTTCCAGCACGGACTTGTCTGTGCGTGCGCTTCCCAAACAGGGGGACACCGCCGAGGTCTACAAGGGCGACGAGTTCATCGGAACACTGAGCAAGGATACCGAGGAGGGGGAATTGTCCTACCATCTGACGGTGACAATTCTCGACATCGATCTTGAATAGGCAAAACGTCATGCAATAGGAAAGAGCCGGCCGCGAGCAATTCGCGAGCCGGCTTTTTGATTTAAGCGATCGAGCGCCGATCCAGATCGCTCAGCGCAGGCTGCCAACGAGGACCGAGCGGTCGTCGGCGATGTCGACCCACTTCCCGGCATGATTTTCGGCCTGGCGCTTGAGATAGGTGTAGTCCGTCTCGCTCCACAGCGAGACACGGTCGGCGAGGTTATCAAGAACAAGGTCGCCGCGATCGGTGCGCAGGGTAAGAACCGCATGGCCCTCGCCGTTCGACTGAAGGACGACGGTGATCAAAAGCGCCGAAGCGGGGACACCTGCCTGTTCGAGCATGTACTGCTTCAGTAGAACGTAGTCTTCACAGTCCCCTTCGACCTGCGGGTAGGACCAGACATCGGGCTTGCCATGGATCGCGATGTCCTCGCGAGGATAGATGCTCGTATTCACCGCGGCATTCACTTCGACGATCTTGTTCCAGAGCGCTTCGGTGAGCTGTACCGGCGCCGTGGCACGCTGTGCAGCGCATCGATCGGCGTAGCGATGGCAGAATTCATAATGACCGATAGGCTGCGAGGTGATGCTGGTCGTCGGCATATGCGCTTGACGTGCTTCAGCGGATTGGGAGAGGCCGACTGCGACAAGGGCTGTCAGGATCATGGCGGTGGTCTTGATGAAGGCGTTCATGGTCGGTCCTCTCCGTGGGTTGGACAGAACCTGCGCCCGTTGTTTTGCTTTCGAACCAAATTGCGCGCATCAATTTAGTTCAAATTGTTGGATATACTTTGGTAAGGGGCGTTGATTTCGATTTATATTGATGAATTTTGGTTAGGAAGACTTGTTCGGATTTCACCGAAATGGTGCGAAATGAGCCTTACGGTCTAACGGATCGCTAACTGTACGCCCGCGCAGCGCGCTTCCAATCGTCTGAAAGTCAGCGTGTAAGCCCTGAAAAACAGGAATTCTGGGCTGAGGAACGAAGGCAACGAAGCCTTAAGCCTCGGCCGGAATGGATAAAGTATTATTTAAAATAAAACGATAGTTCAGATCTTCGAAACCTTGGCGCTTGAGGCGGCGTTCACCCTGCCGACCCAAAAGCCCCGTTTTTCGGGTCCCTCGAACTTCGTCCGCATAGTTTCCAGGTTCTTGCATTCAGCGCTTGAGCACACGCAAGGCACTGGTGGCGCAATGTTTTCACGGAGAAACAGCGACCTTCTCGTATTGGCAGACGGTCAGATGCTTTCGAGGAAGCCTTCGAGCACGCGCTTTTGGCCTGCCTTGTCGAAATCGACGGTGAGTTTATTGCCGTCGACGAGCGCAACCGTGCCATTGCCGAATTTCAGGTGGAAGACGCGGTCGCCCTTCGAGAAGGCACTTTCGTGCTCGGCCACCGACTTGGCGACAAGTTCACCTTCGATCTCGCGCGGACCACCGCGCTTGGCCGAGGAATAGAGACCGAGACCTCTACGCGGCGGTTGGTTGTGGCCACGGCTCGCGCGACCCTGCCGCTCTGCGCCATCTGCTGTGAATCGGCCGGAAAAACCAGACGTCTGATCGCTTTCATAGGTGATCTCGCGGGTGCGTCCGCCCGACCAGCCATCGCCGCCGCCTTGGCTTGCCTTGGCCGCCTGCGCGCGTTTCCAGCCAGGCGTTCGGTAGGCGCCCTCGTTGAAGGCGGCTGCGCCATCCCATCGCGAGGCGCCGTAACCGCCAAAACCACCGGCGCCATACCCACC
The DNA here is from genome assembly GCF_000153705.1 of Fulvimarina pelagi HTCC2506. Lineage (GTDB taxonomy): Bacteria > Pseudomonadota > Alphaproteobacteria > Rhizobiales > Rhizobiaceae > Fulvimarina > Fulvimarina pelagi. The sequence continues at coordinate 833,989 of NZ_DS022272.1, forward strand.
ATATGAGGTGTTAGCTTCCATGACGTCGACATGGGCGTCGGGCAGTTCATCGAGGAAACGCGACGGGATCGTCGATTGCCAGAGCCCGTGAATGCGGCGGTTGGATACGAACCAGATCTTCGCTCGCCGCTTGGCCCGCGTGATACCGACATAGGCGAGGCGCCGCTCCTCCTCGAGACCCGAGCGCCCACCCTCGTCGAGGGCTCGCTGGTGTGGGAACAGCCCTTCCTCCCAACCCGGCAGGAAAACCGTGTCGAATTCCAGCCCCTTGGCCGAATGGAGCGTCATGATGGAGACGGCATCCATTTCGGCATTCTGCTCGGTGTCCATGACGAGCGCGACATGCTCCAGGAAGGAGGGCAGCGACTCGTATTCCTCCATGGAGCGGATCAGCTCCTTCAGGTTCTCGAGCCGGCCCGGCGCCTCGGCCGAGCGATCGTTCTGCCACATCTCCGTATACCCGGACTCCTCGAGGATCTGTTCGGCCAACTCGGTGTGTTTGGTGGACGGCAGCAACTCAGACCAGCGCTTCATGTCGAGAACGACGCGGCGCAGCGCATTGCGCGGCTTGGGCTTCAGCTCCTCGGTCTCTACTATCTCCAGCGCGGCAGGGATTAGCGGGATCTGCCGCTCGCGGGCATATTCGTGCAGTAGGCGAATTGTAGCATCGCCGAGGCCGCGCTTCGGCGTGTTGACGATCCGCTCGAAGGCGAGATCGTCGGCTGGCTGGCAGACGCAGCGAAAATAGGCGAGGGTGTCGCGGATCTCCATGCGCTCATAAAAGCGCGGACCGCCGATGACGCGGTAGTTGAGACCCATCGTGACGAATCGGTCCTCGAAGGTGCGCATCTGAAAGGAGGCGCGGACGAGAATCGCCATGTCGTTGAGATTGTGGTTCTCGCGGCGCTGGAGATCCTCGATCGCCTCGCCGATGGCACGAGCCTCCTCTTCCGAATCCCAGCCGGCATTCACCTCGACCTTCGGGTCTTCCGGGTCCGGATGATCGGTGAAGAGCGTCTTGCCAAGCCGGTCTTCATTGTGGCCAATCAGGTGCGACGCAGCACCGAGGATGTGACCCGTGGAGCGATAGTTGCGCTCCAGCCGGATGACCGTCGCGGTCGAGAACTCCTTGTCGAACCGCAGGATGTTGTCGACCTCGGCGCCGCGCCAGCCATAGATCGACTGATCGTCGTCGCCGACGCAGCAGATGTTGACCGGAGCCTGTTCGTTGTCCTTGCCTGGCCGCTGCGCCAGCAGTCGCAGCCAGAGATACTGGGCCGTGTTTGTGTCCTGATACTCGTCGACGAGAATGTAGCGAAATCGCCGGTGGTAGTCGGCGAGGACGTCCGGGTGTGCGCGGAAGATCGCAATCGGGTGCATCAGAAGATCGCCGAAATCGCAGGCGTTCAGCGTCCTCAGCCGCTCCTGATAGGCGGCGTAGAGATCGCGGCCCTTTCCGGCGAAGGCGCGGGAATCGCCTTCCGGTATTTGCTTCGGTTCGAGCCCCTTATTCTTCCAGCCGTCGAGCATGTTGGCGAAGGTGCGGGCTGGCCAGCGCTTGTCATCGAGATTTTCGGCCTGGATCAGCTGCTTTATCAGCCGTATCTGATCATCCGTGTCGAGAATCGTGAAGTTCGACTTCAGCCCGACCAGTTCGGCATGCTTGCGCAGGATCTTCACACCGATCGAGTGGAAGGTGCCGAGCCAGGGCATGCCCTCGACCTCGCCACCGACGAGGAGGCCGATACGCGCCTTCATTTCGCGCGCCGCCTTGTTGGTGAATGTTACGGCGAGGATCTGGCTTGGCCAGGCCCGGCCGGTCGCGAGAATGTGAGCGATACGGGTCGTCAGGACACGCGTCTTCCCTGTGCCCGCTCCGGCGAGCACCAGAACCGGCCCTTCCGTCGTCTCAACCGCGGCACGCTGCTCGGGGTTCAGGCCATCCAGATAGTTCGGTGCCTGCCGGCCTCGCGCGGCTATGGCGCGAGCAGCAATGCCGCCGGACTTGGGGTTCGAGACGTGCGGCGATTCGTCGAAATCCGTCATGTGCGGAAGTTAATAGCCTGCGCTGACGAACACTAGAGGAGCGCGCGTCTACGCGACATTCGGTTCGCCCGCTCTCCCATCGGAAAAGCCGAGATGCACAGGAAAGCATCGGAGCTGTTCAGGCGATAAGCACCATAGACGCTTGACCAATTCGCAATCATGGCGAAACTTAGCCGAATTAAGGTTCTGTAACCTTTAGCATTCGATCGCCGTCCGTTCGATGCCGTACAGAGGCCGAATGGGCTTACGGCCTGGCTTTCCCGGGGAAGTCGCGCCTTACCGGCCAGGCAGCTGCGGCGCGGCCGGCCAATCGAAAGGGGTCACGCGAATGTCCCTTACCATGAAAATCTTTATCGGCATGATTGCTGGCGTCGTCGTCGGTGTCATCTTCAACATGCTCGATATCGCCTTCGTCAACGAAACGATCGTCGCTGGCTTCTTCGGCATGATCGGCACCATGTTCGTCAACGCCTTGAAGATGCTGGTCGTGCCGCTGGTTATCTTCTCGCTGCTCTGCGGAGTGATGGGGATCGGCGATATCCGGGTCCTTGGACGCGTCGGTGGAAAAAGCTTCGCGCTGTACATGATGACCACCGCCATCGCGATCGGCGTCGCAATCACGATCGCGCTGTTCGTCGGTCCGGGACAGGGCTTCACAATGGAAGGCGTCGATGCGTCGGGCATCGAGGCAAAGGAAGCGCCGACGGTCTGGCAGGTCTTTGCCAACATCGTACCGTCCAATCCGATCGCCGCCTTCACCAATGGCGAGATGCTGCAGATCATCTTCTACGTGATCATCGTCGGTATCGCGGCTCTCATGCTGGGCGATCGGTCCAAACCCTTCGCCGAAGCCTGCGAATACATGAACGAACTGATGATGAAGATCGTCGGCATCGTGATGGCGTTCGCGCCTTACGGCGTCTTCGCATTGATCGCCAAAACGTTCACCGAGCAGGGTATCGAACTCTTCATTCCGGTCATTGCATATGTCGCGACGCTTACGAGCGCGCTTTTCCTGCACCTCTTCGTCACGCTGATGCTGATCCTGAAGTTGTTCTCGGGCCTCAACCCGTTCACCTTCATGAAGAAAATCCGTTCGGCCCAGCTGTTCGCGTTCTCAACGGCCTCGTCGAATGCGACGATTCCCGTAACGCTGCGGGCGGTTACGGAGCGTATGGGCGCAAACAACTCGGTCGCGTCGTTCACCGTGCCATTCGGTGCGACGATCAACATGGACGGGACTGCTATTATGCAGGGCGTGGCGACAGTGTTCCTCGCCAACGTCTACGGCATCGAGTTGGGACTGGCCGGCTATCTGACGGTTATCGCAATGGCGGTTCTGGCCTCGATCGGAACCGCCGGCGTCCCGGGCGTCGGTCTCGTCATGTTGACGATGGTGCTAACCCAGGTTGGCCTGCCGATCGAAGGCATCGCTCTTATCCTCGGTGTCGACCGGCTGATGGACATGATCCGCACGGCCGTGAACATCACCGGCGATGCGGTGGTCTCGATGGTCGTCGCAAAGACCGAGGGTCAGTTCAGCCAAGCGGTCTACGACGATCCGAATGCGGGTCTGGCCGACGACGACCTTTCGGTCGATCCGGTCGCCGAAGAGCATCTGAAAGAGGCGACGCGTCCGAAAGGCTCGATGCATCCAAGCCCGGCCGAGTGACGTAGCTACACCTGCAGTCGGAAGACTGTTGGGTACCTGACCTGAGCCGGCGGGGCGAAAGCTTCGCCGGTTCTCGGCATGGAGCGCAACGCCGGTCGACAACGAACGGGTCGGGCACCAATGCGCCCAACACGCTTCGCCGTTCTTCCTTGTCCGTCTTCGGCTTGGTGCTTAACGCACCAGCATCACCGAGACCGAGGCCCTCGACGCGACCTTAGCGCCGTGCGCCGCGTAGAAGTGGTCCGGTATGCCCGGAACATGGGTTGCCATGACGACCAGATCGGAACCGTTTCTTTCGATCGCCTTCAGAATCGCACGGTCTAGTTCAACGGACGGATCATGAACGATGACGGCTTCGCCTGTCGCGGATACGCCGTAGGTGTCACTCTGCGACTTGGCGAACCGCTCCACCGCTTTCTTGTATTCCTCCGGCGTGTGTGCGGACCCGGACGGAGCGCTAGAACCGACACCGACATAGACGATCGATGCCTGATAGTGCTTGGCGAGATCAGCGGCGGTTTTCATCGCCTTTTCGAGTTTCTCGCGATGATCGAGATCGATGGGGACGAGAATGCGGGTGTACATGCGAATCCTCCTTCGTTTGATCCAAGCGAGCGGCTCTGAAGAGAAGCCTTCGCAGACGCGCGAGGTTTCGATCTTCACTGTCTGGCCGCACAGAAAGCCACTCATTCCAACGGCACGCCTGCATCTTACTCCCAATGCGCGACGCGTTTAGGCTTTGCGGTCGAAACCGACAGCCGTTAGAAGCGGACCGCCGAGCGAAGAGCCAGGAGCGGTAACGGTGCAGAAGATGGTCGAAACGGCTAAAGCGAATTCGGGGGACCCGGCGCGGCTCGTCGAATTGCGCGCCAAGATCGACGCGATCGACGAGAGCGTGCACCGGCTTCTCATGCAGCGTGCCAGCGTCATCGACGAGTTGATCGAGGTCAAAGGCACAGTGCGTGACGGTGCCGCCTTCCGCCCAAGCCGCGAGGCCTCGATGATGCGCGAACTCATCGCGCGCCATGAGGGTCATCTCCCGATCGCGACGATCGAGCATTTCTGGCGCGAGATCATATCGACCTTCACCCATCTCCAGGCGCCCTACGAGGTCATCACGTCTCCTTACGGGGTCGACTCCGCGGCCGCTATCGAGGCAGCACGATTTTATTTTGGATTCTCAGTACCGTTGAAACTGGTCGGCGGGCAGCAGGAGGTCGTCGCCGCGATCGAGAGCGGTGGCGACCGCCTCGGCGTGCTCGCTCTCGAAGGCGCCCATCCGTGGTGGCAGGGGCTGCGGAATGGCGCGATCGTCTGTGCCCTCCCGTTCGTCGAGAGCCCCGAGCATCCGATTAGGAAGCCAGCCGTTGTCATTGCGCCGCCGCTAGCCGATCCGGCGATCCCGGAAATCAGCTGCTGGCGGGCCGATGGGCTGACGGCGATGGCGCGCGGCGAGGACGGCATGAAGGTACTCGCCCAAGCGCCTTACGGAACCGGCCTCTTCAGCGCCTTGATAGCGACGAAGCTGGAAGAGGGCGCATTGCAGTCGCGCCTCGGAGGCGAAGCCGAACTCAGCCAGGTCGGCGGGTTTGCGCCGCCGCTCCATTGGCCGTATTCGGCCTGAGCCATATCACGATCCCGCGTTCATTGCTTCGCTGAAAGCCGATCCCATGCGACCCGAACCGATCCCAGGCATTCTGGATATCGAGCCCTATGTCCCGGGCAAAAGCAAAGCGCCTGCAGGCGTTAAGCTGCACAAGCTGTCCTCTAACGAAACCCCGCTTGGAGCCTCGCCGAGAGCGATCGAGGCGGCGCGCGCAGCGCTGACTGGGCTGGAAGTTTATCCCGACGGGCAAGCGAGCGCACTGAAAAGTGCGATCGCCGAGGTGCATGGTCTGCGCACGGAAAACATCCTATGCGGCAATGGTTCGGACGAACTGCTCGGTCTCCTGTGCCAGTGCTATCTCGCGCCGGGCGACGAAGCGATCCACTCCGAACACGGCTTTCTCGTGTACAACATCCAGATCAAGGCGCGGGGCGCGGTTGCGGTCATTGCGCCAGAAACGAACGCGACGGCGAACGTCGATGCGATCTTGCAGCGCGTCAGCCACAAGACGCGGCTCGTGTTTCTCGCCAATCCGAACAATCCGACTGGCACATATCTTCCCTTCGACGAAATCCGGCGGCTCCATGCCGCCCTGCCCAACCATACGATTCTGGTGCTCGACGCCGCCTATGCCGAATATGTTCGCAAGAACGACTACGCGGCGGGGCTGGAGCTCGTTTCGGAAACCCAGAATGTTGTCATGACGCGGACCTTCTCGAAGATCTATGGCCTCGCCGCCTTGCGGGTCGGCTGGATGTACGGTCCCGAAGCGATTGTCTCCGTTCTCGATCGAGTGCGCGGTCCATTCAATCTCAACGCGGCGGCGATTGCAGCGGGCGCTGCCGCCATCAAGGACCGCGCTTTCGTGGAGAAAGCGGCCGACCACAACGCCGAATGGCTCGCTTGGACAACCGGACAGCTAGAGGCGTTGGGGCTGACCGTGACACCGAGTGTTGGTAATTTCATTCTTGTCCATTTTCCTGATGCACCAGGTCGCAGAGCCGCCGATGCTGACGCTTTCCTTACCGAACGCGGCTTCATCCTGCGCCGCGTGACCGGATACGGCTTCCCGAACGCGCTCCGTATGTCGATTGGCAGCGAAGAGGCCAATCGCGGCGCCGTCGATGCGCTGACAGCATTTTTGGATGGCGGGAGATGAGCGAAAGCTTTCAACCTTTCGAACGGCTTGCCCTTATCGGTATTGGGTTGATCGGCTCTTCCCTCGCCATCAATGCGAGGGCCCACAGCCTAGCCAAGCATATAGCTATCTCCACGCGCCGCGCCGAGACGCTGACGCGAGCGGAAGAACTGGGCCTCGGCGACAGCTTCCATCTGCAGGCAGCGGACGCCGTGAAGGATGCCGATCTCGTCATCCTTTGCGTGCCTGTCGGCTCGGTCGGAGCGGTGACTAAGGAGATTGCGCCTGCGCTGAAATCCGGTGCGATTGTTTCAGATGTAGGCTCGGTGAAGGGATCTGTGATCGCCCAGATGCGGCCGCATCTGCCGGAGGATGTGGAATTTGTGCCCGCCCACCCGATCGCCGGTACCGAACAGTCCGGGCCAGATGCTGGCTTCCTCGAACTGTTCGAAAAGCGCTGGTGCATCCTGACCCCTGTGCAGGGCGCCAGCGAGGCGGCGACCGAGCGGTTGAAAACCTTTTGGATTGCTTGTGGATCGGACGTGGAAATCATGACAGCCGAGCACCACGACCGGGTGCTCGCGATCGTCAGTCATCTTCCCCACCTCATCGCTTATAACATCGTCGGCACGGCCTACGACATGGAGGAGGTGACACAGTCGGAGGTCGTGAAATATTCCGCCTCGGGTTTCCGCGATTTCACGCGTCTCGCTGCCTCCGATCCGACCATGTGGCGTGACGTCTTCCTGAACAACCGCGATGCGACCCTTGAAGTGCTTGCGCGTTTCTCCGAAGACCTCTCCGTTCTTCAGCGAGCCATTCGCGACGGCAAGGGCGACCAGCTGTTCGAGACCTTTACCAAGACCCGGGCGATCCGCCGTGAGATCATCGAAGCCGGCCAGGATACGCCCAAGCCGAACTTCGGTCGCACGAAGCCGCCGAAGAAGTGGGAAGGATGAGGCCTATCCCAGTCCGCTCGCGATCCTCCGTGCGGCCGGATGCCGCTTCAGCATCGCCATCGCGGCAATGCCGATGATTGGGCCCGGTAGGAGAATTAGAAAGGTCCATCGCCAACTTCCGAGCCATTCGGCAACAAGAGGCGTCACCCAGATCGCAGCAACGGTAAGCGCAAAGCCGACTCCCATCTGCAAGGTGAGGGCCGTGCCCACGTAGCGTGGATCGGCAACCTCCGTGACGCAGGCTGAGAACTGTGCGGAGTCTCCGACCACCGCCACACCCCAAGTGATGGCGATCAGAAGAAAGAGAACGAACGGTCCATCGAAGGTAAAGCCGATCAGCGCTGCGCATGCGCCGGAGACAGCCAGCATCCAGATGGTGGTCGTCGAGCGACCGACTCGGTCCGCCATGTATCCGCCACCGACGCAGCCGATTGCGCCAAGACCGATCACGGCAAAGGTGATGAACGAGACGAGAGAGGGCGATTCGTAACCCTGCGAACTCAGAGCCGCGGCCGAATACGCGAGGAACCAACCCCAGAAGGCGTAGAGTTCCCACATGTGACCGAAATAGCCGAGATTGGCGAGCATCAATGGCCGGTTCCGGACGACCTGGCCGATCTGACGCGGTGCGAAGACGGCCTTCGAAAAGGGATGGGGCCCCTCGACTGCCACGAGGAGAAAAAGCGCTCCGCCTGTAAAGGTCATCAGCGAGGAAGCGATGATGACGGCCTGCCAGTCGAACCCGGCAGTGACAGCCCTCACGAGATGCGGGGCAGCCGAACCCAGCGTCAGCGCGCCGATCACTGCACCAAGGGCAAGGCCACGGCCGGCCTTGAACCAGGTGGAGATGAATTTCATCGAGGGCGGATACACCGATGCGAGAGCAATGCCGGTCACGATGCGAGCGGCGATGACGATCGATGGATCGGGTGCGATCAGTAGAACAGCGTTCGCTATGGCCGCGATCGTCGCGGAAAGGCCGACCAAGCGACCGACAGGAACAAGATCCGGCAAGTTTACGAAGCTCGCGGCAACCGCACCTATGACAAAGCCGATCTGCACGCCGTTCGTCAGCCATGCGCTCTCTGCCGGCGACAGGCGATAGACTTGCGTGAGTTCAGGGATGACAGCCGTTGCGGAGAACCAGACCGTGAGGGCCAGCACGATTGCGACGCATACTAGACCCAACATGCGCCAGCGGCGCGGATCGGGGATCTCCTGCTTCAAGGTCGAAGCGGCGTGGATGGCATTGCTCAAGGCTCTCGATCCTCAGGCCTCAACCGGTATCGGATAGGTCGGCGAAGAGCCGTCCAGGCAGGTCTCGCCTTCTCCGTTCACGACCGACACCACTATTTCGCAAACTGCCTTGTCGGCGCGGAGATCGCCGAATTCTATGCGGGTCATCGTTTTGCCGACGCCGACAGGTTTGAGGAGATTGACGTTAGTTCCCATGGACAGGATGCCGGTCCAACCGTCTGTCTCGCTCTCGGTCACGGCGCTCCCCCTTTAATCGACCATCTTGGCTTCGGGTCAGCATCTAGGGGAGAGTCTGTCGTCGCAAACGATGACACGTACGCGACCATCCACGAATGATCGGGACACAAAAGAAAAAGCCCGTCCGGGGGATCCCCGGCGGGCTTTGTATAAGCGGTCGAAGGCTGCCGGATCAGGCGGCTGCTTCTTCCTCGATCTCACGCAACACGTAGCCGCGGCCCCAGACGGTTTCGATGTAGTTCTTGCCGCCGGTTGCATTCGCGAGCTTTTTGCGGAGCTTGCAGATGAAAACGTCGATGATCTTCAGTTCCGGCTCGTCCATGCCGCCGTAAAGATGGTTGAGGAACATTTCCTTGGTCAATGTCGTGCCCTTGCGGAGCGAGAGCAGCTCCAACATGGCGTATTCCTTGCCGGTGAGATGGACGCGCTGGCCACCGACTTCGACGGTCTTGGCGTCGAGGTTCACAGTGAGATCGCCGGTATTGATGACCGACTGGGCATGGCCCTTCGAGCGACGGACGATGGCGTGGATGCGTGCCACCAGTTCATCTTTATGGAAGGGTTTGGTCATATAGTCGTCGGCACCGAAGCCGAGGCCGCGGACTTTGTCCTCGATGCCGGCCATACCGGAGAGGATGAGGATTGGTGTTTTGACCTTCGAGAGCCGGAGTGTTCGAAGCACCTCATATCCCGACATGTCCGGAAGGTTCAGATCAAGGAGGATGAGATCGTAGTCGTAGAGCTTTCCGAGATCGACGCCTTCCTCACCAAGATCCGTCGTGTAGACGTTAAAGCTTTCCGATTTCAACATCAGTTCGATGCTCTGCGCCACCGCACTGTCGTCTTCAATCAAAAGAACGCGCATAAGAAGTTCCTCTCAGCCGGCCGCGCCGAATCTTGATCGGTTCGGCAAAGCTCTGTTCTGTCTTAGTTCGGCCATGATGGTGGCACGAGATGGTTAACAAATGCTATCGGCCCGTCATGGACCAGGCCGCAGGCATCTGCGGACGGTAAGTTCGAGTGGCGCAAATTGCGTCCGAGATAACGCCTTTTCTTTCAGAGGCGTACATGACGATCCCGATTTACTCGGCCTTAAAACCTCGTCCCTATGATTAACCCTGCGCGTAAACAGACGGTTAAGGGCTACCAATCGAGCCTTGTCTGAAGCAGTGGCGCACCGGTCCGATCAAACGTCGGACGCTCTAGGGGAACGAGGCATGAAAAAAGAAAATTTGACGCGGCTCGCGCGGTTCAAGCTGAACGAGAAGCGACGTCAGGTGGAACAGCTTGAGCTCATGATGGCCGAGTTCGACCGCATGTGCAGCGATCTCGATGCGCAGATCGCCTCGGAGGAAAAGAAGAGCGGAATCACCGATCAGAATCACTTCGCCTATCCGATGTTCGCTAAAGCGGCGCGAACGCGTCGTGATAATCTCGGCAATTCGGTGAACGACTTGAGGGTGCAGATCAATGCCGCAAAGATCGCACTGGAAGAAGCCGAGGCCGAATTCGAGCATGCCGAAAAGCTTCAGCAGCGCGACATGATGCGCGAGGACGGCGAATTCCAGAAGGCCGTCGGCTGAAAGCTTGGCCTTTTAAAGTGAGCCCATCACTGCTGCGTTGAAGCCGTAGATCTTTCGGCTTCCGCGAACCGGAACCAGCCGCACTTCGCGAGTCTGGCCCGGTTCGAATCGGACAGCCGTGCCTGCTGGGATGTCGAGCCGCATGCCACGCGCGGCCATCCGGTCGAACTGCAGGGCTGGATTAGTCTCCGCAAAATGATAGTGGCTGCCTACCTGGATCGGCCGATCCCCGGCATTGGAAACCTCGATCCGCAGAACTGGCGCGCCTTCGTTGAGGACGATATCGCCGTCGCGGGTGAGAATTTCGCCAGGGATCATCTTCTCCACCGTCCGTTTCTAAAGGCCTGAAGGCTCAGTTCAGCGCAAGGAACAGGCTTGCACCCACCGCCATGAAGCCGGCAATTCGGGACACAAACGGTATGTTGCCTGTCTGGATGCGCTTGCCCGCAACGCATGCCGTCGCGAGGACGACGGCCGTCGCCACGAGGAAGCCGGCGGCGTAACTTATTGCCGAAGCTCCGCCGATCTCTGCGCCATGCGCTGCACCATGAGCAAAGGCAAATCCACCTGCAACGGCGAGCGCAAAAGCCGCACGTAGGCGAATCATACCGGCGATGACGAGCCCGAAGACTGCGAGCGACAGCAGGATTGCGCCTTCAGCATAGGGGGCAGTGCCGGTCTGAAGGGCGACAGCAAAGCCAGTGCCCATCGTCGCGAGAAAGACCAGCGGCAACACCACCCGATATTTCCCACCGAGAAGGGCGGCCCAGAGGCCGGCGAGGACGATCGCGATGAGATGGTCGAGACCCGCCAGCGGATGCATGAAGCCTGCGGCGAACGAACTGTGCTCGGCGAGAGTCCCCGTGTGCGCCATCGCAGATGCGGTCAACGCGAATAGGATGGCTGCGGCGGGCGTCATTGCATTCTTCATCGATGGTGTCCCATTCTGATCTGGTCGACTGGCGGTCCTGGTTGGATCCCGCACTAGAGGTGGCGCACAAATGGCTCATGCGTCGTGACAGGCTGCAAATTGCCACAGTGCCAGAGTTCGCGAAAGCGGTCAGACCGATATTCTGAGTACCAACGAGTTTCACATCGATTTTCGCACGGTAGCGCCGCCATAGCAGTAGCGGGCTTGCATAAATGCTTCGTCCTCGCGCGCGACCAAATCAGGTGAGGTGGGCCTAATTTCCGCCATCGGACGGTAACGCGTTGGTCAATAGCGCGGTGAAGTCGGTCGATCTGCATCGATACATCGAATTCACATGCGGATTTACTGAGGTCTGATCGTCAAAGATCGGCTAGCGTTGTCGAGCAGGCCGAATAAGCGTCGTTATTGAAACGAGGGATCGTAGATTCAATCACCGCTAGGCTTGAACGCCCCTTGAAAGCCTTTCTTACCGGCGTTCAGCGAAGAAGTTGCGGTGACCTGTAGCGATAGAACCGGTCGTTGTACGGGGCCTTTGTCTTTCTCATCCGCGAATCAACGTGCGGCCTGTTTGGAAAGACGCTGATTTGAGATGCTTTTTCCTTGTTCGTTTCTAGATAAAACTATGTGTGAACGAAAGGCGGGGTTGACACGAAGTACTCTGATAACAATACAGGGATTATTAGCCGATTACGTCGGGTTTACAGGGCAGCATCAGCCGGTCGGCATGTCGTGTTGCATGCGACGGTAGCAAAAACCCGGCAAACAACGAAATTGTGAAGATAAAGGACGCTCACGATGGACCAGATCGAACCATTAGTCGATAACAACGAAATGCTGATGGAATTGACGGCGGAAGTCGTTGCCGCATATGTAAGCAATAATTCCCTGCCAGTATCCGAATTGCCTTCGCTGATCTCCGACGTTTACGGTGCGCTTGGTCGCACAACGGCGCCAGCGCAGGAGCCGCAGGCAGAAAAGCCACGGCCGGCCGTGCCAATCAAGAAATCGGTGACCGACGACTACATCATTTGCCTGGAAGACGGTAAGAAATTCAAGTCGTTGAAGCGTCATCTGATGACCCACTACAACCTGTCGCCCGAAGAATATCGCGACAAATGGGATCTGCCGGCAGACTATCCGATGGTCGCACCGAACTATGCGGCCGCTCGCTCGCGTCTCGCTAAGCAGATGGGCCTTGGCCACAAGCGGCGTCGCGGCCGCTAAGGCGCCGAGCGACGGATTGGCGACGCCCGATCGAGTGTCTAAGATAAGGCGCGGCCTTCCGGTCGCGCTTTTTCTTTGGCGGGAATGCGTTCGGCGAGGAGGGCATGATGTCTGATCACACGCATGAACATCGAGACTGGAAGCATGATGGCGTCCGCGTCATCAAAGGTGACCGCCTCGATGACAACACGCCCCAAACACCCGGCATGTATCGGCAGGCTGCGATCAACCAGGCCCGCGTCGGCGCGCAGAAGATCTGGGCGGGAACGGTCAGTATCCAGCCGGATGCGAAGACCGGCGTCCACCACCACGGCGAACTCGAAAGCGTGATCTACGTGGTCAGTGGCCGCGCGCGCATGCGTTGGGGCGAGAAGCTGGAATACGTCGCTGAGGCTGGACCGGGCGATTTCATCTTCGTGCCGCCCTTCGTGCCGCATCAAGAGATTAACGCCGCACCCGACGAGACGCTCGAATGCGTTCTCATGCGCTCCGACAACGAAGCGGTCGTCGTGAATCTCGACGGGGTCGAACCGGTGGAAAAGCCCGAAGAGGTCTACTGGGTCGACCCGATCCACCGGCATCCAGAAAGTTGAAGCTCAGCAGATCCGGCAACCGGCTAGCGGACAAAGAAGCGCCGACTGGCGACGAGGACCATATAGGCCCCGAAGAAGAGGGCAAGCGACCAGGCAAAGCCGTTCGGCCCGAAGATATCCATGCCTGATCCAATCACCTGAGGTCCGACCAGCATGCCGGCTGAGTAGCAGAAGATGAAGGCGGCGTTCGCCGCCGCAAGATCGGAGCCGGAGAGTTTCGAGCCGAGATGGGCGAGCCCGACCGTGTAGAGGCCCGCCACGACGCCGCCCCAGAGGAAAAGGACTCCGGCCATCAGCGTCCAGTTCGTCGATAGCGTTGGCAGAAACAGCGTGCCAATCAAGCCGACTGCAGCAAAGATGACGAGCAGCGTACGGCGGTCCTTCACGCGGTCCGATAGCAGCCCGATCGGAATTTGCATAACGACATTGCCGAGGCCGATGGCCGTCAGGAGCTGGGCGGCCGCCGACTCTGTGAAGCCGATACGATTGCCGAATACGGGAAAGAGCGCGAAGCCGCCCGCCTCCACAGCACCGAAAACAAGCACGGCGCCAGTCGCGGTAGGGATCACCCAGATATAGCGCCAGAAGGAGCGGTCGTTTCCACGCCGTTCGAGCGGCGGTTGGCGTTTCCAAGCCAGAAGCAATGGAAAGGCGGCGAAAAGAATGACGCCGGCACCGATCCCGAAGGGCAGGAAGCCGACCGAACCGACAACCGAGAAAATGTATGGACCAAGCGCGAATCCCAAGGATAGGACTGTCGCGTAAATGCCGAGGACAAAGCCGCGCGAGCGCGGCGGCGCGGCGGCATTGATCCAGTATTCCGACAGGATGAAGAGCGCAGTGATCGAGAAATGAAAGATCAGACGAAGCGGGAACCATGTCCAGAAGGCCTCGAAGACATAGAAACCTACTGCCGAGAGCGCGCTAGCGAGGATTGCGAGAAGCATCGTCAATCGCACGGTCAGTCGCCGGGCGATTGGTGTGATGAGGGGCGCTGCGATCAGTGAAGCCAGGCCGGCGACGGCCGTGTTCGCGCCGATGAGGCTGGCAGAGATGCCGCGACGTTCCAAAATGACGCTGAGAAGCGGTAGGCCGAGACCAAGCGCAATGCCGACTGCGCTGATCGAGGCAATGGCGGCGCAGGCGGACAACCAATCGATCTTCTCGAGGCGCGCTTCCGCCTGGAAGATGATCTCGTCCGATTTCCGCTTCGCCATGGAGCCGGCCTCTCGGTCCGAGCGCATCATAGAAGATCGCGCCGTAGGACGCCGTCCTCGACGTAGTAGAACGGCATTCTCTCCCGCGGATCGAAAAGCGTCGCGGCCAGAATGCGGCACTCGACGTCCCTTAGGATACGTTGTGTGATGCGGGCAAGCCGCAAGTCCCGAAGTTCGGCTCTGTCATACCATCCGAGGTCTTCCAGTTCGTCCGAAACGGCGCCGAGATCGACGCTCTTGTTCGCGAGGCCATTCGCATCAGCTGCGAAAAAGCGGGCGTCGTATCGAACGGGATAGCTTTCAGGCGTGATCGCGCGGGCGACGGGGACGAGCCCCTCGCACCAGGGCGAGAGGCCATGTGCCGCGAAGTCGGACCAGTTCTGAGGCGGATTGTCGAACCGAGCGTAGGTGCCAAAGATCAGACCCGTTTCCTCGAAGGTCTCGCGGATGGCTGCGAGCGGCAACGCGGCTAGTTGGTCGAACGTGAAGTCGGACTTCGGCTCGAGGCGATCCTGCGCTTCAGTGGTGAGCGCGAAGCGGTGGGCGATTTCGAGGTCGCCGGCTTCGACCGCACCGCCGGGAAAGACGGTGACCCCCGGCATGAAGACATGACCGTTGCCGCGTCGACCCATCAGGAAGCGTGGGCTTTCGGATCGCATATCCACGAGGATCAGGGTTGCTGCGGAGCGCACGGGGGCGATGCTCGCAACCACCGGGCCGTCGTTGGCGCCGACCTCACGCTCGCGGATCACCCGATCTCCTCGGTTTCCCCGCCGAAACCGCCAAGGCGCAACGCCCATTGCAGCCCGATCGTCGCGCCTTTCAGCGGCTGCATGAGAAGGAGCGACAGAACAACCGTTACAGGTATCCAAATTGCCATATGGGTCCAGATCGAAAGCGTTACAGCGGCTTCGAGACCCATGAACAGCGCAACGATCAGATGACCCACAATGAAGATTGTGAGGTATGGCGGGAGATCATCGGCGCGGTGATGGTAAATCTCCTGGCCGCATGCCTCACAGGCATTGACGCTTTTGACGAAGCCGCCGAACAGCTTGCCTTCACCGCAGTTGGGGCATCGGCATCTCAAACCGCGCAGAAGCGCTTGACCGAGATTGCGCTCGCTCGACAGATCGTTGGCGCTAGCGATCGCACTCGACGATGCGGAGAAACGGGCGGCCTCGCTCATCTGCGTTTCCTCACTTTCGCAGCGGTGTTCTTGGTCGACCGCCGATGGTTGCGGGTGCTTTTATGGCTCTTATGGAATGACTGTGTGCCACGCGGTAGTTTGCGCGGTTCCGTCAGCATCTCGAATTGCATCGAGCCGGTCAGCGGTGCAACTTCAACGATCCGGACCTCGACCGTATCGCCGAGCCGGTAACCCCTGCTGCTGCGCTCACCGACAACCATGCGGGCTGCCTCGTCGAAGCGAAAGAACTCCTTGCCGAGCGTTGAGATCGGCACGAAGCCGTCGGCGCCATAGGTCGGCAGGGCAACGAAAAGGCCGGCTTTGGTGACGCCGGCTATTCGGCCCGTAAAGTCCTCGCCAACCTGATCGGCAAGGAAGTGGGCGATGAGGCGGTCGACCGTGTCGCGCTCGGCGGCCATTGCGCGCCGCTCGGCCTGGCTGATCGCCTCGGCGGTCTCGACGAGATCGGCCTCTGCCTCCTTGGTCAGCCCATCATCCCCGAGATTGAGCGCCGTGATCAGCGCCCGGTGAACGATCAAATCGGCGTAGCGGCGGATTGGTGAGGTAAAATGCGCATAGCGCGCGAGGTTCAGGCCAAAGTGGCCGATGTTGTCCGGCTCGTAGACTGCCTGGGATTGAGACCGCAGAACCACCTCATTAACGAGGCTCTCGTTCTCGGTGCCCTTTACCTTCGTCAGAATACCGTTGAAATGCGACGGGCGGAGCGAGCCGCTTTTCGCGAGCGAAATTTCCAGCGTTTTCAGGAATTCGCGTAGGGATTCGAGCTTGGCGAGCGACGGCGCATCATGAACTCGGTAGATCAGCGCCTGCCTCTTGTTCTCCAGCGTTTCTGCTGCAGCGACATTGGCGAGGATCATGAATTCCTCGATCAGCCGGTGGGCGTCGAGCCGCTCAGGAACGACGACCTTGGACACGCGTCCGGACTCGTCAAGCTTTATCTTGCGCTCCGGCAGGTCGAGGGCGAGGGGAGCGCGTTCGTCACGGGCCTGAGAGACGAGCCGGTAAGCAGCCCAAAGCGGTCGTAGCATGCCCTCGGTAACTTCCGCGGGCACCTCGTTCGGCGTTCCATCGATTGCCGCCTGCGCTTCTTCATAGGCGAGCTTGGCGCGGCTCTTCATCATGATGCGGTGGAAGGAGT
Organism: Fulvimarina pelagi HTCC2506; assembly: GCF_000153705.1. Taxonomy (GTDB): domain Bacteria; phylum Pseudomonadota; class Alphaproteobacteria; order Rhizobiales; family Rhizobiaceae; genus Fulvimarina; species Fulvimarina pelagi. The sequence goes on from NZ_DS022272.1 coordinate 850,800, forward strand.
GCGAACGCTTCCTGCCGTCGCCGCCAATCACCATGCGCACCGCCATGGCAGGCCGGTCGACGCCCTCCTTCAGGGAACAGAGATCATTCGATATCCGCTCCGGCAGCATCGGCACGACGCGGTCAGGGAAATAGACGGAGTTGCCGCGAAGCTTCGCCTCGTCGTCGAGCTTTGATGCGGTGCGGACATAGGCTGCAACATCGGCAATCGCGACTGTGACGACCATGCCACCGGGGTTCTTCGGGTCGTCGTCGACGAGCGCATGAACCGCGTCGTCGTGGTCCTTGGCATCAGGCGGATCGATCGTAACGAGCGGCACAGATCGCCAGTCCTCGCGACCTGCCATAATCGCCGGCCGGGCATCTTCCGCTTCTTTGTGCACGCCGTCTGGAAAGATATGCGGAATGCCGTGCGCATGCAGCGCAATGGCCGAGATCGCCCGTTCAGACTGCGCAGATCCGACCACCTCGATCACTTTGCCGACTGGCAGCCCTATTCGGCGCTGCTTCGCCATGTCGGCTTCCACCAAGTCGCCGTCCTTGGCGCCGTTCTCGTCGCCCGGGCGGATCAGGATTTCGTTCTGCTTGCGCTCGACCGGCTCGACGCGCCCGCCGCCATGCTTCTCGGCACGAAAGACGCCCAGCATGAGACCGCGCGATTTCTGCAGAACGCGGATGACGGCGGCAATCTTCGTTCCGTCTTCCGCGTCGTCGATCTTGGCGAGGATGCGCTCGCCGAGGCCGGCCGTCTGTGTCTTCGGGTTCTGGCGAACTAGGAGGCGAGGGCGCTCGCCATCCTCGTCCTCATTCCACTCAGCAGGTTCGGCTAGTAGCCCGCCGTCCCTATCGCGCGACCGTACTTCGAGGACCGTGACCGGCGGGAGTTGCCCTGGCCGCTTGAAGCACTTGCGAGTGCCCGCAAGGACGCCCTCTGCCTGAAGATCGGCTATGAGATCCTTGAGCGCGACCCGGCGATCCCCCTTTATATCGAAGGCTTTTGCGATGTCGCGCTTGCTCGACCTGCCCGGATTATCCGCGATGAAACGGAGGACGGCGTCACGGCTCAGTTCCGGCGCTTCTGTGCGCGATTGTTTTCTCGCCATATTCTTCAGTCAGCGTCCCAAGGGACGCTGTCTTCGCTGGTATCGACCTTCATTTTCACCTTCGAACGGGTGGCGGTTTCCGACTTCTTCGCAGGCGTCTTTTTCTTTGCTGTGGATTTAGCCGTCGTCTTGTCCGCGCCTGAAGTTTTGGTCGTCTTCTTCGCCGCAGACTTCTTGGCAGGGGCCTTTTTCGCGCCGGGTGTCTTGCCCGTCTTCTCGGCACGAGCGTTGATCAGTTCGATCGCTTGTTCGAGCGTCACCGACTGGGGATCGGTGCCCTTCGGCAAGGTTGCATTGATCTTCGCGACAGTCACATAGGGACCGAAACGGCCGTCCTTCACCTCGATCTCGCCGCCGAACTGTGGGTGTTCGCCGAGCGTCTTCAGAGAGGCCGGAGTACCGCGTCCGCGACCACCTTTCTCGCGCTTTTCCGCAATCAGCGAAACAGCGCGGTTCGGACCCATCTCAAAAAGGTCTTCGACGCTTTCGACATTGGCGTAGGTCTTCAAATGCTGCACGTAAGGTCCGTAGCGGCCGAGATTGACGATCATCGGCTCGCCGTCCTCGGGATGCTTACCGACCTCACGTGGCAAAGTCAGCAGTTTCAGCGCCTTTTCGAGATCGATCGAGCCTACTTCCCAGCCCTTCGGCACTGACGTACGGGAAGCTTCCTTGCCTTCGCCCCTCTGGACATAGGGACCGAACCGTCCGGTCCTCAACGTGATCGGCTCGCCGGTTTCAGGATCGTTCCCAAGTTCGCGTGGGCCGTCGTCGTCGCCAGCTTCGGAGCTATCCACCGCGAGGCTCGTACCGAGTTGCCGGGTGAAGTTGCATTCCGGATAGTTCGAGCAGCCGACGAAGGCGCCGTATCGCCCGAGCTTCAGCGACAGCTTGCCGTTTCCGCAGCGCGGGCAGGCACGCGGCTCCGTCCCGTCCTCGCGTTCGGGGAAGACCAGCGGCGCAAGGTCCTCGTTGAGCGCATCGAGAACGTCTGAGACGCGAAGCTCCTTTGTTTCATCGACATGGGCCGAGAATTCGCGCCAGAATTCGCGAAGAACGTCCTTCCAGTCGAGCTCGCCAGCCGAGATCTTATCGAGCTTTTCTTCAAGATCGGCGGTGAAATCATACTCCACATATCGATCGAAGAAATTCTGCAGGAAGGCCGTGACGAGCCGGCCCTTGGCGTCGGGCAGGAGCTTGCGCTTCTCGACGACGATGTAGTCGCGATCCTGAAGGGTCTGCAGCGTCGCGGCGTAGGTGGATGGCCGGCCGATGCCGAGTTCTTCCATCCTCTTGATGAGGGAGGCTTCCGAATAGCGCGGCGGCGGCTCGGTGAAGTGCTGGGTCGCGTCGATCGAGCGGCGCTCGGCGCGTTCCTTCGCGCTCATCTCCGGCAGGCGCTTCGAATCATCGTCGGTATCTTCGTCGCTGTCGGAGACGTTCTTCGAGTCATCTCGATGATCGACATAGGCCGCAAGGAAGCCGTCGAACTTGATCACCTGACCGCTGGCACGCAGCTTCGCGATGCGGCCATCGCTCTTCGCTTCAATATCGACCGTGGTCCGCTCGATCTCGGCAGAGGCCATCTGACTGGCGATGCCGCGCTTCCAGATCAGCTCGTAGAGCCGTATTTGGTCCTTGTCGAGATAGCGTTCCACGTCTCTCGGCGACCGTGAAAAACTGGTCGGCCGGATCGCCTCGTGAGCTTCCTGCGCGTTCTTCGCCTTGGTTGCGTAGTAACGGGCCTTCTCCGGCAGATAGCGCTTGCCGAAGTCGCTCTCGATCGCCTCGCGGGCGTTCGCTACAGCCTCAGGCGCCATCTGCACGCCGTCTGTCCGCATGTATGTGATGAGACCGGCCGTCTCGCCGCCGATATCGATACCCTCGTAGAGACGCTGCGCAACCTGCATGGTCCGCGAAGCCGAAAAGCCGAGCTTAGCGGAGGCCGCCTGTTGGAGGCTCGATGTGGTGAAGGGCGGTCCCGGATTGCGCCGCGTCGGCTTCGCCTCGACGCTTTCGACCGTGAACGCAGCCGATTCGAGCATCGCCTTGATGTCATTCGCGCGTTTACCGTCGCCGATCGACAGGCGCTGAATGCGGTCGTTCTCGAAGGCGGTCAGACGCGCATCAAAGGTTTCGCCTCGCTCGGTCGCGAGATGCGCGAGGACCTGCCAGTATTCTTGCGGCCTGAACCGCTCGATTTCCGATTCCCGATCGCAAACGAGACGAAGCGCGACCGATTGAACTCGGCCTGCCGAGCGGGCGCCGGGCAGCTTGCGCCAGAGAACCGGCGAGAGCGTGAAACCGACGAGATAGTCGAGCGCGCGGCGGGCGAGATAGGCGTCGACCAGCGGCGCATCAATCTCGCGCGGATTGGCGATCGCGTCGAGGACGGCCTTCTTGGTGATCGCATTGAACACGACACGGCTGACGGGCTTCTTGCCGAGGGCCTTCTTCTGGCGGAGGACTTCAAGGACGTGCCAGGAAATCGCCTCGCCTTCGCGATCGGGGTCGGTTGCGAGAACAAGACCATCTGCCGAACGCACCGCTTGCGCGATCTCGGTGAGACGCTTCTGGGACGGCTTGCCGACTTCCCAACTCATTTCGAAATCTTCGTCAGGACGCACCGACCCGTCCTTCGGCGGAAGATCGCGCACGTGACCGTATGAGGCGAGTACCTTGTATCCGCTGCCCAGATACTTGTTGATCGTCTTCGCTTTGGCGGGCGATTCGACGATGACGACGTCCATAGATTTTTTGTCCCGCAATCAATTTGCTCGAAGGAAATCGTGCCGATCCGGCGTATCCGCCGGCTCGGTTCCCCGATTTGGCCGTGTCGTCACATGGACATGGCGTCTCTTACGGTCAAGTGCGCGATGAAAAGGATGGAACGGCCGGTTGCAACCAATAGTAGATTTTTCGTATAACCTTCGCGTCTAGTTTGCTCGCTGGTTATCGATAATCGAGGTTCCAGGGCGCAAACGGTAGATCAAGAGGCGGACAACGGATGATAGGCGGCCATGAGGACGATGCGATCGCAAGACTCCGCTACGTGCGGGACATGCTGCCGCAACTCAAGCAAATCGCGGGTCTGCCACATGGCTCCATGTTGCCCTATCTTCTCGATATGGCCCGTGTCGAAACCCAGTCGGAGATCGACAAGCGCGTGACGGCTTCACGGTCCGGTCGCGATCTAAAGTAAAATAGATACCGTACCGTCGCGCTGGCGTTCCAGGCGGCCGGCCAGTTCAAGCTCGAGGACTACCAACTGAACAGCGCCGGGCGATGCTCCGGTATGCTCGACTATGTCGTCGACGGAGACCGGTGTCGGGCCGAGCGCTTCGTAAATTCTGTCCCGTTCATCCCCAGCTGGCTCCTCAAAAGTCTCTAAGACCTCTGGCTCGTCCAGGCTATCGTTGCCACGACTTCTCCTCCCCTCGTCGAGTGGACGGAGGGCTTCGATGACGTCCGCTGCTTCGGTCGCGAGGATGGCGCCGTCCTTCAGGAGCTTGTTGCTGCCGCCCGCGCGCGGATCGAGCGGCGATCCGGGAACAGCAAAGACCAGGCGCCCAAGCTCGTTAGCGATGCGCGCCGAGATCAGCGATCCCGAACGTTGCGCAGCCTCAACAACCAGAAGACCGAGGGCTAGGGTGGCGACGACGCGATTTCGGCGTGGAAAGTCTTTTGCTCGCGGCTCCCAGCCAAATGGTCGGGCCGAGATCAGGCAGCCACCTTCGTCGACGATCCGTCGCATCAGAGAACGGTTCTCGGGTGGATAAGGCATGTCGAGACCACCGGCGAAGACACCGATCGTGCCGGTTGATATTGCCGCTTCATGCGCGGCTGCGTCGATGCCCCTGGCGAGACCCGAGACGACGACATACCCTGCCGCTCCGAGGTCGGCGGCGAATCGCTTTGTAAGTTTGATGCCGGATAGCGAGGCGTTTCGCGCCCCGACGATGGCGACGGCGGGCTGTTCGAAGAGGGCAGGATCGCCCATCCGCGCGATGACCGGCGGCGAATGCTCATCGGAGGCGAACATCGACGGAAAGCCCGGCTCGCCCATGCAGGCGAATACGGCGCCAAGCTTCTTCGCTCGGTCGAATTCGGCCTCGATCGCACCGCGGTCCGCGATCTCGATGCGGCGTCCACCGCGTTCTGCAAGTTCGGGGAGGGCTTCGAGGGCAGCCTCCGCCCCGCCGAAGCGGTTGATCAACTGGCGGAAGGTGACGGGGCCGACATTCTCGCTCCGGTAGAGGCGGAGCCAAGACACCTGCATATCATATGTGAAGGCGACGCCTTTCTTGCGACCGCCTGCAACGCTCACCCCTTCGCTCCGATCTTGCCCTCGGTCCCGTCGAGGAGACGGCGGATATTCGTGCGATGGCGCCAGAAGACAAGCGCGGTCATCAGGCCGGTAAAGAGGGCAATGATCGGTGCGCCGAGAAGAAGAGCGGCAAGCGGGACTGCGATCGTTGCGACAAGCGCAGCAAGAGACGAGAACCGCGAGAGCTTGGCGACCAATAGCCAGAAGACAGCGAAGACCAAAGCGAGCCAGGGCAGAAGGCCGAGCAGGACGCCTATATAGGTCGCAACCCCTTTCCCGCCTCCGAAACGAAGCCACACAGGGTAGCAATGACCGACGAAAGCAGCGAAGCCTGCGAGCGCTGCACAGAGGACGCCGAGCGGCATGAAGACGATGACCGGAACGGTAGCCTTCAGGACATCGCCCAATAGCGTCAGGAAGGCCATGCTTTTGTTTCCGGTCCGCAGCGCGTTGGTCGCGCCGATGTTGCCGGAGCCAATCTTCCGAATGTCGCCGAGGCCAAAGAGTTTTGCGAAAATCAGCCCGTAGGGCACCGAGCCAGACAGATAGCCAATTGCGACGGCGATCGCCCATTGCAGCGGTTCGGCAAAGTTCTCCATGGCGCCGTCCCTAGGCTTCCGCTTCGGTGGTGGCGGCAGCGTCGTAGACACGCCTTCCAGCGACGAAGGTTTGCATGACTCGCCCCTGAAAGCGGGCGTTCTCGAAGACCGTGTTCTTCGACTTCGAACGGATCATCGTTTCGTCGAAAAGGAAAGGTTCGTCGAGATCGACCAGCGTGAAGTCGGCCGGGCGGCCCGCGATAAGCGTGCCGCGATCAATACCCAGCAGTCGCGCGGGAGCAGACGTCATCGTTTCGATCAGCCGCATCAGCGGCACGTCGTTGGAAAAATGCAGGCGAAGCGCGGCGGCCAGGAGAGTTTCAAGGCCGATAGCACCGCTCTCGGCCTCGGCGAATGGGCGACGCTTGCGGTCGGCGTCCTGCGGGTCGTGCGCGGAGTGGACAATATCGATTGTTCCGTCTTTCAGCGCCTCGACGATCGCCATCCGGTCGTCCTCGTGCCGGAGGGGCGGGGAGAGCCGAAAATAGGTGCGATATTCGCCTATGTCGTTTTCGTTCAGCGAAAGATGATTGATCGAGACGCCCGCACTCGCCTTAACGCCGCGCCGCTTGGCAGCTCGAACGACATCGGCGGATTCGGCGAGCGACACCTCCGCGGCGTGATAGCGGCAAGCCGTAAGGCCGGCGAGCCGAAGGTCGCGCTCGAGCGGAATGATCTCCGCTTCCGCAGGCGCGCCAGGAAGGCCTAACCACGAAGCGAAGAGCCCTTCGTTCATCACGCCGCGCCCGGTAAGCTGCAAATCCTGCGTCGAATGCATGACGAGGGCACCGTGGTCGCGGGCATAGGTCATGATTCGGCGCAGCAGCGCGGGATCTGAAATCGTGTGTCGCCCGTCGGTGAAGGCGACGACGCCGGCATCCTTCAGAAGGCCGATCTCCGTCATCTCCTTTCCCTCGAGGCCGCGCGTCATCGCGGCCGCGGGAAAGACGTTGACGACGGCGGTGTCCCGTGCGGTGCGCATCACGAATTCGGCAATCGCGACGTCGTCTATGACGGGGTGGGTGTCCGGCATGGTGACGATCGAGGTGACGCCGCCAGCCGCAGCAGCCAGCGAGGCGGTGCGGATCGTCTCCAGATGCTCGCCGCCGGGTTCGCCGATGAACACGCGAGCGTCGACGAGGCCGGGGATGAGCGTGAGGCCCTTGCCGTCGATCCGCTCGGCGCCGTCCGGCGCGCCCTGATTGAGGACCTCCGGACCAGCGGCGACGATCTTGCCATCGGCGACGAGGACCGCGCCGTGCGTGTCGAGGTTACGTGCCGGATCGACTACACGGACATTCTCGATCAGCAGTGGCCTGCCGCTTTCAAAGGGCGCATTCTGGTTTGCGGAGGCAATCATCGCGGACCTCCGGTCTGGCCGATCAGGGTCGCAATGACGGCCATGCGGACGGCGACGCCCATCTCGACCTGTTCCTCGATCACGCTCTGCGGCCCGTCAGCGATATCCGAGGCAATCTCGACACCGCGATTCATCGGCCCTGGATGCATGACCAGGGCATCGGGCTTGGCGTGGGCGAGCTTCTCGGCGTCGAGCCCGAAATAGCGGAAATATTCGCGGACCGAGGGCACGAAGGCTCCCTCCATGCGCTCGCGCTGGAGCCGCAGCATCATTACGACGTCGGCGTCCTTCAGGCCTTCGCGCATGTCGTGGACGATCTCGACGCCCATCTGCTCGATGCCGCGCGGAAGAAGCGTCGAAGGCGCGACGACGCGAACGCGCGCGCCGAGTGCATTGAGAAGTAGGATGTTCGAACGCGCGACGCGGCTGTGCAGGACGTCACCGCAAATGACCACCGTTAGATGCTGGAACTCCGAGCCCTTATGGCGCCGAATTGTTAGCGCATCGAGCAGCGCTTGAGTCGGATGCTCGTGCTGGCCGTCGCCGGCATTGACGACGGAACAGGCGACCTTCTGCGAAAGGAGCGCCACCGCACCGGCAGCGTGATGACGCACGATGAGGATGTCGGGCTGCATGGCGTTCAGCGTCATCGCCGTGTCGATGAGCGTCTCGCCTTTCTTCACTGAGGAATTCGCGACCGACATGTTCATGACGTCGGCGCCGAGTCGCTTGCCGGCAATCTCGAAACTCGCCTGGGTCCGAGTTGAAGCCTCGAAGAAGAGATTGATCTGCGTACGGCCCTTCAGGACCGAGGTCTTCTTGTCGGGTCGGCGGCTGACAGCCACTGCCTCTTCCGCCCGATCGAGGAGATGGACGATTTCCGTCGGCTGGAGGCCGTTGATACCGAGCAGATGGCGGCGGTCGAAAGAGCTAGCGGAACTGATCATCGGAAGCGGTGAATAGGCGAGGGGCGGTTGCGAGGCAAGCCGCCGTTAGGGTTAACAGAAGCTTGCGCTTGCGCCGGAAGGACCCGAAGCGCGACAACTCCGTTAACACTTTGCTAACGATTGAAAGCGGGGAGGCATCACATGTTGCGCACGGCTTCGACGGTGTGTTTGTCCGCCTGGACGGCTTTTCTGAGCCTCGGCGTGGTGCGGCTCCTGGTCGAAGCAGAGTTCTTTCCGACCGGAATACAGCTACGGCTGGACGAACTGGTTGCGATCCTCCGCCAAGGAGAGACGCTCGGTGTAGGCACGACGGAAGCGGTGCCGTTCGCCGCGCTTCTTCTCGCCGTCGGCATCGTGCTCGGCTCCTCGATTTTTCGACTAAACAGCTTCGACCCCCGGATCGCGGCGAGCGGTGAGCGAGCTGCGGTAGCCGGCCTCACAGCGGTGTTTGCATTCTGGCTTTCGGCGACGATCGCAGGGGCTCCCGTCGCAGCGCTGTTCGGCAGCGGTACCGGAGTCTGCTTCGCGCTCGCTTTCACCATCGGCGCTCTACTCTTTGATCACCTGATGCAGGCTGACGAGAGCGAGAGCGACGAAGCCTTCGAGGCCATCCTGCGCCGGGTCGAGCGGCGCGCAGGTTCCGACCGAAACGACGGAAGCGAATAGACAGATGCGCGCCTTCTTCCTTTACTGGTTTCTGCCGCTCGCGGGTTTTTGGGGCTGGTTCTTCGCAGCACGCTTCGATGTTGGCTATGTCGTATTTTCGCGGGAGGTCTATGATAAGACCTTCGCCGTCTACGAAGCGCTTCTCGGCATGGATGCCGACGCCATCGCCTGGCTGATGGCTGAGGCGATCGTCTTCGACAGCTTCATCCTTCTCGCGATCATCGCCTTTCGACGCAGGACGAAGATCGCAGCTTTCATCCGAGAGTGGCGGAACCCGGCCGGCGAGGGTTCGGACCGCTTGCAGGAGCGCTACGACTCAATCGCATATGGATCGGGTGCCCGGGCACCGGGTAAGGTTCGCGAGGCGGTCTAACACACCTTGCAGGATGATCGCGGCGGCGGCCGAATCGATCCGCTCGCCGCGCTTCTTCCTCGACATGTCGATATCGAGTAGATTGCGTTCCGCCGCGACCGTCGAAAGCCGTTCGTCCCAAAGCAGGATCGGCCGCTCGTCGAGCGCGGCGTAGTTGCGCGAAAAGGCCTTCGTCGCCTGAGCTCTGGGCCCGGACGACCCGTCCATGTTGAGCGGCAGGCCGAGGACGATGGCCGAGACTTCGTCGGCGTCGAGCATTGCCTTCAGAGCTTGCGCGTCCTGCGTGAATTTCTTGCGCTTCAGAACAGACCTTGGATTGGCGAAGCGAAATGAGCGGTCCGAGACGGCGACGCCAATCGTCTTCGTACCGAGGTCGAGGCCGGCGAGGGGCTTGCCGAGCTTAAGCGTTTCAGCGAATTCCTCAATCTCAACGACTGACATGGCTACCCCTGCCTTACCGTCTGATAAAGACTGCCAGGAAACCTCCGTATACGCACGAACGTACGCCTTGACGCTTCGCTAGCCGCCCGCACTTAGCCGGACAATGCCCGCCCCTTGCCATCGGCGCAGGGACAGGCGTAACCCATATCGATTCATCAAAGAGCAATCCCTATGAAGATCACCTATTTCGGCCATTCGGCCTTTAAGATCGAAACCGGCAAGTCGGTCATACTGCTCGATCCGTTCATCAGCGATAATCCGCATTTCAAAGGTGATGCGATCGCTGCGACCGAAGGAACGACCCATATCGTCCTTACCCACGGACATTTCGACCATGTGGGTGATACCGTCGAGATCGCGAAACGCACCAGCGCACAGGTTCTCGCGACCTTCGAGCTGTCCCAGTGGCTCGGTCAGAAGGGCGTTGAGAACGCCCAGCCGGCGAATACCGGTGGAACCGCAACTTTCGACGATTTCTCGGTCACACTCGTTCAGGCGTTTCACTCGTCGGGTCACGTGGAGGAGAATGGCACGGTCACCTATCTCGGCCAGCCGAACGGCGTCGTCCTTCACTTCGACAACGGTCCGACGCTCTATCACATGGGCGATACAGACATCTTCGGCGACATGGCACTGATTGAGGAACTCCATCAGCCGAAGATAGGCATCGTCCCGGTAGGGGACCGGCTGACAATGGGCGGCGCCGTCGCGGCGATCGCCTGCCGTCGCTACTTCAACTTCGAAACGATCATTCCGGTCCATTTCGGAACGCTTCCGATCCTTGACCAGAACCCGAACAAGTTCTTCGAGGCGATGGAAGGCGAGGGCGATAAGGTCAGGAACCCAACCATTGGCGAAGCCTTCGAGGTCTGAGCCGCTCTCTTAAGGTGCGCGCGAAATGGTGGCGGTCGAAGCAATGTTGCGCCGCCGTTGCGCCTTCAAGCGGCCATGGGTATAGCTCCCCGCGATCAATGAAGATGCCATAGAAGAAAAGGTCGGGCATGTCCGTCGACGCCGATACCGTACGCCGCGTAGCCAAGCTTTCCCGTATTGCCCTTTCGGACGAGGATGTCCCGGCGATGCAGGAAGAACTGAACGCGATCCTCGGCTTCGTCGAGCAGCTATCCGAAGTCGACGTTTCCAGCGTCGAACCAATGACCTCGGTGACCCCGATGGAAATGAAGAAGCGCAAGGACGGCGTGACAGACGGCGACAAGGCAGCCGACATCGTCGCCAACGCGCCGGTCTCCGAAGACAACTTCTTCATGGTTCCGAAGGTGGTGGAGTAAGCCGCCGTGAGTTTTGCTGTCCGGGCCGAACGCTTCCTCGGCGACGATGTGCGTAGCCTCGTGATGAAGCTGGACGAGGCGCTCCTGCTGCTTGCCCCGCCCGAGTTCCACTTTGGTCTTAACTTCGACGAGATGACGCGCGCCGACGTCACCGTCTTCGTCTGCCGCGACAGGGCTGGCGAAGCCGTCGCTATGGGTACGCTGAAAACCCATGCGGCCAGCGTCGGCGAGGTCAAGCGCATGTACACCGACCCCAGCTTTCGGGGTAGAGGTCTCGGACGGGCGATCCTCTCGGCCATCATCGAACGGGCTCGCACGAAGAACATGGAGCGCGTCGTGCTCGAAACCGGGGCGCAGGACGACTATCGGCCCGCATGGGCGCTCTATGAAAGCCTTGGCTTTTCCGAATGCGACGCGGTGCTCGACTATCCCGCGTCCGAATACAGCCGTTTCTACGAGAAGACACTGAGCGAATGACCGATCTCACCGGCCTCACCATCGCCGAAGCGCGCGACAAGCTGACCAAGAAGGAGATCAGCTCGATCGAACTGACCGACGCCTATCTTGGCGCGATCGATCATGCGAACGGCACGCTGAACGCCTATGTCGCCGTCACGCCGGACAAGGCCCGCGCCATGGCGAAGGCATCCGACGAAAAGATTGGGAAAGGTGAGGCCGGCGCGCTGGAGGGTATTCCCCTCGGGATCAAGGATCTGTTCTCCACCGAAGGCGTCCACACCCAGGCCGCGAGTCACATACTCGACGGCTTCGAGCCGCGCTACGAATCGACCGTCACCGCCAATCTCTGGGCGGACGGCGCGGTCATGCTCGGCAAGCTCAACATGGACGAGTTTGCGATGGGCTCGTCGAACGAGACGTCCTATTACGGCCCGGTGAAGAACCCGTGGCGGAAGGCCGGCTCGAACGCGGATATGGTTCCGGGCGGTTCTTCTGGCGGCTCCGCCGCTGCGGTCGCGGCCCACCTCTGTGCGGGTGCGACGGCAACGGATACTGGCGGCTCGATCCGTCAGCCAGCGGCACTGACCGGCACGGTGGGCATCAAGCCGACCTACGGCCGTTGCTCGCGTTGGGGTATTGTTGCATTCGCCTCATCTCTCGATCAGGCTGGCCCTATTGCGCGGGACGTTCGCGACTCGGCAATTCTTCTGAAATCGATGGCGTCCAGCGACGCCAAGGACACAACCTCTGTCGACCGTGAAGTTCCCGACTACGAGGCCGCGGTCGGCCGGTCGGTCAGAGGCCTCAAAATAGGCATCCCGAAGGAATACCGGATGGACGGTATGCCGGAGGAGATCGAGACCCTGTGGCAGCAGGGCATTGCGTGGTTGAAGGATGCTGGCGCGGAGATCGTCGACGTCTCGTTGCCGCACACGAAATACGCGCTCCCGGCCTATTACATCGTTGCGCCGGCCGAGGCCTCGTCCAACCTCGCGCGTTACGACGGCGTACGTTACGGCCTGCGCGTTCCGGGCGGCAATATCGCGGAGATGTACGAGAACACCCGTGCCGCAGGCTTCGGCCGCGAGGTCAAGCGCCGCATCATGATTGGTACCTATGTGCTATCGGCCGGCTATTACGACGCCTACTATCTGCAGGCCCAGAAGGTGCGCACGCTCATCAAGCGCGACTTCGAGACGGTCTATGCCGATGGTGTGGACGCGCTGCTGACCCCGGCCACTCCCTCCGCCGCGTTCGGCATCGGCGATCAGGACATGGCGGCCGATCCGGTGAAGATGTATCTCAACGATATCTTCACGGTGACCGTGAACATGGCCGGGCTCCCAGGCATCGCCGTTCCCGCTGGCCTTTCCGCCGCCGGCCTGCCGCTCGGCCTGCAGCTGATTGGCCGCCCGTTCGACGAGGAGACGTTGTTCGCAGCAGGCGCGGTGATCGAACAGGCTGCTGGGCGGTTCAGGCCGGATAAATGGTGGTGAGGCAATCCTCCCGATGACCCCCAAGCCAAAAGCGCCGACCGACTGTGAAACCATGGAAGAACTGCGGGCCGAGATCGACCGGATCGACGTCGCGCTCTTCGACCTTTTCGCCGAGCGCTTGGGTTATATCCACCGCGCTCCCGCCATCAAGGCGCCCAACGGCATTCCCGCAGACGTGCCTGAACGGGTGCGTACAGTGGTTGAGAATGCGCGGCGTCACGCCGAGGCGCGAGGTCTCGATCCGGACCTCTACGGTGACTTCTGGGAGCGGATGGTGGCTCAGGCGATCGCCACTGAAGAGGACATGCTGAAGCCCAAAGCCCGGTAGATCGATCTGGCGCAAAAGCGGCCGTGGCCATTCACGAAATCGTTCGTGAGAAAGCTTGGCTTCCTGGGGTTCAGCCTTGAATTCCTTATTCTGCTCACGACATCTTTCGATGATAGGGGCGCGCCTGCTCGGGAGGACCGGCTGGCTCGCGGCGGACCCTTGGATGTCCGGCACGACAGGCTGGTTGAACGAGTATGTCAGCCCCAGCATCAATGTCGGGAGGAATGACATGGCGACCAATTTGAAGACTGCGATCGATGCTCTGGAAGCTGGCGAATGGGAGCGTGCTCATAGCATCGTCCAGGCCGACTGCTCGCAGGAAGCGGCTTGGATCCACGCTCATCTTCATCGCATCGAAGGTGATCGCAGCAACGCTGAATATTGGTACAACAGAGCTGACCGCCCGAAGAATTTTGGAACGCTTGAGGAAGAACGAGCGGAGATCAAGCGGGAACTCTCGCATTGAACCGAATGGCGCGTAGGTTTTCCGACTGCGTCGCCAGGTAAGATGCCCGTATTCTCTTAGACATGCTGATTGCAGCCATTTGCCCTGAGCTGCTGTAGCCTCAGTTGGCGCGCGAGAGGTCGCGCGTCAGCCAAAGAGTATTCCGCGCGGGATGCAAGTCGTCGATTTATCGAACTGCAAGACGGTGCCGTGGTCGCGCTGCCGCCGAACTGGTCAAAACATTCACGCATTTTGAACCGCGCGTCGGCTTCTGAGGCGGCTTCAGCGCATGCGAGAGAACGGCATTCGCGCGCCGAGTGTCAGTAAGCGTCTACGCGGTTTGCCGCTCGATGTACGGAAAGCGCGACCTCTGTTCAAACATCTGGTTCTTACGGTCGTCTTCGGTACCTAAGCGATCCCGTCCATAGGCGCCGACGCCGTCGCGATGGCGACGTGACCCAGTCCGGATGGTTCTCGAGGGAGAGCATCGAATCAGAACCTTCGTTCTGGATGTCAAATGCCTTGGGCGCTCTTCGTAAACCCCGGATCGGGGTATGAACTTCATGGGCTGAAACGTAATCCTCGGTTCAATCGACACGTTATCGCAAAACGGATCGCCGGATCGGGCTTGCCGCGACGCCCGTGCTCGCTTACGCTCACGATTGATGACGAATTGGGAGGCTCGTCGTTGACCGCAATTTTGCTCTCTCCTTCATCGACCCGCGAATGCCGCAGGCCTCAGCCTGAAAGGCCGGGACTTGCTCGGGGAGACGGATGTATGCGTGAGGCGCTGCGTACTCGTGACCTGATTCGTTCATGGAACCCAAGGGAGGAAACAACTTCATGACAGAGACCAAGACGAAATCCGTCGATCGGCGTTCGTTCCTGAAAAAGGGTATGATCGGCGGTTCGGCCGTCGCTGCATCATCGCTTGCGGCGCCGGCCGTTCTCGCGCAGGCCCCGCTCACCATCCGTATGCAGACCTCCTGGCCAGCATCTGACATCTGGCAGACCATGGCGCAGCAATATGCCGATCGCGTCGAAGCGATGTCAGGCGGTCGTCTAGCAGTCGACGTATTGCCGGCGGGTGCCGTAGTCGCTGCATTCCAGGTCATCGATGCCGTTTCGGATGGCGTTCTCGATGCCGCTCACTCGGTTTCGGCTTACTGGTATGGCAAGAACAAAGCCGCTTCGCTGTTCGGCACCGGCCCTGTGTTCGGTGGCAATCCGACCACGATGCTCGCATGGTTCTACGAAGGCGGTGGCCGCGAATTCTACCGCGAACTGACGCAAGACAATATGGGTCTGAACGTGATTGGTATGCTTGGCATGCCGATGCCGCCCCAGCCCTTCGGCTGGTTCACACAGCCTGTCAGCGGCGTCGCCGACATGAATGGCCTTAAATACCGTACTGTCGGTCTCGCCGCCGATCTTATGCAGTCCATGGGCATGAGCGTCACTCAGCTTCCGGGTGGTGAAATCGTTCCAGCCATGGAGCGCGGCGTCATCGATGCGTTCGAATTCAACAACCCTTCGTCGGACCGCCGTTTCGGTGCACAGGACGTGGCTCAAAACTACTATTTGGGCTCCTACCACCAGGCGTCTGAAGCCTTCGAGTTCATCTTCAACCGTGATTTCATGGAAGATCTCGACGAGGATCTCCGCGCGATCGTCGAATATGCGGTCGAAGCGTCGGCAATGAAGAATACGACCTTCGCGCTCGACAACTACTCCGCCGATCTCGCCAAGCTGCGCGATGAGGATGGTGTCAACATCCAGGAAACACCACAGGAAATCCTCGACCAGCAACTCGAGGCGTGGTCGACGATGATCACTGAACTCGAACAGGACGAGTTCATGAAGCGAGTGCTGGATAGCCAGCGCGAATTTGTTAAGCGCGTCAGCTATTACGAACTCGTCAATACGCCAAGCTACCGCGCTGCCTACGAGCACTTCTTCCCCGACACGCTTCCGGCGCGGGGCGGATCGAGCGGCTCCTCGTCGGCCTCCGACTCCGGATCCGGATCGGACTCAGAGGCGACTCAGCAATAGGCTTTGCGCTCATTGCGCCGGGAGTGTCCTTCCGGCTCTTGAAATCTGAACGCCCGGCGGAATCTTTCGCCGGGCGCTTCTCAACAGATCAAGGATTGTAGAGCGTTTGTGGGACTCCGCCGCTCCGTCGAATCCTGAACCGGAACCATTTCCATGCTGGCTTTTATTCGATTTGCGGACGCGCTCTCAGCGGGGTTCGGCAAGGCGTTCGCCTGGCTCATCATCCTGATGACGTTCGGCACGAGCTACGAAGTCTTCGTGCGCTACGCCATGAATTCTCCGACGCCTTGGGCGTACGACATCTCCTACATCATGTACGGAACGCTGTTCATGATGGGCGGCGCTTACACGCTCTCGCGTGGGGGGCATGTTCGAGGCGACTTTCTGTACCGCCTATGGAGCCCTCGCGGTCAAGCTTCGATCGACCTCGTCCTGTATTTCATATTCTTCTTCCCCGGTGTGATTGCGTTGATCATCGCGGGTTGGAAATATGCGGAACGGGCATGGCGCTACGGCGAAGTCAGTGTTTTCAGCCCGGCAGGCGTTCCAGTTTATCAGTTCAAGGCAGTTATTGTCGCCGCGGGTGTCCTGCTCCTCATCCAAGGCATCGCGGAAGTGTGCCGCGCGATCAAATGCATCCGTGACGGATACTGGACCACGGCCGAAGAAGACGTCCAGGAAACCGAAGACAGCCTCATGAATGAGGCGGCGAAGGCCGAGAAAGACCCGCATCCATGACCGAACCCGAAATCGCACTGATGATGCTGGGTCTCTTCATCATCCTGGTGTTTCTTGGCTTCCCGATCGCTTTCACGCTTATGGCGATGGGCATCGGCTTTGGCTACTACGCCTATTTTGAAGGCCCGCGCATGTGGCGCAGCTTCAACCGGCTCGATGAGACGGCGGGAACCTGGGAAAGTTGGTCGACCTGGCTGGAGGGCTTTCTCAACAACCGTGTCTTCGACCTCTTTGTGAACCAGACTTATACAGTCATGGCGAACGAGGTTCTGACTGCCGTCCCGCTGTTCCTGTTCATGGGCTATATCGTCGAGCGAGCGAACATCGTCGATCGACTCTTCAACACGCTCAACGTCGCCTCCAAGAACATTCCAGGATCGATGGGCGTGGCGGCTTTGATCACGTGCGCCCTGTTCGCCACGGCGACCGGCATCGTCGGCGCGGTCGTGACGCTGATGGGACTTCTGGCGCTGCCTGCGATGCTTAACGCGCGATACGACTCGTCGTTCGCCTCCGGCATCATTTGCGCCGGCGGCACACTCGGCATTCTCATCCCGCCTTCGATCATGCTGATCGTCTATGCTGCAGCGTCCGGTGTCTCGATCGTCCAGCTCTATGCCGGTGCCATGATTCCGGGGCTCATCCTCGTCACCCTCTACATCATCTATGTGGTCGGCCGCTCGGTTCTTCAGCCCTCGGTAGCGCCCCGTCCGACTGATGAAGAGGTGCCGGATGTTCCGATCGGCAAGTTGCTGATCATGATCCTGACTTCCTTCCTGCCGCTTGCGTTTTTGATTCTGGCCGTTCTCGGCTCGATTCTCGGAGGCTATGCGACACCGACGGAGGCTGCTGCGATCGGCGCCCTCGGCGGTCTCATCCTCGCTATCGGCTACCGGGCGCTGACCTTCCAACGCCTGCGCGAATCCGTCTATCTGACGGTCCGTACGACCGCGATGGTCTGTTGGCTCTTCGTCGGCTCCTATGTTTTCTCTGCCGTCTTCTCCTATCTTGGAGGTGAGCAGCTGATCTCGAACTTCGTCGAAAGCCTCGACATCACACCGCTGCAATTCCTGATCCTTGCACAGCTGATCATCTTCCTGCTCGGCTGGCCGCTGGAATGGTCTGAGATCATCATCATCTTCGTGCCGATCTTCCTGCCGCTATTGGCGATTTTCGACATCGATCCGCTGTTCTTCGGCGTGCTGGTGGCGTTGAACCTGCAGACTTCGTTCCTGACACCGCCGATGGCGATGTCGGCGTATTACCTCAAGGGCATCGCTCCACCGCAGGTAAAGCTGACGCAAATTTTCGCCGGTGTCCTGCCGTTCCTGGTCATGGTGTTCATCGCGATGGCGGTTGTCTACATCGTCCCGGATTCGGTCTTCTACCTGCCGGAGTACTTCTATGGCCGATAGGACAGGACACGAGAGGGCGGTACGATGAGTCGGATGCCCGAGCCGCTTGACCTCCCGGTCGCGGTCCTGCGCGAACGGCTGGTGACAGGCGCCGCGCGGTGCAATCAGGTATGCGACAATGTCCTGAAGCGATTGGCGCGCGCCGAGGGCGTTGAGGATGCTCTCGCATGGATCGATGATACCTATGCGCGCCGCGTCGCCGAAAGTCGGGACGCGCTGCGCGGACGCGGAAGAGCGCTGGGTTCTCTGCACGGAATACCAATCGTTCTCGACGATGCCTGCGATATGGAGCGCGTTCCATCCAAACGCGGGTTCGATGCGCTCGACCGATCGCTTGGCGAAAGGGACGCCAGCCTGACGGCGCTTCTAAGGTCTGCTGGAGCCCTGCTGTTCGCGAAGTCGGCGATTCCGGCGCTGCGAGTGGGTGAGGGGACGACCGGAGCGACAACGCTTCTTGCCAAGCGCTGCTTCCCGTTGGCCGTGACGGTTGAAGCCCGGGGCGAGATGATCCGTGCTGCTGCTCGTTCGAGCCTGTTCGCCTACCGGCCGAGTGCCGGCATGGTCCCGCAATCAGGTTTGTTCAGGATTGCCCCAACCCTCGATAACGTTGCGGTCTTGGCTATCGATTTGGAGGGCCTCGCCCTGCTCGTCGATGCGTTGGTCGGGCAAGAGCCGCTGTCGGCAAGCGAACCAAAGCCCCATCCGCAACTCGGGAAGGCGCTCAAGACACCGCCGCCCGTAACACCGACGATCGGGTTCGTCTCAGACGACCGCGACGCGGCCAAGGCTCCGCTCGATGAATTGATGGGGGCTTTGGGCAGGAACGCGTTTCAAACGCCCCTCCCGGAAGTATTCGCCGAAGCCGTCCCCCAATCGGAACGCATCTTCACGGCGGAGGCGGCAAAGTCGCTGGCACCCTATCGCCGACGTTATGCGGAGGCTGCGCCTGAGACGCTCGAAAAGATCGTGGACGTAGGGGAGAGTTTGTCAGCGGTCGATTATTTGCGTGCACTCGATTGGCGGCCAGTTCTGAAGTCCGGGCTCGATGAGGTGCTGTCGCGCTGCGACGTTGTCGCTTCGATCGGCCCCATCGAAAACGAGACTTCCGCCACATTCGACGAAACGCTGCTAGCTTTCGTCGGTCTTCCGTTCATGACGCTCCCGCTTCTGGAAACATCGGACGGGTCACCTCTTGGATTGACCCTTGCAGCAAAGCACGGCGAGGATGCGAGACTGATGCGAACCGCGGCCTGGTTATTGAAAAAATTGGAAGGGCAACTCGACTGATGCTCGAAAAATTGCTGTCCCTGTTCGCCTTCGTACTGCTGTGCGTTTTTCTCGGGTTTCTGATCTGGCACGTGCCGCGTCTGGATCTCACCCTGGTGCTAGCTTTCACCGTGCTGCTCACAGGCTACGACCTGTTCTTTCACAAGCCGCGGTGAGGCATCGGCCGGTGCTGCCGCGCCCTCGGCGGAGCGATGAATAAGAAGCTCTCCACCGGTTTATCCAGCGAGTCCTGGGCGGAAGAAGCTATGATAAGCGTCGAGCCGTTCGCCAAGTGAGCGAGGCACATGGGGGCGCGTAGATCGATCACCCTGATGGTATTGTCGAACGCGGCTTCTTCCGGTGAAAGAGCTCATCGTAGGCGTTTCTAATAACGGTGGTGTGGATTTTCAACTGCGGATCAGCCGGAAGTTTTTTCTTCTAGAACGACTAGGCGGTCGAGAGCGCTTTTCCAGCCATCGAGACAAAGCCAATCAGACCAGCTACGGTGCATTCGCGCCGCTGCGGTACAGGGAGGCGTCCTTGGCCGGCGATTGTGCTTCAGCCTGTCTATAGCAGTACCGTTGTAGGCTACCCCTTTACCTCGTCATAGGCCGAAAGTGCCCTGTCGCGCGCTTCCGAATGGTCGACGAGCGGCTCGGGATAGGTCTCGCCAAGCTTCACTCCCGCCTTCTCCAAAACGTCCTTATCGGCTTTCCAGGGAGCGTGGATGTGCTTGTCCGGCATCTCTTTCAGTTCCGGCACGAACTGACGGATATAAGCACCGTTCTTATCGAACCGCTCGCTCTGAGTGATGGGGTTGAAGATGCGGAAGAAGGGTTGGGCGTCGGCCCCAGCCCCGCCGATCCATTGCCATTGGGCTGTGTTCGAGGCGATGTCGCCATCGACCAGCGTATCCCAAAACCAGCGCTCGCCATCGCGCCAGTCGATCAGAAGGTCCTTCGTAAGAAAGGAACCGACGATCATACGAACACGGTTGTGCATCCAGCCCGTCTTCCAGAGTTGGCGCATGCCGGCATCGACGATCGGGTAGCCGGTCAACCCATTTTGCCAAGCCTTCAGGTCCTTCTTCGACGAGCGCCAGGAGAAATTATCGAAGCGGTCGTTGAAGTTTTTGTCTGCAAGTGGTCCGAAGTGAAAGAGAAGGTGATAGTTGAAGTCCCTCCAGACGAGTTCCTGAAGGAACGTCCGGATCGCTTCGTCCGGCACTGTCTTGCGGCGGTTCGCATAGGCTTGAGCCGTGTGCCAAAGGCGATAGGGTGAGATTTCACCCCACCTTAAATATGGCGACATGCGCGACGTGTCGTCAGCATATGGCCGCTCGCGACCCTTGTGATAGTCCGACAGAAGATCGTCGCAGAATGTCTCGAAACGGTCGTGAGCAGCCTTTTCGCCCGGTGTCCAGAAGTCAGCGATACCGCCGGACCAGTCCGGTTTGGTCGGCAACAGCTCCCAGTCCTCCAGATCGTCCGATTGCGGAAAAGTGTCCGGTTGCTTCAAGCCGTCAGGCGGATCGATCGGGTCGCGAGGCCCACTCTCCGAAACCTTTCGCCAGAATGGGGTAAAAACCTTGTAATATCCGCCCGACGTCGTCTCGACGTTTTCCGGGTCGTGCAGGAGATTGGCGGTGAAGCGTTCGACTGAGACCTGGTCGCCAAGCGCTTCTCCGATTGCATCGTCCACCGCGCGTGACGCCTGGTCGTAACGCCGGTTGAAGAAAAGCGCGCTGGCACCTGTTTTCTCGATGACATCGAGGACTTGGTCTTTGGCCTTACCGCGCCGTAGCGTCAGCCGGGAGCCCTTGCCACGCAGAGAACTCGCGAAGCTTTCGAGCGAATGATGCAGCCACCACTTATGCGCGCCGCCGAGCGCGCGGACCCCGTCCGACTCCTCGTCGAGCACCACAAGCGGAACGATTGGCCGATTGGTCTCGGCCGCGAGCGCGAGCGCCGGATTGTCGTCGAGCCTCAGATCGTCACGGAGCCAGACGACGATCGGGCCGGTCTCCTGATCTGCGGTTTCGCTCTTAGGCGCTTTTGATCTTGCCATTGGGTCTCGATCCGTCTCCGTTTCGCTGTCGTCGATGAATGTGTGACGCTGGAGATCGGTTGGAAGCCGGGCGCGGGACGGTATGCCGCAGACCGAGCCTAAGCTTTGCGTAGCGGAGGTGATCGGACGATCCGGTCTTCAGAAACGAAGCGGGTACAGGCCGTGAGGTTAGCCGAGCTCCTGAATGGGTAGGGTTTCACGAAAAAGAATCATTCGCCGAGAAAGGCAGCAGTACAATGATCAAAATTCTGGGTTCGGTTTGCATTCACGCTCGCCTGGCGAACAATCTCTGCGTGGCCGAAAGCGACTGAAATCGCATAATTGAAAAGAAGTGGCTCCCCGGGCCGGATTCGAACCAGCGACCGATCGATTAACAGTCGAGTGCTCTACCACTGAGCTACCGGGGAACGTGCCGAAGCCCGTGCAAAAGCTCCGGGGACGGCTGCGGAGGCTATAGCAAAGTGCCGGGCGGCTTGCCAAGCGCTTCTTCGCGAAAAATTCCTAGCCTTAGTGCCTATCTAAAACGTTTGGCCAGAGAACTCTTTTCTTCGCGCCGTGTTACCCTGTGAGACGACACCTGGACAGAGACGTATGGATAATCGGACGGATCGGATCGAAGACGAGGGACGGCACATAGCGGATGCCCCTATAGGTGAAGCCTTTGCGAGCAGCGAGCCAGACGTCGCGGGACAGAAGCAGTCGATGCGCCTGTTCGGCCGCAATTTCGACCTGCCGCAGAATCGCTGGCTTCGCATTTCCATCGGCACGTTGCTGGTGATCGGCGGCCTGTTCGGGTTCCTTCCTGTTCTCGGCATCTGGATGGTCCCGCTCGGACTGATTGTCCTGTCAATCGATCTTCCTGTTGTACGCCGACTGCGCCGCCGCTCAGATGTCTGGGCGACGCGCCGTTATCGTGAGTGGAAAACGAAACGTGCGCAGGAACGGCAAACGCGCGCTTGAAGTGGTCCTCGGCGTTCTTCTCGATCCCATCCTGTACTCGGCATCGCTTCGGTCGACCTGAAGCGTCCTGACAATGGAGTTGCGAAAAGTTCGCCTCTCATCTCCCCGTGCCCGTCGTCACGACCACCGCTGATTCAACCTATGGTCAAAATCGAGCCCATTTGGACTGACGTCGCAAATGTTAATGAGGCTTAGCTGATGACCACGCCGCACGTTCGGGCAATACGCTTCCTGGGAACGGACGGCCACGAGTGCGGATGATCTGTGCGGCAGGGTTCGACCACAGTCGCTTTAACGACTTTGGCTGCCGTGCGCATGACGCCGGGCAGTTGCGTGATTCGTGATACGCCAGGCAGGTGTCGAGCGCTGCACCAACGCGTGTAAGACAAACGCCACCTCGAATGCGCTCGCGCAAAGCAATGTAGACTGTCGGTCCTGTCGCGAGATCGGCGCCGCCGAACCCAAAGTGCCGTCTCACGACAGCGAATACAATTCGTTCAAAGTAGCCGGAAAAATGAGTGGGGGCCTCGGTATAAGATCGTCGAGCTATCAGAAGCAATGCTTTGTGGTCAACTGTTTTAGATTTTGATTTCGATTCGATCAATCACTTGTCCGCTGCGGTGATACACTTTCTCTAGCCCTCGATTAGGCCGAGGACGCTCACGTTAAAATCGATCAGTAAGATTGTGCGGCGGGCGATGATCTTCTGGCTTGCCTTGCGAGTGTAGAGGTTAGCTTCATTAGCGTTCTCCCAACCGAAAAGAGCCTTCAGATCCTCTTCGTTGGCGCCGTTCTTGGCGGCGATTGCGGCGCCTGCCTTCCTCAGGCGACGGGCCGAGCAATGGTTCAGGCCGGCTTCGTTGCACGACTTGCGAAAGCGTTGGCCGGGTCTCTTGATTGAGAACGGCTTTCCGTATTCGCTCAACCGCTACGCCCGTCTTGCTCATGGTGGTGATGGATGCAGACCGAGAAGAGCGGCCGCTAAAGGCGCTCTCATCGAGACGATAGAGCTTCGCAAATTCCTACATGCGATCGACGGAGTTCTGACCTGATAGCTTGGCATCGAATACGTGGTCGGCGCGATCAACCCATCTGAATTTGGCACTCTTCTCGATCAAGGCCGTATTAGCGAGGCGCAAGTCGCCGCAAGAGGCCGAAATATTCGCGTAACCTGCCCGACCGCTTGTCGAATCGCGTTGGCGTTCCTTATCCGTTCTCCATGAGCTTGCCGCGCCACAACCGAGGACTGATGTTTAGCCGCCCCGGCCAGCTCGGCCACCTCGTGCGCCTGCGATGCAATTACTGCCGGACGGGATCGCTCTTTTTCCGCCTTGAGGACCTTGTCGTCCTCGCGGGCGACCGGGAAGTCGACCGGCTGCGGCGCCGGCTGATATACGAGGTTTGCGGCTGGAGAGACTATGTCGAGATCGACACGCCGCCGCTGACGGGGCAGGAGCGGCAGAGCGTGATCGTCCGGCGGGCTGGTGCGGGTCTCGACGATCCGTCGCCCAATATGACGCGAGGAACTGCTGTAGATCTCGGAATCCCTGCGATGTGCAATCTCTATTCCATCACCAAGGGCCAGGTGGCGATCCGGCAGTTCACCAGGGCGATGACTGATCGCACGGGCAACCTGCCGAGCCTGCCCGGCGTCTTTCCGGACATGGAAGCGCCGGTGATGCGAAACGGCGAGTACGGCGATCGCGAGCTGACGATGATGCGCTGGGGCATGCCGTCGCCGAAGTTCGTGCTGAAGGGCCGCAAGACGGATCCCGGCGTCACGAACATTCGCAACACAAAGAGCCCGCACTGGCGGCGCTGGCTGTCGCCGGAACATCGCTGCGTCGTGCCGTTCACCTCGTTCAGCGAGTATGAAAGCGTTGACGGGAAGAAAGTGCCGGTCTGGTTCTCGCTCTCCGAGAAGCGCCCGCTTGCCGTCTTCGCGGGCATCTGGACGAACTGGACGAGCGTATGGAAGGTGAAGGAGGGTGAAGTGAACGCCGACCTCTACGGCTTCCTCACCTGCGATGCGAACGCCGAAGTCGGAGCGATCCACCCGAAGACGATGCCGGTGATCCTGACCGAGATGAACGAGATCGATACCTGGCTGCGGGCGCAATGGGACGAGGCGAAGGAGTTGCAGCGGCCGCTGGCGGACGGGACGCTGCATGTGGTGGCGAAGGGCGCGAAGAAGGACGCCGAAGGTGATGGCGGCTAGCGGCCATCCTCAGCACGGACCGGCTGAGTGAAGAACGCACCACGTACTTCGAGAGGGTCTCGCAGACGTCTCGATGGCATAGGCGGGGGATTAATCAAGCGCCCGAGGGCCGAGGTCAGTTTAGGTAGAAGGGCCTGTCTTCGATGAAACCTTCCATACCTACACGCTCGACCGTCTGATGGAACTCGGAAAAGGCGGTCATATCGGTCGGGAATGCGTCGCCCGAAAGCATCGACCCATCTTCCTCTTTTTGCCTAGCCATCTCATCCCTAAAGTGAGCGCGTGGTCTGCAGAGGACAACATGCTCCTACGGACTAGGCTGAGACTATCGCCGTGTGCCCTCAGAACGCCGAAATTCATATCGACAGGTTCAGTGGAATAGTGCCCATGGACGACCATGCCCCCTGACACTTCTTATCGCGCCGACGTGGACGGCCTCCGCGCCCTGGCCGTTGTTCTTGTGATCCTGTTTCACATCCATACTCCCTGGGTGCAGGGCGGTTACATCGGAGTGGACGTTTTCTTCGTTATCTCGGGGTACGTGATCACACGGGGAACAGCACCTGCGATAACCGAGGGCAGATTCCGGCTGACGACCTTTTATCTCCGTCGCTGCCGTCGCCTGCTTCCGGCATTGATCCTCGTTCTCTGCGCAGCCTCTCCGGTTGCCTGGTATTTGCTGCATCCAACGGCTTTTGGAGATTTTTCCGGTAACGCGGCCGCCTCGCTACTGTTTGTTTCGAACATCTTATACAGCTTTACCGACCCTTACTTGGTCGACCAGAGCTGGCTTAATCCACTCATTCATACATGGAGCCTCGGAGTAGAGGCGCAGTTTTATCTGGTCTTCCCCGTTATTCTTATGCTAACGTTGCGGAAGAGAAATCTCGCTGCGCTCCTAGCGATTTCCATTCTTTCATTGGTGTCTTTTGTGCTTGCTGTCGTTTTGACCGGCATCAGCAAAGAAGCTTCTTTCTATTTGCCTGTAACACGCTTCTGGGAGTTTGGCGTCGGCGCAATCCTGGCGTTGAGCGAACGATACCGCTCGCAGAAATATCAGGTGCTGCCATGGCTACTGCCTGCACTAAGCCTCTTGATACTGCTTTCTTCTGCCAATCTCTTCACAGAAGCCACGTACCATCCAGGACCCATGACGCTGTTTCCAGTTGCAGCGACTGCGCTGCTCATCTGGGGCGGCCATCGTCCAAATTTTGTGTCTCGTGCACTGTCACTCGCGCCGCTCGTGTCAATTGGTGGGGCATCTTATTCGATTTACCTGTGGCACCAACCAATACTTGCTTTCTTGCGCGACGCGCTGAACTCTGAGCCTTCGCTCCTTACTCTAGTATTGTGTTCGCCGGCTCTTCTGATCTTATCATACTTTAGTCTTCATTTCATTGAGAAGCCGATCAGAGAAGCGAGACAACCTGTCGGCGGCTTCGATCTTGGTCGCTGGGCAGCGCCTACACTGATAATGCTTGTGGCTTGCGGCTTGGGTATGTGGACCCAATACTCTCGCCTCGCTTCAACCTCCTCGGCACTCCTTTATGAACCCAAACGTGGTATCGCCCAGATCAATGGAACACCCTGCCTCATTAACGATCTCAACGACATCTGTATAATCGGTGATCAAGATGTGACACCCACCGTTGCTATCCTCGGCGACAGTCATGCACACACCCTAACCCAATCAATTCAGGAACGCCTTGCAGAAGAGCATGTCTCCGCGTTCGTATATATCTTGGCAGGGTGCCCTTTCATCGAGCAGGTGCGCCGGATTGGTTATCCAAGGGACTGCCCACGATTCATTGAAGAAGTTCTAGACCGATTAGCCGACTCCACTGTTCAGTCGGTTATCATTTCAGACTACCGCTCAGCCTATATTAGCGGGATGAGTGAGGCCGCCGCCGTGCCGTCGGAGAGTCTGGCCGTCTATCCGCTGGAACCCGTCGATGGTCACCGTGCTCGTCTTGAGGCGGTCGATCGCCTGCAACGACAGACAATCGATCGGTTGCTGGGTATGGGATTGAATGTCACACTCATTCTGCCGGTGCCGGATGCCCCTGGCCGTGTTCCAGCTGAAATTCGCAATCGATACTCCTCGAACTCATTGCCATATCGATATCCAGTCCAGAGCTACCTGACGAGAAGTTCGACAGTTTTGGCACTAGCTCAGGACTATGCGGAGAATCCGCAATTTCGAGCGATTTTCCCACACAAGGTGTTCTGTCGGGACGACGGATTTTGCGAAACGCACGGGCAAGATCAGGTTTACTATACAGACTCCAATCACTTGAGCGCAGAGGGTGCCGATTGGCTGATAGACGCTGCTGAGCGCGATCTACTTTGGTCGATGAATGGCGGCTCGAACTTCGTCGATCGCTAACGGCGGTCAGAATTCGGAACGTCCGATCGTCGAAGAGGCGTTCGGATTTTAAGTTCATTGCGCAGACAATGTTTAGGTGGCATCCGCCTGCAACCGTTCAGAGCGATATCGGCACCACTGACGGCGTTTCGGTGCGAGTTACCAAACCATCACAGCCCCACTTCAGTGAGACCCGCGCACGCTAATACACGAGCCGAAAGCGGCAGAAGATTTAGAGAACAGAAATGATACACCTTCGCGCGGCCGTGGCGTTCAGTATATCAAGTATCGTAAAACGCCTAGCAATATCAACAACCGGCATAGCGAATGGAGGCCTCGGCCGGAATCGAACCGGCGTGCAAGGATTTGCAGTCCTCTGCGTAACCACTCCGCCACGAGGCCCCATGCGGCGTCTACCTACTGAGTCGAGCGGGGCAGCGCAAGGGGCGCGCCTATCGATTGGTGGTGATTGATTCTGCTTTTCGTCCTCTTGAAACAGGCGGATTGGGTTGGTGCGCCAATCCGCCAAAACGCGTGGCAAAAAATGCCGGCGACCCCCTATCTTGCGATGGCTTGGCCTCGATAATAAGGGATGTATTGAGCCGGTCGTCCGGCTCTGGCGGATAAAAGGATCGCGGTCTCATGGATTTCAAGGACGCCCGGATCAAACTGGTCGATAACCAGATCAGAACGACGGATGTGACATCTCACGCGATCCTTAGTGCATTTCTGACCGTTCCGCGCGAAGAATTCGTTCCAGCCGGTAAGCGGCCGCTCGCCTATATCGATGAAGATATGCCTATCGGTAACGGCCGCTTTCTGATGGAAGCCTCGCCCCTTGCCAAGCTTCTCCAACTCGCATCGATCGACCGGGATGACGTTGTTCTCGACGTCGGCTGCGGCTCGGGCTACGGCGCAGCCATCCTGTCCTGTCTCGCAAGTGCTGTGGTCGCGCTGGAAGAAGATGAGGAACTCGCCGCAACAGCGACCGATATCCTCAACAGGCACGATTTCGTCACCTGCACGGTCGTCACGGGCCCACTTGCTGAGGGATATCCTGACGAGGCGCCCTACGACGTAATCCTGTTCGAGGGCTGCATCGAGACGCTGCCGCAGACCTTCCTCGATCAGCTCAAAAAGGGCGGACGCCTCGTCGCGGTGATCGGACGCGGCCTCTCGGCGCAAGCTCGGCTTTACGTCAAGGACGAAGAGGGGATCGTCTCCGACCGCTTCGGCTTCAACTGTGCGATCAAGCCATTGCCCGGGTTCTCTAAGAAGGCCGAGTTCGTCTTCTGAGCGACCCTAAACGCGCTGACGAAGGGCGTTGCACTTTTGCGCCGCTTCACGTCCGAATTTCGTTCCGGGCAATTCCGACACTTGATTATTCACTGTTCTGGGTGATGAGTTAGAGCCCGCATGCCGAGTACCGGGAGCGTTGATGTTCCGACCGGCGGATCCCGCGTCTTCGCGCGGTCCAAGACTGGAGTGAAGCAATTGCTCGCACGATCAATGTTGAGAGCGTTGGCGACAGCCGCCCTCATTCTTTCCGTCCCATCCATCGCGGATGCCGAGACGCTGCAGGGCGCGTTGGCGAAGGCCTACCAGAATAGCCAGGACCTCAATGCTTCGCGGGCACAGCTCCGCGCAACCGATGAAAACGTCACCCAGGCTCGCGCAGGCATGCGTCCCTTCGTGACGGGCATCGGCAGTGCGTCCGCGAGCCGACTGAGCAACGATCGCGATACGATTTCACGCAGCCGACAGCGTCTCAACAGCAATGGTACGACGCAGCGTTCGCGGCAATATCAAAAGAGCTTGGTCGACACGGAAACGGAAGTTCTGTCGACGACGGTCGGCATACAGCTCAACCAGACGCTCTTCGATGGCTTCCAGACGCCCAACAACGTCGAAGCTGCGAAGGCGCAGGTAAGGGCAGGGCAGCATAACCTCTCGAACATCGAGCAGAACACGCTGTTCGATGCGGCATCCACCTATATGAACGTACTGCGGGATCGGCAGATCGCATCGCTCCGGCAGCAGAATTTAAGCTTCCTGAGTGAACAGGTTCGCGCGGCGCGAGCGCGGTTCGAGGTCGGCGAGGGCACCCGCACCGATGTGAGCCAGGCCGAATCAGAGCAGGCACTCGCCACCGCGCTCCTGAACAGCGCGCTCGCACAGGTTGCGACGAGTGAAGCGAACTATTTCGACATCATCGGCGATGCGCCTACCGACTTACAGCCTGCAAGTGTGCCGCGAGCGATACCGAACACAGTAACGAGTGCCTACGAGATCTCACAGCGAGAGCACCCGGCGATACGCGCAACGCTCGCATCCGTCGACGCGGCGGCTTTCCAGGTGAAATCTGCGGAAGGTGCGCTGCTGCCGACGGTCGAATTGCAGGCCTCGGTTCAGAACGATTTCTCGACCTCGAACACGTCCCAGTTCTCGAACACCTTCACAGAGAGCCGTACCCTCAACGGGTTGCCTGGCGTGAGTACCAATACGCAGACGAGTTTTTCGGGCGTCGGCTCGCGCAGCAATGAGAATCAACTGAGCGCCACCATCGGTGCGCAGCTCACCGTCCCGATCTATCAGGGTGGAAGGGCCTCTTCGGTCGTCCGCCAGCAGAAGGAAGTGCTGGGTCAGAGGCGTATCGAGGTCGACGGCACGCGCGATCAGGTGCGGGCCGCGGTTGCTACGTCCTGGGCCGAGCTTCAGGCTGCGCGCGCCAATATCGCTGGCTATTCCGCGCAGGTTCAGGCCGCACAGCTCGCGCTGAACGGCGTTATCGAAGAGCGGAACGTCGGTCAGCGGACCACTCTCGACGTACTGAATGCCCAAGCGGACGTGATCACCGCCCGGATCCTGCTTGTCGGCTCGCAGCGCGACGAGGTCGTCGCGGGCTATGCATTGCTCTCGGCGATCGGTCGACTCTCCTCCGGCACGCTCGGCCTCGCCGGCAAGAGATACGATCCGAACGATCACTATGTCGAAGTCGAGGACAAGTGGTACGGCCTGCGTACGCCGGACGGCCGCTAGGGCGAACGCCCTCGATCGCGGCCCGGCGTCACCCGGCCGCGAAACCTCGGGAAAAACCTTAAAAATAACCTTCGTGGATTCACTTTCGGCCCATGCAGCCGTAGGTTTCGCACATGATTCGATCGCTATCCCTTGATGCGGTTGTCACGTGAGGAGCCAAGTGATGGGGAACGCTCTACCGGTCCAGGAACCGACGATGGACGAGATCCTTGCATCGATCCGCCGCATCATCGAAGGCCGCGACGATAGCGAGACCCCGACTCAAGATCACCAAGCGCCCATGCTTATGCCGATCCCGGACAGTGCCGAGACCGAAAGTCCAGCAGGGGAGGCGGCCAGTGATGCGCCGGAGGCCCTGGACGCGGTGCAGCCCGAGACCAAGCCGCGATCGAGCGCTTATGCGGCTTTGGAAGATGCTCAGCGCAACGGACCGATTGGCCTCAAAGCCGTCAATGACGAAGGCAAGACACCTTTCGCCGGCGCCAAGTCTTCGGAAGTCGAGCGTCAGGTCGCCTCGCAGATGGAAGAACTCGCGACGGTTTCCGTCGCGCGCATGCGCGCCGCTTCGCTGGAGGAGGCGGTCCGCGGTTTCCGCCAGCACGGTGCAGAAGCTGACGAAGTCAACGAAAGCGATGCCACCGGGGCAGAAGTAAACACGCAGGTATTCTCGGACGAGTTCGACGAGGCCGCCTTTGCGACGGAGCTGCTCGTGAATGCCGGGCTCATGGACGAGCCGGTCCTGCAGCCCGAGAGCGTCAGCTCTGCCGAAGCTGTGAAGCTGCGCCTGGCTTATCCTGAACGTCCTGCCGAGGGTGAACTGGAAGCTGAAAAGGCGCTTGAGACAGCCATCAGCGCGGCGACCGGTCGACCGAAAGAAACGGCGAGCGTGGAACAGTCGAGCGTCGAAGAGGACGGCCTCGATGAAGTGCTAGCCACGTCTTTAGAAACTACTGTCGAGGCGGCGACCCGCGGCGCCCTCGTTTCGTTGATTTCCGATAATGCGGAGACGAAGGTCAGCGCATCGTTCTCGGAACTTGCCGCTGTACTGCGCGACGAGCAGGCCCAGCGCATGGATGCAACGGTGCGCGAGATGTTGCAGCCGATGCTGAGCGACTGGCTTGAAGACAATCTCCCGATAATTGTCGAGCGGCTGGTGCGCGAGGAGATCGAGCGCGTGGCGCGGGGCCCCAAACGGGCCTGATCCGAAGCTGCGATTGAGAGACAAGCTTGAAGGGCGCGTCCGTGCTGGGCGCGCCCTTCGCGCGTTGACACTCAAGCGCGTTCGGTCATAACCCGGCTGCAAACGCACTGAGACTGCGCGCGACTGGACATTTCATGATCGACAAGACCTACGAAGCCGCGGCTATAGAGCCGCGCATTTCCGCCCGCTGGACCGAAGCCGAGGCCTTCAAGGCAGGTGCTGGCAAGACAGACGGCGCACCGGCCTTCTCGATCGTCATACCGCCACCGAACGTCACTGGCTCTCTTCATATGGGCCATGCGCTGAACAACACGCTCCAGGACATTCTCGTGCGCTTCGAGCGCATGCGCGGCAAAGACGTCCTTTGGCAGCCGGGAACCGACCATGCCGGGATCGCGACGCAGATGGTGGTCGAGCGCCAGATGGCGGCAAGCGGCGAGAGCCAGACGCGTCGGGAGATGGGGCGCGAGAAGTTCGTTGAGCGTATCTGGCAGTGGAAGGCCGAAAGCGGCGGCAAGATATCCGAGCAGTTGAAGCGCCTCGGTGCCTCTCTCGACTGGTCGCGCGAGCGCTTCACCATGGACGAGGGGCTTTCGGAAGCCGTGCTCGAAGTCTTCGTGCGGCTCTACGAGGAAGGACTGATCTACAGGGATAAGCGGCTCGTCAACTGGGACCCGCACTTTCAGACCTCGATCTCTGACCTCGAGGTGGAGAGCCGCGAAGTCGAAGGCCACATGTGGCACTTCAAATACCCGCTGGCCGGCGGCGAAACCTACGAATATGTCGAGAAGGACGAAGACGGGAACGTCCTCTTGCGCGAGACACGAGACTATATCTCGATCGCGACGACCCGGCCTGAGACGATGCTGGGTGACGGGGCGGTCGCGGTGCATCCTTCCGACGAGCGCTATGCGCCGATCGTCGGAAAACTCTGCGAGATCCCGGTCGGGCCCAAGGATCATCGCCGCCTGATCCCGATCATCACCGACGAATATCCGGACCCGACCTTCGGTTCGGGCGCGGTGAAGATTACGGGCGCCCACGACTTCAACGACTACGGCGTCGCTAAACGCGGCAATATCCCACTTTACCGGTTGATGGACGAACACGGCGCGTTGCGTGCCGACGGTACGCCCTATGCCGAGGCAGTCGAGATGGCGAAAGCCGTGCGGGATTCCGGAAAGGTTCCGGACACGGCACATGTCGATACGATCAACCTTGTGCCGGACGAATATCGCGGTCTCGATCGCTTCGAGGCGCGCAAGCGCGTCGTCGCCGACATTACGGCGGAAGGCAACGCGATCATGGTGCCGGAGACTGATCCGCGCCTAGGTCCGGTGAGCGCGCCGGTCGCGCCGGAGGAGGGCGGTGAGCAGCGCGCGCTCGTGCCTCTGATCGAAGCGAAAAAGATCATGCAGCCTTTCGGCGATCGCTCCGGCGTCGTCATCGAGCCGATGCTGACGGACCAGTGGTTCGTCGATGCCGAAACGCTCGCCAAGCCGGCTATCACTTCAGTCAAGGAAGAGCGCACGAAGTTCGTGCCGAAGCAGTGGGAAAACACCTATTTCCGCTGGATGGAAGACATCCAGCCCTGGTGCATCTCGCGCCAGCTTTGGTGGGGACATCGAATTCCCGCTTGGTATGGGCCGGACGGCAAGGTGTTCGTGGCGCGGACGGAAGCCGACGCGATCCGAGCGGCTGAAGGTCATTACGGGTCTCAAGTCGAACTGGTCCGAGACGAAGACGTGCTCGACACCTGGTTCTCCTCCGCGCTTTGGCCGTTCTCCACCATGGGCTGGCCGCATGAAACGCCGGAGATGGAGAAATACTATCCGACCTCGGTGCTCTCGACGGCCTTCGACATCATCTTCTTCTGGGTCGCCCGGATGATGATGATGGGCCTGCATTTCACCGGCAAGGAGCCGTTCCACACGGTCTACATGCACCCGCTCGTGCGCGACAAGTTCGGGCAGAAGATGTCGAAGTCTAAGGGCAACGGCATCGATCCGCTCGACCTCATCGAAGAGGTAGGCGCCGACGCGCTGCGGTTCACCCTAGCCGCGCTCGCCGTTCAGGGCCGGGACGTGAAGCTCGATCCGGCTCGGGTCGCTGGCTATCGCAACTTTTGCACCAAGCTCTGGAACGCGACGCGATTTGCCCAAATGAACGAGGCGAAGCATGGCGTCGACATTGAGCCCGCCTCGCTGCAGCTGCCCATCAATCGCTGGATCGTCACGGAACTTTCCAAGGCTGAAAAGGAGGCGACGGCCGCACTCGAAGCCTATCGCTTCAACGATGCGGCGGCGATTCTCTATCGCTTCGTCTGGAATTTGTTCTGCGACTGGTATGTCGAGCTCACCAAGCCGACACTGAACGGGGAGGATGCCGACGCAGCCGGCGAAGTGCGCGTCGTGACCGGCTTCGTCCTCGACCGCATCTTTGTCCTGCTCCACCCTTTCATGCCCTTCATCACGGAGGAACTCTGGGCCGAGACCGCAAGCGGCGAGCGTGCGACGCTGCTCTGCCACGCCAGTTGGACGAGCCTCGATTTCGAAGCGCCCGAGTCTGCGGACGACCTCAACTGGCTAATCGACATCGTCGGGCAGGTCCGATCGGTGCGAGTGGAGATGAACGTCCCCGGCTCGGCGAAAGTCACGATAGCCGCCATCGCGCCGGATGCACTGACGGCCGACCGCCTGAAGCGCCATGGGCCGCAGCTATCGCGCCTTGCCCGTCTTGAGGCCATCCAGTTCGCCGAGAGCGTTCCACCCC
Source organism: Fulvimarina pelagi HTCC2506 (assembly GCF_000153705.1). GTDB lineage: Bacteria > Pseudomonadota > Alphaproteobacteria > Rhizobiales > Rhizobiaceae > Fulvimarina > Fulvimarina pelagi. The sequence goes on from NZ_DS022272.1 coordinate 884,725, forward strand.
AGTCCGCCCAACTCGTTGTTGCCGGGGTGACATTTGCAATTCCTCTTGCCGGCGTCATCGACATCGCAGCTGAGAAGTCGCGCCTCGCCAAGGCGATCCAGAAGAACGAAGGTGAGATCGCGCGTATCGAGAAGAAGCTCGGGAATGCGAAGTTTGTCGCGAACGCGCCAGATGAAATCGTCGCCGCGGAGCGCGAGAAAAGCGAGGCCTACGGCACCGAAACCACGAGTTTGAAGGCGGCTCTGGCACGACTCGGGTGAAAACGAAGGGGCCACGCTATGGGCGAAAAAACGACCCGTAAGCTACAAGTCAGCCTCAACGCGCCGGTCGACGACGATGCGAACAAAATGTCGCACTTTCCCGTGTCCAAAATGACACTCAAGTCGCGCCTCGCGCGCGGCCGCCATTTCGTAACCCTCCCTTTCGAGTTAGCGTTTGTCTAAGGCCAGTTGCAGCCGACAAGACGGCGATACGCCTAGGGGGAAATAGATGAAGGCTTTCACGAAATCGATTCTTGGCGGGGCGATGGTCGCGACGCTGCTCGGAAGTTCGGCAATGGGTGCCGGTTTCCAGCGCGGTACGCCTGACACCGACATTCTGTTCGAGCCAGGCACGACATCCATGCGCTGGGGCCTGACATATGTCGATCCGCAACGCGGCTTCGACTCGATCAACGGTCAGAGCGGCGATTTCGGCGAATATGTTCAGGAATATAACATCCCCTCGCTCGCGGTATCCGTCGGCGGTGAAAACTTCGCCTGTTCGCTCCACTATACGAGATCCTTCGCGGCGGAAGCTGATTACACCGGCTCTCCAGATGGCGGCCTGCCGTTCCAAAACTCGGCAACGCAGAGCACTGACAACGACGACCGCGTCTTCGCGCTAAACCAGGGCACTACTGCCTATTCAAGAACACGAACAATCGATTTCGATTCAAACGAATTCGGTAGTACATGTCGAGCAAGTTATAATTCAGATTATGGTCGCTTCAGTCTTCTCGGTGGTATATTCTTTGAAGACTTCAATTTCGAAGGAAGTTCCCAAGGATTCCGAAGCCTAAATGCAAATGTAGCTCCGGCAATCGCCGGCTTGCCGGCGCCAACTCAAGCCGCAATCAATGGTGCATTCGCCAATGGCATGCAGATCATATTGCCGACTCTTGTCAGAACGGAAGTGGATAGCGGCTACGACGCGGGCTGGCGTATAGGCGCAGCCTACGAGGTTCCCGAGATCGCGCTTCGTGTTCAGGCTATGTATCGTTCAGAAGTCGAGCATGACAATATTACCGGCTCTGCGAGCGTTACAGCGAACAACAGCGCTTTCGTCGCGATCGGCGGCGAGCAAACGTCTATTCCCCTTTTTGACAGCCTGGTGAGTCAAGCAGGAACCGCGGCAAGTCAGCAAATACAGCAGGCCAATCAAGCGGGGCTGTTTACCGCAACCTTGAGCGACATCACCAGTCCGCAGTATTTGGAAATAAAGGCACAAACCGGAATAGCAGAAGGCACGCTTCTTCTCGGAAGCTTCAGGTGGACGGATTGGAGCACCAACAATGCGGTCGTTAATAGTCTGATCAGCCCAGACGGAACGGTTACCTCGACGTATCAGCCTTATCAGTGGCGCGACGGCTACACGGCGTCCGTCGGTATCGGCCGTGCGTTCAACGAGATGGTCTCGGGTGCGATTTCACTCGGCTACGACCGGGGCGTCTCGACCGGCGCGGAGACGACCTACACCGATCTCTACACCGTTTCTGGCGGCGTCTCGCTGAAGGGCGCAGATTGGGCGGAGTTACGCGTCGGGGGCCTCGTTGGCTATTGGACCGACGGAGAACAGAAAATCTCGGACGGCGCCTACTTCAATGGTAAAGTTGGGGACGATGTAGTTCTGGCCGGTAATGCGAGCTTGAAATTTACCTGGTAAGCTTCTGATATCAAACCTTTATTTTGTCGGATGACGCCGCGGCGGGGAACGATCTCGCTGCGGCGTTTCTCGTTCGGCCGACAGGCAAGATGCTCTTTCGCAACACTATTGCGCCGTTACATCGAAGCGTCTGACCAGTGTTGGAATGTGCCCCGTTGCCGCCACAAAACCCCGACACTCCTGAACCGTCTCGTCCGGCGGGGGAGTCGAGACGAAACGACAGGCCATTCAAGCGGGGATGAGATGGACGCACGCGTGATCGACAAGACGAAACTTCCGAGCCGTCATGTGACGGAAGGACCGACCCGCGCGCCGCACCGCTCGTATCTCTATGCGATGGGTCTCTCCAAGGAAGAGATCCATCAGCCACTGGTCGGTGTTGCCTCCTGCTGGAACGAGGCCGCACCCTGCAATATCTCGCTGATGCGTCAGGCGCAGGTCGTAAAAAAGGGCGTTGCTGCCGCACACGGAACGCCGCGCGAATTCTGCACGATTACCGTCACCGACGGTATTGCCATGGGCCATCAGGGCATGAAGTCGTCGCTGGTCTCGCGCGATCTCATCGCCGACTCGGTCGAACTCACCATGCGAGGCCACTCCTACGACGCGCTTGTCGGTCTTGCCGGCTGCGACAAGTCGCTGCCAGGCATGATGATGTCGATGGTACGCCTCAACGTTCCCTCGGTCTTCATCTACGGTGGCTCGATTCTGCCCGGCACCTTCAAGGGCCGGCAGGTGACCGTGCAGGATATTTTCGAGGCGGTTGGCCAGCATTCCGTCGGCGAGATGTCGGACGAGGATCTCGACCTGATCGAACAGGTTGCCTGCCCCTCCGCCGGTTCCTGCGGCGCCCAGTTCACAGCGAACACCATGGCGACGGTCGCAGAGGCGATCGGCCTTGCGCTGCCATACTCCTGCGGTGCGCCGGCGCCTTACGAAATCCGCGACCGCTTCTGCTACGCCTCGGGCGAGATCGTGATGGATCTTCTGCGCCGTAACATCCGTCCGCGCGACATCGTCACCCGCAAGTCGCTGGAGAATGCGGCGGCCGTCGTCGCGGCCACGGGCGGCTCGACCAATGGCGCGCTGCATCTGCCGGCGATCGCCCATGAGTGTGGCATCGAGTTCGATCTCTTCGACGTCGCCGAGATCTTCCGCAAGACGCCCTACGTCGCGGACCTCAAACCGGGTGGCAAATACGTCGCCAAGGACATGTTCGAGGCCGGCGGCATTCCGCTCCTGATGAAGACCATGCTGGAGCACGGCTATCTCCACGGCGACTGCATGACGGTCACCGGACGCACGATGGCCGAGAACATGGAGAAGGTCGCCTGGAACGCGGATCAGGATGTGGTTCGCCCAGCCAACAATCCGATCACGAAGACCGGCGGTGTTGTCGGCCTGAAGGGCAATCTCGCTTCCGACGGTGCGATCGTGAAGGTCGCGGGCATGAAGAACCTGAAATTCTCAGGGCCAGCGCGCTGTTTCGATTCGGAGGAGGATTGTTTCAAAGCGGTTTCGGCTCGCGACTATAAGGAGGGCGAGGTTCTCGTCATTCGCTACGAGGGTCCGAAAGGTGGCCCCGGCATGCGCGAGATGCTTCAGACGACCGCTGCGATCTACGGCCAGGGAATGGGCGACAAGGTCGCCCTCATCACTGATGGCCGCTTTTCCGGCGCCACCCGCGGCTTCTGCATCGGCCATGTTGGCCCGGAAGCGGCGGTCGGCGGACCGATCGGCCTTTTGAAAGACGGCGACGTGATTACGATCGACGCAGTCGAGGGAACGCTGGACGTTGCATTGAGCGAAGATGAACTCGCCGAGCGCCGCAAGGCTTGGGAGCCGCGCGAAACCGACTATCAGTCGGGCGCGCTCTGGAAGTATGCCCAGGTGGTTGGCACGGCCCGTCTCGGTGCCGTCACCCATCCCGGCGGTGCAGCCGAGAGGCAGTGCTATGCGGACATCTAAGAGCTTCCTTACCGCCTGTGTCGCCGGAATGCTCGTCGCGGCGGTGCCGTCGGCGAAGGCTCTAGCGCTTGATCCAGAGGCGCTAGTCGATCCAAACGCCAACCCGATCGAGCACTTTTCCAAAGGGTTCCAGGCCTACAAGCGCGGCGAAAAGCAACTGGCTTTTCAGAGCCTCAAATACGCCGCCGACAAGGGTCACCGGGGGGCGCTATGGAAACTCGCTCGGATGTATGCCGATGGCGACGGCGTCCCGGAAGACGACTACGAGGCGTACAAAATCTTCGAAAGCATCGTACGCGAGCCGGAAGACAGCAGCGCAAATAGCGCCAACGCCGCCTATGTCGCAAGCGCCGTCGTCGCGCTTGGCGACTACATGCGCAGGGGCATTCCCGGGCATGTCGACGTCGATCTGCAGCGGGCGCGCCAGTTCTACTTTCATGCCGCGAGCTATTTCGGTAGCCCGAAGGCGCAGTTCGAACTCGGCCGGATGATGCTGGAAGGCGAGGGCGGGCGGACCAACCCGAAGCAGGCGGCGCGCTGGTTGAAGCTGGCTGCCTCCAAGGGCCATATCGGCGCGCAGGCCCTGCTCGGCTATCTGTTGTTCGATGGAGAAGCGATCTCGTTGGAGCCGGAACCGGTCCGCGGTCTCGCCATGCTGACCATGGCACTGAAACGAGCGAGGCCCGAGGACCAGGCATGGATCAAGGGCCTACAAGAACGGGCTTTCGGCATCGCAAGCGAAGCGACCCGCCGTACGGCGCAAGCCTACGCCGAACAGCAGATGGCTGCGGCAAGCGGACCGTTGATGAGGAATTGATCGCAAGTGCGCTCCGCAAGCGCGGAGCGTTCCCCGCCGATAAACCGTAGGGTTTTTGCAGCCAACGAACACCATCGGGAAGCGATAGCTAGCTGATATCTCAGCCACTGCTTTCCGTGTGCCCCTTCCTGCCCATCGGGGGAAGAGCCTCGTGGCTTCAAAGGGGCCGCAAGTGCGATGAACCCCAATAGCTTCGTCGAGGGCGGGAAGAAACTCAGCGCACTTCGGAACCGACTCGAAAAAGGGTTGCCCCGTCACTTCGGAGCGTGTCACCCGCCCAACTCTGCCAAGATTGGTACGTGATCGGAAGGCTTCTCCCAACTACGCACCTGCTTGTCGATGCCAACGGATCGCAGCACGATCTGGGCTTCGGGTGATAGCAGCAGGTGGTCGATGCGAATGCCGTTATTTTTCTGCCAGGCGCCGGCCTGGTAGTCCCAGAACGTATAGAGTTCGGCGCGATCGTCCGTCATGCGTAGGGCGTCGGCGAATCCGAGATGAACAAGGCGCCGAAGATTGCCACGTGATTCGGGCTGGAAGAGCGCATCGTTCAGCCAAGCGGCAGGATCATGCACGTCTTTGGGCTGCGGAATGACGTTGTAATCGCCAGCCAGAATCAGTCGCTCCTCGTGCGCGAGGAGGGCTTCTGCATGACGCTCTAACCGATCCATCCAGGCAAGCTTGTATTCGAATTTGGCTGTACCAAGGGGATTTCCGTTCGGCAGATAGATCGAGGCGACGCGCAGGGGCCCGGAGTCAGTTTGCCAGAGCCCTTCGATGTAGCGGGCCTGTTCATCGCTCTCGTCGCCGGGAAGGCCGCGCCTCACGCTTTCCGGCTTTTCCTTTGAAAGCAGTGCTACTCCGTTGAAGCCTTTCTGGCCGTGGGTCTCGACATGATAGCCTAGGTCTTCGATCACCTTTTTCGGGAAGGTTTCATCCTGGCTCTTGATCTCCTGCAAACAGGCGATGTCCGGATTGCGCTCTTGCAACCATGCCGTAAGCCCGTCGATACGCGCTTTGATACCGTTTATGTTCCAGGATGCAATCAGCACGGACGCAAGGCACTTTCCATCAGATCGAGAAGCTGGTGCCGCAACCGCAACTCGCGACGGCATTCGGGTTCCGAATCTGAAAGCTCTGGCCCATCAGGTCGTCGACGAAGTCGATCACCGAGCCGTCGAGATAGACGACCGAAATCTGGTCGATCACGACGCGCGCTCCGTCCCGCTCAAGCACGAGATCGTCGGCTTCGGTTTCGCTCGTCAGATCGTATTTGTATGAGAAACCGGAACAGCCGCCCCCTTCCACCGAGACGCGCAGCGAATTGGACCCCGGCGACTTCGCCAGGATGTTCGCGATTCTTTTCGCGGCGTTGTCGGATAGGGTGACAGGTTGGTCGACTGTCTCGCTCATCGGTGTCGATCGAGGTCGGGTTGAAAGCCCGCCGCGCTCCTTGTTCAAGTGTTGTGCGAAAGGTAATAACGCGGCGAGCCTTGGTCAATCGACGGTGCGAAACGATGACGGCATCCGGAAGAGGCGGCCCGTGATAACGATCGGCATGGGCCGCGAGCCTCTCTGCCCCTATGCTGTCGACTATCGGCAGAGCCGCGGTCGGCTCTACACGGAGCCTGAGAGCGCGACCCGCACCCCCTATCAGCGCGACCGGGACAGGATCGTCCACTCCACCGCCTTCCGCCGCCTCAAGCACAAGACGCAGGTCTTCGTCGCGACCGAAGCCGATCACTACCGCACGCGCCTTACCCATACGATCGAGGTCAGCCAGATCGCCCGCGCATTTGCACGTGCCCTGCGGCTCGATGAGGATCTGACGGAGGCGGTGGCGCTCGTTCATGATTTCGGCCATCCTCCCTTCGGTCACGCTGGGGAGCGGGCGCTGCACAGGGCGATGGCGCCCTATGGCGGCTTTGACCACAATGCGCAGGCGCTGCGAATCGTGACGGTGCTGGAGCAGCGTTATGCCGAGTTCGACGGGCTCAACCTCTCCTGGGAAACGCTAGAAGGGCTCGTAAAGCATAACGGCCCGTTGCGCGGCCCGCTCGCGCGCGAGGCGCTACCCCAACCAATTGATGCCTTCGACGCACTTTTCCCTCTGCATCTCGAATGCCATGCCAGTCTCGAGGCGCAATGTGCGGCGATCGCCGACGACATCGCCTACAACACCCATGATCTCGACGATGGCTTGCGGGCGGGGTTGATCGAACTCGACGACCTGCGGGACCTGAAGCTCGCAGGCTCCATCCTGTCGGAGATCGAGAGCCGCTATCCGACCCTTTCCAAGAGTCGGCTCGCCAACGAGATCATGCGCCGGCACATCACGCGTATGGTGGAGGACGTGATCGAAACCTCGTTCGCCGAACTCGAGCACCTCGATCCGGACAGTCCAGATGCGGTGCGGAGAGCAGGGCAAACGATCGTCAAGTTCTCGCCGGCGATGCGCGAGGCGGTCGACGAAACGCGACGGTTTCTCTTCCAGCACGTCTATCGGGCCGAGAGCGTCATGGCAGTCATGAGAAATGCCGAGAATGTCGTCGAAGATCTCTTTGCGCGGTTCATGGCTGAGCCGGATCGGCTGCCGGCGGAATGGTCCGAGGCCTTCCAGCGAATGGACATCGGCAAGCGTGCCCGCCGGATCGCGGACTATCTCTCCGGCATGACGGACACCTATGCTCTCGGCGAGCATCGCCGCCTGTTTGACCGAACCCCGCGTTTGGGCTAGCCGCCGCCCATATCCGCATTGACTTGAACCAGAGGCAGCCGAACAACCCGGCCGTTTCTCTTTTGCGCTTGAGCTTATGATGAACATGTTCGCCGATTTCGAAATGCGGGTCAGGGCCGCCGTTTCGACCGTCCTTACCGATATCGGCCATGCGGTGCCCGATCTGGAACGCGTAACGGTCGAGCCGCCGCGCGATCCGGCCCATGGCGATCTTGCGAGCAATGCTGCCATGGTGCTGGCAAAGCCAATGGGGCTGAAGCCGCGCGATCTCGCCGAGAAGATCGCGGAAAAGCTGGGGGCGGATGAAGATATCGCATCGGTCGAGATCGCCGGCCCCGGCTTCATCAATATGCGGCTCGCGCCGGCCTTTTGGCCGCGCCATCTGAGAGAAATGCTGAACGCTCGGCTCGATTACGGCCGCGGTGCGCCGACCGGCCGGAAGATCAATGTCGAATATGTCTCGGCCAATCCAACCGGCCCCATGCATGTGGGCCATTGCCGGGGCGCAGTCGTCGGCGATGCCCTCGCGCGGCTTCTCGCCTTTTCCGGCGAGGAGGTGACGAAGGAATACTACGTCAACGATGCCGGAGAGCAGATCGGGGTTCTCGCCCGGTCGGCGTTCCTGCGCTACCGCGAGGCGCTCGGCGAGAAGATCGGCATGATCCCCGAGGGTCTCTATCCTGGCGACTATCTGAAGCCGCTCGGTCGCTCGCTGGCGGATGAATTCGGCGACAGTCTTCGGGACAAGCCTCAGGCCGAATGGGAGCCGATCGTTCGGGATCGAGCGATCGAAGCCATGATGGATATGATCCGTGAAGACCTGAAGACCCTCGGCATAGAGCACGAGGTCTTCTTCTCCGAGCGCACCCTGCACGATGCCGACGGCGGCAAGATCGCGAACGCAATCGCCAATCTTGAGGAAAAAGGCTATGTCTATCGCGGCGCGCTGCCGCCGCCCAAGGGCAAGCCGCAGGAGGACTGGGAGGATCGGGAGCAGACTCTGCTGCGCTCTACAGCCGTGGGCGACGATCAGGACCGGCCGCTTGTCAAGTCGAACGGACTCTACACTTATTTCGCTGCCGACGTCGCGTATTTCCGCGACAAGTATGAGCGCGGCTTCTCAGAGATGATCTTCGTCCTTGGGGCGGACCATTCGGGCTACGTGAAGCGGCTCGAAGCGGTTGCCAAGGCGATCTCCGGTGGGACGGCGAAGGCGACGGCGATCCTCTGCCAGCTCGTGAAACTATACCGGGACGGCGCGCCGGTGAAGATGTCGAAGCGTTCCGGTGATTTCGTTACACTCGCTGAGGTCGTCGAAGAGGTGGGCCGCGATCCGGTCCGCTTCATGATGCTCTATCGCAAAAGCGATGCCCCGCTCGACTTCGACTTTCAGAAGGTAACCGAGCAATCGAAAGATAATCCGGTTTTCTATGTCCAGTACGCCCATGCCAGGGCTCACTCGATCTTCCGCCAAGCACGGGAAACGGGTTTCGACGTTTCGATCGGCGCGCCGATCGAAGCTGACCTCAACCTTTTGCGGGATGAGGGCGAAACCGGGCTGATCGCCAAGCTTGCCGAGTTCCCGCGGGTCGTTCAATCCGCAGCGAACGCCCGCGAGCCACACCGTCTGGCCTTCTATCTATATGATCTCGCTTCGGCCTTCCATGCTCAATACAATCGGGGCAAAGACCTGCCGCAGTTACGCTTTGTTAATCCTAGCGCGCCAGAATCCAGTCTCGCCCGGCTGGCATTGGTCGACGCCGTTGCGACTGTCGTGCGATCGGGTCTCGATATCATTGGCGCCCAAGCCCCTGAGGAAATGCGATAGTCCATCACGCTTTGGCCAATTTCGTCTTCTAGCCCTCTCAAAATGCACGTTGAGGGGCGTGCCGGGGATGTATGGGGATGATTGATGGACGATAGATCGGGCACCGGACCGGGACCATCCGAATTTGCGGGTGCCGACCAGGACGATCCTTTCGCCGAACTCGCCAAACTAATCGAAGCACCATGGGGTGAGCCGATCTCGAGACCGGCGGCCAAAGTCAATACCGTTGCCGAGCGCCTTGCACCTGCCTCCGAACCCGATCCAGAGTTCGAAGCCTTCGCCGAGAACGCGCCCCTAGAGGGCATCGCAACTGAAAGCGATGCGCCGAGCGAGGATCTGCGGATCGGCGAGACCGTCGACGTGTTGGATGCGAGCGATGCGGACATTGATCTAGAAGAGGAGGAGCCTTCCGTCGCCAATGACGTTGCTTCTCCGATTGAAGCCGCGGCAGCAAAAGAGACGGCAGTATTTCCCGCTTCGGCCGATATGGCATTCGAGTTGAAGCCGAGCTTCGATGATTTTTCATCTACGAAGGATTCGTCAGTCGCAGAAGCGGCGGCCCAGCAAGCGGCGAATTTGGTAGTCGACCATTTCGGTCTCGACAGTGCGATCGCAAGTGAACTCGACGTCGAACTTGCAGACTTCGCCAAAGATATTGGCGCTAATGGTTCGGCCGACGTAGTCGAAGCTCCGGCTGAACCGGTCGAACCCGCCAAACCTCGGGCCCGCCCGCACTTTGGCGCAGCGATCTTCGGTCAGCATAAGAGCGGTGCGATCGCGAAAACGGAAACCACTAGCCCCGTCACAGTATCTGATCCGGTGCTCGAGCCGCTCGCAGTCGACAAAAGCGATACCGCTGGAAAAGGCGATGACGGTTTCGACGTCGAATTCGCGATGGCCCTAGAGGGGCTTTCCGCGCCGGCTGATCCGCTGGCCGGTAAGGTTCGCAAGACAGAAGCATTCGCGCCCGAACGCAGAGCAGAAGAGGAGAAGGTCGAGAGTGTTTTCGACGACTTCGACTCTCTGCTTGCCAGTGAAATAGCGACGCTCAATCTCGATAAGGCCCCTTCTCAAGCGATTGAAGACACGCCGGCGCCTGAGGCGAGCGATTCCGCTTCGGAATCTGCTGCCGACTCCGACGACATCGAGCGGGAGCCTCTTCCCCGCATCCTGTCGACTTTTTCCGAAAGCGCGCCCTCCGGGTCCCGCGTTGCAGCATCTCCGGTTCGCTCCTTCCGCAGCTTGCCCTTTCAAAAGCTGGCGGCCGGCATCGTCGGCCTTGCGATGCTCGGTGGCGCTGGCATGCTCGTGTTCGGCGGGTCGGGCGACGAGGACGGCGCAGCCGAACCGCTGATCGTCAAGGCGGACGCGGAACCGGTGAAGATCGCTCCGCCCGATCCCGGCGGCAAGCAGGTCGCGAATCAGAATCGGGCCACCTACGAAAAGGTCGCGAACGCCGACGCCGACGGCAAGACGCAGCAGGAAGCGCTGATTTCGGCATCGGAGAAGCCGATCGATCTGTCGCAGAAAGCGCCGGAGAGCTATGAGAATCTGCCCGGTGTGCAGTCGTCCGCGTTTGCCATCGCGATGAGCGATTCAAAGCCGGCATCTGCCGAGCCGACCCTTCAGCCGCGCCGTGTCAAGACGGTGACAGTCCTGCCGGACGGAACGATTGTCGCGAACAAGGAGACGGAGTCGCTCGAACCGAGAAGCGCTCTTATCGACGCTGCCGCGCGCCCGCTTGAAGGTCGGCAAACGATTGGCGGGATCGCAACGCCCGCCTCTGCCGAGCAGGCGACGCTTGCCGGTTCGGCCGACCTCGCGGCGATTGAGGCAATGGCCAATGCTTCGGCCACAAACTCCAGTGATGAAATGGTCATGACCGGGAACTCGGAGATCGTTGGTGAACCGGCACCGGATGTGCCTGTTCCTTCCATGAAGCCGAAGGCGCCCGAACGCCGTGTCGCTTCGCTCGAGCCAGTTGTACCGCCCTCAGCACCGGCGGTTGATACGAATGCAGCGACCGGCGAGAGCGATTCCGCTTCTTCGAGTGCGTCAGCGCCGGGACCGGATATCTGGTATGTACAGATGTCGTCACAGCCGAATGCCGAAGCGGCCCAGGCTTCCGCTCAAACCGTTGCTTCGAAATATTCGAGCATCGTCTCGGATCGCAAGGTGATGATTCAGGCGGCCGAAATACCCGGCAAGGGAACCTATCACCGTGTCCGTCTCGCCGCGTCGTCCAGGCAGGAAGCGATCAACCTGTGCGAACAGATGAAATCAGCCGGCGGAAGCTGCTACGTAGCGCGCTGATCGCAACGGGCGTCGGCGGGCTTGGCTTCGTCGGCCACAAGCTAGCTTCAGGTTCTAAGAAGACGTTCGATGATTCGCCCGGATCGCGCGGCGACACGAGTATGGACTTATCCATGAGCGACGCAAAATCCTGGATCGCCGCGCCGCTCGGCCTCGAACCGAGTCGCGAGGAACGCCAGTTCTTCGCAGGCGAACGGCCTTGGGGCTTCATTCTGTTCGCGCGCAACATCGACGGTCCCTCACAACTGACGGAACTCGTCGAAATGCTCAAGGAGCTCGGCGGGCGTGAGACAACGCCGATTTTCATCGATCAGGAAGGCGGCCGGATCCGTCGCCTGATGCCGCCTCTTGCGCCCAACCGACCGGCGCCACGCGTAATTGGCGATCTCTACCGTGAGGATGGCGAATCGGGTCGGCGGCTTGCCTACCTACATGGCCGACTGCTGGCCGCTGATCTCATGCGCTATGGAATCAACGCCGACTGCGTGCCTTGCATAGATGTTCCGGTGGAAGGTGCCCACGACATCATCGGCGACCGTGCTTTGAGCAATGATCCGCATGAGGTCGCCGTTCTCGGGCGGGCGATGGCTGAAGGGTGCATGGCTGGCGGTGTGTTGCCGGTTCTGAAGCACATGCCGGGCCACGGCCGGGGCAGGGCCGATTCTCACAAGGAACTGCCGATTGTAGACGCGAAGCACTACGAGTTGGCAGCGCGCGATTTTCTGCCCTTCGCCGAGCTGTCGGACATGCCGTGTGCCATGAGCGCACACATTCTCTTCAGCGATATCGATTCGCAGCGCCCCGCGACGCTATCCCCGGTGATCATCGAAGACGTTATTCGCGGCGAGATCGGCTTCGAGGGCCTCTTGATGACAGACGATATCTCAATGAAGGCGCTGAAGGGTCCTTACGACGAGAGAGCGCGCGCTTCGATCAGCGCCGGTTGCGACATCGTTCTCCACTGCAACGGCGACATGCAGGAGATGCGACCGCTGGTTCGCGGCGTTCCGGTATTGGATGGCGAATCCCGCCGCCGCGCCATCCACGCGGAGAGCTATCTGACGCAGCCTGCGGATAGCGAACAGTTGGACGCCATGGGCGAGGAATACGACCGACTACTTTCCGTTCTCGTTTAATCTCCTCGGCGCACGCGACGCCAAGACCGCTTGCGCAAGCGTCGAGGAATCATTACCGAACAAGGCATTGGGTGGAGCTCGGCGGGACCGCCGGGCCCTTAGTCGATTCGGGACGTGCCGAAATCTTGCTTTCTCGCACCAAGACAGCAGCGCCGCTCTCGCCTTCGGTACGTACCAGCGCTGGCGTCAGCTTTGCAGCCAACCTTACCTTCGAGGCCATCCGACATCGACTTGGCTCGAAAGAGGTACTGGGCGGCATCGATCTGTTGGCGGAAGCTGGAAAGATCCTCTGCCTGCTCGGTCCTTCGGGGTCGGGCAAGACGACGCTTCTTCGGATCGCCGCAGGTATCGAACGCCAGAGCGAGGGCCGGCTTCTGGTGAACGGACGTGAAATGGCTGGACCGGATCAGTTCGTGCCGCCCGAGCGTCGCGGCGTGGGTCTGATGTTCCAAGATTACGCGCTCTTCCCCCACATGACGCTCCTGAAGAATGTCGCTTTCGGCCTTTCGGGACTGTCTTCGACCGCCGCGAAGCGCGCGGCAGGGTCGGCGCTCGAGCGGGTCGGTCTTGCGCACCGGGCAGATCAGTATCCCCATATGCTCTCAGGCGGTGAGCAGCAGCGGGTAGCTTTGGCTCGCGCCCTTGCTCCACGCCCTTCGGTCCTCCTGATGGACGAACCCTTCTCCGGCCTCGACAGCCGGTTGAAGGACGTCATCCGCACCGACACGCTGCAGATTCTCCGTGAAACGCATGCGACCGCAATCGTCGTCACGCACGACGCTGAGGAGGCAATGCGGATGGGCGACAAGATTGCGCTCCTTCGTGATGGCAAGCTCGTCCAGACGGGGTCGGGTGCGGAAATCTATCGTCGCCCCGCAGATCTCTTCGCGGCAGGCTTCTTCTCGGAGCTCAATGTACTTGAAGCCGAGGCCCTTGGAGGGCGTGTCGTGACGGGACTTGGTCCGGTGGCGCACACCGATCGAACTGACGGGACCAAGTTGACGGTCGCCCTCCGTCTCAATGGACTGCGGCTCGGGGAGAGCAATTCTGGCGTCTGCGGGCGGATCGTTTCCCGGCGCTTCCTCGGTGGGGTCGATTTGTTCACTGTCGCTGTCGAAGGCATCGACGAACCGCTGCGGTCCCGCATGCGGGCGGGGATCGTCTCCGAAAGCGGTCGAGATGTCGTCGTTTCGGTCGACGCGCGGGACGTGTTCGTGTTTGAAAAAGACGTCAGCGATCGTTAGTTAAGTCTAGCAAGGTTTAGGTAGCCGGGCGAAGTCGCTCGGGGGTACGGAGAGTTTCCATGGGTAGCTTCAGCATCTGGCACTGGCTGATCGTTCTTGCGGTCGTGCTTCTGCTCTTCGGGCGCGGCAAAATCCCCGAGCTGATGGGCGATGTCGCAAAGGGAATCAAAAGCTTTAAGAAGGGCATGAAGGACGACGAGGAGTCTACGCAGGCTCAGGAGCGTCGCGGACTCGATGATCATTCGGGTCAGACTGTCCAGCGCGAGACGAAGACCGACAAGACGACCGTCTGATCCATTCCGTTTTGAGGACGCGTAAGGCGGCGGGAGCCTTCCGCCGCTCCGGCCGCGTCGAGGACTGAGCATGTTTCCCGATATCGGCTGGACCGAGATGATGGTCGTGGCGGTCGTTCTGATCGTCGTCGTCGGTCCCAAGGATCTGCCGGGCATGTTGCGCACCTTCGGCCGCGCCATGAAGCAGATGCGCTCCATGGCCGGCGACTTCCGCAAGCAGTTCGACGAAGCCCTTAAGGAAGCCGAACTCGACGAGGTCAAGAAAACCGTCGACGACGTGCGCGGCCTCAACCCGCGCAAGCATGTGCGCGACGCGATGAAGCCGATGAAGGAGATCGGCGACGATATCCGCTCGTCCGTTAAATCGGCAACCAAGATGGCGGACGATCATGTCGAGACCGCCGACCGCAAGCCGAACGCAGATTCCCCGGCGAAGAGCGCGGCGACCTCGCCGGCAAAGGGCGAATCGGCTGAAAGCAAACAGCCTTCGGGAGCGGTTGCTGAAAGCAAAGATTCGACCGAAGGCAATTCGATGGAGCGGACATCGTGAGCGCTCGCGACGACGATATCGAGGCCTCCTCCGCACCTCTCATCGACCATCTGATAGAACTGCGGCAGCGGCTGATGCGCTCGATCATCGGCTTCTTTCTCGCGTTCATCCTCTGCTTCTTTTTTGCCAAAGAGCTATTCAATCTCCTGGTTGTCCCGTACCAGACGGCGTTCGATTGGTCGGGCATTCCGACCGAGCAGGCACGTTTCATCTATACCGCACCGCAGGAGTTCTTTTTCACCCAGGTAAAGATTGCGGCCTTCGGAGGCTTCTTCCTCGCCTTCCCGCTGATTGCGGCACAGATCTACAAATTCGTCGCACCCGGTCTCTACAAGAACGAACGTGGGGCCTTTCTTCCTTTTCTCGTCGCGACGCCGGTTCTCTTTCTCATCGGCGCCTCGCTCGTCTACTTCTTCTTCACGCCCATGGTGATGTGGTTCTTCCTCTCCATGCAGCAGACGGGCGGAGATGGTCAGGCGATCATCGAGCTTCTGCCGAGCGTTTCGGAATACCTTTCTCT
Source organism: Fulvimarina pelagi HTCC2506 (assembly GCF_000153705.1). GTDB lineage: Bacteria > Pseudomonadota > Alphaproteobacteria > Rhizobiales > Rhizobiaceae > Fulvimarina > Fulvimarina pelagi. Next base: position 900,054 of record NZ_DS022272.1, read on the forward strand.
AATCATGACGCTGATCTTTGCGTTCGGGCTGGTCTTCCAACTACCGGTCGTCGCGACGCTTTTGGTGCGAGCCGGAATGACCACGGCGGAAGGCCTTGCAGGCAAGCGCAAATACGCGATCGTCATCGCTTTCATCGTCGCGGCGGTGATCACGCCGCCCGATCCGTTGTCCCAGATCGGTCTTGCCGTGCCGACGATCCTTCTCTACGAGTTTTCCATTCTCGCGGCGCGATACATCGAGAGGAAGCGGGCACGGGAAATCGGCGAGGCCGGAGCCTAGACACTTCCTTTCTCTGCGCCTGAATATGAAAAATGAAGAGCAGTTTGTCTTGAGCGATCGGTCCTCGTCAGCGATCGAGCGGAACGAGAGAATATGATCGATATCAGATGGATACGCGATAATCCCAACAAGTTGGATGAGGCGCTCAAGGCGCGCGGAGCCGGCCCGGCCGCAATCGATCTGATAAAGCTCGACGAGAAGCGCCGTGACCATCTCAAGATTCTCCAGGATTTGCAGGCCCGCCGCAACGAAGCCTCGAAGGCTATCGGCAAGGCCAAGGGATCTGGCGATGACGCCAAGGCTGAAGAGCTGATCGGCGAGGTTGCTAAGATCAAAAGCCAGCTGCAGGCCGGCGAAGCCGAGGAACGTCGGATCGATGCTGCTCTGCGCGACGGTCTCTCGCGTCTACCAAACGTGCCGCTTGAGGATGTGCCTGTCGGGGCGGACGAGGGCGATAATGCTGAGCTCCGAAAGGTGGGCGAGAAGCCATCCTTCGCGTTCAAGCCAAAGGAGCATTACGAGCTCGGCGAGGCGCTTGGTCTCATGGATTTCGAGCTTGCGGGTAAAATCTCCGGCTCGCGTTTCAATGTGCTGCGTGGCGAACTCGCGCGGCTCGAACGGGCGCTTGGGCAGTTCATGCTGGACCTTCACACCGGCGAACACGGATATGAGGAGGTGCAGCCGCCGGTTCTCGTGCGCAACGACGCCATGTACGGCACCTCGCAACTGCCGAAATTCGGCGAGGACCTTTTCATCGGTGCATCCATGACCGGCCGCGCCCAGCAGACCGATGACGTGCTTGCGCAATACACGCGACCCGAGGATATCGAACGCCTGAAGTCCGGCGAGATAGAAGTCCGCGAGCTTGTGGCGAACGCCTTTGAAGATGCGCCGACCGAGGAGCAGTTCTGGCTGATCCCGACGGCCGAGGTTCCGCTCACGAATCTCGTGCGCGAGGAGACGCTCAGCGCCGAAGCGTTGCCGCGCCGAATGACTGCGCTAACGCCGTGCTTTCGCTCCGAAGCAGGTTCGGCGGGGCGCGACACCCGCGGCATGTTGCGCCAGCACCAGTTCAATAAAGTGGAACTCGTCTCAATCACCGACGAGCAGAGTTCGCTCGCCGAACTGGAACGCATGACGGCCTGCGCCGAAGAGGTGCTGAAGCGCCTCGGCCTGCCATATCGGGTCGTCACGCTTTGCACCGGCGATATGGGCTTTGCCGCGCGCAAGACGTATGACATCGAGGTCTGGCTGCCCGGACAGGATACTTACCGCGAAATCTCCTCTTGCTCGGTCTGTGGCGATTTCCAGGCTCGGCGCATGAATGCGCGTTACAAGGCGGAGGGCGAGAAACAGCAGCGCTTCGTCCATACACTGAACGGATCCGGCGTTGCGGTGGGTCGCGCGTTGATCGCCGTCATGGAGAATTATCAGCAGGAAGATGGCTCCATCCTCGTGCCAGATGTCCTGAAGCCATACATTGGCGGCGTCGAACGGATCGGGGGATCGGCTTGACCCGTATTCTCATCACCAACGACGACGGCATCAACTCGGACGGACTTGCAGCGCTGGAGCGGATTGCGGCCGCAATATCGGAGGATGTCTGGACGGTAGCACCGGAAACCGATCAGAGCGGTCTCGCGCACTCGCTGACCCTGTCTCACCCGCTTCGCCTGAGAAAGCTTGGTGAGAAGCGCTTCGCCTTGACTGGCACCCCGACGGATTGCGTTATCATGGCGACGCGCAGATTGATGGATACGCCTCCCGATATCGTTCTGTCCGGCATCAACGTCGGCCAGAACGTCGCAGACGATGTCACCTATTCCGGTACTGTTGCAGGGGCCATGGAAGGCGCGATGTTGGGCGTGCGCTCCATCGCGCTCAGCCAAGCCTTCGACCGTAAAAAACGTATGACCGAGCCGTGGGCGACGGCCGAGCGGCACGGACCCGAGGTCATCAGCAAGCTGATGACCTGCGATCTGCCGGGCGGGCATCTCTTCAACGTCAATTTCCCCGTGCGCGAGCCGGAGGCGGTCGAAGGGGTTCGTGTGACGCGTCAGGGAAAGCTGGAATACGCACTCGGCATCGAAGAGCGACAAGACGGCCGCGGCTATCCGTACTTCTGGCTCAAGTTCGGTCGACAGACCGGACCGGACGTAGAGCATTCCGATCTCGGCGCGCTAAGGGATGGCTTCATTTCCGTGACGCCGTTGCATCTCGATTTGACCGCCGATCACATGCTTGATCGCCTCGGAGATCATTTCGGACGATGAGTGCGGAAGCTGGAGGCCGAGAACAATTTCTTGCCGACTTGGCGGCCAGCAATCCGACGATCACGCAGGCGGTGCTGACAGCTGCCGCTGAAATATCGCGCGAGGCCTTTCTTCCTGTCTCCGGTGCTCGGCCCTATGCGCCGGGCCCCGTTCCCATCAATTGCGGGGAAACGATGCCGGATGCTGCAACCGCGATTCGGCTGGTCGACGCACTGGATCTTTCGCCGGAGCATCGTGTCCTGGAGATCGGCACCGGCAGCGGCTTCGTCACTGCGCTTATTGCCAAACTGGCTCTCCACGTCACCTCGCTCGAAAGGTTCAGACGTCTCGTAGCAGGCGCGGAGGCGGCGCTTCAGCGATGCAAAATCACCAATATCACGCTGGTCCACGCTGATGGATTGGAAGGTTATGGCGAGGGCGCTCCCTATGACCGGATCATCGTCCATTCGGCATATCCATCAGCCCCGCGCATTTTTCTCGATCAGATGAATCAGCAGTCCTGCTTGATCTGCGCCATCGGTGCGGGTGGCGACGCGCAAACCCTCGTTCGGCTCAAGAAGGTGGGCTCACGTTTCGAGCGGGAGGACCTCTCGACGGTTCACTATCAGCCGATTGGATCGAATGTTGCCAAAGTCCTTTAATTGCAGCACGGCCTTAACAGCAAAGTAAGATTAACGCGTTCTAATGGTGACAAATCTTCTGTCGTTTAAGGGACAGCGATGCGTTACCGAGTATCCGTCACACCCCATTCCCGCCGCGCGCTGACGATCGCGCTCCTCCTCGCAACGGCTTACAGCGCAGGGTGTTCTGCGGACGCCGTTCGCTTGGACGACGGCTTCTACACCGGCGCCGTTCCGCAGAATGCCAACACCCAGATGGCGGCCAATCAGGCGGGAGGATATTATCAGAACGTAGACAATACCATGACAGGCTCGATCTCGCCGGATCAGGCCGCGTCAACAGCCGGGAGCGGAGGTTTTAGCGGCGCTTCACAGCGGATGCCGACCCAACAACAGTATGCTGCCGATGGTGTTCAGCGGGGCCAAATGCCGCCTCCGCCGCAGTCGGGCTACCCCTTCGACCAGAGCGGAGCTTCGTCTTCAAGCACAAGCTCGGCGAACACGCAGATGGCCGCCACTCAATCGCAGACTGGTATTGGTGCAACGCGAGGAGCTCCGCCGACAACCCTCAACGAGCAGGCTCAGCGTATCGGCAGCCCGAGTCCGCGCCCGGCGACCGCAAATTCAAATGTGTCCGGTGGGGCAGGTCAGACGGTGACAGTCCAAAGCGGCGATACGCTCTCCGCCATCGCGCGGCGCTCGGGCATTTCTGCTGAAGCTATTCGCAGCGCCAATAACATCACAGGGGACACGGTGCGGATCGGCCAGCGTCTCGTGGTGCCCACTGTGCGCCCGAGTGTTGCCAATCAGCCTGCCCAGGTCGCGGCTGTCCAGGCCGCGCCGAAGCCTTACGAGAAGCCAGCGGAGAACCAGTCCACGCCACAAGCGACTTCCGCGCCGGAGGCGCCCAGGCAGGAAGCTGCGCAGCCCGCGGAAGCCCCCGAGCAAAGCCGTATTGCGACGGCACAGCCGACTTCTTCGGTCGCCGATCAAGCGGCAGCGAGCGAGGAGGCCGCGCCCGAGTCGAGCGGAATTGGTCGCTATCGCTGGCCGGTGCAGGGCCGCGTCATGCAGCGCTTCGGTGAGAAGGTTGGATCCAAGCGCAATGACGGGCTCAACATTTCGGTCCCACGTGGAACGCCGGTCAAGGCCGCCGAGAACGGCGTCGTCATCTACGCCGGCGACGGTCTTAAAGAGTTCGGCAACACCGTTCTCGTCAAGCACGATGACGGGCTTGTCACGGTCTACGGCAATGCCGACTCGCTGAATGTGAAGCGTGGGGACACGGTCAAGCGCGGGCAGCAGATCGCGAGTTCGGGCATGAGCGGTGACGCCACCGTGCCGCAGCTTCACTTCGAGGTCCGCAAGGACTCCGCGCCAATCGATCCGTCCGGCTATCTCCAATAGGCTTCGCCCTCAATCGAGGCCCTGGCCGAGCCGGCCAGCGAGATGCTGAATGAACTGAAAGGCGACGCGCCCCGATCGGCTACCGCGCGTCACCTGCCATTCCAGGGCCTCACGGCGCAAATCTTCAGGGTCGATCATCAGGCTGTACTGCTCGGCATAGCCTTTGACCATTGCGAGATAATCTTCCTGGCTGCAGTTGTGGAAGCCGATCCACAGACCGAAGCGGTCCGAAAGCGAAACTTTCTCTTCCACCGCTTCGGCGGGATTGATCGCGGTCGAGCGCTCGTTCTCGATCATGTCCCGCGGCAAGAGATGCCGGCGGTTGGAGGTCGCGTAGAAAAGGACATTCTTCGGACGCCCCTCGACGCCGCCCTCCAGCACTGCCTTCAGCGATTTGTAGCTCGAGTCGCCGATATCGAAGGAAAGGTCGTCGCAGAAGAGAAGGACCTGAAACGGCTGTTCCTTCAAAAGCGTCATCAGGTCCGGCAAATGGTCGATGTCCTCGCGCGCGATTTCCACGAGTTTCAGCGGTGCCTGATCGCCCGATAGCCCTTCGTTAACGCTCGCATGGGCCGCCTTAACCAGCGAAGACTTGCCCATGCCTCGCGCGCCCCACAACAGGGCATTGTTGGCGGGAAGACCCTTGGCGAACCGCGCCGTGTTATCGAGCAGCATGGCCTTGGAATGGTCGATGCCATGCAAGAGGTCGATCGCCACGCGGTTTACGACATGCACCGGCCGAAGCGTGAGTGGTGGATCGAATACAAAACAGTCCGCAAGATCGAGATCGACCTCTTGTGGGCCTTCCGGCGCAATACGTTCCAGCGCGCCAGCGATCCGGTTGAGGGTTGTCTTCAGATCGGCGATTTCGGTCTCCGGCATACTTGGTCTTTCGTAATAGCGGGGCGCGCTTCTCTCCCCGGCTTATGTTGCATTCGACAGGTCCAATCGTATATTCGGCGCAATTATTTCAAGGCGCGGCGGCAACGCCCGCGCTTTTTCGTATGAAAGGTCAACTCTATGTTCGTCACGCAAGCCTTCGCCCAAACAGGTGCTCCGGCGGGCGGGGGAAGCGAACTGCTGCTCAGCATTCTCCCCTTCGTCGCGGTCTTCGCGATTATGTACTTTCTCATCATTCGGCCTCAGCGCCAGCAGATGAAGAAGCGCAATCAGATGCTTGAGAACATTCGCCGCGGTGATCAAGTGGTGACGGGTGGCGGCATTCTCGGCAAGGTTACGAAGGTTCTCGACAACGGCGAACTGGAAGTGCAAATTTCTGAGCAGACTCGGGTTCGCATGGTTCGCGCTATGATCAGTGACGTTCGGGTAAAAGGCGAGCCGACGGCGGCCAACCAGAAGTAAGTCTTGCCAGAGTTCAAGCGGTTAGCCCCATCGGTGCGTCGCTTTTGCTCCACTAGAATGGCACGAACGCTCTCGTAATGGCCGGCGGTTTGAGCCGTGCCGTTCAACACTCGACCGGACCATCGAATGCTGTATTTCTCGCGCTGGAAGTCGATCCTTATTTGGCTCGTGGTCGCCGTAGGCATCCTCTACGCTCTGCCCAATGTCTTCCCGCGTTCGGTCCTGGACGGGTTCCCCGATTTTCTTCCGAATGATCAAGTGACGCTTGGTCTCGATCTTCAGGGCGGATCGTATATTTTGCTCCAGGTCGATGAGGAAGACCTGATAGCCAAACGCGTTCAGTCGCTTGGCGACTCAGCGCGCTCTTCTCTCAGACAGGCGCGAGTAGGCTATTCAGCGATTGCCGAGAACGATCGCTCCATTACGATCCGCCTGCGTGATCCCGATCAGACAGAGGCCGCGCAAGAAGCGCTATCGGAACTGGCTGAGCCGGTCTCTTCGGGACTGCTGAGCGGCGGCACGCTGAGCGAAGCTGAGATCAGCACACCGCAGTCGGGCGTTATAGAAGTCTCGCTGACGCCCGAGGGGGTCGACTACCGCACCTCGAGCGCCGTCGAGCAGTCGATCGAAGTCGTGCGCCGCCGCGTCGACGAACTTGGCACCACCGAGCCGGTCATCCAGCGCCAAGGCACGAACCGCATCATCGTTCAAGTGCCCGGGCTCGGCGATCCCGACCGCCTTAAGAACCTGCTCAATCAAACCGCGCAGCTCAATTTTCGGATGGTCGATCTCACGGCCTCGCCAGAGGCCGTAGCGAATGGCGATGCCCGCCCGCCCGCGGGCTCGGAGCTACTTTACACGACCGATCAGCCGCCAGAGCCGCTTCTCGTGCAGCGCCAGGTGATGGTTTCCGGTGAAAATCTCGTCGACGCGCAGCCGGGTTTCGACCAGCAGACCAACGAGCCTGTGGTCAATATCCGCTTCGACAACCGTGGCGGCACCCAGTTCGCCCGGGTGACCCAGGCCAATGTCGGTAGCCCGTTCGCAATGGTCCTCGACAACCAGGTGCTGTCGGCGCCGAATATCCGCGAGCCTATTCTCGGCGGTCAGGCGCAGATCAGCGGCAATTTCGACGTTCAATCCGCGAACGATCTCGCCGTGCTGTTGCGTGCTGGTGCGCTGCCCGCCAATCTCGACATACTGGAAGAACGGACAGTCGGCCCGGGTCTTGGAGCCGACTCGATCGCTGCCGGCGAGATCGCTGGCGTGATCGGTGCAATTCTCGTCATTGTCTTCATGATAGCCGCCTACGGCTTCCTCGGCGTTATCGCGAATTTGGCGCTTGCCATCAACGTGGTGCTGCTGTTCGCGATCCTGACAGCCATCGGCGCGACGCTCACCTTACCTGGCATCGCCGGCATCGTGTTGACGATCGGGATGGCTGTCGACTCGAACGTGCTCATCTACGAGCGCATTCGGGAAGAACGGCGAAAGCACGGGCGTTCGATCGTCCAGTCGATCGATGTCGGCTTTCAAAAGGCGCTGGCGACCATCCTCGACGCCAATATAACGACGCTGATTGCCGCGGGCATCCTGTTCTGGCTTGGAAGCGGCCCGGTGCGTGGCTTTGCTGTAACCCTCGCAATCGGTATCCTGACGACTGTCTTTACTGCCTATACGCTTACCCGATGGCTCGTTGCCTACTGGGTGAAGACCCGGCGGCCGAAGGAGCTTCCGCAGGGCTTCATCCGGTTGGTGCCGGAATCGACCTTCATCAGGTTCATGCTGTTCCGTCTGAAGGCTTTCTACTTGTCGCTCGCGCTTGTTGTGGCCTCCATGGTGGTGTTGCCGCTGATTGGTCTCAACTTCGGCATCGATTTTACTGGTGGCTCCGTCATCGAGGTTCGTGCCAAAGAGGGCCCAGCCGATGTTGGCGGCATCCGCACGACTCTAGACGAAGCCGGTATCCCGGATGTCCAGGTGCAGTCCTTCGGGACGAATTCGGAAGCGCTCATCCGGATCGGCAATGCGCCCGATGCGCCGGATGGCGCTCAGCAGGAAACGATTCAGACTGCGCAGGCATCGCTGGAAGAGGCGTACGACATCCGACGTACGGAAGTCGTTGGGCCTACGGTCTCAGGCGAACTTGCGTGGGCGGCAATTTTCGGCGTTCTCGCATCGCTGCTCGGCATTCTCGTCTATATCTGGATCCGATTCGAATGGCAGTTTGCCATTGGGGCCATCGTAGCGACAATCAACGACGTCTTCCTGACGCTTGGCTTCATGGTGCTCACCCAGATCGAGTTCAATCTGGCGACCGTGGCTGCAATCCTCACCATCGTCGGCTACTCGCTTAACGATACCGTCGTCATCTATGACCGCGTGCGAGAGAACCTGAGGCGATTCAAGACGAAGAAGCTCGGCGATCTTCTGGACCTTTCCGACAACGAGATGCTGTCGCGAACTCTGACCACGTCCCTCACCACGCTGCTTGCATTGTCCGCTCTCTACGTCTTCGGAGGCGAGGTTATTCAGAACTTCGTTGCACCGATGATGTTCGGCGTCCTGATCGGAACCTTCTCTTCGATCTTCGTTGCGGCGCCCATGCTCTACTTCTTCAACCTCCGTCCGTCGGAGTTCGAAGCAGATAAAAGCGATGCTGCCAGCATCGAAGCCTCGGGCGCGAACAGGGCCTGAAGCTTGGCGAAGGGAATCGAAATCCGGGAAGCCCACTTCCCGGGCCGAGCGCCGATCGAAGCCTACGGCAATGGCGGCTTCCGCTTTGCGGACATGTCCCATCGCGGTTCGATCCTCTGCCTGCCGTCGGGCATCTACGGCTGGAGCGGTTCAGCCGAGCAGCCGTTTTCCGGGGAGCGGCTGGATTTCATCTTCAGGGAAGCGGAAAGCTACAAGTTTCTGCTCTTCGGGACGGGGCCGAAGATCCAGTTCCTGCCGCCCGCTCTCAAGGAACGTTTCCGAAGATTGGGTCTGTCCTGCGATCCGATGTCGACGGGTGCGGCCGTCAGGACCTACAACGTCATGCTGGCCGAGAACCGGCCGGTCGCAGCCGCCTTGGTCGCAGTCGAGTAGGCGGCACCGTTGGCTCAAGAGCAACGAACCGGCGTGATCGAAGCGCGCACCAGCTTCGCGCTGGTGGAAGATCAGGACCGCGACCGTACCCTTTCACTTCTCTTCGCACCGCCGGAGAAGCGGGGCGCGCTATCGGCTCTCTATGCGTTCGACATCGAGACGTCCCGCGTCCGCGATATGGTAAGCCAGCCGCTTCCAGGAGAGATACGGCTCCAATGGTGGCGCGATTTGATTTCTTCGGGCGCGAAGAGCGGATCGGGTCATCCGATCGCCGACGAGCTTCTCGAGGTGATCGATCGCTACGATCTGCCACGCTCAGCCTTCGAGCGATATCTCGAAGCGCGGATCTTCGATCTCTACGACGATCCGTTTCCGACGACCGGGGATTTCGAGGCCTATGCCGGCGAGACGCGGTCGACGTTGATCATGCTCGCCGCCATGGTTTTCTCGAAGCGCGGCGCGGAACGGATCGGGGACGTGGCGGGGCATGCGGGCGTGAGCTCAAGCGTCGCTTCTGTCCTGCGCTCACTGCCGAAGACGCGTTCGAGGGGCCAGGTTCTGGTTCCCGTCGACCTTCTGACGGCTGCGGGCTGCACGACCGAAGAATTTCTCTCGGGCAATCAGGCAGCACGACAGCAGGCTATTCTGGCGTTCTGCGCCTATGGCCGTGACCATGATACCCGCTGGCGTTCACTCCTGAAGAGCGTCCCCAAGCCCATGCGTTGCGCCGTCCTCCCGGCATCGCTCGCCGAGTTCACTTTCGATGCCGCGGAAAAGGCGCCGGACAGGATTGAGTCCCGCACTGCCGAGATCAGTCCGCTCAGGAAAAGCTGGCGATACTGGCGCACGATGCGCGGATAGGGCAGGGCAGCGGTCGAGGGTGCCGAGCTAATTTTCTCTCAGGTGTCGCCGACCCACGGAACCCTGATACCAGCCGATTGCCACGTTGCCATCGCCTTCTCGTCCTATCATCGAGACCGCAACGACGTATTAACGGCGACAGCAGAGTTCGCGTTTCGGAAGGGGACCATGAGCGGATCGACAGAAAGTTCCGGGTCGTCAAGCGCTGGCTGGCGTGGAAAGGCGCGGCGCATCATAAACTCCTCGCTCCGGCGGACCGGCGAGGCGTTATCGCGTTTTCCAGTCGTCATCCTTCTCATTCTCATCGCATCGGTGGCAGCCAATCTCGAAACGCCAGACTATGCCCGCTTCGCGTTCGACTCGTTCCTGCGCCTCGAAGCGGCGCTTTTCGCGGGCGCTGCCGGAGCCGTTGCCGGCACTCTTTTGCTGGAGGCGCGGGGTGTGTCAGCTCCGGCCCGCTACGGGGTGCAGATGGTCTGTGCGTTGGTCTTCGGTCTCGCGGTCTGGTTTGGCCTCGACTGGGGTGTCTACCCGCCGGCGCTCGTCATCGGCCTCACGCTCGCGATCCCACTTGCGCCCTATCTTGCGCGCGGTGACGGCCTAAGCTTCTGGTCCTTCACAGTCCTCGCCTTCGTTGGCGTCGTCTTGGCTTTTGCTGCAGTCTTGATCTTCGTGACCGGCGTCATCGCCATCATCGAAATGATCGCGTTCCTTTTCGACATCGATGCGGGTTCGAGCGTCCAGGAACACATCTTCATCACGGCTATCACGCTTGTCGGCCCGCTCTTTGCGCTCGGCCGCATCCCTACGCGCTTCGACGAGCGGATCGAGATCGGCGAGAAAGAGCAATTCGTTCGGGGTATCGCCCTCCTCGCAGGTTGGGTCTCGGCGCCGCTCGCGCTCGTCGCGGCGCTGGTCCTCTACCTCTATGCGGCGAAGATCCTCGTGACGGGCATCGTGCCTAATGGCGAGATCGGCTGGATCGTCTCGTTCTTCTCCCTGCTAACCGTATTGCTCAGGATCGCGGCGGAACCGATCCGCGATCTTGGCGGTGTCGCGCTGAGGGTTTTCGCGAAAATCTGGCCTTGGCTTCTGATCCTGCCTCTCGGACTCCTTGGCTATGCAGTCTGGACACGGATCGCGGCCGAGGGCTTCACCATCGCGCGCTACTATCTTGCCCTCGAAGGCTTCGCTGCGGCTATCCTCGCAGGATTGGCGATCGCACTTCGAAATCGACTCGACATCCGATGGCTCGCGGGCATCCCGGTCGTTCTCATCCTTCTGTCCAGTTTCGGTCCCCAGGGCGTCGCGAGCACGGTGGGCCGCAGTCAGTCGGACTTGATCTTCGCGACGATGGGAAGCGAGCCGCCATCGGAAGATGCCTCCACCTTGAGCGATGGGGCGCGGCAAGTCGTCCGATCGCGGATCTACGCTTTGGCCGAGGTCGATCAGCTCGATCGCCTTTCCGGCCTGACGCAAGGAGGCTTCGAGTTCTCCGGCGAGAAATCCTACGAACAGGCGCGCTTGGTGATCGCAACACTCGGCCTCGAAGCGAGCGAGGTAGGGCAACCAGTACGCACGGCACGTTTCGAACGCTTCGGCGTGATCGACATCGCCGGCTTCGACAGATTCGCGCCGGCCCTGACTGCGCGTCGAAGCGATGAAGGAGAAGCGCGCGCGATAAGGAATGCTGCTCCGGAGGATGGACTTGGAGCGAACGTCGATCTTCCTATTGCCTGGTTCGAAGGCAAAACGCTCCTGTTGACGATCGGTGATGTGACCGACTCGTTCGTGATCGATGCTGACGAAATCGAACCCACACTTGAGGTGCCGCGGTCCTCTAGTGCGACCGGGGCTCCGTCGATCTCCCTCGCCAGCGAAAACGGACGGACCATCACACTGGTCGTTCTTGCGTTCGAATCCAGCGAGACCGGAGAGATCAGCTTTCTCGAGGCCGATCTCCTCTACCGCGAAGAAGACTGGGCGCGATGAGAAAGCTGCGGATCACTCCGCGGCGATCGACCCGGCTTCACCGAGGAGCCAGGCCCGGAAATCGTTGAGGGCTCTCGCCGACAAAGCCTTCTTCTTGGCGATCGCCTTGTCCTTGCCGCGGAAGCGCTTGATGCCCTCGGGTCTGACGATCGCACCCGGCTCCAGCGGCGGGAAGAGCCCGAAATTGACGTTCATCGGCTGGAAGGACCGCTTGCCACCGTCCTCCTCATGGGCGAGGTGCCCACCGGTGATATGGCCGAGCAGGGCGCCCATCGCCGTCGTCGCCGGCGGCGCGGAGACTTCTTCGCCCAACCGTTCGGCCGCCGCGAACCGGCCGGCCATCAGGCCGACGGCCGCAGATTCCACATAGCCCTCGCAGCCCGTGATCTGGCCGGCGAACCGCAGACGGTTCAGGCTCTTCAGGCGCAGCGTGGCGTCGAGCAGGCGAGGGGAATCGAGATAGGTGTTGCGATGGAGGCCACCGAGTCGGGCGAATTCGGCGTTCTGAAGCCCCGGGATCATTCGGAAGATTGCGGCCTGCTCACCGTATCTCAGCTTCGTTTGGAAGCCGACCATGTTGTAGAGCGTACCGAGTGCGTTGTCCTGGCGCAGCTGGACGACGGCATAGGGTTTCACCTCAGGATCGTGCGCGTTGGTGAGACCCATCGGCTTCATCGGGCCGTGCCGCAGGGTCTCGGGGCCGCGCTCCGCCATCACCTCGATCGGCAGGCAGCCGTCGAAGTATGGGGTGCCTTCCCAATCCTTGAACTGCGTCCGGTCGCCTTCGACCAGCGCAGCGACGAAGCGATCGTAGGTCTCCTTGTCGAGCGGACAGTTGATGTAGTCCTTGCCCGTGCCGCCCGGCCCGACCTTGTCGTAACGCGACTGAAACCAGGCGGTCTTCATGTCGACCGAATCGAAATGGACGATCGGCGCTATGGCGTCGAAGAAGGCGAGGGCGTTCTGACCCGTCGCTTCCCGAATGCCCTCGGCGAGGGCCGGTGCCGTCAGCGGGCCGGTCGCGACGATCGTGTCGCCCCAGTCTTCCGGCGGAAGCCCTTCGATCTCGCCCCGCTCGATGGTGATCAGAGGATGCTCCTCGAGCGCCCTCGTGACGGCAGCCGAGAAGCCCTCGCGATCGACCGCGAGCGCACCGCCCGCAGGCACCTGATTGGCGTCGGCCGAGCGCATGATAAGTGAGCCAGCAAGACGCATCTCGGCATGGATCACACCAACGGCGTTCGTCTCGGCGTCGTCTGAGCGGAATGAATTCGAGCAAACAAGCTCCGCGAGCCCGTCGGTCTTATGCGCGTCCGTGCCGCGAACGGGCCGCATCTCGTGCAGTACAACCGGGACGCCGCGCGAAGCGATCTGCCAAGCCGCTTCCGAACCGGCGAGCCCGCCGCCGACAATGTGGATAGGTTTATCGGTCATGAGCGAAATTTAGCAATCACAGGAGCAGATCGAAAGATGGTGTGATGGCGGTCAGGAACTGTACGCGGTTTGACCGAAATCGCGCTGCGAGGAAGCGATTCCCGCGCCGGCGATCAGCAGCCCGGTCGAAATCCATTGGCCTGCCGATACGCCTCCCGTCACGTCGCTTAGGAAGCCGACGCCGACCGGGCCAAGGATCTGGCCGATGCCGAAGGCGATTGTCATCGCCGAGATTCCGGCCGACCAGTGCTCCGCCGCGAAATTTCGACGCACAAAGGCAGTCGTCGAGGCGACAACCGCTAGAAAAGTCGCGCCCACCATGGTGGCCGAGACGAAGAGGACGATCGGAGATTGCGATAGCGCGACGAGGGAGGTTGCCGCCGCGAGCAACAGGCTGAGGATTGCGAAGGCCGTACCGTTTCCGTTGCGTTTCATGAAACCACCCCAAAGCCAGGGCGATACCATGGCGCCGAGCCCGACCACGGTCCACAAGCCGGACTGCAGAGGCAGGCTGGCGCCATTTTCGCGCACCCAGGCGATGACGAAAGTCAGATAGCCGATATAGCCAGCGCCGAAGAATCCATAGCCGATGAGTATTGGCGACATTTTTCCAATGCGCGCTTTCGTTCCTGTTCCGGATGGAGCTGTGCCCATACAGTGCGGCTGTCCGAGCAGTAGGATCACGCCAAGGATGGCCGAGAGGACGGCGAGTAGAGCCCAGGCGAGCGGCCAGCTTCCCGCTCCGCCGGCATGGAAGACGAACGGCACCGTAACGCCCGAGAGCGCGATACCGAAGCCAGGCCCTGCATAGAAAAGCCCGAGGAGAATGGCGTTGCCTTCGTTTTGGGATGCGATACGCGCGGCCAGAAACCCACCGCCGACGAAGGCGAAGCCGGCGCCGATGCCCGCAAGAATACGCGCAAGGTTCAGCGTAATCGGATCGCGCAGCACGATGCAGAACGCCAACGATCCGACGCATAACCAGACCCCGATCTGCATGGCGCTGAAGGCGCCCACTTTGCGGTTTACCCGCGCGGCCAGGAGCGCTCCGGCTAGATATCCGAGGGCGTTCGTCGTGTTCAGCCATCCGGCCGTCGAATAGGACCAGCCGAGATCGGCACGCATGTCGGGAAGGATCAGCGCATAGGCGAAGCGAGCAAGGCCGAGACCGACGGCCGCAGCGGCTGCAAGACCGATGACCTGAAGCCAGGGCGGCAGCGGTTCTGCCTCTTCTCCCCGTGCCAGCTTTCTCATCGTTCGCTACTCCGCCTCAAGATGGGCGGGGTGTAACAGTGCCCGCTACGACAGGCCAGTCGACGAAAGAGCTGGGTGCAGTGCGCAAATTGATCGGTACAGAGACGTCTTGCTCTGCACAAAGAACAACACCCGCCGGGGGAGGACCGGCGGGTGTCGTATGAACGGAGCCTACGTTGGGAGGAGGAGTGTAGGCCCCTTGATCCGCTTCGAAGCCCGGGAGGAGGTGAGCCCGAAGCGAAACCCTCAGAAATCTTTTGCTTTGGCGTCCGCCGGGGGGAGGACCCGGCGGACGTCTTGCATAGGTTCACCGCGGGAGGAGGAGTGGTGAACCCGTCATTCGCGGAACCCGATGGGAGGAGAAGGGTTGCCGCAAAACCCGTGTTTATCCTTAGCCGACTGTGCGCCGCGCAATGGACGGAATGTCGTAACGCGAAATGCCGAGATCGTTCAGTTCGCGCTGCGAAAGACGGTCCAGTTCCTTGACGGTGTCACGGTAACGGCGCCAATTCTTATACGATCTTACGATATCCATCTTATCTTGTCCTGTCCTGACCAGATGCCTGGCTTCGTCTTATAGGTCGGCGTTGCATTTTTGCTTTCCGCCGTCCGCTGAACTCAAAGCTAATCAGGCCGTGGGTGCTCCGCTAGACGCTATACCGCATAGGAGCCATGCGTTTTGTGCAGCGCAACAACAAACGCTTCCGCATCCGATGAAACGCGAGGATGCAATCAACCCCCGGTTCGGAATCCGGCCTTACTGCAATGAAACGAAAATCTCCGGCTTCCTTGTTGCTGCGCGGCAACATGGCCGATATGCGCTGCCACAGGGATTAGGTGCGTTGCCGCCGGTCCGGTGGAGTTGCGAGAAGGCGACGTTCAAATCGGACGAGAAGACGTTCCGCCGCTAAAAGGGTCGGTTTCGGCCCTTTCGTCGCCTATATGCCGGTGATATAGAGGCGCTCGATTCACGCTGGTTTCACCGAGCCCGGCGTGCCCATTCGCGGGTGTGGCGGAACTGGCAGACGCACTTGGTTTAGGTCCAAGCGCCGAGAGGCATGGGGGTTCAAGTCCCTCCACCCGCACCAGTTCAGGAAAAGAGCGCGATCGACGGCTGCTACGATGGCTCGGGGCCGTCAGGACAAAAGAAGGTACAAAGAATGCAGGTGACGGAAACGAAAGCCGAGGGCCTCAAGCGGGAGATCGAGGTCGTCGTACCCGCTTCGGACCTGGAGGCACGGCTTCAGACCCGGTTGCACGAGGCGAAAGGCAAGGTGCAACTGAAGGGCTTCCGGCCCGGCAAGGTGCCGGTGTCTCACTTGCGCAAGATGTACGGCAAGTCCTTTATGGCCGAGATCGTCAACGAGATCCTGAAGGAAACGCCGAGCAGCATTATCGCCGAGCGCAACGAACGCTCAGCGATGCAGCCCGAAATCGACATGACCGAGGACCAGGGTGAAGCCGAAAAGGTTCTGGCCGGTAAGTCCGATTTCAAATTCACCCTTTCCTACGAGAAGCTGCCGAACTTCGAACTCGCCAGCACCGACGGAATGAAGATCGAGCGTCCGATCGTCGAGGTGCCGGACGAAGAAGTCGAGGAACAGGTCAAGCGTGTCGCTGAGAACGCTCGCGAATACACGCCGAAAGACGGCGCGGCCGAGGACGGCGACCGCGTAACTCTCGACTTCGTGGGCAAAATCGACGGCGAGGCATTCCAGGGCGGTTCGGCGACCGACTCTAACCTCGTGATCGGCTCGAACCAGTTCATTCCCGGCTTCGAAGAGCAACTGGTCGGCGTTTCCGCTGGCGACGAGAAGCAGGTCGTCGTGACATTTCCCGAGGATTACGGCGCTCCCGACCTCGCCGGCAAGGAAGCGACGTTCGACACCACGATCAAGTCCGTAGCTTCGCCGGCCGACATCGAGATCAACGACGAACTCGCCAAGAAGCTCGGTCTCGAATCCGAGGAGCGTCTTCGCACCGTGGTGCGCGAGCAGATCGAAAGCCAGTACGGTCAGGCGACCCGCCAGAAGGTCAAGCGCCAGATCCTCGACGCGCTCGACGAGACCTATTCCTTCGAACTGCCAGAGAAACTCGTCGAGGCTGAGTTCAACAATATCTGGAACCAGGTGCAGGCCGAGCTTTCCCGTTCAGGGAAAACCTTCGAAGACGAGGACACGACCGAGGAGAAGGCCAAAGAAGAGTATCGCAAGCTCGCCGAGCGTCGTGTTCGACTCGGTCTCGTTCTCTCGGAAATCGGCGAAAAGGCCGGCATTCAAGTCAGCGAAGAGGAACTGCAACGGGCGATGTTCGACCAGTTGCGCCGCTATCCTGGGCAGGAACAACAGGTCTACGAATTTTACAAGAAGAACCCGGACGCGCTCGCGAGTTTGCGCGCGCCGATCTACGAGGACAAGGTCATAGACAAACTGCTCGCGGAGGCAGACGTCACTGACAAGGTGGTGACGAAAGAAGAGCTGCTTGCAGAAGAAGAGGAAGACGAGGCTCTGAGCGTCGCTTCTTGATTTTCCGCTCACATAGAGTTGAGTCATAGGCCGGCCTCGCGCCGGCCTTTTTTGTTCGCAGCCAAACCATCGTCAAGATCTGCGCTATCCCGGCACGGGTCGGCCAACGAACCGAACCGCCAATGCCCCAGCCTCGTCGCAGGGTTCAGCGGGAGCGGCGAACGGCGGAACATGAAGATATCAGTAGGAACAGGATTTCGCATGCGTCGCATTACGACGGCCATCCTAATGATGGTCGCTGCCATCTTTTTCGCTCAAGTCAGTCCTGTTGCTGCTCAGTCGTCCACGGCCGCCGCGAATGCGTCGGATACAGCGTCGCCGCAAGAAGGCAGCGAACCCAGTCTCGACGATCTCATTTCGATACTTGAGAACGAAGAGACGCGCGCGAAGCTTCTGGAGTCGTTGAAGGCTGCCGCTTATCAAGCGCCGGAAGAAGGCGGCGAAGACGGTGCGCTACTCGATGCACCCGATCCCGATCGGACGCTGCCAGCCCGAATTGCCGAAGGCGTGCGGAGTTTCATCGGCAGCATCGGGGAGACCGGCTCGGAGGTCTTGGCGAGCGTTCGTTCGTCGGGCAACCTCCTTTCAGGCGCAGGCTCCCTCGATATTCCGGCGATATTGGAGGCGGTGCTTCCCGTCGGCCTTGTCGCGATCGTGGTCTTTTTCGTCCTGGGTCTAGGACGTCTTGTGAAGGCGCCGATCTTCCGGTCGCTCGCCGAGACGAGTGAACATGCGAGCCCGCTAAACAAGCTTCTTCTTCTCGCTCTTTCCGGTTTCATCGATGCGCTATCGATCGTTCTCAGCTGGGCGGCAGGTGTCGTGGCGGCCTCGGTTTTTGCAAACGGCCAGCCGGGCTTCAACCAGCAGCTCTTCCTCAACGCGTTCCTCGTCATCGAGATGATCAAGGTCTCACTCGGCTTGTTCGTCTCGCCGAATTATCCGGGTCTGCGTCTGACGCCATTCTCGAACCGTCAGGCGAGCTACTGGTACTTCTGGCTGTCCCGCTTCATTTCGATTCTCGGCTACACATTCCTTTTCGTCGCACCGGTCATCAGGTCCGCGACAACGGTCCAGGCGGCCGACGCGACGCGGTTCATCGTCGTCGTGATCTGCGTGCTCATTGGCATCAGTTTGATACTGAAGAACCGCGGCACAGTCCGTGAGCGATTGAAGCGCGCCAAGAAGGAGGGCGATCGCAGCGTCGGCGCGCATATCAACGCCTTCATCGGCCAGATCTGGTGGGTCGTTGCCATCGGCTTCGTGCTCGCAGCCTTCATCGTTTGGCTGAGAAGCCCGGAGGAGGGGCTCAGCTTCCTCACTATCGGCACCTTGAAGACGATCGCCGCGATGGCCGTTGGCGGATTGATCGTATCGGTTCTCAGCCGATGGATCACCAGCGGGATTCCTATTCCGGAATCGGTAAAGGACAAGCTGCCGCTGCTGGAAAAGCGCGTGAACAGCTTCATCCCGAATGCGCTGACCGTCATTCGTGTCTTCGTGGTGATTGCGGTGCTAGCCTATGTGCTGGAGGCTTGGACGTTGGCCAGCTATTCGACCTGGCTTGCTTCCGATATGGGCCAATCGATCGTTGGCGGTCTCATCGGCGCGGGCATCATCCTTGTCATCGGCGTTGCGATCTACATCGCTGTGTCGTCCTGGATCGAATACCGGCTGAACCCGAATTACGGGACCATTCCGACAGCGCGCGAACGCACGCTGCTCTCGCTATTCCGCAATGCGTTCACCATTACCATGGTCGTCGTCGTCGCGATGCTGGTTCTCAGCCAGGTCGGCATAGATATTGCGCCGCTGCTAGCCGGTGCTGGTGTCGTTGGTCTCGCGATCGGTTTTGGCGCACAGAAATTCGTTCAGGACATCATCACCGGTGCGTTTATCCAGATCCAGAACGCTATGAACGAGGGTGACATCGTCGAAGTGAACGGCGTCACTGGAACTGTCGAGCAATTGACCGTTCGATCCGTTGGCTTGCGCACGATCGACGGCACCTGGTGCCTGATACCGTTCTCATCGGTCGATCAGGTGGCCAACTACTCGAAAGACTTCGCCTATTACGTCGCCGATATCGGCGTTGCCTATCGCGAAGACACGGCGGACGTGGAGGCGATGATGGTCGATGCCTTCGAAGAGTTGAAGACGACTGCGGTCGCCGACAATTTGATCGGCAACATGGAGATGTGGGGCGTGCAGGAACTTGGCGACTCTGCCGTCGTCATGCGTGGACGCGTCATGACGAAGCCAGGCACGCAGTGGGGCGTCGGCCGCGCATATCGCGGCATCATTAAGCGAATGGCGGACGAGCGCGGCATCGAGATACCGTTCCCACACATGACCGTTTGGTTCGGAGAGGACCGGAAGGGCAATGCCCCGCCGATCCGGATGACGGATCCCGAGACGTCTGCACCGAAGATCGAAGCGGAGCGCGCCGATCGCTTGCAGCCGCAAGGCGCAGCGCCGTCTTCCTCGACCGACTACGGGACCTCTGACGTCGGCGGAAAAACCATCCCGCCGGGGGGCGGGGACGTCGATGCGGCGGGGCCCGGCCGCGGCTAGCAGAACTGGGCCAATCGGGCGCGGTTCCAAAAGGTGTTCCGCCTTGCATCGCGCCTAGGCTCGGTCCTATTTACGCGAGAGATGAATACGTGACTCGATTCGTTTCGATCTCTGAGAGGTCGAGAGGAAGAGCGACCAGCGAGACCAAACTGCGATGAAGCATCCGATCGAAACCGCCATGAACCTCGTACCCATGGTGGTTGAGCAGACCAACCGCGGCGAGCGCGCATACGATATCTTTTCGCGTCTCCTCAAGGAGCGCGTGATTTTCATCACCGGACCGATCGAGGACTCGATGGCGACGCTCGTCTGCGCGCAATTGCTCTTCCTCGAAGCGGAGAATCCGAAGAAGGAGATCGCGCTCTACATCAATTCTCCTGGTGGCGTTGTTACCAGTGGCATGGCGATCTACGACACGATGCAATTCATTCGTCCGGCTGTGACAACACTCTGCATCGGTCAGGCTGCTTCGATGGGTTCCCTGCTGCTGTGCGCTGGTGAAAAGGACATGCGCTTCGCAACGCCGAATGCTCGGATCATGGTGCACCAGCCGAGCGGCGGCTTCCAGGGCCAGGCCTCGGACATCGAGCGCCACGCCCAGGACATCATCAAGCTCAAGCGCCGGCTGAACGAGACTTACGTGAAGCATACGGGTCAGGATTACGAGACGATCGAGCGCACCCTCGACCGCGATCACTTCATGACTGCGGAGGAGTCCCTGGAGTTCGGCCTGATTGATAAGGTCTATTCATCGCGGGTGGAGCAGGAAGGCACCGATCGAACGTCTCAACACGGTGCGACCTCGTAGTAGTGGATGAAAAGATCGGCGGATGGGACGATCTCAGACGTTAAGCGCTGCTCAAGATCGGTGGGCGATCATGATTCTCTGTCGATGAATGGGTCGAGGGTGTCGCAAAATCGCCAACGCCTTTGCTAAGGTGCCGGACAGCGACTAAGTTGGACTTAACGTGAGAAGGGTTCCTCGCGGATCGCCCGAACCCGGAAGGAAGAACGAATGAGCAAAACGAGCGGCGGCGACTCCAAGAACACGCTCTATTGCTCTTTCTGCGGAAAGAGCCAGCACGAAGTCCGTAAGCTTATCGCCGGGCCCACGGTCTTCATTTGCGATGAGTGTGTCGAACTCTGCATGGATATCATCCGCGAGGAAAATAAGTCCTCGATGGTGAAATCGAGAGATGGCGTGCCGTCCCCGCAAGAGATCATCGCTGTACTCGACGACTATGTGATCGGCCAAGCCTACGCCAAGAAAGTGCTGTCCGTCGCGGTCCACAACCACTACAAGCGCCTCGCCCACGCGTCGAAGAACAACGATGTCGAGCTGGCGAAATCGAACATCCTGCTGATCGGCCCGACCGGCTGCGGCAAGACTTTGCTCGCTCAGACGCTCGCCCGCATCATCGACGTGCCGTTCACCATGGCCGATGCGACAACGCTGACCGAAGCTGGCTATGTCGGTGAGGACGTAGAGAACATCATTCTGAAGTTGCTTCAGTCTGCCGACTACAATGTCGAACGGGCCCAGCGCGGCATCGTCTATATCGACGAAATCGACAAGATCAGCCGCAAGTCGGACAATCCGTCGATTACGCGGGACGTGTCTGGCGAGGGCGTGCAGCAGGCGCTGCTCAAGATCATGGAAGGCACCGTTGCCTCCGTGCCGCCGCAGGGCGGGCGCAAGCATCCGCAGCAAGAATTCCTGCAGGTCGATACGGCAAACATCCTCTTTATCTGCGGTGGCGCATTCGCCGGTCTCGACCGGATCATTTCGGACCGCGGCCGCAAGACGTCGATTGGTTTTGCCGCCAATGTTGAGGCGCCGGACGAGCGCAAGTCGGGCGAACTCTTTCGCCAAGTCGAACCTGAGGATCTCCTGAAATTCGGGCTAATCCCCGAGTTCGTCGGTCGTCTGCCAGTCCTGGCTACCTTGGAGGATCTCGACGAGGCCGCCCTCGTGCAGATTCTGCGTGAGCCTAAGAACGCGCTGGTGAAGCAGTATCAACGCCTCTTCGAGATGGAGAGCGTTCAGCTTACCTTCCAGGAGGACGCGCTCGGCGCAATCGCTCGGAAGGCGATCGAGCGCAAGACTGGCGCACGCGGTCTGCGTTCGATCATGGAAGCGATGTTGCTGGACACGATGTTCGATCTCCCCACCCTCGAAGGGGTTCAGGAGGTTGTCGTCTCAGACGACGTAATCGCCGGTAATGCTCGGCCTCTCTACATCTATTCGGAGCGTTCCGAGGAGAAAGAGAACGTCAGCGCCTGACACCGGCCGCAGCTTTAAGCCGCCCGCTTATCGACTTAAAAATCCCGCCGCGCTTTTCGAAGCCGGCGGGTTTTTAGTTCTGCGAAGCCCGAATGCTGACGACATCTACGCGCTTCTTCGTGATTGGGGATACCAACACCTGCTGGTTTAATCACGTGGTGATAATCCATCTTATGGCCTTAGCATTGCCGGCTTCGCGGAGGACGAATTGAAGACGAGGTTCATCGTACCCGAACCATAGACAGGATCAGATTCGGCGTTCGATGACGGTTGACGATCCGGTTTCCTGCAAGCCTGTCGCGCGACAGTGCTGAGACGCTGCACATGCTTGCAATACAGGCCGTCGTGACCCACATCCTCGAGTGTTAGAGGCTTTGGAATGATCGCTCCAGGCGAGGGTCGGTCCGAAGCGCTCGATAAACGGCACCCCGCCGTAGAAAGGAAGTATCATGTCCAATTTGCCGGAAAGCCGAGATCGGACAGAGGCCGTGCTCTACCCGGTCCTGCCGCTTCGCGACATCGTAGTCTTTCCGCACATGATCGTGCCGCTCTTCGTCGGCCGCGAGAAGTCGATCAAGGCTCTCGAAGAGGTCATGGGGGCGGACAAGCAGATTCTACTCGCGACACAGAAGAACGCTAGCGACGAAGATCCGACGGCCGATGCAATCTACGACATCGGAACAGTTGCGAACGTTCTCCAACTTCTGAAGCTGCCTGATGGTACGGTGAAGGTGCTCGTCGAGGGCATGTCGCGCGCGAAGATCGAGGGTTTTTCCGACCGTACCGATTGGTATGAGGCTTCCGCTAGCATCATCGACGATTCCGAGGATGATCCGGTAGAACTTGAGGCGCTCGCGCGCTCTGTGGTTTCCGAATTCGAGAATTACGTCAAGCTGAACAAGAAGATCTCGCCCGAGGTCGTTGGCGCGGCAAACCAGATCGACGACTATTCCAAATTGGCGGACACGATAGCCTCCCATCTCGCGATCAAACTGCCTGAGAAGCAGGAAATGCTGACGCTCATTTCGGTCAAGGACCGTCTTGAGAAGGCGCTGGGCTTCATGGAGTCCGAAATCTCCGTCCTACAGGTCGAAAAGCGCATCCGTTCGCGCGTCAAGCGCCAGATGGAGAAGACGCAGCGCGAGTATTATCTCAACGAACAGATGAAAGCGATCCAGAAGGAACTCGGCGATGGCGAGGACGGCCGCGATGAGATGGCTGAACTGGAAGAGCGCATCAAAAAGACCAAGCTTTCCAAAGAGGCTCGAGACAAAGCCAATGCGGAGATGAAGAAGCTTAAGCAGATGTCGCCGATGTCTGCTGAGTCGACGGTCGTACGCAATTATCTCGACTGGCTGCTGGGCCTGCCATGGGGTACCCGCTCGCGCGCGAAGATCGATCTGAAGAAAGCCGAAGATATTCTCGATGGTGATCATTACGGCCTTGAGAAGGTCAAGGAGCGCATTGTCGAATATCTTGCCGTACAGAGTCGGCAGAGCAAGCTGAAGGGGCCGATCCTGTGCCTCGTCGGGCCTCCGGGCGTTGGCAAGACTTCGCTCGCCAAATCTATCGCGAAGGCGACCGGCCGGGAGTATGTCCGTATGGCCCTCGGTGGCGTGCGCGACGAGGCAGAGATCCGTGGGCACCGTCGGACTTATATCGGCTCGATGCCCGGTAAAGTCATCCAGTCGATGAAGAAGGCGAAGAAATCCAATCCGCTTTTCCTGCTCGACGAGATCGACAAGATGGGCCAGGATTTCCGTGGTGATCCGTCTTCGGCGCTCTTGGAAGTGCTCGATCCGGAGCAGAACTCGACCTTCATGGACCACTATCTGGAAGTCGAATACGACCTTTCGCCTGTAATGTTCGTCACGACGGCGAACACACTTAACATTCCAGGTCCCTTGATGGATCGCATGGAAGTGATCCGGATCGCTGGCTATACTGAAGACGAAAAGGTCGAGATCGCAAAGCGCCATCTCCTTCAAAAAGCGATCCGTGATCATGCCCTAAAGGAGAGCGAATTCTCGATCGACGACGGTGCGCTCTACGAGATCGCACGGCGGTACACGCGCGAGGCAGGCGTTCGGAATTTCGAACGCGAACTGATGACGCTGGCTCGTAAAGCCGTCACCACGATCTTGAAGGGTGAGACTGAAACCGTTCACATCACGGCTGAGAACATTTCCGATTATCTTGGCGTGCAGAAGTTCCGTTTTGGTGAGGCGGAGACTGAGGACCAGGTCGGTGTTGTCACGGGTCTCGCCTGGACCGAAGTCGGTGGTGAATTGCTCACTATCGAAGGCATGATGATGCCTGGTAAGGGCAAGATGACCGTCACCGGTAACCTCAAGGAGGTGATGAAAGAGTCGATTTCGGCTGCAGCGTCTTACGTGCGAGCGCGCGCGCTCGACTACGGAGTGAAGCCGCCGCTCTTCGAGAAGCGGGACATTCACGTCCACGTTCCCGAGGGTGCGACACCGAAGGATGGTCCGTCAGCTGGCACCGCCATGGCAACGGCAATCATCTCGGTTCTGACTGGCATTCCGGTTCGCCGCGATATCGCGATGACGGGCGAGATCACACTGCGAGGTCGTGTTCTCCCGATTGGTGGGTTGAAAGAGAAGCTCCTTGCGGCACTGCGTGGCGGCATTAAGAAGGTTCTGATCCCGGAAGAAAACGCCAAGGACTTGGCCGAAATCCCGGACAACGTGAAGAACAATCTTGAGATCGTCCCTGTTTCACGGATGGGTGAAGTGCTCAAGCACGCTCTGCTACGCCAACCAGAACCAGTCGAATGGTCCGAGAGCGAAGAGCCTCTGCAGGGCCGTTCCCCTCTAGAGGATGAAGGTGCAACCGCTGTTGCACACTAAACGCATCGTGCCAATTTTAGACAAGTGCCTTCCTTCGTTGCCGGATTTTGTTATGAATCGGGCGAAGGAAGGGCGCTCAACCGTTGCCGTCAGGGCTGTTCTGCGCCACATTCGGTCACCGAACGCGCATCGAGGCGCACGGATTTTTGAGAGCCTGGAGGACAATTATCCATGAACAAGAACGAGCTGGTCAGCGCGGTTTCCGAAAAAGCCGATCTCTCGAAGCAGCAGGCAACGGCTGCCGTCGACGCCGTTTTCGGCACGATCGAGAAGACACTTGCTGATGGCGGAGATATTCGTCTCGTAGGTTTCGGCACATTCGCGGTGACCCATCGGAACGCCTCCAAAGGACGCAATCCATCGACGGGCGCGGAGGTCGATATTCCGGCACGCAATGTTCCGAAGTTCACTCCAGGCAAGGGCCTGAAGGATTCGGTCAACAAGTAATCGCTAGGCGGTCAGCGCAGCTTAGAGCGCGGTACCAGAACTCGAATTACAAAAGGCCGCCCCCGCACAGTCCATGCGCGGGAGCGGCCTTTACTTTGTTGATGTGAACTGTGCCGCAATCGGATCGGTACGGCTGGTCTATCCTGCGTTCGTGTGTCTATTCAGGCAGACCGCGATACTGCCGAGATGTTCGGCTTGCAGCTTCTCCTCAGATGAACTGATGCGAGCTCGTTTGCTCATTCCCACGGTTTTGTGGTCGAACTCGGGCTTCCAATCTCAGTTCGCGCCGGTCTCTCCCGCTTCGCCTTCGAAGTAGGGCTCTACGGCTCCCTTCAGCTTTATTTGTAGAGGGTTCCCACGGCGATCTCGCGCCTTGCCAGCCTGAACCTTGATCCACCCTTCCGATACACAATACTCCTCGACATTCGTCTTCTTTTCGCCTTTGAAGCGGATGCCGATGCCTCGGGCGAGGGCGTCGCCGTCGTAGTACGGACTGGTCGGATCAATCGAAAGACGGTCTGGCGGCGTATCGGCCATCAAGCTCACTCTCCTTGCTGTTGGTGCCCGAAGGATTGAGCGAATCGTCTTCGGTATTCGCCACCTTCTAAGCCTCTACAAGCCGTAATATGCCAGCTTCGCGCAAGTCATTCTGACGGCCGGCCATTTTCATGTCTGGTTCATGAGCCATCACGGACGATCAGAATGGACGCGGGTCGAGATGACCGGCAGGCGAGTTGTGCGCGTCAGAAGCACCTCGAACCTGCCTCGGAATTCCAACTAGGGGATGAGCGGATGAAGTTGAAGGGTCGTGGAACGGCGTTGCGGGGATTGCTGGTGATGGGCACGGCGCTCGCTGGTCTTTCCGTCGGCGCTCCGAGCGCCGAAGCGCAGGGCTATATCCCGCCCGAAGCGGTCGAGTCCTATGTCGATCAATACGGCCGCGAAGTCTTCCTCGATATCAATGGCCGCGTCGTCACCGTTATCCAGCCTCAGCGTTCCGATCCATTCGAAGAGCGTCGGCAGCGGTTTCAGGAGCGCCGTGGTCAGGTGTTCGACCGTCCGCCGCCCCCCGGTGTGACTTTGGAGGGACCGGCGTTCGTGTTTCCTGACGAACCGTGGGCGAACGACGACTACCGTGGGTTCGAAGACGAGCGGCCGCGGACGATCGATCCGTACGACGACCGGCAGTTCGACGGCGGGCCGGTGGAGGCAGCGCCACTTCCAGCGCCCACTGAGCAGCCGCAGCAAGGTCTTCCGCCTGAGACTCAGGCGGCCGAATTGCCACAGCCAGACGAATCGATGGGGCCGCAGGCCGAGCTCCCAGCGCCGGATGCGTCGATCGTCACGGATGGCCCGACTGAAAGCGCCAATCCGCTGGAACAGCCGTTCCAGGAGCAGACAATTGAGGAGACCGATCCGGCTCCCCAAGTTGCGACACCGCAAGGCGAAGACAAAAAGGCCGCGGTCGCAGCGCTTCAAGTCATTCTCGACCGGGCCGGCATGAGCCCTGGCGTGATCGACGGGCGGATGGGCTCGAACGTCAACAAAGCTGTGGCTGCCTACGAGGAGAAGTTTGGACGGAAGCTCTCGACTGGCGACAGTCGCGTTCTGGCGGAAATGCTGGACGAGAGCGGCGGACCGGCCGTGAAAACCTACGAACTGACCGCCGAGGATGTCGCCGGGCCTTATGTCGCGCAGATTCCGACGGATTATGCCGAGAAGGCGAAGCTGCCGGCGATGAGCTTCGAGCGGCCTGTCGAAAAGCTCGCCGAGAAGTTTCACATGGACGAGGCTTACCTCAAGGAGATCAATCCGGGCGCTGACTTCTCGCGCGCTGGAACCCGCATCAAGGTGATGAATGTCGGTGAAAACGTCGACGGCAAGGTCGCCCGGATCGTCGCCGACAAGGGGCGCGAGCAGGTAAGAGTCTACGATGCGCTCGGTGAACTGATTGCTGCCTATCCCTCGACCATCGGCTCTGCCTCGACTCCTTCGCCGTCCGGCACTGTCCAGGTCAACCGGATCGCCTTCGATCCGAACTACACGTATAACCCGAAGATCAACTTCAAGCAGGGTAACAACGACAAGGTTCTGACAATTCCACCCGGACCCAACGGCCCGGTCGGCTCAATCTGGATCGCGCTGTCGAAGCCAACCTACGGCATTCACGGTACACCCGAGCCGTCCAAGATCGGCAAGACCAACAGCCATGGGTGCGTGCGACTGACGAACTGGGACGCTTACGAGTTGGCGAAGATGGTTCGTCCGGGCGTCACGGTGGAATTCGTCGAATAGCGCTGCGGTTGTTCAAGGTCGCAGTTGGCCGACGCGCCGGCTTCTGTCCCGTTGGCCAACGGAGTGGTCCATGCTCAGCAAGGACCGCTTCGGAGAAGCTTTTCGACGATTTATCACTACTGCCCCGTGACAAAGCGTCGGGCTTGGTGTAACGACGCGCACGATTTCCTCAGAATAACAGAGCCGTTTGATCGGCCATGTCGGGGTTTTATCCACTCCGGAATGCAACGAATTGAGGCTATGCCATGAACATAATCCAGGAACTCGAAGCCAGCGAAGCCGAACGCATCTCGGCCATTCGCAAGATTCCGGAATTCTCCGCCGGCGACACCGTGCGCGTCAACGTGCGCGTCACGGAAGGCACGCGCACTCGCGTTCAGGCCTATGAGGGCGTATGCATCGCGCGCTCCGGCAAGGGGCTTCAGGAAAACTTCACAGTCCGCAAAATCTCCTACGGCGAAGGCGTCGAGCGCGTGTTTCCGGTTTATTCGCCGCAGCTCGATTCGGTCGAGGTCGTGCGTCGCGGCAAGGTCCGTCGCGCCAAGCTTTACTATCTGCGCAATCGTCGCGGCAAATCCGCCCGTATCGTCGAGGCGACCAATGTTCGTGCTCGCCGTCTGAATGACGAGGCTCGCCAGATCGCGGCCGATCAGCGGGAAAAAGCGAAGGCTGAGAAGGAAGCTGCCAAGTCCGGAGCAGCCGAGTAACCGACCTCGCGAGATCCGAATAATCGACGAAAGGCGGTTCTCACGAGCCGCCTTTTTCGCATTCAATAAGTTTAGAGCTAAAAGATACGGATCGGCGATCGGCCGTCGATCACTGGCGATCGAGAATACATCGTCGCGAGGATCCTCAGAGTCGCCGGCTTGACGCGGCGATCTCTAAGCCGAAGTTTCGCAAGCATGAGCGATCCGCAAGATAAGACCCCTGCACCCGATATCGAGATCCGTATCCTGCGATTGGGGGAAGCTGCTGACTTAGCGCCACTCATTGCGGCCTACAACAAATCGCTGTTCTCCGAAGCGCCCGGCACGCCGGACGTCTCCTATGCGGAAAAGCTCTTGCAGGATCGCACGGCTGAGGTCCTTGGAGCCCGGCTCGATGGCGTCTTGGTAGGCTTCGTCGTCTTCTACGACATCCCAGATCTCTGGACCGGAATGCGCTCGGGGCTTGCCGACCATATTTATGTCGACGAGCACCACCGCCGCAAAGGTATTGCCAAGGCGATGATCGATCTTCTTGCGGAAGAAGCCGATCCGCGCGGCTGGTCGAAGCTTGTCCTACACTCCCCGCGCAATCCGGAAGCGGGGCGGCAGCTCTACGAGCGCGTCGCGGCACCTGCGGATTGGAAAAGTTTCGTCGTCCGCTTCTCGGACCGAAGCCTGCCGCCGCGATGATTCCGAGTCGGCGCTCCGAAATTCAGGTTTCGTAGAACGTGCCGAAAGGAAGCAGGCTTACCAATCGATTGAAACTGCTTGCTACTGATTGGAGTTCGTTGAGCGGACGCTAAACATGCTTTCGTGACAAAGATGCTTCCTTTAGAAGCACTCTAGAACGATGAGGGGGCATGCGTTTATGGTGCGCCGCATCATGAGCTGCCGAGCCGCTCGAAATTGAAGACGGAAAGGACCGAGATGTCCGACGTAAAGTCGAACCGACCACTTTCGCCGCATCTGTCGATCTACAAATTTCGCCCTACGATGGCGATGTCGATCGTTCATCGTATCACGGGTGGCGCTCTTTATTTCGGAACCATCCTGATCGTCTGGTGGCTCATCGCTGCCGCGAGCGGCGAAGCGGCTTTCGAGACAGCATCCTGGTTTTTTGGTTCCTTCATCGGCATCCTTATCTTGATGGGCTACAGTTGGGCACTTTTTCACCATGCCCTTGGCGGTATCCGTCATTTCATTTGGGATACCGGCCATGGCCTCTCAAAAGAGACCTCCACGAAATTTGCTCAAATGACGCTCGTCGGATCGCTGGGCCTCACCGCGATCCTCTGGCTCGGGATCTGGATTTTCTAATAGGAAGGTCATTTCGATGGCTGATATGCGTACCCCCCTCAACCGCGTTCGCGGCATGGGCGCCTCCAGCGGTGGCACCGAACATTTCTGGCAGCAGCGCCTGACGGCGATCGCCAATCTGGTACTCTTTACGACCTTCCTGATCATCGTCCTGACGTTGATCGGAGCCGACATCACGGAGGTTCGCGAGACCTTTGGCAATCCGATCATCGGTACCCTCGCGGCGCTGATGATCGTTTCGGCCTGCGTCCATATGCGACTTGGCATGCAGACGATCCTGGAGGATTACGTTCATGGGCCTATGAAGTGGCCGTTGGCGATCGCCAATACCTTCTTCGCCTGTTTGATCGCGGCTCTTGGCCTCTATGCGATCGTGAAAATGAGTTTCGGAGTCTGAAGCATGGCGGGTAACGAGACGAACAAGCAGCCGCACCGGCAAGCATCGAAGCAGAACGGCAAGGCCTACACCTATGTCGACCATGAATTCGACGTCGTGGTCGTCGGCGCCGGCGGCTCTGGCCTGCGCGCGACGCTCGGCATGGCGGAACAGGGCCTGCGCACAGCCTGCATCACCAAAGTATTCCCGACCCGCTCGCATACGGTAGCGGCTCAGGGCGGCATCGCAGCCTCCCTGAAGAACATGACGCCCGACAGTTGGCAATGGCATCTCTACGATACGCTGAAGGGCTCCGACTGGCTGGGCGATGTCGACGCCATGCAGTATCTCGCCATGGAAGCGCCGAAGGCGGTCTATGAGCTCGAGCATTATGGCGTGCCGTTCTCGCGCACAGAGGATGGGCTGATCTACCAGCGCCCCTTCGGCGGCCACATGCAGAACTTCGGCGAAGGTCCCCCGGTGCAGCGGACTTGCGCCGCTGCCGACCGGACCGGGCACGCGATCCTTCACACGCTCTACGGCCAGTCGCTGAAGAACAATGCGCAGTTCTTCATCGAGTATTTCGCGATAGATCTAATCATGTCGGACGACGGTCGCTGCACCGGCGTCGTCGCATGGGATCTTGACGATGGCACGATCCATCGCTTCTCGGCCAAGATGGTCGTGCTTGCGACGGGCGGCTACGGCCGTGCCTACTTCTCGGCGACCTCAGCCCACACCTGCACCGGCGACGGCGGCGGCATGGTCGCGCGCGCTGGCCTGCCGCTTCAGGACATGGAGTTCGTCCAGTTCCACCCGACCGGCATCTACGGCGCCGGCTGCCTCATCACCGAGGGCGTGCGCGGCGAGGGTGGCTATCTCGTCAATTCGGAAGGCGAGCGCTTCATGGAACGCTATGCGCCGTCGGCCAAGGATCTCGCCTCGCGTGATGTCGTTTCGCGCTGCATGACCATGGAGATCCGCGAAGGCAGGGGCGTCGGTAAGGAGAAGGATCACATTTTCCTTCATCTCGACCATCTTGATCCGAAGATCCTGCACGAGCGCCTGCCGGGTATCTCCGAAAGCGCAAAGATCTTCGCCGGCGTCGACGTGACTCGCGAGCCGATCCCGGTCCTGCCGACCGTCCACTACAATATGGGCGGCATCCCGACGAACTATCACGGCGAGGTGCTGAACCCGACCGCCGACAATCCGGACGCGATCGTGCCGGGCCTGATGGCCGTCGGCGAGGCGGGCTGCGCCTCCGTTCATGGCGCAAATCGCCTCGGCTCGAACTCACTGATCGATCTCGTCGTCTTTGGACGTGCTGCAGCGATCAAGGCGGGGCAGGTTGTCGATCGCAACGCATCCGCGGCGCAGATCAACGAACCCGCCTGTGACAAGATCATGTCCCGCTTCGACAGGATCCGCCATGCTTCCGGCTCCAGCCCAACGGCCGCAGTGCGTGAGCGCATGCAGAAAGCAATGCAGGAAGACGCCGCCGTCTTCCGCACCCAGGAGACGCTCGAAAGCGGCTGCAAGCGCATTTCGGAAATCTGGCAAGAACTGTCGGATCTCCGTGTCAACGACCGCTCGATGATCTGGAATTCCGATCTCGTGGAAACACTGGAACTCGAGAACCTTATGGCGAATGCCATCACCACGGTATATTCCGCCGAAGCCCGCAAGGAGAGCCGGGGCGCGCACGCCCGCGAGGATTTCACCGAGCGCGACGACCAGAACTGGCGTCACCATACGCTGGCGACGGTCTCGGAAGCGGGCAAGGTCGATCTCACCTATCGTCCCGTCCATGTCGATTTCATCGCTGAAGGCATGCCCGAGGAAAAGATGGCGCCCAAAAAGCGGGTGTATTGACCCTTCGAGACGGCCGAACTGTCGCCGTCATTCCGGTCGGAGAAACGGACATGGCCGCGGCATTTCGTTTGATATCGTCGTCTTCGGCGCTGGACTTCTGCTGCTTGAAACGATCCCAAAGCCCGCACTGATCTGCACAAAGCTTCTGCGTCGGCAGTAGCGGCGTGCAGTGAAAATTCATTCGAAATGAAACGAGCAGCCAACTCAGTCCTACGGGCATGAGCCTTTCGAAGAATTAAGGCGCGGTCCAAGCCGATCGACGTTATGAGGTCGGCCGACGCCAGAGTGCTTATTGTACAGAACTCGCGGCCTACGACTGAAACGCACAACGATAAGATTCAGGGAGAAACAATGACGAACGTGCTGAAAAACAGATTGACGGCGTTCTCGCTCGGCGCCGTGCTCGCTTTCGGGCTCTCCGCTCAAGCCTTCTCGCAGACCGGAACTGACGCAACGACACCGGACGCCGGCATGACGACCGAGAACGGTCAGTCTGAGACTGGTGCGCCGACGAGTGAGCCGCAAGCCGCTGCCGAAGAGGGAGCGCAACTTGAGGGCGAGGCGCCGAGCAATCAGGTCGGCGAGAAGTTCGAACTACCGCGCTACTCCGAAGGCAACCAGATCGAACTGATCACGGGCCTCTGCGGTATTCAGTTGAAGGAAATGAGCCAGCCGGCCTGTGGCTGCCTTGCCGAGGCTTCGCTCGACAATCTGTCCGATCCCCAGCGCGACTATCTGATCGCTTCCGTGATCGCGCCACCCGTTTCCGACCGCATGCTCGGCGACGGCCGGGTGACCGAGTCGGACCAGGCTGAAATCTTCGGTTTCCTCCAGACCTATTCGGAAACCTGCAAGGCTGAGGTCGCCGGGACGGATGGCTCGACCCCTTCGACCGGAGGCGCGGGCGAAAGTGCCGCACCTGACGCAGCGACGGAAGCGCCCGCCGCAGGGTCCGGCGCCGCCGACGCAGAGAGCGAGACGGCGAACTGACGTCTCGCCGCTACTCCGGCGTTCGAGTTCACGCATGAAAAAGGCCGGGCATCGTCGTCCGGCCTTTTTCATTTACATCTTGGAGTTTGTTCGTGCCGCTCGTCCCTAGCGGAATGCGATAGTTGCGCGCCCGATCGCCGATCAGGCGCCGGGGCCGTTGATCACGGCCTTGGTGTCCCGGATCGTCTGCAGATTGTGCTTCAGAACGGTCGGCTGCTCGGCCATCGTGAAGGTCATCGGATCGCGCCCGAGGGCCGAGACTTCCTGTTCGATAGCAGCACGTGTCGTATCGCAATTGGCGTAAGCAAGATTGGCCGCGACTGCCTCATCGAAAGCGTTCGGCGCTACCTTCATCGCTTCGTCGTAGTTGCAGAAAGCGTCCGCGCGCAGCGCCTGCTCGAAACCTTCGGAAATCGTGGTACCCATCTCAGCCTCGATCACGGCCCTGCGTGCGTTGTAATTTTTCAGATAAGTCTGCGACATCGCGAGGCGACACTGGGCATAGACAAGTTCGCCGGGCTGAAGAAGCAGGCTCTTGCAGTGCGCGTCTTCCTGATATGCGTTGAGATCGATGGCTTTGACAACAGAGCCACCATCATCGCCGACGCAGCCGGCGAGGAGGCCGACAGACAGAACTGAAACCAGCGGTCCTAATACACGCATCGACTTATCGCTTCCCAGGTATATTCGAATTGAGCGAAATCGCTTTGCCAGCGCTTTCCGGAACCCGTTCAGGAGCTGCGTTGAGCCCACCGCTAGGTTATCGATCGCTTACAAAAGGCAGATGCTCAAAATTCGGCAAACCTATGACGAGTCGCTGGAAAGGTTGTAGGACGCCTCCACCGCCAATGTCGCTGTTGCGAAAACGCAAATCCATTCGACTGTCAGTAAGAGAACACTGATCGAAGGCCGTCGTTGCTTTTATTGTAGACGCGCAAACGTCTTCTCTGGCGCAAACTAGTTGCCGGAGGGCGAATTCGGTGTGTCCTGCACCGCAGAAGAACCTGCGTTGCTTTCCGCCCCGTCGTCCGGCTGCGAATTGGCTTCGCCGTTCGCGGCAGGCGCCAGCTCGAGTTCTTCGGCTTCTGGCTGCTCGAATGTAGTCCGGACTGCTTCCAAGAGATCGTCGTTCACCGATTTTGCAGCACAGGTCCGCACCGCACTGACAATTTCCTGCTGCTGCAGATCCGACTCCCGAACCGGACAGATTTTGCTAGCGAGGTCGGGTTCGACCGAGACCGTGAGCGGAATATCCGAGATGGCAATATCCAATTGTTCGGAGATACTCGTTCTAACGTCCCAGTCTCCGAGAGAAACGTCCACTTGATCGGATGCGATCGGATCCTCTTCGCTCGCTAGGGACTGCGCGGGTTCGCTCAAGTCTTGCTCCGGGAGGGGAGTTACGGACTCGTCTTCCGACTGCGCAAACGCCGGATATGCGTGAACCCCGAGGGCCAGAAAGGAGGCTGTGAGGATGAGCCGGAGACGGTTCATGGCGGTGACCTTCGCAAGACAGTGAATTGTGTTCATGCACCATGTTGGCGCTTGCTGGCGTTTCGCCAAGGGAAAGCGGACAAAAAGCCGTCGCACTGCATCGTATTGCCAGACCTAACTGTCGCGCGAAGTATCGCCAGTGGGACACAAGAAGGAGACGAACTCGGATGATGGTAAACTTACCAACAGAGGCCGATGCCCTCGTCATCGTCGACCTGCAAAACGACTTTTGCGCCGGAGGCGCGCTTGCGGTTCCTGACGGCGACGCCGTTGTGCCGGTCGTCAACAAACTGGCGCGGCACTTCTCCATCGTCGTCCAAACGCAGGATTGGCACACACCAAGCCATGCGTCCTTCGCGAGCAGCCACGGAAAACAGCCGTTCGAAACAATAGAGCTCTTCTATGGAAACCAAGTGCTCTGGCCTGATCACTGCGTCATGGGATCGAAGGGCGCGGGCTTCCATCCGAAGCTCGATGTTCCACAGGCCCAATTGATTGTACGCAAGGGTTTCCATCCGAAGGTCGACAGTTACTCAGCCTTCAGGGAGGCTGATCGGACGACCAAGACTGGGCTCACCGGTTATCTGCGCGAACGCAGTGTGGAACGCCTTTTCGTCTGCGGCCTTGCTTATGATTTTTGCGTAAACTGGACCGCGCAGGACGGTCGCGAAGCGGGATTCGAAGTGTTTGTCGTAGAAGATGCCTGCCGTGCCATCGACATGAACGGATCGCGGGACACTGCGCGAGCCGTGATGGCAGAGGCGGGCTGCCGGTTCGTCGAAGCAGCCGCCATCGGGTGAGGTGCAGGCCTCACCGGCATCTTAAAGGAAGCGTCACTCTTCCAAGTCACGCGGACCCTTCTTCAGATCGTCGGTGTCTTCGTCCACCTCGACGGCGCGTGAAGGGCGGCGTTCCAATTCACCGCCCAGTTCGTCCGGACTTCCGGGACGATCGAAGTCGTTGTCTCGCGACGGCCTCGCTTTGGGCGCCTGCTTTCG
This sequence comes from Fulvimarina pelagi HTCC2506, assembly GCF_000153705.1. Classification (GTDB taxonomy): domain Bacteria; phylum Pseudomonadota; class Alphaproteobacteria; order Rhizobiales; family Rhizobiaceae; genus Fulvimarina; species Fulvimarina pelagi. The sequence continues at coordinate 935,379 of NZ_DS022272.1, forward strand.
AAACCCGAGATCCTGATCGCGGTCCTGAACGTCCGGCTGATTCTGTTGGTTGTCAAACTTCGTCGGTCCCTTGGTCATTCGCGTCATGCTCCTTGCCGGACAGATTTTGAACTCTTCGGCGCCTCAAGCTGATGCGCCATCTCCTGGGTTCAAAGGCCGATCTGCCGTTTCCCGTTCCGTCGACCCCGCTGGAAAGTCGAAAAGCGCGACGATGCGCGCGTCGTCCAGCCTCGGATTGCTTGTCCGAGCTTGGTTCTAAACCACATTGTGCGCAGGCAATCTCGAGGAGTTTCATCATGGATACCCAGAGCGATCATCAGTTTCCGATTACACGGACAGACGAGGAATGGCGCGAGATGCTGACCCCGGAGCAGTATCAGGTGATGAGAAGGCACGGGACGGAGCGTCCGGGCAGTTGCGCACTGCTCTCCGAAAAGCGCGCCGGCACCTTTACCTGCGTTGGTTGTGGCCAACCACTTTTCGTGGCGAAGACAAAGTTCGAGAGCGGCACCGGCTGGCCAAGCTTCGACACGCCCGTCGATGGGGCAGTGGAAGAGAGTCGAGATACCAGCCACGGGATGGTGCGGACCGAGTGTCATTGCAGCCAGTGCGGCAGCCATCTCGGGCACGTCTTCCCGGACGGTCCGCCACCATCCGGTTTGCGCTACTGCATCAACGGCGTCGCGCTAAATTTCGAGCCGGCGGAGTAGCGGCAAAGGTCGATCTGAAAACGGAGAAGCCGGCGCGAGGAAACTCGGGCCGGCTTCTTCATCTGACGAAGGATACGGAATCAGACTGTAGCTGCACCGTCTTCGTAAGCGCCTCTGCGGACGATCACTCTGGTGCCGATCGGCACGCGGTCCTCCAGATCGATCACGTCCTGATTCATCATGCGGATACAGCCTGAAGACATCGATCGGCCGACCGTATGGGGCTCGTTGGTACCGTGGATGCGGAAATGCGTGTCGCGGCCCCCGCGATAAAGATACAATGCGCGTGCACCGAGTGGATTGTTGAGGCCGCCGGGAACGCCGCCGGCGAACTGGCCGTAGCGGTCAGGGTCGCGACGAATCATGTTGTCGGTCGGCGTCCAGCCCGGCCAGTCTGCCTTGCGCTTGACCGTTGTGGTGCCTGAGAAGGCAAAGCCCTCCTTACCGACGCCGATGGCGTAGCGCCGGGCTATTCCGCCTTCCTCGACGAGGAACAGATAGTGATTTTCCGGATCGACGACGATGGTCCCCGGCTTTTCCTTGCCTGTCCAGAGCACCTCGCGCCGAACATTGCGGTCCATCAGGACCGATGCTGGAATGGCCGGAACGATCCGCCCGTTATCTTCAAACGAGCCATAGGTGCCGGAAAGACTTCCGTTGAAGGCGTAGCCCAAAATGCGGCTCGGTGCGCCGTCGAAGCTTGAGCAACCCGAGACGAGGAGTCCCGAAGAGAGAGCGATTGCGACGAATGCGCCGCGAGATTTGCTGTTCATGGGGCTCACCACAAGGATATCTTCAGCCGGGTTCGGTCGCTTGGGTCAGAACCTGCTTAACGTTTCTCAACCCACGCGAAATTGCCAGATCATTCCGCGGCCTTTCGCCTTCAACACTGCGGAAGCCCAGCGCCCGTGGCAAGCTAAAGGGCAGCTACGGTGCAATCTCGTGTCGCTTTCGGATGAGCAATGTGACGATGCGGCAACAATAATGCCGATCTTCACGGGCGACGCTTTACTCCTGCGGATGCTCTTCAGCGACGCCCCGTCGCGTGTACTTGCGCTTGAAAAGACCGCCGTCGGCGATGTGGGCGCAAACGAGAGCTCCAGTGCTGAGTATGCAGAAGCCGATCAGCATCGGGACGATGGTGCCGTCGTAGAAATATCCGATAATCGCCCCGAAGATGCCGCCTCCGAAAGTCTGCATGAAGCCGAGGACAGAGGAGGCTGTGCCGGCCACATGGCCGAGCGGATCCATAGCCAATG
>NZ_DS022272.1:937838-2155856 GCF_000153705.1 Fulvimarina pelagi HTCC2506
GCGCGATGACGATGAAGATCTCGCGCCAAGATCCGAACAACATGATCCCTGACCGATGTTCGGCGCCACTACGGGGATCGCCATGAATACCATCATGACGAGCGACATGACGCTCGCCATCTTCCGGCCATCGAACGTGTCGCGCACAACGGAGATCGCGATGACGCGCGTTGCAGCCGCGCCGACGCCTTGCAAAGCACGTAGGCTGAGGAGGACCTCGAAAGTCGGCGTTGCAATCGCGACGAGCGACGCTGTGATGTAGAGTACGATCCCACCCAGCAAGATGGGCCGACGCCCAAAACGATCCGAGAGAGGTCCGAATATCAGCTGAGCGGCACCGAACCCCAAAAGATAAGCGGTGATGACGAGTTGTCGCTGATTTTCGTCAGGGACGCCGAGGGCCGAGCCGATGTCCTGAAGGGCAGGGATAAAGATGTCGATCGCTGCGGAGTTGAGCGCCATCAAACAGGCGATGAGCACCACGAGTTCCCAATAGGGGAGAGCTCGCGTATCGGCGTTCGACACGGCGGACATGATCGGGCTTTCGGATATTTTTTGACGCTAGATACTTGTGCAGCGCAAAAGGGTCTGCAAGGCCGAAAGACAGTTCGTTTCACGAATGACGCCGATTCAGCCTGGGCTAGACCTAAACGATGAGGGCCCGCCAGCCGGCGAGCCCAGGGTATCTATTGTCGGCTTTTATAGCTTTAGCCTGCAGCTGGCTGGGGCGCAGTGGTCGCGATGCCATTGTCTTCGAAGAACTGCTTGAGTTCGCCCGCCTGAAACATTTCGCGGACGATGTCGCAGCCGCCAACGAATTCGCCTTTCACGTAGAGCTGCGGAATCGTCGGCCAGTCGCTGTATGCCTTGATGCCTTGGCGCAGGTCGTCCGAGGTCAGGACGTTCACGCCTTTATACTCGACACCCATGTAGTCCATGATCTGAACAACCTGTCCTGAGAACCCGCACTGCGGAAAAGATGGCGTACCCTTCATGAAGACGACGATGTCGTTCGATTTGACTTCGTTGTCGATCCACTCATTCATGCTGCTCATTTCATCGTCCTATCGTCTTCGGGTTCAAAGCCCGAGGTGGAAACTTGGTAGTCGGCAGACATGATGGAAGGTGGGTTCCACCCTGCCGGTCCGCTCGACTAATCCTTCGGCGCACTGGTTTGCAATGCGAGGGCGTGAAGCTCGTCCCCAAGCTTGCCCTTGAGCGCCCGGTTGACGGCCTGATGCTGCTGAACACGCGTCTTGCCGCGAAAGCTTTCCGAGACGATTTCCGCCGCATAGTGGTCGCCATCTCCAGCGAGATCGCGAATGGTGACGGTCGCGTCTGGGATCGCCTCCTTGATCATGCGTTCGATGTCACCGGCGTTCATCGGCATCGGCGGTTTCCTCGCTCATTTCGTCTCGTTGGAGCAAAGGTAAGCCTCAAGCGCCCGCCCTTCAATCGCTCCACGGTGTGATCGCTCAGGCGGCGGCCGGTTCGAAGATCTCGCCGGACATGAAGTCCGGGAACCAGCTTTCGTGGGCGACCGTCATCTCGCCGACGTCAAGCTCTAGCCGATCCTCGATCTTCAGGCGCGTCCCGCCGGCAACGCCCAGGCGGCGGACCGGCAAGCCGGCGATCTCGGCTTCCTTCGCGATCCGCTCGACCTCTTTCGGCTTCACGGCGATAACGTACCGCGCCTGATCCTCGCCGAAGAGCAGCGCATGGCCGAAGCCCTGTCCTGCATCGATCCGCATGCCGCGCGATGACTGCATGCACATCTCGGCAAGCGCGATCGCGAGCCCGCCGTCAGAGATATCGTGGCAGGCCTTGGCGATTCCGCCAATGATGAGCTTGCGCACGAAGTCGCCATGGCGGCGCTCGGCATCAAAATCGACCGGCGGCGGGGCGCCTTCCTCCCGGCCTTCGATCTCGCGCAGATAGATCGAGGCACCAAGATGGCTGCCGTCGCCGCCGATGAGGAAGAGGACGTCGTCGTCCTCCATCGCGCCGATGGCAGCCGTCTTCGTGCGGTCCTCGATCAGGCCGACGCCGCCGATCGTCGGGGTCGGCAGGATCGCCTGACCGAAGGTCTCGTTGTAGAGCGAGACATTGCCCGACACGATGGGGAAAGCCAGCGCCTCGCAGGCTGCGCCGATACCCTCGACGGCCTTGACGAAGACACCCATCAGCTCGGGCTTTTCCGGATTGCCGAAGTTGAGATTGTCCGTCGCGGCAAGCGGCGTCGCGCCGACCGCCGTAAGGTTGCGCCAGCATTCCGCGACCGCCTGCGCGCCGCCGCGATAGGGATCGGCTTCGCAATAGCGCGGAGTCACGTCGGAAGAGAAAGCGAGCGCCTTGGTCGGATGCTCGTCGACGCGCACGACGCCGGCATCACCGCCCGGTCGCTGCAGCGTGTTGCCCTGAATCAGCGTATCGTACTGCTCGTAGACCCAGCGGCGCGAGCAAAGATCCGACGAGCCGAGAAGCTTCAGCAGCACTGCCCCGTAATCGGCTGGCTCGGCGATATCGCCGGCCGAAATCTCCGCGCGCGGCTTCGGCTCCACCCACGGGCGGTCATATTCCGGTGCCTCGTCGCCCAGCTCCTTGATCGGGAGATCCGCCACTTCCTTGCCGTCGAACATGATGCGGAAGCGCTTGTCGTCCGTCGTCTTGCCGACGATGGCGAAATCGAGATCCCACTTCCTGAAGATCGCCTCGGCGACCTCTCGCTTCTCGGGCCGCAGCACCATGAGCATGCGCTCCTGGCTCTCCGAAAGCATCATCTCGTAGGGGCTCATCGAGGTTTCGCGCACCGGCACGGCGTTGAGGTCGAGCTCAATGCCAAGATCACCCTTCGCGCCCATCTCCACCGCCGAGCAGGTCAGCCCAGCCGCGCCCATATCCTGGATCGCGATGACGGCACCGGTCTGCATGAGTTCGAGGCAGGCTTCGAGCAGGCATTTCTCGGTGAACGGGTCGCCCACCTGAACAGTGGGACGCTTCTCCTCGATCGTTTCGTCAAACTCGGCCGAGGCCATGGTCGCGCCGCCGACGCCGTCTCGTCCGGTCTTCGCGCCAAGATAGACGACCGGAAGCCCGATGCCCTCCGCCTTGGAATAGAAGATCGCGTCCGTCTTCGCGAGGCCCGCCGCGAAGGCGTTGACGAGGCAGTTGCCGTTGTAGCGGGCGTGAAAATTCACCTCCCCGCCGACGGTCGGGACGCCGAAGGAATTGCCGTAGCCGCCGACACCTGCGACGACGCCGGCCACGAGATGGCGCGTCTTCGGATGGTTCGGTTCGCCGAAGCGGAGCGCATTCATCGCCGCGATCGGCCGCGCGCCCATGGTGAAGACATCGCGGAGAATGCCGCCGACACCGGTCGCCGCACCCTGATAGGGTTCAATGAAGGAGGGGTGATTGTGGCTTTCCATCTTGAAGACCACGCAGAGCCCGTCGCCGATATCGACCACGCCGGCATTTTCGCCCGGCCCTTGGATCACCCGCTCGCCCTTCGTCGGCAGCGTACGCAGCCATTTCTTTGAAGACTTGTAGGAACAGTGCTCGTTCCACATGGCCGAGAAGATCCCGAGCTCGGTGATCGTCGGATCGCGGCCGATGAGCCCGCGGGCGCGCTCGTATTCGTCGGGTTTCAGGCCGTGAGCTGCGACGAGTTCAGGCGTGATGGAGATGTCGGTGTCCATGGCGTCTTTCGTGGCGAAGGCATCGGAGTTCCTGCCCGCGCTGTTACAGCATCGTGCGTCGCACACAAAGTGCCGATCAGGCGTTCGGCAGCGTTCTCATGAACCTTTCTACCCGTTCCGCCGTCAGCCGCCGGAACCCGGCGCGCCGGGCGGCGGAACGAGACCGATCGTCTTGAGAACCAGCGCCATGATCAACATCGCTCCAAACCAGTGCGCGCAGTGAAGCGCTATCCGACCGGCCGGAACACCGCGATATCCGAGCGTGACGACGAGGGCGGGCACGACGAAGCCGATCCAGATCACGACCGCGCTGCCGAGCGCCATCGTCCATTCACCAGCTTCGGGTGGGGCGAGAATGAGCGCGCCGGCGAGGATCGAGCAGAGCCAGAATTCGGCGAGAAACACGGTCGCGATGAAGCCGATGGAGCGGCGTCCTGCGACGCCGGAGGAGGGCACCGCCTTCGAAACGGCGGCACCGAAGAAGAGGCTTGCTATGGTTGCCGCTAGGATCGGAACGATGTTTAAGACGATGTAAATCAATGCAATTCCGTCCTTCCATCGCTCTGACACGCAAAGGCTATTGCTCGACCCGTGTGATTCAAGGCTGTGCGGCAACCTGCTGTTTATCTGCGCTCCAACTCGATCGTGTTCACGCGGACGATTGCGCCGGGAAACGACCCTCCCGCTCGGCGTTTGCATCGTCTATGACGGCGCCATGGCGAGGACAGGACAAGCATTCCTAGGGGTCGAACGATCGCTGAGTGGGCGCAGATGGCGCGCGGCGCTGGACGCGCGTGGCGAGGGGTTGGCGCTCGCCATGAGCCAGAAGCAGGGGATTGACGAGATCGTCGCCCGCGTGCTCGCCGCGCGGGGCGTGCCGGGGGAGGAGGCCCATCGTTTCCTCGCGCCGCGGCTGCGCGATCTGATGCCCGACCCGTCCGTTCTGACCGATATGGACGCTGCGGCGGACCGTATCGCGAGCGCCATACAGAAGCGCGAGCGCGTCGCGATCTTCGGCGATTACGATGTCGACGGCGCCTCCTCGTCCGCGCTCATGTGGCGGTATCTCGATCATTTCGGCATCGGCGCGCGCATCTACATCCCGGACCGCGTGACCGAAGGGTACGGGCCGAGCGTTGTCGCCATGCGCGAGCTCGCTTCCGAGGCGAGCCTCATCATCACCGTCGACTGCGGCACGGCAAGCTTCGATCCGATCGAGGCCGCGAAGGCCGCTGGCGCGGATGTTGTCGTCCTCGACCATCATCAGACCGGGCCGGACATCCCCTCGGCAACCGCTCTCGTCAATCCGAACCGCCAGGACGACGTCGCCGGCCTTGGTCATCTCTGCGCGGCCGGCGTCGTCTTCATGACGCTCGTCGCAATCAACCGTGCTCTGAGAAAGCGCGGATATTCTGACCTTCCCGACATCCTCTGCTGGCTCGACATCGTCGCACTCGCCACCGTCTGCGACGTCGTTCCACTCACCGGGCTCAACCGCGCCTTCGTCGTCCAGGGCCTGAAGGTGATGCGGACGATGAAGAATGTCGGGCTCGCCGCGCTAACGCGCATCGCGCGGCTCTCCGGCCCGATCGAGCCGCATCATCTTGGTTTCCTGCTCGGCCCCCGGATCAATGCCGGCGGGCGGATCGGCGATGCGGCGCTCGGCAGCCGTCTCCTCTGCCTCACCGATGGGGCCGAGGCCGAAGCGCTCGCTGCACGCCTCGACGGCCTCAATCAGGAACGCCAGGCCATGGAGCAGGTCATGCTCCGCGATGCCGAAGAGGCTATCCTGCGCGAGATCGGCACAGGCGAGGGGCCGCCAGTCCTCGTCACTTCGTCGGGCGAATGGCACCTGGGCATCGTCGGCCTCATCGCCGCGCGCCTGAAGGAGCGCTTCCGCCGCCCGGCCTTCGCCATCGCCTTCGATGGGAGTGGCAAGGGAAGCGGCTCGGGCCGCTCGATTGCCGGCGTCGATCTCGGCCGGCTCGTTCGCGACGCGGTCTCCCACGAGGTCATCGAGAAGGGCGGCGGGCACGCCATGGCGGCGGGCATCACCATCCGCCGCGAGCGCCTGTCCGACTTCCGCGCCTTCATCGAAGAACGTGCGCTCGATGCCGTCGCGAGAACGCGGGCGAACGAGAGCCTCGACATCGACGGTGCGATCAGCGCATCCGGCCTCTTGCCCGATCTCTACCGCGCCATCGAGGCCGCCGGTCCGTTCGGACAGGGCCATGAGACGCCGGTCTTCGCGCTCGGGAATCTGCGCGTCCTTAACGCGGACATCGTCGGACACGCCCATGTACGCGCCACAGTCGGCGGGCCGTCTGGCGGGAGGGCAGATGTCATCGCTTTCAAGCAGGCCGAGACGCCGATCGGCGAGCGTCTGCTCAAGCGCTCCGACCGGCCGGTCCATATTGCCGGCTCCCTGTCGCTCGACCGGTTTCGCGGCCAGGAACAGGTGCGCCTGCGCGTCATCGACGTCGCCGATGCGCCGGATTGAGCGCTATGACAATGGATGGTAGCAGGCGGTCCGCCGCTTCGAACCCGCGACTTTCGTCTCCAATGCTGGATCGACCTCTCTGCAATCCCCCTCCGCTCTCGGGCATCGCTCCGCAAAGGCGCAGCCCTTGGGCGGATCGTAGGGATCGGGCAGTTCGCCGGCGTCCCCGCCAGCCTTGACGCGCTTCTGACCCGGCACCGGGGCGGAGCGCAGGAGCAGGTCCGTATAGGGATGGAGGGGGTGCTCGAAAGCGCTGCGATCGGGCGCTTCCTCGACGATCCGCCCGAAATACATCACCGCCAGCCGTGTCGCGACGCTTTCCACCACCGCCAGATCGTGGCTGATGAAGATGTAGGTCAGATCGCGCTCGCGTTTCAGCCGACCGAGAAGATTCAGCACCTGCGCCTGCACCGAAACATCGAGCGCTGAGACGGGTTCGTCGAGCACGATGATTTCCGGATCGGCCGCGAGCGCCCGCGCGATCCCGATCCGTTGGGCCTGACCACCTGAAAACTCGTGCGGGTAGCGCTCGAGAAAGCCCGGATCGAGATTGACGGCCTCGCAGAGCTCTTCGAGCTTCGCCTTTCGCTCTGGCGAACCGAGCGCCCGCAAGTGCTTCATCGGCGCTTCAAGGATCGTCCGAATGCGATGGCGCGGATTGAGGGACGAGACCGGGTCCTGGAAGACGTATTGCACGGTTTTTGCGAGCGTCTGTGCGCCGCCTTCGGTCAAGTCCTTGCCGTTCAGGCGAATCGCGCCTTCGCTGGGCGTATCGAGCCCCACCAGCATCCGGGCGAGCGTCGATTTCCCGCAGCCCGATTCGCCGACGATGCCGAGCGTGTCGCCTCGCTCTATCGAAAAATCGACGCCGCGCACGGCGGTCAGTTCGGGCTTCTTTTGCCCGAAGATCGAGCGCCCGCCGCCGAACCGGCGCGTCAGGTTCGTCACGTCCAGAAGCGGGCTCATGCGCCCGTCTCCAGCGCTTCGCCGGGTGCGAGCGGATGGATGCAGCGCGCTTCGATGCGGCCGCGTTTCACCTCCATCGGAATCGTGCCCCGCCTACAGTCGGCCTCGGCGCGCGGGCATCGCGGTGCGAAGGCGCAGCCCTTGGGAAGTTTGTCGACGGCGGGTGGGCGGCCACGGATCGCGGAAAGCCGCCGGTCCGGCTCGCCCATCACCGGCACGCAGTCGACCAGCATGCGGGTATAAGGATGCGCCGGATTTGCCATCACTTCACCGGTCGGGCCCGTCTCCACGATCCGGCCCGCATACATCACAGCCACCCGGTCGGCGATTTCCGAGACGACGCCGAAGTCGTGAGTAATGAAGAGCACCGCCGTCCCACGCTCTTTCCGCAGGTCGTCGAGCAGCTTTAATACCTGCGCCTGAACCGTCACGTCGAGCGCGGTCGTCGGCTCGTCGGCGATGATCAGCTTCGGATCGTTGGCGAGGGCCATGGCGATGGAGACACGCTGGCGAAGCCCGCCGGAGAGTTTGTGCGGATAGGCATCCATCCGCGCCTCGGCATTCGGAATGCGGACCTGCCTCATCAGCGTCAGCGCTCTTTCACGGGCCTCCGCTCGGTCGACATCCTGATGCGCGCGGATCGCCTCAATCAGCTGCTCGCCGGCCGTGAACAGCGGATGCAGGGTCGCCAGCGGGTCCTGAAAAACATAGGCGATGTCGCCGCCGCGCAGGTTGCGAAGCCGCTTGTCGGAGACGTCAAGCAGGTCTTCTCCCAAAAAACCGATCCGGCCGCCAGCGATGAGGCCGGGCGGGGAGGGGACGAGCCCGGTGAGGCTCATGGCGGTGACGGATTTGCCGGAGCCCGACTCGCCGAGAAGCCCGAGGCATTCGCCGGGCGCGATCGCGAGATCGACGCCGCCGACAGCCTTGTGGATGCTTCGGCCGATGCGGAATTCGGTCCGGAGGTCCTTAACATCGAGAACTTGGTCGTCTCTGGCGCTGCTTTGTCCTGCAACTCGATCCTCGGCGATGTCCGTCCGCGCGGAAGGCCTTGCCAGCGCACCCGATCTCAGACGCGGGTCGAGCACGTCGCGAATGCCGTCGCCGAGAAGATTGATCGACAGGACGATGAAAAAGATCATCAAACCCGGCACAAGCGACACGAAGGGCGTGGTGAAGAGCACCTTCCGGCCCTCGCCCAGCATCGAGCCGAGATCGGCCTGCGGCGGCTGCGCGCCGAGCCCGAGGAAGGAGAGGCCGGCCGTTTCGAGGATCATCCAGCCGATCGTGGTCGATAGCGTGATGACGATGGTGGGCAGCACGTTCGGCAGAACTTCGGTGCCGATGATCGCGAGACTCGATTTGCCGGAAAGCCGTGCCGCATCGATGAATTCCCGGCGCGCAAGGCCGACCGTCAGCCCGCGAATGTTTCGGGCGAAGAACGGCACGTTGACGATGGCGATGGCGTAAAGCGCGTTGATGAGCCCAGGCCCCAGAATGGCGACGATAGCGAGCGCCAGCAGGATATACGGAAACGCCATCATCAGATCGATGAAGCGCATAAGCGCCTGATCCGTGCGCCCGCCCGCATAACCTGCGACGAGCCCGATCGTCGAGCCTGCGAACGCCGCGATCAGCGAGGCCGAGAAGCCGACGGCGAGCGAGACTCGCGTGCCCCAGATGAGCCGCGAAAGCATGTCGCGGCCGAGCGCGTCCGTACCGAGAATGTGGCCGTCCGCAAATGGCGGGGTCAGACGGCTTGCGGGATCCGTCGCGTTCGGATCGGCGAGCGGAAGGATCGGCGCAAGGAGGGCGGTGAGCACCACCAGCACCAGAACACTAAGCCCGAAAGTCGCGAGCCTGTTGTTGAAGAGGAGAGTGATCGAGGAGGGCCGGCCACTCCCCGCCTTCGCTTCGCGCCCTTCGGCCGCCACGGCGCTCATTTCAACCTCGGATCAAGCGCGACCTGAAGGATGTCGGCGAGGAGATTGAAGAGCACGTAGGAAGCAGCGACCACTAGAACCCCGCCCTGGACCAGCAGGATATCGCGCTGCGAGATCGCGTTCACCAGCATCGCGCCGATGCCAGGCCACTGGAACACGGTCTCGATATAGACCGCCCCGCCGAGCACGAAGCCGGCCTGGATGCCGATCACCGGGATCACCGAGACGAGCGCGGCCTTAAAGGCGTGGACATAGATCACCCGGCGCTCGGACAGGCCCTTGGCACGCGCCGTGCGGATATAGTCCTGCCGAAGGACTTCGAGCATCGCCGTTCGCGTCAGCCGCGCTATGACGCCAGTCGCGACGACCGCGAGCGTCACGGCGGGCAGGACGAGATGGTGGAGCACGTCCAGCGGCCCGCCGCCGCCATAGACCGCTTCCATGCCGCTCGCCGGAAACAGCCGGATTTTCACCGCGAAGTACAGGATGAGGATGAGGCCCAGCCAAAACGACGGGACTGAAATGCCGATCAGGACTAGAAGCGTGATCGCCTTGTCGGCGAGCCCGAACTGACGAACCGCCGAGACGATGCCGGCGAGAAGTCCGAAGAGCGAGGCGAGAACGAGCGACGCCCCGGCCAATATCAGCGTCGCCTGGAAACGCTCTAGCACCTCGTCGATCACCGGTCGGTTCAGTGCATAGGAGCGGCCGAAATCGCCTTGCAGCACGCCGGACAGCCAAGCGAGATATTGCTGCGGCAGCGACTTATCGAGGCCGAGGTCCTCGTTCAGTTCCTGAACGTTCTCCGGCGTCGCATAGGAGCCGAGGATCGCCGTCGCCGGATCGCCCGGGATCAGCGCGATCATCAGGAAGACGATGATCGACAGGCCAAACAGGACGGGGATCGCCGCAACGAGCCGCTTAGCGATGATCGCGGTCATGCCGCCGCCGGTCCGCTCGCGTAGTCGTCATTTCCGGACCCCGACCCGAGGATCCAGTCCGCTCGGCATTCAATATTGGAGCTTCGGCCTGCCGCATCGCCGGGCGCACACGCCGGGCGGAGATCGCCGTCATCGCGTGCGCCACCGCTGGAACCTCGGGACGGAGCCCCAGGGTGACGGCTGCGATTGTTCTCGGTCGAAATCAACCCTTGGACACGTCCTTCAGGATCAACAGGAAGCTCGGCTCAAGCGAGAAGTTCTGGACTTCGGCGCGGGTCACGGCGTTCTGCTTCCAGTTCGCGACGAAGGCCCAGGGCGCGTCGTCGTGAACGATCTGCTGCACCTGATTGTAGTACTCGGCGCGTTCGGCTTGATCGGTCGTCTGGCGCGCTTTGGTCAAAAGCTCGTCGACCTCAGGGTTGGAATAGTAGCCCGAGTTGAACCCCCCTTCGGACGGCAGCGCGTCGGACCGGAGCGCGAGGAAGGGCAGGGTGTCCGGGTCGTTTGTCATCCAGGCCATCTCGGCCATATCCGCTTTGCCCTCGAGTCCGGGATTCACGTTGGAGAGGAACGTGTTCCACTCATAGGTCTCGATGTTCGCGTTTAGGCCAACCTCGGCGAGATCGGCCTGGATCGCCGTCGCCATCGCCACCGGATCGAGCATGCCCGAGCCGCCTTCGGCGACGTAGAAGGTAAGATCGGCGCCCTCGACGCCCGCTTCGGCGATCAGCTCCTTCGCCCTCTCCGGATTGTGCGGGTAAGGCTCGACCGAGCCATCATTCGCCCATTCGAAGGCTGGCGGGATCGGCCCCGCCGCAACCTCGGCCGTTCCCTGCAGCACGTTTTCGACGATCGCCTGCTTGTCGATCGCGTAGTTCACTGCCTGCCGCACCTTCTTGTCGGCGAACGGCCCTTCTTTAGTGTTGAGGATCAGGAACCAGAGATGCGGCCCGGCCTCCTCGTAGACCTTGAAATTGGCGTCGTCATCGAAGGTCTGGAGGCTGTCCGGCGGAACCTCTACCATCATGTCGAGCCCGCCCGACAGCATTTCCGCGACTCGCGTATTTGCGTCTCCTACCGGTCTAAAGACAACGGCTTCGAGCTTCGGCGCGCCTTCCCAATGGTCGGCGAAGCCGCTGACGACGACGCGCTGATTGGCCTGCCACTCCTCAAACTTGAAGGCGCCCGTTCCGGTCGGATTGCGTCCGAAGTCGGCGCCGTGCTCCTCTACTGCGGCCGGTGAAACAATAAGGCCGGTGGGATAGGCGAGGTTTGAGAGAAACGGCGCGAAAGGTTCCTTCAGCTTGAACTCAACCGCCATCTCGTCGACGGCGGTGATCGTGTCGACAGAGGAGAAGAAGAAGGCGAGCGGGAAGGGACCGGTGTCGTGAAAGGGGTGATCGTCGTTCAGCATCCGCTCGAATGTGAATTTCACCGCCTCGGCGTTGAACGGTGTGCCGTCCTGAAAAGTGACGTCGTCGCGGAGATTGAAGGTGTAGGTGAGACCATCCTCGGAGATAGTCCAATCCGTCGCCAACGCGGGCTCTACCTCCAAAGTGCCCTTCCTGAAGCGAACGAGCCCGTCATAGACATTGACGAGAATGCGGAAGTCGTTCGTGGCCGTAACGGCCTGCGGATCGAGGGATTTCGGCTCGGCGATCTGGCCGACGAGAAGCACATTCGGATCCCCCTGTGCGCTCGCGGGTGCGCTCGCCATCAGTCCGAATGCCGCGATCGCGGCAGCCAGAATCCGTTTCATGGTCGCTCCTCTCAATTCACGCCGCTCAGTAGACAGGGTGAACTCTCCGACTGACAACCGGGCGATCGCTAAAACTTTTCCGTTTTGCGCCTGTGTCGATTGTCGGTCGGGATGAGGGCAGGGACGTGACATCCGCCTCGAATGCCTGGTCTTCTCATACTGCCGGAGTGATGTGAGCCACTCCGGACGCCATCGCGCGGCGACCTTAACGATGTCGGATGTTTTTCCAGTCCACGGTCGAGTCTAACCGATTTTTATCTGGTCGCGAGCCGACCGATCTCTGGACCTCGCCGCCTTTGAGCGGCATGTAGGCGACCACTGCCGGTCAACGGCCCGCGACATTCAACCGCTTGGAGGAGAGCATTCCATGTTGAGAACGGATACCGTCCGCAACATCCTGTCCTGGTACGAGGGCGAGACGCCCGGGCTAAAAGCCAATCTTTCGCGCCTTCTCATGCATGGACGGCTCGCCGGCACCGGCCGCCTCGTAATCCTTCCGGTCGACCAGGGCTTCGAGCACGGCCCCGCGCGCAGCTTCGCACCGAATCCGGTCGCATACGATCCTCACTATCTTTACGAACTCGCAATCGAATCGAAGGTCTCCGGCTATGCCGCGCCGCTCGGACTGCTGGAACAGGGCGCCGACACCTTCGCCGGCGAGGTGCCGCTGATCCTCAAGCTGAACTCGGGCAACTCTCTCGTTTCGGGCAACGACCAGGCGCTGACGGGCAAGGTGGAAGACGCCATGCGCCTCGGCTGCGTCGGCGTCGGCTTCACGATCTATCCGGGCTCGGAATCGTCCTACGAAATGCTCGAGGAATTGCGCGAGCTCAGCCTGCAGGCGAAGTCGCGCGGCCTGATGACCGTCGTTTGGTCCTATCCGCGCGGTGGCAAGGTGACGAAGGATGGAGAGACCGGCCTCGACATCATCGCCTATGCCGCGCACATGGCCGCCCTGATGGGCGCCACCATTATCAAGGTTAAGCTGCCGTCGGACCACATCGATCTCGATGCTGCGAAATCGACATACGAGAAGTATCCGCTCGAGACGAGCAATCCGGCCGAGCGGGTCAAGCACATCATGCAGTCGGCCTTCAACGGCAAGCGCCTAGTCGTCTTCTCAGGCGGCGGCCACAAGAACGAGACCGAGCTTCTGGACGAGGTTCGCGCGATCCGCAACGGTGGCGGCAACGGCTCGATCATCGGCCGCAACTCTTTCCAGCGCTCGAAGAGCGAGGCGATCAAGCTGCTCAACGACGTGATGGACGTCTACGCCTGATCTTCCGAAACGAAATCGGCGCAACGATCGATGGTCGGCCTTCGGGCTGGCCGTTTTCTATGACGACCCACAGCAGCAATTGGTCAACTGAAACCGCCGATCGATCCATGCTAACCTGAACGCCGATCGAGGAGGAGCCGGTATGGGTTTGATCGTAACAGTTTCGCGATTTGCCAAGATTGCTGTGATCTGTGCTGTCGGGCCGATCTCGCTTTCGCCGGCGGCCGAGTTACTGATGTTCGAGCAGGACGGCTGCCCTTATTGCGCGAAATTCGACGCCGAGATCGCCCCGGAGTATCCGCAGAGCGAGGCGGGGAAGATCGCCCCACTCAAGCGGGTCGACATCGCCGACGATCGCAGGGGCGGATACGAGGACATCGCGCCGGCGGTTTTCACGCCGACATTCGTGATGATGAACGATGCAGGCGAGGAGGTGGGGCGCCTCAAAGGCTATCCCGGTCGCAGATACTTCTACAGCGAGATCGAACCGATGCTCGATAAGCTGAAGCCGAAATAGAGAGAGATCGAGGACGAGTGCACCGATAGCGAAAGCATCGGCCTCGCCTAGCCGCATAGGAAAAGACGTGAGCTAGGAGCCCACGTCTTTAGAAAGTCCAAAGATCGAGGAAGTAATTACTGAGAGGTCGTACCGTCCTCATTGAAGGTCTTCAGGTATGCGATGACGTTCGCTAACTCATCTTCTTTCTTGAGGCCGGCGAATGCCATCTTCGTGCCCTGGACCGTGCCGCGCGGATCAGCGAGCCAAGTGCTCATCAGTTCGTCGTCCCACTGCTCTTTATCGGCCGCCCATTCGTTGAAATTGTTCGAATAGCTGTAACCCTCGATGCTCGCTGGAGCGCGATTCATGATCCCGTTCAGCTGCGGCCCGATGCCGTTCGCAGCGCCTTCGCCGACCTTGTGGCAGGCCTGGCAACGCTTGAAGACCTGCTCACCGGCTTCGGCGTCCTGTGCCTTTGCCGGTGCGCCGAGCGCTAATGCAAGCCCAGCGCTTGCGGCGAAGAGAGTGAGATAACGCATATTGTCCTCCCGATAGTGGTGGCTTGGTACCCGCCAAGGCCAGTCATATGTGAAAAAGCGGCCGCTTTACAATTGTTCCAGAGTAGAAATCAGGAAAAGCTGCCGAGGCTCATAATATTGCAACGCTTCTAGCCTTCAGAGAGGCGATAGGCCGAGATCGGCTCGGCGCGGCAAATCGGCACCCTGCCGTGAACAGGTCACAGCGGCTGCCTTCATAGCGAAGCTGAGCATCGCGTGAAGGTCAGTTTCGGAGCACTCCGCGAGTCCGGTCCTCGATAGACGGTGGTTTTCCATAAGCCAGACGATCAGCCCGGCCTGGAAGGTGTCACCGGCCCCGACGGTATCGACGACCGTGATTCGCTGGCTTTCCTCGAACGCCCTGAGCCCCGAGCGTGAAGCTGCCTTCGCACCCTTTCCGCCAAGGGTGATGACGACCAGCTCAGGGCCAAGAGCCAGCCAGTCGGCCTGAACGTCCTCTATAGAACGGCCGGGATAGAGCAATTCGAGGTCTTCCTCGCTCGCCTTGACGAGCGTTGACTGGGCAACGAGCTGGGCGACCTTTGCGCGCCAGACCTCCACGTCGGGCTCGATCGAGAGCCGGATGTTCGGATCATAGGAGATGAACTTTTTGGCGCTCTCGCGTTTCGCGAGCGCGGACAGCGCCGAAGCGGTCGGCTCCGTGACGGTCGCATAGGAGGCGAGATGGATGCCGACGACGTCGTCGAGGGTTCTGGGGAGTTCGCTGGTTTCGATCGATCGGTCCGCTGTCCCTTCGATGTAGAAGTCGTAGACCGCGGTGCCGGTCTCGTCGAGCGAGACGATGGCGAGCGTCGTGTGGCGCTCGGTCGGAATTGAGTAGCGTCGGTCGATCTTCTCCTGGTCCATGAACCGCGCAAGCCGTCTGCCAAAGACGTCGCTGGAAATTTTTGTAAAGAATCCGGTGGGGTGGCCGAGGCGCGCAATGCCGAGGGCGACATTGAGTGGTGATCCACCCACACGTCCCGCCAGATCGATCGCGGCGACGTCATCGCCCTCTTTTTCGCCGAACAGGTCGAACAGCGCGTCGCCACAAGACAGATACATCAAGCACATCCTTCCCCGGTTTGCGGCACCGTACCGCACCTCGGTCGATAGGACAGACGCAATGTCGAATAAAGGTGCGGTTGCCGAAACGCCAATTGTCGGACAGGCTCGCCCGATCGCTGAACAGGTCGATGCGATACTCAGGTAAGCGAATACGTCCCGAACGCGGGTATCTTCACAGAGAGGTCGAATGGATCGATGCCGGCGACGAGACCAAAGAGGTTGATCTCGAAGCCAGCTTCCGGTCCGAGGACAAGCCCGGCATAGCCGAAGAGCGAGATCCGCAATTCAGATCGCTCCGCATCGAAGGTGGCGAGCGATCCATCCGCTGGAAAGTCCCGTCCGACAGCCACTGGTGGAAGCATAGCCCGAAACGACGGCACATCGCGCAGTACGGTAGCGACGAAGGTATTCGAGTTCGGACCGGGAAAGATTGTGTAGTCGCCTCGGTTGGAAAACCGGTACTCGCTGATCGCCGCGCGAAGCTTCGGAATCAATTGGGACGCTTCCTCGCCATGCACCTCTGCCACGATGCGCGGCACATTGGAGTACCACCGTCCGTCCGCATCATAGGCGTTCTGGCGCACCGGATTGCCCCAACCGACGACGTCCCAGCGCTCGTAGCGGGATGCGCCGGCATCCTTCAAAACCAGCCAAGAGTGCTCGGACACCGCCCCCTTCAGTCCGCCCGTGCGCGCGGCCATGACGTAGACTGCGGGCTCGGGGCTCTCGCTCGCCACCGGCAGAACACGGGCCGAAGACCAGTCCGCCTCACGCCAAGATCGCGGATTGTCTCCCACCCACCAAAGTGCAGCCGACAGCGTAGACGGCAGTGCGAAGACAAGGAGAACGAGCACGAGCAGAGTTTTCAGGAATCTCATTGCGGCTTAAATGGTGACGAATGCAAGCGGACCTGGTTCACAGACCCCTCAACGTAGAGATCGGCGGCATATCCGCTAGCTGCGGACTGAGTTGCAAATGCGACGCGCAAACGGGTAACGCAGTGCGAGAAAGCGTCGAACAGCGCTTGCCTCTGTCGGATCTCGCATCGGCAGGTTCCATCTCTAGGAAAGACGAAAAGTCTCGTGACAAACCCCGTTCTCGTCGAAGCCACACGTGGCAATTTTGCAGAATGCCTCTATCGCGGTGCTTTCGCAATTGTCGATGCAAACGGGCGTGTCGTCTCCAATCAGGGCGATATCGAACGCCCCATCTTCCCCCGCTCCGCTATAAAAGTTTTCCAGTCGATCCCACTCGTCGAGACAGGGGCGGCTGACCAGTTCGGCCTCAGCGATGCAGACCTCTCGCTCGCTTGCGCCTCCCATTCCGGCGAATCGGGACATGCGGTCCGGGCTGAGGCAATGTTGGCGAGCGCCGGTCTCGACGACTCGCATCTCGAATGCGGATGCCACTGGCCGCTCGATTTTCCGGTGGCGATTGATCTTGCCAAGACTGGGAAGAACCCGACCCCGCTCCACAACAACTGCTCGGGCAAGCACGCCGGGTTTCTCTGTACTGCCGTTCACGAGAAGGACGTGCTCAAGGGTTATGTAGGGTCCGACCATCCGGTGCAGGTGAGGGCCCGGCAGGTGATCGAAGATCTCACCGCCACTCAGCTTGGAGCCGATGTCTGTGGGACCGACGGATGCTCGATACCAACTTATGCTGCGCCGTTGCGCGCCTTCGCCTACGGTTTCGCCAAGCTCGTCACCGGGAAAGATGTCGACGCTGATCGGGCGAGAGCGGGCCAGCGGCTGATCGCCGCCTGCATGGCGCATCCTTGGGAGATGTCCGGCACGAAGCGCGCCTGCCTTCGGCTCATGGAGGCCGCCCCTGGCCGCGTCTTCGCGAAAACAGGTGCCGACGGTGTCTATTGCGGCGTGATCCCCGAACTCGGTCTCGGATTTGCGCTGAAGATTGACGATGGCGCGACCCGTGCCGCCGAAGCGCTTGCCGCCGCCGTGATAGCCCGAGCTTTGCGGGAAAGCGATCCGGCAATCGCCGAAACCTATGACCGTCTTTCGACGACAGTTCTTAAGAACTGGGAAAAGGTCGAGACCGGGATCGTCCGCCCGCTTCTGTCACAATGAGAGGCTGCATTCTCGCGGTCTTCGTATTAGCTCTTCCGCCTCAGCATCGAAACAAGGACGCCCGGCCCAATGACTGCCGTCTCCGATCGCGAATTTCTGCTGTCACTCGCCGATGCCGCCGATGAAGTGACGCTGCCGCTCTTTCGCCGCCAGATCGGCGTCGACAACAAGCTTGATGCCGATTTCGATCCGGTGACGGAGGCCGACCGTGGTGCCGAACGCGCCATTCGAGACCTGATCCGAAAGTCCTATCCAGAGGATGCAATACTCGGCGAGGAATACGGCGAGGACCGCGGTGGATCGCGCAAATGGGTGATTGATCCGATCGACGGAACGCGTCTCTTTATAACCGGCGTGCCGCTCTGGGGCACGCTGATCGGGCTAATGGAAAACGGCCGGGCGACCGCCGGCATCATGTCCCAGCCATACACCGGCGAGCGTTTCCTTGCCGGTCCATGGGGTGCGGAGCATCTGCGACAAGGTATGGTGACGCCGCTGAAGATAAGATCCACAAAGCGCATCGAGGACGCCATAATGTTTTCGACCACCCCACGGCATTTCGAGGGGGATGTTCGATCGCGATACGAGGCGCTCGAGGCAAAAACCAAACTTACTCGCTTCGGCACGGACTGCTACGGTTTTTGCATGCTTGCCGCAGGCCATGCCGACCTCGTCGTGGAGCGCGATCTGAAGCCCTATGACATTGTCGCGCTCATACCCATTATCGAGCAGGCCGGAGGTATCGTGTCCAACTGGAGCGGCGGGCGGATGGAAGACGGTGGAGATCTCATCGCTGCTGCGACGCCGCAACTGCATGCGGCGGCGATGGAGATGCTGAACGGGTAGCCGCGTTTAGCTGCGCCGGCGAATAGCGACCTGGGATTGCGTCGAGGCTTGGCGGCGGCGTCTTGGGTTGCTTGTGCCTTAAGGCAGTTCCAACCCATCCCCAAACTCCGTCACCCTCGGCCGTCAAGCCGAGAGTCCAGAAGCCAAAAATGCGAACCGTGTTTATCGAGCCGCGGATCGCCGAGCACGTTCTACATGAAATAGGCCAACGGCACTCAGCATCCTTGGGAGGGCGTCCAAGGATGACGGTCAGCCGCCGGAGTATGGCTCAGACGTAAGCTCCGTGGCAATGCTTGAACTTCCTGCCAGAACCGCAGGGACAGAGCTCGTTGCGACCAACCTTGCCCCACTGATCCGGATCGTCCGCGTCGACCCTAAGGCCGTCCGCTGCCGTAGGCGTGAAGTTCGCCGTCATCCTGTTCGATCCGTCGCCCATCGTATCTTCGCCGGTCGTTGCATCGAAGTGGTGCGCTTCCATCTCTTCAGGCGGCGCCAGATCGTGTTGCGGCCCATTCTGCTGAACGATCTCGACCTGCATGACCTGCGTCGTAACCCGCTCTCGCATGTTGGCCAGCATCTTCTGGAAGAGTTCGAAGGCTTCCGACTTGTATTCGATCAGCGGATCGCGCTGAGCGTAACCGCGGAAACCGACGACATTGCGCAGGTGATCGAGATTGACGAGATGCTCACGCCAAAGACCGTCGATAGTCTGAAGCACGAGCGAGCGCTGCACATAAGCCATCATGTCTTCACCGAAGCGCTCGGTCTTGTCTGAGACGTGCTTGTCTGCCGCTTCCGTCATGCGCTCTCGGATGTCGTCCTCCGCGACGCCCTCTTCCTGCGCCCATTCGATGACGGGAAGGTCGAGATTGAGGATTTCGCGCGTCTCGTCACGCAGCTCGGTCGTCGTCCACTGCTCCGGATAGCTTCTCTCTGGGATGTGCCGCTTTACGAGGCTCTCGACGGTTTCATGACGCATGTCGGTGGTCGTTTCGGCCACCTCTTCCGGGCTCGCTTCCATGAGTTCGACGCGCTGCTCGAAAACGACACGGCGCTGATCGTTCATGACGTCGTCGTACTTCAGGAGGTTCTTGCGGATATCGAAGTTGCGGGCCTCGACCTTCTTCTGGGCCCGTTCTAGGGCTTTGTTGATCCATGGATGGACGATCGCCTCGCCTTCCTTCAGACCAAGCTTCTGCAGCATCCCATCCATACGGTCGGAACCGAAGATGCGCATCAGGTCGTCCTGAAGCGACAAATAGAATTTCGAGCGGCCTGGATCGCCCTGACGGCCGGAGCGGCCACGCAACTGATTGTCGATACGGCGTGATTCATGGCGCTCGGTCGCTAGAACGTAGAGCCCGCCGTTCTCGATCGCCTGCTTCTTCAGGAGACCGACTTCGGCGCGGATCGCGGCTTCCGCCTTCTGGCGCTCGGGGCCTTCCGGCATGTCGCCGAGCTCGGTGTCGATCCGCATCTGCGGATTACCGCCGAGCTGAATGTCTGTGCCGCGGCCGGCCATATTGGTCGCGATGGTCACCGCGCCCGGCACGCCGGCCTGTGCGACGATGCCGGCTTCTTCCTCGTGATGGCGGGCGTTGAGCACCTTGAAATTCTTCAGCCCATCGCGCTTCAGAATCTCTGCGAGGTGCTCTGACTTCTCGATCGAGACCGTGCCGACGAGAATGGGCTGACCGCGCGAATGGGCGTCTCTAATTTCCTGACTGATCGCCCGGAACTTCTCCTCGAAGGTCCGGTACACCTCATCGTCCTCGTCGATACGTGCGATCGGGAGGTTCGTCGGTACCTCGATGACGTCGAGCCCGTAAATGTCACCGAACTCCGCCGCTTCCGTCTGCGCCGTGCCTGTCATGCCGGCCAGCTTCTCGTACATCCGGAAGTAATTCTGGAAGGTGATCGAGGCCAGCGTCTGGTTTTCGGGCTGAATCGTAACGTTCTCTTTGGCCTCTAGCGCCTGATGGAGACCTTCGGAAAAGCGCCTTCCCGGCATCATGCGGCCGGTGAATTCGTCGATGATGACGACCTCGTCGCCGCGGACGATGTAGTCCTTGTCGCGCTGGAAGAGCTGATGGGCCTTCAGCGCGTTGTTGACGTGATGGACAATCGCGACGTTCTCAATATCGTAGAGGGAGGCGCCCTGAAGATGGCCGGCTTCTTCCAGCAGGCGTTCCAGCTTCTCGGTGCCGTCTTCAGTGAAGGTCGCGGTCCGCTGCTTCTCGTCGAGGTCGTAGTCTTCCTTCGAAAGCTGCGGGATGAAACCGTCGATGGTTTTGTAAAGCTCGGATCGATCGTCGAGCGGACCGGAAATGATCAGCGGCGTACGTGCTTCGTCGATAAGGATCGAATCAACCTCGTCGACGATCGCATAATGATGACCGCGCTGCACCATCTGCGCGCGCTCGTATTTCATGTTGTCGCGAAGGTAATCGAAACCGAGTTCGTTATTGGTTCCGTAGGTGACATCGCAGGCATAAGCAGCCCGGCGCTGCGCATCGCTCATGCCATGCACGATGACGCCAGTCGTGAGACCGAGGAAACCGTAAAGCCGGCCCATATCCGTGGCATCGCGGCTGGCGAGGTAATCGTTCACCGTGACAACGTGAACGCCTTCGTCTTTCAGCGCATTAAGATAAACGGCGAGCGTCGCAACGAGCGTCTTTCCCTCACCGGTTTTCATCTCCGCAATGTTGCCGTGGTGAAGGACGATGCCGCCGATCAGCTGAACGTCGAAATGGCGGAGACCCAGAGTGCGTTTCGAGGCTTCCCTGACGACCGCAAAGGCCGGAACCAGAATAGTATCGACCGACTTGCCTTCGGCTAGCTGCTTCTTGAATTCATCGGTCTTGCCGCGCAGTTCCGCGTCGCTCAGCTGTGAAAACTCGTCTTCCAGAGCGTTGATCGCATCGATCTGGTGTCGGTATTTTTTGACGAGCCTGTCGTTCGACGAACCAAGCAGTTTGCGGGCGATTCCGCCGAAACCCAGCATGAACCAGTCCTTCTCGACCTGTTGCGATTGACCGGCATGTCGCGCCGGACCGAGCCCGGCCGCCGCGCTCTCGTATCGACCCGCGTACGGCCACGGGGAGCCTTGGCAAAACTTAATCCGAAGGCGGCTGGACTTTCGGGACGGGCGAGAGATAAGAGGGGGCCAAACCGTTGTCAACGGCGGTCAGGCCCCCACTTCCGGGCCGTGTGGGCATCGAAAGGCCATGTTTTTCACCATCTTCGCACCCGGTAAGACGAAGCTGGTCGCTTAAGTCTTATCGCACGATCACATCCGCAAGGACGCACCTCACCATGCTCCATCGCAAACGTCTCGGCTTGTTCTCCGCAACTGCTGCTCTCGCACTCATGACGGCAGCACAGGTCTTTGCACAGTCTCCCGTCGTTGCGACCGTAGGAGAAGAGGAGATCACCGAGGCTGATCTTACGGCCGCTCAGGCCGAGATCGGTGGCGATTTCGAGCGGGTTCCCGAGGACCAGCGCCGGATCGCGGTTCTCGCTGCCCTGATCGACATCAAGGTACTCGCACAGGCGGCCGAGGAAGCTACCCTGCAGGACGACGCGCAGATCGCCGCGACGATCGATTTCCTGCGCGACAGGACGCTGCACAACGCCTACTTCGCCCGAGAAGGCGTCGACACGGTCACCGACGAGGAATTACGCGCCCGCTACGAGCAGGAAATCGCAGCTATGGAGCCGCCGCAGGAGGTCCGTGCCCGGCACATCCTTCTCGAAACCGAGGACCAAGCTCGGACGGTGATCGAGGAGTTGCAGAACGGCGCGGATTTCGCCGAACTCGCCACGGAAAAATCAACCGGCCCCACGGCGCAAAACGGCGGCGATCTCGGCTTCTTCGCCGACGGTCAGATGGTCCCGCCCTTCTCCGAAGCGGCCTTTGCGCTGGAACCCGGAGCGATTACCGAAGAGCCGGTACAGACCCAGTTCGGCTGGCACGTCATCAAGGTCGAGGAGAAGCGGCAGGCCGAGCCGCCGGCCTACGAGCAGGTGCAGGAGCAGATCCGGCGTGCCGTGCTTCAGGAGAAATATGTGGGTCTCGTCGGCGAAGCGCGTGAGGAACTCGGCGTCACCTATGTCGATCCAGCGGTCAAGCAGCAGATGGACGATCTAAAAGCGAAGGCTGATGCCGCCGCCGCTGAGATGCGGGGCGGTTCCTCGAACTGAGCCGGACGCCGCCGAGGCGCCAAAACTGCGATCCGCCAGCTGGCCGTCTTCGTTGAAGGCGGCCGGTTTGGTATAGGAATCGAAAGACCGTTCCCGGCAACTCACGAGACGCAAGACAATGCCGCAGACGCCCAAGGCGGGTACGCCGCCGCATGTATCGCCGCTGGCTCCCGGCGTAATTCCGGACGTCCCGCCTATTGAGGGAGTGAGGATCGCGACAGCCGCTGCGGGCATCAAATATCCGGGCCGGACCGATCTTCTCCTGATGGTCTTCGACGAACCGGCCGCCGTTGCTGGTGTCTTCACGACATCGCGTTGCGCTTCGGCTCCGGTCGATGTTTGCAGACGCAATCTCTCGGTCGGGCGGGCGAGGGCGCTTGTCGTCAACTCCGGCAATGCCAACGCTTTCACCGGCAAACGCGGTAAGGAGTCGACGCGTCTGACGGCCGAGGCTGCTGCCAAGGCGGTGGATTGCTCGCCGGAGGAGGTGTTTCTCGCATCGACCGGCGTCATCGGCGAGCCGCTCGATCAGAGCAAGTTCGTCGGTTTGCTGGATGATCTCGCCGGCGAAGCTAAGGCCGATCGTTGGCGTTCGGCGGCCGATGCGATCATGACCACCGACACCTTTCCAAAACTCTTGTCGCGCACGGTGTCGATCGACGGAGTGCCAGTGACACTCAACGGCATCGCAAAGGGCGCCGGCATGATCGCTCCCGACATGGCGACGATGCTCTCCTTCATCGCAACCGATGCACCGATCGCGGCGCCAGCCCTGCAGTCGATGCTTGTCGAAGCGGTCGCGCCGAGCTTCAACTCGACGACTGTCGATGGTGATACCTCGACTTCCGACACGCTTCTCTTCTTTGCGACCGGGAGGGCTCAGGCCCGAGGGTGTGCGCCGGCCGTCGACGCGAGCGATCCGCGGCTCGCCGAATTCAGATCTGCCCTCAATGGGCTTTGTCTCGATCTTGCACGGCAGATTGCGCGCGATGGCGAGGGCGCTCGTAAGGAGATCGTCGTGACGGTGGCGGGTGCGGTGAGCGACTATTCCGCCAAGCGTATCGCCATGTCGATCGCCAATTCACCGCTCGTGAAGACCGCCGTCGCCGGTGAGGATGCAAACTGGGGCCGCGTCGTCATGGCGGTCGGCAAGGCCGGGGAGGAAGCCGACCGCGACCGGCTGAAGATTTTCTTCGGCGATGTGCGCGTCGCGGTCGACGGCGAGCGCGATCCCGACTACGCAGAGAGCGTCGCGGCCGCCGCCATGAAGCGCGACACAATTGAAATCCGCGTCGACATCGGTCTGGGTGACGGACGTTGGACGGTCTACACCTGTGATCTGACAAAGGACTATGTCGCAATCAATGGCGACTACAGAAGCTGACAAGACGGGCCGGCTCGCGAATATCCGGCGTCTCGAGGCGCTGGGTTTCCGCGCGTTTCCCGCGTCCACCACCGAATTCGATGGTACCTGGGCGATCCGGTTGACCCCGGCCTACCCGGCCAAGCGGCTCAATTCCGTCAACCCCCTCGATCCTGGAGACAACGCGCGCATTGCCGAGCGCATCGAACAGGCGTCGCGGCGTTTCCGCGATGCCGGGCGTGCACTCACCTTTCGCCTTTCGCCGCTGGCGCCGCAGGAACTGGTGAATCACCTTGATGTCGAGGGATGGAAACGTTTCGACGAGACTTGTGTCCTTACGGCAGATCTCTCCGCCATCGACTTGTCCGGTTCGATCGACAGGCTACCGTTCAAGGACGTCGAGCGCTACGTGGAAGCAAGTCTCTCAGTACATGAACGATCTCAGAAACTAGCAAACGGCTTGAAACGTGTGATCGAGGATATTGCACCGGTAAAGACGATGTACATCCGCGAGGCGCCGGACGGAAAGCCGCTCGGCGTTGCTATGGCGATTCACGAACGAGATATTTCCGGCGTACTCGACGTTGCGGTCGCGAAGGAGCGGCGACGCGAAGGAATCGGTCGAGATCTCGTCAGTTCCGCGCTTGCTCAGGTTCGTAATCGCGGCGCGAAGTCTGCGTGGGTGCAGGTGGAAGCCTCGAACGCACCGGGTCTCGCTCTTTATCAGACGTTCGGCTTTCGCGAAGCCTATCGTTACGTGTACCGTGCGAGGCGCACGCCACAGCTATGACAGACCGATCGAGCAAGACACTTCTTCTCGTTTCGGCATGTGCACTGGTCGATACGGACGGCAGGGTGCTGCTCGCGCAGCGTCCGACAGGTAAACCACTCGCCGGTATGTGGGAATTTCCGGGCGGCAAGGTCGAGCCGGACGAGACACCAGAGCAGACACTCATTCGCGAACTTCGTGAGGAGCTTGGCATAGAGACGCAGGCGGCTTGCCTCGCACCGCTGACCTTCGCCAGCCATACCTACGAGCGATTTCATCTGCTGATGCCGCTATATGTGTGCAGGCGTTACGAGGGGATTGCGCGCGGCCACGAAGGACAGGCAATCAAGTGGGT
This sequence comes from Fulvimarina pelagi HTCC2506, assembly GCF_000153705.1. GTDB lineage: Bacteria > Pseudomonadota > Alphaproteobacteria > Rhizobiales > Rhizobiaceae > Fulvimarina > Fulvimarina pelagi. The sequence continues at coordinate 962,675 of NZ_DS022272.1, forward strand.
TTGGGCGAGAGATCTGAGAACCTTCCCAATGCCGCCCGCCGACGAGCCGCTGATCGCGCCGCTGGTCGAGCTTCTAGGATAGCCTTCGAGTATAATATTCGGAACGAGCTGATCTCACCTGATAAGATCAATCAGCCAACTGGCTCGGAAATCGATCGTCGTGGTGTGGTCCTCGCAGCGCCCTTAAGCGAAAGTTCATCTGTTTTGGACGATTGTATCCGCGGACGCTTAACGCCGGAAACGAGAAATCGATGACCGAATTCGAAATCAGAAGCAAGGACATCGACGATTACGATCTGGCATCGCCACTGAGCCATCTCAGGTCGGTGCTGATTCGAGGCTCAGTTCTGTTCGGGCTAGGTGTCGCTGCGATGACCTTGGTGGTCGTGCCCGCGATGCAGCAGGGCTCCATGGGCACGTTGGCAGCGTTTGGCGGCCCTGACATAGACCGGATGACGACGGGATCGATCACCGGAGGGGGCCAATCGACGACGTACCGCGTCCATCGCAGCATTCTGCAGTCGGGTTCAGGCCCCTGCCTGATGTGGCCCGATGGGCGTCAGCAGGGAGCCTGCTGATGCGACGTCGGTTCAAACAGGCCATGGGTCTGCAGAATGGGAACGCCAAAGGTTTGAGGCGCCTCGCGACAGCGCTTAATGACGACAGTGGCGCGACCGCGATAGAATACTGTCTCATCGCCGGGATCATCGCGACCGCGATTGTCACGGGCCTCGAAGCGCTCGACATCGAGACCGGCTTCGGTACCATCGCCACAGCTCTTGCGACCGCTGCTGCCGGTTGAGCGGATCGCAAAAGAAGGCAACGGCGGGTCGAGTTCGCGCCGCCGCTATCGATCGCGCCCCTCCAAGGCATCTTTCATGCTGACATTCGCGCTGCCGCGCCGCGCTGGCAACTGCTGGCTCTCGTGCGGCGCCCATCCGGACAGATAGACATAATCGAAGGTCGCTCTGATGCGTCCGTCGCGGTCGGAATAGCGTTCGGCATAGATTTCCGCCGCCCGAAGGAAAAGGCTCCGCTTCGAAGGATGTCGCGATCGCTGGAAGAGGCTGTTCGCGAGCCCCATCAGCCGGAGATCACGCATGAGGTCGAACATCGTGTCGTATCGCACGGTGAGGCGATCCTGATCCGTTACAGGAAGCGCGAAGCCGGCCCTCTGCAGAAGGCTGCCGAGATCGCGGATATCTGGAAAAGGCAGAACCCGCGGGGAAACGCCGCCAGCGGCCTCGGCCTCAGCCGCGAGCAGCGACTGGCGCAACTCCGTCAGCGTCTCGCTCCCAAAGAGAGAGGCGGAAAAGAGCCCGTCCGGTTTTAGCGCCCTTCGGATCTGGATGAGAGTGCCGGGTGTGTCGTTGGTCAGATGCAGTGTCAAATTGGACAGCACAAGATCGAGTGATTCCGGCGCGAAGGGCAGAACCTCCTCGTCCGCCACGACTCCTCCCGTGCTCGTTTCGAGGAGCGCCCGATGCGGCGCACTCGAGATCACATCGCCAATGTTCGCGAGCCTGTTGATCCTTGTTCGCAACGCAGAGTATGCATCGTCGATAACGAGACAGCAGCCGAACTCGCGTTTGGTCACGGCGAGCCGATCGGTTAGCTCTTCCGCCGAGACGTCGTGCAGAAAAGTGGGTCGTGCTCCACTTTCGGCAGATGCCTGCCTGACACGGCGGCGTGTCGTCAGATCGCGGTCGACGACAGCCCCGATCTGTCCATTGGACGCAGCGCTCATGTTTGAGCCTTTCGATTTCGCTGTTTTCTTTTGCGGATGCAGATATAGTCCTCAGGTAGCGGTCGATGGTCGGGCTGAGACGGCAGCATCGTGATCGTATCGGAGGCCCTTTGTAAGGTGCGTTGCGGTGCTGACCCAGAAGCAGCGAACTCTCACCCTTCTAAGGCTTATCGGCGATCTTCTGTTTCCTCCGATCTGTACCAGCTGCGGCATCGGCATTGGGAAGCCGGCAGGTCTGTGTTCAAGCTGCTGGTCGGAACTGCGTTTCATCGAGCGGCCCTTCTGCGACATCCTCTGCCTGCCGTTTTCGTACGATCCCGGTGAGGGCGTCGTCTCGGCTAAGGCAATCGCGCACCCGCCACCCTTCGAGAAGCTGCGCTCCGTGGTCCTCTACGACGACCGAGCGCGACGCCTTGTTTCCGCGTTGAAATATCGCGATCGGCTCGATCTGGTTCCGCTGATGGCGGCTTGGATGGTCCGGGCTGGGCGCGACATCATCGCCGAAAGCGATGTCGTGATCCCTGTGCCACTCCACAAGCGACATTTGTGGCAGAGGCAATTCAATCAGTCCGCCGAGATCGCGAGGGTGATTGCGCGAAATAGCGGCTTGAATTTTGATCCAGGCACGCTCGACCGGGTTAAGCCGACAAAGAAGCAGGTCGGGCTCGGACGCAATCAACGTCGCGAGAATGTTCGTGGCGCCTTCAGGGTCGCGCCCGAGCGATACGACAGGGTGATGGCAAAGACTGTTCTCCTCATCGACGACGTCTTTACGACCGGCTCGACGGTAGCGAGCGCCACCAAAGCCTTGAAGCGCGCCGGTGCAAAGTCCGTGAATGTACTGACATTCGCGCGGGTTGCGGCTTTTGAGATGTGAGGCCATATCGTCGGTACGATCGCGCTTTTTAAGTCTCAGGAAGTCATTATGCCCGACATCACAATCTATACGCGCCAGCTCTGCGGTTTCTGCGCGCGGGCGAAAAGACTGCTCGATGAAAAGGGCGTGGTCTACGACGAAAAGGACGCAACCGGATCGCCGGTTCTTCGGCAGGAAATGCGCGAACGGGCGAAGGGTGGTGCCACGTTTCCGCAGATTTTCATCGGCGAGACTCACGTCGGCGGGTGTGACGATCTTTTCGCACTCGATCGCGCTGGCAAACTAGACCAGTTGCTCAGCGCATGAGCACGGGCCAGAGCCTGGATAGGAACTTTCTGGGATGACCGTTTTTCGCGCCGCTGTCTTACAGATGCGATCTGGGATCGATCCGGCGAAAAACGCCGAGGACTTCGCCGCTCTCGTCGAAGAGGCGGTGGCCGCAGGCGCTGACTTCGTCCAGTCGCCCGAAATGACCAACATGGTCCAGCGTGACCGCGCGACGCTGATGCGGTTTATCGCCGGCGAGGGAGACGATCCCGTGGCTATCGCCGCGTCTCGGCTGGCAAAAGCGCATGCGATTCACATTCATGTCGGGTCGATCGCAGTTGCGCTTGATGATGGCGAAAAGGTCGCCAACCGCGCTCTCGTTTTTGGCCCGGACGGACTCAAGCGTGCCTCGTACGACAAGATTCACATGTTCGATGTCGATCTTGACGGCGGCGAAAGCTGGCGTGAGTCGCGGACCTATCGGCCGGGAGATGACGCCACCATCGTTACGATCGAACCGAACGGTGGCACTGCGCAACTGGGTCTCGCGATCTGCTACGATATGCGTTTCCCGCATCTTTTCCGCGAAGAGTCGCTTCAGGGCGCTGAGATCCTCAGCGCGCCGGCGGCCTTCACGCGCCAGACCGGCGAAGCCCACTGGCATGTCCTCCTGAGGGCGCGCGCGATCGAGAACGGCGCCTTCGTCATCGCCGCCGCGCAGGGCGGCACGCACGAGGACGGGCGAGAGACTTACGGCCATTCGCTGATTGTCGATCCCTGGGGCAAGATCCTTGCGGAAAAGCATGGTAACGAACCGGGGATCGCGGTGGCCGACATCGATCTCTCTCTCGTCGCTGCGAGCCGGGCGAAGATCCCCAATCTCGCCAACGCCCGTGTCTTTAGGTCCGGAGGACGCGAAATCGTCGTTTCGAATGCGATTGGATCCGACACCTCCGTCGGTATGGCGCGGAACACGGCAAAGGGCGCAGCATGATCCGCTTTGCCCTCAGGTGCGGTGCGGGCCATCGGTTCGACGGTTGGTTCAGGTCCAGTGAGGACTTTGAAGGGCAAGCGAGGCGAGGGCTCGTAGCCTGTGCAGTGTGCGGGAACACGGCTGTCGAAAAGGCCCTCATGCGGCCCGCGATCGGCTCGAAAGCGAAGGCGGAAGCAGTATCGGCAATCGTGAACGAAGCGCCTGGCCGTGAGTTGGAGCAGAAGACGCGCGTTGCCGCGGAGGCGCCATCCGACCGGAGTGTCGAGCGAGTGAAAGAGCTTTGGACCGCGCTGCAAAACGAAGTGCGCGCAATGCGAAAGAAATCGGATTATGTGGGTCCGCGTTTCGCGGAGGAGGCAAGGCGCGTCCATTACGGCGAAAGCGAGAAGAAGGGTGTCTATGGCGAAGCCAGCCGCGAGGAGGTGAAGGCTCTTCACGAGGAGGGCATCATGGCAGTGCCGATGCCCGCTTTGCCAGAGGATCAGAACTAAGCAGGTTCTGCTGAACCAACGCTATAGATGCCGACCTGTCTTCAAGCAACGGCGCGCCTCGCCAAAGTGATCCGGCGGCTTCCGATGCTCTTCGATCCGGCTTCCTTCCTGAAATCGAGGGCTTGCTGGCGGAGAAGGTCGCCCTTTGCACCGGCATACTGGCGGAGATCTTTCATCTCGCACTGAAGAACCACATCGAAGGCGAGACTTCTGAGGTGGACCCGGCTGTAGCAGAAAAAGCCGAGCGCAGCCCGTTTTTCACCGGGGATCTCCCGAATCAGTTCTTCGCGTACCTCGCCCTCGGTGCGAATAAGATGCGCCAGAAGGTCGAGCGCGATCGGACAGGACTGTTCGCGGATCGCGTTTTCCGAATGCTGTGCGCTCATTGTCGTCCTCACTTGCTAATGCCGAGAGACCAAGCGCAGTTGGTCGTAAGGGCGTGGCCGAAAGGCGCTTCATGCGCGATACGTCGATTCTAAAAGCCTCGTGGTTACGCAAAGCTTAACTGTCGGTTTAAACCGGCAAAACTCTTCTCAGTATTCGGTTCACGTTGCTGTGAAGCCGGCACATGTGCTCAAACTGCAACGATCGGGTGATCTCGCTCGAACTCGAGTGGTAGCGAACCCGTCGATCAAACGGTCGGACGACGCGCGATTGTCATGTAGTTCACCGACGTATCGGTCGAACGCTTCCAAGCATCTTCGAGTGGGTGGTAAACCACACCCAATTCTTCGATCACCGTCATGCCGGCGGCACTCACCGGCCCCTCAACTTCCTCCGGACGCACCAGCTTGGAATATTGATGCGTGCCCCTGGGCAGCCAGCCGAGCACGTATTCGGCGCCGACGATCGCAAAAGCGAGGGCTTTCGCCGTTCGGTTGATAGTCGCGACAAAGAGGAGTCCGCCTGGTTTTACCATGTCGGCGCAGGTCGTCAGGAAGAACGGCACATCGGCGACATGTTCGACGATCTCCAATGCCAAAACCACATCGAACATACTGCCTTCGGCGGCGATCGCCTCGGCTGTCGTGGCACGATAATCGATCGAGAGGCCGGCTTCCTCGGCGTGCAGTTTCGCTACCTCGATATTGGTCTTTGACGCATCCGCCGCCGTGACCTCGAAACCAAGCCGGCGCATAGGTTCTGCGATCAGTCCGCCGCCGCAACCGATGTCGAGGAGTGTGAGACCTTCAAAGGGCTTCGATTGTCCAAGCTGCCTGTCGAAGTTCAGCGCCACCTGTTCGCGGATTTCCTCGAGACGGACGGGGTTGAACTTGTGGAGCGGCTTGAACTTGCCCTTCGGGTTCCACCATTCCGCGGCAAGACGTGAGAACCGTTCGATCTCGTCCTGGTCGACTGTATTGCTGTGCATTTGCGTCATGAACTGGTTCCGAATGATGTGAGTGTCTGCCACCTGCCGAGTTTTGGCGAGTAAGGGCGAAGTCAAGGCGAAGTCGCGGACGATGCGCCGCGATGCCGCGCAACGCCGTCGGCTACATTCGTTTCTGGCCCGCGGGTGACTCATGCACCGTTGTCAAAGCGGCCTGCCTCCGCTAGGGAACACGCGCCTTTCGGTGTGACAGCGCCGCGCAGGTATTCAATACGCAAATCGAAGGACTTCGCGGCGGGCATCTCACCTGTCTGGCTGCCGCCCCGATCATTATTGCATGGCCCGTCTGGTTCTTAAATTCGGTGGCACTTCAGTCGCCGACATCGATCGCATCCGCAATGTGGCTCGCCACGTCAAACGCGAGGTCGATGCCGGTCATGACGTGGCCGTGGTCGTGTCGGCGATGGCTGGCAAGACGAACGAACTCGTCGGCTGGTGCCGCGAGGCGAGTCCGTTGCATGACGCCCGCGAATACGACGCGGTCGTGGCGAGCGGCGAGCAGGTCACGGCCGGCCTGCTGGCGATCGTGCTTCAGGCGATGGGCGTCAATGCACGTTCCTGGCTCGGCTGGCAAATTCCGCTGAAGACCGATGATGCGCACGGCGTCGCTCGGATCGGCGACATCGACGGATCAGACATCATCCGCCGTTTCGAAGAAAAACAGGTAGCCGTAGTCGCGGGCTTTCAGGGGATCGCACCGGACAACAGGATCGCGACGCTCGGCCGTGGCGGTTCGGACACCTCGGCGGTCGCGCTGGCCGCGGCGCTCCAGGCGGATCGCTGCGATATCTATACGGATGTCGACGGGGTCTATACGACGGACCCGCGCATTGCGCCGAAGGCGCGGCGCATGAACAAGATCGCCTTCGAGGAAATGCTCGAAATGGCCTCTCTGGGCGCCAAGGTCCTGCAGGTGCGTTCCGTCGAACTGGCGATGGTGCACAAGGTCCGCACCTTTGTACGGTCCTCGTTCGACGATCCCGACGCGCCTGAGATGAGTGATTTCGACAATCCCCCGGGAACGTTGATTTGTGACGAGGAAGAGATCGTGGAACAGGAAGTCGTCTCCGGTATCGCCTATTCGAAGGACGAAGCGCAGATTTCGTTAAGGCGCGTCGCCGACCGTCCGGGCGTCGCCGCCGCGATTTTCGGCCCTCTGGCCGATGCCGGCGTCAACGTTGACATGATCGTGCAGAACATCTCCGAATCCGGCGAAGCCACGGACATGACCTTCACGGTGCCTTCGGCGGACCTCGCCAAGGCCGTCGACGTTCTGGAAAAGACCAAAGCCGAGACAGGATATGATGCGATCCAAAGCGAGGCAGGGCTGACAAAGGTCTCGGTCATCGGCATCGGCATGCGCAGCCATACCGGCGTTGCCGCGACGGCGTTTAAAGAACTCGCGAAGATCCCGGTGAACATCCGCGCGATCACAACCTCGGAGATCAAGATCTCGATCCTGATCGACAGCGACTTCACCGAGCTTGCCGTCCGCCGTCTTCATTCGGTCTACGGATTGGACAAGGTTTGACCGCTTCGTCCCGACATGGGACAAGTTTTATCGGTCGGACCCGGCCTGAGAAATGGTTGGCGCCTCAGATTAGAGTGAGTTTGCCTTGCATCTCTGGATAGCTGGTGCCGAACGTACCGATGAGACTTGAAGCTGCTGGAGAGCCTCGGTAAAGACACGCCGGATCGATGTGTAGGGACCACATCATGCGTGCGATTGGTTGGTCTGTCGCAAATTGAAACGATTGATGGTCCGTTGCTGGCGTTCGAGCCGCGCATTCCGGATCGTCCACGGTTTGGAAACGGGCGAAACGCGTGATCGGAAGCGACATATCAGGTCCGCGCGTGCTCATGCGCAGCATCCGAGCGCTCATGGCCGAATCGCTGGACCGTCAGACGCGCCTCGACCGAATCGTTGAGCTCATCGCAGCCAATATGGTTGCCGAGGTCTGCTCACTCTACGTGTTGCGTTCGGACTCGGTGTTGGAACTCTACGCGACGCAGGGTCTGAATCCGGGTTCTGTTCACCTTGCTCAACTGCGGCTCGGCGAAGGTCTCGTCGGAACGATCGCCGCGACCGCGCGGCCACTGAACCTCAAGCAGGCCCAGCACCATCCGGCTTTCACCTATCTTCCGGAGACCGGCGAGGAGATCTACACCTCCTTCCTCGGGGTCCCGATCCTGAGAGCCGGCCGGACCCTCGGCGTGCTGACGGTCCAGAACAAGGCCGAACGGCTCTATCGCGAGGAAGAATCCGAGGCGCTGGAAACGGTCGCCATGGTGGTGGCTGAGATGATCGCCGCCGGTGGGTTGGAGGGGCTCTCACGCCCCGGCGTCACGCTCGATCTGTCGAGACCGGTGACGTTTAACGGCGATGCCCTGTCTGACGGAATCGGGCTCGGGCACATCGTGCTGCACGAGCCGCGCGTCGTCGTCACCAATCTTTTTAATGAGCACGTCGAAGAGGAGGTCGAACGGCTCAACGAGGCGCTCGCACAGTTGCGCAGCTCGATCGAGGATATGATCTCGCGCCGCGACATCCCGGGCGAGGGCGACCATAAGGCCGTTCTCGAGGCCTATCGCATGTTCGCCTATGATCGCGGCTGGGTGCGGAGGCTTGAGGAGGCGGTCCGCAACGGTCTTACTGCAGAAGGTGCGGTCGAGAAGGTTCAGTCTGACATGCGCGCGCGCATGATGCACCTCTCGGACGCCTACATCCGCGAGCGGCTCCACGACTTCGACGATCTGGCGAACAGGCTTCTGCGGCAGTTGATCGGCCACTCCTCGTCCGCGATCGACGAGATCGACGACGCCATCCTCGTTGCGCGCAACATGGGTGCGGCACAGCTGCTGGATTACAGGCGCAATCGGATCAAGGCGCTCGTTCTCGAAGAAGGCGCCGCGACGAGCCATGTCGTCATCGTGGCGCGAGCGCTTGGGATTCCTGTCGTCGGGCAGGCGGCCGGCATCGTCTCGATGGCTGAGAACGGCGACGTCGTCATCGTCGACGGAGAAGATGGCTCGGTTCACCTCCGCCCGATGCAGGATGTCATCGAGAACTATGCCGACAAGATAGCTTTCCGCTCCAAGCGGAAGGAACGCTTCGCGGAAATGCGCGACCGGCCCGCAGTGACGCGCGATGGGGTCCAAATCGACCTTCAGATGAATGCCGGGCTGTTGGTCGACCTGCCGCAGCTTGACGAAGCGGGTGCCGCTGGCATCGGGCTCTTCCGTACCGAGTTGCAGTTCATGATCGCTTCGACCATGCCGAGGGCCGACGATCAGCAGAAGCTTTACCAGGCGGTTCTCGATACCGCGGCCGGTCGGCCAGTGACCTTCCGAACCCTCGATGTCGGCGGCGACAAGGTGTTGCCCTATCTTGCGAAGATCTCGGAGGAAAACCCGGCGCTCGGCTATAGGGCGGTGCGTCTATCTCTGGATAGGCCGGGGCTGCTCAGAACTCAGTTGCGGGCGCTTTTAAAAGCGGCGTCCGGCCGCGAATTGCGGTTCATGGTCCCCATGGTGTCGGACTGCTACGAGATCCACGCGGTCCGCGATCTGGTCGAGCGGGAACTCGCCCATTTGAAACGGTTCGGCTACACGCCGCCGAGCAACCTTAAATTCGGCGCAATGCTGGAAGTGCCGAGCCTCCTCTTTCAGCTTGATCAGATCATGCCACATCTCGACTTCATGTCAGTGGGCTCGAACGATCTGTTCCAATTCTTCAATGCTGTCGATCGAGGCAATCCGCGAGTGGCTGCCCGTTTTTCCGACTTGTCTCCCGGATTCTTAAGAGCGCTGAAGATGATCGTAGACGCAGGGCATCGACACGATGTTCCTGTCACGCTTTGCGGTGAAATGGCAGGAAGATCGGTCGCGGCGCTCGCGTTGATCGCCATAGGTTTCAGGTCAATTTCGATGGCACCGCCCTCGATCGGTGCGGTCAAGGCGATGATTCTTGATCTCGACGTCGCGAAGGCGACCGCCTTCATTGAGGAGCAACTGGCGAACCCGGACCCGGCCGCAGATCTTCTGCCGATGCTGGTCGAATTTGCGAATGCGAACGGCGTGCCATTGTAGCGCGAAGCGTTCTATCCGCATCACAAGGTCTTTTCCCGTGACGTTCGACGCATTAGGAACGCCATCGAACATCAGGCTTCCCCTCCTCTGTGAAGGCGTCGTGAGATGCGACGGCGACGCGGGGCGCCCGCCGGCAGGAAGCTTTATCGAAAGTCCGTTCACCTCATGGCCAATTTGCCGACAGCTGCACTTGACGAAATTCTCGCTCGCTTCACGCGTCTCGAAATGGACATGGCGAAAGGGCCTGATCACGAGGTCTATTCCAAGCTGGCAGCAGAGTACGCGTCGTTGGAGGAAGTGGTCGCGGCGATTCGGGAGTTTCGAGCTCTCGAGACCGAGCTAGCGGATGCCGAATCCTTGCTTGATGATCCCGAGTCCGATCGCGAGATGCGGAACCTCGCAGGAGTTGAGGTCGACGACCTCAGGAGCAGGCGCGAAGGCTTGCGCGGCCGCATCCAGATCCTTCTTCTTCCGAAGGATAGCGCTGACGAGAAAGGCGCAATACTCGAGATACGTGCCGGGACTGGAGGGTCGGAGGCAGGACTGTTCGCGGGTGACCTTTACCGTATGTACCAGCGCTATGCCGAACTGAACCGTTGGAAGGTCGAACTCCTCTCTGCGAGCGAGGGCGAAGTTGGCGGTTTCAAAGAGGTGATTGCTGCGATCAAAGGGAACGGCGTCTTCTCGCGCCTGAAATTCGAGTCCGGCGTCCACCGCGTGCAGCGCGTGCCCGAAACCGAGTCCGGCGGACGCATCCATACGTCGGCGGCGACCGTCGCTGTCCTGCCGGAGGCCGAGGATATCGATATCGACGTGCGCAACGAAGATATACGGATCGATACGATGCGTGCCTCCGGCGCGGGTGGACAGCACGTCAATACCACTGACTCGGCCGTTCGCATCACTCATCTGCCGACTGGCATCGTCGTTACCTCATCGGAAAAGTCCCAACACCAGAACCGCGCCCAGGCCATGCAGGTTCTGAAGGCGAAACTCTACGATATGGAGCGCCAGAAATACGACGATGAACGCTCCGCCGCTCGCAAAAGCCAGGTTGGGTCCGGCGATCGGTCCGAGCGCATCCGCACCTATAATTTCCCACAGGGGCGGGTCACCGATCACCGCATCAATCTCACTTTATACAAGCTCGATAAGGTGATTGAGGGTGAGATGGAGGAACTCGTCGACGCTCTCGTCGCCGATCATCAGGCGAAATTGCTCGCCGCAGTCGGTGCTGATGACTGACGCCGACCGCGGGTCGACAATCGGCGATGCGATGCGCCGGGCCGTCCGTAATCTGGCGGAGGCCGGGGTCGGAGGAGCGGACTTCGATACGAGGGTGCTGATGGCCGATGTTCTCGGGATCGAGACATCCTCCCTGCTCGCTCGCCGCGAGCGCCCGATCGAGCCTGACGCGGAAGAACGCTTTACTGCCTATATCTCTCGGCGACGGTCCGGCGAGCCGGTCCACCGCATCTTGGGAAAGCGGGGCTTTTACGGCCACGACTTCGAACTTTCGGCTGGCACGCTCGAGCCGAGGCCGGATACGGAAATCGTCGTCGAAATGGGAATCGCTTTCCTACGAACCGTCGATAGGGATCGCCCCCTGCGCGTTCTCGACATTGGGACAGGATCCGGCGTTATCGCTCTCTCGATTCTCGTTGCGCTTCCTCACACCCATGCTTTCGGAACTGACATCAGCGAGGACGCGCTTGCGACCGCGCGGCGCAACGCGAAACGCCTGAAGGTGGATGCACGCTTCGAAACGAGCGTAACGGATTATGCGGCTGGCATTACCGGCCCCCTTGATCTTGCGATATCCAATCCTCCATATATTGCGACGAGGGACATCGCAGGTCTGTCGTCGGAAGTCCGAGATTTCGATCCAAAATCGGCTCTCGACGGTGGCGAAGATGGATTGAAGGCCTACAGGGCGATTGCTGCGCAGGTGCGTAGCGTACTCGCCGACGACGGTTCCGTTGTCGTCGAGATCGGCATCGATCAAAAAGACCCGGTCACCCGTATTTTCGAAGCATGCGGATTTACTTTGTCCGACTGGAGAAAGGACTACGGCGGGATCGTTCGCGCTCTCCGCTTCTCTCGAGAAGAGGCTCCGTGCGACCGATTTCGGTGAATTTGCAACATCCGGCTAATCATCGGCCCCGAAATCCATGGAATAGGGCTTGTAGGACGTAGAATTCCCTATTACGGTCATTCGGACAGCGAACATGATTGGCGAGGATTTCCTTGGTTCACCGAAATGATTTTTCGGGTCCGGGAGTGACTAAGCGCTAAGCAACCGCGTTCCTCGAGTGCCGAATTACCGTTTGGACGATCGGCGTATCGAAACCATCAGATTGTCTTATTCTGCGGCGCAAAGATGCGACCGCACGCTCGGGCAAGGTGCGCCCCTTCCACGTTGAAAGGACAGAAGACCGATTTAAGTCCGGTCTTCGAGTAGAATAGGAAAAGCATGAGGCCAGGACAGCAGAAGAATCGGATGCGTGGTCGCGGACGCAAAGGACCCAATCCGCTTTCGCGGAGCTACGAGTCGAACGGTCCCGACGTGAAAATTCGTGGCAACGCACAGCACATCGCTGACAAATATGCCCAGCTTGCGCGCGATGCTTCAGCCTCCGGGGACAGAGTCGTCGCCGAAAATTACCTGCAGCATGCCGAGCATTATTATCGGATCATCGCGCAGGCTCAGCCGCAGAACCAGAACCAGCGCGACGAGCGTGATCAGCGGGACGACGACGACGACGATCAGCATTCCGGTAATGATCGCTTCGATCGACGCGAGTTCGGCAACAACGATCGACAAGATCGATCTGACCGAAACGGCAACTACGATGGCGATCGTCAGGAACGCTCGGAGCGCCGCGACCGTGACGGCGGGGACTGGAACGAAAGGCGCAACCGGGACAATCGCGACCGTAATGGACGTAATGACCGTCCGAGGCGCGATCGTGACCGTTCTTCCGAGAATGAGCCCGCCGGGTCAGGTCCACAGCCGGTCATCGCGGATCATGCGGCATCGGCAGATGGTTCGTTCAAGAACACGCGAGAGCGCAGCGATGCCGAAAGCGGTAAGCAGGAGCGGTTCGACCATCGCGATAGCGCAAACGTTGAGGCAAACCAAGGCACGGCCGCTAGCGGGAACGAAGACCAGGCGGAAAAGCCGCGCAAGCGCGGACGTCCACGTAAGTTGAAGGCTGAAGATACCGACAAATCGCCCGCCGAAGGTGAGAATGGCGAGGGCGAAGCCAAGCCGAAGCGCAAACCAGGTCGCCCACGGAAAGTGAAAGCCGACAAGGACGAATCACAGAACGCCAAGTCGTCCGACGAGCAGAGTGAGTTGCCTGACTTCTTACTTGCTTCCAACGGATGATGAACAATCGTTCGCTTGGCTTCTTATCTTGATTCCTAAAGTGAATTTCGTTGGTTAGCCACGCGAAAGTCGCAAAATGGCGCTCTCTGGTAGCTTGAAGAGACGATGGGGCGAACGCCGTTATTGCTCCGCCCATTGTCAATTCTTGACTTCCACCAGGCCGTGAGTAGTTGATGTCACCCGTTAGGGGGTCGGCGAACGCTGGGTCCTTCCAAGCCAATTGTTTGTTTCGGTGCTTAGGAGGTTTGATTGACGCTTCGCATAATTCTGGGAATTGTCATTGGTGGAATTTTAGGCTGTGTAGCAACAGCTGCGGCTGTCGCTTTTCTCGCTGGAGGTGACTTCACCGCATTCGTCACCGATCCAGGTAAGCATGGAGTGTCTATCGCGATTGCGCTGCTCCTTCCTGCTTTCTTCGCAAGCATGTCGATCGGCTGGGCGATTTTCGTCGGCATTATCTGGTGCGACGTCGTTGCTGCGGTGTTGACTAAATTTGTCTTCGGCGGCGCGGATGCTCCGTGGAGCATGCTTCTCGGCTTCAATTTGGTCTATGCGGTCGTTGCCGTCCTCGTCTTCGCGGCATTCGCCGCAGATCCTCTACAGGCTAAGCGAGCGGTACGAGCCTGAACGATCATTCTGCATAGCCGATCCATTGGGGCCCCGCGATAACCGGGGCCCTTTTTGCTTTCGCAGCGTTGGTTTCCAGTCTTTTTTGAACGCAGCGTAGTATCCATATTCATCGTGGACGGCCCGCCTGATGGTTAGGGGGCCATGCTCCGGATTCTGTTCGAACGATGCCGAAAGCGGGTCGAGTCGATAGTTGGAGACAAATATGAATATCGAAAAATACACCGAACGCGTCCGCGGTTTCATCCAAGCTGCACAGACGATGGCCGTATCCCGTGACCATCAGCAGTTCACCCCCGAACATCTCCTGAAGGTCCTCGTCGATGACGAGGAGGGAATGGCGGCGCGCCTCATGGAGAAGGCCGGCGGGCGTGTGAAAGATTTGCGCCTTGCCGTCGAAGCGGCGCTCGACGCCATGCCGAAAGTGACCGGTGGCGGTCAGATGTATCTCGCTCAACCCCTCGCCAAGGTGTTCGCGACAGCCGAGGAAATAGCCAAGAAAGCCGGCGACAGCTTCGTTTCCGTCGAACGGCTTCTTCTCGCCATGACGGTTGAGAAGTCAGCGAAAACGGCGGATATCCTGAAGAGGGCGGGCGTAACGGCGAACGGTCTCAACGCCGCGATCAACGATCTGCGAAAGGGCCGTACCGCGGATACGGCTTCGGCGGAGAGCGGCTATGACGCGCTAAAGAAATATGCCCGCGATCTAACCGCTGTCGCCCGCGATGGCAAGCTCGATCCAGTCATCGGACGTGACGATGAAATTCGCCGCACTGTGCAGGTTCTCTCTCGTCGCACGAAAAACAACCCAGTTCTCATCGGTGAGCCAGGAGTCGGCAAGACAGCGATCGCGGAGGGCCTTGCGCTGCGCATCGTCAACGGCGACGTCCCAGAATCTCTTCGCGACAAGCAATTGATGGCGCTCGACATGGGTGCGTTGATCGCCGGCGCGAAGTATCGCGGTGAGTTCGAAGAACGACTGAAGGCGGTATTGTCGGAGATCGCTTCTGCTGCCGGCGGCGTCATACTATTCATCGACGAGATGCACACGCTCGTCGGGGCGGGCAAGGCGGACGGGGCGATGGACGCGTCCAACTTGTTGAAACCGGCTCTGGCGCGTGGTGAACTGCATTGCGTTGGTGCGACGACGCTCGACGAGTTTCGCAAGCATGTGGAGAAGGATGCGGCGCTGGCACGCCGGTTCCAACCGGTCTTCGTCTCGGAGCCGACGGTGGAGGACACAATCTCGATCCTCCGCGGTCTGAAGGAGAAGTACGAGCAGCACCATCAGGTGCGCATATCGGACTCCGCCCTCGTCGCGGCAGCTCAGCTCTCGAACCGCTACATCACCGACCGCTTCCTGCCGGATAAAGCCATCGATTTGGTGGACGAAGGCGCGGCGCGCCTCAGGATGCAGGTCGATTCCAAGCCCGAGGCTCTCGACGAGATCGACCGGCGCGTCATGCAGCTGAAGATCGAGCGCGAGGCCCTTCGCAAGGAGACCGACGATGCTTCGAAAGATCGGCTTGGACGTCTCGATGCGGAACTTGCCAATCTCGAGGAAGAATCCGGCCGCCTGACGCAAAGTTGGCAGGCCGAGAAAACAAAGCTCGGTAGGGCCGCCGAACTTAAACGGCAGCTCGACCAGGCCCGAAATGCTCTTGCGGCGGCCCAACGGGTCGGCGAGTTCCAGCGAGCGGGTGAGCTGGCCTACGGCGAAATCCCGAGGCTCGAAGCGGAGCTGAAGGAGGCTGAAAGCCGGGATCAATCGGCGGGTACTTCGATGGTCGAAGAGACGGTTACCGCCGACCACGTAGCACAGGTGGTCTCCCGCTGGACGGGGATCCCCGTCGACCGCATGCTCGAAGGAGAACGCGAAAAGCTTTTGCGCATGGAGGACGCGCTCGCCAAACGCGTCGTCGGGCAGGGTGAAGCGGTTCAGTCCGTCAGCCGCGCCGTGCGCCGGGCGCGGGCGGGTCTACAGGACCCCAACCGCCCGATCGGCTCGTTCATTTTCCTCGGCCCCACGGGCGTAGGAAAGACGGAGCTGACAAAGGCGCTCGCACACTTCCTCTTCGATGACGAGGCCGCGATGGTACGCCTCGACATGTCGGAGTTTATGGAGAAGCATTCCGTCGCGCGTCTGATCGGCGCGCCTCCCGGCTATGTCGGTTACGAAGAAGGCGGCGCGCTGACCGAAGCGGTGCGCCGGCGGCCGTACCAGGTGATCCTCTTCGACGAAATCGAAAAGGCACATCCGGATGTCTTCAACGTCCTTCTCCAGGTGTTGGACGACGGACGCCTGACGGACGGGCAGGGCCGGACGGTCGATTTCCGAAATACGATGATCATCATGACCTCCAACCTTGGGGCCGAATTCCTCACGGCGCTCGGCGAGGACGAGGATGCGGAAGCCGCGCGCGAACGGGTGATGGAGGTGGTTCAGGCGACCTTCCGCCCTGAATTCCTCAACCGCGTCGACGAGACGATCCTCTTCCATCGCCTTCACCGCTCGGAAATGGGCGCAATCGTCGACATCCAGATGGAGCGCCTCGAAAAGCTTCTCGCCGAGCGGAAGATCGGAATCGAGCTCGACGGGGAGGGCCGCGAATGGCTTGCCAAGAAGGGCTACGATCCCGCCTACGGCGCGCGCCCCTTGAAGCGCGTCATTCAGCGTGAGGTTCAGGACCCGCTCGCTGAGGAGATCCTCCTCGGTAAGGTGAAGGACGAAGACACCGTCAAGATCACGGCAGGCTCCGACCGGCTGATCTTCCACGTTGTTGGTTCAAAGCGTGGAAGCGAAGGCGACCGCGTCGCAGCCTAAGTGCGGCGCTCCAAAGCTAACACGCGAGCCGGGCCGCTTGTGCGGCTCGGCTCGTATTCGTCTTACACACCGCGCATCCGAACAGGCATACGTAAGCGAAACATACGATGCGGATCGTCCTGCTCGTTGCCATCACTGACGATCATCCATGCGACGTCAACGAGGTTATTGAGTTTCAGACGTCAAATCGCTGCATTGACGATAAGGGGTCAGGGCGCCCAATCGAAGTGATGCTAACGGGAAAGCTCTAACACGGAAACCCGATGCAAACTCATCCCGAGTAGCCCGAGCCCCAGGCTGTGAGAATTGCGATGAGAATGAGGGAATACAGAAGAATGCCGGCGACAATCAGCAGGATCGGATAATTGCTCGAGACCGTCGCCTTGGTAACCTGCGTGGCCTGATAGATGAGATCCGGCCAGGTGTAAGAAACGAAATCGCCTTGGGTCATGATTGCGACGATGCGGTTGTCCGCATCGATCACCGGCAATCGACGGAACCGTTCGTTCGACATGATCCGCAGCCAATCGAGAAGATCGTCATCGGCGCGCGCCATCCGGAGTTCACGCGTCATGATGTCGGCAAGCTGTGTTGTCTTCGGGTCCTTGCCCTGATTGACCAGCCGCTTCATGACGTCTCTCTCGGTGACCAGACCCTCGACCTTCTCGTCTGGCCCAACGACGACGACCGACCCGATGTCCCGTTTGGACATCTCGGCGACGGCTTCCGCAACGCTTGTATCAGCTGAGAATGTCACCGGTTTCGGCTTACTTGAAAATTCAGGACGATCCTTGATTTTCATGGTGCGGCCCACTCCTCGACGGATGATCAACATTCGGAGCCTACGACATCGTCGGTGCCGACCGAATAAGCCAGCTTGTCGCATCGTCATGGGATCTGTGAGTGGCTCATGCACCTCTTGTTCTCGGATGAAATATTCGGCCCCCGGGGAAGCAAAGGCACATTCTATGTCTCGGGGAGGAAGGCGAGGTGTCCTAAGCTAAGTTCTCGTGGCAGCTTCGAGAACGGACACGCTGGTTGAGCAAGATCTACAGCCATGAAGGTCGCGCCAGCATTGCTCGCGAGCCAATCAGTAGTTCAGAACGACGTGAGCAATCGATCAACACAGCGAAATTTGCATGCTGGGCAAGCGAGCTATTCAAAGGTAACCGCCACCGCAAAGCCCTGCCGGCTCGCGTGTTTGATCTCGGAGGCAGCAAATGCGATTGCCACCCAATCGTTTGCGAGATTGCACGGCTGCAACATCCCGAGAGTTCACTTCCCCGTAACTGGACCGTCTTCGCTTGCGCATCGGAGGTACAGTTTGACAAATAGCTCGCGAATCAATGAGGGGCGTATCATGCCAGCTTCGAGCCAGTCGTTTGTTTTCGCACTGCTCTTTCTGTTCGCCGGAGTGCCCCAAGCGCTCGCCGTCGGCGAAGCGGCGGAGTCGCCTTCGGGACCGTCGATCGTCTCGACCAACGAGGTCGACGCAATTCGCGAACTGGCCGAGGGCTATGGCGATGCGCGTGTCGTAGAGCTCGACAACGGAGATCCGGCGATCGTCGGCGACATCAATGGCACTGCGTATCAGCTGTTCTTTCTCGAATGCGAGGACGGGAAGGACTGCGGCGCGCTGAATTTCTACGCGATCTGGGACGTTCCCACGGTGTCGGTCGGTGCACTCAACGTTTGGAACCGCACGGCACCGTTCAACAAGGCTTATCTGACCGAGGAAAACCGCCCGGTCATCGAGATGAATCTCCCAGCCGAAGGGGGCTTCGTGCGCGAGCAGCTCGACTACATCTTCAGCCAGTGGACCATCGCGCTCGCCGAATTCTCTCGCGATGTGATTGCCGAGGCGCCCTGAGCGCCGCACTGCCCGCTTCCCCGAAAGACCTCCCGCCATGCTCTCCGCCCGCAAGGCCGATCCTGCCGTTGTGTCGGCACTTCGCGACGTGTTTCCGATCATTCTCGCTGTCGTTCCTTTCGGCATGGTCTACGGCACCGTTGCGGCCGGCGAAGGGCTGACCCTGCTTCAGACCGTCGGTTTCTCCGCTTCGGTCTTTGCAGGAGCCTCCCAGCTGGCGGCCCTTCAGCTCGTCGGCATCGGCGCCCCGGTCTGGTCCGTGCTGCTGGCGGTATTCGCGCTCAACTTCCGCCACATTCTCTATTCGGCATCCGTCGGTCGTCACATCAAGCATTTTCCGAAAGCGGCGAAGGCGCTGGCATTCTTCCTCCTGGCCGATCCAACATTTGCAGCTGCGGAAGCTCGCGCAGGCCGTAGGGCGCTTTCGACTGGCTATTACTTCGCCTACGGTCTTTCGCTCTATGTCTGCTGGCTCATCTCATCGCTGGTCGGCGCGCTGGCCGGTGCCCTGATCGAGGATCCGGCGGTCTTCGGCATCGACTTCGTCCTGCCGGTCTATTTCCTCGCCCTCGTCATGACCTTTCGCCAGCGTGCGAGCTTTTGGCCTGTGGCCAGCACCAGCGCAGCGGCGTCGATCGTTATCTATGCAGTGATCGGCCCGCCGTGGCATGTCACCCTTGGGGCGCTCGCGGGAATTCTTGTCGCAGCTGTGATGCCAATCGAAAACAGGTCAGTCGGCAGCCCTATGGCAGATGAGCAGTCAGCGGAGAAGGCGACTTGAGCGACATCTGGCTGATCGTCCTCCTCGCGGGAATACTCACCTATCTGACTCGGATCGGCGGGCACCTTCTCATTAAAATCGTCGGCACGCTCCCGCCGCGCCTCGAAGCAGCGCTCGACGCGGTTCCGGCCGCTGTACTCACGACTATTTTCGCGCCGGTTATGGTCAGCGGTGACTGGCCGGAGCGAGGCGCGCTCGTCCTGTGCGGCATCCTCGCCTTTCGTTTTCCTCTGATAGGGACCGTGGCGATCGGAGCAGGCTTCGTCGCAATCGCGCGGGCAATTCTTTAGCCACGTCGACCCGATTTGGAACAGCTACACCGAGCGACGAATCGTAACGTTCGATTTCTTATGTAGCACACCGATCAGGGACCTTGAGAGAGGCGTCGTCCCGTCATTTTTGTACACCCCCGTATGCGGCGACAAACCTAATCGAAAATTGGTGATTTGAGGCGCATTCGCGCCGCTCTGCGAACTGGACATCGCCGGCTTGATTGGCTTAGAAGCCCTCCAAAGGCTCCGGTTATTGCAGCTCAATATGACTGCTGGCGACAGTTCGTCCTCTTGCCGGGATCGTGAAAATTTCGCAGAAACCCGTTCAAAACGGGCAGATGAGTGACAGGAAAGGCTACGCAGTGAGCGTAAACGAGAGCGCCGACCCAAACCGCCGCGACTTTCTCTACATTGCAACCGGCGCTTTCGGCGCTGTCGGAGCCGCTGCCGTCGCATGGCCGTTCATCGACCAGATGAACCCGGATGCGGCGACGCTCGCGCTCGCCTCGATCGATGTCGATGTCAGCCAGGTCGCCGAAGGCCAGTCGATTACCGCCAAATGGCGCGGCAAGCCCATCTTCATCCGCCAACGCACCCAGCAGGAAATCGACGAGGCACGCTCCGTCGATCTTTCGGAGCTCAAGGATCCGATGGCGCGCAATGCGAACCTGCCCGGCGACGCGGATGCGACCGACGTGAACCGCGCGGCCACCGATAAGGAAGCCTGGCTCGTGATGGTCGGCGTCTGCACCCATCTCGGCTGCATCCCACTTGGCCAGGCCGGCGATTACGACGGCTATTTCTGTCCCTGCCACGGTTCGCACTACGATACGGCCGGCCGCATCCGCACGGGCCCGGCGCCGGAGAACATGGCGATCCCACCGTTCTCCTTCTCTGACGACACGACCATCACCATCGGTTGATCGGAACGCAAGGAAATCCCAAGATATGAGTGGTCATTCATCCTACGTCCCGTCGAACGGCATCATGCGCTGGCTCGACGCCCGCCTGCCGCTTCCCCGAATGGTCTACGATTCGTTCGTCGCCTATCCGGTGCCGCGTAACCTGAACTACGCTTACACCTTCGGTGGCATTCTCGCGATCTTTCTGACCATCCAGATCCTGACCGGGATCGTTCTCGCGATGCATTATGCCGCCGCGTCGTCTCTCGCCTTCGAATCGGTCGAGAAGATCATGCGCGACGTTAACTGGGGTTGGCTTCTGCGCTACATGCACGCCAACGGCGCATCCTTCTTCTTCGTCGCCGTTTACCTGCATATTGCTCGTGGCCTGTATTACGGCTCCTACAAGGCACCGCGTGAGGTTCTGTGGATCCTCGGCGTCGTGATCTTCCTCCTCATGATGGCGACTGCCTTCATGGGCTATGTCCTTCCGTGGGGCCAGATGTCCTTCTGGGGCGCGACGGTGATCACCGGCTTCTTCACGGCTTTCCCGCTGATCGGCGAGCCGATCCAGACGCTCCTTCTCGGCGGCTTCTCGGTGGACAATCCGACGCTGAACCGGTTCTTCTCGCTGCATTATCTGCTGCCGTTCATGATCGCCGGCGTCGTCATTCTCCACGTCTGGGCGCTGCACGTGACCGGTCAGACCAACCCGACCGGCGTCGAGGTGAAGTCGTCGAAGGACACCGTGCCGTTCACGCCCCATGCGACCGTCAAGGACGGCCTCGCCATGATCGTGTTCCTCGCGGTCTTCGCCTATTTCGTCTTCTACCTGCCGAACTACCTCGGCCACCCGGACAACTACATCGAGGCGAACCCGCTGGCGACACCGTCTCACATCGTGCCGGAATGGTACTTCCTGCCGTTCTACGCGATGCTTCGCGCGATAACCTTCAACATTGGCCCGATCGACTCCAAGCTCGGCGGTGTTCTGGTGATGTTCGGTTCGATCATCATCCTGTTCTTCCTGCCTTGGCTCGACACCAGCCGCGTGCGTTCTACGGCCTTCCGGCCCCTCTACAAGGTCTTTTTCTGGATCTTCGTGGCAGACTGCATCTTCCTCGGCTGGCTTGGCGCGAAGCCCGCAGAGGGGATCTACCCGACGCTCGCTCTTCTCGGGACGATCTACTACTTTGCCCACTTCTTGATCGTCCTGCCGGTTCTCGGCCTGGTCGAGACTCCAAAGAAGCTGCCGAATTCCATTACCGAAGCGGTGCTTGGCAAACAAAAGAGTGAAAGCGGCGCAGGTTCGCCAGCGGGCGCTGCCGCTTCGCCGGAAACCAAAGGCTGACGGAAGGCTTCGGAGAAAAAGACTGATGAAAAAGACGCTATCCGCCATCCTCGCAGCCGGCATTGCATTCGCGCCATTGGCGGCCTTCGCCCAGGATGGGCAGGGCCCGAACGAGAACACCGCTCAGGAAGAAGAAGTCGCGGCGGAGAATGCCGACGCGCCTGAGGAGGAAGCAGAGGAAGGCCACGCGGAGACGCCGCACTATCCCCTGCGACGCCCCGAAGAGATGAACTGGTCCTTTGCCGGTCCATTCGGTCACTGGGACGTTGGGCAGTTGCAGCGCGGATACAAAGTCTATCGCGAGGTCTGCGCCGCCTGCCATTCCATGAATTTCGTGGCGTTCCGCAATCTTGAGGACCTCGGCTACAGTGAAGAGCAGGTCTCGACGCTCGCTGCCGAATTCACGGTTCAGGACGGCCCGGATTCCTCCGGCGAGATGTTCGACCGGCCGGCGACGGGCTCGGACTACTTCCCGGCGCCCTATCCGAACCCGGAAGCTGCTGCCGCGGCCAACAACGGCGCCGTCCCGCCTGACCTTTCGCTGATTGCCAAGGCGCGGGCTGTCGAACGCGGGTTCCCGACTTTCGTCTTCGACATCTTCACCCAGTACAGCGAAGCGGGACCGGACTACCTCCATGCGCTCCTGACCGGTTATGGCGAAGAGCCGCCCGAGGGTACGGAGCTGATGAGCGGGACCTATTACAACCCGTACTTCATCTCCTCGTCGGCGCTCGCGATGCCGCAGCCGATCTACGAGGATCAGGTGGAATATCCGGACGGGGCGCCGCAGACCGTCGAGCAATATTCGCGCGACGTGACGGCCTTCCTGATGTGGGCCGCTGAGCCGCATTTGACCGAGCGCAAGGCGACCGGCTTCGTCACGATGATTTTCCTCATCGCCTTCGCGGTGCTGATGTTCTTCGTCAAGCGCCGGGTCTGGGCGGGAACGCCGCACTGACACGGATCACTTCACGCCTCGACGTTTGAAAAGGGAGCTCCGGCTCCCTTTTTGTTTGACACCGACCAATCGATGCCGAGCCGAAAGGACCCAGCCATGTATATCGCAATGAACCGCTTTAAGGTCTTGCCAAATGCCGAGAAGGATTTCGAGGAACTCTGGCTCAACCGCGAATCTCAGCTTCAGTCCGTACCCGGCTTTGTCGAGTTCCACATGCTACGCGGACCGAAACGGGATGACCACCAACTCTATTCCTCTCACACAGTCTGGAAAGACCATGCGGCCTTCGAAGCCTGGACCAAGTCGGAAGCGTTCCGACGGTCACACGGCGGTGCGGGATCGACGAAGCCGCTCTATCAGGGCCATCCGGAGTTTGAGGGCTTCGAGGTGATTCAGACGATCGGCCAGAACAGCTGATCGATCGGTCCACGCCCTCATCTCAACTCACGATGGAGACCGATGCTTGATTGATTTCAAAGCTGCGATCCGAACGATCCCGGACTACCCGAAGCCAGGGATCCAGTTCCGCGATATCACCACGCTCCTGAGTGATCCCACTGCATTCCGGGCATCCGTCGACGCCCTTGTTGCACCCTATGCCGATGGCAAGATCCGCCATGTCGTCGGCATCGAGGCGAGGGGGTTTATCCTTGGCGGCGCGCTTGCTCACCAACTCACCGCCGGGTTCATCCCGATCCGCAAGAGAGGGAAGCTGCCGCGCGAGACTGTATCCGTCACCTACGAGCTCGAATACGGTGAGGACGAGATGGAGCTCCACCGAGACGCCATACTGCCTGGCGAACGTATCCTCCTGACCGACGACCTGATCGCCACCGGCGGTACGGCGATCGGTGGCGTGAAACTCCTGCGGGACCTCGGTGCCGAGATCGTCGCGGCCTGCTTCCTCGTCGATCTGCCAGACCTCGGCGGCTCGAAGAAGCTTCGCGAGATGGGCGTCGACGTCCGGTGCCTCTGCGAATTCGAGGGCGATTGACCGGAGAGTGAGCAGCGAAACGCCTGACTTCGGCCCAGAATTCCGTGAAACCCTCGATCAGCTTCTCGTTTGGCGTCGTGATGTGCGGCGTTTTCGGACGGATCCGATCGACGCAGAAGCTCTTGAGGCCGCGCTGCGTGCCTTCGATCTCGCTCCCTCTGTCGGCAACAGCCAACCCTGGCGTCTTGTGCTCGTTGAAAGTCGAAAAGTGCGCGCCGTGGTTCGAGAAAGTTTCACACGGTGCAACGCCGAAGCCTTCGCGGCGACCACGCCCGACAAGCGCGATCTCTATGCGCGGCTGAAACTCGCCGGCCTCGACGACGCGCCGATCCATCTTGCCGTCTACTGCGATGTCCGACCCGAGCAAGGCCACGGGCTCGGCTGGCGGACGATGCCGGAAACGCTAGCCTATTCGACGGCCGGCGCGGTCGCCATGTTTTCGCTGACAGCGCGAGCCCACGACATCGGCGTCGGCTGGGTCTCGATCCTTGAACCTGACGTTCTCGCCGAAGCGCTCGATCTGCCGCGGCATTGGCGCCTTATCGCCTATCTCTGCGTCGGCTATCCCGAGAAGGAAGACGACGTGCCGGAGCTGGAACGCGCCGGCTGGCAGTCGCGCTGCGGCGACCGGCCGATCCTGCAGCGCTGACGACGCCGACCTATTCGCTGGTCGCGATGAAGGCCGCCCCGTCGAACGTCATGACCGGCGCACCGTCCTGATTGGTCGCTTCGACGGCAAAGCCGATGATGCCCCAGCCGGGCTTCGACTTCGATTCGCGCTTTTCGCTGATGCGGTGCCGGTATGCAATCGTATCCCCGGCATAGACGGGCCTCGTCCAGCGGATGTTCTTGACGCCAGGCGAGGGGCCGAAATTCGGCATCGGTTTGCCGTCCGCGAGCCAAGCCTTCAGCATCTCCCGACGCCAGGCGACGTTGAGCTTCATGTAGGCCGCCGTCGTATGCCAGCCGGATGCGCAGTGGCCGCCGAACAGCGTCTTCTTCGCAAGGTCCGGATCGAGGTGGAATCGCTGGGGATCGTACTTCGCGGCAAAGTCCAGAATCTCGCGCGCAGAGAAATGATGGCTGCCGAGCTCGTAATCGACACCCAGTTCGATCGTGTCCCAGAAGCTCATGCCGCCGCTCCCTCGTTATAACCCTTGCGCGTGAGGCAGAGCAGCAGATGCTCGCAGACCGCCGCCGGCTCGCCGCGCTGATTGGCTACCTCGGTCCGGATCGTCACGATCCCGAGATGCGGCTTCTTAGTCGAGGCGCGCGAGGAGACGACGGTAGAGGTACCGGTCAGTCTGTCTCCCGGCCGAACGGGCGACTTCCAGTCCATGTAGTTCACGCCGCCCGAGCCCTGCGACGTCGAATCGAGCAGATAGGCGTCGCAGATCATCCGCATCATCATGCCACAGAGATGCCAGCCCGATGCCGAGAGGCCACCCAGCATCGAGCCCTTCCCGGCCTCCTCGTCAAGATGGAAAGGCTGTGGATCCCATTCCTTCGCAAACTCGACGATCTCCTCCTTCGTCACCTCGTAGGGGTCGAGATCGAAGACTCGGCCTTCAGTGAAGTCTTCCAGAACGTATTTCGACATTGGCTCCTCGTCCCGTCGGGTCTGTCCGACCCTATTATCGGAGCGAACGCGGGAAAGCGAAATTGGGCCGGGGCCTTCCGCGCCTCTTGATCTCAGGCCCGCCCTGCCTCGAAATCTTCCTGAAGCTCTTCGAGGCCAAGCATCCCCGCCTCTTCGACCTTCGCTTTGTCGCTTTTCGAAATCACGTCGTTCACCGCATCGAGACGTTTCCAGCGCGCGAGGGGTGCCTCTCCGTTCTCATCGGGCACGTGCTTTGCCGTTTCCACCCTCTGAAACTTGTGAATATAACGCGGGCAATTGACGAAAATCGCGTTCGGCTCGACTTCAGCAAGAAGCTTCGCGCCGGGATAGCCGTCTTCCTCGGTCGACGGCCGCAGGCGCGCGGTGCCGTTGATCCGCAGGCGACGCGGTGTTTCCAGATCGATGAAAAGCATGCCGACCTTGCCAGATCCGTCGATATTGCCGGCCGACAGGAACATGCCGTTTCCATCATAGAAGGGGAACGTCAGCAGGCCCTGCTTCTCCCGAACGAAACCTTTCGGCCCTGCCTTGTAGGATACGGTCGGCTGGCCGGTTGGATCGACCGTGGAGAGGAAGAAGTAGTCGAGCGATCGGATGAAGGCGATATCGTCCTCGGTGAGCGTGTCGTGGACGATCATCTCGTCGAGTCGGGTGGCGAGCGGCTGAGTGCCTTGAGCTTCCTGAACGCGGCGGTGGCATTCCTGATAGAGATCCGACAAGTCTTGTTCCTCCCAATTGACGCTGTTCTGCTGCCTTCGGCAAAGCGTCGGCCTCGTGCTTATCGTTCGCGGAGAGCATCAGCAATCGCGCATCCTCTTCGCTTGTCCGGGTGAACAAGAGACCGGCAAATTGACAATGAGGCCGACACCGCAAGTCTTCAGCCCCAAGGTTCATGCTTCGAGATGCTGGCCCGCCAATGCATCGGCGGGACACCGCAAACAGAAATTGAAGCCGGACCAGAACTTGATGAACATCGACAGATAAATGCGCACAGATGTCCCTTATGACTGGTCGCTGGATGAACGGTCAGGCTAGGGACTTCGGCCGCAAGGCTCACGGGCTGAAATACCCGTGTGTCTCGGGCCAGAATACCGCTTCTCACGTCATCAGGGTCAGAGCCTGAGGACCGGATAGAGCGAAGCGACGAGCATTAGCGCCATCGTCACGTTGAAGAGCCGCAGCCGCCGCGAATTCGACAGCCAACGCCGAACCACTGTTCCGATCCACGCCCAGAGCGAGATCGCCGGAAAGCAGACGAAGGCGAAGGCAGCCGCAACCATCAGAACGGATGCGAGCGAGCGATCCGGCGCGTAGAGCGTGATCGCCGACAGCCCCATTGCCCAGGCCTTCGGATTGACCCATTGGAATGCCGCCGCTTGCAGGAAGGTGAGGGGGCGGCCTTCGACGTCGGCACGATCCGGCGGCGGCGCGCTGGCGACCTTCCAGGCCAGCCAAAGGAGATAGGCGACCGAGGCGAGTTTCAGCACGGTGTGAAGCATGGGCGCAGCGTCGAACAACGCCATCAGGCCCATCCCGACAAGCAGAATCATCAACGAGAACCCGACCAAGATACCCAACATGTGCGGTAGGGTGCGGCGGAACCCAAAATTCGCCCCGGACGCCATCAGCATCAGGTTGTTCGGTCCCGGCGTGATCGTCGCGACAAGCGTGAAGCTCAGAAGGGCCAGAAGAACTGGAGGGGATATCATTGAGTGCTTGCCTCGAAGCGTTTCCGGCGCAATGCTAAGAAGAAGAGTTCGCAATGTGGCGTCAATCGAGCCTGCCTGGCTTCGAGAGGTGCAATCAATGACGGCCTTGGACCCTATCAGCGAGAGAATATTGCGCGAACTCATACGCGACGGGCGGCTGAGCAACGTTCAGCTCGCACAACGCGTCGGCCTTTCCGCATCGGCCTGCCTGCGCCGCGTGCAGGAACTCGAGCGTTCCGGCGTCATCCGTGGCTATCGTGCGGTCCTTAATGCCGAATGCATGGGACGGGGCTTTATCGCATATGTCATGGTCGGCTTGTCGCTTCACACCAAGGCGGCGCAGGAAGGGTTCGAGAGGGCCATGGCCGGTGCGCGCGACGTCGTCGAATGCCACAACGTCGCTGGCGCCTTCGAATATCTTCTGCGGGTCGAGAGCGCGGACCTCTCGAGTTACAAGCGCTTCCACACCGAAGTCCTCGGGACACAGGCACATGTCAACGCGATTACCTCCTACGTCGTCATGGGATCGCCGAAAGACGAACGCGCCGCGTGAGAGCTTTCTCGGGACGTGAACGGGCACGGTCTCGGGCGCTTGAATCGGTCACATCCGGCTGATATCTCTTTCTTCGTCCAAGGGGAGTTCCGGCAAGGAACTGAGAGGCTGCTATACACTGCGCGGCGACCCGTAGAACCTGATCCAGTTCGTACTGGCGTAGGGATGGAAGAACGCTGCGGATCAAGTTTCCACCTGGTCGTCCGAGGCATTTCGCGGCAGCTTTTCGATCACCGATGACAGCACTGGATCTCCAACGCTTCGACGAGGGAGAGCCAACCCATGAATGCCATCACACCGACGGTCACCGCGGGCCCGCTCCAGGCATCGCGCAAGATCTATCTGTCCGGCAAGGCCCATCCGAACATCGCCGTCCCGCTTCGCGAGATTTCCGTCCACCCGACAGCCGGCGAACCGCCTGTGACGGTCTATGATTCGTCCGGCCCCTATACCGATCCGAATGTCGAGATCGACATCGCAGAAGGCCTGCCGCGCAGCCGTGCTGAATGGGCAAAAGCTCGCGGCGATACGGAGAAATACGAGGGCAGGGCCCTCAGGCCAGAAGACAACGGCAATCTGCCCGAGGACAAGGTCACGCCGGCCTTTCCTGTCCATCACAAGCCACTCCGCGCCAAGGACGGCAAGGCCGTGACCCAGCTTGCCTATGCGCGCGCTGGGATCGTGACGCCGGAGATGGAGTTCGTCGCGATCCGCGAGAATCTCGGTCGCGCCTCCATGGAAGAGGCGCTGATCCGCGACGGTGAGCCCTTCGAGGCCGACATTCCGGATTTCATCACGCCCGAATGGGTGCGCGACGAGGTCGCCTCCGGCCGCGCGATCATCCCAGCCAACATCAATCATCCGGAACTCGAGCCGATGGCGATCGGCCGGAATTTCCTGACAAAGATCAACGCCAATATCGGCAATTCGGCCGTCACCTCCTCGATGGCCGAAGAGGTCGAAAAGATGGTCTGGGCGATCCGCTGGGGCGCCGACACGGTGATGGACCTGTCGACGGGCCGCAACATCCACAACATTCGCGACTGGATCATCCGCAATGCGCCGGTGCCGGTCGGCACCGTGCCGATCTATCAGGCGCTGGAGAAGGTCGACGGCATTGCCGAAAACCTCACCTGGGAGGTGTTCCGCGACACGTTGATCGAACAGGCCGAGCAGGGCGTCGACTACTTCACCATTCATGCCGGCGTTCGCCTGCACCACATTCCGCTGACCGTCGACCGGGTGACCGGGATCGTCAGCCGGGGCGGTTCGATCATGGCGAAGTGGTGCCTGCACCATCACCGCGAATCGTTTCTCTACGAACATTTCGACGCAATCTGCGACATCTGCCGCGTCTATGACGTCTCGTTCTCGCTCGGCGACGGTTTGCGTCCCGGTTCAATTGCGGATGCCAACGATCGCGCCCAGTTCGCCGAACTTGAGACGCTTGGCGAACTGACGAAGATCGCCCGGGCGAAAGACTGTCAGGTGATGATCGAGGGCCCCGGACACGTGCCGATGCACAAGATCAAGGTGAACGTCGAAAAGCAGCAGAAGCTCTGCGGCGATGCCCCGTTCTACACGCTCGGGCCGCTCGTTACCGACATCGCGCCGGGCTACGATCACATCACCTCCGGCATTGGTGCGGCGATGATCGGCTGGTTCGGTACGGCGATGCTTTGCTACGTCACGCCAAAAGAGCATCTGGGATTGCCGGACCGCGACGATGTGAAGACCGGCGTCATCACCTACAAGATCGCGGCCCACGCTTCCGACCTCGCCAAGGGCCATCCGGCCGCGAAGGTGAGGGACGACGCCCTGTCCCGCGCCCGCTTCGAGTTCCGCTGGGAGGACCAGTTCAACCTGTCGCTCGATCCCGAAACGGCGCGGCTCTATCACGACAAGACCCTGCCGAAGGAAGCGCACAAGACAGCGCATTTCTGCTCGATGTGCGGCCCGAAATTCTGCTCCATGCGGATTTCCCACGACATCCGGTCCGAGGCCCAAAAGGAGGGCATGGAGAAGATGGCGCAGAAATATCGCGAGGGCGGAGACCTCTACATGCCGGCGGACGCGGCGGCGGCCAACACGGAACCTGCGGAGTAGGCTCATGCAGATATCCGTCATCGGGGCAGGGGTCGCGGGGCTGTGCGCCGCCGTGACCCTCGCCGAGCGTGGCGCTTCGGTCACCGTTCACGAGAGAGCCGGCGGTTTAGGTCCACAGGCTGCATCCTGGCTCGCCGGCGGTATGCTGGCGCCCTGGTGCGAGACCGAAAGCGCCGACCGCGCCATCGTCGAACCCGGCTTGGCCGCCATCGACTGGTGGGCCGAACGGGTGCCGGATGTGAGGCGGGAGGGAACGCTCGTCATCGCCCCGGCTCGCGATTCCGGCGAACTCTCGCGCTTTGCCCGACGGATCGGCAATCAGGCCGAGCGACTGGACGAGGCGGGTCTCGCAGCACTCGAACCCGTGCTGGCCGGTCGCTTCCGGCAAAGTCTTCACTATCCGCAGGAAGCTCATCTCGATCCTCGCAAGGCGCTTGAGGCCCTTGCCGGCCGGTTGTCCGATCTTGATGGCTCTGTCTGTTTCGGGTCGTCCGCAGAACCGGCGGGCGCGAAAGGCGATATCGTCGTCGACTGCCGTGGCATCGCCGGAGATCAATCGGAGCTTCGCCCGGTTCGCGGCGAAATGCTGATCCTCCGCACGTCTGAAGTCACTCTGTCGCGACCGGTCCGTCTCCTCCATCCGCGCATGCCGGTCTACGTCGTTCCGCGCGAGGCCGGCCGCTTCATGGTCGGCGCGACGATGCTGGAAAGTGGCTCGACTGGCGGTGTGACGCTCCGCTCGGCGGTGGAACTGATGAACGCGGCCTATGCGATCCATCCTGCCTTCGCAGAGGCGGAGGTCGAAGAAATGAGCGCGGGGCTTCGTCCGTCCTTTTCCGACAACCTGCCTCGGGTCACGCAGTCCGGACGCGTCGTCTCGGTAAACGGCCTCTATCGTCACGGCTTTCTCCTGGCACCCTCTTGCGCGCGGGAGGCTGCGGACCTCATCTTTGGTCAAACCGATCAGAAGGAGAACGCGGCATGAGGGTCGTTCTCAATGGCGAACCTGCCGAAATCGACGCCGACACGCTGGACCGGGCGCTCGCCGAGCTCGGCTATGGGGATGCGGTCGTGGCGACCGCACTCAACAGTGAATTTGTCCCCGCACCGATGCGCGGCGAAGCTCGCATAGCGGAAGACGACCGCATCGAGATCATCGCCCCGATGAAGGGAGGGTGATCCAATGGACATCTACGGTGAGACCTTCACCAGCCGGCTGATGCTCGGCACCGCGCGCTATCCTTCGCCCGACATCCTGAAGCAGTCGATCGAGGCTTCCGGTGCGGAGATCGTCACGGTTTCCCTTCGCCGTGAATCCGCCAACGAGCGGGCAGGGCAGGCCTTCTGGAACCTGATCCGCGAGACCGGCGTCCGAGTGCTTCCGAACACGGCCGGTTGCCACTCGGTGCGAGAGGCCGTGACGACCGCGCAGATGGCGCGCGAGGTCTTCGGGACGAACTGGGTAAAGCTCGAAGTCATCGGCGATGCCGACACGCTCCAGCCCGATCTCTTCGGCCTCGTCGAGGCAGCGCGGATCCTCACCAAAGACGGTTTTCAGGTGTTCGCCTATACGACGGAGGACCTCGTCGCCGCCGATCGTCTCGTCGAAGCCGGTTGCCGTGTGCTGATGCCTTGGGGCTCGCCGATCGGCTCGGCCCGGGGGCTCAACAATGTCTATGGGCTGAGAGCGATGCGCGCGCGTTTTCCGGAGGCGACGCTTCTCGTTGATGCCGGCATCGGCGTCCCGTCACATGCGGCGCAGGCGATGGAGCTCGGCTATGACGGCGTGCTTCTGTCCTCGGCCGTCGCGCTCGCAGGCGATCCGGTCTCGATGGCCCGCGCCTTCCGTCTTTCCGTCGAAGCCGGCCGGCTCGCTTTCGAAGCCGATCCGCTGCAGCCGCGCGATATGGCCGAACCCTCGACGCCCGTTCTCGGCCTTGCTAGCTTTGCCTGATGCGGCTCGATCCCTTCTATCTCATCGTCGACAGCGCCGATTGGATCGAGCGTCTGGTCCCGCTGGGGGTGAGACTGGTGCAGTTGCGTGTGAAAGATGCGTCGCGCGAGGCGCTGCTTGAGCATATTCGCCGTTCTCGCGAAGTCTGCAACGCCCATGGGTGCCAGTTGGTCGTTAACGACTACTGGAAGCTGGCGATCGAAGAAGGCTGCGATTTCGTCCATCTTGGGCAGGAGGATCTTCTTCGGGCGGATGTGCCGGCCATTCGAAAGGCTGGCCTCAAGCTGGGCGTCTCGACCCACGATGAAGCCGAACTCGCCGCTGCGCTCGCCGCTGATCCGGATTACGTCGCCCTCGGTCCGATCTGGCCAACGATCCTCAAGGCCATGAAATGGGCGCCGCAGACGCCCGAAAAGCTCAACACATGGCGCAGAGCGGTAGGCGATATTCCGCTCGTTGCCATCGGCGGGATTACAGTTGAGCGGCTTCCGCAGGTCTTCGCGAGTGGCGCCGATATCGCAGCCGTCGTCACCGACATCACCCGGAACGAGGACCCGGAGGCGAGAACAGCGGAATGGATCGCAGCGACGAGGCGCACGCCGTAAGACGACTGGGGTGCCGCGAATGGGTCCTTTGGTCTGGAGCGTTCAAACCGCTCCTTCGCTCCATGGATCGATGATTTCGACACCGAGCGCTTGGAAATCAGAGATGTTTCTTATGGGGACGGGCATCCCGTGGACGATTCCCGTGGCGGGGATCATCGCGTCCGGCGTAATGCTCCGATATGGTGTCGGAAGGCATCCGCAAAGGTCCGCTGCATCTTGCCCGAATGGGCGCACGCGTCCCGTGAATTCGATCATGAGTTTCGCCAGCCCGCTTTCCAGGCTCTCGGCGAAGTCAGGATCACGGATTTGCCTGACGATTCCGAACCGGATTTCCGCAATGTAGATGTTTGCGAGTTCGACGCTGTAGCTGTCCTGATTGGCGAGCTGGACCCCGACAGTCCTCACACGTTGAACTTGAACAGCATCACATCGCCGTCCGCGACGACATATTCCTTGCCTTCGTCCCGGGCCTTGCCGGCGTCCTTCGCGGGAACTTCGCCGCCGAGGGTGACGTAGTCGTCGTAGGCGATTGTCTGGGCGCGGATGAAGCCTTTTTCGAAGTCGGTATGGATGACGCCGGCGGCCTGCGGTGCCTTCGCGCCATTATGGACGGTCCAGGCTCGGGTCTCTTTTGGGCCGGCGGTGAAATAGGTGATCAGATCCAGGAGGTCGTAGCCGGCGCGGATCAGGCGGTCTAGGCCGGGCTCAGTGAGGCCCATGGTTTCCAGGAACTCGCTGGTTTCGGCCTCGTCTAGCTGGGCGATTTCGGCCTCGATGGCGGCGGAGATGACCACCGCACCAGCACCTTGAGATTCCGCCATCTTGGCGACGTCGGCAGCGTGGTGATTGCCGGTAGCGGCGTCGTTCTCCGCAACGTTGCAGACGTAGAGGACGGGCTTGGAGGTAAGGAGGTTGAGGGCGCGCAGGGTCCGCCGGTCTTCCGGATCGAGGTCTTCGACGATCGTGCGGACGGGCTTGCCATCGTTCAGCGCTTCCAGCGCCTTTTCCATCACGGGCAATTGGGCGAGCGCCTCTTTGTCCTTGCCGGTCGCTTTCTTGCGGGTATTCACGACGCGCCGCTCCAAGCTTTCGAGATCGGCGATCATCAGCTCGGTCTCGACCGTTTCGGCGTCGGCGACGGGGTCGATCTTGCCTTCCACGTGAGCGATGTCCTCGTCCTCGAAGCAGCGCAGCACGTGGACGATGGCATCGACCTCGCGGATATTGGCGAGGAACTGGTTCCCGAGCCCTTCACCCTTCGAAGCGCCGCGCACCAGGCCGGCGATGTCGACAAAGGTGATGCGCGTCGGGATGACGTTGGCGGATTTCGCGATGCCGGCAATGTTCTTGAGCCGCGAATCGGGGACGGCGACGTCGCCCGTGTTCGGCTCGATGGTGCAGAACGGGTAGTTCGCGGCCTGGGCGGCAGCGGTTTTGGTGAGGGCGTTGAAAAGCGTCGACTTGCCGACGTTCGGCAGGCCGACGATGCCGCATCTGAAACCCATGGGGGCAATCCTTCGCAATGGTTCGCCGGGCGCGGGGAGGACGCGCCGAGGCTGATTGGGCGCTCAATGCAGCGCAATCAGCGACGGGTCAACATTGCGGCGGTCTGCAGAAGAAGCGTGCCCGTCCTATTCGTCCGAATCGCCCGGAGTCATGCCGAGGGCTTGGAGATAGAGATCCAGAATTGCCTCTTGCTCCTGACGTTCGTTCTGGTCCTGTTTGCGGATGGAGATGATCTTCTTCAGCACCTTCGTGTCGAAGCCATTGCCCTTAGCCTCCGCGTAGACGTCCTTTATATCATCGGCGATCGTCTTCTTTTCTTCCTCCAGCCGCTCAATGCGCTCGACGAAAGAGCGGAGGTGATCGCCAGCAACGGCAGTGACGTCGGACATCTAATATCTCTCCCGAACGAGATGGGTTTTTGAACACAGCCGGCCGCACCCGGCCGCGCGAAGACATTCGCTGCGAGGCCTGGCCGTGCATCCTGCGTAGGCCAACTGGTCGCATCGCAGGGTTAACAGGCGGTTAGCGTCAGGCCGCGCGGAGTTGAATCCGCGCGACGGCTGTTCAGTGTTGCGGCTTGTTAGCTTCGAAAGCCGCCTGACTCTCCGCCGCCGCTTCCCGTTGATGCTTCGCGCGCCACTCGTCGTAGGGCATGCCGTAGACGATTTCGCGGGCTTCTTCCTTGGTAAGATGCTCCCCGCGAGCGTTCGCGGCTTCCTGGTACCACCGCGAGAGGCAATTGCGGCAGAAGCCGGCAAGGTTCATGAGATCGATGTTCTGGACGTCCGTGCGTTCGCGCAGGTGATCGCGCAGAGCACGAAAGGCGGCTGCCTCCAATTCGATCCGGCGTGTCTCTTCTGATTGATTTTCAGTCACTGACAATTGCTCCGGCCCCTTGCATGCGAAGTCTCTATCAAGCCATATCGCTGTCGGACGCCATGGCTTCAAGCCTTCGAAGTATGTTGCCCTGTTTTGCGGCGTCAGGCTTCGGCTAAGAAAAGAGAAGATTCATTCGCCCTGCGATGGCTTTGTCAGGATTGCACCCTATGCCCCTGCCACACGACACCCGACCGGATGAAGGCGGAGACCCTGTGGAAGAAAATTCCGCTACCCGCGAGATGCGGCCGCCATTTCGTCGACAACGTTCGCTTCTTCTCGCCGCTTTGACGCTCGCCGGTTTGGCCTTCTTCGGCGCCGATGATGCGAGGGCAGACTTCCGTGTCTGTAACGGCACCGCGAACCTCGTCGGTGTTGCAATCGGATATCGTGCCGAGGCCGGATGGACCAGCGAGGGCTGGTGGCGTATCCCGGCTGAGACCTGCAAGCCGCTGATCACCGGACAGCTCAAATCGCGCTACTATTATCTCTACGCTGAAGATGCCAACGGCGAGGCTCGCTGGGCCGGCGAGATCGATCTTTGCGTGGCGGAAAACGAATTCAGGATCGCCGGGGTCAGCGAGTGCCTCAAGCGCGGCTACCAGCGCATGGGCTTTCGTGAGTTCGACACGGGAGAACAGGAAAGCTGGATGGTTCAGCTGACCGAACCACCACGCAGTAATACGGAGACCGAATGAGACGGAACCGAAGCGTAAAGATTCTCGCGACCCTGGGGCCGGCTTCGTCGGAGGAGCGTCAGATCGCCGAACTGCACAAGGCCGGCGCCGACGTCTTCAGAATCAACATGAGCCATGCCGATCACGATCTAATGCGCGAACTGGTCGCCCGGATCCGCAAGGTCGAGGCCGAACTTGGTCGGCCGATTGGCATTCTCGCCGATATTCAGGGTCCGAAGCTGCGCGTCGGAAAATTCAAGGAGGGCTCGGTCGATCTGGAGATCGGACAGGAGTTCACCCTCGATAACAACGAAGAACCGGGTGGTGCGACGCGGGTTTATCTACCCCATCCAGAGATTTTGGAAGCGGTGGAAGTCGGGCATAGGCTCCTGATCGACGACGGCCGCCTTTTCCTCGAATGCATCGAGACCGACGGCCTCATGGTGAAGACCCGGGTCGTTGCCGGCACGAAGATCTCCGATCGCAAGGGCGTCTCCCTTCCCGACACCACGCTGAAGACGGGCGCGCTGACCGAGAAAGACCGGTCGGATCTCGATGCGGTGCTTGAGGCCGATGTCGACTGGGTAGCGCTTTCCTTCATTCAGCGACCGAGCGATCTCGCCGAAGCGCGCAAGATCGCCAAGGGCCGGGCTCTCTTGATGGCAAAGATCGAGAAGCCGCAAGCGGTCGAGCGGCTCGACGAGATTATCGAACTCTCCGACGCGATCATGGTCGCGCGCGGCGATCTAGGGGTGGAACTGCCGCTCGAAGAGGTGCCGGGTATCCAGAAGCGCATCACGCGCGCCTGCCGCCGTGCCGGCAAGCCGGTGGTCGTCGCGACCCAGATGCTGGAGTCGATGATCTCGGCACCTGTGCCGACGCGAGCCGAGGTCTCCGACGTGTCCATCGCCGTCTTCGAAGGAGCGGACGCAGTGATGTTGTCGGCTGAGTCCGCGGCCGGCAAATACCCGGTCGATGCCGTCGCGACCATGGACCGGATTGCGATCCAGGTCGAGAAGGATCCGCTCTATCCGGGCATCATCTTCGCCCAAAGACCCGAGCCCGAAGCGACCGGTGCGGATGCCGTCTCGCTGGCTGCTCGCCAGATGGCCGAAACCCTCGATGTCGCCGTCATCGTTACCTATACCGCTACGGGTACGACGGGCTTGCGCGCGGCCCGCGAGAGGCCGCGCATCCCTCTGCTGGCGCTCTCGCCGATCACCCGGACCGCGCGTCGCCTGTCACTCGCATGGGGGCTGCATTGCGTCGTGACGGAAGATGCCCAGGATCTCGACGACATGGTCGATAAGGCTTGTCGGATCGCCGTCGAGCAAGGCTACGCAGTGGCGGGTCAGAAGTTGATCGTCACTGCCGGCGTGCCGTTACGACAGCCCGGAGCAACGAACATGTTGCGCATTGCCTATATCGGCTCGGACGGATTGTCGGCCGTCTGATTGACTACCGGTCGAATAATCGGGGAAATTGCGCGTGACATCCGATTCGGTCGGCTGCCGCGCGCGTCTACCGCTAAAACCAGCGTTCGCGAACGTATATCGTGTCACCCGGCAAGAGGGGATCGGACGTCAAGACACGGCCGGTCACGACTTCTTTGCCGATCTGGCGGGTAACGTCGACCGTGCCCTGCTCGGCGCGCGGGGTGAATCCGCCTGACACGGCAATCGCTTTCTGCACGGTCATGCCGGGCACATAGGTGTACTGGCCGCCCTGATTGACTTCGCCCATGATGAAGAACGGCCGGTAGCGGTCAACCGAAACCGTCACGTCCGGGTCCTGCAAATAGCCGTCGCGCAGCCGTTGCGCGATCTCGTGCTGAAGTTGGCCAGAGGTGCGACCGCGTGCAGCCACATCGCCGATGAGTGGCATCGACAAATAGCCGGCTTTGTCGATCGGATAGGCCCTGGTCAGCTCGGCCTGCTCGAAGACGGATATCCGGGCGATGTCGCCGCTGTCGAAATGGTATGGTTGGTTGAGCACAGCGTGGAAAGCAGGTGGCGTCGGCTTGTAGGATGAACAGGCGGCGATCGGGGCCAGCGCGAGGAAAAGCGCGAGCTTTGCAATCGTTTTCATGAATAAGCTCCGTCCGTTCGTGGTCTTCACCGGAGGACGTTGAAAGCCCCAAGCACGATGATGCCGCTCGAAGCAGGAATAGCGTTGTTAGGGTTAATCAATCGTGAAACCCCTGCGGCGACAAGGATTTCGACGCGTTCCGTGCGGCGATTCTCCCGCCATTCCATATCGTCGATACGAAGAAACGGCGCCGCTTAAGCCGCTCTTTACCAGACGGAGCGACCGTTCCTCTAAGAAATCCGGGGTAGGACTTCGCCATCGTAGATTCGCGAATGAGCTCCGGAATAAACAAGCTTCGACAGCTGGCCACTCTACGGGCGACCGGGAGCTAGGATCGAACGGTGGCGACATGAGCAGCAAGACGAGCCCGCACGACGAAAGGATCCAGAACGGACAATCTCGTTCAGAAGACGGGCTTTTGGACAAGACCGCTCGGCTTGCGATCGAGGTCGGGCCAGGACACGGTTTTCAGAAGGTGATCTCCGACATGACGAATGTATGCCCGAACAGCGTGGAACACAGCCCGAGCGATACAGGCGAGCCCCGGGAGCCAGAAGCAGCCATCGAGCAGGTCGGCGTCGACGATCTCGCCTTTGCGGCGAAGGAAATGGAAATCAAACGGCTTGTCCTCGTGACGCCCTTCGCGGACGCCGCTTCGACGGAGACGGTGCTGACGCTCTCGCGGCTCCTGACCGAGGATAACCATCCCGTCGCGCTGATCCAGCTAGACCGCACGGCTGCCTCGCCGATCGCCTCCCCAGAAGAGGAGGCGGCAGGTTGGATTGATCTTCTTGGTGGCGGTCGGCCCGTGGGCGAGATCATCCATCGTGATCCGAAGTCGCGGCTTCACGTTGCACCGTCCGGTAATGTTGATGTTGCCGCGCTGGAAGAGGAGCAGTTCGAGGATCTCGCGGTTTATCTCGCAGCCTTTTGTCGTAGCTATTCGATGACGGTAGTCCATTTACCGGCCGATAGTTTGGGCCGAATCGAAGGGCTGGGGGACGTCGAGACGGCGGTGATTGTCGTCGCCAGCGAAGACAGAGCCGACGATGTGGAACGGATGGCCCGCGAGCTCAATCCTGCTGGGAGCTACGATGTTCTTCATCTAATTTCGGAGAACGAGACGCCGATCCTGCACTGACCTGAGCCGACCTCGACCCGATTGAACTAGCCGGGTCTCTGCTGTGTCTTCCACTGCGACATTGCCGCGCCTGTTGACGGATCGGCCTCGGCACTAGGTTTGGAGCATCCTCGATCCAGCGGCTCGCGGCCGCGATCTCTGCCTCAAGGTCTTTATGTCCGGCTTCCTCACGTTTCTTGCGCTTGCCGCGATGATCGCAACAGCGATCGTCCTTCTCATGGGGCTTCGCAACCTGATGAAGGGTGGGCCGAGCAATAAATCGCAGAAATTCATGCGCTATCGCATCATGTTTCAGGCGATTGCCGTCGTGCTCATCGTCGCCTTTCTCGTCTTCGGACGTTGACCGGACCCATTAGCGTCCAACCTTCTGGCGAGATTTGAGGAGGATGCATGGTCAAGCTGAACAAGATCTACACCCGGACGGGCGACAAGGGCGACACAATGCTCGGGAACGGCGAGCGGCGTCCCAAGCACGATCTGCGAGTCGAGACCTATGGAACTGTGGACGAACTCAATGCCGTCATCGGGCTTGCCCGGCTGCACTCGTTGGGCGATCTCGACGACATGCTGGCGCGCATCCAGAATGAGCTCTTCGATCTCGGCGCGGAACTCGCAACCCCCCACACTGGCGAGGATCTCGGCTTCGAGCCACTGAAAGTCGTCGATAGTCAGGTGGACAGGCTGGAAGCTGAGATCGACCGGATGAACGAGAAGCTCGAGCCACTAAAGAGTTTCGTGCTGCCCGCCGGCACCCCGGTGGCGGCGCATCTTCACCACGCTCGTACGGTCGCGCGACGCGTCGAACGGCTGATGGTGGCGCTTTCAAAGAAGGAGCCGGTTGCCGACACAGCTCTGCGCTACGTAAATCGGCTTTCGGACCACCTCTTTGTATGCGGGCGGATTGCCAACGATGAAGGCAAGGCCGACGTCCTCTGGGTCCCAGGAAAAAGCCGCTAGGCTTAGCGCCCGCTTTGAAAGAATAGTTCGCTCCGCGGCGACATCGCATGGGAGCGCTCCTTGAAAAGCGCTTCTTCCGAGACCAAAACCTTCGCCAACAGCCTGGGCGTTGCCGACAAGGCGTTCCTGCCCGCAAACCTCTCCGGGAGCAGAGCACCATGAAAATCCTCGTCGCCGTAAAGCGCGTGGTCGACTACAATGTGAAGATCCGGGTGAAACCGGACGGCTCCGGCGTGGAACTCGCCAACGTCAAGATGAGCATGAATCCATTCGACGAGATCGCCGTCGAGGAGGCCGTCCGGCTGAAGGAGGCCGGAACGGCGGAGGAGGTCGTGGCGGTCTCGATCGGGCCGAAACAGGCTGCCGATACGATCCGGACTGCCCTTGCCATGGGCGCCGATCGCGGAATTCATGTCGCGACAGACGAGATTGTCGAGCCACTCGCCGTCGCGAAGATCCTGAAGGGCATCTGCGATGGTGAATCGCCAGACCTTGTGTTTCTCGGCAAGCAGGCAATTGACGACGACTGCAACCAGACCGGCCAAATGTTGGCAGCCCTTATGAACTGGGGGCAGGGTACCTTCGCCTATAGGGTCGAGCCGTCGGACGGTAGCGTGAAGGTGACGCGTGAGGTCGACGGCGGCCTCCAGACTGTCGACCTGAAACTGCCCGCCGTCGTTTCCGTCGACCTGCGCCTCAACGAGCCGCGCTATGCCTCGCTGCCCAATATCATGAAGGCCAAGAAGAAGCCGATCGAAGCGAAGACGCCCGACGACTTCGGCGTCGACATCGCACGGCGGCTGGAGATCCTTAAGACAGAAGAGCCCGAAAGCCGTCAGGCCGGCGTCAAGGTCGCCTCGGTCGACGAACTCGTTGACAAGCTCAAGAACGAAGCCGGCGTCCTTTGAGGCGCGAAGGAACAACGACATGACCACTCTCCTCCTAGCCGAACACGACAACAAGGCGCTGTCCTCCGAGACCGCGAAGGCCCTGACGGCCGCCAAGGCGCTTGGCGCGGACGTCCATCTTCTCGTCGCCGGTAAAGACGCCGGCGCGGTCGCCGACGCGGGCGCCAAGCTCGACGGGGTCGCCAAGGTGCTGACCGCAGACGATGCCGTCTTCGCGAACCGCCTCGCCGAACCGGTCGCCGCGCTCCTGGTCGAGATGGCCGGCACCTACGACGCGATCGTTGCCCCGGCGACGACCATGGGCAAGAACGTCCTTCCCCGCGCCGCCGCCCTTCTCGATGTGATGCAGATTTCCGACGTGATGAGCGTCGAGGGGCCGGACACATTCAAGCGGCCGACCTATGCCGGCAACGCGGTGCAGACGGTCCGCTCTAAGGACTCGATGAAGGTGATGACCATCCGTACGTCGAGCTTCGAAGCCGCCGGCGAGGGCGGTTCGGCGCCAATCGAGGCCATCTCGATTTCCGTGAACGATCCCGGCCTCTCGAGCTTCGTGTCAGAAGAACTGGCGCATTCTGAACGCCCTGAACTGTCGAGCGCGAAGGTTGTCGTTTCGGGCGGCCGGGCACTCGGCTCGGATGAAAAATTCCGCGAGATAATGATGCCTCTTGCCGACAAGCTCGGCGCAGCCGTCGGCGCCTCGCGTGCGGCAGTCGATGCGGGCTATGCTCCGAACGACTGGCAGGTCGGCCAGACCGGCAAGGTCGTCGCGCCCGAACTCTACATCGCTTGCGGTATCTCCGGCGCGATCCAGCACCTTGCCGGTATGAAGGATTCAAAGGTAATCGTCGCGATCAACAAGGACGAAGAGGCACCGATTTTCCAGGTTGCCGACTACGGCTTGGTCGGCGATCTCTTCGAACTGGTGCCGGAACTGACGGAGAAGCTCTAGCGACCATCCGAAGGAGTCTGCCACCCCTTGGAACGCAAGGCTTCACGGTCTATGCTGCACTGCATATAAAGCAGGCCCCGCTTCCCATGCGAAGCTGCGGCTCAAGAAAAGGATCCGGAGGCAGACATGGCCGAAATCAAGAGCGTGGGAATCATCGGGGCCGGGCAGATGGGCTCGGGTATTGCGCACGTCGTGGCGCTGGCGGGCATGAAAACTCGGCTCTACGATGTCGGCGAAGAGCAGACGAAGAAGGGCCTCTCCGTAATCGAGAAAGGCCTCGACCGGCAGGTGACTTCCGAAAAGATCAGCCAGGCGGACCGTGAGGCTGCGCTGAAGCTGATCGAAACCTCAACCGATCTGACGACCCTCGGCGATCTCGACCTCGTTATCGAGGCAGCGACCGAAAATGAGGACGTCAAGCGGAAGATCTTCCGCGAGATCTGTCCAAATCTCTCCAAGGACACAATCCTCGCTTCGAACACGTCGTCGATCTCCATCACGCGTCTGGCATCGGCCTCCGATCGGCCGGAACAGTTCATGGGCATTCACTTCATGAACCCAGTGCCGGTGATGAAGCTCGTCGAGCTCGTGCGCGGCATCGCGACGGCCGAAACGACGTTCGAGGCCTCCAAAGGCTTCGTCGATAAGCTCGGCAAGACCGTCACGGTGTCGGAGGATTTCCCTGCCTTCATCGTCAACCGCATTTTGCTGCCGATGATCAACGAGGCGATCTACACGCTCTACGAGGGCGTCGGTTCGGTCACCTCGATCGACACGGCGATGAAGTTCGGCGCGAACCATCCCATGGGCCCGCTGCAACTCGCCGACTTTATTGGCCTCGATACCTGCCTTTCGATCATGCAGGTGCTGCATGATGGGTTATCGGACTCCAAATATCGGCCATGTCCGCTGCTGGTGAAATACGTCGAGGCCGGCTGGATCGGTCGCAAGGTCGGCCGCGGCTTCTACGACTATCGCGGCGAGGAGCCTGTTCCGACCCGTTGACGCAGCCAAGCTGGCAACACGCGATGCGTTTCGGACAGTTCGTATGATCCTGATCGGGCAATATGACTCGCCCTTCGTGCGCCGGGTCGGGATCGCGCTGACTCTTTACGGAATAGACTTCGAACACCGCGCTTGGTCGGTGTTCGGCGACGGCGAGAAGATCGCCGAATACAACCCGCTGCGCCGGGTGCCGACGCTCGTGCTGGACGACGGCACGGCGCTTCTCGATTCGACGACGATCCTTCTGGAACTCGACGAGCGCGTGAGCCCGGACGCGGCACTCATCCCTGCCTCCGGCGCCGCCCGCCGCCACCAGCTACGATTGTGCGCGCTTGCGGCCGGTGCATGCGAAAAGATGGTCGCGCTGATCTACGAACGCGCGCTGCACGAAACACTGTCCGAGGTCTGGATCGACCGCTGCACGACGCAAATCGAAGATGTCCTCGATATGCTTGAGGCAGAAGTGGGCCTTCTCGGCGGAAACTACGTCTTCGGGTCGACGCCCGGCCATGCCGATATCGCGATGGCGGTTGCTTTCCGCTTTCTGACGGACGCCCATCCGATGCTGCGGTCCGCGAAGCCCTACGAATCACTCGCAGTGCATATGGCCCGATGCGAAGCCTTGCCCGCATTTCAGGTGATACGACAAGAGTTCGTCCCGCCGGCTTGATGGCCTGCTTCAACCAGCCTTCAGCGGCGAAGCCTCTGCCAGTATCCGCACCGTCTCCACGGCCTCGTCCGCGCCGGTCTCGGGCGTCGCTCGTGTCTCGAGGCAGTCAATGAAATGGAGAAGCTCGTTCGTCAGCGGCAGGCCGGCCTCGTAATGGACGTGCTCGACTGGCGCGTTGGCGAAGTCGAAGCCTTTTTCGGTCGGCCAGACCTTATGGCCGTAGAAGGCGAGCTTCTCGTTCTCGGGTGCGAGATCGTCGAAGACCAGCATCCCCTCAGTGCCGATCGCGACGAACCGGCGGTCGCGATAGGGCGAGACGCGTGAGACATGGACGTCCGCCGTGACGCCGTTCTCGAAGGTGAAGGACATGTCGCCGATATCGGCCTCGTCGCTGAGAACGGTTCGCCGTTTGCATCGGATCGTCGCGGGGTGGTCGCCCGCAAGGTGCAGGATCAGCGAGAGATCGTGCGGGGCGAGGTCCCAGATCGCGTCCATGCCAAGAAAGCGGCCGAGGCCGAGCCGGTTGGCAATAAGGTGCTTCACAGTCCCGATCTTTCCAGAGGAGACAAGTTCGCTGAGCCGCCGGAACACCGGGTGAAAGCGCAGGACGTGGCCGACCATCAGGAGCCGGCCGTGCTTCTCGGCGGCTTTCGCGGTCAGTCTGGCATCCTCGTACTCGAGCGCGATTGGCTTTTCGATGAGAACGTCCTTGCCCGCTGCAAAGGCACGCCGTGCCGTCGGTCCGTGGAGATGCGCGGGCAGGGCAAGCACGAGGGCGTCGATGTCCTCGCTCTCGATCGCCTCGTCTACCGCGAGAGCCGGCACATCGTGCTTCGCTGCGAAACCTTCGGCCCGTGCTGTGTCCTGATCGGCGACACCGCCAAGGCACCTCAGTTCGGCGAGCGTGCGGACATGGTTCTGGCCCCACTGGCCACAGCCGATGACGGCGATGTTCGGTGCCATTCCGGCTCCTTGAATGCGTCCCTATCGTCGCATGCCGGGTTAGGCGGTGGCGAACCGGCGCGCAAGTGCGGTCATTCGGCTTTCGGCCGCAGGCGCCTGTAGCGGATCGTCTCGAATCGCATGGCGAGGAGGTCGACCATCAGGAAGCGGCCGACGAGCGGTTCGCCGGTGCCGCAGATCACCTTGATCGCCTCGGACGCGGCAAGCGTGCCGAGAACGCCGGTCGTCGTGCCGAGGATACCGGCTTCGGCGCAGCTTGGCACGGTGCCGGCCGCCGGTGCTTCTGGAAAAAGATCACGATAGCGCGGCAGAAGGATGCCGTCGGGGCCTTCGCGGTAAGGGGTCAGCACGGTCAGCGAACCAGAAAAGCGTTGCACGGCGGCGGTCACCAGCGGAATCTCGGCATCTTCGCAGAGATCGGCCATGGCGTAGCGGGTCGCGAAATTGTCCGAACCGTCGATGGCAAGATCGCAGGATGCGACGAGATCGGCACCGTTCTCCGCTGTCAGGCGAATCGGATGCGCCTCGAAGGCGGCATGCGGATTGACCCGGCGCACCGCGTCTGCAGCGCTGTCCAGTTTGGGACGCCCGACATCCTCCGTGCCGTGCAGGACCTGGCGCTGTAGGTTCGAGAGCGAGACCGTGTCGTCGTCGCAGCAGACGATGGTCCCAACGCCGGCGGCGGCGAGATAGAGCGCGACGGG
This sequence comes from Fulvimarina pelagi HTCC2506, assembly GCF_000153705.1. Taxonomy (GTDB): domain Bacteria; phylum Pseudomonadota; class Alphaproteobacteria; order Rhizobiales; family Rhizobiaceae; genus Fulvimarina; species Fulvimarina pelagi. The sequence goes on from NZ_DS022272.1 coordinate 1,007,495, forward strand.
CGAGCCGATCCCGCCTGCGCCGATCACCAGGACCCGCGCGGCCTTCAGCTTCTGCTGACCCGTACCGCCGATCTCCGGCAGGACGATATGGCGGGCATAGCGTTCGAGTTCGTCTGCGTTCAGTCGAGGCTCGGTCATGATGTCATTCCTCGCGTGGCTCTCGGACGGCTCCGTCGGCGATGGTGATGATCTGGGCGCGATCGCCGAGCGCTTCAAACAGGCTCTCGTCGGTTCCCGTCATGAAGGTCTGCCCACCGAGATCTCCGACCAGGTCGAAGAGGCTCGCTCGACGTCTGGCATCGAGATGGGCTGCGATCTCGTCGAGGAGAAGGATCGGCGCCATGCCCGACAGCACCGATGTCAGCCGCGCATGGGCAATGATCAGCCCGACGAGCAGCGCCTTCTGTTCGCCGGTCGAGGAGAGACCCGCCGGCATATGCTTGGCGAGATGGGTGACTTCGAGATCGGCGCGGTGCGGACCTTCCAGCGTCCGGCCCGCGCCCGCATCGCGATACCGGTCCCGCGCGAGGCGCTCGCGATAGCGATCCTCGACCTGAACGGCGGGGCCGTCCAAGCCGCCCTCCTCGAAACCGGGCGAGAGCACGAGCCCGGCCTTAGGAAAGGGCAGGTCCGGGTCGGCGAGCGCGATCGCGTTGGTCAGATTGGCGACCAGTTCGTTCCGCGCGACCGCCATCGCGACGCCGAGCTCGGCCATCTGCATCTCGATGCCCGCCAGCCAGCGATCGTCGATCCGGTTGTCCGAAAGCAGCTTATTGCGCGAACGCATGGCGCGCTCGAAATCGGATGCGCGGCGGCCATGGGTGGGGTCGATCGAGAGCACCATGCGGTCGAGAAACCGGCGGCGGTCGCCGGCCGGTCCCGTGAAGAGCCCGTCCATCGCCGGCGTCAGCCAGACGATGCGCGCGATGTCGAGAAGCTCTTCTGCGGATTTCGCCTGCGTCTCATCGATCCGTACCAGACGTGAGTTCGGGCCTTCACCGTCGAGCCGCACGCTGGTGACAACGGTCGTCTCCTCGCTGGCGATGCGAACGCTAGCTTTCACGGAAAAGCCGGACTGCGTGCCCTGCCGGGCCATCTCGCCATAGGGAGCCCGACGCAGGCCCCGGCCGGGCGAGAGTAGCGAGAGGGCTTCGAGCAAATTGGTCTTGCCCGCCCCGTTTGGCCCGGCGAACACGACGAAACGCTTCTGAAAGCTGAGATCAAGGAGCTCGTAATTGCGGAAGTCGAAGAGTCTGAGATGGCCGATTTCGCTCTGCCGGCCCATCGCCGCGTAGCTCATAGCTCGCTGTGCCGCTTCGAAGCTTCCGCACTCACACCCGCATCGGCATTAGGACGTAGAGGGTCGACGTGTCACCACCGTCCTTGATCAGCGTCGGAGAGCCGGGATCGGCCAGCACGAACATCGCTTCCTCGCCGGAGAGCTGGCTCGTCACATCGAGGAGGTAGCGGGCGTTGAAACCGATCTCGAGATCTTCCGACTCGTAGCCAACGGCCAGCTCTTCTGTTGCGGTGCCCGCATCGGGCGAATTCACCGTCAGCGTCAGTTGCGAGTCGGCGAGCGTCAGCTTCACCGCCCGACCGCGTTCGGAGGAAATAGTCGACACGCGATCGACTGCCGAGGAGAAGGAGGCGCGGTCCAGCGTCAGCTCCTTGTCGTTGTTCTGAGGAATGACGCGCTGATAGTCCGGGAAGGTCCCATCGATCAGCTTGGAGGTCATGACTACGCGGCCGATCTTGAAGCGGATCTTGGACTCCGAGAGATCGACGGCGATTTCGTCGTCGTCTTCGCAATCCGCGAGAAGCTTCTGTATCTCACCAACCGTCTTCCGCGGCACGATGATGCCTGGCATGCCTTCAGAGCCGCTGGGCGCCGTCATCTCTGCGCGGGCGAGACGATGGCCGTCAGTCGCGACGGCCCGCAGCATCAGTGTGCCGTCGGCGTCGATGGTATGGAGGTAGATCCCGTTTAGATAGTAGCGTGTCTCTTCCGTCGAGATCGCGAATTGGGTGCGCTCGATCAGCCGGGCGAGGGCGCCGGCTTCCATTGTAAAACCGTGGCTCAACTCTCCGGCAGTGATGTCTGGAAAATCGGTTTCGGGCAGGCATTGCAGGCGAAAATTGGATCGCCCCGCCGAAACCGTCATCTGAGTGCCTTCGCTGTTGAGGACCAGCTTCACTTCGGCCCCGTCCGGAAGCTTCCGTACGATGTCATAAAGGAGGTGGGCGGGGACCGTGGTGGCGCCCTCCTGCTCCCCCTGGGCGGCCACCTCCTCGGTGATCTCGATATCGAGGTCGGTCGCCTTCAGGCCGAGTGTTTCTGCCTTCGCGCGCAAAAGCACGTTCGACAGGATCGGAATTGTATTGCGCCGTTCGACCACCCGATGGACGTGCGCCAGAGACTTCAGAAGATTCGATCTCTCGATGATGATACGCATGGGACTGGACCGTTCGCGAGCAAGGCGGGCGAGGACGGGCGCAGGCATCGCCCAACCATCGGAATGCCGGTCTTAAACAAAGAGTGGCGGGTTTGGAAGCGCCGTGGCAGTCGAAGGGTGTGGAAGAGCGAAGCGTTGCGGCGGCGTTCCACCGCCGCCCCGTCCTATTCCTCGATCATGCGGCGGATGACGTCCAACTCCTCCGAAAAGGCATCGTCCTTGCCGCGTTCCGCTTCGATCTTGCGCACGGCGTGAAGCACGGTCGTATGGTCGCGTCCTCCGAAGCGCCGGCCGATCTCCGGCAGCGAGCGTGGCGTCATCGTCTTGGCGAGATACATCGCAATCTGCCGGGGCCGTACGATCGTGCGCGTACGGCGGGCGGAGAGAATGTCAGTGCGTGAGATGTTGTAGTGACGCGAGACGAATTTGAGGATGTCCTCGATCCTCACGCGCCGCTCGGCGCTCGTGCGCGAAAACTGTGCGAGGATCTCGACGATGGCCTCGGGGTTCAGCGGCTGGCCGAGCGAGTGACGAAAGGCGATCTGATTGAAGGCGCCTTCCAGATCGCGACCGGTTCCGTCGACCCGTCTTGCAATGGCGTCGATCGTTTCCTCGGATAGAACGAAAGTCGGGTCTTCAGCGGCGAGCGCCCTGATCCGCATCTCGATGATCTCGCGGCGCATGGCGTAGTCAGGTGTCGCGAGTTCGAGCGTTATACCGTTCGAAAGGCGCGAACGCACGCGTGGATCGAGGCTTTCAAGTTCCTTCGCTGGCCGATCTGCCGCGCAAATGACGTGCTTGGCGGAATCAATCAATGCGTTGAGGAGATGGCAGAACTCCTGCTGGATTGACTTGCCCTGAAGGAACTGGACGTCATCGATGATGAGGACGTCGGTGCCGCGCAGGGTCTCCTTGAGATCGAGCGCCTTATTGTCGCGAATCGCAGATGCAAATCGCCACATGAAATATTCGGCGGTCAGATATACGACGCGCGGCGCGTCATCGCGCCCAGCGGCCGCGTTGGCAATTGCTTGGAGAAGATGAGTCTTGCCGAGGCCGACGCCAGCGTGAATGAAAAGCGGATTGAAACGGAAGGATTGTGGACCGTTCTCGGCGATTGCACGACCGGCGGCCATGGCGACACGATTGGCCGTCCCCTCGACAAACGTGTCGAAGACATAGCGGGGGTCGAGAGGTGAGCCGATCTCGCAGCCGTTTGCGACACCCACGGTTTTGGATCTGGTGGGTCGTGCCTCTCCCGATGCCACGTCGCGGGCGGCGAATTCGACTACGTTCGCGGGCTGACCTGACTTTGCGAGCCCAGAGGGGCTGCCGGCCTCGAGATCCCGGCCATGCTTTCGGATGTTGACGCCGCCGCCGCGGACGGCGCTTCTGACAACGATATCGACGCGCAGAGTGCCGGGCACTTCCGCTTTGAAGGCCTCAGTCAGCATCTCTTGGTAATGGCCGCGGATCCACGAACGTAGAAACGCGGTCGGTACCGAGACCTGACAGATCCCCTTGCCCGCGTGATCGAGATGCATGCGCTGAAACCAGCTGGCGAAAATCTCGGGGCCTAACTGTGCCTTGAGCCGGGCGTTCACACGATCCATGATCATTTCGTTTTCGCGCGGCTCCGCCTTGCCGGCGTGCTCGTCCGTCGTTTTCGCCATCATCATGTCCCGCCCTTTTTTCATTCAATGGAATATCCGACCTGCTTGCGGCCGGCTTCCACTCTTTCATGCGCTCTCAAAAGTTCGAGCCGCTTCGTCAGCCCTGCTGCCAGGGCAGAGCTTCAGCCTTCCAACCAGCTCGATTGCCGCGGTGGCCGTTTTCGTCGGGCGGACCTTCGAACCCGCCGGCGATGTTGAAGCAATTTGGAAAGCCGTGAGCGGTCATCGTCGCGGCAGCCGAGGCCGATCGCTGGCCAGACCGGCAAAGGAAATAGATCTCCGCGTCATGGTCGCCGCCGGCCTTCTCGACTGCATCCGTTACGAAGATTGGGAAATTCGGATCGATCGACATCGTCGGGTAGCTCTGCCATTCGGCGAGGACCGGCGTCTTGCCCGCTTCGTCTAGTCTTGGAATGCCGACAAAAGTCCATTCGGGACGCGTTCTGACGTCGACGAGAAATGCGTTTGGGCTTTCCTTGAGACGCGTCCAGCATTCCGACGGTGACACGTCGGCTTTATAGTCACCTTGCATGTCGTACTTTCCCTATTCCCCCGTAGCCAGGCAGCGGAGGTTGCGCGCGTTCCGATCGCGTGCACGAAATTTCAAATTAAGAAGAAGGGAGCTTCCTCTACTAGGTCACCCGTGGCCTGGACTCGTCCCAAACTTGAATTGCGAGAAGTTCTCGGTGTTCAATCTTGGGTCAGTCGGCATATCGGCCACGTCGCTCTGCTCCAACCTTCTTCTTGGCGGCGAAGTTACGGCGCACCGCAGATGCTGGCAAGGCGAATCGGAGAAGATTCTAGGTCAGCTTCTCGCCAGTGTGGCGTTCTTGGCAAAGCATCGCTCCAAGGCGCGGTCAGGAATCCTTTCGGAGCAAGGCTTCCACAGGAATGATCTGTTGATAGATGACTTACGGATATTTTTTTTTGCCCTCTGCGAGAGTGTCCGCTTGACTCAGGGGATGCACGATATGCGCCTCTTCAAGAAAACATATACGTTCAGTGACCTTTTATAAGATACTGATAATTATGAACTTTTCAGATTGTTCATCCGACCGGCTAGATTCGTTTCGAACTTTCGTCCTCTAAGAAGACGAATCGATGACGGTTTGAGCAGGCTGCATCCTTAATCATCGCTGGCTTCGCAACAACGCCTGCCGTCTCCTCGGCACGGGGAGTGTCTCACTACATAAACGGAACGCCGAAGCCGACCGGGCTGATCGAGTAACGCACTTGCAGGTGCGCAGAACCGCGGAGTTATCGAGAGCGAAATCACCGTCGTAGCGTGTCGAAGCCTCAAGCAGACGGAACGCTTTCGTTTTTCTTCAATGTTTGCTGTCGGCTACCGCCGAGGTTTTGTGCGTGTCGCTTCTTCAATGTCGGGGTCCGGCTCTCAACAGCGGCGTTCGGCGCGTTAACCACTCCTTAAGGAATGACTTCGGAACACGCGCGCTTTTCGGCACTATAGTGTCTCGTTCCGGCACAGCGCCGATCCATCCGGCTGATGTAAACGCGATTTTAACATTTCGTGATCGCTGCTGCCCGGAACCCGACAGATTTTGCGTTCACAGAGGATTGCAAGCCACAGGAGGCGAGGCGTCGGCCAGCGTGCTTGGGGAAGCTTAACAGTTCGGTCGGCACAATACGCCCGATCCGGGAATGGCAGATACATCGAAGGTCGATCGACCTCATCGAGGGGAACCATACACTATGATCAAGACGCACGCCGCTTTCGCGACGAGCCTGAAGCGAGGATTGGTTCTCTCGCTTTGCCTTATCGGTTTGGCGGTGCAACCCGCCACTGCGGACTGGAAGGCGCCCTGGAAGGACAGCGACCGGGCCCTCGTCATCGATGCGTACGAGTTCAATCCCATCGATTGGGAGAAAATGACGTCGGACGAGCGGATCGCCGGCTTCATCAACAAAGCCTCGGACGGCATGCCCCCTAAATACCGTTGCGGGTCCGGGCGGGATGATGTTTGGAAGCTCTGCAAGAACCGGTGGTGGAAGTATTCCGTCACTAAGGAACTGTACATGACGCGCCGCCAGATCGCCGATTCACTGGGCCTGCTTTGGGGCGCCTATCATCTGGCCCGTCCGGGCAATCCGCGCGCACAGGCTGACCACTTCATCGATTTCGCTGAGCCTCGCGAAAACGATCTCATTGCACTCGACATCGAGGATCTGAGCGACGAATTCATGAGCCTGGAAGATGCTGAGATTTTCGCTGAACAGGTGAAAATTCGAACGGGTCGCTATCCGGTACTTTATACCAATGGCAATACGGCCAAGCACATATCGAAGCATCGAGAGGACTATCCGCTCCTGTCCCGTCTGCCGCTCTGGTATGCCCGCTATACCGGTGACATTACCGGCAAGTTTCCCGAAGAGACCTGGCCACGGTACGCACTTTGGCAGTTCTCCTCCATGCACAACTGCAACAACCGCTCCTGCCCCTACCGGGTCGATGGAACGAAGAACGACATAGACGTCAATGTCTCGCATCTCGACATCGCGGGCTTGAAGGCGGCTTGGCCGTTCAACGATCTTCTTCCCGAACACAAGCCGGAAACCGACCCGGCCATGCTGATTGCATCGGTGGACGAGGAGACTGAGGAGCAGGTAGCGGACGCGCTCAGCAGACCGGCTGCTGACGGCGGAGAAGAAGACGCTATGGTCGCCGCTTATGGGCCGATGGGTGATCGACCGAAGCGCGTCGATCCGTTGAAGCTTCTCAACAAAGCCGCGACCAAGGGTGAAAAGCACGCCGAGAGCCGAGTCGAAGCCCATCTCGACGAAGTCGAGGACATCAAGGAGGCCGCAAAGCCTAAGGAAGCCCTACAGACTGCCGTCGAAATCTCGGGTGACCTTGCTCCCGGAATGCCTGTACCGACGCCCAACCCGCTGCGTGCCGAAGCTCCTCAGGAGGCAAGTGGAGAAGCGATCGAAACGGACGCGGTCTCGCAGAACGAAGCGGGCGATGCGGCCTCAGACGAACAGGCGTTGCTCGATGAGAAGGATAACAGCGCCGATGAGGTCGTCGCAGTCGTCGACGAAACTGTAGTCGCGCCCCTGCCTCTTACGGCTAAGCCGAAGGTGTCGAAGGCTGCCAAAGCCCTGGCATCTCTCGCTAAAGCCTCGAATTCAGCCGAAATGGTTTCGGCCTCGGAAGAGGAAAGCGACGACCCGTCAAAGGCGTTAGCGCCCTTCACCGTTCTTACGCGGGCCGACGGCCGTATCGCCTCTGCCTTCAGCCTGACCAACTGATCGAGCCTGCCATTCCCGACCGAATTTTTCTGGCCTAGAACGGAACAACCCCCGCACCGCGACATTGGGCTCACATAACGTAAAACGAGTGTTGGAGTTTGATGTATGGGTAGGGCAATCGGTGCGATCATCGCAGTCATTGTCGTCGTTGTGATCGCGTATTTCCTGTTCTTCTTCGTCGATGTCGATCAGACGCAGGAAGGCGAGCTTCCGGAAGTTTCCGTTGAAGGCGGTCAGATGCCGGAAGCGGACGTCGAGACCGGTGATGTTGATGTTGGATCAGAGGAAGTAACGGTCGACGTGCCTACGGTCGACGTCGAGCCCGCACCGGAAGCTGATGCCGAAGAGCCAGCTGCGGATGCCACGAGCGAAGAGCAGGAACCGGCGACCGCTAACTGATAGCGTGGTATCGTTGCTCACAGTCTGACGACGACCGAGGGTGCCTCCGGATGGGAGGCGCCCTTTTTCGTGTCGTAAAGGCGGACCACGGAAGATTCGATGTCTGAGGAACCTAAGAGGGTGCTAATTCAGCCTGCGGATAATGCGGCGGCGATTGCGCTTGCGAGCCGACTGCTCTGCGAGGGTGAATGTGTCGTGGTCCCCACGGAAACTGTTTACGGCCTCGCCGCAGACGCGACGAACGGCGAGGCGGTGGCGAAGATCTTTGCCGTCAAGGAACGCCCATCATTCAATCCGCTGATCAGCCATGTCTATGGCAGAGAACTTGCGGCACTGCTTGCCCATTTCGGCGAAATCGAACACCGGCTCACGGAGGCTTTCTGGCCGGGCCCACTGACGATCGTCGCGCCGCTTCGCAGCGATGGCGGCGTCCATCCGCTGGCGACGGCAGGCCTCGACACTATCGCCCTTCGTCAGCCCGTAGGCGTGATGGCCGAACTCTCCGCAAGGCTCGACCGGCCGCTCGCAGCGCCGAGCGCCAACCTCTCCGGTCGCGTCAGCCCGACCTCGGCGGGCCATGTCGCGGCAAGCCTCGGGGATCGCGTTTCCCTCATCCTTGACGGCGGCACGACCAGCGTCGGTGTGGAGTCGACGATTGTTCGAGCGGAGTCGGATCGGATCGTGCTGCTTCGCCCTGGGGGCGTTCCGCGTGAAGCGATCGTAGAAGCCACAGGCTTGCCGGTCGAGACGATCTTGCAGACCACGAAGATAAGCGCGCCCGGGCAGATGAGTTCGCATTATGCCCCGTTCGGAAGAGTGCGCCTCGATGCGGCGTCAGTCGAGCCCGGCGAGTGGCTGATCGCTTTTGGACCAGAGCCGGTGCGCGGCGAAAGCTCGGCGTCGGGGGTGGTCAATCTGAGTCCGTCCGGAAACCTTGAGGAAGCGGCGGCGAACCTCTTTGGGCTTCTCGCCCGCCTCGACCGGCCGGATGTTCCCGCGATCGCCGTTGTCCCGATTCCGAACGAGGGGATCGGTGAGGCGATCAACGATCGGTTGAAACGCGCAGCCGCGCCACGTTGAGACTTTTGGAATTGAGGTGCCTGCCGTGCGTGATGTTCACCTGCGTTCTGGACGGCATCCCGGTACGCGATAGGTCTGCCCAATGGATGAAATTGATAGTGACGTGCTGACGCGCTTTTCGGCGATCGTTGGCCGTGCCAATGCGTTGAAACCGGACGAAGCAGGGGAGGGTTACTTCTCCGAACCGCGAGATCTCTTTCACGGAAAGGCGGCGCTTGTACTCCGCCCGGGTTCCGTTGACGAGGTGGCCCAGATCGTCAAGCTCGCAGCCGAGACTGGGACGCCGGTAGTGCCGCAAGGCGGTAATACCGGCCTTGTCGGCGGTCAGCAGCCGCGCTCCAGGCGCGAGATCCTCGTCAATCTCTCACGTCTCAATACTATCCACGAGATCGATACGGTCGGTCGCACGATGACGGTCGGTGCAGGCGTAATCCTCCAAACGATTCAGGAGAAAGCCGATGCGGCCGATCTTTTCTTTCCTCTTTCTCTCGGTGCCAAAGGCTCTTGCCAGATTGGCGGCAATCTCTCTTCCAATGCAGGTGGTACGGGTGCGCTGGCCTACGGCGTCGCGCGCGATCTTTGTCTCGGCATCGAGGCTGTCCTGCCGAACGGCGAGATCGTGCACGGTATGCGCCGGCTGAAGAAGGACAATCGCGGTTATGATCTGCGGCATCTCCTGATCGGGGCCGAGGGCACGCTTGGCATCATCACAGGCGCTGTCCTGAAGCTGTTTCCGAAGCCGAAGGGGCGAGAAGTCGCCTATGCAGGTCTGAAGACGCCCGAAGACATGCTGAAACTGCTTGGTTTGGCCGAGCGGCACGCCGGCGCAAACCTGACTGCCTTCGAATTTCTGCCGCGCATCGGTGTGGAAATGTCGCTGCGCCACACAGAAGGCGCGCGGGAACCGCTTGCAGAACCCCAACCGTGGTACGTTCTTGTCGAGATCGTCTCACAACGATCGCCGGATGAGGCGTCAGAGACACTGGAAGCGCTGCTGAGCGAAGCCTTCGAGGCCGGTCTCGTTACAGATGCGGCGATCGCACAGTCGCAAGCCCAAGCTGACGCGTTCTGGACCTTGCGCGAGGAGATGAGCTGGGCTCAGAAACCGGAGGGTGGCTCGATCAAGCACGACGTGTCGGTGCCGGTCGCCGCGATCCCGACTTTCCTGCGAACAGCCGACGCGGCTGTCCTTTCGGCGATCCCTGACGCGCGGATCGTCGCCTTCGGCCATCTCGGCGACGGCAATGTTCACTACAACATTTCGCAGCCGGTAGGGGCGGACAAGGAAGCATTCCTTGCGCGTTGGGACGAGATCAGTCGTCTCGTTCACGCAGTCGTCCGGGATCTGGACGGCAGCTTTTCTGCCGAACATGGTATCGGAGCAATGAAGGCCCAGGAGCTTGCCGCGACCAAGGCTGGCGCCGAATACGGGGCGATGGTTGCCATCAAGCAGGCACTAGACCCCAAGAACATCATGAATCCGGGCAAGGTGATTCAGAATTGATTCAAGTTTTCTTCTCGCTAACCCTTTGATCCGTCAAATTTGCTTAACCCCGTTTCTTAGCAGGAGCGCAAGAGGCGGCGTCTAGGTTGGTCTCATCAAAAGGCCGGGACACACCGACCACAAGAGAAGCCAAAAAAGGCTCTCAGGAGAGGCAAAGGCGTCATGACTACCAATGTTGCACATTCGCTCGATGCACCGAAGCCGAATTGGGCGAACGAGCCTGTTCGCATCGACCCGACGGTTCCGGTTGCTTCGCAGTCTATCGAGATACTGGCCGCCGACGGCGAGATGGTTCGCTATCAGGTAAGCCCGCGCGGCGCCGTCATTCACCGCAAGCTGCAGCGGGCCGGCCTTCCGGTCTCGATCGCGCTGTCGGCACGGGCCTTCAAGGGCATTGCGGCCCGCGCGATGGAGCATGCGGATGGGTCGGTCACGGTCACCCTCGAGCTCCACCATCATTCCGATCCGGCGCTCTGCGTTCCGCTGCTTGTCGCATCAGATCTCTACGACGTTGCCGCCGACTGGCGCTCCTGGGCTGACTTCTTCGGTTTGCCTATGCTGATGGTTGAAGCGGACGGCTCGGTCGTTGCGCTCGAGGAGACGGTCGGCACCGTCAAGACCGGCGAGCCTGCGCCGCGCCGCCGTTCATCGAACCGCACCCGCCGCCCCCGCTTCCTCGCTCGCCGCAAGCCGGGTGGCCTCGGTATGCGCATGGTCGTTGCCGGCGAAGAGATCATCGCCCGGCGCTGACATCCTCTTCTTCTTCGTCAGAAATTCGCGCGGGCCTGATTTGATCGGGCCGCGCGGTTTGCTTTGATCGTTGGAAAGGACATCGCGAGTTGCGATCAGCTCAGATCAGCTTCAGGCCGCGCAGGCTGGCATGTCCGTTCTTTCCGACGATGACGTGATCGTGGAGTGAGATTCCAAGCGGCTTCGCTGTTGTCTCGATCATTCGTGTCATCTCGATATCTGCACGCGAGGGAGTCGGATCGCCGGAAGGGTGATTGTGCACCAGGATCAACGCAGTCGCGTTCAACTCGAGAGCTCGCCGCACGACCTCGCGAGGATAGACCGGTGTGTGGTCCACCGTTCCCCGACCCTGCACTTCGTCGGCGATGAGGGCGTTCTTCTTGTCGAGGAAGAGAATACGGAACTGCTCCCGCGGTTCGTGCGCCATGGCTGCCGTGCAATAGTCGATGACAGCTGACCACGAGGAGAGCACTTCGCGCTTTTTGACTGCTGAGCGCATCGCCCGCTGGTTTACTGCGGCGACGATCGAAAGATCGAGGGCGACTGCATCCTTCACACCTTCGATTTCCGTCAGTAGCCGGCGCGGTGCATTGAGGACCTCGCCGAGTGAACCAAAGCGGGCGAGCAGCGCCTTCGCGATTGGTTTGACGTCCTTGCGCGGAATCGAGCGAAAGAGAACGAGTTCAAGAAGTTCGTAATCGGCGAGCGAATCCGGCCCCTGTTCCGCGAACCGGCCTTTCAGCCGCTCTCGATGTCCGTCGTAATGCTTCGTGCCAGACGCTTCGGTCCGCGCCTTCCGCTCGGGGTGCTCTTCTGAAGCCGGCGCATCTTCTTCCGAGGTGGCGCGCTTTTCCCTCACTGCCACCGGTGCCCTGCCTCAGGCTGCTTCAACGAGGGGCGGTACCGTAATTCCTGGCGTATCCAGCCCCTTCGGTGAAAATGTGAAGACTTCGCATCCCTCCTCGGTCACACCGAGCGAATGCTCGTACTGGGCTGAGAGGGTACGGTCGCGCGTAACGGCGGTCCAGCCGTCCGCAAGGATCTTCACGTGCGGGCGACCGATGTTGATCATCGGCTCGATCGTGAAGATCATGCCGGGCTTCATCTCCGGGCCTTCGCCGCGCGAACCATAGTGCAGAATGTTCGGCGCATCGTGGAACAGGCGTCCGACGCCGTGGCCGCAAAAGTCGCGCACGACTGAGCAGCGCTCCGATTGGGCATATTCCTGGATCGCGGCGCCGATATCGCCGATATGGCCGCCGGGCTTCACCGCCTCGATGCCCTTCAGCAGCGCCCGATAGGTCACCTCGCAAAGACGCTCGCTTGCTCGCTTCACCTGACCAACTGGATACATGCGCGAAGAATCGCCATGCCAGCCGTCGACCACATAGGTGACGTCGATATTGACGATGTCGCCTTCTTTGAGGGGCTTGTTGTTCGGTATGCCGTGGCAGACAACGTGGTTGATCGATGTGCAGACGCTCTTTGTGTAACCGCGGTAATGCAACGTCGCCGGCGCGACGTTCCGCTCGGCACCAAAATCCCAGACGAAGTCGTCGATCGCCTGTGTCGTGACGCCCGGTTTCACGATGTCGGCGAGAGCGTCGAGGCATTCTGCCGTGATGCGCGAGGCACACCGCATACCCTCGAAGCCATCGGGCCCGTAGAGGCGAATGACGCCCGTGTTGCGCTGCGGATTGGCTTCAGCTTCGAGATAAGTGGTCATGACTCGTCAGACGGGTTCTTCGATAAGCTAGCGGGACTGCGGTGGATCGAGAACCGGGATCTCGACATGCGGGTCTATGCCATTCACGGTGATGTCGCATCGAACGCCATAAGCTTCAACCCCTCTCCGCCGGGCCGCGGCGAAAGCTGTCGCATAGGCGGGATCGAGATCTTCGGCCAGGGCGATCCTGTCGCAATCGGTTCGCTGAACCACGTAGAGCATTACCGAACGGTGCCCGGCCTCCACTTGGTCGGCCAGCTCGCGAAGATGTTTCGCCCCGCGCGCAGTTACGCAATCGGGAAATTCGGCGAGGCTCGCTTTGCGCATGAGATGAACGTTCTTCACCTCGATATAGACAGTCCTTCCGTCCGTTTGCGTCCCTGTAAGATCGATCCGCGAGTTTATGCCGTATTTCACCTCGCGTCTCAGCGTACCGATATCCGTAAGCGCGGACACCAGACCGGCGCCGATTGCATCCTCGGCCAGTCGGTTCGGAAGCCCGGTATTGATGCCGACGAGGGTGCCGTCCGCTTCGACGAGTTCGAGCGTCAGCGGCAGCTTTCGGGCTCTGTTGGCCGAGCGTGAGAGCCAGACGCGCGAGCCGGGCTCCTTCAGCCCCATCATCGCGCCGGGGTTAGGGCAGTGCACCGTCGTCTCCTCGCCGCTCGCTTCGATCACGACGTCGGCAAGGAAGCGCTTATAGCGTCTGAGGAGTCGGGCTGGCAGGAGAGGTGAGGCGAAGTCGACCATGCCGGTCGGGTAGCGACGCGCAGCTGGATCGTCAATCTTCGATGGCTCGAGCACCCAGTCGTCAATGACGCTGGTTCGCCGGCAAAAGCCGGGTGTCTGCCTCACATTGCGCTTCTGGCCAACCGCGAGGTTTCTGTCTATACGTCACGCGTGCGCTGGATGGACGATGCACCGTCGAGCCGTTCGTCGCGCAGGTTGGGAGGACTGAATGATCCGAACTTCATGGAAAACGGCTGTCGCGGCTCTTGCCGTATTGGCGGCAAGCCCCGCGATTGCCGCGAGCGATGCCGTTCCGCAGGACGCCTGGTCCGATATCAAGGCCGAGGTCTACGGCGAGCGCGTGATTGTCGAGCAGAGTCCGCTGATCAACCTTGTAACCCCTTACCGGTCCGAAAACGATCTGCGCATACCGATCCGGGCAAATATCGATCTGCCCGAGGGCGAGCACATCAAGCGGCTGACGCTGATCGTCGACGAGAATCCGATGCCGGTCTCGGCTGATTTCGAGATCGAAGAGGAAACGGACGATCTTTCGGTTGAAGTCGCCATGCGTTTCAATGGACCCACCAAGGTTCGCGCGATTGTCGAAACGAATGCGGGCGCCCTTCTGATGCAGGAGGCGATGGTCAAGACCTCTGGTACTGGAGCCTGCGCTGCACCGCCGACGACCGGCGTCGAGGAAGCGCTTGCGACTCTCGGACAGATGGATTTGGCGGTGCCGAGCGCGCTCGAACGAGCCGCGAGCGATCATCCGGAGGTGACGCTTGCGATCAGCCATCCGCAGCATTCCGGAATGCAGATGGATCAGGTGACCTTGCACTACATCCTGGCACGCTACGTCCAGACTCTAGAGACCTGGGCTGACGACGAGAAGCTCTTCACCATGACCGGCAGCATCTCGCTGAGCGAGAACCCCGAGGTTAGGTTCGATATTCCGAAGAAGGACGTTTCCGAACTGCGCGTGCGGATGACGGACACGGAAGGTGCCGTCTTCCAGAAAGCTTTCGGTCTCGGCGGCAGCTGACTCTCCTGCGAGGTCCTATCGGCCGCACATAGCGCCGTTCCACTCGGCAAGATCCCCGCGCTGCCAAAGGGACCGATTCCATCAGACGCAATAAAGCCCCGACGATCTCTCGCCGGGGCTTTTTGTTGCAAGGTCGGGACCGATAGGCCCCGACCAATACCGATCTTTATTCCTCGTCGCTCTTGCTGCCGCTCTTGAGAGCCGCGCCAAGGATGTCGCCGAGCGAGGCGCCTGAGTCCTGGGAACCGTACTGCGCGACGGCTTCCTTTTCCTCGGCGATCTGCAGCGCTTTGATCGACAGGCCGACCTTGCGGGCCTTCTTGTCGAACTGGGTGACGCGTGCATCAATCGTCTGACCGACCGAGAAGCGCTCGGGCCGCTGCTCGTCGCGATCGCGCGCGAGATCGGAGCGGCGGATGAAGGAGGTCAGATCGGTCTCCACGATCTTGACCTCGATCCCGCCGTCGGTGACCTGCGTCACCTCGCAGGAAACCACCGAACCACGGCGCACGTCGCCGGCTTCCGCCGCCTCGACGAACGGATCGCCGCCGACCTGCTTCATGCCGAGCGAGATACGCTCCTTCTCGACGTCGACGTCGAGAACCTGCGCCTTGACGAGATCACCCTTGTTGAACTCTTCGATGACCTGCTCGCCCGGACGGTTCCAGTCGAGGTCGGAGAGGTGGACCATGCCGTCCACATCGCCTTCGAGGCCGATGAAGAGACCGAACTCGGTCTTGTTCTTGACCTCGCCCTCGACGATCGCACCCGTCGGGAATTTCTCGGCGAAAGCGTCCCACGGGTTCTGAAGCGTCTGCTTCAAGCCGAGCGAGATGCGGCGCTTGTTCGGGTCGACTTCGAGAACCACGACCTCGACCTCCTGGGAGGTGGCGAGGATCTTGCCCGGATGGACGTTCTTCTTCGTCCAGGACATCTCGGAAACGTGGATGAGGCCTTCGATGCCGGGCTCCAGTTCGACGAACGCACCGTAGTCGGTGATGTTCGTGACGCGGCCGGTGACCTTGACGCCCATCGGATACTTGACGCCGATGCCGTCCCACGGATCGGCCTCGAGCTGCTTCATGCCGAGCGAGATGCGGTGGGTTTCTTGGTTGATCCGGATGATCTGGACCTTCACGGTCTGACCGATCTGCAGGATCTCCGTCGGATGGTTCACGCGGCGCCACGCCATGTCGGTGACGTGCAGGAGGCCATCGATTCCGCCAAGGTCCACGAATGCACCATAATCGGTGATGTTCTTGACGATGCCGTCGACGACCTGACCCTCTTCGAGATTCTGCACGATTTCCGAACGCTGTTCGGCGCGGCTCTCTTCAAGCACGGTACGGCGCGAGACGACGATGTTGCCGCGACGCTTATCCATCTTGAGGATCTGGAAGGGCTGGGGCGTGTTCATTAGCGGCGTCACGTCGCGGATCGGACGAATGTCGACCTGCGAGCGTGGGAGGAACGCGACGGCCCCGTCGAGATCGACCGTGAAGCCACCCTTGACCTGGTTGAAGATCTGGCCTTCGACCTTCTCGTTCTCGTTGAACTTTGCTTCGAGGCGGATCCAGCTTTCCTCGCGGCGCGCCTTATCGCGCGACAGAACAGCTTCGCCGAGAGCGTTTTCGATGCGCTCGACATAGACCTCGACTTCGTCGCCCACGCTGAGGTCGCCGTCTCGACCTTTAGCGCCGAATTCCTTGAGGGCAACTCGGCCCTCGACCTTCAGGCCGACGTCGACGACGGCCATATCCTTCTCGATCGCGACGACGGTCCCCTTGACCACCGTTCCTTCGGCAACGTCCTGCTCGTGGAACGATGCCTCGAGCATCGAGGCGAAATCGTCGCGAGAGGGATTGAGATTTGACATTCGTTCTCCTTAGAACCTCTCCGGCCGCTTTGCCGAGCCCTGGAGAGGGTATGCGCCATCTGCCGCGTGATGCGGCCTCGTTCGAGTTTCGATGATCCAAAATCGGGTTCCGCCCGCTCAAAACGCTTGAACACGCGTCTGAGCAAGCTTGGCGGTGTCCGATCGACTAACGCAATCGGTTTTCCGCCGTCTGGCGCAAGGGAACGCCGGTCCGGACCGGTTGATCGAAGCCGCCGGTACATAAGCGAAACCAGTCCGCATACGACCGAAAAGGGCGTACCCTCTCAACGAAGGCCGCCCCGACAAACTCCATCCCGCCTATCTAGAAATTTGCGCGTCTATAAGACTACAAGCCTTGCGGAACACGCCGTCTATACTCAATTCGCTGGTGTCCAGCAAGTGGGCGTCGTCGGCCGCTTTCAGCGGCGAGACGGCGCGGTTGCTGTCGCGATCGTCCCGCTGGCGCACTTCTTCCAGGATGCGCTCGTAGACGACCGTCCGGCCTTTGGCGTTAAGTTCGTCGGTTCGACGGCGGGCGCGCACCTCTGCGCTGGCGGTGACGAATATTTTGACGTCCGCATCCGGGCAGATCACGGTCCCGATGTCCCGCCCGTCAAGCAGAGCTCCGCCCGGCTGCGCAGCGAATTCGCGCTGGAATGCGTTGAGCGCTTGGCGCACGCCGGAATGGGCTGCAACGCGCGAGGCGAGTTCGCCGGCTTCGCGGCCCCGCAAAGAGGGTTCGTCGATATCGTGAAAGTTCAGATCGCGGGCGATCGGCGTCATCTCTTCGGGATTGTCGAGATCGAGACCCGCCGCTTGCGCCTTCCGCCCAACGGCCCTGTAGAGAAGGCCTGTGTCGAGATAGTGCAGGCGGTAATGGATTGCGAGACGCTTGGCGAGAGTGCCTTTTCCCGCCGCGGCCGGGCCGTCTATGGCGATAACAAGCGTTTTAGCCATCAGATTCCTCCTTCGTCCGAATGCGGATCGTTCGGTTCCGCGGCGACCGCCAGCTCGATCCGACCCCTGGAGTCGAGAAGGAGCAGGATTACGGCAATGACCGCCCCCATTAGATAGGGAATCGCGATCATGAATAGGATAAGCTCGAGTTGGCCGAACCAACGCGCGACGGTAAGAAGTCCGTCCAGGACGCCATTGCCCGTGTCGAGTGCGCTGCCAGCCTCCCGCCCCGTGAGATCGGCAATCCGCCTGCTGGAGGCTTCGTTCTGCCAGATCACGGCGACCGTCGCGCAGACCGCGAAGAAAAGTGGCATTGGAAGGAGAGCGAAGAGGCGGGTTCGCAGCGTGCTATGGCTTCTCTTCAGCCCTCGCGCGCGCCAGCGCCCGTAGATGAAGGAGATCGGGAGAAAGAAGACGAGAACGAAGAGTCCACCGATCATGCCTCCTCCCGAATGGGCTCAATCATGCCGCCGAGGCCCTTCATAAGGTCTTCGAATTCGGGGAAGCTCGTCGCTATCATTCGACCGTCGTCGATCGTCACGGGCTTTCCCGAGGCTAGGCCTAAGACGAGGAAGCTCATCGCGATCCGATGGTCCAGATGAGTTACGACGGAGCCCCCGCCATAGCCTCTGCCTTCCGGATCGCCTTCGACGACCAGCCAGTCGGCGCCTTCCTCATGCCGGACATTGTTCGCCGCAAGGCCGGCGGCGACAGCCGAGAGGCGGTCGGATTCCTTAACACGAAGCTCGTCGAGGCCGCGCATCACGGTCCTGCCTTTCGCGAAGGCCGCGGCGACAGCGAGTACTGGATACTCGTCGATCATCGAAGGCGCACGCTCCGCCGTGACCTCGACGCTGGTAAGCTCTGAATGCCGGATACGCAGGTCTGCGACGTCCTCACCGCCTTCGGTGCGCGCGTCGAGAATTTCGATCGATCCGCCCATTTCCCGTAGCGTCTCGATCAGCCCGATGCGCGTCGGGTTCATCAGCACGTTCTCGATCGTCACGTCCGAGCCCGGCACGACAAGACCGGCGACGATCGGGAAAGCGGCGGAGGAGGGGTCTCCCGGCACCTGGAAGTCGGAAAGGCCCCTCAGCTCTCCCTGACCCTGGAGATGGATATGGCGCGAGCCGTCCGGCTTCGTCTCCACCTCGATGTTGGCGCCGAATCCTTCGAGCATCTTTTCGGTGTGGTCGCGGGTCATCACCGGCTCGATGACGGTCGTGACGCCCGGCGTATTGAGGCCGGCGAAGAGGACTGCGCTCTTCACCTGCGCCGAAGCCATCGGAACCCTATACTCGATTGGCGCTGTCGCTTTCGGGCCGTGGATCGAGAGCGGGAGCCGGTCCTTCGAGCGCGCGACCACCTGAACGCCCATCTCGCGCAGCGGGTCGAGAACTCGTCCCATAGGACGCTTGGATAGGGAGGCGTCGCCAACGAAGGTTGAGCCGAAATGGTAGGCTCCTACGAGGCCCATTGTAAGCCTCGCGCCCGTGCCAGCATTCCCGAAATCGAGTGGTTCCTCGGGTTCGAGCAGGCATCCGTTGCCGACGCCGTCGACGACGAAAGTCTGACCCTCTTTGCGGATCAATGCCCCCATCGCGATCATAGCCCGCCCGGTCGCCAGAACGTCCTCGCCTTCGAGCAATCCGGTGACCCTGGTCGTGCCGCTGGCGAGCCCGCCGAACAGAAAGGCCCGGTGCGAAATCGACTTATCACCCGGCACGCGCGCTGTACCTGTCAGACTGTGTCCTGCGATGGCCCGCAAGGGCCGTGGGGCCTGTTTCTGGCTCTGCATTGACGTCTTCTCTTAGATCCGCTCGACGAATGCGAGATGCCGCGTTCGCCGCGCCTTATTGCCTTCTCGCCGGATGCTTTGACAAGGAGGGGACCAGCACGTAAGGCCAAGTCCGTTTTACGATTTGCCGCGACCCTCCCGAACTGGGCCGTGGCACAGCCGCCCGAGACCGGTGTGCAGGACGACGCGTCGCAGGATCTGAAACCCTCCGCGCTCGAAATGCGTACCGCAGGAACGAAGCAGACCGACGACGTCTTCAAACGAGGCAGACATGGCCAAACCCGAACTTGGAACCAAACGGATCGACCCGGAAACCGGCCGGAAGTTTTACGATCTGAACAAGGATCCGATCGTTTCTCCCTATACCGGCAAGAGCTATCCGCTGTCCTTCTTCGAGGGCGAGCCGGAGAATAAGGCGCCAGAAGAGGATGAGGAGGAAGAGACGGAAACCGAAGTCGAAAGCGACGAGAAGACCGTCTCGATCAACGAGGTGGAGGACGAAGAGAGCGAGAAGACGGACACCAAGTCACCTGACATCGACGAGTCTGACGACGAAGACGTCTCCGTCGACGACGATGACGACGACACCTTCCTTGCCGATGACGACGATGATGACGACGACGATGTATCCGACATTCTCGGTGGTGGACGGGACGACGACGAGGAGTCCTGATCGACCTCTCTGCATTGATGCGCGGGGCGGGTTAAACGCCGCCGCGACGCGAGCGAGAGACCTTGGGACGGGAGCGCGGAAAACCGCTTGACCCGTCCTCACCTCTCGACTAAACCGCCGCAATCACGACGCGGTGCTGCTCAGGGCGCTGCGGCGAACCGCGTGAAAACGCGGCGTGGGGCTATAGCTCAGCTGGGAGAGCGCTACAATGGCATTGTAGAGGTCAGCGGTTCGATCCCGCTTAGCTCCACCAAATCCCTTCAGTCACGCCAGGTCTTCGCCCGTCAGTTGTTCCAATGCTACGGCCTCGTTCGGCGAAATCTTTGCGTTTAGAAACAGTTGCGTCGTAAGGCTTCCTTCATCCCGCTCCCGCATGCTGCCAGAATTGGCACGAACGCGTGCGAGGCCGGATCGATACATGCCCATCCAGCGGACTGAGCCGAAACAATTCGAATTCGCAGGTTCGACCGGCACCTACCGGATCGCCGTTCGAATTTCGAACGATATGTTCCGAGTCGAGGCTACGCATGACGGGACGATCGTCGCACTCGATGATGCCATGACCGCATGCCCGCCGGAATTCGTGGACCGGATGACGCTTCTTCGGATGGTCGATCGATGCTGGAGCGACGGGACGCCCGTCGAAGGGGCGCCCTGCGAATCTATCCATCGTATCGACAGCGAAGCTGCTTTCAGAGCAAGGCTGATCGACGATCTCATGACCGGCGCTTCGCCCGAAGTGGTGTCTGCTCTCCTAAGGGGCGCCTGCTCTCGCAAGACTCTTTCCACGGCGCGGGTTCAGATCGAGACGAGTATCGCTGCACTTGCGAAGTCGGACTGGCGCGAGGCCGCGATCACCGAACTGGAAGACCTCGCAGATGCTGCCCAAGCTGCGTCTGATGCCTTGCAGTCTCATTTCTCTCTGACGGAGGGTGGCAAGGTCAGGCGCATGAAGGCGGCGATCGGCCGTCTGGCACGGACCATCGGGCCTGATTTCGAACTCTACGGCTTTCCACAGATCGATATCTCACAAGGCGGCAACAAGTCTGCGTTCGCCGGCAAGTGCCAGCAGGTGGCGGACAATGCCATCTTCCTTCGGGCCGGTCTCAGGATCGGCTCGCTTCCCGCGAGCAAACTGAGAAAGCAGATCGCCGAGGCTGCCGCCAACCGGCAATGGGACACGGTCCTCCTCGACGAGGTTCTGCCGGTCTGGAGGCAGCGTGCCGCCGAAGCAATTGCGCTCTACGATCGCCTGGACGCGCAAACGACCGCGTCGGAGAACATCGAAGTAGGCAGGACCGCGAACGAACGACGCGGCGCTTCGGCCTCCACTACCTCTGGTGCGCAGCCAATTGTCGACGCCGTCGTGCTACGGGAAAACGCACTTCTTCGTGGCTATGTGACGCGCTTCGTATCGGAGATGACTTCCGCGACAGTCGAGATTCTGCTCGACGACCGAAACGAGCCGCAGGTTTCGCCCGATGCACTTGAGGGTGCGGTGCGGGAGCTTGAAGACCTGGCGCTTATGGGCGGATGCCTTATCGATGATATCCGAGCCCTGCGCGATTGGGTCGAGCGACAGGCCGGCAAGCGCAATGCGAACGGCCTGCCATTCGCCGCGTAGAACCATCGCGCTAGTTCGCGTCCCTTGAGCAGGGAATCGGCGATGGCGCAGGGCAGGATACTGGCGAAGAAGGATATCGAGACGGTCTTCCGCCGTCTGTCCGAGGCGATGCCCGGCCGCACGAAGACTGCAAAGGGCCCGAAGGACCAGCCCGATCCGTTTCGCTCCGTTGTCTCCTGCATCCTGTCGGCCCAGAGCCGCGACACGAACACGAAGGCTGCGACAGACAATCTCTTCGCGCTTGCTACAACCCCGGATGCGATCCTCGCTCTGGACGACGAAGCCGTCGCGAAAGCGATCAAACCCTGCGGTCTTTACAACAACAAAACCAAGTCACTGAAAAAGCTCTGCACGGCGTTGATCGAGGAGTACGATCGGACCGTGCCGCAAACCCGCGAAGGGTTGATGAGCTTGCCGGGCGTGGGGCGCAAATGCGCTGACATCGTCATGAGCTTCACCTTCGGGGCGGATGTCATCGCGGTCGACACCCATGTCCACCGGGTCTCGAACCGCATCGGCCTTACCGATGCGAAGACAGCCGACCAGACCGCGGCGCAGCTCGAGGAGAATGCACCGGCTTGGGCCTTCCACGACGGGCACTTCTGGCTGATCCAGTTCGGCAAGGCGATCTGCGTGTCCCGCAAGCCGAAATGCGAAACCTGTCCGGTCAACGACCTTTGCCGCTACTACACCGCTACGGGTGCGGCTTGAACGGTCACAGGCCCGTCAGTCTCGGCTGATAGTGCCGAGAAGTGCCTGCGCCCGGGCCCGGCCTTTTCGGGCGAACCAGTGGGCGCAGCAGATGAGAAAACCGTTCTCCACCCAGCCGTCGTCGACGGCTCTCATAAGCTCCTCGACCGTGGCGAGGATCGGGTGGATGTCCTCGTCTTCGTCGGCCTTGCCGGCGCTCGCCACCATCTCGGAAGCGTCGACGACCGCAAGATAGACGGTCACGTGTTCCGTCGTCAGCCCCGGCGTGCTCAGCATCGAGAAGCACCGCTCTATCGCTTTCGCCTCGAGACCCGTCTCCTCCAACAGTTCGCGCGTGGCCGCCACCTCAATCTCCTCGCCGTCGTCGACGAGCCCCGCGGGCAATTCGATCGCTGCCGCCTTGTTGATAGCAAGGGCCGAGCCGATTCGGAACTGGCGGATCACGACGATCGAGTCCGTCTTCGGATCGTAGGGAATGATCACTACGACTTCGCCAGTTTCGAGAAAATCGCGGTGCACACCGTTGACCCGCGTCTCACCGTCGAACCGGTCATGATCGAGTATCGCGCGGGTATAGGGCCAAAAGCCTTCCGCAAGTGGCTCCTTCGACGTGACCGTAAAGTCGATCGGCTGATCGGCGAGGTGGTCGCGGTAAGAGTGGCGGCTCACTGCGAGACGGCCCCCATATGTCGGGTTTCGATGTCGAAGGCGGCCGCCATAAGGGCCTCGGTATAATCGGTCTTCGGCGCATCGAAAATCTCGTCGGCGGAGCCTCTCTCGACGACCTTGCCGTTGCGCATCACGATCACCTCGTTGGCGAGTGCCCGCACCACCTTGAGGTCGTGGCTGATGAAGAGAAACGCCAGATTATGTTTCTTCTGGAGATCGCGCAGCAGGTCGACCACCTGCGCCTGGACACTCATGTCAAGCGCACTGGTCGGCTCGTCGAGCATCACAAAACGCGGCTTCAGCACCATCGCGCGGGCGATGGCGATACGCTGGCGCTGGCCGCCGGAGAACTCGTGCGGAAAGCGGAAGCGCGTCGCGGGGTCGAGCCCGGTTTCCTTCAGCGCCTGCACCACGCGTTCGTCCCGCTCGTCGGCCGAGAGCTTCGGCGCGTGTATCCGCAGCCCCTCGGAGATGATGTCCGCCACCGGCATGCGCGGCGAGAGCGAGCCGAACGGATCCTGGAAGACGATCTGTATCTTCTCGCGCAGCGGCTTCATCTCTTTGAAAGACCGCTCGTCGATCCGCTGGCCGTCGAAGACGATTTCGCCCTTCGACGAAATCATACGCGTCAGGGCTAGGCCCAGCGTCGTCTTGCCGGAACCGGATTCTCCGACGACCCCGACAGTCTGCCCGGCCCGCACCGTCAGGTCGATGCCGTCAACCGCTTTCACATGGTCGGTGACGCGCCGGAAAAGCCCCGTCTTGATCGGAAACCAGACCTTCACGTCTCTGGCTTCCATCACCTTTTCCGCATTGGCGTTCGCGGCCGGCGGATGACCCTTCGGTTCGGCCGCGAGGAGATGACGCGTATAGGCGTGCTGCGGGTTCTCGAAGATCGCTTGGGTTTTGCCTTCCTCGACGATCTTGCCCTTCGTCATCACGCAGACCCGGTCGGCGATCTTCCGCACGATGCCAAGATCGTGGGTGATGAACAGCATCGCCATGCCGTTCTCGACCTGCAGACGATGGAGAAGTTCGAGGATCTGCGCCTGGACCGTGACGTCGAGCGCCGTGGTCGGTTCGTCGGCGATGAGGAGGTCCGGTTCGTTGGCAAGCGCCATCGCAATCATCACGCGTTGGCGCTGCCCGCCGGAGAGCTGGTGCGGATAGGCATCCAGGCGTTTCTCGGGATCGCGGATGCCCACTTGATGAAGAAGTTCGAGGGTACGCTTCTTGGCCTGCTCGTCGCGCATGCCGCGATGAATGCGCAGGACTTCGGTCACCTGCTTTTCGATCGTGTGCAGCGGATTGAGCGAGCTCATCGGCTCCTGGAAGATCACCGAGATCCGGTTGCCGCGCGTCTTGCGTAGATTCTCGTCAGACGCAGTCAGGAGATCCTGCCCGTCGAAATGAATCGTGCCGCCCGGATGGCTGGCGGCAGGGTAGGGCAAGAGCTTCAGGATCGACATCGCCGAGACCGACTTGCCCGATCCGGATTCGCCGACGAGCGCCAGCGTCTCGCCGGGCGCAATCGCGAAGGAGACGCCACCGACCGCGATCTGCGTATTGCCGCCCTGGGTGAAGGCAACCTGCAGGTCCTCGACCTTCAGGATCGGCTTGTCGCTCTTGATCTTCGTCTGGATCTGACTCACGGCGGCATGTCCTCGGGACGTTGGGTCTCAGCCTCAGGCGGGCTGGTGATCGGATGAGACTTCGTGCGTCTCAGCGTCTTTTTGGTCGCGCGATCCGTGGCCGTGCTGGGCATGATGCACCGCTTCGTCGGCACAACTGCCATATTCGACTTCGACCGTCGCATGCTCGATCGAAAAGCGCTGTTTCAGTTCGGCCTTGATCGCGCGGGTGATATCGGGTCCGTCCGCCTGCTCGTCGATACAGGCATGCAGCGTCGCCATGGGACGCTCGGGCGTCAGCGACCAGATGTGGATGTGATGGACGTCTTTCAGGCCATCGACCGACGAAACAAGGACGGTCTTCAGCGTCTTCACATCGATGTCCTGTGGCGTGCCTTCGAGCAGCACATGGCCGGCATCGCGCACCAACCTGTAGGCCGAGACAAGGATGATGATCGAGACAAGCACAGAAAGAATCGGATCGATCGGTGTCCACCCTGTCCAGATGATGACACCAGCGGCAAGGATCGCGGCGATTGAACCCAAAAGGTCCCCGAGCACGTGCAGGACGGCGCCCCGGATATTCAGATTGGCGCGATCAGCACCATGAAGGATCGTGAAGACGAGGATATTCACCACGAGCCCAGCGACCGCGATGACCATCATCATGCCGCCCAGCACCTCGGTCGGGCTCATTAGCCGGTGGATGGCCTCATAGGTGATGAAGCCGGCTATGACGAAGAGGGTCAGCCCGTTCACGAACGCGACGAGCACCTCGAACCGGTCGTAACCATAGGTTCGCTCTTGGTCGCTCGGCTTGCGCGACAAGCGGAAGGCAAACCAGCCGAGCGCCAGCGCCGCAAAATCGGTCAGCATGTGACCGGCATCGGCGAGCAGAGCGAGAGAGCCAGAAATCAGCCCACCGACGACCTCCGCCAGCATGAAGCCGCCTGTCAGGACGGCTGCGATGGCAATCCGCCGCTCGTTGGCGCCATGAGAATGGCCTTTGAAGCCATGCGAATGGCTATGGCCCGCGTGATCGTATTCTGTATGGGTCATTGCGCGAACCCAATCTCGATTTCCTGCTTGGTGGGCTTGTTCCCGTCCCATATCGAAGGTTCACCATGGACAGCGGCGCAGACCTCGCGCCCGGCAAACAAACGACCGCGAAGCTTTTCCGCCAGGCCCTCCACCTTCATGGCGCGCACGATCTTGCCGATTTCGCCCATGGCACGAACTTTTCGCTCATCCGAAGCTCTTGCGCGGATCGAAGGCGTCGCGCACTGCCTCACCGATGAAGACCAGCAAGGATAACATCAGGCTGATCACGATGAAGCCGGAGAAGCCGAGCCACGGGGCCTGAAGGTTGTTCTTACCCTGAGCGAGGAGCTCGCCGAGCGAGGGCGAGCCGGGCGGCAGGCCGAAGCCAAGGAAATCGAGCGAGGTGAGCGTCGTGATCGAGCCGTTCAGGATGAAGGGCAAGAAGGTGAGCGTCGCCACCATCGCGTTCGGCAACAGGTGCCGCCACATGATGGTCAGATCGCCGACGCCGAGCGCCCGCGCCGCGCTGACATACTCGAAATTGCGCGCCCTGAGGAACTCGGCGCGCACCACGCCTACGAAAGCGACCCACGAGAAGAGCAGCATGATGCCGAGCAGGATCCAGAAGCCGGGCGGAAGGATCGCCGCGATGATGAGCAGGAGATAGAGAACCGGGATCGACGACCAGATCTCGATGAAGCGCTGGAAGATCAGGTCCGTCCAGCCGCCAAAATAGCCCTGAATCGCGCCAGCCGCGACGCCGATGACGGCGGAAGCCGCAGTCAAGATCAGCCCGAACAGAACGGAGATGCGAAAGCCGTAGATCAGCCGTGCGACGACGTCCCGGCCCTGATCGTCGGTGCCGAGCCAGTTCATGTTGCCGAATGTACAGTTCTTGTCGCCAACCCCATCCGGATAACGCGCGCAGGCTTCCTCGTCGGTCATGGTCCATGTCGGCGGGGAGGGAGCCGGCGACGGAATCTCGTTGTTGACGGTCTGATAGGAGTATCGGATCGGCGGCCAGATCGCCCAGCCGTTGGCGTCGATCTCATCCTGCACGAAGGGATCGCGATAGTTCGTCACCGGCAGGAAGCCGCCAAACACCTCTTCGGGATAGTCGACGGCGATCGGATAGTAGAGCTCGTTATTGTAGGAGACGAGCAGCGGCTTGTCGTTGGCGATCAGTTCGGCAAAGCCGGTGACGACGAACAGGATGAGAAAAATCCAGAGCGACCAGAACCCTCGCCGGTTGCTCCTGAAGTTCTGCCAGCGTCGCTTGTTGAGCGGAGAGAGCTTCGGCCGCTTCACCTGCTGGGATTCCGGCGCCATCTGCGCGATACCGCTGGTCTCTTCGCGCGCGATCGCCGCCGCCCGTTCGTCGGCATGCTCCTCTTTGTGAGATGGATCGCTCTTCAGTCGGTTTTTGAGGGCGTCGTCCATCGCTCAGACCTCCCGGCTCTCGAAGTCGATGCGGGGATCGATCCAGGTATAGGTGAGATCGGAGATCAGCGTCGTCACGAGGCCGATCAGCGAGAAGATGTAGAGGGTCCCGAACACCACAGGATAGTCGCGCTGATAGATCGACTGGAAGCCGAGATAGCCAAGCCCATCGAGCGAAAAGATGGTCTCGATCAGTAGAGAGCCCGAGAAGAAGGCCGCGATGAACGCGCCCGGGAAGCCCGCGACGATGATCAACATCGCATTGCGGAAGACGTGCCCGTAGAGCACGCGCCGCTCGGTCAGCCCCTTGGCCCGCGCGGTGGTCACGTACTGCTTGCGGATCTCGTCGAGGAACGAATTCTTGGTCAGCAGCGTCGTCGTCGCGAAAGCGGAGAGGGCGAGAGCGATCAGCGGCAACGTCAGATGCCAGAAATAGTCGGGCACCACTCGGGTCACGCAACTCGGCAGGTCGAAGACCGGTGACCAGGGCGCACACCATCGTCCGTCGATGCCGTCTGAAAGCAGTCCGCGCAACGGGAACCAGTCGAAGAACGAGCCGCCGGCAAAGAGCACGATCAAAAGCACGGCGAAGAGAAAACCTGGAATCGCATAGGCCACGATGACGATACCCGACGTCCAGATGTCGAAGGTCGAGCCATCGTGAAGCGCCTTGCGGATGCCGAGCGGGATCGAGATCAGGTAAGAGAGAAGTGTGATCCAGATGCCGAGGGAGATCGAGACCGGCATCTTCTCCAAGATCAGGTCCCAGACCGAGATCGAGCGGAAATAGCTCTCGCCGAAATCGAAGCGGGAATAGTCCCACAGCATCATGCCAAAGCGTTCGAGTGGAGGTCTGTCGAAGCCGAACTGCTCTTCGAGGCGCTGGATAAATTCCGGATCAAGCCCTTGCGCACCGCGATAGCTGGAGCTCTCGCTGCCCTGTCCACCACCGCCGAAATCGCCGCCGCCGCCACCGGATACCCGATCGGTCGCACTGCCGGCATCGCCTTGAAGCGTCGCGATGACCTGCTCGACCGGCCCGCCTGGCGCGAACTGTATGACGATGAAGGAGATCGCCATGATGCCGACCAGCGTCGGCACCATCAGGAGCAGTCGGCGGAGTATATAGGCGCCCATTCGGGGGGTCGGTCTCCTGAAACTGGTTATTGTGGCCGCTGGATCCCCGTCAGCCGGGCTGTCTTTAGCTGTTCAACCTATCTAACAGCCTCGTTCGCGCGGGCAAAACCGGTATCGCCGCAGCGAACAGCCTCGCGCAAGAGGCGAAGTGGGCTGTCCTCTGCTCAAGCCTTCACGACTTGGTTTCGTCGATCCACCAGAGCCGCTCGACCGGCCAACCATAATCCGGTTTCGGGGTGTCGAAACCGAAGATGTCCCAATAGGCCGCGCGATGAGCGTTCGAGTGGATGTTGGGGATCCAGTCGAGACGGGCCCGCAATACTCTGTCGAGCGCCCGCATCGCGGTCACGAGGTCTTCGCGGCCGTTCACTTCGCCGACATTCTCGATCAGCCTGTCCACCGCAGCGCTTGCCATGCCCGGATAGTTCGAAGACCCTTGACGGTCGGCTGTCTCGCTGCCGAAAAGCGAACGAAGGCCGTTGGTCGTCGGTGTCGGCGAAATGCCGGCCGCATGGCCGATCATGTCGAAGTCGAAGCGGTTGGTCCGATCGGTATACTGCGCCGCATCGACCACGCGCACCGAGGCATCGATGCCGATTGCCTGACAGGTCTGAACGAACTTGCCGTAGACTCTGGCGAAGCCCGGATCGTCGACGAGATATTCGAGCTGGAAGGGCTGTCCGTTCTTGTCGCGCACCCGCCCGCCTTGGCGCTCGTAACCGGCTTCCTGAAGAAGGTCGAGCGCCTCGCGCAGCCGGTCGCGGTCGCGACCGGACCCGTCCGAGACGGGCTGCGTCCAGACTTCGCCGAAGACTTCCTCAGGGATCTCGCCGCGCAGTGGTTCGAGAAGCGCAAGTTCAGCTTCGGACGGCGCGCCTTCGGCCATGAACTCGGAGTTTTCGAAGCAGGATTGCGAATGGTCGTAAAGACCGTAGAACATGTTGGCGTTCG
The DNA here is from genome assembly GCF_000153705.1 of Fulvimarina pelagi HTCC2506. Classification (GTDB taxonomy): domain Bacteria; phylum Pseudomonadota; class Alphaproteobacteria; order Rhizobiales; family Rhizobiaceae; genus Fulvimarina; species Fulvimarina pelagi. The sequence continues at coordinate 1,036,632 of NZ_DS022272.1, forward strand.
TCCACTCGAAATCAAAGCATAGATTGATTGCGCGCCGAACCCGAACGTCCGCAAACCGCTCGCGGCGCTGATTCAGCGCCCAGCACTGGAATCGGGGAAAAAGTTCGGCCGGAAACTCTCGCTTGACGACTTCACCGGACTGGATTGCCGGGAAGTTGTACTCAGTCGCCCAGCTCTTCGAGGTGAACTCCTCACGAAACTTGACGAGCCCCTTTTTGAAGGCCTCCAGAGCCGTCTGCCGCTCGCGGAAGAAATCGATCCGCAGAGTCTGGAAATGGTCGAGTCCTTTCGCGAAGCCCTGTTCCTCGCCCCAGTAGTCTTCCCGCTTCTCGTACTCGATGAAACGACCGAACTCGTACCGGCCGACAGTATAACGTCCTGAACCGGGAATGATCTCGTCCGTCGGCTCGTCTAGCGAACGGCCCTCGAAGAAGGTCCTGGGCAGGATCGGCAGAGACAGGACGCCGATGGCATCCTGATAGCTCTGGTTTGCGTCGAAGGTGATCTGCGCCGTCCGCTCGTCCACGACCTCTGCTGATTTGAAGTCGCGGAGCGCGATCTGGATCGAAGGATGGCCGAATTCTGCCAGCGTCTCGTAGGAAAAGACCACGTCTTCCGGCGTGACCGCATCGCCGGTCGAGAACTTCGCTTCCGGCCGCAGCATGAAGTCGAACTGGAGGCGATCCTCCGAGACCGTCACCGTTTCGGCAAGTGCGCCGTAGATGGCGTCCGGCTCGTCGAGGCTGCTCGTCATCAAGCCTTCGTAGAGAAAAGTCATGCGCGGCGGCGCATTACCCTTGAGCACGAAGGTGTTGAGCGTATCGAAGGTCAGAGCGGACTGGTTGAAGGCCCAGTTCGGCGGCGAGAAGGCAAAGGTCCCGCCTTCTGGCGCATCCGGGTTTGCATAATCGAAATGATCGAACCCTTCGGCGTATTTCAATTCGCCGAAGGCCGACAGGCCGTGCAGTGGAACGCCTGTCTCGACATTCGCGAGCGCCTCACGCAACGGCAGACCCAAGCTTGCCGCCGACCCGAATGCCAGTTGCCCGAACCGGCGTCGCGTCAGATACGTCGATGCGCTCGCCATCAGTTCGCCGTCGCGCCTTCCGCCGAACCGGCATTCGCCGCCTGCTTCTCCGCCGCCGATTTCGTCCACCAGGAGAAGGGGTCGATCCCTGCGTAGTCCGGCCCGTCTTCCGGAATGCCGAACTTGTCCCAGTAGGCAAGCCAAATCTCGGCCTTGTTCCACTGCGGAATGACGTAATACTCCCAAAGCATGACGCGATCCATCGCGCGCACCGCGGCAACAAGATCCTCACGGTTCTCGGCATAGACAATGTCGTTGATCAACGCATCGACGGCTTCGTTCTTGATGCCTGCATAGTTGCGGCTTCCCGGCGAGTCTGCGGCCTGGGCCGAGAAATAGTCGCGCTGCTCGTTGCCGGGCGAGAGCGACTGGGGATAATAGCGCATGCCGACCATTTCGAAGTCGAAATTGCGCATCCGCTCGACATATTGGTTGGAGTCGACGATGCGGATGGTCGCATCGATGCCGAGCCGGCGTAAGTCGCGGGCATAGGGCTCCAGAGTGCGGCTGTCGCGTGGATCGCTGCCCAGCATCTCGATCGAAACCTGTTGACCTGTCTCACCATCGATCAACCGGTTGCCCTGAAGCTCGTATCCGGCCTCCTGGAATAGGCTCAACGCCTCTCGGAGATAGGTCCGCGCGTCCGTTTCGGAATAATCGGGGAGAATGAATTCCTCGGTGAAGACCTCCTCCGGAATGTCGCCGCGCAGGGGTTCCAGGAACTTCAGCTCGCGCTCGCTCGGCAGGCCGGTTGCCGCGAGTTCGCTGTTGTCGAAATAGCTGTCCTGGCGCTGATAGAGGCCATAGAACAGTGTCCGGTTCATTTCCTGAAAATTGTAGATCAGGGTCAGCGCTTTGCGAACGCGACGATCCTGGAACTTCTCAAGCCGATTGTTAAGCACATAGGCCTGCATCGAAGAAACGCTGCCGTCGAGGATCGTCGCCTTGGTGACATTCCCATTTTCGGCGGCCGGGAAGTTGTAGCCCTCGGCCCAGCGCTGGGAGGAGTTCTCGATCCGGTAGTCTTCGAGCCCACCCTTCTTGAACGCTTCCCAGGCAGCGTTCTGATCGCGGAAATAGGTGTAGTCGATCCGGTCGAAATTGTACCGGCCGACCCGGGTCGGCTTGTCCCATCCCCAATAGTCCGGGACGCGCTCCCAGTCGACGGACTGGCCGATCTGGTAGCCTCCGATCCGGTAGGGCCCCGAGCCTAGGGGCGGTTCGGTGGTCGGCTGGGTGATGTCGCGCTGGTTGCCATTTTCGTCAGCGCTCTCCCAGTAATGCTTCGGAAGCACCGTCAGATCGCCGACAATCTGAGGCAGTTCACGGTTTCCGGTTTCGTCGAAGGTGAAGGTCACCTCACGCTCGCCCGTCACCTCGGCATTCTCGATATTGCGGTAATAGGCGTTCCACTGAGGATGAAGTTCCTTCAGTGTCTCGAAGCTCCAGATCACGTCGTCGGTGGTGATCGGCGTGCCGTCATGCCATTTTGCATCAGGATCGAGCCGGTAGGTCACCGACGAATAATCCGGCGGATAGCGCATCGCTTCGGCAATCATCGCGTGGGACGTCGAGGCCTCGTCAGGCGACTGCTCGAAGAGCGTATCGTAGAGAAAACCGCCGCCGAAGTTCGGTAGGCCGGCCGCCGAAGTGCCTCGCACGATGAAGGGGTTGAAGCTGTCGTAGAAGCCGATTGCGATCTCGTTCAGTGTGCCGCCTACCGGCGCATCCGGATTGACGTAATCGTAGTGCTCGAAGTCGTCCGAATACTTATATTCGCCGATCAGTGAGACTGTGGTGCGCCATTCTCCCGCTCCTTCGTCCGCAATTGCGGAAGCGTCCTCCGAACTGGCGCTTTCGCCGCCCGCCGAACCGTCTCCATTTGATGGTGGTGCCTGTTCCGTATTCGCTTCACGATCGTGCGCCGTGTCGTTGGCGGACTCGCCGTTGACCGTCGGACTGTCTGCATCCTGCGCATGGGCCGATGGCATCAAAGCAAGAGCGAGGACCGAGACTGCGGAAAGAAGCAAAGTTCGGGAAAAATGACGAGACGGGTGCGTCAGGAGCAATTCAAGAACCCTCAACTGAATGCGGATGGCAGATAGCATCGGCGTTGTTAGAACACTTTATGCCCTCGATGCGGCAGGAATGTCACGTGACGAAACGGTCATGTCACTGTTCGCACAGCGCCGCTCGTAAAAAGACCACAAACAAAAAACCCCGGCGCCACGGCCGGGGTCTCGTAGGTCTGCCTATTAGGCGCTGAGGCGGATCAGTTGCCGCTTTGCGAGCCATCCTCGCCGAAGCTGGCGAGATAAGCGATGACGTTGTTCAGATCGTCTTCGTTCTTGAGGCCGGCAAATGCCATCTTCGTGCCCTGAACCGTTCCGCGGGGATCACTAAGCCAACCCTTCATCAGTTCGGCCGTCCATTCCTCTTTGTCTGCGGCCCAGTCCTGATAATTCGATGAGAAGCTATAGCCCTCGACGGCGCCGGGCTTATCGCCCATCACGCCATTCAATTCGGGGCCGATGCCGTTGGATGCGCCTTCGCCCACCTTGTGGCAGGCCTGACAGCGACGGAAGACGCTCTCGCCGGCTGCCGGATCGCCTGCGACCTCGACCACTTCGCCGCCAGATGCGCCTTCCGAAGGGGCCGCGCCAGCCGCTTCCTCGCTGTCAGCGTCCGAAGAGGCTGCCTCTTCGCCGGACGCTGCATCCTCGCCACCACCGGCGTTCGTCTCGGCTTCTTCGCCAGCGCTCTCATCCGCGCCTGAGGCGGCATCGTTCGCGGTCGCATTCTGATCATCGCCGGCGCTCGGTTCTGAGGCAGTCTCTTCCTCACTCGCCGCCGCTTCCCCGTTCTCCGATCCGTAGGTGCTCTCTTGAACTTCGTTCGCCCGAGTCTCCGGCTGCGTCTCATCGCTCATGACGGGCGCTTGATCCTGGCCGGGCATCGATGAGCCGGTATCGGGATCGGTCGTGCCCGGTGCCTGCGTATTGGTGTCCGTATCGGAGGGGCTCGTCTGGGTTGCGGCTCCAGCCGCTTCGACCTCTTCGCCCTCTTCGCCGGTTTCGGCCTCTGCGACTTCCTCGCCCTCAGCAGCTTCGCCCTCGGCCATCTCACCTTCGGCAGGGGGCTCCGGCAGCGGTGCCGGCTCGCTGGCCAGCGAGCGGAGATACGCGATCAGGTCGGCTCGGTCCGCCGGATCGCGAATTCCCTGATAACCCATCGCCGTGCCTTCGATGTAAGCCGATGGGTTTTCAAGAAAGCCGTCGAGGTGTTCGTAATCCCAGTTGACGGATCCGCCTTCGGAGAACCCGCTCATGGCTTGGGAGTACGTAAAGCCCTCATGTGACGCGATTGGACGGTTTACGACATTCCACAGCCCAGGCCCAATTCCGTTTGCACCGTCGTCGCTGACGGAGTGGCATGCCTGACAGGCTCGGAAACGTCCCTCGCCATCCTCTGCACTGGCTTCCTGCATGCGAACAGCGATCGGAGCGATTGTCGCCTCTTCACCACCTGATTCGCCGCCTTCGTCCCCTTCGGCGACTATGATTTCGTAGCCCGGGGTCTCGGGCGCCTCCGAATGGAAGATGCCTTCCGCGATAAGGCTTCCGCCGAACATCAGGAAGATTGTGCCGAGCACGGCGCCGGCGATCTTATTGAACTGCCACGAATCCATTGGCGGGACGATCCCTCCTCAGTCTGCCGGTCGTCTCCGGCAAAGCCCACGAAATTTTCGCGGAACCTATGGGTTTTGCTAACTCCAGGCAACAGCGCTATGTGGCGCTGCAGCCCGGACCTTTTGTCACCACGCTTCGGTTTCATCAAGCTTGGAAGCGTTCGACTTTTGCACTTGTTGGGTATTTTTCTAGCGTCTCACCGATCATGACCACACTCGTTCTCATACCCGCCCGCATCGGCTCGACCCGGCTGACGCGAAAGGCACTCGCGAACATCGCCGGGAAACCGATGATCGTGCATGTGGCAACGCGCGCCGAGGCGGCCGATATAGGCCGCGTCGCTGTCGCGACGGACGACGTCGAGATCGAAAACGCCGTTCGCGCCGCCGGTTTCGAGGCTGTCATGACCAGCCCAGATCATCCGTCCGGATCGGATCGCATCCACGAAGCGCTGCGCTCGCTCGATCCGAGGGGTGATGTCGAAACGATCGTCAACCTGCAGGGTGACCTCCCGACGATCGAGCCGGAGACTGTGAAGGTTGTCGTCGCGCCCTTCGAGGATCCAAGCTGCGACATCGCGACGATCGGCGTCGAGATCACGAACGAGCGCGAGAAGGTCGATCCGAACGTCGTGAAGGTCGTTGGGACACCGATCCTCCAGAACCGGCTGCGCGCACTTTACTTCACGCGCGCAACTGCACCCTGGGGCGAGGGACCACTCTACCATCATGTCGGGATCTACGCCTATCGTCGATCGAGCCTGGAGCGCTTCGTTGCACTCGGCGCCTCGACTTTGGAGCGCCGCGAGAAGCTCGAACAACTGCGCGCTCTAGAAGCCGGAATGCGGATCGACGTGGAGATCGCGCAGACCGTGCCGCTCGGGGTCGACACAGAAGAGCATCTCCAAACGGCGCGCGCCCTATTGGAAGGCAGAACATGACTGACACCAAACCGCCCATCGCCTTCCAAGGCGAGCCCGGCGCCAATTCCGACATGGCATGCCGAAGCGTCTATGGTGACGCGATGATCCCGCTTCCCTGTCCGTCCTTCGACGACGCCTTTGCCGCGGTGCGGAACGGCGAGGCCAAGCTCGCCATGATTCCCATCGAGAACACGCTCGCCGGACGCGTTGCCGACATCCACCTTCTGATGCCGGATTCGGAGCTGCAGATCGTCGGCGAATACTTCATGCCGATCCATTTTCAATTGATGGCTCTGCCGGGCGTCGCGCGCGAGGAAATCACGGAGGTCAAGAGCCACATCCACGCACTCGGCCAGTGCCGCAAATACCTGCGGCGCAACGGCTGGAGGCCGCTGGTCGCCGGCGACACCGCAGGGGCGGCGCGCGAGGTCTCGGAGTCGGGCAATCGGCATCAGGCTGCGCTCGCGCCAATCCTGGCGGCGGAGTATTACGGCCTCGACATCATCGAGAAGAACGTCGAGGACGAGGCGAGCAACGTCACCCGCTTCGTCATCCTCGCCAATCCTGCGAACCAGGGCTTCGCTGACATCGAAGAAAGCCGCCTCGGCCTTTGGGCGCCGCGCGACGCAACGCTCGACGCTGGCGGGCGCAACTATATCAGCCGCAACGTGGTCACCACCTTCGTCTTCCGCGTGAAGAACATCCCGGCCGCGCTCTACAAGGCGCTCGGCGGCTTTGCGACGAACGGCATCAACATGACGAAGTTGGAGTCCTACCAGCTTGGCGGCACCTTCTCGGCGACGCTCTTCTATGCCGACGTGGAAGGCCACCCGCACGATCCCGCTCTTGCGCGGGCGCTGGAGGAACTGCGTTTCTTCACAGCCGAATACCGCAATCTCGGCGTCTATCCGGCCGCGAAGGGACGCGAGTCTCTCGTCGCGAACGGCGGGTAGGGCGCGTTGCGTTCTACGCAGTTTCGTCCACGAACGTCCGAACCAGGTGATGAGCGATGGCAAGCGGCGGCGGGACAACGAGGCCGTCGGGGTGGCGACCCTCGAGCATTCGGGCGACTTCATCCCGTTCGAACCAGCGGCAGGCCTCGAGTTCGTTCGAGTCGTATCGGATGTTCCGGGTGACGGCCTTGGCCGTGAAGCCGAGCATGAGATTGCCCGAAAAGGGCCAAGGCTGGCTGAAACGATAGCGCACCTCGCCCACCTCGATTCCCGCTTCCTCCAACGTTTCCCGTCGCACGGCTGACTCGAGCGTTTCTCCAGCCTCGACGAAGCCTGCTAAGCAGGACCATGAGTTCGCTGGAAAATGCGGCTGTCGCCCGAGGATGCAGCGCCCGGCATCATCGTGGATCAGCATGATCGAGACCGGATTGACCCGCGGGAAGACCACCGTCTCGCATGCCAGGCATTGCCGGTTCGCACCAGCGCCACGGCTTTCCGTCTTGCCGCCGCACCTCGCACAGAATTGGTTGTCCCGATGCCAGAGCAGGAGATGCTGCGCCTGCGCAAGGCGACCCTCTGTTTCGGCCGGTAACACGCGCTGAGCTGCGAGCGAGCGCAGGTCGATCCGCTTGATGCCGTTTGGAAGGAGAGACGCGTCGGATACGGGAACGGCGATCACGGGACTATTCGCGTCGTCATATCCGAGGAGGACGGCGTCGGGATGCAACAGATCGGCATGAAGCGACGCTTCGGCGCTAGAAAAGACGGGATCAGGGGTTCCGCCATCGACATCGGCAAGAAAACCCGAGGGCGAATGCAGGTGAAAGCTTGCTGCCGGGTGAGAGCGTGCCGCCTCCAGTTCGCGCGGCTTTCGCTCTTCCATCCGGCGGTCGAGGGTGTTGCCAGTAAATCCGATCTCGGTCTTGATGGATCCCGATCGTTCGTCTCGATGCCGGCTCATGCGGGGAGAATGGCTTTCACGATATCGGAGATGAAGGCGTCCGCTACCTTGCGCTCGTAGGGAACACGGTCACCATGGCCCCAAACGGGTCCCGGCCAATTCGTATCGCCTTCGGAGCGTGCGACTATGTGAGAATGAAACTGCGGAACGACGTTTCCGAGATTGCCAATATTAAGTTTGGTGCAACCGGTCAGCTTCTTGAACGGCTCAGCCACCAGTCCGTGCTCGAAGCTGAGCATGGTCTGATCCAAATTCGTCATGTCGAAGAATTCGACGACATCGGGGCGTCTCGGAATGAGAAGTAGCCAAGGCCAGCGGCTGTCGTCCATCAGCCTCAGTTCGCAAAGCCCCAGTTTCTTTATCGGAAAGCTGTCTGCTTTCAGCCGAGGATGAAGTTCGAATCGATTTTTCATCGCCATGTCCTCGCCGCTAACGCTCCTGCCGATGTTCGACCCGGCTTGCAATTAGGGCACGCATTGGCGATATGGAGACCGGGAGGTTGGTGGTGGACGCGCCACTCGCCAACCGGGTCAGGTCCGGAAGGAAGCAGCCCCAACGAGATCCGGCACGGGTCACCGTGCCAGCCTCCCACCCTCACAAAAAAGTCTTGTTACGCTTTGCGCTCCCGTCTCCCTTGTCTGGCAGACGGTCGCGCTGTGTGGGGATGATCGCAGCGCTCCTGAAGGGTTGCGCGCAGGCCCAAGACGCCGCAAAACGAAGCGGTCTTTCAGGTGCCCCGGCAGGCCCTTCGGAGTTCGAATGCAGAGTGCCCGGCAAACTGTCCCGATTCTTGAAATGGGCCGCGCCCCGACCGCGCAGCCGGTGAGCGCGGTGCGAGCATGAGCGAAACTTCCGGAACGAAGTCTGCTGAAGCCGATGCCGCCTATCGCGTACTCGCGCGGAAATACCGGCCGCATTCCTTCGATGATCTCATCGGCCAGGAGCCGATGGTCCGAACCCTCACCAACGCGTTCGAAACCGGACGCATTGCCCAGGCCTGGATGCTGACCGGCGTTCGCGGTGTGGGCAAGACGACGACGGCCCGCATCCTCGCCCGTGCGCTCAATTACGAGACCGGGGAAATCGATCAGCCGACGATCCACATGGCGGAGCCCGGCATTCACTGTCAGGCGATCATGGAAGGGAGGCATGTCGATGTCGTTGAGATGGACGCCGCCTCCCACACCGGCATCGACGACATTCGCGAGATCATCGCGCAGGTGCGCTATCGCCCGGTCTCGGCGCGCTACAAGGTCTACATCATCGACGAGGTCCACATGCTGTCGACGCAGGCCTTCAACGGCCTGCTTAAGACGCTCGAAGAGCCTCCGGAGCATGTGAAGTTCGTCTTCGCAACGACCGAGATCCGAAAAGTCCCGATCACGGTCCTCTCACGCTGCCAGCGCTTCGATCTCCGCCGTGTCGAATCGGCGACGCTGATCGGACATCTCAAGCAGATAGCGGAAAAGGAAAAGGTCGAGATCGAGGACGATGCTCTGCGGCTGATCGCCCGCGCGGCCGAGGGCTCGGTCCGCGACTCGCTTTCGCTGACCGATCAGGCGATCGCGCACGGGGCAGGCGCCGTCACGGCCGGCGCGGTACGCGACATGCTGGGCCTCGCTGACCGAGTTCGCGTCATTGACCTCTTCGAATACATCATGAAGGGCGACGCCGCTTCTGCGCTTGTGGAATTGCGCGACCAGTACACGGTTGGCGCCGATCCGGCGATTGTCCTCGGCGATCTTGCCGACTTTACCCATCTGGTGACGACCCTTCGCTACGCACCGGAAGCGGCGGAAGATGCCGTCCTCTCGCCGGACGAGGCTGAGCGGGGTCTTGCTTATTCGAAAACACTCTCGATCCGTACGCTAGGCCAAGTCTGGCAGATGCTGTTGAAGGCGCTCGAGGAAACACGCAATGCTGATTCCCCGCGCCAAGCCGCGGAGATGGCGCTGATCCGCATAGCTCACGCCGCCGACCTGCCTTCGCCGGACGATCTCCTCAAACTGCTTAAAGATGGCGGATCGGAGGGCTTGCCCGCTCCAAAGTCGGATCAAGGCGAGGGCACTTCCTTGACGCCAGCAGCCAGTCCGACCAACGAAAGACAGCAAGCCGCACCACCGACTGAGAATCGGCCGGGAAGGCAGCCTCCAGCGCCCCCTACCGGAAACGTTTCTCAGCCGCCGCAGGACGGCAACGCCAGTGCCCACGCTACTGCCTCTCGTCCTGCCCGCACGCCACTCTCTCTCGCAACCAGCGCTGCACCTGAAGTGGTCCCGCAAAGAGTGCTTGCGCAGCAGCCTGTTAAGCCCGCCGTCGAGATCGCCGATCTCGTCGCCCTCGCCGAACTTGCAAAGCACAATCGCGATTCGCGGCTCGAAGCATGGATTCGCCGCTATGTCCGGCTGAAATCCATCGGCCCGCGACGCCTCGAGATCGGCGTCACGGACGAGGCTCCCGAAAGGCTCGCCGGCGAACTCACCCGGAAACTGCATGACTGGACGGGCGCGCGATGGTCGGTCACAGTCACCAGTGGCGTTACTGGCCAGACGCTCGAAGAGACAAAAAAAGAAAAGCGCCTGGCGCTCCTGCGCGATGCCGAGCAGGACCCGGCGGTTGCAGCCGTCCTCAAGGCGTTTCCCGGCGCGCGGATCGCCGATGTTCGCCTGCGCGGCGAGATGGTTGCCGAAGAGGCAGAAGCCGAATTCGCGGCCGGTTTCGACCAGGCGGACGGCGATCTCAGCTCGACCGAATTAGATCCGGGTCTGGACTATGAGGGCGATCGCGACGATATCGGCGAGAACGATTTCGCATCTTCCGAAGACGATCATAGCGAAGACAGGTGATCCCCGATGAAAGACGTGATGAACATCATGAAGCAGGCGAAAGCCATGCAGGAGAAGATGGCCGGTCTTCAAGAGGAGATGGCCGGGATGACAGTCTCCGGCCAGTCCGGCGGCGGGGTCGTCACGGTGACACTGACCGGCAAGGGCGACATGACGGGCCTATCGATCGACCGCTCGCTCCTGAAGGAAGACGAGGGCGACATCGTCGAGGATCTCGTCATCGCAGCGCATGCTGACGCCAAGACCAAGCTCGAAGCGGCGATCCAGGAAAAGACTCAAGCGATGACTGCCGGCCTCGGCCTGCCACCCGGCATGAAGCTACCTTTCTAACTTGTTGTTATACCTGTTGAAACCTTCGACTGTGTTACGAGTCCTGAAGTGATGGCGAAGTCGATCGCCGGGCCTGAGATCGAGCGGCTCATTCAGCTGCTCGCAAAGCTTCCCGGCCTCGGTCCGCGATCCGCGCGCCGGGCCGCCCTCCATCTTGTGAAGAAACGCGAACCGATCCTCAGACCTCTCACCGCCGCCATGGCGGACGCGCTCGAGAAAGTCGGCGAGTGCTCGGTCTGCGGCAATATCGACACCAGCGACCCCTGCACGATCTGTCGCGATCCAGCCCGCGATCAGTCCGTCGTCGTCGTCGTGGAAGATGTCTCCGATCTTTGGGCGCTCGAACGTGCGAAAGCCTTGAACGCTGCCTACCACGTGCTTGGCGGCGTTCTTTCTCCTCTCGAAGGGATCGGCCCGGAGGACCTTACCATTCGCCAGCTCGTCGAGCGCGTCTCAAAGGGCGAGGTGAAGGAACTCGTGATCGCCGTCAACGCAACCGTCGAAGGCCAGACCACGGCTCACTACCTGATGGACCAGCTCGAAGGGCTGGACGTTCGCGCGACCCGCCTCGCCCATGGCGTCCCGGTCGGCGGCGAACTCGACTACCTCGATGAAGGTACGCTATCCGCTGCCATGCGGTCGCGGACGGCGCTTTGACGGGATTCTTAAAACTCATGGAAACGATCGCCCCCGACGAATTTCTCGAGAAGCTTCGCGCCGTCGACAAGACCCGTCGGACAATCGTCGCGATCGCAGGGGCTCCGGGCTCGGGTAAGAGTACTTTCGCCGAGATGCTCGTGGACACCCTCAACCACGAGTCAGCCGGCAGTGCCGCAGTCCTGCCGATGGATGGCTTTCATTTCGACGACATCGTCCTCGAGAAGCGCGGCCATCGTCCCCGCAAGGGAGCGCCTCACACTTTCGACATCGGCGGCCTGCTTTCCGCCTTGGCACGTCTCAAGCGAAACGACGAGCCATTCGTCGCGTCCCCTGTCTTCGACCGTTCGATCGAGATTGCCCGTGCCGGCGCGAGGATTATCGATAAGAGCACGCCGATTGTCGTCGTCGAGGGGAACTATCTGCTGCTCGACGATCCTAAATGGAAACCATTGCGCGAGTTCTTCGACATCGCGGCCTATCTCGACGAGCCGGAGAGCATTCTGGAAGAACGCCTTACGGCGCGCTGGGTCGGGCTTGGGCTTGAGGGCGAGGCATTCCGGGCGAAGATGGAAGACAACGATATGCCGAATGTGCGGCTCGTTCTCGAAAAGGGCCGGGGAGGTGAGGGCACATTCAATATTCGATCGACATCTGCATTTCCAAACAGCTGATTCGCATTGGATTTTTTGGCACCAACGGCCTATCGAAAAACCCGCCAGCCTTCGCGGCTCTGCCGCGCAAGATACTCAGACGTGCTGGCCGCCGTTGATGTGCAGTTCAGACCCCGTGACATAGGACGACTGGTTCGAACACAGGAAATAGATCACGTCGGCAACCTCGGCCGTCTGCCCGAGCCGGCGCAGCGGGATGTCGTCGATCATCTCTTCGGTGCCGGGTGACAGGATCGCGGTTTCGATCTCGCCTGGGGCGATCGCATTGACACGAATGCCGGCGGGGCCGAAATCGGCGGCCATTTCGCGAGTGAGTGAGTTGAGCGCCGCCTTTGACGTCGCATAGGCCGTTCCAGCGAAGGGATGCACCCGGCTGCCGACGATTGAGGTCACGTTGACGATCGAGCCCTTCCCATTCTGGAGTTCCTTGAACAGCCCGCGCGCCAGCATGATCGGCGCGAAGAAGTTCACTTGGAAAACGTCGCGCCAGATGTGCATGGGTGTCTTGAAGGAATCCATGCGCGCGCCGCCCTCTGTCTTCGGCGAGATCGCCGCATTGTTGACGAGGGCGTTCAGCGTATTGCCGTTGGCCGAAAGCCGCTGGCGAATTTCCGACACGGCAAACCCGACGTCCTCTGGATCGGACAGGTCGACACGAATGTGATCCTCTGGTCCCGCCGGCCAGGGACAGTTGTCGGCGAATTCCTGGCGCGAACAGGTGATGACCCGCCAACCCTCGCGGGAAAATCGCTTGACCGTCGCGTGGCCGATCCCCCGTGAAGCGCCAGTGAGGACGAGCGTCTTGCGTTCGTCACGCGTCGTCTCCGACATAGCCGATCTCCTGAAGTGTCTCGGATATCGATACTCGTCCGGCTCGACCGAGGTTCCGCAGCCGTAAGTACACCTCAGCGCACCATGGGGCGATTGGAGGAGCAGCGCATCTTATGGTGACACTGCGTCTGGCCGCCCGTGGCGAGCGTATGTAATGTCGCGGGCCGAAAATACGAAGAATTCGGCATCGTAGGCCGAAGGGCGTATGCAGAATCGAGAGGGACGGAATTCGATGACGATCTTGAAACAGGCGCTGCTCGGCGCCGCGGCGCTGAGCCTGTCCGCCATCGGCGCCTTCGCCCAGAGCGAAGAGGGTACTGCCTGGGAAGAAACGCTGGAGGCGGCGAAGGGTCAGACGGTCTACTTCAATGCCTGGGGCGGTTCCCAAAACATCAACGACTACATCCGCTGGGTCGGCGATCAGGTCGAGGAGCGCTATGACGTTACCCTCGAACACGTGAAGCTAGACGATACAGCTAACGCCGTTGCCCAGGTCGTCGCGGAAAAAGCGGCCGGTCAGGACGAAGACGGCGGCATCGACCTCATCTGGATCAACGGCGAGAACTTCGCTTCCATGAAGGAACAGGATCTCCTTGCCGACGGCTTCGCAACCGACCTGCCGAACTGGTCGCTCGTCGATCAGGAGAATCCGAGCGTCACGACCGATTTCACGGTACCTACGGACGGGCAGGAAAGCCCGTGGGGCGGCGCCAAATTCGTCTTCTTTACCGATCCCGCTCGTTTTGGCGAACTCGATAGCATGCCGGATTCGTCGGCCGAACTGCTCGAATGGGCAAAGGCTAACCCAGGTCGCTTCTCCTACCCCGCACCCCCCGATTTCATGGGCTCGAGCTTCCTGAAGCAGGTTCTGGCCGAGACCATCGAAGATCCGAGCCTGCTCGAGGCGCCGGAGGCCGAGGTAAACTTCGAAGAGGTCTCTCAGCCGCTATGGGCTTATCTCGACGAACTTCAGCCAGCACTTTGGCGCTCAGGCAGGGATTATCCGGAAAACTATCCGGCCATGAAGCAGCTTCTGGCAGACGGCGAACTCGGCATCATCTTCGCCTTCAATCCGGCGGAAGCGTCGAACGCCATTGCCAACAACGAACTACCAGAGACGGTGCGCTCCTTCGTGTTCTCGGGCGGTACGCTCGGCAACACCCACTTCGTTACGATCCCGTACAATTCAGGTTCGAAAGAGGGCGCGAAAGTCGTCGCGAACTTCTTGATGTCCCCGGAAGCGCAAATCCGCAAGGAACGTCCCGAAATTTGGGGTGACCCGACGATCCTGGACGTCGAGAAACTTTCTCCGGAGCAACGAACGGAATTCGAAGAGATCGATCGCGGCGCTGCCACGCTCGGCCCAGATGAGCTCGGCCCGGTCCTCCCCGAACCACACCCGTCCTGGATGACCCGTATCGAAGACCAATGGCTGCAGCGCTACGGGAGTTGAGGCTCTATCCGCCGAAGAGAAGTTTCTTCGAATGTATGATTACCCGCTGGAGCTTGCTTGGACGTCCGTATCTGTCGCCGCTTACCGGGCCGATCTCGGCAAGCATTGAGACGATATCGACGAGGTGGTGGCGGAACATGATGTACCCCCGTTGCTACGATGATTTGTCGTCATCGCAGCTTGTGAATGTATGTTGGTGCAGGAAACGCCGTTACTTCTGAGTGATCCGACGAATCACGCTACCGCGCGTCGACCTGTCAGTTCGAACACGGCAAGCTCTCGGAACAAAATCTCATCCAATTGTGGGGGTCCCGTTCACCCTCGGTAGCTGGAACCACCGCGTCTGGGCCGTCGAATAGAAACGCGATGAACTCGGGCGGGTGAACGCGAACATCGATGACATAGTGGCTATTTATCCGTCGGCACCGAGAAGGCGGAACCGCTGAACGATGGATTCAGCGGTTTCTGTTTTCTGCGGTCCATGAAGAAGCAGCGAATGGCCTTCCGGATTGAGGGCAGGGGCGAAGAACAATCGTTTATTTATATTGCACGCCCAAATGCCTACATCCGCTGAACGAACAAGCGATAGCGCGATGATGGCAGATCGCAGCCTTTCGGGCGCGGTTCGCCTACTCCCGTGGGCCGTCGCAGCCTGTCTAGCCGCGCCCGTCGGCATCGGCATCGCTGGCGTCGTCCTGCCGGCATTCGGCTATTTGCCGGCTCTCGGCGGTACCGAATTCACGCTCGCCCCATTTCGCGATCTTGCGTCACAGCCAGGCCTCGTGGGCTCAAGTGCTCTCTCGCTCGCTACCGGACTTGTCACGACATTAGTCTCCGTCGTCTCGGTGGCGATCTTTCTTGCAGCCTTCGCCGGTACTCGCCCGATGCGGGTTGCGCGGCGTAGCCTGGGTCCTCTTCTCGCAATTCCCCACGCTGCAGCGGCCTTCGGGCTCGTCTTTCTCATCGCGCCCTCAGGCCTGATCGCGCGCTTGCTAGCCCTGCCACTCGGGCTGACGAGCCCGCCGGACCTCCTCATCGTCGGCGATCCGCTGGGCCTGTCCCTGATGGCCGGGCTGATCGCCAAGGAAGTGCCGTTTCTCCTTCTCGTCGCCCTCGCCGCTCTGCCTCAGGCCGATCCCGAACGCCGGACGATCCTTGCTCGCTCGCTCGGTTATGGTCAGATGGCTGCATTCCTGCTGACCGTCTGGCCGGCGATCTATCACCAGATCAGGTTGCCGGTTCTGGCGGTCGTGGCATTCGCTTCGTCCGTCGTCGATGTGGCGCTGATCCTCGGGCCATCGGTTCCGCCGACACTCGCGGTCCGACTGTTGCAATGGATGGGCGACCCCGATCTTTCAACGCGCTTCCTGGCCTCGGCCGGTGCCCTTCTGCAGCTCGCCGTCACAGCCGTCACGCTTCTCGTCTGGCTCGGACTTGAACGCATTGGCTGCCGCCTTCGCGAAAGACTTGCAGCAGGCGGTCATAGATATTCAGGCGATCGGGGGCTTCGCGCAGTCGCCTCGATTCCCATAGTCCTTGCCGGGCTATCCCTTGTTCTTGGGCTCATGATGCTCGGTCTCTGGTCGTTTGCCGGTTTCTGGGGGTTTCCGGATCCGCTGCCGCCCTCCTTTTCGCTGAACAGCTGGCAAAGAGCGCTCCCGCGTGCCGAAGATCCACTTGTCGTCACCGCGCTCGTCGCCGGTTTCTCGGGTGTCATTGCGCTTGTCGCCGTCGTGGTCATGCTCGAAGCGCATCGCCGGGCCGTGCCGCGCCTTGCAGGCGAGCGGCCGGTCCTGCCGTCGCTGATCGCCGGACTTCTCTATCTGCCGCTCATCGTGCCGCAGATTGCCTTCGTTTTCGGGCTGCAGATCCTCGTCGTCGCGTCTGGGATTCAACCTTCGCTCGGTCTTCTCGTCGCAGTCCATCTCATCTTCGTTGCGCCCTATGTCGCGCTTGCGCTGGTCGGCCCTTGGTATGCGCTCGACCCGCGCTACGAGGTCGTCGCCACCAGCCTCGGCCACGGCATATTCAGTGCGCTTTTCCGGGTCCGTATGCCGCTACTCCTCGCACCCATCCTTACATCATTCGCCATCGGCTTCGCCGTTTCCGTCGGCCAGTACCTCCCGACAGTCCTCATCGGCGCCGGGCGGCTGACGACGATCACCACCGAGGCCGTTGCACTTGCTTCGGGCGGCAATCGCCGCATCATCGGGGTCTATGCGCTTCTCCAGACGATCATCCCGGCGCTCGTCTTTCTCCTCGCTAGCCTGATGCCGGGCCTGGTCTTTCGTGGCCGACGCGGCATGGAGGCCGCATGAGCGTTCGCGCCGTGAATGAGAGAGGGTTAAGGCTGGAGCATGTCGCGATCCATCTCGGCGGTCGCACGCTGCTCGACATCGATCGCCTCATCCAACCTGGCGAGGTCCTCACCGTCATGGGCCCGTCCGGCTCCGGCAAATCGTCCCTCTTTGCCTATATCGCCGGGTTCCTCGATCCGGCGTTCAACGCCAACGGACATATTTATCTCGACGGCGAACCGATCGACGACAAGCGGCCGGAGAAGCGATCGGTTGGTCTCCTCTTCCAGGACGCGCTGCTCTATCCGCACATGTCGGTTGGGACGAACCTTCTCTTCGCCTTGCCGGGCGGTCTGACCGGTCGCACGAAGCGGGTGAAGAGAGCGTTGGAAATGCTGTCCCGCGTCGGGCTCGACGGCCTCTTCGACCGCGACCCAGCGACGCTGTCCGGCGGTCAAGCTGCCCGCGTCGCACTCGCCCGTACGCTACTAGCCGAACCGAAGGCACTGCTGCTCGACGAACCGTTCTCTCGGCTCGACGCGCCGCTCAGGAAGTCCATGCGTCAGCTCGTTTTCGGTCTCGTCCGCGAGCGCCAGATTCCGGCGCTCCTTGTCACCCATGACCGTGAGGACGCCGAAGCGGCCGGAGGCCCGCTGGTCGAGATCGCCCCGGCCAGGAGCTAGCACCGTGGAGGCCCTGCCGAACCTACCCGTCACCGAAGTGCTGCCCGCACTGGCCGATGCCCTCGTCGACACGGCCGCCGCTGTTCTCGTTGCCCCGCCCGGCGCCGGTAAAACCACGCTCGTGCCGCTCTTCCTGCTCGAGAAGATCACCGCGCCAGAGACAAGGATCATCCTCGTCGAACCCCGCCGCCTTGCGGCCCGCGCCGCAGCAAGGCACATGGCGGAGATTCTCGGCGAGGAGGTCGGCGAAACCGTCGGCTGGCGCATGCGCCTCGACACAAAAATCTCTTACAAGACGCGCATCGAAGTCGTCACGGAAGGTGTCTTCACGCGCATGATCCTCGCCGATCCGGAGCTCTCCGGTATCGGTTGCGTCATCTTCGACGAGTTCCACGAACGCTCCCTCGACGGCGATTTCGGCCTCGCCCTGGCGCTCGACGTCCAGGGCGCCTTGCGCGAAGATCTCAAGCTCCTTGTCATGTCTGCCACCCTCGACGGCGCCCGCGTCGCAAACCTCCTCGGCAACGCGCCGGTGATCGAGAGCGTGGGAAGGGCCTTTTCAGTCGATATCCGCTACCGCGAGCATCCCGGTACCGAGCGGATCGAGGATGCCGTCGCCGCCGCCGTTCAGGAGGCGCTCGCGTCCGAGACCGGCAGCATCCTTGCCTTCCTGCCCGGACAGCGCGAGATCGAACGCGTCGCTGAGCGCCTCGAAGGCCGCATGCCCGATGACGTCGTCCTCGCCCCACTCTTCGGCGCGATGGACGGTGCCGCCCAAGACCGCGCGGTTCGACCTGCCTCTGTGGGAGCGCGAAAGGTCGTCCTCGCCACGTCGATCGCCGAGACCTCTCTGACGATCGAAGGCGTCCGCGTTGTCGTCGATTCTGGGCTCGCCCGCCGGCCGCGATACGAGCCCGCGACTGGCCTGTCGCGCCTCGAAACCGTGCGGGTCTCGAAGGCCGCCGCCGACCAGCGGGCCGGTCGCGCCGGGCGCACGGAATCGGGCGTTGCGATCCGCCTCTGGCGCGCCGAGCAGACGGCTGCGCTCGAAGGCTACGATCCACCTGAAATCCTCGGCACGGATCTCGCCGGCCTCGTCCTCGATTGTGCGGCCTGGGGCGTCGCCGATCCTTTGGAGCTTGCCTTTCTCGACCCGCCGCCGGCGTCGGCCCTTGCCGAGGCGAAGAAGCTTCTCGCAGCGCTCGGCGCGCTCGACGAAGACGGCCGTCTGACCAAAACCGGCGAGGCGATGCGAGGTCTGCCGCTGCCGCCTCGTCTCGCGCGCATGGTGTCCGCGGCTCCGAGAAAGGGGCGTATGACTGCCGCGCGGCTCGCAGTGCTCCTCACCGAACGCGGCCTTGGCGGCAACGACGCAGATCTTTCGGAGCGGCTGCGCCGGTTTGCGCACGAGAAAGGTCCTCGCGCGAAGGGCGCCGATAGTCTCGCGCGTCGCATCGCCGAGACCGCGACCGGTACCGACATGGTCGACGAGGATGCGTCGGACGAACCCGGCGCGCTGCTGGCGCTGGCCTATCCGGATCGGGTGGCGGTCCGGCGCGGCGCGCCCGGTTCCTATGTCCTCGCTAATGGTCGCGGCGGTCAGCTCGATCCGATCGACGCGTTGAGCCGTCATCGCGCGCTCGTCGTCGCGGAGCTCCAAGGGGCAGCAGGGGCAGGGCGCATCCTCTCCGCTGCCCCGCTTTCGGAGGATGCGCTGGCGGCGCTCTTCGCTGCACGCGGATCGACCGAGGACATCCTCGTCTTCGAAAGAGAGGCGAGGGCGGTGCGCGCCCGCCGCGTCGAGCGGCTCGACAGGATCGTCCTTTCAGAGACGCCGCTTCCGCACCCCAGCGGACCCGATGCGACCGCCGCTCTCATGGAAGGTCTGAAGTCGCTGCCGTTCCACGCTCTCGGCATTGGCAAGGAAAGTGAGCGGCTGCTGCGCCGGTTGCGGTTCCTTGCGAGGGCCGATCCCGATGGTTGGCCCGATCTTTCGGACACCGCACTTCACAACTCGCTCGAAGCATGGCTGGCTCCCTTCGTTCCGGGTGCCACCCAATTGGCGGACATCAAGAAAGGTCAACTTAGAGAGGCGTTAATCGGCTTGGTTCCGCTGCACCTTCAAAGCCGCCTAGACGAACTCGCGCCTTCCCAATTCGATGCTCCCACAGGCAACCGCCACCCGATCCGCTACGACGAGGACGCGCCCGTCCTAGCAATCCGCGTCCAGGAGCTTTTCGGCTTGACGCACCATCCTGCCATCGCGGAGGGCCGCCTTCCGCTGACAATCGAACTCCTCTCGCCAGCGCACCGTCCCATCCAGATAACCCGCGATCTGCCCGGCTTCTGGGCGGGCTCGTGGTCCGACGTCCGCGCCGATCTACGCGGCCGCTATCCGAAGCATGAATGGCCGAAAAACCCGGCGAACGCATCGCCGACCGCAAGGGCGAAGCGGAGATCGGGCTGACTTGCGTTCCCGTGCATCCGCACCATGCGAAGCATATTTTGCAAATATTACAGCTGAGGTGTTACCGCTTGCGTCAGCATGATGGGATGAACAGGATGACAGAACTCGACATCAAGATCTGCGGCCTCTCGACGCGCGAAACGGTCGATGTCTCGATTGCCCGCGGCGCGAGCCATATCGGTTTCGTGTCCTTCGAAAAGAGCCCGCGTCATGTCGAAATCGAACAGATGGCCGAGCTGGCACGTCACGTCGACGGCAGGGCAAAGACCGTCGTCGTCACCGTCGATCCCGAGGATGGTGAGATTGATCGTCTGGTCACCGAGGTCGCGCCAGACTGGCTGCAGTTGCATGGCCGCGAGAGTCCGGAACGTGTGCTGGCGATCAAGAGCGCGACCGGTCTGTCCGTCATGAAAGCGCTTCCTGTCGCAGATGTCGACGATCTGGACCGGATCGCGCCCTATCTCGGGATCGCCGACCGCATCCTCCTTGATTCCAAGCGGCCGAAGGGATCGAACCTTCCGGGCGGCAACGGCGTCTCTTTCGACTGGCGGCTACTGGCCGCGCTTGACCGAACTGTCCCCTTCATGCTCTCCGGCGGCCTCGACGCCGATAATGTTGAGGACGCGGTTCGCATTGCGCGCCCTTCGGGTCTCGACATATCTTCGGGCGTGGAAAGTGCGCCGGGGATCAAGGATGTCGGCCGCCTTCAGCGATTCTTCGACGCGCTCGATCGGATCGGAGAAGACGAGTTGCAGGGAGATTTGTGACGATGAACCAGCCGTTGACGCCAAATTCCTTCCGAGCGGGACCGGATGAAGAGGGACGGTTCGGTATATTCGGCGGCCGCTTCGTCGCCGAAACCCTGATGCCGTTGATCCTCGATCTGCAGGACCACTGGAACGCAGCGAAGGCCGATCCGGAGTTCAAGCGCGAACTCGATGGGCTCAATGCTACCTATACAGGCCGCCCGTCGCCGCTCTATTTCGCAGAGCGCCTCACCGAAAAGCTCGGCGGCGCGAAGGTCTACTTCAAGCGCGACGAGCTGAATCACACCGGCTCGCACAAGATCAACAACTGCCTTGGCCAGATCCTACTCGCCCGCAAGATGAGCAAGACGCGGATCATCGCTGAAACCGGCGCTGGCCAGCACGGCGTTGCGACGGCCACCGTCTGTGCACGTTTCGGCTTGCCATGTGTCGTCTATATGGGCGCGACGGACGTCGAGCGGCAGGCACCGAACGTCTTCCGCATGAAGCTGCTCGGCGCGGAAGTCATCCCGGTCACTGCCGGCCACGGCACTTTGAAGGACGCCATGAACGAGGCGTTGCGCGACTGGGTGACCAATGTCGATTCCACTTATTACCTGATCGGCACGGCCGCAGGCCCGCATCCCTATCCGGAACTCGTTCGCGAGTTACAGTCGGTCATAGGCAAGGAAGCCAAGGAGCAGATGCAGGCTGCTGAAGGCCGTCTGCCGGACATGCTGGTCGCCGCCGTGGGCGGCGGTTCGAACGCGATCGGTCTCTTTCACCCTTTCCTCGACGACAGGGAGGTTTCGATCGTCGGCGTCGAAGCTGGCGGCAAGGGGCTCGACGGCGAGGAACACTGCGCTTCGTTGACCGCAGGCTCGCCGGGCGTCCTACACGGCAACCGCACCTATCTCCTGCAGAACTCGGACGGCCAAATCAAGGAAGGTCATTCGATCTCGGCCGGTCTCGACTATCCCGGTATCGGGCCGGAACACTCCTGGCTGAAGGAGTCTGGGAGGGTTGAATATGTTCCGATCATGGACACCGAAGCGCTCGAAGCCTTCCAGCTCCTGACCCGCACCGAAGGCATCATCCCGGCGCTAGAGCCCGCCCATGCGTTGGCCGAAGTGGTCAAGCGCGCGCCGAAGATGGGGAAAGATCAGATCATTCTGATGAACCTCTGCGGCCGCGGCGACAAGGACGTGCACACGGCGGCGAAGCATCTCGGGGTGGAGATGTAGAGCCACGTCGACTCGGAGCGTTTGGAAGATAGTCAGCTCTCGTCGCGGGCGGCGACAAACCCATTTGTCTGACTTCATCCGATGAATAGCCTGGGGAGCGGCCTCCATGACCGACATCATCGAAATCCAGACCACCTGCCCGACGCTTGAGGATGCGCGCCAACTCGCGCATATTCTCCTCGATGAGAAGCTATCGGCCTGCTGTCAGATTGGCCGGGAGATCGATAGCCGTTACTGGTACGACGACAAGCAACATCGCGGCGACGAGACACCGTTGATCGTCAAGACAAGGGCTGATCTCTTCGATAGGATCGCCAAGCTCATTCGTGAGCATCACCCCTACGAGACGCCGGCAATTTTCGGCTTTGCGGTTCCGTTCGTCGATCAGGCAACCCGCGATTGGATCGACGAGACCTGCACCGGAGGCTGATCGGCAGAGGCGCGGTTTCAAAGCTTGATGACCGCTTGGCAGCGGCGGGTTCGATCGCGTATGGATGCGCGAATTCGAACCAGGCCGTGGATGCGCCGCTTGCGCGATCGTCCCACGGAACGACGCCCAGACTTTGCCGAAAGCGCATCATGACGACACGCATCGAGGACCGTTTCGCCAGACTGAGGGACGAGGGCCGTCCTGCGCTGGTTAGCTTCATCATGGGCGGCGATCCCGATCACGAGACTTCGCTCGGAATCATGAAGGCGCTTCCCGAGGCTGGTGCCGACATCATCGAGCTCGGTATGCCGTTCTCTGATCCGATGGCTGACGGACCCGCGATCCAGAAAGCTGGACTTCGGGCACTCAAGGGTGGGGCGAGCCTTCAGAAGACAATCGATATCGTAAAGGCGTTCCGCGAGACGGACACTGAAACGCCGGTTATCCTGATGGGCTATTTCAACCCGATCTACATCTACGGTGTCGAACGCTTCATTCCCGCCGCACTCGAAGCCGGCGTCGACGGACTGATCGTCGTCGATTTGCCCCCCGAGATGGACGGCGAACTCTGCCTGCCCGCGTTGGCCGCCGGGTTGAACTTCATCAGGCTCGCGACCCCGACCACCGACGACAAGCGTTTACCCGCGGTACTCAAGAACACCTCCGGATTTGTCTACTACGTCTCGATCACCGGCATCACCGGCGCCGCGGCACCCGACGCGAACAAGGTCGCGGCGGCGGTCGGGCGCATCAAAAACCACACCGATCTGCCGGTGTGCGTCGGCTTTGGCGTCAGAACTGCGGAACAGGCGGCCGAGATCGGCAAGGGCGCGAACGGCGTCGTCGTCGGCTCGGCGATCGTCTCGGCCATCGAAACTTCTCTAGAAAACGGCGCCGCAAGCGGTACGACCGTCGAGGCTGCTGCCGGCGTCGTCCGCGAGCTTGCGGGCGGCGTGCGCGGCCTCAAAGCTTGAGAAGTCGCGCCATCTGGCCCACATCCTGCTGCGGACCATCAGAAACGAGCTCAAAGCTTAAGCTATGAACTGGATCACCAACTACGTTCGCCCGAAGTTCTCGAGCCTGCTCGGGCCGCGAACCGTGCCGGACAATCTCTGGATCAAATGTCCCGAGACCGGCGAAATGGTCTTCCACAAGGATCTCGAGGCCAATCAATGGGTCGTTCCATCCTCTGGCTTCCACATGAAGATCCGGGCTTATGACCGGCTCAAGGCTTTTTTCGACGAAGGCCTCTACGAGACGGTCGATCTTCCGGAAGTCGCGACTGATCCGCTGAAGTTCCGAGACTCAAAACGCTACACGGAGCGTCTGAAGGAGTACCGATCGAAGACTTCGATGGAGGATGCCGTTGTCGTCGCTCGCGGCGACATCGAGGATCTTCCCATCGTCGCGACCGTGCAGGATTTCGCCTTCATGGGCGGCTCGCTCGGCATGGCGGCGGGTGAGGCGATCATCAGGGGATTCGAGACGGCGCTCGCCGAACGAAAGCCCATGGTCCTCTTCTCCGCGTCCGGTGGCGCTCGCATGCAGGAGGGAATTCTTTCACTCATGCAATTGCCGCGGACGACGGCTGCCCTCGAAATGCTAAAGGAAGCTGGGCTTCCCTATGTCGTGGTCCTCACGAACCCGACTGCGGGTGGCGTTTCGGCCTCTTACGCCATGCTGGGCGATGTCCACATCGCCGAGCCAGGTGCCGTCATTGGCTTCGCAGGCGCACGCGTCATCGAACAGACCATCCGCGAAAAGCTTCCGGACGGATTCCAGCGCGCCGAATACCTTCTTGAGCACGGCATGGTCGACATGGTCGTTCATCGCCATGAGTTGAAGCCGACAATTTCGTCACTCCTCAAGGTCTGGTTGAAGAAGCCGGCCTCTGTGAAAAGTCAGGCTCGCGCGTTGAACGGTTCAGGCCGTTCACTTCAAAGCGAGACGGCTTCTGCGGATTCGCCTGGGCCGACCGCATCCGATGCGGCCTGACTTGGTCTCTCCCGTCGTCATTCACCGATCCCGTACGAGACAGGCGATCGATCGGCCCGTTTGCTTGACTGATGCGGGCGCGGCGATTTCTTTGCATTTCGTCGGGGCCCGTCGTAGGGCAACGAAATGACCATGACCTCATTGGCCCATGCGGAGATCGAGGCGCTGCTGGCTCGACTTCCGAGGGGGTACGACCTGTCCCTCGATCGCGTCAGGGCACTCGCTGCTTCTCTCGGCAACCCGCATCTCAATCTGCCTCCGACCATCCACATCGCCGGAACGAACGGCAAAGGCTCTACTTCAGCCTTCTGCCGCGCGATTTTGGAGGCGGACGAAAAAAGCGTTCACGTCCATACCTCGCCGCATCTTGTCTCTTGGCACGAGCGTTATCGGCTTGGCCAGAAAGGCGAGCCTGGGCGACTCGTGCCGGACGACGTGCTTGCCGAAGCGGTCGCTCGCGCCGGCCAAGCCGTCGGCGACATGCCGATTACGGTGTTCGAGATCCTTACGGCCGTCACCTTCCTCCTGTTTTCCGAGCATCCGGCTGACGCGGCCGTCGTCGAAGTCGGTCTCGGAGGCCGTTTCGATGCAACGAACATTCTGGAAAGTCCGTCAGTCAGCGTGATAACGCCGGTCTCTCTTGATCACCAATCCTATCTCGGCGACAGCGTAGAGCTGATTGCAGCCGAGAAGGCTGGCATCATCAAACCTGGGGTTCCGCTTGTCGTCGGTCCGCAGCCCGAGT
Organism: Fulvimarina pelagi HTCC2506; assembly: GCF_000153705.1. GTDB lineage: Bacteria > Pseudomonadota > Alphaproteobacteria > Rhizobiales > Rhizobiaceae > Fulvimarina > Fulvimarina pelagi. The sequence goes on from NZ_DS022272.1 coordinate 1,061,642, forward strand.
CGATCGCCGTTGACGTCATCACGAAGATCGCCGCGCGTAAAAGTGCGCCGATCGCCCGCTACGGCCAGGACTTCTTCGCATTCGAAGAGCACGGACGCCTTGTCTATCAGGACGACGATGGCCTCCTCGACCTGCCGCTCCCGCGCCTCTATGGCCGCCACCAGATCGCGAACGCGGCGACTGCGATTGCGGCGCTACGAAAGGGCGGCTTCAAGCCAAAAGAACGCGCCATCGAAGCTGGCATGACCAAGGTCGAATGGCCGGGACGCCTGCACAAGATCACGACCGGTCCACTCTACGAGGCTGTCGTAGAAGGTGGCGAGCTCTGGCTCGACGGCGGCCACAATCCGGGGGCCGGGGTGGCGATTGCTGAAGTCTTTGCGGATCTCGAGGACAAAGTCTCGCGGCCGCTCTTCCTCATCTGCGGCATGCTGAACACCAAGGATCCGACCGGCTTTTTCGAAGCCTTTCATGGCATAGCCCGCCGGGTCATCACCGTTCCGCTCAACTCAACTGATGCCGGGATCGATCCGAACGAACTCGTCGACTTCGCTCTCGACACCGGGCTTGACGCGGAGGCCGCAGATAGCATCGAGGCTGCAATCCGGCTCGTCTCGGCGCACTGGGCGGTCCAGCCGGCTCCGCGCTTCCTAATTTGCGGATCGCTTTACCTCGTTGGAGAGGCCCTCGAGAAGAGCGGTCTCGCACCGCGCTGAGGTTCCCAAAGTGAGCAAGGTCTTCTCGATCCTCTTCATTATCTTGATGGGTATACAGCTGATCCGCCCGCTCGGGTTGCCGGGATTGAAACGCCGCGGCGACTTCTGGAAGATTGCGCTCGTCGGCTTCGTCATATTCAGCCTCACCATCATGGTTCGCCCTTGAAACCATGACTTGATCGAATGTTTGTGATCGCATCGGTGCTGGTGTAGGAACCGCTGGATTTGATCATTCATCGACATCAGTGGGCAGAACCGACACATGGACCGAATTCGCATACGCGGCGGAAATCCGCTCAACGGGACGATTCCGATCTCTGGCGCCAAGAACGCGGCGCTTCCGCTGATGATCTCCTCGCTGCTCACTGATGATCAACTGACGCTTGAGAACGTGCCGCATCTAGCCGATGTCGAGCAATTGATCCGCATCCTCACCAATCATGGCGTCGACTACACGGTCGCCGGCAAACGCGCCGGGCAGAGCACGGCGAGCGGGCGGACAATCCATTTCAGCGCCCGCAATATCGTCGACACCGTCGCACCCTACGAGTTGGTTTCGAAGATGCGTGCGAGCTTTTGGGTGATTGGACCGCTCCTTGCCCGAATGGGACGCGCGAAGGTCTCGCTCCCAGGAGGCTGCGCCATCGGGACGCGCCCTGTCGACCTCTTCATCGACGGCCTGCGCAAGCTCGGCGCGACTATCGAAATCGAAGGCGGCTATGCGATCGCTGACGCCAAGGGTGGCCTCGTCGGCGACCGGTTCGTTTTCCCCAAGGTCTCGGTCGGAGCGACCCACGTCCTCATGATGGCGGCGAGCCTCGCAAAGGGCGAAACGGTACTGGAGAATGCTGCTCGCGAACCGGAAGTCGTTGATCTCGCGAATTGCCTCAACGCCATGGGCGCGCGTATCGAGGGAGCAGGCACGGCGACTATCACAATCACAGGCGTCTCCCAGTTGTCCGGCGCCCGGCACGCCGTGCTGCCTGATCGGATCGAGACCGGTACCTATGCGATGGCTGTTGCAATGGCCGGTGGCGCAGTGACGCTGACGAACACGCGCTCAGCTCTGCTCGATACCGCGCTTGGCGCTCTCAAAGATGCCGGTGCGAGCATCCGGGATACACCAGAGGGTATCCATGTGACGCGCAATGGCGGCGGCATTCAGCCTGTCGACGTCGTCACCGACCCGTTTCCCGGCTTTCCAACCGATCTGCAGGCCCAGTTCATGGGATTGATGACGCGCGCCAATGGCACCTCGCACATCACGGAAACGATCTTTGAGAACCGGTTCATGCATGTGCAGGAGCTCGCGCGGCTCGGCGCAAAAATCTCTCTGTCAGGCCAGACGGCGAAGGTCGAGGGCGTGCCGGTATTGAAAGGGGCGCCAGTGATGGCCACGGACCTGCGCGCCTCCGTTTCACTCGTCATCGCGGGCCTCGTAGCCGAAGGCGAGACTGAAGTGCATCGGGTTTATCATCTCGACCGCGGCTTCGAACGTCTGGAAGAAAAGTTGACTGCCTGCGGCGCCGACATCGATCGCATCTCCAGTTGACTTCTTCGCCAGCTGATCCGGCTTAAAGAAACCTGGCGGTGAGCAGGCGCTTTCCCTGTGGCGTGGCCGCGGGATGGCGTTGTCGTCGACGAACTTTTATAGCGTTCGAAACCAAACAGGCGCAGTGAGTGTCAAACGCCAATGCGTACTTGCGTCTGAGCGCACAACGGATTACCTGTCGCCGCGACGGAGCGTAGCGCAGTCTGGTAGCGCACTTGGATGGGGTCCAAGGGGTCGGAGGTTCGAATCCTCTCGCTCCGACCATTTTCTGAGAAAATTGGGATGTTCGGAACGCGGTCGACGTCGCTCAGAACTCGTCCGCACCGATCGCCGCGAGACCCGCCCGGCCGACCTGCAGATCCTGTTCACCGGTACCCGAACCGACACCGATGCCGCCGATGACGTCGCCGCCGAATGCGATCGGCAGGCCGCCTGGAAGGCCGGTGACGCCGAGCTGGGTCGCGAGCTCCAGATGGGGGCGCATATGATCCGGCACATTGCCGGAGGGCGCGCGGTTCGAGGCGGCGGTCCGAGCTTTGGTTAGCGCGCTCTTCCGGCTCAGGAACTTCGCACCGGTCATACGCACCTCGGCGATCGTCTCGCCGGAAGCGTCCACCACGACGATGCATTGCGGCTGACCGATCTCGTCGGCCTTCTCGATTCCCGCCTTCAGCATGGCGAGCGCGGCCTGATGTGTGAGAGTCTTGGTATCGCGCGTGTTCATTTTTCTGCTTCCTCCAACCGATGATCAGTGTACATCTGACAAACCTGTCGCTTCCGCCGCTAAGTCAATGATGGAAGTGCTGAGAGACGCAAATTCGACGATTCTGACAAGAAACGCCAGGTAGGTCGAGTGGCTGGTTCGAAAGGGAGAAGCGACAGGATCATTTCGATGCCGCCTACCGATCAAGCGAGAATGGAATCAAAACGCCGGGCGATGGTCGAGACCCAGCTCGCTGCCCGCGCGATCCGCGATGAGGCGGTGCTCGATGCCCTTGGCAAAGTCCCGCGCGAGTGCTTCGTTCCGGCAGCGCTCCGCGATCTCGCTTACGAAGACCAGCCGCTCGCCATCGGCAACGGTCAGACGATTTCGCAGCCCTACATGGTCGCGGTCATGTTGCAAGCCGCCAATTTGAAGTCCGGTCAGCGCGTGCTCGATGTCGGTACCGGCTCGGGCTATGCCGCAGCCGTTGCCGCAGAAATGGGGACGAAGGTCTTCTCGATCGAACGGGACGCGGACCTCGCGTTCCGGGCTCGACACCGTTTCGACGATCTCGGTCTCGATATCACGACATGCGTCGGGGACGGCAGCGCGGGATGGCAGGAGCACGCGCCCTACGATGTCATTCTTGTCGCTGCAGCGGCCGGAGAGGTCCCGGATGCGCTTACCAGTCAGCTTGCCGAAGGTGGACGGCTGTTGATTCCCGTCGGCTCGATCCTGATGGGTCAGCATCTCCTGCGCCTCACCCGGAGCGTTTCGGGGATCGAGAAGGAAAGCCTTGCAATGGTAAGCTTTGTTCCCTTGGTCTCCGACTGAGATATACTCGCAGGGCCTTTACTGAGGCGTCTCGCCCGCCGCAGGGATTTCGGTCGTCAGCCCGCGTTCGACGCGCCCTTCCAGATCGATGGTCTTGGCCACGTATGGTACGATACGGCCTTCGATCGTGCAGTCGTTGCCGACCAGTTCGCCGGTTTCGCCGAACGCCCCGGCGCAGAGCGCACGGCCTGGAAGCCGCAGCTTGTCGGCGGTGAGGCCCAGGAATTCGAGGATCACGCCGTTGGACGAGGGCTGGCACCCAATATTAATCGTCGCTTCAAACGAGCCTTCGTTCGCGACGAAGTTCTCGACGCTGTGTGCGTTCTGATCCCAGCGAAGATTGGGATCGATCGGCAGAATGCTCGGGATCGCCACGCCGAAGAGGCTGGTAATGTCGTTGATGTTGAGTGTCAGCGGTGTGCAGATGTCGGAGGCGTTGAGTCGCTCGGTAAGGATTGCGGGCGTCAACGGTGTGGCGGCTGTCATCGCCTCGGCGGCCGGTGCGGCAGCAGCCGGCGCGTTCGTTGTCTGGGCTGGCGCTTGCGTTGCTGCCAAACCGATCGAGACAGTCGAGATCGCCAGTACCGTTTTCATTCGCATCGCTTCTTCCTCTTCGCCGTAAGACGCGCGTTTGGGGCCGGTCTAATCGACCGAAGCTGAGGCGTGTCTGAACGTGTCAGGATCGACTCAGCCCGTTGATTACGCCGCCTGCTTCTGGCCCTCGTCCACCATCTTCGCCAACTGGCTGGCGATCGTGGCGGTTCCATTCAGTCGCTTCTGAGGCGTCGGCCAGTCGCGGATGAGCACGATGGATTGATCGGGCCGGATCTTCGCGCTCGACCCCTGCTCGGAGATATAACGGATGAGCGCCGCCGGATTGGCGAAGGTCTTTTCGCGGAACTGCACGACGAGCCCCTTCGGACCCGCATCGAGCTTCTCGATATTCGCCTTCCGGCACATCGCCTTGATGACCATCACCTTGAGGAGATGCTCGACTTCGTCCGGCATTGGCCCGAACCGGTCGATGAGCTCGGCTCCGAAGGCGTCGATCTCGCGGATTTCGGTGAGTTCGGCAAGACGGCGATAGAGCGTCATGCGCAACTGGAGATCGGGAACGTAGCTTTCCGGGATCATCACCGCCGTGCCGATGGCGATCTGCGGCGACCACTGGCCCGCCGTCTCCGGCTCTGCGCCCTTCATTTCGGCGACCGCCTCTTCCAGCATTTGCTGATAGAGCTCGTAGCCGACCTCCTTTACATGACCGGACTGCTCGTCGCCGAGAAGATTGCCGGCGCCGCGCTGATCGAGATCGTGGGTCGCGAGCTGGAAGCCCGCGCCGAGGGTGTCGAGCGACTGAAGCACCTTGAGCCGCCGATCCGCACCCTTGGTCGGCGTCTTGTTCGCCGGGATCGTCATCAGGGCGTAGGCGCGCTGTTTCGAGCGACCCACGCGGCCCCGGATTTGATAGAGCTGCGACAGGCCGAACATGTCCGCGCGGTGGACGATCATCGTGTTCGCCGTCGGCACGTCGAGGCCGGATTCGACGATGGTCGTCGAGAGCAGCACGTCGTACTGGCCCTCGTAGAATGCGTTCATGATGTCGTCGAGTTCGCTCGCCGCCATCTGACCGTGGGCAACGGCGACCTTCAGCTCGGGCACCTGATCGTCGAGGAATTCCTTCACCCCGGCAATGTCCGAGACACGCGGGCAGACATAGAAGCTCTGACCGCCGCGATAGCGTTCGCGCAGCAGCGTCTCGCGCACCACCAGTGGATCGAAGGGCGCGATGAAGGTTCGCACGGCCATGCGATCCACTGGCGGCGTGGTGATGAGCGAAAGTTCGCGCACGCCGGTGAGGGCCAACTGCAAGGTCCGCGGGATCGGAGTAGCCGACAACGTGAGCACGTGGACGTCCGACTTCAACTCCTTCAGCCGTTCCTTGTGCTTGACGCCGAAATGCTGCTCCTCGTCGATGATGAGAAGGCCGAGGCTCTTGAACTCGACGCCCTTGCCGAGAAGCGCGTGGGTGCCGACCACAATGTCGACGGTGCCGTCCTTCACACCTTTCTTCGTCGCTGCCAGCTCTTTGCCAGAAACAAGGCGCGAGGCCTGGGCGACGTTGAGCGGCAGGCCGCGGAAGCGCTCGGCGAAGGTCTTGAAGTGCTGACGGGCGAGCAGCGTCGTCGGCACCACGATCGCAACCTGCAAGCCATTCATTGCCGCGACGAAGGCTGCACGCAGGGCGACCTCGGTCTTGCCGAAGCCGACGTCACCGCAGATCAGCCGGTCCATCGGCCTGCCGGCGGCAAGATCGTCCACCACCGCATCGATGGCGTTGGCCTGATCGTCGGTCTCCTCATAGGGGAAGCGCGCTGCAAATTCGTCGAACAATCCCTCGGGCGGGTTCAGCTGCGGCGCGCCGCGCATCGCGCGTTCGGCCGCGACGCGAATTAGCCCGTCCGCCATGTCGAGAAGGCGCTTCTTCAGCTTCGCCTTGCGCGCTTGCCAAGCTCCGCCGCCCAGCCGGTCGAGGGTCGCCTCGGTGCCTTCGCCGCCATAGCGCGAGAGAAGCTCGATGTTCTCGACGGGCAGGAACAGCCGGTCGTCGCCGGCATAGCGAAGTTCCAGGCAGTCGTGCGGCGCGCCCGCCGCCTCGATCTGTTTCAGGCCGACGAAGCGCCCGATGCCATGATCCACGTGAACCACGATATCGCCTTCGTCGAGCCCCGAGACCTCCGAGATGAAGTCCGAACCGCGCCGCTTCCGCTTGGAGCGGCGCACCAACCGGTCGCCGAGGATGTCCTGCTCGCCGACCACCACAATGTCCGGCGTCTTGAACCCGGCTTCGATGCCGAGGATCGCGGTCACGACGAAATTCTTCGGGGCCTCGCGGACCTGTTTCAGGTTCTGCACCGGCTTGATCTGGCCGAGCCCGTGCTCTTCGAGCACCTGGGTCAGCCGATCACGCGAGCCTTCCGTCCATGCCGCGAGCACGACGCGCTTGCCGTTCGCCCGTTCGTTCGAGATGTGATCGACCGCCGCCTGGAAGACGTTGGTGTTCTCCGCCTGTCGCTCTGCGGAGAAGTTGCGGCCGCGCGAGACGTCGAGATTGAAGACTTCCCGCGTGCCCGTCTCGGCCGAGCCGTAGGCCGAGAAGCGGATCGGATCGGCGATCGCCAGTGCGCCGTTCAGCTCGTCGTTGGTCAGGTAAAGCTCTGCCGGCTCGACCGGGTTGTAGACTACACCCTCGGCGCTCTTCGCGGCGTTCTCGCCGCTGGTCCGCTTCCGCGCCTCGTAATGGTCCTCGATTACCGCGCGCCGTTCGGCGACGCTTTCCATCGTCAAATGGTCGAGGACGATCGGGAAGCCGTCGCAGTAGTCGAACAGCGTATCGACGCTCTCGTAGAAGAACGGGAGCCAGTGCTCCATGCCGGCGAAGCGCTTGCCTTCGGAGATCGACGCATAGAGCGCATCGCCCGGTTGGGCAGCGCCGAAGCGCTTCACATAGTTCGACCGGAACCGGCTGATCGTTTCTTTCGTCAGCGACACTTCCGAGACGGGCGCGAGTTCGAAGCTCTTTCTCTGCTCGGTCGTTCGCTGGCTCGCCGGATCGAAGGCGCGAATCGTTTCCAGCGTGTCGCCGAAGAAATCGAGGCGCACGGGCTCTTCGGAGCCCGGCGCGAAGAGATCGAGGATGCCGCCGCGCACCGCGAATTCACCGCGTTCGCGCACCGTCGCCACCCGCTCGAACCCGCCGCGCGATAGGGCCTCGACGATGTCGTCCATCCGCGCCGAACCGCCGGCTTCCGCCTTGATCGCCTCGCGGGCCAGAACGTCGGCGGGCGGCATCTTCTGGAGTAGTGCGTTCGCCGTCGTGAGGATGACCGCCCGGTGCGGGTTCTGCCGCAGCGCGTTGAGCGAGGCCATCGCCGACAAGCGGCGCGCGGCGGCTTCGCCTGAGGGGCCGACGCGGTCGTAGGGCAGGCAGTCCCAGGCCGGCAGGGTCAGGACGGGAAGTTCCGGCTGCACGAAGCGCAGCGCGTCCTCCAACTCGCTCATGCGCGTGCCGTCGCGCATCACGAAGACGATCGGCTTCTTGCCCCCACGATCGCGTGCGATTTCGGCGAGCAGAAAGGCTTCGGTGCCGTCGAGCACATTGCCGATTTCGAGCCCGCCCCCCTTTTTCAGGGCGCGCTTCAAGGGTTCGGGAAGGTTCATCGGCTGGCGTCTTCGTCGCGGATCGAAAGGGGAATATCTTTGCGTGCCGCTTCAATGGCCCTTTGCGCCGCGCGGTTCAAGGGCGGATGCCGTGCGGTGCGTCATTGCTGCCGGGCAGTCTCCCGCCCGAGCGTCATGCTCCCTTTTCTGCAAGCGACAGGTTCTCGACGTCGAACCGCGTGTAGAATTCCTTGATGCGGCGAAACACCGGCGTGTCGTAATTGCCGGGGACGGCTTTTTCGCCCGAAACCCATTTGAAGATTTCCGGATCGGGCGCGAGCATCAGCGCCTCGTAATGATCCATGTCCTCGTCCGAGAGGGTCGCGATCTCGGCATCGGCGAAGCGACCGAAGACGAGATCCATCTCCCGCGTACCGCGGTGCCAGGAGCGGAACAGCGCCTTCTTGCGGCGCGTATCGAGATCTTCCGATGATCGTTCGGAACCGGTTCTCATGGCGTTACGGCCTCGTCGCTTGCTGATCTGCGTGCCCAGATAAGGGTGATCCGCGACGAGGACAAATGGCTCGGCAATGGTTGCCTGCGAGAGGGGGCCAGATTCGAGCCCGGGTCCGACACTCATGTCCGGTGCGCACCGGCAGCGCCTTGCAGCTTTTGCGAACGATCGAAAAAGGGCGTGCGGAGGCGTTCCCGCGCTCGTTTCGAGCCGAGGCGTTGGCGATGTCGCATTCCCGTCCGCCCCTGTCGAAAAGGGCGGCGAAGCGCCGGAGGCGGGCCCTCCAGGCAGTTTCCTGATAATCGGCTCGCCTCCGGCGCTCCGCGCGGGATTTGTCGCACTCGCTGCGCCGTTCGCCGGTCCCGGTTCTGCGGTAAAGCCCGGTCCGTCGGCGGTTCGCACCGGTCGTCGGGTGCGAAGGCGGACGGCAGGCTTGCCGCAGACCTGATGGTCCGACGATCGGCGGCTGTTGGCGTTTCACCCTTGTGAAAAGGGTTCAAGTGGACCGATCCACGCCCGTCCCATAGTGAACGAGGAGCCAACGGGGCCGCGAGACGTCCGGAACGCGCGCCCCTCCGGAAGGGACGATGCCGCAGACACCGCACCAACCGCTTCGAGAGCGATCCCGGCGATCACCCGTGCCCCTCGGAAGCGATTGGCGAGGGTGAGTATGCGCGGGGGTTTGGCGGGTGGGGATAAGATTTCTATTGGGTCGCGACGGCTTTGCTGTGGCGTAAGGCTTAGAGACGGTCGTCATCCCGGGCTTGACCCGGGATCCATTCCTCTTCGCTTTCGGCACAGATGATCGTGGCATCGCCACCCACCGTGGGGATGCGGGGCCTCAGGAATGGGCGCCATGCGCGCTCGGAGGCCGGGATGATGAAGGAGGAGACAGCGATCGTCCCTCTTCGGCATCTTGCCGAGGCAGTGCTGCAAGTTCCCTCTCTCCCCTTGAGGGAGAGAAAGCGATTTCTTCGGCTTAGCGCCACCGGCGCTAAACGTTAGAAATCGCAAGAGAGGGGTTTGCGGGGGTCCGCTTGGTTTCGGTGGTGAGGAGAGATCGCGGACCCCCCTCTTGTCTTTTCTGAAGTTTAGCCCGCGCTTCGCACGGTCTAAGCCTTCGAAAAGACTTTCTCCCCCTCAAGGGGGGAGAGGGGTGCGCGGCGCTCCTTGTGCGATCCTCTCTCTAGCGATCGCGGCGATGATTTTCGCTACTGCGTCCACATCTTCGATCACGTCGTCATTTTCGATGCGAAGCGTCAAATAGCCGGCTTTGACGAAGGCGGCGTCGCGCTTGCGGTCAAGGGCGGCGTTGGCGGAAAGGCCGGTGTGCTGCCAGCCATCGAGTTCAACGATCAGCCGGGCTTCGTGGCAGACGAAATCGGCGATGTAGCCCAGCATCGGGACCTGCCGGCGAAATCTGAGGTTCGGCAGGCGGCCCGCCCGGATGCGATGCCAGAGCATGCGCTCCGCATCGGTCGGCATCTTGCGCATGCGCCGCGCATAGCCGCGATGCTCCGGCTCGATGTCGCGATGGGACGGCATGGGACCATCTTCCGAGTGTCGATCTTGCGATCGTAGATGATGGCATGGAGCGCGTGAAGCGGGATCGAGGCAGCAAGCGAAAATCGAGTTTGGATGCCGAGAACGTGCGACGTGCGCCCTCTCTCCCCTTGAGGGAGAGAAAGCAATTTCTTCGGCTTAGCGCCGCAGGCGCTAAACGCTAGAAATTGCAAGAGAGGGGTTCTCGGGGGTTCGGCTGGGTTTCGTAGGGAGGGGAGATCGCAGACCCCCCTCTTGCCATTCTCAAGGTTTGGTCCGTGCTGCGCACGGCCCAATTCCTTGGAATGGCTTTCTCCCCCTCAAGGGGGGAGAGGGTGCCTGACCCCAATTTCGCTTCAAGGGTTAGGCCCGTTCACTTAAAGAAGCAGATGCTCCCAACTGAGTGTGAGAGAATTTCCTGCGTTTGATATCTCGATGCCGGGAAATTCAACTTTCAGCTGCTTGATGATCGCCTCGCGAGCCTCATCACCGCATCGCGGCAGATGCAACTCGTGTTTCATTTTCCGCTCTTCCGCTTTGCGTTTCAAAATCTGAAAAAGTGCGGATGAATGAGTGAAAATTAAATCTCGACCCGCATCGGAGCCGTATATCGAACCCGGCCCGTTCAGGAGCCAGTTTTCTCCGCCAAAGCGCTGCCTAACGGATGTGGATTTCAGTGCGGCCTTCGTCACTTGGACGATTTCGCCGACCTGTGTCGCCTGGGTTCCCGTCATAGGTTAACCTTCCGAAAATCTATTCGAGCGATTTCTGTGTTGTTAGAGGCCAACAGGCGGGGAAAACTCCCGCCAGTCGACATTCTATGAATTGACTTGCTTGGGAGAATCGAACTACCTGTCCGAAGTCACGTGAAAGCGTGAATTTGCGTCGGTCGACTTCCAGGCACGAGGAAATCTTGGACGGTCCCGTCGTTAAAGATGCGCATTGAGATCAGCTCTCCCGTGGTCGAGCGACCGACGTGGAGGTATGCGACAGTGAATTTTGCGCGAGGAGTAGGCGAAAAGCCATTCCGTAATCGTTCGTTAGAGTTCTTTCGACGATAATCGTCGAGAGCTACAACATTTGTCATAAGTTGATCCTGGGTGGGTTGATTTGTGATAAGAGCGTCGTGCCGGTTGCCGCCGGCACGACGCATTGTTTCTATGTCGTGCACATCTCTTCCTTACACGTCTATTTTTGACGGTCTGTCTTTGACCTGTGAATAATTGTCACCGAACGCGATCCCGTGGTGGACATGGGTCATTTCCGTAGCTGTCCGAATCTCGGATCTTACCATCGCGCTTATGTTCGACCCTTTCTACGCCAGCTTTTTGGGCTAACTCTCGAGCCCGCGACATCGCGGGGGTCTTCGTGTCGAAGTGTCCGCTTGCTCGCTGTGAGCCCCCTCGCTTTACATCCCATCCACCTTTGCTGGACGGTACTACGTGGTAGTTTTTCTTATCACGCATCTTTCTTGTTCCTAAAATTTCAGTTTCTATTTTGTTCCCCTAAGTATTCACGGGCGGACTCCGCCCGTGAATTTGTTTTGACCTCAGCTGCACCCACTTGTGCTGCCGCACGTGTCGCACTTCAAGCACGTCCCGTTCCGCACCATCGAGTAGTTGCCGCATTCGGTGCAGGAGTCGCCCGTATAGCCCTTCATCATCGCGACGGCGCGGCGTTCGCCGGCCGACGCGTTGGCGCCGGGGGCGACGGTGCTGGCGGTGGCGGCCGTTTCTCCGCTCGTGTCGCGGGCCTCAGGTGCGCGCTCGGGGGCGAGGTTGCCGCGGTCGCGGTCCGAGGCCGGGTAGGCGACCGGCTGGTCGAACAGGCCCTGTGCCGGCGAGGCGTCGGCGACCGGAGCAGGTTCCGCAAGCGGCGCCTGCTCGTAGTCGCGCTTGAAGGCGGTCGCCTGGTTGCCCTGCGAGGCGATCGACCGCGGCGCGGACGAGGCGACGGCGACGGGGCCGGCGGACTTCGCCGCTGCGACCGCGCCGGGCCTGGTGCCGATCTGGGCGACGGTACCGCCGGTCTCGGAGCCCGCTGCCTTCGCCGTCGGTGCGACGGCTGCCTTGCCGGGAGCGCCATCCTTCGCGCCGCCATCCTTCAGCGATCCTTGTGCCTCGTTGGAGGAGACGAGACGGAACTTTGACGTCTGGCCACGCACCATGCCGGACGAGATCGGCAGCGGGGTCGGCTTGTCGCCCTCGACGCCGCGCCCGACGGTGGAGGCTGAGAACTCCTCCGGTTGGACGTGGGCGAGATCGTGCCGGCCGAGATAGGAGACTGCGAGCTCGCGGAAGACGTAGTCGAGGATGGAGGTGGCGTTCTTGATCGCCTCGTTGCCCTGCACCATGCCAGCCGGCTCGAACCGGGTGAAGGTGAAGGCCTCGACATATTCCTCCAACGGCACGCCGAACTGCAGGCCGAGCGAGATGGCGATGGCGAAGTTGTTCATCATCGCGCGGAAGGCGGCGCCCTCCTTGTGCATGTCGATGAAGATCTCGCCGATACGGCCATCGTCGAATTCGCCGGTTCTGAGATAGACCTTGTGGCCGCCGACGATCGCCTTCTGGGTGTAGCCCTTGCGGCGGTTCGGCAGCTTCTCGCGGTCCCGGACCACCTTTTCGACGGTGCGTTCGACCACCCGCTCAACGATGCGCTCGGCGATCTGGGTCGCCTGCTCGGTTGCCGGGGCGGAGGCAAGAGCCGCCGCGACCTCCTCGACCGTGTCGTCCTCGTCGTCCTCGTCCGCAATGAGGGAGGCGTTGAGGGGCTGCGAGAGCTTCGAGCCGTCGCGATAGAGGGCGTTGGCCTTCAGAGCGAGCTTCCAGGACAGCATGTAGGCGGCGTTGCAATCCTCGACCGTCGCCTCGTTCGGCATGTTGATGGTCTTGGAGATGGCCCCCGAGATGAAGGGCTGGGCGGCCGCCATCATGCGGATATGGCTCTCGACGGAGAGATAGCGCTTGCCGATGCGCCCGCACGGGGTGGCGCAGTCGAAGACCGGCAGATGCTCGGCTTTCAGATGCGGTGCGCCTTCGAGGGTCATCGCGCCGCAGACATGGATGTTGGCGGCCTCGATGTCCTTCTTCGAGAAGCCAAGATGCGGCAGGAGCTCGAAGGTGAAGTCGGCGAGCTGCTCGTCCGAAACGCCGAGTTGGCGCATGAAATCATCGCCGAGCGTATAGCGGTTGAAGACGAACTTGATGTCGAAGGCCGAGGTGAGGGCGTCGTTGATCTTGCCGATCAGCTCGTCCGTGAAGCCTTTGGCCTTGAGGGAGCCGGGGTTGATCGCCGGGGCCTGGTTGAGATTGCCGTGGCCGACTGCATAGGCCTCGATCTCGGCGATTTGCGCCTCGGAATAGCCGAGGGTGCGCAGGGCTTCGGGTACGGCGCGGTTGATGATCTTGAAGTAGCCGCCGCCGGCGAGCTTCTTGAACTTCACGAGAGCGAAGTCGGGCTCGATGCCGGTGGTGTCGCAATCCATGACGAGGCCGATCGTGCCGGTGGGCGCGATGACCGAGACCTGGGCGTTGCGATAGCCGAACTTCTCGCCGAGCTCGACGGCTTCGGTCCAGGCCGCCTTGGCGCGAGTGGAGAGGCGCTTGTCGGCGAGCGAGGCGTGGTCGAGCGGGACCGGATCGACGGCAAGCTTCTCGTAGCCGTTGGCGATGCCGTGAGCCGCGCGGGCGTGGTTGCGGATGACGCGGCTCATGTGCTCGGCGTTGCGTTCGTAATCCGGGAAGGTGCCGAGCTCGCCGGCCATTTCGGCGGACGTCTTGTAGGCGATGCCGGTCATCAGCGCCGAGATGGCGCCGCAGATCGCGCGGCCATGGCGGGAATCGTAGGGGATGCCGCCGGACATGAGCAGGCCGCCGATATTGGCGAAGCCGAGGCCGAGGGTGCGGTAGTCGTAGGAGAGGCGGGCGATCTCGCGGCTCGGGAACTGCGCCATGAGGACGGAGATCTCGAGGACGATGGTCCAGAGGCGCGTCGCGTGCTCGAACGAGGCGGTGTCGAAACGCTTGGCCTCGCTGGTGGCATCGACGAACTGCAGAAGGTTCAGCGAGGCGAGGTTACAGGCCGTGTCGTCGAGGAACATGTATTCCGAGCACGGATTGGAGGCCCGGATCTTTCCCGCCGCCGGGCAGGTGTGCCAGTCGTTCATCGTCGTGTTGAAGTGGAGGCCCGGATCGGCCGAGGCCCAGGCGGCATAGCCGATCTGGTCCCAGAGCTCGCGCGCCTTCACGGTCTTGTGGACCTTGCCGTCGGTGCGGCGGATGAGCTTCCATTCCTCGTCGTTCTCGACGGCGCGCAGGAAGTCGTCCGTGAGCGACACGGAGTTGTTCGAGTTCTGGCCGGAGACGGTGAGATAGGCTTCGGAGTCCCAGTCGGTGTCGTAGACGGGGAATTCGATATCGGTGAAGCCCTGCCGCGCGAACTGGATGACGCGCTTGACGTAATTCTCCGGAACCTGCGCCTTCTTGGCGTCCTTGACGGCGCGCTTGAGAGCCGGGTTCTTGTTCGGATCGAAGCAGTCGCCTTCCGGGCCCTCGCAGTTCACGCAGGCCGACAGGATGAGCTTGAGGTTCTTGGCGACGGTCTTCGAGCCGGTGACGAGGGCTGCGACCTTCTCCTCCTCGCGGACCTTCCAGTTGATGTAGTTCTCGATGTCCGGGTGATCGATGTCGACGACCACCATCTTGGCCGCGCGGCGCGTGGTGCCGCCCGACTTGATGGCGCCGGCCGCGCGGTCGCCGATCTTCAGGAAGGACATGAGGCCGGAGGACTTGCCGCCGCCGGACAGCTTTTCGCCTTCACCGCGCAGGAAGGAGAAGTTCGAGCCCGTGCCGGAGCCGTACTTGAAGAGGCGCGCTTCACGGACCCAGAGATCCATGATGCCGCCCTCGTTGACGAGGTCGTCGCCGACGGACTGGATGAAGCAGGCATGGGGCTGCGGGTGCTCGTAGGCGGAATCCGAGGCGCGGAGCTCGCCGGTCTGAAAGTCGACATAGTGGTGGCCCTGGCCGGGGCCGTCGATGCCATAGGCCCAGTGGAGGCCGGTGTTGAACCATTGCGGAGAGTTCGGGGCGACCTTCTGGGTGGCGAGCATGTAGGCGAGTTCGTCGCGGAAGGCCGAGGCGTCGTCCTCGCTCTCGAAATAGCCGCCCTTCCAGCCCCAGTAGGTCCAGGTGCCGGCGAGGCGATCGAAGACCTGGCGCGCGTCCATCTCGGAGCCGGTGCGCTCATCTTCCGGGAGCAAGGCGAGCGCGTCCTGGTCGGGAACCGAGCGCCAGAGGAAGGAGGGGACGTCGTTCTCCTCGACCTTCTTCAGGCGGGCCGGGACGCCGGCCTTCCGGAAATATTTCTGGGCGAGGATATCCGAGGCGACCTGGCTGAACTGGGCCGGCACGTCGATATCGGCGAGTCGGAAGACGATCGACCCGTCGGGGTTCTTGATCTCGCTCGTCGCCTTGCGGAATTCGATGCTTTCGTATGCGCTCTCGCCAGCCTTGGTGTAGCGGCGTTCGATCTTCATGCCCATGGCAGCCCGTCCCCGTAGAGTCTTCCTCGTGTGATCGCGGTTCGCTACAGGCGGGCTGAAAAGAGCCCCGAAGCCAGCCCGTCGGATAAGTCAGGTCCGACGGCTGCTACAAGATTTGCCTGATCGCGAGATCGCGAGCACCATATATAGTGTATGGAGAAAGCTTAAGCGAGTCTGAAATCAGGCGCCGGCCATCGAGTGAGGCGCTTTTACACCGCTTGTTCAGGCGGTCCGATTTCGGCTCCAGCGACGCGTCGTCAGGCAGAAGCTATGGAAGGCAAGCGATTCGGGCAATTCACGAAAATCGGCTCTCCACGGTAATCGGCATTTGAAGAAAACCCTGTGGACAATCGCGGCGCTTCGCTTCGCTGTTGCAACCGGGCCGCCTTGAAGGTTTTACCGGCAAGATGCGGAATAGCTTGCAGGACCGGGATGGGTCGCAAAGCCGCCATCAAGGCCGGTGCCTAGTCTCCTCACTGTTTTTGAAGTTTCCAAATGGTTGCGGTGCGTCTTTACTGGGACGGCAGGGCCTCTCGCGGGGCCGAGCAGAGACGAGGCTCAGAGGGAAGGAGTGGCAGGCTGATCGACTGGAGCGTCCTCGGGCTGGAACCGGAGGTGGAATTCGATCGCATCACGCGTCTCGCGGCGCGGTTTCTCAGCGTGCCGGTCGCATACATCTCGTTCGTCGAGCCGGCCCGACAGGTGTTCAAGAGCGCGGTCGGACTTCCCGAACCGCTGGCCACCGATCGGCAGACACCCATCAGCCATTCGCTGTGCCGGCATGTGGTCGCCGACGGCAGGCCACTGGTCGTTTCCGATGTCCGCTCCAACGACCGGCTGAAGGACAATCCGTCGGTCGAAGCTCTCGACATCGTCGCCTATATCGGGACGCCCATCCGCCTGCCGACAGGGGGGGTGATCGGTTCGCTCTGCGGTATCGACCATGTGAGACGGGAGTGGACCGAGAGCGAGATCGCGACAGCCGCGGATCTCGCCGAACTCGTCTCGCAACAGATCGAGCTGCATTTCGAGGTCGCGAAGCGGCAGGCGGCGGAAAAGGAGATCACGTTGGTCGCGCGCGAACTTCAGCATCGCACGCGCAATGCCTTTTCCATCGTCCAGGCCGTCATCTCGCTATCGATGCGCGAGGAGGGGCTGATTCCGCTCAAGCTCGAGATCATCGACAAGATCTCGACCGTCGCCTCGACGCAGGAACTGATCGCGCAGCAGTCCGGCGGAAGCGTCGACTTCGCCGACATGCTGGACAAGGAATTGTCGCCGTTCTCGGCGTCCGGACAGTACGAAAAGGCGGGACCGAAAGTCGCCATCGCGCCGAACGAAGCGGTCTTCGTCAGCATGATCGTTCACGAACTGACGACCAATGCGGTCAAGCACGGCGCTTTGCGGGCAGAAGACGGCGACGGGCATCTCGTCGTCGAATGGCGGTGCGAGACCGTGGACGACGGGCGGATGTTCACACTCACCTGGAAAGAGAGCGGGCTTTCGGCGCTCGATGGCGTATCCCCCGACGCAGACGCCGACAATCGGACGGGCTTCGGTTCGGAACTCCTGAAGATCCTCGTCTCGAACCAGCTCCGCGGGACGATGGAGCGGACGCTGACCGAGGATGCACTGACGATCGAGATGCGCTTCCGGCTGATGCCGCCAATGCTGGAGACGCGTTTCGTCTAGCCTCGCGTTTCGCGGCCGATCGGCGCCTGGAAGGTGAGGCCGAGATCCCAGGGAAAGTAGATCCAGGTGTCCTGGCTGACCTCTGTGATGAAGGTGTCGACCAGCGGGCGGCCCATGGGCTTGGCGTAGACGGCGGCGAAATGGGCTTCGGGGAGCATTTCGCGCACAATGCGGGCGGTCTTGCCGGTGTCGGTCAGATCGTCGACGATGAGGACGTCCTTGCCGCCGTCGGCGGTCAGCTCGGCCGAAACCTCCTTCAGCACCTTGAGCTGCCCCTGCTCGGAATACTCGTGATAGGAGGCGACGCAGACGGTCTCGATCAGCCGCACGCCGAGTTCGCGCGCGATGATCGCCGCCGGCACGAGCCCGCCGCGGGTGATGCAGACGATCGCCTTCCAGTCGCCATTGATGCCGGAGAGCCGCCAGGCAAGGGCGCGCGCATCGCGATGGAATTGGTCCCACGAGACGGGGAAGGATTTTTCGGTGGCGGACATGGCGATGGTTCCGGCTGGGATTGTCGGAGAAGCGAATAGGTCACTCCGGTGCTACGGGGCAAGCCGGATTAGTGGAAGTAGCCGCATCCGACCCAGCGCGCCCACTAATCAGTTTGCGCCGAAGTCCTGAAAGCGGACTTTTTCACCTTTCTTGGGTAGCGCAGCGTTTCGACGAAGAGCCGGAAGCCGGCGGATGCATGTCGGCGGCTCGGATAATAAAGGTGATAGCCAGGCAGGTCTGTCGTGAACGAATCGAGGACGCTGATCAGCCGGCGGGTGCGGAGCGGTTCGTCCACCATGTCGCGTGGGACGTAGGCGAGACCGAGGCCATCGAGTGCTGCATCGACGATGGGTGCGAGCGCGCCGAACTGAAGTTGCCCCTCTACCCGCACCCGGCTCTCCCGACCGCTTTCCATCATACGCCAGGGATTGACCGTGCCGCTGGTCGGAAGGCGCAGATTGATCGCGCGATGATGGCGGAGATCAAAGGGCTCGAGCGGCTGCGGATGTCGATCGAAGTAGGCGGGGGAGCCGACGATCGCCATGGGGATATCGGGGCCGACGCGGACGGCGACCATGTCCTTTTCCACCTCGCCGCCGAGGCGGATGCCTGCATCGAAGCGATCGGCGACGACGTCGGCGATGCCGTAGTCGAGGGTTACTTCAACGTTGAGGTTCGGATGATCGGAAAGAATCGTGGCAAGCGCGGGTCTCAGGATGGTCCAGACGGCATGCTCGACTGCCGTGACCCGGATCGTGCCCGACGGGTTGTCGCGCAGGTCTCGAAGAGACGCCACCACTGCGTCCAGATCGTCCAGCACTGGGCCAAGCGCCGCGATAAGCCGTTCGCCAGCTTCGGTAGGCGCGACGCTGCGGGTGGTTCGGGTCAAGAGCCGCAGTTCGAACCTGGCCTCGGCCCGCGAAACGATCTGGCTGAGCGCCGACTGCGACAGGCCAAGCGTTCGGGCCGCCTTCGTGAAGCTGCCGGCTCTAGCCACAGCCACGACCGCTGCGAGGTCGGCTAGGTCGTCCCGTCGCATTCATCACCCAGCTTATAGGCCCATACAGTATTATCCATCTAATCAAACGATCTCTTCACGTCTACCTTTGCTTCATCGCTGCAAAATGGTTGCGGCATCGAGACCGAGATGGAGGATCCGATCATGACGAAGGTCACTTTCAGCAACAGCAACAACGCCACGATCACAATGTCAGCGATCATGGAGATGCCGGAGGGCTTCGACGAAACGAAGAGATATCCGGCCATCGTCGTCTCCCATCCCGGCGGCGGCGTGAAGGAACAGACGGCGGGAACCTACGCGAGGAAGCTCGCTGAGCATGGCTTCGTCACAATCGCCTTTGACCGCTCCTATCAGGGCGAGAGCGGCGGTGCACCGCGCCAGCTTGAGAACCCGCATATTAGCACGGAGGATGTCAGCGCCGTCGTCGACCATCTGACGACGCTGCCCTTCATCGACGCCGATAGCATCGGTGCGATGGGTATCTGCGCGGGCGCCGGCTACACAGCGAACGCCGCCATCAACGATCCCCGCATCAAGGCTGTCGGCACGGTCAGCGCCGTGAACATTGGCCAGATGTTCCGGAACGGCTGGTCGAACGAGATCGCCGACAAGGACGCGCGCGACGTGATCCAAATAGGCGCAGATGCACGCACGGCCGATGCGCAGGGCGGCGAACCGGCCCGCTTCCCGCTGGCGCCGATGAACGAGGCCGACGCTCCCAACGAGGAATTGCGTCAGGCGTGGGAGTACTACCACACGCCTCGTGCCGAACAGCCCACCGCACCCGGTTATATGACGGCGCGCAGCCTTGAGCAGATCATCCCCTACGATGCCTATCACAAGGCCGAGGCCTATCTGACCCAGCCGTTGCTGGTGATTGCGGGTTCGGATGCCGGCAGCAAATGGATGAGCGATGACCTGTTCAAACGCGCCGCCAGCACCGACAAGCGGTTCCACGTGGTCGAGGGCTCGAACCACATGCAGCTCTACGACGGCGAGGGACAGGTCGCCGAGGCAGTGGGTGAACTCGCGCCATTCTTCAAGGACAAGCTCGGCGCGTGAGCGCCCGCAACCTGACCGGTGGTGCGGCCGGGAACGCGCCACCGCCCCTCGTTCAAAGGAATGTTCTCATGGAAAGTATCCGATTTCGCAACGACGATATGGCGTGGGAGATTGCCGCGCTGATCCTCACCCCGCCCGGCTTCGATCCCGGGAAGCGGTACCCGACCATCGTCAGCGTCCATCCGTTCGGCAGCTGCAAGGAGCAGACATCGAGCGCGGTCTACGGCAGGCGGCTCGCCGACCAGGGTTTCGTCGTCATCGCCTACGACGCTAGCTATCAGGGCGAGTCCGGCGGCGAACCGCGCTGGGTCGAGGACCCGACCCAGCGAGTAGAGGACGTCAGCCACGTTATCGATTACGCCGTCACGCTGCCTTACGTCGATGCCGACAGGATTGGGGCGATCGGCATCTGCGGCGGCGGGGGATATATCCTGAATGCGACGCTGACCGAGAAGCGGATCAAGGCAGTGGTCGGCATTACGCCGGTGGACATCGGCCGTTTGTTCCGCGAAGGCTTCAGCGACTACGACCCGATCGGCGCGCTAGAAGCCATGGCCGAGCAGCGCACAAAAGAGGCGCGCGGCGGCGAACTCCAGGTGAACGAACTCCTGCCCGCAAGTCCAGAGGCGGCGACCGAGGCCGGCATGACGGAGCGGGACGTCTCCGAGGCGACGGACTACTACAAGACGCCCCGCGGCCAAGAACCCGGAGGAGCGACCCGCATGCTCTTCAGCCATGCGCAGAACACCCTTGGCTGGACCGCCTTCGGCTTCATCGAGATGCTCATGACGCAGCCGATGATGGTAGTCGTCGGACAGAAAGTAGGCGCCTTCGGGGCCTATAGAGACGGCATGGAGGCCTATGGCCGCGCCACAGCGTCTCGGGACCGTCAGCTCGTATCGCTCGAAGGCTGGTCGCACTATGACCTCTACGATAAGGACGAGCCGGTGGGTTTGGCGATGGACCGAATGGTGCCATTCCTTCAGAAGCATGTCGCCGGATAGCCCGACCGGCGAAAGCGGCGCGATAGCTTCTGCTGGAACAGTCGTTTGAAACTCTCCTGCTCATTAAAAAGCACTCGGTCAGCCTTCAGCAAGAAACCGCTTTCCCTAAAGGCAACCGACGTTTCTCCTCTGAGATCAGCATCCGAAAGCGGACTGGAGGCTTCTCGCCCCGGGCGTTCAGGACACCTCGCCAATCAACGCCTTCACCGCCGCCTCCGCTTCGTCGAGCAGCGTCTCGTCGCGTGACCGGATGACGATCTCGGTGGTGTAGCGGCCTTCGGCGAAGCGGGGATAGGAGCCGATGGAGACGCCGTCGCGTTCCCTGGCGAGTTTGGCGAGCGGACCGCCGATGTCGCCTTCGCCCAAGGGGCAGGGCACCGAGCGGCTCATGACCGGCATGCCGTTTGGCAGTGTTTCGACGAGATTGCCGAGCATTGCCTGGAAGACATGGGGCACGCCGGCGAGGACGTGGACGTTCTCGACCGAGAAGCCGGGCGCGACCGAGACCGGATTGTCGATGAGGCTGGCGCCTTCGGGTGTCCGCGTCATGCGGCGGCGGGCCTGGGTGAAGGGAAGGCCGCGGCCTTCGTAATAGGCTTCGAGGCGGGCGACCGCTTCCGGGTGCTCGCCGACCAGACGCCCGAAAGCAGCGCCGATCGCGTCGGCCGTGATGTCGTCGTGGGTCGGGCCGATGCCGCCGGAGGTGACGACGATGTCGTAGCGTTCGCGAAGGGCGTTCACAGCGGTGACGATCGCGGGCTCTTCGTCGGGCACGATGCGGACCTCCTTAAGATCGATCCCGGCGAGGCTCATCGTATCTGCGAAGTGGCCGATGTTCTTGTCCTTGGTGCGGCCCGACAGGATCTCGTCGCCGATGGCGAGCATGGCGGCGGTGGCAGGCTTCTCTTGGGTCATGGGCCTTCGCATCTTCTCTTCTGATCGGGCAGGGAGATCGACAATTCCCCGCGAAGGTCAACCAGCGACGGGACACCGCAGCGTCAACGCAGACGCAACGTTCCGTCGCGGCTTGCGGCCCTCGCTCGGAGCGAAGACCGCGCCTAGGTGCCGGGGACTTCAATCCCAACCGAAAAGGTGGACCGCATGGCGAAAGTACTGGTGCTTTATTATTCGAGTTATGGGCATATCGAAGAGATGGCAGGTGCCGTCGCCGATGGTGCGCGCGAGGGCGGCGCCGAGGTGGACGTCAAGCGCGTGCCGGAGACCGCTCCGCAGGAGGTGGTCGAAGCGGCCGGCTTCAAGACGGATGCGCCCTATCCGGTGGCGGAGGTCGAGGACCTCGTGAACTACGACGCGATCATCGTCGGTGCGCCGACCCGCTTCGGCAACATGTCCTCGCAGATGCAGGCGTTCTGGGATCGGACGGGTGGCCTCTGGGCCGGTGGCAAGCTGATCGACAAGCTCGGCGGCGGCTTCACCTCGACGGCTTCGCAGCATGGCGGACAGGAGACAACACTCATCTCGATCCAGAAGACGCTGCAGCACCATGGCATGATCATCGCCGGTCTTCCCTATTCCTACGACAAGCTGAGCGAACTCGGCGAGATCATCGGCGGCACGCCCTATGGCGCCTCGACGATCGCGGGCGGCGACGGTTCACGGCAGCCGACCGAGATCGAACTCGGAGGCGCGCGCTTTCAGGGCAAGCGGATCGCGCAGCTTGCGGCGAAGCTTTCAGCCTGATTCTTTGATCCCTTTCGAAGGATATTCTCTCGCGGCGGTCGTCGGGTCGCCGCGGTTACGTTTGTGTGAAGCATCGAGGGGTTGGACAGTTTGATGCTTCAGGGTAGCGGGAGCCGGATCGCGGTTCGTCAGGTTCCGCAATCGAACGCATCGCCGGACCGACGGACCCCTCCTCATGCTGCATCTTTCCCGCCTTCGCGCCGAAGCCCGCAACGCGCCGCCGAGCGGTATCGTCGCGGTCATGCAGCACGCCTTCGGCCGCGAGGGCGTGCTGCCCATGTGGGCCGGGGAGGGCGATCTTTCGACGCCGGACTTCATCGCCCGCGCCGCTTCGGAGAGCCTGGCGAAGGGCGAGACATTCTACACCCATCAGCGCGGCCTGCCCGAGTTGCGGCAGGCGCTCGCCGGCTATGTCGAACGACTCTATGGCCGGCCGCAATCGGCGGATCGGTTCTTCGTGACGGGTTCGGGGATGCAGGCGATCCAGATTTCGATCGCCGCTCTCGCGGGAGCGGGCGACGAGGTGGTCTATTTCGGCCCGGCCTGGCCGAACTTCGCGGCTGCCGCGGGGCTGATCGGGGCGAAGCCAGTAGAGGTCGCGCTGAGGCCGGAAGACGGGGCCTGGCATCTCGATCTCGACAAGGTGCGCGATGCGGTGAGCGCCATGACGCGGGCGATCTTCGTCAACACACCGGCCAACCCGACCGGCTGGACGGCGAGCGAAGACGAACTGAGGGCAATTCTTCATATCGCGCGGGAGACGAACACGGCGATCATCGCCGACGAGATCTACAGCCGATTCTTCTATGCAGGTACGCGGGCGCCGTCATTTCACGACGTGATGGCGGAGGACGACACCATCCTTTTCGTCAACTCCTTCTCCAAGAACTGGGCGATGACGGGCTGGCGGGTCGGCTGGATCGAGGCTCCGGCGGAACTCGACGAGGTTCTGGCCAATCTCATCCAGTATTCGACCTCCGGGGTCGCGGTGTTCATGCAGCGCGCTGCACTCGCAGCACTTCAGGAGGGCGAGAGCTTCGTCGAAGAGCAGATCGCGCGGGCGCATCGGGCGCGCAACATCTTCGCCGATCGGCTTCTGGCGACCAACCGGGTCGCACTGACGCCGCCGGCGGGTGCGTTCTACGCCTTCTTTTCGATCGACGGAGTGGAGGACACGCGCGCGGCCGCCTTCCGGATCGTCGACGAGGCCGGTGTCGGGCTCGCGCCGGGGACGGCGTTCGGGCCGGTGGGGACACAATTCCTGCGCGCCTGCTTCCACCGCAGGCTCGACGAGGTGGAGATGGCAGCAGACCGGATCGCCGGCTGGATCGGCCGAACGCTTTGAGAACGCTCGACTTTCGCCGCATCCGCGTGGTCGCACTGACGCTTGGCGTCGCAGGGGGCGGGGGTGCGTTTGCCGCGTTCCTCGATCTGCCTGTCGCCTGGCTGCTCGGGCCCATGGTGGCGGTCGCGCTGGCGAGCGCCTTCGGTCTCGATACGACGCTGCCGACGTCGCTCCGGCGTCTCGCCTTCTTCGTTCTTGGCGTTCAGGCGGGCTCGGGCGTGACGCCCGATGTGATCGGTCAGCTGGCGATCTGGCCGTTCTCCTTCGCGATCCAGCTGGTGGGCGTCGTGGCGATCACGATGGGAACATATCTCTATCTTCACCGGCTTCTCGGCTGGAACCACGAGACCTCGCTGTTCGCGAGCCTGCCCGGCGCGCTCGCCTTCGTGGTGGTGGCTGCGGAGGACACCGACACCGACATGCAGAGCATGATCATCGTACAGACGGCGCGGCTGCTCCTTCTGATCGGGGCGCTGACGCCGTTCCTCGCCTGGATCGAGGGCGGCGATGGTGCGATCGCCGTCGCACGGGGAGAGACCGGTTCGGCCTTCGAATACGGGTTACTATTGGCGGTTTGTCTCGGGGCCGCGCTTCTCGGTCGAGCCATTGGGCTGCCCGGCGGCATGATGCTGGGTGCACTGTTCGGCAGTGCCGTCCTGCACGGAACGGAGTTGTCTTCGGTCTCGGTGCCCAGCGTCATCGCCGTGCCGTCGCTGGTGCTGCTCGGAACGGTGATTGGCTCACGGCTGTACGGGATCGAGCCGAGGGCACTTTTGAAGCTGCTGCCGGTCTCGGTGGTGTGCTTTGCGATCGGGATCGGGATGTCGGCGCTGGCCGGACTCGTCGCGGTGCTGACGCTGCCTCTGGAGGCTGGAAAGGTGGCGCTCGCCTATGCGCCCGGCGCGCTCGAAGCGCTGACGGTGCTCGCGTTCCAGTTCGACGTGGATCCGGCTTATGTCGCCTCGCACCACGTAATCCGCTTCCTGTTCATCGCATTGACGGTACCGTTCCTGGCACGGCGCTTTACTCGTCGCGAGAAAGAAGTCGACTAGCCGCCAGCCTTCGAAACGACGAGCGACGTGACCTCCACGGTGCGCGCGGTCGTCTCGCCGAGTTCGGAAGCGAACGGAATTCCGATGGCGTTCCAGGTCTCGACGAGGGCATCCTTGAGGTGTTCGATGCGGGTGTCGTCGTGGAGCGGGGTCGGCGTGATCCTGAGGCGCTCGGTGCCGCGCGGGACGGTCGGATAGTTGATCGGCTGGATGTAGATGCCGTGCCTGGCGAGGAGATGGTCCGAGGCGCGCTTGCAAAGGTCCGGGTCGCCGACGAGGACCGGCACGATGTGGGTGTCGGATGGCATCACGGGTAGATCGGCACCGCCGAGAACGTCCTTGGTGCGCGTCGCCTGGCGCTGCTGGCCGTCGCGCTCGACCTGGCTCTCCTTCAGGTGCCGGATCGAGGCGGTGGCCGCCGCGGCGAGGGCCGGGGGCAGTGCGGTGGTGAAGATGAAGCCCGGCGCGTAGGAGCGGACCGCGTCGATCACGTCCTTGGTGCCGGTGATGTAGCCGCCGAGCGTGCCGAAGGCTTTCGCGAGCGTGCCCTCGATGACGTCGATCCGGTGGGCCTCGCCGTCGCGTTCGGAGATGCCGCCGCCGCGTGTCCCATACATGCCGACGGCATGGACCTCGTCGATATAGGTCATGGCGTTGTACTTTTCGGCAAGATCGCAGATCGCGCCGATCGGCGCGATGTCGCCGTCCATCGAATAGACGCTCTCAAAGACGATCAGCTTGGGCTGGTCGATCGGTGCGGCCTTCAGCAGCTCTTCGAGATGGGCGACATCGTTGTGCCGGAAGATCTGCTTCTTCGTGCCTGCCTTGCGCACGCCTTCGATCATCGAGGCATGGTTGAGCTCGTCCGACAGGATGAGGCAGCCGGGCAGGAGCTTCGCGATGGTCGAGATCGAGGCCTCGTTGGAGACGAAGCCCGAGGTGAAGACGAGGGCGGCTTCCTTGCCGTGGAGATCGGCGAGTTCGCGCTCGAGTTCGACCAGCGGATGATTGGTGCCGGAGATGTTACGCGTGCCGCCGGCGCCGGACCCCATGGCCGAGACGGTGTTCTTCATGGCGGTGACGACGGTCTCGTGCTGGCCCATGCCGAGATAGTCGTTCGAGCACCAGACGGTGATCTCGCGCGCCTCGCCCCCATGCTCGCTTCCCGGCCGCCAGATCGCCTGCGGAAAGCGGCCCGCAATCCGCTCCAGATCGGCGAACACCCGGTAGCGCTTCTCGGCATGCAGAGCCTCGATCGCTTCCGAAAAATGACGCCCGTAGTCGATCATACAAAACTCCCTTTTAAGAACATTTCTAAGTCCAGGTTTTCACGAAGTCCATGCCGCGAAACGCGAAACCCTTCGCGGTGACCGGGGCTTTGAAGTCGAGCGATCCGCGCCGTCTGAAGGCAGCGGGGCTAGAACGCGGCATCAACCACGGTCTTCATCCTTGTCTGCGATCTTTTCGCCCGACTGCGGTTCGGGCACGACGTCCTGCATCAAGGTCGCCCGATCTCGCCGCGCTTTTGCCTGTTCCCGGCGTCGCTTCAGGTTGGTTCTGAGTTCCCGCTGGAGACGCTGCTGGCGCTCCGAATTGCCGCTTCCGGCGGACCTGACCATGGTCGCTCCATCTCTCGTTGACGATCGAAAGGACGAGGGCCACGAAGAGTCGTGGAGCTCACAGGGCCGGAGAGCGGCGGAGGAGCGCCGCGATCGTATCGGGCTCAGGGGACCATGTGGTCTGGCTGGCCAGCTTGCTCCAGTCGATTGCGAAGGTTTTTTGGAGATTTTGCAGGGTTTGCCCGCCGCCGAGCGGTTTTGCCGCAACCGCCAGGAGGCTGGTAGGGAGCGGCAGGATGCCAGGTCTGCGGCCTTCCGCACGCCTCAGTCCGGCAATGATCTCTTCCGGTGTCATGGGCGCTTCGTCGGCGACCCCGTAGGTCTCGGAGGCTTCGGCTTCGCGCGCGATGACGGCAACGATCGCCTGGACGAGCGACACGCGGGACACGAAGCTGCGCCGGGCGAGGCCAGTAGGCAGCGGGACGGGGAGGCGGCTTGCGGCAAGGCGCTGCAGGGCGGCGATCATGCCACGCCCGCCCGGTCCATAGACGGGCGCCGGCCGGAGAACGGTGAGCCGGATCCCGGTCGCAGCCGCGACATCTGCAAGCGCTTGCTCGGCGGCGGCTTTCGAGCGCGCATAGGGCGTCGTCGGCCGAAGCGGGCTCGTCTCGACGATCGGCGCATTTCCGGGACCATGGACATTGGCAGTACTCAGGAAGACGAAATGCGGGATCTTCGCCGTGGCAGCAGCCTTGGCAAGGGCCACCGTTCCGTCCCGGTTGGCACGAAGAAGGGCGGTCTCGTCGCGGGAGGTGCGTTCGCTTCGATCGGGATTGAGCGCCGCGAGGTGGATGGCGGCGTCGAACGGGCCATGGCCCGAGAGGGCGTCGGCGGGCAGCGTCGCCAGATCGGTTGGCGCGGCGACTTTGCCCGGTAACGAAGTTCCCGAGCGCACGAGCGCGATGACCTGATGGCCGGCGAGCGCGAGCTCTGGAACGAGGAGGCGACCGACGAAACCGGATGCGCCGCTGACGAGTATTTTCAAGACGGGCACTCCTTCCGCGAACATTCGTCTGTCGGCTCGGGTTTGCGGGGCGGATAACCGAATGCAAACGGTGCAAAGCCGTGCTAGCACGCCCATGATGAAACGTGCGTTCGATATTCTTGCAAGCGGTGCCGGGCTCTTCCTCACCGGATGGCTGATTGGACTGCTTGTCTTCCTCGTCAGGCGGGAGAGCGGGGGCGGCGGCCTGTTCCGCCAGACCCGCATCGGGCGTTACCGTAAGCCTTTCACCTGCTACAAGCTGCGTACGATGAAGCGGGAGACACCTGCCGGAGCATCACACGATACGCCGGCGACCTTCGTCACGCCGCTCGGTGCGAAGCTTCGCCGCTACAAGCTCGACGAACTTCCCCAACTCTGGAACGTTCTGAAAGGTGAGATGAGCCTCGTAGGCCCGCGCCCCTGCCTGCCAATGCAGACAATGCTGATCATGGCGCGCGAGACCCATGGCGCCTTCGATGTGCGCCCTGGTATCACGGGCCGGGCCCAAGTGGCCGGGATCGACATGTCGGAGCCCGAGCGTTTGGCGGCGATAGACGGCGCATATGCGCGCGAGCAGAGTTTCAGCGAGGATATGAAATTGATCCTCGCCACAGTCTTCGGATCGGGCCGCGGCGACCGGGTCGCGCTGGAAGCGATGCCGACGCAGGATACGAACGAAAATCAGAACGCCGAGAAGCGCACGAACGAAACGCCCGGGGAGGCACCCTAGACAATGCTGATTTTCAAGACCGAAGGACGCAGTTCATGATCGATCGAGTCGGCTTTGCCGCCGAACTTGCCGCCTATGCCGATGCGAACGGTCCGATCACGATCGGGCTCGCCGGCGCCGGCCAGATGGGGACCGATATCGTCGTCCAAACGGCCCTGATGGTAGGCTGCCGGGTCGGTGCGATCGCAGCGAACTCGCCGAAGCGTCCAATGGAGGCGATTGCCGTAGCCGGGTTCGACGACGGGCACGGGATCGTCGCCGAGACACCGGACAGGATCGACGCCGCGATCGAGCGGGGCAGGATCGCAGTGACCGGCGACATCGAAAGCCTCTGCGCGGCAGGGCGCGTCGATGTGATCGTCGATGCGACTGGAAGTCCGGAAGTAGGGACGCGGCTCGCGCTCGCCGCGATCCGCAACGGCAAGCATATCGTCATGCTGAACGTAGAGGCGGATATCACCGTCGGGCGCCTCTTAGCGCGGAAGGCCAAGGCGGCAGGCGTCGTCTATACCGGATCGGCCGGCGACGAGCCGGCTTCGACGCTCGAACTGATCTCCTTTGCTCAGACGTTGGGCATGGAGGTGATTGCCGCCGGCAAGGGCAAGAACAATCCGCTGCGCCACGACGCGGTGCCTGAGCAGTATGAAGACGAGGCGCGCGAACGGGACATGAATGCGCGCATGCTGGTGGAATTCATCGACGGCTCGAAGACCATGGTCGAGATGACGGCGATCGCCAACTGCACCGGCCTCGTACCTGACGTACCCGGCATGCACGGACCGGAGGCGACCGCCGATTCGCTGGGTCAGGTGCTGGCGACGAAGGAAGACGGCGGCATCCTCTCCAAGTCCGGCTGCGTCGACTACACCATCGGCAAGGGTGTGGCGCCGGGCGTCTTCTGCATCGTAAAGCCGCGCCATCCGCGTGCGATCGAGCGCATGGCGGACCTGAAGGTCGGGCCGGGCCCGTGTTTCAGTCTCATCCGCCCGTTCCATCTGACGAGCCTCGAAACGCCGCTGTCTGCCATTCGCGCAGTCTTGCGGGGCGAGCCGGACATGATCCCTGTCGACCGCCCGGTCGCCGAATGCGGCGCCGTCGCCAAACGCGATCTCCAGCCCGGCGAGACCCTGGGCAAAATCGGCGAGACGCAGTATCGCGGCTTCGCGATGACCTGGGAGGACGGCCGGGACAAGTGCGCGCTGCCGCTGGGGCTGGCCGAGCATTCGAAGGTGCTGAAGCCGGTGCGGCGCGGCGAGTTGCTGACCCGCGA
This sequence comes from Fulvimarina pelagi HTCC2506, assembly GCF_000153705.1. Lineage (GTDB taxonomy): Bacteria > Pseudomonadota > Alphaproteobacteria > Rhizobiales > Rhizobiaceae > Fulvimarina > Fulvimarina pelagi. The sequence goes on from NZ_DS022272.1 coordinate 1,091,182, forward strand.
CAATTGCGAAGCAGATGCCGGCCTAACGGTGACGCGGATGCGCGACGAACTCGACAAGGCTGACGGCTTTGCCGGAACGCGGGTGCATGAGCCTGCCTAGCGTTAGGCCGCCCGGCACGCTCCGTATCGTTTCCTGGAACATTCACGGCGCGATCGGACGGCGGCGACGGCCCAATCCGGAACGGACCATCGCCGAGATCGAGCGGATGGCGCCGGATATCCTCATCCTCCAGGAGGTGGACGGGCGGACGATGTTCGGGCGCGCGGCGGGGGCGTTCGAATACGTCACCGGCGCACTGTGGGAGCGCTTGCCACGAGAGACGGAGGAACGGGCGAGCCACATCGTAGAGGCACGGACGGCGGACTGGCCAAGCGACGATATTGGTAATCTTCTCTGGTCGAGATTTCCAGTTTCGAGCTCGCGGATCATCGACCTGCCGGGCCCGGATATCGAGAACCGCAAGGTGATCGAAGCTATCGTCGAGCTCGGCGGGCGGCGGTTGCGGGTGCTCGGCACCCATCTCGCGCTGCTGCCGACGACGCGGCTGAAGCAGGCACGGACGATCGTGGATCACCTGACGGGGATCGACCACTTGCCGACGGTTCTCGGCGGCGATCTCAATGAATGGTTTCCGAATGGCTGGGTACATTCGACACTGTCATGCCGCCTGCCGAAGGTCCATGCGCCGCGCACCTGGCCAGAGCGCGTTCCGATCGCGCCGCTCGACCGGTTCTACGCCTCGCAGGATGTCGAGATTGTCGCTCGCGGGACCGACGCGCGCGCCGGAGTGGCATCGGACCATCGCGCGATCTCCATCGACGTTCGCGTGTGAGGTGCATAGCGAGGCGGGTGCGACAGGGCAGTTTTGTTTTTTAACCCGAGAAGTCCCGTCCCGTGCGTATCGACGATACGTGACAAACCCTCCACCACGGCAGCGGAAGCGGTCTTCATCGGCAAGGAGCTATCAAATGACCCCTGACCAACTGCGCGCACTCTACGGCGACATCTCACCGCGTGCTGCAACCAAGGTCATCAAGGCTTTCGACAGGCACTGCCGAAGCTTCGTTGAGCGGGCGACCTTTCTGGTGCTTGCCACATCGGACGGGACGAACCTCGACGTCTCGCCCAAGGGCGATCCGGCAGGATTCGTCGAGATCGAATCGGACAAGACGATGCTGATTCCCGATCGTCCGGGAAACAACCGTATTGACGGTCTCATGAATATTCTCGCCCATCCGAAGGTCGCCGTGGTGCTGATGATCCCGACCGTCGCGGAGACGATGCGCGTGAACGGGACGGCGGAAATCCTCGACGATCCGGACATCTGTGGACGGTTCGCCGTGCGCGGGCGATACCCGAAGACCGTGCTGCGGATCGCGGCGGACGAGGTGTTCATCCATTGCGGCAAGGCGCCGGTGAGGGCCGGTCTATGGGACCCCGAGACCTGGCCGTCGGCCCGGCCGGTTGCGACGCTGAACGAGATGATTCGCGACCACGCGCGCCTCGACGTCGACAGCATCGAGCAGGCGGATGTCGAGGATCGATATCGCGAAACGCTTTATTGAGGCGCGTGTCGACTCTACGGCTGCGAAACGTCTGGCGACGCCGCATCGTCCATGGGCCGGGGTCGACTGGGAAGAATTCGTAGAACAGCTCAGCAGAGAGCGTCGAGGTCGCGACACTTCTGTCCGGCAGCGGACCGCGCGGACGAACATTAGATGATGACTGAACTGAGAGGAAAACTGGTTGCGGGGAGAGGATTTGAACCTCTGACCTTCAGGTTATGAGCCTGACGAGCTACCGGACTGCTCCACCCCGCGCCAATTCCGAAAGGCGGCGCATTCGCCGCGTTCGGTGAGCCCTATCTATGCGAGGGTTCGACGAATGTGAACCCCTCATGACAGGAAATTTCCGGGCCGATGGCTTTTCGGCGCAAGGGCCCGGAGAACGGTCTTCTCAGGCGACGATTTCGCCGCGATAGCCGGTGAACCGCGTCTCGTGGATGAACTTGCTCATCACGGCCGAGAGACGCGACTCTTGAGTCTCCGATTCGATCCCGACATCGGCAAGCTGCTCCTTGTCGAGATCGCTTGTCTGGCGAGGACGGCTGCCAGATTTTGCCTGTTTTTTAGCGGTGGCTGCGGAGCCACCGAAGATGACTGTCTTATGATTGAACCACATCGCCCAAATCCTTAGCTGTGTGCCTGCTGGACGCGCATGTAGGCGTCGCAATTCGTTGAAGCCAACGAAAAGATTGCATAGGTCCTATGCATGAAATTCAATCATCAGGAGCTCTGGCGTTAACCGGAAGTTAATATGGTTCATCCCAGCTTCGTCATCGAGACCGAGGTCGCACAGACCCTCGTCGCGATCTACGAGACCCACAGCTTCACACGGGCCGCCGACCGGATAGGGCGAACGCCCTCGGCGGTCAGCGTGCAGGTGAAAAAGCTCGAGACCGTACTCGAACGCGAACTCTTTACACGCCACGGACGTTCGGTGACGCCGACGCCCGATGGCGACGTGCTCTGCGGCTATGCGCGGCGTATGCTCGCGCTCAACGCCGAGGCAATCGCGCATTTCGCCACCAGTTCGATGGAGGGCCGGATCGTGTTCGGCGCGCCGGACGATATCGGCCATATCGCGATCCCGCAGATCCTTCAGCGCTTTGCCGCCACCCATCCGCAGGTCGAGATCGACGTGCGCCTGCGCACCAGCGACGAACTGCGCCGGCTGCTCGATGATGGGCGGCTCGATCTCGCGGTGGTCTCGTGCGAGCACTATGGCGCGCGCGACTACAAGGTGATCCATACCGAGGAACTGGTCTGGGCCGGGCTGAAGCACGGTTATGCCGTCGAGCGCGAACCGCTGCCGTTGGCACTTGCCCGCACCGGCTGCGCCTGGCGCGAGCGTGCCCTGAAGGCTCTCGAAAAGGCCGGACGGAGCTTCCGGATCGCCTATTCCAGCGAACATACCCAGCCGCAGATCGCGGCCGTCCTCGCCGACCTCGCCATCGCTGTCCTGCCGGAAAGCCACGTGGCGCCGCCGCTGCGCCGGCTGGGTGTGGACGAAGGGCTGCCGCCGCTCGCGCGCTATGAGGTGGCGCTCCTGAAGCGAGAAGATCCGAGCGAGGCGGTCGAGGCGCTGGCCGAGGTCGTTGCCAATAGTTTTGCGGATGGGACCTGGTCGGATACGAGCCCGCTGACCGCGGCCTGACATCGACCTTCGACTTTCGAAGCCGACCGGGCGGAGCTTCAGCGGCAATAGGGGCCGCTGGATCGGGCGGCGAGATCGAAGTGGAAGTGGTTGGCGTGGTCGGCGTCCGTGCCGGGCCCGAGCACCGTCGTGAACGGCCCACATGCGGCGGCGCGAACCGCATCTAGGAAACGGCCTTCAGGCGAATTCGGGTCGGCGGCGGAGACAGCGACTTCACCGTCCTCGAAAACGAAGGCGCCGATGTCGATCGCGGCGCCGCGAGCGTGTTCGGAGATCTTTTCGCCCGATCCGCGATTGCGGCAGACATAGGTCGATACGCGCGCGATACCGGTGAGTGTGCGATCGGGAAGGTACTCGCTCGCTGCGGGGGCGACGGCGTCGGTGATCCAATCTTCCAGGGCATCGACAACCGGACACCACATGCGGTTCTGGGTTCGTACCTCGACACCGTTCGAGAGCGCCGAGACGGAGACCGGGCGCAGGACTCCGCAGCTGCCAGAGTTGATTGAAGTGCCAGTTTCGAAGGTGACACCGAGCTCTGTCAGTCGCGCCTCGCAAGCTTCGGACGCAAGGAGCGCTTTGGCGGCGCGAACGGCGGCGGCGGGAGAGACCGGCTGGAGCTTTGATTCGGATGGGCTGGGCAGGGCGTCGCGCGGCGACGGCGCTGCGGATGCGTCCGACACTGTCGGCGAGGGAGTTGGTCCAGAAGCCGGTTCGTCGGGACGGGCTTCCGGCAGCGGCACGGCGTCCGAATCGACTGAGGTTGCCTCTGGCGTTTCGACCGGCGTCGCAGCGTCGTCGCCCGAGGTCTCGGACTGTGGTGTCGTTGGTGAGTCGGTGGTGTCGCGTTCGGTCGCTTCAGTTTCTGCGGAGCTGGCCGGGTCGATTGCCGGAAGCGCGGCTGCAGGCGATGTGGATGGCGTTTCTGGATCTGGATCTGCCGGTGCGCTTGTGGGATCGGCCGCAGTCGTTGCCGGGCTCGCCGGGGCACCGTCAACCTCGATCTCCGTGCCGTTCGCGGCGCGGCTGTTTGCCTCGTTGACCGATCGCGGATCGGCAGCGGCAGGAGTGGAGGTGGTCTCCTCGGTGTTTGCGAGGTCAGCCGCCTCGTCGGGGCGCGCCTCGGGGCGCGGGACGGTCTCGCCTGCGTCTTGAGCGAAGCTTCCTCCGGCGAGTGCGAAGCAGAGCATGAGAGACGGCAGGATGAGGCGCATGATGGGATCGGTCCCGTTGATCGATGACTGAAAGCTCCGATCAATTGATGTTGGTTTTGCGGCACTTAGCTGAGCAGAAGCTCAGTCGAGCACCCGCCGGGCCCTGAAAAGGCGGGCGAGGAAGGTGACAGCGGTGAGCAGCGCGAACAGGGCGGCGAGCTGTGGGAAAAAGCCCGGAAACAGGCAGAAAAGCGCGAAGAAGAGGAAGGTTTCGGAACCTTCCATCAGCCCTTCGGTGAAGGCGAGCGCCTTGCCGCCGCGGGCGGCTTCGTCGGCCTTTCCCTGCTTTTCGAGCATTAAGGCGAGCGCGAGGACGCTGCCTCCATTGGCGTAAAAGGTGAGGAGCAGCACTGCACCGGCGACCGCGTTCTGCCCCGGATCGGCGACGACGAAAGCGAGCGGGATCGCGCCGTAGAAGACGAAGTCGAGGACGATGTCGAGCATGCCGCCGAAATCGGTCTTGCGGGTCAGCCGTGCGACGGCGCCGTCCAGACCGTCGCAGAGGCGCGAAATGCCGCCAACGACGAGACCGGCGATGTAATGTTCCGAAGCGATGAGCACTGCGGCAACGAGGCCGACCGCCAGCCCAACCAGCGTGACCGCGTTCGCAGTCGCGCCGAACGCAACGAGCCGAGTAGCGAGGCTGTCGATGACCGGGTCGATTCGTTTGCGCAGAGTAGCGTCGAGCATGGGTCTTCGAGATCCGCGTGTCGTGGTGGCGTTGATCCTAGCCCGAGCCGCGCACCGGCGTCATCCGCCCTGTCCAGAACCGGTGGCTTGAGCAGGAGACGACGGGTCGCCAGTGCTGCCAAAGCCTCTATCTGCGAGAACCAAACGAACAGGCTCACACGCGCCCGCACGAACGGACCAATGTATCAGCTCAGAACCGACGACATTCTTGTATCTGTGACACCGCATTACCTGGCCGAACAATCCGAGCCTAGCGAGGGGCGCTATGTCTGGGCCTATACGATCTCGATCGAGAACCTTGGCGAAGAGACGGTGCAACTGATCGATCGCTTTTGGCGGATCACCGATGCGAACGGAAACGTACAGGAGGTTGCTGGGCCCGGCGTCGTCGGCGATCAGCCAGTCATAGCACCGGGCGACAGTTACACCTATACCTCCGGCTGCCCGCTGCCGACGCCTTCCGGCATCATGCAGGGTCATTACGGTATGCGTGACAGCGAGGGGCAGCGCTTCAAGGTCGACGTGCCGGCCTTTTCGCTGGACCTGCCGCAAAAGGGTCGGCGGACGCTGAACTGAAAGAGCACGAATGCGATGTGGTCCGTGCCCTGCAGTTTACCTGGGTTATGCAGATTTGGACTGATTCTCGAATTCCGCTGGATCGAAAACGTATTCCGAGGAGCAGAACTCACAGGTGACCTCGATCTTTCCGTGTTCGATGCTCTCTTTGAACTCCTCTTCAGAGAAGCTTTCGAGTACCGTGCGGATACGTTCGCGCGAGCAGGAACAGTCGTCGACCACGTCGTTGGCGGGGAATACACGCACGCCGCGCTCGTGGAACAAACGATAGAGTAGCCGCTCGACGCCGATCTCCGGATCCGTGAGTTCCGACGCATCGACCGTGTCGACGAGGGCGCGGGTTTCGAGCCATGTATCGTCGAACTCGATGGTGCCGCCGATCTCGTCGCTGCCTTCAGGTGCATCACCGCCCGGCAGATCGGGCATACGCATCCGCTCCGGCGCTTCCGGGAGGAACTGGACGACCATGCCGCCAGCGCGCCAGGTTTCGGTGAAACCGTTCTCGCCGCGCCGTGCGATGCGCGCGACGGCGAGCTTCACCGTAGTCGGGATCTGCTCGGACTGGCGGAAATAGGATTCGGCCACCTCTTCCATCGACGCGCCGTTCAATTCGACGATGCCCTGATAGCGCTGAGTATATTCGCCCTGATCGACGGTGAGCGCGAGGATACCCTGGCCAAGCAGTGCCTCAGGTGACGTCGCGCCGCTCTCGATCGCCGCTGCGAACTTATCCTCGTTGTAACGGGCGTATGCGCGCACGGAGGAGGGCGTCGTGAAGTCGACCACGAGGAGGTCGACCGCGCCGTCCGTCTGGGTCTGGGCAATGAACTTGCCGTCGAATTTCAACGAGGTGCCGAGAAGAACCGTGAGCACAATCGCCTCGGCGAGCAAACGCGCGACCGGCTCGGGATAGTCGTGCCGCTCGAGGATGCTGTCGAGCATAGGACCGAGCTGTACGGCGCGGCCGCGTGCATCGAGCGGCTCGACGTGGAACGGCACGACGGCGTCGTCGCCAGCGAATGTAATCTCGGAGAGCGTGGTTTCCTGATCTGCCATAAGGTCAGGCCTCCTATGCGAGCCCCAATTTGCCGTCCTGAAGCGATCCGAATACCCATGCGATGATAGACTTCTGCGCATGTAGACGGTTTTCAGCCTCATCGAAGACCACCGATTGCGGCCCATCCATGACGCCATCGGTGACCTCCTCGCCGCGATGCGCCGGGAGGCAATGCATGAAAAGAGCTTCGGATTTCGCATGACGCATCAGGTTCTCGTTGACCTGATAGGGCATGAACACGTTATGGCCGCGCGCCTGAGCTTCGCGGCCCATGGATACCCAGGTATCGGTGATCACGCAGTCCGCACCGTTCACCGCTTCGACCGGGTCGGTCGTAGTTAGGATTTCGGCGCCCTCGTTTCGAGCCCAGGTGACGAAGCGTGCATCAGCTTCCGAGCCTTCCGGGGTTGCGATGGTCATCTTGAACTCGAACCGGGCAGCCGCTTCGATCCACGATGCGGTGACGTTGTTCCCGTCACCGACCCAAGCGAAGGTCTTGCCTTTTACAGGGCCGCGCTTCTCCTCGAAAGTGAGGATGTCGGCCATGATCTGGCAGGGATGCGTATCGTCGGTGAGGCCGTTGATGACGGGCACCGTCGCGCTTTCGGCAAGCTCCAGAAGCCGCGCATGTTCGGTGGTTCTGATCATGATCGCGTCGACATAACGTGACATGACCTTGGCCGTGTCGGCGATCGTCTCGGAGCGGCCAAGTTGCATCTCGGTGCCCGAGAGAAACAGCGTCTCTCCGCCGAGCTGACGCATACCGACGTCGAAAGAGACACGGGTTCGGGTCGAAGGCTTGTCGAAGATCATCGCCAGGACCTTGCCTTCGAGCGGTTTGGCTTGCCGCCCGTCGAGCGTCTTGCGATGCATCGCGTCGGCGATGATGGTCCGAAGGTCGCTGCTATCGACGGCAGCGATATCGAGGAAGTGCTTCACTGGGCTCATTTTCGAATCGTGCGGCGCTCAGGCGCTCTTCTTGTTCTCGGAAAGGGCGGCGAAGGCGTTTTCGAGACGCTGCACGGCCTCGCGAATTTCCTCCGACGTAATGGTCAGCGGCGGCAACAAGCGCACGACGTTGTCGCCGGCGGGAACCGTGAGGAGACCCTCGGTTCGTAGAGCCGCAACGGCCTCTGTGTTCGGGCATACAGTCTTGAGGCCGATGAGAAGGCCTGTGCCGCGCACCTCTTCGAGGACATCCGGAAAGCGGTCCTTCAACGATTCGAGCGACTGCTTGAACAGGATCGCCTTGTCGCGGACGCCTTCGAGAAAGCCTTCGTCGAGAACAATGTCGAGAACCGCATTTCCGACCGCCATGGCCAGCGGATTGCCGCCATAGGTCGTGCCGTGGGTGCCGGGCGTCATTGCCGAACCAGCAGCCTCCGTCGCAAGGCAAGCCCCGAGCGGGAAACCGCCGCCGATGCCCTTCGCTGTCGCAAGGATGTCAGGCTCGGCGCCGCCGGCGTTCTGGTGGGCGAAGAAGCGCCCCGTGCGACCGATGCCGGTCTGCACTTCGTCATAGATAAGTAGAATGCCGCGTTCGTCGCAGAGTTCGCGCAAACCGGTGAGGCAGGGCAGAGGAAGTTTGCGGACTCCGCCTTCTCCCTGCACAGGCTCGACCAGGATCGCCGCGACGTCCGGCTCTGCGGCCGCCATCCGCAGAGCGTCGTGATCGCCGAAGGGCAGCGACATGAAGCCGGGCGCTTTCGGCCCAAAACCTTCGAGATATTTCGCCTGCCCACCGGCAGCGATGGTTGCCAGGGTTCGGCCGTGGAAGGCGCCTTCGAAGGTGAGGATGTTCACCCGTTCTGGCGCGCCGTTGACATGATGAAAGCGCCGCGCTGTCTTGATCGCGCATTCGAGCGCCTCGGCGCCGGAATTCGTAAAGAACACCCGATCGGCGAAGGTCGCCTGACAAAGCCGGTCTGCCAGCCGCTTCTGGCCAGGGATCTCGAAAAGGTTGGAGACGTGCCAGAGCTTCTCCGCCTGACTCTTCAGCGCGTCGACGAGATGCGGATGGGCATGGCCGAGAGCGTTCACCGCGATGCCGCCTGCGCAGTCGAGATATCGTTTGCCGTCGTTCGCCTTCAGCCAGACGCCTTCGCCGGACTCGAAAGAGATCGGCGCGCGGTTGTAGGTCGGATAGATCGAAGACGAAGTCTCTGCGGGTGAAGACGGCATGATGTCGACAGGGTCTCGATGAAAGATGTCGGGCGAACCGGTCCTCCAAAAGCGATAAGCCCGCCGCGAAGGGCAGGCTTTAGAGAACCAGGTCGCACCCGGTGATGCATTTGGCCTATACCACGTGAACGGTCGTTTTTGTCAACGAGAGGCGTTCCTGACGGGCAATCGAAGGGACTTCGCGAGCGCCGGGAGAGCAGCATGCAGCAGGTCGCGGTCATCACGCTGGGAATTGGCGACCTCGAAGCATCGGCACGGTTCTACGGTGAAGGCTTCGGCTGGGCGCCGGTTTTCCGCAATCCTGAGATCATCTTCTACCAAATGAACGGCTTCGTTCTGGCAACTTGGCTTGTCCAGAATCTTCAGGAGGATGTAGGCGTTGCCGTCACCTCCCGGCCGGGTTCGATGGCGCTGGCGCACAACGTCCGCGCTGAGACCGAGGTCGCGCCGCTGATGGAACGGCTGGTGGCTGCCGGCGGGCAGTTGTTGCGGCCGGCCGATGCACCGCCGCATGGCGGGCTCCGCGGCTATGTCGCCGATCCCGACGGTCATATCTGGGAGATTGCATTCAATCCGGTCTGGCCAATCGGCGCCGACGGCTCCGTGACATTCGCGGCCAAATAGAGCGGCAAGCGCCGCCAACGGCTTGATCGGACTGCACATGAAGCTGGTGCGAAGGTGTTGCCGGGATGCAAAGGTTGGGGAAAAGCATCGCAGGCGAGCCTCAGAACAGCCGTTTCCCTTGTCACCCGATTCGTCAGCATTATAGATTGTACGCAACGACACTAGATTTCGTAGTGAAGCTCGGCTGAACTTCCAGATGCTGTATGCGTGGTGCATGTCCCAATGCGCCGGCCTGTCTGGAATGCGGTCGAAAGCGGCGAAAGGACGAATTTCATGAGCTGGACCGACGAGCGCGTCAGCACCCTCAAGCAACTCTGGACCGAAGGACTGAGCGCGAGCCAGATTGCCGATAAGCTCGGTGGCGTGACCCGCAATGCCGTCATCGGCAAGGTGCATCGGCTGAAGCTGGAATCCCGGGGCAAGACGGCAATGCCCGCCGAGGCAGCTCCTGTCGAGGCCGAACCGGTGGGAACGCCGGTAGAGACGGTCGCACAGCCGCAGATGGAGGTGCGCGAGGAGACCGTCGTCGCCGGCCGTTTCGCCGCAGCTGCGACCGCCGCCTCTTCCGCGCCGCGCCCGCAATCCTTCGGCGCGACCGCGCTCAAGCTGGAGCCGGACGAGGAAGAAGACTACGAGGCCGCTCTCGAAACCCGCACCGATGCGAAGACCGGTGAGGTCGTTCCGATCGCGCGCAAGCTGACTCTGGTGCAGTTGACCGAGCGGACCTGCAAATGGCCAGTCGGCGACCCGATGCACGACGACTTCCACTTTTGCGGCAATTCTTCGCGCGATTCCTCGCCTTATTGTGAATTCCACGCCAAGCTGGCTTTCCAGGCCGTCGACCGGCGCCGGGTCCGCTGATCTGGATCGTGAAGCCGGACTCCGGGATGCTGCGGTCGGCAGGGTGGGACCGGGTCTTCAGCCGCCGCCGGGCAGCCGTCGGCGGATCGCATAGAGCGCAACAGCGGCCGCGTTCGAGACGTTGAGCGAGTGGATGGCGCCCGGCATTTCGAGCCGGGCAAGGACGTCGCAGGTGGCGCGCGTCTTCTGTCGCAGACCCTTGCCTTCCGCGCCAAGGACGACGGCGATTTTCTCGCCTTCGATCGCCTGTTCGAAGTCGCTCTCGCCTTCTGAGTCCAGGCCGATCGTCCGGAAGCCGAGCTTCGAGAGCCTTTCCAAGGTCTCGGCGAGGTTTCGGACCTCGATCTGCCTGACGTGCTCCAGAGCGCCCGAGGCTGCCTTAGCGAGGACGCCGCTCTCGCGAGGCGAATGGCGCGACGTGGTGATGAGGCCGTCGGCGGCAAATGCGGTCGCCGAGCGAAGGATCGCGCCGACATTGTGCGGATCGGTGACCTGATCGAGCACAAGGAGCAACGTGGCATCGCCCAACGCATCGAGCCGCAGTGGCTCGAGCGGTTCGGTTTCGAGACAGGCTCCCTGATGAACGGCCTCGCCGCCGAGCAACCTATCGAGATCTTTCGGTTCGACCTGCTCGATGGGGCAGTCGATTTCGGCGTCGTCGAGTTCCAGACGTGCGCGTGCGTTGCGGGTTATGAGGAGCCGGTGACGGATGCGATCGGGGTTTTGGAGCGCCGCCGCCACCGTGTGCAGACCATAGAGCAGCAGTGGCTCCGGCGCATTCGGCTTGAGCTCGCGCTTGCGGTCGCGATGCGCCCTGCGCAGATTGGCGTAATGGGTGTCCCGGGGCGTGTGGGAAGGCTGATCGCTCGTCATGGGGCCTGCCTTATCTGAGCGGGTGGCGGGCGACAACTCGCGGGGCCGGGAAGCGCATCTGAAATCCGTCCGGTTTTGACGCGCATGGCCGTTGACAGAGAGGCGGTGTCCGACCATAACGCCATCCGAATGCGGACGGCGCTGCTGTTCGCATTACCGGTTCGATGTCTGGCCGTCAGAGATCGAAACGGCGGCTCGGAGGGGTGTCCGAGTGGTTAAAGGAGACGGACTGTAAATCCGTTCGCTATGCGTACGCTGGTTCGAATCCAGCCCCCTCCACCACCGCCGCCAAACGACCGGTTCCGCGGGTATAGCTCAATGGTAGAGCAGCAGCCTTCCAAGCTGAATACGCGGGTTCGATTCCCGCTACCCGCTCCAAAAACTCTCGATACTACAATGCGATCGTTTTCGATCCGAGTGACGTTAGGTCCCAAGCCTTCGCGCGTCTGTTGCGGTCCGACTGTCCTAAGGTGGATCGCGCCGCAACATTCCAAACTCCGCCAAGATGAAGATCAGGCTCTCGTGCCTTGTCACTGTCGTGTTCGAGCACGTCATGAGCGATCCCCGTGCGCTTTGTTTCGTATTCGCTACCACGCTCAAAGGTTTATCGCCGGCATTCGATTAAGCGCTTACGAGAACCGTTCCTCTTGCCCTTTCGTCGTCGTGGCTTTACATCGCGCCCGGACTTTGAGCCCGCCAATCAAGAAAGAAGGCAGCGGAGAGCCCCATGGCCAAGAGCAAATTCGAGCGCAACAAGCCGCATGTAAACATCGGGACGATTGGTCATGTTGACCATGGCAAGACGACTTTGACGGCTGCGATCACGAAGTATTTCGGCGATTTCCGCGCCTATGACCAGATCGACGCTGCGCCGGAGGAGAAGGCGCGCGGCATCACGATCTCGACGGCGCATGTGGAATACGAGACATCGGCCCGTCACTATGCCCATGTCGACTGCCCGGGCCATGCCGACTACGTGAAGAACATGATCACGGGCGCGGCCCAGATGGACGGCGCGATCCTCGTCTGCTCGGCGGCCGACGGCCCGATGCCGCAGACCCGCGAGCACATCCTGCTCGCCCGCCAGGTCGGCGTTCCGGCGATCGTGGTGTTCCTCAACAAGGTCGATCAGGTCGACGACGAGGAGCTTCTGGAACTGGTCGAACTGGAGGTCCGCGAGCTTCTGAGTTCTTACGAGTTCCCGGGCGACGACATTCCGATCGTCAAGGGCTCGGCTCTTGCGGCTCTGGAAGGCAACAACCCGGAGATCGGCGAAGAGGCGATCAAGGCGCTGATGGCTCAGGTCGACGAGTACATTCCGACGCCTGCGCGTCCGGTCGACCAGCCGTTCCTGATGCCGATCGAGGACGTGTTCTCGATCTCGGGCCGCGGTACGGTCGTCACGGGCCGCGTCGAGCGCGGTGTTGTGAAGGTCGGCGAGGAAGTCGAGATCGTCGGCATCAAGGACACCAAGAAGACGACGGTGACCGGCGTCGAGATGTTCCGCAAGCTTCTGGACCAGGGCCAGGCGGGCGACAACATCGGCGCGCTGATCCGCGGCATCGACCGCGAGGGCGTCGAGCGCGGTCAGGTTCTGTGCAAGCCGGGTTCGGTGAAGCCGCACACGAAGTTCAAGGCCGAGGCCTACATCCTGACCAAGGACGAGGGCGGCCGTCATACGCCGTTCTTCACGAACTACCGCCCGCAGTTCTACTTCCGCACGACGGACGTGACGGGTGTCTGCACGCTGCCCGAGGGCACCGAGATGGTGATGCCGGGCGACAACGTGACGATGGACGTGACGCTGATCGTTCCGATCGCGATGGAGGAAAAGCTCCGCTTCGCGATCCGCGAAGGCGGCCGCACCGTCGGCGCCGGTATCGTCGCGAGCATCGTCGAGTAAGGCCTTACGGCCGGCGCACGCCGGACAAACGGTTCGAAATCAGGAGCGGGGCCATTGAGGTTCCGCTCTTATTTGTTTTGAGCCTTGCCTTCTTTTCGACGCGCCGATCCCTGATGCGGTATTTTACGACATCCGAGTGACATCGCAGGCAGTTGTCGCCGCCGCACGTTCTGCTCGATCTGTCAGCCGTTTGAGAGCGCATGCGCCACCCGGATTTCAGGATGCGCATGTTATTCGATAATTGCGAATGCGGGGGCCGAATGCCTGCCATGGAAGGGAAATCGCCGGGCGAGCGGAGAGCCTGATGCGTGTCATCATTCTCGCTGCAGGGCAGGGCAAGCGGCTGCTTCCTCACACCGAGACAATCCCGAAAGCCATGGTCGGCATCGGTGGCGTTCCGCTTGTCATGAGGACGATCCAGCATTTCGCGCTTCACCCATTAGTCTCGCAAATCCGTGTCGTCGGCGGATATCGGGTGGAGGCCCTGCGTCGGGGGCTCGACGCTTACGAACCGAAAGCGGAGGTTGTGTTCAACGAAATCTTCGCTTCCTCAGGACCGCAAGCTTCCGTGCTGACCGGAATGCGAGGGGACTGGTCCGGGGGCGTGATGATCGTCAACGGCGACACGTTCCTGGAGCCTCGTTTGATCGCTTCGGTCCTCGATCGCTGCGCCATGCGCTCGCACACTATGGCACTCTTTGGATCCCCGGTCCGAAAGGCATTCCCCGACGACGTTCAAATTATTCTCAAGCCTGAAGGCGAGAACATCTCATCGGTGGGAAAGAACCAGGCTCCTATCGCCGGGCATCGCTCGAGTGGGATCTTCCATGCCGCGACACCAGAGTCGACAGACAGAGTTGCAGAAGCGATGCGAGCTAGCCTTCAAGCTGGCGAGCCGACATGGCATGGCGCGCTCAACCGCCTGATCGCAGCCGGCCACGCCATCCGTTTCTGCCCAGTCGACGAATACGATTGGGAAGAGATCGACTGCCCCGAGGATCTAAGCCGCTGTAATGCGCGTGTCATGGCGTACAGCTAGCGTCTCCGAGCCACTACGGGACGGCACGAGGCCGAGCATGCTCTCGACGTCCGAGACGAAGCGGGCCGTATTGAGACCGTCCTTAAATTCGTGAAACTCTGCTGTCTGGGTGAACGATATCTTCTTATGCTTCAGAAGCGCGTCTTCAATGGCGTCGTAGAGACGGTCATGGTCCAAGCAGCGATCACCCATAAAACGGTCCAGTTCGGACGGTGAGAACCGATCTTCCGCAATAAGGCTTCCAAGATCTGGCAAGTAGAGAATGATCGGACGCGAGAGCAACGCGAAATCCGGTATAAGGGACGAGAAGTCCGAGATCATCAGATCGAAGGCGCCGAGCAATGGGTAGATGTCGCCATGGCGGTCGTACTCGACGATATTCGAAAAGGCCGCGAGATCAAAATGATCACGCATGGTCGGATGAAGCTTGATTACGAGCGTCGACGATAGCGTCTCCATCAGCTTGTTCAGTCGAGCAAAATCGAACGGGATCCGTTCGCCGACGTCATACCGATCCATCGTCCGCCACGTTGGGGCAAATATCACGAGACGTCGCCCCGCAGCTTTGTCTTTCCCGATGCGTTCGCCGCACTTCAGATCCGTTCCAATAAGCGCAGTGGCGGGCCTCACCGACGTGTCGGTGAGGAGGTCGTTGCGCAACAGGCCGTTGAGCGCGGCTCTGCGATAGCGGAACGTGTTCTTGCGCTTTTCGAAATTTATTCGCGACGGAAAATAGAAGAGGTCGAAGACGGGGAATTTGCGCTTGAATTCGAGCCGCAACCGGCCGATGCGGCGATGACGAAGATGAGCGACATTCGGGGAGTCTACGGAGACGTTCTTGATGCCGCTACCATGCCAGAGCTGAATCCGTTTGGCACCGCCAAGGAGGTTTCCGGACAGTCCGCGAAAAGCTTCGTAGTCACAGCCGACAGCGATGGCACAGCGCATCAGAAGCCAGATCGCGCGAGGCGAGGGCATGCGGACGCCATCGAGTTGTGCGGCCTTTAATTCGGTGGCTACGGCTCTCTTCGGTGTAACGTAGCAGACCTCGATCTCAGGGCTCTCGGCCAGTGCAAGATAGGCGTATTTCGCGTTGTCCACGAAGGCGCCGTTTTTCGGCGCGAGCACGATAACGAGGTTCCGCTTCTTCGGGATTCGGGCCAAGACGTGCATGAGGGCGTAGCCCGGTAGGGCGGCCGCGATCTTGAGGATGTCGGAAACGGTCTGGAACAAGTGATGGGTTTCGCGGCCGGTGAGGAGATCAAGCAGTGCAAACCTGGCGATCGGTTTGCGACAGCGGCTCCCTTATGGTCGCCAACGCCAACATCCGCAACATGTTGCATCCCGTGAATGGCCTCGCCATAAGGCGGAGAGGGCGCCGACGCTCAGCAAACGATTGTCGAAAGAGGAGCTTCTCGATGGCGCAGCGGATGGTGCGGGACGATGCGCCCGGACCGGAGGAATGGCGAAAAGCTCTCGCACTCTTCTCGGGCTACAAACGTATCGCGCTCGTTGCGAACAGCGAAGCGCTGAACATCGGAGACGTCGAAGCGGCCAATTCGGCTGATACGCTATTCGTGTTCTTCACGCGTTGCCCACGGGTGCTGAAGCGGCCGTTTTCGCGTGCTTCTGTTCTCTGCCACCGGATGAAAGATCCGGAACGTTTCAACGAAGGCGAAAAGCATGTCGAGCGGGCAAGGGCGCTGTTTGCACCCGGTGCTCTGAAGGGCGAGGTGGGGATCATCGCGCATGATGTGCCAAAGAGTGGGGCAAAACCGTACTCGCCAGTCGGTCAGAGCAACAGTGTCGGCCATCTCCTGGATCTCGATTCAGTTTTCTTTCCTTTCTATACGCCAGATATGACGCCAACGACCGGCTTTGCGATGGCGATCTGGCTCGTCGAGAACCTGCCCGATGCGAAGGTGATTCTGTGCGGGTTCACCGGCGTGCGGGGACCGGACTTTCGGATGCGCACGATGCACGACTGGACGCTGGAGCAGACGGTTCTTCGGCTTCTTTCCAGAAGCGGGCGGCTCGAGCAGGCTTTCGGAGGGCGATCGACCAACAGCACACTCGATCGGCTCGACCGGCGTTTCCCGAAGCTTTCTGAAGCAGATATCGCATTGGTCGCCGCCGATGTGCTGAGCGACAGGATCAATGCGATCGACAGACTAGTCTCAATGCTGTGGTCAGTATCGAGGGCGCCGCGAGCGATTCATCGCGCACTCGCGGGGCTGAAGCCGGGTGCGAAGCGGATGGGTCGCGATGACGATCGCTGATACCGACACGAATTCGGTGCCGGGGGCGAGTGCAGTCGAGGCGATCTTTCGCAGCCATTCGACGGTCGCCATCATGGCAAACAGTCCAGCGCTCGATCTTGGCGCTGTGATGAGGGAACTGCCGGAGGATACGCTGTTCGTATTCTTCACCCATTGCGAGAAGGTGCTTCATTCGCCATTCGAACGGAGCGCGCTTCTCGTGCACCGCATGCGGACCGAGCGGATCTCGATGAACGACGACGACCGGCTCGAGACGTCGCGGTCTTTCTTCGCACCGGGTGCGCTCGAGGGCGAAGTCGGGGTGTTCGTTTCGCTCGACACCCAGTCGATCGAAGGGCCGCGGGAGAACCGCACGCCCGTCGAATTTCCGGTGATCGACTGCGACGTTCTCTTCGCGCCGTTTTACACCGCCGGCCATCGACCGAGCAGCGGGTTCGCACTGGCGCTCTGGCTGATCGACCGTGTGCCGGAAACGACCGTAGTGCTATGCGGGTTCACCGGTGTGCGCGACGGCGTCTTCCGCATGTCCGACAATCATGACTGGACGCTGGAGCAGACTCTGCTGCGTGTTTTCTATCGATCGGAACAACTGATCCGCTTCGAGGGGCGCGATGGGGCGCTTGGTTCCGTGACGCGGATAGCGAAAGCGTTTCCTGAGTTTCGGCCGGCGGAGATTGCGCTCGTGGCGATGGAAGTGCTGAACGAGCGCACGAGCGCGCTTGACAGAATGGTCGCGCATCTCCTCAGCGTTTGGCGCGGTGCCTTCACAATCCAGAACTGGATTCGACCCCGGCGGCGCACCAACAAGTTTTGATCTTGAGCTGCCTGCAAGTCTCGGAGTGTTTCCGCCTTGAAGGTCGTACATTCCGTAAGATAAAGCGGTCTCTGGATGGCCTACGAAAGCGTCTATGAGTCAGACTGTTTCTCGTTGAAGAAGGCTACAGCAAGCCTGTTTAGCATGAAGGTACTCACCCTCTCGCCATCATGGCGCGGACACGTTCGAGATCGCTCGGCGTATCGACGGGAATACCCCTGTCGTTGGGGACCTGAACCATGTTGACGTCGTAGCCGTGCTCGAGGAAGCGGAACATCTCGACGCCCTCGGCCATCTCCAGCGGGCCCGGCTTCGAGGCAACGAAGCGTTCCAGGCCATGCTTTCTAAAAGCGTAGAGGCCGAGCTGGCGGAAATACTGCACCTTGCCACCTTTCGGGAACGGAATCGGCATGCGCGAATAGGCGAGCGCCCGACCGTCCTGACGCATGACGACCTTCACGACATTGGTGTCGATGACGTCGGAGGGATCGCACATCTCGTTGAAGCCATTCGAGGCGACGATGTTCTCGTCAGTCGACTCAAGAATCGCCTTGGCGACCCGCTCGATCGCTTCGGGCTCGATCATGGGCTCGTCGCCCTGGACGTTCACGAAGACCTCACCGTCGAGCCGCGATGCGCACTCGGCGACGCGATCAGTGCCGGAGACATGGTCGCCGCGGGTCATCATGACTTCGAGGCCTAAAATCTCGCACTTTTGGTAGATGCGGTCGTCGTCGGTGGCGATGATGACGCGATCGATGCTCGGGGCCTTTGTCGCCTGATGATAGACGTGCCAAAGCATGGGCTTGCCGTGGATATCGGAGAGCGGTTTTCCGGGAAAACGGGATGCGCCGTACCGGCAGGGGATGATCGCAATCGTTGCCATTTTTGATGTCATCCTAGGAGATAGTGTTGGAGGTCGGCAGGCGTTTGGGCTGTGAACGCGCAATCGGGGGGCGGGTCACCGTAGCCCCAGAGGACATGGGCGTAGTCGATACGGGCGCGGCGGGCGGCGTCTGCATCGGAGTCCATATCGCCGATGAAGATCGTGGCTGCGGGATCGGTGTTGCAGCGAGCCATCGCCTGGAGGAGGTGATCTGGGGCGGGCTTGCCTCGCAGCCTGTCGTTCGGCGTCATGACGATGGAGAATTCGACGGGCAACCGATCGAGGATCAATTGGGTCCGCGCAAAATCCTTGGACGTGACGATGCCGAGTTTGATGCGATATGCGGCCACGTTAGAGAGCAGCGTCTCCATACCCTCGAAGATCGGCGTGTCGAAAAGATGCCGGGCTGATGCGCGGCGAAAGACCTGCTCGATCCGTTTGCCCTGATCGGCAAGACCGAGTCGGGTCATGATGTCTTGGAAGGGGCGGCCTATCTCGGCGAAGTAACTCTCGAACGGAATTTCAATCCCGAACTCGGCTGCTACCGCCGACCAGGCAGCCTCCATATTGGCCCGTGAGTCGAGAATGACGCCGTCGAGGTCGAAAAGGACAAGGCCTCGCATGCGCCAGCTTTCCGTTGTCATCGCTCCCCCTTGCAGATCGATGCAGCATGTGGATCGCGTCAACGATCAAGTTGGGTTCACGCGAGACGCGACCATTTGCCTTCGCTCGCACGCATTTATGGCGCCGCACTATATCGCACTCGTCAAAACGGCAAGCGCAGGGCGCGGTGCGGAGAAGCGGAAAAACCCTTGATGCGGTTCGAGGCTTGGCGTATGGAACGCGGCCATACAGGGGTATAGCTCAGTTGGTAGAGCGGCGGTCTCCAAAACCGCAGGTCGGGGGTTCGAGCCCCTCTGCCCCTGCCATTGGGCGATCTTGATCGTCATGGACCGGCGGCCCTGTCGGCGGCGCTCAGGGTGGACCTCAGATACCCCCTTGTGAATCAGCGTCGAGGGGTTTAAATGATTTCGAAACTGATTGCGCGTGGGGCGATGTTGGCCTGCACGCGCTTTGTTCGTGACCAAATGTCGGACGAACACCAAGTCGAGTGAGCATGGCCAAAACCAATCCTTTCACGTTCCTTCAGCAGGTGCGCAGCGAAACCTCGAAGGTGACCTGGCCGTCGCGCCGCGAGACGACGATCTCGACCATCATGGTCTTTATCATGGTAGCGCTCGCCTCGATTTTCCTGTTCGCGGCCGACCAGGTCCTCGGCTATGTCGTCGGCCTTATCATGAACGCGGGCGCTTAGAGTTCATCTTCTTCAAGCGCGCGCTTTTCAAGAAAGCGACATCGGGAGTTTTGGGAATTTAATGGCCGCTCGCTGGTACATCGTCCACGCCTATTCGAACTTCGAGAAGAAGGTTGCCGAATCGATCGAGGAGCAGGCCCGGCAGAAGGGTCTGTCCGACAAGTTCGAAAAGATTCTGGTGCCGACCGAGAACGTCGTCGAGGTGCGGCGCGGGCGGAAGGTTAACGCCGAGCGCAAGTTTTTCCCCGGCTATGTTCTGGTGAAGGCCGAGCTCACCGACAAGGTGTTCTCGATGATCAAGAACACGCCGAAGGTGACCGGCTTCCTGGGCCCGGACAACCGGCCGGTACCGATCACCGACAAGGAAGCCGACCAGATCCTGAACCACATCCAGGAAGGTGTCGATCGGCCGAAGCCAACGATCATGTTCGATATCGGCGAACAGGTGCGAGTTTCCGACGGCCCGTTCGCTTCGTTCAACGGGATCGTCCAGGAGATCGATGGCGAGCGTTCCCGGCTCAAGGTTGAAGTGTCGATCTTCGGGCGTGCGACGCCCGTCGATCTCGAATTCGGTCAGGTCGAGAAAGTCTGATCGAGGTGCTGGAGCCCAGGGCTTCGGCGAAGCGCGGGAGGCGAGACGGGCCAGCAAGCCAGGCTCTTCAGACCGGACCGCGAACTGCGAACGCCCACCTCTTCGAGCCGTGGGCATGATGAAAAAAGGCAGATAGAATGGCTAAGAAAGTTGCAGGCCAGCTGAAGCTGCAGGTTCCGGCCGGATCGGCGACGCCGTCGCCTCCGATCGGCCCGGCGCTCGGTCAGCGTGGCATCAACATCATGGAGTTCTGCAAGGCGTTTAACGCCCAGACCCAGGAGCAGGAAAAGGGCTCCCCGATCCCGGTAGTCATCACCTACTATCAGGACAAGTCCTTCACCTTCGCGATGAAGACCCCTCCGGTAAGCTACTTCCTGAAGAAGGCAGCGAACCTGAAAAGCGGCTCCAAGGAGCCGGGCAAGGAAGTAGCCGGCAAGATCACCCGCGACCAGGTGCGCGAGATCGCCGAGAAGAAGATGCCTGACCTCAACGCCGCCGACGTCGAAGCGGCGATGGCGATGGTCGAGGGTTCGGCACGTTCCATGGGTCTTGAGGTGACGGGTTAATACGATGGCCAAGAAGCAAGGAAAGCGTATCCGCGCAGCCCGCGAGGGCATCGACCGCACCAAACTCTATGGTCTCGAAGAGGCCGTCGAGATGATCAAGACCCGTGCGGCGAACACCAAGTTCGACGAGACGGTCGAGATCGCGATCAATCTCGGCGTCGACCCACGCCATGCGGACCAGATGGTTCGCGGCGTCGTCAATTTGCCGAACGGGACAGGCCGCGACGTTCGAGTCGCTGTTTTCGCCCGTGGTGACAAGGCTGAAGAGGCGAAGGCTGCCGGCGCTGATATCGTCGGTGCTGAAGACCTCGTCGAGCAGGTTCAGGGCGGTCAGATCGACTTCGACCGCGCGATCGCAACGCCGGATATGATGGCCCTTGTTGGCCGCCTCGGTAAGGTTCTCGGTCCCCGCGGACTCATGCCGAATCCGCGCGTCGGTACCGTGACTCCGGACGTCACGGCCGCGGTTAAGGCATCGAAGGGCGGTGCCGTCGAGTTCCGCGTCGAGAAGGCGGGTATCGTTCACGCCGGTGTCGGCAAGGCCAGCTTCGGTGCAGACAAGATCACCGAGAACATCCGTGCCTTCGCGGACGCGGTGAACAAAGCGAAACCATCGGGCGCCAAGGGCAATTACGTGAAGCGTATCGCTCTGACCTCAACCATGGGCCCCGGCGTCAAGGTCGATCCGTCGACCATGTCGGCGGCGGCGAGCGCCTGAGGCGACGTCTTTCAGCGAGCGGGCTCCGCGCCTATATGCGGCGCTCGCTTGTTAAAGGGAATTCCGGGGCGACCCGGATGACAAGGGGAGGTGGTTTCGATCGCCTCCTTAATGCCTGTCCGAGACTGTAAGGCGGGCTCCCGCAGGGGTGCCCATAATCGTCAGATAGCCTTCATGAGACGGGGTGATGTCCGAAAACTCTCAGAGCCTTGGCTCTGTCACTTCGGTTCGAACCTCTGAATGCCTTGTGCCGGCTGTCGGTTCCATTCGGAACTCAGGCGCAGTCCGAACCAAGGGGACAGGATCTCCGAGCGTCGCTCAGAAGGTCCAACCTTTCGGCGGCGCGTATGTCAACCGGCTTTCGGGATCTTCGCACGAAGACCTGAAGCCAAACAGGAGAGAGGCAGTGGAAAGAGCGGAAAAGCGCGAATTCGTCACGCAGCTCAACCAGTCGTTCCAGGACGCTGGCGTCGTTGTCGTGGCCCACTATGCCGGTCTCACGGTCGCGAACATGAACGATCTTCGTTCACAGATGCGCGCGGCCGGAGGCACCGTCAAAGTCGCGAAGAACCGCCTTGCCAAGATCGCTCTTCAGGGCACGGACGCCGAAGGCATCTCGAATCTGTTCGAGGGCCAGACGTTGATCGCTTATTCGAGCGATCCGGTCGCGGCGGCCAAGGTTTCCAACGACTTCTCCAAGAAGAACGACAAGCTCGTGATTCTCGGCGGTGCGTTGGGTGCCACCACGCTCGATGCGGACGGTGTGAAGGCTTTGGCCGACCTACCGTCGCTGGACGAACTGCGCGGCAAGCTTGTGGGTATGATCCAGACCCCGGCTACCCGTATCGCAGGCGTCGTTCAGGCCCCGGCGGGCCAGCTCGCCCGGGTTCTCAATGCGTATGCCACGAAGGACGAAGCGGCGTGAGGTTCAGGTTCCTCGCTGCTCAAACTCAAGTTCGAATCGTAAAGGAAAAGAAACATGGCTGATCTCGCCAAGATCGTTGAAGACCTTTCGGCACTGACCGTCCTCGAGGCGGCTGAGCTGTCGAAGATGCTCGAAGAGAAGTGGGGCGTCTCCGCCGCCGCTCCGGTTGCCGTTGCAGGCGCTGCGGGTGCTGCTGGTGGTGCCGCCGAGGCTGAAGAAGAGCAGACCGAGTTCACGGTCGTTCTCGCCGAAGCCGGCTCTTCGAAGATCAACGTCATCAAGGAAGTCCGCGGCCTTACCGGTCTCGGCCTCAAGGAGGCGAAGGATCTCGTCGACAATGCGCCGAAGCCGATCAAGGAAGGCGTCGACAAGGACGAGGCCAACAAGATCAAGGAACAGCTCGAAAAGGCAGGCGCCAAGGTCGAGCTTAAGTAAGTGCGGCTCATGCCGCGCTGAAACAATCGCGTTTCAACGTGGGCGGGACGGCGAAATGCCGTTCCGCCTTCCGTGCTGAAAAGAGGTTTCGCGAACAGCGCGCACCTCGAACGTGGATGAAAGTCCGGCGACACAGGGCTTCAAGCGCGTTTCCTGACGCCTCCCGACTGAGGCGTGAGGAAACGCGGGAACCTCGGGCGCATTGAGGTTCGCCTTGCCGTTTGCCCCGCGCGGATTGCCGACGCGCGGGTCTCTCCCTTCGACGGGAGATGCAATTGAAAGCCCTCTGGTCAAGGGCGACACATTACGAGAGGAGCGACGATGTCACAGACGACGACGTTCAGCGGTCGCAGGCGCGTACGCAAGGTTTTCGGTCACATCCCCGAAGTTGCCGAGATGCCGAATCTGATCGAGGTCCAGAAGGCCTCCTACGATCAGTTTCTGATGATCGAAGAGCCGGAAGGCGGGCGCACGGACGACGGTCTCCAGGCCGTCTTCAAATCGGTCTTCCCGATCCAGGATTTCTCCGGACAGGCGATGCTCGAATTCGTGAAATACGAGTTCGAACCGCCGAAGTTCGACGTGGAAGAATGCCGCCAGCGCGACCTTACCTATGCGGTTCCGCTGAAGGTCACGCTGCGCCTCATCGTATTCGATGTCGACGAGGACACCGGCTCCAAGTCCATCAAGGACATCAAGGAGCAGGACGTCTACATGGGCGACATGCCGGTCATGACCGGCAACGGCACGTTCATCGTGAACGGCACCGAGCGCGTCATCGTCTCGCAGATGCACCGCTCGCCGGGCGTCTTCTTCGATCATGACAAGGGCAAGACCCACTCCTCCGGCAAGCTGCTCTTCGCCGGTCGCGTGATTCCCTACCGCGGCTCCTGGCTCGACATCGAGTTCGACGCCAAGGACGTCGTCCATGCGCGTATCGACCGTCGCCGCAAGATTCCTGCGACGAGCCTCCTGATGGCGCTCGGCATGGATGGTGAGGAGATCCTGTCGACCTTCTACAACTTCGTCGAGTTCAAAAAGGACAAGAAGGGTTGGCGCGCGCCGTTTTCGGTCGAGCGCGTGCGCAATCAGGGCATGATCACCGACCTCGTCGACGCCGATTCCGGCGAAGTGCTGGTCGAGGCCGGCAAGAAGGTCACGGCGCGTCAGGCCCGTAAGCTTGCCGAGCAGGGCGTCAAGGCGTTCCGCGTCTCGGAAGAGGATATCTACGGCAACTATCTCGCCGAGGACATCGTCAACTTCGAGACGGGCGAGGTTTATCTCGAAGCCGGCGACGAGCTCGACGAAAAGACGCTGCAGGTTCTGATCGACGCCGGTTACGAGAGCTTCCAGGTTCTCGACGTCGACCACGTCAACATCGGCTCCTATATCCGCAACACGCTGGCAGTGGACAAGAACGAGAGCCGTCAGGACGCGCTCTTCGACATCTACCGCGTGATGCGCCCGGGCGAGCCTCCGACGATGGAAACGGCGGAGGCCATGTTCCAGTCGCTGTTCTTCGACGCCGAGCGTTACGACCTTTCGGCCGTCGGCCGCGTGAAGATGAACATGCGTCTCGACGTTCAGGCCGAGGACACGGTCCGCACGCTACGCAAGGAAGACATCATCGCCGTCGTCAAGACGCTGGTGGACCTTCGCGATGGCCGCGGCGAGATCGACGACATCGACAATCTCGGCAACCGCCGTGTGCGTTCGGTCGGCGAGCTGATGGAGAATCAGTACCGCGTCGGCCTTCTCCGCATGGAGCGCGCGATCAAGGAGCGTATGTCCTCTGTCGAGATCGACACGGTCATGCCGCAGGACCTGATCAACGCGAAACCTGCGGCTGCTGCCGTGCGCGAGTTCTTCGGTTCCTCTCAGCTCTCGCAGTTCATGGACCAAACGAATCCGCTCTCGGAGATCACCCACAAGCGCCGCCTCTCAGCGCTTGGACCGGGCGGTCTGACACGGGAACGCGCAGGCTTCGAGGTGCGCGACGTTCACCCGACCCACTACGGCCGCATCTGCCCAATCGAGACGCCGGAAGGCCCGAATATCGGTCTCATCAACTCGCTCGCGACTTTCGCGCGCGTCAACAAGTACGGCTTCATCGAGAGCCCGTACCGGCGCGTCGTCGAGGGCAAGGTGACGAACGAGGTCGTCTATCTGTCGGCGATGGAGGAGTCCAAGCATCACGTCGCCCAGGCGAACGCGATCTTGACGGACGACAACACGTTCCAGAACGAGTTCGTCGTCTGCCGTCACGCCGGCGACGTTTTCATGACGCCGCGCGAAAACGTGGACCTGATGGACGTGTCGCCGAAGCAGCTTGTTTCGGTGGCCGCGGCGCTGATCCCGTTCCTGGAAAACGACGATGCGAACCGCGCTCTCATGGGCTCGAACATGCAGCGTCAGGCCGTGCCGCTGGTGCGCGCCGAGGCGCCGTTCGTCGGCACCGGCATGGAGCCGATAGTTGCTCGTGACTCGGGCGCTGCAATCGGTGCCCGCCGGACGGGTATCGTCGACCAGGTCGACGCGACGCGTATCGTCATCCGCGCGACGGAAGATCTCGAAGCCGGCAAGTCGGGCGTCGACATCTACCGGCTGATGAAGTTCCAGCGCTCGAACCAGAACACCTGTATCAACCAGCGTCCGCTGGTCGCCGTGGGTGACCGGGTCGAGAAGGGCGACATCCTCGCCGACGGTCCGTCGACCGATCTCGGCGATCTCGCGCTCGGCCGGAACGTGCTCGTCGCGTTCATGCCATGGAACGGCTACAACTACGAGGACTCGATCCTCCTGTCCGAGCGTATCGTCTCCGATGACGTCTTCACCTCGATCCATATCGAGGAGTTCGAGGTCATGGCGCGTGATACCAAGCTTGGGCCGGAAGAGATCACGCGGGATATTCCGAACGTTTCGGAAGAGGCCCTGCGCAATCTCGACGAGGCTGGCATCGTCTATATCGGTGCCGAGGTTCAGCCGGGTGACATTCTCGTCGGCAAGATCACGCCGAAGGGCGAGAGCCCGATGACGCCGGAGGAGAAGCTCCTGCGCGCCATCTTCGGCGAGAAGGCCTCGGATGTCCGCGATACGTCGAGCCGCATGCCTCCGGGCACATACGGCACGGTCGTCGAGGTGCGCGTCTTCAATCGGCACGGCGTCGAGAAGGACGAGCGTGCCATGGCGATCGAGCGCGAGGAGATCGAGCGTCTCGCCAAGGACCGCGACGACGAGCAGGCGATCCTAGACCGCAACGTCTATGGCCGTCTGGTCGAAATGCTGTCCGGCAAGCAAGGCATCGCAGGTCCCAAGGGCTTCAAGCGCGGTACCGAGATCAACCAGGAGGTGATGGAGGAATATCCCCGCTCGCAGTGGTGGATGTTCGCCGTTGAGGACGAGAAGCTTCAGGGCGAGCTCGAGGATCTTCGCAAGGTCTATGACGAAGCGAAGAAGACCCTCGAAGCCCGCTTCATGGACAAGGTCGAGAAGGTGCAGCGCGGCGACGAACTGCCGCCCGGCGTCATGAAGCAGGTCAAGGTCTTCGTCGCGGTCAAGCGCAAGATCCAGCCAGGCGACAAGATGGCCGGCCGTCACGGCAACAAGGGCGTCGTCTCGCGCATTGTGCCGGTGGAGGACATGCCCTTCACCGAGGACGGTACGCATGCCGACATCGTCCTGAACCCGCTCGGCGTTCCTTCGCGTATGAACGTCGGACAGATCCTCGAAACCCACCTCGGCTGGGCCTGTTCGGGCATGGGCAAGAAGATCGGTGCGATGTTGGAGGCCTATCAGGAGAACAACGACGTAGCCCCGCTGCGTCAGGAGATCTCTGGGTTGCTCGGCGACAACGACCGCAACGAGAAGGTCAAGGACTACGACGACGACAGCGTCATCACGCTCGCCAAGCAGATGTCGAAGGGTGTCTCGATCGCGACCCCGGTCTTCGACGGTGCGAACGAGAAGGACATCGTGGAATGGCTCGAAGGGGCGGGGCTCAACGGCTCCGGTCAGGTCACGCTCTATGACGGGCGGACAGGCGAACCCTTCGACCGTCAGGTGACCGTCGGCTACATCTACATGCTGAAGCTGCACCACCTGGTGGACGATAAGATCCACGCCCGTTCGATCGGTCCCTACTCGCTCGTCACCCAGCAGCCGCTGGGCGGTAAGGCGCAGTTCGGTGGACAGCGCTTCGGCGAGATGGAGGTGTGGGCACTCGAAGCATACGGTGCGGCCTACACGCTGCAGGAGATGCTGACGGTGAAGTCGGACGACGTTGCCGGTCGTACCAAGGTCTACGAGGCGATCGTGCGCGGCGACGACGCGTTCGAGTCCGGTATTCCGGAGAGCTTCAACGTTCTCGTCAAGGAGATGCGTTCGCTCGGTCTCGACGTGGATCTGGCGAACAATCCGGAGAACGCCGGAGGCGGCGTCGAAGAATTGCCCGACGCGGCCGAGTAAGGCCGCGCGATACGAAAGGCCGAGCCATCTCGGCCAAGCCGCTGGCGTTTTCAGAAGGACCGGAAACGCCAGCGTTCGAGTATCGACGAATTTCAGCGGTCTCGGATGCGAACCGCTATCAAAAGGCGAAAGCCTTGAAGGAGACAGCGCATGAACCAAGAGGTCATGAACATCTTCAACCCGCAGGTCGCCGCCCAGACCTTCGATACGATCCGTATCTCGCTGGCGAGCCCTGAAAAGATCCTGTCCTGGTCGTTCGGCGAGATCAAGAAGCCCGAGACAATCAACTACCGCACTTTCAAGCCCGAGCGCGACGGCCTGTTCTGCGCGCGCATCTTCGGTCCGATCAAGGACTACGAATGCCTGTGCGGCAAGTACAAGCGCATGAAGTACAAGGGCATCATCTGCGAAAAATGCGGCGTCGAGGTCACCCTCAGCCGCGTTCGCCGCGAGCGCATGGGCCATATCGAGCTCGCCGCGCCCGTCGCCCATATCTGGTTTCTGAAATCTCTGCCGAGCCGCATCGCGACGCTGCTCGACATGACGCTGAAGGACATCGAGCGGGTTCTCTATTTCGAGAACTACATCGTCACCGAGCCTGGCCTGACGACGCTTCAGGAGAACCAACTTCTCTCCGAAGAAGAGTACATGATCGCCGTCGACGAGTTCGGCGAGGATCAGTTCACGGCCCATATCGGGGCCGAAGCGATTCAAGAACTCCTGCGCTCCATGGATCTTGAGGAGATCGCCTCGCAGCTTCGCGAGGAGCTGGCCGCGACGTCTTCGGAGTTGAAGACGAAAAAGCTGATGAAGCGCCTAAAGATTGTCGAGAACTTCATCGAGTCGGGAAACCGGCCCGAATGGATGATCATGACGATCGTTCCGGTGATCCCGCCTGATCTGCGCCCGCTCGTGCCGCTGGACGGCGGCCGCTTCGCGACGTCGGACCTCAACGATCTCTATCGCCGCGTCATCAACCGTAACAACCGCCTGAAGCGGCTTATCGAACTTCGTGCGCCCGGCATCATCGTGCGCAACGAGAAGCGCATGCTGCAGGAAGCCGTCGACGCGCTCTTCGACAACGGCCGCCGCGGCCGCGTTATCACGGGTGCCAACAAGCGTCCGCTGAAGTCGCTTTCGGACATGCTGAAGGGCAAGCAGGGTCGCTTCCGTCAGAACCTCCTCGGCAAGCGCGTCGACTATTCGGGTCGTTCGGTCATCGTAACCGGTCCGAACCTGAAGCTGCACCAGTGCGGCCTGCCGAAGAAGATGGCGCTCGAGCTCTTCAAGCCGTTCATCTACGCGCGTCTTGACGCCAAGGGTTACTCGTCCACTGTGAAGCAGGCGAAGAAGCTGGTCGAGAAGGAGCGTCCGGAAGTCTGGGATATCCTCGACGAGGTCATCCGCGAACATCCGGTTCTCCTGAACCGCGCGCCGACGCTGCACCGTCTCGGCATCCAGGCTTTCGAGCCGGTCCTCATTGAGGGCAAGGCGATCCAGCTACACCCGCTCGTCTGCACGGCGTTCAACGCCGACTTCGACGGCGACCAGATGGCGGTTCACGTGCCGCTTTCCATCGAGGCGCAGCTCGAAGCCCGCGTGCTGATGATGTCGACCAACAACATCCTGCATCCGGCGAACGGCGCACCGATCATCGTGCCGTCGCAGGACATGGTTCTGGGGCTCTACTACCTCTCGATCATGAACGAGAACGAGCCGGGCGAGGGCATGGCCTTCTCCGACATCGGTGAGATGGAGCATGCACTGAACGCCGGTTCGGTAACGCTGCACTCGAAGATCAAGGGCCGGTTCAAGACGATCGATTCCGACGGTAATCCGGTCTCCAAGATCTACGAGACGACACCGGGCCGTATGCTCATCGGTGCGCTTCTGCCGAAGAACGCCTCGGTGCCCTTCGAGACCTGCAACCAGTTGATGACCAAGAAGATGATCTCGAAGATGATCGACACGGTCTATCGCCACTGCGGGCAGAAGGAGACGGTGATCTTCTGCGACCAGATCATGCAGCTCGGCTTTAAGCATGCCTGCCTCGCCGGCATCTCGTTCGGCAAGGACGACATGCTGATTCCGGACACCAAGAAGAACATGATCGGCGAGACCCAGGCGCTCGCGAAGGAATACGAGCAGCAGTACAATGACGGCCTAATTACCCAGGGCGAGAAGTACAACAAGGTGGTCGATGCCTGGGCCAAGTGCACGGACAAGATCGCCGACGAGATGATGGGCCGCATCAAGGCGATCGAGTTCGACGAGAACAAACGGCAGAAGCCGATGAACTCGATCTACATGATGTCGCACTCCGGCGCCCGTGGTTCACCAACCCAGATGCGCCAGCTTGCGGCGATGCGCGGCCTGATGACCAAGCCTTCGGGCGAGATCATCGAGACGCCAATCATCTCGAACTTCAAGGAAGGCCTCACGGTTCTCGAATACTTCAACTCCACCCACGGTGCCCGTAAGGGCCTCGCGGATACGGCGCTGAAGACCGCGAACTCGGGTTACCTGACCCGCCGTCTCGTCGACGTCGCGCAGGACTGCATCATCACGCAGACCGATTGCGGCACGGAGAACGGTCTCACCATGCAGCCGATCGTCGATGCCGGTCAGGTGGTCGCTTCGATCGGCCAGCGAATTCTCGGCCGTACGGCGCTTGTCGATGTGAACCACCCGGTAACGGGCGAGGTGATCGTCGAAGGCGGCCGGATGATCGAAGAGGCCGATGTCGAGCAGATCGAGAAAGCCGGCATCCAGTCGGTTCAGATCCGCTCGGCGCTGACCTGCGAAATACGCACCGGTATCTGCGGCGTCTGCTACGGCCGTGATCTGGCACGCGGGACGCCGGTCAACATGGGCGAGGCTGTCGGCGTCATCGCGGCGCAGTCGATCGGCGAGCCTGGCACCCAGCTCACCATGCGCACCTTCCACATGGGCGGTACGGCGCAGGTGGTCGATAGCTCGTTCCTCGAAGCCTCCTACGAGGGAAAGGTCGCGATCCGTAACCGGAACGTCGTCCGCAACTCGGAAGGCAATCTCGTCGCGATGGGCCGCAACATGGCGATCCTCATCCTCGACGAGAAAGGCATGGAGCGCGCCGCGCACCGCGTCACTTACGGCTCGCGCGTCTATGTGGACGATGGCGACTCCGTCCGTCGCGGCCAGCGTATCGCCGAGTGGGACCCGTATACCCGCCCGGTTCTGACCGAGCTCGACGGTGTGGTGGAATTCGAGGATCTGGTCGACGGCGTTTCCGTCACCGAGCAGACCGACGAATCGACCGGTATCACCAAGCGTGCGGTCATCGACTGGCGGGCTTCCCCGCGCGGTACCGATCTCAAGCCCGCGATCGTCATCAAGGGCAAGGACGGCGAAGTACAGAAGCTGGCGCGCGGCAACGACGCCCGTTACTTCCAGTCGGTCGACGCGATTCTATCCGTGGAGCCGGGCCAGAAGGTTACGGCGGGCGATGTGCTCTCGCGTATTCCGATGGAAAGCGCCAAGACGAAGGACATCACGGGCGGCCTGCCGCGCGTGGCCGAACTCTTCGAGGCGCGCAAGCCGAAGGACAACGCGATCATCGCCGAGATCGACGGTACGGTGAAGTTCGGACGCGACTACAAGAACAAGCGCCGCATCATCGTCGAGCCCGCAGAGGAGGGCGTCGAGCCAGCCGAATACCTGATCCCGAAGGGCAAGCCGTTCCATCTCCAGGAAGGCGACATCGTGGAGAAGGGCGACTACATCCTCGACGGCAATCCGGCACCGCACGACATCCTGGCGATCAAGGGCGTGGAGGCTCTCGCGAGCTATCTCGTCAACGAGATCCAGGAGGTCTACCGGCTGCAGGGCGTGTTGATCAACGACAAGCACATCGAGGTCATCGTCCGGCAGATGCTGCAGAAAGTGGAGATCACCGAGTCCGGCGATTCCACCTACATCCCGGGCGACCATGTCGACCGGATCGAGCTGGCGGAACTGAACGAGAAACTGGAAGCCGACGGCCGTAAGCCGGCATCGGGCGTTCCGGTTCTTCTGGGTATCACCAAGGCTTCCCTGCAGACGCCGTCCTTCATCTCGGCGGCCTCCTTCCAGGAGACCACCCGCGTCCTCACGGAGGCGGCAGTGGCCGGCAAGATGGATACATTGCAGGGTCTGAAGGAAAACGTCATCGTCGGCCGCCTCATCCCGGCGGGCACCGGCGGAATGATGACGCAGATCCGGCGTATCGCGAGTTCACGAGACGACCTCATCCTCGAGGATCGCCGCAAGGCCGCGAACCAGGCGGAAAGCGACAATCTCCTGACCTCGATCGATAACGCGGCCGAATAAGCCGCGCTCTGGTCAGGCATACCGCGACATTGAAAAGGCCGCCTTTCGAGGCGGCCTTTTTTGCGTTCAATCGCGAGAAGTCCGCGGAACTCCGACCAACGACAGCTTCCGACGATTGCATCCAACTGGGCTTGATATGCTCGGCCACTGCATCCTCGGCTCCAAGAATCGAAAGCGCGATATTGCGCTTACCAATCTTAATCACTCTTCGTTTAACGTTCGCCGGACCGTTTCCAGAATGTGCGACCCGTTTATGGCCGAGAGAAACATACTTCGACTTAGCTTCGAGGAAGGCGATCTTTACACTCCTCGCCTTATTGCGTTGTCCTACGGACTGCTCCTATCGGTCACGCTCGTCATATTTTCGAGTATCTCTTTGGATCGAGGCGTACTGGAAAAAATATCGCCCATTCTCCCGATGGACTTCGGTCTACTGGAAACGTCCGTTTCCTCTTTATGTGCATTGGCGGCGTTCTTTCTTGCGCTTGCGCTCACTCCAAACAGCCAACTCGAAGAGATCAGACCCGCACACTTCCGTTGTTATGCGGCATATGCGGCGGTCATGAGCTCAATTGTCGTTGCGACATTGACACTCACTGTCTTCTTTCCATCCTTCTTTCTCTATCACGTGAAAGAACTGCGAATTATATCGTTGTCTCAGGAATTGCTCCTGTTGGCCTCCGGAATCATACTTACCAAGATTGCAATAGACGCACTGAAGAGAAGGCCTCCCTCCTTATTCGGCGTACCCGGATACTGCTTGATATTAATAATGTCGTTTGCTGTTTGGATCTTGTTCCTGGAGGAAATATCCTACGGACAACACATAATTGGTTGGTCAACACCGGCTATCTTCGACGGGAACATTCAATTTGAAACGAATATCCACAATTTTCATACAAACAAGTTCGAGTTCATATATTACAACGTCGCAATGGCTGTATTCATCATTCTGCCATTTATTCGTCAGGAAATTGGACGATATTTCCTGAAGAAAACCCTGTTTTATATACCGTCTGTTCGCTTTGGCGTTTATAGTCTGCCGATGTTGTGCCTTTTCTACGAAAGTTGGACCATCATCCCGTATAGGATTGAGTGGATCTTCGGCATGTTCGTCCTGATTCTGTGTTTGTACAAACTTCCTTCAGGTGAACGGTTCATCGCTCAGGGAATGAGTGCTGTCTATGTCATCGGTTCCTGTTTGATCCTCGTTCTTGGTGCCAATCTCATTGACGGATACGAGGTCGAGGAGATGAGGGAATTAGCGATATGCGTTTCTCTATTTGCTTATTCCCTCTGGCTGGCGAACGGGGTGAAAGCGCGGAGCGAACGACCAGAACCTGATGAAGCTCTGAGGTCTTGAAAGCCGAACACCTGTCGGTTCAGTTGGATGCCCGTGAGGGCAGCGTCAGCCCCAAAGAGTGGAGATCTCAGGCGAGGCACGACAGGTCGAGGAGTTAGCGAGGCGGACGAGTTCCGAAACCCGGATCGGATGCTGACCGTAGATTCGGTCAGCTGCCCAGCGCGCTAAATCTATAGCGCTCCTTTCAGGCGTTGCGAGGCCGCGCGGCGGCAAGATGTTGGCGTCTTTCTCGCGCGATCGCACTACTGAAGGAGCTCTGGAAAACGAGGAACTCCACAGTCGAGCCTTCAATGGGAACTCGACACGAAGCTTCGTTTCATGGTCGGGAAAACCCCATGCTTCGGAGGGTTGACGCGATGCAGCCAAGTCGTTAAGTAGCCCGCAACCAAGCCGATGTGAGGCCGAATCTTTCCCTGGACGCCACGTCCGGGAGCCTTGGTTGCCTCAAACAAGGTTTGATCAACGAGACGAAAATCTCTGGTGCACGATCGTTTCAATCGAAGCGATCCTCTGGTTTTCGACCGAGCGCCTTTCCCAACCTTTCGGGAATTGGGCTGCTCGGTTTCGCGCATGACGATGGAGCGGCCATTCGGATCGTATCTCGTCGGCCGCACAGGATTTGGTTCGTTCCGGTCACGGGAACGAGGGAAAGAGTTAAGGGGAAGGCCCAAATGCCGACCATCAACCAGCTGATCCGCAAGCCGCGTATTCGGCCTGCCGAGCGAAACACGGTGCCGGCGCTCGAAGCCAACCCGCAGAAGCGGGGCGTCTGCACCCGCGTCTACACGACGACCCCGAAGAAGCCGAACTCGGCGCTGCGTAAGGTCGCCAAGGTCCGTCTCGTAAACGGCTACGAAGTCATCGGCTACATTCCGGGCGAGGGGCATAACCTTCAGGAGCACTCGGTGGTCATGATCCGCGGCGGACGCGTGAAGGACTTGCCGGGCGTTCGCTATCATATCATCCGCGGTGTTCTGGATACCCAGGGCGTCAAGAACCGCAAGCAGCGCCGTTCGAAGTACGGCGCGAAGCGTCCGAAGTAATCCCGCGCAACCATTGAAGACGAAGAGCAACTGAATGTCCCGTCGCCATAGCGCCGAAAAGAGAGAGATCAATCCGGACCCGAAGTTCGGCGATCTCGTCGTGTCGAAGTTCATGAACGCCGTGATGTACGACGGCAAAAAGTCCGTCGCAGAGCGCATCGTCTACGGCGCGTTCGATACGGTTCAGGAAAAGACTCGCCAGGAGCCTGTCGCGATTTTCCACCAAGCGCTTGAGAACATCGCGCCGCACGTGGAGGTTCGCTCACGCCGCGTCGGCGGTGCCACCTATCAGGTCCCGGTCGATGTCCGTCCCGAACGCCGTCAGGCTCTCGCAATCCGCTGGCTGATAACGGCCGCGCGTAATCGCAACGAGACGACCATGGTCGATCGTCTGTCGGGTGAACTGATGGACGCTGCCAACAACCGCGGTACTGCCGTGAAGAAGCGCGAAGACACGCATCGCATGGCCGATGCCAACCGCGCCTTCTCGCACTACCGCTGGTAAATTTCGCTTCGAATTCGAGAGACGAGCCCTATGGCACGCGATTATAAAATCGAAGACTACCGTAACTTCGGCATCATGGCCCACATCGATGCCGGCAAGACGACCACGACCGAACGCATCCTCTTCTATACCGGCAAGTCCCATAAGATCGGTGAAGTCCACGACGGCGCCGCAACCATGGACTGGATGGAGCAGGAGCAGGAGCGCGGCATCACGATCACGTCGGCCGCGACGACGACGTTCTGGGAAGGCCGTGACGGCAAGAAGCGCCGCTTTAATATCATCGACACTCCTGGCCACGTCGACTTCACGATCGAGGTCGAGCGTTCGCTGCGCGTGCTTGACGGCGCGATCGCGCTCCTCGACGCCAATGCCGGTGTCGAGCCGCAGACCGAGACGGTCTGGCGTCAGGCCGACAAGTACGAAGTTCCGCGGATGATCTTCGTCAACAAGATGGACAAGATCGGCGCAGACTTCTTCCGCTGCGTCGAGATGATCAAGTCGCGTCTTGGTGCGCGTCCGATCGTCATTCAGCTGCCGATCGGTGCAGAGAGCGAGCTCAAGGGCGTCGTCGACCTCATCGAGATGAAAGCGTACATCTGGCGCGACGAGACGCTCGGCGCTCAGTGGGACATCCTCGATATCCCAGCGGACATGCAGGCCCAGGCTGAGGAATATCGCGAAGCGATGATCGAGGCTGCCGTCGAACTCGACGAAGGCGCGATGGAGCGTTACCTCGAGGGCGAGATGCCGTCGAACGACGAGATCCGCAAACTGATCCGCAAGGGTACCTGCGACGTCTGGTTCACGCCGATCCTCTGCGGCTCTGCCTTCAAGAACAAGGGCGTTCAGCCGTTGCTTGACGCCGTCGTCGACTTCCTGCCGTCGCCGGTCGAGGTGAAGGCGATCCGCGGTATCGACCCGAAGAACGAAGAAGAGATCATCCGCAAGTCGTCGGACGATGAGCCGCTCTCGATGCTGGCCTTCAAGATCATGAACGACCCATTCGTCGGCTCGCTCACCTTTGCTCGCGTCTATTCCGGTGTTCTGACCAAGGGCTCGTCCCTGATGAACACCGTGAAGGAGAAGAAAGAGCGCATCGGCCGCATGCTGCAGATGCACTCAAACTCGCGCTCCGATATCGAAGAGGCCTATGCGGGCGACATCGTCGCTCTTGCCGGTCTCAAGGACACGACCACGGGCGACACGCTTTGCGATCCGCTGAAGCCTGTCATTCTGGAGCGTATGGAGTTCCCCGATCCGGTCATCGAGATCGCGATCGAGCCGAAGACGAAGGCCGACCAGGAGAAGATGGGCCTCGCGCTCAACCGTCTCGCGGCCGAGGATCCCTCCTTCCGCGTCAAGACCGATGAAGAGTCCGGTCAGACGATCATCGCCGGTATGGGCGAGCTTCACCTCGACATTCTCGTCGATCGCATGAAGCGCGAATTCAAGGTCGAGGCGAATGTGGGTGCGCCGCAGGTCGCTTATCGTGAGACGATCTCGCGTCCGGCCGATGTGGACTACACCCACAAGAAGCAGACCGGTGGCACGGGTCAGTTCGCTCGCGTCAAGCTCTCTTTCGCTCCGGCGGAACTAGGCGAAGGCTTCTCTTTCGAGTCCAAGATCGTTGGCGGTTCTGTTCCGAAGGAATACATCCCGGGCGTCGAAAAGGGTATCGCTTCGGTGATGACCTCGGGTCCGATTGCCGGATTCCCAATGGTCGACATCAAGGCCGAACTGACGGACGGCGCCTTCCACGACGTCGACTCCTCGGTTCTCGCCTTCGAAATCGCGTCCCGTGCGGCATTCCGTGAGGCCATTCAGAAGGCGGGTCCTCGTCTTCTCGAGCCGATCATGAAGGTCGAGGTCGTCACCCCTGAGGAATACATGGGCGACGTCATTGGTGATCTGAATTCGCGGCGTGGCCAGATCCAGGGCACCGAAAATCGCGGGATCGTTCAGGGCGTCAATGCCTTCGTTCCGCTGGCCAACATGTTCGGTTACGTGAACACGCTGCGTTCGATGTCTCAGGGCCGTGCCCAATACACGATGCAGTTCGATCACTACGAGCAGGTGCCGAACCAGGTCGCCGACGAGATCCAGAAGAAGTTCGCCTGATCTTTCGTGAAACCAATCCGGCTCTGATGAGCCAACTCATTAAGTGAATGGAGTGCCAGGATGGCCAAGAGCAAATTCGAGCGCAACAAGCCGCATGTGAACATCGGGACGATTGGTCATGTTGACCATGGCAAGACGACGCTGACGGCTGCGATCACGAAGTATTTCGGCGATTTCCGCGCCTATGACCAGATCGACGCGGCGCCGGAGGAGAAGGCGCGCGGCATCACGATCTCGACGGCGCATGTGGAGTACGAGACATCGGCCCGTCACTATGCCCATGTCGACTGCCCGGGCCATGCCGACTACGTGAAGAACATGATCACGGGCGCGGCTCAGATGGACGGCGCGATCCTCGTCTGCTCGGCGGCCGACGGCCCGATGCCGCAGACCCGCGAGCACATCCTGCTCGCCCGCCAGGTCGGCGTTCCGGCGATCGTCGTGTTCCTCAACAAGGTCGATCAGGTCGACGACGAGGAACTTCTGGAACTGGTCGAACTGGAGGTCCGCGAGCTCCTGAGTTCTTATGAGTTCCCGGGCGACGACATTCCGATCGTCAAGGGTTCGGCCCTTGCGGCTCTGGAAGGCAACAACCCGGAGATCGGCGAAGAGGCGATCAAGGCGCTGATGGCTCAGGTCGACGAGTACATTCCGACGCCTGCGCGTCCGGTCGACCAGCCGTTCCTGATGCCGATCGAGGACGTGTTCTCGATCTCGGGCCGCGGTACGGTCGTCACGGGCCGCGTCGAGCGCGGTGTTGTGAAGGTCGGCGAGGAAGTCGAGATCGTCGGCATCAAGGACACCAAGAAGACGACGGTGACCGGCGTCGAGATGTTCCGCAAGCTTCTGGACCAGGGCCAGGCGGGCGACAACATCGGCGCGCTGATCCGCGGCATCGACCGCGAGGGCGTCGAGCGCGGTCAGGTTCTGTGCAAGCCGGGTTCGGTGAAGCCGCACACGAAGTTCAAGGCCGAGGCCTACATCCTGACCAAGGACGAGGGCGGCCGTCATACGCCGTTCTTCACGAACTACCGTCCGCAGTTCTACTTCCGCACGACGGACGTGACGGGCGTCTGCACGCTGCCCGAGGGCACCGAGATGGTGATGCCGGGCGACAACGTGACGATGGATGTGACGCTGATCGTTCCGATCGCGATGGAGGAAAAGCTCCGCTTCGCGATCCGCGAAGGCGGCCGCACCGTCGGCGCCGGCATCGTCGCGAGCATCGTCGAGTAAGCGACAATTGAAGGTGGGCGCGCCCCGGCCATAGCGGGGCGCGTTTTTTCTTGGCCTTCGTCGACGAAGGCAGGCGGCCCGGCCGCCATTCGAATGGCTGACAAGAAGACAAAACGTTCGGAAAGCGCCGGTGGACCGGAAGGCTCCGACAGAGGACGAATGAAATGAACGGCCAGAATATCCGCATCCGCCTCAAGGCGTTCGACCACCGGGTTCTCGACGCTTCGACGCGCGAGATCGTCTCGACCGCCAAGCGGACTGGTGCGAACGTTCGCGGACCGATCCCGCTCCCGACGCGGATCGAGAAGTTTACCGTGAACCGGTCGCCGCACATCGATAAGAAGTCGCGCGAACAGTTCGAGATGCGCACCCACAAGCGTCTGCTCGACATCGTCGACCCGACGCCGCAGACGGTCGATGCGCTGATGAAGCTCGACCTCGCCGCCGGCGTCGATGTCGAGATCAAGCTCTGATTCGAGCGGGGAAGGAATGAGACCCATGCGTTCAGGAGTGATCGCTCAGAAGGTCGGGATGACCCGCATCTACACGGATGCCGGAGAACACGTCCCGGTCACCGTCCTGAAGGTCGAGAACCTGCAGGTCGTCGGTCAGCGGACCCAGGACAAGAACGGCTACACCGCCGTTCAGGTCGGGGCTGGCCTCGCCAAGGTGAAGAACACCTCCAAGGCTATGCGCGGCGTCTTCGCGCAGGCCAAGGTCGAGCCGAAGCGCAAACTCGTCGAGTTCCGCGTCACGGAAGACAACATGATCGACATCGGTGCCGAAATCACCGCCGATCACTTCGTCGAAGGCCAGATGGTCGACGTGACGGGCACCTCAATCGGCAAGGGCTTCGCCGGTGCCATGAAGCGTCACAATTTCGGCGGCATGCGCGCCACCCACGGTGTTTCGATCTCGCACCGTGCTCACGGTTCGACCGGTCAGAACCAGGACCCCGGCAAGGTGTTCAAGGGCAAGAAGATGGCCGGCCATATGGGTCAGGAGCGCGTGACCACGCAGAACCTGCAGATCGTGCGCACCGACGCCGAGAAGGGTCTGATCCTGGTTCGCGGCGCGGTTCCGGGCGCCAAGGGCGGCTGGATCGAAATCCGCGACGCCGTGAAGGCCTCGCTGCCTGACAACGCGCCGAAGCCCGCCGCCCTGCGCGGTGCCGGCTCGCACGGCGCCAACGAAGAAGCGGCCGCCGCCGAGGGAGCGGAATAATGGACGTCACGATCAAGAAACTCGACGGCGCCGACGCCGGCACCGTAACCTTGTCCGAGGCGATCTTCGGTCTCGACCCGCGTCAGGACATCCTGCATCGCATGGTGCGCTACCAGCTCGCCAAGCGCCAGCAGGGCACCCATTCGACCCTCGGTCGCTCGGATGTCGCCCGTACCGGCGCTAAGATGTACCGCCAGAAGGGTACGGGCCGCGCCCGTCACTCGACGGCCAAGGCTCCGCAGTTCCGCGGCGGTGGTATCGCGCACGGCCCAACGCCGCGCAGCCATGCGATCGACCTGCCGAAGAAGCTCCGCGCCCTCGCGCTGAAGCATGCGCTTTCGGCCAAGGCGAAGTCCGGCGGTCTGATCGTCATCGATGAGCTCAAGGCCGACGAGGGCAAGACCAAGTCGATGGTGAAGAGCTTTGCCGGTCTTGGCATCGAGAACGCCCTGATCATCGGCGGCAGCGAGCTCGACCAGAACTTCGCACGCGCCTCGCGCAACATCGCGAAGATCGACGTCCTGCCGGTTCAGGGCATCAATGTTTACGACATCCTTCGTCGCCAGACGCTCGTTCTGTCGAAGTCGGCCGTCGAAGCTCTCGAGGAGCGTTTCAAATGAGCGACGTTCGCCACTACGACGTCATCACCGCGCCGGTGATCACCGAGAAGTCGACGCTTCTGTCCGAAAAGAACCAGGTCGTCTTCAACGTTCCGAAGACCGCGACCAAGCCGCAGATCAAGGCTGCGGTCGAGGCCCTGTTCGAGGTGAAGGTCGAGGACGTGAACACCCTGATCCGCAAGGGCAAGGTGAAGCGCTTCCGCGGCCGCATCGGCAAGCAGAGCGATCAGAAGAAAGCCATCGTGACCCTGGCCGAAGGTCAGTCGATCGATGTCTCGACCGGTCTTTGATCGCGTAAGGACCGGAGGAACAGCATCATGGCACTGAAGAATTTCAAACCGACAACGTCGAGCCAGCGTACGCTGGTCATCGTCGATCGCTCGGGCCTGTGGAAGGGCAAGCCGGTCAAGCATCTGACCGAAGGCCTTACCGGAAGCGGCGGTCGCAACAACACCGGCCGCATCACGGCCCGCTATCAGGGCGGCGGTCATAAGCGGACCTATCGCAAGATCGACTTCAAACGTCGCAAGCTCGACATGACAGCGACAGTGGAGCGGCTCGAATACGATCCGAACCGCACCGCCTTCATCGCGTTGATCCGCTACGAGGACGGAGAGGTCTCCTACATCCTCGCCCCGCAGCGCCTCGGCGTCGGTGATCACGTCGTTTCCGGCAAGTCCGGGGTCGACGTGAAGCCCGGCAATGCGATGCCGCTCTCGGCAATGCCGGTTGGCACGATCGTCCACAATGTCGAGATGAAGCCGGAAAAGGGCGGTCAGATCGCCCGCTCGGCTGGCGCCTATGCGCAGCTCGTCGGCCGCGATCCGTCGATGGCGATCTTGCGGCTCAATTCCGGTGAGCAGCGCCTCGTTCCGTCGTCCTGTTTTGCGACGGTCGGCGCGGTCTCCAATCCGGACCATGCGAATATTAGCCTCGGCAAGGCTGGCCGTAAGCGTTGGCTCGGCAAGCGCCCGCATGTTCGCGGCGTCGTCATGAACCCGGTCGACCATCCGCACGGCGGTGGTGAAGGCCGCACCTCGGGCGGCCGTCATCCGGTCTCGCCCTGGGGCAAGCCGACCAAGGGCAAGCGGACGCGTTCGAACAAGGCGACCGACAAGTTCATCATGCGCTCGCGCCACCAGCGGAAGAAATAAGGGAATTTTCGAATGACACGTTCCGTCTGGAAAGGCCCGTTCGTCGACGGATACCTTCTCAAGAAGGCCGAGAAGTCGCGCGAGAGCGGCCGCAACGACGTTATCAAGATCTGGAGCCGTCGCTCCACCATCCTGCCGCAGTTCGTCGGTCTTACCTTCGGCGTCTACAACGGCAACAAGCACATTCCGGTTTCGGTCAGCGAGGACATGGTCGGGCACAAGTTCGGCGAGTTCTCCCCGACACGGACCTATTACGGCCACGGCGCCGACAAGAAGGCGAAGAGGAAGTAAATCATGGGCAAGGCGAAAGCCGAGCGTCGGCTCAAGGACAACGAAGCGAAAGCCGTTGCCCGTACGATCCGGGTCAGTCCGCAGAAGCTCAACCTCGTCGCCGCGATGATCCGCGGCAAGAAGGTGGACCGGGCTCTCGCCGATCTGACCTTCTCGCGCAAGCGTATTTCCGAGACGGTCAAAAAGACCCTTGAAAGCGCGATCGCGAACGCAGAAAACAACCACGACCTCGACGTCGATTCGCTGTTCGTCGCCGAGGCTTACGTCGGCAAATCGATCACGATGAAGCGCTTCCACGCCCGTGGCCGCGGTCGCGCGAGCCGGGTGGAGAAGCCGTTCTCGCATCTGACGATAGTCGTGCGTGAGGTCGAAGAACTCGAGGAGGCCGCGTAATGGGTCAGAAAATTAACCCGACCGGCTTTCGGCTCGGGATCAACCGCACCTGGGATAGCCGCTGGTTCGCAGATGGCCGCGAATACGGCTCGTTGCTCCACGAGGATCTGAAGATCCGCAATTTCCTGCTCGACGAACTGAAGCAGGCCGCGGTCTCCAAGATCGTCATCGAGCGCCCGCACAAGAAGTGCCGCATCTCGATCCACTCGGCCCGTCCGGGAATCGTCATCGGCAAGAAGGGCGCGGACATCGAAAAGCTTCGCAAGAAGCTGTCGACGATGACCGACGCCGAGACACACATCAACATCGTCGAGGTGCGCAAGCCCGAGACGGATGCGGCTCTCGTCGCCCAGTCGATCGCCCAGCAGCTGGAGCGCCGCGTCGCGTTCCGCCGCGCTATGAAGCGTGCCGTCCAGTCGGCGATGCGCCTCGGCGCCGAAGGCATCCGCATCAACTGCGGTGGCCGTCTCGGCGGCGCGGAGATCGCCCGCACCGAGTGGTACCGCGAAGGCCGCGTCCCGCTGCACACCCTGCGCGCCGATGTCGACTACGGCACGGCCGAGGCCGAGACGGCCTACGGGATCTGCGGCGTCAAGGTCTGGATCTTCAAGGGCGAGATCCTCGAGCACGATCCGATGGCCTCCGAGCGCCGTCAGGTCGAGGGCGAGGGCCAGGGTGGTGGCGGTCGTCGCCGCGAACACGCCTAAGCGATTAGCATTCGGAGTTTGAGAAGATGCTGCAGCCAAAGCGCACGAAATACCGGAAGGCGTTCAAGGGCCGCATTCACGGAAACGCCAAGGGCGGAACCGCGCTGAATTTCGGCGCGTACGGCCTGAAGGCGGTGGACCCCGAGCGCGTCACGGCGCGCCAGATCGAAGCGGCCCGCCGCGCGATCACCCGTCACATGAAGCGTCAGGGCCGCGTGTGGATCCGGATCTTCCCGGATCTGCCTGTGACTTCCAAGCCCACCGAAGTTCGGATGGGTAAGGGCAAGGGCTCCGTCGACTACTGGGCGGCCCGCGTTCACCCGGGTCGTATCATGTTTGAAATCGACGGCGTCGACGAACTGGTCGCGCGTGAAGCCCTGCGTCTCGGAGCCGCCAAGCTCCCGGTTCGCACGCGCTTCATCCAGCGTATCGCCGAGTAAGGAGAGTTTGACGTGAAAGCTTCCGACGTCAGATCGATGACCCAGGACGAACTCACCGACGAGCTCGTAAAGCTGAAGAAGGAGCAGTTCAATCTGCGCTTCCAGCGTGCCACGGGTCAGCTCGAAAACACCGCCCGCGTGCGTCAGATCCGTCGCGACATCGCGCGGATCAAGACCATCTCCGCTCAGAAGGCGGCAGGGGCTTAAGGCCTGAGGAACGAATATGCCGAAACGAATTCTGCAGGGGACCGTGGTCTCCGACAAGAACGACAAGACCGTCGTCGTCCTGGTGGAGCGTCGCTTCACCCACCCGCTCTTCAAGAAGACGGTGCGCCGGACGAAGCGCTATAAGGCGCACGACGAAACCAACCAGTTCAAGGTTGGCGACCGCGTCTCGATCGAGGAAACGCGTCCCATTTCCAGGGACAAGAACTGGATCGTCGTAACAGAAGACTCCGCAGTCGCGGGTTGAGTAATTTTCCGGGAGCGGCGTTCGTATGAGCGTTCCCGGCAGTAGCTTATAAGGCGAGCTGACATGATTCAGATGCAAACAAACTTGGACGTGGCCGATAATTCGGGCGCCCGCCGCGTTATGTGCATCAAGGTTCTGGGCGGTTCCAAGCGCAAGTACGCTTCCGTAGGCGACGTCATCGTCGTCTCGATTAAGGAAGCGATCCCGCGCGGACGCGTCAAGAAGGGCGATGTGGCAAAGGCGGTCGTGGTTCGCACGGCCAAGGACATCCGTCGTCCAGACGGTTCCGTCATTCGTTTCGACACGAATGCCGCCGTCCTGATCAACAACAACAAAGAGCCCATCGGCACGCGCATCTTCGGCCCGGTTCCCCGTGAACTGCGCGCCAAGAATCACATGCGCATCGTGTCGCTGGCACCTGAAGTTCTTTAAGGGGAGCGGACGATGAACAGACTCCGTAAAGGCGACAAGGTCGTCGTGCTCGCCGGCAAGGACAAGGGCCGCTCTGGCGAGATCACCAAGATGATGCCGAAGGACGAGAAGGCTCTCGTCGGCGGGATCAACATGGTCAAGCGCCACCA
This sequence comes from Fulvimarina pelagi HTCC2506, assembly GCF_000153705.1. Taxonomy (GTDB): domain Bacteria; phylum Pseudomonadota; class Alphaproteobacteria; order Rhizobiales; family Rhizobiaceae; genus Fulvimarina; species Fulvimarina pelagi. Next base: position 1,134,908 of record NZ_DS022272.1, read on the forward strand.
GCGCCAGACCCAGAACACCGAGGCCGGTATCGTTTCGAAGGAAGCGCCGATCCATCTGTCGAACCTCGCGCTCGCCGATCCGAAGGACGGCAAGCCGACCCGCGTGGGTATCAAGGTGACCGACGAAGGAAAACGTGTTCGCTTCGCCAAGCGTTCGGGAGAAGAGATCAATGGCTGAAGCCGCTTCCAGCTACGAGCCGCGCCTCAAGGGCGTCTATCGCGAGGAAATCCGCGGGAAGATGCAGGAGCAGTTCTCCTACAAGAACCCGATGGAAGTCCCGAAGATCGAAAAGATCGTGATCAACATGGGTGTCGGCGAAGCGACCGGCGACTCCAAGAAGCCGTCGAATGCGGCGGAGTCGCTCGCTTTGATCGCCGGCCAGAAACCTGTTATCACCCGCGCGAAGAAATCGATCGCCGGTTTCAAGGTGCGTGAAGGTATGCCGATCGGCACCAAGGTCACGCTCCGCAAGGACCGGATGTATGAATTCCTGGATCGCCTCGTGCAGATCGCTCTGCCGCGCGTCCGGGACTTCCGTGGACTGAACCCGAAAAGCTTCGATGGTCGTGGCAACTACGCCATGGGCATTAAGGAACACATCGTTTTCCCCGAGATCAACTACGACAAGGTCGATCAGATGTGGGGAATGGACATCATCGTCTGTACGACGGCGAAAACCGACGAGGAAGCGCGCGCCCTGTTGAAAGCGTTCAACTTCCCCTTCCGCCAGTAACGGCAGACGAGAAAGGATAATATCATGGCCAAGAAAGGCATGATCGAGCAGAACAAGCACCGTCGTGAGATGGTCGCAAAGTATGCCGCCAAGCGCGCTGCGCTGAAGGCGATCACCAAGAATGCCGAAGCTTCGATGGAAGAGCGCTTCAAGGCACAACTCGAGTTGGCCGATTTGCCGCGCAACTCCTCGAAGACTCGCATTCGCAATCGCTGCGAGGTTTCCGGCCGTCCGCGCGCCTACTATCGCAAGCTCAAGATGAGCCGTATCGCGCTTCGCGAACTCGGCAACAACGGCCAGATTCCCGGCCTCGTCAAGTCAAGCTGGTAAGGGAGCGTAGACCATGCAGTTGTCCGATCCTCTTGGCGATATGCTGACCCGCATCCGCAATGCGCTCTTGCGCAACAAGACGAGTGTCACCACGCCGGCCTCCAAGCTGCGCGGCCGCGTGCTCGATGTCCTGAAGGCCGAGGGTTACATCCGTGGCTACACGATCACGGAACACGGCACCGGCAAGACCGAGTTCGATATCGAGCTGAAGTACTACGAAGGGGCTCCGGTCATCCGCGAGATCGCCCGCGTCTCCAAGCCTGGCCGCCGCGTTTACGTGTCGGCCAAGACCATCCCGCAGGTCGCGAACGGCCTCGGCGTCACGGTCCTTTCGACCCCGAAGGGCGTCATGGCCGACCACTCCGCTCGCGAGCAGAACGTGGGCGGCGAGGTTCTCTGCCAGGTCCTCTAAGGTCGCTTGGCAAGAGACGTCGCAGAGCAAACGGACAAGGTTTCGAATATGTCTCGTATTGGTAAGAAGCCGGTCGCTGTGCCCAAGGGCGTGACTGCCTCGGTTGAGGGGCAGACGGTCAAGGCGAAGGGACCGAAGGGCGAACTGCAGTTCGTCGTCAACGACGAAGTCCTCGTTAAGATGGAAGACGGCGCGATCCAGGTCGATCCAAAGGATCAGTCCAAGGAAGCGCGGTCGAAGTGGGGCATGTCCCGCACGATGATCCAGAACATCATGACGGGCGTCGTTTCGGGCTTCGAGAAGAAGCTCGAGATCTCGGGTGTCGGTTATCGCGCGGCGAAGCAGGGCAACAACCTGCAGCTGTCGCTCGGCTTCTCCCACGAGGTCGTCTACAAGACGCCGGAGGGCATCGACATTGCAGTGCCGAAGCCGACCGAGATAACGGTCACCGGCATCGACAAGCAGCGCGTTGGCCAGGTCGCCGCGGAAATCCGCGAATACCGTCCGCCGGAGCCCTACAAGGGCAAGGGCGTGAAATATGCCGGCGAGAAGATCGTCCGCAAGGAAGGCAAGAAGAAGTAAGTCATGGCAACGAAAACAGAATCTCTGCGTCGCCGGGCTCTGCGGATTCGCCGTTCGGTCAAGAAGGTTGCGAACGGTCGTCCGCGTCTTTCGGTGCATCGCTCCTCCAAGCATATCTATGCGCAAATCATCGACGACAGCGTTGGTCGGACTTTGGCCGCCGCGTCATCGCTCGACCCTAAGCTGAAGGGCGATCTTAAGACGGGCGCCGACGTCGAAGCGGCAACTGCTGTCGGCAAGCTTGTCGCCGAACGCGCTAAAGAAGCCGGCATTTCCGATGTCGTTTTCGATCGCGGCGCTTTCATCTATCACGGCAGGGTCAAGGCCGTGGCCGAGGGTGCTCGTGAGGGCGGTCTCAACTTTTAATGTTTCCTTCGTCCGGTACTTTGCTGTATCGGACGGCTGAAAAACCCAATGGAACGGGCCGCCTATCGGCGCCCGTTCTTTTCGCAATGACGCCTCCGGAAAAGAACAAGGACTAGGATATGGCGCCTCGTGACAATCGCAGAGACAGAGAAGAGCAGGACGACGGCTTCGTCGACAAGCTCGTTCACATCAACCGCGTCGCCAAGGTGGTGAAGGGTGGCCGTCGCTTCGGCTTCGCAGCCCTCGTCGTCGTCGGCGATCTCAAGGGCCGCGTCGGCTTCGGCCACGGCAAGGCACGCGAAGTGCCGGAAGCGATCCGCAAGGCGACGGAAGCGGCCAAGCGCGATCTGATTTTCGTGCCGCTGCGCGACGGCCGCACGCTTCACCACGACGTTCATGGCCGTCACGGTGCCGGCAAGGTTCTCCTGCGCGCTGCCGAGGCCGGTACGGGCATCATCGCCGGTGGCCCGATGCGCGCGGTTTTCGAAGCTGTCGGCATGCACGACGTTGTCGCGAAGTCGCTGGGCTCGTCGAACCCCTACAACATGGTTCGCGCGACCTTCGAGGGCCTCAAACAGGCCACCCATCCGAAGGACATCGCTGCCAAGCGTGGGATCAAGTATTCCGAGCTGCAGGCGCGCCGTCAGGCCGCCACGGGTCACCACCCGCAGGCCGAACCGTCCGAAGAAGCTGCCGACGCCGCCTGAGTGCGCGTCCAGTTCGATCTGATTGAAGGAGATGACTTCGATGGCAAAGAAGAAGAACGTCACGGTCGTTCAGACGGGTAGCCCGATCCGCCGTGCCAAGGACCAGCGCCAGACCCTCGTAGGTCTCGGCCTGAACAAAATGCACCGACAGCGCACTCTAGAAGATACGCCCGCTATCCGCGGCATGATCGCCAAAGTTTCGCACCTTGTGAAGGTGGTCGAAAAGGCATGATGCGCCGGTGGGCGGGAAAAGCCGCCCACCTCAAACAGGCTTTCAATGCGGTCTCAGGCCCCCGTCGCGAATATCGCCTGACGCGCCATGGATCGCTGGAGATGAGAAATGAAACTCAACGAAATCACCGACAACGAAGGCGCGACTCATTCGCGCAAGCGCGTCGGTCGCGGCATCGGCTCGGGTAAGGGCAAAACCGGCGGACGCGGCGTTAAGGGTCAGAAATCGCGTTCTGGCGTTGCGATCAACGGCTATGAAGGCGGCCAGATGCCGCTTTATCGGCGTCTGCCGAAGCGCGGCTTTACCAATGTGTTCGCTAAAGATTACTCGATCGTCTCGGTCGGTCGCCTCCAGCAGGCCATCGACGCGGGCAAGCTCGACGCATCGAGCGAAGTCGACATCGCGGCGCTTATCGCTGCCGGCGTAGTCCGGCGTGCGAAGGACGGCGTCCGCGTTCTTGGTGACGGTGAGGTCACCGCGTCGCTCAAGCTGAACGTTGCGGGCGCATCGAAGTCAGCAGTCGAGAAAATCGAAAAGGCCGGCGGGTCGGTCAAGACTGCTTGAACGTTCCGCTTGACCATTCCGCCTGCGCGGGCGCTGTGGCTTTGAGGCGGGTTAGTTGATCGCCCGTCTCGCCCATCGATTTGGGCGAGGCGGGCTTTTCGTTTGGGATAGCGGCAGCGGTCGACCGCTTTGCTTGCGTCAATTGCGACACCGGCTTATGTGTCCCGGAAGGCGGCGCGGCCAATACGCGACAGCTTTCGCGTGCTCCGACCGTTCGGTCCTCGAGGAGCGCGACACTCTGGAGATTTCCCTATGGCATCGGCTGCAGAACAACTTGCTGCCAATCTGAATTTCTCGGCTTTTTCGAAGGCTGAGGATCTCAAGAAACGCATCTGGTTTACGCTCGGCGCGCTGATCGTCTATCGGCTCGGAACCTACATTCCGATGCCGGGCATCAATCCGGACGCGCTGGCGCAAGCGTTCCAGCAGCAGTCGACCGGTATTCTCGGTCTTTTCAACATGTTCTCCGGTGGTGCGGTCGGCCGAATGGCGATCTTCGCTCTCGGAATCATGCCTTACATCTCGGCCTCGATCATCATTCAGCTGATGACGTCGGTGATCCCGTCGCTCGAACAGTTGAAAAAGGAGGGCGAGCAGGGCCGGAAGGTCATCAACCAGTATACCCGCTACGGCACCGTGCTGCTGTCGATCGTGCAGGCATACGGTATTGCGGCAGGGCTCCAGACCCAGGCGAATATCGTCGTCAATCCGGGCTGGTTCTTTACGATGTCCGCGGTCATCACGCTTGTCGGCGGCACGATGTTCCTGATGTGGCTCGGAGAACAAATCACAGCGCGCGGAATCGGCAACGGCATCTCGTTAATCATTTTCGCCGGTATCGTGGCTAACCTGCCGTCAGCGCTCGCGAACCTCCTCGAACTCGGTCGCACGGGTGCTCTTTCGACAGCCGTCATTCTGATCATCATCGTGCTCGCGGTCGTCACCATCGCGACCATCGTGTTCTTCGAGCGTGCCCAGCGGCGACTTCTGATCCAGTATCCGAAGCGGCAGGTCGGAAACCGCATGTTCCAGGGCGACACCTCGCACCTGCCACTGAAGCTCAATACTTCCGGCGTTATTCCGCCGATTTTCGCTTCCTCGCTCCTGCTTCTGCCGGTGACCGTCGCGAACTTCTCGAACACCGAAGAGTTGCCGGACTGGGCAACGGCGGTTGTCGCTTCGCTGGGCCATGGGCAGCCGCTCTACATGCTATTTTATGCCGGACTGATCGCGTTCTTTGCGTTCTTCTATACGGCAGTCGTCTTCAATCCGAAGGACACGGCCGACAATCTCAAGAAGCATGGTGGCTTTATTCCGGGCATTCGCCCGGGCGAGCGGACGGCAGAGTACATCGATTTTGTGCTAACCCGCATCACGGTCGTCGGCGCGATCTATCTGGTCGTCGTCTGTCTATTGCCCGAATTCCTAATTTCCGCAGCCGGCGTTCCGTTCTATCTGGGTGGCACTTCACTGCTGATCGTCGTCAGCGTGACGATGGATACGGTAGCGCAGGTCCAAGGGCACCTTTTGGCTCATCAGTATGAGGGCCTGATCAAGAAGTCGAAACTGAGAGGGGGGAAACGAGGCCGATGAGACTGATACTGCTAGGCCCGCCGGGAGCGGGGAAGGGAACGCAGGCCAAACGGCTGGTTGAAAAGCACGGTGTTCCCCAACTTTCGACCGGCGATATGCTGCGCGCCGCCGTCGCCAATCAGACGGAGGTGGGCAAGAAGGCCAAGCAGATCATGGATTCGGGTGGGCTGGTTTCCGACGACATCGTCAACCAAATCGTATCCGACCGAATCGAGGAGCCGGATTGCGCGAATGGGTTTATTCTCGACGGCTACCCCCGGACGCTCAATCAGGCAGACGCGCTGGATGAAATCCTGACCGCTAAGGACAGGCAACTTGACCGAGTTGTAGAAATGAAGGTCGACGACGATGCGCTCGTCCATCGCATCACCGGGCGATACACCTGCAGCAATTGCGGTGCGCTCTACCACGATGCCGACAAAAAGCCGGCTAAGGACGGCATTTGCGACAAATGCGGCTCGACGGAGTTCAAGCGCCGCGAGGACGACAACGAAACGACGGTACGTCAGCGGCTGCGCGCCTACTACAAGGATACCTCGCCGCTCGTCGGCTACTATCACTGCAAGGGCTCGCTGGCCCGTGTGGACGGTATGGCGGAGATCGACGCGGTGACGACCTCGATCGAGAACGCGATCAAGGGATGATCGGAGCGCGATTTTGATTTAGAAGGCGGAAGCGTTGGCCTTCGGTTGACTTGTCAAGCGGTGTTTTTTATAGGCTATCGCTATCCGCGAATCCATTGCGATCGACGTGGGGTCCTCCCAACTCCGGGGGAGCCACTTCGGTCGCTTTTGGCCGTAACGTTTCGGGCATCGAAAAGCGGCCGACAACCATCAAGTTTAGGAGTGACGACGTGGCACGTATCGCTGGCGTCAATATCCCGACGGGCAAACGCGCGGTTATCGCGCTACAGTACATTCACGGGATCGGACCGTCTCTCGCCAAGCAGATCATGGCGAAGGCAAACCTTACCGAAGACCGCCGGGTCAACGATCTTTCGGACGCAGAAGTGCTGCAGATCCGGGAAATCATCGACCGTGAACATCAGGTTGAGGGCGATCTTCGCCGCGAGACCTCGATGAATATCAAGCGCCTCATGGACCTCGGCTGCTATCGTGGCCTGCGTCATCGCCGGTCGCTGCCCGTACGCGGTCAGCGCACGCACACCAATGCACGCACCCGCAAGGGTCCGGCCAAGGCGATCGCCGGCAAGAAGAAGTAATTTCGGTCGGGCGTCGATGAACGCCCGGTCAGGTGGAGCCGCCGGAATTACGGCGGTGTCGAGATCGAACGAAAGACATCACCCATGGCAAAAGAGCAGCGCGTTCGCCGCCGCGAGCGCAAGAACATCTCCGCGGGCGTCGCCCACGTCAATTCGACTTTCAACAATACGCTGATCACGATCACGGATGCGCAGGGCAATGCGATCTCCTGGTCGTCTGCAGGTGCACAGGGGTTCAAGGGTTCGCGCAAATCGACCCCATTCGCTGCGCAGATCGCTGCCGAAGACTGTGCCAAGAAAGCCCAGGAGCACGGCATGCGGACGTTGGAAGTCGAGGTCTGCGGTCCGGGTTCGGGCCGTGAGTCGGCGCTGCGGGCGCTGCAGGCCGCCGGCTTCACGATCACGTCTATCCGCGACGTGACGCCGATCCCGCACAACGGTGTTCGGCCGCGCAAGAAGCGCCGCGTCTAGAAGCCTCGACCGCCCGGAAGACAAATCTTCCGGGTAACGCTGTTTCGTCCCCGCGCCGCGGTCCGATACGGGCTGTGGCGCGTCGGCGTGTCAGAACCATCGCCACGAATGGATGGTGGCGAGGAAACTGAAAGGCATCCACATGATTGCTAGCAACTGGCAAGATCTCTCGAAGCCCAACCAGGTGGTCTTCAAGGGGAGCGGGCGGACCAAGGCGTCACTGACCGCAGAGCCGCTGGAGCGAGGCTTCGGCCTGACGCTCGGCAACGCGCTTCGCCGCGTGCTCCTCTCCTCGCTTCAGGGCGCGGCCGTGACCGCCGTTCAGATCGATGGCGTTCTCCACGAGTTCTCGTCGATCCCGGGCGTGCGCGAGGACGTGACGGACATCGTCCTCAACATCAAGGAAATCAACATCGGCATGCAGGGCGAAGGCCCGAAGCGGATGGTGGTTCGCAAGCAAGGGCCGGGCGTGGTGCGCGCCGGCGACATTCAGACCGTCGGCGACATCGAGGTCCTCAACCCCGATCACGAGATCTGCACCCTCGACGAGGGCGCCGAAATTCGCATGGAGTTCACGGTCAACACCGGCAAGGGTTACATCCCGGCCGACCAGAACCGCGCCGAAGATGCGCCGATCGGCCTGATCCCGATCGACGCGCTGTTCTCGCCGGTCAAGAAGGTGTCCTACAAGGTCGAGAACACCCGTGAGGGGCAGGATCTCAACAAAGACAAGCTCACGATGCAGATCGAGACCGACGGCTCGATTTCGGGTGAGGATGCCGTGGCCTACGCCGCGCGCATTATCCAGGATCAGCTCTCGGTCTTCGTCAACTTCGAGGAGCCGCAGCGCGACCAGCGCGGCATGGCGATCGGAGCTGGCGTCGGCGGCGGTGCCGCGGCCGAAGAGCCGATGCAGGAGCTCGCCTTCAACCCGGCTCTCCTCAAGAAGGTCGACGAGCTGGAGCTTTCGGTCCGCTCGGCGAACTGCCTGAAGAACGACAACATTGTCTATATCGGCGACCTCATCCAGAAGACCGAAGCGGAAATGCTGCGCACTCCGAACTTCGGCCGCAAGTCGCTGAACGAGATCAAGGAAGTTCTCGCTTCCATGGGTCTCCATCTCGGTATGGAAGTCCAGGCCTGGCCGCCGGAGAACATCGACGATCTGGCCAAGCGTTACGAGGACCAGTACTGAACCGATCATCATCGGCATGTAGGCTCTTGTGAGAGGCTGATAGAGACTTCGGGCCGGCGCCAGCGGCGGACCGACAACCATTCAAAGGAACGGCGACACGTCCCGATGCTTTTCGAAGTGGGCGGGCGTGGACGCAAAGATCCCGACCTTCAGCCGAAGCACCTTTAGGGCCGGCTGACTTCTAGACCCAAGGAAACCAAACCATGCGTCACGGAAATCGCGGCCGCAAACTCAATCGCACTTCGAGCCACCGGAAGGCGATGTTCAAGAACATGTCGGTCTCGCTCATCACCCATGAGCAGATCGTCACGACCTTGCCGAAGGCCAAGGAACTGCGCCCGATCGTCGAGAAGCTGATCACGCTCGGTAAGCGCGGCGATCTCCATGCCCGCCGTCAGGCCGCGTCCCGCCTGCAGGACGACGCCTCCGTCGTGAAGCTCTTTGATACGCTCGCGACCCGCTACGCCGACCGCCAGGGCGGCTATTGCCGCGTCCTCAAGGCCGGCTTCCGCTATGGTGACAATGCGCCGATGGCAGTGATCGAACTCGTCGACCGCGATCCGGACGCCCGTGGCGCCGCCGACCGCGCGCGCCTCGAAGCCGAAGAGAACGAGGAAAACGAAGCCGCGTAATCTTGCGCACTTCGCGATCTTCGAACGAAGGGGCCCGAGCGGCCCCTTTTTCGTTCCAGCCGGCAGCGCGGCATGATCGACGGCTCGCCACGGCTTTCCCTGAACGATAACGGATGAACCCCATGACGCATGATCGCGTGCTTCTGACCGGTGCGTCCGGCTTCATCGCCAAGCACATCCTCAAGCGTCTCCTGGAAGAGGGCTATGCCGTTCGCGGCACGGTGCGCTCGCCCGCCAAGGCCGAGGAGGTGCGCAAGGCGATGGCGCAGGCTCGGGTTTCCACGGATCGATTGGAAATCGTCGGCGCCGATCTCGCCACCGATGCGGGATGGAGCGAGATCGCCCGCGATTGCCGCCATGCGATCCACTGCGCCTCGCCGTTTCCCTCGCTCCAGCCCAAGGACAAATTCGCGCTCGTGCCGATCGCGCGGGACGGAACCCTGCGCGTCCTCGAGGCCGCGAGAGCTGCGGGTATCCAGCGCGTCGTCATGACGTCTTCGGTGGTCTCGGTCTATGTCGGCCACGCGAGAAGAACCGACCGGGTTTTCACCGAAGCCGACTGGAGCGACGTCGAGGGGGAGGGTGCCTATCCCTACGCCGTCTCCAAGACGCTTGCGGAGAAGGCGGCCTGGGAGTTTGCCGGGGAGACTGGCCTCGAACTGACGGCCGTCAATCCCGCCTTCGTGCTCGGTCCGACGATCGACGGAACGACGGGCACATCCCTCGATGTCCTGCGCACCATGATGCGCGGCCGCATGCCCGCCGTGCCGGACGCCGCCTTCGGCGTCGTCGATGTCCGCGACGTCGCCGAGGCGCATTTGAGGGCGATGACGGTGAGGGAAGCCGCAGGCCGTCGCTTCCTCCTTTCCGGCGGGACGCGCTCACTGGTGGAGATGGGGTCCGCGATCGCTCGCGAATTGCCGGAGGTCAAACGCCGGGTGCCGTGGGTGACGCTGCCCGATTGGCCAGTCAAGGCTGCGGGGGCCCTGTCGCGCCAGGTTGCTCCGATCGTACCGGAACTCGGCAAGCGCAAGACCTTCGATTGCAGGCCGGCCAGGGAGGTTCTCGGCCTGCAATTGAAAGACGCGGACGAAGCGATCGCCGCTGCCGCCCGGTCCCTGCGTGAGAAAGGGCTGGCCTGACGGCGACAGGTTCCGGAAATCCGCGCCCATCGGGACCGGACTAAAGCGACCATCAGCGTTTTCGACCATTCCGCACCGCTTTATCGCTCTTGCCTCCTCGCCTGGCGCAGAGACACTGCCGCTATCGGCACCGCACCACTTGCGGCGCGCTTCGTTTCACGGTTATGGGTTCGCCACCGGATGGGTGGCCGAGCGGTTTAAGGCACCGGTCTTGAAAACCGGCGTGCGGGAGACCGTACCGTGGGTTCGAATCCCACCCCATCCGCCACGATTTCTGATCCAGCCGAGTCAGGCCTCAGCTCTGAGCGCAACGCAGCGTTTGCGCGGTATCACGATTGCCCAGTTCGATAGGGATCTACAGTCGGTCGGGTCTTTCATGGGCCGCCGGATTGAATCCCGCTGCCAATATTATCATATCCTTATAATCGAGCTGACTTTAAGGAAGCGTTCTCATGCTCAAGGATCCATTTGACAGCCGCGATATCCGCCAGGGAAATCAAAGACTCAACGTTCTCTACGTGTTGGCGGCCGGGCTTGTACTCGCGGTGGTTGCCATGACCGTGGTCAATCTGTTCGGCGACATCTTCTAATCGAGAGCCGAACGGCGGTTGCGCGTGCCGGCGGCGTTTGGCGTCGCGGCTAATTTCGAGTTCGCCTGAACCTCGCGAACGTTGCGTCGCGAGCAGCAGTTTTTTGGTTTCGTGTAGACGACGATCTACCCACTCCGGCCCGTCATTGCTTCCTTTATTTCGTGTTCGGGTACCAACCTCTCGCGCATATCGCGGACGAGAAACTCTCGCATGTCCCACATCGGGATCGGGTCCGCGCCCGGGGTCGGAATCATGCCCTCAGCAAAGCCGAGAGGATCGAAACGCGTCAAAACGTCCGGATCGTTTGTGATGATATGCACCGGCACATCGCGGGTCGCGCCGTCGCCGGTCAACATCCGCGCGGGCTGATGGTCCCCAAGAACGATGAAGACGGCATCGTCGCCGAGCGTTTCGACAAAAGAACCGATCGTCTCCAACGCGTAATCGATTGAACGCACGAAATGATCGCGCACGCTATCCGGCTCCGACCAGACGACGGAGGGTGGTTCCCCCGCTCGCGCCTGATCGTTGAAAATGCTGCCGTCGCCAACTGCCTCCCACGGCACGAGTTCTGCGATCGGCGTCCACGGCGCGTGGCTCGAAATGAGCGCGATCTCTGCCATCACGGGCTCATCTGATGCCTCGACGATCCGTCGGGCGGCCGTGAGTGTGAATTGATCCGGCATGGTCACCCAGTTGAAGGGCAAACCTTCATAGTCGAGATCCCCTGCGGCATAGATCTCGTCGTAGCCGTAATAGCCGCCCTCGGGCCAATCCATCGTGATCGCCGGCATGACCGCGATCGTCCGCCAACCGTGTTCGCGAAAGAGCGCGTTTAGCGACTTGCGCTCGCTCGCGATCATCAGGTCGTATCGGTTTTGGTCCGTCGTCGGGAGGCCCGATAGGAGGGCGCCGTGGGCAAGCCAACTCTGGCCACCGACCGTCGGCGAGGTAAGCCAGCCGGACCGTGCCCGGTATCCGTTCGAGGCGAGGGCAGTCTGGATAGATTGCAACCGCGGCTCTATGAGAGTGCGAAAGGCGGGATTGGCAAGAACCGTGCGGCCGTAGGATTCGACGAAGAGGACGTAGACATCTCGCCCTTCGAGCGCGGCAAACAGAGGCTCTCCCGCAAGATCGTCGATGGGATCGGTCTCGAGCGCATCTCGGAAAGCAAGGAGGTCTGCCGAAGCACGCTGGATCAATGCTACCCGCTCGATCGCGAAGCGAATATTGTTCGCGGCGAACCGGCTGTCGTTTCTGTTTTGCGGTTCGTTGACGATCTCGATCAAGATGCCAGCGGCAGCAAAGCCGAGCGCTACCGCTCCTGCGATCCGGGCCGGTCGGGCAACAGCCCTTCCCGCGCCGGCAAGACAGTATGCAAGCAGCACGACCACAGCAGCCCAGCCCGCGAGTACAGCGACGATAATTGCAACGGCTTCGGTGAGGCCGACCGTTCCGGTGAGGAGGTTCCACCCATCGCGCAGAATGATCATGTCGAGCACCGGATTGAACGGCCGATCGAACGCCGTGTAGGTGCCAAGGTCGGCGAGCTTGAGAAAGAGCAGCGAGCCAGCCGTCGCAGCGATCAGAGCAAGTGTGATCCTGAACGGCAAGCCTCTGAAAAGAAGCAACGATCCGGCCGCGACCAGGAGCTCGACCGGGAACACGAGTGGCAACGGGATAGGCAACTGCGACGGACGGTCCGGTAACAGCAGGACAACTGCCAGGAGCAAGATCCCAGCAACGAAACGGATCGTCGCGGATATTTCCCGGCTCGTCCTGGAGATCCCACTTGATTCGCTGGCAGCCTGCATCCTCACGCCGTTTTCCTCCCTTCGCGACCAGAGCGGCCTTGTGATCGCCGCCATTCGTGGCGATCTCTCGACATTACCGCCATCAAACTTACACGGCGGTCGGTCTTGCCGTCCTCTCGATCCGAAAGACATGTCCGTTTGCGCCCCCGCACCCTTATGTTCCTGCGCGTCCTCGTCCCAGTCGTATTATTCACGGGGTTGTTGGCGGTCGTCGATCTTGGCAAAGCGCTTACGCTGATCGCTGGCGCTTCACCGGTGCCGCTTATCGCCGCGCTTGTCCTCGTTCAGGTGCAGATCATTCTAGCGGCGGTGCGCTGGCGCGTGACTGCGCGGAGCCTGGGTCAGAGATTGTCCATGAGTCGGGCAATCAAAGAATATTACGGTGCTTCGCTCCTCAACCTAATCCTGCCGGGCGGCGTCTCGGGCGATGTGGTTCGGGTTGCGCGCAATCGCAGTGACCAAAACGGTGTGGCCAACATGGAGCGCTCCGCACATGCAGTAATCCTAGAACGAGCCTCCGGGCAGTTCGCATTCGTCGCCGTCGCTGCTGCTGGTCTCGGAATTTGGGCCGTCAACGGCGGCGAAGGTGCACCGGACGAAGCCGTTCTCGGCGTCAAGACGCTCGGGGTGATCATTGCTGCCGTCATCGGCGCGCTGGCCGTTACTGCGATATTCGCGCGTGGCCCCATCGCGGCGGCTCTCAAACGTTTCGTTACGGCAGCGCGGCTCGCTTTCCTTCAGCCCCGACAGGCGCTTTATCAGTTGGTGCTTTCGCTGGCACTCGTCGCCGCCTATCTCGCGGTCTTCGCGCTCGCCAGCCTTGCAGTCAGCGCGCCGCTCGATCTTCGTCAGGTTCTCCTTTTCGTGCCTCCCGTTCTTCTCACGATGGTGCTGCCGATATCTATAGGCGGCTGGGGTCTTCGGGAAACCGCCGCCGCGGCGCTATGGCCACTCGCCGGCTACGCTCCAAGCATTGGAATTGCCGCGAGCGTTCTTTACGGGCTGGTTTCGACTGTCGGCGCGCTGCCGGGGCTCTTTGCCTTCGACTTTCCGCTGCCGCACTTTTTCCGGCGCAGAAGATCGAGAGGCGAGGGGGATTATAATGCATCTCCCAGTGTCACCGAAGAGGATAGGCGGGCGTAGGCGTCGCCAGATGCGCCGGAGCGGATGGCTTCATTCAAGATTTTGCGGAAATCAGCAAGCGGAACCCAATCGGCTCGCGCGAAATGTTGCGTTTCGCCAATGACGAAATTGTATTCGTAAGTACCGAGCTCCGCGAGGCGTTTCAGGCAGCGTTCTGCTATATCCAAAGCCGCAGGGAGATATTCGAAGGCAACAAGTGGGAGAGGATGCGACAAGCCTTCGAGAATGTCCGCCTCGCTCCCTTCGACATCGATCTTTGTGAAACTGGGGACGCCGTATTCCGCAATCAGCATGTCGAGGGTAACGACAGGCACCTCGATCACCTCGTCCCAGGCAACCTGTTCGAAGCCGGCGACAGTGCCGAGTCGCTCTGGCCATCCGGCGACCGTGCTCGACAGCGTCGGATGCCGCCGCGAGATGCTAAGTTGCGCCGAGCCCGGCACCTTCCCTACGGCTTCCCGGCGTACCGTGATATCGCGCCCACGTGCGATCCAATCGAGGACGCCACCGAAAGCTGGCTGGGGCTCTAGGGCGACAACACGGGCGCCAGCTTTCGAAAGAGCCAACGAGCGATTGCCGGCATGAGCCCCGATATCGAAGGCTAGCGAACCCGGCCCGACAAGGTCACGCATGAAACGGCGAAGCGGAATAACGCGCCAGGGTTGACCGTGATAGATCGCCAAGGATCGGAAGAGCCCAAGTCCCGCGGCGAGATGCGGGATCACCGTTTGATACCCTTGCGGCTCGGATATCCGCTGAACTGCACGACGAGATCGCGGCCAAAGGAAGCGCCGAGCAATATGAGTGCGCCGAGCGCGATGACACTGGAAGTCGGCGGGTTCACCAGCGGCGTGACGATAAGGCACAGCGCGGATACCTGAATAACGCAAACGGCCTTGCGCACCAGGCTTGGTGAGAGGTCACTCGGCAAACGCGGGAGGAGTGCGTGGATCGCAAGGTAAGCGTAGCGCATGGCGCCTAGCAAGATGACGAATGCGCCGGCTTTGCCCGACACGAATGCAAGCAGTGAAAGAAGGAGGATTAGCAGCGCGTCAACTTCCATGTCGAAGCGCTCGCCGAATGACGACTGCGTGCCGTTTCTCCTCGCTGCGTATCCGTCGACCCCATCGAGTAGAAGGGCTAATACAACGAGTCCCGCGACTGCCCAGGAGAATGCAGTATCGCCTTCATAGCGAAGTTGCCCCGCTTCGATCAGAGAGGCAGCAACGATCGCGGTCAAAGCGGCACGAAAGACCGTGATTACGTTCGCCGCCCCGAACCGGCCATGGGGATGATTCCGCAAGCCAGCGGCGGCAAGCCCCACTATCGCAAGGTAGACGGTGATCGAGATCATGACGAACCGCCAATCGGAACCGGCAATCTCCATCACAAAAGGAGCAGCCGCGGCAAGGACCAGGCCGATCAGCGAGAACACCGCGATTGCTTCCAGAAGAACCGGCCGCACTCCGAAAGGTAAACGTCTGCGCTCCGCGCGCGCGACGACCGGTCTGTCTTCGAGACGGGAATCGTTCACTTATTTACCAAGGCCGACGCGATCAACGCGATATCGAGGGAATGCCCCGCGCGTTCCGCCTTCGTCGTCAGATAGTAGCGGTTCTCGTTCGTCACTTCGCCAAGAACTGCGGTACGGCGGCTGACGGTGATGCCGGCCTTCTGAAGGAAGGCAGCCTTGTTTGGGTTGTTGGTAAGGAGTTCGACAGAGGTTACGCCGAGCGCCGAGAGCATGGCGACTGCTGCCCCATAGCGACGGGTGTCAGCCCCGAAACCGAGTGCGGCATCGGCATCGATCGTGTCGAGACCATGCGACTGGTAGCCGTAGGCGCGCATCTTGGCACCAATGCCGGTACCGCGGCCCTCTTGATCGAGATAGAGCAATACGCCACCGCCGCGCGCCTCGATCAGGCGAAGCCCCTCACGCAACTGATCGCCGCAATCGCATTTGAGCGAACCGAACAGATCGCCGGTAAGACATGAGGAATGGATACGGATCGGAACGGGACGCTCGAAGTCCGGTTCGCCGACGACGATCGCCACCTGATCGCGCTGCGAAAGCCCGCCGCGGAAAACAACGAACTCTGCCTTTTCGACATCGCGGAGGGGAACGACCGTGCGGGCAACGATCTCGTATCGGGTCTCGGCATCGCCGGCCGCCTCGATGTCTTCGACAGCGATTTCCGCGACGCCGGCGAAGGCGGGATCGGATTGGTCGATCTGAGCGACAACGAGGGCTGGTAGGAGGAGGGCAAGCCGCGACAGTTCGTTCAGTGCCGAAAGCGATGCCGGTGCATCGAACCATGTTTCCGGCACAGGGCTTTCCAACTGGTAGCCGAGTTCGCAGGCGCGCTCGTAGGAAAGGTCTTTCAAAGGAACCAGGGCGCCATTTGGAGCGGAAAGTTCGAGCGCATCGGCTCGTTCGGTGGTGATAAAGAGAGCATGGCTCCCGCGCGTTGCCACCGCAAAACGTTCGAAATCACGCGCCGTCGCAGTGTCGAGAGCGATCGCGACGTAAGTTTCATCGGCATGAAGAACGACCGGGCGACCAAACCGCAGTTCCGCAGCCGCAACCTCGCAGTCACGCCGTGCGGCATCGGACGGGTCGAGAAAGCTCGGTGTTTCTCCGGTCTCGGTCTCGACTGTCTTCAGCATTCAGGCTTCGTCCGCGGTTGTTGAACTGTCACAATCATTACGAGACGTAGGCGTGTCCGGGCGTTTTGACAAATGCGACACTGTGAGACATGTGCGATGGATAACAGCCCGTGAAAAGCACCAAGGGCTTATCGGCTCAGCCGCACGAGGCAGAATGCTTCGATCTCGAAACACCACAACCGTCGAAAGATCGTTCCTTGCCCGATCACACCTCGTCGAACGCTCTCTGGCTCGAAGCACGGGACAAACCCCGCATCCGAACGAATGAGCTGCCGCCGATCTCAGGTGAAAACGCCCGCGTTGCGGCGCGCTACGGTGCGATCAGCCGCGGGACGGAGCGGCTGGTCAGCGCCGGAGAAGTGCCGCCGAGCGAGTTCGACCGTATGCGTGCGCCTTTTCAGTCCGGCGATTTTCCTTTCCCAGTCAGTTATGGCTACAGCGTCGCAGGTGTCGTCGAGGACGGACCGGAGGGTTGGATCGGATCTCGGGTTTTCTGCCTTCATCCGCATCAGGATCACTTTGTCGTGCCCGTAGAGGCCTTGCGCCCCGTGCCCGAAACGGTCCCCCTGGAGCGGGCCGTACTGGCCGCGAACATGGAGACAGCCGTCAACGTTGTGTGGGATGGTCAGATCCAGCCAGGCGACCGGGTTGCGATCGTCGGGGCGGGCGTGGTCGGGCTGCTCGCAGCGTTTGTTGCCGCGGCGATCCCCGGTACGCTCACCTATCTGATCGATCATGACCCCAGCAAAGCCGATGTCGCCGCGGCCCTCGGCCTGATCTTCTCCGGCCCCGAAAGCGCGCCGGAGGACTGCGACGTCGTGATCCACGCTACGGGTTCGGAAGGCGGTCTTGTCACGGCGATCGACGCCGCCGGTTTTGAGGGACGGATCGTCGAGGCAAGCTGGTACGGCACCCGCGCGGCGACGGTGCCGCTTGGGGCAGCATTCCATTCGCGTCGGCTGCAGATCGTCAGCAGCCAAGTCGGGCAGGTTTCCCCCTCGAGGCGGGCGCGGTGGAGCCGCTCGCGCCGGCTAGACCTGGCACTGTCGCTCCTGGAAGATCCGCGACTCGATGTGTTGATTTCAGGAGAGACGCCTTTCGCCGCACTCGCAGACACCTATCTCGACATCCTGATGGATCCCAAGGTTCTCTGCCACCGCATCAAATATTGAGGAAGACGAAGTTCCATGTTCGCAGTCGAAGTGACCGACCACATCATGATTGCCCATTCCTTGCCGCGCCCGGTGTTCGGTCCCGCGCAGGGTATGCATGGTGCAACTTTTACAGTGGATGCGGCCTTCTTCACCGAGGATCTCGACGACGACGGGCTCGCGGTCGATATCGGCGCGGCGAGCGAAATCCTTAGTGGCGTTCTCAAACCGCTCAATTACCAGAACCTCGACGAGATCACCGAATTCAACGGCAAGGTGACGACGACAGAATTTCTCGCCCGGCATATCTTTTCGAAGATCGCGAAGGAGATCGCTGCCGGTCGAATGGGCGAGGCCGGTGGGCGTGTTATGAAATTGCGAGTTCGGCTGCATGAATCTCAGGTCGCGCGGGCTTGGTACGAGGCGGCTCTTTGAGCCGACCGGTCGTCTTCGCGATCCCGGGCGATCTTCAGACTCGAACCGGCGGCTACGGTTACGATCGGAGAATGATAGAGGAGCTAACCGCTCTCGACTGCCGGGTGCAGCACATTCCCTTGCCGTCAGGTTTCCCCGATCCCTCCAAGAGCGAGATTGCCGCGACCACCCGCCTTTTTGCTGCGATCGAAGGCGGGTCGACGGTGCTGGTGGACGGCCTGGCCTTCGGCGCGCTGCCTGATCTTGCCGAGGCCGAGGCTGTTCGATTGGACCTCATTGCGCTCGTGCATCACCCGCTGTCGCTGGAAACTGGCCTTACCGCAGATCGGGTTGCCAAGTTGAAGGAGGACGAGACCCATGCGCTTCGTTTCGCCCGTTGCGTCGTCGTCACGAGTTCCGAGACGGGCCGTATTCTCACGCGCGACTTCGACGTGCCACGCGATCGCATCGCCGTCGTGCCGCCGGGGACCGACAGACGGCCTGTGCGCTCACGGCAGGAGCATATTCCTCTCATTCTCGCGGTTGGTTCTCTGATTCCGCGCAAGGGCTACGACATTCTGATCGAAGCGCTCGGCACATTGCAGGATCTCGTCTGGACATGTCGGATCGTCGGCAGTGCGGATATGGACCCCTCTCATGCTGCCGAGCTCGAAGCGCTTGTCACGCAGGTCGGGCTTGCGGAGCGTGTCCTCTTCGCCGGCTCCGTGGATGGGCTCGCGGCCGAATACGACGCGGCGGATATCTTCGCACTCGCCACTCGCTACGAGGGTTATGGCATGGTCTTCGGTGAGGCCCTAGCGCACGGACTACCCATCGTGGGGACGACTGGGGGAGCCGTATCCGATGTCGTCCCGGACTCAGCAGGAATACTCGTCGAGCCGGCCGACGCATGCATGTTTGCCGATGCCTTGCGGCGTATGATTTCGGACAGCGACTTGCGTTCGCGTTACGCAGAGGGCGCACGGCAGGCCGCCCAAAGGCTGCCGAGTTGGCGCGACTCGGCGATTGCCCTCAAAGATGTACTGCGGAGGTCGAAACAATGAGCGGTTTCGAAGCCGACTGGCTCACTCTACGCGAGCCTGCTGATCGCCGTGCCCGGAATCCGATCCTTCTGGAGGCTGCGGCGGCCTATGCGCTAGAGAAGATCGGCCCGATCGTTGATCTCGGCTGCGGGACGGGTTCGACCTTCCGCGCCCTCGATCCGCTGACAGCAAACGGGCGGTCCTGGATATTCGTCGACGACGATCCGCGTCTGCTCGACCGCGCACTGGAGGCGTTGCCGGCTACGGCCAACGAACGTGTGACGTTGCAGCGCGCCGACCTTGCTCAGCCGACTGAAACCCTGTTTGCCGGCGCGGCACTCGTGACGGCATCAGCGCTCTTCGATCTCGTATCATCGGCATACATCGTCGAGCTCGCGCAAGCGCTCCGTAGAGAGAATGTCGGCCTTTATACCGCGCTGACCGTCGACGGTCGGGTCGAATGGGAGAAGCCGCACGCGCTGGACGAGATCATTGTCGAGGCGTTCGCGCGGGACCAGAAGACCGATAAAGGATTTGGCGAAGGTCTGGGAGGTGATGCGGCGGCGGTCCTGGACGATGCTTTTCGGGCAGAAGGTTTTTCGATCCGTTCTTCGACCAGCGACTGGCTACTCGGCGCCGACGACGCCGAACTCCAAGATGCATTCCATAAGGGTTTCGCCCAAACGGCACGTGCTCGCCTCGATGCCGAAGATCTCGAAGAGTGGCTGGCATTCCGGGCATCGGCCGCACGCGAAGGCGCAATGGTCCGAGTCGGTCACCGCGATTGTCTCGCGTTCCCGCCGGGGTGAGCGCCAAGGGCTCATGTCATCCGATAGAGCGTCGCATCGCGTTTGAGGACGTGGTGCTGCAGAACGCCGGCCATATGCAGGAGAAAAAGGACGAGGATCGTGTAACCGAGCGTGACATGGACGGTCATGAAGATGCCGGCGAGCGCATCGTTTTTCCCTACCGGGCTCGGGATCGGGATGAGGCCGAATAGGCTCAAGGGAAAGCCGAATGCATTCGTCGCAAGGAAACCGAAAATCGGCATGGCGATCAATGCGACATAGAGAAGAACATGGACAGTGTCGGCAAGTCTCCTCTGCCATTCCGGCATTGGCGGATGTGCGGGGGCGCCCCGGACGAGCCGAACCGCCACCCGGGCCAGCATGATCCAGAGGATGAGAAAGCCGAAAGACTCGTGCAGCAGATAAAAGATTGGTTTGCTATCTTCGGCGATAAATTTGATGACCATGCCGAAGGGCCAGACCACCAAGACCATCACCGCGACTATCCAATGGAAAACTCTCGCGGTCGGGGCATATCGTGCTTCCTGTGGAAGACCTTCGGCGATGCCGTTCTTGTTATAAATCGCCTGGTCCATGCGAACGGGCCCATTCTGAAACTATCTTCATTTCGGTAAGTGTCGTTTCTGGCGTCGCAACCGTCAACCTGCGTGAAGACGTGGCACTTTTGCGCTAGGACGCGAGGGCGCCAAATGCCGGCACAGCATTTCTCGTGCACGTGATTCAGCGGAAGCAGCGCACAATTGAAATCCGTAAGGGTCGACGAACGGCTGACCGCGAGAACGAACTCCAACAAAGCACCGAGCACCGAAGTGTCCCGATAACCTCGGTCCAACGAACGATAAATAAATTTTATTGACTTAATCATCAGGGTCTATCAAAAAGGGACTTGTCTATGAGGATTTCCGGTGGGAAATTCTTATCGAATGCCGGACTGGGGCTCGGGAGGCTCGACTTTCCGGTGCGGCTCGTTAGGCTCTACTGGTGACTGAAGACCGGAGGGCTTCGGAACTCACGATCGAATGGGAGGAAACATGTCGATCAAGGTTTGTCTAAGAGCAGGCGCGGCGCTGGGCGCGCTCGTCGCAGTAACGGTATCGGCCACCGCACAAGAGTCGACCACGATCACCGTCGGGACCGTGAACAACTCGGACATGGTCCGCATGCAGGGCCTGACGAGCGACTTCGAGGAGAAGAACCCCGGGATCACGGTGAACTGGGTGACGCTCGAGGAGAACATTCTGCGCCAGCGCGTCACCACGGACATCGCGACCAATGGTGGCCAGTTCGACGTGATGACGATCGGTACCTACGAAGTTCCGATCTGGGCGAAGCAGGACTGGCTGGCCCCGCTCGATCAACTCGGCGACAGCTACGATATGGACGACCTGATCCCGTCGATCCGCAATGCGCTCTCGGTCGAGGACAATCTCTACGCCGCTCCGTTCTATGCCGAAAGCGTGCTGACGCTCTACCGCAAGGACCTGTTCGAGGAAGCCGGGCTCGAAATGCCCGAGCAACCGACCTGGGATTTTATCGCGGAAGCCGCCGAGAAGACCGCCGACAAGGACAACGGCGTCTACGGCATCTGCCTGCGCGGCAAGCCCGGCTGGGGTGAGAACATGGGCTTCCTCGGCAATATGGCCCGCGAATTCGGCGCGAACTATTTCGACGCCGACTGGCAGCCGCAGTTCGAGTCGGAAGGCTGGAAGAACGCGATCACCCTCTATGTCGACCTGATGACCAAATACGGTCCTCCGGGTGCGGCATCGAACGGCTTCAACGAGAACCTCTCGCTGTTCGGTCAGGGCAAATGCGCGATGTGGATCGACGCTTCTGTCGCAGCTTCCTTCGTGACCGACCCCGAGCAGAGCCAAGTTCCCGATCAGGTTGGTTTCGGAGCGGCTCCATGCGGGACCTCCGATTGTCCGAACTCCGGCTACAATTGGCTGTGGGCGTGGTCGCTAGCCGTTCCGAACGGTTCGCAGAAGCAGGAAGCGGCTCAGAAATTCATCAGTTGGGCGACTTCGAAGGAATACACCCAGCTCGTTGCCGAGCAGGAAGGCTGGGCCAACGTTCCTCCGGGCACGCGCCAGTCGCTCTATGAGAACCAGGAATATCTCGACGCGGCCCCGTTCGCGCAGGCAACGATCGACGCGATCAATTCGGCCGATCCTGAACCGACCGACGACAAGCCGTATTACGGCCTGCAATTTGCTGCGATCCCCGAGTTCCAGGGTATCGGCACGGCCGTCGGCCAGCAGATGGCGTCGGCGCTCTCCGGTTCGACCTCGGTCGATCAGGCACTGAGCCAAGCCCAGGCGATTGCGACCCGCGAAATGACCCGCGGCGGCTATATCGAATAGACCGCGAGGATCATAAGAGCACGACCCGGGCGGCCTTTTACCGCCCGGGACTTCGGCCACCGGGAGGACAAAGCCGAAGCAGTTGGAACAGGGTTCGGGTTGTACTCGGATCCCTTTGACAGGCCCGTTGCGCAGCTAGTCGCGCGCGGGCCACCGAAGATTACCGTGCGCCCCAGGATCGGGACGGGCGGGAACCGTTCCAACTCTCTTTCCTGCACTCCCGGCGAAATCATTGGACCCAGCGGTAACCTCGCGTTGCCGCCGCGCGGGGGATGTCATGGCGACACAGAACACGACCAAGGTAGCGCGGGCGATGATGGCGCCCTCGGTAATTGCGCTCCTCATCTGGATGATCGTCCCGCTGGCGATGACGCTGTACTACTCCACGCTCGGGTACAGCCTCTACAACCCGATTTCGACGCCCTTCGTCGGACTGGACAACTATACCTACTTTCTCACTGATCCAACCTTCATCGCAGCGCTGACCAACACGCTTGTCCTCGTAGTCGGGGTGCTGATCATCACCGTCGGCGGCGGCATTCTCATCGCGCTGCTGCTCGATCAGGACGTTTACGGCGTCAATGTCGTCCGACTCCTGGTGATCGCACCCTTCTTCGTCATGCCCACCGTCGCGGCGCTCGTCTGGAAGAACATGATGATGAACCCGGTCTATGGGGTAATCGGGCAGGCGATGTCCGGCCTCGGTCTTGCACCGATCGACTGGATGACGGATGTGCCTTTGACGTCGATCATCATCATCGTCGCCTGGCAATGGCTGCCCTTCGCGACGCTCATCCTTCTCACATCGTTGCAATCGCTTTCGGCCGATCAGAAGGAAGCCGCCGAAATGGATGGGGCGGGGGCTCTCTCGATCTTCTGGTATATCACGCTCCCGCATATGAGCCGCGCGATCACCGTCGTCGTCCTGATCCAGACGATCTTCCTGCTCTCGATCTTCGCCGAAATTCTCGTCACGACGAATGGCGGACCTGGATCGCAGTCAACCAATATCACCTATCTCGTCTACCAGCAGGCGATCTCGTTCGGCGACATCGGCGCCGCGTCCGCCGGCGGTATCGTAGCCGTTATCCTCGCCAACATTGTCGCGATCTTCCTGATCAAGGCGATCGGCAAGAACCTCGACGCGTAAAGGGAGGGGCATCGCCATGGCGCGCCAAGTCACCAAGCAACGCAAGATCGGCATGACAGTGCTCGCATGGGCTGTCGGCCTGCTGATCTTCTTCCCCATCCTCTGGACGTTCCTGACATCGTTCAAGACCGAACTGACGGCAATCTCGATCCCGCCTCAGTTCATGTTCTTCGACTGGACGACTGAGAACTATTCGACGATCAACAGTCAGGCGAACTATTTCCACTTCATGGCGAATTCGATCTATCTCGCCCTTGGATCGACGCTTCTCGGGCTGCTCTTCGCCATCCCGGCCGCCTGGGCGATGGCCTTCTCTCCGACGCCGCGCACCAAGGATATCCTTCTGTGGATGCTGTCGACCAAGATGCTCCCAGCCGTCGGCGTCTACATCCCGATCTATCTCCTCTTCATCAATCTCGGCCTGCTCGACTCTCGCTTCGGTCTGATCGTCGTTCTCTTTCTGATCAACCTGCCGATCATGGTTTGGATGCTCTACACCTACTTCAAGGAGATCCCAGTCGACATCCTGGAGGCGGCGCGCATGGATGGTGCTTCGTTGCGGCAGGAGATCACTCAGGTGCTGACGCCGATGGCTGTGCCGGGTATCGCCTCGACGGTTCTCCTCAACGTCATTCTCGCCTGGAATGAGGCCTTCTGGACGCTCAACCTGACGACGACGGACGCGGCTCCGCTGACCGCGTTCATCGCTTCCTACTCGTCGCCCCAGGGCAATTTCTACGCCAAGCTCTCCGCCGCCTCGATGCTGGCGATCGCGCCGATCCTCGTGGTCGGCTGGTTCAGCCAGAAACAGCTCGTACGCGGTCTCACCTTCGGCGCCGTCAAGTAAAGGATCAGGATCATGGGCAAAATCCAACTGCAAAGCGTGACCAAGGCGTTTGGCGGCGTGAAGGTCATTCCCGATCTCGATCTCGACATCGAGAATGGCGAATTTGTCGTCTTCGTCGGCCCGTCAGGATGCGGAAAATCCACCCTGCTGCGGCTTATCGCCGGGCTGGAGGATACGACGTCGGGCACCATCTCGATCGACGGGAAGGATGCGACGCACCTGCCGCCGGCGCAGCGCCGCCTTGCGATGGTGTTTCAATCCTACGCCCTCTACCCGCATATGAGCGTGAGGAAGAACATCGCCTTCCCCCTGAAGATGGCGGGCAGGAACAAGCAGGAGATCGACAAGCGCGTCGACAACGCTGCCAAGATCCTCAACCTCGCCGACTATATCGATCGTCGGCCCGGCCAGCTTTCCGGCGGCCAAAGGCAGCGCGTGGCGATCGGCCGGGCCATCGTGCGCGAGCCCGCGGCCTTCCTCTTCGACGAGCCGCTCTCGAACCTCGACGCGGCGCTACGCGTCGGTATGCGCCTCGAGATCTCCGAGCTTCATCAGCGCCTCAAGACGACGATGATCTACGTGACCCACGATCAGGTCGAAGCAATGACCATGGCCGACAAGATCGTTGTGCTGAGAGCAGGCAACATCGAGCAGGTGGGCTCACCGCTGGAACTCTACACCAAGCCGAGAAACACTTTCGTCGCCGGCTTCATCGGTTCGCCGAAGATGAACCTGATGGGCGGCTCGGACGCCAAGAGTCACAACGCCGACATGATTGGCGTGCGCCCCGAGCATATCGATCTCTCCCAGTCGGAAGGCCAGTGGAAGGGTGAAGTGAAGGTCTCCGAGCATCTCGGCTCCGACACCTTCCTGCACGTCCAGACCTCCGATCATTCCGAACCGCTGACGGTTCGGGCAGGCGGCGAATTCCCCGTGCATGCTGGGGACACGGTTTACATGACGCCCCAGCAGGACAAGATTCACCGCTTCGATGGAAAGGGTCTCGCGCTCCGCTGACGCCTTGGTGCTAAAGCAAATCCTCAAGTTCCGTTTCCGGAGCCTTGGGGCTTTGATGTCGAGTGAAGCCTGCCTTTCGACCGAACGACGGCGCCGGAGTAGAGATGTGCGCCGGAACAACAGATTGATTCTGCTGTGACGGTCACGCCGAATGATAGTACCGTTGACCGCATGAAAGCGGCTGGCGGACCAGGAGATTCGACGTGAACCAGCAAGCCAATTTGAACGACATGTCCGGCGTGATCGAGGCAGATCGCAGGCACGTCTGGCATCATCTGACCCAGCACAAACCCTACGAGACCATCGATCCGCGCGTGATGATCGAGGGCATAGGCATGCGGGTCTGGGATGCGACAGGCAAAGAGCATCTCGATGCTGTCTCGGGCGGCGTCTGGACCGTGAATATCGGCTACGGCCGCGAGACGATGGCGGATGTCATCCGCGATCAGCTGCTGAAGCTGAACTATTTCGCCGGAGCCAGCGGGTCTGTGCCCGGGGCGCTGTTCGCCCAACGTCTGATCGAGAAGATGCCGGGAATGAGCCGGGTTTACTATTCCAATTCCGGCTCGGAGGCGAACGAGAAAGTCTGGAAGATGGTCCGCCAGATTTCACATCGCCATCACGGCGGGAAGAAATCGAAAATCCTCTATCGCGAGCGCGACTATCACGGGACGACCTTCGGCGCGCTTTCGGCTGGAGGTCAGGCGCAACGGAACGCGCAATACGGGCCATTTATGCCTGGCTTCGTCGAGGTGCCGCATTGCCTGGAATATCGCAGCCAGTGGGGACCGGTCGACGACTACGGTGAGCGCGCCGCCAATGCGATCGAGGATGTGATCTTGCGCGAAGGACCGGACACCGTCGGCTGCCTCTGTCTCGAACCGATCACTGCCGGTGGCGGCATCATCACGCCGCCGGAAGGCTATTGGGAGCGGGTGCAGGACATCTGCCGAAAATACGATATCCTGCTCCACATCGACGAGGTGGTTTGCGGAATGGGGCGGACCGGCACATGGTTCGGCTACCAGCACTACGATGTCGAGCCCGATTTCGTGACATTGGCTAAAGGCGTCGCCTCGGGCTATGCGGCGATCTCCTGCACCGTGACGACCGAGGCGGTGTTCGATTATTTCAGGGACGATGCGGACGACCCGCTCAGCTTCTTCCGGGACATCTCCACCTTCGGCGGCTGCACCTCCGGCCCGGCTGCTGCGCTTGAAAACATGAGGATTCTCGAGGAGGAGAAGCTGGTCGACAACAGCGCGCGCATGGGCGAGCGGCTGATCGGCAATCTTCAAGCGCTGATGGAAAAGCACGCGGTGATCGGCGAAGCCCGGGGGCAGGGGCTTTTCGCGGGTGCCGAGCTCGTCTCCGATCGGGAGAGCCGCGAACCGGCGCCGGAGGCGCTGGTGAAGGCGGTCGTCGCAGACTGCATGTCGAACGGCGTCATTATCGGCGCGCAGAACAGGTCGCTTTCCGCCGGGCTGAACAACACGCTTCTCTTCGCACCCGCTCTCATCGCTACCGAAAACGATATCGACGAGATCACGGAGACCGTTGATGCGGCGCTGATGCGGATTTTCGGATAGGTCAGAGACGGCGACGGATGCTTGCCGCACCGATCGCAACGCTTACGAGGTTCGAGTCGGAAAATTTCTTCAGCCCGGCTTTTCAAGCCGTTCCGGATCGCTCAAGCTAGGCAGTGTTAGGGAGGATCGCCATGGCAACTCACGACACGGGCGGCTGGAGCCCGATGACCAAGGCGGACCGTAGCGGCGCGCGAATACTCGTGACGGTTCGCGGCGGCGAGCAGGGCGCACCCGAGGTGGATACCGTCCGCTGGGGTTTGCCGCGCGCTGGCCACGACAAGTGCTGGATTGCGACCGACAGCGGTCCGGAAGCGCAAGTCACCTATGAGGACGACGACCTGGTCGCATGGATGCCGCTTCCGACGCCTACGTCTGACCATGGGGTGACGAGCGCCGATGCAGTGCAACCGGCTCGAGAGAGCGATTTCCTCGAAGAGTCCGGCTCGGGAATCTGAGGTATCGGGAGCGGATGCTCCACGTGGCAACTTGGGTTACAGCGAAACTGCGACTTCGGATGCTGTCTTGCCGATCCGAATGAGCTCGGCTATCGATACGCCATGTACACGATCGCGCCCATCATGAAGGTCTGGTGGCGTCCGCTCTAAGGCGGCCGATCGACCTCGTGCGGGATCATTGTCGAAGGCTGCTGCGGAAACGCAAGCGGCCTTTTTCTTATGGCGCCGCTGCCGGCCAAGAACGCGATACGAAGGACAAGAGGCTATGGCGACCACGACGACGGATGACGAGCAAACCTTCTCGACCGAGGGCGGCGTCGAGATCACGCGGCGCTCGTGTGCGGTTCCTTATGCCGATGCGATCGAACCCTATTTCGACAAGCTCGATACGCGACGCGGCGCTGTTCTCTTCTCGAATTACGAGTATCCCGGTCGCTACACCAAACAGGACATCGCTTTCGTCGATCCTCCCCTGGTGCTCACTTCGGCGGGACGCCGCATGGTGATCGAGGCCCTGAACGGCAAAGGCGAAATCCTTCTGTCGATGATTGCCGGAGCCCTGGAGGGTCACGCCGATATCGCCAAGTTCGGGATGTCTGACGATGGCCGATCGGTTGAGCTAATGATCAAGGAACCGTCGGGCGCGGTCACTGAGGAGGAGCGTTCGCGGATACCGACGGTGTTCTCCGTCCTCCGCGCGATCGTTGCTCTCTTCAAAACCAGTGAGGACGCGCGCTGCGGGCTCTACGGCGCCTTCGGCTACGACCTCGCCTTCCAGTTCGATCCGATCGAGCAGAGCCTCGAACGGCCTGCCGACCAGCGCGATCTCGTTCTCTACATGCCGGACGAGGTGCTGGAGGTCGATCACTACTCGGCTTCTGCGGTTCTCTCGACATACGACTTCGCCAAGGGCTCGCTGTCGACGGCTTCTGTGAAGGGCGGCGGGAGCGACGACGGTTTCGAGCCGGCGAAGCGAATCCCGGGCCGCGGCGATCACGAGCCCGGTGAATATGCCGATCTCGTTCGCTCCGCCAAGGAGCGGTTCCGGCGGGGCGACCTCTTCGAGGTGGTTCCCGGTCAGGTCTTCTATGAGCGGGCCGAACATAAGCCGTCGGAGATTTCGCGTCGATTGAAAGCGGTAAATCCCTCGCCCTATTCTTTTTTCGTCAACCTCGGCTCGAACGAGTTTCTCGTTGGCGCCTCGCCAGAAATGTTCGTACGGGTCGCCGGCAAACGCGTAGAGACCTGCCCGATTTCGGGCACCGTTCCGCGCGGTCAGGATGCGATCGGCGACGCCGAGCAGGTGCTGAAGCTCCTCAACTCCAAGAAGGATGAGTCGGAACTCACCATGTGTTCCGACGTCGACCGAAACGACAAGAGCCGGGTCTGCGATCCCGGCTCGGTGAAAGTCATTGGCCGACGTCAGATCGAAATGTATTCGCGGCTGATCCACACGGTCGATCACATCACCGGCGTTCTCCGCGACGGGATGGATGCCTTCGACGCCTTCCTCTCACACGCCTGGGCGGTGACGGTGACCGGCGCGCCGAAGCTCTGGGCGATGCGGTTCATCGAAAAGCACGAGAAGAGCCCACGCGCCTGGTATGGCGGCGCTGTCGGCATGGTGCATTTCAATGGGGACCTGAACACCGGGCTAACGTTGCGTACGATCCGTCTCAAGGACGGAATTGCCGAAGTGCGCGCCGGCGCGACGCTGCTCTTCGATTCAGATCCGGACGCCGAAGAGGCTGAGACGGAGCTGAAGGCCTCGGCATTGCTCGGCGCGATCCGCGAGGCCGGTATGGCCAATGAGGGCGCGGCGAAGCTCGCGGCGGCGAAGGTAGGAGAGGGATTGACGATCCTCCTCGTCGATCACGAAGACTCTTTCGTTCATACGCTCGCGAATTACTTCCGGCAGACGGGGGCAGAAGTTTCGACGGTTCGCACACCGGTGCCGCAGGAGATCTTCGACCGCATCAATCCCGATCTCGTCGTTCTCTCGCCCGGTCCAGGAACGCCCTCGGACTTCGATTGTGCCGCGACGATCAGGCGGGCCCGAGAACATGGCTCGGCGGTCTTTGGTGTCTGCCTCGGACTTCAGGCGCTGGCGGAAGCCTATGGAGGCGAGCTCAGAACCCTTCACATTCCCTATCACGGCAAGCCATCGCGCATCCGTATCTCGAAGCCGGGGATCGTCTTCTCCGGACTGCCAGATGAGGTCACGATCGGACGCTATCACTCGATCTTTGCCGATCCGGTCCGGTTGCCGCGTGACTTCGAGGTTACGGCTGAGAGCGAGGACGGCATCGTGATGGCCTTCGAGCATCGCTCCGAGCCAGTCGCCGCGGTACAGTTCCATCCCGAGAGCATTATGAGCCTCGGCGGCGAGGCGGGACTGCGGATGATCGAGAACGTCGTTGCCCATCTTCCGCGCCGTGCGAAGGAGCGGGCCGCCTAGGCATGTCCGAGACCGACAGGATCGAGGAAGGCGCTTCGCTGGCAAAGCGGATCGCGATGGCATCAGTCGCCATCGCGTTCGTCGTGCTGGTGATCAAATACGCCGCCTATCACGTCACCGGATCGGTGGCGCTTTTCTCCGATGCGATGGAGTCGATAGTCAACGTCGTGGCGGGGCTCATCGCGCTCTGGGCGATCACGCTGTCCTATAAGCCAGCAGACGACGACCACCCGTTTGGCCACAGCAAGGCGGAGTATTTTTCCGCCGTAGTTGAGGGCGTGTTGATCGCGCTCGCTGCGATTCTCATTCTCGCCGAGGCTTGGGACGCCTTCCGAGCACCCCGTTCCCTGGAAATGCCAGTATTGGGGCTCATCATCAACGGCGTCGCGACGGTCGTCAATTTTGGCTGGGCCACCTACCTGTTGCGGCTCGCCCGGCGCCGGCGGTCTCCGGCCTTTGCAGCTGACGGCAGACATCTCATGGCGGATGTCGTGACTTCGGTTGGCGTCATCGCCGGCCTTGTCCTTGCGACGTGGACGAATGTCCCGGTGCTCGATCCGCTGCTTGCCGCCTTTGTTGCGCTGAACATTCTTCGCGAAGGGTATGCGGTTATTTCGAACTCGCTTTCGGGCCTTATGGATCGGGCGATGGAACCGGAAGAGGAGGGTCGGGTGCGTGAAATCGTCTCTTCGAACGCAGATGGCGCTATCGAGGTACACGAACTACGCACACGCCTGTCAGGCCGAATGATCTTCATCGAGTTCCACCTGGTCGTGCCAAGCAGGATGACGGTTGGCGATTCCCATGTCATCTGCGACCGAATCGAGAACGCGCTGTTCGAGGCCTTTCCGACGGCCCGCATCCAGATTCACGTGGAACCGGAAGAAGAAGCACAGATCACAGGCGTTCCAGTCATCTAAGGGCTAGGCTCTGGCGCGGCGCAATGTAGGCGGCGCCATCGATTTAGCGATCGCCCTGAGATCGTGGCCATCCGCCTCGATGCGGGCGCGGGTCAGGCTGCCGGGGAGGGCAAGGAGACGGCGAGCGGCCATATGGTCGCCCGCTGCGTTGACCGTTTCGACACTGACGAGATGATCGTCACGGTAGCCAAGAACGGTGAGGCACGATCCATCACCTGGGCGGGCCTCAAAATAGTTGGCGGCACTTGGCAGCCCGGCGATTTGAAGCTTCTGGTCACCCTGATCGCTCCAGAACCATGGCACGGCATGGTAGGAGGTGCCGCCTTCGCCCTTCGCGAGGTAGCGGGATAAGTGCTTGGCCTGATCGGTCGCCGCCTGAACCGATTCCAGCCGCTGGTGAATTCCGTCGATGGTGAGAACCGCCGCGCAGTCCCCGATCGCGAAGATCGCGGGATCGTCGGTCGTAAGCTGGCCGTCCACCACGATGCCGTTTCGGCACTGGAGGCCGGCCTTTTCGGCGAGTGTGGTCGACGGTTTCACACCTGCTGCGAGGAGAACAAGTTCGCCTGCCAGCGACTGACCGTCCGCGAGGCGGACAGACTCGATCCTTCCTTCGTTCGAGCCCGCAATCTCCGCGACCGGAGCGTCAAGGAGAACTGTGTTTCCGATCGAGCGATGAAAATCGAGGAAATGTGCGGAGATGGCCGGTGAGACCGCACGAGCCATCAGGCGCGAACTGGCCTCCGTGACGGTTGAGGTCACACGTTGAAGAGCGGCCATTGCCGCAAACTCGAGCCCGATGAAGCCACCGCCGATGACGATCGCCTGCTTAGCTACGGCCAGGCGCTCGCGGATCGTCTCAGCATGGGCCAGCGTCCGCAATTCCAGAAGCGCAGGATGGTCGGCGCCCGTCAGCGGTGGGCGAACGTTCTCGGCGCCAATCGCGAGAACAAGGCGATCATAGCCGATAGTATCGTCTCGATCGGTCACGATGTGCTTGTTGGCACGATCGATCTCCGTCACACGTGTACCTTTGATCACCTCGATCTGATTGCTGGCGAAGAAGCTTTCAGGCTTCAGCAACAGCCGGCTTGCATCACCATCTTTCATGAAGGTTTTTGAGAGAGGCGGACGCTGATAGGGCAGGTGGGGCTCGTCGCCGACCATCGTCAGAGTGCCCTCGAAGCCATCCTGCCGAAGGCTCGTGACGAGTTGCACAGCCGCATGACCGGCACCCACGACTACGATTCTCATAAAGTGTAAGCTCCTGCGCCTCTAACCTTCCGGTTGTAATCGCCGATCGCAGGATCTGATGCAACCTGCCTTCGGAAGCGCGAGGACGACGATGGTCTCAGACGACCGCATTTCGACAGAGCTTTACCCGTATCATTCCGGATCGAGCTCGGTATCCCAGTATAGATAGTCGAGCCAGCTCTCGTGGAGGTAGTTCGGCGGGAAGAGCCGGCCATTATTATGCAGGTCATGGACCGTCGGCTGATATGGCTTCTGCTGCGGGAACATTCCTGCCGCTTTCGGCATGTGCCCGCCCTTCCTCAGGTTGCACGGCGAGCAGGCCGCGACGACGTTCTCCCAGGTCGTGAGCCCCCCCTTCGAGCGCGGGACCACGTGATCGAAGGTGAGATCATTGTGGTCACCGCAATACTGGCACTGGAAGCGGTCGCGCAGGAAGACGTTAAACCTCGTGAAGGCGGGATTGCGAGCCGGCTTCACATAGCTTTTTAAGCAGACAACCGATGGCAGCCGCATGGATGCTGTCGGGCTGTGAACCGCACGGTCGTACTCTGCTACGATGGTCACCCGATCCAGAAACACCGCCTTGATCGCGTCCTGCCACGACCAGAGCGAAAGTGGATAATAGCTCAGTGGTCGGTAGTCTGCGTTAAGGACGAGCGCCGGAGATAAATCGTTTGGGACGCCGATCGTCACCGACAAACTCCTCTTCTCACTGAGGCCCAGTAGGGCCACTGCGATTTATCGTGCGCCAACACGACAGCTTTGTGAAGCCTCATCACCGGTCTGTGCGGCGCTTTGGCCTTGAGTCGCAAACGCTTCTCTATGGTCTTCACAACGAACGACGTGGTTGAGAAGCTGTGGATAAACTGTGCGGAGGCTATGCGCAGCCTGTGGAAAGCACGCAGTGAGCCACGCGTGCGGATCAACCGACCGGAGTTCCGTCGCGGCGGTTGCGCGTCGCATAATAGGCCCAAAAGAGCCGCGCCGCGGTGGAGCGGTGGGGAGCCCAGCTCTCCGCGATCGCCGAGAGTTCTTCCGGCTTCGGCCGATCTTCGAGGCCGAATACCATCCTGACCGCCTCCTGAAGCGCGAGGTCCCCGACCGGGAAGACATCGCGGTGGCCAACCGCGAACAGAAGATAGCATTCTGCCGTCCAGACCCCGATGCCCCTGAGTTTGACGAGATCCGCGATCGCATCTCTGCCGCTGGCGGAGGCGAGGCGGGCAAAGTCGAGTGTTCCCTCGGCCCGAGCGCGGGCGAGTTCCCTAATTGTCGCCTGCTTGGGTCGAGAGAGCCCGGCCCTGCGGAGGGCCCCTTCGTCGAGCGCCAAGATGGCATCATGGTCGTCGAGATCGGCCTCGGCTTCGAGTCGGCGAAAGATCGCGTCCGCACTCGCCTTCGACACCTGTTGGGCGACAACGATGGCACAAAGGCCGCGCAGCCCTTCGGCCTGCCTGCGTATGGGTATACTCCCTGCTGTTTCGATCACCGGTAGAAGGCGCGGATCGAGCGCTGCCAATGCATCGAGTTCGGTAAGGATGTCTTCGGCACTGGTGATACGGCCAATCGGGCGGTCGATCATTTCAATTCCTTCGCTTGCGATCCTTCTTTAAGACGGAAGGACATATAGCGGTGCGAGGAACAAGCGGCGGGATGGATATCGGTGCGGGAGCATGGGAGGTGGATCATTCGACTCCCGTCTTTCGCTTTGCGCCGAGCCCGAATGGCGAGCTTCATATCGGACATGCCTATTCGGCGCTGATCAATCATCGAATGGCGCGTGAGAACAATGGTCGATTCCTCTTGCGCCTAGAGGACATCGATACCGCTCGATGCACAGCAGCCTTCGAAGAACAAATTGTCGAAGACCTTCATTTTCTAGGTGTCGATTGGGACGAAACCCGTCGGCGTCAGTCAGACCATTTCGCAGACTATGCCGCTGCACTCGAAACCTTGCACGATGCCGCGCTCGTCTACCCAGGCTTCATGACACGCGGAGAAATCCGTCGCTTTGCCGAGCGCTACGAGGAGGACGATGGCAGAACATGGCCGCGCGATCCGGACGGTGCGCCACTCTATCCGGGCCTTGATCGTTCCATTCCCGAAAGCGAACGTCAGAGAAGGATGGCAGAGGGCGAAAAGTATGTCTGGCGGCTCGACTTGACCGCCGCGATGGCACTAACGCCCGCACTCGATTGGCAGGAATGGGGTGGAGGCCCGAACGGTGAGACCGGGTTGATCCCCGCCGATCCGAAAGTCTGGGGCGACGTTGTGCTTGCTCGCAAGGATATCCCGACAAGCTATCATCTTTCGGTCACTGTCGATGATGCGCTTCAGGGCGTAACCGACGTCGTGCGGGGGCGGGACCTTTTCCACTCCACCAGCGTCCACCGGCTGCTTCAGACGGTGCTCGGATTTCCGGCTCCACGTTACCACCATCATGACCTGATCTTCGGTGAGGACGGGCGCAAGCTCTCCAAGAGCGCCGGCGATACTTCGATCCGATCGCTCCGCGCCGCCGGTTGCACGCGTAACGACATCGTCAGGATGATCGGGCTAGAGGGTGCTTTCTAAGCAGATAGAGGGTCGAACGGGCGCGATCCATCAAGGAGCTTCAAAGGCTTCGTCGGGAATGCGATTCAAACAAGGAGCGGGTTTTAAGTTGCTCAAGGAATTTAAGGAATTTGCCCTGAAGGGTAATATGGTGGATCTCGCGATCGGTATCATTATCGGTGCGGCGTTTTCCGGCCTTGTGAATTCGGTGGTGGAAGATCTCTTCATGCCGATAGTCGCAACGCTGACGGGGGGTGTGGACTTCACCAACAAATTTTTTGGTCTGGCGGAAAGCGTGAATGCGTCAAGTCTTGCTGCTGCGCGGGAGCAGGGCCCGGTGCTCGCCTACGGCAACTTCGTCACTCTTCTCATCAATTTCCTCATCGTGGCTTTCATTCTGTTCATGGTCGTCAAGGCAATGAACCGCCTGAAACGCAGAGAAGAGGAGAAGCCCGCCGAGGTCGCCAAAGTGCCGCGCAACGAAGCTTTGCTCGAGGAGATCCGAGACCTCCTCGCTAAGCAGTCGAGCGGCACTCCGAGGGTTTGAGGAGCCGCGGGTCTTCGTACCCGCAGGCGATGTGACCAAAGACGGCGGACGGGGTCGCGTCCCCGTCCGCCGTTCTCGTTCATACCCTCAGCGCGGTGCGATCATCGTCGAGGGGTCGACGATGCGGTCGTAATCTTCGGCTGATACTAAGCCGGAGGCTATCGCTTCGTCGCGAAGCGTTGTGCCATTCTTGTGCGCGGTCTTGGCAATGTTTGCAGCGTTATCGTAGCCGATAGAGGGCGCGAGCGCGGTGACCAGCATCAGCGACTGCTCCATGAGGCTCTTGATACGTGCCTCGTTTGCTTCGATTCCGTCGACGCAGTGCTCCGCAAAGCTTTCCATCCCGTCGGCGAGCAGTCTGATGGAAGAAAGGACGGCGTTGGCGATCACCGGCTTGAAGACGTTGAGCTCGAAATGACCTTGGCTCGCGGCGACGGTTACCGTCGTCTCGTGCCCGAATACCTCGGTGGCGACCATCGTAAGCGCTTCCGCTTGGGTCGGATTGACCTTTCCCGGCATGATCGACGAACCGGGCTCGTTCGCCGGCAGGCTCAGTTCGCCGAGGCCGGAGCGCGGGCCCGAGCCGAGGAAGCGGATGTCGTTCGCGATCTTCATCAGGTCGGCGGCCAACGTGTTGAGCGAACCATGGAAGAAGGCGAGGGCGCCATGGGAAGCGAGTGCCTCGAACTTGTTTTCGGCGGTGCGGAACGGATGACCGGTGAGGCTCGCGACCTCCGCGGCGATCGCCGTGTCGAAGCCGATCGGCGCGTTCAGCCCGGTGCCGACCGCCGTGCCGCCCTGGGCAAGCGCCAGAACCCCCTCTAGCGAGACGCTGACACGCTTCTTGGCAAGTTCCAGCGCCATCGCATAGCCCGAGAATTCCTGGCCGAGCGTCACCGGCGTTGCGTCCTGCGTATGGGTGCGGCCGATCTTGATGATGCCCTTATATTCTTCGGCTTTCTTTTCGAGCGAAGCATGCAGGCGGTCGAGGGCCGGCATGAGGCGCTTGTGGGTCTCGACGACGGTCGCGACATGCATCCCCGTCGGGAAGACGTCGTTCGAGGACTGGCTCATATTGACATGGTCATTGGGATGGACCGGCTTCTTCGAGCCCATCGTTCCGCCGGCCATCTCGATCGCCCGGTTCGAGATCACTTCATTGACGTTCATGTTGGTTTGCGTGCCCGAGCCAGTCTGCCAGACGACGAGCGGGAAGTGATCGTCGAGCTTGCCGGCGATGATCTCGTCGGCTGCCTTTTCGATGAGGTCGGCGAGCTCCTTCTCGAGCTTGCCTTTGGCGTAATTGACTCGAGCCGCCGCCTTTTTGACGGTTGCGAGCGCCACGATGAGCGGCATTGGTTGGCGATCGCCGCCGATCTTGAAGTTATTGCGCGAGCGTTCGGTCTGGGCCCCCCAATAACGATCGGCTTCAACTTCAATCGCGCCGATCGAGTCGGTTTCGGTCCTGGTGCTCATCGCTCATCTTTCCTGATCTTTCGGCATCCCGCCGCCATTAGTGAGCCACGGCATAACGCCGCCTTGGCGCACGGAAAAGGGCCACGCGTGAGGAAGACGTGCGATCACGTTCGAAAAGAGTGAAACAGAAGTGGAAAGCACCGTAGCGTCATGAGATTTTCGTGACCCCGCTTCGATTTCAATCATGCATGATCTATATCGATTGCCATGACGGATAAAAACGCTACCGATATTGATTGGGAGAGGCTGAACGAGAGCGTCGTAACGCGTCTGCATCTCGATGATGCTCTTTGCTTTGCGCTCTACAACGCGACGAATGCGATCATTCGGGCCTACAGGCCGCTTTTACACAAAATAAATCTGACCTACCCGCAATATCTTGTCATGATGGCGCTTTGGGACGAAGGCGCCATGCGAATCGTCGACGTCGCCCGGCGCCTCGATCTCGCGCCCAACGCGATTACGCCGCTGGTGGACCGGCTCGAGAAGATCGAACTTGTCTCGCGAGTGCCGTCCGAAACGGATCGGCGCACGTCGATGATTCATCTGACCGATCGTGGCGCCGAACTGGAGAAGGAGGCCTCGATCATTCAGCAGGCCATCTCCTGCAATATTGCGTTGGATTCCGATCGCCACGGTCCGCTGTTGCACGACCTCAAGCGGATCGTCGCCGGAATGGAGCAGGGCGATCTTCTGAGGGGGCGCGAAAAAAAGGATTAAAACTGCCGCGCCGTGCCCTGGTCGATTGAGGAGATTGGCGGTCCAAGAATCTACCCCGGACGCGACATGCGCGATAGCCATGCCCGAAAGTGCATCAAGGCGAATTCGACAGCGTCTATCCCGCGATCAAGGAGACGATTAATCAGGTCGGCGTGCCAAAGCGGGAGCGCGAGGATTCCATGGCGATAATCAAAAGCTATCGCTCGATGCTCGTGGCGCCGGAAAACCGAGCAGCCTGATCCTCGCCGCGACAATTCGACCGGTTTTGAACCCGCGCCGTTGGCCGACGGCGCGGGTTTTTGCTGCCAATCATGGCCCCGCCGCCAAGAGGGCGGGTTTAACGGTGCGTCAACACGCCGTCAGGGGCGATCTGCATGGTGCACGGGTCGGTCGTGCGCCCTACCATTCCTGCCACCGGAAGGTCTTAACCCTCCTGGCGAAGGGACACGTTAATGCAGAATACTGGTAGGGCGGTCGTAGCCAAGGCGAACAGGCGTGGACTCGTTTGGCTCGCGCCGATGGTCCTTATCTCCGTGGCTTTGGCATTCGGAAGTCTAAAAACAGCGGCCGCCCAGTCGAGCGATGGAGGTGGAGGGGGCTCAAGCACCGAAGAACAGTCCTCTACGCTCGATCTGCCGTTGATCGGAGAGGTAGAGCTTCCCGACTGGCTGGCCTTTATCGGTTCTTCCTCTTCCGAACAGTCCGAAGGCTCGACATCGGGCAGTGGCCGTGCAGCCGGACAGGGCGGCCCCGGCGGAGGTCAGCAGCAGCCTCCGGCTGTCGTGGTGACCCGCGCCGAGATCCAGTCCGTGGGCGACGAGTTCGAATTCATCGGCCGGATCGAAGCGATCGAAAACGTGACTCTCCAGGCCCGCGTCAACGGCTTTATCGAAGAGGTCTTCTTCGAAGGCGGGGACCAGGTTTCGATCGGCGACCGGTTGTTCAAGATCGAGGACGACCAGTATCAGGCCTCCCTCGATTCGGCGGAAGCGCAGCTTGCCGGCGCTGACGCGCAGCTCGCGGAGGCACAGCGGGCGCTCCAGCGGGCAGAGGAACTCATCGACTCAGGCACGATCCCCCAGGCCGAACTCGACAATGCCCGCGCCACCTTCGAATCGGCGCAGGCTTCGCGCCTGCAGGCACAGGCAGATGTTCGTCAGGCTCAACTTAATCTCGACTACACCTCGATCGAGGCGCCGATCGACGGCGTGATCTCCGAGCCGATGATCACCAAGGGCAATTTCGTGTCAGCGGCCAGCGGGACACTCGCCAATATCGTGCAACTCGATCCCATCTGGGGGACCTTCCCGATCGGCGAGGAGCGTATCTCGACGCTGCGCCGTGTCGGGGGCGGTGACGGCGATGCGGCTGCATCGGCGGAAAACTATCGCCTTACCCTGCGCCTGCCGAGCGACGAGCAGCTGCAGGGCGATGGAACCTTCGCCTTCGTCGGCAACATGGTCGATGAATCGACCGGCACGATCGAGGTGCGCGTCCAGTTTCCCAATCCGGACGGACGGCTTCTGCCCAACGAGAACGTCACTTTGATCGCGACGGAACGAGAACCGCCGCAGCTCCCAGTGATTCCCATGACCGCATTACAGCTCAGCCGCGAAGGGCGTTTCGTCTATCTTCTCGATGATGAGAACGACATGGTGCGCCAGCAGCCAGTGCAGATTGGCAAGCAGATGCGCGGCGCGGCCGCGATTACGAGCGGCGTCGAGGCAGGTGACCTCGTCGTGGTGCAGGGCGTGCAGAACCTTCAGGACGGAGCGCAGGTCACACCGAATTTCGAGGCGGGATCGTCCGGCTCGGGTGGATCGGCCGCCGGTGGCGCTCAGGAATCAGCGTCGAAAAACGGAGATGGTGGGGGCCAGACCGAAAGCGCCTCCGCGTCGAACGGTTCAGGTGCGCAGGCGGATAGCGGCGAATGATTTCCGACACCTTCATCCGCCGTCCTCGCCTAGCGACGGTCGTCTCCGTCGTCCTGGTGATCGCAGGCGCTCTTTCCACCTTCGTGATGCCGGTGACGCAGTTTCCGAACGTCGCGCCGCCGACGGTCAGCGTGTCGGCGAGCTATCCCGGCGCGTCGGCCCAGACGGTGGCAGACGCGATCGCAGCGCCCCTGGAGGAGGCGATCAACGGCGTCGAGAACATGATCTACATGTCCTCGACCTCTACGAATGCTGGACAGTATAATCTCTCGATCACCTTCGAGATCGGGACCGACCCCGACATCGCACAGGTCAATGTCTCGAACCGCGTTCAGCTCGCGACCTCGCAGCTGCCTACAGATGTCGCACGTCAGGGTGTGACGGTGCAGGCGCAATCGCCAAATTTCCTCCTGGCGATGAGCTTCTACTCGGCCAATCCCGAAACGCTGGGCCCGATCGACGTCGGCGCCTATGTCTCGACCAACATCACACCCGCGCTTTCTCGCGTGGAAGGCGTCGGTAACGCTGCGCCCCTGGGGCCCGCCGACTACGCCATGCGGATCTGGACAGATCCGGACAAGATGGCAGCGTTCAATATAGCTCCGTCCGACATCACGGCCGCGATTGAGGCTGCGA
The DNA here is from genome assembly GCF_000153705.1 of Fulvimarina pelagi HTCC2506. Classification (GTDB taxonomy): domain Bacteria; phylum Pseudomonadota; class Alphaproteobacteria; order Rhizobiales; family Rhizobiaceae; genus Fulvimarina; species Fulvimarina pelagi. The sequence continues at coordinate 1,174,640 of NZ_DS022272.1, forward strand.
ATACCGTCGCTTCAGTCGGCATCATCGGCGGATCGCCCGCGCCAGAGGGACAGGCGACCGTCTACACCGTGACATCGCAGGGTCGGCTCTCCGATGCCGAAGATTTCGACGATATCGTCATTCGCGCTCAACCGAACGGGGCGTTGGTTCGAGTGCGAGACGTCGCGCGGGTCGAACTCGGGGCACAGAACTATTCGGTGAATTCCTATTCGGCCGAGGGCCTTCCGTCGCAGCTCGTCCAGGTGAACCAGGCGCCCGGCGCGAATGCTCTGGCCACGGTCGCAGCGGTAGAGCAGGAGCTCGATCGGCTATCCGCCTCGTTTCCCGAGGGCCTCGAATACGACATCGTCTACAATTCCACCGAATATGTCAGCGCGACGATCGAGGAGATCATCTTCTCGCTGTTCCTCGTCGCGGCGATCGTCGTCGTTGTGGTCTACGTTTTCCTGCAGGACTGGCGTGCGACACTGGTGCCGGCGCTGGCTATCCCGGTCTCTCTCGTCGGTACGTTTGCCTTTCTCCTGGCCGCGGGCTTCACCGTCAACGTCATCACGCTGCTCGCACTGATCCTTGCAATCGGTCTCGTCGTCGACGACGCCATTCTGGTCGTCGAGAACTGCCAGCGCGTGATGGTGCAGGAAGGGCTCGAGGCGAAGGAGGCCGCGCACAAGGCAATGCGCGAGGTCACGGGACCCATCATCTCGACCACGCTCGTTCTCCTCGCCGTCTTTCTTCCGACGACCTTCCTGCCGGGATTGTCCGGTCAGCTTTACAAACAGTTCGGCGTGACGCTCTCGATCTCTCTTCTGCTCTCCTCGCTCGTCGCCCTGACGCTGACGCCGGCGCTGGCGGCGATTTTTCTGCGTCCGCCGCGCCGGAGCTGGGCGCCCTTGCGCCTCTTTTCGCGAGGGCTGGAAGGTGTGACGACGTTCTACGCCGGTGTCGTCGGTTTTCTCGTCAAACGCGTCCTCGTCGCTCTTATGATCCTCGCCAGCGCAGTCGGCCTTGCCGCCTTCTCCTTCCTCAGCCTTCCCAGCGCTCTCATCCCGACAGAAGACCAGGGCGCCATTCTCTTCGACGTCTCTCTTCCGGATGCTTCTTCTCTCCAGCGGACCGACGAAGTGCTCGATCAGGTCTCGGAGATCATCCGCAACACCGAAGGAGTCGAGACCTTCACGACGGCGGCCGGCTACAGCCTCCTGCAATCGGCGCAAAGGCCGGCAGGCGGCGTCGGTATCATCGGTCTAAAGCTCTGGGGTGAACGTCGCGACCTCTTCACGATCCTCGGGGAGCTGTCCGGCAAGTTCTCGCAAATTCCGGGAGCGACGATCGCCGCGTTCCCGCCGCCGCCGATCCCGGGTGTTGGATCGGTCGGCGGGTTCACGTTCGAGCTTCTGGCGCAGCAGGGCCAGGAACCGGCCGAAATGGCGCAGGTCGCCCGTGCCTTCGTTGGTGCGGCAAATCAGAGACCGGAGATCGCCGGCGCGCGCACGACGTTCTCGGCGAATGTGCCGAGTCTCTACTTGGAGATCGATCGCGATCGCGCCGAAACCCTCGGCCTGACCGTCGCTTCGATCTATGAGGCGGTCGGTGGAACGCTCGGCGAGGTCTTCGTCAACCAATTCAACTACAATGGCCGGGTATTCCAGGTGCGGCTCCAGGCCGAGCCGGAAGCGCGGGCGGACGAAGACGACATCCTAGACATCTACGCAAAGAACCGCGAGGGCGAGATGGTGCCGATCCGGACCGTCGTTTCTGTGCGCAATGAGTTCGGTCCCTATGCAGTGCCGCGATTCAACCTTTATCTTGCGGCCGAAGTCTCCGGTAATCCGGCACCGGGATTCTCGTCCGGTGCCGCACTTCAGGCCTTGGAACAGGTCGCCACCGAGACGCTGCCTGACGGCTACGGCTATCAGTTCGCGGGGACCTCCTATCAGGAGCAGCAGGCCGGGAACGTCACCTATCTCGCTTTCACGCTCGCCTTCATCTTCGCCTATCTCTTCCTCGTCGGGCAGTACGAAAGCTGGCTTCTGCCGCTGGCGGTGATGTTGTCGCTGTTCATCGCGGCGGCGGGCGCGGCGACCTCGCTCTTTCTGTTCGGCTACACATCGAACATCTACTCCCAGATCGGGATCGTCATGCTGATCGGGCTCGCCTCCAAGAACGCGATCCTGATCGTCGAATTCGCGCGATTCCAGCAAAATGTAGGCCTGTCGATTACCGAAGCGGCGATCAAGGGCGCGCGTCTCCGCCTGCGCGCCGTGTTGATGACGGCGCTCGCCTTCATCCTCGGCATCGTGCCGCTGGCGCTTGCAACAGGGGCTGGTGCGGCCGGCCGCAATGCCATTGGTATCACCGCGATTGGCGGCATGCTGGCGGCGACCTTCATCGGCATCTTCATAGTGCCGGCGCTGTACGCACTGGTGCAGCGGGTTTCACAAGGAAAGCCCGGCAAGCTCTGGGGCCGCGAGAGTAGGTATGAAGCGGGATCCGCAGGCTCGAGCCAAGCCCTCTCGATGCCATGGAACCGTAGGGTGAGGAATACCGAGGATGGCCAGGGCGCCGCACCGCAACCGGCCGAATGATTTCTACGCACAGTGTACGCAAGATAAAGCCGCCGCGCTCGATCCCGAGAGCGGCGGCTTCTCTTATCCAGTTTCAGTCAGCCTCCGGTCCGCCGGATCACGATTAAGCGCTACGCACTTTCTTCGAGCTACTGTTGCTGCCGAAGATCCAGTCCCTGTAGCTCAGCGGCTCGCCATAGGGTTCGAAGAGTTTCGATTCCCTGTGCTCAGCAAACTGCGCGTAGTTGAGGACTGCGACGAAGATCACGCCACCAACAGTGTTCCCGATCAGCACGGGCGCGACAAAGTTCGGGAAGAGCGCGAAGAACGACACATCGGTCCGGAAGGCCAGGAAGAAGACTTCGACAGACGACGTGATAACGTGGAAGAAGCCGCAGATCCCGAGGAAGTACATCAGGATGAAGACAACCATCATCCGCGAGACGGTGTCGCGCGCAGCGTGAACGAGCCAGACCATCGCTGCAACGATCCAGCCGGCGATGAGCGCGCGGGCGGCAATCGTCAGCCATTCGGTCTCGTAGGCGTGCCTCCCGATCTCGATCGCCTTTGCGACCCGTTGCACGGTCAAGACATCGACGTAGGCGATGAGCGCCGCGACCGCCATCGCACCGACGAGGTTGCCAATGAGCACGATCGTCCAGAGGCGCAAGAGGCTGGCAATGCTCGTCAGCTTCGTGAGCACCAACACGACAGGCGTAAGCGTGTTTTCCGTGAACAGCTGATAGCGGCCGATCACGATGATCAGAAAGCCGACGGGATACATAAGATTGCCGAGAAAGCCGGGCGTCTCTTCGCCGGCCGCTTCGGTGAGGATGACGCGAGCGAGAAATGTAAGGCCGATCGCGCCACCTGCACCAAGCGCGCTCCAGAACAGGTAACGGTTGCTGACGTCGAGTTCGTGATCGGCGGATGAGAGAACCCGCGCGAATACCTCTTCAAAAGAGAAATAGTCGGCGAGCGTCCTTCCTTCGTCGGGGGCATTGAGCAGGGACTCGTCGGGATCCCGCCTCAGAAGCTCTTCGTCATCCGCGTCGCGGCTATCTCGTCTCGTCTCACTCATACCAAGTCCCTGAACTAGAGGCGTTTCAACCATGCCGACCTATGCGGGTGAAGTAGCGTCAGATTGACTCGCATCACGCTACTGCCGAAAACGTGATCATTGCGAGATCAGGCGGAAACGCAACGGCTTGAACCGGCTGTTAACGCAAATCGTGCAATTCGATCGGTTCGAGGAGATTGTCGATGCGTACGATCCAGACCAAGCGAAGCCGGTTGATCCGGTTGATCATCCCGACCCTTTCGGCCGCTGTGCTCGCGTATTTCGCGATCCACGTACAGACCGGCGATTATGGACTGAGCTCAAAGGCGGAACTGGAACGGCGCCTGAACGTCAAGAAAGCGGAACTCGCGAGCCTCGAACGGGAACGGACGGCGCTGGCGCAGCGCGTGGAGCTACTAAGTTCGGGGACACTGGAACGCGACATGCTCGACGAGCGCGCGCGCTGGGCCCTGAATGTCGTTGCCGAGGACGAAATCGTCATTCTCAAATAGCGCGGTTCGCGGGCTTCAGGGCCGGGAGTGATGCTCCTGGTGCACTCGACGCCCCGCAGGTTCGAGTTCGCCTGTCCAACCTCTTTCCAAGCGTGAACCTTGGTAGTTTTTAACCATATGAAAGTTCAAATATTGCTGCGCTGCAGCGTAAACCAGTTAAAGGTTAAAGCAGAACGGGTCGCTTGAAGCGGCTTTCGTACGGTCTATAGTCAGCCATACACCGAGATATCGGTTCAGCGTATGGAGGCACCATGGCGGCTCGACCAAAAACGTCCTCGTCCCGCTCGTCCAAGACGGCAGCGTCGAAATCGACAAGGGCAAAATCGACCGAAAAGAAAACAGTCGATACAGAGTCGGGCAAAGAGATCGTCCGCACGCTTGAGGACTTCTCCACACCGGAGCCAGCCGATTTTTCAAAAGAAGAAGAGCTTCGCGCGTACCGCGACATGCTCTTGATTCGCCGCTTCGAGGAGAAGGCCGGCCAGCTTTATGGCATGGGCTTCATCGGCGGCTTCTGTCACCTCTATATCGGGCAGGAAGCCGTCGTCGTCGGCATGCAGATGTCGATGAAGGAGGGCGATCAGGTCGTTACGGGCTATCGCGACCACGGGCACATGCTGGCGACCGGCATGGAAGCGCGGGGCGTCATGGCCGAACTCACGGGTCGTCGTTCGGGCTACTCGAAGGGCAAGGGCGGCTCGATGCACATGTTCTCGAAAGAGAAGAAGTTCTACGGCGGCCACGGGATCGTCGGGGCGCAGGTTCCGATCGGCTCGGGTCTCGCCTTCGCCAACAAATATAACGGCACGGACGCCGTCTCGATCACCTATTTCGGCGACGGTGCCGCGAACCAGGGGCAGGTCTACGAGAGCTTCAACATGGCCTCGCTCTGGAAGCTGCCGGCCATCTACGTCATCGAGAATAATCGCTACGCGATGGGCACGTCGGTGTCACGCGCTTCGGCTGAGACCGATTTCTCCCACCGCGGCCTTTCTTTCAAAATTCCCGGCATACAGGTCGACGGCATGGACGTGCGGGCGGTGAAGGCAGCAGGCGACATGGCGGTCGAGCATTGCCGATCGGGCGAGGGGCCGATCATTCTCGAGATGATGACCTATCGTTACCGCGGCCACTCCATGTCCGATCCCGCGAAATACCGCTCGCGCGACGAAGTGCAGAAGATGCGATCGGAATCAGATCCGATCGAGCAGGTGAAGAAGCGGCTGACTGAGAACCACAACATGTCGGAAGACGAGGTCAAGAAGATCGATAAGGAGGTACGGGAAATTGTCGCTGATGCGGCGGACTTCGCGCAGAACGATCCCGAGCCTGATCCGAGCGAGCTCTGGACCGATGTCTATGCCGAGGAAATACCCCAGGCTGCCGAATAAGGGAGGACGGCGATGCCGACCGAAATTTTGATGCCCGCCCTCTCTCCCACGATGGAGGAAGGCACACTCGCCAAATGGGTGAAGAACGTCGGTGACACGGTCGAAGCCGGCGACATCATCGCCGAGATCGAGACCGACAAGGCAACCATGGAGGTCGAGGCCGTCGATGAGGGCAAGCTCGGCAAGATCCTCGTGGATGCGGGCACCGAAAACGTGAAGGTCAACGCCCCGATCGCCATTTTGCTCGCCGAGGGCGAAGATGACAGTGACATCGAGAAGGCGTCATCCGGCAACGGAGCTTCCAAGAAGGAAGAGGTCGCAACGAAGTCCGACGACGAGCCGGTGGCCGAGAGCGGTTCGCAGGAGCGTGGCGCCAAGTCGATAACGCCACTCGACGAACGACGGGTACCGGCCGAGGGCAAGACTCATCCAGATGTCGAGGACGAAGGACCGTTCGGCCAAAAGGTGCCGGACGATGTCGAACTGGTCTCAACGACCGTTCGTGAGGCACTGCGCGATGCCATGGCCGAAGAACTGCGCCGGGACGAAGCGGTTTTCGTCATGGGCGAAGAGGTCGCAGAATATCAGGGCGCCTACAAGATCACGCAAGGGCTGCTCGACGAGTTCGGCGCGCGCCGGATCGTCGATACGCCTATCACCGAGCACGGGTTTGCCGGTCTCGGTGTTGGTGCCGCTTTCGGAGGGCTGCGCCCGGTCGTCGAGTTCATGACCTTCAACTTCGCCATGCAGGCGATCGACCAGATCATTAACTCGGCAGCGAAAACGCTCTACATGGCCGGCGGGCAGATGGGCTGTCCGATTGTGTTCCGCGGCCCGAATGGCGCTGCGGCCCGCGTCGCGGCCCAGCACAGTCAGGACTATGCGGCATGGTACAGCCATGTACCAGGCCTGAAGGTGGTGCAGCCATTCACGGCTGCTGACTACAAGGGCCTGCTCAAATCCGCGATCCGCGATCCGAACCCGGTCGTCTTCCTCGAAAACGAGATCCTCTACGGTCAGTCCTTCGATGTTCCGAAGATGGACGACTGGACTGTCCCGATCGGCAAGGCGCGGGTGCACCGCAAGGGATCGGACGTCACGATCGTCTCCTGGTCGATCGGTATGACCTACGCCATCGAGGCGGCCGAAGAGCTCGCCAAAGACGGCATCGAAGTTGAGATCATCGATCTCAGGACGATCCGCCCAATGGATATGCCTGCGGTCGTGAAATCGGTGAAGAAGACGAACCGATGCGTGATTGTCGAAGAGGGTTTCCCACAGTGCTCGGTGAGCGGACACATCGCTTCCGAACTCATGGTGCAGGCTTTCGACTACCTCGACGCCCCGGTTTTGAAGGTCAACGGCAAGGATGTGCCAATGCCGTATGCCGCCAATCTCGAAAAGCTTGCGCTGCCATCGGTTCAGGACGTGATCGATGCGGTGAAGGCCGTCTGCTATCGGAATTGATCGCCATGAGCGCGCTTCCGTCGAATGAGAAAGAAATCGTCATACGTGATGACGGGCAGCTCAAAATCCGCAAGGAGATCGCGGCTTCTCGCAAGATAGTGTGGCGTTGCCTGACGGAGCCGAATTGCCTGAAAGCCTGGTGGCGCGACAATATCGAGTTCGAACCGAAGGAGGGCGGGCGTTTCGTCGAGCCGTGGGTTGACCCAACCGGTCGAAACCGGACGACTAGGGCGCAGGTAACCTCGTTTCATCCACCGCATGGGTTCGTCATGGTTTGGGCGGACGAGGAGTGGACCTTCGACACCGTGGTCTCCGTCAGCCTCGGTGAGACCGAGTCCGGTACCGAAGTGACGATCGAGCATCAGGGCTGGGAGAAGGCACCCGAGGTCGACCGCTCGACTCTGCTGCTCGACCATTCTGCCGGCTGGACGGCGCACCTCGGCAATCTTGCGACCCACGCCGAGAGCCATGGCGACGGACCGGACGGTTCCGGCGGAAGACACTGAACAGATGGCGAGCGCAACAGCCGAAACGACGAACGCGTTTTCACTGGTAATTCACCGGCCGCTCAAGACCGCAGCCGAAACCCAAAAAGACGACGTATAAGACCCTTCGGAGACGAACATGCCGATCAATGTGACGATGCCAGCCCTGTCTCCGACCATGGAAGAGGGCAATCTCGCCAAATGGCTGATCGCCGAGGGCGACAGCGTCTCGGCTGGTGACATCATCGCCGAGATCGAAACTGACAAGGCGACAATGGAAGTCGAGGCGGTCGACGAAGGAACGCTCGCCAAGATCCTGGTGCCTGGCGGGACTGAAGGTGTGAAGGTTAACGACGTCATCGCGATCCTGGCGGCCGAAGGTGAAGACGTCGAAGAGGCTGCCAAATCAGGTGGCGGTTCCGATCCGGCGCCGTCTGGCGACGACAAGGGCGGCGCTATGATGGCCAACGCCGAAGCCGACAATGCCGCGGAGGGCAGCGAAGAAGATGCGAAGGATGCATCAAAACGGGGCTATGCGCGGCCGGAGGGCGGAATAGGAAGCGGAGAAATCAAGGAAGCGACGGAGTCCGCCGGTCCGGCCCCAAAGGCCGAGGATGGCGACCGTGTCTTTTCATCGCCACTCGCGCGTCGACTCGCCAAGGAGGCCGGGATTGATCTGGCACAGGTGAAAGGCTCCGGCCCGCATGGCCGCGTGGTGAAGGCCGATGTCGAGACCGCCACGGAGAATGGTGTCGGCAAGGCCGCGGCCGCCGACAAGCCGAAAGATGCGGCGAAGGCGGATGCCGCCCCGGCGCCTGCAGCGAAGGGTCCGAGCGACGACGCAATCCTCAAGATGTTCGAGGAAGGCTCCTACGAGAAGATCCCGCATGACGGCATGCGCAAGACGATCGCCAAGCGGCTCGTCGAGAGCAAGCAGACCGTTCCGCACTTCTACCTCTCTGTCGACTGCGAACTCGATGCACTGCTTGCCCTGCGCAAACAGCTGAACGACGCGGCGCCGAAGACCAAGTCGGATGATGGCGAGAAGCCGGCCTACAAGCTTTCGGTGAATGACATGGTCATCAAGGCGATGGCGCTGGCACTCAAGACCGTGCCAACCGCCAACGTCTCCTGGACCGATACGGCTATGCTGAAGCACAAGCATGCCGATGTCGGCGTCGCGGTCTCGATCGACGGCGGGCTGATCACGCCCATCATCAAGCGGGCCGAGGAAAAGACGCTGTCGACCATCTCGAACGAGATGAAGGACCTCGCCAAGCGCGCCCGTGCCCGCAAACTGCAGCCGCAGGAATATCAGGGCGGCACGACGGCGGTCTCGAACCTTGGCATGTTTGGCATCAACAACTTCTCTGCCGTCATCAATCCGCCCCATGCGACCATTCTCGCCGTGGGTGCAGGCGAAGAGCGTGCGATCGTCAAAAACGGCGAGGTCAAGGTCGCGACCCTGATGACGGTGACACTCTCGACTGACCATCGCGCTGTAGACGGTGCACTCGGAGCCGAGCTGATCGCAGCCTTCAAGCAGTACATTGAAAATCCGATGGGGATGCTGGTCTAGCAGAGACACATGAAGACCGTCCTCGCCTTCGGCGATTCCCTCACCTGGGGCTACGATCCCGAGACTATGTTGCGGCACGATTTTTTCGATCGCTGGCCGAACGTCGTCGGCAGAGCGCTCGGGCACAAGGTCCGGGTGATCAGTGAGGGGCTGAACGGTCGTACGACGGCGTTCGACGATCATCTGGTCCCGGCCGAGCGCAACGGGGTGAAGATCCTGCCGACGCTGCTCGCCAGTCATCAACCGCTTGACCTCGTGGTGATCCTGCTCGGTACAAATGATCTCAAGCGGGACACGGGCGGGGGACGCGTCTTCGAATCCAGGCAGGGGCTCGAACGGCTCGTCGAGATCTGCCAGACCTTTCCCTATCAGCGCGGCTACGAGCCGCCGAAGCTACTGCTCGTCGCGCCGCCGCCTTTCTGCAGTACCACTGAACCCGATTTTTCGCTTTTGTTCGGGCATGCGGTCGAGGAGTCGACGCATTTTCGGTCCGCGATCACCAAGGTCGCCGAGGAGTACGGGATCGCCATGTTCGATGCGGGCGAAGTCTGCGAGACCTCGCCAATTGACGGCGTCCACCTCGATGCCGAGAACACGCGCCGGCTCGGCGAAGCGTTGATCGAGCCGATCCGAACACTGCTCGAACTCGACGACTGAGTTTCGGCAGACCTGACACGCAAAGGGCGACTTTCCGATCGCCCGCAGAGACAAACGATCCGGGGAGACGACCCATGGCTGATACATACGACGTTCTCGTCATCGGCGGCGGGCCGGGCGGCTATGTCGCCGCAATCCGCGCAGCACAGCTCGGCTTCAAGACGGCGGTCGTCGAGCGCGAGCATCTCGGCGGCATTTGCCTCAACTGGGGATGCATTCCGACCAAGGCCTTGCTGCGGACGGCCGAGATCTTTCACTATGCCGAGAACGGCAAGAACTACGGTCTCGAAATCGCCAAGCCGAAGTTCGACATCGAGGCTGTAGTAAAGCGATCGCGCGGTGTCTCGGCGCAGCTCAACGGCGGCGTCGGCTATTTGATGAAGAAGAACAAGATCGACGTGATCTGGGGCCAGGCGAAGATCAAGAAAGCCGGTAAAGGCGGCCCTGTCGAGGTCGAAGTCGGCAAGATGCAGAAGCCGATCGTCGAGCCGCAGCATCCGGTGCCGAAGGGCACGCTGGGCGAGGGGACTTACAAGGCCAAGCACGTCATCGTCGCGACCGGTGCGCGCCCACGCGTGCTGCCGGGAATCGAACCCGACGGCGACCGCATTTGGACCTATTTCGAAGCGATGAAGCCGAAGTCCATGCCGAAAAGCCTGATCGTCATGGGCTCAGGCGCGATCGGCATCGAATTCGCGAGCTTCTACCGCACCATGGGTGCGGAGGTGACGGTGATCGAGCTCCTGCCGCAGATCCTGCCCGTCGAGGACGCTGAGGTCGCCAAACTCGCCCGCAAGCAGTTCGAAAAGCAGGGCATGAAGATCATGACCGACGCGAAGGTCGCCAAGGTCGAAAAGGGCAAGGACGGCGTCACCGTCACGGTCGAGACAAAGGGCGGCAAGTCCGAGACGCTCAAGGCCGAGCGCTTGATCTCGGCGGTCGGCGTCCAGGGCAATACCGAGGGTCTCGGGCTGGAAGAGGCCGGCGTGAAGATCGAGCGCGGCGTCGTTCAGACGGACGGTCTCGGCAAGACGGATGCCCCCGGCATTTACGCCATCGGCGACGTCGCCGGCCCGCCCATGCTTGCCCATAAGGCCGAGCACGAGGGCACGATTTGTGTCGAAGCGATCAAAGGCATGCATCCGCACCCGATGAAGAAGACCGAGATTCCGGGTTGCACTTACTGCCACCCGCAGATCGCCTCGGTCGGCCTAACCGAGGCGAAGGCCAAGGAGATTGGCCACGAGGTGAAGGTCGGCAGATTCAACTTCACCGGAAACGGCAAGGCCATCGCACTTGGGGAACCGGACGGGATGATCAAGACGGTGTTCGACGCGAAGACCGGCGAACTCCTCGGGGCCCATATGGTGGGCGCGGAGGTGACCGAACTGATTCAGGGCTTCGTCATCGCGATCGGGCTGGAGACGACGGAAGAGGAGCTCTTCCACACCTGCTTCCCGCATCCGACCCTATCGGAAATGATGCACGAGTCATCGCTCGATGCTTACGGGCGCGTGATCCACCAATAGGCGGCTATTCGACTTGTTTGGAAATCGCGGCGGATGTCTTGTCTCACCTGACAATCACCTATCTGCCCTGCGGAACAGTGAACGCAGTCAGAGGATCCTAGCAATGGGTTGGTTAGCAGCAATTATCGTCGGCGGCCTTGCAGGCTGGCTCGCCGAAAAGGTCATGGGCAGCGACATGGGGCTGCTGATGAACATCATCCTAGGCATAGTCGGGGCGATCGTTCTCAGCCTCCTGCTTCAGTTGACGGGCCTCGGAGCCGGCGCAGGCGCTTCGTTCTCGTTCGCCTATCTGATCACCGGTTTCGTCGGCGCCTGCCTTCTGATCTTCATCTTCCGCCTCGTCCGGCGCTGACGCGACCGGTTGGCCGATTGCGACGAGCGCTAGCAGGGCTTAGGTAGAAGGCATGGTTACGGTGCTCGACAATCGCGCCGAGATCGAGGTGAAACCTCGGTTACGGCATCCCGAAAAGGCTCATCGGCCGGACACGGCCGCGAGCCCACCAAAGCCGGACTGGATCCGGGTTCGGGCACCTGTTGGGAAGGGTTTTCAGGAAACCCGTGACATTGCCCGCTCCAACGGTCTCGTCACCGTATGCGAGGAAGCTGGCTGCCCTAACATCGGCGAGTGCTGGGACAAGAAACACGCGACTTTCATGATCATGGGCGGGATCTGCACCCGCGCATGTTCCTTCTGTAACGTCGCGACTGGCATGCCCCATCCGCTTGATGAAGCTGAGCCTGAAAGTGTCGGCAGGGCCGTTTCCAAGATGGGGCTGAACCACGTCGTCATCACTTCAGTCGATCGGGACGATCTCGATGATGGCGGCGCTGAGCATTTCGTCCGCACGATCCGGGCGATCCGCGCCGCGGCACCGGGCACGACGATCGAAATACTGACGCCGGACTTCCTGCGAAAGCGAGGAGCCCTCGAAAAGGTGGTTGCGGCCAGACCCGACGTTTTCAACCACAATCTTGAAACCGTGCCGTCGAAATATCTGACGGTTCGGCCCGGTGCGCGATACTATCATTCGATCCGCCTCCTGCAGCAGGTCAAGGAACTCGACCCGACAATCTTTACCAAGTCCGGCATCATGGTCGGCCTTGGCGAGGAGCGGAACGAAGTCATTCAGCTGATGGACGACCTGCGCAGCGCCGACGTGGATTTCCTGACGATCGGCCAGTATCTGCAGCCGACGAAAAAGCATCATGCAGTGATCCGCTATGTGACGCCCGACGAGTTTCGCTCCTTCGAGACGATCGCGCTCGCCAAAGGATTTCACGTCGTCTCGGCGAGCCCCCTGACGCGCTCCTCGCACCATGCGGGAGAGGATTTTGAGCGGCTGAAGGCTGCTAGGCTCGCGAAATCGAACGCTGCATGATCGGGTCCGATGCCGCAATTTGAATCGACACGCCGTGTCGGCCACAGCGCTGACGAAATGTTCGAACTGGTCGCCGATGTCGAGAAATACCCGCAGTTTTTGCCGCTCTGTAAGAGCCTGCACGTGCGCTCGCAGCGCGACAAGGACAACAAAACCCTGCTCGTCGCCGACATGACCGTTGCCTACAAGATGGTGCGCGAGACTTTCACGAGTCAGGTCCTACTGAAGCCGGAAGAGCGTCGAATCGACGTCAAGTACGTCGATGGGCCGTTCCGCTATCTTGATAATCGCTGGACGTTCGAGCCGCTCGGCGAGAAACAATGCGATGTCCGCTTCTTCATCGATTACGAATTCAAGAGCCGCACCTTGAGCATGCTCATGGGCTCAATGTTCGATTACGCGTTCCGACGTTTCGCCCAGGCGTTCGAGGAACGCGCCGACGAAGTCTATGGCCGGCCCGATCGATAGGCTGGCGTGCAGTCTCTGATCATGTCGGTCAGGAGTGTTCGATTGCCACAAGGAGCATGCGGAGCGCCATTTCGACGCTCCTGATCCTAATCTCGGCCCGCCCGATATCTCCGAAGCGTTCTTCGCGATGCGTCGTTCCGTCAGGTGAAGCGCAGGCGAAGTGGACTAGACCAACGGGTTTTGATTCGCTGCCACCGCCTGGACCCGCGACGCCCGTGATTGCGATAGCCACCAATCCGCGCGATCGCCGCACGCCGCCTTCGGCCATCTCACATGCGACGGCTTCTGATACAGCTCCGTTCGCCTCGAGGGTTTGCGCCTCGACACCAACGAGATCTGTCTTCGCGTCGTTGGAATAGGTGACGAACCCACGATCCAGCACCGCCGACGATCCCGCGATATCGGTGATGGCCGCTGCGACCATGCCGCCCGTACAGGACTCCACTGTCGCAAGCTTCATCCCCTTTGCCGCATAGGTTTCCACGACCTGACGCGCGAGGATCTCTATTCCATCTCGCTTCGCGCTCACAGAGTCTCACCGTAGACGACGGACGCCGTCGCAATCGCTGCGATGCCTTCCTTACGACCCACGAAGCCGATCGTCTCGTTGGTCGTCGCCTTCACTGAGACCCTTTCCATATCGATCGCGAGGCAATCGGCGATGGCTTTCCTCATCGTTCCCCTGTGAGGCGCGATCTTCGGCGCCTCGCAGATGAGCGAGATGTCGGCATTCATGATCCGGCCACCCTTTTTCGCGACGATATCGCGTGCGGCAGTGAGGAAAATATGCGAGGCGGCGCCCTTCCATTGCGGATCGCTCGGCGGGAAATGATCGCCGATATCGCCCGCGCCGCAGGTCGCGAGGAGCGCATCAGTGAGGGCGTGGAAGCCGACATCGGCGTCTGAATGCCCAGACAGCGTCTGGTCGTGGGGTATTCGCACGCCGCAGAGGATCACATGGTCGCCGTCGACCAGCTTGTGGACGTCGTAGCCATTGCCCGTCCTCACATCGATCATGCGGCTCTCTCCCTTAAGGCGTCTGTCTGCGAGTTCGAGATCGCGGGCGCTCGTCAGCTTGACGTTGTCGGGTTCGCCCTCAACCATCGCGACTGCAAGACCGGCCCATTCGGCGATCGAGGCGTCGTCCGTGAACTCGACATCGGCTCGATTCGCCGCCTTCTCATGCGCGTCCATGATTGCCCGATAAGGAAAGCCCTGCGGCGTCTGGGCGGCATAAAGCCCGGAGCGGTCGACGGTGGCGATTACATGGCCGTCCTCGCCTTTCTTGAGAGTGTCCGCGACGGGAACCACGGGAAGCGCTCCAACGTCCGGTCCCGTCGCCGCAGCGACGCGATCGATGAGGTCGGCGGATAGGAAGGGCCGGACCGCGTCGTGGATCAGCACTGTATCGACGGGGTACTCCGAGAGCGCCAACAGACCGTTTCGCACCGAGGCTTGCCGTGTCGCTCCTCCGTCGACGACTCGAACTTCGCCAAGGTCATCGAAAGGCGCGATCGTCGCGGCGGTGCGTTCGGCGTCGTCCGGATTGGCGACGAGGACGACGGAACCGACCTTCGGATGGCGCAATAACCGCTCAAGGGTCCATGCGAGAATCGGACGGCCACCGATGCGGCGGAACTGTTTGGCTCCTTCGGGGTGCTCGCCAGCCCGAACGCCCCGCCCGCTCGCGACGATAATTGCGGCCACTTTGGGAATGCTCATGAACCGTAGTCTGCCTTGCTGGAACTCATGGGCGAGACGGGCACCCGACCCCGTCCGGAATGCAGGTGAAAGGGCGATGCGTCAACGGAATAGCTGGTCTTCGGGTTCGCCCACCGTCCTCCAAACTTGTCATTTGAAATCCGTCGTTCTACGAGGGTTTATGTGATCAAAAACGCGACAGATTCGTTGCATGCGACTTTAATGGGCTTCAGAGGACCATGACTCCGAATATTCGCACGCCGATACTCGTCGGCAAGCTTGAGCTTGCGAACCGTGTCTTCGCCGCTCCGCTATCCGGGATTTCCGACGTTCCCTTTCGCCGTCTGTCGCGGCGATTCGGGGCGGGGCTTGTCGTGTCCGAAATGGTGGCGAGCGGCGAATTCGTGAAAGGCGCCGAAGAGGGTAAGCTCCGTGCGCTGCGGGACGGTCCGGGCGTGCATACCGTTCAGCTCGCTGGCCGAGACCCGATCTGGATGGAAGAGGCGGCGCGCAGGCTGGCAGACGAGGGCGCCGATCTGATCGACATCAATATGGGCTGCCCGGCGAAGAAAGTCGTCGGCGGCCTTTCGGGGTCGGCGCTGATGCGCGAGCCGGACCTCGCCTTTAGCATTGTCGAGGCGACGGTCCGTGGCGCCGGTGCGACCCCCGTGTCCCTGAAGATGCGGCTCGGTTGGTGCCGCGACTCGATGAATGCCGCCGAGATTGCCGTCCGGGCGGAGGCTGCGGGCGTGACGATGATCACGGTGCACGGACGCACCCGGGCCGAATTTTACGAGGGCACGGCCGACTGGCGCGCGATCTGCAGCGTGAAGCGTTCGGTCGGAGTCCCCGTTGTCGCGAACGGCGACCTGACCGAGGCCAATCAGCTGTCCGCCATCCTCGCCGCGAGCGGTGCGGATGCCGTTATGACGGGGCGCGGCATGCAGGGGCGCCCCTGGTTCGCGGGTCTTCTCGCGGGACGGGTGACGATGGAGCGGCTTTCCGCAATCGATGCCGCTGATTTCGTCGGCGGCCACTACGAGGCGATGCTGTCACACTACGGCGTGACGACCGGGGTGCGCCATGCGCGCAAGCATCTCGGGTGGTATTTCGACCGGACGGCTTGGCCGGCCCAGCTCAAGGCTGACTTGATGCACGAGATCGATCCGCGCGCAGTCGCCGACCGGATACGTTCCCTTTTTTCGGGCTTGACGTTAGCCGATCTCGAAGTCCGCGCCTTGTCCGATCGCATGATCTATCCGAAGGCGGCCTGACCCTTGAACAATCTTTCGAGCCGCAAGCCCGCGCCGGATGCCCTGAGCATTCTTGGAGGACTGCCCCATCCGGTGATCGTCTGCGACGATCATGGCTATTTCCACTACGCGAACACGGATGCCGAACAGTTCTTCTCGGCAAGCCTGCCTTATCTTGTGCGCCGACGTCTTCAGGATTTCGTGCCGGTCGACAGCCCGCTTTTCTCGCTGATCCAAAAGGCGCTCGACGAGCAGGCGCGGTTCAGCGAATACCGGGTGGATCTTTCTTCGCCGCGCCTCGGCGAGGAGCGGGTGGTCGATCTCTACGTCTCGATCGTGCCCGACCATCCGGAACTTGTCGTGGTGATGATCCAGATGCGATCGATCGCCGAGAAGATGGACCGCCAGCTCACTCATCGCTCGGCGGCACGTACTGTGACCGGCCTTGCGGCCATGCTTGCACACGAAATCCGTAACCCGATTTCCGGTATCAAGGGCGCCGCACAGCTGCTTGCGAGCGAGGCCTCGGACGAGGACCGCGCCCTGACGCGAATCATCCAGGAAGAGAGCGATCGCATCGTCAAGCTGGTCGACAGGATGGAGGTCTTCTCCGATCAACGGCCGATCGAGCGATCGGCGGTCAACATCCATTCGGTGCTCGAATATGTGAAGACGATCGCCGCGAACGGTGTTGCACGCGATATTCCGATCACCGAACTCTACGATCCTTCTCTGCCGCCTGTCTTCGCCAATCGCGACCAACTGGTGCAGGTTTTCCTGAATCTCGTGAAGAACGCCTCCGAGGCGGTTTCGCGGACGAATGCGCCGGAGATCAAGCTGACCACCGCATTCCGTCCTGGCGTCAGACTGACGATCCCTGGCACACGAGACCGCGTCTCGCTACCGCTGGAATTCACCGTCGAGGATAACGGGCCGGGCGTTCCGGACGACATCCGCCAGAACATCTTCGACCCGTTCGTGACGACCAAACCCTCCGGCTCCGGCCTCGGCCTCGCCCTCGTCGCCAAGATCATCGGCGACCACGGCGGAGTGATCGAATGCGATACCCAACCGGGCCAGACGATCTTCAGGGTCCTGATGCCGGCCTGGAAAAAGCAGTTCGAGGACGCAGACTCTTCGGAATACCCGCGCGCGATGATGCGGCCCGCCTCGATGAAGGCGAAAACGGAATAAGCCCATGGTTCAGCAAATTCTCATCGCCGACGACGATGCCGCGATCCGGACCGTGGTCTCCCAGGCCATGATGCGCGCGGGCTTCGAAGTGCGTGCCACGTCGAATATCGCCACTCTCTGGCGCTGGATTTCGAGCGGTGAGGGCGATCTCGTCGTAACCGACGTGCTCATGCCCGACGGCAACGTCTTCGACTCCATGCCGAAGATGAAGAACTCCCGGCCCGATCTGCCGATCATCGTCATGAGCGCGCAGAATACCTTCATGACGGCGGTGAAGGCCTCGGAAAAGGGTGCCTACGACTACGTTCCGAAACCGTTCGACCTGACCGAGCTCGTCGGCGTCGTCCGCCGGGCTCTGGCCGAGCCGAAGAACGACGGAGGACGTCTCGCCCAAGAGGAGAACGGCGAGTCGATGCCGCTCGTTGGCCGCTCGCCGGCCATGCAGGACATCTACCGGGCCCTTGCGCGGATGATGCAGACCGATCTGACGGTGACGATCACCGGCGAGTCGGGCACCGGGAAGGAGCTCGTCGCACGGGCGCTGCACGACTATGGGCGGCGCAAAAAGGGTCCCTTCGTCGCGATCAACATGGCGGCGATCCCGCGCGAGCTGATCGAATCGGAGCTCTTCGGGCACGAGAAAGGCGCTTTCACGGGCGCGCAGGCGCGCTCGACTGGCCGCTTCGAGCAGGCCGAGGGTGGCACGCTCTTCCTCGACGAGATCGGCGACATGCCGATGGAGGCTCAGACCCGGCTCCTTAGGGTCCTACAGCAGGGCGAATACACTACCGTCGGCGGCCGCACACCGATCGCGTCGGACGTCCGCATCGTCGCCGCAACGAACAAGGATCTGCGCCAGTCGATCGCGCGCGGTCTTTTTCGTGAGGATCTTTTCTACCGGCTGAACGTCGTGCCCCTGCGACTTCCGCCCTTGCGGGAACGACTCGAAGATCTGCCGGATCTCTCGGCTCATTTCTTCGCCCAGGCGGCGAAAGAGGGTCTGCCACGCAAGATGCTGACGACGGGCGCGCTTGATGTCATGCGGCAGTACACTTGGCCGGGCAATGTTCGCGAACTGGAGAATCTGATCCGACGATTCTGCGCGCTCTATCCGCAGGATGAAATTACTGCGGAGCTTGTCGAAAGCGAGCTTGCCAACGATGTGATGCAGTTCGGAGGGTCCGACGATAACGGTTCGGGACCGGTCGATCTCAGCCATGCGACGGAACGCTATCTGGCCGATTACTTCTCCACCTTCGGCGACGCGCTGCCGCCGCCGGGACTGCACGCCCGGATCGTTCGGGAGGTCGAGTATCCGCTGATCGCGGCAGCTCTCGCAGCAACGCGGGGCAATCAGGTGAAAGCAGCCGACCTGCTCGGTCTTAACCGGAACACCCTGCGCAAGAAGATCCGCGATCTGGATATCTCGATCGTTCGCTCGATCCGGTAGATCGATCCGCACCCGCGAGTCCGGTCGCTGCGGGTGCGGCAGACGAGACGGGCAGCCTAGCGCGCAATCCGCGTAAGGCGATGCGAGTGGTCTGTCGACATCGCCATAGCGAGTAAACCCCTAATCTTGCTGACGTTCTGACCTTCTTCCGTAGCGGAATAATTTTTGAGTTGCATTTTTGACACAATGCGTATCTCTACAGAGGCCAGAGGTACCACGTACGCGATGACCAGCGAACCTATCGATTCGGCTCGGAACGGCCCGTTCCTCCTGGAGCGGCGCCGGTTTATGCTCGTTCCGGGTCTTCTTGCGGTCTGCGGGGCGTTGATCTGCGGCGGCATTTCGTTCGTCGTCTTGATGGGGCTGACACCGATCGCGCCGACGGATGCCGTCGTAACTGTCGCGACGGCCGTTAACGGCCTTTTCGTGCTGCTCCTCGCCGGCCTTATCTGGCGCGAGGCCGCACGCATGTTTCGCGCACGCCGCCAGGGCCGTGCCGCCTCGCGGCTTCACGTGCGCATAGTGCTTTTGTTCTCGATTGTCGCGGCCATTCCGGCGATCCTTGTGGCGATCGTTGCTTCGATCACGCTCGACCTGGGGCTCGACCGCTGGTTCGAGATGCGGACCCGGGCAATCGTCGATTCTTCGATCAACGTCGCGCGCGCCTACGTCAACGAGAACGCCCGCAACCTGCAGGGTTCGACGCTGTCGATGGCCTACGATCTCGATCAGCAACGTCGGCTCTACGATCTTGATCCTCGCGGCTTCGAGAACTTCATGACAGAGCAGGCGCGGGGCCGTTCGCTCCTTGGCGCTCAGCTAATCGGCGAAGACAAGGAAGCCTTTCTCACCGCCGACGTCGAGACGGATCAGCCGCTTCCCGTTCCGCCAGACGATGCCATGCAACAGGCGATTGACGGCAATCTCGTCTTCATTCCGCCAGGCGTGACCAATCTTGTTGGCGCGATCATCAAGCTGCGGCAGCTGCCGAAAGCCTATCTCTATACGGTCCGAGCGGTCGACCCGCAGGTGCTTGCAGCCCTGCGACTAATGGAAGAACGCTCGGCTGAATATCAGAGCCTTCAGGACAACCGTTTCGGGCTGCAGCTTGCTTTTGCTCTTCTCTATCTCGGGATCGCACTGATCGTGCTTCTGTCTGCGATCTGGACCGGTATCGGCGTCGCCGACCGGCTGGTGCGCCCGATCCGTCTTCTGATGAGCGCCGCTGACGAGGTCTCGCGAGGCAACCTCGCCGTGTCTGTGCCGGTGCGGGCATCCGACGGGGATGTCGGATCACTGTCGAGCACCTTCAACAACATGACCCGGCAGCTGCAGAGCCAACGCGCGGAACTGGTGAATGCGCGCGATACGATCGACGAGCGTCGGCGCTTCATCGAGGCGGTGCTCTCCGGCGTGACCGTCGGCGTCATCGGCGTCTCACCCAAAGGCGCGATCTCGATGCTGAACCCATCGGCGGAACGCATACTAGGCACCGATTCCCGTTCCACGGTCGGCGTCCAGCTTCGGACGGCCTTCCCGGCCTTCGCCGCGATCCACGATGCCGCGGCGGCGTCGCATCGCTCCGAATATCAGGAGGAGATCCGGCTGCGCGTTCGTGAACGCGAGCGTACTCTTGCCGTCCGGATCACCAGCGCGGAAAAGAGCCGAGACGAACAGTCTAGCGTGGTGACCATCGACGACATCACGGATCTCGTCGATGCTCAGCGTTCATCCGCCTGGGCCGACGTCGCTCGGCGCATCGCGCACGAGATCAAGAATCCTTTGACGCCGATCCAACTCTCGGCGGAGCGCATCCGTCGGCGTTATGGTAAGCGGATCGAGGATGATCGCGAAGTTTTCGACCGCTGTGTCGATACCATTGTGAGGCAGGTGTCCGATATCGGCCGGATGGTCGACGAGTTCTCCAATTTTGCGCGAATGCCGAAGCCGACCATGGAGCCGACCGATCTGCGCGACGTGATCAAGGAAGCTATCTTCGCGCGGGAGATGGGTGATCACGGCGTGGTCTTTGAGAAGGACATTCCAGATGAGCCACTGATCGGCTCCTACGATACGCGGCTTCTTGGTCAGGCCTTCGGAAACCTGGTCAAGAACGCCGTGGAAGCCCTTGAAGGCGCTGGCATATCTCATGGCAAGATAACCGTTCGTGCCCGGCCCGGCGAGCGTCATCACGAGGTTTCGATCATCGACAACGGGCAGGGTTTCCCAAAGGATGATCGAGATCGCCTGCTGGAACCCTATATGACGACGCGCGAAAAAGGCACGGGGCTGGGGCTCGCCATCGTTCGCAAGATCATCGAGGAACACGGCGGCACGATCGCGTTGGAGGATGCGCCCGGTCAGCCGTCGGGCGCGATGGTGCGCGTGATCCTGCCAGCGGGCAACACCAACATTGACGACTTAAACGGCTAGAGAGGCGACAAACGCTATGGCATCGGACATTCTGATCGTCGACGACGAGGCCGATATTCGCGATCTGGTCGCGGGAATCTTGGAAGACGAGGGTCATGAGACCCGTACGGCTGGAAACGCCGACCTTGCGCTTCAATCGATCGCCGATCGAGCGCCTCAGCTGATCTTTCTCGATATCTGGCTGCAGGGAAGCCGGATTGACGGGCTTGACCTTCTGGACATGATCAAGACGCAGCATCCCGAAGTGCCCGTCGTCATGATCTCCGGCCACGGCAATATTGAAACCGCCGTCTCGGCGATTCGGCGTGGTGCATACGATTACATCGAAAAGCCGTTCAAGGCTGACCGCCTCGTTCTGGTCGCCGAGCGCGCCTTGGAGACCTCGAAGCTCAAACGTGAGGTCGTCGAGTTACGGCGCAAGTCCAGCGACTTCACCGAGCTGCTCGGCAAGTCACAGCCGATGAACCAGCTGAGAACGGTGATCGACCGGGTGGCGCCGACTAACAGCCGGATCATGATTCTCGGCCCTTCCGGCTCCGGAAAGGAAATGGTTGCACGCGCCATCCATTCCGCATCCAATCGATCCGACGGCCCATTCATAGCGCTCAACGCGGCAGCGATCACACCGGAGCGGATGGAGATCGAACTCTTCGGCAACGAGACTCCCCCAGGCGTTGAACGCAAGATCGGCGCGCTGGAACAGGCCCATCGCGGCACACTCTATCTCGACGAAATCGCGGACATGCCGCGCGAAACCCAGAACAAGATTCTGCGCGTGCTGACTGAGCAATCATTCGAACGCGTCGACGGCACCAAGAAGGTTAAAGTCGATGTTCGAATCATCTCGTCCACCGCACAGAATCTGGAATCCTCCATCGCCGAGGGTTCATTCCGCGAAGACCTCTACCATCGGCTCGCCGTGGTCCCCATTAGCGTACCGCCGCTTTCTCAGCGCCGTCAGGACATCCCGCTGCTAATCGAGGCCTTCATGAAACAGCTGAGCGAGCAGACCGGTATCAAGCCGAAACAGCTCAGCCCCGAAGCGCTGGCTGTGCTGCAATCCTCAGAATGGCCTGGCAACATTCGCCAGTTACGCAACAACATCGAGCGACTGATGATCTTATCGCGCGAAGGCGATGACGACGATACGATCTCGGCAGACATGCTGCCCTCGGAAGTCGGCGATATGCTGCCGCAGACGCCGAGCCAGTCGAACGGCCAGATCCTAGCGCTGCCGCTGCGCGATGCACGCGAGGTCTTCGAGAAGGAATACCTCGTCGCCCAGATCAGCCGCTTCGGCGGCAATATTTCGAGAACTGCGGAATTCGTCGGCATGGAACGCTCGGCGCTCCACCGAAAGCTGAAGTCGCTCGGGATCTGACATCCGAAATGGCGTCTGCTTCAGGACCGGCTTGGTGGCTTTGCGCTTGCCTCCGAGAGAGTATAGAGCGAGGCCGAAAATCAGGTCTTGAGGGCGTGCGTCAATGCGTGTCGTAATCTGCGGGGCAGGCCAGGTTGGCTACGGTATTGCCGAGCGGCTCGCGTCGGAACGCAACGACGTCTCTGTCATCGACACCTCTCCTACGCTGGTTCAGGCGATCCGAGACAATCTGGATGCACGTGGTTTCGTAGGGCACGGCGCTCATCCGGACGTTCTGGCCGAAGCCGGCGCCGAGCAGGCGGACATGATCATCGCCGTGACGCTGCACGACGAGGTCAACATGGTGGCCTGTCAGGTCGCCCATTCCCTGTTCAACATTCCAACCAAGCTCGCCCGTATCCGCGCCCAGAGCTATCTCCAGTCCCATTGGCAGGATCTCTTCTCCACCGACAACATGCCGATCGACGTGATTATCTCGCCGGAGATCGAGGTCGGCGAGATGGTCCTGCGGCGCATCGCATTGCCGGGTGCGATGGATGCGGTGCGCTTCGCCGACAATTCGATTGCCATGATCGCGATCGAATGTCGTGAGGACTGCCCCGTCGTGAACACGCCGCTCGGCCAGCTGACGGATCTGTTCCCTGATCTCAACGCGACGGTGGTCGGCATCCTGCGCGGGAACGGCCTCTTCATTCCATCTTCGGCCGATCAGATGGTCGCGGGTGACGTCGCCTATGCGGTCGTGGAGCGTGCGCAGGTGAAACGCACGCTTGGCCTCTTCGGCCACGTCGAACCTGAGGCGACGAGGATCGTCATCGTCGGTGGCGGCAATATCGGGCTCTATGTCGCGGGCGAGATGGAACGGCGCAACCTTCGGGCCAAGCTGCGGGTCATCGAGGCCAACCGCGATCGCGCGGTGACGATAGCCGATCAGTTGAAGCGCACCATCGTCCTGCACGGCTCAGGTCTCGACCAAAATCTCTTACGCGAAGCCGATATCGAGGAAAGCGATCTCATCGTGTCGCTCACCAATGACGACAAGGTGAATGTGCTTGCCAGCGTCATGGGCAAGCGTCTCGGTTGCCACGGCAACTTGGCACTTCTCAACGACGCAGACTTCCAGGGCCTGACCCGACCGCTGGAGATCGACGCCTTCATCAACCCAAAATCGGTAACGATCTCCCGCGTTTTGCAGCACGTGCGCCGCGGCCGAATTCGGGCGGTTCACTCGATCCAGAATGGTCTTGCTGAAGCGATCGAGGCAGAAGCGCTGGAGACTTCGCCAATCGTCGGCGTGCCGCTGAGAGAGCTTGATCTGCCAGAGAACCTGCGGATCGGTTCGATCTATCGGAACGGCACTTATGTAAAGCCGACTGGCTCCACCAAGATCCGAGCCAAGGACCGCGTTGTCATCTTCGCCAAGTCCGGCGCCGTCCGGCGGGTTGAGCAGATGTTCCGGGTCAGTCTCGAATTCTTCTGAAGGTGCCGCTCAGGGAGCGGGCGACGGGCGCATATCAGACGTGGAGATAAAGCGTTCTTCGCGCGAAAGACCATGCGCGTTTGGCGCGTTTCCCGCGCCGGTCTTATTTGCGAACAGGATGTTCTCATGTACTCAAGGACAGTCCGCCTGCCGTTGATCAGCAGGCGACGGCATGCAAGCTTAGTCTCCGCCCGGGGCCATCAGGCCCTCAACTAACGATAACAAAAGGATGGCGCAGGAAGTCATGGCTGAACGCTCTCAGAATCTGCAGGATCTCTTTCTCAATACCGTTCGCAAGCAGAAGATTTCGCTGACCATCTTTCTCGTGAACGGGGTCAAGCTGACGGGCGTCGTCACCTCCTTCGACAATTTTTGCGTCCTCTTGCGACGCGACGGCCATTCGCAACTCGTCTACAAGCACGCTATATCCACCATCATGCCGGCGCAGCCGGTGTCACTCTACGACGGCGACGATGGGAAGGCCTGATTGGCGGAATATAGCGGTATCGGTCCCAAGGGACCGATAGAACACAAGGCGGATCCGACGCGAAGCGCGGTCTATGTCCCGGTCTTCAAGGATACCGGCCCGAAAGAGCCCGGCTCCAACCTCGAAGTGCGACGCTCGCCCGACGCCAAGCTCGAAGAGGCATTGGGTCTCGCGGCGGCGATCCAGCTGGAGATCGTCGACAGCGGGATCATCACGCAGCGCGCGCCGCGGCCTGCCACGCTCATCGGCCAGGGCAAGGTCGAGGAGCTGAAGGGCGTCGTCGTGGCCGAGGAGATCGGTCTCGTGATCATCGATCATCCGCTGACGCCGGTGCAGCAGCGCAATCTCGAACGCGAGCTCAATGCCAAGGTCCTCGACCGAACGGCCTTGATCCTCGAAATTTTCGGCGAGCGTGCACGGACGAAGGAGGGTCGGCTCCAGGTCGAACTCGCCCATCTCAACTATCAACGCGGCCGTCTGGTGCGGTCGTGGACCCATCTGGAGCGCCAGCGCGGCGGTGCCGGCTTTCTCGGCGGCCCCGGCGAGACGCAGATCGAGGCCGACCGACGCCAGCTTCAATCGAAAATTAAGGCGCTCGAAGTCGAACTTGAAAAGGTGCGCAGCACGCGCCAGCTCCATCGCGCCAAGCGCCGCAAGCGGCCCCATCCAATCGTCGCGCTCGTCGGCTACACGAATGCCGGCAAGTCGACCCTTTTTAACCGGATGACCGGCGCCGACGTCTTCGCCCAGAACCTGCTCTTCGCGACCCTCGATCCGACCATGCGGCGCACGACGCTCGCCCACGGTACAGAGATTTTGTTCTCCGATACCGTCGGCTTCATCTCCGAATTGCCGACCCATCTCGTCGCCGCCTTCCGCGCGACACTTGAAGAGGTGATCGAGGCCGACATCATCCTGCACATCCGCGACGTGTCGGACCCGGACAGCCTGGCCCAGGCGGAGGACGTCAGGCAAATCTTGCGCGATCTGGAGATCGATGCGGACGATACCGACCATGTCGTCGAGGTCTGGAACAAGATCGACCGTGTCGATGGCTCGGAACGCGAGCGGATCGAGACATTGGCGGCGAACGAAGCCGAGAAGGAACGCCCGCATGTCGTCTCGGCCTGGACGGGCGAGGGGATCGAGGCTCTGCTCGCCGATATCGAACGCCGGATCGCCGGCAAGATCGCCGAACTCGCCGTCACGCTCGATCCGGACGGTCTGCGCTATCTCTCGTGGATCTACGAGAACGCCTCGGTGCTCGACCGAGAGGATCTGGAGGACGGTTCGATCCATCTGCAGATCAAGGTGACCGAACAGGGCGCCAGCGAACTGGTGCGTCTCAAGGCCGCCGGAGAGGGCATCCAGTTCGGGTGATGGGCCGGTGCCGCGATGCGTGAGCACGGGGCTCCAGTCGGCTGCGCATCATCCTTCAAAAGAAAAAGCGCCGGTCGCGTAGACGACCGGCACTTTTTCTTTTTCGAAGCTTTCTGCCGGTCAGGTGCCGGTCGCGATCAGCATGAAGGCCGGTATGTCGTCGCCGAAGCCGACCATGGTATTGCTGTCATCCCGGGAGGAACGTCCGCGACCGCCACGTCCGCCCCGTTCGCCGGAGCGCGAGCGCGATCCGTTATGGGCGCGCGAATTCGGCTTGCGGGCGTTGTCATTTTGCTGGATGGCGACGGCTTCCACGGTATCCTCGGTCTCGGTTTCGTCGTTCTGGGGCTTTGGATCATCCGCCTTCGCGGCGACGTCGTCCTGCTGCTGCTGGTCGTCCTTGTCTGCCCCGCCGCGCGAGCGGCCCTTGCGGTTGCGGCCACCGCGCCCCGATCCGCCACGTGAGCGAGACCGGCGATCGCCTTCGCCCTCGTCGCTTTCGGTCACCTCAACCTTTGACAGATCGCCGTCGAGCCACTCGATTTCAGTGCCGATCAGTTTCTTGATTGCGTCGAGATGCTTGGTTTCGGATTTCGTGACAAGCGTGAAGGCCTTGCCGGAGCGTCCCGCGCGACCGGTTCGACCGATGCGGTGGACGTAATCCTCGGCGTGGATCGGCACATCGAAATTGAAGACGTGGCTGACAGCCGGAATATCGAGGCCGCGCGCCGCGACATCGGAAGCGACGAGAAGCTGGAGCTTGTCCTCGCGGAAATTGTGCAGCATCGTCATGCGGGCCCGCTGGTCCATATCGCCATGCAGCGCACCGGCGGAGAATCCATGCTTTTCGAGACTGCGGAAGAGGGTCGAGACGTCGCGCTTTCGATTGCAGAAGATGATCGCATTTGTGACATCTTCGTTCGCGCGCAGGAGGTCGCGTAAGCGTGCGCGTTTGTCGTAGTCCTTCGCGCCGGATGCGACCAATCGCTGTTCCACGGTGAGAGCGGCCGAAGCAGGCTTGGCGACTTCGACCCGAACCGGATTCTGCAGGAACTGCTGCGTCAGCTTCGTGATTTCGGGCGGCATCGTCGCCGAGAAGAAAAGGGTCTGCCGGGTGAAGGGGAGAAGCTTGCAGATGCGCTCGATATCCGGGATGAAACCCATGTCGAGCATCCGGTCAGCCTCGTCGATTACTAGGATTTCGACGCCCGTCAAAAGCAGTTTGCCGCGCTCGAAATGATCGAGCAGGCGGCCGGGTGTCGCGATCAGCACATCGCAGCCGCGGTCCAGCTTCTTATCCTGCTCCTCGAAGGACATACCGCCGATGAGGAGCGCGACATTAAGTTTCTGTTCCTTGCCGTAGCGGGCGAAGCTCTCCTCGACTTGCGCCGCCAGTTCGCGCGTCGGTTCGATAATGAGCGTGCGAGGCATGCGTGCGCGGGCACGACCCTTTTCCAGCATCGTCAGCATGGGAAGCACGAAAGAAGCGGTCTTACCCGTACCGGTCTGCGCAATCCCAAGTACGTCCCGACGCTCAAGCGCGTGCGGAATTGCTTCCGCCTGAATGGGCGTCGGCTGGGTGTAGCCGGTCGCTTCAACTGCGGCCAAGACTTTCGCGCTTAAGCCGAGTTCGGAAAAGGTGGTCAAATCGACAATACTCTCGATACGTCTGGAGATGCAGGGAACAGTAAGCTTTCAAGCGGCGCGATAGAGCGCCCCTTTCACCAAGTCAACTGCAGAGCCCACATAAAGGTTAGTTCTCGCAGTTTGTAGTCCCTGGAAGCAAGAAATCCACGACGGCATTTGTGTTCTGAGACTTCCGCCGTAGCATTTCTTCGCGATTTCCCTTATTGCCTGATCAATTGGTGGCGAAACCAAAATCGTAGGATCCGTCCGGCTGCACCCGTAATTCGTAGGTTTCGGCGATTTCTCCATCGAGCGGCACGATCTCGAAGAAGAGAGTGAGCGAGCCTTCCTGACCTTCGGCTGGCTCGTCGGCTGTGTATCCCACAACCGCGCCGCCAAGTGCCGCGACTTCGTCAACCTTGATCGAGCGGGTGATCTGCGCGCCGGTTGGAGAAGGTGCGATCTGCTGAATGAAGAACTGGGATTTGGCTGGATCGGCCGGGTCGCGTGCCATTACAGCACGCCAGATGCCATTGCGGTCGCCCTCTCGCCAGGGCCCGACCACCTGAACGTCTTCGACCAGGGGCGAGAGCGTACCGACGACTTGGGCGACGCTATCGGACCCAATGGTCTGAGACTGGGCTGCGGCAGGGGCCGCGTCCTCAGCCGCCTCCGGTGCGGCTGCGGGCTCATCGGACGGAATTGTAGCGTCGCTCGGTGCTGTCGCCTCAGGCGTCTGCGCAGGCGAGACCTGATCTGGCGCGACGTTCTCGGCCGGCGTTTCGTTGCCTTGCGCCAGAACCGGCACCGCGCAAATCATCAGGCTCGAAGCGAGGCAGAGTTTCGCAGAAAGGTGTCGCATGGCTATCCTTTGTGGGAACACGTGTGTTCGATGTACCGATGCCTGATGTAATGCGTCATCGTGATTCATCGACCTCGGACGGCCAACGCGAACTTAGATATCGAGATCGTCGACGAAGGCCGAGCGTTCCTGAATGAAGCGGAATCGCAGATCGGGCTTGTTGCCCATAAGCGCATCAACGGCACCGGAGGTTCCGGCCTCGGGAGCTTCGTCCATGACGACCTGAAGCAGCGTGCGCTTCTTCGGATCCATGGTCGTTTCCTTGAGCTGTCCGGGAAGCATCTCACCAAGGCCTTTGAAGCGCGAAACCTCCACCTTTCCCTTGCCTTTGAACTCCCTCTCAACAAGGCGTTCGCGATGCCGGTCGTCCCTCGCATAGGCGGTCTTGCCGCCCTGGGTGAGCTTGTAGAGCGGCGGTACGGCCAGATAGAGATGACCGCCGCGAATGAGCTCCGGCATCTCGCGATAGAAGAACGTGATGAGCAGCGAGGCGATGTGAGCGCCGTCGACATCAGCGTCCGTCATTACGATCACCCGCTCGTAGCGAAGATCGGCATCTCGATATTTCGAACCGGTGCCGCAACCGAGCGCCTGAATGAGATCCGCAAGCTGCTGATTTGCGCCAAGCTTTTCGCGCCCGGCACTTGCCACGTTCAGAATTTTGCCGCGCAAGGGGAGGATCGCCTGCGTCTTCCGGTCGCGCGCCTGCTTGGCCGAACCGCCCGCCGAGTCGCCCTCGACGATGAAGAGTTCGGCTCCCGCGGCACCCGACTGGGAGCAGTCGGCGAGTTTGCCCGGAAGGCGCAGCTTGCGCGTCGCACTCTTACGGCTAACCTCCTTTTCCTGACGCCGCCGCAGCCGCTCGTCAGCACGGTCGAGCACCCAGTCTATCAGCCGTGCCGCATCCTGCGGCGAGGAGGCGAGCCAAATGTCGAAGGAGTCCCGGATCGACTGCTCGACGATCCGTTGAGCTTCGGAGGTCGCCAGCCGATCCTTCGTTTGACCGACGAATTCCGGCTCGCGGATGAAGACCGAGAGCATGCCCGAAGCCGTCGACATCACGTCGTCGCCAGTGATCACCGAAGCGCGTTTGTTGCCGGAGAGCTCAGCAAAAGCCTTGAGGCCGCGCAAAAGAACAGCGCGTAGCCCGTTCTCGTGGGTGCCGCCCTCAGGCGTCGGGATAGTATTGCAGTAGGAGCGGATCGAGCCGTCGTCTGGCGTCCAGGCGACTGCCCATTCGACGGCGCCGTGCCCAGACACTTTCTCTGTACGACCGGCGAAGATCTGCGAGGTGATCCGATCTTTGCCGATGGAATTGTCGAGGTAATCCTTGAGGCCGCCGGGGAAGTGGAACGTCTCGCGAGCAGGGATCGGGCTCTCTGTGCCAAGCAGTGCAGGGTCGCATTGCCAGCGGATCTCGACTCCACCGAAAAGATAGGCTTTGGACCGAGCCATGCGAAAGAGGCGGGTCGGCTCGAAACGTGCATGTTCGCCGAAAATCTGCGGGTCGGGCCGGAAGCGGACCCGAGTGCCACGACGATTTTGCGTTTCGCCGACGGTCTCAAGTTCGGTGACGGCCTTGCCGCGTGCATACTCCTGCCGGTAGAGCTTGCGGTTCCGCGCTACCTCGACCTCGAGCTTTTCCGATAGCGCGTTGACTACGGAAACGCCGACGCCGTGCAGACCGCCGGAAGTCTCGTAGACCTTTGAATCGAATTTGCCGCCCGCATGCAGCGTCGTCAGGATAATCTCGAGGGCGGACTTATCCTTGAAACGCGGATGCGGATCAATCGGAATGCCGCGGCCGTTGTCGCTGACCGTGCAGAAGCCGTCCGTATCAAGCGAAACTTCTATGAAATTGGCGTGTCCTGCAGTCGCTTCGTCCATCGAGTTGTCGATGACTTCGGCAAAAAGGTGATGTAGCGCCTTGGCGTCCGTGCCGCCGACATACATACCCGGACGGCGCCGAACCGGTTCGAGACCTTCCAAGACCTCGATGTCGGCAGCGGTGTAGTCGCCGCCGAACGGACGCGGATCGGTCTCGGCTGCTTTGCGCGGCTTGGGCGTGCGCTGCGGCGGCATCTTACGAGCGGCATTACCCGAAAAAAGATCGTCGCTCATTGAAACCTACCCACGCGCGGAAGGCCCTCCGCGTCCCGTTGCGGGGTAGCGCTAAGCATGAGACTCCTGTCGAGGCGGGCTGCAACCATGCCTCTCGGGTACACTTTCACGTATTGTTCTTCAAGCGCCGCAAGGCAACAGGCGACGGCAAACGCGCCGCATGAAACCGATTTCCACCGATTTCATGCAAGTCAAAGCCATGCTTTGGAAGTTCAGTAGAGATTGTCTGACGATTAACAGCCGGTCCCGCCTACCGTATGAAGCGTCGAATATCAGTTGCGTCCAGTTTCCTCAGCAATCGCTTCTGCGTGATAGGCTGCACGCCAGTCGAATTGACTGACTGTTTGCGGGACCTGTTTTTCGCTGGGCCATGCGCGTGGTTGCTGGTTCTTCATTCCGGAACGGCCGCCAACAGGAAACTGGTAAATCGTCGCCGACTGCGTTTCGAAGCCCGTGGCCATGATTGATCTCCTGCTTCGTTCTGCCGTTCTTGGGGCCGCTCCAGGCGGCCAACATTTTCAGTTCGGGTTGCTCATATAGTGACCAATTTGCCTGAAAAAAATGCACATGCACAGGCATCTTTGAAACGAACACGTCTGTTGAGGCCCTTTCTGAGCACGCGTCACGTAAACGTGATGGCCGTGCACGGCGCCAAGTGCCCGGTTACCTGGACGCGATTATTCCTCATTCGACGTGATGTTTCACCTCCGGTTCGGCATCCAGTCAGTAAATGCATCGCGCTTGGCACGGATGTTGCAAACGCGAAGGCGAGCCGCGCAGGACCAAGCCGAGACAATTTCGGCCTGACGCGACGGACTGCTTTCCGGATGCCCCTCTCAGGAGATGATCGATGACGAAATACAAGCTCGAATATATCTGGCTCGACGGCTACACCCCCGTCCCAAACCTCCGCGGCAAGACCCAGATCAAGAGCTTCGACGATTTCCCCACGCTGGAACAGCTGCCGCTCTGGGGCTTCGACGGGTCGTCCACTCAGCAGGCGGAAGGACATAGCTCGGACTGTGTGCTGAAGCCTGTCGCCGTCTATCCTGATCCGGCCCGCAGGGACGGCGTCCTCGTGATGTGCGAAGTCATGATGCCGGACGGTACGACACCGCACGTTTCGAACAAGCGTGCGACGATCCTCGACGACGAGGGTGCCTGGTTCGGCTTCGAGCAGGAATACTTCTTCTACAAAAACGGCCGTCCGCTGGGTTTCCCGGAGCAGGGCTATCCCGAGCCGCAGGGTAAGTACTACACCGGCGTCGGTTATTCGGCCGTCGGGGATATCGCCCGCACGATCGTCGAGGAGCATCTCGATCTGTGCCTTGCGGCCGGTATCAACCACGAAGGCATCAACGCGGAAGTCGCAAAGGGCCAGTGGGAATTTCAGATTTTCGGCAAAGGCTCCAAGAAGGCAGCCGACGAGATGTGGATGGCACGCTACCTCCTGCAGCGCCTTACCGAAAAGTATTGCATCGACATCGAGTACCACTGCAAGCCGTTAGGCGACACCGACTGGAACGGCTCGGGCATGCACGCCAACTTCTCGACGAAGTACATGCGCGAAGTCGGTGGTAAAGAATATTTTGAAAGCCTCATGGGTGCATTCGAGCAGAACCTCGAAGACCATATCGCCGTCTACGGTCCGGACAACCACATGCGCCTCACCGGCAAGCATGAGACCGCTCCATGGAACAAGTTCAGCTATGGTGTCGCCGACCGCGGCGCCTCGGTTCGTGTGCCGCATTCCTTCGTAAACAATGGCTACAAGGGCTATCTCGAGGATCGCCGTCCGAATTCTCAGGGCGACCCCTACCAGATCGCCTCCCAAATTCTGAAAACGATCGCCGAGGTCGAGGAAAGAACGGAAGGCGGCATCTCCGTCGCCGCCTGATCGAGCCGAACACTTTCACGCCGAAGGGCCGGTATCCGCAAGGTGCCGGCCCTTTCTGTGTCTTTACCGATGAGAGCAGTCTTAAGGAGAAGGTTTTCGATCCAGCTTCACCGTGCGATGTCGCAATCGTGCGGAATATGAAAAAGGGGCGCCCGTAGGCACCCCTTTGAACTTTGTCGATTTGGCGCGTAGCCGCGCGGGTTGTCTCAGACCGAGTAGTACATCTCGAATTCGACCGGGTGCGGGGTCATCTCGAAACGCTCGACTTCTTCCATCTTAAGCTCGACATAGGCGTCAATCTGATCGTCGTCGAAGACGCCGCCGGCCTTCAGGAAGTCGCGGTCGCTGTCCAGACTCTCAAGCGCTTCGCGCAAGCTGCGGCAGACGGTGGGTATCTCCTTCAGTTCCTCCGGCGGCAGGTCGTAGAGATCCTTGTCCATGGCTGCGCCTGGATGAATCTTGTTCTTGATGCCGTCGAGACCCGCCATCAGCATGGCGGAGAAAGCGAGATAGGGGTTCGCCGTTGGATCCGGGAACCGGACCTCGACACGCTTAGCCTTCGGCGACTGGCCGAACGGAATACGACAGGAAGCGGAGCGGTTGCGCGCCGAATAGGCGAGCAGCACCGGTGCCTCGTAACCCGGCACCAGGCGTTTGTAGGAGTTGGTCGAAGGGTTGGTAAAGGCGTTCAGCGTGCGGGCATGCTTGATGATGCCGCCGATGTAATGAAGGCAGCTTTCTGACAGGCCTGCATACTCATCGCCCGCGAAGGTCGGCTTCGAGTCCTTCCAGATCGACTGGTGGACGTGCATGCCCGTCCCGTTGTCGCCGTAAACCGGCTTCGGCATGAAAGTGGCCGTCTTTCCGTAGGCGTTTGCGACCTGATGGATGACGTACTTGTAGATCTGCAGCTTGTCGGCGTTGCGGGTGAGGGTGTCGAACTTAATGCCGAGCTCGTGCTGGGCAGCCGCCACCTCGTGATGATGCTTTTCGACCGAAACGCCCATCTCGGCCATCACCGTGAGCATTTCCGAGCGCATGTCTTGGGCACTGTCGATGGGCGGAACCGGGAAATAGCCGCCCTTGGTGCGCGGGCGATGACCGAGGTTACCGGTCTCGTATTCGGTGTCGTCGTTCGACGGCAGTTCGGTACAATCGAGCTTGAAACCGGTATTGTACGGATCAGTCTTATAGCGGACGTCGTCGAAGACGAAGAACTCGGCTTCCGGTCCGAAAAAGGCGGTGTCGCCGATGCCTGACTGGGAGAGATAGGCCTCGGCCTTCTTGGCCGTTGTGCGCGGATCGCGATTGTAGGCCTCGCCCGAGATCGGATCGAGGATGTCGCAGGTGATCGCCATCGTCGACTGAGCGAAGAACGGGTCCATATGCGCCGTCTCGGGGTCGGGCATCATGACCATGTCGGATTCGTTGATCGCCTTCCAGCCAGAGATCGAGGATCCGTCGAACATCGTGCCTTCCGAGAACAGGTCCTCGTCCACCTGCGAGATGTCCATGGTGACGTGCTGCAACTTCCCCTTTGGATCGGAGAAGCGAAGGTCGACGAACTTCACGTCGTTGTCCTTGATCTGCTTCAAAATTTCATTGGCATCCGTCATGACGGTCCTTCCCGGTTGATATGCAGTGTTTTGATTTGTTCGAAGCCAGGGTGAGGGCTTCGTGTCAGATCGCGTCCGTGCCGGCTTCACCGGTGCGGATACGGATGGCTTCCTCGATATTCGACACGAAGATCTTGCCGTCGCCGATCCGGCCGGTCTGCGCGGCCTTACGGATCGCTTCGACGGCAGTCGCGACCACGTCGTCGCCAAGGACGAGTTCGACCTTCACCTTGGGTAGGAAGTCGACGACGTATTCGGCGCCTCGATAGAGTTCGGTATGTCCCTTCTGACGGCCGAACCCTTTCGCCTCGGTCACGGTAATGCCCTGGAGACCAACCTCCTGCAGCGCCTCCTTGACCTCATCGAGCTTGAACGGCTTGATGATCGCCTCGACCTTCTTCATCGAACTTCCCCTGTCTCTCTGGTCCCCGACCCGGGCATTCGGCCCGACGAACCGCTGCAATGCAGGCTACGTGCCAGCACGGGTCGTGGAAACCTGCGGGCGGAGAAATAGTTTTCGAAGCGGCGAGTGCCAGTTCCCGTATGCGGATTTCGAAGTCCAGTTCGCTGCTTTCTCCCGGCAAGGCGAACCAAGCACCTCCTCGCTTCTGGCGTCACGCCTATTTTCGCGACATTTGCACATTGAGAAGATGATTAGATATCGGGCAAGATGAACAATGAATAAGCAATTGCCCATGGAGTGGCGGCGCTTTCACACGCTCCTTACACCGGACGAGATGGGGCAGGCCGACCGGATCACGATCAGGCGTGGCGTTTCCGGCTTCGTGCTTATGAAAGCTGCCGGTAACCGGGTAGCAGAAGCTGCTCTCAAGATGATCGGTGATATCGGAACCGGCGGGACGTGCCGGATCGCATGCCTCGGCGGGCCCGGAAACAATGGTGGTGACGCCTTCGTCGCAGCCGAACTCCTTCGGCGGAGTGGGCATTCCGTCGTCGTCCATACGCTCAGCAAGCCTGAATGCCTTTCGGGCGACGCGGCTCTCGCAGCGGGTTATTACGAGGGCACCGTTGAACCACTCGATACGTTCGAGCCGGAAAAAACTGATCTCGTCATCGACGGTCTGCTCGGCGCCGGCCTGTCGAGGCCAATCGAGGGAGATGTCGCAGCTCTGATCGCAAGGACGAACACTGCGGCGCCTCGACTACTGGCGATTGATCTGCCCTCCGGCGTGTCCGGCAAGAGCGGCGCCATCCTCGGCGATGCATTCCAAGCCGAAAGGACCGTATCGTTCTTCCGCGCCAAGCCCGGGCATTTCCTGGAGCCGGGGCGAACCCGATGTGGGTCCGTCGACATCCGACAAATCGGGATCGAGGCGAATGTCCTCGATACGATCAGACCGAAAGCTTTCCTGAACCAGCCTGAGCTTTGGCGATTGCAATTGAACCTTCCGGCCGGTGCGGGGCACAAATACGATCGCGGCCATGCGGTCGTCTTTTCAGGACCGGCCTTGAAGACTGGTGCGGCGCGCCTTGCCGCGAACGCCGCCCTGCGCGCCGGCGCAGGACTTGTGACGTTGTTGTCGCCGCCTAACGCGATCCTGGTGAATGCATCCCATCTGACTGCCGTCATGCTGAGGAAATGCGAGGGGTCCGGCGATCTCGGCGAAATCCTTGTTGACCATCGTTTCAACGCCTTCGTCTTGGGTCCCGGCTTCGGAACGGGAGAACGAGTGCGCGATTACGCGCGTCTCGTGCTGGAGGCCGGACGTGCACTTGTCCTAGACGCTGACGGCATCAGCGCCTTCAGCGATGTACGGAACATCCTCTTCGACAATGAAAAGCAGCCTTCCGAAGGGGAGGGCGTCCGACTGGTCCTGACGCCGCATGCGGGCGAATTCGCGCGCCTCTTCCCCGACATCGCAGAGGCCGACCGGCTGTCGAAACTGGACCGCGCACGACAGGCTGCAGAGCGGGCGAACGCGGTTATTGTCCTGAAAGGGCGAGACACCGTGATCGCCTCGCCGGACGGGCGCGCGGTAATCAATGCGAACGGCACGCCGTGGTTGGCGACTGCCGGAACTGGCGACGTCCTGAGCGGGATCATCGCGGCGCAGCTTGCACAGGGCATGCCGGCCTTCGAAGCGGCAGCGGCAGGTGTCTGGATGCATGGCCGAGCCGCAGAGCTTTTCGGTCCCGGGCTGACCGCGGAGGAACTTGCGGGTCAATTGCCGCGCGTGTTCGTGGAATTGATGGAAGCCTGATCATGCGTTCGGCCTGATCGCCGATTTCGAGTGTCTAAACAAAGGTGAAACACGGTTGCAGGCCGAGCCACGCCGTTGCGGTAGACGCTCTTTATGCTAGGCTTGCAGGCATGATCAGCCAGACATTGTCACTACGCTCGCCCGGAAGATCAAAGTTCCGGTTCCCTCTCTTCATGCTCCTTCTTGGACTTTCGGTCGTCGGTCTCGCGCAAGCACAAGAAAACGGAACATCCGGCCGCGTTGCGCCCGCCGGAACGCCTGTAGGCGAAGCGACCGAATCCGTTGCCGCAAGTAACGGGCCAGACGTTTCGCAGCCCTTCGTCGTCGCTACAAGAGAAGCGCCGCCCTTTGCCATGAAGGACGGAAACGGCGAATGGACCGGTCTTTCGATCTGGCTTTGGGAGCGAATAGCCGCTGATCTCGACATCGAATACCAACTGGAAGAGACCGATCTTGCTTCGATGATCGAGGGGGTTGCCGATGGCCGCTATGAATCATCGATCGCTGCGATGACGATCACACCAAGCCGAGAACAGCTGGTCGACTTTTCTCATCCCTTCTACTCCACCGGCTTCGGGATAGCTGTCGAACGCGGCGGCGGATCCTGGATTTCAAGCCTCGCTGCGATCTTTACCTGGGGTTTCATCCAGGCGGTTCTTGCTCTCGCGGCCCTCCTAGCTGGCATCGGCGTCCTCTTCTGGCTTGCCGAGCGGCGAGCGAACCCAGACGAATTCGGCGGCAACCCAATCAAGGGCATCGGCTCGGGCTTCTGGTTTTCGGCCGTCACGATGACGACCGTAGGTTATGGAGATAAGGCGCCGAGGACGATCGCGGGCCGCGTCATCGCACTGATCTGGATGTTCGGAGCGATTTTGATCATCTCTACGTTCACCGGCATGATCGCCTCGGCGTTGACGACGAACCGGCTCGCGACCACGGTCGAAGGGCCTGACGATCTTGCCGGCGTATCGGTCGGGTCGATCGGCGGATCGTCCAGCGACGAATGGCTTGGGAATTCCCGGGTGTCATTCATGGGCTACGAGTCCGTGCAATCGGGTCTCACAGCGCTGGCGCGGGGGCGGATGGACGCATTTGTCTACGACAAGCCGCTGCTCCAGTACCGCATCAAGAATGAGTTCGCGGATGATCTGGAGGTTCTGCCCGGAGCATATGGCCGTCAAGATTACGGCATCGCTTTACCCCAAGGCTCGGATTTGCGTGAACCGGTCAATCAAGCGCTGCTCAACGTTATCGAGAGCGAGGAATGGGCCGACCGTGTTTTCGCCGCGCTCGGCGCATTGGAATGAGGAAACGGCGGCATGAACACCGCAGGTCAGGCCCACCTAACTGTTGCGCAGCGCGCGGATCAGTTCGTCCTTCTTCATATCCGAGCGTCCATCGATGTCGAGTTCCTGCGCACGCTCGTAAAGTTCGTCTCGCGTCCACTCCTCGTAGGGGGATGCCTCTCCGCCCTTCTTTGAGGGCTCCATATCTGGATTGGCCTTCGCGTTTGAGATTGCGGCGGCCTTCCCCTTGGAATAGCCCTGATCCCGGAGGTCCTCATAAAGATCAGGCGCCTTGAGCGACGGATTTTTCTCAGTGTCCTTACGCGCCATGTGGCACTCTCCGTGTAAGCCGTTTTCCTATTTATTCCGGCTCCCGCGTACCGGCGGCGTCCGGGCCGCCAAGGCTGCGCTCGTCGTCGGGCGAACGGGCATCAGCACGTCCAGCAGGATCCATGCCGACGCCTTCGGCGGTCGCGTAGGTATGGCCCCCGTCCGCGAGCAGCCCAAGCGCTTCGTTTATCTGCATCTCGATAGCAGACATTTCGTCGCCGCGATCAGCATTCTCACGGACACCGATTCGGTTGCGCAATTCTTCGAGGCGTCTCTGCCGATCTTCGATTGGCATGGTCTGATTGTTCAGAATATCGTCGATCTCGTCTTGGGTCACCGGCTGGGTGATGCCGGGATTGTCGGCATCGCCCCCTACGGCTTGGTCAACCGGAACGATATCAGCTTCAGTGCGGGTTGGGTGATCTGACATTGAACGCATCCTTGTTGGGTAAGGCTGTTCGTTAAACTCACGGCGATGACGCCGGTTTCACGAATGGTGTAGCCTATTTCCGAAGGCTGCTTCTAACCGCCGCCGCTTCCGGTGTCGGCCTCGGGCGCCACCATCTCGCTCTCTTGTTCTGAAACGCTCTGGGCAGGCGCTGCGCCTTCAGCTTCAAGTTCCGGAGAAGTCCCAGGCTGGGACGATCCGAAGCCTCCCATGAAAACTGCCACCAGAGCGGCTACAGCCAATGCGGCGATGAGAATAACAAGGACGCGCGTCCCAGAACCGCCCTGACGTACATCCTTCGGGTCGTGTTGAGACATGACTCTTCGTCCTTTCAATGAGTTTGGCCGGAGCGTCCTCGTTTAGTGTGTCAGTATATCTTCGATTTTGCCCAATGGATGATTTGTAAGATCCTTTGGTATCTCACCGACCACGCGATCAGCCACTTCCTTGTGAAGATGGTCCCGCAATTCGCCAAGTGTTGAAGGCGAAGCAACAAGCGCAATGCGCTCGAATCGATGCCGGATCGCCATCTTATAGAGAATATCAGCCAGATCAGAAGCGAAGCGGTCCTTCGCAAGTTCGTGCCAGTCGGTATCCTCGAAGGCAGAACGATGGGGGTTGGACGCGCCACCGTCACCGGCGCGGCCTCGCCGATTTGCACTTTGCTCAGCGTCCGAGGGGTTCTCTTGCTCTTCGACGCGCTGGATCTCGAAATTTGGGAGTTCTGCATCGCCTAGGTTCTTGAGGAAAAGTGCCTTCTCACCGTCGGCGACGAGCACCCAGGTTTGATAGCCGATCTCAACGGGATCCATGGATAATCTCCCTTATCAAAGTGAAGGGGCGCGTATGACACGCGCCCCGATGAACCTCTACAATCCTATTCGTCCTCGTTCTGAAGCATACGCCAGATGCCGAAGCCGACGATCGCTATCAACGGTGTCAGCAAGGCTGCCGCCTTCCGTTTGCGCGCCATCGCAAAGATCTTCGGGAGGTTCGAAAGCGCAGTGGTACCAGCGACCGACGCTATATCTCGTTTCATCCGGTCCTGGACCCGTTTTTCGGGCGTGCGCCTCACAACGAGGGTGGTGATCCAGAGAAGAAGAATGACACCCAAGCACAAACCAGACGCGATCAATGCCGCGTTGAGAGCTCCGATCTGCGCTGCAACGTAAACGAAGAGAGCCGTGATCAGGAATGCGAGGAGGAGCACAGCGAAAATCGCCATGATCGCGTAAAGCGTCGCGAGTCGTTTAAGCCTCGCGACATACGTTCCAAGTTCGCCTTGGAAGATTTTCGCAATAAGAAACCACATGGGCGCTTAGTGGAAGATGCGTGCGTACAGGTAACCGATAGCTGCTGCTATAAGAACGCTCTTGATCGGTTCGTCGCGGATACGATCACTTATCTGATCTTCCAAGTCGTCCGCTGCTTCCTGAGCCTGTTGCAAGTAGCGCTCGCCCTTCGCCTTGTATTCGTCGCGCATCGCAGTTGCCTGTGTACGCGCGCTATTCGAACGGTTCTGCGCCATCGACTTCAACGATTCGGCAACACCGGAAACGTCTTCACGCAACTTCTGAATTTGTGCCTCAAGTTCCTCGCGATCGCCACGTTTGGCGGTCGTGCCAGCTGTAGTTGACGAAGTCGCCGAACCGGAAGCGGAGCCGGCGCCTAGCGTCGAAGAAGAGGTGGTGTCCGATGCCATGGGATGCCTTTCTAGTCTGCTGTCCGCACAAGCGGATGCGCGGTGATGTCTCGGAGTCGAAACAGCGCAATGGCAAGAATGTTCCAGCGTTTCAGAGGTGCATTGGACACCGAACACAGGCACTCCAAGGAAGCGCCGCTCGCCTTGCTACGCGCGGGTACGCACCTCATGTGAACGGCTGGCGACCGGCAGTATTGCCGGCTTCCGACCGTCAACAATGATGGCGTTCGAATGTTCGGCTCAAGCCGCCGGTGCTACGCCTATGATCTGCGACGCGATTGAATCGGGTCCGTACTCGCCGTCGCCCTCGATTTCGAGGATTTGACCGATGCGTGTGCGGGCGCGCGATACGCGACTCTTGATCGTCCCGACTGCGCAGTGACAAATGTCTGCCGCTTCCTCGTAGGAAAAGCCGGACGCGCCGATCAGGATGAGCGCCTCGCGCTGATCGTCAGGCAGCATGTCGAGAGCCTTGCGGAAATCCTGAAGGTCGAGATGGCCCTGCTGCTCGGGATGTCCTGCAAGCTGCATGGCATGAACGCCATCGACGTCCTGCACCTCGCGCCCCTTTTTGCGCATCTGTGTATAGAACTCGTTGCGCAGTATCGTGAACAACCATGCCTTGAGATTGGTGCCGGGCTGGAAGGTATGCTGTTTGTCCCAAGCCTTTACCAAGGTCTCCTGGACGAGGTCGTCTGCGCGGTCGAAAGAGCCGGCGAGCGATGCTGCGAACGCACGCAAGTTCGGGATCACCTGGATGAGTTCCCGGCGAAAATCGGTCTCCGTGGTCATTCGACCTCCTCTTTGTCCGATTTCCGTTTCTTTTCGCCTTCGGCCTGATCGAGCTGCTCAAGGAGGGAAAGGAAGCGATCCGGTACCGGTTCGCTGGCGACATCGTTATAATAGGCTTTCAGTCGGTCGCCTATAGCACTGGGCAGCGCAAAGCTCATTTCGGAATCTCGCTTTTTCTCCGAGGCTTCATTGGCACCCGGTCCGTCCTTTTCGGCTTTGCGTGTGTCCATGTCTGGTCCCGGCATGTCTCTCATATGGTCAATTCGTTCGCGAATTCGAGGGTGCTTTGGCCTTAGCGGCCTGCTCTGTCCCGTTTCGACGGTTGCAAGGAGGGCTTCTGCGAGAAGGGTCCTACGCTAGGCCGTATTCTGGGCGGGACATATAAGCGGATCGTAAATGCTCAAGGGGAGCCGACTTGTCCCATCGATTCTATCCGCGTGGCGAAGATCGTATTGGCCGTGACACTTCACAACCACTTTTCAGACACCATAAATAGGGCCGGACCGACTTGAACCCATTCTAGGGAACTTCGGCAGGATCGGCGCATTGTCGGCGAAATGTCGATAAGCGATCGATCGATCACAACCTAATCGACACGAGGGGAGTATTCATGTCGATGTCATCCCGCATAGCGCCGCATATACCTTATCTCCGGCGTTATTCTCGGGCTCTTACCGGATCGCAATCGAGCGGCGACGCTTATGTCGCGGCCGTGCTCGAAGCGCTTATTGCCGACCCCGATATCTTCCCCGACGATCAGTCGCCGCGCATCTCGCTTTATAAGTTGTTCTCTTCGCTTTGGCAGTCGCTGGACGTAAACATCCAGGATGACTCGCAGACCGGGGCTTGGGAGGAAAAGGCGTCGCGGAACCTTAAGGCAATCTCACCGCTGCCGCGTCAGGCCTTTTTGTTGGTCGCCGTCGAAGGCTTCACCACAGATGAAGCTGCCGAAATCCTTTCGAAGGACGAGACGGAGTTCTCCAACCTGATCAGCCAGGCGAGCGCTGATATCGGCCGGCAGGTTTCCACCAACATCATGATCATCGAGGACGAACCGCTCATCGCGATGGACATCGAGCAGATGGTGGAAGGCCTCGGGCATTCGGTGACTGGTGTTGCGCGAACCCATAAAGAAGCGATCGCGCTCTTCGAGCAGCAGCAGCCAGGCATGGTTCTTGCCGACATTCAATTGGCAGATGGCAGTTCAGGCATCGACGCGGTGAACGACATACTCTCCCACGTCTCCGTGCCGGTGATCTTCATTACTGCCTTCCCGGAGCGCCTTCTGACTGGTGAACGACCGGAGCCGACTTTTCTCGTAACGAAACCGTTCAATCCAGACATGGTCAAGGCTCTCATCAGCCAAGCCTTGTTCTTTGAAAGCGACCGCAAGGTCGCAGCGTAAGAGGCCGGGGCTTCCCCCGGCCGCATTCGAAGGTCGTGCCGATGGCGGGCGGGCATCGGAAGCACGGCCAAATGTGCAAATGTTCGAGCGTGGTCTAATGCTGGCAGCAAAGGTCATGAAAGCTGTTGAGAATACGGATATGTCCGTATTCCGGCAGGACCACGATCTTCGCTACTCCTGGGTTTGCAACCCCGGCCGTTCATGGCTCTCGGGCATCAAAGAAGGCATGAGCGATGCCGATATCTTGCAGGCATCGGCACTGCAGCACGCCGTCGATATCCGACGCAAGGTTCTAGAGACTGGCGCACCCGTCCATTTCGAGTTCCTGCACGAGAGTGCACGCGCGGGACGATGGTACGACATACATCTGGACGTCGATCGTACCGAGGATGGTTCGATATCGGGGATTCTCGGGACGTCAGTAGAGATAACAGAGCGCAAGCGACGCGAGGATACGCTCAAGACCCTCCTGCGCGAACTGTCCCATCGGTCGAAGAACCTCCTCGCCATCATACAAAGCCTAGCAAGCCAGACCGCGCGTCACTCGCTGACCGTTCCAGAGTTCTTGGTTCGATTTCGGGGGCGTATCCAGTCCCTTTCCTATTCACAGGACATCGTCACGGACACCAATTGGCGCGGCGCGCAACTTGACGAATTGATCAATTTGCAGGTCGAGCGGTACGCGCCGGATGGCAACCAGCAGATCAAGACCGAAGTAGTCTCAGTCTATCTATCGCCGACGGCTTCGCTTCATGTCGGACTTGCCCTGCACGAACTCGCGGTCAATGCCGCGTCTTACGGGTCGCTCTCGGTCCCCGGCGGCGAAGTAGAAATCACGACCGAATTCGATACGCTTGAAGATCACGACGATCTCGTCCTTCTTTGGAAGGAGCGCAATGGTCCCCGGGTTCGACAGAATCGCGATCCACGTTTCGGTACCGCGACCCTTGAGCGGATCGTACCGAATGCCGTCGGAGGCTCGGCCAAGCTTACTCACGAGCCCGACGGCGTGCTCTACCGTCTTGTCATTCCTGATGCGCAGTTCGAACTGACGCACGAAGTCAGCACGGTCTAAAGCCGTAAGTCTGGATCTGTGAAACTGTCACACGATCGTGATGAACGGTGGCATATTGCACCTGAGCTTTCATAGCACCTTTAGATTGCATAAACTATCTTATAAATGCTCGTTGGTCGAACGTCATCTATATTTGTCGCGCTAAGCCCCTGAGATACTAACTCTCTGAAGATTCATGTTCTTCTTTGCGTATTATTGCGTAGTGGCGACACTCACCTTTCTTCCCAACCAGCCACGCTTATCGACGTCCCCCTTCTCAGGATGCAACGACATAACCTTGCGGAAAGATTAGATCGCGTAGCTGCGCACCGGAACGAAAGCGGCTAAAGTATGTTGTGACGGCAACATGGAGAGGTTCAATGGAACACATCGCTGCTTTGATGTTGCTGGTTGGCTGCTCGTCGGATGTCACGACTTGCCGAGAGGTCCCTGTTGCCGCCCCCGCTTACGAAACACTCGACGAATGCCGTAACGACCTGGGCTTGCAGGTAAGGCTTGCAGAAACACGTATGCCGAAGCTCTACGGAGCCTGTAAGGCGGTCGATCCGGCAGCGTTTGAACAATCTGCATCTCTCGAGTGGTCGGTAACGCGTGATGGCCGCCTGAACATCGACCTCGTTGACGATCAGCAACTCGTCGCATCCCGGTGAAGAGCGGTTCATCTGCCATTCACTTGACTGATGCATTCAATTCGCCTCGCGGTACGCGGGGCGTTTTCTTTTCGGTGTCACAGTTTGGCGGCGAATGAGCGCTGGAAGTCGGTTCACTGCCGACCCGAATTCCGTTCCAAAAACGTTGACGAACAAGAATCCGTCTATTGAACAACGTCATAGACGCTGTATTGTTTGTGCATACGAGACACACAGGAGAGGTTCCAGTCGATGAAGAAGATGATTGCGATCGCGGCCTTGACGCTAAGCGTTGCTGCAACCGGTTGTACGACCGAAGACCGCTATACAGGTGGTGGCGCGCTTGCTGGTGGCGCTGTTGGCGCTCTGGCCGGCCAGGCGATCGGCGGCAACACCGAATCAACCCTGATTGGTGCGGCTGTGGGTGCGGCAGGCGGTGCTGTTGCCGGCAACGTCATC
The DNA here is from genome assembly GCF_000153705.1 of Fulvimarina pelagi HTCC2506. GTDB lineage: Bacteria > Pseudomonadota > Alphaproteobacteria > Rhizobiales > Rhizobiaceae > Fulvimarina > Fulvimarina pelagi. The sequence continues at coordinate 1,218,960 of NZ_DS022272.1, forward strand.
GGTCGTTCGCAGAGCCGTCCGGGCTACTGCCAATATTCCGATGGAAATGTCTATCGGTGCCCAAGGGGCTACTAATCGCCTAGAGGCAGGTCACGTTCGTGAAAGCCGTCGGCACGCCCGGCGGCTTTTTTGTTTCGGAATAGCCTGCCGTCTTCGATCAACCTTTGTATAGCTGCACAGGTTCGAGCATTCCAGAGAACAATACGGCCAACCACTGCAGCAGGAGCGAACGAACAATTGAGACGCGTCTCGACATACTCATACCGTCTTGCTGCAGGCCTCGTTATGGTCTCCTTGCTTTCATTTTCTGCATGCGTTGGACGTGACGGATCGCCCGTATTTGGAGCCGTGTTCGGTCTGGAAGACGCAAATGTTAAGCCCTATCGGCAAGGCATGATCCCGGAACCGGAGGTCAGGCCTGGGGACAATCTCGTCGGGACCGCAGCGAACTCGCCGGGGCAATGCATCTGGCGCAGAGCCGGTTCGGCCCGCCGCTTCGAAGCGGACTGCCCGGAAGGCTATTCGTTTTAAACTACGCTGCAGGGAGCGCTAACGGGCCGCATCACGAACTGACAAGCTCGACGAACGCTTGCCTGTATCCGCCACCTGCGGCGGGGTCCGACCTGAATTCGATCCGTATTAGGCGATCTGATCGCGCGATTTCGAAGCCCCATCGATCCGCAGTCGCGATACGCCACCCGGTCTGGCCCTCGCCGTTATTAGAGGCAATTCGATCGACAGCGTCAGAGTGATCCGTGTTCATATGGTCGACCGCTCGTATTGCGGCCATTTCGAGCTCGGCGAGCCGATCGTCCACCAGATCGTCTGCTTTTAGATCGTAGGCTCTGGCAAAGCCGCCGTTGAGACTGGCCTCCACCGGTTCGAGAACGACAAAGCGGAAATCGGGAAAGTCGACATATAGCTCGGCCTTGGGGTGCCGAGCGAGGAAGCGCGTACGCAGTTCCTGCCGATCATTTGATTGAGGTTCGACAAGTCTGGCGTTCGCGCAGATTGAAAGGCGTGGATGGGCGAGGGGGTCTCCTTTCGCCGGCTCACCGAGCAGCAACGAGCAGCGAGTGTCCGCCGCTAGCGCTCGCGAATGCAACGAAAGACCTGAAATCAAAAGCACCGGGCGACCGATGAAGTCGGTCGCGCTGAGCACACGGCTCACCGACGGGAAGCCATCCTCGGGCCGCAGAACGCTCAACGCACCGAAACGGGCCGATCGGCTGAGGTGTCGGGCCAGCTTGCGTACGTCGTCGTCGACTGGCTGGGTGAGGGGTGTCTTCGTCTCATCGTTCATGATCGTTTGCGCCTGCAAGTTTGAGGTGCCCGCACGGAATTAAATCTGCTGCTCGCCTCACGTTTGCGTTCGCGTCTGGACGGCATATCTCCGCAGTCGAGGGCCAATCGCAGAAAGGAAGTTTCGTGGCGGAAGAGCTGAAAGCGACGATAAAGGCGATCTTGGGCGATATGAAAGCTCCCGATGGCGGAGGAGACGTCGTTTCGCGCGGCATGGTGTCCGATATTTTCGTCGCCGACGGCAAGGCATTCTTCTCGCTGACGGTTCCGGCGAAGGATGCCGACAAATTCGAGCCCTTCCGGAAGGAAGCCGAGCGTTACATCGAGCAGCTCGACGGGATCACCAAGGCGATGGTCGCGCTGACGGCCGAGAAGCAGGCCGGGGAACCGGCTAGCAAACCGTCGCCGATCCCTGCCCAGCCGAAGAGTCTTACTGCCGGGCGAGACGCCGCGCCGCGCGCGACCAAACCGGGCATTCCGAATGTCGACAAGATCGTCGCCGTCGCCTCCGGCAAGGGCGGAGTCGGCAAGTCGACGACTGCCGTCAACCTGGCGCTCGGGTTTCGCGATTTGGGACTCAAGGTCGGGATCCTCGATGCAGACATATACGGTCCGTCCATCCCACGCCTGCTCGACCTCAAGGACAAGAAGCCGCAATCGGCCGGAGGGCGGCTGCTGAAGCCGCTCGAAGCCTATGGCATTAAAGTGATGTCGATCGGACTGCTGGTTGCCGAGGAAACGGCAATGGTTTGGCGAGGGCCAATGGTGGTCTCGGCGCTCAACCAAATGATGCGGGAGGTCGAATGGGGCCATCTCGACCTTCTCGTGGTCGATATGCCTCCCGGCACTGGTGACGCCCAGCTGACAATGGCGCAACAGGTGCCGCTCGCCGGAGCTGTCATCGTCTCTACGCCCCAAGACCTCTCGCTCATCGACGCCAGGCGGGGAATTACAATGTTCCAGAAGGTCGATGTCCCGATCCTCGGGATCGTCGAGAACATGAGCTATTTCATAGCTCCGGACACCGGGGCGCGATACGACATCTTTGGACATGGCGGTGCGGAGGCCGAGGCTGCCAAGCGCGAGGTACCGTTTCTCGGCGCGATGCCGCTCGACATGCACATCCGCGTCCGCTCCGATGAAGGTGTTCCAATCGTCCAAGCCGAACCCGATGGCCCCCATGCGGAAATCTATCGGGACATGGCTTCCCGGGCACTGGCGGGCCTCGAAATGGGTGAGACGAGCAGCGTGAGTCCTAGTATCGTTTTCGAGTGATTGAACATTTCGCCTCTTGCACACTCGATGCAAAAGCTGTCGGATGCGGGAATAGAAGAGACGGCATGAAGATCGGCTCTCGATATTCTGACAGGAGGCACGACACCCTATGCGGCTTACCACTCGGCTTCTCGCCGCCACGGCCTTGACGCTTGCGCTCGGCACGGCGGCTTCTGCGAAGACTCTGGTTTATTGTTCCGAAGGCTCGCCGGAAGGCTTCGATCCAGCACTTTACACCGCCGGCACCACGTTCGATGCATCCTCCAAGACAATTTATAATCGGCTTGTCGAATTCGAACTCGGTACGACGAACATCAAGCCGGGGCTTGCCGAGAGCTGGGAAGTGTCGGACGACGGGCTGGAATATACGTTCAATCTGCGGCCCGATGCGCAATTCCACACGACCGATTTCTTCACACCCTCGCGACCGCTGACAGCCGACGACGTCGTCTTCTCCTTCGATCGGCAGAACAACGCTGAAAATCCGTACAACGAATACGTCACCGGGGCGGCTTGGGAGTACTGGAATTCGATGTCCATGCCAGACATCCTCAAATCAATCGAGAAGGTCGACGACCAGACGGTGAAGTTCACGCTGAACGAGCCCTACGCGCCGTTCCTTGCCAATCTTGCCATGGACTTCGCTTCGATCGCCTCCAAGGAGTACGCCGATCAGCTCGCCGAGGCCGGCAACGAGGCACAGCTCAACCAACAGCCGATCGGAACCGGGCCCTTCCAGTTCGTCGCCTATCAGCCGGACGCGGTGATCCGCTATCGGGCCCATCCCGATTACTGGAACGGCAAGGAAGCGATCGACGATCTGGTCTTCGCTATCACCACCGACGCTTCGGTGCGACAGCAGCGCCTGCTCGCCAACGAATGCCAAGTGATGCCCTATCCGAACCCGGCCGACATCGAGAGTTTGAAGGGCAATGAGAACCTGACTGTGATGGAGCAGGAAGGACTGAATGTCGGCTATCTCGCCTACAACACGCAGATCGCTCCCTTCGATAACGCTCAGGTCCGCAAGGCCCTAAATATGGCGATCAACAAGCAGGCGATCATTGATGTCGTGTTTCAGGGCTCCGGCGAGATCGCCAAGAACCCGATCCCGCCGACGATGTGGTCCTATCGCGAGGAGACCGAGGACGACGCCTACGATCCGGAAGCCGCTCAGCAGATGCTCGAAGAGGCTGGCGTCACCGACCTCTCGATGGAAGTCTGGGCGATGCCGGTGCAGCGACCCTACAATCCCAACGCGCGGCGCATGGCCGAGCTGATCCAGGCCGATTTCTCCAAAATCGGTGTCGATGTCGAGATCGTCTCATACGAATGGGGCGAATATCTCGAGCGATCCAAGGCAGAAGATCGCGAAGGCGCGGTACTTCTCGGCTGGACCGGCGACAATGGCGATCCGGACAATTTCCTCGCCGTGCTCCTCGGCTGCGATGCCGTCGGCAACGCCAACCGTGCTCAGTGGTGCAACGAGGAGTTCGACGCCAAAGTGACTGAAGCCAAGCGGCTCGACACCCAGGAAGAGCGCGCGGCCCTCTACAAGGAGGCCCAGGCGATCTTCAAGGAAGAGGCGCCGTGGGCAACGATCGCCCATTCCGTGACCTTCATGCCGATGCAGAAAAATGTAACCGGCTATGTCCAGGACCCGCTAGGCGGCCACTGGTTCACGGGCGTCGACATCGCGGAGTAAGAGCAAAGCTTATGGGGTCGCCGAGAGGCGGCCCCAGAATGCTCGCTTCGTTCTTCCCGTCATGCGAATATGCGCTGTCAACGACATCGGCTCCAAGTCGGTGAGACGGACTCCATGACGTCTTGCTCTCAGTCCCCTGATCGGCGGTCCTGATGCTCCGCTTCATTCTTTCGCGTATCGGCGTTCTGGTCCCGACTTTCGTCGGCGTCGCGATCGTCGCCTTCGCCTTCATCCGGCTGCTGCCCGGCGACCCCATCATCCTTATGAGCGGCGAGCGCGGCATCTCCGAGGAGCGCTATGCGCAACTCCAGGCCATGCTTGGATACGATCGGCCGCTGCCGGTCCAGTTCTGGGATTATTTGACCGGACTCCTCCAGGGCGATTTCGGCAATTCCATCGTCACGAACCGCCCGGTGCTCGAAGAGTTCATGACGCTTTTCCCGGCAACGATCGAGCTTTCGCTCGTCGCCATCACGCTCGCCGTCCTCATCGGCATTCCGGCGGGTATTCTCGCTGCGATCAAGCGTGGTTCTTGGTTCGATCAGGTCACCATGGGCGCCGCGCTGACCGGCTATTCGATGCCCATTTTCTGGTGGGGCTTGCTGCTCATCATCTTTTTTTCGGGCTATCTTCAATGGACGCCGGTCTCCGGCCGCATGTCGTTGATGTTCTACTTCGATCAGCCGACCGGGTTCATGTTGATCGATAGCCTGCTCTCGGGGCAGGAGGGCGCTTTCAAGTCTGCTGTTTCCCATCTCATCCTGCCTGGCGTCGTGCTTGCAACGATCCCACTTGCGGTCATCGCTCGCCAAACCCGCTCGGCCATGCTTGAGGTGCTCGGCGAGGACTATGTCCGCACCGCGCGCGCCAAGGGACTCAGCGCATTCCGTGTCGTCTCGGTTCATGCCCTGCGCAATGCACTCATCCCGGTGGTGACGACGATCGGCCTCCAGATCGGTGTGCTGATGGCTGGAGCGATCCTTACCGAGACGATCTTCTCCTGGCCGGGCATCGGGAAATGGATGGTCGACAGCGTGTATCGCCGTGACTATCCGGTGGTGCAGGGCGGGCTGATCCTCATCGCGCTAGTCGTCATGATCGTCAATCTCATCGTCGACGTCCTCTACGGGCTGATCAATCCGAGGGTGCGCACGCGATGAGCCACGTTGAAGCCGACGAAGCGCGCGAAGGCATCGGGGCCGGCATCGAGGACCGAAAGGCAAAGGTCAGCCCGCGCCGCCAGATGCTCAAGGAGTTCTGGTACTATTTTTCGGAGAACAAAGGCGCCGTCGTCGGCCTTTACGTTTTCATCGCGATCATTCTGATCGCCATATTCGCCCCCGTTCTTGCGCCCTACGACGCGACTGCGCAGAACCGGGGTGCGCTGCTGGTGCCGCCTGTCTGGGCCGATAACGGAAGCTGGGCCTACATTCTTGGCACCGATGCCGTCGGTCGCGACATGCTTTCGCGGCTCATCTACGGCGCTCGCTATTCGCTGACGATCGGTCTCGTGGTGGTCACCCTCGCGGTGACCGTCGGTATCTCGGTCGGCCTGATCGCCGGCTATGTGCGCGGCTGGGTCGATATCGTCATCATGCGGCTGATGGACATTATCCTTGCCTTCCCCTCGCTACTGCTTGCCCTCGTTCTCGTCGCCGTTCTCGGTCCCGGACTGCTCAACGCCATGATCGCAATCGCGCTCGTTCTGCAGCCGCATTTCGTGCGCCTGACCCGCGCTTCGGTGATGGCCGAGAAACAGCGGGAATACGTGACGGCAGCCAGGGTGGTCGGCGCCAGCCCACTGCGACTGATGGTGGTGACCATCCTGCCGAACTGTCTCGGCCCTCTCATTGTCCAAGCGACGCTTTCGTTTTCGTCGGCGATCCTGGACGCGGCCGCTCTCGGCTTCCTCGGCCTCGGTGCCCAGCCGCCGACGCCCGAATGGGGCACGATGCTGGCCGACGCGCAGGAATTTGTGCTGCGCGCCTGGTGGGTGGTGACCTTTCCCGGCCTTGCGATCCTGATCACTGTGCTCGCCATCAACCTCGTCGGCGATGGTCTCCGCGACGCGCTCGACCCGAAGATGAAGCGGAGTTGATCTCGATGCCGCTCCTCACCATCCGCAATCTCACCGTCACTTTCGACACCGCCTCTGGACCCTTCAAGGCCGTAGACAGCTTCGACCTCAACGTCGACAAGGGCGAAATCCTCGGCATCGTTGGCGAATCCGGATCCGGCAAGTCGGTCGCCATGCTGGCGCTCATGGGTCTCCTGCCACCGACAGCAACGGTGACCGCCGACGAACTCGCATTCGAGGACCACGACCTTCGAACGATGAGCGGACGCGAACGGCGCAGGCTGATCGGGGCAGAGATGTCGATGATCTTTCAGGAGCCGATGAGTTCGCTCAATCCGTGCTTCACCGTCGGATTTCAGATCAAGGAGACGCTGCGCATCCATCTCGGCCTTGACCGGAAAGCGCGCCAGAAGCGGGCGATCGAATTGCTCGAGTCCGTCGGCCTGCCCGAACCCGAGCGGCGGCTATCCGCCTTCCCGCACCAACTTTCCGGCGGGATGAGCCAGCGTGTGATGATCGCCATGGCGACGGCTTGTCATCCGAAGCTTCTCATCGCGGACGAGCCGACGACGGCGCTCGACGTGACGATCCAGGCGCAGATTCTCGATCTTCTCGTCGACCTCCAGAGAGATCGCGGCATGGCGATGGTGCTGATCACCCATGACATGGGCGTTGTCGCCGAAACCGCGCACCGGGTCGTCGTGCAATATGCCGGCCAACAGGTGGAGCGCCAGCCGGTCGAAACCCTCTTCGACGAGCCGCATCATCCGTATACCGCCGCGCTCCTCTCGGCCATTCCAGAGCGTGCGACGGGGGACCGGTTGCCGACCATTCCTGGTGTCGTGCCGGGGCAGGGGGACCGGCCGGACGGCTGCCTTTTCAATCCGCGTTGCTCGCGCGCCGACGACAGGTGCCGCACAATCGAGCCCCCGCATCAAAGCGATGCCCTGGGGCAGGCGCTCTGCCATTATCCTCTCAATACCGAGGAGGCGGCATGAGTGCGATCGTCTCAGCCGAAGGCGTCAGCCAGGTCTACGAGGTCAAGCGCGGGCTCTTTGCGAAAGCGGCCGGCCTCAAGGCCGTCAAGGAAGCGAGCTTCACGGTCGAGGAAGGCGAGACCCTCGCGATCGTCGGAGAATCGGGTTGCGGCAAGTCCACGCTCGCCCGCATCCTGACAATGATCGAAGAGCCGACCGAAGGCCATCTCACGATCGACGGCATCGACATTTCGGCCGGGCGTTCGAGCGATGTGAAGCGCCTACGGTCGACCGTCCAGATCGTCTTCCAGAACCCCTACGGCGCCCTCAATCCGCGCCAGAAGGTGGGCGCGATCATCGAGGAACCGCTCAAGATCAACTCGAAGCTCTCGCGGGCCGAACGGCGCGAGAAGGCTAAGGACATGCTGGCGCAGGTCGGGCTGCGCCCGGAACACTACGACCGCTATCCGCACATGTTTTCCGGTGGCCAACGCCAGCGCATCGCCATCGCACGAGCTCTGATACTCGATCCGAAGATCCTCGTCCTCGACGAGCCGGTCTCGGCGCTGGACGTGTCGATCCAGGCCTCGGTGCTTAACCTGCTCGCCGACCTGCAGGATCGGCTGAAGCTCACCTACATCTTCATCAGCCACGATCTCTCGGTCGTGAAGCATGTGGCGGACCGGGTTCTCGTGATGTATCTCGGCCGCCCGGTCGAGATCGCACCCAAGGCGGCGCTCTATTCCGAGCCGAAGCATCCCTATACCAAGGCGCTTCTCTCGGCGACGCCGGCGACCAACCCCGACGATCGCGGCGAACGCATCCGCCTCACCGGCGAGCTCCCGTCGCCTTTCGATCCGCCGCCTGGCTGCTCGTTCAATCCGCGCTGCCCGCACGCCAACGAGCGTTGCCGGACGGAGCGTCCCGTGCTGACGGAGCATGGCCCGACGCGTGTGGCATGCTTTGCAGTGGACGAAGGGCGAATCTGACAGCGGCCTCAACACCTGCGGCATTTGCGCGCTTGCCGGGGCGCTTGCTGACCCTCTTTTGATCTGGACCGATGTCTGGAACCCGAGGGAACTCTCATGCAAGTCACACGGCCGCTCCATAACCGCATCGCGCTTGCTTTCGATTTCGACGAGACGCTGGCGGAGTCGTCCTTGGAAGTGCTCGTGAAGGCGATGGGGCTGGATGTCGACGATTGGCATCGCAATTTTCGCGAGCCGCTGGACGAAGACACTTGGGACTCGATCAATGCACGCGCATACGCGCTGATCAAAGCCGGGCGTGAGCGAGGCCGGCCGCTGAACCGCGACGCGTTGCGCAAGGCCGCCGCGGAGATCGAACTCTACGACGAAGTAACACAGATGCCCGAGCGCATTCGATCGGCCGCGCGTGAGGTCGCGCCTGGGGTGGAGGTCGACTTCACGGTGATCTCCTCGGGCTATGTCGACATCATCGAGCACACAGCGATCAAGGATTGCTTCGACCGCATCTGGGGCTCTTCGCTCCATTTCGACGAGAGTGGCGAGGCAGTTTTCATCAAGCGGGCGCTCACCCATCCAGAGAAGGCGCGATACATGGAAGCGCTCTCTAAAGGCTTCAGCATTCACGGATCGAACGCCCCGGAATCGACGACCAAAGCCGTTTCCGACGAGGATAAAGCTGTGCCGCCGAACCAGATGATTTTTGTTGGCGACGGCGCTTCCGACCTTCAGGCCTTTCAATATGTGGAAGCGAACGGCGGGATCGCCATCGCTGTTCGCCAGGACGGTGGCTTTGCAGGCGCGAAATCGATGCACGCGCGTCAACGGCCGACCAATCTCGCGCCAGCGAGCTATGCTAAAGGTGGCGAGATGATGCAGTCGCTCACCTACGCAGTGCAGTCGATTGCCTCGCGGATCGCCCTCTCGAGGCTCGGTCAGAAGGGTGGCGAATAGCCGTTTTCCTCAGCTCATCTGCCAGTGCGGGTAGGTTTTTTGTCGTCGTTCGGGTGTGGGCCGATTTTGAGGGCCTGTCCTATATCCGAAGGCAATGGCGCTGGGATCGAGCGCGAGGGAATGCACGCTACGGATCGTATTAAACTGTCCAGCATCGTGTCGAACCGAATGGGAGGAGCCTCATCATGAATGCACCAGTTTTTCCGGAACTGAAGATTCCCGATACGATTGCCGCCGGTCCCGGTCCGGGCAACACGGCGCAGCGCGTACTCGACGCCTATCACGATCAGGGTGTCGCCGATCACATGAACCCCGACGTGCTGCGGGGCATGATCGAATCGAAGAAGATGCTCCGTGAAGTCTGGGGCACGAACAACATCCATACTTTCGCCTGTGCGGGTACAGGCTGGTCGGCGCTCGACATGATGTTCAGCGTGGTCCATCCGGGCGACAAGATCGTCCTCTTCGTCAACGGGACGTTCTCCGGGATCGACGAACTGTCAGTTCGCATGAAAGGCGCCACTCCCGAGGAACTCGCGGCAAACTCGCTCGACCCGAAGGCCTCTTCGGTGGTCACGATCAAAGTGCCGCATGGAGAGTCGGTGACCGGCGAGATCGTCGAGAAGGCGCTTACCGAGCACAAGCCGAAATGGGCGGCCATGGCCCATTGGGAAACCGGCTCAGGCCGAGTCAATGATATCCGAGGGTTCAGTGATGCGTGCGAAAAGCACGGCGTCATGGGCCTCGTCGATGCCGTCTCCTCCCTCGGTATCGCCGAGTTCAGGGTCGACGATTATCCGGGCATCCACGGCTGGGCGTCATGCCCCCAGAAGGGCGTCATGGCCTTGCCGCTCACCTATGCGCCGGTCACGTTCACCGACACCTACATCGAAGAGCTGAAGAAGGTCGGAGGCCGCTGCTTCGTCCATCACCCGATCATGGAAGCCCGTCACTGGGCGATCATCGAAGGTCAGGATGTAGAAAAGGGCACCTATCACCGCACCCATTCGCCCTATGCTGTCGCGAGCTTCCACGAAGCGCTTCGTATGGTGCTGGAAGACGGCATGCTTCAGCGCGCCGAGAAGTACCGGACAGCGGAGAAGGCTCTGCGAGCAGCCCTGACCAAGATGGGCTGCAACGTCACGTCCAACATGACGAGCCTTCTCGTTCTCGACCTGCCCGATCAACTGAAGGGTCAGGAAAAAGACTTCGTCAACAAATGCCGCGCCGAGAATTTCTGTATCTGGCCGACTCTTTCAGAGCCGACTCAGATCCGCGTCGGAATCCTCAATCTCTTGTCTGAGGCAGAGCTTACCGAGATTGTCTCCCGATTCGGCGACATGCTGAACCGGTTCGACTACAAGACCGATGTCGATGCGGCGGTGGCCGAACTGAAGAGCCATCTGAACTGACGCAAACGATCCATAGCATGAATTTCGAGGCCGGCATCTCAGGGTGCCGGCCTTTTCAGTTCCAGATGCCGCTTGGCGGTTATCCGATGATCGCGTGTGGGATGAACCGCGACAGATTTCTCGTAATTCGGCTTCTGTCCTCGCGCATGCCGAGACCGCAGCAGGTGTTGCCAACGATCCAGGTCCCGAGGACGGCGTACTTGCCATCCTTTTCGAACAGTCTCGTCAACTCCTGAACAATGAAGCCTTCCTCGCCATAATTCCCGTCCGAGACTTCAGTCTCCAGACCGGCTTCGATGACCGTGATATTTTCGCCCTCGCGGGAGTGAAGGGGTTTCCTCACCGCATTCTTGAGATTCCCCGCGCGCGGATCGTCCGCGAAATAGGCGGGGAGAAGGTTGGGATGACCGGAAAAGCGTTCCCAAAGCAGTGGAAGCAGGCCCTTGTTGGAGAGGATCGCCTTCCAAGGCGGCTCGACGAACTGCGTCCGTGAGTGGGGAAGGTGCTCTGCGAAGGGCTCGCGCAGCATATCCTCCCATGGATAGAGCTTGAAACAGAGTTCGATCGTCCGGTCCTGCATGTCCGTATAGCGACCTTGATCGTCGACGCCGATCTCTCGCATGTCGAGAAGTTCGGTGCGGTGGCCGGCTTGAATGGCGCAGTCCATCAGATAGGCGGCAGTGCCGCGATCCTCGTCGCTCTCGGTATAGGCGGCGAAGTGGAAGATTGGCTCGTTCGAGAATTTCCGGAACGCCTCAATCAGCGTTTCCTGGATGGCATTGAACTGATCGGCGTCCTCCGGCAGGACGCCCCGTTCCACGTTGTCGGTTAGCCAATTGTACTGGAAATAGGCCGATTCGAAGATCGAGGTGGGCGTGTCCGCATTGTATTCCAGAAGCTTGGCCGGCCCGGTGCCGTCATAGGCGAGATCGAAGCGGCCGTAGAGATGGCGCTCCTGATCTTCAAAGGAGCGGCGGACGAGATCCTGCATTGGCTCAGGGATCGCGAGCTTCGTCATCATCGCCGGATCGCGGATGACGTCTTCGGCGACGTCCATGCACATCTGATGGAGTTCCGCGCTCGGATCCTCGATCGCTTCCTCGATTTCGGCTAGTGTGAAAACGAAGGCCGCGTCGTCGAGCCAATAGGGCTCTCCATACATTTCGTGAAAGCCGAAACCGACGGCTTCCGCCTTTTCGCGCCAGTCTTCGCGCTCTGGCAGACTGATCCGCTGCACTTTACGTCAGCTGCCGAAAAAGCCCCGGGACGACGATCGTCCGCCGAAGCCCGAGCGCGAAACCGTGCGCGTGTTCACGTTCACAGGCCGCGAAACCCGTTGGCCGCCCTGTACTGCGCTCGTCACCGTCTGCCCGCCACGGGTCCGGTAGATCGGCGCGGAGTAGGTGTAGCTCGGCGAGGAACGGTAGTTCCGGTAGGCGGCGTAACTCGCCAGGTTGCCGATTGCCGAGGAGATCAGGTAGCCTGTCATAAAGGGGATGAAAAAGGAGCCTGCGCCATCATTGGCCTGCTGGTTGACGAGGTTACTCGTCTCCAAACAGCGGCCCTCGCCATATTCAGCCTCGCAAGCGGCCTGCCCGTCGAAGCGCGGAGCGTTCTTGAGGTGCTCGCTCAGCGCGGCCTGGTATTCGGCTTCGCAGATCTGAAGATCGACGCCGGACGCGGCGCACTCGGTGGGTGTGGAGAAGAGGGCTTCGGTCGGCGGATCCTCGCCGCAGCCAGTCAGTACCATTCCCGTCGCCGCTATAGTACCGAGGGTGAGGAGAGGGGGGCGTGCCCCGATCTTGCGCTTTCGCATCCTTCCTTCCTCCTCAGTAGGTCATGCAGGCGGCGTTCAGAAGACCGACCGCGATGGAATTTCCGGCGCTCCAGACACCTGCTGCGATCTCACCTTTGGTGATTCGCTCGTGCAGCTTCGTCATTGTCATGGACGCAATGAAGAAAGCTAGGATCTGGACGAGAACACCAATGATCGCCCAGATAATGAAATCAATGATGGCGACGGAATTTTCAGCTGCAGACGACAAGACGATGCCGAATCCGATGATCGCGCCGAGATAGGCGAGTACGGCGGCCATGTTGCCTTCGCGGATCAGCGTTACCTCCTTGTGCGGGGTCAGCGCCGTATAGATCGCAGCAAAAAGGCCGTAGAGCACGAGGCCCAGAATGAAATACGCCAGGAAACTCGGCAGGCCTGAAACGTAACCGAACATCGTCCCTCCAGTCTCTTGTTAGAAAGCGGCACGACCAATAGCTGCGGTCGTGGTTAAACCCGTCTCACATCCGCGGCGCCGAGGCCATAGCCGAGGAGGAATTCGATCGAGCCCCCCTGCCGGGACGACCCCGCCGCCAGTTCGCGCTCGACATTGATGAGAAGCATCTCCTGGGTCCGGCCGACAGGTCTTGCGTAGAGCATGCAGGTCTGGTGGATGGCGCGTTTGCCACGTCCATCCTCGATGTCCTCGACGAACTCGACGAGGTCCGCGCGTTCCTCGCCCGCTCCCCAGAAGCGCTCGAAAAGGACGCCGTCCGCATCGTACCGAGCCTCGCCCACCATGCCGCGCGGGCCGATCCAGCGGTCCCACTCGGCCTGCCCGGCGGGCACGACGCTGTCCCAAGGATGATAGATGCTGACGTCGTCTATGGTGTCGCCGTAGCGGCCGCTTGCCGAAAGCACTTGGAGCAGCCGATCGTCGTCGTCATAATATCGGGACAGGACGGTGTTTGCGTCGAGTCTGGCCTCGCCGTATGCGACGCAAACGAACGTTCCGCCCTCGGGCAGTGCCATGCCGGGTTCGCCCGTCGCCGCATCTGCCTCCAGCGATAGAAGATCGAGTTCGAGTGCGCCGCCGATCGGAATACCGAGCGGGCCGCGTTCGTCGGGAAGGCCGGCGCCGTTGTCCTTCTTGCCGAAGAGAGAAAAGATCATCTGCCAGCTCCCTCCATCGCCGACCAGTCGATCGCTCCTGCGTCGAGCCGGTTATCGCTGATATAGTAGATGGTGTCGCCCGAGGAGATCGGATCGTCTGCGGGGCAATTTAGGTCGACCTTGCCTGCGCGGCCGACACCCACCAACGTGGCGTTGCAGCTACGGCGAAGGCCGATAAGCGCATCGCCGTATCGGATCGGCGCTCGGCCTTCGGGCAAGAGCATGGAGAAGGCCGTGTCCGCGGTGCTGGCCGACAGAAGCAGCTTGGCCACCTGCGAAGAACCCGGATCGCGCGCTGCGCGTACGAGGAGTTCCGGCGATAGCGAGGTGATCGTTTCGATGCGGGCGGCCTGACGTTCTGCGATCTCGGCGGTCCGCTGATATTCGAAATAGGCAACGACATGAATGCTGCTGTTCAGCGTCGCGGAGACCAAGGCGGCGGCGAGTGTCTCATCATCGTTTTCGCCCCTCACGACGACGCCGCGCGCTCCCGAAATTCCGGCGCGTTCCAGTGCTTCGGGATCGGCGAGGCGCTCGGCACGGACGAAATCAATCTGATCGGACATTGGATTCTGCGCCAGGCTTCGCGAAACGAGAACTGGCAAAGCCTCGTCCGACGCGCGTTCGCCGGAGAGCATCGAAAGAAGTTGCTGTGAAGCGCCCTCCTGCCAGCCGAGAACGATCATGTGGCCGACCCTGGTGCTAAAATCGCCTGCGCCTTGCATCCTCTTTCTCCAAACCCCGCTGATCCCCGAGAGCAGTTTGCCAAGAACCGCCGTGAAGATCGCGATAGCTCCGGGAATGACAAAAAACGCCGCGATAAGACGTCCTGCGGTGCCAGCCGGTGACAGATCACCGTATCCGACCGTCGTCGCCGTCACACCGTAATAGTAGATGTAGGTCGCGACGTCACCGGTTAGTCCGTCCTCCCCAACGATACCCAGCAGGATGTAGGAAACGAAGAGATGGGCAACGAAGAGAAAAAGGACCGCGCCCCAGGTCAGCTCTGCGATCGCGATATAGGCTCGGCGCGCGACCTTGAGGAACAGAGGCATCTCGCATCCTTGATTTCGCAGCCCCATCTAACCGGGGCCGCGAGGGCTGTCCTTTGAAGAGCTTCGATTGAACAAGCGCTCGCCGCTGATGTAAAACCGGTCTCGAAACCGATTGCAAGAAAGGTCGTCCCGACGTGGAACCGTGGAATCTCGCGAGCCTCACCGAGCTCTTTGCCTCCGATCCCGAAGAGTTGGGCGACGTCGACGTTTCCGTCGTCGAGGGAACGGATGTCCTGCGCGTCACGCTGAAGGAAAAGGGTGATCTCGACATCCTTGTTACGGCGAGCGGCGATCAGGTGTTGGCGAGTGTCGCCCTCGTGAAGGCAAGCGACCTGCCGCGCCGTGAGCAATTCGACCGGATGATCCTGTCGACTCACAAGCTCGTGCCGCTTTCGACCTTTGGCATTGTCAATTTCGACGGCGAGGAATGGTACGAGTTGTTCGGCTCGCTTTCGGCACTTTCGAGCGCGCATGCGATGATCGAGGAGATCGCGGTTCTGGCGGAAAACGCTGTGGATGCAGCGAATATGATCGAAGAATGGAAGAATGGGGAGTTCGGCCTATGAGTGTCTGGGGCAAGCTATTCACTGCTGTGCGCGGCGGAGCCAACGAAGCGGCCGAAACCGTTGCCGACAAACAGGCACTGCGCATTCTCGACCAGGAGATTCGCGACGCAGAAAACTCGCTGCGTAAGGCGCGTTCCGATCTCGCCGGCATCATGGCGTCAAATAAACGGCTATCGAGAAAGATCGAGGAAGCGCGCGAGAAGGAACAGCGAGACACCGAAAGCGCGCGCGCAGCGCTTCAGGCCGGAAGGGAAGATCTCGCACGCGGCCTCGCCGACCGGATCTCCGGATTGCGCCAGGAAATCCATCGCGACGAAGGGGAACTGGAGCGCATGCAAGCGAGCCAGGGCCAGATGATGCGGGCAATCCAGGACACTGAGCACCGGTTGCAGCAAATGCGGCGGGAAGTCGAGAACGTGAAGGCCAACGAGTCGCTGATCAAGGCTCAGTCGGCGATCGCTCACTCCCAGTCCGGCGTCAATTCCAAGCTTGGCAACGCCATGGACTCGCTTGAGCGCATCCGCAAGCGGCAGGATGAGACACGCGGCCGGATCGAGGCGGGGGCTGAACTCGCCGCCCTCGAGTCGGGCTCCGATCTCGATCGCCAACTGGCGGAAGCCGGCATCGGCGGCAGTCGCTCGTCTTCGGCGGACGATGTTCTGGCTCAGATCATGGGTGAGTCCAAGCCGGCGATCGGCCAGTCACGCGATCCGCTCGGGATTGAACGCAAGGACAACTGAGACGGGAAGGGCGGCGCGAAGGGGCCAGAAGCGCGTGGCGTCTTCAGACGGTCGCGAGTTCGGCCTCCTCGTGCTCGGCCCAGGCTTCCGGATTGAAGTCAGGCAAGGCGTCGAATGCTGATTTCAGGGCATCGGACCATCCGGCGGAAATAGTCTTGTAATAGGGGTCTTCGCCGGTAATGCGCGTCCGAAGGCCGGCCTGGTAGCTGTCGCGCTCATAGAACTGGAGGTCGAGCGGCAGCCCGACCGAAAGGTTCGATCGAAGGGTCGAATCGAACGACACCATCAGCAGTTTTGCGCACTCGGCCATGGACATCTTCCGGTCGTAGGTGCGGATGATGATGGGCCGACCGTATTTGTGCTCGCCGATCTGGAAGAACGGATTATCCTCGCCGGCTTCGACGAAATTGCCTTCCGAGTAGATGTTGAAGAGGCGCGGCGGTGTCCCCTTGATCTGCCCGCCAAGGATGAACGAGCCGGAAAACATCGGGTCGGGCGTCTGGGCCTGTGGGCCGGAAGCACCGCTGATGACCTCACGCAGAGTCTCGCCAACAAGCTTTGCGGTCTGGAACATTGTCGGCTGGGAAAGGATCGCCGGTTGACGCTCGGACGGGGCGACCGTTCGCTCGTCGAGCAGCGATATCGTTGCCTGGGTCGTAGCCAGATTGCCCGCTGACATGAGGCACAAAAAGCGCTCGCCCGGCACCTCCCAGGTCTTCATCTTCAGGACCGTGGAAATGTTGTCGATCCCGGCATTCGTCCGGGTGTCCGACATGAAAATGAGACCGGCATCAACGAGCAGGCCGACGCAATAGGTCATGAAAAGGCTCCGCGAAGGGCGCGTTCACGAATGGGTTTGCACAGGCTTACGGTCCGCTGCCGGGCCGCCGCAATTGCACCTTCACCACGAAGACAGATTTATTCACACCGTCGACGACTTCATTACCGTGCTTAGTCAGGCGCTCTGGCTTTGCGACTGGCTCTGGTTAGCGGGATCGATGTCGGGGTAGAAGCGATAGTTCTCCGCGATCAGTCCCGAAACCTTGTTGTTGTCGATGATGAAATCCTCGAGAAACTCGTGCAGTCCGCTCGCCAGGACTTCGCGTACGGTGAGATTGGAGAGGCGCTCATAGATCATGTTGACGCGGGCGGCGCTCTCGTTCGGCGTTTCCGAGCCGCGGTCGAGATAGGACATCGAATCGCGCATCATGCCGTAGCAGTGACTCAGCGAGCGAGGCATCCGGCGATTCAGCATCAGGAAGTCGATGATGTTCGTCGCGGTCGGACTGGCGTCGTATTCCCAGCTGTAGGACCGGTGCGCCGAGACCGAGCGCAGGATCGACGACCACTGAAAGTTGTCGAGCGACGAGCCGATAGAAGAATGTTCTGGCAGAAGCACCCAGTATTTCACGTCGAGGATGCGCGCCGTGTTGTCGGCTCTCTCCAGGAAAGCGCCAAGATGGCAGAAATCGAAGATCTCGTTGCGCAACATGGTGCCGTAGAAGGCGCCGCGGATCAGAGCACAGCGCGTCTTCACGAGGTCAAGCGTCTTGGGAAGGGTGCGATGATTGAGCGGGCCAGCGAGCGCAGTCCTGATCGTGAGATAAGTGTCGTTCGTCGCTTCCCAGAGCTCGCGGGTGAGGGCGGTACGCACCATCCGACCGTTCATCCGTGCCGTGTCGATGGAAGAGCGTATCGAGGACGGATTGTCCTGATCGCGGATGAGAAAATCGATGATCTTGGTCTCGTCTAGTTCGCCATGCTTTTCCTTGTAGGGGTCTTCGACGCCGGCGGACACGAGGATCGACTCCCATTCGTCGCGATCTTCGACCGAGAGATTGGTCAATGAAATCCTGAGACCTGCGTCGACAAGACGTGCCATGTTTTCCGCTCGCTCGATGTAGCGGAACATCCAGAAGAGCCCGTTCGCCGTCCGTCCGAGAAGTGCCATGATTCGTCCTTCCGTGTCTCGCGGCTTCATCGCATCGGTTTGCGCGGGCCGCCTGTCATCCTGCCGTTGGTGCTTGGTTGCGACCTCAGTCGCGCAGCACCCAGGTGTCCTTGGTGCCGCCGCCTTGACTGGAATTCACCACCAGAGAGCCCTCCTTCAGCGCGACGCGTGTCAGGCCGCCCGGAATGATTCTCACTTTGTCCGAGACGAGTACGAATGGGCGCAGATCGACATGGCGCGGTGAGAGCTTGTCCTTCGCCAGGATCGGCACGGTCGATAGGGCAAGGGTCGGTTGCGCGATATAATTCTGTGGGTCTTCCTTGAGTTTCTTGGCGAAGGCCTCGCATTCGGCCTTGGTCGAGGTCGGGCCGACGAGCATGCCGTAGCCGCCCGAGCCGTGCACTTCTTTCACAACGAGGTCGGCGAGATTGTCGAGCACGTATCTGAGGCTGTCCTCCTCGGCGCAGCGCCAGGTCGGAACGTTTTCCAGCATGGCCGGCTTGCCGGTGAAGAACTCGACGATTTCCGGCATGTAGGAATAGATCGCCTTGTCGTCCGAGATGCCTGTCCCCGGCGCGTTGGCGATCGTGACCGCGCCGCGCTTGTAGGCATCCATGATGCCCGGGATGCCGAGCATTGATTCCGGGTTGAAAGCTCTCGGATCGAGGAAGGCGTCGTCGATGCGCCGGTAGATCACATCGATCGGCACGTAGCCTTCGGTGGTTCGCATCTGAATGCGGCCGTCGATCTCGGCGACGTCCGAGCCCTCGATCAGTTCGACACCCATCTGGTCGGCGAGAAAGGAGTGCTCGAAATAGGCCGAATTGAAGATCCCGGGCGTCAGTACGGCGACCCGAGGTTTGCCTTCGCACATCGGCGGCGCGACGGCTTCCAGCGAGCGGCGAAGATGGTGCGGATAGGTTTCTACCGGCCGCACCCGGTTCTGCGCGAACAGCTCCGGGAACATCTGCATCATCGTCTCACGGTTCTCTATCATATAAGAGACGCCGGAGGGGGTTCGGGCATTGTCTTCGAGAACGTAGAACTGGTCTTCACCCGTACGCACGATGTCGGTGCCGATGATGTGGGTGTAGACTTTGCCAGGAGGCGTAAAGCCGATCATCTGCGGTAGGAAGGCATCGTTATCTTCAAGAAGACGGGCAGGGAGGATGCCGGCTTTCACCACCTCCTGATCGTGATAGATGTCGTGCAGGAAAAGGTTCAGCGCCTCGACACGCTGCTCGATGCCCTCAGCGAGCTTGTCCCACTCGTTCTTCGCCATGATCCGCGGCACCATGTCGAATGGGATCAGCCGTTCTGCAGCTTCCTGCTGGCCGTAAACATTGAAGGTGATGCCGGTGCGCCGGAAGAAGGTTTCAGCCTCGTTCGCCTTCGATGCCAGTTCGTGCGCGTCCTGATCCTTGAACCAGCCATGAAAGCTTTCATAGGGCTGCCGTACCTCGTCTTGATTCAGCAACATCTCGTCGAACGGTGGCACGGCGCGCTCCTTCGGTGATTAGTTTCACCTCACTATAGAAAGCGCGTCTCCGAACGAACAAGGGCGAGAGACGATGGTTTTTTGAGCAAAGAGGATGTTTGAACGGTCTTTCGGCGGGGTAATTCTTGGTGCGATGAGACTGCTGGCAGCGATTTATTGGCTTTCTTCGTACTGTCGACGCATCGTCTCCATTCGTCGAATAGGGCTTCCATCTGCACCGTAACCCGTGCCATTTCCGTGAGGACGCCTTATTTGCCGGGTCTGTACCCGAATGACATCCGCCGGAGCTTTACCGTTGCTGCAAGCGACTTCCCGGATCGACCCAGCTGAATATCGTACCGCCATGCGCCGTTTTGCTGCTGGCGTCTGCCTCGTCACAACGGACGGGGGGGCCGGACAACGCGGCCTGACGGTAACGAGCACCTGCTCGGTCTCGTCCGATCCCCCGACACTGCTCGTCTGTCTCAACACTGCAAGTGCTCTCAATCAGCGCTTCGAAGCGAATGGTTGCTTCGTCCTGAATGTCCTGAGTGCTGAGGATGAAAAGCTCGCCAAAGCCTTCGCTGGGGAGGGTAGCCTCGAACAAGAAGATCGATTCGCGCTGGGCAAATGGGCGAAGCTCGAAACCGGCGCTCCTGTTCTGAAGAGTGCCGCTGCCGCCTTCGATTGCCGGTTGGTCGATACTAAAGTCGTGGCCACCCACCGCATCATCATCGGTGAGGTTGTTGGCATTGCCGCCGATGCGCGGACGTCTTCTTTGGTCTACCTCGACCGGACATGGCATTCGCTCTAGCCTTCCCGCCCGCAACCGCGACAAAGAAATGGACGGATCTACCGACGTGACCAGAGCGCTGCCCGACAGCATCGATGCAACCGCAGAATTGCTCGGAGGGGAGGGGTATGTCGCGGATCGTTCACTCGCAACGGTCCTCTTCCTGGCGCTTAAAATGAAGCGTCCGATCTTCCTCGAAGGTGAGGCGGGCGTCGGCAAAACCGAGATCGCAAAGGTTTTGGCAAAAGGTCTCGACCGGCCGTTGATTCGGCTTCAGTGTTACGAGGGCCTCGACGTTTCTTCAGCGCTGTACGAATGGAACTACGCGGCGCAGATGATCGAGATCAGGCTTCGCGAGGCGTCCGGCGACACGTCGCGCGAGTCTGCGCGATCAGAAATCTTCTCTAACGAGTTTCTCATCCGGCGGCCGATCCTGCAGGCCATGGAGGGCGAGCCCGGACGCGCGCCGGTGCTGCTGATCGACGAACTCGATCGCACGGATGAAGCTTTCGAGGCGTTCCTCCTTGAGGTACTCGCCGACAATCAGGTGACCATTCCAGAACTTGGCACCATTCGCGCACCGGAACCGCCGATCGTTGTGATCACTACGAACCGCACACGCGAAATCCACGACGCTCTCAAGCGACGCTGCCTCTATCATTGGGTCGACTACCCGGAAGCCGACCGCGAATTGGAAATCGTCCGCCTCAAGGCACCGAACGCTAACGCGGACCTCGCGAAGGAACTTGTCGCGTTCGTTCAGCGGCTGCGCGAAACCGACCTTTTCAAGGCCCCGGGCGTCGCTGAGACGATCGATTGGGCCAACGCACTCACCGAACTTAACGCTGTCGCACTCGACCCGCGTTACGTCTCCGATACGCTTGGCGTGCTGCTGAAATATCAAGACGATATCCAGCGTCTTCAGCAGGGCGAAAGCACGCGCATCCTCGATGAGGTCAAACGTGACCTCAGGAACCAGTCCTGAGCGGATGACGGCGAACCAGCATAAAAGTATTGGTACTGAAATTTCCGAAGCCGACCCGGACGGACGGCTTGCCGATAACATCACTTATTTCGCGCGCGCACTGAGACGGGCAGGCCTTAAGCTCGGTCCTTCCGCAACGCTCGATGCGATCGAGGCTGTAAAGGCTTGTGGGTTCGGCTCACGCGACGACCTCTATTGGACTCTTCACGCCACGCTCGTCACCCGGCACGAGGATACGGCGGTCTTCGAGGAGGCCTTCCGGCTTTTCTGGCGCTCCCGTGAGTTGATCGAGAAGATGATCGCGATGTTCTCACCGAAGGCGCCGCCTCGCGAGTCCGAGAGGCAGAAGCCCAAGGCGGGATCGCAGCGCGCTTCTGACTCGCTCTTCGAAGGACAGGAAAAGCGGGTGACAAAGCAGGAAAAACCAGAGATCGAAATCGATGCATCAATGACGATGTCGGGCAACGAAGTCCTGCGAAGCATGGATTTTGCTCAGATGTCAGCATCCGAACTCGCGGCAGCTCAACGCGCTATCGCGAATCTCCGGCTGCCACGCGACCATGTCGAAACGCGCCGCTTCAAGTCCGATCCGCGTGGCCGCAAGATCGATGCCCAGGCCACTATGCGAGGTGCGATGCGCACCGGCGGCGATCTCATCTTGCCGCGATTTCGCTCCCAGCGCGTGGTTCAGCCGCCGTTGATCGTGTTGGCGGATATCTCAGGCTCGATGAGCCAGTACAGTCGCATTTTCCTGCATTTTCTCCACACGATCATGGAGAATCGCCGCCGAGTTCATGCGTTTCTGTTCGGTACGCGCCTCACCAACGTCACGAGGCAGCTGCGCCGGAAAGATCCGGATCAGGCCTTTGCCGAGTGCGCCGATACCGTCAAGGACTGGTCCGGCGGCACCCGCATTGCCGAGGCGCTGCACCGCTTCAATCGCGACTGGTCGCGTCGTGTGCTCGGACGCGGTGCGATTGTCCTCTTGATTACCGATGGCCTTGAGCGCGACAGCGCCATGAGCCTCGATGCGGAGATGGAGCGGCTCCATCTCTCCTGTCATCGGCTCATCTGGCTGAACCCGCTGCTACGCTACGAGGGCTTTTCCGCAAAGGCGAAGGGGGTGCGCACGATGCTGGACCACGTAGACGAATTCCGGGCCGTCCACTCTCTCGACGCCATGGCCGAACTCTGCGCTGCCCTTACCGCCGATGATCAAGAACGAAACGACCCGAAGGTTTGGCTTCGAGCTGCATAAGCGAATGTCGCGAGCTAGACGCGTCGTCTTTCGACGTATCGAGCGTTGAGAGCGTTTCATTCTGCAGTCACCAAACCTAGATCTGGCTCGGGATAGGAAGTCCGGCGCTTTGCCGGCTTCTCTGCAACCACGGATAAAGGTGGTGATATGAGCGCTGCGCCGCGGAAAAACGAGACATCTGGGATCGACGTCTCACACACCGACATCCTCGCGACAGCCGCCGACTGGGCAGCAATCGGCCGTAAGCTGGCGTTGGCCACAGTGGTCGAGACCTGGGGCTCGGCCCCGCGTCCGACAGGGAGCCATTTGGTGATCGACACCGAAGGCAATTTCGAAGGCTCCGTATCAGGCGGCTGTGTCGAAGGCGCCGTAATCACCGAGGCGATCGACGTCATTGAAAGCGGCAAGGGCAAGATGCTCGAATTCGGCGTCGCAGACGAGACCGCATGGCAGGTCGGCCTCTCCTGCGGCGGCCGCATCCGCGTCTATGTCGAACCGGTAGTTTGATGCGGCTCGATATCCTCACGACCGTCAATGCCGAGCGCGCCGCTCGCCGGGCCGTCGTCACAATCACCGACATCGCTACGGGCAAGCAGCGGGTGTTGCGGGAAGCCCAAATCGGGGCAGACCCGATGGCCGACGTCGTGGAAAAGGCGGTTCGGGCCGGTAAATCCGGTATGGTCGAGACCGAAAGCGGCGAAAGCTTCGTCAATGTCTATCTGCCACCGGTGCGCATTGTTCTGATCGGGGCCGTCCACATTTCGCAGGCGCTCGCGCCAATCGCGCGCATCGCCGGCTACGACGTCGAGATCATCGATCCGCGCACGGCCTTCGCGACGCCCGAGCGTTTCGCCGGCTTCCAGCTCGATGCCGATTGGCCGGACGTCGTCCTTAAGCAGCGTCCGCTCGATCCCTACACGGCGGTCGCGCTGATCACTCACGATCCGAAGATAGACGACGGCCCGCTGATAGAAGCACTGAAGACGGGCTGCTTCTATATTGGTGCGCTCGGTAGCCGGAAAACCCATGCGCGCCGACTAGAGCGCCTCCGGGAAGCCGGCATAGCCGACCACCTGATGGAGCGGATCGACGCGCCGATCGGCGCCGATATCGGCGCGTCAACGCCTGGCGAAATCGCGGTCGCCATCATGGCCTCGATCGTCGAGGCGTTCCGCAAGCGCAAGATGTTCGCCGATAAGCGGGGCGAGCAGGCGCCGCGATGAAGTTCGGCGAGATCGCGATCGACGAGGCCGAGGGAGCAATCCTCGCCCATGCGGCGAAGTCCGGAAGGCTCGACCTGAGGAAGGGAAGGCGCCTGACGGCAGAAGATGTCGCAGCGCTGCGTGAAGCCGATATGACGAGCGTGATCGCGGCGCAGCTCGACGCTGGCGATGTCGGCGAGGACGAGGCGGCCGCTTGGGTCGCCGCCGCGCTCCGCGCGCCGCATATGACGATCGGCCTTGCAGCGACCGGTCGCGTCAATATCCACGCCGACACGGCGGGCGTCTTCCGCCCGGACAAGGCATTGGTGGACGCGCTCAATGCTGTCGACCCGGGGATTACGCTTGCCACGCTCGGGGAAAATGCGGCGGTGCGCGCCGGCCAAATGGTGGCAACGATCAAGATCATCCCGCTGGCTGTGCCGGGATCGGCGCTCCAGAAGGCACTCGACATTCTTAATCGCGGACCGGCGATCGGGATCGCGCCGTTCGCGGCGCGGGCCGTCGCCATCATCCAGACGACCTTGCCGGCCACCGCGACGAAGATGCTTGAAAAGACGCGCCGCGTGACCGAAGACCGGCTAGCGCTCTCCGGCTCACGCGTCGTCGTTGAGACCCGCGTCCCACATCGCGCGACCGATCTAAGCGTAGCCATCGCCGAGGCGGCTTTGAAGAGCGATCTCGTCCTTGTCTTCGGCGCATCGGCGGTGATCGATCGCAGCGACGTCATTCCGGCCGCTATCGAGCAGGCTGGCGGCGAGGTCGACTATTTCGGCATGCCGGTCGATCCTGGCAATCTCCTGCTGGTCGGCCGGATCGGCAAGGTACCTGTCATTGGGGCGCCCGGCTGCGCCCGCAGCCCGAAGGAGAACGGCTTCGATTGGGTGCTGGACCGTATTATGGCCGGCATGGAGGTGACACCGAGCCTTCTCCAGTCATGGGGTGTAGGCGGCCTCCTCGCCGAGATCGAGACCCGTCCGCGTCCACGGCAGAGTGTGTCCGAGTCGATGACGCGCAGGGTCGACGCGATCGTTCTTGCGGCGGGCCGCTCTACGCGGATGGGCGAGCAGAACAAGCTGTTGGCCGAGATTGCACCGGGTCTACCGATGGTCCGCCACGCTGCGGAGACAGCGCTGAAGGCGAATGGCCTAAAGGCCGTTCACGTCGTGATCGGGCATCACTCGGACGAAGTTCGCCGCGCTCTTGTTGGGCTCGATGTCCAGCTGGTTGAAAATTCGCAATTCGCGGAGGGTCTCTCGACGTCCCTTCGCGCCGGGTTTGCCGCAGCCCGGGATGCAGACGGAGTCCTCGTCCTTCTGGCCGATCAGCCTTTTTTGAAGTCGCGCGATCTCGAGCGTCTTGTCGAGCGGTTCAAGCGGTCGGAAGGTCGTATGGTTGTAGCCGCAGCGGATAACGGCACTCGCCGGAATCCGGTGATCCTTCCTGCGCATACACGCGATGCGGTGGATCAGTTGACGGGAGACATCGGAGCGGCACCCATCATTGAGGCGATGACGGAAGCGCCGATCCTTATCGAGATCGGCGAGGCGGCTAGTTTTGATGCAGATACGCCAGATAGCCTGACAGAAGCGCAAAAACGCCTCGCCAGGGAGGCATAAGTTCCAAACCGCTGCGATCGCCGACGTACGTTGCGTCGCACGCGGCAGATTCATTCATCTAAAATCCCATGTCCGAGAGCGAAGTCCGGTGGGGCGAACCGGAGACAACTCCTTCGGTCATGTCCTGACCATTAATCAGGGCCGCGCCATCTCGTCGATCAGCGCTTCGAGTGCCTTCTTGCGGTCTGAGGCAAGCCTGTTGAACTTGCGTGCCATGCCAATATCGCGTGGGCTCGGGCCAATATCGCTTGGCTCATTGTCGGCCTCGTCGAAGAACCACTGAATTTCGCGACCGAGAATGTGCGCAATCTGGTGAAGGCGACCGGCTGAGACGCGATTGGCGCCCGACTCATACTTCTGTATCTGCTGCCAACTGATGCCAAGCTGCACACCGAGCTTTTCGCGCGACAGACCGGCCATCAAGCGTCCGAGCTTGATCTTCGCCCCCACGCTTTTGTCGATGTGCGAGGCCGCTTTCGTGTCGTACATTGTCTTGTCCTTTGTTCACTGCAGTCGGCTGGCGCTATATCGAAAAGCGACCGTGACCCTCTGCCAGCTCAACCGCACCATCCATTTGAGATGATATGGTAACACTTTTGGTCGTTTGGGAGTAGAAAGATCGTCGGGTGACCACCGTTTATCGATCGTCACGCGGTGAAAAAGCCGACCTCCATTCGACCGACTGCCATCATAGTAACGTTTACGACAACGTAAAGCGGTCGGCTCGCAAATCGCGCCTGCTATTGCTCGATGCGACTGAACACCTGCCGTTCAATCCGAGACGCTCCAGCCGACGACCGAAAGGTGATAGCGATAGTAAGTATCGGATCGATATCTGTAAATTCGGGTATGCATTTGCACTATGTGGCTACTTTGAGGTTAGACCAGCCGGTGAATGTGACCGATAAATTTTTTGTCCTGTCATCCTCAAAGACGGTTTTCCTGTTCTTGTTTTCCACAGTCACGGCTGCTCTGCTTCGTGCGAGGCATTCAAGACGAAAGTCATTCTTCTGAGAATCGCACTTCAAACAGCGCAGACAGAGCCAAATTGGCTCATTGATTCTTTCGTCCACTGAACATGCGTGATCAACGCCTATCTGATCGGTGCGGTATTGTATGACCGATAGGCCAGAATCTTGCCGAATTCGAAAGTCTCGTAAGAGATGATCTGAGCGATTTCAGTAGTTTGTACACCCGTTTCGATTACGAAATTGAACCCACAAGTGGGTTAAATCAAAATGCTTGCTGCAGAAGCTCAGGCTTGCGCGTTTTGAACCACGCTGGTGGTCGTTTTGGTCTTTTACTTTGCGAGCATACAGGTCGCATCAAGACGTCCCGAATTTCTTAAGCAGATACCAGCAGGCAATGCACGAGTGCATCAAGTCTTTCAGAAAGCAGTAACGCCGGCAGAAGAATTCGAGCCGACAAATAGGACATGAGACGCTGACGATGCAGTGGTTTGAACCGAACCGAGGAACCGGTTGCCCTCTACCCTGATGTGTAACCGGATAGACTTTCAATTGACTTTCGATTGACTCGGTTTCCGCCGCCAACTGGCTCATCAAGACTAACGCAGGCCCAGTCTAGCCGGATTTCACCTCCTGATCTGAAGCTTGGCTCAACGAGCTATCCAATCTGATGCCGATTAGCGAAAGCCTCGAGTGCCGAAGTAGGGTGAACTCGACTCAACATGAAATTCGACATAGCAGTGAACACCGTATTGGCCCCGAGGGAGGAGCATATGCTGGGCAAGATACTCGTGCCGGTTCGGGGCGACGGAATGGTCGCGACCGTTATGGGCCATGCGGCGGAACTGGCAAAGCGTCACAAGGCCCATGTCCTTGTCGTTCATTGCCGGCTGCAGGCGTCTGACCTGATTCCGCAGGAAGTCCTTTTGCCGCGTTTTGCCCGCCAGGCGATGGCACGCCAAGCTAGCGAACATGCCGACAGCCAGGAGAAGCACCTCCGCGGCGTGATGCATCGCCTCGCCCGGGATTTCGGTCTCGAGGAGGGACCGCCGCGAATTGGGGAGGCCGCTACCTGCGAGTTCGTCGAGGGCAGCAGCAAGATGGCGGACGTGATCAAGTACAACGGTCGTCTAGCCGATATGATCGTCGTCGCCAAACCGCAGCGCGAGCGCAATCTCGGGCAGAGCGAACTGAAGGCGGCGCTCTACGGTGCCGGGCGTCCGGTACTGATGTGCCCCGGGCAATTGACGCCCGACGAGACCTTCGGCCGCCATGTTGCGATCGGCTGGAACGGCTCCTTGCCGGCCTCTCGGGCGGTCTCGATGACGCTCGAAATTGTTGCCGCGGCCGAGAAGGTTACAATCCTGAGCGGCAATAAGGGCGAGCCGAACGGCGCCACCACGGAGGAACTTACTGCCTATTACGCCTTGCGCGGGATCGCTGCGCAGTCCTTGCGCTTCGAAGCGAAACGCGCGGCTAAAGCGCTACTGGAGAAGACGGCGGAGATCGGTGCGAGTCTACTGATCGCTGGCGCGTACAGCCACAGTCATGAAAGTGAGATGCTGTTCGGCGGAAACACACAAATTCTCGTAGACGAAACAAGACTACCTATTCTTATGGCTCATTAGACAAGATGCTTTTCCGAGGGTAAGACCGCCGAGCGATCTTCAAGAGGGCAGGAAACGAAAGAAGAGTTTGGAAAGCCCCTGCAGAAGGGGTTCAAGGGAGGAAAGTGAATGTTCAGCAAGAGAAAGTTCATGTGTCTTGCCGCGGCGGCGACGATGCTTGCTGCCATACCGGTCCAGGCGTTCGCGTCAGACTGGACGCCAAGGCGTCCGATCGACTTCGTCATCATGGCAGGTCCCGGCGGCGGCGCCGACCAGATTGCGCGCTTTATTCAGTCGGTCGTCGAAAAGAATGATTTGACGAGCCGGCCGCTCGTGCCGAACAACAAGGGCGGTGGCTCCGGCGCCGAGGCCTTGCTGCAGCTGAACAGCGCGCGCGACAAGGATCACACCCTCCTCGTCACGCTGAACTCTTTCTTCACGACGCCTTTGCGCCAAGAGGGCCTCGGCATCGACATTCAGACCTTCACGCCGGTTGCGATGATGGGTGTCGATCCGTTTGTGCTCTGGGTCCACAAGGACTCGGGAATCACCACTTTCGAACAGTTCGTCGAGAAGGTGAATGCCGACGACGGACAGTTCGTGATGGGGGGGACCGGCAAGGGTCAGGAGGATTCGATCGTCATCGCTTACATGTCGGGCGCTTACGATCTGAACATCAAGTATATTCCTTATGACGGTGGTGGCGCCGTCGCGAAGGATCTTGCCGGTAAGCAGATCATGGCGACTGTCAACAACCCGGCCGAAGCGAAGGGTTTCTACGAGAATGGCGATTTCGTGCCGCTGCTCGCTTTCTCGGATGAGCGCATGGACGCGTATCCGGATGTGCCGACGATGAAGGAGAAGGGGCAGGACTTCTCCTATTACAATCAGCGCGCAATCGTCGGACCGCCGGGAATGTCGGAAGAAGCAGCTGAATATTATCGCGATCTGTTCCAGACTGTTTACGAGAGCGAGGAATGGCAGAACTATCTGCAGTCCGAGAGCCTCTCGCCGCTGCCGATGAACGCGGAGGAGACCCGCGAGTATTGGACGAAACAGGTCGATAATCATCGCGAGCTGCTCGCCGAAATCGACGACTAACGCATCTCATCATGCGACCGGCGTTGCATTTGCAAGCGTCGGCGCGGATTGAACGAAAGAGCACCATCAGGCGATCTCACTTGTCGCCTGATGGCAGGGACCTGAAGGTTTCCATCGGGTTACGGGGGGACAGGAATGCGTATTGGCGAGATTTCCGTTGCGGGTATTCTTGCTCTCTTTTCAATTTATCTCATGATTAAAAGCGCGGAGCTTCCGATCGGCTACATCCGCGGGGAGGGACCCGGCGGCGGCGCGTGGCCCTTCTGGCTTTCCGCCGTCATGCTCATTTGCTGTGGCGTGATCGCGTTGAACTGGTGGCGGGGTACGAGCCCGCCCTCGCAGTCGGACGAACCGATGCTCGACGCGTTCGGCTGGCGTACTCTGGCGCTTGTCGGCGGCGGTTTGGTCGTATTCGTCGCGCTGATCAGCGTCGTGTCGATGTACGGCGCGATTGGCATTTTCCTGTTCTACTACATGCGGTTCCTCGGCCGCCACACGCTTCTTCTAACGTTGCCTGTCGCTTTGATTACTCCATTCGCGCTCTTTTTCTTTTTCGAAGGCGCGATGCAGATCTCCATGCCTCAGGGTATGCCATTCACCCAGCCGGTCTTCGACCTGCTTTACGACGTCATCTACTGACGCCCCGAGCGTTCGAGGAACCGTTTTATGGAAATATTGTCCTATCTCGTCGATGGCCTCCTTCTGGCACTGCAGCCTATCAATCTCGGGCTGATTGTCATTGGAGTCTCGGTTGGCCTGTTCATTGGCGCCATGCCCGGTCTAGGTTCGGTGAACGGTGTCGCAATCCTATTACCGATTACGTTCTTGGTGCCGCCTGGTTCGGCGATCATCTTCCTCGCAGCAATCTACTATGGTGCGATGTACGGTGGTGCCATTTCTTCGGTCACTCTCGGCATTCCTGGCGCATCGACGGCGGTAGCAACGACGTTTGATGGACGCCCTCTGGCCCTTCAAGGACGTGCAAGCCTAGCGTTGGTGACGGCCGCATTGGCGTCGTTCGTGGGTGGTAGCGTCGCCAACGTTCTTTTTACGCTGTTCGCACCACCGCTCGCTACACTCGCCCTTTCCTTCGGTCCGCCTGAGATCTTCGCGCTCATGCTGCTCGCATTCGCGACCTTCGTCGGCCTTGGTGGTGACGACATCGCGAAGACCGTGTTTTCGATTTGTATTGGCCTGGTATTCGCGTCGATTGGTTTTGATCAGATCTCTGGTCAGCCGCGGCTTGTCCTCTTCGATATATCCGGTTTTCTGCACGGAATCGGCTTCATCGTGCTGGCGATCGGTGTCTACGGCATCGGGGAGATGATTTGGACAATTGAGCAGACGCGCGGTGAAGTGACTACCACAACGCCGCGAATGAGTGTTGCCGGCATGATCTCCGATACGCGCGAAGCGGTGAGAAGAGGCTGGAAAGGAACGACGATCGGCTCGTTCCTGGGTTTCTTCGTCGGCGTTTTGCCGGCTGCGGGAGCGACGCCAGGATCGTTGATGGCCTATGGGGTCGCGAAGCTGGTCTCCAAGACCCCGCGGGAATACGGCAAGGGCAGCCCGGATGGTGTCGCGGCACCGGAAGCGGCCAACAATTCCGCCTCCACCGGCGCGATGCTACCAATGCTGACACTCGGTATTCCCGGTTCACCGACCACCGCGATCCTGCTGGGCGGCATGGTGATCTGGGGACTGGTGCCGGGCCCGCAGCTCTTCGTCAACGAGACCGAATTCGTCTGGGGCCTGATCGGATCCTTCTACATCTCCAACTTCGCGGCGTTACTGATCAATCTCGCCTTCATCCCGCTCTTCATCTGGATGCTGCGGATGCCGTTCACAGTGCTCGCGCCGATGATCTTCGTCCTGTCGATCATCGGCGGCTTCGCCGCGACTCGAGACATGCACGACATTTGGCTGATCGTGATCTTCGGGCTCGGCGCATTCTTCCTTCGAAAGTTCGATTATCCACTGGCGCCGGCGGTACTGGCGATCGTTCTCGGCCCCATCGCCGAGCCGACCCTCCGCCAGTCGCTGCTTCTGTCGTCTGGCGATCCGTCTATTTTCTTCACACGTCCGATTGCAGGACCGATCACCATCATCGCCCTGGTTCTGATTTTCCTTCCGGCGTTAAAGTTTTTCCGGCGGAACAAATCGACCGAGAGTAGCTGAAGACGGTCATGTTCCGTCTGAGGGCTTCGTGCGAACACGATCGACGAGGAATCGTCAATCGTGACGTAATCCTCTGCGAGACAACCCTGGCGAACCGACCTTCGGTTCAGTAGAGCCCCGCGACCTTCGCCCTTAGCTGCACCAGCGCCAGCACCGTGTCGATCGTCGGGGTTGGCGTATCGATGATGCGGCCGAGTTCTTGGACGGAGGCGACAAGGGCATCGATCTCCATGGGGCGGCCGGTGTCGAGGTCCTGCAGCATCGAGGTGCGGTGCGCGCCGACCTCGGCGCCGCCTTCAATGCGGCGGTCGACATCGATGGGGAACTTCACGCCGAGCTTTTCGGCGATCGTCTGGGCTTCCAGCATCATGTTTCGCGCCACCGCGCGCGTACCGGCGTCGTTGCAGAGGACGTCGAGGGTTGCATGGGTGAGGGCAGAGATCGGGTTGAAGGAAAGGTTGCCCCACAGTTTGACCCAGATCTCGTCACGGATCTTCGGGCGCACCGGCGCCTTTAGGCCGGCTGCCGTCAGGGCTTTCGACAGGGCCGTCGCCCGCTCCGACTTCGAGCCGTCCGGCTCGCCCAGCGAGAACCGGTTGCCCTCGATATGCTTGACGATCCCAGGCTCGATCACTTCGGCGGCCGGATAGACGACACATCCGAGCACCCGGTCCGGGCCGAAACCGTTCCACTGTTTGTCGCCCGGATCGACGGTCTGAAGGCGGGTGCCCTCGTGCTCGCCGCCGCTCTTATGAAAGTACCACCATGGCACTCCGTTGACGCCTGACACGATCGTCGTGTTTTCGCCGATGAGGGGCTGCATCTTGTCGACAACCGGCGGCACGGAATGAGCCTTCAGCGTCACGATCACGTAGTCCTGCGGCCCGAGATCGGCGGGGTTTTCAGACGCCGTGACCTGGACGATGGTCTCGGAACCGTCCTCGATCAGCTTTAGGCCATTTTCGCGCATCGCCTTGAGGTGCGGCCCGCGCGCGACGAGACTGACGTCGGCACCTGCCTCGGCGAGCTTTGCGCCCATATAGCCGCCGATCGCGCCGGCTCCGAACACGCAGATCTTCATGACTTGTCCTCGCCGTTCCGAATTAAGCCCCAAGACCCAGCTTTTCGGCGAGGCCGATGCGCTGCAACTTTCCGGTCGCTCCCTTCGGGATCTCGTCGAGAATCACCACCTTGCGCGGCACCTTGAAGGGCGCGAGTCGCTCGGCAGCGAAATCGCGGATGGCCCGCTCGTCGGCTGTCTCGCCCTCTTTGAGGACGACAGCGGCAGCCACTTCCTCGCCGAGCTTTTCGTGGGGCAGGGCGAAGGTCACGACCTGCGCCACCGCCGGATGGTCGGAAAGGATGCCGTCGACCTCCAGCGGGCTGATCTTCTCGCCGCCGCGATTGATGATTTCCTTCAGGCGCCCGGTGAGGGTGAGATACCTGTCTTCGTCGAAGACACCCTGATCACCCGTCCTAAACCAGCGCTTGCCATCGGCCTCGAAGAAGCTCTTGGCGTTGGCGTCCGGATTACCCTCGTAGCCCGGTGTCACGTTGGGACCGGAAATGACGACTTCGCCGGTGCCGTCGATGAGATGATCCTCCGCCTCGTGGGCAATCGCGACTTCCGGGCCTGCGGCGAGCCCGACGGCACCAGGCTTCTGCTTGCCGGGTTCGATCGGATTGCAGCACATCTGGTGGGTCGCCTCGGTCATGCCATAGGCTTCGACGACGGGCGCACCGAAGGTATCCAACAGCTTTTTCATCACCGCGCCGGGCAGGGAAGAAGAGGAAGAGCGCAGGAAGCGCAGGCGCGCCTTGCCGATCACCTCGGCGTTGCGTCCCGCACGGGCCAGGATCGTTTGGTGCATGGTCGGTACGGCCGTGTACCAGGTGGGATCGACCGCTTCGAGCCAGCCGAAGAACTTCAGTGCATCGAAGCCCGGCGTGCACGAGATCGATGCACCCGCCGCAAGTGAAGTGGTGACGGCGGCAATCAAGCCGTGGATGTGGAACAGCGGCATCAGGCCCAGGCAGCGATCGTCCGGCGTGAGCTGCAGCGATTTCTGGATGTTCGCGGCCGATGCCGCCACGTTGGACTGAAGCAGCGGCACGATCTTCGGACGTGACGTCGTACCCGAAGTATGGAGGATAAGCGCGACATCGTCCGGCCCGGGCAGGGCGTCCGGCGCGGCTTCAATGCCCGTCGCGGCGGTTGAGAGTGCGAAAGTACCCGCCGGGCCATCGGCATCCGGACTCAGTTCAATGACAGTCAGCCCGAACTTGTCGGCGGCGCTCCGGGCAGGACCAGCGTAGCCGGCTTCGACGATGATCGCCTTGGCCTTCAGATCCTCCAGATAGAAGGCGAATTCCTCCTCCTTGTAGGCCGGGTTGAGAGGGGCGGTGGTAGCGGACTGTGCGACCGTTATGAACGCGACTGCCATGTCCGGACCGTTCGGCAGGACAATGGCAACCCGATCGCTTGCACCGACGCCCGAGCGCCGAAGAGCCGCGCGAACCGTTTCGGTCTGTTCGCGAAGGGCTCCGTAGGAGAGCCATTCGCGGCCGGGCGCGCCAATTGCGGGAGCGGTCTCGGGATGGGGCTTGATCAATTCTGCAATGGTTCGCGCCATAGTTCTCTCAACGCTGGGGAATCTCTAGGTCGACGGCGAAAGAATCGATATCGACCCAAATTCTCGGATGTACAGGCGGTTCGGGTTACCATGAATTCTTCAGAATTTGCCACCTTTGCAGTTAGGCCTGCCAACTGGAAGCGGGAAGTGCCTCGACGCTTCCTGAACAATCGGTCGCTTTAATACAGAGTGGCTGTGTCACACCAGGTGGTTGCAGATCGGAACGGCGACTGCCGAATGTTTGTTATTGGAACTCGCTGAGGCTGCTTCTGTCGAACTAGCACCTCCGGAATCGAGCGATACCGAGCACGTGAACGAACTCTTAAGACTTCAGGTGAATTCTAGCAGGGCTGGGCGCCGTTGCAGCGAAACCACAGACCGGAAATGAAAGCGCGCTTGTTGCTCTCCTCAGCATATGCGCCAGGGTCGCGCTGAATTGCCCGCGAATTTTTCTGGGATCTGCGTTTGCTTTTTCATCGAAATTTAAATGGTGCCGGTCAATCGCCATTCGGAAAATGGACGTCCGATCATCGCCTTAGAACAAACTGAATGCCGATTTTTTTGCAAATGGAAGTCTGCCGGTCTGTCCTCAGCGCAAGCAGTCGAAGGAGAGATCTTGGCAAGGTTCAATCGTCATTCTTCGTGGCCCGCCGACCCTCACGACATTTGGTCTATGACCATGCTGGTCGCTGTTGTCGCTTGATCCGCAATAGTCCGCCTTGTTAAAGAATTGGTCCGGTCGCGGGCCTTGAAAGTGGGGACTTTCTGAAAGGGCACGCTCGAAGAGTGCTGAGAGGGAAAACGCGTATGGTTTCCAGCGCTGCGACGGCACGTCGTCGACAGATAATGCTCGCCTCACTTCTAGGGCTTGGGCTCGGATTGGTTGGCTGCCAGGATAAGAACGCGGGCGGCGCGATGGATGAGATCGCAACGGACGTGAAGTTCGACGAGGCGACATACGGCGTACCCGCTTCGCCACGGATGGCCGAAAGCACCGCGAGAAACATCAAGAAGGGCGGGGGACGCTCTCAGGTCGGCAAGCCCTACAAGATAAAAGGGAAATGGTACTATCCGAAGGATGACCCCGGCTATGTGGCCTCGGGAATGGCGTCCTGGTACGGACCAAATTTTCATGGCCGTCTGACCGCCAATGGGGAAACCTACGACATGCACCACCTTTCGGCGGCGCATAAAACCTTCCCGCTTCCATCCTATGCGATGGTCACGAATCTAGAAAACGGCCACCGTGTGAAAGTTCGTGTCAACGATCGCGGGCCATTCGCTCACGCACGCGAGATCGACGTCTCCAAAAAAGCTGCCGAGCTCCTCGATTTCAAGCGTAGCGGTACGGCCGAGGTGCGCGTCGAATATCTTGGCCGCGCGCCGCTCGAAGGCGACGACAGCCAGATGCTGCTCGCAAGTTACGCGCCGGGAGAGTCCGCTGCGGGTAGTATAATGGTGGCATCCTCCGAGGCGCGCGGGAACGGCTTGGCAAGCGCGGCTTCCTACGACGGATCGTCCAAAGCTCCGGTTCCTGGCACACGGCCCATGCAGACGCTCTTTCAGAACCAGCCTTCGCGGACCGGCGATATGATCGACGCGCTAAGCTCGTTCCGGAGCGAGGAAAGGCGGTCCGGGGCAACCAAGGCGCTCGAAGCACTTGGCGCTGCAAGCGCGCCCAAAAACGAAGAGATTCACCTCGGAACGATCGACCGCAGGCTGATGGCAAAGGTTGCCGATGTAATCGGTGTCGGCTCCACTGCACGCGCGGAGGCGACCAATCGACCTAACCTCGTCTCTGCCACTGTGACGGCAGCGCCGCGAGTCGACAAGGATCGATTGCTGAAGAAGCTCTGGTCGGCCGGTTTCAGCGACGCTTTTCCGATCCGTGATTGAGCAACGGTACCCTCCGGCAGCTTTCTTAAGGGATGACCGGACTTGCAGCTTTCGCTAGCGGGGTAGGGGGGATAAGAAGGAAGCGATCTCCTTACCGCCGCTCCTTACGTTGCACCGATGATGCCATTTCGAATGAATATCGCCAGACCGCTGCTAGCGGCGTTCGCAATCCTTTCACTGACGAGCCACGTAACACAAGCGCAGGAGGGCGCAGCTGCGAACGCCTACGGTCTGCAAACGGAGGCACCCCGAGCCCTCCTCGTCGAAGACCGAACCGGCACCGTCATCCTCGACAAGAACGCGTCCGAGCCCTTTGCGCCGGCCTCGCTCGCCAAACTCATGACGATGGAGATCGTCTTCGAAGCGCTGAAGGCGGGCGAGATCTCAATGTCGACGGAATACGCCGTGACGGAACATGCCTGGCGAACCGGCGGCGCTCCGTCCGGCGCTGCGACGATGTTCGCGGCCATCAACTCCAGGATACCGGTGGCCGATCTCATTCGTGGTACGATCATCCAAGGCGCGAACGACGGGGCAATCATCCTCGCCGAGGGTATGTTTGGTTCCGAGGAAGAATTCACCGAGCGGATGAATGCGCGGGCCGAAGAACTCGGCCTCGACGATACGCGCTACGCCAATCCGACGGGCCTGCCGACGGAGGAGGGCGAGCAGCAGACGACGGCACGCGATCTTGTGACGCTGACCCGTCATCTGCGTTCCGAACACCCGGAACTCTACAAGATCTACGCCGAGCCGGCTTTCGAGTGGAACAAGATTTTCCAGCGCAACCGCAACCCGGTGCTACGTGAGGAACTGGGCGGGGAGGGCGTCGGCACCGGCTATACAGAGGCGAGCGGCTATTCGCTGATGGGCGCGGCCTCGAAGGGCGGGCGGACGTTCCTGGTCGCGCTTTCTGGACTGGAGAGCAGCGCAGCCCGCGAAGCAGAAGCACAGCGTCTCTTGGAATTCGGCTTCGACAGACTGATCGAGGCTGATGTCCTCGAGGCTGGCGCTAAGCTTGGCGAAGTCCCGGTCTTCAACGGCGTGGTAGAAACAGTGCCGGTCCGGATCGACCAACCGATTGCAATTTTGCTTCCCGAGGAAGCGCTTGAAGAGGTGAGCGCCCGTCTGCGCTTCGAAGGTCCTGTCATCGCGCCGGTAGAGCCGGGAGACCGGATCGGGCTGGTCGATATTCAGGTCTCGGGCGAGACGGTCTACAGTCAGGCCATATTCGCGGCCGCGCCAGCGCCGGTGGGCAGCTTCGCCGAGCGCGCGAGCGGCGCTCTTTCGGAACTGGCCTTCGGCTGGACACGTTCGTTCTAGGCTGAACGACAGACGGGAGCATCGGTGGCCGGAAAATTCATCACGTTCGAAGGCGGCGACGGTAGCGGCAAGACCACCCAGGTATTACGCTTGGCCAAAATGCTTCGAGAATACGGTTTCGACGTGGTGACGACCCGCGAGCCAGGCGGCACTCCAGGCGCCGACGCTATCCGCCATGTCGTTCTTTCAGGCGCAGCGAGGGATTTCGGCCCCAACATAGAGGCGGTTCTCTTTGCCGCGGCCCGTGCTGACCATCTAGACAAGGTGATCCGTCCGGCACTGGAGGAGGGCGCGATCGTCATATGCGACCGTTTCCATGACTCGACGCGGGTCTATCAGGCCGCCACAAAGGATCTCGACCTCGCCTTTCTCGATAGGCTGGAGACGGCGACGCTCGACGGCGTCGCACCGGATCTCACCATTATCCTCGATGTTCCGGCCGAGCTCGGTTACGAGCGGGCAAAGGCGAGGCGCTCAGAAGCTGAGGCCGATCGGTTCGAATCCGACGCACTCGATGTCCATGCCGAGCGTCGCGAGCGTTTCCTGGCGATAGCCGAAGACGAACCGGACCGTTGTGTTGTTATCGACGGGAGAGGCGAGGAAGAAGAAATTGCGGAGGATATCGTCGCCGCCCTTGAAGACCGGCTCGGTCTGAAACCGGAGGACGAAAAGGCGGAACGCGCTAGCGAGACCGTATCCGGCTGATCATGGATATCGCGACCCAGGCCGAACATGACGACCTCGACGGGGTGCCGCCGCCGAAGGCGCAGACGTGCCTGATCGGCCATTACGACATGTTCGAAGAATTCCGCTCCGCGTTCGCCGGCGGTAGGCTCCATCACGCCTGGCTGCTCCAGGGACCGCGCGGCGTCGGCAAGGCGACGACCGCTTTCGCCTTTGCGCGCTTGCTACTTGGCGTGGAGCCGGTAGTGTCGAGGGAAGCTGTCACTTTCCCGGATCAGGGTGCAGTGACGCGGCAGATTGCGACCGACGCCCATCCCGGCTTGATCCACGTCACACGGGCTGCGCAAGAGCGAGGGACCGGCTTCCGCAGTCAAATCACCGTGGATGAGGTTCGGCGGCTCGCGCGTTTCTTCCATGCGACCGGGGTGCAGGACGGTTATCGAATTGCGATCATTGATCCGGCTGACGATATGAATCGCAACGCGGCGAATGCGCTTCTCAAGATGCTTGAAGAGCCGCCGCGCCGGGCGGTCTTTTTCCTCATCAACCATGCGCCCGGCCGCCTCCTGCCGACTATCCGCTCGCGCTGCCGATTCTTGCGCTTCGCCGAACTCGGCGACGAGGCACTGCTTTCCGCGATCCGAACCGTGAAGCCTGATGCGGCGTCCGAGAATGCTGACGTCCTTGTGCATGCGGCCGAAGGGTCGGTGCGTCGAGCGCTACAGATTGCCGAATACGGCGGTGTCGAGATACTCAAGGTGCTGGAACCGCTGCTCGCCGCCCATCGCCCGGACTGGAACGCTATGGGCTCTATGGCAGATCAGCTGTCGATGCGGGGGCGCGAAGCTTCCTACGATCTTGCGGTGGAAGTGATCACCTCGACTATTGCCAAGGCGAGCGAGGCTGCGCTGAGGACAGGGGCGCCCGCCCGTGCCGCCGAACTCTCCGCCCTCTGGCAGAGCGAGAAGAACCGGATCCGCGAAGCTGCTGCCTACAATCTCGACCGCAAACAGGTGCTGCTGACGCTCTACGATCGCTTCCATGAGGCGAATTCAAACGAGCATGCCGACCGTGCCTGACGAAGGGGGAACAGCGAGCGGCGCGCTTCATTGAGGCCGGCGCGCTTTTGGTCTATCCCGCGCTCAATCGATGCCAATCCTCAAGAGACTCAATCCCACCTATGGCCGAACGGTATTATCTGACCACCGCGATCTCGTATCCGAACGGCAAGCCGCATATCGGGCACGCCTACGAACTGATCGCGACGGATGCACTAGCACGTTTCAAGCGGCTCGACGGCTATGACGTCTTTTTTCTGACGGGCACCGACGAGCACGGCATCAAGATGCTGCAGAACGCTCGAGCGCAGGGATTGACGCCGCGCGAGCTCGCCGATGCGAACTCGGCAGAATTCCAGCGTATGTCGGCTGCTCTCGGCGGCTCGAATGACGACTTCATCCGCACCAGCGAGGCGCGCCACAAGATCGCTTGCCAGGCGATCTGGAAGCGGATGGAAGAGGCGGGCGACATTTACAAAGACGCCTATTCCGGCTGGTACTCGGTGCGAGACGAGGCCTATTACGGCGAGGACGAGACCCATATCTCAGAGGATGGCACCCGGATCGGTCCGCAAGGCACGCCGGTCGATTGGATCGAGGAAGAGAGCTATTTTTTCCGCCTCTCGAACTTCCAGGATCCGCTCCTGAAGCTCTACGCGGAAAACCCGGATTTTATCGGTCCGAACGAGCGGCGCAACGAGGTCATCTCCTTCGTCAAATCCGGTCTTCGCGATCTCTCGATCTCGCGCACCACGTTCGACTGGGGCATTCCGGTGCCGGGCGACGAAAAGCACGTGATGTATGTCTGGGTCGACGCGCTCACGAACTATCTGACGGCGACGGGCTATCCAGAGGACGGGAACGGGGGGCGTACCGAATTCTGGCCGGCGGACCTTCATGTAATCGGGAAGGACATCACGCGTTTTCATACCGTCTACTGGCCTGCATTCCTGATGTCCGCTGGCCTGCCGCTCTGCAAACGCGTCTACGCTCACGGTTTTCTCTTCAATCGCGGAGAGAAGATGTCCAAATCGGTCGGCAATGTGATCGACCCCTTCGCGCTCGTCGACACCTATGGGCTGGACCGTCTTCGCTATTTCCTGTTGCGTGAAGTGCCGTTCGGCCAAGACGGCAACTACTCGCACGACGGCATCGTCAACCGGACCAATTCCGAGCTCGCAAACGATCTCGGCAATCTCGCCCAACGATCGCTGTCGATGGTCGCCAAGCACTGCGAGGGTAGGGTGCCAGATCCGGGTGCCTTCACGGAGGCCGATGAATTGATCCTGAAGGCGGCGGGCGATCTCTTGGCGCAATGCCGCGAGGCGGTTGAAAAACAACAGCTTCATCAGGTTCTGGCAGCGATTATCGGAGTCGTGAGCCAAGCCAACCGGTATTTCGCCGGCGAAGAACCTTGGGCTCTGCGCAAGACGGATTTCGATCGGATGCAGACGGTGCTTTATGTCACCGCGGAAGTTCTGCGGACGGTCGCCATCCTGCTGCAGCCGTTCACGCCGGAGAGCGCTGGAAAACTCCTCGACATTCTCGGCGTCCAAGAGGACGATCGTGGTTTTGACGAGTTGACGAAGGGTACGCGTTTGGCGCCAGGCGCGTCTCTACCCGCCCCGAAGCCGATCTTCCCACGATTTGTCGAAGAAGAAGCGACGGCCGCGAGCTGATGTTCATTGTCGACAGTCATTGCCATCTGGATTTTCCCGATTTCGAGGAAGACCGCGACGCGTTGATCGAGCGGGCGAGCACCAATGACGTACGCCTCTTCGTGACGATCTCGACCAAGGTCGCGAAGATCGAGCGGCTACTCGATCTGACGCGTCGCTATGACAGCGTCTACGCCTCCGTTGGCACCCACCCGAACTCGGCTGACGAGGAGCCGGACGTGCCGACTGAGATTCTGGTAGACATTGCTAACAGCCATGCCAAGATCGTCGCGATC
The DNA here is from genome assembly GCF_000153705.1 of Fulvimarina pelagi HTCC2506. Taxonomy (GTDB): domain Bacteria; phylum Pseudomonadota; class Alphaproteobacteria; order Rhizobiales; family Rhizobiaceae; genus Fulvimarina; species Fulvimarina pelagi. The sequence goes on from NZ_DS022272.1 coordinate 1,259,661, forward strand.
GGCGAGGCGGGGCTCGACTACCACTACGATCGGGCTCCCCGCGACGTGCAGAAGGCCGTCTTCCGCCGGCACATCGCGGCAGCGCGTGAGACCCAGCTTCCGCTGGTCATCCATGCGCGCGATGCCGACGATGACGTTGCAGAAATTCTGCGCGATGAAAGCGGGAAGGGGGCTTTCTCGTTCATCCTGCACTGTTTTTCTTCCGGCCGCGCGCTCGCCGAGACCGGGCTCGAACTGGGCGGTCACGTGTCTTTCTCGGGCATCCTGACCTTCAAAAATTCGTATGAACTCCGATCGATCGCGGCCGATGTGCCAATGGAGCGGCTGCTCGTCGAAACCGACGCGCCCTATCTCGCGCCGACGCCTTATCGCGGCAAGCGGAACGAGCCAGGCTATACGCGCCACACGGCGGAGGTGCTTGCGGACGTCAAGGGCGTTCGGCTGGACGAGATCGCTCAGGCGACCTCCGACAACTTCTTCAGGCTGTTCACCAAGGTGCCGGACCCCCGGCCCTCAACCTAGACCAAATGGCTGACGCAGACCCAGGCACGTGGCTGCGGCTGACGATCCTCGGCTGTTCGTCATCGCCCGGCGTGCCGCGCATATCCGGCGATTGGGGCAATTGCGATCCGGCGAACCCGAAGAACCGGCGCACGCGGACAGCGGCGCTGATCGAACGCGTTTCTCCCACTGGCATCACCCGGGTCGCGATAGACTGCGGACCGGATTTCCGCCAGCAGATGCTGTCGGCAACCGTCGACCGGCTCGACGCGATCATCCTCACGCATGCTCATGCCGACCACATCCACGGCATCGACGATATACGAGGGTTCACGCAGCTCCAGGGCAAACGCATCCCGGTCTTCGGCGATGTCGATACGCTCGCCCGCGTAAAGGAAGCCTTTGGCTACATCTTCAAGACGCCGCGCGGAAGTTTCTATCCGCCGGTCGGCGAAGCGCAGGTCATAGATGCGGGCAGGGCATTCGCAATCGACGGCCCTGGCGGCGCGCTGCGGATCCTGCCGCTGACGCAGAACCATGGTTCGATCACATCGCTGGCCTTTCGTTTCGGATCGCTCGCTTATTGCACTGATGTCAGCGATATCCCGCCGGAGACCGAGGCGCGGCTTCAGGACCTCGACCATCTGGTCCTAGGCGCGCTGCAGTACCGGACCCATCCGAGCCATTTCTCGCTGGATCAGGCGCTCGGCTGGATCGAACGTCTCGCACCGAAAGCCTCGACGCTCACGCATATGCACACGCCGCTTGATTATGAGACTGTGCAGCGGGAGACGCCGGATCATGTGGAACCCGGCTACGACGGACTGGTGATCGAGGTCCCGCTGCAGGAGTGAACCTCAGTCCGTTGAGCGGGACGGTCCTGAAGCAAGAGCGTTTAAGGGCCCGAAGCCGTAATCGCCGGAAAGCGATCGGAGAGGACGCAAGCGCCGAAACGAGACTGAATGCCCAGGTGCAAAAGTTGCATAATATAGATTATGGAACTGCCGCGAGCAGGGGAACGCGCGTGCGGCGGTTTCGTTAACCACGATCTTCCCCGCGCCTGCGCTATAGCTTTATCAGCCGGCATACCCATCGGAACCTGCTATTTGGTTACCGCCTCGGATTAACGTCGCGAACCGGGTCAGAGCCTGCGAACGATCTGTCCGGCGGAGACGCCGCTTCGACGTATGCCGGGCCACCCAGATCCGACCGGTCAGGCTTCCCGCATCCGTCGCCGCGCCACGTGCTTTTCAGTGGAAAGCTCACCGACGCGGGTTGATGCCGCCGCACATCCGCGTCTTCGTCTCGATACCTAAGCCGATGGAGCCGCAGCCCATGGAACCCGCCCGCGACATCTCCCGCCTGATCGAGATCATGGCTGCGTTGCGCAATCCGGACGGTGGCTGCCCCTGGGATCTTGAGCAGGATTTCGGGACCATCGCACCTTACACGATCGAGGAAGCCTACGAGGTGTGCGACGCGATCGAGCGCGGCGACCGGATCGACCTGAAGGAAGAGCTCGGCGATCTCTTGCTCCAGGTCGTCTACCACGCGCAGATGGCAAAGGAAGCTGGTTGGTTCACCTTCGAGGACGTTGTGGAAAGCATCACCAAGAAGATGATCCGCCGCCATCCGCACGTCTTCGGCGATGCCGAAGCGCGATCGCCCGGCAGCGCGAAGGGCCAGTGGGAGCGCATAAAGGCCGAGGAAAAGGAAGAAAAAGCCGCAGAAAGGGCAATAATCCTAGGACAGAATACCAATTCGGGCGGCGAGGGGTTTCTGGATAAAGTTCCTAGCGCCTTCCCTGCCCTGACGCTTGCCCTCAAGATTCAGAAAGAAGCTGCCAAGGTGGGCTTCGACTGGTCAGAGCCTGAGCCGATCTTCGCCAAGATCGAGGAGGAGATTGCGGAGTTTCGTGAAGAACTTGGAATGTCGAATGGCTATCAGGAGGCAAGCTCCAATAGAGATATCGAGCCACCGCGCGCGGACCGCGATGCCGCGCCGTCGAATGGTGCGCCTGCGGACGCCGATCTGCTACTGTACCACGAACGGGCCGGTGATCGGGTAGACGCCGCTCGCGGCCGCCGCGAAGAGGAACTCGGCGACCTCATCTTTTCGGTCGTCAATCTCGCACGCTACTACGACGTCGATCCCGAAAAGGCGTTGCGCGGGTGCGTCACCAAGTTCCGCAACCGCTTCGACCACATCGAAACCGCCCTCGCCTCGGAAGGCAAATCGCTTCAGGACGCGAGCCTCGACGAGATGGAGGCGCATTGGGTGGCGGCGAAGACGCCGAGACTGCCGCGTTGAGCAGAGCCCACGGGCGCAGGCTTCGGCTATCTGTTGGAAGCGAGAATCTTCCTATGCATCGAGCGCCATCAAGGAGCCGGCACCTTTGATGAAGCCGCTCAGGATCGCAGTATTGGGTTCAGCCGAAAACTGCTGGTGCATATGTTCAGCGGGACGCCTCCCGATCCCTTGAGACGAATTGGATTGAGCTAGCGGACCGGGTAGGAATTTAGTCTATTGAGGACCCGTCATGGATCGCGGGTCAAGCAAAAAGAGCCATCTCGAGCCCTTCTCGATCAGCCCTCTTGCAGGGCGCGGAAATTTCGCATAGGCGGTCGCCGCGAGGCCGAACCGTACGGTACGGTTCGGCTCAGATGGATTGGTCGATGCAAGCTGCTCAGCACAGGATCGCGGCGAATGACGGGATAGTCGAGCCCCTGACCGACCGTCAGCGGGATGTGCTGGAAGCGGTTCTGGAGCTTATCGTCAAGGGCCAGCGGCCGCTGTCGATGATCGCGGTCGCGCGGGCGGCATCCTGTTCCAAGGAGACGCTCTATCGCTGGTTCGGCGATCGGGATGGGCTTTTGATCGCGACAGTTCGTTGGCAGGCTGCCAAGGTGCGCGGCATCGACCTACCGAACGGGCCGATCAACAGCGAATTCTTGCTCGCCGCCCTCACCCGTTTTGCCTCCGACTGGCTGAGTGTGCTGACTGGCCCGACTTCGATCGCACTCAACCGGCTGGCGATCGCCGAGGCGGGGTCCGAGACTCTGGACCTCGGCGCGATCGTGCTGCGCAACGGACCGGTGGAGATGGCTCGGCGCATCGCGCCGCTTTTCGTCGCTGGGCGGGCGAGCGGGCTGATCGCCTATCCCAGCGAGAGTGATGCGTTCTCAGCCTTTTTCGGGCTGGTCGTCGGCGACTTGCAAATCCGCATGCTACTGGGCGATGAGGCCGGCGGAACATTCGACATCGACCGGGCCGCTGAGCAGGCCGCCCGGCGCTTCATGACCCTCTTCGGGTCTTAACCGACGGCCGGGCGGACACCCCTCCCCGGCCAAATGAAACGGAAGGAAACTATATGCGCGTCTATTACGATCGCGACGCCGATCTCAATCTCGTCAAGGGCAAAAAGGTCGTCGTCGTCGGCTACGGCTCGCAGGGGCGCGCCCATGCGCTGAACCTGAAGGACTCCGGCTGCGGCGAGATCAAGGTCGCCCTACGCCCAGGCTCGGCAACCGCCAAGAAGGTGGAAGCGGACGGTCTCGAGGTTCTCTCGGTGGCTGACGCGGCGAAATGGGCCGACCTGATGATGATGGCGACGCCGGACGAGCTACAGGCCGGGATCTGGAACGCCGAGATCAAGGACAATATCCGCGACGGCGCGGCGATCGCCTTCGCCCACGGTCTCAATGTTCATTTCGGGCTGATCGAAGCGCCCGCATCCATCGACGTCGTGATGATCGCGCCGAAGGGGCCCGGGCACACGGTCCGCTCCGAATATCAGCGCGGCGGTGGGGTGCCCTGCCTGGTCGCCGTGCACCAGGACGCCTCCGGCAATGCGCTCGATCTTGCCCTGTCTTATGCCTGCGGCGTCGGCGGCGGCCGGTCGGGCATCATCGAGACGACGTTCCAGGAAGAATGCGAGACCGATCTCTTCGGCGAGCAGGTCGTCCTTTGCGGCGGTCTTGTCGAGCTCATCCGCGCCGGTTTCGAGACGCTGGTCGAAGGCGGCTATGCGCCTGAGATGGCCTATTTCGAATGCCTCCACGAGGTGAAGCTGATCGTCGACCTCATCTACGAGGGCGGCATCGCCAACATGAACTACTCGATCTCGAACACGGCCGAATGGGGTGAGTATGTCTCGGGACCGCGCATCATCACCGCCGAGACCAAGGCTGAGATGAAGCGCGTTCTCACGGACATCCAGACCGGCCGCTTCACCTCCGAGTGGATGCAGGAATGGCACTCCGGCGCGGCGCGCTTCAAGAGCACGCGTCGCATGCACGACCGGCACCAGATCGAAGAAGTCGGCGAGAAGTTGCGCGGCATGATGCCGTGGATCAAGTCGAATGCCCTGGTCGACAGGGAACGCAACTAGGATCCGACCACATGAGGCCGCGGGGGCAACCCGCGGCCTTTGTTCGATGGGAAATCGATCGATCTGCGAAACCGATCCTTCACGATGGCGCTCGAAACAGATGAGTTGAACTGCTCTGGCGAAGCCGTTTACGGCGTCGTAACCAGTCTCGCCGAAAATCCCAGAGACTTGAGAAGCCCTGGGACGATTAGACGATGGCACTTCCCGAAAAAGAAGCCGACGGATCGGAGCGACGGTTCGCGCCGCGCATGCGCGTTCTCAAACGAGCAAAAATCATCTTCAACAACGGCTTCTCGACCTTCGACTGCGTCGTGCGGAACGTCTCGGCGACAGGCGCCCTTCTGACGCTTGCCGAATCGGTGCACATGCCGAAGGAATTCACCATCAAGATTAGCGAGGAAGCGCCCCGCCCTGCCCGGCTGATCTATCGCCGAACTATGTTCGCCGGCATCCGCTATGCCGACATCCCCGAAGAGGATTCCGAACGAGCTGGAAGCGAACGCCCCGCGAGATCGGCTGCCTCATCAGTGTCCCCGATCGAACCGGTCGAACAGGCCAAGCCTCTGCCAATCTCGACCAGCATTGCGAAAATTCGCCCGCAGATGTTCCCACTGGCAGTCCTACGCAACCTTCCTTGGCAGGATTGAGGTCTTGCATTTATCGACCGACGTCCGCTGAAACCGGGTGGACACAATCAGACTGTCCCCTTATATGCGGTGCACGAAGCGGCCATAGCGCTTCGGCGTGGGTGATTAGCTCAGTTGGTAGAGCAGCTGACTCTTAATCAGCGGGTCATAGGTTCGAGCCCTATATCACCCACCATATCTCCATCGCGCATCGATTTCCTGCACCGACTTACGCGGTGTCGCTCGCGACGTTCTGCGGATTGCTCCCTACGCACACATCTGCATTTCGACGCATGGATTTGCGACCGAGTGTCCGTTGAGAGCCTTTTCAGGACAGATCCCCCTGCCCTGCGCAACCGTGAACGATTCCACATAACCGACGAACTCGACGATCTCATCGACTTCTCTGCAGGACAATTCGGGCGCCGATCAACAAAGGTAAGCTGATTTATTCTCCGCTCGGCCAGTAGTCCTGACTGGCCGGACCTCGTTGCGTTTCCAAGTTTCTCAAGGTCGAGTTTATTCTTCTCATAAGCTCTTCTTTCAAGAGGCGACGGACATATCAGTTGTTGCGAAAATCAAAGACCGATGAAGGACAATAGAACCGTTCTAAAAAGCATGTTTCTATTTGACATCGTGCTTGGTTACGCATAGCCGACAATAGCCATGAATGGACCGACGGTCGTCTAGGGCGTTCCGCCGAAAGTCTTGTCCGTTCGCGATTCTTCCACAATCCCGCTTTCGCTTCACGGCAACGAGGCAATACGCGGATCATGAAAGCCTTCCTCGCAGCCTAATGCCGCGCCCATCGTCCGAACATCGCCTGCTTGGCCTGACATGCGTGACATCCGGGATCGCGTTGATCGTGATGTTGCCCCTTGTTGCCGTCGTCTTCGCCGCGTTGGACGGCAATTTCGATATCCTCGGCCATCTATGGGAAACAGTCCTGCCGCGATATATCGCGACGACCCTTTTCCTGACGGTGAGCGTTGCTCTCGGTACCTTCCTGATGGGAGCGGGATCGGCTTGGCTGGTCACGTCTTATGAATTTCCTGGACGACGGCTTCTGGAAGTTGCGCTCGTCCTGCCGCTGGCCTTTCCGGCCTACGTTCTCGCCTACGCCTATACCGATCTTCTCGACCATCCTGGCCTTATCCAGACTGTTCTACGGGACGTAACAGGCTGGGGGGCAAGGGACTACTGGTTTCCAGAGATCAGATCGCCGGGAGGCGCGGCGACGATGCTGACGTTTGTTCTCTACCCTTACGTCTATCTTCTTGCTCGGGCAGCCTTCATCTCGCAGGGAGCGCGAGCCTACAGCACCGCACGGACGCTCGGACACGGACCCTGGAGCGCCTTTCTGAGAATTTCTTTGCCGATGGCCCGCCCGGCGATAGCGGCCGGTGTGCTTCTCGCTTGTATGGAAACAATCGCTGACTACGGGACGGTCGCCTATTTCGGCGTCCAGAGCCTTGCATATGGGATATATCAGAGCTGGTTCAGCATGGCCGACCGCGCCGCGGCTGCGCAACTCGCATTCAGCCTTCTTGTCTTCGCTCTTTTCCTGGCTGTGCTCGAAAGGCGGACACGCGGCGGTGCGCGTTTCGAATCCGGATCGACACCGCTTCCTCGATCACAACTGCAAGGAGGTTCCGCCTGGATCGCGACATTCGTCTGCATGATCCCGGTTCTCCTTGGCGCCGTTCTTCCTGCGTTTGCTCTTCTCGTCATGGCGACGGGGTCCAGCCAGTCGATCTTAAGCGAGCGCTATCTCGGGTTCGTCAGGAATTCATTCACTCTGGCCGGTATCGCTGCGCTCGTCACGGTGAGCGCGGCGATCGCGATCGGAGCTTACGACCGATTGCGCGACGGTCTGCTCGGCAGCGCGCTCCTACAGATCGGCCGGATTGGCTACGCTGTCCCCGGCGGCGTCATCGCCGTCGGGCTTCTTGTGCCTTTTGCTGCGTTCGACAACGCGCTCGACGTCTTCATGGAGGCTCGCTTTGGTATCTCCACGGGGCTTCTGATTACCGGATCGATCTGGCTGATGGTCGCTGCCTACATGATCCGCTTCCTGGCGGCCGCGCTTGGTGCTTACGAAGGCGGTGAGGCCGGCATGAGTCCCAATGTCGGATCGGTGGCGAGAACACTTGGCAAAGGTCCGTACACCGTACTTGCTCGTGTGCATCTGCCGATCATGGCGCCGAGTCTGCTGACCGCCGTCTTAATCGTCTTCATCGATACCCTGAAGGAGCTGCCGGCGACGTTGATCTTGAGACCCTTCAACTTCGACACGCTCGCCGTTCAGGCGCATCGCTTGGCGGCGGATGAACGGCTCGACGGCGCAGCAGCGCCGAGCCTCGTCATCGCCGTTATGGGGCTCCTGCCGGTGATCTTACTGATCCGAAAAATCAGGGCGCGGTAGTCCGGCCAAAGCGTTCAGACCGTATGCACCATCGCCGTGCGGCATAGTCTGAAGGCGCGAGGAACCAAATTCCTGCAAGACCGGCCGCGCACCTGCAGGTGGTAGCGGAAATGCCACTAGGTTCTTGAAGACGCTCGACTTGCAAACCCGCGAGCGTGGGATTTCAGTTGGAAACGCGTTCCTCGAACAGGCTTGCGCAGATTGGACTTACCGCAAGCCTGAAGCGATACCACGCCGCTGCGATTTGCTGCTGTCGCGCGAAGGCGCCCGAGCCATTTTAAGGCCCGGACGCCGTTAGCTTATTCCCAGCCGACTTCGTTGAAGATCTGCTGCGCAGTCGGCAGGTTTTTGGCCACCGCGGAAAGGTCGACCTCGTCGGCCTTGAACTCGCCGAGTTCGTCGACAGCTTCCGTTGTCTCGACGCCTTCGACCACCGGATATTCGTTGTTGCCGGCAGCGAAATACTGCTGAGCGCTATCAGAGGCGAGATATTCGAGGAAGGCGACCGCGTTCTCGCGGTTGGGCGAATTTGCAGCTACGCCACCGCCGGACAAATTTACATGGGCACCGGTCGTATCTTGGTTCGGAAATACCCAGCCGATCTGATCGGCGCCGCTCGACACCCCTTCCACATCACTGGCAAGTGCTCTCGCAAAATAGTAGGTGTTCGAGACAGCGATGTCGCACTCGCCGGAAACCAATCCGCGCAGCTGGTCGGTATCACCCCCTTGCGGATCGCGCGCCAAGTTATCGACGACGCCCTGCGCCCATTCACGTGCGGCTTCTTTGCCTTGATTTTCGATGATCGAGGCGAGAAGTGTCTGATTGTAGACGTTGCCGGACGAGCGGATACAGATCATGCCCTTGTACTCATCATTTGCGAGATCGGCATAAGTCTGCGGCGGGTTTTGTACATCGTCCTTGTTGTAGAAGAAGATTCGGCTGCGTAGCGAGAAACCGAACCACTCGTTTTCGGTATCCTGATACTGGTCAGGAATCCGCTCTTCCAGCGTTTCGCTCTCGACTGGCTGCAGTATTCCGGCACCTTTGGCCCGCTCGAGGCGCGAGGTGTCCACTGTCAGAACGACGTCAGCGGGCGAATTATCGCCCTCAGCTTCGATGCGCGCGATGAGCTCGTCCGCGTCACCCTCGATACGATTGATGGTTATGCCGGTCTGTTCCTCGAAATCGGAATAGAGCCGCTCGTCGGTGTCGTAGTGCCGTGAGGAGTAGAGGTTGACTTCACCGCCACTTTCCTGGGCGGCCGCCGGTAGTGAAAAGCTTACTGCAACTGCACTCGTTAGAAGACACTTGAGCATGGATTTCGGCATAAACGCCTCCTTATTGATGATGCGCGAAGTCAAATAAAAAATAGAGCTATACGTCAATAGAAAAGCGGGTTTTCTTCAAAAATTTTGCTTTTATTAGATCTATTCTAAACTAAAAATGACGCTTTATATCTTGTTTAAAGTTCTGAATGTGACGAACAACGGCATTCGCCTTAGCGCGCAATCGGATACGGCCTCACTCCTGCGGAAATGCGCGAGATCGCGCGCTTTCTTTGCCTCGTGTCCGACGGTGCAGCGGCGTTTCGCGAAGGTTGTTGACGAGCGGCCTGAACTGGATGGCAGAACTAAAGCCTGCTTCCCATCCGTCTCAAGACTGCCCAGCTTCTCAAGTCCGTCAGGGCCTTGCCCAATGCAGCAAGGACGAGGATGCAGAGTACGAACTTCGAAACCGTCCCCATGGGGCCCTCGATCAGGACCGCATGGACGACGCTTCCGACGACGACAACTGTTGCCAACGCTGTGTGGGCAAATCGCCAGATCGGTGGGCTAATGCGCAATTTCCGACGGAGTAAAGCAAGTGATGCCGCCGCAAACAGCGCCCACATTGCGACGACGCCCCAGGCGGAAAATGGGGTCGGCGAGTCGAATAGTAGCGCATCGATAACGTCGGGCGGGCTCGTCAGCCAGAGGCCCGCCACGTGGGCAATGATGGCGGCGACGAGAGTCGTTCCAACCCAGCGGTGAATTTTGCGCCCGTCCCGCATGCTGAGCCCCGGCAGATATCCGGCCGCGAGGAGCGGTTGGAGAAGGAGAAGCGCCATCGCAGCGATTCCGGCAAAGCCCGCCGCGATATAGATCCAACTGCGATAGGCGAGGTACTCGCTCGTAGCGGCGATGGCGATTGGGCCGACCACGGCGAAGGCAAGCGCCGACCAGCCGAGAACGGCCCGGACGGACCACGACATTGCGTCAGGCCGGCTGCAGGACGAAGTCGGCGCTGAGGCTCGTATCCTTCGGACTGGACATGATGGGACGCAGGAAGACCGTCTCGAATTCCGGATCGTCATAGGCGAGATGACCATGGGCCTGGCCGAACGCCGGCACGATCTGCGGCATTTCCAACCTGAACGTGCCGTCCGGACCGGTCAGCGTCGCGCCGTGGCTTTCCGGATCGCGTTCGTAGGCTTCGGTCGTATGCGCCCAGATCTGGATGCGGATGCCTTCGAGCGGTGCACCATCCCCGGCGCGGCGAACGCGCCCCGACATCCAGAAACCACCATTACCGATCCGCTCGACGATCGGCGCGCCAGGACGATAGTTGTTCGAACCACCGCGCATTGATTGAGTCGGGGCGAGCCCCTGAGCCCGCGCAGGTGTGAACAGACCGGAGGCACCGCTCGTCACCAAGGCGCCGCCGAAGGTGGCACTCGCTACGAGCAATGTTCTGCGATTTAAGAGGGGATGGGCCATGTTACGCCTCCCAGAGAAGTTAAAGAACGAAGAGCATTCACCAAACAAACAAGACAACATCCAGCCGACGTCTGGGCGCAGACATACCCTCGATGGTGATGCCCCGAATCGGGATCTCAATTCATTCATCGACATGGAGCCGGTGCTGATCAGATGCAAGTCAACACTCTTCACAGAGCGCTGAGACCCTGTCGACTGGTTCTACATCCATCGCGATGCAACCTTGAAGCATCGACTACCGCCCCCGTTATGCCTGTGCTAATCGCCCCCCCATGAACCCGCTCCGGCAACTTCTTGCGGACCGACTATCTGCCTTGGCGTTGATCGTCGTCATCGCCCAACTGCTTGTGCTGCAGGCGGTTACGGCCGCATATGTCTGTGCCGGCATGGATGCCGCCAAGGCAAGCGGCACCTTCATCCTCTGTCACGAAGCGGGCACGTCTGTATCGGATCGGGCGCCGGATCACTCGGGAATCCACGACTGTTGTACCGACTGCTTCTGTGCCATCGGTTGCGGTCATCCGCCATCGGTCGTTGCCGCATCGCTCGACACGGACGGCTTGATCGTTGCGCGTCTTGAAACCGGTACGGGCCCTTCTTGGCCGTTTACGATCGACGCCCTCGGCCCGAGGGGTCCGCCCCGGGGTCTCGCCTACAAGCGTGGGCCTCCCGCCCTCTCCGCCTGAACGAAACAAGGCTGGACGTCTCGTCCTGCCGTTTATTCCTGTTCACTCGGAGATATCCAATGTTTTCCCGTATGCTTCTTGCCGTGAGTGCGGCCCTGACTCTTGCCGTTTCGACACTAGCCTTCGCCCACGATTACAAGGCCGGCGACATCGCCATCGGCCATCCCTGGACCCGTGCAACGCCGCCGAACGCGCCCGTTGGGGGCGCCTACATGACCCTCGACAACCAGGGTTCCGCCGAGGATCGCCTCCTCGGCGGCTCGACGCCGATCGCGGAGGACGTCCAGATCCATGAAATGGGTATGGCGGACGGCGTCATGACGATGCGCGAGCTGCCCGATGGCCTGACCGTACCTGGCGGCGAGGCGGTCGAGCTTGAACCTGGCGGCTACCACATCATGCTTGTAGGCCTGAAGGAGCCGCTGAAGGAGGAAGACCGCGTTCCTCTGACGCTGCGCTTCGAAAAGGCCGGTGAGGTTGAGGTGGAACTCGCCGTTGAAGCGATGGGTGCGCGCTCTGGCACCGGCGACGGCGCGCATGACGTACACCAGGGCGCGGCGAATGGCGACGCCGGAATGGTCGATCGCAACGCCATGGGCGACGCTTCGGCTCGATAGAGCAAACGCTCGTATTGCTGCCAATCAACATGGGAACGGCCCGGCTCATCGAGAACCGGGCCGTCATCCTGCTGCTTCTTCCAAACGTTCAGCTCAGCTGTAGTTCAGACTTCGCCGTCTTCATGGCTATGGTCATGATCGTGATCGTGCTCCGCGCCCGGTGCTTCCTCGACCTCGACTTCGATCTGCACCGGATCCATTCCGGTGAATGTCAGCGTCAGATCGAAATGCTCGCCATGTTCGAAGGTCTGCTGAACGCTTTCAAGCTCGATCCATGCACCGCCCGGCTGCATCGTCAGCGTCTGCCCGGCGTTCACGGTGATCGTTTCGGGCTGAGTGGTCGTCAGCGACCCGTTCTCTAGAGCCTGCGCTTCGAAAAGAACATTCTCGGCAAATCCGACCGAAGCCCCGGTGAGTTCGACCGCTTCGTCGCTGCCATTGGTGATCGTGAGATAGACCCGCATGGAATGCGCCATCTCGGCGTTTTCAAACGTGTAGGCGTGGCTCACCGTGACGCCTTCGGCAGCCTGCATCTGTTCGCCTGCGTGATGGGCAAAAGCCGGGGTCATGCCCGTCACGCCAAAGAGCGCGGCTACGAGAATGTTCTTCATGATGTTCATTCCGAGGACCCGCCGTCCTCTTTTCGAGGTTTCGCTTCCGTCGACCGGTCTCCTGGCTTGCGCTTCGACAACGAAACCCGCCTTCCCGGACCTTATGTCCAGTGGCTGCGATGGGCCGGCTCCACGCTGACAGTTGCGGGGGCAGCTAAGGATTGGACACCACGATATGCGTCGTCACCACATTCCCGATTAAGCCCTACGATCCGTACCGGATCGCGTCGGGCATCGACCAGCCTGACTTGAAGCGTCTCACCTGCGGAGTAAACGGACACCACCGACAAGGACCGGTTTCGCTCGATCGGGATCGGATCGACGCGATTCTATTTGGGCTGCAGAGCGCCATAACCTTTCGCGAGGATCGGTCCGGTCGGGCGACCGGTCGGTCAATGGTCCTCTGTCTTTTCTTAAGAGCCGATGTTTGTGCGGAGTGAGCAGCCCTCATGCTGTCAGGCAAAATCTAGACCTACGCAGGCAGATCTCGGGATGACTTAAGTAGCGTCTAGGGCGGTCTGGCGACTGAGATCGCAATATCGGTCACGGTCTTCGGCGACCGCAGTCCCGCGACCTCGCGCATCGGCGGGGATAAGCTCGCCCTGTTCTAGATGAAACCTACCCTCGCGAACGCAACGATAGAGATCACAGGCGTCGATCAAGTGCTGAAACTTCACGCAGGCACGCGTTCAGCACCCAGAAGCTTCGAATTTACGGATCTGAATGTCTGTTCGCTGCATGCGCTGACGAGAATGCCGTCGCGACGGGCCGGGTTGTAGGGCTCACCGTCCGAAAAAGCGACGTGCCCACCAGCCTCTGTGACAATCAGCGTGCCCGGCGCGTGGTCCCAAGGCATGATCTTCGAATAGAGATTGAAATGGCAGCCGCCGGTCGCAAGCATTTGATATTCATGACCCGCATTCCGGAAGTTGGTAACGACCTTAACCTCGTTGAGGCGGTTATAGAGCCGGGTTCGGGCTTTCGGCTCGAAATAAGTCGCCGAGATTATGCCGATTGTCTCCTCGAGCGCGACGGGCCATGCGACCTTCGCCCTTCGCACTTCGCCACTTGCAAGCAGCCACGAGGCACCCGCTCCCTTTTCGGCGCGAATCGTGTCGCCGCTCACGGGATTGTGGATCGCGGAGCAGACAACCTCGCCTTTTACCGAGACCGCCGCCATGATCGAGAAAAGCGGCAGTCCTGCCGCAAAATTCGCTGTGCCGTCGATCGGATCGACGATGACCGCGAACTCGGCGTCACCGATCTTGTCGAGTACACTTTTGTCCTTGGCGACGGATTCCTCGCCGACGAAGAGCGCGCTTGACGAAAACGCCTCGATTTCTTTGCGAATGAAGTCCTTGGCGGCTTCGTCGGCATCGGTTACGAGATCGATCGCGGAGGTCTTTTCGCGGATATTGTCGTCGCCGAGATTGCGGAAGGACGGCATGACCTTTTCCGTACCGGCCCGCTTCAGAATATCAGTCAGACTGTCGAGATCGATCGTATTGTCGCCCACGTCGCATCACTCCCTGTCGCACGCTGTCGTCTTCGGTCCGAGCCCCGCGAAGTCGAATAGGCTCGGATCGAGAAGATGGCTGGGCCGCGCATTGGCGAGCGCCCGCATCATCACCGCCTTGCGTCCCGGAAACCGCGCTTCCAGGTCGTTCAGCATCGCCTTCGTCACGTTCCGCTGCAGACCGTCCTGGCTGCCACATAGATCACAAGGAATAATTGGGAACGCCAGTGCCTCGGCGAAACGCGCGAGGTCTTCCTCCGCGGAATTGATCAGCGGGCGAAGCACCAACAGATCGCCTTCGTAGTTCAACAGCTTTGCCGGCATCGCCGAAAGTTTGCCGCCGTGGAAGAGATTGAGAAAGAAGGTCTCCAAACAGTCATCGCGGTGATGGCCAAGGACCAGCGCCTCGCACCCCTCCTCCCGGGCGATGCGATAGAGATGGCCGCGGCGCAGCCGCGAGCAGAGCGAGCAGTAGGTCGCGTTGTCGGGCAATTTGTCCGTGACGATGGAATAGGTGTCGCGATATTCGATCCGGTGCGCGATGCCATTCTTCGCCAGCCAATCGGGCAGCACGTGCTTGGGAAAGTTCGGCTGACCCTGATCCAGATTGCAGGCGAGGAGGTCAACAGGAAGCAAGCCGCGCCATTTGAGGTCGAGAAGAAGGGCCAGCAGGCCATAGGAATCCTTGCCGCCCGAAATGGCGACCAGCCAACGGGCACCCTGACGTGCCATAGCATTTGCGGTAATCGTCTCGCGGACCTCCCGGGTCAGCCTTTTGCGCAGTTTCTTGAATGAGATCGAAGACGGAGCGTCGGCAAAGAGAGGGTGGAAGTTCTCGTCAGACGACGAATATGCACTCAGCGGCTTGTCCGCGTCTTCGATATCTGCGCCATCCCACATGCGTCCTGCCCTCTTCACTTGGTGAAGGATCGTTTAACGGATCGGCGATAGCGAAGAAACCGCGAATTCTACCCAGCCCCCTGAGCTGAACATGTGCGTTACGAAGCTCCGCTCGACTGTGCGAACAATGACCGCTCTTCACATTTTCATGTAGAAAAGGCCGCCCTTTCGGACGGCCTTCTTGTTTCTCGGCAAGAATCGAAATCGATTAACGCGAGTAGAACTCGACGACGAGGTTAGGCTCCATCTGAACCGGATACGGTACGTCGTGCAATGCCGGAACGCGCTGGTAGGTCGCGACCATCTTATTATGGTCGACCTCAATGTAATCCGGCACATCGCGCTCGGCGAGGCCGACGGATTCCAGAACCGAAGTCAACTGCTTCGACTTCTCGCGAACCTCGATCACGTCGCCCGGCTTGCAGCGGTAGGACTGAACGTTGGTGCGCACACCGTTGACGTTGACATGGCCGTGGTTCACGAACTGGCGAGCCGCGAAGACCGTCGGGACGAACTTCGCGCGGTAGACGATCGCATCGAGACGGCTTTCGAGCAGGCCGATCAGGTTCTCCGAGGTGTCACCTTTGCGGCGGGCGGCTTCCTCGTAGACCTTCCGGAACTGTTTCTCGCGGACGTCGCCGTAATAGCCCTTCAGCTTCTGCTTGGCGCGCAGCTGCACGCCGAAATCGCTCAGCTTGCCCTTGCGGCGCTGGCCGTGCTGACCCGGACCATACTGGCGCCGGTTAACCGGAGACTTGGGCCGTCCCCAGATGTTTTCGCCCATACGGCGATCGATCTTGTATTTTGCGGATGTACGCTTTGTCATCGCATTTCCTTTGACAAACAAACATGCCCAAACGCTTGGAGGCGCTAGGCTCTCAAGGAAACGCGCCCTCCTCTGCTCGCCCTCCGGCGGCCGACAGGACACAACGAGGCGCTGCTCGTCAAAAGTCCGCGGGACACGTTAAAAAGCTGCTCAGACGCCTGTCCGAACGGCTGAGGGGTCAATAGTGATTGGCGCGTGCAGCGTCAAGCCCGGTTTTGACTTCCGTTGTTCAAGTCGGATGACCGTGAGGGGCCGGGCTTTTCGCGAAGACTCTGTTAAGAAGTGATTATTACTTTTTTGGTCCGCGCGTCTTGGGCGGGGCAAACCGGCGGCCAGTATAAAGGGAACCTCTTTCCTGACGAACGAGCTCCCGAGAGATCGCTTGTACCGCCTTCCCCACGAGTGTCCAAAGCGCGATTGACCACATTTATGATGTGTTCCCGCAGGCTCGACGGTTGCGGGCTGCTGTAGCTGCGAGTCTAGAGTTCTGCGTGTCTCTCGATAATGTCGAAAGAAGGCACTCGGCTCTGCCATCTTACTGGCTGATTTCCACTCTCTGCAGCTGGTTTCAGTGACACGTTCCTCCGTTTCCAGAAACCTTGAACGCATCAGCTCCTTTGGCTTTGGGATCTATGCTTCACAGACTCGTTAAACAGAACCAAAACCTTTGCGGAGTGCTTCGGCCTGAAGCACGGCGCGCGCATATTGCTCCCAGATCGATCGTAAAGCTAGATGATTAGCTGTAAGGGCCTCTGCAAGTTGTTCAAGCTCGTTGAGCTTCGCGAGAGTTTGCGTAAACTTGGAACCGAGTTCGCCGCTGAGATCTCCGGACTTTGCCGCGTCCATTTGTTTAGACAAAGCTTTGCCATTCTCCGCGACTTCAGGAGCAATCTTGGCAAGCAATGTCTGTAGCCGTCCGCTTTCTATCTCAAAGGCTTCCAACTGTGGCCGCAGCTGTTCCAAGAGGCGCGCCGAATTCATCCAGTCTCGAGCGTGAGCGTCTAGATCTCTTCCCAGACCTTGAAAGCCACCGTGTATCGTTTTGGGAAGCACATTGAATGGTTCCTCAGTTCGGAGGCTCGACGCAGAATTTCGATGACCGTTCCCTACCGCCTGGCGCGCAGCGAAAGGTAGTCGGCCTGCGATTTCGGAGTCCTTGAAAGTTTTATTCAATTCTTTTTCAAGAAAATCCGGATCAGAATTTTTGCTTAAATCTTTAGTGACTTCAGACATGATGATCTATCCCGAGATGGTTGAAGAACTTTTAGCAAAGATGCATGACTTTCAAAGTTTTTCCACTGAAAAAAGCGGGGTTAGTTAATCGCATGAGCGGCAGTCGGTCCGACTGTTGCGCCGATTCATCAGCTCCGTTCATTCACGTGATGATCTCGCATAGTTCGTAGCGTCGTAATTAACCGTGCCGTATGGTTTGCACATGTTGCCTTCGCTCCCACCTGGACCCGCTGAGTTGTCTGATTCGGAACTTCCTCGAGCCATCGAGGATCTGGAGAACCGTGCGCTGCACTTTTGGCAGCTCGCAAATGATTTCAACAGGTTCGGGCTCACTTGGGAGCGTGATCAAGCGAGAAACGTAGCTCTCCAAGCGAGGGTCCGGGCGCTGATAGCGACTCACCAAACTCCGTAGCTCCGTAGAGCCGAGCACAGGCTTGGAAGATGCAGCTTGTTGGCGCAACAAATCAGACGGATGCCACACGATACTCAGCGCATCGAAGCGTCCCTCGGCACACAACGGGCTCTCCAACGCTGACAGCGGCAGCCATCTAGTGGGATGAACACCGTTGCAGAATCTGCGATTCGGTTAACCACGCGGTTGCCGGACCTCGAAGACGAATCTCTGCTCTTCCTGCTCGTCATGATGTTCCCGTTCGCTTCTAACCGAGAAGGCAGCGACAAGAGACGCTTCGAACACATGCTTGATCGGGCGCTCCGCTGTTCGGACCGCGATCGAAGATCAATCCCACGAAGCGAGAGCACCTAGGAAAAAGGTAAGCGCGTCATCGCGCAGGTCAGCGACATTGCTTTCCAGGCGTTTGCAGACGGTGATGGCGGAGAGGGGGGGATTCGAACCCCCGATACGCTATTAACGTATGCCGCATTTCGAGTGCGGTGCATTCGACCACTCTGCCACCTCTCCGCGAGGAATCTCGCCTTATAATGTCCGAAGACGCTGCACGACCGCAGCTTCAAGGACATGGCGGGATAGCGTGGTGTTCGCGCCAGCATCCGGGCGCGGACGCTCAATAGCAACAGGAATGCCCCGATGACAAGCGTTCAAACGCGTTGTCGCGAAAATTCGAGTAGTGCTGCCCCCGATACGACGATCCTCTTTCGAGCCGCCCTTTCTCACGTCACCCTGCGACGGTCAGACTTTCTGTTCATGCTTCACGAAGTTCGGTTGTACAATCCGCATGTCGAGTTTTTCGATCGTCTCAGGGGGACAAGTGCCGATTGAGCATTTTGTTTGAAGAAGGTGGGCGATTTCAGCCTGAATACTGGGTTAGACCTACCCGTTCGGTGAGAATCGGTTGCCCGAGGGGCTTTCTCGTCTCTCGCCTGTTTCCTTCGACCGACCTTGCCCATAACATTACTCATTCGCCATATCGAATGGCCCTGGGAGGTGCTGAATGAGTGACGTGAAATCTGACATCGAGATTGCCCGTGCGGCAAAGAAGAAGCCGATCCAGGAGATCGGCGAAAAACTCTCCATTCCGAGAGACCATCTCCTGCCCTACGGCCACGACAAGGCGAAAGTCACCGCAGACTTCATCAAAAGCCTTGAAGGACGTCCCGACGGCAATCTCATCCTCGTCACTGCGGTCAACCCGACACCCGCCGGCGAAGGCAAGACGACGACGACGGTCGGCCTTGGCGATGGCCTCAACGCGATCGGGAAGAAGGCGACGATCTGCATCCGTGAGGCCTCGCTCGGTCCGAATTTCGGCGTCAAAGGCGGCGCCGCAGGCGGCGGGCTCGCTCAGATCGTACCGATGGAGGACATGAACCTCCACTTCACCGGCGACATTCATGCCATCGGGACCGCGCATAACCTCCTGTCGGCGATGATCGACAACCATATCTACTACGACAATGAGCAGGGCATCGACTCGCGCCGGATCACCTGGCCGCGTGTCATGGACATGAATGACCGCTCGCTGCGTCATATTGCTATTTCACTGGGCGGGGTCACCAACGGTTTTGTTCGTGAAGACCGTTTCGATATCACGGTCGCATCTGAGGTAATGGCGATCCTCTGTCTTGCTACCGATCTCGCCGACCTGCAGGAGCGGCTCGGCAACATCATCATCGGCCAGCGACGGGACAAGACCCCGGTGACGGTGAAGGACATCAAGGCCGAAGGTGCGATGGCGGTCCTCCTGAAGGACGCGATTCAGCCCAATCTCGTTCAGACGCTGGAGAACAATCCGGCCTTCGTGCATGGCGGGCCGTTCGCGAACATCGCCCATGGCTGCAACTCTGTGATTGCGACGAAGACGGCGCTGAAGCTGTCCGATTATGTGGTAACCGAAGCCGGTTTTGGCGCAGATCTTGGCGCCGAGAAGTTCCTGAACATCAAGTGCCGGAAGGCCGGACTTAATCCCAAGGCCGTCGTGCTGGTCGCCACCGTGAGAGCGCTGAAGATGAATGGTGGCGTCGCCAAGGACGATCTCGGTACGGAGAACGTCCAGGCGGTGAAGGACGGCTGCGCCAATCTCGGCCGGCATATCGAGAATCTGAAGAAGTTCGATGTACCTGTGGTCGTCGCCATCAATCATTTTATCAAGGATACCGATGCCGAACTTCAGGCGGTTGTAGACTTCGCAAAGCAGACAGGCGCCGAAGACGCGATCGTAGCCAAGCACTGGGCCAAGGGCTCCGAAGGTGTCACGGAACTCGCCCAGAAGGTCGTCGAGGTCTGCGAAAGCAGCAGGTCGGCCTACAAGCCGCTCTATCCGGACGAGATGGGGCTGGTCGAAAAGATCGAGACTATCGCACGCGAGATCTACCGGGCCGACGGGATCGAGGCGGATTCCAAGATTATCACTCAACTGAAGGACTGGGAGAAACAGGGCTACGGCAACCTGCCGGTGTGCATGGCGAAGACCCAGTACTCTTTTTCGACGGATGCCTCGAAGCGCGGTGCGCCGACCGGCTTCAAGATCCCGATCCGCGAGGTGCGCCTGTCGGCCGGGGCTGGCTTCGTTGTCGTGGTCTGCGGTTCGGTGATGACCATGCCGGGCCTGCCGCGCAAACCCGCCGCCGAATCGATTCGCCTCAATGAGCAGGGGCAGATCGAAGGCCTCTTCTAAGCTCGTCTAGCCGGGCCGCATCCGGACCGCCCTCGCCTGTCGGCGCAGCCCTGTTTGCCAATTCGAAGAAGTGGAGATCGCCCGAAGTCTTTTCGGACTTCGGGCGACTATTTGTCGGAAGAGAACATGACCGACCGCTTCGCACGAGCCTCGGTCGAGCCGGTTCACTCACTGACCGACCGGTTCGTTTCGACCGCTCCTACGCGATAGCCACGTTAGTTCACCGGGGTCAGAAGAGGCTGCCCCGCGATGAAGGCCTTGACGTTGTCGCGCTGAAGCTTGCCCATCGCGGCACGGGTCTCCACGGTCGCCGAGGCCTGATGCGGCTGCAGGACGACGTTCTCCATATCGTAGAACCGCTTGTCCGCATGCGGTTCGTTCCGGAAGACATCGAGGCAGGCGCCGCCCAGACGGCCGTCTTGAAGCGCCTCGATCATCGCATTCTCGTCGACGGTCGTGCCACGCGAAATGTTAACTAGAATGCCGCGAGGACCAAGCGCCTCGATCATTTCTTTTGTGACGAAATCTTCCGTCGCCGGCCCACCGACGAGGGCGACGACGGCGAAATCGACGGCGCCCATCATGTCGAGGGCGTTCTCGTGGTAGATCCAGCTGTCCGGCGTGTCCTTGGATTTGCGCGACCAGTAGTGGATTTCCATCTTGAAGGCCGCGAAGCGGTCCGCGATCTCGCGGCCGATCCTGCCGAGACCGATGATGCCGACCTTCCCGCCGCTCATCTTGCGCTGGAGGGGAAAGGGCTGCTTTTGATCCCAGGCACCGGACCGCACGTGCTGTTCGGCTCTGGAGAGAGACCGCAGCTGAGCGAGGAGCATGGCGACCGTCAGATCGGCGACGTCGTCGGAAAGGACGTCCGGCGTATTGGTGATCTTGATGTTACGCTGAGAGGCCGCGTCCACGTCGATCGCATCGTAGCCGACACCATTGTTCGCGATCAGTCCGAGGTTCGGGAAAAGATCCATCAGATCGCCGCCGAAGGCGTGATGGCCGATATAGGCGATCGCCTCGATCTTGTTTCTCGCCGCTTCGTCGAGGTCCATCGCTTGCTTCATCGAAGGCAGGAAGGTCCAACCCTCATCCTCGATCGCCTGATTGCTGATGTCGTCGTATCGGCCGACCGCCAGCACCTTGCTCATGACTCCCCCTCAAGCTGTGACATCTCAGCGCCGCGAAACACATACGGCGCAGAATTGACAGATGAGGCGGAAGAGGCGGATGTAAACCGCCGTTGCGCCCAGATCGGCGCGAGCGCGAAAAGCCCAGGAGCCATCGCAGGAAAGCGTCAGGCGCCGGCGCGCTGTTCGGCAAGAACCTTGAGATCGGCTGCTTTCAGTTCGACCGACTCGCCGCAACCGCAAGCGGAGGTCTGGTTCGGATTGTTGAAGACGAAGCCCGAGCGCAGGACTGTCTCTTCATAGTCCATCTCAGTGCCGAGTAGGAATAGAACGGCTTCCGGCGCAATGTAGACCCGGGCGCCGTCCTTCTCGACCACGTCCTCGTTCTCGCGATGGTCCTTGGCGAGTTCGACCGTGTATTCCATACCCGCGCAGCCACCCTTCTTGACGCCCACACGAACACCTAAAGCGTCGGCGGCGGCGTTATCGAGGATCGCCTGGACACGGCTTGCCGCTGCATCCGTTATGGAGAGCACCTGGAAACGGCCCATGATTTCGGTCCTTTCTCCGGCAACTTGCCGGACGGTCTGGTATCTGATCGCACGGCGATCGGTCAGAACCAACCGACGGCGACCTGCGCCTCTTCGCTCATTCGTTCCGGCGTCCAAGGCGGATCGAAGACGATTTCGACCTTGACCTGGCCCACGCCGTCTACGGACGCCACGGCATTCTCAACCCATATGGGCATTTCACCCGCGACGGGGCAACCGGGCGCGGTCAACGTCATTTCGATATCAATGTCGCGGCTGTCATCGATGTCGACCTTGTAGATCAAACCCAACTCGTAGATATCAGCCGGAATTTCCGGATCGTAGACGGTCTTGAGCGCGCCGATGATGTCGTCGGTGAGCCGCGTGAGTTCCTCAGGCGGGATCGCCGATTTGCCGGCCGACTCGCCCTGAGCCATCGCTACATTGGCCGCTTCGGTACCCGCCTCGTCGATTGTCTCGTTTTCTTCTGTCATTGAAGCTCCTCAGGCGAAGAACCTGCGCGCCTTTTCGAGCGCTTCAGCCAATTTATCTACTTCTGCCATGGTGTTGTACATCCCAAAGGATGCTCGACATGTGGACGTGGTGCCGAACCGCTTCAAGAGCGGCATCGCGCAGTGAGTGCCGGCACGCACGGCTATGCCCTCGCGATCAATCACCATGGAAATATCGTGGGCATGAATGCCCTCGATGTCGAAGGAAACGATCGCTCCTTTGCCGGGCGCCTCGCCGTAGATGCGCAGGGAGTTGATCTGCTTGAGGCGCTGATGGGCGTAGGCCCCAAGTTCGGCTTCGTGCACAGCAATCGCCTCGCGGCCGACGCGATCCACATATTCGAGAGCCGCGCCGAGCCCGATGGCCTGGACGATCGGCGGGGTGCCCGCTTCAAAGCGATGGGGCGGTGCGTTGTAGGTAACGCCCTCCTCCGTCACTTCGACAATCATCTCGCCGCCGCCATTGAATGGCTGCATCTGCTCCAGCATCTCGCGCTTGCCGTAGAGCACGCCGATACCGGATGGTCCGTAGACTTTGTGACCAGTAAAGACGTACCAGTCGCAACCAATATCGGCGACATCGACCGGCAGATGCACGGCGCCCTGGCTTCCATCGACAAGAACGGGGATGTCCTTTGAATGGGCGAGCCTCGTAACCGCCTCAACGTCCACAACGGTCCCAAGAACGTTCGACATGTGGGTCGTCGCGACCAGCTTAGTGCGCGGCGTGATGGCCTTCTCGAAGGATTCGACGGGGATCGACCCGTCGTCCTCGACGGGCACCCATATCAGCTTGGCGCCCTTCTTCTCCCGCAGGAAATGCCAAGGCACGATGTTGGAATGATGCTCGGCCTGGGTGAGGACGATTTCGTCGCCCTCGCCGATCTCCTGCATGCCATAGCCGTAGGCGACGAGATTGATTGCCTCGGTCGCCGAACGCGTGAAGACGACTTCGTCGCTGGAGCCGGCATTCAGAAACCGCCGCACAGCCTCGCGCGATGCCTCATAGGCATCGGTCGCCGCATTCGAGAGGAAATGCAGGCCGCGATGAACGTTGGCGTATTCATTCTCATAGGCGTGAGTGATGCGGTCGATCACCTGCCGCGGCTTCTGGGCAGACGCGCCATTGTCGAGATAGACGAGCGGTTTGCCGTAGACTTCTTTCGATAGAATTGGAAAGTCCCGACGCACGGCCTCGACGTCATAGCGCACGACGTCGCGCGTTCTCTCGTCGGGGATCGTATCTATACTCATCGTCAATTAACTCCACTAGCTTTCCGTAGAGAGGAAAGAGCAATGCAGCGATCGGGTGCAATTGAGCGGCGCCAATATGCCTTGGACCTATCCCGATCGCTCTCCTTAGGCCGCGCAGAGGCCGCGCTTTCCTAGCGGATGTTAGCTTCCAGCCACGCCTCGATACGCGTTTCGAGTGCGTCCTCGATCGCCTCGACCTCCAGCTCCTCGACGACTTCGGCGACGAAAGCCTTGATCAGAAGTGCACGTGCCTGATCACCGGGTATACCGCGCGACATGAGGTAGAATAGGTGATCGGCATCGATTTCGCCCGCCGTCGCGCCGTGACCGCACTGGACGTCGTCGGCGAAAATTTCGAGCTCCGGCTTTGCAGAGAAATCGCCTTCGTCCGACAGAAGCAGCGAGTTGCAGGCCATCTTCGCATCGGTCTTTTGAGCGCCTCGCGCGACCTTGATGATGCCTTGAAACACACCGTGCCCGCCAGTAACGACGTTTCGGAAAGTCTCGGTCGCCGTGGTGTGGGCTACCGTATGGTTCAGCGTCGTCGTCACGTCCACGTGCTGGCCAGCATGCAGCAGATTCACGCCCCTGATCTGGACGTCGGCGCCCTCGCCCACGACGTCCGTGTGGACCTCGTAACGCACGAACCCACCGCCGGCGTTCAGGACGAAAAGCCGGAAAACCGAGTCAGCTTCCAAGCGCACTGAAAGCTGGCCCAGATGGCTGGAATCGAGACCCTTCTCCTGATCGACGATCCAGAGCACGTTCGCGCCCGCCCCAACATGGAGCATGTTCACGCCGGTCGAGGGCGCACCAGTAGTGCCGCCGTCGAGGCGTTCAACGATCGTCGCCTCCGCTTTTTCGCCGATCGTGACGGTAGTGAACGCATGGCTTTTCAGCCCCGTTGCAGGACGAAGCTCCAGCGCGTGGTCGAGATGTGTACCCGCCGCGACATCGATGGTCGCCGAAGCCGCGCCGAATGCGGCGTTCATGGCGCGGACCGTATCGATCGACCGATCGAGCCGGTTCGGCGTTGTTTTCCAGTCCGCCTCGCCCGCAGAGGCGCTACCGGTGACGCCGTTCGGCAGATGCGCCGCCTCAGGAGCGTCGAGATCGACCACCGCGGAACCCTGAAGCAAGGGCTCGAGCAGCGTCTCACCGCTCTCACGAAGCGCCTCAACGGCATCATCGGAGCCGAGACGCTTGCCCATCAGTTGACGGAGATCTGTATAATGCCAGGCCTCCACCTTGCGGGTCGGCAGGCCCTCGCGGCGCAGCGCCTCGATGGCAGGTCGGCGCGCGTTCTCGTTCTCCCCTTGGGCTTCCGCCAGCTGAATGAGCCGGGTTTCTGCGGGGGTGCGTGGACGCAGTTCGGTAACGCTCATGTTTACGCAGCCTCTTCGATGATCTGGCTGTAGCCTTCCCTTTCGAGCTGCAAGGCGAGATCCTTGTCGCCGGTCTTCACGATGCGGCCATTCGACAGAACGTGAACGGTATCCGGCACGATGTAATCGAGAAGGCGCTGATAGTGAGTGATGACGAGAAAGGAGCGCTCCGGCGAACGCAGCGCGTTGACGCCGTCGGCAACGATCTTCAGCGCATCAATGTCGAGGCCGGAATCGGTCTCGTCCATAACGCAGAGCTTCGGCTCGAGTAGCGCCATTTGAAGGATTTCCGCGCGCTTCTTTTCGCCGCCGGAAAATCCAACATTCAGCGGCCTCTTCAGCATCTCGGGATTGATCTTGAGATCACCCGCAGCGGCTTTCACACGACGCATGAATTCAGGCGTGGTGAGTTCGTCCTCGTCGCGCGCCTTGCGCTGGGCGTTCAGCGCCGTCTTGAGAAAGGTCATCGTCGCGACGCCGGGGATTTCAAGCGGATACTGGAACGCGAGAAAGAGGCCCGAGGCCGCGCGTTCGTCCGGCTCCATTTCGAGGATCGACTCACCGTTGTAGAGGATGTCGCCTTCGGTGACTTCGTAGTCCTCGCGGCCAGCAAGGATATAGGAAAGGGTCGACTTACCAGAGCCGTTTGGTCCCATGATGGCGGCGATTTCGCCGTCGTTGACGGTCAGGTCGACCCCCCGAAGGATTTCGGTCCCCTCGTCGGCAACGCGGGCATGGAGGTTCTTGATTTCGAGCATGTGTTTCCGTCCAGTGTCGTTCATCAGGCGCAGGTTGCGCAGTTCCTAATTTTCTAGGTCATCGTCATGACGTGAGCTCAGTGGCCGCTATAGCCCGAGGCTGACGCGAACCAACGGAAGCAGCGTTGCGGCTGCCACCCCGACAAGAGCTCCGATGCCCAGTCTCAGCATTGTTCCGCCGAGACTCGGCGCAACCGCGCCGAGAATGCCGCAAATGGCCGCGTACCAAACGATGACTGTGCCATCGGTCATCGATCGCAGCACTCCAGCCGATCCGAAGAGAAGATGCCGCCGAGCATCTGCTCGAATCGTCGCGTGATCCGCAGTGCCGAAGTGTTCGAGGCCGAGATCACCCGACGCTTCCTTCCAGCGAAATTCCGATCAGCTTTTGCGCTTCGACCGCGAACTCCATCGGCAACTGCTGAATGACGTCCTTGACGAAGCCATTGACGATCAGGGCGACCGCTTCCTCCTCGGGGATGCCACGCTGCATGCAGTAGAAGAGTTGGTCGTCCGAGATCTTCGAGGTGGTCGCCTCGTGCTCGAACTGGGCCGTCGCGTTCTTCGATTCGATGTAGGGCACCGTGTGCGCGCCGCACTCTTCGCCGATCAACAAAGAATCGCACTGAGTGAAGTTGCGCGCGTTTTTCGCCTTGCGGTGTGCCGAAACCTGTCCACGGTAAGTGTTGTTCGAATGACCGGCAGAAATGCCCTTCGAGATGATGCGGCTCGACGTGTTCTTGCCTAGGTGGATCATCTTCGTGCCGCTATCAATCTGCTGGCGGCCGTTAGAAACGGCGATCGAGTAGAACTCGCCGCGGGCGTTGTCGCCGCGGAGGATGCAGGATGGGTACTTCCACGTGATCGCCGACCCGGTCTCGACCTGCGTCCAAGAAATGCGGGAATTGTCGCCGCGGCAGTCGCCGCGCTTGGTGACGAAGTTGTAGATGCCGCCCTTGCCCTCCTTGTCACCCGGGTACCAGTTCTGGACGGTCGAGTATTTGATCTCGGCACCTTCGAGGGCCACGAGTTCGACGACCGCCGCGTGAAGCTGGTTCTCATCGCGCTGGGGCGCCGTGCAACCTTCGAGATAGGAAACGTAAGAGCCCTCGTCGGCAATGATCAGCGTGCGCTCGAACTGCCCGGTATTCCGCTCGTTGATACGGAAATAAGTGCTGAGCTCCATCGGGCAGCGAACGCCCTTCGGCACGTATACGAAGGAACCGTCGGTGAAGACCGCCGAATTCATCGTTGCGAAGAAGTTGTCGGAGATCGGCACGACCGAGCCGAGATATTTCTGCACGAGCTCGGGGTGTTCGCGGATCGCCTCGGAAATTGGCATGAAGATCACGCCGGCCTTTTCGAGCTCCTTCTTGAAGGTCGTCGCTACGGAGACCGAATCGAAGACCGCATCGACAGCGACACGGGTCTGGCCATTCTGGCCTGCCGGCGGCGTACCCGAGTCCTCGTCGAATTCGCTCGGTTCGTCCATCTTGCGGACGCCGGCGAGCACTTCCTGCTCCTTCAACGGAATGCCGAGCTTCTCGTAGGTCCTGAGAATCTCAGGATCGACCTCGTCGAGAGACGCCGGACCTGACATCGACTTCGGTGCAGCATAATAGTGGATGTCCTGGAAATCGATCGGCGGGTAGTCGAGCCGCGCCCAGTCGGGTGACTCCATCGTCTTCCAGCGCTCGAAAGCCTTCAAACGCCAGTCGAGCATCCACTGCGGTTCACCTTTCTTGGCCGAGATGAGCTTGATGATTTCCTCGTCAAGCCCCTTGGGCGCAACGTCCATTTCGATCAGCGTCTCGAACCCGTACTTGTACTGGTCGACGTCGATCTTGCGGACACTGTCGATCGTTTCCTGAACGGCCGGCATATTCTTCTCCATACTCTCCGGGGTCAAAGCCCGGGGACGGTCTTTCCTGCGGATACCGGAAAAGCGATATCCGGTACACCGATTTAGATAGGAACGGTCCGGCCACCAAATGAGGGGCCCGGTGTTCCGTGCGATCTCATGCGCCGCGACTTCAAGCCGCGTGGTCTATATTTTGCGGCTTCGACTCGGTCTTGGTTGCGAGCCTCACGTATTCATCAACGAAGCGCATGAGCTCAGGCTCACTCGTTTCCCGGCTGAAACTGACCCGAACGGCACCATCGGCTGGATCGATATCGAGACCGGCTGCAGCCATCGTGCTCACAACGTGACTGCGTCCGACCTTTCCTGAAGAGCACGCCGAGCCCGCCGAGACAGCAAGACCGGCGAGATCAAGCGCGATCTGAGCCGTCTCGCTTTTCAAGCCCGGAGTTAAATAGGCGCTGGTGTTCGGCAAGCGCGTCACTGCCTTTCCCAAGACAATTGTCTTTGGCGACCGCTGCAAGACGGATCTATCCACCAGATCACGTAGCCGCACCATTCGACCATCGTCGTTGCGAAGCTCGAAGCTGGCTGCGCGAACGGCCACCCCAAAGCCAGCAATCTCGGGAACCGGTTCGGTACCGGAACGCCGCCCTTTCTCCTGGCCACCGCCCCGTATCAAGGGGAAAGGCCGCGTTGAGGTCGATTTGAGGACGATCGCGCCGATCCCTTTTGGTCCGCCGAGCTTGTGGCTCGACAAAAGTATTGCGTCGGCGGGACAATGGTCGAAATCCAGCGGCAAACGACCAGCATACTGAGCAGCGTCAACGACGAGCCGAATATCTCGACCACGGAGAGTCTCCGCAATCTTGCAAATGTCTTGAACAACGCCGGTCTCGGAGTTGGCCAAACCAATCGCGAGAATGGCGGCATTGTCACCAACGTCATCGAGCCATCTGTAGAGAGCATCGGTCCTAAGAAGACCGTCGCGGTCCACGCTGAGCGCGGTCACGTTAGAAGCCTCGAAACGCCCACCTTCGAGGAACACCGAATGATCTGACTCGAGGACAGCGAGTGCGTTGTGGTTGCGCGGCTTCCCATCGATCAGCCAATCCGGTGTGAGGGCCATGTTCGCTGCCTCGCTCGCGCCGCTGGTGAAAGTCACCTCACCCGGGTTGGCGCCGACGAGATCTGCGACCGCCCTGCGAGCATCCTCGACGAGCGCCCGTGCTGCACGACCCTCCGTATGTACCGATGAGGGGTTGGCACTATCTAATGCTGCGACCATAGCCTCCCGCGCCTCCGGGCGAAGGGGCCAGGTTGCGTTACAGTCCAGATAGATGCGGGTCGGCGCGCCGGCCATGAGCTCCCTGTGATGCACAGCGCTCGGTGAACTTGGTCGAGCGCGCAAATTCCTTGAAAAACCGATCCCTAACAGACTAGATAAGCCGAAGCCACCGCAGTGTTTGGAATCATTCTAAACTGCAATCTATGAAGCCTCGCATCAGGCGTCAAGAAGCGCGCCATCCATCGAGGCTGCGACACGATCTCGGAACGGAGCCGAATGCCCGAAGTCATTTTCACGGGACCCGCCGGGCGCCTTGAAGGCCGCTACCAGCCGGCGAAGGAAAAGAATGCGCCCATCGCGATCGTTCTTCATCCCCATCCACGTTTTGGCGGGACGATGAACAACCAGATCGTCTACCAGCTGTTCTACATGTTCGTGGAGCGCGGTTTTACGACGCTGCGCTTCAATTTTCGCGGCATTGGGCGCAGTCAAGGCGAATTCGATCACGGTTCCGGCGAACTTTCGGACGCTGCCTCGGCACTCGACTGGATTCAAAGCATTCATCCAGACTCAAAGGAGACTTGGGTCGCCGGCTATTCTTTCGGTGCCTGGATCGGCATGCAATTACTGATGCGCCGCCCGGAGATCGAAGGCTTCTTTTCGATCGCCCCTCAGCCTAACACATACGACTTCTCGTTTCTGGCACCCTGCCCTTCGTCCGGCCTTATCATCCACGGCGATCGAGATCGCGTCGCGCCACCGAAGGACGTGCAGGTTCTGGTCGACAAGCTGAAGTCGCAAAAAGGTATCGTCATCACTCATAAGACGATGGAAGGCGCCAATCACTTCTTCCAGGATCAGACCGACTCCCTGATTGCCAACTGCTCGGAGTATCTCGACCAGCGCCTGGCCGGCGAACTTTCGGATCCAAAACTGAAGCGGCTGCGCTAGTCTCCGCGCCGCTCAGGCTCTGAGATGACCCCTCCGCTTGTCGCTTCGCGGCAGCCTGTGGTCGTCGGGAAGGTGAACGGTAAGCCTTTTAGCCCGCGCACCGCCAAATACGCCCAGGCTTCCGCCTCCATCGCATCGCCATCGAAACCACAGTCTTCAGCGAGGATAACGTCCGCCTCCTCGCCGACTGCCTCGGTCAGATAAGACATGATGAACGGATGGCGGCGTCCGCCGCCTGCAATTACCCAGAGCTTCGGCGCCTCCGGGAGATGGTCGCGCGAGCGCGCAATCGCCTCGGCCGTCACATAGCAAAGCGTCCTTGCCACGTCGGAGAGTTCGCCGTCCTCTGTCATAGGAACGGGGAAATCGAATCGATCAAGTGACTTCGGCGTTCTCTTGAGGAAGAATCCGGAGGAGAGATAGCGCTGCGCGAGATCGTCGATCACGCCGCCTTCGCTGGCAATACGGCCATTCTGATCGTAGGGAACGCCCGCCTCCCGCTGCAGCCATTGATCGATCAACGCATTTCCCGGACCGCAATCGAAAGCGATCGGCTCGGCCCCGCCATCGATATAGGTGATGTTCGAAATGCCGCCGATGTTGACGAAGGCGACCGGGCGGGCGTCTAATTCCGGTGGCAGATTGGCCGCGAGCGCCCGGTGATAGGCCGGCACCAGCGGCGCGCCCTGCCCGCCTATCTCCATGTCTCTCGCCCTCATGTCCCAGACGACGGGCCGACCGAGCGTCTCACTCAGGCGCTTTCCGTCGCCAATCTGAACCGTCAGAGCCTTTTCCGGGCGATGCAGAACGGTCTGACCATGAAAACCAACGACGTCGATCTCGCCAATCTCCATGCCGATTTCGGATGCGAACCGTCGGACGACCTCCGCATGACGATCAGTCAGCGCGAGTTCGATGGCGGAGAGCGCCTCCATTCGGGCGGACCGGTCCGTCAGCGTCTTGCCGAATTCCAACGCCTCCTCAAGCCGAAGGCGCATGGCATGCTCGTATTCGTAGGTCCTCGCGGGACCGCGCTTCACCCGGTTCTCGCCGTCCGTCTCAATCAACGCGACGTCGATTCCATCGAGCGACGTCCCGCTCATTAGCCCGATCGCGCGGAATGCGCGTTTGTCCTTCGACGTCAAAATCCTCTCCGCCACTGGAATTCAGCCGCAGGGCTGATAAACGAGCCTTCAACAACCGGCGCGTCCATTGCAAGAGCCGGACAGCAATCCAAGGCATGACGATATGAGCGGATTTCGGTCGGACTTTCTCCATGCGCTGAGCGAGCGCGGCTTCATCCACCAGACTTCGGATGACACGCGTCTTGACGATCTGTTTCGGACAGAGACCGTCACCGGCTATATCGGCTTCGATCCGACGGCGAAGAGCCTGCATGTCGGCTCGCTCATTCAGATCATGATGCTGCACTGGATGCAGAAGACCGGCCACAAGCCGATCGCGCTGATGGGCGGGGGAACCGGCATGATCGGCGATCCGTCCTTCAAAGACGAGGCGCGCAAGCTCCAGACGTCGGAGACGATCGAGGAGAACCTCGCCGGCATTCGCCGGGGTTTCGAGAACTACCTCACCATGGGCGACGGCCAGACCGACGCGGTGATGGTCAACAATGCCGACTGGCTGCTCGACATCAACTATGTCGCGTTCCTGCGCGATGTCGGCCGGCACTTCTCGGTCAACCGAATGCTGTCCTTCGAGTCGGTGAAGCTACGGCTCGACCGGGAGCAGTCGCTCTCCTTCCTCGAATTCAACTATATGATTCTGCAGGCTTACGACTTCGTCGAGCTCTACAAACGCTATGGCTGCCGGCTGCAGATGGGCGGCTCGGATCAGTGGGGCAACATCGTCAACGGCATCGATCTCGGCAGACGCATGGAAGGGGCCGAACTCTTCGCCCTCACCTCGCCGCTGCTGACGACGTCTTCCGGCGCCAAGATGGGCAAGACCGCGGATGGCGCTGTCTGGCTGAACCCGGACATGAAGAGCCCCTACGATTTCTGGCAGTACTGGCGAAACACCGAGGACGCCGACGTCGAGCGCTTCTTGAAGCTCTACACCGTGATGCCCATGGACGAGATCGCGCGGCTCGCGAACCTCGGCGGGTCGGAAATCAACGACGCCAAGAAGACGCTGGCAACGGAGGTCACCGCGATGCTGCACGGGCGTGAGGCAGCGGATGCAGCCGCCGAGACCGCGCGGCAGACGTTCGAGGAAGGGATCGCATCGGAAAATCTGCCCTCGATCGCCGTACCGAGCGCTGAACTTGAAACCGGCACCGGCCTTTTGAGCGTTCTCGTTGCCGCGGGGCTCGCGGGCTCTAACGGCGAAGCACGCAGGCATATAAAGGGCGGTGCTGTGAAGGTGAACGACGAGACGGTGTCGGATGAGCGCATGCAGCTCGATATGAAGCTGACGCGCGATGGATCGATCAAGCTTTCGGTCGGACGCAAGAAGCATGCTTTGGTCAAGCCGATTTAAGCTCGACCTCCTGAACCAAATCGAAACTTCAAGTCAACGAAGGATGAAATCCATGTCGCTCTCTGAAGGTGCCGCACTCCCAGATTTTGCTCTGCCGGACGAGACCGGAACGACCGTTTCGCTAGCCGATCTCAAGGGCTCGCCTTTCGTGATCTACTTCTATCCAAAGGACGACACCTCTGGCTGCACGACCGAGGCGATTGCCTTTTCGGGTCTGAGATCCGAGTTCGAGGCGCTCGGCGTGCTTGTGATCGGCGTCTCGCCCGATCCAGTGAAGAAGCATGTGAAATTCAAGGAGAAGCACGATCTGACCGTGCGGCTTCTCGCGGACGAGGAGAAGGCTTTTCTCGACGCCTGCGGCGTGTGGGTCGAGAAGTCCATGTATGGCAAGAAATATATGGGCGTCGAGAGGACGACTGTGCTCGCCGATGCCGAGGGCAAGGTCATCAAGCTTTGGCCAAAAGTGAAGGTGCCCGGCCATGCCGAGGCGGTTCTCGAAGCGGCGAAGGCACACGCTTCGGCCTGATGACGTCTTCTGACGCAAACAGCCATCCGGGGACACTGAGACGGGCGGCGGTGGAAGCCCTCGCGGCGACCGATCTCGACGCAAAGACCCGTCTGACAAATGTCGCCTGCCGGCTCTGGTTTGCACGGCGGATCGGCCTTCATGCGCCAGACGATCCAAGGTTACCGGCGCGGCCAGGAAGACCGGACAAGCCCGAACTCGTCCATCCCCGCCTCGTGAAGCGCCGCTGGGTAAACAGCGAACCAGGGCGCATCTCACTGATCCATGCACTTGCCCATATCGAGCTTAACGCGATCGATCTCGCCCTCGACATCGTGGCGCGGTTCGCCGACCAGCCAGTGCCGCGCTCTTTCTTCGACGGCTGGATGACCGTCGCGCTTGAGGAAGCCAAGCATTTCGGCCTTCTCTCCAAACGGCTGGAATCGCTTGGTTCGCATTACGGTGCGATGCCGGCCCACGACGGACTGTGGCAGGCGGTAGAGGCGACGGCGCACGATCTCTCTGCCCGGCTCGCCATTGTTCCGCTCATACTAGAAGCGCGCGGCCTCGACGTAACACCATCGATGATCGCGAAGCTCAGTGAGGTCGGCGATGAGGAGACCGCAGCGATCCTCGAAATCATCTACCGCGATGAGAAGAAGCATGTCGCGATCGGCGCCAAATGGTTCAGATTTCTCTGCGCCCGTCATCGGATCGACCCCGCAAAGCGCTTTCAGGAACTCGTGCGCGATTGTTTCCGCGGCGAAGTGAAGGCTCCCTTTAACGATCGCGCCCGGGCCGAAGCCGGACTGACGCCCACCTTTTACCGATCGCTGTCGTCTCTTTCACGATAGATCGCTTAGATTCTGGTTTGATTCCTGTTCGCCTGAAGCAACCAAATCGCTGCTTATTAGTGCATCGATCCGCAAATCATCAGGGAAAGCGAACACTGAATCATACCGTTCTACCATCGTAAGACACCCTTAGAGAAAGGTGTCATTAACGTTAAGCGCGTCTTATGCGTTCTGGCGGAGAAGCCAAAACGGCAGAGAGCTTTGCACGCCCCGGCCAGAGTACAGGGAGCGCTTTTCGCAGATGGACGCGGCACGAGGACAAGGTCCAAGTTTCGGGCG
Source organism: Fulvimarina pelagi HTCC2506 (assembly GCF_000153705.1). Classification (GTDB taxonomy): domain Bacteria; phylum Pseudomonadota; class Alphaproteobacteria; order Rhizobiales; family Rhizobiaceae; genus Fulvimarina; species Fulvimarina pelagi. Next base: position 1,293,655 of record NZ_DS022272.1, read on the forward strand.
CAGAAAACAACCCATCACCTTCGTAATGGCGCGGGGCGAAGACGTTCGACACGTCACGCTGGATCATCGCCAGTTGTTTCGCGGAGGCATCCTCGGTGGATTAGCGGCGCTCGTGATCGGCGGCTTGGCATTCTACGGATTGCAGGGTGAGCCGACCCGTGCCGTGCCGACCGAAACAGTCCTTCGCCAGTCATATGAAACGCGGCTCGCCAACCTGCGCAACAAGCTCGATGAAGCGACGAGCCGACAGTTCGTTGCGCAGAAGATGGTGGAGACAAAAGTCGACGCTCTCCTCACTCAGCAAGAGATTATCGCGGAACGCTACGAGCGTCTCGAACCGATCTTCGAGCGCGCGCGAGACAACGGGATACTTCCGGAATTCACGAAGTACGGAACACCGATCCCGACGCCACGTCCCTCTGACGACTTCGAAGCCGCCAACGAGGAGGCCGAGCATCCGCATACTCAAGAAGCGGCACTGCAGGCGGTCTCGTTCACCGCGGAAACGGTGAGCCCGCGCGGACTGAAGCTTCGGGAAAGCCAGGAAGATAATCTCCTCGATCCGTTCGAGACGGCATCCCTTCGCCGGTCTACATTTGACCTTTCCGCGGATGCCCTCTCCGGCTTCGGTCGCGCTATCGACTACGCGGAAATTCAACAGATCACGAACATGAAGGCGTTGACGACCGAAGCGGTCGAGCGGTCAATGCAGATCGCTTCGGTACTGTCTTCTTTTGGTATCGAGACCGAACGCGATACCAGAACCGCTCTCGGCGGGCCTTACGAGCCTGTCCCCGAGGATGCCGGTTTTGAGACCCACTATGACGAGTTGGAAAACGCTCTTGACCGTCTCGAAGGCCTGAGAGGGGTTTCCGAGAAGTTGCCATTCGCCGCTCCGATGGCAAGCAACCTGATGTCCTCGCGGTTTGGCATCCGATCCGACCCGTTCCTCAGGCGCAGAGCCCTACATGCGGGCATCGATTACGCAGCACGCTCCGGGACCCCGATCCGCTCGACGGCCGCCGGCACGATCGTACGCGCGGGGCGCTCCGGCGGATATGGCAACCTCGTCGAAATCGATCACGGCAACGGCATAAAGACCCGATTTGGACACATGGCGCGGATCGACGTGGAAGTCGGCGACGAAGTCCCTCGTGGCGCGCAACTCGGGACCGTCGGCTCTACTGGCCGAAGCACAGGACCGCATCTTCATTACGAAGTGCGGCGCAATGGTCGTGCGATTGACCCGATGCGGTTTATTCGGGCTGGCCGGGAGATTGCAGGGCTGAGTTGATCCGTATCAGGCGGGCGGCGACGGCCGCAGAACAGGTCCCCTCGCCTGCCCCCCCGGATCATTCTGCGTCTTCGACCGCTGCTTTCTTCCCTTCGACGCGGTGAGCGAGAGCAGCTTCCATGAACTCGTCGAGTTCACCGTCGAGTACGTCCTGCGGAGAAGTGCTTTCAATCCCCGTGCGCAAGTCCTTGACCAACTGATACGGTTGGAGAACGTAGGATCGGATCTGATGACCCCAGCCGATATCGGTTTTCGAGGCCGCTTCCGCGTTCGCTTCCGCCTCGCGCTTTTCGAGTTCTGCCTCGTAAAGCCGCGCCTTCAGCATATTCCAAGCCGTAGCCCGGTTCTTGTGCTGTGAGCGCTCCTGCTGACAAGCGACGACGATGCCGGTCGCGATGTGCGTGATACGCACGGCCGAGTCTGTCGTGTTCACGTGCTGACCGCCGGCGCCCGAAGCGCGGTAGGTGTCGATTCGCACATCAGACTCGTTCACCTCGATATCGATCGTGTCGTCGACAACCGGATAGACCCAGACCGAAGCGAAAGAGGTGTGCCGCCGCGCTTGGCTGTCGTAGGGCGATATTCGGACGAGCCGATGCACACCCGACTCGGTCTTCGCCCAGCCGTAGGCGTTGTGTCCCTTGATAAGCAGCGTCGTCGACTTGATGCCGGCCTCTTCGCCGCCCTGCTCTTCCAGCACCTCGACCTTGAAGTTCGCGCGCTCGGCCCAACGGATGTACATGCGCTGTAGCATCGAGGCCCAATCCTGGCTTTCGGTGCCGCCGGCGCCGGAATGGACTTCCATATAAGTGTCGTTGGAGTCCGCCTCGCCCGAGAGCAGGGTCTCGATCTGGCGCTTGGCTGCATCCGTCTGGAGCGTCTTAAGAGTTGCCTCAGCTTCAGAGACGATTTCGCCGTCACCTTCCTCCTCGCCCATGGCGATGAGTTCCACGTTCTCCTCGACGGCGCTTTCGAGCTCGCGAATCGCGGTGATGTTGGTCTCGAGATGCTGACGCTCACGCATCAACGCCTGAGCCTCCGCCGGATCGTCCCAAATGGATGGATCCTCGGCCTTGTTGTTCAGATGGTCGAGGCGTCTGAGAGCTTGATCCCAGTCAAAGATGCCTCCTCAGCAGCCCGATAGTCTGCTTGGTCTCATCGACGATGTGTTCGATTTCGGCGCGCACGCGCAGTCCTCCGTCAGCTCTGCAATCTCACGGGAAATGGTGCGAATTCGGGTCCGTCCATTTCGTCCGCATGGAAAAGGGCGGTCGCAAGCGCCGCCCCTTGTCCTGATATTCGATATAGCGAGGCGAAAACGCCTTGGCTAGGTTCTAGAAGAGACCGCCTGCGCCCTGGCTGATCGCTTGGCGGGTCTGTTCCGAGACCACGCCGCGGCGTACGTCGGAGGCGATCGCGTCCATTCCAATCACGCTGTAACTATCGGCCGGGCCCGTACCGGGCTTGAACGCCTCCATGATCGTGCCGTCGCCTTCTCCAGACGACCGCATGCCATTCGAGCGATTGACAGCGATGACATCCATGCCTTCGGGCACCTTGAACTCGACCGGCGTCTTGTCCTTCATCGCCTCTTGCATGAAGTCGATAAAAACAGGGGCCGCGAGTCCGCCGCCGGTCGCTCCACGCCCCATCGGACGCGGCTGGTCGTAGCCGAGATAGACGCCGACGACGAGATCCGGCGTAAAGCCGACGAACCAGACATCCTTCTCCTCGTTCGTGGTGCCGGTTTTGCCCGCCACCGGGAACCCCAGTTCCTTGACCTTGGTCGCGGTGCCGCGCTGGACGACGCCTTCCATCATCGAGGTGATCTGGTAAGCCGTCATCGGATCGAGCACCTGATCCCGCTCGTCGATGAGTTCCGGTTCGCCCTGGCCAGAATAGCTCGCGACATTGCACTCGGCACAGAAGCGCTGGTCGTGTTTGAAGATCGTGCGGCCGTACCGGTCCTGCACCCGGTCGATGAGCGTCGGTTCAATGGCACGCCCGCCATTAGCGAGCACCGAGTAGGCGCCGACCATGCGCAACACGGTTGTCTCGCCGGCACCAAGGGACATCGGGAGGTAGGGGGCCAACTTGTCGTATATGCCGAAGCGTTCGGCATATTCAGCGACGAGCTTCATGCCCATGTCCCGCGCGAGGCGGACCGTCATCAGGTTCCGGCTCTTCTCGATACCAAGACGCAGCGTTGACGGGCCCGCCGAACCGCCACCGTAGTTCGAGGGGGTCCAGAAGCCGCCATTGCCGTCGGGCATGGAAATCGGGGCGTCGAGAATGACCGAAGCGGGTGTGTAGCCATTGTCGAGCGCGGTTGCGTAGACGAAGGGTTTAAACGAGGAGCCAGGCTGGCGATAGGCCTGCGAAGCGCGATTGAACTCTGATTCGCCGTAGGAGAAGCCGCCGACCATGGCGCGAACGCGACCGGTCTCCGGTTCCATCGCGACGAGCCCGCCCTGAATCTCCGGCGGCTGGCGCAATCTCCAGCCTTCACCGTCCGCGACCTTCTGGACATAGACGATGTCACCACGGTTGAGCACCTCGGACACCGATCCGACCGAGCCCTTACGCTCCTCCATGTTGAGGCGCATCGCCCAGCTCATGTTGTCTTTCGTGATCGTCCCGATTTCGCGTTCCGATCCAAGCTTCCCGCCCGCATCGCGAGATGGCTGCAGACCGATGCTCGCGCTCGCACTGTCTGTCGACAGGACGACCGCGAGTTGCCATTGGGGCACGTCCGAGAAGGCTTCGACTTCTCCGATGGCCTCGCCCCAATCGCTCCCAATTTCGACGTTCGCCACCGGTCCGCGGAAGCCTCGCGCCGTATCGAACTCAACCAGAGCGCTCTGCAGTGCGTCGCGGGCATAACCCTGCATCTCGGGGTCCAGTGTCGTGCGAACCGATAGGCCGCCCTCGTAGAGCGCATCGATGCCGTATCGATCGACGATTTCGCGGCGAACGTCCTCGGTGAAGTATTCGGCGGTCGCAAGATAGGTGCCGGTCGGGCGCGGATTGATGCCGAGTGGCTCGTTCTTCGCGCTGTTCGCCTCTTCAGGAGTGACGAAACCATTGCTGTCCATCTGGGCGATTACCCAGTTGCGGCGCGAGATCGCCCGCTCGGGGTTACGATAGGGGTTGTAGTTCTCAGGCGCTTTCGGGAGAGCTGCCAGATACGCCGCCTCCTCGACCGTCAGTTCGTTCACCGCCTTATCGAAATAGGCCAGCGAAGCCGCGGCGATACCGTAAGAACCCATGCCGAGATAAATCTCGTTGAGATAGAGCTCCAAGATTTTGTCCTTCGAATACGCCTGCTCGATGCGCATCGAGAGAATCGCCTCGCGGACCTTTCGGTCGAAAGTACGCTCGTTGCTGAGAAGAAAATTCTTCGCGACCTGCTGCGTGATGGTCGAAGCACCCTGCATGCGCCCGCCCTGGGCAATCACCGTGACGGCGCGAATGATACCTTCGATGTCGACGCCAGGATGCGAGTAGAAGTTCTTGTCCTCGGCGGCGAGGAAAGCATTCTTCACCTGCGCGGGTATCGCTTGAATGGGCAGGAAAAGCCGACGCTCGCGCGCGTACTCCGCCATCAGCTGACCGTCTGAGGCATGAACGCGGGTGGTGACCGGGGGCTTGTAGTCGGCGAGAACTTGATAGTCCGGGAGATCTTGCCCCACTCGCTCGACATACCAGGCGAGACCGCCCGCTACGATGAGAAAGAAAACGGACCCGATCCCGAAGAAATAGCCGATCAGTCTGATCATCGGTGCTTCATCCACTCTCCGGCGTTACAAAATGCCGGATACCCCTAATTCTCTGATTCCTGGCACGAAGCGCCCCCGCGCGCTCCGCCTTTCGCCTTTCGCCGCATCCGTTCATCCAAAGGCACTTAAGCTCGCCCTGCCATAATCGCTCGAGTGGTTACTGCACAGAGTGCTTATGGCTTCGGCCCATCCCGACCTTGGATAAGATAAGTTCCCCGCAGGCGGGTCACGTTTCCGTGCGACTTCACCATTTGCTAGTAAAATGCGGCAGAGCCATGATGTTCGCTTCAGGTCGCGCGATTTGGTCGCCTTCGCACCAGGAACGTTGCGTTGCGAGAATCAATCAACCGTCTGTTCCGATGCCGTAGAACGCGACGATCGCTTCGGCCATCACGGTCATGGTCTCGGTCCGCCATGTTTCATCCGCCAGAAGCCTGGCATCCTCGACGTTCGACATGAAACCGAGTTCCACGAGGACTGATGGCACGTCCGGCGCCTTCAGAACGATGAAGGCGGCTGACCTTTTTGGATTCTTGATGAAGCGGATGTCGGATTTGCGCATCCTGGCCAAGAGAGACGATGCGAAGTGTTCCGAATAGCTTACCGTCTCGCGGCGCGTCAGGTCAGCAAGAATGTCGAAGACCTCCGGCACCTCTTTCGCATATTCCTCTCCGCCGAAACGATCCGCCGCGTTCTCATTCGCGGCAATTTCGAGCGATAGACTGTCGGAGGCTCTGTCCGACAGCGTGTAGATGGTTGCGCCGCGGAGATCTTTATATCGGATGCTGTCGGCATGCAGTGAAATGAAGAGGTTTGCGTTCTCGTGCCTGGCGATCTCGGTACGTTCCATGAGGCCTACGAATTCGTCTTTCTCGCGAGTCAGGACGACACGTATGCCGGGATTTTCTTCCAGCACGTTTCGTAGGGTTTTTGCGGCAGCGAGATTGATGTCTTTTTCCATGACGCCGCTCTTGGCTATCGCACCATTGTCGTCGCCTCCGTGGCCCGGATCGATGACAATGGTGAAGCCAGGCTGCTGTTTGATCGTCGTTTCGGAATCATTTCCGTCTGTGACAACCGCAGGCTCTGCGCTTTCCTGAGAAAGGCGCGGCTCGCCAGCGACGACCGTTACGCCATTGGTTCTGGAAAACGTAATCTCGTATGACGATGTGGATTCACTCCCGCTAACCCGGCTGAGTCGAGCTTCGACACCCGATTTCGGGTGGAAGATATAGCGGTATCGGTGGGGCCCGGTCGCCCCGTGGATCACACTTTCCACGAGACCCATTTCGTCCGGCAGGATCGGCTCGCCAGCCGGCAGCGCATCTCGAAGGTCGAGCGCGATTCGGTCAGGTGAGCGCAGAACGAAGAGCCGCGCATCGGGCGGGGTCGTGAAATTGAGCACGACGCGCTGCTTCCCGTCTTCGGCCGCCATCAACTCGACTCGCATCACGATCGCCGTCTCAGCTATCGCAGGTAGGATCAGGACGATCGACAAGACAAGAATCGTCAAACAGACGCGAGCGCCGTTCCGCAGCATCATTCAAAGCCTCGGGGCCAGATATCCTTGTTTCGCAGTGAGCAGCGCATAGATCACGGATTGGTGACGAATATGGCAGACCTCGCCCGTTCGAGACTGAACCGACGAACTTGCCGCTACTTGGATCGGTCGAGGCTTCTCGTCTCCAGGACGTATGCAGAGTGGCGAAGCTCGCGCAAGCCTGACGTCTTGTTTCTTTCCGCACCAAGGCATAAGAGGGTTGAGAAGTCCCGCCAGACCGGACCCTGGATCCGGTCGCCGACCATTCGAAGAGAGGTGGTCGGCTTATTGGCGAGGAGCTTTGGGGGCTCCAATGCTGAATGCATCCAGTGCCACCAGCCGCTCTGCGGACTTTCAGGAATTTGCGTTGCGCGCGATGCGAGTACTTTATGCGTCGCCCGGCGATCACAACAGCCCTCGACCCTTTGCGCCGAGGGCACCTAAACATCATCGACCCTTTCTCAGGAAACGGTCATCCTTATTTTTGCGGGGTTAAGTCGTGACGATGACAATCCGGCCAACGCAGCGGACAAGGAGTGCGGCCCTACCGGTCGCGCAGTCCGCGCGACTGCAGCCGGCCGCGTCAACGACAACAAGCTCCGCCGCCCGGTTCACTATCCGATTCCACTCATCGTCGTTCAGAAGATCAGCCAATCGTAGAAGCCGGGCCTTGGAGAGATTCCATGGCCAACAAAATGCTTATCGACTCCTCTCATCCGGAGGAGACGCGCGTCGTCGTCGTACGCGGTAATCGCGTCGAGGAATTCGATTTCGAATCCGAGCACAAGAAGCAGCTCAAGGGAAACATCTACCTTGCCAAGGTGACGCGGGTGGAGCCTTCGCTCCAGGCGGCCTTCATCGAGTATGGCGGCGGGCGCCACGGGTTCCTGGCGTTCAGCGAGATCCATCCCGATTACTACCAAATCCCGAAAGCCGATCGCGAAGCTTTGCTCGCCGAAGAAATGGCGCGCGGCCAGGCGGACGAGGAGGACGAGGAAGAAGAGCGCGAAGTCAAACGAAAATCGCGCTCGAAAGCTGCCCGTCGCGAGGACAAGTCAGACGAAAGCGTGTCGGAAGACGCCGAAGCCGAAGGAGGTCTCAGGGACGACCTGAACGACTCGGACGACGCGGATAGCGAGCGCCGGAACGAAGATGTGGATGCCGCGGCGAAAACGGAGGCTGACGACAGCGTCAACGCCGAAAGCCGAGCAGATGAGGATCTTCCGGACGACGACGATCGCGAAATTGCGGTGAACGTCGACGAAGATGACGATTCCGACGACGACAGTGATGATGAGGACTCGTCCGAGGACGACGACTCCGGTGACCGGGAAAACGACGAAGAAGAGGCGTCATCCGATGGCGAGGGTCGACGCTCAAAGCGTAGCGCACGCCGTAAGCGCGGTCGGCGTTCGAGCAATCGTGGTCGTGGGCGTCATGACAGCGACGACAAGGAAGTCGATAGCGACAACGACGGAGACGACGACAACGGCGATGAGGTCGACGAAATCGGCTCCGAGGACGCGTTGGAAGAGGTGCCAGTCCGACAGGCGCGACCTCGCAAAAACTATAAGATTCAGGAAGTCATCAAGCGCCGCCAGATCCTGCTGGTGCAGGTCGTCAAGGAAGAACGAGGCAACAAGGGCGCAGCACTCACAACGTATCTTTCCCTCGCGGGCCGCTATTCGGTTCTGATGCCCAACACGGCGCGGGGCGGCGGCATCTCGCGTAAGATCACCAATCAGGCGGATCGCAAGCGGTTGCGCGACGTGGTGAAAGAGCTCGACGTGCCGCGCGGCATGGGCATCATCCTGCGCACCGCCGGAGCGAACCGCACCAAGGCCGAGGTCAAGCGCGACTACGAGTATTTGATGCGGCTCTGGGAGTCCGTGAGGACCTTGACACTCCAGTCGATCGCGCCTTCGCTGGTCTATGAGGAAGGCAGCTTGATCAAGCGGTCGATCCGCGACCTCTTCAACAAGGATATCGACCAGATCCTCGTCTCCGGTGAGGCCGGCTACCGCGAAGCGAAAGATTTCATGCGTATGCTGATGCCGAGTCAGGCGAAGGCAGTGCAGCCCTATCGCGACGCGACGCCGATCTTCACCCGCCAAGGCATCGAGGCCCAGCTCGACAAGATGTTGCAGCCGCATGTGACGCTGAAATCAGGCGGCTACATCATCATCAATCAGACCGAGGCGCTGGTTGCGATCGACGTGAACTCAGGACGCTCGACGCGCGAGATGTCCATCGAGAACACCGCCTACCAGACCAATCTGGAAGCGGCCGAGGAGATCGCCCGGCAGCTTCGGCTGCGCGACCTCGCCGGCCTGATCGTCGTTGACTTCATCGACATGGACGAGAAGCGGAACAACCGCAACGTCGAAAAGAAGATGAAGGACTGTCTGAAGAACGACCGGGCGCGCATCCAGGTCGGCAAGATTTCCCATTTCGGCCTGATGGAAATGAGCCGCCAGCGCATCCGCGCGAGCGTCCTGGAATCGACAATGCGGCCCTGCCCGGTGTGCGAGGGCGCTGGCATGGTACGCGCGACCTCATCGCTGGCCCTTCATGCGATCCGCCACATCGAGGATTACCTCCAGAAGAACAAAGGGCGTGACCTCATCGTCAAGGTGCCGACCGAGACCGCACTCTTCATTCTTAACGAGAAGCGTCACCATATCGACGAACTCGAGCAGAACCACGATCTTCGAATCTTCATCGAGGCCGACCCGTCGGTCGGTCATAACGACCTTTCGATTGAACAGGGCGGCGTCGCCAGCCGGCCGATTACTCGGAATTTCGTGAGCCCAATCTCCGTCGCCGCCGAAGACGCGGTGGACGAGGACGAAGATGCCGACGTGGAGATCAGCGAAGAGGAAACCGGTACCTCTGAGGCCCGCGACGATAGCGAGAGCTCCGACGACAATAACGAGGGCCGCTCCAAGGGAAGAGGCCGTCGCAGACGCCGACGCCGCGGCGGCTCAGACGGAGACGACAACGAGAACGGCGGCAACGAGCAGCAGGCGTCCGACAGTTCAAATGCCTCGTCCGACGATGTGGACAACTCGGATGACGAAAGTCAGGACAGCGACGGCAGTTCCGGCCGCCGGCGTCGGCGGCGCGGGCGTCGCGGTGGACGCCGTCACCGGGACGGCAACGATAAGCAGGCCGAAGGCCAGATCGAGAGCGATCAGGACAACGATCAACAGTCCGACGACGCCGATGGCGCCGAGGAGGAGAACTCCCAAGGCCGCCGCAGGAGACAGTCAAACTGGGGTTCGAAATCGGACGAAGATACGAAGAGCACCGAGAAGAGTGACGCTGAGCCGGACGGTAGCGCCACTGAACCTTCGGACACGGGAGTTGGTGCAATGCCGGCTATCGATCCGGCAGCACCTTCGACCGCCGACGAACGCTTCGACGATCCGGTCGCGACGCTGATTGGCGAAGCGGCCGAGGCCGGAAGCGCCGAAAAGGCAGCAACCGAAGAGTCGAGCGAAAGTACGCCCGCGTCTGACAGAGACGAAGACAATACGCCGTCCAACGACAACGAGCGATCGACCGCCGGAGCGGCCGACGAATCCGGTGAGAAAAAGGACGAAAAGCCCAAACAGGCTGCCTTGACTGAACCGGTCGTCACCTCCGGCGAGGACAACGGCGGGCCGAAGCAGGAAGAGACCAAGCCGCGCCGTACGGGCTGGTGGAGCCGCGGCTTTTTCTAAAGTGCGCATTGGGCGATGAAGGAGATAAAGGGGCCGGCTCGATCGGCCCCCTTCTGATTGTGTTGACTCGGCTTCGGTCAGGCTTTCGAGACGAAGTCCGCAATTCGATCCAGTGCGCGGGCTACATCGGCCTCCGCGCCTGCATAGGAGAGGCGGACGAAACCATCGCCGCGTCGCAGGTCGAAATCCGTGCCCGGCGTCACTGCGACATGGCTCTGTTTCAAAAGCGTCTTGGCGAAAACCGTGGCGGAAGGAAAGCCTTCAGGAATTTGAGCATAAGCATAGAAGGCACCGTCGATCGGAGCGATCGTGCGGAAGCCGATTTCAGGCAGCCTCTCCCTCATAGTCAAACGATTGCGGCGATAGCTTTCGCGTACGGCGTCGAGTTCGTCGCCGGCACTAAGCGCGGCAAGCGCGGCCGTCTGAGAGAGATCGGATGCCGAAATGTAGAGGTTTTGACCCAGTCTCTCTGCCGCGTCGGTGAGGCTCGGCGGCAGGATCATCCAGCCGATGCGCCAGCCGGTCATGCAGTAGTATTTCGAGAACGAGTTGACGACGATCGCCTCCTCGAGGTCCTGGAGCGCAGATCGCTCTTCCTGTCCGAAACTGAGGCGGTGATAGATTTCGTCGGAAATCAGCCAGACGCCGTTTGTCCGGCAAAAGTCAGCAATGCGTCTTATCTCGTCGGGCGGCGTCATCGTTCCGGTCGGATTGGCCGGACTTGCGATGAGGACGCCTTGAAACGGTTCACGCCGGAAATACGCTTCCAAGCGATCGCTCGTCAGGATGTAGTCGTCGCTTGGACCAACTTCGATCTCGACCGGCGCGATGCCGAGTGCACGCATGATGTTGCGATAGGCGGGGTACCCAGGCGCGGCGATCGCGATCCTGTCGCCCGCCTCGAAAGCGGCCAGGAACGCGATGTTGAAGCCGCCCGAAGCCCCGGAGGTGATCATCACCCGGGCCGGGTCGATCGTGACGCCATAGGCTTGCCGGTAATGCGCGGCGAGCGCGCTACGGAGGGCGGGCCTGCCCATGGCGTCGGTGTAGCCGACGGCGCCACGCCCGATCATCGTAGTTGCGGCTTCCCGGGCCGGAAGCGGTGCGGGAGAGGCTGGCTGACCGACCGCGAGCGAGAGGACGTCCGCCCCCTCGGCCTTCAAGCGGTTGGCCTCGGCAAGAAAAGTCATGGCATGAAACGGCTCGATGCCCGACCGATCCGACGGCCCCGATCCGTGCTTGCGCATTACTCGGTTCCCCATTCAGATTGGATACTTTGTTCAAACCGAATTGACATAACAAGCAGCGAACTCAAAACCCTCTCAGAGATGAACGAACCGAAGCGCTGCTCGGCCGGGCTGTGAGGATAGTCGCTAGATCGGAACCAATGTTCTATTAGCGCTTCAAATTTCGCCACTCATGTTGTCTACGTTCGGCAACGCTGTTCATCCGAGCAAGGGACCCTCGCTTCATGCGTTCGATCACGACCATCGCTGCCGCCACATTTCTATGCGGCATGTTCACATCATACGCCGTATCGCAAGAGAGTTTCGACGCGACAGAGACGCAAGAGATCGAAACGATCGTCCGCGACTACCTCATTGCCAATCCTGAAGTTCTTGTGGAAGCGATGAACGCCCTTCAGGAGAAACAAGATGCCGAACAGAAGACCGCTCAGGCTGATGCCATTGGTAAGGTACGCGAGCAGTTAAATTCTGCGCCCGAAGGCATGGTGCTGGGGAATCCAGACGGCGACGTCACTGTGACCGAATTCTTCGACTACAATTGCGGCTACTGCCGTCAGGCGCTCGACGACATGACAGCACTTCTGGAAGAGGACGGAAATGTCCGCTTCGTCCTCAAGGAGTTCCCGATCCTCGGCATGGGTTCACTAGAAGCCGCACGCGTCGCCATGGCGTTCCGCGATCTCGCGCCGGAAAAGTATCGCGAGTTTCACGAAACGCTGCTCTCGAAACGCTCCGGTGCCGATAAAGCATCCGCGCTTGACGTTGCCGAGGGACTCGGCGTCGACACAGCGAAGATTGAGGAGATCCTCGCTGCTTCAACCAACATGAAAGCACTGCAGGACATCCAGGTGCTCGCTAGCGATCTACGTATCAATGGCACGCCTTCATACGTGATTGGCGAGGAAGTTCTGCAGGCACGCGTCGGGCTGGAAGGTCTGAAGAACGCTATCGCATCGATGCGCGAATGCGGCAAAGTCGATTGCGGCGCAGGCTGACATGTGCCGCTAAATGCACGGAAAACGGATGCTATGTCAGCGAGGATCGTTCACGCGTGTGGGAATCTTAGACAGGATGCATCCTGGAAGCGCGCCGGACGTTGATATTCTTGTCGCGAACGTGCAAGCAACCGCTCGACCAAGCCGGCCTTGACGAAACCATGTTTCTTCTCAGGCTTGCATGATGAGTGGATGAAGTATGACGGGGCGACAGGATAGGACACGATGAGCGATAAAAGCTTGGATCCCGAGATTGTTCGTGAACTAGCTGCGATCCTGAAGGAGAGCGATCTCACCGAGATCGAGGTCGAACGGAACTCGCTGCGCATCCGCCTGACCCGTCAGATCGAAGCTGCCCCGATCTACTATTCACAGCCCCCGATGACCTCGCAGCATATCCCGGCGGCGCCGCAACATCAGCAGGCACCGGCCGCAGCCCAAACTCAAGCCGCACCGTCCAAAACCGGTCCTGCCGAGGGGACGGTGACGTCACCGATGGTTGGTACGGTCTATCACGCCGCCTCGCCCGGGTCGAAACCCTTCGTCGAGGTCGGTCAGTCCGTCAAAGAAGGCGAGACGGTCTGCATCATCGAAGCGATGAAGACCATGAATAGCATTCCATCACCCCGTTCCGGCACAGTGCGCGAAATCCTTGTGGACAACGCCCAGCCGGTGGAATTCGGCGAACCGCTCTTCGTGATCGACTGAGAGGTTCAAAGACGATGGTCTCCAAGGTCCTCATCGCCAATCGTGGCGAGATCGCTCTCCGAGTCTTGCGCGCCTGCAAAGAGCTTGGAATATCGACAGTCGCCGTCCATTCGACGGCCGACAATGCGGCAATGCACGTACGTTTAGCGGACGAAAGTGTCTGCGTTGGCCCTCCCTCGGCGCGCGACAGCTATCTGAACATTCCGCAGATCGTCGCTGCCTGCGAGATCACCGGCGCAGACGCGGTGCACCCAGGGTACGGGTTCTTGTCCGAGAATGCGCGTTTTGCCGATATCCTCGAGGCCCATCAGCTGACCTTCATCGGCCCGACGGCTAGTCACATTCGAACGATGGGCGACAAGATCGAAGCAAAGCGCACCGCCGAGCGTCTTGGTATCCCTGTCGTGCCGGGATCACCCGGTGCCGTCACCGAAGACGGCGAGGCGATGAAAATCGCCAAGGACATCGGATTTCCGGTGCTCGTGAAAGCGTCGGCCGGTGGTGGCGGACGCGGCATGAAAATAGCCCGGACCGAGAAAGAGCTGCCGCACGCCCTTGCGACCGCCCGTTCCGAAGCCGGCGCGGCGTTCGGTGACGATGCGGTCTATATCGAGAAATATCTCGAAAAGCCGCGCCATATCGAAGTGCAGGTCTTCGGAGACGGTGCGGGCAACGCCATTCATCTCGGCGAACGCGACTGTTCGCTGCAACGCCGGAACCAGAAGGTTTGGGAGGAAGCCAACTCCCCTGCCCTGAAACCGCAGCAGCGCGAGAAAATTGGGACGATCTGTGCGGAGGCCATGAAAGGTCTCCAATATCGCGGTGCCGGTACGATCGAGTTTCTCTACGAGAACGGCGAATTCTTCTTTATCGAGATGAACACCCGGCTTCAGGTGGAGCATCCGGTGACGGAGGCGGTGACGGGCCTTGATCTCGTCCACGAGCAGATTCGGGTGGCGAGCGGCGACGGGCTTTCGCTGAAACAAGAGGACGTGACGTTCTCGGGCCATGCGATCGAGTGCCGTATCAACGCAGAGGACCCCCGGACCTTTGTGCCCTCACCTGGTGAGATTACCCATTACCATGCGCCAGGTGGGCTCGGCGTCCGCATCGACTCGGCAGTCTACCGCGGTTATCGGATCCCGCCCTTCTACGACAGCCTCGTCGGCAAGCTCATCGTCCACGGTCGGACGCGCGAGGAATGCATGATGCGGTTGAAGAGGGCTCTCGACGAATTTGTGCTCGACGGCATTAAGACAACCTTGCCGCTCTTCCGCGATCTCGTAACAAACCATAGCGTGAGGCGCGGCGAATACGACATTCATTGGCTCGAGCACTTCCTCGATGGTGAGGTCGGCTGACGCAACATGGCGAAGAGTGGCGGACAGGATTACCGGATCACACCCGCCATTCTTCTCAAGGCCTATGCTTGCGGTATCTTTCCGATGGCCGAATCGGCCGAGGACCCGAACATCTTCTGGGTCGACCCCGTCGAACGCGGCATTCTTCCGCTGGGCTCCGTGCACATCCCGCGCAGTCTCAAGAAGACCATCCGTAAGCAGATCTTCGACGTGCGTTTCGACACCGCCTTCGCGGCCGTTCTGGACGGGTGCGCCGAACCTACGCCGAATCGCAGCGAAACCTGGATAAACCGGACCGTTCGCGAACTTTATATCGCCCTCTATCGTGAGGGCTTCGCCCATTCCGTAGAAACGTGGCGAGACGGAGAATTAGTCGGAGGGCTCTACGGGGTGTCGCTGGGCGGCGCGTTTTTCGGCGAAAGCATGTTTTCCCGGCAAACGGATGCCTCAAAGGTCGCACTCGCCTTTCTGTGCGAGCGCCTCATCAGAGGCGGTTATTCGTTACTCGATACCCAGTTCCTGACCGAGCATCTCGAACGCTTCGGTGCCATCGAAATTCCGCGGGAAGATTATCAGGCGCTCTTGGCGACGGCGGTGGAAGCCGACGCGACCTTTTATTCGGAGGGCGCCGGCACGTCCGATTCGGTCTTGCAGCTCTTCAGCCACACGTCGTAGACCGGGTGCTCGACCGCGTTCAGACCGGGCGACGCTGCGAACATCCAGCCTGAGAAAATGCGCCGGATTTCGCGGTCGAGGGTGATCTCGTCCACCTCGACGAACGCATCCGTCTGCGTGGCCTCGCCCTCGGCGCTCGTCTTGCAGACCCGCGGCGTCACCTGCAGCGCGCCGAACTGCACGGTCTCGTCGATGAAGACGTCGAAGTCCGTCAGCCGTCCGGTAATCTTATCGAGACCGGAAAAGACGGCGACCGGGTTCTCTAGGCGCTGTTGGGCCATGGCCGGATCGGCGACGACAAATCCAGGCGCGATGGCCAGCGTGGCGGTCAACAGCGCGCACGCCTTCGAGTTCAGGTCGGAAAAAGTCGCCAAAATTTTCAAACTCACTACCGATCGGTCCCGAAGCGCAGCGCTGACAGTCTCGTTGAGGCCGTACCTTCGAGCAGTGATTGACCGCGCCGTGTTTCCGAGAGCGCGCATAATAAAGTAATCCGGCAGAAAATCGGCGGCGCGCTCAGGGTGTCCAGGCGTCGTACTCGCCGGTGACGCGGGGGCGGTCCTTTTCGGGGCGCAGGAGGGAGCCAGACGGACGATAGGCCTCGTGCGTGCCCGTATGATTCTTCTGGAACGGCTTTTCCCATTCCCGCGGCTTGTAGCTTTCGGATGAAGGCGGCGTGTCCACGCGATGGTGGATCCATCCGTGCCAACCGGTCGGGATCGCGCTCGCCTCGACTGGACCGTTGTAGATCACCCAGCGCCGACTGCCGTCGGAATTTGTATAGTAGACATTGCCGAACTCGTCCTCGCCGACGCGTTTGCCGTTACGCCATGTGTAGAACCGCGTGCCCATCGTCTGGCCGTTCCACCAGGTGAAGATCTGCAGCAGCCATTCCTTCATCGCGACCATGCCCATGCTCGTCAACGTCATGCCGTACTTATGGGGCCGATGCCGATCCTTGTCCAGCCGAACCGGCCCGTCGGTGGCGGCCTATCAGGGGCGATCGACCCGAGATTTTGGCGTCGTATGCTCCTGCCTGTCGATCACGCTGACGAGGAAGAGCGCAAGCCCGAGAGCGAGCACGGTCGCTGCAAGACCCATCAGGAAGACGCCGGACGTGCTGTCTACCTCAAGCAGAATGAGCTTCCGAACGACTGCGAGAACGCCGATGACGATGACGGTGCGAACCTGGGCGAGACGATGGTCTCCGGTCGCCATCTGTTGGATCGAGTGCGCGAGCTCCAACGCGATGACGGCCGCAAGGACGCGGTCGAAGAGGATCTGGAAGGCTCCGTATTCCAACGGATCGCCGACGCCAGTAAAGATCGTTATCAGAGAGCGGGCGAAGCTGAAGACCGCCAGGACGACGACGACGGCCATGCCAAGGAGAAGCAGATAGGCGATGCCGCGTTCGAAGACATGGTAGATCTTCAAGGCCATGGTCGAGCGCTCCCGATCGCGTTCGGCGTGGTCAATAAACCGAGCCTTACCGAATAGAGGTGTCGCGGAGAGGCGGATTGTCGAATCTTTGGTGCGGACGATGGCGAATGAAGCCGGTGGACCAGCGAACGACGATAAGGAGATCAGCCTAGAAGGCGTTCGAAGACGGTCACTTCGACGCCGTCGCTGGATGCGTTCCGCGCGATCGCCGTAGCAGTCGGCTTGAAGCCGTGCTTCTCGTAGAAGGCGACGGCGCCGAGATTGGCGGGCTCGACCTCGCAGCGGATGCGTCGCCCGTCCGGGAAGGCGTTCATGATCTCAAGCAACATCTCCGATCCAAGACCGGCACGCTGTTCGCTCGGGCGCACGTAGAGCTGGTGGAGCACCACGAGCGCGCGATCGGCGTCTGACGAAACAGCGAAACCCATCCCGCCGATCGATTTCCCATCGTCACCGACGATGAACTCCGACGACGGCCGCTTGAGGCGCGGCTTCAGGGCCGCAACCGAGTGCCAGCTCTTCGTTATTTCGTCGACCCGCGCCGACCCATAAATCGGATCGTAGGTCGCGCGCCAAGTCTCTGAAAGAAGCTCGCTGATCGCGTCGAGATCGCGCTCCATCGCCGTTCGGATGAAGAACATGTCGCCGACTACTCGACTCCCAGCTTGTCTTTGACGAGGGCGTTCACCGCCTGTGGATTGGCTTTGCCGCCGGTGGCCTTCATCACCTGACCGACGAACCAGCCGGCCATCGATGGCTTCGCCTTCGCCTGCTCGACCTTGTCGGAGTTCGCGGCCATCACGTCATCGACCGCCTTCTCGATTGCCCCGGTGTCCGTGACCTGCTTCATGCCGCGGTCTTCGACGATCCGTTTCGGATCCCCACCCTCGTTCCAGACGATCTCGAAGAGGTCCTTGGCGATCTTGCCGGAGATCGTACCCTCGCGGATAAGATCGAGGATCGCACCAAGCTGCGCGGCCGAGACCGGTGTCTCCTCTATACTCTTGCCGTCCTTGTTGAGCGCACCGAGGAGATCGTTGATCACCCAGTTCGCCGCCTGCTTGGCATCGCGGCCCTTGGCGACCTCTTCGTAGAAATCGGCGATTGCCTTTTCCGAAACGAGGATCGACGCATCGTAGGTCGAAAGGCCACCCTCTTCGATGAAGCGGTTTTTCTTGTCGTCGGGCAACTCGGGCAACTCCGAGAGCAACGCATCGATATAGGCCTGGTCGAATTCGAGCGGCAGGAGATCCGGATCGGGGAAGTAGCGATAGTCGTGCGCGTCTTCCTTGTTGCGCATGGCGCGGGTCTCGCCCTTCGACGGGTCGAAGAGCCGAGTCTCCTGCTCCACCATGCCGCCGTCCTCGATCAGCGCGATCTGGCGCCGCGCCTCCGACTCGATCGCCTGTCCGACAAAGCGGATCGAGTTGACGTTCTTGATCTCGCAGCGCGTGCCAAATGGGCCGCCAGGGCGGCGGACGGAGACGTTCACGTCCGCGCGCATGGAGCCTTCGTCCATATTGCCGTTGCATGTGCCGAGATAGCGCAGGATCGTCCGGAGCTTGGTGAGATAGGCCTTCGCCTCGTCCGCCGAACGCATGTCGGGCTTGGAGACGATCTCCATCAGCGCGACGCCCGAGCGGTTTAGATCGACGAAGCTCATGGACGGATGCTGGTCGTGCATCGACTTCCCGGCGTCCTGTTCGAGATGCAGCCGCTCGATGCCGACTTCGATATCCTCGAATTCTCCCTGATTGTTCGGGCCGACGGAGACCGTCACCGTGCCCTCGCCGACGATCGGGTCCTTGAACTGGCTGATCTGATAGCCTTGCGGCAGATCGGGGTAGAAGTAGTTCTTCCGATCGAAGACCGAACGTTTGTTGATCTGCGCCTTGAGGCCAAGACCCGTACGCACCGCCTGACGCACGCATTCCTCGTTGATGACCGGCAGCATGCCGGGCATCGCCGCGTCGACGAGGCTGACATGGGAGTTCGCCTCCGCGCCGAAATCGGTCGAGGCGCCCGAGAAGAGCTTGCTGTCCGACAGGACCTGGGCATGCACCTCCATGCCGATGATGATCTCCCAATCCCCGGTCGCGCCGGGAATGAAGCTCTTCGGATTGGGGTCACGGGTGTCGACGATGGTCATGGCGCGGTCCGCAGGCTGATGTGATCTCTCGATTTGCTTTGGCTATATCTAAGAGCGGGCGTGTTCAAGCCGAAGCCCGCCGAGCAGGTCTTCTCCCGGTCAGAGACATGCTTTCGGCGAGCGCAAGAAGGACCAACGCTCCATTTCTCACCGGCCCATGAACAGCGCCGCCGTCTCGAAATCGGCCTTGCGCCGCCGGCTGACGAGCTGCGCCTCTTCGTCTTCGCCCCAGCGCTCGGCGTTCCAGTCCTCGTCGAGGCGTGACAGGGCCCAGGCTTCGTCGACCCCGAGCCGGCGCTCGAACAGCGCCAGCGCGATCAGTCCCGAGCCCGAGATCGAGGTCGCCTGCTGGAGGCCGGCTATCACCCACGGATCGTGGATCGGGGAGACGCGCTTCGCGAAGGCCTTGAGCGACTCGGCCGACTGCTCCACATGCATCACGCCTTCGGTGAGGACGAACCGTACCTCAAGCAGTTCCGATGCCCAGACGACAATCGGATCCCAGCGTTCGCGCTGGCGTTCGACAAGGCTGTCGGGATGGCCAGCGCGATAGAACAGCAGATCGGTTTCCGCATAGCGCGGCACTTCGGCTAGAACCGGCTTCGGGTCGAGCGCGACAGCATCCACCACCGTGTTTGCAAGCCGTGTGGCCGGCATGGTGCCCGGATCGATGCGCTCGCCTTGTGCGGCCCATTCATCCCTAATGGCGTTCGAGATTTCATCGTTCGGCAGGACAAGCGCTTTCTTCGCCGGCGTCTTCACAGGCCGGCCATCGAGCAGCACCTGATACCCGGTCTCGGCGGAGCCTAGTGCCGCCTCCTCGTAGAAGCGCTTGGGCAGGTCGCGACGCATGGCGTTCGGATTTTCGAACAGGCGCTGAAGGATATCGGGGTTGTTCGACATAAAGATAGAGACTTGCGTTCGGGTTCTTCGCTCAAGAAGGAAAGCTAGGTTCTAGCGGGCTCGCGCGCCAGCCAGCGATCCAGTGCCGCAGAGAGATCCTGCACTGTCTCGGTAACCTGAAGCGAGCCGCTTCGCATCAGATGCTCCGGTGCGTGCGAGCCCCACGAAACGCCGATGGCCGTGCTGCCCGCTGCTCGCGCCATCTCCATGTCGAAGCTCGTATCGCCGACAACGACTGCGGAGGCCGGTTTAAGTCCGAGTTCGCCGCAGGATTCCAAGACCATGGCCGGATGGGGCTTGGAGGGGCAATCATCTGCGGTTCGAACGACTGAGAAAGCACCCGTCAGCCCATGCGAAGCAGTGAGCGCGGCCACTCCGCGCCGGGACTTGCCGGTCACCATACCGACGAAGACGTTTTCGCGGGCTGCGAGATCGAGAACGAGCTCGACCATGCCTTCGAAGAGATGCTCAGCAAAGTGCGGACGGCTGCGCTCGAGCCGATATTCGCTACGATAAGCATCGGCGAGACGCGCAACCTCGAAGGCCGTCAGGCTTGGGCGGAGCGCGGCGATGGCGGTGTTTAAGGAGAGCCCGATTATCGAGCGAGTTGCTTCGCGTGCCGGCGGCTCCAGCCCATGCACCAAGAAGCAGCGCTCCATGATGTCGCAGATAAGACCGGCTGAGTCGGCAATCGTCCCGTCGCAATCGAAGAGAACGGCTTTCAGTGCTGCCACGTCTCACTCAGTCTTCGAGTTCGGCTTCGTCGAAGCCGAAGAGGTTAAAAGTCTGGCGCATGTGCTGCGGAAGGGGCGCAATCTGATCGATCATCCCACCGGAAGGATGGGGTATCACAAGCCGCCGCGCATGGAGGTGCAGGCGCATCTGGACGCCGCCCGGAAATTCCCAGTTGGTGTCGTGCTCAAAATATTTGGGATCGCCGAGGATTGGGTGGCCGATATGGGCGGCATGAACGCGCAGCTGATGGGTGCGGCCGGTATGGGGCTCAAGCTCGAGCCAGGCGAAGTTCTGAGCGACCTGATCGATCACGCGGTAATGGGATAGTGCGTGGTCGGCGCCTTCGTCGCCGTGCCTGGCGATACGCATGCGATCTCCATCCGGCGTCTGCTCCTTCTTGAGATAGGTCGAGATGCGGCCTTCTTTCTTCGCCGGCACGCCTTTCACAACGGCCCAGTATAGCTTCTTGGTATCGCGTTCGCGGAATGCCTTAGTCAGCGCCGTCGCGGCACCGCGTGTTCGCGCCACCACGAGAATGCCGGACGTGTCCCGATCGAGACGGTGGACGAGGCGCGGCTTCTCGCCCTTTTTGTTGCGCCAGGCCTCCAGCATGTCGTCGACGTGGCGGGCGACGCCCGATCCGCCCTGGACTGCGAGGCCAGCTGGCTTGTTGAAGACGATCACCTTCTCGTCCTCGTAGATTACCATCTGCGAGAGGACGTCACCGTCCGGACGGCCTTTGATGGTATTGGCGGTCAGGGGATGGTTCGTCGATGTCTTGGAATCGGTGGCGAGCGGCGGCACACGAACCATTTGGCCTGGTGCGACGCGCGTGTCCGACTTGGCGCGTCCACCGTCAACCCTGATCTGGCCGGAGCGCAGGAGCTTCTGCAGCTGTCCGAAGGCCAGACCCGGATAATGAAGCTTGAACCAGCGATCGAGCCGAAGGCCCGCTTCGTCGTCGTCCACCCGCCGCTGTTCGACTGCTGCCATGTTCCGGACGCTCCGTTGATTTCGATGGGAGATACAAGCTCCGTTCGGAAGCCGCCTCGATCCTTTCCGCTCTTCTATCCATGCCGCCTCGACCGAGCAACGGCGGCGGGACACGCGATCAGGCGAGGACCCTTGCTGCCGCCAAGCCGGCAAACAGTCCGGCGATACCGAGTACGACCGAACCCGTCACATAGAGAAACGCGAGACCCGTCGCGCCGCGGTCGATCAGGTTCACTGCATCCACCGAAAACGACGAGAACGTCGTGAACCCACCGAGAAATCCGGTCGCGAGGAACAGACGCCATTGCTCCGTCATGCCCAGTTTTCGCGCGAGCAGTTCGACGAGAACGCCCATCAGGAACGAGCCGGAAACATTGACGAAAGCGGTACCCCAGGGAAATCCGGGGCCAAGGAGATGTAGAGCTGCAAGACCCGACAGGTGGCGCAAACCGGCACCGAGTCCGCCGCCGGCCATGACGATGAGAAGATTGGTCATTGATTGCCAAGCGCCTGCGATAAAGAGCTTTGGAAAGAGTTCGGCCCCGAATGCCGGAGGCATCCGGGGCCAAACTTCGCTCAGTACGCTAGAGCGTTATTCAGCCGCCTGATAGGCGCCCTGATTCTGCAGGAACGGTTTCTTGCGTTCCGCGATCAGCCCCTTTCCGACAGAAAAGGTCAGGATCAGAAGCAGGATCACAAATGGGAATCCAGTCGCAACGGCCGCGGCTTGCAGTGCTGCGAGCCCGCCGCCCAAGAGCAGCGCGATGGCGATCAGACCCTCGAAGGTCGCCCAGAAGACGCGCTGGGCCGTCGGAGCATCGAGCTTGCCGCCCGCCGTGATCGTGTCGATTACCAGCGAACCGGAGTCCGAGGAGGTCACGAAGAACACGATGACGAGGACGATACCGATGAAGGACGTGATCGACGACAGCGGGATCTGGCTCAGCATCTCGAACAGTTGTACCGGAAGCTCGGCGTCTGCGATGCCGGCATAGCCGCCGATCGTCTGGGTCAATGCTGTGCCGCCGAAGACGGTCATCCAGATGATCGAAACGATGGTCGGTACGATCAGCACGCAAGTGACGAATTCACGAACCGTGCGGCCTCGCGAGACCCGGGCGATGAACATGCCGACGAAGGGTGACCAGCTCATCCACCAAGCCCAGTAGAAAGTAGTCCAGCCCTGACGGAAGTTGTCGTCCTCGCGGCCGAACGGCACCGAAAGCGGCACGATCTCGCGGAAATAGGCAGCGGTATTACCAAAGAACCCACGAACCAGATCCATGGTTGGGCCTGCAAGGAAAACGAAGCCGAGCAGCAACAACGCAAGAACCATGTTGATTTCCGAAAGCCGCTTCACGCCTCCATCAAGGCCCGCGATGACAGAGACGAGGGCGACAGCGGTGATCACCGCGATGAGGACTACGTTCGTCATCGTCGAATCGGGGATTCCGAACAAGAAGTTCAGACCGGCCGAGGCCTGTTCTGCGCCGAAGCCTAGAGAAGTCGCGAGACCGAAAATGGTCGCGAAAACTGCCAGCGTGTCGATGATATGGCCCGGCCAGCCCCAGACACGGTCGCCGAGGAGCGGGTAGAAAACCGAACGGATGGTAAGCGGAAGGCCCCAATTATAGGAGAAGAAAGCGAGGCCGAGAGCGACGATCGCATAGATCGCCCAAGGATGAAGCGCCCAGTGATAGAGGGTTGCAGCCATGCCGAGACGACGTGCTTCGAGCGTTTCGCCTTCGGCACCACCAAGCGGCGACCAATCGGTGCGCACCCCGTTTTCCGTCGTTATGCCACCCACAGCCGACGAATAGTGGCTGATCGGCTCGGAAACGCCGTAGAAAACAAGGCCAATGCCCATACCTGCCGCGAAGAGCATCGCGAACCAGCCAAAGTAACCATAGTCGGGCCGTGCGTCCTTGCCGCCAAGCCGGACACCGCCGAGCGGTGTAATGATGAGCGCTAGGCAGAACAGCACGAAGATGTTGCCTGCAATCAGGAAGAGCCAATCGAAAGTGGAAGTAAGCAAGGGACGCAGCCAGCCGAAGAAGTCGCCGGCAACGGCCGGGAAGATCAGCGTAAAGGCCACAAAAAGGATGATGACGCCGGCAGAGATCGGGAAGACCGGATTATGAATATCGAGACCGAACTTCTGGACGTTGTCCTGGCCGACTTCGTAATTCGTGACCGACTGCTCGGGGATCATCTCGTGATCCACAGACATTGCGGTTCTCCTTGTTCGTTGCAATTCGTCGAGGGCCGAGGCAAGCCGGTTGGCATCCTGCAGAGCAAGACAGTTCCCGTCCCATTCGAGAAGGTACGCGTGCACAAAGAGTGTCAGGCGCGAACTAATCGTTTAGAGCGACACTAGATCAGCGTTTAGAGCAATTCAACGGCCTGCTTCACGAAACCTTTATGGGCGTTCTAGTCATCTCGTCCGCATCCGCGAGCTGGCTCGATCAATCGGAGTTGCGCCGTTTGCGAAGATCATCGAGGCGCGCCAAGCGGTCTGCAATCCGCTGTTCGGCACCGAATTCGGTTGGTCTGTAGAACCTTTCGCGCTTCATTCCAGCCGGAAAGTAATCCTGGCCGGAGAAGGCGTCCGGCTCATCGTGGTCGTAGCGATAGCCGGACCCGTAGCCTTCCTCCTTCATCAGCTTCGTCGGCGCGTTGAGGATGTGGGCGGGCGGAAGCAGAGAGCCGTTCGCCCTGGCGGCGCGCATCGCCTGCTTGTAGGCGGTATAGACGGCATTGGATTTTGGGGCGGCGGCGAGATAGACGGTCGCTTCGGCAAGAGCGAGCTCGCCTTCGGGCGAGCCTAGGTAATCGTATGCGTCCTTCGCAGCGAGCGTGACGCGCAATGCGTTCGGATCGGCAAGCCCGATGTCTTCGGACGCCATGCGAACCAGCCGACGCCCTAGGTAAAGTGGGTCCTCGCCGGCATCGAGCATGCGGCATAGCCAGTAGAGGGCGGCATCCGGATCTGACCCGCGAACGGATTTATGGAGCGCAGAAATGAGGTTGTAATGACCATCCTGGCTCTTGTCATAGACGGGCGCGCGACGCTGAACGATTTCTTGTAGCGCTGCCGAATCGAAGATTTCTCGATCTCGAGCTGCGCGCCAAACTTCTTCGGCAAGGCTCAAAATCGCGCGGCCGTCGCCGTCTGCAAGCCTCAGCAAAACCTGACGCGCTTCATCGTCGAGCGGAAGCGCCTTCTCCTCGATCGTCTCGGCACGATTGAGGAGAAGGCTTAGGCTCGTCGTATCGTGTGGCTTGAAGGTCAGGACGCGCGCGCGGGATAGGAGCGCGGCGTTCAGCTCGAACGACGGGTTTTCAGTCGTCGCTCCAACGAGAACGACTGTCCCGTCCTCCATTACAGGCAGGAAACTGTCCTGTTGGGCACGATTGAAGCGGTGTATCTCGTCGACGAAAAGCAGCGTCGGGCGTCCATTGGAACGTCGCATTCGCGCCGATTCGAAGACTTTCTTGAGGTCAGCAACACCGGTAAAGATCGCCGAAATCTGTTCGAATGCGTAATCGCTATCTTTTGCAAGCAACCGCGCGACCGTCGTCTTGCCGGTGCCGGGGGGACCCCAAAAGATCATCGAGCCGAGGTTCTTCCCGGCAAGCATGCGAGAGAGTATGCCGCCCTCCCCTGTGAGATGCTCCTGTCCGACGACTTCGCTCAGCATTCTGGGGCGCAATCGATCGGCAAGTGGCCTCCGCTCTGCCGGGTTCACCGCACCACGACGCCCGCCAGTTTCGTTTCGATTTGCCGCCTCGGGGATGTCTGCCTGGCCGAACAGATCGGCCATCTCAGCGCACGCGCCGAACGAGCCGACGTCCGCCACGCTCGATCTCGAAGTCGTAGCCACCCCAGTTTTCAGAGAGGATGCCCTCGATCGATGATGTCGTATCAACCCGATTACCGTTGACCGCAATGATCAAGTCGCGAGGCCGCAATCCGAAGCGGGCTGCGTAGGATCCGCGGGCGACATCAGCAACAACCACCCCGTCCGTTTCCAGCGGAAGATCGAGTTCTTCCGCAACCTTCGGCGACATATTCCAAACCTTCGCCCCGGAGAACGGATTTCGACCCCCCAGGATTCGCTCATCCCGCGGCGGATCCTCGGGCGCACCCGCAAGCGCGATCGTCAGTGTATTGCGGTCTTCGCCTCGCAACACGGTGAGCGTGGTAGACGTCCCGATCCCGGCTGTCGCCAAACGATAGCCGAGCGCGTCAGGATCGGAGATCGCAATAGAGCCTACCTCCAGAACGATGTCCCCCTCCTGAAGGCCTGCCTCTTCGGCAGGTGAGCCGTCGGAAATCGCGTGCACGATCGCACCGGTTGGCCGCGCGAGACCCACGGCGTTGGCAATATCTGGGGTCACGCGTCCGAAGGCTGCTCCGACATAGGGTCTGTTGAACTCCCCGCCGGCCTTTGCAGCCCGCACGAAGCTCGCGACGAGATTGGAGGGAATCGCGAAGCCGATCCCGTTCGACCCGCCGGATTTGGAGAAGATTGCAGTATTCACACCGACCAGCCGTCCCTGCATGTCGATGAGCGCACCACCGGAATTGCCCGGATTGATCGCGGCGTCCGTCTGAATGAAGACACCGGGATCTCTGGGCGAGAGGTTGGTACGTGCCAATGCGGATACGATGCCGTTGGTCACCGTTTGTCCAATCCCGAAGGGATTGCCGATCGCCAGCACAAGATCGCCGATCTCCAGCCCGTCCGAGTCCGCGAGGTCAACGCTCGGAAATTCCTCTTCGGATTCTGCTATCCGCAACACCGCTAGATCGACATCGTCGTCCTTCAGAAGGATGGTGGTCGCGAACTCGCGACCGTCCGCGAAGGCGATCTTCACCTCGTCCGCATCGGCGATGACGTGGTTATTCGTCACCACCAGACCGCTTGGATCGACGATGACCCCCGAGCCGAGCGAACTTTCTATCCTGGGCTCGCGCTGCGACGGCGCACCGAAAAATTGCCCAAAGAACGGGTCGCCAGCGAACGGTGAGAGCCGTTCCGGCACGGCGCGCGCAGCATACACGTTGACGACCGCTGGTGCGCTCTTCCGCACAAGCGGTGCGAACGACAGAGTAATCTCCGACCGGCTGTCCGGCACACTGCGTGACGGATCGACGATCGCCTCTTGATCTGAAATTGTCGGTGGGGGTTCGGTCTTGCGAGTGCTGTCCTCTTGGCCGAACAGGCCCCCAAAACTCCACCCTTGTGCCATTGTGGGTTTGAGCGCGAGCGAGAACGACAGTCCGATTGTTGTCACGAGAAGCGCGAGATTCTTGAAGGAAGCCATCTAGCCCTTATCCGTACGCGCCGCCAAAGACACGTGCCGCCCCTTCGACGACGGACATAGAAGCGGTTGGGGATCAATAGCCCGTCACCTCAAAGGTGTTCAAGGGCCTGACGAAGGAACAGTTGGCGCTCGGGTATCAGGTGGAGACGTAGTGCTCGAAAATACGAGCGCCCTGTCCTTTTCGCTTCTTCGGCGCATAGACCCTGCCTATCGGGCGGTGATCAGAAGTGCATAAAACGAACACAACGAAAAAGGGGTCCAATCGGACCCCTTTTTCGAAATTCGCGCCGCATTTATTGCAGTTGATCAGTCTGCGAGGTTTCCTTCGACCGCGACTGCGCTGGTTGCGGGCGCTGGCAGGTCTGCCGTCGCGTAGCTCGCGGTCAATACAGCAAAAGCGCCTGTAGCGGCGAGGAGCGTGATGGCTGTGCGGCGCACTGGAAACCGTACATTTTGTTTTGTCATTTCGGCATTTTGCATGCTGTTTGTTTATTCCCCGTAAATTTTGCCACATTTGCGTGGCGCGGCCCGTTCGGATTTGGTGGGGTAAGTCGTCACCGCGTGAATGGTTGCATCTCGTTTCACAACTTTTCCGAAAGTACGCGACGTTCCCATGGCACTGGATCGTTTCGTCGAATAGGGTTTTTACAACACACTCGTTTGTCGGATGGCCTCAATGTTTGAGAAGTTGAAGGTGCGAGGTTTCCTTCACACTCCAACGAAGTCGAATGAGGCAATGACAGTCTCAATTTCGACACAATCGCGCCGAAATGCAATTGATCAGCTTGCGTTAACCTTTATATAACGAAATTGTGAGTTTCCGAACTTGGGATGCTCTTGCTTTGGGCGCTACCGTGGACAATCCGGGTAGACCTAACGACTGCTTGGCAAGGGGCACTTCAGCCTCTCGGTGGTTTCGACAGGAACCCGTTTGGCACCGGACTTGCGAAGCCCTTCGCAACTAAATCAGAATTAAGAAGCTGGAGTTTTGAGCTCAAACGGGCTGATGCGTCTTCGATAGCAGAACCAGCAAGTGGTGCCTTATACAGGACGACCCTTTTTTGAAAGCTTTTCCATCCCCGTGTGGATACCGCATTCTCGCTGAAGGCGAGATCGCGTCTGTGATTGCTGCTATCCCACCCCTGCCAGCAAGACTTGGCAGCGAGCCGACCTCATGGCGTGTAGAGGAGGTGAGCGATGGCAATATGAACGCTGTCTATCGTCTCGAAGGGCCAGCTGCTTCAATCATCGTCAAGCAGGCTTTGCCCTATATCCGCGTCATCGGCGAAAGCTGGCCATTTCCGGTTTCTCGGATCGCTTTCGAGGCCAGGGCGCTTGGACACCATCGCCGGGTCGCGCCACAATTCGCGCCCGAGCTTCTCCATTACGACGAGAGCCTCGGCCTTCTCGTCATGGAAGACCTCCGCCACTTTCGGGTTGCCCGCCATGCGTTCGTCGAGGGCCGGACATTTCCGCACCTTGCGCGGCATATGGGCGAATTCCTCGCGCGCGCACTCTACTTTACCTCCGATTTTTATCTGACGACACCCGACAAGAAAGCGCTCGCCGCAGATTTCGCCGGCAATTCG
Organism: Fulvimarina pelagi HTCC2506; assembly: GCF_000153705.1. Taxonomy (GTDB): domain Bacteria; phylum Pseudomonadota; class Alphaproteobacteria; order Rhizobiales; family Rhizobiaceae; genus Fulvimarina; species Fulvimarina pelagi. Next base: position 1,322,119 of record NZ_DS022272.1, read on the forward strand.
CATCTCTGCCAAACGACGGAAGACGTCGTCTTCACGGGTCCGTATGGCGATCGCGTACTCAACCGCGTGACACCGGGCAACGAGGCGATCGTAGCCGAATTGCGCGACGACGGCGATCTCAAGCAGGCGGCGGCCGCGATGAAGCTTCTCTTCCGGTCGAAAGCCGAAGCCCTCATTCACGGTGATCTTCACACCGGCTCAATCATGGCGACGGAAGACGAAACGCGGGTGATCGATTCCGAATGGGCATTTCACGGTCCGATGGGCTTCGATCTCGGTGCTCTGATCGGCAATCTCTTCCTTGCAGCGATCAGCCAGCCCGGACACGCGACGGCGCTGGACGATCGAACCGAAACCGCCTCATGGGCTCTTCGTGCTGCAGCGGATGTCTGGGCTCATTTTTCGGACGGGTTCCAGCATCTGGCATCGGACCACGAGAGCGAGTTCTTCGCGTCCGACGTTTTTTCCAGGATCGATCGGCAAGCGGTAATTGCCCGACATCTCGACTCGGTTTTTACCGACATGATCGGCTTTGCGGGCGCCAAGATGATCCGTCGAATTATCGGTATCTCCCATGTCGAGGATTTCGAGACGATCGTGGATATCCCGACCCGTGCGCGACTGGAACGGCATGCGCTGCGCACAGCGCGGCGTCTTCTCATCGAGAGGCAGAATGTGAGTTCCATCCAGAAGGCCATCGAGATCCTGCAGATGGAAGCCGACTAGGTCTTCGATTTTCAGGCCAATACAGAACTTTGCCTCCGCCTGACGCCGAATTCGTTTGCGGTGCGCGCCCGGTCCGAAATACGGGTCTTTCATGGCCAAAGCGAAGACCAGTTTCATCTGCCAGTCCTGCGGTGCCGTCTACGCGCGCTGGCAGGGCAAGTGCGAAGCCTGCGGCGAGTGGAATACAATCGTTGAGGAATCCTCCGCGGGTGGCGTCGCGGGCGGCCCCCAGCGATCTCGCCGGCGCGGTACGCCGTCGAAGCTGCTTCCGCTTTCAGGAGAGAAGGAAGAGGCGCCGCGTATCGCATCCGGAATTGCCGAACTCGACCGGGCGACCGGTGGCGGAATCGTCCGCGGATCGGCCATCCTTATCGGCGGCGATCCCGGCATCGGCAAATCGACCCTATTGATGCAAGCCTCATCCGCACTCGCGCGCAAGGGAGCCAGTGTGGTCTACGTTTCCGGCGAGGAAGCGGTGGCACAGGTGCGCTTGCGGGCCGAGAGACTCGACGCAGCAGATACCAGCGTTCAATTGATGGCAGAAACCAACGTCGAGGACATCCTGGCGACGCTGGCTGCGAACGGACGACCGGACCTCGTCATCATCGATTCCATCCAGACTCTCTGGAGCGATCTTGCCGAATCCGCGCCCGGAACGGTCACTCAAGTCCGCACCGGCGCCCAGTCCCTGATCCGCTTCGCGAAGGCCTCGGGCGCCGCCGTCATTCTGGTTGGGCACGTCACCAAGGAAGGGCAAATCGCCGGGCCGCGAGTCGTCGAGCACATGGTCGATGCAGTACTCTACTTCGAAGGCGAAGGTGGGCATCATTATCGTATCCTTCGAACCGTAAAGAACCGATTCGGACCAACCGACGAGATCGGCGTCTTTGAAATGGGGGACAAAGGCCTTCGCGAGGTCCCGAACCCTTCGGAGCTTTTCCTGGGCGAGCGCAGCAACAAGGCGCCTGGAGCGGCCGTTTTCGCCGGCATGGAGGGCACACGGCCGGTGCTCGTCGAGATCCAAGCACTGGTGGCGCCGTCCTCGCTTGGCACACCGCGCCGGGCGGTGCTGGGTTGGGATGCCCCGCGCCTCGCAATGGTGCTCGCGGTTCTCGAAGCGCGATGCGGTGTGAGGCTCGGCCAGCACGACGTTTACCTCAATGTCGCCGGTGGATTTCGCATCTCGGAGCCCGCAGCAGATATGGCGGTCGCTGCGGCGCTCGTCTCCTCGCTCTCGGGTGTCACGCTGCCTGCGGCCTCCGTCTACTTCGGCGAAGTGAGCCTATCCGGCGCGACGCGGCCCGTCGCCCATTCCGGCCAGCGCCTGCGGGAGGCGGAGAAGCTCGGCTTTTCCAGCGCCACTATTCCGGCAAACATTCCCGATCTTGCTCGAGGCTCCCTCAACCTGAGCGAAATCGAAACCCTCGGAGAACTCGTCGCTGCAATCGCCGCAGGCTCTCTTGCAGAGCACGAAAGCGGGAGAGATCGCCCTGCCCCGATGCCGTCTTGATCTTGACGCAAGGAAGGTGTGAAAGGCCTGAGCCGCTCGACGCGATTTCCTTTTCGGTTCACCGGGCGGCTCACGAAGCCAAATTCGCCAACGAATACGGACTCAAAAACCGCGATGTCCCTGACCATTCTCGATGCGATCCTCGTCGCCATCATGCTCGTCTCGGCGCTTCTCGCCATGGTGCGAGGTTTTTCCCGCGAGGTTCTGTCGATCGTCGCATGGGTCGCGGCGGCCGTGGCCGCGCTTTTCGGCTACGAGTATGCCACCCCTTATGTCAGCGAATATGTGAGTTCGGAAGTGGTCGCGATGGCGATCGCGGCTGCGATCGTGTTCTTTGTTGCGCTCATCGTGGTATCCTTCATCACGCTGAAGATCGCCGATTTCATCATCGACAGCCGCGTCGGCGCATTCGACAGGGTCCTCGGGTTTCTGTTCGGTGCGGCACGCGGGCTGCTTCTCGTCGTCGTCGCGATGCTTTTCTTCAACTGGCTGACCCCCGAGAACCAGCCGCAATGGGTGGCCAACGCCGCGTCCAAGCCGATGCTTGACGATCTCGGCCAGAATCTCATTGCCGCGCTGCCGGACGACCCGGAGCAAACGATCATGCAGCGGATCGGCGGTATGACTGGCGGCGAGGAACCAGCGGCTGAAGCCGGCGGTGGTGAGTCTGTGGAAGGCGTCATCGAGAACGCAGAGTAACCGGACTGTCAGTTGCATGGCAGAGGCGGTCTGGCGTATTGCCAATCTGCGAGCCTCGGATCGCGGCTTCAATCCGGTCGCGCATGTGTCTATCTAGTGGCCATCGACCGGCCGCTTTCGCGCCGGCAGGCAATGAGAAACGCCATGGACGAAACGCCTTTCGGCGACGACACGCTGCATGAAGAATGCGGCGTTTTCGGCATTTACAATCGGACGGATGCGGCGGCACTGGTCACCCTGGGGCTCCACGCCTTGCAGCATCGCGGCCAGGAGGCTGCAGGAATCGTGGCCTTTGACGGGACACAGTTCCATGTCGAACGCCATCCAGGGCTCATCGGCGACACCTTTACCAAGCAGGCCGTTCTCGAACGCTTGCCCGGCGAGTCCGCGATCGGTCACACGCGCTATGCGACGACCGGCGGAGGAGGCCTGCGCAATGTTCAGCCGTTCTTCGCGGAGCTCGCCGCTGGGGGCTTTGCCGTCGCCCACAACGGCAACATCACCAACGCTCTGACTGTACAGCGCGAACTTCAGCGGCGGGGATCTATCTTCTCGTCCACTTCGGACACCGAGACGATCCTACACCTCATTGCGACTTCGGGAGCCCGCCTCTTCAAGGACAAGCTCATCGATGCCTTGTCGCGTCTCGAAGGTGCCTTCTCGCTCGTCGGCCTGTCCGCCAAAAAGCTCGTTGGGGTCCGCGATCCACTTGGAATACGCCCGCTCGTTCTCGGCGATCTCGAAGGTTCGCCGATAATCACCTCAGAGACCTGTGCACTCGACATTATCGGTGCCGATTTCGTTCGCGACATCGAGCCGGGCGAGATGGTAATCGTCACCGACGAAGGCATAGAGAGCCTGTTCCCATTTCAGAAGCGCAAGAGCCGCTTCTGTATCTTCGAGTACGTCTATTTCGCGCGGCCAGATTCCACTGTCGAAGGGCGGAACGTCTACACGATACGCAAGAATATCGGTGCTGAACTTGCCCGCGAGAGCAATATCGATGCCGATCTCGTCGTGCCGGTCCCGGACTCCGGCGTGCCGGCCGCGATCGGCTATGCTCAACAGGCCAATCTCGCCTTCGAACTCGGCATCATCCGCAATCACTATGTCGGCCGCACCTTTATCCAGCCGAGCGACGCCATCCGGCATATGGGCGTGAAGCTCAAGCACAACGCCAATCGCGCGATGATCGAGGGCAAGCGCATCGTCCTCGTCGACGACTCGATCGTGCGCGGTACGACGAGCCAGAAGATCGTCCAGATGATGCGCGATGCCGGAGCCTCGGAAGTGCACATGCGCATTGCGTCGCCGCCGACGACAGGCGCCTGCTTCTACGGTGTCGACACGCCGGAGACTGGCAAGCTGCTCGCCTCGCGTATGTCGGTCGAGCAGATGGCCGAATTCATTAAGGTCGACAGCCTAGCCTTCATCTCGATCGAAGGCCTCTACCGGGCCTGCGACGAACCCGATCGCGACCGCCACCAGCCGCAATATTGCGATGCCTGCTTCACGGGCGACTACCCGACGGCGCTGACCGATCTCGACGCACACGAGAACGTCCGCCAGCTCTCGCTTCTCGGCGGTTTCGGCTAAACAATCATCGAAGGACTGCATGACGGGACGACTGGACGGACGGATCGCGCTTGTCACCGGCGCATCGCGCGGGATCGGCTGCGAACTCGCCGAATTGCTGGCAGGCGAAGGCGCCCATGTCTATTGCGTTGCGCGCACCGTGGGCGGCCTCGAAGAACTCGACGACCGGATCAAGGCCGCTAGCGGCAGTGCTACCCTGGTTCCGCTCGATCTTCTCGACTTCGAGGGGATCGACCGGCTGGGCGCGGCGATCTACGAGCGGCACGGCAAGCTCGACGTCTTCGTCGCCAATGCCGGCATGCTCGGCGTCCTTTCGCCGATCGGTCATATCGAGGCAAAGACTTTCGAAAAGACGATGGCGACGAACGTCACCTCGGTCTGGCGGCAGATCCGCTCGTTCGATCCGCTGTTGAGACGATCGGACGCCGGCCGAGCAATATTGATGTCCTCGGGCGCCGCGCATTCGGCGAAGGCCTATTGGTCTCTTTACGCAGCGACAAAGGCATCGGTCGAAGCTCTGGCGAAATCATGGGCCAACGAGACGCAGAAGACCGCACTCCGTGTCAATTCCGTAAATCCAGGCGCAACGCGAACGAAGATGCGGGCGCAGGCGATGCCGGGCGAGGATCCGGAAACCCTGCCGTCCGCCCGCGAGGTCGCCGCGAAGATCGTGCCGCTGGCCCTGCCGGACCTTGCCGAGACCGGCCATCTGTTCGACGTTCGGAAGGGTCGCTTCCTGACCTATCACAATCCAGACTGACCGCTTGTTGAAAGAGTGCGTCCGCTCAGGCGGCGGTTGCGCTGATGGCATTTCTTCGGTTTATCGAGGCAAGGGCTTTGACCAAGCAATCAGCAAACAGATCGAGATCGATCGGCGCGTAACGTACCAGCGCGTTTTCGATTGTCCGTCGGTCGAAACCTTCCCTGAGTAGAGCCTCGATAGCCTGGAGAAGCATCACTTCGTCGTCCATTCTCGGAAGATCGCGTTCGAACATCTTGTGTCCCTCGGAATTCGTGTCGGGATTTCACCGCCTCGCAATTATCGGACTGTTAGGTTGATCGAATGTTACTTCCACCGAAAATGGGTACCTGCCAAGGACGCCTTGGAATCTCAGTAGCCCTATCGACAGTTTCACCCATTACGAGCCGAACTTGGCCTCGCATTCGTTGCTTTTGATTTTGCCTTTGCGAGCGTCTGCGCTTGATGATGCGGAGAAACGGCGGCAGGCCAACGCGAAGAGGGAGACCCGACACATGCCGATCTACCAGCTGGAAGACGACAAGCCGGACATCGCGGGCGACGAGCCGCATTTCATCGCGCCCGGCGCCCATGTGATCGGTCGCGTGCGCTTCGGCCGGAATGTCGGCGTCTGGTTCAACGCCGTCATCCGGGGCGACAACGAATGGATGGAGATCGGCGACGATACGAACATTCAGGACAATTGCACCCTGCACAGCGACATGGGCTTTCCGCTAACCATCGGAAAGGGATGCACGATCGGCCACAACGCCATCGTTCACGGCTGCACCCTGGGCGACAACGTCCTCATCGGCATGGGCGCGACCATCCTCAACGGTGCGAAGATCGGCGACAATTCGATCGTCGGCGCCAACGCGCTCGTGACCGAGGGCAAGAGCTTTCCGCCGAATTCGCTGATTGTCGGATCGCCGGCCAAGGCGGTTCGCGAACTCGACGACACAGCGGCCGCGAAGCTGAAGGAGTCGGCTCAGCATTACGTGCGCAACGCCCAGCGCTTTGCAGACAGCCTGACCGAGATCCTCGGCTGACGTCACATGCATCTTTCGTCGGCGATCACCGGACACTGCCAAACATGACAGGCCTTTTCGACGAGCGCATCCGCGCCCTCGCCTCCGAATCTCCCTTTACCGGACCAGAAACCCTGGAGCGCCGGAACGGGCAGGCGTTCGCTACGCGGCTCGGCGCGAATGAGAGCGTGTTCGGCCCGTCACCCAAGACGATCGAGGCGATGGCGCGGGTCGCGGCGGATAGCTGGATGTACGGCGATCCGGAACAGTTCGAGCTTCGCGAGGCGCTCGCGGAAAAGCATGGATTGGCCGCCAAGAACATCATTTGCGGGGTCGGGATCGACGGACTGCTCCGCGATCTCCTGTCGGTGGCCTGCGCACCCGGCAGCAGGGTGCTAACGAGCCTCGGCGCCTACCCGACTTTCGGCTATTTCGCGACCGCGGCCGGCGCGGCGATCGAAACCGTGCCCTATACCGCGGACTTCCGCCAGAACTGGCAGAGACTCACCGAGCGGGCGCAGGAATTGCGGCCGAAGGTCCTCTACCTCACCAATCCAGACAATCCGACCGGCAGCTACCATGACGCCGGATCGCTCCAGACAGTGCTCGCCGACGTTCCGGACGATACGATCGTCGCTCTCGACGAAGCCTATTGCGATTTCGCGCCGGCCGAGGCGATACCGCCGGCCGACCTCGTCCGGCCCAACCTCTTACGCTTTCGCACCTTCTCTAAAGCCTATGGCATGGCGGGTGCACGCATCGGCTACGTGATCGGCGATCCTTACGCCATCGCGCAGTTCGACAAGGTACGCGACCATTTTGCGGTGACGCGCTTATCGCAGGCGGGCGCGATCGCGGCGCTTGCCGACGTGGACCATCTGAAAAGGACCATTGCGGAAGTCGCAAAGGCGCGAGAGCAGCTTGCTCAGGTCGCTGAGAACCTCGGCTTCGCGGCACTTCCATCAGCGACCAATTTCGTCGCCATCGATCTCGGTAAGGGCGGAGAAGACTGCCGGAAAATTGCAGAAGACATTGAACGCCGAGGCGTTTTCGTCCGCCGTCCCGCGACCGAGTTCCTGAATCGAACGCTGCGCGTGACTGCGGGCACTGCGACCGACATCGAGCGATTCGGTAAGGCGCTACGGAGTGCCGTGAACAGACTCGATTCCTGAAGGCGATCCGGCAACGTTCTAACCGTACTGACTGCAGACTTCTCGGCGCTCTCGCAATCCGAAAAAGTTTCTCCTTGCGGATTACTGCCGTTCTAAGATCAAAATTTAAAGCGATGTACGCTGGGGACACCAGTTCAAACGTCGAAACGACCTGACCATGACAAATTCTTCCATCGCCCGTCGATCCAGCGCACTCGCGTTTGGCTCAGTACTTGGCCTAGCCGCTCTCATTGCAGTCCCTGCCAACGCACAACCCGATATTGTCGGCTCATGGTCCACGTCGGATGGCGAGATCATATCCGTCGAACACTGCGGCGGCGGATTCTGCGCGACCGTCGCTAGTGGCCCCTACAGCGGCGCTGCTGTCGCACGCGTCGCGGGAGCAGGTCCGGAATTCGAGGGCCGCGTCCACGACCCTAGAAACGGCAAGAGCTACCCGGGTTCGCTGACGCTTGATGGCGAACGCATGGCGCTGAAGGGCTGTATCATGGAGGTGTTCTGCAAGACAGTCCAATACTGGCAACGCGCCGGTTGATCCTTCGGCATCCGGCGCAGACGGATGCATTCCCATCTTCGTCTTGCTGGCTTCCGATTGGTAGCAGCTACGCGGTTGCCAAGTCTAAGCCGGTGCTCGGCCGACACAAGCGCAGGCTGATGGGAGAGTTCTCGGGTTCGGTCACAGAGAGCGGGAGCTCGCGATTAAGACGCCCGATGGTACGCAGTCGTCACGATCAAGTGTGGCGCCGGAACTGAACCTGCCTGATCTGCTTCCATCGCCACACCCTACCTCAATTTGCCTTATCGCCACTACTCAAGGGGAATGACATGAGACATAGCATCCTCGCTCTCGCCGCAGCCACTTCGATGGCATTTGTGGGTTACGCACCAACCGCTTTCTCCGCCGAGCCGATCGTCGGTCAATGGCGCGCACCGGGCGGCGGCGTTGTCGAGGTCGCGCCGTGCGGAGGAGAATTCTGCGCGACGGTCGTGAGCGGAGAACACAAAGGCAAGGCGGTCGGCCGTATGTCCGGCACAGGCGACTCCTACTCCGGCACGGTCACCGATCCGCGAGAGGACAAGACGTATGACGGTACGGCCTCGATCGAGGCTGGGGGAAACACTCTGAAGTTAGAGGGCTGTGCGCTCAAGGTGTTCTGCAAAAGCCAGACATGGAGCCGGGTCTGAACACTTAGCACGTCTATCCGGTTTTACCTCTCGCCTCCGGATCCACGCCGTCGATGTCGTCGGCGCCGCCGTCGACGACATCGACGGCTAGGCCATAGGGAAAGCCTGCCCTCATCATGGCCGCGATGTCGCGTTCACGCCGATCGACTCTGTCACGGAGACGCCAGGGTCCAAGCCGGCGCCGTTTGGCATAAGCGTGCGCCGCCTCTTCCTCAGTCGTTTCGTCTTCGGCGGCTACAGCTTCAATTACCGCGCGTTCAACTCCCTTTTCAGCCAGCCTGGCCTCGGCGATCCGGCCAGACACGCCCTTGCGCCGCATGGATCGCAGCTTCGCCTCCGCAAAGCCTCGGTCGTCGAGAAAGCCGAGCTCTGAGAAGCGTTCGGTCACGGCATCAATAAGCGCTTTATGATCGGTGTCGACCTCCTCGCGCAGCACCATGCGGCGACGAACCTTGCGAGCGAGAACCCGGCGAAAGTTCTCGGTCGAGGTTGCATACCGCTCGAGGTAGTGCGCACCTGCCCGCATCAACCAATCACGCGTCACCGGACCGGGCTGCTTTTTCGGTTTGTCGACGATCGGCGATCTCCTGAAACTCGACGTCACCCTGCGCCCGTCAGTCCCGGGCGATCTTTTGCAGTTCCGATTGGATCGCACATTCCAATGGCTTGCGAAACGGCGCCCCAATCCTTAACGAACGGACGATTTCGGCCACGCTGCCCCTGAAGCTTCACGAGAAATAGGCGCGTGCGCGCGTGCAGGATGTCAGGGGTCCGCGACGCCCCTCCGGGAGGAAACGGATTATGCAGGCCCTCTTGTCCTTTTCGCGGGGCATCGATCGCGTCACGACCTTTCTCGGCCGCGGCGTCTCTTGGCTCGTGCTGGTCGTCGTCCTTGTGAGTGCCGGCAATGCAATCGTCCGCAAGGCCTTCAGCATGTCGTCGAATGCCTGGCTCGAAGTGCAGTGGTATCTCTTCGGCGCGATCTTCATGCTGGCGGCGGCCTGGACCCTTCTGCGCAACGAGCATATCCGGGTCGACATCGTCTCAAACTACCTTTCCAAGCGAAGCCGCGACTGGATCGACTTTCTCGGACATCTCTTCTTCCTTCTGCCCTTCGCCATCCTCATGGTCTGGCTTCTGGTGCCGTACGTCATCGGTTCGTTCGAGCGACAGGAATACTCGCCGAATGCGGGCGGTCTCATCGTGTGGCCGGCCAAAGCACTGCTGCTAGCAGGCTTCGTCCTGCTGCTGTTCCAAGGCCTCTCTGAACTGATCAAGCGAGGCGCGATCCTCTTTGCCGGCATGACCGACACGACGCCGCTCGCAAAACATCTGCCGCTCGCAGAGGATATTGAGCAGCTCGCGCCAGAATATCCGCCGACGACCACGGAAGAAACCAATTCTCGAACACGAACCGTGAAAAGGGACGAGGACCGGTCATGATCGAATTCATCGCGCACAATCTCGCGCCGATCATGTTCGCCTCGCTCGTGATCTTCCTTCTGCTTGGCTATCCGGTCGCCTTCTCGCTTGCGGCGAACGGGCTGCTCTTCTTCTTCATCGGCGTCGAGCTGGCGCCGCTCTCGCCGGAAATTAACCTCTTCTACCCGCTGCTCGGCGCCCTGCCCGACCGGTTCTTCGGCGGCATCATGTCGAACGACACGCTGCTCGCCATTCCATTCTTCACCTTCATGGGGCTGATCCTCGAACGCTCCGGCATGGCCGAGGACCTGCTCGAAACGATCGGGCAGCTTTTCGGTCCCCTGCGTGGCGGGCTCGCCTATGCGGTGATCTTCGTCGGCGCACTGCTGGCGGCGACGACTGGCGTTGTCGCGGCCTCTGTCATCGCCATGGGCCTGATCTCTCTGCCGATCATGCTGAGATACGGTTATGACCGACAGCTCGCTTCTGGCGTGATCGTCGCATCCGGCACTCTCGCTCAAATCGTACCACCGTCGCTCGTCCTGATCGTGCTCGCCGACCAGCTCGGACGCTCGGTCGGCGATATGTATTCCGGCGCGCTCGTCCCGGCGCTCGTCCTATCGGGCCTCTATTTGCTCTACGTCTTCGGAATGACGCTCTTCCGGTCGAAATCCGCGCCGGCCCTGCCACCGGAAGCGCGTACGCTCGGACGCGGCGTAACCTCGCTGATGGTCGCGCTTCTTGCTGCCTGCGCCATCGCCTATGGCACCTCTCATTACCTCGAAACGAAAGTCCAGCAAGGTGCGGTAATTTGGGGCGCTGTGATTGGCGTCGCGGTGATCTATGCGGTTGCAACGCTCAACAAGGCGCTTGACCTGAAAATTCTGTCCTATCTCGCCCAGCAGGTCGTCATCGTCCTCATCCCCCCTTTGGCGCTGATCTTCCTCGTGCTCGGCACGATCTTCCTCGGCATCGCGACCCCCACCGAGGGCGGCGCGATGGGCGCCGTCGGTGCGTTGGTGCTGGCCTTCGCGAAGCGTCGGCTGAACATCAATTTGATGACCCAGGCGATGGAGTCGACGGCCAAGCTCTCAGCCTTCGTGCTCTTCATCCTGATCGGCGCACGGGTTTTCTCACTGACATTTTACGGCGTAAACGGCCATATCTGGGTGGAGGAACTGCTGACATCCGTGCCTGGCGGAGAGACCGGCTTCCTGATCTTCGTCAACGTCTTGGTTTTCTTCCTGGCGTTCTTCCTCGATTTTTTCGAGCTTGCTTTCATCATCGTGCCGTTGCTCGCCCCAGCGGCGGAAAGTCTCGGCATCGATTTGATTTGGTTCGGGGTGCTGCTCGGCATCAACATGCAGACGAGCTTCATGCATCCGCCCTTCGGATTCGCGCTCTTCTATCTGCGCTCCGTCGCGGCGAAAGTGCCTTATCTCGACCGCGTCACGGGCAAAAACATGCAGCCAGTGACCACCGGACAGATCTACTGGGGCGCGATCCCGTTCCTTTGCATCCAGCTCCTGATGGTGGCGCTCACGATCATCTTCCCGGAGATGGTCATGCGCTACAAGAATGAACCGACCACGACGGTCGCGCCGGAGGAAAGCATCCAGTTCCCGTCCTTCGGTGGCGAAGACGGACTTGGCCTGCCGCCACTCAACCCGGGATCGGCCACTGGTGTGAATGAAGAGAACGATCCGTTCGGGCTTCCTCCCTTGGGATTGCCGAACGCGCCATCAGAGAGCGCGCCGTCCGCTCCGGACTCGTTGTCGCAGCAGCCGAGCCTCGACCAGCCCCCGTCCGAGCTCAGCGGCGCAGCTGCGACCGGTACCGACGAGCCGGCCCAAGCCAGCCCGCCACCGGGTCTTTCGCCGCTTCAACTTCAGCCGGATGCCAGTGCCGGGACGGGGCCGGTGAACGACGACGGTCCGGCAAGCCGAGGTCCATCCAGTGGATCGGATAGCGGTTCGACCACGCCCAATCTCTCCCAACCGCCGTCCTTCGATTGAGGCATGGTCAGAGGGGCGGGGTCGATCCGCGGCCGAGCCGCCCGAAGCCCCTCAAGCGGCGATCTTCGTATCCGTGCCGCGCGGCAGGTCGGTCGGCGCGGACGTCATGCGCAGGATGCCGACCTCGTAAGCGAGCATCGCTGCTTCCGCGCGGGCGCGGTCGAGGCTTGGAGCTTCGGCATCTTCCAGCGTGAAAAGCGTACCGCCAGAAAGGAACGGCGCTTCATAGGCTGCTCGCATCGAAAGCCCGACGGGCAGGCGTCGGGTCGTGCTCTTTTCGATCATCGTCTCCACCGCACGGGCAATCCGACTGTGGATCGGTGTGATGGCGCTCGCGACGAAAGCGCGTTCGCGACCCGGCCGTCCAGCCTCCGCCGTCGCATCGAAAAGCCGGTCGGTCGACAGCGCCGCGAATGCCGAGAGTGGCGAGAACCGGACCGGGATGAGGGTTCGGTCGGCCATGCGCTCGGCGAAGCGCAGGATCTTTCGGTCGCTACCGCAATCGATGATTACGCTCTCGCCACGCCGGCGCGCGCCGCGCAGGATTGATTCTATCGCATTCAGGTCGTTCTCGCGGATAACGCGGATCTTGCCCGGGCATCCGGGCTTCGCAGCCCAGTCAGCTAGATCGGCGTCTCTGGCGGCGTCGATCACGGTGACCGGAATATTCGCCGCCGCGGCGACCCCGGCAAGCGTCATCGCCAACGTCGTGGCGCCCGATGACTTCAACGATCCGATTGCGATGACGGGAACCATCTGAGAGCGATATCCTCTGGAATTCAAAGACTTGCTGCCGCCCAGCGGCCGATTTTTCTGAGGTCAGATTTCGTTCGGTAGGGTTAATAAAAGGTTAATTTTGAAGCTAAGCTGCCTGGGGCGATCGGGCCTGTTGCGCATCGGCCATTTCCAAAGGGCAGTTCTGAACCGCTTGACCTAACGACGATTTCGCCCGACCCCATAAGAGCGTGAACGGCGATTAGCGAAGGGGACGTCATGGCGGCGGATGGGAAAGAGACGCCCGGAAAAGTTCTCGTGTTCGGGTCCCTCAACATCGATCTTGTCTGCCGCGTCGAGCGGATCGCGCGTCCCGGCGAGACTGTTCTTGGTCCAAGCTACGAGCAGCTTTTCGGGGGCAAGGGCGCAAACCAGGCCGTAGCAGCTGCACGCTCGGCCGCGAGCGGCATAAGCGTCCGCATGATCGGTGCGGTCGGCCCGGACGATTTCGGCACCGCGATCATCGCGAACCTCGAAGCGAACGGAATCGACGCCGGTTCGATTCTGCGGACCCAGGAGCCGACCGGCGCGGCCTTCATCGCTATCGACAGCGGTGGCGAAAACGCGATCACTGTTGCGAGCGGTGCGAACCGGGTTCTCGGTGCAGACGCGCTTGTTGGCGCGCAATTAAGCGAGCGGACCATCCTCCTTCTGCAGATGGAAAGCCCCCTCGATGAGACCATCGCTGCCGCGCGACGCGCCCAAGAGGTCGGCGGTCGAACAATTCTCAATCTTGCTCCCGTCCCGGCCAATCTGACGGCGGAGAGTCTTCGAAAGCTGACAGAGGCGATCGAATGGCTCATCGTCAACGAACTGGAACTGGACGCTGCAGCAAGAGCTCTCGATCTGAAGGCGGGTTCCATCACCGATCTCGCCAGTACCGTCGGTCAAGCTCTTGATGTCAACGTGATCGCAACGCTGGGCGCCAACGGCGTCGTGACGATAACGAAAGACGGCGAAAGCTTCATCGAACCGGCCATGAGTGTTGCAATCGAGGACACGACCGGCGCGGGAGACACATTCTGCGGCGTATTCGCGGCCAGTCTCGCGGCAAAACTCGAAATCCATCTCGCCGTGCGCCGAGCTACCACTGCCGCTTCCCTCGCCTGCCGTCGCACGGGCGCCCAGACCGCCATGCCAACTTTCGAGGAAATTACCGCAGCTTTGAATGCGCCGCTACCGTGAGCCGGCCCGGTCTCTCCCTTCTTCGGGTTTCGCTTGGGCCCGTCAGCATCGGTCCTGGTAAGGCCGACCTCCTTGCCGCGATCGCCGAGACCGGATCGATCTCCGCTGCCGGTCGTAGCCTTCGCATGAGCTACAAGCGCGCGTGGTCGCTGACCGAGGATCTCAACGCCGCCTTCGCCGAGCCCGTAGTCGACACCGCGCGAGGTGGAGCCTCAGGAGGCGGTGCGCATTTAACAGCGACGGGTCGGCAGCTGCTGGAAGCCTATCGGAGGATGCAACAAGCGACATCGGATGCGATCGGCGCGGATGTCGAAGCCTTGACCGGGTTGTTGCGCGAACAGGACCAGCCTGCCGACGCTGGAAAGAGGAAGCGGTAATGATGGCTGGACGTATGCCTACGACTCGTTATGTTCGTTGAACTATAACGGAGATCTCCATGAGACATTTCTCTCGAGCCATTCTTGCCGCTCTCTCGTTCTTCTTCCCTGTGCTTGCAGACGCAAAAGCGGCCGAGACGATGGTAGCGGTGGCCGCGAACTTCGCTGAGCCGGCCCGCGAGATCGCCGATGACTTCGGGAAGGTGACCGGTCATACCGCTGTTCTCAGCTTCGGATCCACTGGGCAGCTCTTCACGCAGATCGAGCAGGGAGCCCCCTTCGACGTCTTCCTCGCGGCCGACACAGAGCGCCCGGCTCTGGCGGTCGAAGAAGCACTTGGTGTCGCGGGTAGCGTGTTCACCTATGCGATCGGTGCGATTGTGCTCTACAGCCCGGACAGCGATCTGGTTCGAGGGGAAGACACGCTAAGAAACGGCGACTTCGGCAAGCTCGCCATCGCCAATCCCGAAACGGCGCCCTATGGCGCTGCAGCCGTCGAAACGATGCGCAGGCTCGGCGTCTACGATGCCCTCGAAGCAAAACTCGTGCGCGGTAACAACATTGCGCAGGCGTACCAGTTCGTGCAGACGGGGAATGCGGAACTTGGCTTCGTCGCGAGTTCGCAGGTGGTCGACAGCGGCGGTTCGAAATGGTTCGTCCCAGCCAACCTCTACACACCGGTTCGTCAGGACGCCGTCCTTCTCATGCAAGGCGCAGACGACGACGCAGCTCGGGCGTTCGTCGAGTATCTTCAGAGCCCTGCAGCACGTGCGATCATCCGCCGCTACGGCTACGAGATCGACACCCCCGAGCCGCGGACCTGAGCCGATGGCGGCGTGATGGAGACCTCTTCGGCCCTCCTCGACCCGATCTTCCTGACTCTCAGGCTTGCCGGTGTGACGACATTGATCCTTCTCGTCGTCGGAACCCCCCTCGCTTGGTGGCTGGCGCACTCGAAAAGCCACTTCAAGGAGGTGGCCGGAACACTTGTCGCCCTGCCCCTCGTCCTGCCGCCGACCGTGCTTGGCTTTTACCTTCTTATTGCCCTTGGCCCGGACGGCTTGGGCGGTCTCTTCGGCGTCAGAACCTTCGCGTTTTCCTTCGAAGGGCTGGTGTTCGGGTCTGTGATCTACTCCTTGCCCTTTGTCGTCCAGCCGATCCGCAATGCGTTCGAAGCGATCGGCGCCCGACCGTTCGAGGTCGCGGCGACGCTACGGGCTTCCCCCGTTGACCGTTTCGTATCGGTGGCGCTGCCACTTGCAATGCCGGGCTTCCTTACCGGTGCAGTCCTTGGTTTCGCCCATACAGTCGGCGAGTTCGGGGTAGTGCTCATGATTGGTGGCAACATCCCTGGCGAGACGCGGGTCCTATCGGTCGCGATCTACGACTTCGTCGAGACATTAGATTTTGAGGCAGCCCATATTCTCTCAGCAGGCCTTCTAGTCTTCGCTTTCCTCATCCTGCTTTCGGTGACGCTAATCACCCGTTATCTCGGCAACGCGCGTCCATGAGCAAAAAGGCCGATATGGTGGAAGTGGCGTTGAAAGGCCGGTTGGGCGAGTTTTCGCTCGATGTCGCCTTCACGGCCGCTGGGGGCGGCGTTACCGCGATCTTCGGGCGATCGGGCTCTGGCAAGACCAGCGTCCTTCGGGCGATCGCAGGCCTCGAACGGTTCGAAGGTCGAGTCGTCGTAGCTGGCAAAGTCTGGCAAGACGAATCTCAATTCGTGCCACCCCATCGGCGGGCCGTCGGCTATGTCTTCCAGGAAGCGAGCCTCTTCGCGCATCTCTCCGTCCGCAAGAATCTGACCTTCGGTGCCCGGCGAACTCGAGATGGAGTCGATAAGGCCAATCTCGATCGGACGATCGATCTTCTTGGCCTCGGACCCCTTCTGCATCGGGATACCGGGAACCTCTCCGGCGGCGAACGCCAGCGAGTTGCTATGGGGCGAGCCATTCTCTCTCGCCCGAAGATCCTTCTGATGGATGAACCGCTCTCGGGTCTCGATCAGGCAGCGAAGAACGCGATCCTGCCTTTCGTTGAGGCATTGCATGCGAGCCTCGGTATCCCGGTGCTCTTCGTCAGCCACGACATGGGCGAAGTCGAGCGTCTCGCCGACGACATCGTGGTTCTGGAGAATGGCCATGTCGCGAGTGCCGGGCCGCTCAGAAAGGTTCTAGTCGATCGCTCTCTTGGCTTCGCTACAGAACGCGACGCAACGGCGATCCTGAGCGGGAATGTCATCGCCTATGATGAAAGCGACGGCATCGCCGAACTCGATCTTGGCGGACAGCGCATCTACATGGCTATGGACGAGACGCCGGAAATCGGCACGCGCCGCAGGCTTCGGATCGAAGCGAGCGATGTGAGCCTTACCCGCGCAACCGCAGCAGACTCGACCATACTCAACCGTCTAGACGTAACGATTCTTGGCATCGAAACCTCCGGCCGTGCCCATGTCGCCGTTCTCCTTGCACTGGGGACTGGTTCGGAGTCCGCTTTCGTCGCCAGCGTCTCGAAACGCTCGGCCTTGCGGTTGGAGCTTCGGGTGGGAGAACGGCTTACTGCCCAAGTGAAATCAGTCTCGCTCGCGACGAGCTATCGCCGTCCGAACCGCGCTTAGTGCGCTGGGCAAGGAACGTTGGTCCCAGTTTTTGGACCATTTCGCCGAACCGCCGTTGAAGCAAATGCGTCAGGCAATCGAGCTTTGCCGACTGACGCTGTAGCCCGACTCGCCATCAGAACCGATACCAGATGGCGGAAAACGCGCCTCGCTCTTTCAAGGCGTTGTGACCGACGACAGTCGCGAAACCACCTGCCTGCACCGACCATCGCTCTGAAAGATCGTAGACGACGGATCCTTGCGCCTTCTGATGGCCATATGATTCCTCTTCAGGCCGAACCGCAAAAGTCGAAAAGGTCTGCCCCAGAAGCATCGTCTTCTCGAAGACGCGCAGGCCGAGTGTCGTATCGATTACCATCTCGTCCGGTCCGTCACCGAGACGATAGCGGTAGCCGACCGAAACCTCTGAAAATGCCTGTTTGCCGAGAAGCTCGAAATTGGCACCGCCAGACCACCTGGCTTCCAGCAGCGGGGAATCCCACCCGTATGTGTCCACCAAAGCATCGGCTTCGCCGAAGACATCTTCCGTAAGGATGCCGATTTCCGCGCTCATTGCATACGTGTTCGATCGATAGAGTTTTGTGCGGGCGCCGAGGGAGGCGTGGGACAGGCCAGGCCGCTTGAACGGCAGGTCGTCAGAGGTCTCCGAGCCAAATTCGGCCGATCCTGTGATCGTCAGCCAGTCGACGAGGCCATAGTCGATGAGGAGTGAGCCGGTCCCCTTCTGGAAGTCAGCATCCTCTGTTACGTCATAACGCTCGGTGAATGCTTGATCCGCTTGGGAGAAAAGCCCGGTAACAATGGCCTGT
Source organism: Fulvimarina pelagi HTCC2506 (assembly GCF_000153705.1). Taxonomy (GTDB): domain Bacteria; phylum Pseudomonadota; class Alphaproteobacteria; order Rhizobiales; family Rhizobiaceae; genus Fulvimarina; species Fulvimarina pelagi. Next base: position 1,339,979 of record NZ_DS022272.1, read on the forward strand.
CCGTCGCCCTCATCCTGTAGCCAGGCCGCAGACTTCGCAGGCACAACAACAGCGAATGCACCGACAAGTGAGCTCACGACCAGTAGAATGAGCGCACGGCACCTAGCAGCCGTTTGTAGTCCTACTTTGCTCATCCCCCGCCGCCTCAAACATGACGCCCTAATCTTTCCAGGAACAATGCTACCGTGAACATTTAAACGCTTCCTCTACGGATGCGGATCTTGATCTCTCGCGGTAGATCGTTGGGAGCAGCCGGCTCCTGACGCGTTCGCAATGCTTTCCGCGTCCGGCGTCGATACTATTCTTCAGGAATGTTGGCACGTTCGACCGGATGCGCCGCCTGCAGAGAACGGATGGTTTGGGAGGACTAGCTTTATGACCGGACGATACAGGGGTGTCTACGAAAGGTCTCGCAGCGACAGGGAAGGGTTCTGGCTCGAACAGGCCGAGGCGATCGATTGGTTCGAGAAGCCGACGAAAGCTTTTGACGAAACACTCGGCGTTTATGGTCGCTGGTTCCCTGATGCGATCTGCAACACCTGCCACAACGCCATTGATCGTCACGTCGAAGCCGGCCATGGCGAACGGGCCGCGGTCATCTACGACTCACCCGTGACCGGCGCCAAGCGGACGATCAGCTATTCCAACCTCCTGCGAGACGTGAAGGCGTTAGCCGCCGCGATGAGCGACCTCGGCGTCGAAAAGGGTGACCGCGTCATCGTCTATATGCCGATGATCCCTGAAACCCTGACCTCCATGCTGGCCTGCGCGCGCATCGGCGCGATCCATTCGGTCGTGTTCGGCGGCTTTGCGGCGAACGAACTCGCCAAACGGATCGACGATGCCGAGCCCAAGCTCATCCTTTCCGCGTCCTGCGGCATCGAGCCGACGCGGAAGGTCGAATACAAGCCGCTGATGGACAAGGCGATCGAGCTCGCCACGTCGAAACCCGAAGCCACCATCGTGCTTCAGCGTCCCGAACTGCCCTGCGAGCTGATGGACGGCCGCGACTATGACTGGGATTCTCTACGTGAGCGTTATCGCGCAGAGATCGAAGGCGGTCGGGACGTTCCATGCGAGCGCGTGAAAGCGACCGACCCGCTTTATATCCTGTATACGTCTGGGACGACCGGAAAACCGAAGGGTGTCGTCCGCGACAATGGCGGGCACATGGTGGCGCTCCACTGGTCGATGGGAGCGATCTACGGCATCGAAGAGGGCGACGTCTCCTTTACGGCTTCTGACTTCGGCTGGATCGTGGGCCACTCCTACATCTGCTACGGGCCGCTTTTGAAAGGCGCGACGACGATCGTCTTCGAGGGTAAGCCCGTCGGCACGCCCAATGCGGGCACCTTCTGGCGGATCATCGCCGAACACGGCGCGAAGACGCTCTTCACGGCGCCGACTGCTATTCGTGGCGTACGCAAGGAGGATCCGGACGGCGAGTTCATCGGCCAATATGATCTGTCGAAGTTCGAGGCTCTTTATCTCGCCGGCGAACGGGCCGATCCTGAAACCATCAAATGGGCTGAAGCCAAGCTCGACCGTCCCGTGATCGACCACTGGTGGCAGACGGAGACGAGCTGGACCATCGCCGGCAATCCGCGCGGAATAGAACTTTTGCCGATCAAACGCGGCAGCCCAAGTGTCGCCATGCCGGGCTACGAGCTCGCCATTCTCGACGAGGCAGCGAAAGAAGTACCTCCGGGCGAGATGGGGGCTATCGCAATTAAACTGCCGCTGGCACCCGGCAATCTGCCGACTTTATGGAACGCTGACGAGCGTTTCCGGGAGAGCTACCTCGCCGAATTCCCTGGCTACTACTCGACGGCCGATGCCGGCTACATGGACGAGGACGGCTACCTCTTCGTCATGGGCCGGACGGATGACGTGATCAACGTCGCCGGACACCGCCTATCGACCGGCGAGATGGAAGAGGTCGTCGCCAAGCATCCGGCCGTCGTCGAATGCGCCGTCATCGGCATGGAAGACGAGATGAAAGGCCAGATCCCTTGTGGGTTCGTCGTGCTGAAGGAGACAGATCAGGCAACGAAGGACAGCCTGGAGGCTGACGTCATCCGCATGGTTCGCGATGAGATCGGGCCGGTCGCGGCCTTCAAGCAGGTGGTCATCGTCGACAAGCTGCCGAAGACGCGGTCAGGGAAGGTTTTGCGGCGAACCATGAAGGCGATCGTTGACCGCACCGATTTCGATACTCCGGCGACGATTGAGGACGCCTCTGCGATCGAGGGTATCGAGAGGGCGATCCGCCTCTAACTCGGCTTAAGGATCGATCGAGCCGCGCACCTCGATCGATCCGTCCTCGCCAGCGGCAACGAGAACGATCTCTCCCGAAGAGGGAAACACATCTGTCAGCGCAGTGATATTGACCTGATGGGTGACGAGCATTGCCCTGCGTCCCGCTTCAGCGAGTTCGCGAATGCGCTCGCGGGCGGCCTCGGTCTGCGCTTGGCTTGTCGAGCGGTCACCGAAGAACGAGTTGAGGAATGGGGCATCCTCGACTGGACCGATGTCGAGAAGCTCGGCTGTTTCACGGCAGCGGCACCACTGGCTGGTGAGGACAACGTCGATCCCAATGCCGTCCGCCCTGATCCGCTCGCCGATCGCCCGCGCCTGATCGCGGCCTTCTTCGGAGAGGTTTCGCTGGGTGGAACAGTCGCCAATTGCGAAATCGGAGGGATCCCCGGTTCCCGGTGCGATGGCGTGGCGCATGAGAAGTTGAACGCCATCCTCCTTCGCGTTTTCGAGCTCAACGTCCTGCGCCGCCGCCGATTGCGGTGCAAGAGCGAAGACGAGCGTGGCTACAATACCTGCCCAAACGTGTCGGATCATCACCGAGCGATAAGTTCGCTTTTCGTGTCCCATCGCGCACCCTCCTTGAACTATCATCGATAGACATCTGATGCGCCTTGCATACGAAACCAGCGCGACTTTCCGTCTAGCGATACTGTTCTCTCACGACGGGTTCTTTCGGCCGCCGTTTCCCGTTAAAAACGCGGCGAAGCGGGACCGCCCTAGCTAGGCAACTCTAGAGTGCTCAACCCGCCGGTGACGAGCAAGAGACCACGATGAGCGACACCCCTTCCGCTTTGGATAATGCCGAGACCCAGGCCCGCCTTCTCTCGGAGGCCCTGCCCTACATGCAGGCCTACGAGAACAAGAGCGTGGTCGTGAAATATGGCGGGCATGCCATGGGCGATACCGAACTCGGTCGCGCCTTTGCCCGCGACATCGCGCTTCTCAAGCAGTCTGGCGTCAACCCGATCGTCGTCCATGGCGGCGGCCCTCAGATCGGCCGCATGCTCAACCAGATGGGCATCGAGTCGCGTTTCGAGGGCGGCCTGCGTGTGACCGACGCGGAGACGGTGCGGATCGTCGAAATGGTGCTCGCCGGTTCAATCAACAAGGAAATCGTCGCGATGATCAACGCCGAGGGCGAATGGGCCATCGGTCTTTGCGGCAAGGATGGCAACCTGGTCTTCGCTGAAAAAGCGACAAAGACGATGATCGACCCGGATTCCAACATCGAGAAGGTACTCGATCTCGGCTTCGTCGGCGAACCTGTCGAGGTCGACCGCACATTGCTCGATCTTTTAGCGCGATCGGAAATGATCCCGGTAATCGCGCCCGTGGCTCCCGGCCGGGACGGCGCGACCTACAACATCAACGCGGACACCTTCGCCGGCGCCATCGCAGGCTCTCTTAACGCCTCGCGTCTTCTCTTCCTGACAGATGTCCCCGGCGTCCTGAACAAAGATAAAGAACTCATCAAAGAGCTGAGTGTGAGCGAGGCGAAGGGGCTCATCCGCAACGGGACGATCTCCGGCGGTATGATCCCGAAGGTCGAAACCTGCATCGATGCGCTCGAGCGGGGTGTAGAAGGTGTCGTTATTCTCAACGGCAAGACACGGCATGCCGTGCTGCTTGAACTCCTGACGGAGCATGGCGCGGGAACGCTCATCGTTCCCTGAGCGAGGCTCGGCCATTCTGGCCTTCAGCCAGACCGAACGAGGATCAAGACAGACAGGACAACGAGACCGCAACCGGCAAGCTCGGTTCTAGAGATGCGTTCGCGGAACCACCAGAGCGACGCCGCATAGGCAAACAGGAGTTCGCTCTGGCCGACGGTCTTGACCAGAGCGACCGGCTGCATGGCCATCGCGGTGAACCAGCAGATGGACGCGGCGGCACCGCAGAAGCCTGCCAGCAGGGCAGTCGGCCAATTTTTCGCAATCGCGCCTAGGGTGCGCCGCTCGCAAGCCAGCATGTATGCCGCCATCGCGACCGTCTGCAGGGTGATCATCCAGACCAGTGTCAGCGCCGCGGCGAGGATCGGCTCCGCCCCGTCGAGGGACAGCGCCGCGCCGCGGACGCCTATGGCTGCAAAGGCGAAGCCGAAGCCGGAGGCGAGACCAACGAGCGCCGAGGGGATCGCAGAGCGCTTCATGATGCGCCGAATGCTGCCCGTATCTGAGATCGAAAGGACGAGGACACCAAGAAGTCCGATCAGGATCGCAACGAGGCCTATCGGGTTCAAGACATCGCCGATGATGAGGAAACCAAAAACTGCCGCGATGATCGGCTCAGTCTTCGAATAGACCGTCGCCGCCAGGAAGTTGCGATAGGAAAAGGCGAGGATCAGGAGCGCGGTACCTGCAATTTGCGCAATCGCCGCGAAGACGACATATCCGAAGAAGATGAGGTTCGGCGTCGTTGTCGTGAATCCGAAGCTTTGCAGCGTCAGGAAGTAGACAACGGCGAATGGCAACCCGAACCCGAAACGAACGAAGGTCGCGCCGGTGGTGGACAGTTGGGCCTTGAGACGCTTCTGAAGGGCGGATCGGAGGTTCTGCAGAAATGCGGCCGCGACCGTGATTTCAATCCACATCCCTTGTGAACCTTTTTAGGCGACTCTGCCTCGGAAGGGCCGCGCGACATCCGAACCGACGACAGGACGAATGAGCACGACGACACACACGACGCTGACTGCTGAAGCCGACCGGGATGCCTTCGCGCACGTGCGGGACTGGATCTTCGATCTCGACAATACGCTATACCCGCGTCATTCGGACCTCTTTTCGCAGATCGATCAGCGGATGACGAGCTATATCGCCGAACTTATGACCCTGCCGAGGGACGAAGCGCGCGTCGTCCAAAAGGATCTCTATCGCCGTTACGGCACGACCTTGCGCGGTCTGATGGCCGAACGGGAAATCGATCCCGACGCATTCCTGCGCTTCGTGCACGACATCGATTATTCATGGCTCGAGCCGAACCCGCATCTTGGCGAGGCGATTGCCGCCCTGCCCGGCCGGAAGTTCATCTTTACCAATGGCGATCGTGGACACGCCGAGCGGGCGGCAAAGCAACTCGGTGTCCTCGACCATTTCGAGGACATCTTCGACATCGTCGCTTCGGATCTCGTGCCCAAGCCTGCAGCGGAAACATACGACAAGTTCGTAGGCCTGCACGCAATCGAGGTCGAGCATTCGGCGATGTTCGAGGATCTGGCGAAGAACCTTACCGTGCCGAAGATGCTCGGTATGAAAACCATCCTCGTCGTACCGCGCAATTTCGAGACGACGTTCGGCGACTATTGGGAACACGAGGGTCGCGATGGAAATCACATAGACTTCGTCACTGACGACCTGACGACCTTTCTCCGAAAGATCAGCTGAGATGCATCAGTCACGGGGGTAACCGCGGACCGAATTCTTAATGTTTGACTGGCGTTCATGGCGCTCAAAGGCGCGAGCGGCCTTTGCTTGCCATGCCAGTCTTCGGATCCCCCGCGTTCTCTTCAGCGGTCGCTTCTTCACCGTCGCCCAGCACGTCGCCTTCGCCGCGCTTGTTGCCCTCGAAAATCGCGGTCTGTTGCTCGGTCTCGTATCGTGCGATGCCTGCCTTCGACTCCTCGCGATCCTTCCCGCTTTCGCGATCGCTGTCTTTGCGCGCTTCGGTGTTACGCGTTTCGTCTTCAGACAGGTTCTCCGGCGTGTCCTTGTCCTGCTGCGAGCGCATCATTTTCGGTTCGGTGCTGAGGTCCGGCATCACGTACTCCTTCCGTCGTTGCGGTGTTTCAACGAGAACAAGAAGCGAAGCGAAGCTGTTCCATTCTACTCTCAGACACAGATCTAACCGAAGAAAAGCTTCCCATACGAAAAAGCCGCGCGAGAAACCCACGCGGCGCGAATAGGAGACCGGTTTTTTATCGAGCCCGTTTACTCGTCCAGGCAAAGAACCGGAAGAATGGAGTCCTTTACTCCAGCGACCGCATCGGGAACGCTCTGGAACGACGCATCGGCATCGGCGGTCTGGTAATCAACATCGTTCGCATCCAGGAAAGTCGAAACGGCGTTCGGCTGAATCGCGAAGTTGATCGACTGCGGAATGTCGCCGGTTGCGTCGGCCACTGCGACCGCATTGAGCTTGGCAGTGACAACACCGACGACGCGTCCCGCCAAGTCGACGAGCGGGCCACCCGAATTACCAGGCTGAACGGGCGCGGAGATCTGCATGTAGCGCGGATCGTTCATTAGGCCGAGCAGCGAGGAGATGTTGCCCCGAGTCACGTTGAGGGAGTCCGCGAGGATCGAACGCAATGGGAAACCAAGCGCCAGAATGTCCTCGCCGAGGCGCGGCTTGTCCACTGCAATCCTCAGCGGCTCCTCGAACCGACCCTCGACCTTGACGAGCGCGAGATCGTTTTCACTGTCGACAACCCGGTCTATAACCCGGCCATGCCCGCTTACGAGAACTGCGTTACAGGCGTTGACCACATGAGCGTTGGTCAAAACCCAGCCATCCTTCGAAACGGCGAACCCGGAGCCCGCCATGTCGAACGCCACATCGTCCGCGTCTCGCTCGCTGGTGGACATATCTCCATCTGCGGGGGGCATCGCGAACATGTTCGGCTGCGATGGATCTGCATAGGCGAGAGCATAGCGACCGTCGCGCTCCTCGCTCCCGCGCCGGCGTTCCATCATCGCGCTGAACGGACGATCCTCGCGGCTTGCGAGAAGCGGCTGACGAGGCTCGAGCGCGAAGGGTTCGAAGAGTTCCGAAGCAACATACAGGAAGGGCTCGACTTCTTCCTCGATCGCGGGGTCAAACGAGACTGAGAAACCGCGAAGGTCGAACTCGCTCCTATCTCCGACTTCGAAACGCATCAGGTAACTGCGTCCGCCATCGTTCCCCGAAACTCGGAACCAGTTCGGCGTGAATTCAGAGTCCGATACACTGCGTGTGTCGGTTTCAGTGGTCAGAACGTCGTAAAGCCCTTTGAGCGTCTGCCCAGTGTCCGCGACACGGACGGTCTCGACTTCGAGCCGACCATCCTCTGACCGCCAGAGATTGCCGACGTCCGTCTTGCCCGAGTCGACGACCCGGTTGAATGGAATCAGCATGCGTGCGCCGGTGAGTGCGTCGTCGGCGAATGCGATGCCGAGGCTGTCTTGGATCGAGTCGGACTTTGAGACGAGTTGAGCCAGCATATCGTCGGAAATGATGCCGCTTGGCTCCATTCCATGCCGAGCCTGAAAGTCTCGAATAGCGCGGAGAGAGCGTGGCCCGATGATGCCGTCGAACTCGCCCTCATAATCGCCTGTCCATGCGAGACGGATTTGCAGGCCTTGACGAAAATCGACATCGGTTTGGGAATTGTAGGCTTCAGCCAGCCCAATCGCGTGAGCTGGGGCCGTGGACGCGAAGGCCGGCACTAGGGCCAAGCTTACCGCCGTCAACAGTGTCCGCGCCGCGCGTCGCATTTTCATCCCCCTCAGGATCGAATAACTGGCTCCCAAACGACGCGACTCGCCATTTCGATCCCGGAAAAATTAACCTCTAGGTAAGGATAAGCGGGTTTGATCCGCATTGATAGCTGGCAACACCCGCATTATCAGCCTGTTTTCGCAATTAGTTCACTAGATATCACAAAAGTGTGATTTCTACTCGGCCGCTGTTCGACTGCCGCTGAAGTCTTCCTGACACGGCAATTCGCCGATCCTATCGACGCGACGGACGATCTTTTCGGTCGAGATCAGTATCTGGTCGATATCTCGGGCCGAACGTCCGAAATGATTTTTGAGCGCGCTGACCCGGTCGTTCAGTCTCGCGATCTCTTCGCCAAGATGTTGGGTTTCCCTTTGAATACGGCTGGCCTCTTCGCGCACCCGCGCATCCTTGAGAAGATTCTGAATCACCTGAATCGAAAGCATCAGCAACGTTGGGGAAACGATCACCACCCTCGCCCGGAAAGCCTTCTGGATGATGTCCGGAAAGCTCTCGCCAAGAAGTGCAAAAATCGTCTCCGAGGGCACGAACATCAGCGCGGTGTCGAGAGTCTCGTTGGGAATCAGGTATTTTGCGGACACCGCACGAATATGCACATCCATGTCGCGCCGCATCCGGCTCATAGCGAACTGTTTGGCCTCGGGCGTTTCAGCAGCGCTCAGCGCGGCGTAGGCATCAAGCGGGAACTTGGCGTCGACGACAAGGGGCGGCGCGCCGTTGGGCATCTCGATCAGGCAGTCGGGCCTCTTGCCGTTGGAAAGCGTTGCCTGCATCCGGTAGCCGTTCGCCGGCAGCGCATCGGCGACGATCGTCTGCATGCGCAACTCGCCGAAGGCCCCGCGGCTCTGCTTGTCGCCGAGAATGTCCTGCAGCTTGGAGATACCGCTCGCGAGCTGCCCGATCCGGTTCTGGGCGTCGTCGATGATCGCCAGCCGCTCCCCGAGTGCCGAAAGCGTATCCTTGGTTTCAGACCCCGTCGCCATGATCGAGCGACCGACGGAACTGGTCAGCCCGTCGAGCCGCCCCGCGAGCGTCGACGTCAATTCGGCCTGCCGCGATCCGAGCACTTCGGTCATGGTCTGGAGCCGGCCGGCGAGTTCCGACTGGGCACGCAACACGGCGTCGAGCCCCTCCGCACCACCGGCGGAGACGTCGATCCTCGACATCAGCCACCAGATGCGGCGAAGCGCCCTCAGCCAGAGCACGGCGAAGAGCACAGCCGATCCGGCGACGATCAATGCGATCCCGCTGAAGTCGATCGGGCCGATCGCGAGATGATCCGTCGCGAGCCATTCCATGATCTGATTCGCTTCCATACCGGCGATCATAGCCGGAGCCGGTTAAGGAAAAAGATCAAATCAAGAACGCTTTTGCGTCATTTTCGCCCGATGCCGGTTTATCGGAGAGCGACCGGTTTCACCGCAGTCCAGCGAAGTGATCTGGCCGGTCTCGTTGGTTCGAATGGTCAGGCGCATCGGCACGAAATCCTGTGTTAACATCGTATCCGGGCCCGCGACGCGCACGCTCTCCGCGCCGGTCAAATCTCGGGCCCTAGCCTGCGCCTCCGCGTTCATGCCGGTGCCGACGAGGCTCTGGGCGGCGGCCGCATTGCATTCGGTCCCGCCGCCCGCGGGATTGGCACCGGCGACCGGCGGACGGGCGAAATCGGGCTTGGAGGTGCATGCGGCGCCGAGACCGAGGGCGAGCCCGGCGAAAATGGTGGGAAGACGTTTCATCGGTTTGCCTCCTTTCGATGGCGTCCCTTCACCGCCGAACGTCTTGCGCATGACGGCCTGTTTCAACGTCCGACCCGGGAGATTCGGGCGCCATGTCAGAGAGCCGACAGACCCATGAACACGGCGGTCGCCGCGGAAGCGAGCATGGATGCCATCGACAGTCCGAAACCGATCATCCGCTGCCAGAGCGGCGCTTCGGCGCGGGTGAAATGCAGGCCGTGCAGCACCCGCCCGATCGTCAGCGCCAGGCCCAGAGCGTGGATGACCGACGGCCACGCTCCGAGGAGCGCTGCAAGCGCAAGAGCAAGAAGCGTCATCGGCATGATCTCGATGGCGTTCGCATGGCCACGCATTGCCTTGGCGAGATGCGCGTTTCCACCGTCGCCCACCATGATCTGATGGCGGACGCGGATTCGCCCAATCGCGAACGAGATCCAAAACAGGATCGCTATGTTCAGGCCGCAATAGATCGCTACTGCGCCGAGTGCCGCCGTTCCAGCCATGCAGATCCCTCTCTCAAACGACTTGTTCAACAACCAGAAATGGTGCCGTTAGCTTCAAGGGCCAATCAGGTGCCGCTTTCGGAGCGGAAACCCATACCGCGCTTGATGAAACTTGTCGCCGAGGCACCGTGACGCTTTGCGATGCATGCTATTCTGCATCTGCCACTGGTCTGAAGGGGACATTCGCGTGAGTTGGCTGATTGCAGGTCTAATCATCTTTATCGGCATGCATTCCATCCGCATCGTCGGAGAAGCACCGCGGGAGGCGTTGATCGGCCGCATCGGCGAAATGGCCTACAAGGGTACCTACGGCTTGGTTTCCCTTGTCGGCCTGATCCTGATAGGCCAGGGATACCGCGAAGCGCAGGCAACGGCAGGCGCCCTCTACACGCCATCGGAAAGCCTTTCTCACCTAGCGCTCGTCCTTGTCCCGATCGCCTTCGTTCTCGCTGCTGCGGCCTATGTCCCTGCGGGCCATATCAAGCGGCTGGCCCGCCATCCGATGGTCCTGGGCGTCGCCTTTTGGGCCGGAGGTCATCTGATTGCCAACGGTATGCTCGCTGATGTCGTACTCTTCGGTTCATTGCTGGCTTGGGCAGTTCTCGACTACCTGGCCGCGGTCCGTCGCAATGCGCATCCGGTCGCCTCGTCCGAGGTGTCGCTGAAGGGCGACGTCATCGCGGTCGTGGTCGGCTTCGTGGCGACGATCGCCTTCGTCCTCTGGCTCCACCAATGGCTGTTCGGCGTTGCGCCCATCGGCTAGGCCGGCTTTGCCCTTCCTTGCGCCGCAAAACTTGTTAGAAGACCCCTCGAAAAGCTGAACCGCCCATTGGGGCAAAGGATTTCGGCACAACGACAAGAGCGTGAGGCGATGAGCGACGAGGGTTTCTTCCGCGAGGTCAGCGAGGAGTTGCGGCAGGATCGACTGAAGTCGATCTGGACGCGGTTTGGCACGGCGATCGTATCGGTTGTCCTGATCGTTATACTGGCGACTGGTGCCTATGTCGGCTGGCAACGCTATTCGATCGCCCAAGCCAATGCGACCGGCGACCGCTATCTCGCCGCGCAGGACCTCGTCCGCGAAGGTGACATCGACGGCGCGATCGAAGCATTCCGCGCCATCGCGGAAGACGGTTCGGGCGCGTATCCGGAACTCGCCCAGATGTCGATCGCCAATGCCGAGGCCGAGGCCGGACGCAACGAAGATGCCATAGCGTCCTATGAAGCCGTTGCGAACGACAGTTCCGTGCCCGAAAGTCTGCGGGAGATGGCCGATCTACGAGCGGCCTATCTGCTTGTCGACCACGGCAGTCTTGACGATGTGCGTGCCCGCGCCGAAAGGCTGACCGGCGACGACAATCCACTGCGCTATGCCGCTCGCGATGCGATTGGGCTCGCTGCCTGGAAAGCGGGTGATACCGAGACCGCTCGCGATCTATATCAGTCGATCCTCGAGGCGGGGGACGCGCCGAACGGCATCAGTCAACGCGCCGGTCTCATCACCGGGCTTCTTGCGGCCGGCGCATCGGCCGAGGCTGCAACGGCCGGTACGAACGAGCCAGGGGAGGTTTCGGCGACGGACGCGCAGGCATCCGGCGAAGCTTCGACTGCGCCGACCGACCCGGCGTCTCAAACCGGCAACGAGGATCAAGTCGCGACAGAGCCAAGCGAGACCGAAGGCGAAGGCGCTTCCGAGACGGCCCCGGCCAGTGATGTCGCGACGACGGAGGCCGACGCAGCATCCGAGGCTGCTTCGCCAGACCCGGCCGCTGCCGAAAACAGCGCGCCGGCTTCTACTCCAGAGGCCCCGACAGGGGGCGGTGCTTCGACCGCAGAAGATGGTGGAGGCGCGGCGTCGGCACTTCCCGACACGGCCACATCGCCTGCATCGGCGGAATCGGAAGCCGATAGCGGAGCGGCCAGCGAGAACGCCGAGCCCGACGCATCCGGCGAGACTGGCGAGCCAGCGAATGCCGAAGACGACGCGGAGACGGTGATCTTGCCCGAACCTGCGGCCGACGAGGGCTCCGCCCCCAACGAATAGCACGCCACTGCCCGAAGTGAGGCGCGTGGCAATCGGAGACAAATTCCATGGTGTCGATCGCCATCATCGGGCGTCCCAATGTCGGGAAGTCGACGCTCTTCAATCGTCTCGTGGGCAAACGTCTCGCGCTCGTCGACGACCAGCCCGGCGTCACCCGCGACCGGCGACCCGGCGAAGGGCGGCTGATGGATCTTTCCTTCGAGATCGTCGACACGGCCGGCCTCGAAAACGCCCATAGCGAGAGCCTCTCCGGCCGCATGCGTGAGCAGACCGAGGAAGCGATCCGCATCGCCGATCTCTCGCTCTTCATGGTCGACGTGAAGAGCGGGATCACGCCGGAGGATCAGGACTTCGCGGAGGTCGCCCGACGCGCCGGCGGCAAGATTGTGCTCGTCGCCAACAAGGCCGAAGCGCGCGACTCCGATATCGGCTATCTCGATGCCTATGCGCTTGGGCTGGGCGACCCGGTGGCGATCTCGGCGGAGCACGGCGAAGGCATGGGCGATCTACGCGACGCCCTCGTAGAGGCCCTCGGGATCGAGGTCTTCGACCGCGATGCCGTGGCGTCGGACGAGGCGATCGTCGATGTCCCGGTGCCAGAAGATGACGACACGCCCCTCCCCTACGACGAGACCAAGCCGCTGCGCATGGCGATCGTCGGGCGCCCGAACGCCGGCAAGTCGACCCTCGTCAACCGGATGCTCGGCGAGGAGCGAATGCTGACCGGGCCGGAGGCAGGGATCACGCGCGATTCGATCTCTGTCGAGTGGGAATGGCGCGGCCGGCACTTCAAAATCTTCGATACGGCGGGCCTCCGTCGCAAGGCGCGGGTGCAGGAGAAGCTGGAAAAGCTCTCCGTCGCCGATGCGCTGAGGGCCCTCAAATTCGCCGAGGTGGTAGTGATCGTCCTCGACGTCACCATTCCCTTCGAGCGTCAGGACCTGACGATCGTCGACCTCATCGCGCGCGAAGGCCGCGCGCCGGTGATTGCCTTCAACAAGTGGGACATCGCCGAGGATCGGCAGGAACTCGCCAAGGAGTTGCGCGAGAAGACCGAACGTCTGCTGCCGCAGGTTCGCGGCATTCGCACAGTCATGATCTCCGGTGAAACCGGGGAAGGGCTCGACCGTCTGATGAAGGCCGTCGTCGACACCCACCGTACCTGGAACAGCCGCGTGACGACCGCCAAGCTCAACCAGTGGCTCGAAAGGACGATTGCGCATCATCCCCCACCGGCTGTCTCCGGGCGGCGCGTTACGATAAAATTCATGACCCAGGTGAAGACCCGGCCACCAACCTTCATGTTGTCGACGACTCGCCCCGAAGCGATCGGCGCATCCTATTCTCGCTACATAATTAACGGGTTACGGGATTCGTTCGACCTAAAGGGCGTGCCGATCCGACTCGGATTGCGCAAGCCTCGGAATCCCTACGCGGCAAAAAAGAAGCGCTCGTCCTGAAAATCGCCACGTTCTGTTAACCAAAGAACAAGGTCACTGGGGGATGTTGGAAAACATCTGGTAAGGTGTAACCGGGAAGTTACGGGGGCGTAATGAAATTTGGGGGCGTGGAAGGCACGCGCGGTGTTCGGGGGAACGCTTCGCTGATGTCCAAGACCGCGATTTTCGCAGTCGCTTCGGTTGCGGCTATGCTGATTGCGCCGGCGACCGCTGGTCTGCAGGATGTGACCGCGGTCAATGGCGGCACAGTTTCTGGGTCCGGCTGGCAAGCCGTCCTCAACGATATCCCGGTCGACGCAGACACGGCGCGACAGATCGCCGACATTGCATCGTCGGACATCGGATTGTCGGTCACGGACCCACTGCGCGTCGCCAAGGAGGCGATTGCTCAGGAACTTGCTTTGATGAGCGACGCCGATCGGATCGAGTCTTCGGGCAAGACAGGGCGGGTCTTCGAAAAGACCGTTCGCGACAGCTATCTCGCCACCGTTGCCGCTTCTGGCTCCTTCGCCGACGAACCGATCATGGGTTCGCGCGTCGCAGGCGGCAACGCCCGTATCCGCACTGCATTCGCTCAGCCGTCCCAGACCTTGGACGAGGCGAGCCGTATTGCCGCGAACTACCGTCTGAGCGGTCCTCCGAGTATCGAGGCTTCCGAAAATACCAACGACAAACTTCTTCTGGCCGCGCTTCAACCGAGCCAGGGGCTCGCACTCGGATACGCTTCGTCCGGCGAAGGACGCAATTCAGGCCGCGCCGCCTCGCTTTTCGAGAAAGTGCTGAAGGATCAGCCCGAAGCCTTCGTTCCGCCGATCGGCGAGGAGGATCACGCATGGGCAGCGAAGGTGCTACCGAAATCGTCCTTTACGGATAAGGAACAGGAATGCCTCGCCCGTGGTATCTATTTTGAGGCCCGCGGCGAAAGCGAAGAGGGTCAGGCCGCGGTCGCGCAGGTCATGCTGAATCGTGTGCGCAACCCATCCTTTCCGGACACCATTTGCGGTGTCGTCTACCAGAACCAGCATTGGCGTAATCGCTGCCAGTTCTCCTTCGCCTGCGACGGCATCAAGGATCGCATCGCCGACAAGAAGTCCTATACCCGGGCCGAGAAGGTTGCCGAAGCCGTGACCCACGGCGAGACCTGGCTGACCGAGGTTGGCTCCTCGACCCATTACCATGCGAACTATGTTCGTCCGCGCTGGGCGAGCGCGATGGAAAAGGTCGACAAAATCGGCAAGCATATCTTCTATCGCACCTATAACGGCGGCTGGTAAGCCACCACGCCAGATCCTAGTGACCTCATCTCGGGTCGGTAGCGAAGTTCGCTGCCGGCCCGATTGATTTTCGGCTGCCCGCGCTCATGTGGGCGGAGATCCCGGTATCCGACCTTGCCACCATGCCGGCTCGGCGCGCATAAGCGCGGTGAACAGCAATCAACGCATTCGAGAGCCAAACATGCAGAAGACCGATCGCCTGCTGCAAATCCTGACCGGCCAAGCCGTCATTCCGGTTGTCGCCGTCGACAGCATACAGGAGGGCGTAGGCCTAGCCCGCGCCTTGGCAAAGGGTGGCCTCAAAGCGATCGAGGTGACGCTCCGCACACCAGCTGCGCTTGAGGCTATCGAAGCGATCGTGGTCGATGTGCCGGAAGCTATCTGCGGCGCCGGAACGATCCTGAAGCCGGACGACTACACGAATGCGGTGAAGGCCGGCGCAAAATTCATCGTTTCGCCAGGCGCAACCGTCGAACTGCTCGACACGGCAAAGAAAAGCGCAATACCGTTCTTGCCAGGCTCGGCGACGCCCAGCGAGCTTCTCGCAATGCTGCAGGAAGGCTACGAGGTGCTCAAGTTCTTTCCCGCCGAGCAGAGTGGCGGGCTGTCCTATCTCAGATCCCTCGCGCCGGTTTTTCAGGGCGTCAAATTCTGCCCGACAGGCGGCGTTTCACCCGACAATGCGCGCGACTATCTGGCTCTACCGAACGTCGTCTGCGTGGGAGGCTCGTGGGTTGCGCCAAAGGCTCTGATCAAGGACGGGGCGTGGGACGAGATTACCAAACTGGCGGCCGAAGCGGCGGGGCTGTCAGCAGACTGATCTGGCCAACGAGAAGAGTGTTGCGGCCCAACTTGACGAGCGTCAGGCAACCGATCATTGTCCGACACCGCGGGCGGGCGTAGTTCAGCGGTAGAACGCAAGCTTCCCAAGCTTGATGTCGTGGGTTCGATCCCCATCGCCCGCTCCAGTCTCTTATTGGACTCGTCGAGTAGGACGGTCCCAGTTTATCGAATAAACGAAGATCGAACGCGACTTCCATGTCGCTTAGCGACGCTGCCGGCCCAACGGCTTGATCGGCTGCAGGTTGTCCGTCTCTAGCGCACCCCCTCTGTACGCCAAAGCGTCTGCTAGAAGTCGGCGGTACCTTTTCATGCGGACTGCAGGGAGATGCCGACGTTCGGATGGACGGCACGTTCGCGGCACGAAGCGCCGTGGTCCGATCGTTGTGTGCCCCGACAAGGGCTAGACGAGTTGGACAGTGGTGCCCGAGGGCGGATTCGAACCACCGACACAGCGATTTTCAGTCGCTTGCTCTACCAACTGAGCTACTCGGGCATCTCGCGGCGTAGGCTTGGCAGGTCTCGAAAATCTCGACAGAAAGCCTCGCGAATGCCGGCCTTATAGAGAAGCGAAATCGGACTGTCCAGCGTTTGTCCCGGAGCATTTTCGTTTGATGCTAGGAGGCCCGCGCTGGGACTTTCCGGCCTCATTCTGCAGCGTGCAGAGCGACGTTATCCGCCGTGTTTCTGATTGCGCTCGAATACGAGCCTGGAAACCCAAAGCAGATACCACACGCATCCTCGCGCCATGTGCTTCCGTAGCTCAATACGAAACGCTGCGATGAAGCTGCGTTCACGCAAACAGGGAGGACTCACCTATGACGAAATTTCTGAAATCGACGCTGGTCGCCACATCGCTCGCTCTTGCCACCGCCCCGGCAGCGCTCGCTCAGAACCCGACGGTCGGAGGCGCCGCCATGCCGTCGAACCAGACCATTGTTCAAAACGCGTCGAACTCGCCGATTCACACGACGCTGGTCTCTGCCGTCAAGCAGGCAGGGCTCGTCGAGACGCTTGCCTCGCCTGGTCCGTTCACTGTCTTCGCTCCGACCGACGCCGCTTTCGGCAAGGTTCCGTCAAGCACCGTCTCGATGTTGATGGATCCTGCAAACAACGATCAGCTTACTAAGGTTCTGACGGCGCATGTCGTCGCGGGCGACCTCTCGGCTGGTCAGATCCTGGCGCGCGCGAACGCCAACGGCGGGCAGTTCGCCATGAAGACCGTCTCCGGCGATACGATCACCGCCATGCCTGAAGGTCAGGGACTCGCAATCGTCGACGAGAACGGCGGCAAGGCGATCATCACGATCGCGGATGTCGACCAATCGAACGGCGTCATCCATGTTGTGAACAATGTGCTCGTACCGCAATAAGCGCAGCCACGGTCCGAAATGGCCAAATAAAAGGCCCGGAAGCTTCAGCCTTCCGGGCCTATTTCACCTTCGCAACGGCCTCCCGGCGAGATCAAATATCGAGGTTCGCCACCGTCAGCGCGTTGTCCTGAATAAACTCGCGTCGAGGGGCGACCTCGTCGCCCATCAGCTGAGCGAAAAGATTGTCGGCATCTGTCGCGTCCTGCACCTTCACACGCACCAATGTGCGGGCGTCAGGATCGAGCGTCGTCTCCCACAGCTGATCGGAGTTCATCTCGCCGAGGCCTTTGTAGCGTTGGGTGGTGATGCCCTTGCGGCCAACCTCGAAAACGGTAATGAGCAGCTGGAGCGGACCTGCGATGTCCCGCACAGTGTCCTTGCGTGCAAGCGTCGGGACGCCGCCGTCGTAGACCTCTCTGAGACGGGGTGCGTAGCGCATCAGTGCCAAAGCATCGCCCGACTGAAGCAGCGCAGCGTCGATGGTCTGCACTTCAGTCACACCCCGCACAGTGCGCATGAAGCGATAGCCACCAGCGACTGCCTCACCCGTCCAGCCGCGTTCCGTTTCCTCGGCGATCAGATCGAGGCGTGCGGCGATGCGCTTGGCGGTCTCTGGGCCGTCTTGCGGATGGTCGGCGACCTCCGGCGAAAGTGCGCCGAGGATTGTAGCCTGCTCGACAACCGACCGGTCGTAGCGCGAATGGAGGCCACTCAAGACGTTGCGGACGGCAAGCGCGTCGTCGACCGCTGTGCGTAGGTCGCGGCCCGCCCTCACCTCCCCGGACGCGAGAGTCAGCGAGGCGTCGTCTAGGCCACCCTCGATCAGGTAGTTTTCCAGAGCCTTCTCGTCCTTCAGATATTGGCTCTGCTTGCCACGTGTCACTTTGTAGAGCGGCGGCTGGGCAATGAAGACGTGGCCGCGCTCGATCAATTCCGGCATCTGCCGGAAGAAGAAGGTCAGTAGAAGCGTGCGGATGTGAGCGCCATCGACGTCGGCATCCGTCATGATGATGATCTTGTGGTAGCGCAGCTTGTCGGCGTTGAACTCGTCCTTTCCAATGGAGGTACCGAGCGCCGTGATGAGCGTGCCAATCTGATCGGAGCCGAGCATCCGGTCGAACCGCGCACGCTCCACATTCAGGATCTTGCCGCGGAGCGGCAGGATCGCTTGGTTCTGGCGCGAGCGTCCGCCCTTGGCCGAGCCCCCCGCCGAATCGCCCTCGACGATGAAGATTTCGGACTTGGCAGGATCGCGTTCCTGACAGTCGGCGAGCTTGCCGGGGAGTGAAGTGATGTCGAGCGCGCCCTTGCGGCGGGTCAGCTCGCGGGCGCGACGGGCCGCGTCACGCGCGGCCGCGGCCTCGACGACTTTTGAGATGACGATTTTGGCTTCCTGCGGGTTCTCCTCGAACCATTCGGACAGGCCCTGATTGACGAGATTCTCGACGACCGGGCGCACCTCCGAAGAGACGAGCTTGTCCTTGGTCTGGGAAGAGAACTTCGGGTCCGGCACTTTGACCGAAAGAATGCAGGAGAGGCCTTCCCGGCAATCGTCGCCGGTAAGCGTGACCTTCTCTTTCTTCAGAAGCCCGGACGCTTCGGCATAGCCGCCGACCTGCCGTGTCAGCGCGCCCCTGAAACCGGCGAGATGGGTGCCGCCGTCTCGCTGGGGAATGTTGTTGGTGAAGCAGAGGACGTTTTCATTGTAAGCATCGTTCCACCACATGGCGACTTCGACCGTGATGCCGTCCTTCTCGCCGGTGAGCGATATGGGCGTTGAGATCAAAGGTTTCTTGGCGCGGTCGACGTAGCGCACGAAGGCTTCGAGCCCGCCCTCGTAGAAGAGTTCGATCCTCTTCTCGTCTGCTGGCCGCTTGTCGGTGAGGATGATGCGTACGCCGGAATTAAGAAATGCGAGTTCGCGCAAGCGATGCTCGAGCGTCGAGTAGTCGAAGGCCGTCACACCCCGAAAGGTGTCGTGCGACGGCATAAAGGTGATCTCCGTGCCCGTCACCTCGCCGGCATCGCCCACGACGGCCAGCGGACCGTCTGCGACGCCGTGGGTAAAGGCCATCTCGAAGATCTTGCCTTTTTGTCTGATCTTCAGTTTCAGCCAGACCGAAAGGGCGTTGACGACCGAGACGCCAACGCCGTGGAGACCGCCGGAAACCTTGTACGAGTTCTGATCGAACTTCCCGCCAGCATGCAGCTGAGTCATGATGACCTCGGCCGCCGAAACGCCCTCGCCGCTATGAATGCCGGTTGGGATGCCGCGTCCATTGTCGGAGACCGAGCAGGAGCCGTCGGCATTGAGCGTGACCGTTACATGATCCGCATGGCCCGCGAGTGCCTCGTCGATCGCGTTATCGACGACTTCGTAGACCATGTGGTGCAGGCCAGATCCGTCGTCCGTGTCGCCGATGTACATGCCAGGGCGCTTGCGAACCGCATCGAGACCCTTGAGCACCTTAATGGAGTCGGCACCGTATTCGGCCGAGAGACCGGCGGACAGATCATTGGCTGCGGACATGATTTTCCTTGCATGCTTCCGAAGGGCGGACACGTTGCGCCACACCCCCGACGAAGAATCGCCGTGAGAGACCACCAGTATATAAAGACTGTGGGCATGGTATGAAAGCGTTGTGGATCGATCCGCTCGAGCCGTCCACGGATCGATGCGCCTAACGCAACAGGCTCCGAATTCGCAGATATCCCAAGGCGTGATAGCCTAACCGCTAGCGCGGCCCGCAGCAGCTCTTAGGCCGTCGAACTTGGCGATCGGCTCGCTAGGTCCTCTGCGGCCTCCGCGACGTACCACATCGACCATCGGAAATGCTTCGGATCGCCGGGGTCGCCAAAATCGCCATTCGATGCCGAGACGTGAAACACCCCTGTTTCGCAGGCGTTCACAGCATCCTAGACATGTAAAGGTTTCGCGCCGGCAAGGGTCAGTCGAGAACCCAGCTTCGGCACAGCGCGGCGATTTGCGACAGTGCAGTAAGAGGCGGTTGCCGTCGACGGGCTTCGTCCGCATGCCCATGTTGTGACGAAACCAGTCTCGGAACCGATGGGCGAACCGTTCGATGAGCAATGCAACTGCAGCACTCAATGCTCCAATTCTGCCGACGGAACAAACACGTCCGTTCCGAGCGCCGGCCCCTGTTCCTCATTCCGAACCCTTAGGTTTCTTCGGCTTTCTCCAGACCGCTTCGCGCAATCCGATTGAAATCTGGGGAACGCGAGCCTTCAAGGAGCCCTACATTGAGGGACGTTGGCTCGGCGTGCCGAACATCGTCGTCAACGATCCGCAGGCGGTGCGGCATCTCCTAGTCGAAAACGCTAAGAATTACGTGATGCAGCCGCTTCGCCAGCGCATCCTACGTCCACTGCTGCGGGACGGTCTTCTGACAGCGGAGGGACAACTTTGGCGGCGCACGCGGAAGGCGATCGCGCCGGTCTTCACGCCTCGCCACATTGCCGGCTTCACCGAGTCGATGGCGGCCAGATCGGAAAACGCGCGCGAGCGGCTTTCCGGAATGACCGGCAAAACGATCGACATCAGCCATGAGACGACGCTGCTGACGTTCGATATCCTTCAGGCGACTTTGTTTTCAGACGACATCGCCTCCGAACCTGACGAATTCGCCCGCTCGACGAGCGATTTTCTTGGCTCGATGGGCCGTGTCGACCCACTCGATTTGCTCGGTGCACCGCAATTTCTACCGCGCATCAGGCGTCTGCGCGGGCGCAAATCGATGGCGTACTTCCGCCAACTCATCGGCGACACCATCGAGAAGCGCAGAGCTCAACTCGAGCGCGATCCGGAAGGCGTTCCGGCCGATCTTTTGACGCTTCTGCTCAAGGCCGACGGGCTTTCGCGCGACGAAATCGAAGACAACATCATCACTTTTATCGGCGCTGGCCATGAGACTACAGCGCGCTCTTTGGCTTGGACTCTCTACCTTCTCAGCCAGGCCCCCGACGAGCGAGAAAAGGTGGAAACAGAGATAGATGCGGTTGTCCCATCACTCGAGCATCCGAGCCAGTATCTCGACGCTCTACCGCGGACCCGTGCGGCCTTTGAAGAATCCATGCGCCTCTATCCGCCGGCACCATCCTTAAACAGGACCGCATTGCAGCCCGACCAAGTCGGCGATCTCAAAATCCCGGCTGGAGCAACGGTACTCGTCATGCCTTGGCTGATCCACAGGCACGAAATGCTGTGGGATAGGCCGGATCACTTTATCCCGGAGCGGTTCATGCCGGATAGGCGCGAAGCGATCGACCGCTACCAGTATCTCCCCTTTGGCGTCGGACCGCGCGTCTGCATTGGTGCCAGTTTCGCCCTTCAGGAGGCCGTGATCGCACTAGCGATCCTGATGCGCTCGCTTCGCTTCGACTATACGGGCGCGAAACAGCCTTCTGTCGTGCAACGTATCACGGTGCAGCCCGAGAACGGCCTGCCAATGAGTGTGCGACGCCGATAGGTCCGGTTTGAATTGAAATCGGTATTGGACGCGACGCCCTGCAGAACTGCGACCTTGCCTTTAGGGCGCATGATCTCCATATACAGGCCGTCGGGATTTTATGAGCCCGGGGTCTGGCTGCCGTTCATCTCGCTTGCTCCAAGCGAATCTGCCGTGACTTTGTCGTCGCAGCCGTTCGAACCACTCCTTTCGCCCATTCTTGTGAACGTCCGAACCAATGACACTGCGTCCCGCGGCGTCTGACAATCCATTGTATCCTGCGCTGTGCAGCGATGCAGGCCGTATAGACCATCCGGCGAAACATCAGAAAGGGCTCCCATGAGCCAGACTGGCACGATTAAGTTCTTTAACGAGAGCAAGGGTTTCGGCTTCGTAACGCCCGAGGGCGGTTCGAAGGACGTCTTCTTGCACATATCCGCGCTCGAGCGCTCCGGGATCTCTTCGGTTCAGGAAGGTGATAAAATCACCTTCGACACCGAGCCGGATCCGCGCGGTAAAGGCCCGAAGGCTGTGAACATACAACTCGCCTGACGGGCGCTGTGGGTCGCATTCGATGCGGCCCATTTGCCTACGGGCACATTCACAAAGCGTCAAAGCGGCTCTACGTTACTTAGGGCCGAGTTGGACGTGCGTCGCAATTCATGAGATAAGGACCTCAGGCCATGGACAACTCTCGCATTTCACGCGAAAAGGCCGAGGTCGCTCAGACCGATGGGTCCGTGCCGCATCGCTCCGAAAAGGGCACGGCTGGGATCATCATCGCAACGGAGAATGCTGCGAGGCAGGCCAAGACGGAGCGTCTCAGAGCCGCACGGCTCGCTCGCGTTGAAAGCGAAGAGGTCGAAGTCGTCAAACCTGCATCAAAGCGCCCCCGTCGGAGCGCTGAGAGCAAGTCGGTGAAAGCCAAGGCGCCTAAAAAGCCCACCTCTTCCACACGGAAGAAGGCGGTTGCCGTTTGAACCTTTAGCGGTCGCCCGCTGTTTGTCCTTTTTTACGTCGGTCCACGCCAAGAGGACACGGCAGACGACATGCACTTGAGATGAAGGAGACGTTTTGAAAGTCGACGTTAGAGACAACAATGTTGATCAGGCCTTACGCGCGCTTAAAAAGAAGTTGCAGCGCGAAGGTGTTTTTCGGGAAATGAAAGCGCGGCGTTCATACGAAAAGCCCTCGGAAGAGCGCGCCCGCCGCAAGCAGGAAGCGGTTCGCCGTTCACGCAAGCTAGCCCGTAAGCAGGCTCAGCGCGAAGGACTTCTGCCGAAATCCGGACGCAGCCGCTGATCTCGCACCCCAGCGATCCCAACCGAAGATAGTTGCGGGCGGACATGCCGCCCCGTTTGGACGGCGCCCGTTGTGGCGCCGTTATTCGTCTATGAAAGGTGCAAGGACGGTTGCGCCAATGACTTGGCTACAGGCAGTCCACCAGCCACCCTGGCCCTATTCTACCGTCACCGACTTTGCGAGGTTGCGCGGTTGGTCGACATCCGTACCCATTTGCACGGCTGTATGATAAGCTAGAAGTTGCAGCGGAATAGAATAGACGATTGGCGTCAGGATTTCCGGCATCCGCGGCATGACAATCGTATGGGCCTCGTCCACCACCTTGGCTTCAGCGCCCTTGCGGTCCGTCAGGAGAATGATGTCGCCGCCTCGTGCCGCGACCTCCTGGACGTTGGAAGCGGTTTTCTCGAAGCTCCGGTCGTGCGGCGCGATAACGACGACAGGCATGGTATCGTCGATGAGCGCGATCGGCCCGTGCTTCAGTTCGCCCGCCGCGTAGCCTTCTGCGTGGATATAGCTGATCTCTTTGAGCTTCAGGGCGCCCTCGAGAGCAAGCGGATAGGAGAAGCCGCGACCGAGGAAGAGCGCGTGCTTTTTCGTAGCCATCTCTCGCGAAAGCTGGTCGATCTGATCTTCGAGATGGAGTGCTTCGTTAACGAGTCGCGGCGTCTCCTGAAGCGTCTTGGTGAACTCCATCTCCTGGGCCTCAGAAATCCGGCCGCGTGCGACACCCGCGCGGATCGACAATGCGGCGAGAGCCATCAGCTGGCAGGTGAAGGCCTTGGTCGAGGCAACGCCGATCTCAGGGCCGGCGAGGGTTGGCAGGACGTGGTCCGTTTCTCGAGCGATAGTCGATTCATCGACATTGACGATCGCGGCCGTCTGAAGGCCCTCAGCCTTCGCATGGCGTAGCGAAGCCAGCGTATCGGCAGTCTCGCCCGACTGGGAAACAAAGAGCGCAAGGTCCACATCTTCGAGTGGGCTCTCCCGGTAGCGAAATTCCGAGGCGACATCGAGATCGCAAGCTATCCTTGCGTAGCGCTCGAAGTAGTACCGCCCGACAAGTGCGGCGTAGAAGCCGGTCCCGCAGGCCGAAAGAGCCATCCGCTTCACGCTCGAAAAATCGATCGAGGCGCTTGCCGGCAGGCGCGTCTTTCCCGTTGTCAGATCGACGAAGGAACCGAGTGTATGGCCGATGACCTCCGGCTGCTCGTAGATCTCCTTGAGCATGAAATGCCGGTAATTGCCCTTGTCGACGTAGTGGCTCTTACTGGTCGAGCGCTTAACTGCCCGATCGACTGGATTACCGAGTTCGTCGAAGACATCGATGCAATGCCGGGTCAGCACGGCGAGATCGCCCTCTTCAAGGTAGCGGATGCGGTCAGTGAAGGGCGACAAAGCAATAGCGTCCGAGCCAAGGAACGTCTCGCCGTCGCCGTCGCCGACCACTAGGGGCGAGCCGCGCCGTGCGCCAATCAACTGACTCTCGTCGCCATCGAAAAGAAAGGCGAGCGAAAATGCGCCTTCAAGGCGAGCAAGGGCCTGCTGGACAGCCTCTTTGGGTGGTCGGCCACTCGACATCTCGCGAGTGACGAGATGGGCGACGGTCTCGGTGTCCGTCTGGCTTTCGAATACGGTACCGTCGGCTTCGAGCTCGCTGCGAAGCTCGCGATAGTTCTCTATGATTCCATTATGGACGACTGAAAGCAGTTTGGTCTGGTGGGGATGGGCGTTAGGCTCGCTCGGGCCCCCATGGGTCGCCCATCGGGTATGGCCAATGCCGATCGTTCCCAAGCGCGGGTTCTCGGCGAGCTTGTTCGTCAGATTGATCAGTTTGCCTTCGGCGCGGAGCCGCGACAGCGAGCCGTTTTCGATCGTGGCGATGCCGGCCGAGTCATAGCCGCGGTATTCGAGCCGCTTCAGACTGTCGATCAGCCGTTCCGCTACCGGTTCGGAACTGACGATCCCGATAATGCCGCACATGAAGACCAACCCTGGTTCGTGTCGTTGTTAGCGAGAGACCGCGCTGACGGTCTTCTTTTGAACTTCAATAGCGCAACGCCCGAATTCCGCACGTCACAAAGAATGACCTCGGATTACAGGGTTAAGATGACGTTCGGTGAGCCGCATCGCGGTCTAGTTTTCGCCCTTCTTCGCCGCCTTCGCCGCCGCGTTACGTTCGGCGATCTGCTTACCGAGTTCGGGCTTGTTCACCTGTCGGCCGCGGCCGAGCCCGAGCGCGTCGTCCTCGACGTCTTCGGTGATGACGCTACCCGAGCCGATATAGGCCCCGTTTCCGATCCTCACTGGTGCGACAAGGGCCGAGTTGGAACCGATGAAGGCGTTGGCGCCTATCTCGGTCAGGTGTTTCAAGGCACCGTCGTAATTGCAGGTGATCGTGCCGGCGCCGATGTTGGCCGCCGCGCCGACCTTGGCATCGCCGATATAGCTCAGATGATTTACCTTGGCGCCGGCAGCTATGTCAGCCTGCTTGACCTCGCAGAAATTGCCCACCTTGGAATTCTCGCCAAGATTGGCCCCCGGGCGTAGACGCGCGAAGGGGCCGACGGAAGCGCCAGCCCCAATCCGCGCGCCCTTGATATGAGAAAACCCGTGGATCAACGCGTTCGCTTCGATGATCACCCCCGGCCCGAAGATGACGTTCGGCTCGATCGTCACGTCCTCGGCGATTTCGGTGTCATAGGCGAAATAAACGCTCTTGGGGTCTGTCAGCGTCGCGCCTCCGATCATGGCGCGCTCTCGGGCGACATCCTGCCAGAGCGACTCGACCTCGGCGAGTTCGGAGCGGTTGTTGACGCCGATGGTCTCGGCGACAGGAGCTTCGATGGCGGTCACCCGGTGGCCATCCGCACGAGCGATCGCGACGAGATCGGTGAGATAATATTCGCCCTTCGCGTTGTCGTTGCCGATCTTATCGAGCATAGCGAGCGCACCCCAACCGGCGAAGGCCATGATGCCGGCGTTGCAGAACCCAATGGCGCGTTCTAACTCGCTCGCGTCCTTGTGTTCACGAATGGCGACGAGTTCGCCTTCCTCCTCGATCAAGCGCCCGTATCCCGTTGGGTCCGCGGGCCGGAAGCCGATAACGCAGACGCCGGCGCCACCCGCCAGCTCGCCGCGGGCCCTCATCAGCGTATCTTCGGTCAACAGCGGCGTATCGCCGAAGAGGACAACGATATCGTCAAATCCTTGCATAATCGCACTTCGTGCTGCGAGTACAGCATGGCCGGTGCCGAGGCGTTCGTCCTGCCTGAAGGGTTGTACATTGGGCGCATCTTCGCGAACGGCGTCCGCCACTGCCTTTCCGTCCCTTCCAACGACTACCGCGAGCTGCGCAGCCCCGGCCGAAAGTGCCGCGCGGGCAACATGGCGAACAAGCGGCAGATGGCCGACCTCGTGCAGAACCTTTGAGCGAGACGAGCGCATGCGGGTGCCCTCGCCGGCCGCGAGGATGATCGTAAGACAGGTGCGAGACATTCCGGTTCCGGGCCGAGAAGATGGTTTTGCCGACGCTGCGGCGCCGCGCGAGCGCTTCTCTCACAAAGCAGCCGGTCTTGGGAAGATGCCGAGGCCGTCAGCCGATCGTCTGGAGTGTCGGAAAGGTTTCAAGTAGCCAGAATGACATCCATTGAATGCCGCCCGTGAGGAATAGAAAGCCGGTGACAACGAGAAGGCCGCCCATCGTACGCTCCACCGTTTTCAAGTGCCGGCGAAAGCCGCCGAGCCAGGAGAGGAACGCGCCGGAAAACGTGGCTGCCAGAATGAACGGAACGCCAAGACCGGCCGAATACACCGCGAGCATGAACGCGCCTTCGCCTACCGTGTCGCGAGATCCTGCTAGACCGAGGATCGCGCCAAGGACGGGACCAATGCAAGGTGTCCAGCCGAAAGCGAAGGCAAGGCCCATCAGATAGGCGCCAACTACGCCGGCAGGGCTGTCCGGACCCCGGAAGCGCTTCTCGCGAGCGAGGAAACTCAAGCGGAAGACGCCGAGAAAGTTCAGCCCCATGACGATGATGGCGATGCCGGCGACGATGCCGAGCCAACTGAGGTTGTGTCGAAGCAGCCCGCCGATCGTGCTCGCACCCGCGCCCAGCGCCACGAAGACCGTCGAGAAGCCAAGGACGAAGACAACGCTTGCCAGAAGGAGCCGGCCCTGACGAACGGACTCGCTTCTTGCGCCGGCTCTCAGATCGTCCGCCGATACGCCGGCCATATAGCACAGATATGGCGGGACGAGAGGCAGGACGCAGGGCGAGAGGAAAGACAAGGCGCCCGCCAACAGTGCGGTCGGATAGGACAGTTCACTCAGCACGTTACGCAGCTCTCGTTCTTGGCATGCCTGTCGTTTTTACACTTCGAATTGGTTTTCGCGGAAGAACGCTGAACGGTTACGCCCTGTAGGAACCCTCGCAGGAGTAGCCGTAAAGGTCCATTCTGCGCTGGCTGTCATAGACCACCGGCATGTTCCCCACCAAACGGCAAAAGCGTCGCGCCGCGCCGATTGCCGGTTGACCTAATCAAACGGCGTTTTTAAGAAGCGCCACAGAAGGCTGGGTTCTGTCCGGCCCTTCGGGCGCGTAGCTCAGTTGGTAGAGCAACGGACTTTTAATCTGTAGGTCCAGGGTTCGAGTCCCTGCGCGCCCACCAAGTCTCACCACCCCAGCAGCACTTTTTGTGGCCAGCCGTCACGCTTTCGTTCGAAGCGCCAGTGGCATGCCGGCGGCATCTCGCTGCGCGCCATCGCCGAAGAAAGGTCAACGAGGGCATTCGGATGCGTTTGCTTCAGACGTTTTGATTGTCGACACGAAAATTTGCTCGATTACGATGATTGGTTGATCTTGCCGAGACATGGTGACGAGGAGCAGCTATCCTGATCATCAAGTCCCATTGTTCGGAGCCATTCCAATGCGCCTGACCCTCCCTGTCGCTGCTTTCGCGGGCCTTCTCTTCGCGACAGCCGCTTTCGCAGACTCAACCGCCGGTACGGTCGCGGCCTTCGACCGTGTCGACAGCATCATTGTCCTCACGGACAAGTCCATCTGGGATGTGTCCTCGCTTAAGGATCAACTACCGGAAGGGCTCAAGGCTGGCGATAAGATCAATATCGTCTACCAGTCGGCTGGCGATAGTGGTGTCGGCAAGCTTGTGTCGATCAAGCGATAGTACCGCGTCGCCAGCACCTCAGCGCGTAGGAGCCGAGGCATGTATCTCGATGAGAAAAACGAGTGGCGGCCGCCGGAGCGACGGTCGCGCCCCTCCCCTCCACAGATCACCGAGCGCCAGCAAAGGGTGCTCGGATGGCTGATCATGGCAAACGTGGTTGGGTTGTTGGTGGCACCGGTTGGCGGCGCTAGCATCATCCATGCAGTCAGCCTCTGGTTTACGAGCTGACGACTGAGATGCTCCGACTGTCGGACGCGCCGCGAGCGGCGCGTCCCATTCCTTGTTTACCGGAGCGGCAACGGGTCGCCAGCAGCCTTGGCGAGAGCCTCGCGGATGTAGGCGAACGAGCGGATCGCCTCTTCCTGTCCCTCCTCGTTCCTGTCTGGTTCGACGAGGAACATCAGGAAGGATCGGCCGGTGACCATATAGTCATGACCGAAGTCTAGGGGCTCGAACTCGAATTCATCCGGTGTGTTCGTATCGAAAACACGCTGCCAACGCAGGCCCCCGGCGGCCTCGGGAAGCTTGAAGTTCACGACATCATCGTGAGAGTTCATGACAAGAAGCATGGTCGCGTCCGTGCCAAGGCGGCGGATACCGGTGGACTGAGCGCGGCCATCAAGCAGGACGCCGAAGCATTTCGCCGCCGGATCCTCCCAATCGTCGTCTTCGAACTCCTCGCCGTCCGGCCTGATCCACGCGACGTCCTTCACTCCAAGTTCGTCGTCATAGGTGCCATGCAGGAATGTTCCGCGCCTCAGGATCGGCAAGCTTTGCCTCAGTCTGATGAGCTGCTGGACGAAACGAGCAAGCTGGCGCGACTCCTCCGGAGCGTTCCAGTCGATCCAGCCGATCTTGTTGTCTTGGGCGTATGCATTGTTGTTACCGCCCTGCGAGCGGGCAAATTCATCGCCGGCGAGGATCATCGGTGTGCCGCGGGAGAAAAGGAGCGTCGCGAAGAAGTTCCGCATTTGTCGCAGACGAATGTCTTTGATCTCCTCGTCGTCGGTCTCGCCTTCGACCCCGTAATTATAGGAGAGGTTATGGTCGTGCCCGTCCTGATTGTTCTCGCCGTTCGCCTCGTTGTGCTTCTCGTTATAGGTGACAAGATCCTTCAGCGTGAAACCGTCATGCGCGGTGATGAAATTCACGCTCGCCCATGGTTTCCGGCCGCGACTGTCGAAGAGATCGGCTGAAGCGGAAAGTTTTCCGGCGAGCTTTGGAATGAAACCCTCGTCGCCACGCCAATACGCGCGCACGATGTCGCGATAGGTGTCGTTCCATTCGGCCCAACCCGGGGGAAAACGGCCCACCTGATAGCCGCCCGGCCCGCAGTCCCACGGTTCAGCGATGAGCTTGACCTGCGATAGGAGCGGGTCCTGCATGCAGGCATGGAGGAAGCTGGACTCCTGCGAGAAACCACTCGGTTCGCGGGCAAGGATCGTCGCAAGATCGAAGCGGAAGCCGTCGACACGCATTTCCCCGGCCCAGTAGCGCAAAGAATCCGTCACCATCTGCATGACGCGCGGATGGCTGGTGTTGACCGTGTTCCCGGTGCCGGTGTCGTTGATGTAGTAGCGCGGCTGATTCGGCAGCAGGCGGTAATAGGCGGCGTTGTCGATCCCCTTGAAGGAGAGGGTCGGCCCCTTCTCGTTGCCCTCGGCGGTATGGTTGTAGACGACGTCGAGGATCACCTCGAGGCCGGCATTGTGATAGGTCGCGACGAGCTCCTTGAACTCGTTGACGATCGGCGAGGCGAGATAGCGTGGGTCGGGCGCGAAAAAGCCGATCGTGTTGTAGCCCCAGTAGTTCCGGAGCCCCTGATCGACGAGATAGCTGTCGTCGACGAGGGCGTGGATCGGCAGGAATTCGACCGAGGTTACGCCGAGCGAGCGGATGTAGTTGACCACGTCGCGGTTCATGAGACCGGCGAACTTGCCGCGATCGAAATCCGTCACCGAAGGATGGCGCTGGGTGAAGCCTTTGACGTGGGTCTCGTAAAAGATCGTCCGATCCCACGGCACGTTGGGCTTGCGCTCCTCGCCCCAGGTAAAGGCCGGATCGACGACGACGCAACGCGGCATGAAGGGCGCCGAATCGCGCTCGTCGTAGGAGAGGTCCTCGTCCTTGTGGCCGATCGTATAGCCGAACAGCGCGTGGTCCCACTTCACCTCGCCGCGAAGCTGCTTGGCATAGGGGTCGATCAGCAGCTTGTTGGGGTTGAAGCGGTGGCCAACATCGGGCTCGTAGGGGCCGTGGACGCGGTAGCCGTAGATGAGGCCCGGCCGCGCTTCCGGCAGATAGCCATGATAAATTTCGTCCGTGTATTCCGGCAGTTCGATGCGCTCGATCTCGGTTTTGCCGTCGGGTGAGAAAATACAGAGTTCGACCTTGGTGGCGTGCGCGGAGAAGATCGCGAAATTTACGCCCAGCCCGTCCCATGTCGCGCCGAGCGGATAGGGTCGGCCTTCGCGGACTCGCCATGCCGGACGGACCGCGCCCCGCTGATGCGAGGCTTTCGTGTTGGGTGTGATGTGGATGGTCAAACGGGTGCCCCGCAGCGCAAGAGGAGTAACTTCGCTTCAATCGCTCATGCGGCCGGGTGTTCCATTGTGCGACGCAAAAACTTGAGCGTCGGGAGGGCGCCGGGCGCCCTCTCCGATCATTGTCTCGCTAGCGGGCATCAGCCTATTGTGAGAATCGTCGTGCCGGTGGTCTTGCGGCCTTGGAGATCGCGGTGCGCTTGGACAGCCTCCGACAGCGGGTAGGTCTGCCCGATCTCGATCTTTACCGCGCCTGACTTCACCATCGAGAAGAGATTCTTCGCGCAGTCGAGCAGTTCTTCGCGCGTCGCAGTGTAGTTGAACAGGCTCGGGCGCGTGAGGAACAGCGAACCTTTTTTGTTCAGGACACCGGTCGAAACGGGTGGCACGACGCCGGAGGACTGGCCGAAGGTTACGATCATACCGAGCCGCTTCACGCAATCGAGGCTGCCCTCGAAAGTGTCCTTACCAACCGAATCGTAGACGACGTCGCACTTCTTGCCGTCAGTGAGATCGGCAACGCGTTCAACGAAGTCCTCTTCCCGGTAGTTTATGACGTGATCGTAGCCATTTGCTTTGGCAAGTTCGCATTTCTCCGGACTGCCTGCGGTGCCAATTACCGTCGCACCAAGATGTCTCGCCCATTGGCCGGCAATCAGTCCGACTCCGCCCGCTGCGGCATGGAAGAGCAGGGTTGTGTCTCTTGCGACCTTGAAGGTTCGGTTGAGGAGGTATTCGGCTGTCATCCCCTTAAGCATCATACCAGCGGCGGTCTCGTCGGAAACTCCGTCGGGAATGGGCACGACTTTTGCGGCTTCGATGATCAATTCTTCGGCGTATGAACCGTCGGCCGCGGCATAGGCGACCCGGTCGCCCTCTTTAAGATCGCTGACGCCTGCCCCAACAGCATCTACAATGCCCGCGCCCTCTTTGCCTGGCGTGAAGGGGAAGCTCGGTGCGGGATAGGTGCCGTCGCGAAAGTATGTGTCGATGAAATTGACGCCGATGGCTGTCTGACGAACTCTGATCTGGCCCTCGCCTGGTGCAGGGAGGTCGATTTCCTCCCACTTCATCACCTCCGGCGCCCCCGTTTCGTAAATGCGTATCGCCTTCGTCATGGTTTTGCTCCCCGAAATCTTAGTTTTTGCTCGGTGCTTCCTCGTCCGGTGTGACCCCGGTGAACTTGTCGTAAAGCTGGAAGAAGCCGCCGATGGCGAAAAGGTAGAGGCCGGAGGCCACGAGTCCCGCCTTGACGCTGAAAGAAGGCTGGAGTCCCTGGATGAGTGCCACGATACCCAGCACTGACCAGACCGCGAAAACGGTCAGGTTAATTGCACGCCAGCGTCGAACGCGCACCGGATGGAGGAACTTTATCGGCAGGAAGGTCGCTACGGCGCACAGCACCACGAAAAGAAATGCCGTCAGCTCGTTCGGATTGATCGCGAAAAGCGTGAAGACCAACATGTTCCAGCACACTGGAAAGCCGCGAAAGAAGTTGTCCTTCGTCTTCATCCGGAGGTCTGCGTAATAGATCGCACTGGTAATCACGATCAGTGCGGCTGCCACGAATGAAAGCGGCCTCCCGATGATGCCGGAGTGATAGAGTGCGACCGCCGGAATGAGGCTGAAGGTCGAATAGTCGATCACCGAATCGAGCATGTCGCCGGACCAGTTCGGAAGCCGGCGCTTGATCTCAAACTTCCTCGCGATCGGGCCATCGATTCCGTCGACGAACAGACCGACGCCGAGCCATAGGAAGGCATCGACGAATCGTCCCTCACCCGCTGCGATGAGGGACAAGAAGGCGAAAAAAGCGCCTGTCGCAGTGAAGATGTGAACGAGAAAGGCCCGCCATTGCGCAAATCGGCTCAGATTGAAGGACATGAAGTCGAAGGCACCTTTGTCGTGGTCACAAGCGCTGCAATCTGTCGCTGCATGAAGAGTCATCGTGCTTATGGACATAGCAGCATTCGCTTGTAATTCGCGGGGTCTGGGAACGAATTTTCGGTCCTGCCTTTCAACCGAAGCAGCGACTGAAACCTTCAGAGGCGAAAGGAAGTCATGGAAAAGCGCGAAATCGCCGTCGTCGGTGGCGGGTTGGCCGGAAAAGCCATGGCGATCGCCCTCGCCCAGTCCGGCTTTGACACGGTTCTCATCGCCCCTTCCGGGAAGTCCGACACACGCACGACTGCGCTGATTGGCTCGTCGATGGCGTTTCTCGAACGCATCGGTCTGGAGGCAAACGTCAGTGCAAAAGCTGAGCCACTTGCCGTCATGCGTCTGATCGACGACACGGGCCGGCTCCTTCGCGCGCCGAGCATCGAGTTCCGGGCGACGGAGATTGACCTGCCTGCCTTCGGATACAACATCAAAAACCGAGATCTTGCGGAGATCCTGGACGAGGCTGCCGGTAAAGAAGGAAATCTCGAACGGCGTGACGCAAGTGCCACCGCCTTCGAGACAGATCGAGATGGAGCCGTGGTTCGCCTGTCCGACGGCGAAGAAATCGGCGTGAGCCTGGTCATTGCAGCCGATGGGCGGAAATCTGCGATGCGCGAAGCTGCCGGCATCAAAACCCGCACCTGGCGGTATCCGCAAACGGCACTCGTGCTCAACATTTCGCACGCTGTCTCGCACAATTCGGTCTCGACAGAATTTCACACCCGAACCGGACCTTTCACGCAGGTACCGATGCCAGGTCGCAACTCTGCGATCGTTTGGGTCGAGAAGCCCGACCTCGCCGAACTTTATGTCGATCTGAAACACGAGAAGCTCGAACGCATCATCGAAGACAAGATGCATTCGATTCTTGGGAAGGTCACGATCGAAAGCGAAATCAGTGCTTTCCCGCTCTCAAGCGCAACGGTGGAGCGCCTCACGGACGAACGCTTGGCCCTCATTGGCGAAGCAGCCCACGTGTTTCCCCCGATCGGTGCCCAAGGGCTCAACCTCGGCTTGCGCGACTGCAGCGTCCTACTCGACTGCCTGGAAGAAAGCCGCGACGATCCCGGCCGGCGTTCGACCCTCCTACGTTTCGAAGCCAAGCGCCGCGGCGACGTTTCAAGTCGCACAGCCGGCGTGGACGCCCTGAACCGGTCGCTCCTCACTGACTTCCTGCCGATCCAACTCGGCCGGTCCGTCGGACTCACCGCGATGGCGGCATCGTCTCAGCTGCGACGTTTTGCAATGCGCGAAGGCGTGTCGCCGGGAGCCGGGTTCTTCGGTCTGCCGAAGACGCTAAGTGAATGGGCTCGTCGGAAGCAGTCCTTCGGTAATGAGATATAGGAACAGGGCCACGCTCAGCACCGAAAACGCAGTGGAAACGAGGACAGTCGCCGAAGCGCGCTCGATCCAGACATCATATTGCTGGGCGAGCACGAAAACGTTCGTCGCCGCTGGCAATGATGCCATCAGCATGGCCGTGTGCACCCAGACCGGATCGACGTCCGGGACGAAGCCGAGCAAAAGCCAGATGATCATCGGGTGAACGACAAGCTTGATCGGCACCAGCCAGGCGAGCTCCACGGGCACGCGCTTCAGCCGCCGAAGTGCCAGCGTCACGCCCATTGCGAAGAGCGCGCAAGGGGCGGCAGCATCGGCGAGGAGATTGAGGAAGCGCTCGGCGGGTTCAGGTGGCTCGAACCCGATGATCGCGGCGCCGACGCCGAAGATGGTCGCGATGATAAAGGGGTGGGTGAAAATACGCCGTAGCGCCTCGCCCGCGAGGCTTCCGACGGTCGCACCACCGCCGGCGGCAAGCGCCATGAGGAGCGGCGCCATGGTGAAGTGCAGGATGTTGTCGAAGCAGAAGATCAGCGCCACCGGTACCGCCGCGCCGCTGCCGAAGGCCGCCAACGCGAGACCCGGGCCCATATAGCCGATATTGCCGTAGGCGCCCGCAAAGCCCTGGATCGTAGACGCGGCGAGATCGCCACGCGTTTTCCAAAGGCCGAGGGCAACAGTTCCGGCAAAGGCGGCGAAAGTGCCAGTGGTCGTTGCGGCGATGAAGCCGATCCGCGTCAATTCTTCAACAGGCGTTTTCGACAGAAGCTGAAAGAACAACGCCGGCAGCGCGAGATAGATGACGAAGACGTTGAGCCAGGCGAGGCCCGAAACCGGATGATCGACGAGGCGCCCTGTCAGGAAGCCAAGGGCAATGAGACCGAAGAACGGCGCGATGAGGCCGAAGATTTCGAGCATCGGAGGGCGATATGTCCGGTCGGAAGGCCGGAACCGCCAGTGCGCCGAAATGCGTTCGGTTCTTGCGTGCCGGCCCGGAACTTGGCTATTGCGGTCGACGTAACGGAGTTGAGTTCTCGATGCAAACCGCACGCTTCTTCATAGGTCAGATCGTCAAGCACCGGGTCTATCCGTTCCGGGGTGTGATCTTCGATGTGGATCCGGTCTTCGACAACACCGAGGAATGGTACGAGGCGATTCCTGCTGAAGTGCGACCGCGAAAGGATCAGCCCTTCTATCACCTCTTCGCGGAGAACGCCGAAACCGAATACGTCGCTTACTGCTCGGAGCAGAACCTCGTGCCAGACGAAAGCGGCCAGCCGGTACGCCATCCCCAGATCCGCGAGATGTTCGATGGGCCCTTCGAGGGTGCCTACAAGCTGAAAGCGCCGATCCATAACTGAGCGAAGCAATCGCTAACGCTTCCGCAAACGGTGACACCTTTTGCAGAAAAGTGAGCGAAACAGCGCTTTACTCGAACAATTGTTAACCATCCGGTCCCACATTGCTTGCGCAAAGGCTTCGCGACGCGCGTCAGTACCAAGGGAGACAGCCGGGATGGCGTTCGAAATCTCAAGCTCGGAAGGCGAGTACAGCGCAGTCTCCGTCGATATCCTCGGACGGTTCATGCGGTCGGACACCTCCGAGTATCCCTGTCGGATTGAGGAGATGTCGCCCGGGGCGGTGCAGGTCATTGCACCCGTTGCGCCCGACATACGCGAACGAATCATCGTCTACGCCGATCACGTGGGACGCCTCGAGGGAGAAGTCGCGGAGCTGTTCGAAGGTGGCTTTTGCTTGAAGACGCTGGCTTCAGAGCGCCGACGGGAGAAGCTCGCTGCCAAGCTGACGTGGCTGACCAATCGCCAGCTCCTCAACCTTCCGGAAGACCGCCGGCACGAACGTGTCCAGCCTGAAAACCCTTTCCGGGACATCGTGCTCGATGATGGCCGACGCTATAAGGTCAAGATCATCGACCTGTCGCTGTCCGGCGCCGCGCTTCAATCTAAGGTACGGCCGGTCATCGGCACTTCGATTACACTCGGTGCGATGCCCGGTCGGATCATCCGGTATCTAGAGGATGGTTTTGCCGTTGAGTTTTCGAGCGTCCTCAACGAGGATTCTCTACACCGACTCTTCCGCTGACGGGAGTTCGCTGTCCTCTTCGTGGGCGTCTCGTTCGGCAGCTATCCGCGGCCGATGAACGGCATCTTTGTCGCCATGACCGTCATGAATTGAACATTCGTGTCGAGCGGCAGCTTCGCCATGTGGAGGACGGACGTTGCCACATGCTCCACGTCCATCACGGCTTCGGCGGCGATCGATCCGTCGGCCTGGGGAACGCCCTCGGTCATTTTTTGCGCCATCTCGGTGAGAGCGTTGCCAATATCGATCTGACTGCAGGCGATATCGAACTTGCGCCCGTCTAGGCTGAGCGAACGGGTCAGGCCGGTCACAGCGTGCTTCGACATCGTGTAGGGAACCGAGCCCGGACGCGGGGCATGCGCCGAGATCGAGCCGTTATTGATGATCCGTCCGCCCTGAGGCTGCTGCCGTCGCATCAGCGCGAAGGCGGCGCGGGCACAGAGGAACATGCCGGTGATGTTGATCGACGAAACCTTCATCCAGTCGTCGACCGCAATCTCGTCGATCGGCGCACCGGCTACGTTGACGCCGGCATTGTTAAAGAGGACGTCGAGACGGCCGAAGCGATCGGCAATCGCGACGAAAGCTGTTTCCACCGCTCGCGGGTCGGACACATCCGCCGGCAGAACGAGCGAGGTCTCCTCGTAGCCCGTTGCCGTCCCGCGCAGCGGCTCTTCGCGTCGCCCGATCAGCGCGACATTCCACCCCTCTTCGAGGAATGCGCGCGCACATGCTTTGCCAATACCGCTACCGGCGCCCGTCACTAGAATCGTCTGCACTGGAATCCACCTCGCATGAATACCTTCGGCCCGGTCCGGACCGAAGCGGATTCGATTTCGACGACAACGGGTATCCTCTGATTGCGACCAAGGCCAGTGTTCTCTTGGCGATGTTGAGCGTCCACGCATGAAAAAAGCGGCCCCGCAGGACCGCTTTTCGATGCGACGAAGATACCTTGATTTATTGGGCCGTTGCGCCCGATTCGCCCATCGGCGCGTCACCTTCCATCATCTCGCCCTCTGCCGGCTCCATGCCACCTTCGGGCTGCATTTCGCCGGAGTTCATTCCGCCTTCCGACTCCATGCCGGCAGGCGTTCCGACCCGGAAAACCTTAACGACCGGTGCGCCGTTCGCCATGGTTGGGGTATCGACTTCGGTCGAGCCTTCGCCGAAGTCGTACGTATCGTTGCCGTTCGTTTCGTCGTGCAGCATTGCGGCGTAGCTCATGCCGGGCTCAAGTGCCATGTCGGTAGTCACGCTCACATCGGCATTCTCACCCGCCATGACGGCAGTGTGCCCGATCGACTGCGGCACGACGGGCTGACCGTCCTGAACCTGATGAATCACAAGATAGCCCGCACTCGTCGCGGTGACAGACGGCAACGTAACCGAGCTGCCCTGAGCGACCGCGCCGTTGACGTCGATCGACTGCGCGAAGGCTGCAGTCCCGAACGCGACGAGCATTCCTGCGGTCGTCGTCATGAGAGTCTTCATGAAGTTTCTCCCTGCATTGGTTCCGATTGTCCGGGGATCGCAAACGCTCATCAGCGTGATCGGCGAAGGCCCCGATCCGACCTGAGGAAAATCGTTCCGGTTAGCGTTCGTTCCAATCAGATGGAAATCTCTCGGAAGACTCAGCTTTGGTCGCGCATCATTTGCACTAGTCGAGATACGAGCTTCAGGCTGGTTTGGTGACACGCCGAAGCGTTAGGTTGATCCGGCCGCCGTTCTTCAGAAGCGTCGACGTCGACGGATAAATGCGGTCGACACCGTGAAAACTCAGGCGCCCTTCCCCACCAAGGATCACCACATCGCCCGAACGCAGCTTGATCGAAGTCGTCCGCCCGTCGCGGTCCCGTTCGCCGACGCGGAACAGACAGTCGTCGCCGAGCGAAACCGACACGACAGGTGCAGTGAAATCTTCTTCGTCCCGATCCTGGTGGAGACCCATCTTCGCCGTTTCCGAATAGAAGTTGACGAGGCAGGCCTCCGGGGGCG
The DNA here is from genome assembly GCF_000153705.1 of Fulvimarina pelagi HTCC2506. Taxonomy (GTDB): domain Bacteria; phylum Pseudomonadota; class Alphaproteobacteria; order Rhizobiales; family Rhizobiaceae; genus Fulvimarina; species Fulvimarina pelagi. The sequence continues at coordinate 1,377,902 of NZ_DS022272.1, forward strand.
CGTCGTGCCCACTCACCTCCTTCCAGAGCTTGAGGAGCCGTTCAGGTATAGGCGGCCAGACCTCTCCGCTGTCCGGGTGGCGGGCCTGGTACCGATAACCGGACCGGTCGGCTACCCAGCCGAGTTCACCGCAGTTCGTCATCTTCACCGAAAGCGGCTTGCCGGAGCGCGGCATGACCGGCTGGAACAGCGGCGCTGCTCGCACCACAGATCGGACATCCTCGACGAGATCCTCTTGCTCGCGCCGGCCGAGATGGCCCGGAATATGCCGGACCCCTTTCGGCAGCACGTTCACGAGAGATAACCGAGTTGCGCGGCCATCGCGACAGTATGAGTCCGATTGGACGCATCGAGCTTCCGCTGAGCCGCGGTGAGGTATTGGGAAATCGTATACTCAGAAAGGCTCAGCACGATGCCGATTTCTGAGGACGTTTTACCGAGCATCGCGAGCCTGAGGCAGTCGCGCTCACGTGGCGTCAGCGGATTGTTCCTGCGATTCTCGTCGAAGCGCACCGCTGCGAGCATTCCAAAGAACACGAAGGCGAATGACTGCATTTCATAAATCACGGTGCGACTCGGAAGAGCGTTTGGTCCGGCGAAACTGAGTGCGCCGCACATCGCTGTCATGCCATGGACCGGGAGCAAGACACCTTCCGACCATCCTGCCTCGGCAACGAGTCTGGCGCCTTTGGAAGGCTTGGGATCCGAGATGCCGTAAAGCGTGTCGATGTCCCATTCGAAAGGCATAGGATCCGTCGAAAGCGTCGCGACGACGACCTTGTGACGATGGAGCTCAGCGGCCTCGTAAGACCGTTGAAACCCGTGGGACCAATTGCCCATAAGATAGCGCGTCTGCAAACCCTGCTCGTCGGTCGATGGCAGTGCTAGCGCCGCGGCATAGGTGAAGCCGTACGTATTGCCTGCCATAGCCAAGGCCGCCTCGAGATCGGCCTCGTTCCATGGCTGTCGCATGGTCGTCAAATTGATTATTGGCGACGTCACCCAGGCGACCCCGCATCGCTGCGTATGAGCCCGACCGGACGAATCCCCGTTTGCATCGCCGTGCTTTTCATCGCCGCATCGCCTCTCGTTCGGGCCCGCTCATCCTCGTGATCCAGCGCGCCATTCCGTGCCCGACCGATTCAGCAAGAGATCGGTGTGTTTGGCAACCGCTGTTTTCACCGCAAATGTCGAATTGCTCCTAATGCCCGTGCTGCGATCTCGCTCGGTTGGATGAAGTTCCAAAAAGTTCCCGCATTGCACAAAATCACCTCTTCGCAGACGCAAAGAGATCACGTTTCTGTCAAGAAACTCCTCGATAGGAGCTTCGTCAGCGGCAACGAGGGGCCCGGGGGCCAGCCGCCGCGATCGAATGGGGTAGCGCACATGTCCATGATGGGCGGAGCGCTTGGAATGAATGAGAATACGCATGAAGATCACCGCTAAGACCATCCTCGCCGCAGCCGTTCTGGCCTTTGCTTCCGCTGGTTCGACTGTCGTTCTGACCGAGACCGCCGCCGCCGCTTCTGCTGGTGGCCATGCTTCCTACTACGGCAAACGCTTCCATGGCCGCACCACGGCAAATGGCGAAACCTTCAACATGAATGCCATGACCGCTGCGCATAAGACGCTTCCGTTCGGCACTAAGGTGAAGGTCACGAACCGCAACAACGGCAAGTCCGTCGTTGTGCGCATCAATGATCGTGGTCCGTTCGTCGGGGGCCGTGTCATCGATCTTTCCCGCGGCGCCGCTGCGAAGATCGGCATGATTAATTCCGGCACCGCTGACGTCAGCATCGATATTCTCTAAGAACAACGGGAAAAGAGCGAGGCTCGAACGAAAGGCGAGAGATCGCCGGGGCGCAGCTCGATCCAATCAAATAACAGACCGGCGGATGTCGGTCGTACGACGGCAGGCGGCGTTTCCCAGGCGGATGCGCCGCTTTTTCGTTTTGACCGACGACGGTTCTGCGCTGACGCTCAGCCTGTGCCTAAAACATTCCACCTTGATACAAGAGATATGAGCATAGGCTTCGAAGCTTTTCTTCGAAGGGCCTAGGCTCCCAGCGTCATCGGTCAGGCTTGTATTCCGGCCGCTCGATGATACTCCTTCATTGAAAAACATGGCCTACTTCACATCTAGCGGCGTTGTAAGCGGACAGCAGAGACCGCACCTTGATCCGGATCGACAGCAATGGGCTAAGTCGATCATGCTTCGTAGCGCTCCTTCAGGGAATTAAACGAACGATCGGACAGCTAGTGAAAGGAGAGATAACCCAATGCCGACCATCGCCCTCGTCGATGACGACCGCAACATATTGACGTCAGTGTCGATCGCGCTCGAGAACGAGGGATACAAGGTCGAGACCTATACCGATGGTCTCTCCGCGCTCGACGGTCTGCAGGCGAGCCCCCCCAATCTGGCGATCTTCGACATCAAGATGCCGCGTATGGACGGAATGGAGCTCCTGCGCCGGCTGCGCCAAAAATCCGACATTCCAGTGATCTTTCTGACATCCAAGGACGAAGAGATCGACGAGTTGTTCGGTCTGAAGATGGGAGCTGACGACTATATTCGGAAACCCTTCTCCCAGCGACTGCTCGTGGAGCGCGTCAAGGCAATACTGCGGCGCGGCGCAGCCCGGGAGGCGAGTCCGGTAAGGGCCGGCAACGTTACCAATCCGGAAACGTCCTTGGAGCGCGGCCAGCTTGTGATGGACCAGGAGCGCCACACCTGCACGTGGAAGAGCATGCCGGTGACGCTTACGGTGACCGAGTTTTTGATCCTGCAATCGCTGGCGCAACGGCCGGGCGTGGTGAAATCGCGGGATGCGTTGATGGATGCGGCCTATGACGAGCAGGTCTACGTAGACGACCGCACTATCGACAGCCACATCAAGCGGCTACGAAAGAAATTCAAGGCGATCGACGACGATTTCGACATGATCGAAACGCTCTATGGCGTAGGATATCGTTTCCGCGAGATGTAACTGTGGACGACTCGCAATCGGACGTTCAATCTCGTCCTCTATGCCGCCGGGGCAATGACTTGGCGCTTACTTCCGCCCTGAACACGGCCGAAACTACCGGCGGCCATAAGACAATGGAGTTGGCGCGGCACTGATGGCATCGGTCTCCGACGCGAGCGACAACGAGGAAAGGCGGCGACGTGAGTTGTCGCGGCGCAGACGGTTGCGCCGTTTTCCCTTCGTCAGACGCATGCTGTTCCGCTCGCGCTGGCTGTTGTCGCACACGATCTTCTCGTCGCTGACACGGCGCATCGTCTTCCTCAATCTCGTCGCACTCATCGTCCTCGTCTCGGGCATCCTCTATCTCAATCAGTTCAGAGCGGGCCTGATCGATGCGCGAGTGGAAAGCCTTCTGACGCAAGGCGAGATCATGGCCGCGGCAATCGCCTCTTCAGCGACCGTCGACACCAATTCGATCACCCTCGACCCCGAGCGCCTTCTGGAACTCCAGGCCGGTGACACGCTGACGCCCTCATCCAGCGGGACCGAGAGTTTGGATTTCCCGATCGAGCCGGAGCGTGTCGCACCGTTGCTGGGTCGACTGATCTCACCGACGCGGACGCGGGCTAGACTGTACGATCGCGACAGCAATCTCATCCTCGACACACGACATCTCTACGCGCAGGGGCAGGTCCTTCGATACGATCTGCCGCCGATTGAGCCTGAGGAAGAAACGCTTATCGACGACGCGGTCGGCTGGTTCGAACGCCTGTTTTCCGGCAGCGAGCTTCCAACCTATCAGGAAACGCCAGGAGGCTCGGGCACCACCTACCCGGAAGTTGTCAATGCGCTGACGGGCGGACCGGCGACAGTGGTGCGGGCAACAGAAAACGGCGAACTGATCGTTTCGGTGGCGGTGCCGATCCAGCGTTTCCGTGCGGTCCTCGGCGTCCTCCTTCTCTCCACACAGGGCGGTGATATCGACAAGATCGTGCAAGCCGAGCGGACTGCAATTGTGCGGACTTTCGCGGTGGCGGCCCTTGTAACAATCGCCCTGTCGATATTGCTTGCGTCAACGATCGCAACCCCTCTGAGAAAGCTTTCAGCCGCGGCCGTTCGCGTGCGGCGCGGAGTGAACGTTAGGGCTGAAATACCTGATTTCGGCGATCGTGCGGACGAGGTGGGCAATCTCGCCGTGGCGCTCAAGGACATGACGCGGGCGCTCTATGCACGGATCGATGCTATCGAGTCGTTTGCAGCCGATGTCAGCCACGAACTGAAGAACCCCCTTACCTCGCTCAGGAGCGCGGTTGAGACCCTGCCGCTCGCCAAGAGCGAGACGAACCGCGAGCGTCTCCTTGAGATCATTCAACATGACGTGCGGCGGCTCGACCGCTTGATTACCGACATCTCCGACGCTTCCCGTCTCGATGCAGAACTCGCGCGACAAGAGGCCCACACAGTCGATATAGCCAAGCTCCTGGACAATGTGGTCCAAGGCGTGCGCGGGAGGGTCCAGCCGGATCGAAAGACGAAAATCGAACTGAAGGTTCAGCCGATCCCGGCTAACGTCAAAGGCGGAACCGAGGTTGTCGGGCACGATCTCAGACTTGGCCAGGTCTTCACCAATCTCATCGAGAACGCCCGATCCTTCGTCCCCGACGAAGGCGGACGCATCGAAATCAACGTGCGCCGTCGCAGCAATCGTCTGGTGGTGACGGTCGAAGATAACGGGCCGGGTATACAGGCAGAGGACATCGACCGCATCTTTGAGCGCTTCTATACCGATCGGCCTGACGCGGAGGCCTTCGGCCAGAATTCCGGTCTCGGCCTTTCGATCAGCCGTCAGATTGTCGAGGCCCACGGCGGCACGATTCGCGCTGAGAATGTCATCGAGAACCAGACCGTGCGCGGAGCTCGCTTCATCGTCTCCCTGCCGGCCGGCAGCTGACGCCCGCCATCATGCGCGAGAACGTTCACGGAACGGCGCTACTTATCGGGCGGGTCGGCATTCTCATCCGCGGCCCGGCGCAAAGTGGTAAGACAAGTCTTTGCATCTCGCTCCTCAGGCGAGCAGCTTCGATCTCCCAGACCGCCTATCTGATTGCCGACGACCGAGTCGACCTTCGCACCTGCGAAGATCAGATCATCATGAGTTCGCCTGAAGCTCTCACGGGGCTCGTTGAAATTGCCGGCATCGGGATCGTCCGCGAGGAGACCGCAGAGTCCTCCCCGCTTTTACTGCTCGTAGACCTCGTTGCGGCGGAAGAACGCACACGGATGCCCGATGAGGACGCCAGTATCCATATACTGCATGGGCACAGGGTTCGGCGGATTGCGTTGCCGATGCGCGACGCAGCATTTTCTGCCGATGTGATATTAACGCTCCTGAAGAACGATGACTGGCGACTTGGCTAAAAGTCGTCTTGCTTTCTAAATCAGAACGTTGGACCTTATTCAAAACAAGCGACGCTCGCACCAGCAAGACGCGTTAGAGTACGAGACCGGCCAATGGCGAACGGCCAGAATCTCGAGTGAATACCGGGAGGGCGACGATGGGGATACGGCTTAGGGATGTTCGGCCCAGATGATCGGCCTCGTCCTCGTAACCCACGGCCGTTTGGCCGAGGAATTTCGCAACGCGCTCGAACACGTCGTCGGGCCGCAGGAAGCCTTCGAGACGATCTCGATCGGGCCTGAAGACGACATGGAGCAGCGTCGGACCGACATCATCGAAGCTGTCGGTCGGGCCGAGCGCGGTAAGGGCGTGATCATCCTCACGGACATGTTCGGCGGAACGCCGTCGAACCTCGCAATCTCCGTAATGGACGGAAGCCGTGTCGATGTTTTGGCCGGCGTAAACCTTCCTATGCTGATCAAACTGGCCAGCGTTCGGGTAGAAAAGCCGCTCGATCAGGCCTTAATCGAGGCACAGGAAGCGGGTCGCAAGTATATCAACGTGGCGAGCCGTGTGCTGAGCGGGACATAGGGACATGAGACGCATCCCACTCCTTGATGACGAAAGCGGGCAATCGGTCGTCGACCGACACGAACGGCGAACCGCCAACGACAAGGTCGAACGGGTGCTGACGATCTGCAATCGCCGCGGTTTACATGCCCGGGCGTCCGCCCGGTTCGTCCAGACCGTCGATCAGTTCGACGCCGAAGTAACAGTCAAGCGGGATGGCATGTCTGTTGGCGGCCTCTCGATTATGGGCCTGATGATGCTGGCGGCGACAAATGGTTCCGACATTCATGTCTTCGCCACAGGCCCCGATGCTGGCGCCGTCGTCGCTGCTTTAGCCGAACTCGTGAACGACCGGTTTGGCGAGGACTCCTGACGCGTTATCTGCTTCCGAGCCGATCTAGTCCGCCAGAGGCCTGCATATGCGCCTCACGGCATGTCCCCACTTCCCCTGCACTGCGACGAATTGAACGCGCCATCTCCGGCACGTAGCCTTCATTCAGCTCGTAGAATAAGGGGGTTGCAGGCGTGCTCATGCAGCGCTTCGCGCCGACGGACTTTGCGCCGACTTCATCACGCGAAGCAGTTATCCCAAGACATCAACACATAAACATTTCTTTATATCCGCTTGTGATCAATCCCGCTTGCTGTTACACCGACGCTGGACGTGACGCGGTGCGGAATGCATCGCGATCCTAGGCTTTGACAAAACAAGGGATTGATATGGACACCCGTATGGACACCCAGAACGATTATGCGATCGCCGATATTTCGCTCGCCGATTATGGTCGCAAGGAAATTGAGATCGCAGAAACCGAGATGCCCGGCCTCATGGCCTGCCGCGAGGAATTTGGTGCCGAGAAGCCCCTCAAAGGCGCACGCATCACCGGTTCATTGCATATGACGATCCAGACAGCAGTTCTTATCGAGACCCTGAAAGCGCTCGGAGCCGATATCCGGTGGGCGTCCTGCAATATCTTTTCGACCCAGGACCATGCTGCGGCGGCAATTGCCGAAGGCGGAACACCGGTTTTCGCCATCAAGGGCGAGAGTCTCGAAGACTACTGGTCGTATACGGACGCGATTTTCCAGTGGCCGGACGGCGAACCCTCCAACATGATCCTCGACGACGGCGGCGATGCTACGATGTACATCCTTACGGGTGCACGTGCCGAGGCTGGCGAAGACGTACTTTCCAACCCGGAGTCGGAGGAAGAGGAAGTCCTCTTTGCGCAGATCAAGAAGCGGATGGCTGCGACTCCTGGCTTCTTCAAAAAGCAGCGTGATGCCATCAAAGGCGTCAGCGAAGAAACGACGACTGGCGTTAATCGCCTCTATCAGTTGCAGAAGAAGGGGCTGCTCCCGTTCCCGGCGATCAACGTCAACGACTCGGTCACGAAGTCGAAGTTCGACAACAAGTACGGCTGCAAAGAGAGCCTCGTTGACGGCATTCGCCGTGGCACCGACGTGATGATGGCGGGCAAGGTCGCTGTTGTCTGCGGCTATGGCGACGTCGGCAAGGGTGCCGCCTTGTCACTCCACGGAGCCGGGGCACGGGTAAAGGTTACAGAAGTCGATCCGATCTGCGCCCTCCAAGCGGCAATGGACGGTTTCGAAGTCGTCACGCTCGAAGACGCTGGTCCGAACGCCGATATCATCATCACCACGACCGGCAACAAGGACATCGTCACCCTCGACCACATGCGTTCGTTCAAGGACATGGCGATTGTGGGCAATATTGGCCACTTCGACAATGAGATTCAGGTCGGCGCCCTGCGCAACCATCAGTGGACGAAGATCAAGCCACAGGTTGACATGATCTCGTTCCCCGATGGCAAGAGAATGATCCTCCTCTCCGAGGGCCGGCTTCTGAACCTTGGCAACGCGACCGGTCATCCGAGCTTTGTGATGTCCGCCTCGTTCACGAACCAGGTGCTTGCTCAGATCGAGCTCTACAAGAACACCGCGCAGTACGAGAACAAGGTCTATGTTCTGCCGAAGCACCTCGACGAAAAAGTCGCTCGTCTTCACCTCGGCAAGCTTGGCGCAAACTTGACCGAGCTGAGCCAATCGCAGGCCGACTACATCGGCGTTGAGCGGCAAGGTCCTTACAAGCCGGAGCATTACCGCTACTAAGCCGACGCAGTCGATCAACCGAGATCGACCCAAGCCACCGAAGTCAATTGCTTCGGTGGCTTTTCTTTTGTTCTGTTCCTCTTTTGGACTTATTGTGCTGACTCCCACAGTGTTAGATAGTGGCGAGATCATGGCGGCTATGGCTGGCGGGGCCGCCCTGTGTGTATCGCGTTGCTCGGTCAATTCGATTTTGAAGATGCGGCGAATAACGGGGATCTGAAAAATGAACGAGGGGGTGTTCGTATCGCGCGGCGACGCGCGCGAGGCTGATTGGATTCAAACCTCTTCCAGTGGTGAAATCCTACCGAGAATAATGAGCAGTTGGGCATCAGACGCGGCTGTTCGCTCGTCTTGTCGCATTCTGGCCTTCGCGTCTCTAGCAGTTTACACCCCGACATCCGCGATGGCGCAGACAGGCCTTATTAATGGTTCCGCGCCCATCACGGCGCTCGCCCTGATTGCGGTTGCACTCGGTACGATGATGGTCTGCGCCGTCTATCTGATGAAGTACCGAGCGGCGCTCACTCACGAGAACGAGCAATTGCGTGCTGAGCTTGTTGACCGCTCGCAGGAAGCAAACGAATTCAGGGCGCTCCTCGGTGCGAGCGATCAGCGCCTTCTCGTCTACCGCGACTCCGAGATCCCACGCGTTTTTGGCGAACTGCCGAAGGAAGCCGGATCACCGCGCTCGCCACAACGGTTCCTCGAATTTTCCGGCTGGCTACCCATCGAAGTCGCAGGGGACCTCGCGGCGGCGATCGAAAATTTGCGCAACAACGCGGTATCCTTCGCCATTTCGCTCGACACACGGTCGAACGAGCTGATTGAGGTGACGGGTCGTACCCATGGTGGCCTCGCCCTCGTGAGGTTTACGCACACCGCGGGCCTGCGTGCGAAGCTGAAAAGGGCCGGCAGCGAGCTCACTGAAGCCCTCGGCACAATCGATACGATGCAGGCGCTGCTCGACACTGCACCGTTGCCAGCTTGGCTCCGCGACCGAGAGGGCAAGCTCTACTGGGTCAACCAGGCCTTCTCGAAGGCGGTAGATGGCGGATCGCCGGACGAAACGGTCGAGAACGGCACAGAATTTCTAGCCGAGAACGATCGACGTGAGGTGGCAAGCGCCGTCTCCCAATACGGCCTGTACGCCGGCAAGCTCTCGACCGTAGTCGATGCCGACCGGCATATCTTTGACGTAACCGAACTCGCCGGCCAACTCGGAACTGCAGGCCTCGCAATCGACGTCTCAGAGACCGAAAACATCCGGCGCGAGTTGCGCCAGACCATCGACAGCCAGTCCGAAACGCTCGACAAACTCGGCACGGCGGTGGCCCGCTTCGATCCTGAAACGCGGCTTGTTTATTATAACGCGGCGTTCAAGAACCTCTTCGAACTGACCGACACTTTCCTCCAGTCTGACCCCGATCACGTCGCATTTCTTGACCATCTGCGCCATGCCGGAGTCTTGCCGACGGAGACTGCGTTTCCGAGCCAGCGGCGCAAGGAGGACCTTGCCGCATACAGCGCAACCGATCCGACGGAAACGATGTGGCACCTCTCGAGCGGACGTACGCTGCGGGTCGTGGCGACACCCCATCCGCAGGGCGGCGCGACCTTCGTTTTCGAGGATATTACCGAGCGCCTAAAGCTGGAGATGGAGATCAAGACCGTCGCGCGACTTCAGCGCGAGACTCTCGACTATCTCGGAGAAGGCGTTGCCGTTTTCGGCGGCGACGGACGCCTGCAGCTCTCTAACCCTATCTTCGGCGAGATGTTCGAGTTCGACGCTGCATTCCTGAAATCTAAGCCGCGCATCCAGACCTTCGAAGACACCGCTGGTGTTCGGATCGAAGACGGGACATTCGATGGCACGGGCTGGAAAGGCCTTTCGGTTCTCGTCACGTCGATCGACGAGAACGGGCGAAATTCGGAAAACGGAGAAGTACGCCTTTCGAATGGCATGACCCTCGCCTACAAGGCAGTGCCGCTGCCTGCAGCCCAGACGATGCTGACATTTTCCGACGTCTCGGACGCTCGGGCTGCTGAACGCATGCTCCGCGAAAAGAACGATGCGCTGGAAGAGGCCAACCGCATCAAGTACGACTTTGTCTCTTTCATGAGCTACGAATTGCGCTCGCCGCTTACCACCGTCATCGGCTTCTCGCAGCTTCTCGCCGAGCCGGAGCTCGGTACGCTCAACGAGCGTCAGAGCGACTACCTGGATCATATCACGTCGTCGACGCGATCCCTTCTCGCCATGGTCAACGATACGCTCGATCTCGCGACGATCGACGCCGGCATCATGGAACTCGAGGTCTCACACGTCGACATCGCGGCGCGTGTCGAGAATGCCGTTGAGGGCGTGCAAGAGCGTCTGCACGAGAACCAGCTTAGAGTGGAGGTCGATTTGACGAAGAGTGGCGACGTCCTTGAGGCGGACGGTGCGCGGCTGACGCAGATCCTCTACAACCTCCTTTCCAACGCAACGAACTTCGCTCCTCAGGGCTCCGAAATCGAACTGAAGGCCTGGAAGTCCGAAACAGGGTCTGAAGTATGCTTCGCCGTCACTGATCGCGGACCGGGCATTCCGGCCGATCAGGTCGATCGCATCTTCGAACGCTTCGAAACCAACGCCGAGGGAGGACGATCGTCTGGTCCAGGATTGGGCTTGTCGATTGTTAAGAGCCTCGTGGAGCTGCATGGTGGAGAGATCCGTGTCGAGACGCCGAATGGCGGCGGCACACGTGTCATCTGCGCCCTCCCCGCTTCGCAGGACCGGCCCGATCCCGAACATCCGATCGGCAGCGATGCAACAGGGTCGACCAAAGAGGCTGGGACGAAGGCTTCAACCTATCGGGATGCCGCAGAATGAACCATATGCTGTCGCTCAAGGAGACCGGTAAAAGCACAACTGGATCTTTGCTTACGGTGTTTGGGGAACAACTCACGGCGATGACCGCTTTGAAGACGATCAAAATCGTCGAACTGGCCGATGTCGCGGCGACCGAGCGCCTCGGGGAAGACTTGAGTCTCGTCCTCAAGCCGGGCGACGTGATTGCACTCTTCGGTGACCTCGGTGCCGGAAAGACGAGCCTCGTCCGAGCCGCCATTCGCGCCCTTACCGAAGACGACTTTCACGAAGTACCCTCCCCCACCTTCACGCTCGTACAGAGCTACGATGGCCGAATCCGAACCTCGCATTTCGACCTCTACCGGCTCGCCGATGAAGCCGAAGTTGCCGAACTCGGTTTCGAAGAGGCCGCGGCGGCTGGCGCTGTTTTCGTCGAATGGCCGCAGAGGGTGGTGAGCGTCCTCACCCGTGCGAATGTCGCCATTGAGTTTAGGACAAGCGCGAATGGCGGCCGACAAGCGGCGGTCGCAGCGTCTGGTGATGCCATCGAGCGGATCGAACGTACCCTCGAGATCCGCGATTTTCTTGTTTCGAGAGACCTTCCGACGAACCGTCGCCGCCATTACACCGGCGATGCATCCTCGCGCAGGTATGAAAGGGTGGAGGTCGACGACGGCTCGCTGGTACTGATGGACTCGCCCCCTCAGCCGGATGGTCCGCCGATCAGAGGCGGTCTTCCCTATAGCCGGCTCGTGCACCTTGCGGAGGATGTCCGCCCCTTTGTCGCTGTTTCTCGCGCACTTTCCAAAGCTGGCTTCTGCGCGCCGCGCATTCGGGAACAAGACCTCGAACGCGGTCTTCTTCTTGTCAGCGATCTCGGCACGAAGTCGGTGCTGAAAGAAGACGGCTCGCCCGATCCTGAACGCTATCGCGCAGCCGTTGAGTGCCTTGCTCGCATGCACTCCGGCGATTGGCCCCACGACCTTCCGATCGAGGGCGAAGCCATACACCACGTCGCCGCATTCGACATCAACGCAATGATGACCGAGGCCGAACTCCTCCTCGACTGGTACGTGCCGGACGCGCTTGGGAGAGTGGCGACTGCGGACGAGAGGGAACGCTTCTACGAAGCCTGGTCTTTGGTGTTCGACGAGATCGCCGATGCCGAGACCAATCTCGTTCTGCGCGACTTCCATTCGCCCAATATCATTTGGCAGCCGAACGCAATTGGCGTAGCGCGGATCGGGCTCATCGACTTCCAGGACGCGCTGATAGGCCCGACCGCTTACGATGTCGCCTCACTCGCACAGGACGCCAGGGTCAATATACCACCGGAACTCGAAGCCTCGCTGGTATCGACCTATGTCGCGGCGCGCAGAGCAGGGAATCCTGGTTTCAAACCGTTCATGTTCGAGCGCGACTACGCGGTGATGGCCGCGCAACGAGCCACGAAGGTTTTGGGAATCTTCGTGCGCCTTTCCGTCCGCGATCAGAAACCGCAATACAGGCGTCACATTCCCCACGTAACCGGCTATCTCGGGCGGGCCCTCGACCATCCGACGCTTGCTGCGGTCAAATCGCTCTACGCCGATTGGGGCATCGTCGGAAGCAAGCTGACATCAAGACGCGCATGACAAACGCAGCGACGACAATGATCTCCGCAAAAGGACTCCAAAGCTGCCGGCCAACGACTGCCATGATGCTCTCAGCTGGCCTTGGAAAGCGGTTGCGGCCGGTCACATCCACCGTGCCCAAACCCCTCGTTGAGGTTCACGGCAAAGCGCTGATCGATTACGGACTGGACGCACTTGTGCGGGCTGGCATCGAGACGGTCGTCGTCAACGTCCATTATCTGCCTGACTTGATGCGTGCGCATCTGCGCAAGCGCAAGGACATCGAAATCGTAGTCTCGGATGAAAGCGATCTTCTGCTCGATTCCGGCGGTGGGATTGTGAAAGCCCTCCCACATCTCGGCACCGATCCGTTTTTCGTGCTCAACTCCGACACGTTCTGGATCGAGAGCTATCGCGCAAATCTCGATGTTCTCGCTGATCTCTGGCGCCCGGAAAAGATGGACGTCAGCCTGCTGATCGCCGATATGGCGCAATCGACCGGCTACGACGGACGCGGCGATTTCGTGATGGACGCAGCCGGGCGGCTGATCCGGCGCGAGGAACGGGACATGTCGCCATTCATCTACGCCGGGGCGGGCATCTTTAAGCCCGAGCTCTTCGAAGGATACGAGGCGAAGCCCTTTTCACTCAACCGAGTTTTCGATACGGCGATCGAAGGCCAGCGCCTCTTCGGTGTCCGTCTGAGCGGTCTCTGGCTCACCGTCGGAACGCCAATCGCAATCAAGCAGGCGGAGGCCGCCCTCCTCGCCAGTGCGGCCTGATCGAACTCGTTCTTTTACAAACAGCTTTCCCGATTTAGATAGCGGTGCAAACACGCTTAGGCTATCGATGTCCGCCGTGACCCGACGATGTCCGAAGGGCCAGCCAGAAGCTCCTATGCGGCTTCGATAGGAAAGATCGACCCATGCGCCCTCGCCTTCTGCCAATCATCGCGGCAGCTGTCTTCGCCACTTCTTCAGCCTTTGCAGATCCGTCAGGCAGCTATACGATCTCCGGAACCAATCCGGATGGATCCGCCTACAATGGGTCCGTTCTGGTTGCGAAGGTCGGGGAGACGTTCACCGTAAACTATACGGTCGGCGCTCAGACCTTCACCGGGACGGGGCTCGGTGACGACGACGTCATCTCGATCGGCTACACAGCGGGTGGACAGGATGTCGGCGTCGCGCTGATGGTCGCCGACGGGAATGGCGGCTTCGAAGGTGTGTGGGCTTATCTGGGCTCGAAATCCATGGGTCAGGAGAGTTGGACCGCCGCGCAATAGGTGCAGCGATCGCTATTCAGCAGCCTCCCGATCGAGATCGCCGATAAAGCCGCCGGACTGGCGTTCCCAAAGTTGAGCGTAGAGCCCGCCCCGGCGAATGAGATCGGCATGGCGCCCCTCTTCGACGATCCGGCCTTCGTCGATGACGATAAGGCGGTCGAGCGAGGCGATGGTGGAGAGGCGGTGAGCAATCGCGATCACCGTCTTTCCCTCCATCATATGATTGAGATTGCCCTGGATCGCCGCCTCGACTTCCGAATCGAGAGCACTCGTCGCCTCGTCGAGAAGGAGAATCGGCGCATCCTTCAGAAGGACGCGCGCGATCGCGATGCGCTGCCGCTGGCCGCCGGAGAGCTTGATGCCGCGCTCGCCGACGGTCGCCTTGTAGCCGCTATTGCCCTTCGGATCGCGGAGCGTCGGGATGAAATCCGCCGCATTGGCACGCGCGGCCGCATCAAAGACCTCCTCGTCCGAGGCCTCGCTGCGCCCATAGGCGATGTTCTCGCGGATCGAGCGATGGAGCAGTGCCGTGTCCTGGGTGACTACGCCAATCGCTGCCCGAAGCGAGGCCTGAGTCACATCCGAGATGTTTTGGCCGTCGATCGTGATGCGACCGTCCTCGACGTCGTAGAGCCGCAGCAACAGATTCACGAGCGTCGTCTTTCCGGCACCGGAACGCCCGACGAGGCCGACCTTCTCACCCGGGTTGATGGCAAGCGAAAAGTTCTCGATGACACCGTCGCCCTTACCGTAGTGGAAGGTGATGTCCTCGAAGGCGACCGCGCCCGTCTCGACCTTCAGCGGCAGCGCGTCCGGCTTGTCGATGAGGTTCGGCAGCGGGCTGATCGTCGCGACGGCATCCTGAATCGTACCGTAGTTCCTCACGAGCCCGTTGATGTTGAACATCATCCAGCCGGACATCTGGTTGAGCCGCAGCACTAAGCCGAGCGCCGCGGCGACCCCGCCGGTCGTCACGGACCCTGCCTGCCAGCCGATGATCGCGACCCAGCCGACGCCGGTCATCATCAGCCCGTTGAGGATGGCGATCGCGGTTCGGATCGTCGTCAGCGCGCGGCAGAGTCGGCGCACTGCTTCGACATATCTGGCAAAGCCGTCCTTGACGAAGGCGTCTTCCTTGCGGGTCGAGTCGAAGAGCTTGACCGAAAGGATGTTGGTGAAGCTGTCGACCACCCGGCCGGTCCAGACCGAATTCGCGTTCGCACGCTCGCGGCCGAGAATGCGGATCTGCGGCAGGAGATTGCGGATCATCCAGATATAGCCGAGCGACCAGAGCGCGAGCACCACCGACATCCGCCAATCGATCGCTCCGAGGATCGAAATCGTCAGGACGACGAAGGTGATGAAGGACCAGAAGGTCTGCAGGATCGTGATGACGAAATCGCCTGTCGCCTGCCCTGCCTGCTGTACCTTCTGGGCGAGCCGGCCCGCAAAGTCGTTCTGGAAGAATGTGTAGCTCTGCTCGATGATCCGCCGATAGCTCTGCCAGCGTATGCGGTTAAAGAAGCTCGGCGCGATCATCTGCTCTTCGAGTACAGAGGCTGCAAAGAGGACGAGTGCGCGCCCGATCAGTGTCACGAAGAGCAGGCCGGCGATCAGCCAAAAGTGCTCGGCGAGGAACGTCGCTGGCGAGGTTCCTTCCATCGCGTCGACCAGCCAGCCGACGCCGGTGAACATGATCGCCTCGACAAGCCCCGTTAGTCCGCCACAGATGAGTAGACCAATCAGCGGCCATTTAGCTTGCTTGGCGAAATGCCAGATGAACTGGTTGGCGTTGTTCGGCAGCGGATCCAGGTGGCCGATCCGATTGAAGCGCGCGTGCTTTTCCGCTTCTCCATTGTCCTCGAAGGGATCGAGGACGTTTTCGAAGCGCTTGAGAAAGCCGTCCATCATCATTCGGCGGCCCTCACGGACTCGGGTTCGGCAGGCTCCGCGCCGAGCAGAAAACCGCCGGCCTGCCGTTCCCAGAGTTGGGCGTAGAGACCGCCGGACCCGACCAGTTCGCCGTGGGTTCCTTCCTCAAGGATCCTGCCCTCGTCGAGAACAATGAGACGATCGAGCGCAGCGATTGTCGATAGGCGGTGGGCAACGGCGATGACGGTCTTGTTCTCCATGAGGCGATAAAGATTGTCCGAGATTGCAACTTCTACCTCTGAGTCGAGCGCGCTGGTCGCCTCATCGAGAAGGAGGATCGGCGCATCCTTCAGCATAACGCGGGCAATCGCGATGCGCTGACGCTGGCCGCCGGACAATTTGACGCCCCGCTCGCCTACCTCGGCATCTAGTCCGCGCTGGCCCTTGTGATCGATAAGCTCGGCGACGAAGTCGTCGGCCTTCGCGGCCTTGAGTGCCTCTTGCACCTCGGCCTCAGTGGCGTCGGGCTTGCCGTAGAGAATGTTCTCGCGGATCGAGCGATGCAGCAGCGAGGTGTCCTGCGTCACCATGCCGATCCGCTCGCGAAGCTGGTCCTGTCCGGCTTCTGAGACATCGAGGCCGTCGATGGTGATGCGACCTTTCTCTACGTCGTGAAAACGCAGCAGCAAGTTGAGGATCGTCGACTTGCCGGCGCCGGATCGGCCCACGAGCCCGATCTTTTCGCCGGGCCTGATACGCAGCGAGAAGTCGTCGAGGACGCCCCCCTCCTTGCCATAGTGGAAGGTGACATTCTCAAAAGCGATTGCCGCGTGCCGTACTTCGAGCGGCGCAGGCTGGCGCTTGTCGACCACTTGATGCGGTCGCTTGAACGTCTCCATGCCGTCTCGGATCGTGCCGAGGTTCTCGAACAGGGAAGAGACCTCCCACATGATCCAGTGGCTCATACCCTGAACGCGCAACACGATACCGATAGCTGCCGCGATCGCGCCGGCGGTGACGAGCCCGCCGGTCCAAGTGATGACCCCGACCGCTCCAACGCCGAAAAGCAGAAGCGAATTCAGGAACTGCAACACAAAGATGAACTGCGTGATCAGACGCGACTGGTCGTAGACTGGATGAAGGAATATGCGCATTGACTGACGCGCATATTCGGCCTCGCGCCGGGTATGGGCGAAGAGCTTCACCGCCTCGATGTTGGCGTAGGCGTCAACGACCCGGCCCGTCATCTCCGCGCGCGCATCGGCTTGACGCTGGGAGACACGATCCAGCCGAGGAATAAAATAAACGAGCATCACGACGTAAAGAACGACGTAACCGACGAAGGGCAGCGTCATGCGCCAGTCGGTGGCGCCCACCACGACCAGGATGCCTGACATGTAGACGACGATATAGAGGAACACGTCGATCGACTTGACGATGACCTCGCGTACCGCGAGCGCCGTCTGCATCAGCTTTTGTGAAACTCGACCAGCAAATTCGTCCTGAAAGAACGAGACAGAATGACCGAGCAGCCAGCGATGCATCGTATAGCGAAAACGCATCGGCAGATTGCCGAAGATAGCTTGGAAGCTTACGAAGCCATCGAAGAGCATCAGAGCGGGCAAGACGACAAGAATGAGGACGCTGAGCCCCGTCAACTGCCAACCATAATCCGCCAGGAACGTCTCCCGATCTGCAGCTGCGAACCAGTCGATAAGGTCACCGAGAAACGCGAACAGCGAGACCTCGATCGCCGAAAAAGTGAAGGTGAGGATGACCAGTGCGGTCAGCAGACGCCATGCCGGCTTGGCGAAATGCCAGATGAAGGCCCCCACCGAATGGGTCGGCGGCGCGGAAATCGGCATTTCGGGGAACGGATCGAGGAGCCGTTCGAAACGAGCGAACATCGTCAAACCAGTGGGTGATGCCACATCGTATCGATGCGGGATATGAGAAGACTGGAGGGGAACGCAGCAGCATTCCGAGCGTCAATCATCGCGCGTCCGCGACAAGTTCGGATATAGGCGCTCGTCGGCGCGATCACACCGCATGCTCGCGAGCCTTTGATCGCACGAAACACCATAAGAGAGCAGAGGTGCCATGGCGATTTCAATCGCACTGTACCAGCCGGACATCGCAGGCAATACCGGCGCGGTGATGCGGACAGCCGCCTGTCTCGATCTTCGGATCGAGATCATTGAACCGACCGGCTTCGAACTCTCCGATCGCTCGCTGAAGCGGGCCGGCATGGATTATCTGTCACTTGCGAACCTCACCAAGCATTTAGATTTCGAGGCGTTTGAAGCGTGGCGCAAACGCGCAGGCCGACGACTGATACTTCTGACGACGAAGGCCGACACTGTCGTCTGGGATTTCGAATTCCGCGATGACGACATCGTCATGTTCGGGCGCGAGACCGCCGGGGTGCCGGTGGAGGTCCATGCGGCGGCTGATGCGCGGTTGACGATTCCGATGCAAACAGGCGCCCGATCGATGAACCTGTCGGCGTCCGTCGCTCTCGTCTGCGGCGAAGCGGTGCGTCAGCTGCGTTAGCGTTGAGTGGTTTTGCCGACCGTGCCGTTTCGGCCGACCAGGCATCAATCGCCTCGACCGATACCCCTTTTGTCCGCTATCGCACAAAGCGTGACAACCCGAGGAGGCTTCTGATGATCCGGAACTTCACCGCCGAGGACGTGACTGATCAATCCGGCCGGACCTTCTTCGTGACAGGCGCGAATTCGGGGATCGGTCTCGAGACCGCGCGAGTGCTCGCAGCAAAGGGCGCCCGAGTGCTTCTCGGATGCCGGACGGAGGCCAAGGCCCTGTCCGCCATGGCCGACATCCGGCTCGAACATCCGAACGCCGATCTCGGCTTCGTTCCCCTCGACCTCGCCGATCTTGGCTCGGTACGAGGAGCGGCTGCAAAGGTTAAAGCGGAGGAGCGCATCGACGTTCTTGTGAACAACGCCGGGGTCATGGTGCCGCCGCTTGGACGCACGAAGGATGGGTTCGAATTGCAGTTCGGCGTTAATCATCTTGGCACCTTCGCACTAACTGGCCTTCTCCTCGACCAGTTGTTTGCACGCCCCTACGCGCGGATAGTCATCACGAGTTCGATTGCCCATCGCAGTGGCGAGATCGATTTCGACGACATCGACGCGCAAGCGGACTACAACCGACTGAAGCGCTATCGGATGAGCAAACTCGCCAACCTCCTGCACATGTATGAGCTCGACCGCCGGCTGCGCGACGCCAAGGCCGATGCGATCGCACTCGCTTGCCATCCAGGCGTCGCTGCAACGAATCTGATGCGCTTCCTGCCCGGTCCTGCAAAGCTGTTGATGATGCCAGGTCGTCTCCTTCTGAACTCCGCGGCCGAGGGTGCCTGGCCGACCTTGGCGGCCGCGACCTCGCCCAAGCTCGACGGTGGAGCCTATGTCGGCCCCAGCAAGCGAGGCGAGACGGCCGGTCCGGCGGCCATCGCGAAATCGGCGGAACGCGCCCGCAACTCCGAAATTGCCGAGCGGCTTTGGGCGGTCTCCGAGGAGAAAACGGGCGTCGAATACCGCTTCGCGTGAGATGACTCCGATCCCGTTCTGATAAGAAAAGCCCCTACGGCATGCCCATGGCGGAGACGTCAAAGATGCAGTATCCGGCCCTGAACCACGCTCCGTTTGGTACGGTAAGGCTGCACATTCTGTAGGTCGCGCGATGCTTAAAGTCTTGTCCGGGGTCTGGGCCCTCCTGATCGGAATTGTGTTGATCATGCTGGGCAACGGCATGCACTTCACATTGATTGGACTGCGCGGCGGCATCGAAGGTTTCTCAGCCTCCGAGTTAGCCGTCGTCACGTCTGGCTATTACGTTGGCTTCCTGTCGGGCGCGCAGTATACGCCAACGCTCATTCGCCGCGTGGGGCACGTACGCGTCTTCGCGGCGCTCGGCAGTTTCATGTCGGCCGGGCTGATCGCTTTTCCACTGATTGCCGAACCGTGGGCATGGACTGCCTTGCGCATCCTGCTTGGCTTCTCGATGTCAGGCATCTACGTCGCAGCCGAAAGCTGGTTGAACGAGGCCGCGACCAACGAGACTCGCGGCAAGGTCCTTTCGGCCTACATGATCGCCCAAACGCTCGGCATCATCGGCGCTCAGTGGCTTTTGACTCTCGGCGATGCGGCGACATCCGTTCTCTTCATCGGCGCGTCGATCCTCGTGTCGATATCCTTCGCTCCGATTCTTCTCACCGTCGCCCCGGCGCCGAAGACGGAAATCACGCGACCGATGTCGCTCGCCAAACTCTTCACCAGTTCGCCGCTCGGCACCGTCGGGATTTTCCTGCTCGGCAGCGTCTACGCGACCCAGTCAGGCATGGGGGCGGTGTTCAGCACTCAGATCGGCATGACGACAGCCCAGATCGCCCTTTTCGTCGCGATGCTTTTCGGCGGAGCGTTGGTGTTTCAGTACCCGATTGGCTGGCTTTCGGACAGGATGGACCGGCGCGCACTCATATTCGGAGCATCTGCCATCGGCGCCGGCTTCTGCGCAATCGGCTGGATCAGTGGTGACAGCCTCTGGCCGCTGATGGCCTCGGCCTTCGTCGCCGGAGGCATGACGACACCGCTCTACGCGCTGTTCCTCGCCTACACCAACGACTTCCTGGGCGCCGAAGACATGCCCGCAGCCTCCGGCGGTCTTGTCTTCACCTTCGGTCTCGGTGCCATACTGGGTCCGCTGGCCACCGGCTATGCGATGCAGTGGGTCAGCCCCTATGCGTTCTGGCTGGTGCTGAGCGGGACGTTCGGAGGGATCGCGCTCTACGCTCTCTATCGCATGACCCAACGCTCGACGGTGCCGGTCAGCCAGACCGAGAGCTATATCGGCGTTACGCCGACATCGTCACCGGTGGCAGTGGAAGCTGCCGGCGCTTGGGCGGTCGAGAAAGCCGAGCAGTCGGACACCTCGGCGGGAGCAGACGGAGAGATATACGACAGCGAACCGGCTGATCACGCGAACAAGAATGTGATTTGAGGCTGTGCGGCGGCTTCTGCACTAGATGCAAGTGTCTAGCGCTTTCAGTCCGCCGTCGGCAGCCGCCGCATCGTGAACTCGACCGAGCCATCATCCACCAGACGCCAGCTTTCAACCTGGGTCCAGTAGGCAGCCTTCGGATAGCGTTCGAACCACTCGCGCGCCTTGATGCGCGCTTCCTCTCGAGGCAGCGTGAACGTCTCGCGCACAAAATGCGCCGCCGGATCTTTCTCGGCCTGACGCGCACGTTGCAGTTGCCGCCGCAGTCCGCTTAGAGGGGGATCAAATTGGCCGGAGGTCATGGCCGGTTTCTTCCTGAGCTTCCCGTCTTTGAATGGGTCGTTGTTTCCTATCCAATTTAGCGTGCGCCGATCGTGATTGCGAATCGGTAAATTGCACGCCCTCGATAATACATTCACTCGCATACTTCGGTGGTGAACTGCTCAATTTTGCGAGAAGTTTTCATTGCCAGAGCGGCATGCAACCGCCATACCGCGAGAGAGGGGTCCGCACGCACGGACGGCATGAACCGGGGACGATGAGCTTTATGGAACGGGAGAACCTGCCCGAGGGGCTGCCGGACAATATCGAGATGAAAAAGGCGACTGCGCGCGCTTGGTTCGAAGCATTACGCGACCGAATCTGTGCGGTCTTCGAGGATCTCGAGAAAGCTCATGGCGAAGAAACGGGGTTGGAGCCGGGCCGGTTCGAGCGGACCGAATGGCATCGCGATAACGAGGGTGGCGGCGGCGTCATGTCGATGATGCACGGCCGGGTCTTCGAGAAGGTCGGCGTCCACACTTCGACTGTTCACGGCGAATTCTCCGAAGAGTTCCGTAAGAACATCCCCGGTGCGGAAGAGGATCCGACATTCTGGGCGTCGGGCATCTCGCTGATCGGGCATCTACGCAATCCGAACGTGCCGGCAGTGCACATGAATACACGGATGGTGGTGACGACGCGTCAGTGGTTCGGCGGCGGCGCCGACCTGACGCCGACACTCGAACGGCGTCGTACGCAAGAAGATCCTGATACGCGAGCGTTTCACAAGGCCCTTCAGTTCGTCTGCGACAGACACTCGAAGGTAGCGGACTACGGACGCCTGAAGGAATGGTGCGACGAGTACTTCTATCTGCCCCATCGCCAGGAGACGCGCGGCGTCGGAGGAATTTTCTACGACTATCTACACTCGTCCGACGAGGTGGGCGGTTGGGACGCGGATTTTGCGTTCACACGCGACGTGGGCAAAGCCTTCATCGTTGTCTATCCACATATCATCAAGCAGAACGTAGGGCAGCCCTACACCGAAGCCGACCGGGAAGAACAACTGGTTCGCCGTGGCCGCTATGTGGAATACAATCTGCTCTACGACCGTGGAACGCTGTTCGGTTTGAAAACGGGAGGCAACGTGCAATCTATACTGTCCTCGATGCCGCCCGTAGTGAAATGGCCTTAAATACTAAATAGTTAGTTAGATATCATAATAGAACCTTTTGATCTTTTCCCCATTTCTGATATGTTAATCGACGATGCGGGAGGAAAAGAGAATGTATGAACTGGATTGCGCCGGGGTAATCCCCGGATGTGCGCGCGTAATTCGTGCGGACACCGAGTCAGAAGTCTTCAGCCGCGCCGTAATGCAAGCCCGCCGAATGGGGTACGATCGTCTTCCGGCGGCAATGCTCGACAGATTTCGCGAGAACATGACCGAAGTCTCCGAACGGTCCATCCAAGCAGCTGGTTGACCTCTCAGCATTTAGACGACCCGCCGCTTGCGGCGGGTCGTTCTTCGAGAGACCACCTCAGTCCAAATTTTCCGGGTAGAGTGACCGGACGTAGGTGATGGCGAAACACAACGCCGGCATTCAGTGGCATTGTGCTTTCGCGCATCCAAGCGGCTCGCGACGCGTCCAAACGAACGCGAGGACAATTACGAAGATCCCTCCTTGAACCAGGAGGATGGTCACTGACAGTCCCAAAAAGCCACCCAGCATCAGCGTAAGGATCATGACCAGCGTCGCCAGCCATTTCGCCCTGCGCGAAATAGCGCGTTCAGCACGCCAATCGCGGATCGCCGGTCCGAAACGAGGATGATCGAGCAGCCAAGCTTCGAGCTTCGGTGAGCTTCTAGAGAAAGCAAACGCGCTGAGGATCAAAAACGGGGTGGTCGGGAGAAGTGGCAGAACAACTCCTAGAGCAGCGAGCAGAACCGCAGAAGTTCCGACGGTCAACCAGAAGAGACGAGCGGGGTTCATGGCGGTCCGTTGCGAGTGCGGTTGCGCTAGAATCTCAGTGAAGGTCAAACGCCGAACGTCAGGCGCCGTTGCGGTGCCTGCGGATAAAATGGGCCTGATCGACACCGAAGTACGTCGTGATCGTCACTCGATTTCCGTCTCTTGCAAAGGGAGCAACGTGATCAGTTGTTCCCGCTCGCTCATCGGTCTTGACCAAACTTAGATCGGCTTTCCACAGTGGCACGCCATGCGAAAGCAGCGGCGAGAAATCCTCTCACTTCCTCGATCGACATCAACCACGAACCGATGTTTCTAAGCTCTGTCTCCGATCGCTTTCTGCAGCGAGAAGAGGCACGCCGGACATTGACTGGGCACTATGAAGCTACGAACCAAAACCCAGCAAGCAATAAACCTTCCAGCTTGACGCCGACAACGGCACCGACGACCTTCCAGATCATGACAGCGATTCGATCCATTTGCGTCTATTGTGGCTCTTCGCCTGGCCGCGATCCGACCTTTGTCGATGCGGCGAACGAGCTTGGCAGGGCAATTGCCCGAGCTGGAGTTCGCCTCGTTTATGGCGGCGGCACGCGGGGCGTCATGGGCGCCGTCTCCGAAGGCGTCATTCAAGGCGGTGGGCAGGTGACAGGGATCATTCCGCGTTTCCTCATCGATATGGAAGCCACGGAGCGTGAACTGAAACGCCTGGACGAATTGGTCATCACGGAGGACATGCACGAGCGCAAGCATATGATGTTCCAACGGTCCGACGCATTCGTCGCGTTGCCAGGAGGAATAGGAACCCTCGAGGAACTGATTGAGATCCTCACCTGGGGCCAGCTTGGACGGCACAAGAAGCCTATCGTCATCGCCAATCTCAACGGCTTCTGGGACCCGCTGAAGAGCCTGTTGGACCATATGGACACAGAAGGCTTTATCCATCGATCCCAGCATGTAAAGCCGATCATGACCGCCGATATCGCGTCGGTGCTCCCTGAAATCGAGAAGGCCATGGCGCAGACGACGAACGGAGGCCGTCGTCAGATCATCGAGAAGCTCTGACCTCGTCAGGACCGATGCGAATTCGCTGAGATACGCCGCCAGCTGTTCTGCGGGCTTGCGCGCCTATACGCACCGCCTCACGCACCCTAGTTCCGGCACACCAATCATCCCAGGCAGGACCACCCGCAAGCAATGGCCGACAAACAAGCGAACCCGAAAATCGAAGTCCGCGTCGCGGAGAAGGAGGATGTCGATGCTATCATCGCTCTCTCCGCGAAGGTGTTTCGTGACGAAACGCCCTACACGCGCGGCATGATCCTCGGCCAGATGTCGGCGTTCGCGGAAGGGCAGTTCGTCGTCGTCTTCGAGGGCGAGATCGTCGGCTATGCGGCGACCATGATGCTGCCGGAAAAGAAGGCACTCGGCCAGCATACCTGGGCGGAGGTCACCGGTGGCGGCTATGCTGCGATGCACGACCGCAAGGGCGAGTGGCTCTACGGCATGGAAGTGTGCGTCGATCCCGACCGGCGGCGCCTGCGCATCGGTAAACGCCTCTATGACGCGCGTCGGCGCCTTGCGACCGACAAGCAATTGAAGGGGATTGCTTTCGGTGGGCGTATCCCCGGCTTTCGGCGCAACAGGAAAAAGTTCGACACAGCCGAGGATTATCTCGAAGCGGTCAAGAGCAACGACGTGAAGGACCCCGTCGCGACCTTCCACCTCAATGCGGGCTTCGAACCGATCCGGCTGCTCAAAGGCTACTACCCCTCTGACAAGGAGTCCGGAGGGTACGGCGTTCTCATGGTCTGGCGGAACCCGTATTACGATCCGCAGCGCGAGGAGCAGCCGGTCAATCGCGGCAATCCGGACGTGGTGCGCGTCGCGACGGTGCAGATGAAGGCACGCACGATCAGCAAGCCGCAGGAATTCTACGATGCCGTGGAATACTTCGTCGAAGTCGCGTCGGAATACGGCGGCGATTTCGTCGTATTTCCCGAGCTTTTCACGCTGATGCTGATATCCTGTGAGCCGGAGGAGCTCGATCCTGAGGCGGCTATCCAGCGTCTCACCGAACATACACCGGAATTCGTCGAGAAACTGACCGACATGGCGATCCGGCGGAACATCAACATCATTGGTGGCAGCCACGCGACGAAGACCGAAGATGGCGACATCCAGAACGTCGGCTACGCCTTCCTTCGCGACGGCTCGGTGCATGCCCGCGAGAAGATCCATCCGACGCCCAACGAGCAGACCTACTGGCAGATCCAGGGCGGCGATCCGATCGACGTGATCGAGACCGACTGCGGGCCGGTCGGCATCATGATCTGCTACGATTCGGAATTTCCGGAGATCGGGCGCCGTCTCGCCGATCAGGGCGCGCGTATTCTCTTCGTCCCGTTCAACACCGATACCCGGCACGGTTATCTGCGCGTCCGCTACTGCTGCCAGGCCCGGGCGGTCGAGAACCAGTGCTATGTCGTGACGAGCGGCATGACGGGCAATCTCGGCAATGTCGACAATCTCGACATCGAATACGCCCAGTCCGGTATCTTCACGCCATGCGACTTCCCCTTCGCGCGCGACGGTATCGCGGCAGAGGCATCCGAGAATGTCGAAATGGTGACTGTCGCCGACCTAAACCTCGCGACGCTGTCCTGGGCGCGCTACGAGGGCTCGGTAAAGAACCTGCGCGACCGCCGGCTCGATCTGTACCGCACAACATGGTCGGACGGCGGCTGAGGAGACATCATGTCTTACTAGGCGCATCTGCCATCGGTGCGCCGCCCTGGGTGCTGGCGCCGCGACGCCGGCGGCGCTCCGCCCTCGCCTGACGCAAGAGCGTGATCGTATAGAGTACCAGCGCCGCCCAGATAAAAGCGAATGCAACGAGTTGCCAGACGCTGAACGGCTCGCCGAACAGAAAGACTGCGGTGAGGAAGAGTAGTGTCGGCACCGCATATTGCAGGATGCCAATGGTCGCGAAATGAAGAAGCCGTGCGCCAGCCGCGAAAAGGATGAGCGGAACGGCGGTAAGCGGACCGGCGCCGACAAGCAGCAGCGTCTCGGAGAGCATCCCTCCGAAATGCTGGTCACCGAGCATCGACAGAACGGCAAGCGCCAGGGGCGTCAAGAGAACGACTTCGAGGAAGAAACCCTCGCTCGCATCCACCTTCACGACCTTGCGGATCAGTCCATAGGTGCCGAATGAGCAGGCGAGCACAAGGGCGATCCAAGGAAGGCCGCCGGCTTTGACCGTCATGATCGCGACGCCCACGAACGCCAGCGCTATGGCGACCCCCTGCAGCCGCGTCGGCCGTTCCCGGAGGACGAGCGCGCCGAGGGCAACGTTGATCAGCGGATTGATGTAGTACCCGAGGGCGGCATCGATCGCCTGGTTCGAGACGATGGCATAGACGTAGACGCCCCAGTTCGCCGAGATCAGGATCGCGGTGAGGGTGGCGAGACCGACCGTTCGCAGGTCAGTGAGATAGCCGAGCGTATGCTTGAGACGGCCTTGATAAACGAGAAGCAGCGCCGCGAAGGGCAACGCCCACAGAATACGATGCGCGACAATTTCGAGAGGCGAAACGTGGTTCAGCGCCTTCATATAGAGTGGTAGCACGAGGCCCCAGATGCCGTAGGCACCCAGCGCCAGGAACAGACCGCGGCGCGTCTCAGACTCGGAAATTTGCATGGAGTAGCCTGCTGCGACAGATTCAATGTCGGCAGCCATATCAGGACCGAGCGTCCCACGCGTCCCGATTTTTGATGATCGCTGGGATCAACAAAAATTATGGATTGGCCGATGAGGCGAGTGGAGACTTGTCCTGATGGCCAATTGCTTCCGGACGCTGAGCGACGATGACCTCGCATATGAAGAAGTACGCTTCCCCGCAGTCCTTCGTTCTTGTCTGGCAACGCCCGAGGTCATTCGCGAATGTTTAGCGAGATAGGACGCCGCGCGGTTGAGGCGTCCGGAGGGCACTCGAGTCGTACGAGCGAAGACGCGAAAGGCGTCGGTTCAGCCAGGGCCCAAGCCATCCCAATCGCCGAAGTGTTCCGTGCCTATCAGTTCCCCGCAAAGCGATCGGTTGCGGTCAGTAGTTCTTGGAGAATGCCGGGTTCCGCGAAGGCATGACCCGCACCCTCGACCATCCGGTAGTCGGCCTTCGTCCAAACCTCTGCAAGCTGCCACGAGGTAATGGCGGGCGTCACGATGTCGTAACGCCCCTGTACAATGACGCCAGGAATGTTCGAAAGACGCGCCGCGTTCCCGATCAGTTGGCCATCCTCAAGCCAGAGGCCGTGGTAAAAGTAGTGATTCTCAATCCGCGCGAAAGCGATCGTGGTATCGGATACGGATGGCGCGCTACGCGGGACCGCGCCCGAGCGGAGCATCACCGTCGCTGACTCCCACTGGGTCCAACTTGCCGCTGCAGCGGCGCGGACCGCGCGGTCCGGATCGATCAGGCGCCTGCGATAGGCACCGATGATATCGTCCTGCTCCGATCGCGGGACCTGAGCGAGAAAGCTCTCCCATTGATCGGGAAACAGGCGGTTCGCGCCCGTTTCGTAGAACCAGGCGAGCTCGGCTGGGCGACCGGAAAAGACGCCGCGTAGAATCATGGCGGAGACGTTGTCGGGATAAGTCTCGGCGTATGCTAGCGCCAGCGTGGCACCCCAAGAACCACCGAACAGCACCCATCGGTCAATTCCGAGTTTCTTCCTGAGTATTTCCAGGTCGCTAACAAGATGCCAGGTCGTGTTCGATTCAAGGCTCCCAAGCGGGGTCGACCTCCCGCAACCGCGCTGATCGAACAGAATGATGCGGTAGCGCGCGGGATCGAACAGCCGACGATGCTGGGGTGAGGAACCGCTCCCCGGTCCGCCATGAAGGAAGACAACAGGCTTGCCGTCTGGGTTGCCGCAAAGCTCGTAGTAGAGTTCGTGTCCTTCGCCCACTGCAAGCCGGCCCGTGTGATAGGGGTCAATCGCTGGATAGGCCTTACGTGGGGATTGCGTGTCCATGGAGCGTCAGATCATGTTTGTATTGATGTGCGGTGTTCCGTCGTACGCATTATTCGCCGTCGAAACCAAGGTCGGCTATCTGCAGGAAACTTCAAGCGTTTGGGCCGCTTCGAACGGCGCTTTTCTTAACAGCCGACAGTTCCGCTACATATATTCCAGTTATGCCGCGCTGAACCCGGTTTTCTGGAAGATCACATAAGGTCGAGCCGATCAACGCTTCAGCTCCCAGGTGGTCAAGCGCTCACCGGTTTCAGGGTCTTTTGAATCCTTCAGCTGGATACCTTTCTCCGCAAGCTCGTCGCGGATCCGGTCGGCTTCGGCCCAGTTCTTGTCGCCGATGAAAGCGAGACGTTGTTCAACGAGACGCTGTATCTCTAACTCGGAGATTTGCTCAGTTTTCTCGACGTGAACTATCCCACGCTCTGAAACAAAGTATTTCAGCTGCTCGTTTGACAGACTTGAGGCCTCAAACTGCGCATCACGTATCGACGTGTTCGCGGCAATTGCTCGTAAATTCAGCAGCTTGTTTTTTTCTCTAAGCGCCGAATGCGGTGACATTCCAATGGAGAGCGTCCCGGTGCTATAAACGCCTATGATCTCGGGTCTAAAAATTCCAAGGAATTCGAGAGACGCGATTATCTGAGTTACTTTACCAAATTCACTCTTTCTTACATTCGAAACAGCTTCTCTAACGTACCGAAGAGCTAGGGAGATGTTTAGATCATCCTCTAGCGCTTCTACAAAACCTGGCACAAAATCCCGGAGCTCCAACTCCTTTCGTAAACTCCAATTATTCAGTATTTCCTCATAGTCGAACTTCTGCGCTAGCCGGCTCAGCTCTTCCGCTGCCTCCTCCAGCCGCTTCACCGAAAAATCGATCGGCTCGCGGTAATGCGTCATCAGCATCGCTAGCCGCAGCACTTCGCCGGGCCATTTGCGGCCACCGAATTTCTCGGTGTGCAACAGGTCGTGGATCGTGATGAAGTTGCCCTCGGACTTGGACATCTTCCTCCCCTCGACCTGCACATAGCCGTTGTGCATCCAGACCTCGGCCATCGACGCCGTGCCGTGGGCGCAGCGAGACTGGGCGATCTCGTTCTCGTGGTGCGGGAAGATGAGATCGAGGCCGCCGCCATGGATGTCGAAGGTCTTGCCGAGATGGGCCTCGCTCATGACGGAGCACTCGATATGCCAACCTGGACGGCCGCGGCCCCACGGTGACCCCCAGCCCGGTTCGTTCTCGTCGGACAGCTTCCAGAGCACGAAGTCGCCGGGATTGCGCTTGTGGCTGTCGACGGCGACGCGGGCGCCGGCCTGCTGCTCGTCGAGCCTCCGCTTCGACAGGCTCCCGTAATCGGGCATGGAGGTGACGTCGAATAGCACCTCGCCGCCCGCCTCGTAGGCATGGCCCTTCTCGATCAGCGTCTCGATCATCGCGACCATGTCGTGGCCGTTCGCGTGGCCGGACACGTAGTCCGTCGCGCGCGGCTCCACCGTCGGAGGCAGGCAGCAAAGCGCGGCGATGTCGGTGTGGAACTGCTCGGTCGTGCGCGTCGTCACTCGGCGGATCGCGTCGTTGAGCGGCATGTCCGGAAAGTCGCGGGCGGCGCGGGCGTTTATCTTGTCGTCGACGTCCGTGATGTTGCGGGCATAGACGACGTGATCCTCGCCGTAGAGGTGGCGCAACAGCCGGAACAAGACATCGAAGACGATCATAGGACGAGCGTTGCCTATGTGCGCGTAATCGTAGACCGTCGGCCCACAGACATACATACGAACGCGCTTCTCGGCTTCGGGAATTTCCGCATCCCGCCAGTCGAGCGGAACGAAGTCCTCTTTCTGGCGCGTCATCGTATTGCTCAGTCTGAGACCGCGAAAGCCTGCTCTCATTGGCCTATCCCGTCGAACCTGTCTGCCTGATCGGATGCGTGCTTCCGGTAGGCGGAAACTGCGCCGATTTCAAACGCGACCCCGATGGAACTCTGTCAGACCAAGCTTGTTGGTTGTGCAAGAGTATAGCCGCGGCCCGTTAACGACACGGTTACCATAAGCGCGGACAGCGTGGCGTCAGCGCCACGCACTGAGACGCCGACCCGTTCCCGAATGAAATTCCTACCGGGTAGGAGGGTTTCGCCCTCAAAGCGTCTCAATTTGGGAGCGGCTGATTTGGGCACGAAACCAGCAGGCATGAAGGCCATGAAGCAGATCGAGATCCAGTTCCGTTCGCGGCGCGAGCGTGAGAACGAGATTCACTTAGAAGACAACTACCGGCAACTCGGCAACCCTGCGATCCTCGCAGCGGCCCGATATTGCGGCAAGGCACGCGAGTCGGTGCTGCAGACCAAATCTCAGCCAGCATACATTTCGGCCGGCGAATGACAGCACAGCGAGCGGGGCTGGCGACAGGCGGCGAATGGCCCCGCTCACTCTTTCGAAATGCGCAATAAGAGCGACGTTTTGATCGAGGCTCAAATGAGCTTCAGCTGATCCACATCATCGCTATGCGACCCTGTATCGGCCTCACGAGCAGTCTTGGTCTCTCCAGTGGATCTTATAGGGTGTTCATCGACCGGTTCCTGGATTGAGGGATCGGCGTTCATGACCTTGTTGACCGCAGTCCCGATCCGCACGATCTCGAAGCCGCGTACGGCGGACCCGGCAATGAGATCGGCGACGCCCGCCGGGTTGTAGTCGCGGCAATCCAGCCATCGCTCGAACTCTCCCTCCTCGATCGCGACCGGCATTCGGTCGTGAATATCCGCGGGCGGGCCGGATGCTTTCGTCGTGACTATCGCGGCTGTGTCGATCTCGCCGCCATCCGGGTCGATCGTGGTCTCCATCAGTCCCGCGAAGGCAAAGGGTCGACCGAATTTCGGCCGAAAGAGAAAAGGCTCGGACGGTCCGCCGCCAGTGCGGCGCCATTCGTAGAATTCAGTCGCGGGAATCAGGCAGCGCCGATATTTCATCGCTGCGCGGAACGAATTCTTCGTTGCCGCCGTCTCCCCGCGCGCATTGATGAGCAGCGGAAATTTCGATGCGTCCTTCACCCAGGACGGGATCAGCCCCCAGCGAGCCAGTTGGGCCGATCGGTTTGCTCTGTTGGCGTCCGGGCGGTCTTGGTGCCCGCCGATCGCGATGAGGATGGGCTGTGTTGGCGCGATGTTGTAGCGTGGCGGGAACTCGTCGATCTCATCAAGCGACAGGAATTCCGCGACGATCTCGGGGGAAGCATGAAGGGCAAAGCGTCCGCACATCGGAAGAGGGAACAGCGCCACGGCGGCGCCGTCAAGCAGTTGATGATTTCGATAGACTCGTGTGCCCCGGTGCAGTGCCATTGACCCGGCAGCCGCAGATAGCAGTCTCCGCCGCCCTCTTCCGCGGCGAAGAACAACTCCTGATCGAGCGCCAGAAGGGCCAGACACTTGAAGGTCTCTTTTCGTTTCCGGGCGGACGGGTCGGCTTCGGCGAGACGCTCAGGCAGGCGGTCGCGCGCGAAGTTCGGGAAGAGGTCGGCCTCAACGTTGTGGAGGAGAGCTTCGTCTTCGTGACGAATCACGAGGCGATCTACGAGGATTTCCACTTCGTCATCGTGGTCTTCGCGGCCCAGATCGGCGCAGACGCCAATCCGGTCGCGGGCAGCGACGCCGCAGCTGTAACTTTCGTCCCTAGCGAATCACTACCCCATCTCGAAAACGACGGCCAAACGACCCCGAGCCTCGCGTCAATCTCGCGGCAGGCACTCAGCATGTTGCTACTGAGGCACAGTTCGGTTGAAAAGGGTTCATAGACAAGACTTGTCTTGAAATTGCCGAACCCGAGGCCGACTGCTCGCAGATGCACATATTCTTAAGGTTCTCGTTCACGTGGCTGTTGTCAGCCGTCCTGATGATCTCGGCCGTCTCGATCTCCCCCGGCACTGCTCAGGAAGCGCAAAGCGAGGCCACCGAGGAGTCGGAATCGACGAATAAGGAGGCCGAACCGGAAAGTGCCGCTAACCGTCCGAGCGAAGGGCCGTTCATCGAGGCGATGAGTCGGCTCTCGACTGTACTTGGTTCGATGCATTTCCTTCGCGAGCTTTGCGCGGACGAGGAGAAGTCGACTTGGCGGGGCGAGATGGCCGCGCTCATGGAGGCGCAGTCTCCGAACGATGCAGACCGTCGCCGTCTGATCGCCAGCTTCAACAGCGGGTATCGAGCCTACGAGTCGACCTACCGGCACTGCACCGAGGCGGCGCGCGTCGCGCATAACCGCTATCAGACCGAAGGGGCGAACCTGTCGCGGGACATCCTCACCCGCTACGGGAATTAATCAATCGTCAACGATCTTCGCACTGCAGCCGCGACAATCGTCACGTTCGTGGTAATAAATCTTAAACGGATCGAAGGATCCGAAACGAAGAAAAGGGATGCCGTCATGCTGGAACTGCCGAAATCGGAACTCGACGAGATCATCCAGGCGGAAAAGAAACAGGTCGCCCTCGAATATCACAACGAAGCCTGGGCCGACGGCATCAGCGAAGGCATCGAATCGGAAATTCTCGCAGAGACGGCGCTGTCCACTGCGATGATCGAACTCGTTCGCCTCCACGGCGAGGCTCATGCAATGGAAATGCTGGACGATCTGCGCCGGCGCGTAGAGTTCGGTGAGTTCCGGGCGAACCCGACTCTACAATAAGTAACCGCCTGAAGTCCGTCCGGTCGCTGACGGCGCTTTCACCAATCCAAGCTCCCGGGGAAGACGATGCCGCCTTCCATGAGATCGATAGCCATCATGGCATTTTGCGTGAGGCTTCTCGCCTCTGGGCACGCTTCAGCCCTGTCGCAGATCGTCGATGACGACGGCAACGCCACGGGTGAAATTCGGGACGGTATCGTGGCAGTGCCATTGCCACCATTACCGGGAACCGAAGAAGGCGCATCGCCCGCTCAGGAGGGAGAGACGCTTGATCCGTCGCGACCCGACGAGGATACGCCGCTCCCGCCGACCGATGCGGCGCCCCCTCCCCCCGTCACGCCGACCGCCGGAGAACCGGCGTCCAACGGTCCCGCCGAAGAACCCGAAGAACCGTCGCTAGAGGAGCCGAGCGGCGCAGCAACGCCAGAGGCTGGCGAAGCCCCCGGTGGGTCGTCGACCGAATCGAGTGCCGTCGAAGCGGAGCCGCTCGCGACCTCAAAGGTCAGGTACAACGCCGAAGAATTGCCGCGGCCGGTCCGCGATCTTCGCGGGCGTCTGATGGAGATCGCCCGCAGCGGTGAGATCGAAGGGCTGCGGCCCTATATCGAGACCGGTGCGGAGGAAACCGTCCTCTCCTTCGGCGGCAGCGTCGATGATCCGATCGAATTCCTGAAGGCTTCGTCCGGCGACGATGACGGGATCGAAATCCTCGCCATCCTGCTCGAACTCCTCGAAGCCGGCCATGTCGTGCTCGAACCGGAGACCGAGAACGCGCTCTATATCTGGCCCTACTTCGCCCAGGCTCGCCTCGACCAGCTGACCAAGCCGCAGAAGGTCGAACTCTTCGAGATCGTCACCGCTGGCGACTACCAGATGATGCTCGAATTCGGCGCCTACAACTTCTATCGGCTGGGCATAACCCCCGAAGGCCGCCTCGCCTATTTCGTCGCAGGCGACTGACCTCAGACCGCACCAGGATCACCCAACTGCCCCCGCCCCTTTACCGTCGGTTCGGGCTAAGCACCAAACGCGTCGATGGAATCTCGAGGCCCGCCTTCACCTCGATGCGAGGCCGTGGCAAAAGACCTCCATGCTGCAGATCAACGACCTCTCCGCGCGCGTCGCTGGACGCCTTCTCATCGACCATGCGAGCCTGACGCTGCCGACCGGAACCAAGGCGGGCCTCGTCGGCCGCAACGGCGCGGGCAAGTCGACGCTTTTCCGGGTCATCACCGGCGATCTCGCCTCCGAAAGCGGCTCGGTGAGCATGCCCTCGAACATGACGATCGGCCAGGTCGCGCAGGAAGCGCCGGGCACCGAAGATTCGCTGATCGAGATCGTGCTCGCCGCCGACACCGAGCGCGCGCGCCTGATGGCCGCTGCCGAGACCGAGACCGACCCGACGAAGATCGCGGACATCCACACGCGTCTCTTCGATATCGACGCCCATTCGGCCGAGGCGCGCGCCGCGTCGATCCTTGCCGGCCTTGGCTTTGACGATGCGGCGCAGGCTCGGCCGGCCTCGTCCTTCTCAGGCGGCTGGCGCATGCGCGTCGCCCTTGCTGCGGTGCTCTTTTCGAGCCCCGATCTTCTGCTGCTGGACGAGCCGACGAACTATCTCGATCTCGAAGGCACGCTCTGGCTCGAAAACTTCGTCTCACGCTATCCGCACACGGTTCTGCTGATCAGCCACGATCGCGACGTTCTCAACAATGCGGTGTCATCGATCGTCCATCTCGACCAGAAGAAGCTCGTCTTCTATCGCGGTGACTTCGATTCGTTCGCGCGGCAGCGCGCCGAGAAGATCGAACTCCTGCAGAAGCAGACGGCCAAACAGGCCGAAAAGCGTAAGCATATGGAAGCCTTCGTCGCGCGGTTCCGCGCCAAGGCATCGAAGGCGAAGCAGGCCCAGTCGCGGCTGAAAGCGTTGGAAAAGCTCGAGCCGCTTCAGGCGATCGTCGAAGAAAGCGTGACGCCGATCGGCTTTCCGGCGCCAGAGAAGCAGCCCGCCTCGCCCATCATCGCAATGGAGGACGTCAGCGTCGGCTATACGCCGGGCCAACCGATCCTCTCTTCGCTCGATCTCCGGATCGATACCGACGACCGGATCGCCCTTCTCGGTCAGAACGGCAACGGCAAGTCGACCTTCGCGAAGCTTCTCGCCGAGCGGCTCGGCGCCGAGGACGGCACGCTGACTAAGGCGCCCGGCCTGAAGGTTGCCTATTTCGCCCAGCACCAGATCGACGATCTGAGGCCGCAGGAAAACGCGATCGAACACGTGCGTCGGCTGATGCCGGACGCACCGGAGCCAAAGGTGCGTGCACGCGTCGCCCAGATGGGCCTGCCGCGCGAGAAGATGGAGACCGTCGCCGACAAGCTCTCGGGCGGCGAAAAGGCGCGGCTACTGCTTGGCCTCGCAACCTTGCATGCGCCTCATCTTCTCATCCTCGACGAGCCGACCAACCATCTCGACATCGAGGCCCGAGACAGCCTGATCCATGCGCTCAACGACTATCCGGGGGCGGTCGTTCTCATCAGCCACGACCGGCATATCGTCGAGGCGACGGTCGATCGGCTCTGGCTCGTCGAGGGCGGATCGGTGCAACGCTTCGAGGGCGATCTTTCCGAATACAAGCGGTTGGTTTTGTCTGGTAAAAAGCAGGGCAAGGGACCGAAAAAGGAGGCGGCAAAAACGACCGAACCGACGCCTGTGCCAACTGTCGAGCCCGCCGCACCGAAAGCGGAGATGCGGCGCCAGTCCGCCGAAAAGCGCGATCGGCTAAAGCCGATGAAGCGCAAGATCGACAAGCTCGAAGCGGATATGGCGAAGCTTCAGAAGGGTCTCGCCGAGGCCGAGGGCAAACTCGCAGACCCTGCGCTCTACCAGAGCGATCCGGCGAAGGTCACCGAACTCAACCGCAAACGTGCGGACGCCGAACGTTCACTTCAGGCAGCGGAGGAAGAGTGGCTCACGCTCTCCGGGGAATACGAAACGGCCCTTGCAAGCTGAACACCTGAACCGGATCGTTCCCTAACGTTATCTTTTTGCAACTTTGTTGCGCCGACGCAACATGACGAACTAATCGCCCAATTGGGCTTTGGAAACAAAGCGTTCGTCATGTCACGGCCCAGCTTCGCTCGCCATTTTAGGATCTTACGCGGACTCGCTCCGAGCAGTTCGCCGAACAGCATAGATTTACCGGAAGCAGTTCCCTTGGCACTCTCTGATACATTTGCGTCCGCAACAAACCGCGTCGGCACGTTCACTTCGGGTGGCTTGGCAACTTTTCTGTCCCGCAGGACAACCAACGAGATCGCTGTTTGTCTGGGTTTCGCGCTTGCGTGTCTGATGATCGCGGCGTTGGCTGCGCTAGTGGCATATCCGTTCGATACGCTGAAAGTCGGGCCGGTCGAAAACGGCTGGTTCGAGAGCGCCCAAACATTCGCACTCGGACTGACAGTGCTCTTGTCAGTTGAGGCATTGTTGAAAGCGCGCCACGAGATCTTTTACTTTTCTGCGACCCTCGTCATACTACTACCGCTCGCTATGGTGCGGGAAACTCCGCGCTGCGGATCGCCCTTCTACGACGGCGGGCTCTGCCTGACGGCCAATGGCAAGGCGCTCACCGTCATGATCGCCATTGCACTCGTCGTCGCGCTAGTCGCAATCCGGCGTGTCTCGTTCGCACGGTCGTGGCGAGAACTCACCTTCTTTTACGCCGTTCCCGTTGCCGTGACTCTTTCGATGTTGGTTGGAGCGGAAATCCTTGGAAAGCTCATCTATGTTTGGGCGGAGGAGATCTTCGAACTTGCAGCCTATCTCAACCTCTTCGGGCTAGCCCTCGCCGTCCGGATGCGACCTTCTTGGTTCTCCGCTTAGATTTCCGGACAGTCGCTATGAGAGGCACTGGTCGCCACTCTGGTGAGTTGGTGGTCAGCGCTTCTTGATCCACCGCCGATCTTCTGACTGCTGCCAGTAGGTCACTTCGTGGCCAGCGCTTTTCTCGACTTGCCATTGCTCGCGCGCATGCGCCATTTGGTCGGTATCGAACGCGTCGAACATATAAACGCCGCGGATGTAACCGGTCAGATCACCGGGCGTCGCGCCGTCGACCATGAATCGGACGTCTGGTTTGTTCGCAAACTGGTCGGCGCGCGTTGTCAGAAGAATCGGCTGGCTCTCGGGGTGCGCCTCGGCGTCGGTGCCATGCGGCAGAAAACTCTCCTCGCTGAACGTCCACAGTACGTTGTCCAGGCTGTCGCGGCGTTCCTCGCTGGTGCACTGTACGACGACGCGCCAACCGCGGGCGAGCGATCGCTGAAGCAACTCAGGCAGGGCGTCCTCGAGCCGGCTCTCAGTCAAGTGATAAAACAACACCTCCGCCACCAGACAACCGCCCTCTCGTCAGCGGGCCTCGTAGTGATCGCGCACGAGTCGTTCAAGCAGGCGCACGCCGAAGCCTGACGCCCAGGACTGGTTGTAGGCATTCGACGGCGATCCCATAGCCGTCCCGGCAATGTCGAGATGGGCCCAGGGGACGTCGTTCACGAAACGCTGCAGGAACTGCGCGGCTGTGATAGAGCCCGCGGCTCGGCCCCCGCCGATATTCTTGATATCTGCGAACTTGCCCTCAATCATCTTGTCATATTCCGGCGCGAGTGGCAGACGCCAGACCTTCTCACCACTCACTGTTCCCGCCGAGAACAGCCGATCTGCCAACTCGTCATTGTTGGAAAAGAGACCGGCATGATGATTGCCCAGCGCGACGACGATCGCGCCGGTAAGGGTCGCAAGATTGACCATGAACTTTGGCTTGAACCGATCCTGACAGTACCAGAGAGCATCGGCGAGAACGAGCCGACCTTCGGCATCGGTGTTTAGAACTTCGATCGTGGTCCCGGACATCGACGTCACGATGTCCCCTGGTCGCTGTGCGTTGCCGTCGACAGCGTTTTCTACAAGGCCGATGATGCCGATGGCATTGACCTTCGCCTTGCGGGCGGCAAGCGCGTGCATCACGCCGACGACGGCGGCCGAACCGCCCATGTCACCCTTCATCTCATCCATCGATCCGGCGGGTTTTATCGATATGCCGCCGGTGTCGAAGACGACACCCTTCCCGACGAAAGCCACAGGCTGCTCGCCCTCTGGCCCGCCGTTCCAGCGCATCACTACGAGGCGTGGTGGGCGTGGCGAGCCTTGAGACACACCAAGCAGTGCATGCATCTTCAGCGCTTCGAGTTCGCTCTGCCCAAGCACTTCTACTTCGACGCCGAGGTGTTTCAGCGCTTCTGCCCGTTCGGCGTACTCGACCGGGCCGAGAACGTTGGCGGGTTCGTTTACGAGATCACGTGCGAGCATCGTACCGTCGCTTAAAGCGCGTTCGGCTTCGAAGGCCTTCTCGGCGCCGAAAACGTCGGAGACGAGTATCGTGACGGCGCTGGCCGGTTTGTCCTTGGCCTCCTCCTCGTCGTTCTCTTTCTTCTTGGTCTTATAACGATCGAATTCATAAGCCCGAAGTCGCATACCTGCGGCGATCGTCGCGGCCTGCTCGGGCGGAATCGGTCGATCCCCCGCAACCGCCGTCGAGACCGAGACCTTCTCCACTCCCTTCGTCGCGGCCGCAATCGTGCCGCCGAGCTTCAGCCAGTCTTCTTCGACTGGTTCGCGGTCGAGATGCGTGCCGATGACAAGAAGACGGTCGACGTCGATAACAGACGGCGACACAAGATCGAGCTTCGCAAGCGCCTTGCCCTTGAAACGGCTGGAAGTGGCGGCCTTCTCGACAAATTCGCGCAACCCGGAATGATGCTTCGAGAGGCTCACATCCTTGCCGGCCAGTATGACGAGGACACCCTCCGGCCTCCTGTCTAGATCGGCAAATCGGATATCGGGAAGGCTTGCCATGATGGGTCCAGTTTCTGAGTCTCATTATCAGGTTCGGCGGGCCGGAGCCCGCGAGGGTATTGAGTGCCTATCATGGTCCCCAACAGGGAGAAAACCAGTCCGCGCCTTTGCATAAACGGCAAATGTCGCGTTAAGGACGTTCATTCGCAGATCATTAGGTCAGATTCGATACGTCCCGGTAGGGTCGAAGTTCGCTTGAGATCCAACCTTGGGGTCGCAATTTGGACGCGTTGAAGATCGAAACACGCCGGTGAACGTGAAGTAGAGGCCGGATGACCCTTCTCGAACGCTATATCTTCCGCCGCGCTCTGATATCATCGGTCGGTTCCCTCGTATCGCTCGCTCTCATCGTCTGGATCGTTCAGGCCCTCTCGAGAATCGACATCGTCAAGACCAGCGCTTCAGCCGCTGGCAACATCCTCTGGATCGCGCTGATGCTCCTGCCTGACCTTGCGGCAGGCGTCGTTCCCTTCGCGATCCTGATCGGTGCAATTCAGGTGCTCAACGGCCTTAACGCAGACTCGGAGCGGGCTGTCATCGCTGCCTCCGGCGCGTCGATGCGGGTGATTCTGAGACCGATCATATACCTCGGTCTTGCCGGTGGCATTCTCGTTCTGACTGTCGCACACGGAATAGGACCGCTCGCGTCTAGCGCTTTCTACAACGGCATCCGTTCGATCAATGTCGACACCATCACCTTATTCCTAAGGCCCGGCAGATTTGAGCGGGTTTCGCCAGATCTCGTCATATCGGTCGGCGAAAGCAACGGATCGATCATCGAGAGTCTCTTTATTCAGGATACGCGCGATCCAAATCTCGATCTCACCTATTTTGCGGCCGAGGCTTCGATCCTGGACCAAGGCGACCAATCAGTTCTCATGCTTTTCGATGGCCAGCTTCATCGTAAGCCGAAAACTGGCAATTCGGTCTCTGTCATCGAGTTTCAGACTTACGCCTTCGATCTCTCCAACCTCAGACCTGCTGACGATGGCGACTGGACCCGCACTTCCGAACTCTCGACATTGACGCTGATTGCTCCCGATCCGGACGACGAGATTTATCAAAAGAAGCCCGGGCGCTATGTCGAGGAAGCGACGGACCGTTTCACCTCATGGCTCTACTGCGTCGCTTTCGCTCTCTGGGCCATCGTATGTGCCGGTCAACCGCAAACGAACCGGCAGGCCTCGAACGCTGCTATGACGCTTGGTCTCGCCGGCGCCGTTGCTCTGAAGGCGGTGGCGTTCCTCGCGCTCAGCATGGTATCGCCCAATCCGAGCATGGCGATCTTTGTGTATCTGCTGCCGATCGCGGCCTGCGTTTTCAACGCCCTCCTGATCATGCGCGGGACGAACCTCGCTCAAATACCAATTGTTCAAAGGACTTTCGATTTGCCACGCAGGCTTCTGTCGGGCCTGCGCAAGAGCTTGAATAGACAGTCTTCCGGATCGCCGGAGAGCGCCATCCGATGACCCGTTGGACGCTTAATCGCTACTTCTTTCGGCTCTATCTGGTCAATTTCTTCTCGACCGTGGTTGCAGTCAGTGCACTGGTCTTGCTCATCGATTTGGTCGAACTCGGCAGGCGTTCCGTCCTGGCAGATCAATCGTTAGGCGTACTGCTGCTTTTCTCTGCCTTGCGGGTTCCGGCCTTCATGGAGCAGGCCTTCCCGTTCATCATTTTGTTCTCTTCGATCTTTACGCTGATTTCGCTCAATCGGCGGCTTGAACTTGTCGTTGCCCGAGCCGCGGGCGTGTCGGCTTGGCAGATTCTGATGCCGTTTATCGCCGGTTCGCTGTTTCTCGGTCTTCTGGCCACTTTCGCCTACAATCCGCTTTCGGCCTACACGAAAGCTCAGGCTGCAAACATCGAATCTGCAGCAGAAGGCCGGGAGGTCGCGTCGTCGGCTCTGCAGACGCCCTGGTTGCGCCAAAACGCCGATGGCGTCAGGTCGATTATGGGCGCGACACAAGTTGCCGAGAACGGCCGCGTCCTCTCGAATGTCTCGGCGTTCGTAATGGCCGACGACGGTTCGGTTGAAACTCGTATCGACGCTCCAAGGGCCGAACTCGGAAACCAGGAATGGATCCTCTTGCGGCCGAGGGTGACGCGGATTGGTTACACTCCCCGCGATCTCGTCGAGTACCGCCTCCCGACGAGCCTCAGACCAGAGTATATCGAACAGAGACTGGCTGATCCTGAAACGATCTCGATTTGGGAACTCGGCTCAAAAATCGATGTCGCCGCGAGCTTGGGTTTTAACTCCATGGCATTTTCCATGCAGTATCATACGCTCATCGCACAGCCTGCGCTGTTCGTGGCGATGACACTGTTGGCGGCGACGGTTGCCACGCGTTTCTCACGAACGGGGCAACCGGGGCGTATCTTTGTCGGTGGAGTGCTTGCTGGTTTTGTGCTGTACGTCGTGACATTCTTGGCCAAGGCCCTTGGCAGCAATGACGTCGTACCGCCAATCGTCGCGGCTTGGTTTCCG
This sequence comes from Fulvimarina pelagi HTCC2506, assembly GCF_000153705.1. GTDB lineage: Bacteria > Pseudomonadota > Alphaproteobacteria > Rhizobiales > Rhizobiaceae > Fulvimarina > Fulvimarina pelagi. Next base: position 1,418,962 of record NZ_DS022272.1, read on the forward strand.
GTTCTGGCCGCGGGACTGTTCGGCGTAACGATCCTGCTGCATCAGGAGGATGGGTAGATTGAGTGATTTGAGGGGACGTGGCGCCTCGCTGATGGGGATCGGCGAACGCTCACGAAAATCGGTGCTTTTGTGTGGTACGGCCCTCGCTTTGTCCGCGGGCTTCACCGCGACTGGCACTCAACACGCCAGCGCTCAGGCCGTGCCAGCGTTGAACGCTGAGGTCCCGGCCGACGCCCAGCTTTTTCTCGAAGCAGACACCGTTACCTATGATAGCGAACGTGCCCTCGTCTCGGCGAGCGGCGGTGTTCAAGTGGATTACGGTGATTACAAAGTCGTCGCCAGAGAGCTTATCTACGATCAACGATCGAAGCGGTTGATCGCACGTGGCGATGTCGAGCTGCAACAGCCGGACGGCAATCGAATCTATGCCGATCAGCTCGATCTGACCGATGATTTCCGCGACGGCTTCGTCCAGGCTCTTCGTATTGAAACTCCGGACAACACACGTTTCGCTGCCGCATCGGCGACTCGAGCAGATGGTTCGGTCACCACCTTCAACCGCGGCGTTTACACTGCCTGTGAGCCCTGCCGGGAAAATCCCGATCGTGCACCACTCTGGCAGGTGAAGGCACGTAAGATTGTCTGGGACCAGCAGGAAAAAGAGATCCGCTACTACGGCGCCCAGTTCGAGTTCTTTGGCGCCCCGATCGCGTATCTCCCTTATTTCCAGTCGCCAGATCCGACGGTGAAACGGAAGTCGGGCTTTCTGGCGCCGGAATTTAAGTCTGGCGATGGGCGCGGCTACGGACTGCGCGTCCCATATTTCTACGCCCTGTCCGACGACAAGGACTTCACCGTCGCCGGTACTTACTACACCAAACAGGGGTTTCTCGGTGAGATCGAATACCGACAGGCGTTCCAGAGCGGCATCATTTCCGTGCAGTCCGCCGGTATCAGCCAGCAGGACCGCTTCGAGTTCGACGACAACACCCCCGACTATGGCAGCACCGATCGGGGGATGATCGGAACGAAAGGCCGTTTTGCGCTCTCGGATAAATGGACGTTCGGCTGGGATTGGCTCTTTCAGAGCGACGACAACTTCGCTAACACCTACGAAATCGACGGGTTCAGCGACACGATCAACGTCTCCGAGGTTTATCTGACGGGTCTTGGCGATCAGAGCTTCTTCGACCTGCGGGTTCAGGAGTTTGACTATCAATCGATCAATCCAGATCGCGACGACCAACAACCCTCGGTTCTTCCCGTCTTCGATTACGAGCGCATCGAGCAGGAAGGGGTTTTGGGTGGCGAGGTTGAACTCGACTTCAACGTCGTTTCGCTAAGCCGCGACAAGTTCGACTTCACGAGAATCTGCAATACGTCTCTCGTTCTCCGCGATGACTTCCGCGAAGTTTGCGTCCTGCCAGAAGATGGATTTTTCTTTAACCCCAATTTTAACCGCAACAACGGTCTAGAGGGCGATTACACGCGCGGGACGGCGGAACTTTCCTGGTCAGATCAGTATACCTTACCGAGTGGCTTGGTGTTGATACCGACTACCTCAGTCAGGGGGGACCTATACACCTCGAACATGGAGTCGCCCGGCTTCAGCAATCGATTTTTCACCGGCGGGCGGACTACGCTCTTGCTAGACGAGAGCGGTGCCGTCGACATCGACGAGGCCGGCTCCCGCGGGATGGCGATGGCGGCTTTGGAGGCCCGTTATCCCTATCTAATTCAGGTAGGCGGTGTCTCGCATGTGATCGAACCGATCGCGCAGGTGATTGCCCGCACGGACGAAGAAGATATCGGTCTAATCCCGAACGAGGACGCGGGCACGCTCGTCTTCAATGCGACGAACCTCTTTTCGTTTAACAAGTTTTCGGGATACGATCGTGTCGAAGGTGGGCACCGGGCGAATGTCGGTGTGCGCTACTCCGCAGATCTCGGTAATAGCTGGATGGTCAACGCAATTGCCGGCCAGTCCTACCACCTTGGAGGCCGCAATTCCTACGACCAGGTCGATCTCGCTTTGGCGGGGTTCGATTCCGGTCTCGAGACAGACAGCTCGGACTATGTCGGTCTTGTTTCCTTGCAGACGCCGTTTGGTTTCACGATCGGCACGCAGGGACGCTACGACGAGGATGACTTCGAGCTAAAGCGCCAGGACGTGTTTACGGAATACAGTTTCGGCTCTCTTGGCAGTGCGGCGGTCAGTTATACCAACATCGCTGCACAGCCCATCTACGGATCGCTCGACGATCGCAGCCAGGTATCTGGATCAGCCACCCTGAATTTCGCGACGAACTGGACGGCCCTTGCTGGAGCATCTTACGATATCGAAAACGATGCAGTCGTCGATCAGCGGTTCGGCATACGCTACGCGGACGAATGCTTCAGTTTGCTCGTCAGCTATCGTGAGAGAACGGACCGTTATTCGCTGGAGACCAATGAAACGACGTTGATGTTCAATATCGGGCTCCGGACCATTTCCGACTTCGAGCAGACGGTCGACCTGGGCGCGCAATAGGATACGCAAAATTTCATGCTTTCGCCCCAACAAGGCTGTAATGGGCCTTACCTGACTTGCGTCGAAGACAAGGGATCGAAGAGCATGCAAAAATTGGCGTCGTGGGTGATGCGTGGGACGATGATGGCCATGCTGGGGCTCGGCGGTCCGACATTGCTCGGACTCGCGCCGACGACCGCTCACGCGGCAAGCTCGGTCGCGGCCGTCGTCAATGGGATGCCTGTGACGACCTACCAGATACGCCAGAGAGCGGCCTTCCTGAAATTGCGGCGCGTCGGTGGGAACACCACTCAAAAAGCCACTGATGAACTGATCGACGAAGCGCTCAAGCGTCAGGAGATTCAGCGGCAGGGCGTCAATATTCCCGATGAGGAAGTGAACGCGGCCTATCTGAACTTCGCGAAGGGCAACAATCTATCCGAAGCGCAACTCGCAGAGGTTCTCGGCAGCGCAGGATTTTCACCGCAAGCCTTCAAGGACTACATCCGCGTTCAAATGGGCTGGGGTCAAGCCGCCTCCAGACGAATACAACGCGAGGAACGCCTCACCGAGCAGGACGCGGTCCAGCGCATGCTTGCGCAAGGCGGTGAGAAACCCTCCACGACAGAATACACGCTGCAACAGGTTATCTTCGTCATACCAAACGGCCAGCGGGGCGCGATGCTCGCTAATCGCAAGCGCGAGGCGCAGGCCATGCGCCAGCGGTTTCAGTCCTGTGATTCGACATTGGCCTTCGCGCAAGGCCTGCGCGATGTGACGGTGCGCGACCTCGGCCGCGTTGCTCAGCCGGAACTTCCCTCCCTATGGAAGGAAGATGTCATGCAGACCTCGCCTGGCCGCGCGACGCCTACGAAAGAGACTGATCGCGGCGTCGAATTCATCGGAGTCTGCAATGCGCGCCAGATCTCGGACGATCGCGCAGCGCAAATGGTTTTCCAAGCCCGCGACATGGAGTCTCTGAACGGAGACGGAAGCGGCGCCGATGCCGCACTCTTGAAGAAGCTCCGCGACGAGGCGCAAATCGTACGGCGTTGACGGGCAACCGAAAATGACCCCCGACACTGGCGATCTTCCTCTCGCGATAACAGTCGGTGAGCCCGCCGGTATAGGTCCGGACCTTATTATCAGTGTCTATAAGTCAGGTCTGTTGCGTGAGACCGGGTGCTTCGTTCTGGCCGACCCGGACATGCTGAAGAGCCGGGCTGAACGTCTGGGAATGGCTCTCGACATAGTGACGCTTCGGTCGCCTGACGAGGTCGATGCCTGCACTGCGGGCGCCCTTCCCGTCCTCCCGCTGGTCAATCGCCAGAGCGACAGACCGGGTGAGATCGATCCCGCCAACGGCGCGGGGACGATCGAGGCAATAGACCGCGCGACGGCGCTTTCTCTCGACGGCGCGATCGCTGGCATGGTTACGGCGCCGATCGAAAAGAAGGCGCTTTACGATGTCGGCTTCGGCCATCCCGGGCATACCGAATATCTTGCCCATCTGTGTTCCGAAGCTGTAGGGAGACCACTCGTTCCGGTCATGCTTCTCGCAGGACCGGATCTTTCCTGTGTGCCGGTGACAATTCACGTTCCACTTGAGCAGGTGCCGCGGCTTCTGACCGAAGATCTGATCCTCACCACGTGCCGCATCGTCGCTCACGACCTGAAGACGAAATTTGGTCTAACCCGGCCTCGGCTCGCGGTTGCCGGCCTCAATCCCCATGCTGGCGAGCGCGGCGCTATCGGACTGGAAGACGAGAGGATTGTGCGTCCAGCAGTCGAAAAACTCCGCGTCGAGGGCATCGACGCGAAGGGGCCGGTTCCGGCGGACACGATGTTCAACGCCCGGGCACGGAAGACCTACGACGTTGCGATTTGCATGTATCACGATCAGGCGCTGATCCCGGCGAAAACGCTGGCTTTCGACGAGACCGTGAACATCACCCTCGGCCTGCCGATCATTCGCACCTCGCCCGACCACGGCACCGCATTCGACATCACTGGGAAAGGCATTGCGCGGCCGGACAGCTTTCATGCGGCAATTCGCAAGGCGCGTGTGATGGCGTCGGCCCAAGCTCGAGCAGACGATGCCGCAATGGCCTCACGTCATTGAGCACAATCGATGAACTTCCACCGCTGCGCACGGTTATCGCCGAGCATGATCTCGTCCCGCGCAAGCAGCTCGGCCAGAACTTCCTCCTCGATCTCAACCTGACATCGAAGATCGCGCGGCAGGCGGCCCCCCTCGAAGACTGCATCGTCGTCGAAGTCGGACCGGGCCCCGGCGGCCTGACCCGCGCCCTTCTTGCCAATGGCGCATCACGTGTGGTCGCCGCTGAGAAGGATCCACGTTGCGTTCCAGTTTTGGAAGACATCGCAAAACGCTATCCGGGCCGGCTCGAAGTTCGGCAAATGGATGCGCTGGATCTCGACGTGGAGAGTATCGCTGAAGATCGAACACTGAAGATCGTTGCCAATCTCCCCTACAACGTCGGCACACAGCTCCTGGTGAACTGGCTATCGGTCGAGGCGTGGCCACCACGCTGGCAGAGTCTGACACTGATGTTCCAGAAGGAGGTCGCCGAGAGGATTGTTGCCTTACCGAGCTCAAGCCACTATGGGCGCCTCGCCGTCCTTGCCGGTTGTAGGACGAAAGCGCGCATCCTGTTCGACATACCGCGACAGGCTTTCACGCCGCCACCGAAGGTCACATCTGCAGTCGTGCAGCTGACGCCGCGCGATGCGCCGCTGCCGGTCTCGCTTGCAGCACTCGAGAAGGTGACTCTGACGGCCTTCGGTCAACGCCGCAAGATGCTGCGCCAGAGCCTGAAGCCGCTCGGCGGGGAAGCGCTCTTGAATGCCGTCGGCATCGACCCTCAACGCCGCGCTGAAACGCTGTCGATTGAGGAGTTTGTCGCGATCGCGAACGCCTGTAAGCTGTGAGGTCCCCGTCGAGCGGGCTTATTCAGTCGACTCTTTCAGCAGCTCTTCGGTGAACGCTTGGAGCCCAGGCCTGCGCTTGCGCTTCAACCGCTCGGCTATGATGATGGAGCGGACAGCTTCGTACGCCTGGTTTAGATCGTCGTTGACGATTACATAGTCGTAGTCTCGCCAGCGCTCGATCTCGACCCGCGAGTTCGCGAGGCGGATGGCAATCGTTTCTTCCGAGTCTTCCGCCCGACGACGAAGCCTAGAGCGTAGTTCGGCCATGGAGGGCGGCAGGATGAAGATCGAGACCACGTCCTCGCCGGCCTTCTCCTGCAGCTGTAGCGCACCCTGATAGTCGATGTCGAAGAGCATGTCCTGGCCGCCCTGCATCGCTTCCTCTGCGGGGCCACGCGGTGTCCCGTAGAAGTTGCCATGCACCTCCGCCCATTCAAGCAGCGCTTCGGAATCGCGGAGCCGGACGAACTCGTCCCGGTCGATGAAGCGGTAGTGAACTCCGTCGACCTCGCTGCCGCGGCGCTTCCGAGTGGTGACGCTGATCGACAACGCAAAACTGCGATCGGCCTCCATGAGCGTGTGCGCAATGGTCGACTTGCCCGCGCCGGAGGGTGACGAGATGACCAACATGAGCCCGCGCCTGTCTATCGACGCATCCGTCTTCGCCTGATCCGTAGTTTTCTTCATTCGATATTCTGAACCTGTTCGCGTAACTGATCCACCGCGACCTTGAGATCGAGACCGATCGAGGTCAGGGAGACGGCGTTAGACTTGGAACAGATCGTATTCGATTCGCGATTCATTTCTTGCGCTAGGAAGTCGAATCGGCGGCCGACTGGCTCGCGTTCGGTCAGAAGCTCGCGGGCACTCGAAACATGACTGGAGAGCCGGTCGAGCTCCTCACCCACATCGGCCCTGATGGCAAGCATCGCGAGTTCCTGAAGAAGCCGCTGTTCGTCGGGCGCATGATCGACGATGTGTTTCGCCTGATCCGAAATTCGCCGTTTCAACTCGATCGGCGATCGGCTCTGGTCTGCGCGGGCGCTCGCAACGAGCGCCTCGATGCGGTCGATGCAATCGGAAACCACGGCAGCGAGATTGCTCCCCTCGCTCGCGCGCGATGCATAGAGCGATTCGACCGCTGCCTCGAACGAGGCCTTCGCCGCGTCTAGAACCGCAGCCTCGATCGGCTGGCTTGCCCGAAACTCTTCGTTCGCCTCCATCACGCCCTTGATTGCGAGGAGGCCATCAGCCCGGGGCAGCGCAGCACGGCCTTCCGCGACGAGTCGGTCTGTGACGGAGAGAATTGCCTGAAGACGGGCTTCGTCAATCGTAATGGATTTTTCGGACGCGCTGAGCCCGGCATTGAGAACGCCCTGGACGTTGCCTCTGGAGAGGAAGCGTCCAGCAGTCGCCCGTAGATACTGCTCTAGAACCTCGAACCCGGCGGGCAACCGGAGACGTAAATCGAGATTTCGGCCGTTGACGCTGCGAAGTTCCCAGCGCAACGCGGTACCTTCGCTCTCGCAATCGACACGCGCAAAACCGGTCATACTGATCAGCGGCATGTCCGGTTCCCCAATGAATATAAGGGTATCAGGGAACGCCGTCCCAACGCACCCGGAAGCGCACTTTACTGGGTTGCTTGTTCAGCGTCGGCCCGCCGTTCGCGCTCTATTGCGCGGTACTTCTGGACGTTCCTGTTGTGCTCGTCGAGGGTCTCGGCGAAGACATGTCCCCCAGTGCCGTCGGCGACGAAATAGAAGTCACTCGTTTCGAGCGGATGGGCGACAGCCTCGAGAGCTTTGCGACCAGGAATCGCGATCGGACCCGGCGGCAAGCCACCGATGCGATAGGTGTTGTAGGGTGTATCGCTCTCAATGTCGGACCGAGTGATTGGCGCTTCGCTCGGTTTACCGGCACCCCCGTATATCCCATAAAGGAACGTCGGATCAGACTGGAGCCGCATACCTTCTCGGAGACGATTGATGAAGACCGAGGCGACGTGCGGTCGTTCCGAAGCCACGCCTGTCTCCCGCTCGACGATGGAAGCGAGTGTTACGAACTGACCGATGTCCTCTACTGGCAGCCCCTCGTCTCTTCCCTCCCAGATTTCTTGGACCATCGCCTCTTGGGATTGCTGCATCGACTCGACGAGCTGTTCGCGTGTCATACCGCGCTGTACCAAATGTGTCTCGGCCTGAAGCATTCCCTCCGGTGGAAGCGAAGGCATCGGTCCGGTTAGTACCTCAGATTCCGCAATGCGCTGGAATGCGCGCTGCACCGTCCAGCCCTCCGGAATGGTAATAGCATGCTGAACGGACTCGCCGCGTGCGATCTTCTCCAGAACATCGCGCATCGAAACGCCCGGATCGAAAGCGTATTCGCCCGCTTTCAGCTGACTGCCAAGGTTTGCGAATCTAGCACCGAATTTGAAGATCTGCGCGTTCGAGATTACGCCGCGCTCCTCCAGGCCGTCGGCGATAGAGTTGAGAGAGCTGTTTCGGGCGACGACGAAGTTCGCCTCTTCCGCGAGAGGCCCCTGGTCTTCAAATTCACCCTTCCCCCAATAGAGCACGGCCCCGATCGCCAGGACACCGAAGAATGCCGCCGACACGCACAAATTCAGGAAGATCACGAGCGGACTGTGTGCGAAACGCGAGCGCCGCTTCGGCTTGCCGCCACGTTTGCCGACCGGCACGGTGCCTGCGACCGCCTCCGAGCTTTCAAACCTCCGGTCCATGCTAAACGCTCGCCCCCTTAACGACGTCCATCCCGAGACTTTCGTGCACCATGGTAATGTGGCAAAAGCCCGGCGTGCGCCTATCGAAGATGGCTTGGTCGCTCGGTGTTATCAGTCGGCGACGCGCCGCATGACGAGCGATGCATTTGTGCCACCGAAGCCGAACGAGTTCGACAGGGCGACGTCGATCTGCTTCTCGCGCTTTTCTTTCGCACAGAGATCAATTTTGGTCTCGACCGACGGATTTTCCAGATTGATCGTCGGCGGAGCTACGTTGTCGCGGATCGCGAGCGCGGAAAAGATCGCCTCGACAGCGCCCGCCGCGCCGAGCAGGTGCCCGACAGCGGATTTCGTCGAAGACATCGTGATCTTATCGGCAGCATCGCCGACCAGACGTTCAAACGCGCGCAATTCGATCTCGTCGCCCATGGGCGTCGATGTGCCGTGCGCATTGACGTAGTCGAGCTGGTCGGGCGTGATGCCGGCCCGCTTGAGGGCAGCCGACATGCAGCGATAGGCCCCGTCGCCGTCCGCAGCCGGCGCAGTGATGTGGTAGGCGTCGCCGGAAAGGCCGTAGCCGATGATTTCGGCATAAATTTTCGCGCCACGAGCCTTCGCATGCTCGTACTCTTCGAGCACGACGATGCCCGACCCCTCGCCCATGACAAAACCGTCGCGATCTCGGTCATAGGGACGCGACGCACGCTGCGGCTCGTCATTGAAATGGGTCGAGAGAGCTTTGCAGGCCGCAAAGCCTGCCAACGCAAGACGGCAGACCGGAGACTCGGTGCCGCCCGCCACCATGACGTCCGCATCACCGTACGCGACAAGGCGTGCGGCGTCGCCAATAGCATGGGCCCCGGTCGAGCAGGCGGTCACCACCGAATGATTCGGCCCCTTTAGCCCATGCCGGATCGAGACGTGACCGGAAGCAAGATTGATTAGACTGCCGGGAATGAAGAAGGGGGAAACCCGCCGAGGACCCTTTTCTGCCATGAGCAGTGAGGTCTTCTCGATTGTCTCGAGACCGCCGATGCCCGAGCCGATCAGCGCGCCGCTTCGAACCTGGTCCTCGTAGCTTTCAGGATGCCAGTCAGCATCGTCGAGGGCCTCGGCCGCAGCTGCAACTGCGTAGACGATGAAGTCATCGACCTTGCGCTGTTCCTTCGGCTCCATCCAGAGATCGGGATTGAAGGTCCCGTTCTGGCCATCGCCTTTAGGGATCTGGCAAGCGATCTTGCACGGCAAGTCGTCGACTTCGAAGGTGTCGACGCGGTTCGCCCCGCTTTCACCTTTCAAAAGCCGCTTCCAAGTGCTGTCGACATTCGCCCCCAGTGGGGACACCATGCCGACACCCGTGATTACAACTCGTCTCATATCAAGCTACTATCGCCGAACCATTCGCATCGAACGAACGGCGTGCCTGTTGCATCGTCTCGGCGACGGCGGCACGCCTGAAGGCTCCGCGAACGCTCATGGATCGACGGACGCCCTTCACGCTCAGGCGTTAGGTGGTCTTGTTCTTCTCGATGAAGTTGACGGCGTCGCCGACGGTCAGGATCGTTTCAGCCGCATCATCGGGGATCTCAACGCCGAATTCCTCTTCGAACGCCATAACGAGTTCCACCGTGTCAAGGCTGTCGGCGCCCAGGTCATCGATGAAGCTGGCATTCTCAGTGACCTTGCTCTCCTCGACCCCGAGATGCTCGACGACGATCTTCTTTACGCGCTCAGCGGTATCGCTCATTGTGAGTCCTCTATTCCAATGACCTAGTCGCCGCCCTCGTTAGACGTGCGACAAATGTTTATCAAGCGCCCTGCCGCTTTGCTGAGCAGGATAACGCTCTTTGTCTTAATCTCACCGGTCGGTCCGGCGTTCAGATCATCGCCATGCCGCCATTCACATGCAGCGTCTGGCCTGTGATGTAGGCAGCTTCGTTCGAAGCAAGGAAAACGGCGGTCGCCGCAACCTCGGATGCATCACCCATTCGTTTCATTGGTATGGCGCCCATGATCGCGTCGCGTTGCTTCTCGTTCAGCTTCTCGGTCATTGCGCTGGCGATGAAGCCCGGGGCGATGCAATTGACGGTCACGCTACGCGAAGCGATCTCGTTCGCCAGCGACTTCGAGAAGCCGATCATTCCGGCTTTGGCCGCGCAGTAGTTTGCCTGACCGGGATTGCCGGTGACGCCAACGATCGATGTGATGTTGATGATTCGTCCGAAACGCCGACGCATCATCGAGTGCGTCAGGCCGCGCGTTATTCGGAAGGCGGCGGTAAGATCGATCTCGAGAACCTTGTCCCAGTCATCGTCGGACATGCGCACGAAGAGGCCGTCTTTCGTAATGCCGGCATTGTTGACGAGGATGTCGACGCCTTCGAGTGCTTTGTCGGCCTCCTCGGCTAGCGCCTTCTGGCCGTCACGATCGGAGATGTCTGCAGGCAGCACGTGGACGCGTTCACCGAGCTCGGCGGCGAATTCGTCGAGAGCATCGCGGCGGGTTCCGTGGATGCCGACCGTTGCACCGGCGCCGTGAAGTGCGGCAGCGATCGAGCGGCCGATACCGCCGCTGGAACCGGTCACGAGCGCTTTGCGCCCCGTCAGATCGAACATTGTCTACCTCTCGAATTGATCTTGGCAGCCACGGGTGAGTGCTAGAGGATCGATCGATCCTCTGCTTGGTCAAACCCGTTCCTTCAAGAATGTGGCGATATCATCGGGTGTGCCGAGCGGTTTTGCCGAGAGTCGCTTGTCGATCCGGCGAGTCAGACCCGAAAGCACCTTTCCTGCACCGATCTCGGCGAGATCGGTGACACCATTGTCTGCGGCGTAGAGCATCGACTCGTTCCATCGGACCGCGCCTGTCACTTGCTCGACCAAACGTTTGCGAATGGCTTCCGGATCGGTCGTCGCGTCTGCGGCGATATTCGAGATGACCGGAATTGCGGGTGCGGAGATGTTTGCTTCCTTGAGGGCTTCCGCCATCGTCTCAGCTGCCGGCAGCATCAGCGCGCAGTGAAAGGGTGCGGAGACCGGAAGCGGGATCGCGCGTTTGGCGCCGCGCTCCGGTGCGAGCGCGATCGCGCGCTCGACGGCGGCCTTCGTGCCGGAAATGACAATCTGGCCGCCGCCGTTGTCGTTCGCCGGTTCGCAGACCTCGCCGTCCGCCGCGGCGCCGCAGATGCCTTTCACGGCGTCCATGTCTAGACCGAGAATGGCCGCCATGGCGCCTGCGCCCTCCGGCACCGCCGCCTGCATGGCATCACCACGGACCCTGAGAAGCTTGGCGGTATCGGTGACAGTCAGGGCGCGTGTCGCCGCCAGTGCCGAATATTCACCAAGCGAGTGACCGGCCGCATAGGCTGCATCGGTCACGGAAAATCCTTCGCTCTCGAGGGCGCGGATCGTCGCGAGGGAGACCGCCATCAGCGCGGGCTGGGCGTTCGCGGTCAGCGTCAGGGTCTCGATCGGGCCTTGGAATATAAGGGATGAAAGCTTTTCGCCCAATGCCTCGTCGACCTCGGCGAAGACGTCCCGGCTTTCGGGATAGGCATCGTGAAGCGCCTTGCCCATGCCGACGCTCTGGCTGCCCTGCCCGGGGAATACGAGTGCCAAAGACATGAAACGATTTCCTCCAGGATCTATCCGAGAACTGGCGCATACATTAAAGGCCGCCGCTCCCATTTCGGCAGTGGCATGTTCCGCGGCCGGACGCGGTGTCAAGTTCTGACGCATTCGAGCAGCCGAAGCTCACGCTGACAGTCCGCCTCCGTGTGGGCAGGCGAAAGGAGTAGGCGTGGTTGCGTTTGCACTGCAAAACCGCTATCTGCCGGCCGTCGACGTTCGTGAACCCAGCTGGGGGCTGAACGGAAGGCTTCCGGCATCGCCGGTTTCATGGGGATCAGAAGGTTCCCGGCTTCCCGTGTCTCCGCTCTCGACCGTTTTTCGCATGACGCGCCTTTCCCTCGATGTCCGCGCACGTTGCGGGCCAGAGAAAGGTCGCTGAGGCTTAGCCGTTGGGTTCGCGTGTTCATTCGGCAAAACGAAAATGGAAAGGCGAACCGATATGGCTCTCTACGAGCATGTATTCCTCGCGCGTCAGGACGTTTCGAACAACCAGGTCGAACAACTGGTCGAAAACCTGCGCGGAATTCTCGAATCCGGTGGCGGCAAGGTCGGCAAGGTCGAAAACTGGGGTTTGAAAACCCTGGCCTACCGCATGGATAAGAACCGCAAGGCTCACTACACCCTTATGAACATCGACGCCCCGTCGGCGGCGGTTCACGAGATGGAGCGCCAGATGCGCTTCAACGAAGACATCCTGCGCTTCATGACGATCCGCGTCGACGAGCACGAAGACGGCCCGTCCGCGATGATGCAGAAGCGCGACGACCGCGGCCCGCGCCGCGGCGGACGCGACGATCGTGGCCCGCGCCGTGATCGTGACGACCGTCCTCCGCGCGGTGACCGCGAAGACCGCGGCCCACGCCGCGAACGCAACAGCGATTCGGAGTAAGTCATCATGGTCGATATCGCACAGCTTCCCACACGTCGCCCGTTCCATCGTCGGCGCAAGTCGGATCCGTTCTCCGGCAACGACGCGCCGAAGATCGACTACAAGGATGTCCGCCTGCTGCAGCGCTATATTTCCGAACGCGGCAAGATTGTGCCCTCACGCATCACGGCGGTTTCCCAAAAGAACCAGCGCGCCCTCGCCAAGGCGATCAAGCGCGCCCGCATCCTGGGCCTCCTGCCCTACGTCGTGAAGTAAGTTCGGCACGCGCAAAAGCACTGCCACGCAAGCATAGCGGGACCGACAGGTTCGGCCCCGCCTCCTCTTCCCTCCGCATCACGGCAGCGGTCGGACGCGACACACCGAAAGCCGGGTTGGGGCTTGTCCCCTAACTGCGACACGCAGGACAGCGACGAGACATGAAACCTTCCACGATCCTGATCGCGATCGGCGCGGCCGTAACAAGCGCCCTGCTCTTCGCAGGCCTTGCGACGCAGTCAGCACTCGCCGTCGGTTTCGCTCTCGCGACACCCGTCCCGATTGCAATTGTGGGTCTCGGCTGGGGCTCGGCCGCCGGCTTCATCGCGGCCCTTGCCGCCCCGATCCTGATTTTCGTCTTCACCGGCAACACACCGACCGCGCTGACGCTTGCCGTCGCGATGACGATCCCGACGGCCGTCTGCGCCGCTTTGGCGCTGCGCCGATTCGAGACCGCACCGTCCATCGAGGCGCAGCATGGGCCTCACGATATCCAGTCTACAGCGACGGCAACCGGCTGGATGCCGATCGCCCGAATTCTCTTCGTTCTGACGACATTCGCGGCGATCGCTGCGTCTGATCGGCTGGCTGCTCGGTATGATCCAGATGCGGTGCGCACCGCGATGATGGACGCCTTCGGGGAGTCGGGGACGGAACTGGATCCGGCGGCCGAGGTGCAGCTGGAAAATCTCGTCTCGGTGATCGTTGATCTCGTGCCACTGATCCAGCCATCGATCCTGACGTTGACCCTCGTCGTCTGCCTTCATTTCGGTTCGACAGTGGCACGGCGCTCGGGTCGGCTTGAACGTCCGAAGGACGACCTGCCTGAGGCCACTTCTATGCCCCAGGATGCGCTGCTGCTTTTTGCCGTGACGCTCGCCGGCACCTTCCTGACTGGTGGCGCCGGTCTCGTCGCGACGGTCTTCACGGGAGCATTCGGCACCGCCTTCGCGCTCGTCGGCCTTGCGCGGCTCCACCGGCGCACACGGGGTCGTCCGGCGCGCAGTCTCATTCTCTTCGTGGTTTATACGTCAATTCTCTTCCTCACCTTCCCGATCTTCGTCTTCCTCGTCATCGGCATCGTCGACGTGTGGCGCCACGGAGAACGGCTCCTCCCGAAGCGGCCCGGCTGACGGCAGCCGGTCCAAAACCATCCGACCAAACAAACAAACCCAAAGGATATCGAACATGGACGTCATTCTTCTCGAACGCATCGGCAAGCTCGGCCAGATCGGCGAGACCGTTCGCGTGCGCGACGGCTATGCCCGCAACTTCCTGCTGCCTACTGGCCGCGCTCTTCGTGCCAACGAGGCCAACCAAGCCCGCTTCGAGGCGCAGAAAGAGCAGATCATCCAGCGCAATGAAGAGCGCAAGGCAGACGCCCGCCAGATCGGAGACCAGATCGAGGGCAAGACCTTCGTCGCGGTGCGGTCCGCCGGCGAAAGCGGACAACTCTACGGCTCGGTTTCCGCGCGCGATATTTCAGAGATCATCGGCCAGGAAGGCTACAAGGTCGGCCGCAACGAGGTCGCGCTGCAGCAGCCGATCAAGCAGATCGGTGTCCACGACGTGACGATCGCACTGCATGCCGAAGTCGAGGTCGTTGTTAAGATCAACGTAGCCCGCTCGGCCGACGAAGCCGAGCGTCAGGCAGCCGGTGAGGACCTCACCTCCTACGAAGCTATCTACGGCATCGAGGAAGCTGAAGAAGTCAATGCCGAAGAGGTCTTCGAGAACGAGGAAGACGCCGAAGCCGTCCTCGCAGAGGGCGGCGAGCCAGTGGACGCCGAGGCGGAAGCCGAAAGCGAAGAGCAGCCGAGCTAAATCTAAAATCCACCGGATACGTGGTATCTGGCAAATCTTCCAGAGGGCCTCGCATTCGTGGGGCCCTTTTTCGTTCAGTCATCCATGCTGGCATCCGAGCAATCCGCGATCCCCGCTTTTCTCCACAGCGATCCCCGCCGCCAGACGTCTGTCTGCGACACACGCGCAAATGCTCCGTGATGTGATTGTCTTCCCGGCGTCGGCTCGTGTATTTCGGTCAACACGGCGGCAGACGAGGATGCGAAACGACGATGGCTCAGGCCCTTCGAAAGCTCGAGCAGGACGAACAAACGCTTTATCGGGAGGCGCCGAACAACCTGGAGGCCGAACAGGCGCTGCTTGGTGCCATCCTCGTCAACAACGACGCCTATTACATCGTCCATGACTTCCTGAAGGCGGACCATTTCTACGAGCCGCTGCACCGGGACATCTTCGCCAAGGCCTCGGAGATGATCCGGATGGGCAAAATCGCCAATCCGGTGACGATCAAGACCTTCCTCGCCGCCGACCAGCGCATCGGCGAGATGACGATCTCGCAATATATTGCGCGCCTCGCGGCGGAAGCGACGACCATCATCAACACCGGCGACTATGGTCGCGCGATCTACGATCTGGCTATCCGCCGCTCGCTGATCCGGATCGGCGAGGACGTCGTCAATATTGCCTTCGACGCGCCGGTCGACATGGAGCCGAAGAGCCAGATCGAGGATGCCGAGCGCAGGCTCTTCGAACTTGCGGAGACCGGACGTTACGACGGAGGCTTCCAATCCTTCCGCGACGCGATCGACACGGCCGTCCAGATGGCGACAGCTGCAAAGGATCGCGACGGTGGTCTTTCTGGAATTTCCTGCGGAATGCACTCGATCGACCGGAAGATGGGCGGCCTTCAACCATCCGACCTGATCATCCTCGCCGGCCGTCCCGCCATGGGAAAGACATCGCTCGCGACGAATATCGCTTTCAATGTCGCGTCGGCCTACGAGCCTGCAGAGCAGGCAGACGGGACCTTCAAGGCAAGGAACGGTGGGGTCGTCGGGTTCTTCAGCCTGGAGATGTCAGCCGAGCAGCTCGCGACGCGTATCATCTCCGAGCAGACGGAGATTTCGTCGTCCAAGATCCGCCGCGGCGAAATTAACGACACTGAGCTGCAGAAGCTGATCGCCTGCACGGAGATGATGAGCAAAATCCCGCTCTACATCGACCAGACCGGCGGCATCTCCATCGCCCAACTTGCCGCCAGGGCCCGGCGGCTGAAGCGCCAGCGCGGCCTTGATCTCATGGTTATCGACTATGTGCAGCTGATGACCGGCTCTTCCCGGAAATCCTCCGAGAACCGCGTTCAGGAAATCACCGAGATTACGACCGGCCTCAAGGCCCTCGCGAAGGAACTCGGCGTTCCAATCATCGCGCTTTCCCAGCTCTCTCGACAGGTCGAAAGCCGCGAGGACAAGCGCCCCCAGCTCTCAGACCTTCGCGAATCCGGCTCCATCGAGCAGGACGCGGACGTCGTGCTGTTCGTCTATCGCGATGAATATTACCTAGCGAACCGCGAGCCGAAGCCCGGCACCGACGAGCACCTGAAATGGGAGCAGGCACTGAACGAGGCGCGCGGGAAGGGCGATGTCATCATCGCCAAACAGCGCCACGGCCCCGTCGGAACGGTTTCGCTGGCTTTCCAGGCCGAATACACCCGGTTCTCTGATCTGGCGGACGACGCTTATCTGCCGGAACAGACCTACTAAGGCACGCGTGATGCGGCTTGAGGGACTGAGCGCGAATCTGGGAGCTGTGCACGAGCTCGAGGGTTCACTCCTCAGGCAGTTCGAGCGACTGCCACGGGTCGAGATCGATCGGGGTGCGTTAAAGCGAAATTGGGCGGCGCTTGCCTCCATCCATCCGAACGCCCAGACGGGTGCCGCTGTAAAGGCAGACGGTTATGGTCTCGGGGCGGTGGAAGTGAGCCGGGCGCTGTTCGAGGCCGGATGCCGAAATTTCTTTGTTGCCTGGCCGGAAGAAGGACAGATTGTCAGGAGCGCTCTGGCCCCCAAAAACAAGAACGCGCGCGTGTTCGTGCTGCAGGGTATGGAACCTGCAGCGGTTCGCTTTCTGACGGATCACGACCTTGTCCCGGTGCTCTCCAGTCCTGACGATCTTACAATTTGGACGGAGGGACTGACCGCACTTGCTCGCCGTGCCCCGGCCGCGCTTCAGCTCGAAACCGGCATGAACAGGCTTGGTCTCGATGAGCGCGGTTTAGGGAAGGCGATGGCGCTCGTAGAGGCCGGCGAGCTTGAGGTCGCACTGCTTCTGACCCACCTCGCGAGCGCCGATGTCTCGCCAGAGGACAGCGAGGCCCAACGCATCCGCTTTTCAGCTATGAGCGCTCGCTTTCCTTATATTTCACGCTCACTTGCCAACTCCGCGGGGCTCGTCTGCGGCGAAAGTTTTGGTCTCGACCTCACGCGGCCGGGTATCGCACTCTACGGTGGAATGGGGTGCCTCGGGGGGCTGATTGCAACGGAACCGGTCGCGCGCCTCAGCGCTGCAGTCATACAGGTTCGCGAAGTCGAAGCTGGGGAGAAGGTAGGCTACGCAGGCGCGGCGCGGCTGACGCGCAGAACGATCATTGCAACTCTCGGGATCGGATACGGCGATGGCTATCTTCGCGCACTTTCGGGAGCTGGTGTTCCATTGCGAATGGATCGACCCGCCGCAAGCGCAGTGATATCTGGATGCGCAGTGCCAGTCTTGGGCCGAATTTCGATGGATCTGACGCTGCTCGACGTGACCGACCTCCCCGCAGGCTCGGTGCGACCTGGCGACCGAGCCGAACTTTTTGGCCCGAATATGCCAATCGATAAGGTCGCAGAGGCTGCCGGGACGATCCCCTATGAACTTCTGACAGGTCTCGGCCCGCGTGTTCAGCGGGTTTGGCGGAATTGAAACGGAAGTATCGAGCAGTTCAACATGTAATGGAATCTAATACTTACGTAGATATTACACTAAATTGAAGGGATACGCTTATACAACGCTAACCTTCCGACCAGATAGCTTGCAATCGACGCAATCATCTAACCAGATGTTCACGCGTGCATGAGAGTCTGCCGATCTCTGCCTCCGGGCGTCAACTCAAATCGGTTCCTGTCATGACGTCAGTTATCAAAGAGTTCCTGAAGCAATATCGCGATGATCGGCGCGGTCAATTCGCAGTCATCACTTGTCTGGCTCTCGTCCCACTCATCGCTGCAGCGGGCGGTGCCGTCGATCTCTGGAACGCCCGACGTGTCCAGAACGCGGTGCAGAACGCGGTGGATACTTCGGCCCTTGCGGCAGTAAGCTACAGTGGCGAAGAGCAGACAGAGCGAGAAAAACGAGCAGACACGCTGTTCCTCAACAATACGGCGGGAATTGCTATCGAAGACACAGATCTTTCCGAAGAGGACGGAGCTTGGGTCTATAAGGCAGAGTATAAGATCAAGACCAATTTCTTGCGTGTCGTCGGCATCGACGAGTTCGAGATGGAGAGCCAGGGTGCTGCTGCTCTCGCAAACTCGCCGATGGATGTCGTCCTCGTTCTCGACTCGTCTGGATCGATGGCGCAGGACAACCGGATGGTCGAACTCAAGGCCTCCGTGAAGCTCTTCCTCGAGGAGTTCAAATCGAACGATCTGACTCAAGTCGCGCTCGTCCCCTTTGACACCCAAGTCAAAGCGACCAGTTCTCTGTTCGGGGCGGCCGGCAACGTCTCAGTTGCGAACCCGCTTGCGACGGGCTCCTGCGCGACAATTTCTGATCCGTTGGACAGGGACGCTTGCTACGCTTCCCAGAACGCGGCGCCGCCGGTCGTCGACTGCTCGAAATTGACGGATCTCATCGACGCAGTTCTATGCGGAGTAAACAATCTTGGCTTCAAGGTTGGGACAACCGCGATAACTGATCTGCGCTACATCTCTGACCGGCGATACGATGCGTTCATTGACGGAAATATGTTCCGGATTACGCGGAAGATCGGCGAAGCAGATTGCAGCAGCGTTTGCACTTGGAAGAAGACCTACTCGACAACGACCATCTTCGAAACCGCCGCCGGCGGCGGGGCTCCTGCGACCAGCAAGCCGAACGACGCCGAGACTCCGAACAACGATCTCATTGCGCAGTATCCGGGTCCATGGCCCCGGTGCTTCGTCGACAGGTCGCAGCCGTACGATGCGAACGCTACGGCGATGAATATCAGCCAGAAAGATACGATTTATCCCGAAGCCCATTGCGCGACGGGATCTCTCGAGCCAATCACCGGCCTGACCTTCGACCTTCAGTCCGTCGAGACCGCGGTCAACAAGTTAACGCCATCCGGCAACACCAATGTCACCATCGGTGTTCAATGGGGCATGGAAGCGCTGACGGCCGCCGCGCCTCTTACTGGTGTCCGCACCGGCAGCGAAGTGCGCAAGGTGATGATCGTCCTGACGGACGGACTCAACACGCAAAATCGTTGGTGGGGTTCACGCGACCGCAACAAGATTGATGCGCGGACGCTGGCAGCCTGCAATAACGCCAAAGCAATGGGCATCGAACTCTATACGGTGCGACTCGTAGAGGGGAACGAAGACCTTCTCAAGACCTGCGCGGAGACTGAAGACAAATACCACTACGTGACTTCCGCATCGCAATTGAAGACGACATTTGCGGATCTCGCTCGGCAGGTGAAGGGCGTGCGGCTTGCCTGGTAAATGAGTTCCCTTTCTCTTCTGACTTCCAGGACAGAAGTTCCGCGCTGCCCCTTATCGTGATGCGGTAAGGGGCAGCGCGTCAGAAGAGGCCAAGTGCCTGGCAATTCGAAAAGGCAACGAGCTTATCCGACCCGGAGTCGGCGGCCTCACGAACCTCGGTCCTTGCCGACACCGGATCTGTCACGACTCTGAAGATTCCGCTGCGCTTCTTCCGGCCATTCGCGCTCGCTGCGTTGTAGAGGCCACAGGTAACGAGTTTGCCATCCTTCGTCCGCCCGGTGTCCAGTCCGCGCAGGCCGACCTCCCACGAAGCAGGAAAGAGTGCGCGCACTGCTTGCCGTACGGATCGATCTTCGGTCGAGCTTAGTCGGGCGGGGGTCGTTTTCTCGAAGGTCTCGCCGCCATCCCGGGTCATCACCTCCACGACATCAGACATCTTCGGCATCGAGATGTCTTGGAGTTTGGTGATGCCGGCGGTTCCAAAGAAGGTACAGCCCACAAGCGACTGGCTTACAAGCAGCAATCCTAAAACCCGAAGCCGCATGGCGACACGCTCCTGAATGTGCGGGTCGTTTCCTCTTCAGAACTACTTCCCGGACGGGAGTCGTTCCCATTCGGGCGGAGAGAAATCGAAGAAAGCGGCGTCATTCAGGCAGTTACGGCATTTTCGGCGCAGGCCGAAAGGTAAACGAAGAGCTTATCATGTGAGAAGGGCGGCCAGCGGCCGCCCTATCCGATCAATCGATAACGATCCGAGCTCGACCCTTCGAGCCCGGACCATTCAGGTCAATTCGCCGGCGCTTCCTCGCTCGACGACGCCTCTTGCGCGGCGGGCTCTTCCATCGAGCCGCTCTCGCTGGCGCCGTCACCCGAGGTGGCTTCGCCTGTCGAACCTCCGTCGGAGGCCTGACCTTGCGACCAACGCTGGATCAGATCGTCATAGGCGATCGTCTCCGGCTCAGGATCCTCGTTCTCGATTTTGGCCTTGGGCGAGCCCTCTTCATCCAGCCACTCCTGCGGGTCGCGCTCCTCGTTGAGGACTGGACCAAGATCACCCTGGATGCCGGCACGTTCGAGGCGGCTCATGACCTGCTCCATGTCTGCGCAGAGCTTGTCGAGCGCTTCCTGGCTCGTCTTGGCGCCGCTCATCGCGTCACCGATGTTCTGCCACCAGAGCTGCGCAAGCTTCGGATAGTCCGGCACGTTGGTGCCCGTGGGCGACCACCGGACCCGGTCAGGCGAGCGATAGAACTCGACGAGACCGCCAAGACGCGGAGCGCGTTCGGAGAAGTGGTCGGAGTTGATCGTCGACTCACGGATGAAGGTGAGACCGACATCGGACTTCTTCACGTCGACCGTCTTGGAGGTGACGAACTGAGCGTAGAGCCAGGCGGCCTTGGCGCGATCGACCGGGGTCGATTCAAGGATCGTCCAGGACCCGACGTCCTGATAGCCGATCTTCATGCCGTCTTCCCAGTAGGCGCCGTGCGGCGAGGGAGCCATGCGCCATTTCGGCGTGCCATCCTCGTTTAGAACTGCATCGGCGCCGTCACCCACCATGTTGGCGGTAAAGGCGGTATACCAGAACATCTGCTGGGCGATATTGCCCTGCGCCGGGATCGGACCCGCCTCGGAGAAGGTCATGCCCGCAGCCTGCGGCGGGGAGTACTTCTGGAGCCACTCGATCGCCTTGTTGACGGCATAGACGGCCGCCGGCGAGTTCGCCGCGCCGCCGCGGGCTACGCAGGCGCCGACCGGCTGGCTGTTCTCGTTGACGCGAATGCCCCATTCATCCACCGGAAGGCCGTTTGGCTCACCCGTCGAGCCCATGCCGGCCATAGACATCCAGGCATCGGTATAGCGCCAGCCGAGCGACGGGTCCTTCTTGCCGTAGTCCATGTTGCCGTAGACGCCGGAGGACGGCTCGCCGTCGATATAGCTCATGTCGCGGCCGGTGAAGAATTCGGCGATATCCTCGTAGGCACTCCAGTTGACCGGCACGCCGAGTTCGTAGCCGTATTCGTTCTGGAAGTCCGTACGGGTCTTCTCGTCGTTGAACCAGTCGTAACGGAACCAGTAGAGGTTCGCGAACTGCTGGTCCGGCAGCTGGTAGAGATTGCCGTCGGGCCCGGTCGTGAACTGGGTGCCGATGAAGTCTTCGAGGTCGAGCGTCGGGCTTGTGACGTCGGCGCCCTCACCCGACATCCATTCGGTGAGATTGCGGGCCTGGCCGTAGCGCCAGTGAGTGCCGATCAGGTCGGAATCGTTGACATAAGCGTCGTAGACGTTTTCGCCCGACTGCATCTGCACCTGCAAACGTTCGACGACGTCGCCTTCGCCGATCAGGTCGTGGGTGACGTTGATGCCGGTGATCGCCGTGAAGGCCGGCGCGAGGACCTGGCTCTCATATTCGTGTGTCGTAATCGTTTCGGAAACAACGTTGATGCTCATGCCCTGCATTGGCTCAGCGGCATCGACGAACCACTGCATCTCCTCTTCCTGCTGTTCGCGGGTGAGAGTCGAAACGCCATTGATCTCCTCGTCGAGGAACTGGCGGGCTTCCTCCATGCCGGCCTTGGCAGGCACGGCCAGCGCGGCCAGGAGGCCCAGCGCTGTGGTTGTCTTGAGTACGAGGTTCATTCATTCCTCCCTAGATTGGAACCTTGGCTGAAACGGCGGTCCTCCGAGACCGCCGGATGAACTCCTCAGACGGTCTTGAAAACGACCGCCAGGAAGAGAAGCGAGATCGCGAGGCCAGCCCACTGGGTGATGTCGGTGAGGCCGAGCCAGGCGAGATTGATGAAGGCCATTGAAAGAAGCCCGATGAAGAGCCGATCTCCGCGGGTCGTTTCCATTCGCAGGATGCCGCGCCGGGGCGTTTCTGGGTAGCGTATCGCGAGCATCGTGAACACGGCGAGCGTCGCCGCGATGATCGCGAAGAAGGCCATCGTTGGCCACGTCCAGGCCATCCAAGACATCAGTCGGTCTCCTTACGGATAGAATTCGCACCAAGCGTCGTAGATCCAGCCGCGAAAAGTCGTCTCGCGGCCATTGATGGCTCCGTTTTCAACGTAGAGCCATCGCTCCTTGGGCGGCGCCTTGATGTAGGCAGCATCTCCATTGCGGAGACTGCCGATCTGTGGATACCCGGTTCCGGGCCCGCTGCGCAGCGCCAGAAACCCATCGCCGTTCGGATCGAGTCCCCTCACCAGGCAACCGGTTTCCACTTCGGTCGTCCGGTTGGAGGGGACGACGATCTGCTGCGCTGATGCGAACGGTATGCCGACCGTCGTTGCGAGCAAACAGGCAAGCGGGAGCGACTGCATCAGACCCTCCCCAGGGCGAAGCCGGATGCGATATAATTGCGGACGAAGTAGATGACTAGCGCACCGGGAATGATCGTCAGGATCCCCGCCGCCGCGAGCACGCCCCAGTCGACGCCGGCCGCGCCCATGGTGCGGGTCATGGTCGCTGCGATCGGTTTGGCATCCACCGAGGTCAGCGTGCGCGAAAGTAACAGTTCGACCCACGAGAACATGAAGCAGAAGAAGGCCGCGACGCCGATACCGCTCGCGATCAGCGGCATGAAGATCTTCACGAAAAAGCGCGGGAACGAATAGCCGTCGATATAGGCCGTCTCGTCGATCTCCCGCGGCACGCCGCGCATGAAGCCTTCGAGAATCCAGACCGCCAGCGGCACGTTGAAGAGGCAATGGGCCAGCGCCACGGCAATATGCGTGTCGAAAAGTTCGACCGAGGAATAGAGCTGGAAGAACGGCAGAGCGAAGACGGCCGGAGGCGCCATCCGGTTCGTCAGCAGCCAGAAAAACAGGTGCTTGTCGCCCATGAACTGGTAGCGGCTGAATGCGTATGCAGCCGGCAGTGCCACCGTGACCGAAATGACGGTGTTCATCACCACATACGCGATCGAATTGACGTAGCCCATGTACCAGGAGGGATCCGTCAGGATCTTCTCGAAGTTCCGAAGCGTCGGATATTGCGGGACAAGTGAAAAGGACGAGAGAATCTCCGAGTTCGTCTGGAAGCTCATGTTGAGCAGCCAGTAAATCGGAAGAAGCAGAAAGAGCAGGTAGATCGTCATGACGACCCCCGAACCGGACGGCGTTAGCCGCTGCAATACGGACGGCCTCGCTCGGCTCTTGGTTCTTGCCCCGGTCTGGTTCGCCGACGCCCGATGCGCGGCGCCCGTCGTTGAAGTGGCGGCGTCGCTCATTGCGTTCCGTCCCTCTTATCGAGATTGGTCATGACGATGTAAAAGACGTAGGAGATCGTCAGAATGACAAGGAAGTACATGATCGAGAAGGCGGCGGCCGGACCCAGATCGAACTGACCGAGCGCCATTTTGACGAGGTCGATCGACAGGAAGGTCGTCGCATTGCCGGGTCCGCCGCCGGTCACGACGAACGGCTCGGTGTAGATCATGAACGAGTCCATGAAGCGCAACAGGATCGCGATCATCAGCACGCCGCTCATTTTCGGCAGTTCGATGTAGCGGAACACCGCCCAGCGCGACGCCTGATCGATCTTGGCGGCCTGATAATAGGCATCCGGAATGGACTGCAGGCCGGCATAGGCAAGGAGCGCGACCAGCGATGTCCAGTGCCAGACGTCCATGACGATGACGGTCGTCCAGGCGGCGAAGAAGTCCTGGGTATAGTTGTAATTGATACCGAGCGAGCGCAGCGTGTAGCCGAGAAGGCCGATATCGACGCGGGCGAAGATCTGCCAGATCGTGCCGACGACGTTCCACGGAATGAGCAGCGGCAAGCTCATCAGCACGAGGCACACAGAAGCCCAGAAGCCTTTTTTCGGCATATTGAGCGCGACGAAGATGCCGAGAGGCACCTCAATCGCAAGGATGATTCCGGAGAAGACCAGCTGGCGCTGGAGAGCGTTCCACATTCGGTCCGAGGCGAGAAGCTGTTCGAACCAGTCAAGCCCTGCCCAGAAGAAGACGTTGTTGCCGAAGGTGTCCTGGACCGAATAGTTGACCACCGTCATCAGTGGGATGACCGCAGAAAATGCGACCAGGATCAGAACGGGGAGGACGAGGAACCAGGCTTTGTGATTGACGGTCTTTTCCATCAGGCCGCCCTCCTTCCCACTGAAGAACCATGCGGCTCGACGCGCCAATCGTCGGAATAGATGTTGACGCGCCCCGGCTCGAAAACGACCGTCTGGCCGTCGGTGGCGATCGCCTCGCCCTCGCCGGCGATGATGTTGAGCGGCGCCCCCAAGACACGCGCCCGGACGATTCGATGGCGCCCGACGTCCTCGACGCGGTCGATGGTTGCGGGCAGCCCTTCACCCTTCGACAGCTTCACATGCTCCGGCCGAACTCCGAGCTGTATTCGCCCGGAAGGCCGGCCGTAATCACTGCCAAGCGCGATCCGATTACCGTCGACCGTCGCAGTTTCACCCTCGACCGAACATTCCAGGAAATTCATGCCCGGCGATCCGATGAAATAGCCGACGAAGGTGTGCTCGGGCCGCTCGAAGAGCTCGTCCGGCGTGCCGATCTGCACAACCCGACCGTCATGCATGACGACGACCCGATCTGCGAAGGTCAGAGCTTCGGTCTGGTCATGGGTGACGTAGATCATCGTGTGGCCGAACTGTCGATGCAGCTCCTTCAACTGGGTGCGCAGCTGCCACTTCATGTGTGGATCGATCACCGTCAGCGGCTCGTCGAAGAGGAGCGCGTTAACGTCTTCGCGCACCATGCCACGTCCAAGGCTGATCTTCTGCTTTGCGTCCGCCGCAAGGCCCCTCGCCTTCCGGTCGAGCTGATCGGTCATGCCGATCATGTCGCCGATCCGCTCGACGCGCTCCTTGATTATTCCGGCGTCCAGCCCGCGATTCTTGAGTGGGAAAGCGAGATTCTCGCGCACCGTCATGGTGTCGTAGACCACTGGGAACTGGAACACCTGCGCGATATTGCGCTGCGCCGTCGGCGCTTCGGTTACGTCGTTGCCATTGAACAGGATGCTCCCCTGAGATGGGATCAGCAAGCCCGAAATGATGTTGAGCAGCGTAGACTTTCCGCAACCGGAAGGCCCGAGCAACGCGTAGGCCTCCCCGTCGCGCCAAACATGGTCGATCTCCTTCAGTGCCCAATCATCCTCTTGGGACGGGTTGGGAAGGTAGGAGTGAGCGAGGTTCTTAAGCGTAATCTGCGCCATAATCCCTCAAGCAGCCTGAGCGTAGGAGGCGGGGGCGATCAAAGCGCCAGCCTCATCAAAGAGATAGACGTGTTTCGGCGCGAGATAGACAGAAACCTCCTGTTTCGCATCGAGATGACGCACGCCGTGAACGAGCCCAATCCACCGGTCCTTACCGTGGTCGAGGTGGACGAAGGTTTCCGAGCCGGTGATCTCCGTGACGGAGACGGTAGCGCGAAAGGCGAAAGCTGAGGTCTGCGGCTGTTCGAGTTCCAGATGGTTCGGACGGAAACCTGCGATGTAAACGCCATCCGAAAGTTCCGAAAACGAGCCAATCGCGTTCTTCGTGTTGCCGTCACCGAAATCGAGACCGCTGCCCCGCTTCTCGACCCTCATGAAATTCATAGGTGGATCGGAGAAGACACGAGCCGTTGTCGCATCGACCGGCTGACGATAGACCGTGGGTGTCGGACCGAACTGCGTGACACGGCCTTCCCATAAAGTAGCTGTATTGCCGCCGAGAAGTAATGCTTCCTCTGGCTCCGTGGTCGCATAGACGAAGATCGAGCCGCTCTCTTCGAAGATCTTCGGAATTTCTACCCGTAACTCTTCACGCAGCTTGTAATCGAGATTGGCGAGCGGTTCGTCGAGAAGCACGAGACCTGCATTCTTCACGAGTGCGCGAGCAAGCGCGCAACGCTGCTGCTGGCCGCCGGACAGTTCCAGCGGCTTGCGGTCGAGCATCGGCGTCAGCTTCATCAATTCGGCAGCCTTGCGCACTTCACGGTCGATCTCAGCCTTCGGACGGCCGGACAAGCGCATGGGGCTCGCAATATTGTCGTAAACACTCATCGAAGGGTAGTTGATGAACTGTTGGTAGACCATCGCGATCTGCCGATCCTGAACCCGGACCCCGGTGACGTCCTCATCGTTCCAAAGAATGCGGCCCTCGGTTGGTCGGTCGAGACCGGCCATCAGCCGCATCAGGGAGGTCTTGCCGGCATTGGTCGGGCCGAGCAGAACGTTCATCGTACCTTTTTCCAGGGTGAGATCGGTGGAATGGATGTGAGTGCTGCCGCGCACCACTTTCGAAACACCGTCGAGCTTCAGCGCCATTGCATTGCCTCCGACCTATTCCGCCGCGTTCGCGAGCGAGTCGCCGCGCGAAGCCATGAATCTATCCAACGCTGCAATCTCCTTCGCATCAAGGCGTAATCCGAGTTTCGAGCGCCGCCAGACGACATCCTCTGCGGTTCTTGCGAATTCCCTGTCCATGAGCCATTTGACCTCTGCCTCGGTCAGGTTGGCGCCAAAGTCGCGGCCGAGATCGGAAACGGTCTTCGCCGCGCCGAGAAGCGCGCTGGCTTCGGTTCCATAGGCCTTCGTCAAACGCCGAGCCCAACGATCGGTCAGAAATGGGTGATCGGCTTTGAGACGTTTGACGAGCGCTTCCGTCTCATCGACTCCGAAGTCACCGCCGGGCAAGGCCGCACCCGCAGTCCATGACCGCGTTTTTCTGCCAAGCGCTTCGTCGATGTGGCTCAGCGCGCCTTCAGACAGACGGCGATAGGTCGTTATCTTACCGCCGAAGATATTGAGGAGCGGAGCGCCGTTCCGATCGAGCTTCAGGACGTAGTCGCGAGTTGCAGCCGTTGCACTCGAGGCACCATCGTCGAACAGAGGACGGACGCCGGAATAATCCCATACGACGTCTTCCGCCTCAAGGCTCTTTTCGAAGTAGCGGTTGACGAAACTGAGGAGGTAGTCGCGCTCCTTCGTGGACGTCTCAGGCTTCTCTTCGGGATCGGCGTGCTCCTGATCCGTAGTACCGATTAGGGTGAAATCGGTCTCGTAAGGGATGACGAATATGATCCGGCCATCTTCGCCTTGGAGGAAATAGGCTTTGTCGTGATCGAATAGCTTCGGGACGACGAGATGACTACCGCGCACCAGCCGCACCGAATGTTCGTCGTTCGCGCGAGAAGACCGGGCGATGACATCGGCCGCCCACGGGCCGCCAGCGTTCACCAGCATTCGAGCATGGAACGTGCGACGCTCGCCGTTTTCGGTGTTCTCGGTCTCGACCACCCAATGACCGTCTTCACGATCAGCTCGGTTGACCTTGCAGCGGGTCATGATGCGCGCGCCACGCGCCGATGCATCGCGGGCGTTCAGAGCTACGAGACGGGAATCTTCCACCCAGCAGTCGGAGTATTCGAAAGCGGTCTTGAATTCATCCTTGAGCGGAACGCCGGCAGGATCTCGGTCGAGATCGACACTTTTGGCGCCTGGAAGGATCGTCCGTCCGCCCATCGCGTCATAGATGAAGAGACCCAGACGGATCATCCATGCCGGACGACGGCCCTTCGTCCAAGGCATGATCGTCGAAAGCAACTTTGAGGCCGGCGTATCTGTCTCGAAGCGCATCTTCGAATTGTAGGGGAGGACGAACCGCATCGGCCAAGCGATATGCGGCATCGCTTTGAGCAGAACTTCTCGTTCGTGCAGCGCCTCGCGGACCAGGCTGAACTCGAAATATTCGAGGTAGCGAAGTCCGCCATGAAAGAGCTTCGTGGATTTCGAGGACGTCGCGGATGCTAGGTCGTTCATCTCGGCGAGGGTTACCGAATAGCCTCGCCCGGCAGCATCGCGGGCAATACCACAGCCGTTCACGCCACCGCCTATAATAAACAGATCGACAACATGTTCGGTCGGCTGTGGCGTTTGTTCCACAACACTTCCCGAAGCCGGTGCAGCAATTTTGGTCTGAGATGGCGATGGCATCGCGTCACCCTCCCAAGCGGCGCAATCGTTCTTCTTTTCTTGCCATCGAATAAAACGCGCGGATGTTCATTTGTCAACCAATGATGTTCATATTGCCTTCATTGGCTTTCATTTCTTTGGAAAACGAAAAATCGCTTGTCAAAAGCAGGCCGGTTTCACACAATGAGCGCTCGCAAAGAGATAGCTGAAGGCGCGGAGGAACGGTTCTTTGACGCAACTTATGCGGCATCCTGAGATCCTCGAAATCGCGCGTGTCGAGGGGAAAGTCTCGGTCGAAGATCTCGCCGAGCGGTTTGAGGTCACAGCACAGACGATCCGCCGCGACCTCAGCGAACTTTGCGATTCCGGTCAGTTAAAGCGAGTGCACGGCGGAGCGATCCTCGCCTCCGGCGTTGCAAATATCGGCTATGAGGCACGACGCGCGTTGAACGCCGATGCGAAGGCAAGAATCGGTCGGGCAGCGGCCGCAGCGATCCCGAACGGGTCGTCGATCTTCATGAATATCGGCACCAGCACCGAGGCGGTGGCGCGCGAGATGCTGCACCATCGCGATCTACTGGTGATGACCAACAATCTTAACATCGCGAACATCCTCGCAGCGAATGGCAACTGCGAGGTCATCGTGGCAGGTGGTACGCTGCGCCGCAGCGATGGCGGCATCGTTGGCAGTATGACGAACCGCATGGTGGAGCAGTTCAAGTTTGACCTCGCGATCATCGGCTGCTCAGCCTTGGACGATGATGGTGACATCCTGGATTTCGACGTACAGGAAGTCGGAGTCAGCCAAGCAGCGCTCCAGCGAGCGCGCAACGTTATTCTCGTCGCCGACGCCTCGAAGTTCGAGCGAAACGCGCCTGCCTGCATAGCCAGCCTTGAAGCGGTGGATGTTTTCTATACGGACGCGAGCCTGTCCGAGCCACTTCTCGCGAAATGTCGGGGATGGGGCACAATCGTTGCGGTCTGTTGACGAGCGGTCAATCAATTCTGTTGCCTGTCACCCGGTATTCACGACAGCCGTATCTTTCCAGTCAAAGGGCTGAACAGGCATTTCTGTCGATGCAGCCTGTCCACTTGAACAAAGGGAAACATCAAAACTTCTGCTTCAAGCGGAAAGCAATTCCTTGCGGATCGATATCTCATTCTATGCGACGCGACAGGATGGGAAAGTGCTGCGAACGTGACGCGTTATTGAATATCGACACCCTCGAACTGGTAGTAGCCGAGGGGATCCATGATGAAATGCTGCACCTCGGCTCGTGTGGCGGCCATGAAGATCGAGTGTCCGATCGGAGCCCAGGGAAGCTCCTCGCGGAAGATCGCTTGGGCTTCGTCGTAGAGCCGTTTTCGATCGGCTTCCAGCGGCGTCGTTTTGGCAGCGGTCACCAGCTTGTCGAACCGCTTGTCGCACCAACGGGCGATGTTGTTGCCGCCCTTCCGCGCTGCCGTGCAGCTGAGGAGTGTGTGCATGAAATTGTCCGGATCGCCATTATCGCCGGTCCAGCCGTAGAGCGAAAGGGTCGTTTCGCCGTTCTGTAGCTTCTCACGGTAGACGTCCCAGTCAGCGGTCTGGAGGTCAAGGCGCACGCCAAGGCGCTCGAGATCGGCGGCGATCATCTCGGCCATCCGTCTGCCGTTCGGGTTGTACGGCCGGCTGACGGGCATGTACCAGAGATCCGTTTCGAGCCCGTCCGTGATCCCAACCTCCTCGAGCAGGCGCCGAGCTTCCTCCGGATCGTAGGGAATAGGCTCGATGGCGTCGTTGTAAGCCCAAAGCGAAGGCGGCAGCGGGTTCTTCGCAGAGAGCCCGGTTCCGGCGAAGATCTCGTCGAGGATCGCCTTGCGGTCGATCGCCAGATTGATCGCAAGGCGCACTCTCACATCGTCGAACGGTGGCCGTTCGGTGTTCAGCGCGAGATAGCCGATATTGAACCCACTTAGCGTCATCAGCCGCAGCGCCGGGTCGGCCTCGATGGTCTCGACCTCGTTCGGCGAGGGAAAAGCGGAGATGTGGCACTCGCCGGCCTTCAGCTTTGTGAGGCGGGCAGCCGGCGTCGGCGTGATCGAATAGACCAGCGTATCGATAGGTTGGCGACCACGCCAATAGCCCTCGAAGGCCCGGTAGCGGATAGCGACGTCGCGGCTAAAATCGGCGAAGGCGAACGCTCCTGTGCCGATCGGTTCGAGATCGAGTTTTTCCGGCGTCCCAGCCGCCATCATCGCTTCGGCATATTCTTCCGAAAGCACCGCATTGAACGGCAGAGCGAGATCGGCGAGGAAAGGAGCCTCGGGGCGGGTCAGCGCGATTTCCACCGTCCTGTCGTCCAATGCTTTGACGCCTGCGATGAGGCTCGGCATGCCCATATCGACAAAGTAGTCGTAGCGGCCGCCGCCAACCTCGTGGAACGGATGGCTCTCGTCCCATTGACGGGTGAACGAGAAGACGACGTCGGCAGCGTTCAGCGGCCTGGTCGGCGAGAATTCGGCGTTTGAATGAAACTGAACGTTCGACCTCAGCTTGAACGTATATCGCAGCCCGTCGTCCGAGATAGTCCAGCTTTCGGCGAGCGCGGGCTGCAGCTGAGTACTACCCCGCCTGAACTCAACGAGATTGTTGAACATCGGCCGCGCGGCGTCCATCGCGGTGCCGGTGATGGCCAGCGGCGGCGAAATCGTTTCCGGACTTCCTTCTGAACAGAAAACGAGCGTCTTCGCGGCGGCGGGGTCGAGAATGACGATGGGCAAGAAGAGCGAGGCGGTCGCTGCCACGCGTACAAGAAGCTTTGTCATGCCGAACCTTTTGCTGGTTGCCGTGTAGGCGCCTGCGCCGGCAGGTCGATGACAAAGCGCGCCCCGCCGATTGAGCGCGACGTTTCGATCCGCCCACCGAGCGTTCCCGTGACGATGTTGTGGACAATATGGAGGCCGAGCCCGGTGGACCCTTGGGCCCTCCCCGTGGTGACGAACGGGTCAAAAATGCGCCCGCGCACTTCCGGCGAAATGCCGCGGCCATCGTCGGAAAAGACAATACGGACCCCGCCGTCCGGCCTCTCGGACGCCTCCACGGTGACATGCCCCCCTGTGCGTCCGGCGAAGGCGTGGATGTAGGCGTTGGTAAGGAGATTGGTCAGCACCTGAGCAAGTGCGCCCGGATAGGACTCGATCTCAATCGCCTCGGCGCAATTGATGTCGACCTGATGGCCGCTCTTGCGCCCAAGTGGGCCGAGACTGATAAAGACCTCGTCGAGAAACACCTTCAGGGGAAAGCGCCGGCGTTCGTCGTTGGTCTGATCCGTCGCGACCTGCTTGAAGCTGGTGACGAGCTTTGCTGCCCGTTCGAGGTTTAAGACGGCAAGCCGCATGCCGTCGGCCATTCGGTCGAGAAAGGTATTGAAGGCCTGACGTTCGATCCGACCGGTCCGCGCCATGCCGGTGAAGTCCGCGGTCTCCTCCTTCAGGATCGAGGTCGTCGTCAGGGCAACGCCAAGCGGAGTGTTGATCTCGTGCGCGATACCAGCGACCAGTTGGCCGAGCGACGCCAGCTTCTCGCTCTGGATCAGCTCGCTCTGCGTGCGCTGTAATTGGATGAGTGTCGCCTCGGTTTGTTCCTTGGCGAGTCTCAGGGCGTTCTCGCGCTTGCCGAGTTCGAATAGGAATTGGTTCGTTGCGCGGGTCATAAGGCCGATTTCGTCTGGACGGCTTGCGCCCGGGAGAGGCCCGCTCTCGGGATTTGCCGCCCGATCCAGCATGCCCTCTTCGAGTTTGCCAAGCGGCCGAGTGATCGAACGGCCGACGATCAGCCCGAAAAAGGCGGCGGCGAGAAGGGCGAGGCCTGCGCCGAAGACGAGGATCTGCCGGGCCGCGAAGCCTGTCTTTTCAGCGTGGTCGGAGAGCTGCGTGTTGAGACTGGAGACTTCGAGAACGAGGCCGTTCGCCATGGCGTTCATTCCCTGTAATGCGCCCTCCTGATCGGACAATGTTGCCTGCGCGTTTTCCAGGCCCTCTCGCCAGAGATCGAGTGCGTCCAGCATTTCGGTCTGAATGAGAGGCGCGATCGGCAGGGAGGCGATCTGGTCACCGAGCCGCACACTTTCCTCCAGGACTTCGGACAGCGCGCGAAGATCGCGTCGCTCCACCGCCTCGCGAGTGCGGCTCGCGAGTTTGATCGTCTCGACGGCGATGTTCTGGGTCGCCTGCTCGGTCTCGTGTGCTTCCACCGTATAGGTCAGTAGCTCGGCGACCTCGGTCTGGAGCGAGCGCGTGGCGGTTCCGTCGATCTTGATGCGCCGGTCGATAAAGAGAAGCACCGCCGACATATCGCCGCCCTCGCGCCATTCGATGAGCGCCCTCTCGAACTCGGTGACGTCGGACCGGTCGGTGAGGCCGTCCAGCATGGCGCGGATCGCGTTCTCGATCCGCGCCGCCGCGAAACCGTCCGAACCTTCGGAAGAGTTCCGCGCCAATGCTCCATCGACGATCGCGGCGCGCGCCCGCTGTGCTTCGGCTAGCCGTTCTTGCGTTTCTCGCAGCGTCTGATCGCGGGTACGCAGGGAAGTGACGATATCCGCGTTGGAGGCGTGCTGGCGCGAACGTGCTTCGTCGGTGAGCTGAAGGA
Organism: Fulvimarina pelagi HTCC2506; assembly: GCF_000153705.1. GTDB lineage: Bacteria > Pseudomonadota > Alphaproteobacteria > Rhizobiales > Rhizobiaceae > Fulvimarina > Fulvimarina pelagi. The sequence continues at coordinate 1,452,068 of NZ_DS022272.1, forward strand.
GGGAGGCCAGCCGCTCATCCATCGACTTCAGAATTTCGTCGCTTTCTTCGACCGCGGGCGCCAGCGCCGTCATCTGCAGGCTGTAGCGAGCGAGCGCGTCGCTGGTCGATACAAGCGCCTCACGAGATTCGGCGGGGATCGAGGCAGGATCGAGCGAGCGTATTCCTGCCTGCGCGGCCTCGATTGCCGCGCCGACCTGTTGAAAATGAAACGCGCGGCGTTCGGGGACGGCACCGATATAGGCGTCCCGCTCGTTCATCGCCTTCGTCACATGGCGAAAGACATTACCAACCTTGTTTGCACCGAGCCGGGCATCGTCGGCACGGTTTATCAGGAACACCGAGACGATACCGATCGCGACCGCTACGACGATGGGCACCGCGCCGACGAGATAGATCCGGTGCTCGATGGAAAGGGCGCGATCCAACAAGGGCCGGGCGGCGTGAGATTTCGCCGATTTCCCGGTAGCTGCTTCGTCTTCCTGATCTTGCGTTCGCGCGTCCAATAGCGTTCGTTCCACGTGGGTTGAACCGCGGTCACCCGCGCTCGAACCGGCTATGCCACCAGCATGTTTCGTCCAGATTTCGTCCGCTCTCGACGCGCTCACCGATCGGGCGAAAAGAGATAGCCGGCTCCACGCACCGTGCGGATCACTGTCGGATGGGCGGGATCGGGTTCGACCTTCTTGCGGATTCGGGTGATGCGCACATCGATCGCACGATCGAAAGGATCGCTGTCTCTCGCGCTCGCGATATCCAGAAGCCGTTCACGTGAAAGCACTCGGCGGGGGTTTTCGGCAAAAGCCTTCAGGAGTCCAAATTCGCTCTGGACCAGCTGAAGTTCGACGCCTTCGTCATCCCGCAAAGTCTGTGCGTCGAGATCGAGCCATTTCGTGCCGAAACGGATTTCCCGACGAGGCGTATCCGATGCTAAATCAGCTTGGGCCTGTGCTGGTGGGGCAACGATGTTGCTGCTGCGACGCATGACAGCGCGGATGCGAGCGAGCAGTTCGCGCAACTCGCAGGGTTTGGCAAGATAATCGTCCGCGCCAAGCTCCAGGCCCACCACGCGGTCGACGAGGCTCGCTGTTGCGGTCAACATCACGACCGGAATTCCTGTGTCGGTCTTGAGGTAACGCACAAGGGAAAGCCCATCCTCACCGGGCATGTTGAGATCGAGCACGATGAGGTCAGGATGTCTGTCGCCCAGCGCTTCACGGAGGGCCGCAGCACCCTCGAACGCGCACACGGAATAGCCGTTCATCGCCAGATAGTCCGCTATCATCGATCGGGTCTCCGGGTCGTCGTCGACGACGAAGATCAGCGGTTCGCTCATAACGCCGCCTCTTGCGGCCCGAGCGGCAAGACGATGGCGAAGGAAGCCCCGCCTAGACCGCCCTTCTCGATCACCTCGACATTGCCGCCATGCAGCTCAGCGATGCGCCGGACAATCGAGAGACCTAGGCCGGTGGAGGACTCGCCGCCCGTCGGCTGAGCCGAAAGGCGCTGGAACCGGCCGAAAACGCGCATGACGTCTTCCTGGGTGAGGCCCGGCCCGGAATCGTCGACGCGTATTGTGACGGCGCGCTCGCCCGCGTTGAGGGCTATGGCGATAGCGCCGCCTATCGGCGCATACTTGATTGCGTTCGAAAGCAGATTCTCGATCGCCTCCGCCATACGGTCGGGATCGCAAGTGACCAGTAGCCGTTTCGGGCATTCGACGTGAAGGCTCTGCTCTTTTGCCTCGCAAAGGCCGGAGTATAGCCCTGCAGCACTGCGAACAATTGCTGCGAGATCGACCCGCCGACGGTCCAGGGCAATGTCGAAAGCGTCCGCTAGAGCCTCCGCGATCGAGACGTCGACGATCCGAGTCATCCGGTTCGCAGCGGTGCGGATGTAGTTGAGCTGGGTGGAGACAAGTGTCGCATTTGGCTCTGGTAGATCGCGACTGATGGTCGACAGCATTTCCGTGCGCCCGAGAACCACAGCCAGTGGGTTCTTTAGGTCGTGCGCCACCATACCGAGCATCTCGTTTTTGAAAGCATTGACACGGCGCAAGAGAGCAGCCTGGGCGTCGAGCCGTTGATTTACGGCGGCAAGATCAGCGGTCCTCTGCTCGACCCTATTCTCGAGCGCTGCGTTCGCCTCTCGCAATTCTTCATTGAGACGTACGTTCTCGAAGGCGATGGCGAGCTTTGAGGAAAAGACGGAAAGGAGTTCGATCTGCGTCGGTTCGAGAGCGTCGGCATGGTCGAGAAGCACGAGAATCTCAACGCCACGTCCAGTCCGCACGAAAAGCTGCGTGAGGCCCTCCACCGTCATCGGCAGCCCCGTCTTCACACCTGCCGCGAACAGGCGGTCGAAATTGAGCTTATTTGCACCCTCGATGAAACTACCGGTACTTGCGAGAACTGTAGGGTGGCCGTCCTCGGCCTCGCGCATAACGAGAATGCCGGCGCAATCTATCGCGAGAAGGGTGTTCAACTGAATGAGAACGCCCTTCGCGAGGGTCGTCAACGAGCAGTCGTCGAACAGTCGGCTCGCTCCCTCGACGATCAGCTCGAGCCCGATGCGCATCTCGTCGAGACGTTTCAACTGCTCGTAGCTTCGCAGCGCCGTGGTGAGAGCAATGAACAGACGTTCGGCAGTAAGTTCAGTCTTCGCTTTGTAGTCGTTGATGTCATAATCAAGGACCACGCGATGCTCCGGCGCCTCCCCCGGATGCCCTGTGCGCAGAATGATCCGCACGAGCTCATTTCCGAGTTCGCCCCTGATCTGGCTCGCGAGATCAAGGCCCGCCGCATCGCTCTCCATCACGACGTCCAGAAGCACGACGGCGATGTCCGGATGTTTCCTCAGCAGGGCCCGGCCCTCCTCGGCCGACCAGGCGCCGACAATCTCCATCGGCCGATCGGCAAAACGGAAATGCCGAAGTGCGAAACGCGTGCCCTCATGAACGGCATCATCATCGTCAATGACGGCGATCTTCCACGGCCTGAGGCCATTCACGTCATTTGCAGGGCTGAGATCCTCGACGATCTCCAGGAATTCACCCGTCATCTCAGTGATCCGAGCGCGACGCCGAATTTCGCGGCGAAGGGTTGACGATGAGATAAGAAGCAGGCTGACCGGTCCAACGCCAACGGGGCTCCGGCTCGCGTTCGCGCCGCCCCGAGATGTCGGGCAGCAGTAGAACCGCCTCTATCTCCTTGCGTTCACTTACGACGATTCCTGATTTCCCGGTAGTACTCGTAGTCGAATTCGTCGTAGTTCGAACAGCTTCCGTGGCGCCGATCCATCGGTCTGACGACAAGCTTGGTCTCGACAGCAAAACTTGCGTAAGAGAAACCCGGGTGCCAGCGCCTCAATCTGTTGGCAGCTTTTCGAACTGGTGCAAACGGGGAGGCATCTGAAAACCCGTTTCTTGCATCTTCGTTCGTCGGCTCGCCTGTGCTGCGCTCGCGCATGCTGGTTCCTCCATCTCCTGCCGCGGACGGCCGGGACGGCGGTCGAATAGACCGACTGCGTTTCCGCGATGCTTCGCCAAACTAAAATCGTGTTTCGTTCAGGTTTCATGCCGATACGTCATGGCGTTTTGCGGCGAACGCAGATGGCCGATCGGCAAGATGGCTGCAATCGAGAACATGGATTCGCAACGCAGACGACATCGCGCCGGCATTCGCGCGAAATGGAACGCGTCTAAATGGCCCGAAAACGATCACGATCCCGAAGCGAACCGGGATAGAATTCTGGCTTAAAACTTCATGACAATCGCACACACCGTTTTGTTCGGCTTCAAGGCCGTTCCGTACGCAGGGCTTATCCGATCACGAGCCGCATCTCTCCGCCGCGCGTGCAGGTATATCGCGGTCATTGCCGGCGTCTCGTTTGTCGGCTGGCTGAGCATCGAAGGGCTGCAGTCGATCATCTATTCGGCGACGGCGCTTGCCGTCGCGATCGTCATGGCCTTGAAGGAAATGATCTCAAGCGCCCTTGGAGGTCTGGTGCGGAGTGGGGCGGCTGGGTTGGAGCCCGGCGACTATGTCGAGATCGGAGACGTACGCGGTTACATCGACAGGCTGGGCCTTTTCACGACCCGCCTGGTCGAGGCAGACGAATTCGATTTAGGCCAATCTGGCCCGAGACGAGCGATCTCGATGCCGAATACGCGGTTCCTCGAGCAGTGCGTATACAGCCAGTCCGCCACGGCCGTCACCGTGACAACGCGCTTTTCCCTGACCTTCGAGACGCAGCGCAGCCTATACGAGATCGCCGAATGGTGGCAATCGCGCGAAAACGCCGGCGGAAACCGTGAAGTCGGTGGAGCAAGTCTAGCGGAGACAAGCTTCAGCCTCGCCTTCGGCCTCACGACGAATGCCATGGCGCGTCCGTGCGTCGAAGTCACGTTCCGCTCGTCCGTGGCCGAGGCGAAGACACTCCGTCGTAAGCTGACAATCGAATTCTTGGACTGGCTCGCACGTGACACCACGGATCACCAAAAGTCGGGTGAACCCGGCGACCGCGTGTTACAGCTCGTCGCGTGATCTGATCGCCAGAAAAATTACTCACCCACAAAGTTCTGCGGACTGGACGGTGCAATGATCGGGCAAGGCGCTTGTGAGACATCATTCGGCAGCACGTTTTTCACGCGCGAGTCTTAGCCCACCTGGATCATCGCCTAACCCGAACTCTCCCCTGTATCAGGTCCCTGCCACCGGTCATCGTGTCAAGAACCAGTATTCAGAAGCGAAACGAGCAGCTTCGACGGCTGAGCAGAGCGAGTTATATCGGAGAGGGCTATTTTACGAACTCTTCGAACCAGAACCGAGCAGGAAAACGACCGAGCCTCGATGGCAATCCGACGTAGCAGTGGCGCACCCGACAGGATTCGAACCTGTGACCTCCGCCTTCGGAGGGCGGCGCTCTATCCAGCTGAGCTACGGGTGCCTGATTGAGAGTTTCTCATCCCGGCGATGCATAACGGATCGTCGGTTTTACAGCAAGGTGGGATTTGCGGCGGTCGGCATGACTGCGGAGATCGAAGTCGGGATGCCGTCAAGCGTGAAGCGCTCCCGCCGACCACCTGTGTCACCAACAAGGGTGCACATTCGTCATGTCGGACATGGGGGCGGTACAATTACGCTGTCGGCTATGAAGGTCAGAACGCGAATTTCGTTGGGTTTCGATAAGGTTATAGAACGTTTTGAACCTGGGCCCCAGGGCCGTCTTTTCTCCAGGCACAAATGCGGAGCAGGAACGCAGAATTGAAGCAGCAAACAAGGGCTACAAGACCGAATACCACCAAGAAGAAGTACATACGCCGATAAGGTGCCTGCGGATCTCAGCAGGCACCTCGTTTTTCGTCGGGCAACTCAAAGGCGCCCGTTGTTCTTAAAAGACCAGAATGGCTTAGTTTCGACTAGCGCTCATTCCGCCACGGCCCTTACCGCCACGACCGCCATGGGCGTCACCACGGCCCTTGCCGCCGCGGCCGCCATGGGCATCACCGCGCCCCTTGCCGCCACGACCGCCATGGGCATCACCGCGACCCTTGCCGCCACGACCGCCATGGGCGTCACCGCGACCCTTGCCGCCGCGGCCGCCATGGGCATCACCGCGACCCTTGCCGCCGCGGCCGCCATGGGCATCACCGCGACCCTTGCCGCCACGACCGCCATGGGCATCACCGCGACCCTTGCCGCCACGACCGCCATGGGCATCACCGCGACCCTTGCCGCCACGACCGCCATGGGCATCACCGCGACCCTTGCCGCCGCGGCCGCCATGTGCATCACCGCGACCCTTGCCGCCACGACCGCCTTGGGCATCACCACGGCCCTTGCCGCCACGACCGCCATGGGCATCACCACGGCCCTTGCCGCCGCGGCCGTTCGAAGCGTGGTCTTTGCCTCCCCGGCCTTTACCGGACCCGTAACCCTTACCGCCGTCACCTTTTCCGCCGTAGTCTTTACCACCGCGTGGATCTTTACCGCCATTGCCATCAGGGTTTCTTGGATTGCTAGGTGTACGGCCGTTTTCTGGTTTCCCACCCGGCCTGTTGGCTGAACGCTCGGGTCCGCGAACCTCCGGAACAGCTACCGCTTGCGGGAAAGCATCACGTTCCCGAGTGTTGCTGTTTCGACCATCTAAATCGCGTAGAGCTCTACTGACTGTGGAGGTCGTAAGCGGCGGACAGGCTGCAAGTTGGGCAGCGCTTAGAATAGATTGGCGATTTATTGCCGCACAGCATGCATAGATGTTTCGCGTTGTCAGCCGTGTACACTGAGACGCATCGAGTGTCGGCCTGAGCGAAGACTGTGCAGATGCAGCATTTATTGTTGGCAGGACCAGCGCGCTTGCCATAACAAACGAGAACAAAAGCACAAAAAGTGCAGCGCATTTGACGATATTTTTACTCATCGGACGCAACCTTAACAAGACGTTAACTGCCCGATGCTCTGCTCAAAATAAAACAGAGTCAATAAACTATGACGCAACGGAAATTCGTACGCCGCTTCCCGAAAATCCCTTCAAGGAAACATTCAGAGCCATTCTACGTATGATTTCGGGATTTTTATACTAATCTCCGAGCTCATTTTATTCCTTTAGGGAAAAATCTTCCTTTTAGGCAGGTTTTGTAACGAAATTTTGATAATCTCAGCAAGATTTTACTCAATTATTCCGCAACGTTCGTGCGGAGAGGCATGGGGAGGAATCGGATGACCGTTCGCATATTTTCAGTTTCGGCTATAGCTTTACTTTCGGCTTGCGCAAACAGTGGCACTCAAAATCATCAGATGAGCTTAAATACGTATGGATACAGTTTTCCGCCAATCGCTTTCTATACCTTTTGTGAAACAAACAGTCGGCTCTGCAATACTAGCTCCGGAGAGAAACATATTGTTTTGTCCGATCAGAGATATAAGGAGCTCCGCAACGTCAACACCCGTGTCAATCGGCAGATTGAACAGCGTGCGGATGCCAAGGTTTATGGGCAGAAGGACGTCTGGAGTCTTCCTGATACAGTAGGCGATTGCGAAGATTTCGCGATAATGAAGAAGGATCAGTTGTTGAAGCTTGGGTGGCCTTCATCAGTTTTGTTACTCACCGTTGTCAAGCAGCCGTTCAGTGAAGAGGGGCATACGCTACTTACAGTCCGCACCTCTAAGGGGGATATTGTTCTCGATAACGCAACCGATCAGATCAAACTTTGGCATGAAACGAAGTATCGTTTTTTCTCAGTCCAAGCTCAGGGCGAGATGGGAAAATGGCTTCGGGTGGTACCATAGGCGCTGAAGAAGGCATCGAGCGATTTGGACACGGTCTGTTGCCGGTGGTCATAGAACCGCGGTCCGGCAACATTTCTCGTCGAACGGCTAGGTGCCCGCTCGGGCCTATCTGTCGCTTGCTCAGAGGCAGCCGCCTCGAAAGGCAGCCCAGTCGTCGCCCGGCACTCGGGGGTCCATTGGAGATAGCTGCGAGACGTAAACCCATGCTTCGATCTCGGGCGCTAGAAGACGAATCCTGCGCCTGACATAGAGCGATGCCGCCTCGTTACGCGGATCATAATTCTCATATCGATCGAAGATTTCAAAGGCTTCTGGGCCGACCAGTTCGTGCAGTTCGGCTTTCACGATCTCCGACTGCACCGACCCACGAGGCGCATTGTCCGGCGGGAAAAAACCGGGATAAGCGCCATGGTCCCGCAAGACGCCGGCGATACGGCACGGAGATATGTAACGGGAAAGACCGGTGCGCGAAGGCGCGGCGGGATCGTTCGCGCGCTCCATCAGCGATCCGTAAAACGCGATATAGTCGGTCATGGCCCTCCAAATCGGGGGGAATTGAGCACCAAGCTGGTATGGTGCGGTTCACCAGTGTTCAGTGCGCCGCACGCGCGAAGACGAAAAAGCGCGAGCCGATCCGGTCCGCGCCTTTTCTGAATGCTTGAGTTCTCGACCCCTACTCAGCAGTCGCTGGACGACAGCGTCACCGTCCGGGCCTCAACGCTGTCGACCGTCACCGTGCAGCCATCGCCGAGATCGAACGAACCGCCGGTCTCGACCGCCTCGCGCGGGCCGTTGAGAACCGCGAGGGTCGCACCGTTGTCGGAGACGGAGGAAACGAAGACGCTTCTGTCGCCGAAGCTCGCCGACTGACCGATCGTCAGCGCGCCATCGCCGCCCGACGAGCCCTCGGAAGAAGCCTCCTGCTCGCCGCCTTCGTCGGACTGACCTTCCGAGCCCGACGCTGCATCTTCGGACGCCTGCTCGGCATCGCCGGACTGCTCGGAACCGCTGCCCTCGCTGGATGCTGCGGCATCCCCGCCATTCGCTCCTTCGTTCGAGCCGGCAGCCACACCGCTATCGCCGCCTTCCTGGCCGGACGGCTCCTCACTCCCGCCTTCGGACGGCTGCGATTGACCGTTGCCGGAGGCCGCAGCTGCATCGCCGCCGTTCTGGCCTTCGCCAGAACCGTCATTCCCCGCCTGACCCACCTGACCCGACTGGCCCTCGGCGTTCTCGCCGTCCTGCTGCGCCTCGCCCTCGCCCGAGGATCCAGCCGCCTGATCGCCGCTCTCGCCCTCGGAGCCGCTTGCAGCCTGTTCGCCGCCGCCGGTTTCGCAGCCCTCTGCCGAGAGGCTGATCATACGCCCGTCGATACTGTCCAGCGTCACGGAACATCCCTCGCCTGCATCGAAAGACTGGCCCTGCTCGACCGTCTGCCGGCCCGCGCCGACGACACTCAGTGTCGCGGCGCTGTCAGTGATCGACGAGATGAAGACACGGGTGTCGCCGAATCTCGCCGTCTGGCCGATTGTCAGGCCTTCGCCGCCGCCGGACTGGCTCCCAGCCGTCGCTGAATCTTCGCTACCGCCGGCCTCGCTTTGAGTATCGGAAGCCTGCTCCCCTTCAGGTTGACCAGCCGAGCTGGATTGGCCGGCTTCATTACCCGAAGTCTGCTGTTCGCCCGCTTCGCTGGATTGACCTTCGGCAGAGGACTGGTTCCCTGACGACCCAGCCGCACCGGCAGCCGTTGCACCCGCCTGCTGTTCTCCGCCCTCTTCTTCTTGTCCGCCGCTCTGAGCTGCCTGCTCACCGGAAGATTGCTCGCCCTCGGCGGATGCTTCACCGCCACATCCGTTGCTGGAGAAATAGGCTGCGCCACCGGCAACGCCGGCAAGCGTGACCGTGCACCCGTCGCCGAAATTGACATCCTCGCCACCGGCGACATCCTGTTCGTCACTGCCGTCGAGTGCCACCGTGGCTGTCCCGTTCTCCGCATCGATCGAGACGAGGTCGAGTTGTGTTCCGCCAAAGATGGCGGCCTGTTCTGGAAGCAGGATGGCGCCGGTCGCGCCAATTTCGCCTGCAAGAGTGGCCGGATCGGCCGAACCAGAACCAGAGGCTGCTTCTCGGCCCGCCTGCTGCTGCCCGCCTTCGCTCGCCTCGCAGCCTTCCGCCGAAACGAATGCGGCACCGGCGGCCACGCCCACCAGCGTCAGCGAACAATCGTCAGAGATTTCGAGGCTGTCACCGCTCGAAACCTCACTGTCCTCGCCGCCGACGGCGAACGTTGCTCCGCTATCCTCGACGCTCGACAGCGTAATTTCGGTTCCGCCGAAGAGGCCGCCCTGGCCGGCCAGAAGCACGGCGCCCGACGAACCGATCTCTTCAAGAAGTCCGGCGACATCCTGACCGCCGCCACTGGCCTCTCCGTCGTCGCTACCCGAAGACGACGATGCTTCGGCCGGCTGCGCACAGCCGTCCGCCGTGAGGAAAGCTGCACCGGCCGCGACACCAGCAAGGCTTATCGAACAATTCTCCGATAGTTCGAGGCTATCGCCGCTGGCGATTTGCTGTTCCTCGCCGTCCACCGTGAAGGTCGCCGAGCCGTTCTCGTCGTCGATACCCGACAGCGTAACCTCGCTCCCGCCGAACAGTGCGCCCTGTTCGGCCAGGAGTACCGCGCCTCCTGCCCCAATCTCGCCGAGGAGGGCCGAAGCACCGTCTTCCGTCTCTTCGGAGCCCTGTGCACTTGCAGCCTGCTCCTGTTCTGCCGCACGTTGCTCGGCCGCTGCCTGCGCCTGTTGCATCTGATCGGACATTGAAGTTTGCGCCTCGCCGATCGCAGTTACTTCGCTGCGAAGGCTCTCGATCTGGCTGCTCATTTCACTGGTGAGGCCGGAGCCCTGCTCCTGAAGCTGCGTCGTGAGCTGCTCCATCTGCTGCTGCAGTTGCGCGACGCTCTCCTGCATGCTGCTTTGGACCCCTGAAACGGCGTCGCTTGCTGCTTGGGCGGACTGTTCGGCCTGGGCGGCGAGTTGCTCGCTCATCGAAGAGACCTGCGTCTGGATTGCCCCGACCTGCTGGGCAATCGTCTCTTGCTGCTGCGCGACCGCATCCTGCTGAGAGGCTATCTCGCTCGAAAGCGAGGAGACCTGATCCTCCACCGAAGATTGGACGTTGGAGACCCGCTCCTCCACTGCGTCGACATCCGGCCCCATCAGCCAGCCGATGAACAGTCCGACCAAAGCGGCAACTACGATTGGAATAAATTTTGACCCGCCCATTGAACCCATCTCCTCCGCTTCCAAACCCGCTTGTCGCAGAGTTGCGGTCCGACAGGGTCAAGTCAACGGTCGACCTTTCAAAATCATAGCCGCACGCCACTTTCAGCCCATAGTCGGGAATGTTTCGGAGCAGCAATGCCAACACAACTTTCGGTGAACCTCAACGCGGTCGCGATGCTACGCAACAGACGCGATCTTCCCTGGCCCAGTGTGACCGGCCTCGGGCGCATCGCCCTCAATGCCGGCGCGCATGGCCTGACCGTCCATCCAAGGCCCGATCAAAGGCACATTCGCTTCTCAGACCTTCCCGAAATCAGAAAACTCATCGACGACGAATTTCCCGACGCGGAGCTCAACATCGAGGGGTTCCCCTCGGATGAGTTTCTTAATCTCGTCGAAACCATCAGTCCGGAACAGGTAACACTTGTTCCAGACGACCCGAGTCAGCCGACTTCCGACCACGGCTTCGATTTCAAAGCCGAGCTGGAGAGATTGAAGCCGATCGTTCGTCGCTTAAAGGACGGGAACACGCGGGTCTCGATTTTCTCTGACGCCGATCCAAACCAGATGGAAGCTGCAGCAGCCACGGGCTGCGACCGAATCGAACTCTATACTGGTCCCTACGGCGCCACCTACGACAATCCGGATGCCGCAGAATCAGAACTTCGCGCACTTGGCGCCACCGCCGACCGCGCTCTCTCTCTCGGCTTGGGGGTGAATGCGGGCCACGACCTTACTGTTTCGAACCTACCCCCTCTCATCGAGCGCATCCCGTTCCTTGCGGAAGTCTCGATCGGCCACGGCCTGACGGCTGACGCGCTGGAATTTGGGATGGCCGAGACCGTCCACCGTTTCCGGGCAGCCTGCGATCAGCGTATTGGAACTTGAATCTGCATCGGCTGGCAGAATTCGTGGGTGTGGTACGGGCGGCGGGACTCGAACCCGCACGGCTTTCGCCTCGGGATTTTAAGTCCCGTATGTCTACCATTCCATCACGCCCGCACACGCCGTGGACGTTAGCAAGCGCGGCATGCGGCGTCGAGTTCTCCGTATGAAACTCGTTGGACTGTGGACTTCAGCGAACCTGATCGAGGAGGCGCTTGCATTCAAGAAGATCGATGATGACTTCCTGTAATCTGTCGGTCTGCTCTTTGGTGAGTTTCGGCTCGCCTTCGTTCGGCTCAGTTCGTCGCCGCAGAAAAGTTCCGAAGCCGGACCGGCGCTCGGCATTCGTTGAACGGACCTGGGGCTCCTCGGTCAGCACACCCGGCACGGGCGCCGCCGTGAGGTCGATATCGTCTGGAACGCCTAGTTCCGAGGGCGCTTGCTGCGGGTACGCAGCTTCTCGTGCGCTAGGTTCGGCAACCTGCTTTTGATCCGGCCTCAGATCGCCGGACGCGGTCGCCGCAACGAAACGTACTCCCTGTTCGCGGAGCAGTTTCTGAACACCCTTGATCGTAAAGCCCTTGGCGTAGAGCAGAAACCGGATACCGTGTAGCAGTGCGACGTCTTCCGGCCGGTAATACCGACGTCCGCCGCCACGCTTCAATGGGCGAACCTGCGTGAACCGGGTCTCCCAAAAGCGCAGAACGTGTTGTGGAATGGCGAGTTCGCTTGCGACCTCGCCGATCGTCTTGAAAGCGTCCGACGATCTGTCGTTCATGCTGGGCGCTTGCTCCGAAGGCCGTTACTCGGCAGCCCGAACTTCCGCCGGAACGTAGGTGTCGTCGTTGTCGGCGCGGTTCTTGCGCGAATGAGCCTCCAGAATCCGCTCCTTCAGGACATTCGAAGGCTTGAACACCGTGACCTTACGCGGCGAGATCGGCACTTCCTCGCCCGTCTTTGGATTGCGGCCGACCCGCTCGTTCTTGTCGCGCACGAGAAAAGAACCGAACGACGAGATCTTGACCGCCTCGCCGCTGGAAATCGTTTCGCAGACTTCTTCCAGCACCATTTCCACGAGGGTGGCCGACTCTGTTCGGGAAAGTCCGATCTTGCGGAACACAGCTTCCGAAAGATCCGCTCTCGTCAACGTCTTGCCGCTCATCACTTCCGCTCCTATCCCGGTCTCAGGAGTTCCGACCCGGCGCCTAGACCGCACCAAACGAGCCGAGAATCAGCCAGCTATTCACTGTTCCGTGATAGTGTAGCCGACTACCATCGGATAAGACAAGCACCCCATGTGAATCCGCCGCCCATTGCCTCCAGAAGAACGAGCTGACCTCGTTGGATTCGGCCGTCTCGAGCGGCGATATCAAGTGCCAACGGGATAGAAGCCGCAGACGTGTTGCCATGCTTCTCGACTGTCACGACGACCTTTTCCGACGGAATCCCGAGCTTCTTAGCCGAAGCGTCGATGATGCGGCGATTGGCCTGATGCGGTACGAACCAGTCGATGTCTTCAGCTGAAAAACCGGATTCGGCGAATGAATCTTCTATCACATCGGTGATCATACCAACGGCATGGCGGAAGACCTCCCGCCCCTCCATTCGGAGATGTCCGACTGTTCCCGTCGTCGAAGGGCCACCATCGACGAAGAGCTTCTCCTTGTGAACGCCATCAGAGCGAAGCTTGGAAACCAGAACGCCACGATCGCCTTCTTCCTTCCGTGCCTCGAGAACAATTGCTCCAGCACCATCGCCGAAAAGGACGCAAGTTGTCCGATCGCTCCAATCGAGAATGCGGGAGAAGGTCTCGGCCCCGATGACCAGAGCTCGCTTGGCAAGACCGGACCTCAGGTAGAGATCGGCAGTTGTCAGCGCATAGACAAAACCCGTGCAGACGGCATGGACGTCGAATGCGAAGCCGTGATGGATACCAAGGCGGTTCTGCACCTGGACAGCCGAGGCCGGAAATGTGTGGTCGGGCGTTGCCGTCGCCAAGACGATGAGGTCGATATCGGCCGGCTGCAGACTGGCCGCATCCAGAGCCCGACGAGCCGCTGCCTCGCCAAGTGAGACAGTCGTTTCACCCTCTCCCGCAATATGGCGCTCGGCGATGCCTGTCCGTTGCCGGATCCACTCGTCCGAAGTCTCGACGACGCCATCGAAATCGCGGTTCGTCATCACCCGTTCCGGCAGGGCCGACCCTGTGCCGAGGACGATCGATCGAATGGATGCGTTCATTGGCCTGCGCTTTCGCTTTCGTCTACTTTCAGCGGGGCATCGCTCATGCGATCGTGAAAGGTCTGGAGGTCGGCGGCGATCTTATTCATCAGATCATAGCGCGCCATCGCATGGGCAAGGTCCAAAGCTGCCGCGAACCCCTCGGCGTCGGTCCCACCATGGCTCTTGATGACAATGCCGTTGAGGCCGAGAAATACTCCGCCATTGACCTTGCGCGGATCCATCTTGTCGCGCAACCGGTCGAAAGCGCCGCGCGCGAAGAGATAGCCGATCCGAGCGAGAAAGGTGCGCGACATGGCATCGCGCAGATATCCGGCAATCTGCTTGGCAGTCCCCTCTGCCGTCTTTAAAGCAACGTTTCCGGTGAAGCCTTCGGTCACGACAACATCAACGGTTCCCTTGCCAAGGTCGTCGCCCTCGACGAAGCCATGATAGTCGATCCGCTCAAGGTTGGATTCCTTCAAAAGCCGACCGGCCTCGCGGACTTCGTCCTGGCCCTTCACCTCCTCGACTCCGATATTGAGAAGCCCGACCGTCGGCTTCTCCAGGCCGAACAATGCACGGGCCATCGCCCCGCCCATCATCGAGAAATCGATAAGCTGCTGGGCGTCGGCGCCGATTGTCGCGCCGACGTCAAGCACAATGCTTTCACCGCGCAGCGTTGGCCAGATCGCCGCGATTGCTGGCCGTTCGATTTCGGCCATGGTGCGCAGGCAGAACTTCGCCATCGCCATCAAGGCGCCGGTATTGCCAGCGGAAACCGCCACCATGGCATCGCCCGTCTTTACCGCCTCGATCGCCCGCCACATGGACGACTTGTGACGACCTTGCCGCAGCGCTTGCGAGGGTTTGGCATCCATCGCGACCGCCATCTCGCAATGGCGTACGATCGAGGCCGCGGCCAACGCCTCGTGCTCCTTCAGCGCCTCATCGATGAGCTCTGCATCACCATAGAGAAGGAAGCGCGTATCAGGCCGCCGCTCGAGCGCGAGCGCGGCGCCTGCCAGCGTCACCTTGGGACCATAATCGCCGCCCATTGCATCGATTGCGATGGTCGTCGTGTTGTCGTCGTTCAATGCAGATTCGCCTTCTCAACTCGTCACCGTTCGGGCCGCTGGCAGTCGTCCCGACTTTATCTCTCTCGCTGCACCCCGCAACACGCCAGGGCTAGTTCTCGTCGTCCTGTTGCTTTCTGAGCGCCGCAAGATCGGCAAAGGGGGATACCTTTCCCGCGTCCGGTTCCGGATCGGTGTCGATCGGTCGAAAGCTTTCCTCCGGACTGCGGGGATAGGGATCGAGCGCCAGAACGAGTTGCTCCTCGACATAAGGACCGAGTTCGATGTCGTCTCCAGAGAAGGTTTCCGGCGGGTCGTCGCCTTCCGGATCAACGAACAGTTCCTCCTCGAAATCGCTCTTCTTCGCCGCCAGTCGAGAGGTCTCCGGGACGAAGATCATGTCGAAATCGATCTCATACGCTTTCGCAACGGGTTCGAGCGTGACGACACTCTCGTGTACGACGCCAGCCTTCAACTTGCCGGCCACCCGAACGCCCGCCTTCTGCCAGGGCGTCGCCAGAAGCGATCCCCTGAAGTGCTGCAATTCGTGCAGCCCAAGCTCTGCAGCGATCCGTTTGAGATCACCTTCGCCGGCAGTAAATTCGATCGGTAGTCCGGAATTCGGCACGCGCGCCGCCGAGAGTCTGAGACGACGGTGAAGATCAGTTGCAGCAGTCATGAGTTCGCAGACATTCCTGTCCGTCCTGACATGAGGTCATCGGCGGGAATTTCCGAAAGCAGAGCAAGTTCCGCCGCAGCTTCGGTCGCAAGGCGGTGTGCGACCGTCGGATCGATATCCTGCTTCAATACGCGTCCCCTGAAATTCTCGGCGAGCGTTTCAAGCGACTCTTCTTTGAGGGCGGTGTCGTAGGCGTTCACTCGCTCGTAGAACTGTCCTGTCAGCTTGCGCATGCGTTTTGGCACCGACTGATCGCCGATGCCGATCTGGCGCAGGGAATCGTCCATGTCGACGACGAAACGGTCGACGATGTCCTGGACGATCGGCGCAAGTGCGGCATCGCCACGGCAGCGACGCATGAACAGGAAGATCTCGAGCGTCACGGCTTCGAAACGGCCCATGACGGTGTCCTCGATGCCGCATTCTTCGAAGAGAAATGGCCGACGTGCCCGGGCGATTAGCCAAGCATATAGGTTATCGATGATTTCCTGATTGCGCCTCCTCTGTCGGCGCCATTTCGAGAACATAGGTCCGATCGCTTTTCGATTGTGCTCCCAGATTTGGAACGCGCGGTGCCATAGCCTTTGAGCGATTGCAACGCGACGATGTCTGTTTTACGGACATGTGCGACAAAGCCAGCCGATCACGTTCGAATATCGGATACGCACCCGCTATTTTGGGTTCGGGCAAACTAAGGGAGGGCAAGGTCGTGGGCCTCAAGATCGCGACGCGTCATGTTATCTCGGCCATAGTGTTGTCCGGCAGTCTGGGAACGGTCAGCGGATGTCAGACGGGCGAGGTTCTTAGCGCAGGTTATGTCATTGACGAGCAGATGCTGCAGCTCGTGCCGGAAGGCTCGAGCCGCGAGCAGGTCGAGCTTGCGCTTGGTTCGCCCTCCACTACGGCAACCTTCAACGAACAACAAACCTATTATTACATCTCGCAACGCCGCGAACGGCGCGTTGCCTTCCTGACGCCAAGCGTCACTAATCAGCGTGTGCTCGCCGTCTACTTCAACAATGAGGACCGGGTCTCCCGCATTGCGAATTACGGTCTCCAGGACGGCCGGGTCTTTGACTTCATCTCCCGCACAACCCCGACAGGTGGCCGCGATGCGAGCTTCCTCGGCCAGATCCTCGGGGATACGACGAGCGGCGGCAGCCCAATCTAATCTTTCCTCATGCCATCGGCCTCCGTACAGGCAGCCGCCACTCTAGGTCGACCGGCCCCTTTTCAGCCACGCGCCGGTCTCCAGGGAAAGTACCAGAAGGCATGTCGCCACGACCGGCAGCACGATCCAGTTCATCGTGTCCCACCCGGAACCCACATAGGTCTTGCCCGACATGAAGGACGCGAGGGCGACGAGGCTGAACAGCACGAAGTCGTGGAAGCCTTGCGCCTTCGCCCGCTCCTCGGGCGTATGGACGCTCGCGATCATCGTGGTGGCGCCGATAAAGCCGAAGTTCCAGCCGAGACCCAATAGGGCGAGACCGAGCCAGAAATTCCAGATTTCGAGCCCCAAGAGAAAAACGCCGGCGCTGATCGCAATGAGCAGAAGGCCGGTCCCGACCACCAGCTCGACACCGAAACGCCGGATCAGCCGGCCGGTCACGAGGCTCGGCCCGAACATCGCCAGGACATGCCACTGGATACCGAGTACCGAGACATCCTGACTGAGGCCACAGCCCACAATCGCCAGCGGCGCTCCAGTCATGACGAAGCTCATCAGCGCAAAGGTTCCGACGCCGCAGACGAGCGCGACGAGGAAACGTCGCTGGGTGACGATCTCGCGGAGCGGCCGGCCGGTGTGGACGGCCTCTGCGCCGTGCCCTTTCGGTCGCTTCGCCGGTACCGGCAGCTTCAGCCGCGTCAGGATGACGGCACCGAGAAGCCCGAGGATAGCAAGCCCCAGAAAGGAACCCGCGAACTCGATCGGCAGAAACAGCGATGATGTGAAGCGCACGGTCTGTGGTCCGATGATCGCCGCGCCGATGCCGCCCACAAGCACGATCGAGATTGCCGTCGACTGATAAGCGGCAGGGGCGCCGTCGGTCGCTGCGAAGCGATATTGCTGGACGAAGGAGCCGCTCAATCCCAAGAAGAGCAGCGCGAGCGCAAAGATCCAGAAGCTCTGCTGGGACAGGGAAGCCGCGCCGATCAGTGCGCCGAGCGTGAGGATGAATGCGCCGGTCACGAATCCATAGCGCCTGCCGACAGCGCGCATCAGAGCCGCAGCCGGAAGAGCACCGAGCGCAACGCCAACATTGTAGGCGGTGACGGGAAGGGTCGCGAGCGACTTGTCGTCGGCGAGAAGCCAGGTACCGGCGAGCCCGCCGGTAGAGATCGCGATGGGCGCGGCTGCGCCGCAAACCGCTTGGGCACACGCAAGGACCAGTGCGTTAAGCCGGGCAGAGCGAGTCTCGGCGGCTTCAGGCGGGAACGTCGTCACCTGCGCGTGGTCGGCCGGGTATCGGAACGCATCTCGCGGGCGACACGGTCGAGCAGGGCGTTAACGAGCTTCGGCTCCTCTTCTTCGAAAAATGCCTTGGCCACGTCGACATATTCCGAAACGATGACCGCCACCGGCACGTCGTTGCGCGTCTCGATCTCGTAGACGCCCGCCCTCAGGATCGCCCGGAGGGTCGAGTCGAGCCGCGAGAGCGGCCAGCCGGGCGGCAGGTTCGCATGGATAATCGGATCGATCGCCTTCTGGCGACGCACCACGCCGGAGACGATGTCGCGAAACCAGGCTGCATCGGCGACACGATAGGTCTCGCCGTCGATCTCATGACCCATGCGATGGGTCTCATATTCGGCAACCGTCTCGACCAGCGGCGTTCCCCCGATATCCATCTGGTAGAGCGCCTGCACGGCCGCGAGACGCGCGACGCCGCGCTTGTTAGCCGGCCGAAAGCTTCGCTGTTTCGTCTCGTCCATCAGATCAGGCCCCGAGCCGATCCCTGAGCGCGATCATTTCCAGAACAGTGCGCGCGGCCCCGCCGCCTTTGTCCTTACGGTCAGGATCGGCACGCTCCAGCGCCTGCTCCTCGTTCTCTACCGTCAGGATGCCGTTGCCGATCGCGATGGTCTCCTCGATCGAAAGCTTCATCAGGCCGTGGGCGGACTCGTTGGCGACAATTTCGAAATGGTAGGTCTCACCACGAATGACGCAGCCGAGCACGACGAAACCGTCATAATCGGTGCCATCCTCGTCCGCACCCGCTAGAGCGTAAGAAATCGCAGCCGGCGCTTCCAGCGCGCCCGGTACTGTCACCACGTCGTAGGTGACCTCGTTCTTTTCGAGCTCTGCCTTGGCGCCCGCCAGAAGCTTGTCCGCTATATCGTCGTAAAAGCGCGCCTCGACGATGAGGACATGAAGTTTGGCGCTCATGCTCGTTGTCTCCGAATGATCATGGGCGTCGGGATACGCCTGCCGCAAGCCGCAAGCAACACCGGAATTCGATGCGTTAAGAGTGAAACGGAGGACGTTCTATCGCGGTGCGCCGAACAGGCGTGCGGCATAGCGCGCGATCTGGTCCACCTCGAGGTTGACCCGGTCGCCCACCCGCCGTTCTGCCCAGGTCGTCACCTCCAAGGAGTGGCGGATAAGGAGAACGTCGAACTCGGCATCCTGGACGGAGTTGACGGTAAGCGAGGTGCCGTCGAGGCAAACCGAGCCCTTCTGTGCGATGAACCGCTTTTCGCCCTCCCCTGCCCGCAGACGAAACCGTACGGCTTCGCCCTCTTCTTCGATCGCGACGATGTCGGCGAGCCCGTCCACATGACCGGAGACTAGATGCCCGCCGAGTTCGTCGCCGATCTTCAGTGAGCGCTCGAGATTGATACGTGTACCCTCGCCCCACGTGCCGGCGGTTGTCAGCCTCAATGCCTCTTCCCAAGCCTCCACCTCGAACCATCGCCTAGTATCGCCTGCTTCGGAAAACCCGGTTACGGTCAGGCAGATGCCGGAACAGGCGATCGAAGCGCCGAGATCGATTCCTGCACAGTCGTAGGTCGTCTCCACGCGAAACCTTCGGCCCTTCGGCAATGTCTCGGACGAAAGGATGCGGCCGACATCGGTCACGATTCCGGTGAACACTTCAGATCCGCCTTTCGAATTCGAACCATTGATCAGGACCGAAACGTAGTCGCTCCGTCAATTTGAAGCGCTGTTTCCCTGAAGCGACATCGATCGGCGAAACGATTCCGCCTTCGCCGACCATCGTTTCGCCTTCGACCAGGATCAAACGATCGACGAGATCGGCTTCCAGAAAGCTCTCCCCGACTGTCGCACCGCCCTCGACGAGAATATTCTGAATGCCCGTTGCGCCGAGGTCCTCCATGAGCTCCGGGAGCGCGACGCGGCCGGTTCCGGGAACGACGTCGCAGGCAACGAAATCGGCACCCGCCGCCATCAGCGACTGACGTTTGTCGGCGTCCGTATCGCCCCGCGCGACGATCGTGAGGGGCGTCTGCCGCGCGCTTCGAACCAAGCCGGTCTCCGGCTCGATCGTGAGATCGGGATCGAGAACGATCCGGCGCGGCGAGCGGTTTTCGAGACCGGGCAGACGGCAGTCGAGACCGGGGTCGTCCTCGCGTACCGTACCCATCCCTACGAGGATCGCATCGTGCCGAGCGCGCACGAGATGGGTCTGCCGATTTGCGATCGGCCCGGTGATGAACACCTGACCATGGCCCTTCCGGCCGATCATCCCGTCTGGAGAGACCGCCATCTTCAGAGTGATCTGTGGGCGGTTCCTTGCATGCCGGGTGAGATAGGCCGAAAGATCGGAGGCCGCCTCCTTCGCCATAACGCGAGGGGTGACGGAAAGCCCGCCTTTCTCAAGGATCGCGTGCCCTTTCCCGTCGACTCGCGGGTCCGGGTCCGCCGCAGCTGAGACCACGCGCGAAACGCCGGATGCAACGAGCGCCTCCGCGCACGGCGGTGTGCGCCCATGATGAGCGCAAGGTTCGAGCGTGACATAAGCAACCGCGCCGCGAGCGAGTGTGCCGGCCTCGCCTAACGCCTGCGCCTCGGCATGGGGCCGCCCACCCCGCGCGGTGATGCCGCGACCGACGATCCGTGGGCCCGCGCCGTCGTCGCGAACGATCAGCGTAGCGACTGACGGGTTCGTTCCAGTCAGGCCAGCATGGCGGAAGCCGAAACGGATCGCCGCGGCCATGAACCGCTCGTTGGCTGCACTCAGAATAGGTATTGCTGGCGGATCAGCCTGCGGCACCGCCACCCTCCTTGGCTTTCAGTTCCTCGATCAGATCGCCGAAATCCTTGGCTTCATGGAAATCGCGGTAAACGGAAGCGAACCGAACGAAAGCGACGTCGTCTAGTTCCTTCAGAGCGTCCATCAGCATCTCGCCGATCGTATCGGAGGCAACGTCCTGATCGCCGGACTGTTCGAGGCGTCGGACGATGCCCGAAACGAGACGCTCGACCCGGTCGTGCTCGACGGGTCTTTTGCGCAGCGCGACCTCCACCGAGCGGGCGAGCTTGTCACGATCGAAGGGAACGCGACGTCCCGATTTCTTGAGAACGTAGAGCTCGCGCAACTGCACCCGCTCGAAGGTGGTAAACCGGCCGCCGCAGTCAGGGCAAACCCGGCGGCGGCGTACTGCAGCGCCGTCTTCGGCCGGACGCGAGTCCCTCACCTGACTGTCTTGCGATCCGCAATAGGGACACCGCATGGCACGACTCTTACTCGGAACGAAAACCCGCCGGTCACGAAGCGACCGGCGGGTTTTGTTTGCGTCAATTCACTGGCCCGCCGCAAGCGGGCAGAAGCGAAATCACTCGATCAGAGGCCTTGGTAGATCGGGAAACGATCGGTCAGCGCGATGACCTTCTGCTTCACAGCCTGTTCGACAATCTCGTTGTCTTCCGAGTTCGACTTGCGCAGGCCTTCGAGCACCTCGACAATGAGATTGCCGACTTCCCGGAATTCGGCCGTGCCAAAGCCACGGGTCGTCGCGGCTGGGGTGCCGAGACGAATGCCGGATGTCACGGCCGGCTTTTCCGGATCGTTCGGAACACCGTTCTTGTTGCAGGTGATGTTGGCGCGGCCTAGCGACTTCTCGGACGCCTTGCCGGTCAGATCCATAGGACGCAGGTCGACGAGCATCAGATGGGTGTCGGTACCGCCCGAAACGATATCGCAGCCGCCGGCGCGCAGGGTTTCGGCCAGCACTTTGGCATTTTCGCAGACCGAACGCTGGTAGGACTTGAACTCATCCGTCAGCGCCTCACCGAATGCCACTGCCTTGCCGGCGATGACATGCATCAGCGGGCCGCCCTGAAGACCCGGGAACACGGCCGAATTGATCTTCTTGGCGATGTCCTCGTCATTGGTGAGAACGATGCCACCGCGCGGACCACGCAGGGTCTTGTGGGTCGTCGAGGTCGCCACGTGAGCGTGCGGGAAAGGCGAAGGATGGACCCCCGCCGCCACGAGACCCGCGAAGTGCGCCATGTCGACCATGAAATAGGCGCCGACTTTGTCAGCGATCTCACGCATACGTTTGAAGTCAACCTGACGCGAATATGCCGAACCGCCGCCGATGATCAGTTTCGGTTTGTGCTCGTCCGCGAGTTTTTCCAACGCGTCGTAATCGATGAGACCTGTCTCGAGGTCGAGTCCGTACTGAACTGCGTTGAACCATTTGCCCGACATGTTGGGCTTGGCGCCATGGGTGAGATGACCGCCGGCGTCGAGGCTCATGCCGAGGATGGTATCGCCCGGCTTGATGAGAGCAAGGAACACCGACTGGTTCGCCTGGCTGCCCGAATTCGGCTGGACGTTGGCGAAATTGCAGCCGAACAGTTTTGTAACACGTTCGATCGCAAGCTCCTCGACGATGTCGACATACTGGCAACCACCGTAATAGCGCCGCCCGGGGTAACCCTCGGCGTACTTGTTCGTCAGAACAGAACCCTGGGCATCGATCACGGCGCGCGAGGTTATGTTTTCCGACGCGATCAGCTCGATCTCGTGACTCTGGCGACCGAGTTCCTTGTTGATCGCGTCCATGACTTCGGAGTCACGCTCGCGAAGAGGTGTGTTGAAGAAGGCCTCGTGGACGTTGGATTGGCTCTGGAGCGCCTGGCTCATAGCTGTCTCTCTCCCATGGTCACTGTGAATCGGGCGCGGCCAAACCACACGGCGCGCGTTGGTGGCTAACTAGCACGATGACCACGACGGTCCAATGGAGTAGAGCTACCCGGTTGGATAAGAAGAAGTCGCCGGTTGCGCAATCCGGACAGCACTTTCCTTCAAACAGCATGCATAGTTTCACTGATATGCAGGCAAATACCACCGCCGTTTAGTAAGGTGCCGCTCCGTTCGGCCGCGTCTCGGGTCTGAGCCACAAAGTCGCATACCTGAGAGCAAGCTTTCTATCGCAGTTGTAGTGAAGCGCCCCGGCACAACCGGTCCGACGGTCTGGCGAGGAAGACCGTCGCATGGCCTGATCCGGGAGCTTCTCGCGAAATGATCCGGATCAGAAGCCGTCGCCCTGTGCATACGGATTCTGCTGGCCGTCTGCATAGGCGGTTGTTGTGAGTTCGCTCATCGCCAACTGCTCGGCGCCGTCGCGGTGGTAGATGTCGTCGCGGAACTGGACGACGTTTGGATCGGTCGCCCAACCCGTCACATAGGTAAAGTAGACCGGCACGGGGTTTGCGAGATCAATGTCTTCGCGCGAACGCGCGGAGATGACCCGCTCGATCGCCTGACGATTCCAGTTCGGTTCGTCCCGCGCCAGCCAGACGATGAGGTCGCGCACGTTTTGAACACGCACGCAGCCGGACGACTCGAAGCGCATCAACTCGGAGAACAAGCCCTTCTGCGGAGTATCGTGCATGTAGACAGCGTGCTCGTTCGGGAAATTGATCTTCACCGATGCCATCGCGCTGTTCGGTCCCGGGTTTTGACGGAACAAGTAACTCACAGCCTCATCGGAACTCCAGTCGATCGACTGTGGCGGCACCTCCTGCCCGTTACCGTTGAAGATGTGAATGCCGTTGCGCTGCAGATAGGTCGGATCCTGGCGGACCAACGGGATGATGTCCTTCCGCACGATCGATGCCGGCGCATGCCAATATGGATTGAGATTGAGATTGGTGATCTTCGAAGTAAGGATCGGTGTCTGCCGGTCCACCTTGCCGACGACCGCCGTATGGCGCTGCACGATCTGCCCGTTCTCCACTGCCTCGATCGCCGCGGCCGGAATGTTCACCATCACGTAGCGATAGGGCAGCTGTTCCTGGAGCTGGTTCTGCAGGCGCGCCGCATTGGTCTGCAGCTGGAACAAGCGCAGGTCGGCCGGAACGTTGAGCGCCTTGTAGGCATGCTCGCCGACCACGCCGTCGGCCGGCAGACCATGCCGGGCCTGGAAGCGCTTGACGGCTGCCTCGACATAGGTGTCGAAAGCCGGCGATCGCGAAGCCTGCGGCGAGAGATCGCCGGAGATCGCGAGGCGTTGGCGCAGAACCTCGACGTCCGGCGTGACCTCCCCGAGCTTCAGGACGTAGCGGGCAGGAACCGTCGGCCAGCCGCCCTGGGCGACGATCTGGTTGTAGGTCTGCATCGCCGCCTGGGTCGAGTATAGGGTCTGCTGGGAAAAGATCGGGTTCAGGGACGACACCTCTCGCGCGCTCGAACCGCGAGTATCGAACTGATCGTCCCAATTGCCGCGTCCGCGCGCGCCGAGCAGGCCGTCGAGGCCTGACTGGGCCGACGCGAAGCCTGTCATACCGAGGCCGAGGGCTGCCGTAGTACCGGAAAGAAAGGCGCGGCGGGTCGTGCGGCCCGGTATGAGATTGCGCTTCGTCATGAGTGTCGTTCCCCTCGTCGTGATCTTTCAGTCGGACAGACTTGCCCCTCGCGCTCGCCGAAAAGTTATCGGACGAGGCTTTCGCCACCCCTTAGGCGTATAGGGAGCCTGACGGATATGGGCGCGATCATCCAACTCAATGCGGCGAAAGGAAGGATAAACTCCAGTCATCGCGGACCTTGAGACGCGGTGCCCAGCTAGTCCCAACTTTCTTCAGAGCTCATTGGGAAACGGCCTCGCTCCCTATGGAAGCAAGGCCGTTCTGGGGAACGCCAGCGATGTAGGTTCAAGGGGTCTGCGAAGCTGGTAATCAGAGCCGATAGACGATCTGGTCGTTCCAAAAGCGATCGAGACGCTGGAGCGACTTGTTCATCTTGGAGAACTCCTGCTCGTCGAGGCCGCCGACCTTGTCGATCGATCCGATATGACGCTCGTAGAGCTCGGCGACGACATTCGCGATCTCCTGCCCGCTCTCGGTGAGCGAGATGCGGACCGCGCGGCGGTCGACGCGGGACTTCTGGTGGTTGATGAAGCCGAGGTCGACCAGCTTCTTCAGGTTATAGGACACGTTCGAGCCGAGATAGAAGCCACGGCTGCGAAGCTCGCCAGCCGTCAAGGTCGCATCGCCGATATTGAACAGGAGCAGCGCTTGTACGGCATTGATGTCGGTGCGGCCCTGACGCTCGAACTCGTCCTTGACCACGTCGAGCAGACGCCGATGCAGGCGTTCAACGAGCTGGAGGGTTTCGAGATAAAGTGACTTCAGATCGCCATTGGCGCTGACATCGGCGAGGGAGGACTGGACGAGATGCTGGTTCATGACTTGACTCCACTGTCGGGGCGATGAGTTCTTTTTCCGCCTCATCTTGAGACCCGTTCTAGCGAGCGCCCTCTAAAATTCGACTTAAACTACAAGCTTAACAAGGTTTTACGGCAAATACCTGCATTTCGTCCTTAATCAAACCTCGCTGAATTCTTGACAAATTCTGATACTGAAAAGTCTTTCGAGGTTGTTTACGACAATCCTTCGCCTGTTGCTGGGCGTTGCGCAATAACATTCTCAGAGCACTCGTTGCTTTGCGGCTCTCGCTTTCAGGCGGTCGCGGTGCGCGAGGAACCGCAAGGCGCCGAACATCGCAAAGCCCCAGATGTGGAGTGCAAGCAGCAGCAGCCGTGATCCAAAAAGGACCGGAAACCCGAACGACATCACAAGTTCGACAAAGATGACCAGCGCCCAGACAACCGGCGCCCAGCGCGCCGTCATCCAAAGGCTGATGCCGGCGATCGGATAAAGAACCGCGAGGATCGGGACGGCGATCTTCCACCAGATCGGCATAAGGTCGAACCGCGGAGGGATGTTCACGAAGACCGAGGCGATCGGATCGAACCCGACCAGCGCGGCCCAGTAGCACAAGGCGAGGAACAGCACGTAGACGGAGAAAATCCGAAGAAGAGTGACGGTAAGGAGCCGGTTTAACCCGACCTCCGGAGTCTCGGTCGGAATTTCGATCGTCATGCCATTCTGCCCAGCATCTGGATCATCGAGACAGCCTGGCTCACGAACCAGAACGCCTTTGCCCTTCCTTCAGCGAATGCACGCCTTCGCGCGCACCGCATTTTGTCCCGCGGACCATTTGCCCCTTTGCGCCGATACTATAGGCAGAAGAAGCGGTGTGATACCCGCGTGAAGCGATTACGGCCTGCGATCCGCTGCGGGCGACACATACGATGTGGATGCAATGACTGGCAGAAACGTGACCGAGGTTTCCAAACGGATCGAAAATGCGACGAACGGGTTGCGCATGCGCCGGCTGCGGCAGGCCGACTGGTCGCGACGTCTGGTCAGGGAAAACCATCTGAGGCCGGAAGATCTAATCTGGCCAATATTCGTCAAGGACGGAAACGAGGCCGAGCCCGTCGCCTCAATGCCCGGCGTCTCGCGCCAGTCGATTGCCGGCTGCGTCGATGCTGCCAAGCACGCGGCCGATCTTGGCATTCCGGTGATTGCCCTCTTCCCTTACACCGATCCCGCGCTGCGCGACGAGACAGGAAGCCAGGCTTTGAACCCGGACAATCTCGTCTGTCGCACGGCGCGAGCGATCAAGAAGGCGGTTCCTGAGATCGGCATCATGTGCGATGCCGCGCTCGATCCCTACACGAGCCATGGCCATGACGGCGTAATGGATGGCGAGCGCATTCTGAACGACGAATCGGTCGAGCTTCTGATGCAGCAATCGGTCATTCAGGCCGAGGCAGGCGCCGATATCATCGGCCCGTCGGACATGATGGATGGCCGCGTCGCGTGCATCCGTTCCGCGCTCGATGATGCTGGCCTTCGCGATACGCTAATCATGGCCTATTCGGCGAAATACGCTTCGGCCTTCTACGGCCCATTCCGTGACGCGGTCGGCTCCAACGCCATGCTGAAGGGCGACAAACGCACCTATCAGATGGATTTCGGCAATGTGGACGAGGCGATCCGCGAGGCCGAACAGGACGTCGCCGAGGGCGCCGACATGATCATGGTGAAGCCGGGTCTCGCCTATCTCGACGTCCTCTCGCGGATCACGCAGACACTCAACGTTCCCACCTTCGCCTACCAGACCTCAGGCGAATACGCGATGATCATGGCCGCCAGCCAGAACGGCTGGATCGACGGCGACAAGGCGATTGTGGAAGTCTTGACTGCATACAAGCGCGCCGGTGCTTCCGGGATCCTGAGCTATTTCGCGCCAAAGATTGCGGCAGAATTGAAGGCTGTCTGACTTAGCATCCGGGGCTCGGTACATGGACGGGACAGGACCAGCCTTGATCGCCACTGGGCCAATCTCAGCTGAAAGATCGGGTGGTCCTGTCAGCCGGGAACGTCGAAGGTCTCGCCGGCGATCAGAGGCCGAAACCGATCGCGGGCAATGCTCCGTGCGTCCAGCGCGGCGTGCAGGCTCTCGCGAGGCTCGGTGATCGCCTCGTTGGTCAGTTGGAATGTCGCCCAATGGTGGCCGATTGCATAGGCCGCATCGAGAAGCTGGAAGCCGACGACCGCTTCCTCCGGGTTCTGATGCTGGGGGCGCATGAACCAGCGAGGCTCGTAGGCACCTATGGGAAGAACGGCGAGGCGGACCGGACCGTGTTTCTCGCGCGCGGCGCGATAGTTCCGGCCATTGTGAAAACCGGTATCTCCGACGAAGTAAATGCGCCCGGCGGGGCTCTCAACCATGAAGGACGACCAGAGTGCCATGCGCCGGTCCGTCACGCCGCGGGCTGACCAGTGGTGCGTCGGTTCGCAGTGAACGCGCAAGGGTCCGATGTCAGCGACATCCCCCCAATCCTGCGAAACAATGCGCATGCCCGGCACCCGGTCACGCACGATGGTGTCGTTGCCGAGTGGCGTGCAGACCAACGGATTGTCGCGCTGGGCAAGTCTTGCCAGCGTGTCGAGATCCAAATGGTCGTAGTGATTGTGGCTGAGGAGGATGAGGTCGATTGGCGGCAGGTCGTCGAAAGGAATGCCAGGCTCGCTTACACGCTCCGGGCCGGCAAACCCGACGGGAGAGGCGCGATAGGAGTAGACGGGATCGGTGATAATGTTGAACTCCGCAACCTGAATCAGAAGCGTCGCATGACCCACCATCGTCACACGCAAGGTTTCGCCCGACACCCGCGCAGGCGTTTCAGAGGCGCTCGGTTGCTGTTGCGGCCAACGACTTGGCCATTGGGCAGCATTGGTACCAAGCTTCCAGCGCAGGAGGTCGGCGAAGCCCTTCGGCTCCTCGCCGCCCGGGTTGAAGAATAGGGTCCCGTCGAAATGATCGCTGGGCGGACCGTTGTAATATGGATTTCCACCGAAAGCCCGGGCAGCGGTCAGACCGCCGCCAAGCGTGACCCCGGCAATGCCTAAGAATTTCATTACACTTCGCCGGTTCATTGCAGGTTCCGTCTCGCCCATCGCCCGTCCGCCCTAGGGCAACGATCAGTCCAAGTCGATGCGAATTTTGCAGATATATGCAATGGAAATGCTTCCGACACGCCATTAGGGGCGAAAACTGCTGGGATGCGACAGTCTCTGTCATCCGCCATCAGGTCCAGCGCCAGCACTTACTGCGTTGAAAACCGGTCCATCGCCCATCATTTCTTAACCACAACGAAAGCAACCCGAGAGACGACGATGGACCGCACTGCGCCTCTGTACGAAACGCCAGAAATCGCGACTGCTCTAGATGAGCCGCGCCTTTACCGAAGCGCCCTCAGGCGCCGTAGCGCGGCCTTTCTCGTAGATTACGCGTTGATCCTTATGCTCTCGATCCCCGCCGCAATCGTCATATTCTTTCTCGGCATCGTCACGCTCGGCCTCGCGTTTGGGCTCTACGCCATCCTGCTGCCCGCGATCGCGGTCGCCTATATCGCGTTCACCATGGGCGGCGAGGCGCAGGCAACACCGGGGATGCGGTTGGCCGATCTCGAAGTGCGGCGCCTCGACGGCGGCAGGGTCGATCCGACGCTAGCCGTTTTGCATGGCGTGCTTTTCTGGACCTCGACTGCCATCTTGACACCGGCCATCGTGCTCGTCGGCCTATTCACGCGTCGCAAACAGCTGTTGCATGATCTTCTTCTCGGCACCGTCGTATCGCGACGGCGCTGAAATCCACGATCCAATGAAATGCCGTTCCTCCGTAGATCATTCAGGGAGAACGGCTTTCCACGCGTACTGCTAGCCGGTACCATGCCCCCGCCTTGCGTTCGGGCAGTGCCCCCTTGATAACCGAGGGGTATTGCAAGCCTCGCGGGTGGATATGGATTCACTTCACATTTGGGTGACGTATGGTCTGATCGCGCTCAGCGTTGTGGGCTATGCCATGGAGCGGTGGCCTATCGAAGCCGTCGCGGCGGGCTCGCTCAGTCTCTTTCTGATCTTCTTCGCTGCATTCCCATTCGTCACGCCAGACGGAACGCGGCTGACGACGGGTGATCTTCTCTCCGGCTTCGCCAACCCTGCACTGATCACCGTGTTGTGCCTCCTGATCGTCGGTCAGGGCTTGTTCGCAACCGACGCAATGGCGCATCCCGCCCAGTTCTTGACGAGGGTCGGCGGTACAGCCGGGCGCTCCACCATAGTGCTCGTACTCACATCCGCCGCCATCCTCTCGGCCTTCCTCAACAACACGCCCGTCGTCGTGATCTTCATTCCGATACTGACCGTGATCGCGACCCAGCGCGCGGTGCCAGCCGCACATGTCTTCCTGCCCCTCTCCTACCTTTCCATCCTCGGCGGGATGACGACCCTGATCGGCTCTTCCACAAATCTTCTGGTCGCGGGTGTCGCCATGCGGTCGGGGATCGAGATCGGTTTTTTCGAGATCACGATACCCGGTGTCTGTCTGGCGGTCGCTGGCGGTCTATACGTCCTGAAGATCATGCCGCGCTTCCTGAAGCCGCGCGATACGGGGGATGCGAGAGCCATCGATGCAGGCGGCAAGCAGTTCCTTGGCGAGATCGATATTGACGAAAGCCATCCCTTCGTCGGCCTGACAGCGACGGCTGGTCTCTTCCCCGGTCTCGCCGAACTTACCCCGCGAATGATCCTGCGCGGCGCCGAGACGATCCTGCCCCCATTCGATGACGTTACGCTCACGCCCGGCGACCGCCTCATCGTCACGGCTTCGCGCAAGGCGTTCTCCAAGGCCCTTTCGAAAGGCAATCTCGCGGTCCGTACCATCGACCCGACATCCGGCGCGCAGAACCTCGAGCGCACCCGCAAGATCGGGCCGGACATGGTGATGGCGGAGGCAGTCGTGGCGCCAGGGTCCCGTTACGCCGGCCGCACCATGCAGTATTCTGGGCTTCGCACCCAGTTCGGCATTACGCTTTTCGGCCTGCAGCGAAAGAATCGTATGGCCCGCTCGACCCTTTCCGATATTCGGCTCGAGCCCGGAGACACACTGCTCCTGTGCGGCCGCCAGTCATCAATCAACGATCTACGCGGCAACCACGATCTTCTGCTGCTCGAATACTCCACCCAGTCGGTACCGCAATCTTCGAAGGCGGGTGTCGCCGCCTCGATCTTTTTCGCGATCGTTGCGATCTCGGCCTCTGGCGCGATGCCCATCGAAGTTCTGGCCTTCGTCGGAGCCGTCATGATGGTGGCGACGGGGTGCCTCACCGTTGGAGAGGCGGCCCGCTCCTTCGACCGGTCGATCTTCATGCTCGTCGGCGCCTCGATCGCTGCGGCGACCGCGCTCGAGACGACTGGCGGCGCGGAGCTTCTCGCGAGCGGCATGCTGGCAGCGCTGACCGGCGCATCGCCCATTTTCATTCTCTCGGGGCTTTTCCTCGTCATCGCGGTCCTGACGAACTTCCTATCGAACAACGCGACGGCCGTGCTTTTCACGCCCGTGGCGCTTGATATAGCGGCGAAACTCGACGTGTCGCCCATGCCTTTCCTCGCCTGCGTCATCTTCGCGGCCAATGCATCCTTCGCCACACCGATCGGTTACCAGACCAATCTTCTCGTGATGGGACCGGGCCGATACCGCTTCACGGACTTCGTCAAAGCCGGCCTTCCCCTCGTCGTTCTGATATGGTTATGCTTCACGCTTGTCGCGTCTTTCTACTACGAGCTCTGAAGAGCGGTGATCAGCCTTGACGGTCCACCATCCGCAATCGCCGCAATTTTTCCTGACCTCACCCTCCCCATGTCCCTATCTGCCAGGTCGGGCCGAGCGGAAGGTCTTTACTCATCTCACCGGTGAACGGGCCCCGGCCCTTCTCGACCTGCTCAGCCAAGGCGGCTTCCGACGTAGTCAGAACATTGCATATCGGCCGGCCTGCGAGCGGTGCCGGGCTTGCATCTCTGTGCGCATCCTCACCGACGAGTTCCGCCCCGGAAAGAGCTTCCGACGCATCCTGAACCGGAACGAAGATCTCGTCTCCTTCGAACGCAACGCCGAGCCGACGAGCGAACAATATTCGTTGTTTCGCAGCTATATTGATGATCGGCACCTGACTGGCGGCATGAGCGAGATGAGCGTTCTCGACTACGCGATGATGGTGGAGGACAGCCAGGTCGAGACGCGAGTTATCGAATATCGCCGCCGCGTCCCGGGCGCTGTCGGCGCAGAAGCCGAGACTGGCGAACTCATCGCCGTCGCGCTGAGCGATGTCATGTCGGACGGGCTCTCGATGGTCTATTCGTTCTTCGAGCCGGACGCAGCCGAACGCAGCCTTGGAACCTACATGATCCTCGATCACATCGAGCGGGCACTCAACATGGGGCTTCCCTACCTCTATCTCGGCTATTGGGTGGAGGGATCACCGAAGATGAACTACAAGATCCGATTTCAGCCTCAAGAGCATCTGATGCCGAAAGGCTGGGAACGCTATCGCGGCTGAGCACCGGCTCGTCGAACGACTTTGATCGCGGCGCCCGCTGCGGAACGACGACTGGAGCCCATGCCCCGATCGACCTCGTCCATCGCTCACGGAATAGGTGCGTCCACACACGCAACGGAAACCGACGATTCGAGCCGCATCGGCCTGATGATCGTCGCGATCGGTGGGCTCGTCCTCTCATTCGACATTCCGCTCATCCGGCTTTCGGAAAGCACCTATTGGTCGGTGCTTCTGCTTCGCGGTTTGCTCATCAGCGGCGCGGCCGTCGCTTACTGGGCTTTCCGGCGCTATTGGCAAGGCCGTGCGACGCGTCTGATCGATGGCTGGAAGGGGCTGCTCGTGACCTGCCTCTACGCTGTTGGGGTGACGAGCTTTCTCATTGCAGTCTTCAACACGACGGCGGCGAACACGGTCTTCATCCTCGCCTTCAATCCCGTCTTCGCGGCGCTGTTCGGCTGGCTGATCGTCGGGGAGAAGCCCTCGCGCGTCACGCTCACGGTCATCCCGGTGACCATTCTCGGCGTCGGCCTCATCATGGGCTCGGGCTTTCAAAGCGACAACTGGATCGGCGACCTTGCGGCCCTCGCGGCGGCATTCTTCATCGCCATGGGCCTCGTCGTCTCGCGCCATTCGCGCCGCGACATGCGCTATGCCTCCGCGCTCGGCTCGATCGTCCCGGCGATGGTGGCGATCCCCTTCGTCATGGGGGAAGGATTTCAGTCCGAGGCGCCAATCTGGCTCGTTCTCAATGGCGCCGTGGTCGTGCCGATTGCCCTCGTATGCCTTGCGGCCGGACCGATGTTCATCGCAGCACCGCTCGCAGCCCTTGGCTATCTGCTGGAAACCGTCTTCACGCCGATTTGGGTCTGGATCATATTCGGCGAAGAACCAACGAGCTTTGCGCTCCTCGGAGGTGTGCTCATTCTGGGTGCGCTTGCTGTCCAGGCGGCTGACGAACTGCGTCGCGACCGGAACCGGAAGCTCGCCCGCAAGCTAAGCTATCAGCGCTGAAGGCGGGTGTGCCGGCCTCATCGCACCACTGAGCGCTTACCGGATAGATTCTCGAAAGATCGGGATGTGTGGCGCGGCAGATTGGTCGTATAACCCGGTTAGACGGGGATCCTCTGCCAGTTCGAGGAATTGCCGTACAGGGCGGAACCCAAAACGGCGATAGAAGGATACAGCCCGCTGATGGTCGTTGGTGTTGGTGTGCAGCCACAGGCGCTTTACTGACCGCTCGAAGGCGAACGTGACGACGCGCTCCATCATCAACGCAGCGGCGCCCTTGCCGATGTGTTCCCGTACGACGCCAAAATAGACGATCTCGCATGACCCTGGTTCGGAGAGGTCGAGTTCCGCGAACCCCGCATCCTCACCTTCGATCGACAGAACGAAGATCGCGGTCGTCGCAGAAGCAATCGCCGCGGCGATCTCATCGCTGGCCATCAGCAGCCGCGCATACCAGAGATGATCCCGCCCCACCGCACGGAAAAGCGATAGATATCGGTCGACCCCGAAGTCCGGCACGCGCTCAAACTGCCAGCCATCGGGCCACTGCGCTGGACTGCTCAATCGCCGATCCGCTGGAGACATCTCCATCACCGTCGCGATTGCTGCGAGCTTGCCGGGTGAAATGGCGGTGGTGCCGTCAGGAAGGGACACGGACATTCTCTCGAATCAAATTCGGCGGGACGCACCTGACCCAGCCGATCAAAGCCGTTCTATCGCCTTGAAATGTAACATCCAGTCGAACTGACTTGCGGTGGGACCGTGTCCACAACCTTGCGCGCCACTTTCGCCTCCGCGCAAGATTGCGACGCAAACGGGCGGAAGCTTGGCTTCACTTCAGCGAGAAGACCCCGGAGGTTCGGCCGCTTACAGATTGTGTTCGAGCGCCGGTTCGCCTGATTCTCGTGAAACGAGTCGAATTGCAAAGCTCCGCAACTTGGCGCTCGGAAGGTAGATCGCCTCTAGGATCACCTTCGGGCCGCATCTTGCGCCTGGTACTGCTTCTTGACGAGCTCGGCCATGAAGGGCGTATCGAATGCCTTCGTTAGCGATCGCTTCTAGACCGAATTAAGCAGATCGCGCGGACGGACTGTTTCAGCCGGCGAACTTGTTCGTCTTGGGGAAGCCCTTTGGCACGAGCCGCCCGGCCTGGGCGCGGTCGCCTTTCCATTCCATCAGCTCTTCGTCGCTGCGCAGGAATGCGCGCCCGGCGCTGTCGCTCCAGGTCAGTCCTTCCGAAAGCTTGAAGACCTTCGCGTCGGAGACACCGCCATCCTTGTAGCGCTGCAACCTGACGCCCTTTCCACGTGCCATTTGCGGCACCTGGGAAAGGGGAAAGACCAGCAGTTTCCGATTCTCGCCGACGATCGCCACGGTATCGCCCTCGCCGATTTCCTGTGCGAGTTCGACCACCGATCCTTTGCCGACATTCATCAGCTGCTTGCCTTTGCGGGTGCCGGAGATCATGTCGCCCTCGGTCGCGACGAAGCCCGTACCCTCGCTCGAGACCATCAGCCGCCTGCGCTCTGGCTCGGCGGTGAAAGCGGCGGCGATATCGTCCTTGTCCTCGAGATCGAAGGCGAGTCGGATCGGATCGCCCTGCCCGCGCCCGCCTGGCAGCTTGTCGGCCTGCATGGTGAAAACCCGGCCATGCTTCGAGACGAAGAGAAGCTTGTCCGTCGTCATGGCATGGAAGGCGATATTCAGTCCGTCGCCCTCGCGGAAGGTGAGGTTCGAGAAGTCCGCCAGATGGCCTTTCATGCCGCGCAGGAAGCCCTTTTTCGACAGAACGATCGTCACCGACTCCTTCTCGATGAGGGCGGTGGTGATATCGCCGATATCGTGGTCCGGCGCATCGGCAAACCGAGTGCGTCGCTTGCCGAGCTTGGTCTTCTTGGAGAAGGTCTCGCGCACGGCGCGCACCTCTTCGGCCACAGCGGACCACTGCTTCTCGGTCGAGCCGAGCAGCGCTTCCTTCTCGGCCTTCTCCACCGTCAGCTGATCGAATTCGCGGCGAAGTTCGAACTCTTCGAGCTTGCGCAAGGACCGCAGGCGCATATTGAGGACGGCTTCGGCCTGCACATCGCTCAGGGTGAAGAAGCGCATCAGCTCCTGCTTCGGCTCGTCCTCTTCGCGGATGATACGGATCACGTCGTCGATATTTAGGAAGACGATGAGATAGCCGGCGAGGATCTCTAGCCGCCGCTCGATCTGCGCAAGGCGATGACGGGCGCGCCGCTCCAGAACCTCGCGCTGATGGGCAAGCCATTCGGCCAGCACCTCCTTCAGCGAGAGCACCTTTGGCACCTTGCCGCCGGAGAGGACGTTCATGTTGAGCGGAATGCGCGATTCGAGATCGGTCAGCCGGAACAGCGACTCCATCAGAATCTCGGGATCGACCGTCTTCGACTTCGGCTCGAGAACGATGCGGATATCTTCGGCCGATTCGTCGCGGATATCGGCCAGCAGGGGCAGCTTGCGGGCCTGCAGGAGTTCGGCGATCTTCTCGATCAGCCTCGATTTCTGCACCTGATAGGGAATCTCGTGGACGACGACGAACCATTGGCCGCGCGTCGCATCCTCACGCTCCCAGCGCGCCCTGACGCGGAATGAGCCGCGGCCAGTCTCGTAGGCCTGGCGGATCGTCGCGCGGTTGTCGACGATGACGCCGCCGGTGGGAAAGTCCGGCCCCTCGATCGAGCGCAGGAGCTGATCGACCGTCGCGTCTGGGTTCTCGATGATCTTCAATGCCGCGTCGCAGAGTTCGGCTGCGTTGTGTGGCGGAATGTTCGTCGCCATGCCGACTGCGATGCCGGACGAACCATTGGCGAGAAGGTTCGGGAAGGCGCCCGGAAGGACGACCGGTTCCTCGTCCTCCTCGTTGTAGGTGGGGCGGAAGTCGACCGCGTTTTCATCGATGCCGCGCAATAGCAACGTCGCGACCTCGGTCATCCGCGCTTCGGTGTAGCGCATCGCGGCGGCGCTATCGCCGTCGACATTGCCAAAATTGCCCTGCCCGTCGACGAGCGGATAGCGGACCGAGAAGTCCTGGGCGAGACGCACCAGCGCGTCGTAGATCGCGGCATCGCCGTGGGGGTGAAAGCGCCCCATGACATCGCCGACGATGCGCGCGCATTTTTTGTAGGCTTGTCCAGGATCGAGCCTCAGGACGCGCATGGCGTGGACGATGCGGCGATGGACCGGCTTCAATCCGTCCCGCACGTCGGGCAACGCCCGTCCCATGATGGTCGACAGGGCATAGGCGAGGTAACGCTCTTCGAGCGCCTCGCGGAGGTCGACCGGCTGAATCTCGCCGCCGCCTGAAGGTGGATCGACTGGCTTTCCCATGCGACTCGTTGTGAACGATCGGGTCCCGACGAACAAGGGCATTGGGACGCGGTCGCCCCATGAGCGTAATTGTCGACGAGTTTTCCCACGACGATGTGGCCGACTGGACATCCGCCAGCGTCGTCACCACCCTTTCGCTTTGAACCGATCGCCCTAACATGGGCGGAGAGTTTTCCAGCGGTCCGGCGCGATGCTGCCGCTTCAACAAAGGGTATGATCGATGCGCAGGATTTCCGCAGGACTTTCGGCCGCGGCGCTCGCCAGCTTGCTCGGTACGGGCACGGCTCTTTCGGCCGACGCCGACGCGTTTGCCGAACGACTGAAGGAGGCATTGACCACTTCCGGCATGTCGATGACCTACTCCAGTGCGAGTTCCGAAGGCGACGACGTCGTCCTCAGCGGCGTCAGCATCGGGACGGGCGACGAGAAAACCGATGTTGGCGAGCTCACCTTCCAGAACGTCGCCGGTTCGACCGAGGAAGGCTGGACTGTCGAACGCCTGCCGATCGAGGATATCGAGGGCACTGACCAGAACGAGACGACGGGCAAGACCGCGACTTACGCCGTGCGCGAAATGAGCGTCGAGAATATCCGCATCGTCGGAACGTCGCCCGCCGAGGAAACGCCGGCAATCCTGCAAGCTTCGCCGCTATTCTTCGACCGAGCTAGCCTTGGTTCTGTGAACGTCACAGTCGAAGGTGACGACGCATTCACCCTTGACAATGCGATCTTCGCTAATGCGATCGGGGACGATGGCGGCTATACGGGTAATTTCGAGATCGAGAATTTCACCGCCTTCGTTCCCGAAGAGTCCGAGGACGGGTCGGCCGAGACCGTTCGCTCGCTTGGATATGAGCAGCTCTCGGGCTCGGCCAGCGGCGATATGAGCTGGGGGCTGGAAAGCGGCCGGCTCTCGCTGGACGGTCTTTCTTTCGACGTCGAAGACGCAGGACAATTCGACCTGTCCGCCGGCATCGGCGGCTACACTCAACAGCTCGTAAAATCCATCCAGGAAATGAACCGGCAGATGGAACAGAACCCGCAGAGCGGCGAAGGTGCGGGGATGGCAATGATGGGTATTCTTGCCCAGCTTCAGATCCAGGGCATTTCGATCGCCTTCGAGGACGACTCGCTCACCAAGCGCCTGATCGACTATTACGCGGAACAGATGAACCGTTCGCCACAGGACGTCATCGATCTCGCGGTTCAGATCGTCGAGGCCAATATCGCCCAGATCGGGGACGCGAACTTTCAGGGCCAGGTAACGGATGCAGTCCGCACTTTCCTTGAAAATCCGACCTCGATCCGGGTCGCCAGTGAGCCGCCACAGCCGATTCCGGTCATGCAACTCGTCGGCGCGGCGATGGGCGCCCCGCAAACCATTCCGAACGTCCTGCAGCTTCGGGTGCAGTCAAACGGCGACAGCAGCTCGGGCGAAGGCGGCTCGGACGATCCGAGTTCGCAGAGCGCGCAGTAGACCATCACAGGAGCCGGTCCGTGGGGCCGGCTCTTTTCCTTTCAGCTACGGGTCCGGAGGGCCGGCAGATACATGGTCGAAGAAGCGCCGTTGATCCTGACATTGCGCTTCGATGACGAAAGCTACGAGCGCTTTCAGAAGCTCAGGCAGGAGTATTTTCCCCCATCGAAGAACTTTATTCCGGCTCATCTGACCCTGTTTCACCACCTGCCCGGAGACGAGCTTGAGATGGTGACTGGGCATCTCGACAAAACGATCACCGAATGGCGGCCGATCAAGTGCCGTGTCTCTGGCCTGCGCTTTCTAGGCAAGGGCGTTGCCTACGAAATCGACAGCCCTCAGCTGGAGCGGTTGCGCGCCAATCTTGCGGGTCATTTCTATGACCATCTCACCGCGCAGGACAGACACCGGATCAAGCCGCACATCACGATCCAGAACAAGGTCGAGGCCTCGGTCGCCAGAAAGCTCTACGAAGAGCTCGACAGCGAGTTCGAGCCATTCAACTTCGATGCGACCGGGCTGTTGCTCTGGTTCTATCGCGGCGGACCCTGGGAGTCCGCCGGCGAATTCCTGTTCTGCCACGAAGGTCCAGAAGTTGACGGCACTCTCGATGCCTGAACAGGGCAGAGAGAGCGACGGAAAGCAGTCGGCCCGGCGACCCGCCTATTATTCCTTCGCCTTAGGCGCCATCCGCAGCCCCAACTCCCGCAGCTGGGCAGGGCTCGCCTCGGCCGGTGCGCCCATCAACAGGTCGAAGGCCTGCTGGTTCATCGGGAAGAGAGCGATCTCGCGCAGGTTCCGCGCCCCACAAAGCAGCATGACGATGCGGTCGATGCCGGCTGCCATGCCGCCATGGGGCGGCGCGCCGTACTGGAAAGCGCGATAGAGGCCACCGAAGCGCTCCTCGACCGTCGCCTGATCATAGCCGGCCAGCTCGAACGCCTTGACCATCGTCTCCGGCACCGAGTTGCGGATACCGCCCGAGGCGATCTCGAAGCCGTTGCAGACGACGTCATACTGGAATGCCTTGATCGACAGTGGCTCCTCGTTTTGAAGCGCATCCATCCCGCCCTGGGGCATCGAGAACGGGTTGTGGGCGAAATCGATCTTCTTCTCGTCTTCGTCATATTCGTAGAACGGGAAGTCGACGATCCAGGCAAGCTCGTAGCGGTCGCGATCGACGAGGTTGAGTTCTTCGCCGACGCGCGTACGCGCAGAGCCGGCGAAGGCCATGAACTTCTCAGGGCGCCCGGCGACAAAAAAGCAGGCGTCCCCGCTTTCGAGACCGAGCTGAGTGCGGACGGCCTCCGTGCGCTCAGGCCCGATATTCTTGGCAAGGGGGCCAGCGCCCGAGATTTCGTCGCCCTCCGCGCGCCAGAAGATGTAGCCGAGGCCGGGCTGGCCCTCGCCCTGCGCCCAGGAATTCATGCGGTCGCAAAAAGCGCGGCTGCCGCCGGTCTTCGCCGGAATCGCCCAAACCTCGACCTTCTCGTCGTTTGCGATCATGTTCGCGAAAACCTTAAAGCCCGAGCCGGCGAAATGCTCGGTCACTGCGCTCATCTCGATCGGATTTCTCAGGTCCGGCTTGTCGGTGCCGTACTTGCGCATGGATTCGGCATAAGGAATGCGCCTGAAGGTGTCCGTCACCGGCTTGCCGTCGGCGAACGTCTTGAAGACGTCGCGGATCACCGGCTCCATCGTCTGGAAGATGTCCTCCTGCTCGACGAAGCTCATCTCCACGTCGAGCTGGTAGAATTCGCCATAGAAGCGATCGGCGCGCGGATCCTCGTCGCGAAAACAGGGCGCGATCTGGAAATACCGGTCGAAACCGGAGATCATCAGAAGCTGCTTATACTGCTGCGGTGCTTGGGGCAGCGCGTAGAACATGCCGTTGTGAAGGCGCGAGGGCACCAGAAAGTCGCGCGCGCCCTCGGGAGAAGACGCCGTCAGGATCGGCGTCTGGAACTCGGTGAAGGCCGCGCCTTGCATCAGCTCGCGGATCTTCGAGATAATCTTCGTGCGCCGCATGATGTTCTTGTGCAGCGTCTCGCGGCGCAGATCTAGAAAACGGTATTTGAGACGGATGTCTTCGGGGTATTCCGGCTCGCCGAACACCGGCAGCGGCAGTTCCTTGGCGGGCGAAAGCACCTCGATCTCGCGGGCGAAGATCTCGATATCGCCGGTCGGCAGTTTCGGGTTCACCGTCTCGGCCGAGCGCGCCTTCACCTCGCCATCGATGCGGATGACCCATTCCCCGCGCACCGCTTCGGCCGTGCTGAACGCCGGCGAGTCCGGATCGACCACCACCTGAGTCAGTCCGTAGTGATCGCGCAGATCGATGAACAACAGCCCGCCATGGTCGCGAATGCGGTGAGCCCAGCCGGACAGGCGGACGGTGTCGCCGACATGGGCGCTGCGCAGATCGGCGCAGGAATGGCTGCGATAGCGGTGCATGGAGGATTCGTTCTCTCAGATGTCTTGTGATCCGCTCTGACGGGCCGTACTGCAGCGCTCAGTGAGGGCGCGGAACGGGCGGCGGATCGTATGGAAAATCGCGCCGGACAAGCGCATTTGTCGTCGCGGATGTCAAGTTTTCATGGGCAAAGGTCGGGCCTCTGCTTTTTTATGGACGCCGCGCGTTCTAAGACCGAAGCCATGGAACCGATCAAGACGACCGAAGCCCTGACGCGCGCCTGCGAAGCACTCTCGCGATCGCCATATGTCACAGTCGATACCGAATTCATCCGCGAGACGACGTTCTGGCCCGAGCTCTGTTTGATCCAGATGGCCTCGGACGACACAGAGGTGCTGGTCGACCCGCTCGCCAAGGGCCTCTCGCTCGACCCGTTCTTCGCGCTGATGGCAGACGAGAGTGTGGTGAAAGTCTTCCACGCTGCGCGACAGGATCTGGAAATCGTCTACAAACTCGGCGCCGTCATCCCGAAGCCGCTCTTCGACACTCAGATCGCGGCGATGGTCTGCGGCTTCGGCGAGTCGATTGCCTACGACCAGCTGGTGGCGCGGCTCACGGACGGCCGAATCGACAAGAGCTCGCGCTTCACCGACTGGCGTCATCGTCCGCTCTCGGACAAGCAGCTGACTTATGCGCTGGCGGACGTGACGCATCTGCGGGACGTCTACAAGGCGCTGAAGGCCCAGCTCGAAGAGACGAGCCGCCATTCCTGGCTCGACGAGGAGATGGCGATCCTTGCCGACCCGCAGACCTACGACCTTCATCCGGACGACGCCTGGCGGCGCATGAAGATGCGGGTGAAGAAGCCAATCGAACTCCAGATTTTGAAGGAGGTCGCAGCTTGGCGCGAGCGCGAGGCGCGATCGAACGACAGGCCGCGGGGCCGCATCCTCAAGGACGACGCGATCTACGAGATCGCCCAGCAAAAGCCTGCCAGCGAAGCCGATCTCGGTCGGTTGCGGTCGCTCCCGAAGGGCTTTGAACGATCGAGCGCAGCGCGCGGCATTCTTGAAGCGATCGAGCGGGCCAAAGCGGTCCCGAAGGGCGATCTTCCCTCGATCCCGCGCCCGGCAGCGCTGCCGGAGGGCACCCAGGCCGCCGTCGAATTCCTGCGCGTCCTTCTGAAGATCGTTGTCGAGGAGGAGGCCGTCGCCGCCAAGCTGATCGCCAATTCGGACGATCTCGAGAAGCTCGCGGTCCATGGCGAAGACGCGAAGATTGCGGCACTCGCAGGCTGGCGGCGGGAAATCTTCGGCAATCGTGCGCTCAGACTCCTCCAAGGCGAAAGCGCGCTGGTCTACCGGAACAGAAAGGTCGAGGTCATTTCGGTCTGATCCAGCTCAGCACTCAGCGTGCCTCCATCCTCAGCGGTTGTCCGACGATCTTGGCGAACTGCTCGAGCCGGCCTTCGGGCCGCGCCCCGATCAGGCCCTCCAGATCGCGCGGCAAGATAAGGGTGAAGCCGCCGCGCGGATCCTGCGCCCAGCGGAATCGGTCGAGGATGCCCGGCATCGAGGCCGTCATCAAATATGTGACGCGGAAGAGCGAGCCGAGCATGCGGGCACG
This sequence comes from Fulvimarina pelagi HTCC2506, assembly GCF_000153705.1. GTDB lineage: Bacteria > Pseudomonadota > Alphaproteobacteria > Rhizobiales > Rhizobiaceae > Fulvimarina > Fulvimarina pelagi. The sequence goes on from NZ_DS022272.1 coordinate 1,493,602, forward strand.
TTCCAAGAGTCTCGGCTCGACCAGAGTTTCGAGGTCCGGAAGCTGGGCCTGGGCGAACGTCCCCTCGTGCCGGAAATAGTTCGTCAGGCCGAGATAGGCCCGGCCTCGATGGTCGATCGCCGGAAAGGCCGCATGGGCGATGATCGAGAGTGCCTGAAGGCCGCGATAGTCTGGATGGGCTCGCCAGCCGATATCGGCGAGAAGGCAGGCCGCAGTGCGCAGGCGCTTTTCCTCCTCGGTCTCCTCGACGCCAAGCGCTTCGAACGTCCTCGCCGTCCAGGCGACCAGTTCCTCGGCATGGTCTGGCGAGCGCGAACGCAGGATCGCGAGTTCTCGCGCGGCCTCTATGAGGGGATCTTTTGCACGCTCTTCCGCCGAGAGCAGCGAATGAAGATAGCCCTCTCGCACGCCGAGTGCCGAGACGACGATCTCCGAAGGTTTGAGGTATTTCAGAACGCTCTTTAGCGTGATCGCGCCGAAAGCAAGCAGCGAACGGCGCGACTTCGATACGGCTTCGATCCCGCTCAGCTTCTCCGGGTCGCCCTTGACGACGCTGTCGAGAAACTTCTCCAGTTTCGCCGCCGGCATCGTGTAGCCGTGCATGACGTGCAGCGGATAACTGCTTTGCTGCATATGCAGCTTGGCAAGGTTGCGCCAGGTCCCGCCGACCGCGAAGAACGGTTTGTCGTCTGCACTTCCGACGAGGGAACAGGACTGGAAATGGCTGTCGGCGATCGCCTGCGCAGCCTTAAGATCACCGTTCGCCAAGTCCTGAAGCCGTAGCCCCCCGAGCGGCATCGTCAGCCCCCCGGAAAGTTCGTCCCCCTGAACCCGCACGAGTTCGAGGCTGCCGCCGCCGAGATCGCCGACGATCCCGTTCGGCTGATGGAAGCCGCTCATCACACCTTCGGCGGCGTAGCGCGCTTCGTCCGCACCCGAGAGGATAGCGATCGGCCGGCCGATCGCCTCTTCCGCGGCCTCTAGAAATTCCGGGCCGTTCGTCGCCTCGCGGCTGGCAGCTGTCGCGAGCGGATAGAGGTCGCCGATCCGCGCCTGATCGGCGATCCGTCGAAACCGGCGCAGCGCTGCGAGGGCGCTGTCGACGGCGCTCTGATCGAGCCGGTTCGTCTGCGCAAGCCCCTTGCCGAGTCCGCTCAGTATCTTCTCGTTGAAGAGCACGGTCAGGGACCGCGAATGGCCCTCGTAGATTACAAGACGGACCGAATTCGAGCCGATGTCGACGACACCGACCGGCTTTCGTCCGATAAGGCGGCCCTGACCGAGCGCCTCACTCATCTCCGGCATGCTCCGCCCGCTGCCTTGCAATCAGGCGCGGTGCGTCGGTCTTCAGCGCCTTCCCGCGCCCGGAAAGTGAGGGATTGGTCATAAAATATCGCTGCGCGTTGAAGGGTTGTTCGCCATCGCTAGGCTTGATGTGGCGCGAAGACCCGTCCGCGGCAACCGACCAGCTCTGCTGATTGTCGAGGATGTTGCCGAGCATAATCTGCGACAGCACCTGGCTGTGCACCGTCGGCGTCTCGATCGGCACGAGGGTCTCGACCCGCCGGTCGAGATTGCGCGGCATGATGTCGGCGGAGCCCATCAGCACGATCGCCTCTTCGGACGGCAGCCCCTGCCCGTTGCCGAAACAGTAGATCCGACTGTGTTCCAGGAAGCGACCGACGATGGATTTCACTCGGATATTGTCGGACAGGCCCGGCACCCGAGGGCGAAGGCAGCAAATGCCGCGCACGATAAGATCGATTTCGACGCCAGCCTGGCTGGCCCGATAGAGCGCGTCGATCGTCTTCCCATCAACGAGCGAGTTCATCTTCATCCAGATCTGCGCCGGCCGGCCGGCCTCGGCATGCTCTGCTTCGCGTTCGATGTGCTCGATGATCCGATCGCGCATGAAGAGAGGTGAAACCGCGAGCTTTCGCACATCCGCGGGCTCGGCATAGCCGGTGATGTAGTTGAAGACGAGTTGAACGTCGTGCGCGATATCCGGATCGGCAGTGAAGTAGCTGAGATCGGTATAAATCTTCGCGGTGATCGGGTGATAGTTGCCCGTGCCTATATGGCAGAAGTTGATCAGCCTGCCTTCCTCGCGCCGCACCACGAGAGCCAGCTTGGCATGGGTCTTCTTCTCGATGAATCCGAAGACCACCTGGACACCGGCCCGCTCCAGATCGCGCGCCCAGCGGATATTGGCTTCCTCGTCGAACCGCGCCTTGAGCTCCACGAGCGCGGTCACCGATTTGCCGGCCTCGGCTGCCTCGATCAAGGCGCGCACGATCGGCGAATCGTTCGAGGTCCGGTAGAGCGTCTGCTTGATGGCGACGACGTTCGGATCGTTCGCCGCCTGCCGCACGAACTGCACCACCACGTCGAAGGACTCGTAGGGGTGGTGGACAATGATGTCCTTCTCGCGAATCGCGGCGAAGCAGTCGCCATTGTGCTCGCGAATGCGCTCAGGAAAGCGCGGGATGTACGGTTTGAACTTCAGATCGTCCCGGTCGATCTTGCAGATCTGCGAGAGGGCATCGAGCGCCAGCATGCCGTCCATTACGGCGACACGAGACTCCGGCGTTCCAATTTCCGAGGCCACGAAGTTCCGCAATCCGGCCTGCATGGACTTGTCGAATTCGGTTCGGATCACCGAACCCCGACGCCGGCGCTTCAGCGCGCTTTCATAGAAACGGACGAGGTCCTCTGCCTCTTCCTCAACCTCGATATCCGAGTCGCGAATGACTCGAAACGTACCGCTGCCCTCCACCGTGTAGCCTGGAAAAAGCTTGCCGATGAAGCATTCGACGATGCTTTCGAGCGGTACGAAACGATAGACGCCATCCTCCTTGAGCGGAATCTGAACAAAGCGCTGCAGCGCCACCGGGAGGCGGATAAGCGCGTTCATCTTCTCCGCGTCGCGCACCCGCCTCAGCTGGAGGCCGATCGAGAATCCGAGATTTGGAATGAACGGAAATGGGTGGGCTGGATCGATCGAGAGCGGCGTCAAAGCTGGGAAGATCGTCTCATCGAATTGTCGCGCGAGCCAGGAACGATCATCATCCGACAACTGATCCGGCTTCAGGATGTGGACATTTTCCGCATTCATGAGTTCCATGAGTTCGGCGAGCGAAGCTTGCTGCTCGGCCTGAAGCACTTCGACTTCGGCAAGGATCTTGTCCAGCTGCTCCTGCGCCGTCAGCCCATCGAGCGAACGGACGGTGATCTTCTCGCGGACCTGGCCCTCAAGACCGGCAACGCGAACCATGAAGAATTCGTCGAGATTGTCGGCCGAGATCGACAGGAACCGCAGACGTTCCAACAGCGGATGATCGACGTTGCGGGACTCTTCGAGGACGCGGCGATTGAAGTGGAGCCACGAGAGTTCGCGATTCATAAATCGGTCTTGCGGCAGTTCCGAAGGCCTGCGCTCCTCGCTCTCCTTCGCCTCCACCACCTGCGGCGGCGCATGCTCTAGGATGACCTCGACTTCGTTCGCGACGGTTTCTTCGTAGGGCGAAGAATGATCCGCAGCCGCGGTGATCTCGACACCTTTCGCCGTATCCGTCCTTGCGTGCGAGACGGTTGTCCGAGCGGCCTTCGAAGACCTGCTTGGCTTTGCGCCCTTATGAGCCCGCCTCGCCGTGGATTTCGTCCTGTCTTCGCTCATGAACAATCCATCTGATTGAGGTCTCGTCTCGTCGAAATCGCTTTTATTGCAGTTCGATGGAAGTTTTGCGTCGGTACTATGCACCCTACCCGGATGACATGCCCGCGCCGGAGTGGCGCTCCAGAACCCTGCGGACGAACGGTTTCGTGATCCGACTCTTTTCTGCGAGCGCCTGTCGATTGATGTCTTCGACGATCGCTCGCGCAGCCGATCCGGTGCGTTCAATCCTCGTGGCAAGATAGGTCAAAGTCGGAGGATCGACGACCAACTGATGGTCCGAGAAGCGCTTTGCGAGAATGCCCTCAAATAGCACGTCGTCCGGAGGATCGAGGTCTGCCCGGGCGGCCGCCGAAAGGCGAGAAACGAGATCCGGAAGCCGGCCTGCCATCATTTTCGGCGACACGCGCGACGTTGCCAGCACCCAGCCCTGACCAAGCCGCGCCGCGTTTATGGGCGCAAAGAGATCGCTGTCGGCAACATCCGGTCGATCTATGTCATCGATCACCAAGCGGAAACCGCCCGAAAGCGGACCGATTTCGCCCAGTCCGAGGATCGTTGCGTCGGCCGCCTCCGCCCAGATGCGCGCCAAATGGGTTTTGCCTGAGCCCTCCGGCCCGACAATCAAGAGCACGTTGTGCTGCCAATCCGGCCAGGCATCGATCGCCTCTGCCGCGAGGGTGTTTGAGTGCGATACGATGAGATCGTCTCGCCCCAGTTGCTCAATCGACGGGAGTTCCAGCGGAAGCTGTCTTGCCATTCAGGAGTCTTGGTTTTCGATCCGTTTCGAAGAAGTATCGCTCATGGAGACAAGCGTGTCGTTCGTTCGACCGCTGTCCTCGATACTCTTCGGCTCGGTCCGTCGGCCGGCTGGACCGTGGTACATATCGCTGTCCAAATATTTGGTTATGCCGAAGCGGGCAAGAACGCCGACTGCCGCCGCCGCTGGTACCGCAATCAGAAGACCGACGAAGCCGAACAAAGCGCCGAAGGCGAAGAGTGCGAACATCAGCCAGACCGGGTGAAGACCAACCGAAGCACCGACGAGCTTGGGCTGCAAGATATTGCCCTCGAAGAATTGCCCAACGAAGAAGACCGCAGCCACTGCGACGATCCAAGGCCAGTCCGGCCAGAACTGGACGAGCGCGACACCGATCGACAGCACAAGGCCAAGCAGCGACCCGATATAGGGAACGAAGGAAATGAGCCCGGCGAAGAGACCGATCAGAAGACCGAAGTTCAGCCCTACAAGCGTTAGCCCGACCGCGTAAAAACTGCCGAGGATGAGGCACACGCTGCCCTGCCCACGCACGAAGCCCGCGACAGAGAGGTCGATGTCTCGCGCAATACGGCGGATCGTCGTCTGATGTTCCCGCGGCAGCCAGGTGTCCACTTTCTTCACCATCCGGTCCCAGTCGAGCAGGAGATAGAACGCTACAACCGGCGTCACGACGAACAGCGAGACGAAGTTCACGAAAGCGAGGGAGGAGGACCAAAGCGAAGACAGGAAAGAGGTGACGAAACTGGTCGAGTCCGAAAGTAACTGAGCGAAATCCTGTTCGAGCGTCGACTCCTCGGAAGTGAACAGGAAAGCCAGCGGTCCGGATCGTGCTGCCACCGCAAAACCCTGCAACCGGTCGAGATACTCGGGCATCCGCTCGGCTAGATTGATTACCTGTGAGGAAATCACCGGCACGACGATGAGGATCGCAGAGATGAACAAGAAGACGAAAAGGATGAGAATCACCGTAGTCGCCATCAGACGCGAGAGGCCGCGTCGCTCGAACCAGTCGGCCACCGGATCGAGCAGATAGGCGATCACCATGCCGAGGACGAAGGGCAGCAGGATGTCCGCGAACAGCCAGATCACCAGCACGAAGAGGAACGCTGCGGCGCACCAGAAATAGACCTGTCTCCAGAAGACGGTTTTCTGATCGGGCATATATGGCGCTTCCGTCCCCAATTGGCGATTGGAGCCATGCTACAAGCCGAGGCGATGCTTGGCGAGAGAGCGTCACGGCCACTCGCGATTTTTCAGCGCCGGGAGACATCGCGCGCCGCAGCATTCAAGTTTGTCGCGGCGAAGTCGGATGCTGCAGCGCGATACGGCTTGCCCGTAGCGCGTCTTCCATGGCACTGGAACGGCAAATGAGGAAGACGACGATGGCCAACCATACGCCCCTCACCTACCGCGACTCCGGTGTCGATATCGACGCCGGCATCGCCATGGTGGAGCGGATCAAACCGCATGTGCGTTCGACCCGGCGCCCCGGCGCCGACGGCGAGATCGGCGGATTCGGTGGGCTCTTCGACCTGAAGGCCCTTGGTTTGAACGACCCTTTGCTGGTCGCAGCCAACGATGGGGTCGGGACCAAGCTGCGTGTCGCAATCGAAGCGAACCGCCACGATACGATCGGCATCGATCTCGTGGCGATGTGCGTCAACGATCTCGTAGTCCAGGGTGCTGAGCCTCTCTTCTTCCTCGACTATTTCGCGACGGGCAGACTCGACCCCGACCAGGGTGAAGCGATCGTCAGAGGAATCGCCGAAGGTTGCCGGCAGGCCGGATGTGCTCTGATCGGCGGCGAGACTGCGGAGATGCCGGGGCTCTACGCGCGCGACGACTACGATCTCGCCGGCTTTTCTGTCGGAGCCGTCGAACGGAACCGGCTTCTTCCTTCCGGCGACATCCACAGGGGCGATGTCATCCTCGGGCTTCTTTCTTCCGGTGTTCATTCGAACGGCTATTCGCTCGTGCGGCGCATCGTCGAGCGGTCCGGCGTATCTTATGAAGACGCGGCGCCCTTCGAAACTGACGAGACCCTTGGCGACGCGCTGCTCAAGCCAACGCGGATTTACGTCAAACCGCTTCTCGAAGTCTTCGCCAAGACCCATGCGGTCAAGGCACTCGCGCACATTACCGGAGGTGGTTTCGTCGAGAACATCCCGAGGATCCTGCCGAACAATTTGCGCGCTGATATCGACCTCGCTCGAGTCCCTGTGCCGCCCGTCTTCCGCTGGCTAGCCGAGGAGGGCAAACTCGAGATCGGCGAAATGTTGCGCACCTTCAATTGTGGGATCGGCATGGCCCTCATTGTTGCGGAAGGCGAAGCAGCAGCTGTAAGCGCGATGCTGCAGTCGGCTGGCGAGCGGGTCGTGCTTCTCGGCCGCGTCCTCCAGAACAAGGGAGAAGCCGTCACTTTCAACGGCGAACTTGCGCTGTGATCGGCACGAATGACTTTAAGCGCGTCGTCGTTCTTATCTCGGGGCGCGGCACGAACATGAGCGCGCTAATCGCTGCCTGTATGGATCCGAGCTACCCGGGTCGAATCGTCGGCGTGATTTCAAATCAGCCGGACGCGCAGGGTCTTAAGACTGCAGAGCGCTACGATATATCGGCGCGTGCGATTGATCATCGCGATTTTCCGAACCGCGAAGCTCATGACGAAGCGGTTAAGGCTGAGCTCGAAACGCTGAAAGCCGACATCGTTTGCCTTGCCGGCTATATGCGTCTCCTGACGCCCGGTTTCGTGCGGCATTTTGCAGGTCGGATGATCAATATTCATCCGTCTCTTCTTCCGCTCTTCCCCGGTCTCGACACTCATACGCGCGCCATCAATGCGGGCATGCGCGTTCATGGCTGTACCGTCCATTACGTCACCGAAGGTATGGACGAGGGTCCTATCATCGCCCAAGCCGCGATCTCAATCGAGGCGAACGATACGCCCGATACCCTTGCAGATCGACTCCTGCGAGCCGAGCACCGGCTATACCCACATGCGCTTAAGCTCATTCTGGAGGGGACGGTTCGCCTCTCCGGCGGTCGCGCAATTCTTAAGACCGAAGAGTGCGCGCCAGACGACGCCGATGCGACCCGTTTCGCTCACGGACCGGCAATGCTCGTCTCTCCGGATGCGCGGCGAAACTGACTGAACTGCGCTTGCTGCGTCTGCATTGGGGCGACCAGCGTCGGCGGGAGCGTGACCCACGCGGCAGCCGGCGTGACGTTTCGATTAAGGTTTCCTTGCACATAGATGACATTCTTGGGTAAGACCGTCGCGGAGCTTGTGAAGCTGAGACGGACACGGCCATGAGTTTGACGCAGTCGAAGTCGCGATTGCCGACGATCAGAATCATGCCGCTCTGTTGGCTTATTCCGATTGCGATCTCAGCCGCCTGCATTCTGCTGACGCTTGTTTTGAGCGCACGCACCGGAACGCCGCTCAGCGATTTCTACCGTGACGCCAACGCCATCGCCGGCCATCCGCCCTATTTCGGCTTTCTCGAATATGTCACCAGCATCACGATGCTGATGACCGGCGCCATCGTTCTCTTTACTGCACTGACGGAGACCGCACCTTCTCGTGAGACTCTCCGGTTTGGCGCACTCCTTGGCCTCCTGACGCTCGCACTCGGTGCCGACGACCTCTTCATGATCCACGAGTCCGTGAAGTCGATTCATCCGATCCTCTCGGAGAAGCTCGTCTACGCCTGCTACGCCCTCACCCTCTTCGTCATGATCGTCCTCTATTACCGACAGATGCTCAAAAGCGCCTTCATCTTCCTTCTGGTCGCGCTGGGCTTCCTGTTTCTCGGCGCGCTCGAGGATCAGTTCGGCAAGCTGTTTCCAGAAAGGCTCGAAGATTTTTGGGAGCTCGTTGGCTTCATCGTTTGGGGCACATATGCGGTCATCACCGCTGTCGACATCAAGCGCGGAGTGCTCGACGCTTAGCGAAATCCTCCGACTGTCCTCGTTTCGAATGAGAACGTCGTGAGTTCGTCGGAAATCACAGATCACACGGGCGTACTCAACCAAACCTTGGTGTCGTGAAACGCAGCGCCCCCATAGGGCGCGACCGGGTCGGCACCGGTAAGGACGTTGATGCCTTCACCGTCCGGGAAGTCCGAATTTGCCCAGAGCCCTTCGTGGATAAGGACGCCAGGCCTCGTGGCACCTGTCACCCTGAGCCGAAGTTTCACATCGCCGCGCGCATTGCCAATCCTCACCATCGCGCCGTCCGCGAGGTCTTCGCGGGCGGCGTCTTCGGGATGGATCATCAACACCGGTCCGCCCTCGCGCGAGCGGGAGCCTTCGGTTTCCGCAAAGGTCGAGTTGAGGAACTGCCGGGCCGGCGATGTCGCGAGCTTGTAAGGGTGCGACGGATCGGAGACCTCGATCATATCGACATGATCAGGAAAGACCGGCAGGCGTCCATGGTCGCCGAGGGGGCCGATCGAGCCCGGCGGGCGGTTCGGCGCGACAGTGCCTGTCCAATCCGGTCGGAAACGGAACTTGCCATCTGCAAAGCCGAAGCCGTTCAGGAAATGCGCATCTTCGAAGGTTACCGCCTTATCGATCCATCTCTCCTCAGCGAGATCGCTGAAATCGCGCTCGAGGCCTGAACGCATCAGAAGATCATCTATCAGGTTGCGCTCGGTCAGCCCGAACCCCTCATGGTTCGCGACGCCGAGACGCTTCGCCAGCTCCTCGACGACGAAATGATTGCTCCGAACCGTCTCCGGCGGCTCGACTAGCTTAGGCCCAAGCGTGATGTGGCTTTGTCCGCCGCCGCGATAGATATCATCGTGCTCTAGGAACATCGTCGCCGGGATGACGAGATCGGCGAGTTTGGCCGTATCCGTCATGAGCTGCTCGTGGACGGCAATAAACAGGTCCTCGCGCTTCAGTCCGGCGACCACTTTGCGCTGGTCGGGGCAGACATTCGCGGGGTTGGTGTTCTGGACGAGCATTGCCGTCACCGGCGGCCCGCCTTGGAGCGCTTCGCTCTCGCCCGCCAGCACCGCGCCGAGTCGGCTCTGGTCGAGATGGCGGATCTCGGGATCGAGATGCGCCGTCCCGGTCGCGAGCGAGGCATCGACGCCGAAGATGCCGCTGTTGGAGTGGAAGGCGCCGCCACCCTCGTACTGCCAGTGACCGTAGACCGCCGGAACCGAGAGCGCCGCGTGCATGGCCGCCGTGCCGTTGCGCTGGCGGGTGAAGCCGTAGCCGAGCCGGAAATAAGTGCGCTGCGTCGCGCCGATCAGCGCGGCGAAGGCCTCGATTTCTTCTACGGCAAGCCCGGTGATCCCTGCAGCCCAGTCTGGACCGCGCGATCTGAGATGAATTTCAAGCCCTGTCGGATCGTCAGCGAAATGGGTGAGATAGGGTTGGTCCGCTGTCCCGTCGCGAAAAGCGATATGCATCAGCGCGCAGGCAAGTGCGGCATCCGTTCCCGGACGCAGCTTCAGGGCGAGATCGGCCTGCTGCATCGTCGCGTTGTCGTAGATGTCGATCACGACGATCTTTGCGCCGCGCTCCTTCCGTGCCCTTGCGGCATGGGTCATCACGTTGACCTGAGACGCCACCGCATTGGTGCCCCAGATGACGACGCAGTCCGACTTGGCGATCTCGCGCGGATCGGCCCCGCGCAGGGCGCCCGCCCCCATCACCCAGCCGGTCCAGGCCATGTTCGTGCAGATCGTCGAGAACTGGTTGGAGTAGCGCTTGGCGTGCGTCAGCCGCTTGATGCCGTCGCGCTGGATGAGGCCCATGGTGCCTGCGTAGAAATACGGCCAGACCGTCTCCGACCCGTAGCGCTGCTCGGCGGCGACGAAACGCTCCGCAATCAGGTCGAGGGCCTGCGTCCAGTCGATCTCACGCCACCCTCCGCCACCCTTTTCGCCGACCCGCTGCAGAGGGTTCGTGAGACGCCCCGGATGGTAGAGCCGATCGGCATAGCGCGCGACCTTCGCGCAGATCACGCCGGCCGTATAGCTGTTCTCGCGCGCGCCGCGCACACGCCCGATCCGGCCGTCCGCACCGATCTCGACGTCGAGCGCACAGGTAGAAGGACAGTCATGCGGACAGGCGGAGTGACCGGTAGAAGCGAGGAGCGGCTTGTTCATGACCGCTTCTAGCATCCCATGAAGATGGCGGCCAATGCATCTCTGCAATGACCGCCATCGTCAATTTCAACCGGCTCAGGCCGCGTCCGCGAAGCGCGTTTTCTCCTCTTCGGAGAGGAAGGGATAGTCGATATACCCCTTCTCATCGCCCCCGTAGAAAGTGTCCTTATCGGGCTCGTTCAGCGGTGCGTCGAGCTTTAGCCGCTCCACGAGGTCGGGGTTGGCGATGAACGGCCGACCGAAGCAGGCAAGATCGACCTGTCCGATCTCCGCGCGTTCGATCGCGATCTCGCGGGTGTACTGATTATTACCCATGTACGTCCCACCAAAGGCATCTCGCAGCTTGTCGCTGGTCACATCCTCCTTGTCGCGATCCTGCCAGATAAGCCCCTCGATCACATGGAGATAGGCGAGCTTACGCTGGCCGAGTTCCTTGGCATAGGCGAGGAACAGCGCTTCGGGATCACTGTCGGCCATATCGTTGGCACCCGAGCCCGGCGAGACACGCACGCCAACCCGGTCGGCACCCCAGACCTTCACCACAGCGTCGATCACCTCCAGCGGAAAGCGCATGCGGTTCTCGATCGATCCGCCATAGGCGTCGGTCCGCTTGTTGGTGCTGTCCTGCAGGAACTGGTCGAGGAGATAGCCATTCGCCGAATGCACCTCGACGCCGTCGAACCCGGCGGCCTTGGCGTTTTCGGCTGCCTTTACGTAGTCCGCGATCACGCGCGGGAGTTCGTCCGTCTCCAGCGCGCGGGGCGTTGGGATTGGCTTGAAGCCGGTCTCGGTAAAGGCCTGCTGGTCGGGCTGTATCGCCGATGCCGAAACCGGTAGCCGGCCGCCATGCTGAAGGTCGGGATGCGAGATCCGCCCCACATGCCACAGCTGCATGAAGATCTTCCCGCCCTCGGCGTGGACGGCGTCCGTGACGCGCTTCCAGGCGGCGACCTGTTCATCGGAATAGATGCCGGGCGTCCAGGCGTAGCCCTTGCCTTCGTTGGAGATCTGCGTCGCCTCCGAGATGATCAGGCCGGCACTCGCACGCTGCCTGTAATGGACCACGTGCATATCCTTCGGCGTGTCGGTGTCGTCGGCGCGCGAGCGCGTGAGCGGCGCCATGACGATGCGGTTCGAGAGTGTATTCGGTCCGAGATTATACGGCTCGAAAAGCTTTTGAGTGGCCATTATAGCCTCCAGTGTATCAAGTTTTGTGCAGCGCAAAAGCGGCTCTGTCGGTGCGTCATGTGGGTTGATCGGAACAGTCGTGTAGTGTCTTGAACGCAGCGTATCCGTCGCGCAGATGAGGGAACCGATCGGCCCCTGTCGTTTCCCACTGCCGGTGGGCGCTCTCTTGGATGAGCCGGAGCCAGACTTGAACTACCGCCATGCCTTCCACGCCGGTAATTTCGCCGATGTCGTCAAGCACGCCCTGCTCACGCGTCTGATCGCCTATCTGAAGCGCAAGGAGAAACCGTTTCGGGTGTTCGACACCCATGCCGGCCGCGGCCGCTACGACCTCAACGCCAGCGAAGCGTCCCGCACTGGGGAGGCTCAGGCCGGGGTTCTGAAGATCGCACAAAGCACAACGCTGAGAGCCGAGCCGCTGCTCGCCGACTATTTCGCTGCGATCGATCCTGATCTTCGCGAGGGCTTTTATCCTGGCTCGCCACTGATCGCCCGCCGCTGCCTGCGCGAGACCGACCGACTTTCGGCTTACGAACTCCACCCGGAGGACGGCGGCGCACTCCGCGACCTCTTTGCCGGCGACGTCCAGGTCAAGGCGATCTCCCTCGACGGATGGCTCGCCCTCGGCGCTCATTTACCGCCGAAGGAAAAGCGCGGGCTTGTATTGATAGACTCGCCGTTCGAGAAACCCAGCGAAGTCGACGATATTCTCTCCGGCCTAGAGAAGGCACTCAGCCGTTGGCGCGGCGGTGTTTATGCCATCTGGTACCCGATCAAGCGAAGGGCGCTGGTCGAAAAGCTGCTGACGGCGATCGCCGGGATGGCAGCGGGCGAGGCCCTTGCCGTCGAGGTACGGATCGCTGCCGACGAAAGCGCGGAAGGGCTGTTTCTCGGGACTGGTTTTGCCGTGATAAATCCACCCTTCGTTTTTGCGGAAGAGGCAAAGGCGATCGTCGATCTCCTTCTACCAGCGCTCAAGCGCGACGGATCGGCAACAGCGCGAGTTTTTACGCTCACGTGAGCCCCCTTCATACCGCGTAATCGACTCTTCGCGTGCTATCGTCGTTCAACTATTGCGGACCAGCGAATGGACGAACCGATGCGTCAGATAACGACCGGATTTCTTGCAGCGGCTATAAGCCTGAGCGCGATTGCGGGCAGCGTAAATGCTGCCGATCTGCAAATGGCTCCAGCACCGCGCGTCGAGTCGCTTGTTCCCCATTGCGACAACCCGAAAGTGCTCGCAGAAATTGAGGATCAGTTTGAATACGGCGCACCACGAGTGCTGGAAGCTAACCTCGAAATCCTCGAATTCTCCAACATGCACGAAAAGGCTTATGCCCCGCAGGTGCTAGCAGACCAGATCCCCTCGCCGCAGCCGATCGAACGTCGCTGGTGCCAGGGTACGGCTCTGATCTCTGACCACCAGCCGCGCACGATCTATTACATCATCGAGCATCCGATGGGCTATGCCGCAGCTGGAGGCTGGCTCGGCATGTTCTCGCCAGTTAAATCCTGGCGCGCAGAAGGCTGCGTACTCGGCCTCGACGAGTGGCATGTCTACGGTGCGAACTGCCAGTCTTTACGTCGCTTCCCGCCCGAAGCACGCACCGGTTACGGTTTCGGTTACGTATCAAAATAGAGCAGAGCACCAGTTTTACCGATTGTAAGCGAAGCCTATCCTTCTGGACCTTGGGCGAAATGAACGATGGCCGGTCTGCCCGCCAAGCGTAAGCTGGCAGACGGCAGGAGGAAGATCACGCATGCAGCTCTTGGGGGGTACGGCTTCGCCATTCGTCGCGAAAGTCCGGATGGCGAGCGTCGTCTGCGGCATCGAACTCGACTTCGAGATCGTCGATTTCGTCGGAACCTCGGACACTCTCAACGCCGCAAACCCCATCGGCAAGGTACCGGTACTGATCCTTCCCAATGGCGAAGCCGTCTTCGACAGTTCGGTCATTTGCGAGGTCTTCGACCGAATGAGCGGCAATCAATTGATTCCGCAGACGCTCGATGGGTTCCGCAGAATCCGCACCTTCGACGCGGCGGTGACAGGCGTGACCGACGCTTTGGCACTTTGCATCTACGAAGTGCGCTACCGGCCAGACGACAAGCGGCATCCGGATTGGACCGACCGGCAGATGGGCAAGGCCGATCGGGGCCTTCGTTGGCTCGAGGAACACTTAGTTGACCTCGGCGAAAGTGTCGGCTTGGGCCACTGCGGGCTTGCCGCGCTTATCGGCTGGATGGATCTGCGCTTCGAAGGCAAGGCCGCGAAAGATGCACCTAAGCTCGTGGAATGGGCGGACGAATTCTTCTCTGACCATCCGAACATCGCGGCGATGAAGCCGTTTCTTCCTTAAGGATTTGGGATCGCCGCGCGCCGCCGCATCGTGTCCAGAACGATCTCCGCTGCAGCCTCGCCCGGCGCTCGGTCGATCGTCATCTTCTCCCGAATGTCCTTGAACCCCTCGATCTGGGCGCGGCGTTCGGGCGTGTCGGTGAGCAGGCGCTCAAGCCGTCTCGCCAGGTGTTCGGGCCGCACGATCTCGTGGAAGTGCTCGGGAACGAGCGGATGACCCGCGATAAAGTTCGGCAGCGCCGCCGTCCAGGCGGTGATCAGATGGCGGAATCGATAGCCGACGGGATCAAGCCGGTAGGCCAGCGCCATCGGCAGTCCCGCGAGCGCTAGCTCCAGCGAGACGGTGCCGGATGCCGCGAGCGCCGCATCGGCCGAGGCGAAGGCGGCCCAGCGTTCGTCATGTCCGGTCACGACGCGCGGCTGATGCCTCCACGTGAAAACCTCTGACTCAACCCGCGCGCGATGGCGCGGTAGGGTCGGAATGACGCCCTCGATGCCCGGCAGCGTCTCGTTCAGCCGCTCGAACGTCCTGCCGAAATCGGCGAGCAGCCGGTCGATCTCCCCGCGCCGCGACCCTGGCAGGATGACGAGCCGCGGCGGATTTGCAGGCGGCCGCTTTCCGAGCGGCGTTGCGAGAAGAGGTGCGAGATGCGGCTCCTTTAGGATCGGGTGGCCCACATAGGTCGCCGGCGGCCCGTTCAGCCGCTCGTAGAACTCCGGCTCGAACGGAAAGGTGCAGATCGCGTGGTCGATATAGGGGCGCATCTTTTCGGCGCGTTCCTCGCGCCAAGCCCAGACGGTTGGCGGGATATAGTTGATGATCGGGATGTGCGGCCTCGCCTTTCGTAGCCGCTTGGCGATCCGGTGCGAGAAGGTCGGGCTGTCGATGACGACGAGTGCGTCCGGCTCCGCTTCGATCACCGCCTTCGCCGTCTGCGAGACCCGGCGCATCAGTTGGGGCAGGCGCGAGACGATAGCTCCTATTCCGATGATCGAGAGCTCTTCGATGTCGAAGAGGCTGATTAGACCCTGCGCTTCCATCGCCTCGCCGCCGAGCCCAGACACCTCGAGGTCATCAGCGAGCTTTTTCCGAAGGTAAACGATCAGGTCTGCACCAATTCGGTCGCCGGAGGGCTCACCCACGATGAAGGCGATCTTCGTCACCGCGCCGTTCCCTGCTCACCGCCCAGCCCGCAAACCGCGAGCCCGGCCGTATTCGCGCGGTCGATGACGTCGTCGAAGCCCAGGATCAGGCTTTCGCCGGCCGAGACGCCGATCGCCGTAATGCCGGCCGCTTCCGCCTCGTCGATCGTCTGGACGCCGATGCTCGGCAGATCGAACCGACGATCTTGCCCGGGTTTCACCGCCTTTACGAGGGCAAGGCGCTCGCCGCGCCCGATCTTCCGCGCCGCGCGGTATTCGGCGACCCGCCGCATCATCGCTCGCGTGCCCTCGATCCCCTCCATGGCGATAATCCGCTCGTTCGACGCGATCACCGCCTGGCCTGCGTCGAGAACACCGAGGGCTGTGGCGGCGCGGTGGGCGAGATCGAGGGCTGCCGACTCTTCCGCGGTCGGGGTCCGGGCGGTTAATACGCCCTCCGGGGCAAGCAGCTCAGGCGCCACCGCCTGCACCGGCAGAAGGTCGAAGCCCTCGCTTTCCAGATAGCGTGAGAGGTTGCGCAACAGCCGGTCGTCCCCTCCCTTCACGATCCTAAGAGCACGCGGAAGGCGCTTCAGCGTCTTGAACGACGGCAGGATCGACCGGAAGTCGGGCCGGCTCGAGATCGTGCCACAAAAGACGAGTTTCTGAACGCCCTCGGCCTTCAGCCATTCGATAGCATCGCCCGTCCGTCCCCAGGCGAATGCGCGTGAGCGCCCAATGATCGAATCATTGGTCATTCCGTCCGAGAAGCGGGCGAAAACCGGCTCCATGCCCTTTTCGATCGCGGCGTTCGCGACAATCATCGGCAGACCGCCGCCGCCTGCGACGATCCCCAGGCGCTCGCGCCCGTCCTCCGCCATCGGCGCGTCAGGCGCCCGGCGCGTGGCGCGGGGTACAAAGCGAGCGGTCGCCGCCGGCCCGAATAAAGCCGACCAAGTCGTTGACCAGCGGGTCCTCCGGAAATTCCTGGGTCACCTCGTTCAGGTTCTCCTTGAAGGTCTGATCGAAGGAGAAGAGCATACGATAGGCACGGCGTACATTGCGAACCGCCTCCCGATTGAAACCGGCGCGCTTCATACCGATAACGTTTAGGCCGGAGAGATAGGCCCGGTTGCCGAGCACCATACCGAACGGGATGACGTCGCCCTCCACCGCTGCGAGACCGCCGATATAGGCGTGGTGGCCGACCCTGGTGAACTGATGGATGCCGGAACCGCCGGCGACGGTCGCAAAATCGCCCACGGTACAATGCCCAGCCAGCATGACATTGTTGATCAGCGTGACGTTATTGCCGACGACGCAGTCATGTGCGACGTGAGCCCCCGTAAAGAACGAGCAGTTCTCGCCGATCCGCGTTTCCGAATGGCCCTGAATCGTCCCCGGGTTCATGGTCACGTGTTCGCGGATCAGCGCGTTCTTGCCGATGACGAGCCGCGTGTCCTCGCCGCGATATTTAAGGTGTTGAGGCGCGTGGCCGATCGAGGCGAACGGCCAGATCTGCGCATTCTCGCCAATTTGAGTATTGCCCCAAAGGATCACGTGCGAGCGCAGTCGCGAACCTGCACCGAGCCGGACCTGCGGCCCGACATGACAGAAAGGGCCGATCTCGCAGCCGTCTCCGATTTCGGCACCCGCCTCGATGACTGCAGTCGGATGGATCGTCGTTTCGCCTGTCGCGGTCTGCTGGCTCATGCTGCCTCTTCCGGCGGCACCAGCATCGCGCTGACGGTCGCCTCGGCGACCTTCGCGCCGTCAACCTTCGCGACGCAGTCGAACTTCCAGATATTGCCGCGCTTCTTGGACTGCACGACGTGATATTCGAGCTTGTCGCCCGGCACGACCGGCTTGCGGAACTTGGCGTTGTCGATGGTCATGAAGTACACGATCGAAGGGCTGCGCTCTCCCTTGCTCATCGTGCAGATGGCGCCCGCCGTCTGCGCCATGCCCTCGATGATTAGGACGCCCGGCATCACCGGGTTGCCGGGAAAGTGCCCTAGGAAATGCGGCTCGTTCGCCGTTACGTTCTTGATGCCGACCGCTGAACGATCACCGTCGATCTCGACGATCCGGTCGACCATCAGGAATGGATAGCGGTGCGGCAGCACCTGCATGATTTTCAGAACATCGGCGCTTTCCAGCACCTTGGGCGCGTCATTCATCGCTGTTTCCTGCAGACCGTCTTTTCTTCGCCAGTTCCGAGAGTGTCATGATCTCGCGGAACCATTCCTTCACGGGCTTGGCCGGCGCGCCGCCCCACCGCACCCCGGGAGGCACGTCGTTCTGCACGGTGGATATGGCAGCGATCTGCGCGCCGTCCCCGACCTTCACGTGCCCATTGACACCGGACTGGCCACCGATCATCACGCCGTCGCCAAGCGTGCAACTGCCCGAAAGCCCCACTTGACCGACGATCACGCAATGCCGGCCGATGACCACGTTGTGGGCGACCTGGACCTGATTGTCGATTTTCGTGCCCTCGCCGATGACCGTGTCACGAATCGCGCCCCGGTCGATCGTCGTATTGGCTCCGATCTCGACATCGTCTTGAATAACGACTCGGCCGATCTGCACCGTCTTCATCAGACCCGATGGGCCAGCGACGTAGCCAAAACCGTCCTGCCCGGCCCGAACACCGGGATGGATGATGACCCTGTTCCCGATCAGCGTATGGGAAAGGGAGACATTCGCCCCGATCCGGCAATCGCGTCCGATCCGACACCCGCTAGCGACGGTCGCATTGGCGCCAATAATCGTGCCAGAACCGATTTCCACACCTGGACCGATCACCGCAAACGGTTCAACCGTCACGCCGGCCTCGAGCCGTGCAGAAGCATCTACGAAAGCCCGATCGGAAACGCCGGTCTCACCGGAGACGCACTGCGGCGCGAGCGCCATTGGGAAGAGCATGCGGCCGACGCTCGCAAAGGCTTGGTCGGCACGCTTCGTAACCAGCGCCGCCGTCCCTTCCGGCACGGGTCGCGAGCCGTAGCGCTCCGACAGAATCACGCAGCCGGCGCGAGTCGCCCCGAGGCTGTCGGCGTAGCGGACATTGTCGAAGAAGGCGACGTCGTTCGGGCGTGCCTCGTCCAGCGAAGCGACACCCGTCATTCGTCTGTCCCACTGGGGTGCGTTGCGAATCTCGGCGCCGATAAAGTCGGCAATCTCGGCGATCGTCTTGCCGTCGCTTCGAGGGAAGAATTCGGCTGCAGCCATGACGCCTTCCCAACCTCAATCGTAAATTTCACCAAACGAGAGCGGCCGCCTCGCAAAGCGAAGCGGCCGCGTTCGCATGCTGCGTCCTTAGCGCTTTAGAAGCGCGAGGAGAAGCCGAATGAGAATTCTTCAGTCTCGTCGAAGCTCTGCTTTTCAAGCGGCTCGGCGTAGTTCACCCGAAGCGGGCCGAAGGGCGAATCCCAGATCAGGCCGACACCGACAGAAGCGCGAAGCTCTGCATCAGTGCCGACGACACCTGCGCGATCCTCGAACTGGCTACCCCAGAGCGTACCGGCATCTGCGAAAAGTGCGCCGCGGAAGCCGAGGTCGCGCGACAGGAGCGGTAGCGGGAACGTCGCTTCGGCCTGTGCGCCAGCGAACTGCGTGCCGCCGATCGCGACGCCGTTCTGACGCGGGCCGATACCCTTGGACTCGAAGCCGCGGACGAGATCCTTGCCTTTGAAGAAGTTGTCGAAGACGCGCAGCTCGTCTCCGCTGATCTCCGTGACGTGGCCACCCGTTGCCGTCACCGAGCCGATCAGATCGTATTCTTCGCTGATCAGTGCGAAGGCGCTGGCCTTACCTGTGGTCTTCAAGAATTCCGCGTCGCCGCCGAGACCGGCATACTCCTGCCCCGCCTGGACAAAGAAGCCTTCGCGCGGCTGCGTCGCACTGTCGAGCGTGTTGTACACAAGCGAATAAGAAACGGACGAAGTCGTGTAAGGACTGTCGCAGATCGCTTCGTTGATGATCGGCGAATCGGTAAAAGCCGGCGCAGTCAAGCTGTTGAACCGTCGTGCCGCGTCAACGGGATCGCCGTCCCTATCAAACGCTCGGCTCGGGCCATTCGGCGAAGCGCAGGTGCTGCGCAGTTCGTCGCCATCGTCGTCGAAGAGGCGCCGGCCGTCGGTCGTGCGCAGATCGACGCCGATTTCGTCGCCGAACTCCTCTTCTTTGTAGTTATAGGCGACCTGAGCCGTGAAGTTTTCAGTGATAGGCGCCGCGACCCGGATGTCGCCACCGGTACGCACCGTGTCGTAGTCGCCGGCCGTCGATTCTGACCGATAGACGTCGAAACCGACAGCGAGGCGCTGACCGAGGAAGTAAGGCTCGGTGAACGAAAGATTGTAATTGCGGGAGTCGGTGCCGAAGCCAGCCGAGACCTTAATGAACTGGCCACGGCCGAGGAAGTTGCGCTCGGTAACCCCGATCTCGGCGACCGGACCCTCGCTGTCGCCACCGGTCGTATAGCCACCGCCGATCGAGAGTTCACCGGTCGCCTTCTCGACGACGTCGATGATGACGATAACGCGGTCTGGCTCGGCACCAGGCGCGGTGGAGACGTTCACAGTCTCGAAATAGCCAAGGTCTTCCAGGCGCTGTTTTGCACGCTGAATGAGGACCTGATTGAAGGCATCACCCTCGGAAACGTCGAACTCACGCCGGATCACGTAATCGCGTGTCTTGTCGTTGCCGCGAATCTCAATGCGCTCGACATAGGCGCGCGGGCCCTGGTCGATCACGTAATTGACGCCGATTGTGCGGCTCGCGAAATCACGGTCGCCACGTGGGGTTACCTGGGCGAACGCGAAGCCGGAGCCGGCAAGGCGATCCGTCAGGTTCACGATGGATTCTTCGACGTCCTCGGCGCTGTATATATCGCCGGGGGCCGTTTCGAGTTCACTGTAGAGTGCCTCGGAATCAACCTCGGCAATCGTTGAGTCGATCGTGACGTTGCCGAAGGTGTACCGCTCGCCCTCATCGACCGTGAAGGTGATGAAGTATGAGTTCTGCTCGGGGTCGAGCTGCGCATTGGAGGAAATGATGCGGAAGTCGGCGAAACCGCGATTGTAGTAGAAGCGGCGCAGCTTTTCTTCGTCGGAGCGCAGGCCCTCTTCAGAATAGATGTCGTTGCGCTGAAGCCAACTGAGAATGCCGGATTCGCGCAAGTCTATGACCTGCTTGAGGCGCGTATCTCCGTAGAAGTTGTTGCCGACGAAATTGATCTGAGCAACCTTCGTCCGATCACCTTCCTGCATCGTGTAGATGACGTTGACGCGACCCTGGCCGAGCCGCTGCACCTGCGCGCTCACAAGCGCGTCGCTCCGGCCGATGTTGGTGTATGCATCGCGGATGCGCTGCACGTCGGCATCGACCTGGCTTTGCGAAAAAGCGCCACTTGGATTGGTCTGAACAATGGCGTCGAGCTGCTCGTCCTTCAGCTTCGAGTTGCCTTGAAAGAGCACCTGGTTGACGACTGCGTTTTCGGAAACCTCGATGATGAGCGTTCCGCCGGACTGGCTGACGCGCACGTCGGAGAACATGCCGGTCGAGAACAGCCGCTGAAGGATCGCGTCCTGATCGGCCTCTGTCACATTCTGGCCGGGCTGCACCTGGCTGAAGCTGCGGATCGTCGAAGCCTCCACCCGCGAGTTGCCACGGACGTCGATTCGATTGACGACGGCCGCTTCGACGAGGCTGATAGACGCTGCCTGTAAACCACCGACTAAGGCCAGTGTGAGGGCTGCCGTCGAACACGCTGCCGAGAGCGAGGCTCGCAGTTTGGTTTCTCCAGCCTTCATAGACTCACACACCTTCCCGTCATCGACCATGGGTCATCACTCGCGGACGCTGCGCCTTTTGTATCCACTTCGTCATGCCACGCAAGCAAAGTCGCCGAAACGCATTGACGATTTGGAAATGGCGTTGCTCTCACAACACGCGTCGCCGGTTCATGGTGAACCACTCTTTAAGCGCTCCCCTTCGGGTCGTTTATCAGGTCAGTCCCGACAAATCGTTCCAGAATGCAAACACCATCAGCATCATGACAAGAGCGAGGCCGATCCTGAAACCGACCTCCTGTACGTTTTCGCTCAAAGGCTTACCTCGGATCGCCTCGAAGGCGTAGAAAAGGAGATGCCCCCCATCGAGCATGGGGATCGGCAGAAGATTGAGCAAACCGATCGAGACCGAGAGCAATGCGGCGAGATTGAGCAATGCACCGAGGCCCAGATTGGAAACCTCGCCTGAAACCTGCGCAATACGGATAGGCCCGCCGATCTGGTCGGCATTCTGCCGTCCCGTGATCACCTGGCCGATAAAGTCGACCGTCCGTGTTGTCACGAACCATGTCTGCTCGACGCCGTAGCCGAAGGCCTGAAGCGGTCCGAGTTCTTCGGTCCGGAAAGACGAGGCATCGCCGCTGGCGATGATACCAATCACGGGCACGTTGTAGGTCTTGCCGAAACCGTCGTCCCGTTCTTCGATTCGCGGAGTGACGTCGAGATCGAGCGTTCGCCCGCCCCGATCGACGGTCACCACGATCGGCTGTTCGCCGTGTCCGCTCACATAATTCTGCAAGTCCGAGAAATAGGTGATCGGATTGCCGTCTACCGCGTCGATTCGGTCACCCGCCTCGAAACCTGCAGCTTCTGCCGGCGAGCCGGCGACGACGTCGGCCACGATCGGATCTGCCACCGTCCGGCCGTTGACGAAGGCAACAGCCGCAAAGATCACGATAGCGAGAATGAAATTGGCGATCGGCCCCGCCGCCACTGTCGCCGCGCGCCGGCCGACGGAAGCGGTAGGAAAAGCCTCGCGGCGCTCGTCAGCGTTCATTGCGCTGACGGCTTCCCGGTCGGGCGTCGAAGCCGCCGACTCGTCGCCAAAGAACTTGACGTAGCCCCCAAGGGGAATCGCCGAGAGTTTCCAGCGCGTGCCGCGCTTGTCGGTTACGCCGAGGAGCTCTGGGCCAAAGCCGACCGAGAAGGCGAGCGAACGGATGCCACACCAGCGCCCGACGAGATAGTGACCGAGTTCGTGGAAGAAAACGATAACAGTCAGGACGAACAAAAACGGAATGATATACATGAGACCGCCATCCCAGAGCGTCCCCAACCCAATTCCGTTTTCCATCGCAACCTCCTTCTAATTTTCGTGAGCTGAAGAATTGGAGACCGATACGGCATCTCCTCCTCGCTTTTGTTCAATTCGCAGAACGAGCCTCGAAGATGAGTTTGCTCGCTCGGCCGCGCGTCGGCGTGAAAGCATGATCGCTCGCTGAGCGCACCATGCGCGTTCCGTCTACATTTACATCAAGATTGCGAAGATTTCGATTGCAGCAATCAGCCGCTTTCGATCGATACATGCAGCGCTCGGGTAGGCTTATTGGTCGAACAGGCCCACAGCCGGCTCGAAGAAGTCACCGTTGAGCGCACCGACCAAAAAGGCCGCCGCGGAGGCAACGATGAGCGCGTCCATTCTGTCCATTACCCCGCCATGGCCGGGGATGATGCGGCCTGCGTCCTTGACGCCGAACCGCCGTTTTATCCAGGACTCGAAGAGATCACCGCACTGCCCGAGGAACGAAAGGCCCGAGGCCAACGCGAGGAGCGCGAAACTCACCTCCGGCGCAAAGATCGCCAGATAGATCGCGGCGAAGAACACGCCCGCTGCAAGCCCACCGAGGGCCCCTGACACCGTCTTGTTCGGGGAGATCGAACGCATAAGCTTCGGCCCTCCGACGCTGCGCCCGGTGAAATAGGCGAAGATGTCGGTCGCCCAGACAATGACGGCGACGAAGCCGATCGCAACGAGCCCGGTAAGATCGTCCGATCTCAAAAGCCCGAGTGGGAGCGAAGCGAGCGAAGCGTAGACCAACCCGCCGAGCGTCCACATTGCGCGCCACTCGTACCGGTCCACAAAGGCGATGAAGGCTATGCCAGCGCCAAGAATCGCGAGTGCTATCCCATTCAGTCCGAACACGAAGAGGAGCAGTGTCAGGTAGAGACAGCGCTTGGCGAACGGATGGATCGGCCCGGCTCGCCGCGAAGATCCTATGATCCGTGACCACTCGTCGAAGATGATCACGCCGATAACAGCGCATAAGATCCGGAAGGGAAAGCCGCCGATCACCGTCAGGACGACAACCAAAACGATCAGTAGAATCGCCGACAGAACGCGAGATTTGAGATCGCCCCAGGTCTTTATCGCCTTGAGGCGGGTGATCAGCTCTGTCATTCGGGATCAACTAGGAGGCGATTTCGCGGGACAATCCCCCGTAACGCCTGTCGCGCGAGGCGTATTCGCCAATTGCTTCTTGCAAAGCGCCCTTGTCGAATTCCGGCCAGTTCATTGGCATGAAGACGAACTCCGAATAGGCGGCCTGCCACAGGAGGAAGTTCGACAGACGAATCTCACCGCTTGTACGGATGATGAGATCGGGGTCCGGAATGCCAGCCGTATCGAGGTGCGCGGTGACCGCCTCGTCATCGAGGGTAGCCACGTCGATCTCGCCGGCTGCCACCTTTCGAGCGATCGCTCTGACTGCGCGAGCAATCTCATCGCGGGCCCCATAATTGAAAGCGACCACAAGGGTTTGGCGTTCATTGTGCCGCGTAAGATTCTCGGCCTCTTCGAGCAGAGACAAGATGTCCGGCTGAAGGTTATCGCGCGCGCCGACAATACGCACCCTCACTCCCTCCTTGTGAAGGTCAGCGAGATCGCGCCGAATGAACATCTTGAGAAGTCCAAGAAGCTCATCGATCTCCTCCGAAGGACGGCTCCAATTCTCGGACGAGAAGGCGAACAGGGTCAGATACTCGATCCCAAGTTCGCCTGCGGCTCTCACCGTTGCGCGCACAGCCTCGACACCGCGGCGATGGCCGACGCTACGCGGCAGACCTCGAGCCCGCGCCCAGCGTCCATTGCCGTCCATAATGATGGCGATGTGTCGGGGATGTCGCACGCGGCTCGATCCTTCTCGGTTACGCTCAGGTCTCCTCTGGTCCCAACGGATCCGGTCAGACCTGCATGATCTCTTGTTCTTTCGTGGCGAGCGTCCTGTCGATCTCGCTCACCGCATCGTCGGTCATCTTCTGAACCCGCTCGGACATCTGCCGATTGTCGTCCTGCCCGATGTCGCCGTCCTTCTCCATCTTCTTCAAACTGTCCATGCCGTCGCGGCGCACGTGGCGCACCGCCACCTTCGCCTGTTCAGCATATTGCTGAGCAACCTTCACCAATTCCTTCCGGCGCTGTTCGTTCAGTTCGGGAAGGGGAATCCGAAGCGTGGTGCCGTCGGTCACCGGGTTAAGGCCAAGATTGCTTTCACGAATGGCGCGCTCGACCTTACCAACCATTTGCTTGTCCCAAACCGTCACGCTGACGAGGCGCGGTTCGGGCACGGAGATGTTTGCGACCTGGTTGACCGGCATCTGCGTGCCATAGGCGTCGACCATCACCGGGTCGAGGAGGTTCGGCGAGGCACGCCCGGTGCGCAGCCCGGCGAGATCGCCCTTGAAGGACTGGATCGCCCCGTCCATGCGTCGTTTCAGATCGTCGAAATCAAAATCGGCCATCGTGCCGCTCCCGTATCTGTTCTCTCTCGGAGATCGTCCGCCGCCATGTCAGTCGCTGACGATGGTGGAGCGTCCTCCCCCTGACAATATCCGCGCCAGTTCGCCCTTCTCGTGGATCGAAAAGACGACGATCGGTATCTTGTTTTCCCGCGTCAGCGCCACCGCTGCGACGTCCATGACCGCAAGCCCTTGATTGAGGACGTCGTCGTGGGTCAGATGATCGTAGCGTTCGGCATCCGGGTTTTTCTTCGGGTCGGCTGAGTAAATGCCGTCGACCTGCGTCGCCTTGAACAGCGCCGCCGCGCCCATCTCCGCTGCGCGGAGCGCCCCGGCGGAGTCGGTGGTGAAAAAGGGATTGCCGGTACCGCCGGCAAAGATCACGACGCGGCCCGCAGCCTGATGGGCGAGTGCCTTCAGTTGCGAGAAACTCTCGCAGATTTCCGGCATGGCGATCGCGGAGAGGACAACTGCGTCGACGCCCATCTTCACGAGCGACGTCCTCAGCGCCAGCGCATTGATGACGGTCGCCAGCATCCCCATGTGGTCGCCGGTGACCCGGTCGCCGCCCTTCGACGCCACCGCGACGCCTCGGAAGATGTTTCCGCCGCCGATGACGACCGAGATGTCGACGCCGAGTTCACGTGCTTCGCGTATGTCGGCAGCAATGCGGTCGGCGACGGAGACGTCGATCCCGAATCCCTGGTCACCCATCAAAGCTTCGCCGGATACCTTTACGAGGATCCGACGATATCTGATGCTTGAGGCCATGGTTCACTCACTCGACCTGGCCGCGCCCGTTCCGATCCGGCATGCCGCATCCGGGTCAAACGCCGCGCCCTGCAATGGAAGCCGCACTGATTTTTGCCGTTCCGCGCGGGCGCACCGCATGAAACGGCCTTTGCGATACAGGAAGGGCGCCCGCTTGTGAAGCGGACGCCCTCGTTGAATTCGTCGAATTCGGCGCCGTGATCAGCGGCCGGCGGCGGCAGCTACTTCGGCGGCGAAGTCGCTCTCTTCGCGCTCAATGCCTTCGCCAAGCGCGAAACGGACATAACCGGTGATCTTTGCCTTGCCGCCGGCGTCCTTCGCGGCTTCTTCTAGCGCCTTCTCGACGGTGGTGTCAGGATTGATCACGAAAGCCTGCTTCAGCAGCACGACCTCCTCGTAGAACTTGCGCATTCGGCCTTCGACCATCTTCTCGATGATGTTTTCGGGCTTGCCCGAAGCGCGAGCCTGGTCGGAGAAGATAGCCTTCTCGCGCTCGGCAACGTCCGCATCCACTTCATCGGGTGAAAGCGCGAGGGGGTTAGTCGCCGCGACATGCATCGCGACTTGGCGCCCGAAGGCGGCCATCTTTTCTTTGTCGCCATCGGTCTCGATCGCGACCAGAACGCCAAGCTTGCCGACACCATCGGCTACCTGATTGTGGATGTAGGTGGCGACCGCGCCCTCGGCGACGCTCAACTCGGCCGAACGGCGTAGCTGCATGTTCTCACCGATCGTACCGATCAGATCCTTGATGGTGTCGCCAACCGACTTGTCGGAACTCGGATAGCCCGCATTCGATACTGCCTCATTCGTCCCATCCGTCGTGAGTGCGACGGACGCGACGTCGCGCACGAGTGTCTGGAAGGCGTCGTTGCGCGCGACAAAATCCGTCTCGGAGTTCACCTCGACGACGACGGCCTTGCCGCCCTCGGAAGCAACACCGATCAGACCTTCGGCAGCCGTACGGGACGACTTCTTGTCGGCCTTGGCGATACCTTTCTTGCGCAGCCAGTCGATCGCGGCGTCCATGTCGCCGTTCGTCTCGTTCAGCGCGGTCTTGCAGTCCATCATGCCTGCGCCGGTCTTCTCGCGCAGCTCTTTCACCATGGAAGCGGTAATGGCCATCTCGTAGTCCTTCACGTCGATAAGAATGGCGCACCGCGTTTTGTCCAAACGGGTGCGCCGAAAGGGAAAGCCGGGGCAGGCCCGCTCGCTTTTCGACGCGAAACGGTCCGCCTCGGCTGAGAGCGAGCGCCTCAAAGGCGCCTGCAGGTTACGGCGTCGGGGTCGCCGCGGTCTGGGCGGCCTGACCGACCGGCTGCTCCTCGACCGGCGCTTCGCCCGGCTGGTCTCCCGGAACCTCGGCCTCGGTCTTGGCTTCCTCGATGACCTCTGCCGGAGCGTCTTCCATCTCGCCGATATCCATGCCCGAGTCGCCCTGTTGGCGGGCGATGCCATCGACGGCGGCGCGTGCGATCAGATCGCAGTAGAGCGCGATTGCGCGTGAGGCGTCGTCATTGCCCGGGATCGGATAGTCGACACGAGCCGGATCGCAGTTCGAATCGACGACTGCGACGACTGGAATGCCGAGGCGGCGCGCCTCGTCGATTGCGATCGACTCTTTATTGGTGTCGATGATGAACATCATGTCCGGCACACCGCCCATGTCACGGATGCCACCGAGTGCAGTCTCGAGCTTGTCGCGCTCGCGCGTCAGCGTCAGACGCTCCTTCTTCGTGAAGCCCTGAGCTTCGCCGGAAAGAAGCTCGTCGAGCTTGCGAAGGCGCTGGATCGAGTGGGAGATCGTCTTCCAGTTCGTCATCATGCCGCCGAGCCAGCGAGCATTGACATAGTACTGGGCCGAGCGCTGAGCTGCGTCCGCAATGATGTCGGAAGCTTGACGCTTGGTACCGACGAAGAGCACGCGTCCGCCGCGCGCAACCGTGTCGGACACGGCCTGCAGGGCGCGGTGCAGCAGCGGAACCGTCTGCGCCAGATCGAGAATGTGGATGTTGTTGCGCGCACCGAAGATGTACGGCGACATTTTCGGGTTCCAGCGATGCGTCTGGTGACCGAAGTGAACGCCCGCTTCAAGGAGCTGGCGCATGGAATAATCTGGAAGTGCCATTTCTCTGCCTTTTCCGGTTTGACCTGGCACGGGAGAAGCGAAAAAATCGCCACCGGTGGAGCTTTGCGGCCCTTCAGAAGAGCACGCGAAAATCCGTTCCCGTGTGTGGAATAAGCGCGCCGGTACCGCATCTTTGCCGATAAGGCAAGACGCCGATACGCTGCTGCGACCCCTAATATGACCCGTGGCCGCCTAGTTTTCAACCGACGTACCGGAACAGTCGACCGCTTGAAGGGGTGTGAACTCGCTGATTTGACCGCTCAGGCTGTAGCCCTCGAAGTTCATCGTCAGGGCGTCGGATACCCCGTTTTCATAGAGGGTATAGCTCGTCGAGAAATCCGGCTCGGCATCGGCTCCGCCCGTCGCATCGTAATAGGCCTCGCTGATCCGCCACCGCGTGAGCCCCGCCAGCACATCGGAGCCCGGCTTTTCCTCACTGCCGTCGCCTTCGGCTGCTGCTTCGCCGCTCATATCCGGCTCGTCGGGCGTATCGGCGATGATCGAGGTCGAGCGAGTCTGCTTTTCGGCCTCCGGATCGCCGTCGAAGATCTGAGCCTCGTAGACGAACTCCCCTCTCTTCGCCGCCTCGATCAGGTTGCGCGTGTGCGAGATCGGAAAAGAGGCCGCGGCGATCTCGACGATCTTGTCGGCGGGTTGATCGTAGCGGACCTCGGTCTTGCCGCCGCCCGTGGTCGCCTTGCCGATCGAGGCCTGGTCGCGCAGCCCGTCCACGGTCGACACGTTTGAGAACTCCAGCGTTTTGCCGTCGAGCGTCTCATCGAGTTCGATCTGCTGGTCGACCACGATCAGCTCCTGGTTGCCGACGAACCGGGCGACGAAGCGGTATTCCAGTTCGTAGGCGTCGCAGCTGTCGTGCTTCACCTCGACGACGATTCGCCCGTCGATCGAGTCGAACTCCGAGCTCGACTGGCCGCTCTGGACCAAGTCGTAGACCGCCCGATGGGGGAACAAGTCCATCGCGGACGCTCCGCCAGTGGCGGCAAGAATGCCGATCGAGATCAAGACGGCGAGCGAGGACGTGTTCGATCTCAGTCTTCTCATGCGTCTTGGCTCTTTCGCGTGATCGGCCGTTCGGATAGGCCTTTCGAGATATCGGCTTACCCCGGCGCCTTTCTTCTTATAGCGCGAGGCTTCCGGACAACAGATGGATGCTTGCGAAATGGCTCACAATATCGAAACGCGGCTGGAGGAAGCCGGGATTACACTGCCCGAGGCTGCAGCCCCCGCCGCGAACTATGTTTCATTCGTCACCTTCGGCTCGCTGCTTCAGACCTCTGGTCAGCTCCCGCTCGAGGGCGGCAAGCTGCCGATGCTCGGCAAGCTCGGCGCGCAGATTTCGCTCGAAGACGGCCAGAAGGCGGCAAAGCTCTGCGCGATCAACATTCTCGCCCAAGCCAAATCTGCCGTCGATGGCGAATGGGACCGGATCGGTCGGCTGCTCAAGCTTACAGTCTTCGTAGCCAGCGATCCGACCTTCATCGAACAGCACAAGGTTGCCAACGGGGCATCCGACTTCATGGTCCAAATACTTGGCGATATCGGTCGTCATTCGCGTTCGGCAGTGGGCGTACCGGCCCTGCCAATGGACGCGCCGGTTGAGATCGAAGCCCTGTTCGAACTGAAGTGAGCGGGACGGGTGACGGCGCGCCTCTTTGGCTAACGGCGCGTCCCTATGCCCATCGTGGCCTTCACGACGGCAACCACGCCGTACTGGAGAATTCGCGCGCTGCGGCGAAACTCGCGATCGACCACGACTTTGGTATCGAATGCGATCTTCAGCTATCACGTGACGGCGTGCCGGTCGTCTTCCACGACCATCATCTCGGGCGACTGACCGGTCGGGACATGGGGGTGGACGCGCTAGCCGCTGCCGAACTCTCGAGCCTCAATCTTTCCGGCACCGATGAGACGATCCCGACCCTTACCGAGCTTCTCGATCTTGTGGCCGGTCGCGTGCCGCTACTCGTCGAACTCAAGAGCCGGGCCGATGTCGATCCTGAGGTTCTTGCCGCATCGGTCGCTGCGCGTCTGTCGACCTACGACGGACCTCTGGCCCTCATGAGCTTCGACACCGAAGCGGTCGCGGCTTGTCGGCGGCATATCGCCTGTCGGCCCGTCGGCCTCACGGCCGAAGGCGTTCGTGCAGAATCACTTGCCACGCATGATGCGGTCGCGCGCACCGGCCTCGACTTTATTTCATACGATCACCGCCACCTACCCAACCGCCTCACCGAGGACCTGAGGAAACAGGGTATCCCGGTTCTTTGCTGGACGATCCGATCGGAAGTGGAGGCGCGAACCGCCCTCACCCACTGCGACCAGATTACCTTCGAGGGTTTTTTGCCGGGCCGCGACCTCTTCCCGGATAAGTGAGACCGAGGCCATTTGAAGCGGTTGTCGCATCAAAACCATCCGCATATCTCAGGCCTCATGACCGAAGCCGCACGTCAAGACGCCGTCTCCTTGAGCCTTCGGGTCGTAGACGACATTTATGCGATCGACTTGGACAGCTGGGACAGGCTGGCGGAGAACGACGCGAACCTC
This sequence comes from Fulvimarina pelagi HTCC2506, assembly GCF_000153705.1. Taxonomy (GTDB): domain Bacteria; phylum Pseudomonadota; class Alphaproteobacteria; order Rhizobiales; family Rhizobiaceae; genus Fulvimarina; species Fulvimarina pelagi. The sequence continues at coordinate 1,523,928 of NZ_DS022272.1, forward strand.
GCCGACGCGGTGCGCGGGCCCTCCAACCCGTTCCTTTCCCACGCTTTCCTGTCCTCCTTGGAAGACTCTGGCTGCGTCGGTGAACGGACTGGGTGGATCCCGCAGCATCTCATCCTTGAGGACAACCAAGGCGTGATCCGCGGCATCGCGCCGGCCTATGCCAAGACGCACAGCCAAGGCGAATACGTCTTCGACTACGGTTGGGCGGACGCATTCCAGCGCGCCGGTGGCCGGTACTATCCCAAGCTTCAGCTTTCCGTGCCCTTTACGCCTGCCGGCGGACCACGACTCCTCGTCGGCCACGGCGAAAACGCGAACATCTTTCGCGCAGGGCTGATCCAGGGCATCGAAGCCTATTGCGACCAGACCAACGTCTCCTCGGCCCATGCGACCTTCCTCCGTGAGGAGGACCGGACGGCTATGGAGAATGCCGACTGGCTGCATCGCACGGATCAGCAGTTCCATTTCTATAATCGCGGCTTCTCGACCTATCAGGACTTTCTCGACACCCTTGCCTCTCGCAAGCGCAAGGATTTGCGCAAGGAGCGCGCCAAGGCGGTGGAAAACGACATCGAGATTGTCTGGCTGACCGGCGCCGACCTGACCGAGGATGCCTGGGACGGCTTCTACCGGTTCTACATGGACACCGGTTCGCGCAAATGGGGACGGCCCTATCTGAACCGGCGCTTCTTCTCGCTGGTGACCGAGCGTATGGCGGATCGCACCCTGCTTGTCATGGCGAAACGCGAGGGCCGCTACATCGCCGGCGCGCTGAACTTCATCGGCGCCGACCGGCTCTACGGCCGAAACTGGGGTTGCATCGAGGACCACCCGTTCCTGCATTTCGAGGTCTGCTATCATCAGGCGATCGACTTTGCCATCGAACGCGGCCTGACCGTCGTCGAGGCTGGTGCGCAGGGCCAGCATAAGCTTGCCCGCGGCTACGAGCCCGTCACTACGCACTCGGCCCACTTCATCCGCCACTCCGGACTACGCGCCGCCATCGCTGACTATCTCGAAGCCGAACGTGACGAGGTCGAGCACATGAACGAACTCCTCGGCGGGCATACGCCGTTCAGGAAGGGCTGATGAAGCAGTTGGCTTAATCTCGTCCCGGAACGCCAATTTGCGCCAGGCTTCGTGGAAACCCGGACGCCTGCCGCTACACTCCTACCAGACCAACAGATCCGGGAGCTCCCATGACTGCCTATGACGACAGCAATATCTTCGCCCGGATGATGCGCGGCGAGATACCGGCGATCAAGGTTCACGAAGATGACGCCGCGATGGTCATCATGGACATCATGCCAGAATCGAAGGGTCATTGCCTGATCATTCCGAAAGCGCCGAGCCGCAACATCCTGGATGCGTCCGACGAGACGCTCGCCGTGACGATCCCGATTGTTGCGAAGATCGCGCGCGCGGCGAAGAAGGCGTTCAACGCCGATGGCGTGCAGGTGATTCAGTTCAATGAGGGAGCAGCCGGCCAGACCGTATATCACCTGCACTTCCACGTCATCCCGGTCTACGATGGCGTAGCTCGCAAGAAGCATGCAGCAGGCGAGGTCGACCAGGAAACGCTCAAATCCCACGCCGCAGCAATTAAGGGCGCGCTCGCGTAATCTCAGACCAGGGCGAACCAACCCAGGATCACCAGTTCCGCTGAGAGGATCGCCGCCCAAAGCCGGTATTGCGACACGAGATAGACGGCAAAGGCGGTCGCCAACGCACCAGCACGGATCGAAAAGGGGATCTCGGCAAGCGATCCCGACGGATAGAACACCAATTGTCCGATCACCGCGGAGACGAGCGCCGTCGCGACGGTCCGCGAGATCGATGCGACCGGCGAAGTCTCGTCGAGCTTGCCGGACGAGACGACGCCGAGAAAGCGCCAGACGTAGGTCGGCAGTGCGCCGGCGAGAAGAATGAATGCGAAGGGCCACCAGTCCGCGGCGATCCCGTAATAGCTCAAGTCGCCGCTCATCGAAGGCGCCTCCCCTCGATGAGGCGACCTGCGACATAGGCCGCCGCGCCTCCGCCAATCCCGGCAAAAAGAACCTCCAGGCCCGGCGCCAGAAGGTGCCCGAGCGGTAGCGCGGCCATTCCGGCAAAGAGCGCGATCCGTCCGGACAGCTCACGCGATGACCCGTAGAGCGAGCACAGGAAATAGGTCGGCGTCAGGAAGGCCAGCGCACCGGTCGCGAGCGCCGGCAGTTCGTCCATCAGGTTGAAGACGACCGCGACGAGAACGGTGTTGATCACGGTCAGCGGCACCGCGAATCCGGCGAAGAAGATGGTCCGGTATTCCCGCGGTACGTCCTTCAGCCGCTCCATGGCGAAGACCCAGCCGGTTACGGCGACGAAGTGCGACAGAAAGAGAAGCGATCCGGTGCCGGTCCTCGGACCTTTCATTTCCGGCGACCAGGCGACGATCATCGGCATCAGGCGCACCGAGGAAAGGGTAACGGCGAAGGCCGTCGCGACCAGCGAAGTCCCGGCCGTGCTAGCACCTAGAATGATGATCTGGGCCGGCAGCGCCCATATAGTCGCCGTCATGAAGGCGGACTCCAGCCAGGTCACGCCGGCCTCTCGGCACAACCCCGCAAAGCCGAGGAAGGCGCCGAACAGGATGAAAGCCGGTGGCGTCAGGTGCCTCAGACCCTGCCTGAACCAGTAGATCCGTCGACTTGCAGCGGTTTCGCCTCGCGCTTCAACCGTCATCTCGCGCTCGTTCGAGCCGTCGGCCTCAGTCACCCATTACCCCTCACTGCTCTTTCCGAGTGCGAGCATCCACGAAAAAGGGGCCGCCCTTCGGCAGCCCCTTTAGAAATTGCCTGAACGCGTACGAGGATCAGGAAGACTTCGGCGGAACCTTCGGTAGACCGCTGCGGCCTCCGCTGCGGCTTGCGGCCGAGGTTGAATCGCCCTCGGCTTCGCTGCTCACGGCAGTCTCGCCATCTTCCCCGTCTTCGTCCTCGTCTTCGTCGTCGAGATCGTCGACATCGGAACCATCGGCCGCAACGAGGTCACGTTTGCGTTTGGACTTCGGCTTGGGCGGCGTCTCGTCGGGGATCGATTCGAGTGCGATCGACTTCGCGCCGTTCTCGTCCTCTGTAATCGACACCTTCACCGTACCACCGCGCTTCAGCTTGCCGAACAGAACCTCGTCCGCGAGTGGCTTCTTTATGTGCTCCTGGATCACGCGGCCCAGCGGACGCGCACCCATCTGCTCGTCGTATCCCTTCTCGGCGAGCCAGGCGACTGCTTCAGGCGTAAGCTCGAAGATCACGTTGCGCTCGGAGAGTTGGGCTTCGAGCTGCATCACGAACTTTTCGACGACCTGATGGATAACCGGTGTTGGCAGCGAGCCGAACGGGATGATCGCGTCGAGCCGGTTGCGGAACTCGGGCGTGAACATCTTGTTGATCGCTTCCTCGTCGGCGCCTGTACGCTTGGAGGATCCGAACCCGATCGCGGCCTTCTGCATCTCCGAAGCGCCGGCATTCGTCGTCATGATTAGAATCACGTTCCGGAAGTCGATCTGCTTGCCGTTGTGATCCGTCAGCTTGCCGTGATCCATCACCTGCAGGAGGATGTTGAAGAGATCCGGATGGGCCTTCTCGATTTCGTCGAGCAGCAGAACGCAGTGTGGATGCTGATCGACGCCGTCGGTCAACAGGCCGCCTTGGTCGAAGCCGACATAGCCCGGAGGCGCACCGATGAGGCGCGAGACAGTGTGCCGCTCCATATATTCAGACATGTCGAAGCGCAGGATCTCGACGCCCAAGGTGGAGGCGAGCTGCTTGGCAACCTCTGTCTTGCCGACGCCGGTCGGACCGGAAAACAGGTAGGAGCCGATCGGCTTGTCGGGCTCGCGGAGGCCGGCCCGCGCGAGCTTGATCGCTGAGGCGAGCGCTTCGATCGCCTGATCCTGCCCGTAGACGACGCGCTTGAGTTGCGTGTCGAGATTGGCGAGCACCTCCTCGTCGTCCTTCGAGACGCTTTTCGGCGGAATGCGCGCCATCGTCGCGACAGTCGCCTCGATCTCCTTAACGCCGATCGACTTCTTCCGCTTGTTCTCGGCGAGCAGCATCTGGGACGCGCCCGTCTCGTCGATGACATCGATCGCTTTGTCGGGGAGCTTCCGGTCATTGATGTAGCGCGAGGAGAGTTCGACAGCCGACTTTATGGCGTCGTTGGTGAACTTCACCTTGTGGAAATCCTCGAAATACGGCTTCAGCCCCTTCAGGATCGAAATCGCATCCTCGACCGACGGTTCGTTGACGTCGATCTTCTGGAAGCGACGCACGAGTGCCCGGTCCTTTTCGAAGAACTGGCGGTACTCCTTGTAGGTGGTCGAGCCGATGCAACGGATCGCACCCGACGAGAGCGCCGGCTTCAGGAGGTTTGAGGCATCCATCGCCCCACCTGAAGTGGCGCCCGCGCCAATCACCGTGTGAATCTCATCGATGAAGAGAACCGCTCCCGGATACTCTTCCAACTCCTTGACGACCTGCTTCAGCCGCTCCTCGAAGTCGCCCCGATAACGGGTTCCGGCGAGCAGCGTACCCATGTCGAGCGAAAAGATCGTCGCGTCCTGCAGCACCTCCGGCACGTCGCCGTCGATGATGCGCTTGGCGAGCCCTTCTGCGATCGCCGTCTTGCCGACGCCGGGATCGCCAACATAAAGCGGGTTGTTCTTGGAGCGCCGGCAGAGCACCTGGATCGTGCGGTTGATCTCGTCGGCACGGCCGATGAGCGGATCGATCTTTCCGCCTCGCGCCTTCTCGTTGAGATTGATGCAATAGGCGCTCAGGGCATCCTGTCCCTTGCGCTTGCCGTCTTCCTCCTGGCCCACCGTCTGCTGATCCTCTTCGGCTCCGCGTACGGGCCGGCTCTCGGAACCGCCGGGCCGTTTCGCGATCCCGTGCGAGATGAAATTGACCGCGTCGTAGCGGGTCATCTCCTGCTCCTGCAGGAAATAGGCCGCATGACTTTCCCGTTCGGCGAAGATCGCAACGAGGACATTGGCGCCGGTCACCTCTTCGCGGCCCGAAGACTGCACATGAATGACCGCGCGCTGGATCACGCGATGGAACCCGGCCGTCGGCTTCGACTCCTCTCCGTGCCCCGTCACGAGGTTCGAGAGTTCATTGTCGATATAACTTATCAGATTGCTCTTCAGCGCTGTCAGGTCGACGTTACAGCCGCGCATGACGGCCGCTGCGTCGTTGTCCTCCACCAGCGCAAGCAGAAGATGTTCGAGAGTGGCAAATTCCTGATGGCGTTCGTTCGCAAGCGTCAACGCTTGGTGCAGCGACTTCTCAAGGCTTTCGGAAAATGTCGGCAAGCTTCACCTCAATTCTTTTCCATCACGCATTGCAGCGGATGTTGATGCTGACGAGCGAAATCCATCACCTGAGTAACCTTGGTCTCCGCGACCTCGTAGGTGAAAACACCGCATTCCCCGACACCGTGCCGATGCACGTGCAACATGATCTGCGTCGCAGCCTCGCGATCCTTCTGGAAGAACCTTTCCAAGACGTGGATCACGAACTCCATCGGAGTGTAATCGTCGTTCAGAAGCAGGACTCTGTAAAGGCTTGGCTTCTGTAATTTCGGTTTCGATCGCGTGATCACCGACGTTCCGGGGCCTCTCGTCTCCTCCTCGTCTTCGCCTTGCATGACAAGCGGAAAAGGAGGCGCCGATTTTGGAGCGAGCGCAGTGAGTTTGTGCGATTTCCTCATCAGCACGTATGTATGCATTGGAACGCTCGTTTGAAGTCTGACGCGGCGCTCGGCCTTTCGGCCTAAGCACGACATAATGGCTATTTGAACGCAAGTGCGGTGCGTGGCCATAAGTGCGCGAAAACTGCTGATTTTCCAGGCAGCCGACACGTCTCCGGGACCGTGCGCCCACGCTGGCAAGACTGCCTACGGGTTCCCAACGGCTCATAGCCGTTTCGGCGCGCGCTTTCGACGCGCAGGCTCAAGTGGCTCTGCGACAGCGACCTGAACGAAGAGTCACACAACAAAAAAGCCCGGCGCGGACGCCGGGCTTGTCTTACTATCGTTGGGCTGCGTTCGACGCAGCCAAAGCAATCAGTTGGTCTTTGCGGAGTTAGACGCCTTTTCCGCGGTCGCTTCGGCTTTCTTGACCGTCTTCTCTGCGACGTCCTTGCTGGTCGCAACTGCGCTGCTCGCTGTTGCCTCGAGCGGCTTGTATGCTTCCTTGGCCGTATCCGAATAGATCTCGCCCATCTTAGTCGCCTGTGCGACGAAATCCTGATACGCGGACTTGGCGTATTCCGTCTGAAGCTCGAGCGTCTTATCGAATGTCTTTGCCTGCATCAGGCTTTCAAAGAATGACGCCTGATGCTCGTAGGAGCGCTTGGTAAAATCCGTGGTTTCCGCGGCCATCTGCTGGAAACCCTTGGTGAGGGCAGCAAAAGACTTGAGCGAGTTGTCCATTGCTTCCTTGGTCATCTTGGTGGCGTCGTCATACATGTTCATAGCGAGGAGCCCTTTCTTGGTGATAACAATGGGTCAGGCCCATCAATTCAAATCGGCAGCTTAGGAAAGCTTACGCGGAAACTTGTCGCTTCCGCTGCCTGCTTGACCAACAAGCTATGCTGCACTGCACAAAAACGCAAGGGGCCTACCCAAATTTTTCTGCCTTTGCGTTAGACAACGATAGGCAGCCGCCCGCCGCACCCGCTTCCGTCCATGCTCACCATCGCCTTCACTCGGCCAGTCGGGTTTTCTCGGCGCGCTTGGCAAGCATTGTGCAGGAAATCTGCTTCCAGGGATACGCGCAATGGTCACGATGTCGGGAAGCTCTCAGCAACCATAAACGGATTGGTAAGCTCGAAATTCTAATCTCGCGCACAACAAGGGATCGTCCCGTCGTGCGGAATTGACAAATGTTTTCAACCCGCACGCCGAGGCCGTCCCGTCCATCGAGACCATGGGTTTCCGCGTGAGAGTAATTCCGAGTATGCGTCAGGTGTGGGGCCGGGCCCGAATCGTCGGCATCGTAGCGCTTGGTGCGGCCGCCGTTCTTGCTATGCCAATGCAGGCAAATGCCAACGCGAAATATGCAGGTTTCGTGATCGATGCCAATAACGGCAAGGTGCTCTATGAGGACCGAGCGGACGAATACCGTTATCCGGCGTCGCTCACGAAGATGATGACGCTCTATCTCACCTTCGACGCGCTTTCGAAGAAGCGGATATCTCTCACCGACAAGATGCCTGTCTCCCGCTATGCGGCTGGCCGACCGCCCACGAAGATCGGCGTTCCTGCTGGTAAGACGCTCCAGGTCGAGGAAGCGATCTATTCACTGGTCACGAAATCGGCCAACGATGCATCCGTGACACTCGCCGAATATCTCGCCGGGTCCGAAAGCTCCTTCGCAGAGATGATGACGCGGACGGCGCACAAGCTCGGCATGACCAAGACGACCTACAAGAACGCGAACGGCCTCCCGGACAGCGGACAGCGCACCACGGCTCGCGACCAGGCCAAGCTCGGAATCGCGCTTCGGGAGCACTTCCCGCAGTACTACAAGTACTTCTCTACCCGTTCGTACAGCTTTCGCGGCCGGCGGCTCGGCAATCACAATCGGGTGCTGGGCCGCATGACAGGCGTCGACGGCATCAAGACAGGCTACATCAATGCCTCCGGGTTCAACCTCGTCTCCTCAATCAAGCGCGACGGCAAGAGCCTTGTCGCCGTCGTCATGGGCGGTCGCTCCGGCCGTTCTCGTGACAACCACATGGTCGACCTCCTGCAGCGCACCCTGCCAAAAGCGAGCCGCAGTGACACAGGTGCGTTGATCGCTGCTCGTCCGAACACTGACGCCGGCCTCACGGTGGCATCCGTCGGCGTATTGCCGAAGACCGGCCCGATGCCGGATATGCGCCCGGCGCAGGTGCTTTCTGCCGATGAACGGATCGCTCTGGCCTACGAAACTTCGGCCGGCGAAGCAGGATCCCTGCCCCAACCTACCTCGCGACCGGTCCGCGGCCGCCAGGCACTCGCCAACGCTCTCGTCGGTGAGAATCGCTCCCAGAAGCTCCTGATCCCTGCCGCAAGTGCGGCGAACGCCCTCGCGGCGCCGGTTCCGAGCAACCGCGATATCGACCCGACCTATACCGGCTCGATTGGATCGCGCGCCGCGGCGCCGGCGTCACCGAATTCTGCTTGGGTCGTGCAGATCGCTGCCTCGCCGGACGTCGAGACCGCGACCGGGCTCTTGGCAGAGGCCAAGCGCAAGGTCGGATCCCCGCTGGCGTCGGCCCAGCCCTTCACCGAACCGGTCAGCAAAGGAACGCAGACGCTCCACCGCGCCCGCTTCGCCGGCTTCGAGACGAAGGATTCCGCTTGGGACGCCTGTGCAGCCCTGAAGCGCGCCGACTACGCCTGCTACGCGGTCGCCCGCTGACGGCAATCTGCGATTAGTCCCAAAGGCGTGAGACCGATGGTCCCGCGCTTTCTTTCCCAACCGCCCCGGTTCCTGCTTTCGGAAGGGATTTCATTCATGTCGCTCGAACAGATCAGCGCCCTCACCGGCCAGCCGCGCTCCAGCAATGTTCAGCCCTTTGGCGAACTCCGCGATATGCGGTCGCTTCGCTCGCGGCTCAATCCAAAGGAGCTGGTCGATCTTCTCCTGTCCCACGGCGCTCGGGCATGGCGAGCTTCCCAGCCGGTCTCGCGATCACGGCTCAAGGTGACCGGCATCGAAGGGCGGAGCGCAGTCCGCATCTCCTTCGGCCGCACGACTTGATAGGGTCGTCCACCTGACAAGATTCGGCTTCGACTTGAAGCAGAACGCGGGCGCTCCTCTGGGCGCCCGTTCTCTTTGGCGGGATGGTCGCGTTGGGAAGACCCTAAAAGATGCCGAGATCGTTGAGTTCGTCGCGCATCTCGGAAGGAAGCCCGTCGTCTTCCGAGCCGAAAGGGGCATCCGGCGGCGCTTCTTCCGACCGGAGGTAACGCCAGCCCTGGAACGGACGCTTCGGACGACGTTCGGTCCGCGCGAGCACCGGATCGAGCAGAAAGCGGCAACGCGAGATCCCGCTGTCGTCCGTGAAGGGAACGATATCGAGAAGCAGCTGCCGCGCCAGAATCTGGCCCTTGATCACCCAGTAGATCGAGCCCCCGTCGAGGAGCTCGTTTTGTCGTTTGGGAACCATGCGCGTCTGGTGCCAGGTATGATCCGTGCCGGCACTCTGCATGCGTCGTGCGACAAAGTCTTCGAGACTTTCGACCGACTCCGAACCAACGCTAAGCTTAAGGAGGTGAAGCGCCACTAAGGGACCCGCAGCCTTTTAGAGCGGGTTTCGAATGTCGAATGGTAGGAAGTCAAAACTCTTCGTTCGAAGCAGTCCGCGACTTGCCCAGTCGCGAAGCGTACGCTTCCAGTTCTTCGTTCAGCCAGCGGCGACAGCCACGGCGACAGGCTCACCACCCGCGAAGAGAAAACCGAGTGCGAGAAACGCTGCGAACACGGCAACCGTCCAAACGGTCACACCCCAGCGCGAGGTATTAACGCTATCGTCCATGAGTCCAGAAACCCCAGAAATTCTACCCCCAACCGGCGATCTACGTTTCCCCGCGCAGATCCGGCGAAGCCGTTAATTAGACGTTAATCCAGAGTGCTGCAAGAGCCTCAGGTTTGCGTGTCGCTAGAATCTAGGCGCAAGACCTTACCTCACTCTTGTGCGGCCGGCCTTCCCGGAATTAACCATGTTTGTCAATTGGTTGCAGCCAGAAGCCTTGCGCATACCCGCTATGCAAGTCGCAAGATCCGGCAGTGAAGCCTCGGCGTTTTCCGCCTAGCCGTCACCTTCCTGCATCGCTATTCAGGAACGATGTTTCCCGACTGGACCGACATCGCGGCGCTAGCCGTCTACCTCGCCATCTGGATCGGCTACAACTGGATCACCGACGCGATGGCGCGATCTGGAAGGAGCCTTTCCTCGCTGATGAACCGCGAGCGCGCCCGCTGGATCCGCACCGCCCTTTCCCGCGATCTGAGGATGATCGATACGGCCGTACTCTCCTCGCTTCAGCAGGGAACCGGTTTCTTCGCCTCCGCCTGCATCTTCGCAATCGGTGGCTGCTTTGCGCTGCTGGGATCTGCCGAGGTGATATCCGAGATCTCGGCCGACATCTCCATTGCGGGAACCGCAGACAGGGTGCTGGTCGAGATCAAGCTTCTCGGCCTCGTCGTGATCTTCGCCTACGGCTTCTTCAAGTTCGCCTGGTCCTATCGGCTGTTCAATTACTGCGCGATCCTGATCGGGGCGCTCCCCATGCGTTCCGACGCCGAGACCGAGCCCGAAGTCGCAAAGGACGCGCTCGACAGAGCCGTCGCCATGAACGTCGTCGCCGGTCACAATTTCAATGCCGGACTGCGGGCCATCTTCTTCGCACTGGCCTATCTCGGTTGGTTCCTCGGCCCCTACGTGCTTATCGCATCGACCGTGTTCGTCGTCGCCATTATCGCCAACCGGCAATTCCGGTCGCCTGCGGTCAAGGCGCTGCGCGATTTCAGTAGCCAGAAGCCGAACGAATGAGCGACGCGACACAGGCCGATATTACGCAGACGATCCTCGAACTTTGCGCCGAGCGCGGTACGAAGAAGACTGCTTGCCCAACCGAAGTCGCCCGCCTGCTGGCTGGTTCGAACGAGGCAGATTGGCGCAAGCTGATGCCCGCGATCCGGCAAGAGGCGATCAGGCTCGCCAAGGCAGACCGAATCGTCATCAAGCGGAAGGGCAAGCCGGTCGATCCGGACGACTTCAAGGGCATCTACCGCCTGGCGATTGCCCGAATGGAAGCGAAGGACGGCGGATAAAGGATCCGCTATCGCGGAACGCTGGGCTCAGGTCCCGGCACCAGACTGTCCGTCCGCCCCGCCGCCCAATATGCAGCTAGGCCGATATATTCGCGAATCGCGAAATGCACCTTTTCGAGATTGCGCGTCGTCGCCGTCGACGGTCGCCAGACGTCGGCGCCTTCGGGCGTCCGATAGTCCACCGGATACGGCACGACATCGAACCCTACGGTTCTGAAGCAGCCCATCGCGCGCGGCATGTGGTAGGCCGAGGTGACGAGCAGCCAGGTCTCGCCCGGCTGCGGGTCGGCCAGCGCCTTGGCGTAGACGGCGTTCTCAAACGTGTCGCGCGCCTTGCCGTCGAGTTTCAGCCGATTGGGATCGAGGCCAAGGCCCAGATAGAACTGTTCGGCCGATTGGGTCTCCGGAATATCTTCGCGAAAAGCCGCCGCGACACCGCCTGAAAACAGGACGTCTGCCCCCGGATAGGTCCGCGCCAGCGCCACCGACACGCTCGCACGATCCGCCGCCTCGTTGAGTTCGATGACCCCTCGCGTGCGGGCGACGCGCGTATCGAACGCACCGCCGAGGACGATGATGCCGTCCACCTCGGCCGGCATCGGCACCGGTCGTTCGAAGCGGTTCTCCAGATATGCCGTCATCGCGAGACCCAGCGGCGAGACGCTCACGATGGCGAGCGACAGCGCGGCGAGAACGAAGAAGCTCTTTCCGGTCCTGCGGAACCCGAACAGGAAGGCGATCCAACCCGCGAATGCGACGAGAATGATCGCGACCAGCGGCTGAAGGACGAACCAGCCGATCTTGGCAAGATAGAAGAACATGCCCTGGTTACTGGCCGCTCGACCCGTCCTCCGGCTCCCGACGCGATCGTCTGAGGAGTTCGAGATCGGCGTCGGAAACACCGAGGTCGACGGGCGTGCGCATGATGATCTCGCGGTGCGGGAATGGAATATTGATTCCGGCCTCTTTGAACGCGTCCCACAACGCGATCAAGACTTGTCCCTTCACGTTGACGATACCCGCCGGCGCATCCTTGATCCAGAAACGGATGATAAAATCGATCGATGAGGAGCCGAAGGCGGTCATCCAGCACACGACGCCGCGATGGGCGACGACCCGATCAACGGTGAGCGCGGCTTCTTTAGCGATCTCGATCACCTGATGCGGATCGGAATTGTAGGAAACGCCGAATTCCACGTCGACGCGGACGAGATCGTTCGAGAACGACCAGTTGATCACCTTGTTGGTGATGAAGTCCTCGTTCGGGATCAGGTATTCCTTCCCGTCGCGCGTGACGACGGAGACGAAGCGGGCTCGCAGTTCCCGGATCCAGCCGAAGGTGTTGTCGAGCGAGATCGTGTCGCCCGGTTTGATCGAGCGGTCGAGGAGAATGATGATGCCGGAGATGAAGTTCGAGACCACCTTCTGAAGACCGAAGCCCAGGCCGACGCCGATCGCACCGGATAAGACGGTCAGCGCGGTCAGGTCGACGCCGACGGCGGCGAGCGAGATCGCGAGCGAGAGGAGGATCAGCCCGATCTTCAGGAACTTGCCGATCAGCACCCTAAGTGTCGGCGTCAGTTCCTCCGATCTCTGCACCCGGCCGTCGAGATAGCGCCCCACGAGGCTCGCCACCCACAGCGTTATGGCAAGAACCAGAATCGTCTTGATGAAGACGAGCGCCGAGATTCGGTTCTCTCCGACGAAAATCGCCGCCGAATCGAGGACTCGGGTCAATGGCTGCAGAAGGCCGAGGATCGAAAGAGCGGCCGTGCCCCAGGCGATCCACGTGATCGACCGTGACAGGAGCCGGTTGCGCACCAGCCGCGAGGCGACCGAGATGACGAGTAGCGCCAGCGCGAGATTGAAGACGATCGTGACGATCTGGCTGCGTGGCCCGCCCGCGCTGACGTCGAGCAGCGTAGTCAGGAAAAGAAAGAGGACGAAGAAAACGAGGCGCATCCGCCGCCGAACGGCGACAACGATTCGCAGAACGCCAGGCGCCCCTTTGATCTTCCGTGCCTGGTCCTCAATCGGTTTGCGCGTCGCCCGGTCGGCGAGAAACGCAAGGATGTAGCAGACGATGACTGCCGCCACCTGTGCCAACTGGGACGGCTGGTAGAAGAAGGCGAGCGCGTTCTGACCTTCGTCGAGGACGTCCTGCCAGAGCCGCGCAAGCCGCTCCATCTCCATCAATCGCGATCCCAGACCGGCGCGAAGGAGGGATCGATCAGGCGCCCGTCCGGGCTCTGCAGAGCGGAGATCGCCTCGGTCTCCTCAGGCGTGAGCGCGATGTCGAAGACGTCGATGTTCTCACTAAGACGATTGGGATTCGAGGTGCGCGGGATCGCACCGACGCCGTCTTGGCTCATGTGCCAGGCGAGAACGATCTGCGCCGGCGATTTGCCATGCGCTTCAGCCGCCCGCAGGATCGGTTCCGCCTTCAGAAGGTCACCGCCCTTGCCGATCGGCGAATAGGCGATTATCGCCGCATCGTTAGCTCGGCATGCCTCGTGAACGCTGCGTTGGCTCAGGTGCGGGTGGTACTCGACTTGATTGCAGACAAGCGGCGCATTCGACATGGATGCCGCCTCACGAAACAGCGCACTCGGGAAATTCGCGACCCCGATGAACTTCGTGAGCCCTTCGGAGATCGTCTCGTTCAGGGCGTCGATGCTTTCCTCGAGCGCGATGTCCGGATTGGGCCAGTGGATAAGCATGAGATCGACGGCCCCGATGCCGAGATCGTCGATACTCCGGCGCGCAGAATCGAGCAACTTCTCGCGGGAAATATCGGTCCACCAGACCTTGGTCGTGACGAAGAGGTCGTTACGGGCGACTCCACTCTGGCGTATGCCCTCGCCGACCTCCCGTTCGTTGTCGTACATTTTAGCATCGTCGATGTGGCGATAGCCGACCTCGATCGCCTTTGCGACGATGTCGGTGCACGTTTGCCCCTTGAGCGTGTAGGTACCTAACCCGAGGGCGGGGATGGACGCGCCGTGCGCCTCGATCTTTTTCATGAAGTAGTCTCGTATCCGGTTGGTTTTCGCCGGGGCTTCCGGCTTCCTCGCAAAGAAGATAGGCAAAGGCCGGATCGGTCCAGAACGAGAACCAGGCGCTATGACGGACCTGAAGCGAAATTCTACGTCGAACGCCAGCAATATAGCCGCCGAATCGGCGCCAGCCGAACGCGGGCGTATCGACACAATCGACGTCGCGCGGGCGATCGCGCTCATCGCCATGGCGATCTACCACTTCGCCTGGGATCTCGACAATTTCGGCTACGTCACCCGAGGTATGGCGACCAGCGGTGGCTGGATGGTCTTCGCGCGCTGCATCGCCTCGAGCTTTCTCTTCCTCGTCGGCTTCAGCCTGATCCTCGCGCACGCCAAGGGCATCCGCTGGCGCCCGTTCGGCATACGCCTCGCACAGATTATCGCAAGCGCTCTCGCGATCACCGTCGTGACCATGGTCGTAACGCCGGACAGCTTCGTCTTCTTCGGCATTCTCCACCACATCGCTTTCGCATCTTTGGCCGGGCTTCTCTTCATCCGTATGCCGTGGCCGCTTACCCTGGCCCTCGGCATCGTCGTGATCGTGCTTCCGCTTTTCTTCCGGAGCGCGGCTCTCGATCCGGCCTATCTCGTCTGGATCGGGCTCAACGAGAAAGCACCCTTCTCGAACGACTTCGTGCCGGTCTTCCCGTTCTTCGGCGTGGCGCTTCTAGGGATTGCGGCGGGGCGGGCGACGGTCGACCATCAACTTCTGCGCTTTGTCCGGAGCACCGATACTTATCTCGGGCCGCTTCGCTGGACCGCAGTGCTCGGCCGTCATTCGCTCGCCTTCTACCTCCTCCACCAGCCGATCCTGTTTGGACTTGTGTTCCTGACGACGTTTGTCGCTCCGCCCGATCCTGAGGCGTCCTTCGCACGCGACTGTCGGCAGACCTGCCTTGCCACGCAGGACGAAGCGTTCTGCGCGCGCTACTGCGGCTGCGCGCGTGACGCTCTTGTCGCTGATGACTTACTCGCCGCATTGATGGCTGGAGGGCTCGACGAGACTCAGAGGCAAAGCGTCGGTCAGATCACCGAGCGCTGCTCGTTCGAATCGTTCATGGGCAGTCAGGAAGCTCAGTGAAGCTGGGACGCGTGAGTTCGACTGCGTTTACTGGCGCGTCGGCGGCTCCCCAATTTCGGAAAGGCGCTCCTGGCAAGCTTCCTCTGCGGCATCGAGATCGGTCAGCAGTTCGTCAATGTCGCGCCGTTTTAGTTCGAGTTCGGTCCGCCTCTCGCGCAGCTTGACGATGATCGAGTTCAGCTGACCCGCCTCACCGGGCGGCGCCTTGTACATGTCCACAATCTCTCGCAATTCAGCAATCGAGAAGCCGAGCCTTTTGCCCCTCAGAATGTTGCGAAGGAGAGTCCTGTCGGAGGCACGGAAGAGTCGCGTTCGCCCGCGCCGGACTGGATGGATCAACCCTTCGTCCTCGTAGAACCGAATAGTGCGCGTGGATATGTCGAATTCCCGCGTGAGCTCGGTAATTGAATAGAAATCGCTCATCGCCGCCACTCACGCTCCCGATCAAACCGCCGCATGATCGCAGGCTTACGTAAAAGTCAAACGCGCGGTTAAGTCAAATTCTGACTGCTTCGGCGAACGAATAGTTCAATTGCAAGAAGGACAATCTCGCGAATGAAGCGCTCGAATAAGCAGTGCATTTGACCGATCGAGCATTCGCCATACGAGCGGGAAGGGCTTTCCGAATATCGCCGGCGATCTATCCCAGCCCGAACCACCAGGCCGCTAGGCCGAGAAAGGCGAAGAAGCCCACGACGTCCGTAACTGTCGTCACGAAGGTGCCAGAAGCGAGCGCGGGATCGGCACCGAGATTGTCGAGCACCAGCGGGATGAGTATCCCGGCGAGCGCCGCAGCGATCATGTTGACGATCATTGCGATCGCGATCACTTGGCCGAGCCCCGGATTCTGAAACCAGACTGCCGCAACAATACCGATCACGATGGCAAACAGCACACCGTTGAGAAGGCCGATCAGGCTCTCGCGCCGGATGATCCGCCCCGCGTTTCGAAGGTCGATATCCCGCGAGGCGAGCGCCCGCACTGCCACGGTCATTGTCTGCGTCCCCGCATTACCGCCCATCGAAGCGACGATCGGCATCAGCACCGCGAGCGCCACCATCTGCTGGATCGTCGCGTCGAACAGCCCGATGACCAGCGAGGCAAGTATCGCCGTCGCGAGGTTCACCATCAGCCAGGTGAAGCGCGATCGAACCGCCGTCAGGACGGTATCGGAAATCTCTTCGTCGCCGACGCCGCCAAGACGCTTGATGTCCTCTTCGGCCTCGGCCTGAACGATGTCGATCACGTCGTCGATGGTCAGAACGCCGACGAGCCGCTCGCCCTGATCGACGACCGCCGCCGAGAGCAGGTCGTACTGTTCGATGATCTGAGCAGCCTCTTCCTGGTCCATCTCGGCCGGGATCGCGTGCCGCGTATCGTGCATGATGTCTTCGATCTTCTCGGGGCGTTTAGCCCGGAGAATGCGGTCGAGTTCCACAGCGCCGATCAGCTTCAGCATCGGATCGACAACAAAGATCTGCGCGAAGGAGGTCGGAAGGTCTTCGTCCTCGCGCATGTAGTCGATGGTCTGGCCCACCGACCAATAAGGCGGCACCGCGACGAACTCCGTCTGCATGCGCCGGCCTGCCGACTCTTCCGGATACTCGAGCGAACGCCGCAGCCGCATGCGCTCGCGGAAGGGGAGCGCCGCGAGAATCTCCTTGCGATCCTCCTCCTCGATGTCTTCCAGAATATAGACAGCATCGTCGGAATCGAGTTCGCCGAGAGCCGCCGCGATCTGCGGGTTGGGCATTGCCTCGACAATCGAGAGACGTATTGCCTCGTCGACCTCCGTCAGCGCCGCATAATCGAAATCCTCGCCGAGCAGACTCACCAACCCCTGGCGCGGCGTGGCATCGACAGTTTCGAGGATGTCGCCGAGTTCGGACTCGTGCAGCGGCTCGACGAGCGATTTTAGCGTCGCGGCGTCCTCGGCCTCGACCAGCGCCTCGATGCGCTTCAGAAAATCGCTATCGACGAAACCGTCCTCGTCGTAGATGCCGAGATCGCGTGCCTGATCGGACCTGCGCCGGGTCTCCAAAGTTTCAGCCATGGCACCCTCCCTGCCCGGCCGTGCGGCACTCGCCCGGCATTCGTAAAAGGCTCTAGAGGGATTCGCAGGTCAGGAAAAGGTTTGAGAAGGACGCGGCGCTACGCGGGACGGCTTTCTCACAAGGCCTCTCGAAGGCCTGCGCGAACCACGCTTTGCGCACGTGCGGACGTCTCTATTGATACTTCAAGGAATAATGGTGCGGTCGAGAAGACTCGAACTTCCACGGGTTGCCCCACAGCGACCTCAACGCTGCGCGTCTACCAATTCCGCCACGACCGCACGCCGTGTCCGAAGCGCTGGTTCGGCTTCGGTGAGCGGGCATGTAACAAGAGTTCTTGCCGCCCGCAAGTGCCATCGTCGCCGCTTTGCAATCGTTTCTCGGTCACCCTTGCGACCGCGTTTCGGCTAGGCCGCCGGTCCCCTGTCGGAGCCCGCGCAATCGGCCTATCTTGCGCCGCATGACCGTAACGACAGCCAACTTTGCGCCATCGCCCGCCCCGCGTCTCGCGACGTTGACAACGACGTTTTTCGCTGCAGAGGGCGCACCACCCGTCGGCTGGACAATTCTCGACGGTCTTACCGACTATGCCACAGCTCTGGCCTTGATGGACCGACGGGTCGCCGAGATCGACGCCGGAGCGGCCCCGGAGACTGTCTTCCTCGTCGAACATCCGCCGCTTTATACCGCCG
Source organism: Fulvimarina pelagi HTCC2506 (assembly GCF_000153705.1). GTDB lineage: Bacteria > Pseudomonadota > Alphaproteobacteria > Rhizobiales > Rhizobiaceae > Fulvimarina > Fulvimarina pelagi. The sequence goes on from NZ_DS022272.1 coordinate 1,541,675, forward strand.
GAACGAAGGCTAACGCCGCCGATCTGGTCGATGCGACACGCTTTCCCGTCTATGAAGCCGGGCGCGGCGGCGAATACACCTATCATGGGCCTGGCCAGCGGGTCGCCTATGTCTGTCTCGATCTGAAACGACGACGTCAGGATATCCGCGCCTTTGTCGCCGCTCTCGAAGCGTGGATCATTTCTACACTCAGGGAATTTCAGATCGTCGGAGAGCGCCGCGAGGATCGTGTCGGCGTCTGGGTTGAGCAGCCCGAACGGCCGCCGCTCATGGACGGATCGTCAGCCGAGGACAAGATCGCCGCCATCGGTATCCGGGTCCGCAAATGGGTGACCTTTCACGGCATCTCGCTCAACGTAGATCCGGACCTCACCCATTTTTCGGGTATCGTCCCCTGCGGCGTGCGTAATCACGGCGTCACGAGCCTCGCCGACCTCGGACATGTCGTCTCTATGCCGGAGGTCGACATCCTGCTGCGACGCCATTTCGAGACGATCTTCGGGGCAACGTCGAAACTTGGCCTACCCGACCCGGCATGACCGCTCAGGCGGTCGGCCGGATCTCGAAGGCGCCCGAATGCCGCTCTTCGGACTCGCTCGCCTCCACCCGTTCGACCTTGGCCATCGACGGGCCATTTTCGACTTCGTCCCGAAAGGCTTCGACGGCTTCGCGGTTTCCCGATACCGATATCTCGACCGTTTGATCGCGCCGGTTCCGGCACCAGCCTGACACCCCATGAGATTGGGCCATTCGCTGCGTCCAGTCGCGGAAGCCAACACCTTGGACCCGACCATGAACGATCATTCGGTAGCCAATGCTCGCCACTTTAATAGCCCCGCGCGCCTGTCGAACAGGTCTGGAAACATAGCGAGTCCAGCGGTGAAATCGATGGAAACGTCGATTGGCGAGGCGTGCGATAGCCCGAAGATGAACGATATTTATAGCACTGCAGCAAAGCTTTCGCTCGCGCGGACAGCGTTAATGTTGTAGGGTCGTTGGATCAGGCGACGAGGGGGACATCGTCGCCAGCGGCACGAGGCCTTCATCATGACGAATGAAGAAGTGACGACCTCCCGTGTGCAAGAGCCGGGTCTAGAATCTGTTGCGCTGGACCACGACGTCGCGACTATGATTTCGCGTCTGCGTGAAGACAACGAGGCGCTCCGAAAGCTGAACTCGGCCCTCCATCAGGATATGGCAAGGGCCGCCTGCCATTCCGTAGAGCATGCAGGCTGAAGTCGCCTCCATGGCATCACGGACTCGGGGCTTCCTTCGGTGCCCAACCTCGAGAGTTTCGCCGAAACCAGAGACTATTTACGGCGTCTGGCGATAACTCGCCGATCGCCTGACGCGTCATTTACGCGCTGGATTGGTCGATAAACTACAGCACACTTCACTGCTTGGCTTTCGCAGATGAACTAACGCTGCCCCGACCTAAGCTCACCCGGCACGGCGATGTCGAAGATCGGCTCCATTCGGTGCCGAGGGTCGAGTTTGTCGGCGCGCGATGCGAGACCATGCGCCGTCTTCTCCCAGGCATGCGGATTCTTGAACAGCTGGAATAGCCCGCGGTAGGCGGCGACTGACACACACAGCCAATAGATCGGAACGAACGGCAGCCACTTCACGCAAGGGCGTAGCTCGGAGGTGCCCATTCCCCGAAGTGTCAGCGCAAGAAAGCTGAGATACCCGCCGACGAAGATCGCAAGATCGAGAACGAGGAGCGCTGTTGCGGAGGTCCGCTCCCAACCTGTCGACCACTGCAGCCAGATCGTAAAACCGATCAGGCCGAACGCCAGCGGAAGCAGAAGCGCTGCAGTGATCATGCCATGGAAGAGCAACTGAAAAACGACGAAGCGTTTGACGCCGAGTTCCCGCATCAGAAGCATCGGATGGCGCATGTGTACGGCATAAGTCTGAACCCAGCCCTTGAGCCATCGTGTCCTTTGCGGCACCCAGACCGAAACGGTCTCGGGGGCGTCTTCGAGGGTTGGCGAGGAGATCGTCTCGATGTCGTAGCCCGCCCGTTTCAAGCGCATCCCGAGATCGGCGTCCTCGGTCACATTATGCGAGTCCCAACCGCCGACCTCGCGCAATACCGCGACCTTGAAATGATTGCTTGTGCCCCCGAGCGGGATGGGAAGACGGTGCCTGGCCAGCCAAGGCAGGAAAGCCCGAAACAGGCCTGCATATTCCATCGCGAAGATCGATGTCAGCCAGTTCCGGTCTCCGTTGCGAATGACAAGAGGCGCCTGAAGGCAGGCGAGCCTCGCGTCTGAGGCGCGATATCGGTCGTATGCTTCCTCCAACTGCCCGGGATGCGGCTCGTCTTCGGCATCATAGAGAACGAGAAAATCACCTGCCACGATGGGCAGAACATGATTGAGGGCTTTTGGCTTCGTTCTCGGATTGCCGGGCGGCACGAGGATCACCCGATACTGCAGCTTGCCCTCGGTATGCTTCCGGCAGAGTGCAACCGTCGCATGATCGTCCGCTTCGCAAACGAGGAAAACCTCGAGGCAGGATTTTGGCCATTTCAGATTGTCGAGTGCGGAAACCAGACGGGCTACAACCTCCGTTTCTTTGTGGAGCGCGACGACCACCGAGTAGATCGGCGCAGGTCGAGTTCCCCCACCTTTGTTCGGACCGCTTTTCAGCTCAGATGCGATCGTTCCATCCTGCCTTCCGAAGGCGGCAACGGAGCGTAGGCATATCCAGAGGATGAAGCAGAAGGCACTCAGCAGGTGAAAGGTCATCGCGACCTGCCAAAATGACGACATCACCCACCAGACAAGCACGAAGGCCATGGCACCCATTGCGAACCCCTGCCATCCAGTCAGGACTGCGCGGGCCGACTTTTCGGGGCTGGCAGCGGAGAGGCTCAACGTCGCTTTGGCGAAGCGGTCATCGTCACTCTTGGCCGCTTCAATATCGCGAATGGCAGAGAGTGTCGCAACGCGACAATTGCGAGCTAGCAACGGACGTTCTTGCAGCGCACGGACGATGGCCGACAGCTGTTCGATCTTCGGTCGAAGAAAGATCTTTGTCTCCAACCTCGAATCGCAGGTCCATAGTGCTCCGGTGAACGGCGGAGTGGCGTGTCCTGTTGCCGCGACGACTTCGTCGTTCTTCTGCGGAAGTTCGAAGCCGAGGCCCAGTTGCTCTGCAACACAATGGGCATAGTCACGTTCGGAAATGCGCCCGTTGAAAATCAGTTCACGGGCGATGTCCGTCCCGTTCCTACGCGCTACTGCCCATGCTTCCCGTGCCTCGTCATCCGAAAGGCCCAGACGCGAGATAAGCGCCTTGACGACCGGCTCGGAGAGCGGCTCGAAACTTTCAGCAACGGCGGGGCTGCCCGATATCTTCTGAAGATCAACGAGCCCGTCCGGACCGCGCCTTGGCCTCTCGCTTGAACCCGGTGAAATGATCTTGCGGCCTGTTGCAGCAAGAGACTCGACAACATCAACCGAATATACCACCGATGCCCCCACCATCGCGGTCTCATCGAAAAACGCCGAACAGACCGCTGAGGTTGAAGAATGCGCGGAATCAAAGAAAAGATGTACATCCAAATACGCGAGATTTGCGACCTTGCGTCGCGTATTCGCCTACTTTTCGTCTTATGTGTCGCAATTACGGCATCGGCCGGTCCGTCGAGAAGCCAGGACGTCAACCTCCCGAGCTTCATCGATCAGCGCCAGCGCCTCACTCAGCCCGAACTTCCGGATTTGTCACGCCTTCGGTTTCTCACGGCGACCGATTACCCGCCCTTCAATTTTCTCGATGCCCGTGGACGCCTCGTCGGTTTCAACATCGACCTCACCCGCGCAATATGCGTCGAGCTCGATGTCCTGCCGATCTGCCAAATCGAAGCTTTGCCCTTCGGCGAACTCCAGGAAGCGTTGCTCGAAAAACGCGGAGAGGCGATCATCGCCGGCATTGCCATTGACCCACAAAGCCGCAACCGGCTTTCATTTTCACAGTCCTATCTGCGCTTTCCGGCGCGCTTCGTCACGCGTAAGGAAGATCCGATCGCGGCCCCTATCGCAGCCAACCTTTCAGGTCGGGTGATCGGATTGGACGGTGGCAGCGCTCATGAAGCGATGTTTCGCGCCTTTTTTCCTGATGCCCAGGCCCGGGTCTTCGACGACCGCACGACCGCCCTCGATGCCGTAAAATCCGGCGAGGTGGACGCCTATTTCGGAGACGGGATCAGCCTCTCGTTCTGGCTCGAAAGCCCAAGAGCCGACGGTTGCTGCATGTTCTCCGACGGACCCTTCCTGTCGAACCAGTACCTCGGCGAAGGCCTCTCCGTAGCCGTGCGGGCAGAGGATTCCGAACTCGCCGAAGCCATCGACTACGCGCTCGTACAGATCGTCGAAAACGGTACGTTCTCCGAACTTCTCCTGCGCTATTTCCCGGTCAATCCCTGGTAGGCGGGTATGGCGACACTGTTCGAAACTCAGTTCAGCCGGCGATAGCGCACGCGAGCCGAATGCTCGATCGCCCCGGACGTCAGGCGGTCCATGTCGAAGGCATCGCGCAGAATTTCCAGTAGCCTCAATTCGGCCTGCGTAGCGTGGACATCCGCCGAGATCACTTCGACGGCGAGCGCATAGGCCGTTTCGTAGAGACGGGTCGGAACTTTCGCGATCAGGTTTTCGACAATCGCGTCGATGCCGTCGTCGGCAGAGAGCATCCTGGCGTTCTGATCGGCGATTTCGGGAAGCCGCTCGCGAGCGAAGCCCTCGAAGACCGGCAGGAAGGAGATCAGCTCATCGACTTCCCTCAACTCCTTGTCGCTGATTGCACCGTCTGCCGCCGCCGCAGCCAGCATCAGCTGGATCAGAGCATCCTGAGCATGTCCGTCGGACATCGGCTTCCCCTTCTTCCCGGCCGCCCTTGACGGCTCCAAGCTAGGGAACGAAGCTGAAGCGCACAAGGTCGCGTGCTGCCAGATCGCGCGGCAGCGGCTCTCCTGCCAGATTTGCTTCCCCGTTCGGTTTCTCATAAGCCCGTGCGCGAAGCACGGACCGGGCCGCCGTTTTCAACGGCTCTCTTCGGCGTTCGCGCTCTTCCAACGAAAACCGGACGAACAGACTGCCATGAATCCGCCCGTCACTTCGCACCTTGCCGAACTCGCGCTCCAGTCGAACGCCTGGCCCTTCGAAGAGGCCCGCAAGCTTCTGAAACGGTTCGAGGCGGAAGGAATGCCGGAAACGGTGCTGTTCGAAACTGGCTACGGCCCATCTGGCTTGCCGCATATAGGCACCTTCGGCGAGGTCGCCCGGACGACCATGGTGCGTCACGCGTTCTCCGTTTTGACCGAAGGCAAGGTCGCCACCAAACTCATTTGCTTTTCCGACGATATGGACGGTCTTCGCAAGGTGCCGGAGAACATTCCGAACCGGGAGATGATGCTCCAGCATCTCGGCAAGCCGCTGTCGCGCATTCCGGACCCGTTCTCGAACGAATACCCATCCTTCGCCGCGCATAACAATGCTCGGCTGCGCTCCTTCCTGGACACGTTCGGCTTCGAATACGAGTTCGCTTCCGCTACCGATTACTACGCCTCTGGCCGCCTCGATGATACTCTTCTCAAGATGCTTGCGGTCTACGACGACGTGATGGAGATCATCTTGCCGACGCTCGGCCCCGAGCGCCGGGAGACCTATTCACCCTTCCTGCCGGTCCATCCGGTCACCGGAGTGGTGCTTCAGGTACCGATGGTCGATCGGAACGTCGAGAAGGGCACAATCACATATCTGGATCCAGACACCCGCGAGCAGATGGAAACGCCTGTCACAGGCGGTGCGGTGAAGTGCCAGTGGAAGGCAGACTGGGCGCTGCGCTGGGCGGCCCTCGGGGTCGATTACGAGATGGCCGGCAAGGATCTCATCGACTCGGTGAACCTTTCCTCGAAGATCTGCCGCGCCCTCGGATGCCCGCCGCCGGAAGGCTTCAACTACGAGCTCTTCCTCGACGACGGCGGCCAGAAGATCTCCAAGTCGAAAGGCAACGGCCTGACAATCGACGAATGGCTCACCTACGCCTCGCCGAAGAGCCTGTCCTTCTACATGTTCAATAAGCCGAAGGCGGCCAAGAAGCTCTATTTCGACGTGATCCCGAAGGCGGTCGATGACTACTATCAGTTCGTCTCGGCCTATCAGCGGCAGGAGCCGAAGCAGCAGCTTCAAAACCCGGTCTGGCACATCCATTCGGGCAATCCGCCGACCGAGGGCATCAAGGTGCCCTTCGCGATGCTGCTCAATCTCGTCTCGGCTTCAAACGCCTCCAATGCGGAAACCCTGTGGGGCTTCATTTCGCGCTATTATCCGGGCGTGACGCCGGCGAGCGATCCCGAACTCGACCAAATCGTCAGTTATGCGATCCGCTACTACGACGACTTCGTCAAACCGACGAAGCGCTTCCGCGCGCCGGACGCCGTCGAGCGCGATGCCCTTCAAAAGTTCGACTCCAAGCTGGCCGACCTGCCGGCCGACGCCGATGCGGCGACGATCCAGAACGCCCTCCTCGACGTAGCTCGGCCGATCGAGCGCTATCAGGATGCAAAGAAAACGGGCCCCGACGGCGGACCGGGCGTTTCCGGCGAATGGTTTCAGGCGCTCTATCAGGTCCTACTCGGCCAGGAGAAGGGACCGCGGTTCGGCTCCTTCATCGCACTCTACGGGATTGCCGAGACCCGCAAGATGATCGCGGATGCCCTCGCCGGCAAATTTTCTTGACGCCGATCAAGACTAACGCCAGAGCCCCCGCTTCGCCTGACGCGCTTCGTTTTCGAGTTCGGCATAGGGTCCTTCCGCCATTGCGCGGGCCCAACCGTTTGCAACGATCCATCTGGCAACATCTTCGCCGGCAAGCGTACAGGTCGAGGTGACAGTCTCGTTGCGTTCACCGAAGTCGCTTGGCGTCATGCACTCCACAGAGCGGCCTCGCAAATAGGCGCGGAGGGCCGTCCGGGCCTGCGCGCCGCAAGGCCACGATCGGCCGCCGCTGTCGCAGCGCGCGTCGGCATCAGGTGCGTCTATGCCAGGCAGCACGACAGTTGCTTGTCCGATCTTCAAACGCCCCGCATCGACCGCGACCGGCCGCGGCAGAAGTCGACGCTTGATCGGATCGGGTTCGTTCTCTGGCGCCGCGAGATCTGAAAGCGGCTTGCGTGGCGCAACCCGGCGAAGCGGTTCCTCGTCTCTCTGTCGGCCATAGACGGTTCGTGCCTCCCTCACGGGCTGGGAAGTGCCGACTTCATTCCCGTCCTCCGTCGGGCTCGTCTCAATCTGTCCGTCTTTGGGATCGTCAGCACCTTGTTCGACGGTTTCCAGATGCACGGGCGGTGTGTCGGGAACGAGGAGCAAGAGCCCGGCGGCCAGAACGAGGAGGCCGATAGCGGTGATGAGGCTGGAGACGGCCTTTCGCATCGCGGCCGACGCTTATTGGGTAGCCCATACGATGCGCGCAAGCCAGTCGATCTCCTCGACGGCGAACTGGCGCAACGGGAAGTCAGGATTCAGCGAAGAGAGTTCGATCGTGCGCGCAGTCTGGCGCTGAAGAATTTTCGCCATCACCTCGCCCTCGCGCGTCTTCACGACAACCCGGTCGCCGCGCCGTACGGAAGCCGTCGGCGATACCACGATACGATCACCCTCCCGGTAGAGCGGCTCCATCGAACGGCCGGACACTTCGAGCGCATACATCGGTTCGTCCTTTCCATCGGGAAGCGTAATCTCGTCCCAGCCGTGACCGGCCGGAAATCCCGCATCGTCGAAGAACCCACCGCCTCCAGCTTCCGCCAAACCGAGCAGTGGAACCGAAACCGGTTTTGAGCGAACTTTCGAGTCCGATTCCGCATCGTCACCGGACACGAGCTGTGCGAAGTCGCCAAAGGACGAGTTCACCGCTTCGAAAATCTTGGAAAGCGATTCGGTGGAGGGCCAGCGGGGTCGCCCATCGGTGCTTTGCCGCTTGGACTTGTTGAACGTTGTCGGGTCGAGGCCAGCCTTTCTGGCGAGCCCGGATGGCGTAAGGCCGTTGCGCTTCGCCAAAGCGTCGATCGCCGACCAGATCTCGTCGTGTGAAAACATGGGCATCGTTGTCAGCGTCGCAAAAGGAAAATTATCCTTCTTTCATAGACTCTCGTACAGCTCTTGTCCACAAAATTAGCCTCAAAATGCCCTGTAGGCCGGCAAACCTAACTCGCCATCGTAAGGAAATTACATTCCGCAGTAGGAAACAGACCGAGGTTGCTCGTCGCAAACCAGACATCGCTCTGATCGTGCGAAAAGAACCAGCATCTCAAGAGAAGCCTCTATTACCGCGCGTCTTGTCTAAAGCCGTTTGTCGTCTGCGGCGTATCGGCTGTTCGAGACCTAGCAGGCACCTTTGCAGGGAACTTGCTTCCAAGGGAGGCATTCAAGGCGAAGACCCCGCCAGACATGAATTCGGCAGGAGAAGGGATATTCGGAAACGCGATGGTCGGACGGTTCAGCCCTTATACAAACGAAGAAACGCGAAGGCGTGCGAGTGAACCCGGCCGCGGCCGTGATGCGGAAGGACCACTCGATATTCCACTGAAAGGCTGGAAGGACATCGGCCTCAGACTCTACTCCTCCTTCTTCGAGGACCGGGTGATGCTGATCGCAGCTGGTGCGACTTTCTACCTGCTACTTGCTCTTTTTCCGGCCTTTGCCGTCTTCGTCTCGCTCTATGGCTTCGTCAGCGATCCCGCGACCATCTCCGATCATATCGCCTTCATCGGCCAATTCCTGCCACAGGCCGGAACAGAGCTTCTGGAAAGTCAACTCGACACACTTGCCCGCCAGGACCCAGCCTCTCTCTCCGTCGGTTTCCTGACCGGATTTCTCTTTGCGATGTGGAGCGCCAACAATGGCATCAAGACGCTGTTCGAGGCGATGAACGTCGCCTACGGCGAGACTGAGCAGCGCAGCTTCCTGAAGCTCAACGCCGTCGCATTCTGCTTTACCATCGGCATGATCATCGTGGGCATAGTGCTCATCACGGCGATCGGCGTCATTCCCGCGATCATGAAAATTCTCGGCCTGCAAACCTTCTCCGAGATCTTCATCGCTGCCCTGCGATGGCCGGTCGTCTTCCTCTTGATAGTGGCGGCGATTGCAGCGATCTATCGATACGGACCCAGCCGCAAGCGGGCTCGCTGGAAATGGGTGATCGGCGGTGCGTTCCTCACTGCCTTCGTCTGGCTCGTCGCTTCGATCAGCTTCTCTTGGTATCTCCAGAACTTCGCCAACTACAACGCGACATACGGCTCGCTCGGGGCGGTCATCGGCTTCATGATGTGGGTCTGGGTCTCTTCCGTCATCTTCATCATCGGCGCTGAAGTGAATGCCGAAATGGAGCATCAGACCGCCCACGATACGACTGCGTATCCACCCAGTCCTATCGGTGAGCGTGGCGCTCGCGTTGCCGACACACTAGGCCAAAGCGGGCGTAGGGTCGCCGAACCCACAGCCGAAAAGAAGGGTTTGTTCGGATAGACCGAGCGGCGCTGAGCACGCTTCCGGTCCCACACATTCAGCCTCGACCGGGAAGTCGAACACTCACGTAAATATAGGGGCGGCCGACATCAGGTTGCGGACCGTTCAGAGGGTGTCTGCGCCCACCTCTCCAGCCAAGGCATCCGCCGGTTCGCCGGTTCCGACATAGGTGCCATAGACATAACCTTCGCTTGCCTCGAACCGTACCTTGCACCACTCGCCACATTCCATGACCGTGAGCGGAGCGCCTTCGGACAGCACGGTCAGGATTCCAGCGTCCATCTCTGGCGCGTCGCGCATATTCACGTGCGTCTTCGCAAAGCCCGGCTGCCCGGCCTGAAATCTGCCGTCGGGAAGCTCGCCTATAGGCTTCGTACCGGCATCGGCAGTATCCGCATCTCGCGCAAGATCAGCTTTAAATGCCGGCACCGGAACCTGCATTCCGCGTTCGCGCATTGGGGGCGCGATCGCTGCGGTAATGCGCTCATCGAGGCGAAGTGCTTGGACCTCTTCCGCAAATCCAGCAAGAAGACCAGGCCAGACCGTTCCGGTTTTCGCTTCGATCGCCTTGGCGCGATCAAGCAACGAAAGGACACTCGTCTCGTCCGACGCTGGCTTTATGCCACCCGTCACGAGGTCACCGTCGACGCCCGGTTTGACGCTCGCCGACTTGTCCCCCGGCAGGGTGGTACTCAGTCGCTCGACCGCGATTTTCGTTTCCGGCCCTCCCGACCGACGTGTCACTGTGATTTCGGCCTGTGCGCTCTTCTGAACCTCGGCGACCCCGAGTTCCCTCTCCGCAGGGGGGTCGATCGGTGCTTCGTGCCGTGCTTCGACGGGTTTTGATTTAACTATATCTGCGTCATCGCGCGAAAGCCGCGCAATCAGCCCGGCCACATCCGCGCGCTCTTCGCCGGCCGCATGCTCGCTCGCCGCGATATCGACGACTGCGTGACCAGCTATCGACTGCCGTTCCAGACCGATAAGGCTCGCAATCTGCGACCAGTTCGTCGCCAGTACGGCGCCAACACCGATTATCGCAAACAGGCAGAACGCGCCGGCCATGAAACCGAAGATCGGATAGCGCTGCCAGATCGGTGCGGCCCGCGAAATATCTTCCGGCTCCTCGAAGAAGGATCGGCCCCACCGCTGATAGGACGGACCCGAGGTCCGTTGCAGTTCATACAAACTGCGACGGTTTCTCAGTCGATCCCGGATCATTTCCTCGTTCGGGCGGCTGTGCGCACCAGTCTTCGGCTCGTTCATCCTCTTCCCACCATGCCTACCCGGACACCCGCTTCTCGCATGCGCCTTCTCTGTCGGTCACAGCACTGACCGACCCAATCCGGCCTCACGGAAGTAAGGCACGTGAACTACTTACGGAAAACGCTACGATGCTACGGTTGCCTCAATATGGAACAGTCTTGATCTACCGTTGCCCCGAAGTTTGCCACGAGGCACAGCGAAAAAGCCACCCGTTTGAAGATGAACGGTTTAGCCTGAGGTCAGCTTGAGAGCCGTTCCGGCGGCTCCGACGCAGCTCCTCCCGCTGCCCGCATCACGCGGCGAGGCCTAGTGGACCGACCTTGCCTCATCCCTACCTGATGCCTGACGACGGAATAGCAGCGAAAACCGTTCCGCCCACCTTCGCGCAATCTTATAGATCGAGCGACCAAGCCTTGCAGTGGATCGGCGCGTGCGATCTGGTCGGAAGGTCTGAAAGGGTTCCCGCATGCGCCGGCCATCGCCTGTCGAACCGGCGGCGGGGCATACCATTCGCGCAGATCAAATTCCTACGGTTTTGTGAAGAATGGCCCTGCGATCCACCAAGCTGGCAGATTTAGCCACTGGGTGGCGGATGGGCGTTCCTTAGCCCTCGCCTCGATCTCGAACCAAGCCACAGGAAGCGGCCGCTGCCGGCTCCATGGATTTCGCCCTGAAGCTGCACAGCAAAAAAGCGGCCGCGCTTTACACGAGACCGCTGTATGTCATGATCAACTTCCGGTCGCTCTCTAAGGCTTAGGGACCGCCTGTCTGCGGGGGCCAGCTTGCACTTCGACCCCCCGCGCTTCCTCGGCATCAACTCTCCAGCTGGGAGAGTCGCTCGCGCGCCACCTTCATGGTCAGGTCCATGGCCGCGATCGATTCTTCGATTTCGCGCTTCTGCTCGTGGAGGATGATCTGCTGTTCCTCGAAACGTTCGAGTGCGAGCTCGAGCTGTTTCCGCTTGCCATCCGGCTGGTGATAGAGATCGATCAACTGCCGGGCTTCCGTCAGCGAAAACCCTAGCACTTTCGCAAGGAGAACGAGCCGAAGGCGGGCACGGTCCCTGCGGCTGTAGAGCCGGGTCGTACCCCTGCGTTCCGGACTCAGCAGACCCCGGTCTTCATAGAATCGCAACGTGCGTAACGTGACACCAAACTCCCGGGCCAAGTCACCAATCCGATAGACATCCCGCTCGGCGTCTTCGTGCTCTTCAATTCCAAGCAGGAAGTTTACGTCTGCGCCGGACTCGTCCTCGAGCGGCTGTTGAGTCTTTTGAGCTAGTGCCATTGTTAGGTCCGTCGGAAGTTATGGAGCCACGGCATACTTATGATTCACCCGTGATCTTTAGTCGCCCATATCGTTACGATACGTGCAAAAACAAGGCGGTAAAAAGTCGAAGCCTCGAGCTTTTTCAGATCAGGAAGAGTGGCCTGCTCCCATGAGAGGTCAAGGCTCACACCTGCCCGGCATCATAGGCATAAGGGAAGGCGCGACTGATTTAACGGTTCGTTAACCATGTTGACTGAAAGTCGGCCACACCCCCGAACGCTGCGATGCATGCGCTTTTCGTAACGTTCGAATAGACCGACCGGGATAGCGATATGGCTGAACTCATGGGACAGAAATCTGGCGGCCGGCAGCGCGGAAAGGGTCATGCGGCCCTGGCCGATCTAAGCCGCACGTTGGAGGCGCTAGAGGACCGGCTCGATCGCGTCGCCAGAGCGAGAGACGCTGGCGCCTCATCGAGCCCATCGCAGATCCAGGATCTTGTCGGACGTACGCAGCGGCGTATCGAAGACGGCCGCAGCATCGCTAGCCGACCCGAGCTTTCCGATGCAGTGTCTCAAATCGTCATGCGACAAAAAGTCCTCGACCAACAGGCCTTTGGCAATTCAGCTACACCTTCACGCTCACCGGATCGCGGGCCGATACAGCCCAGCCGAAGCAAGCCCGTCGGGTTCGCCGGCAACGAATCCCGCTTCGACCGTCGTGCTTCGAAGCACGACGGCGCTTCTGTAGGCGATCTGAAATCCGAATTGCAGCGACTGCGCGAGGAACTGACTCGCAACCTCTCGTCCGACGTCTCCCAACAGGTCGAGGAGATGCGCGACGCTCTCGCGGACCTTCAGAGTGCAATTACCCAGAACGCGCGTCCTTCGATCGTGCGCGAAGAGATAGCCCGCCTTCACCATCGTCTCGACCAGATGGGCCGAAGCGGCGTCGACCACAACATCGTTGCGGACATGCGGGCGCAACTCGACGACATCGACAGCTTCATGGAGCGCCGTCACCGCCAGCAGCGGTTTGAGCGCTTCGACGGCGCCATACCGGTCGCCAATGGGGATCCTCGCGAAGCCGACGAACGTGCCGAATTGAAAGCCGAAATCGAGCGCCTGCGCGAGTCGCTCTCGAAGCTTGCCAGCGAAGACCAGTTGAGAGCTGTCGAACAGCGTTGGGCGGACTTCGAGAAACGTTTCGTCGAGGAGGTCGGTGCCAAGGATCGTACTGCAGAGCTAACTGACCGAATGATGGCCGAGATGGAGAAGCTGCGCGAGCAGATGCGCAGCTTCGCGTCCGAGCATTCCGTCAATGCGGCCGAGTCGTTATGGAATGGTGTCGAGGCACGCTTCACGCCGCGCGAAGAGACGGAAGAGAATATCGCCAAAATCGGCGACCGGATCGCGCAACTCGAAGAGGCGCTGGCCGGCCTTCCCGACAAGCTACCCTTCGATGACCTCGACCGCCGCATCGAGTCGCTCTCTCAAGTCATTGGCTCGATTTCTGATCAGGTGGTTTCAAACAGCGGCGATAGCCAACGCTTCGCCAACATAGACACCCGACTCGATGAAATAAATCTGGCGATTGCCAATCTCGCCTCCAACCCGCCCAGCATCGATCTCGCGCCAATAGAGCGGATCGAAGCGCGGATGCACGCTCTCGCCGAACGCGTCGACGAGATCGCTTCGGACGGAACGGTTTCGATGCTCGCCGAGAAGCTTGCCGAGCTGACCGGACGCATCGATGCGATGGCCACCACTGAACCCGACGCTCAGTTCGTCGATCACATTGGCCGTCTGAATGAGCGGCTCGATGAACTCGCCGAGCAGAATCGCGTCTCACACAAGGACATGGCCGCCATCGAAGAGCGGCTGGCCGCACTCGCGGTCAGTATCGAGACACAGCTCTCCCAGCCCTATGAGGACGGCGAGGCGATTGCCAATCTGGAAAACCAGGTCGGCCGCCTCACCGATTTTCTCAACTCGGAGAGCTTCAACTCACCCGCTGAAATGGAACGGCGGCTCGATGAACTCGAACGGAAGGTCGACGAAAACGCCGAACAGATTTTCTTCGCCGCCAAAAGCGCGGCCGAGGAAGCCGTCCGACAAATGCTTGCACAGGGCGACTACAGCCAAAGCGAGCACGTTACGCGCCTTACCGAGGAGCTCGATCGGCTTCAGATTCTGTCAAACGACAACAATGTCCGTTCGACAGACTTCTATGAAGCTGTCAACGCCGCACTCAGCCGCCTCGTCGACCGGATCGACGCCATCGAGCGTGACTTCGAGAAACCGCAGACAAACGACGAACAGCACCCCGTTGATATGTCGGACACGGGCTACGCAGCCCGCGCAGTTTATGTGCAGCCCGAACCCGTGGACGTGGCAGACGACGCTGATGGCGATCAACCCGCAGGCGACCAGCACGAGTGCGACCAGCCGACCGGCGACCAGCCGGCAGGCGACCATAAGGAGCGCGAGGTAAGCGCTAGCCCCGGCGGGCTGCGGGCGCTTCTTTCTCGTAGATTTAAGAAGCGTGACGTTCAGAAGCCGGAGCAGCAAGCGACCAGTCCGAGCTGGTACGACGCCGAGGATAAACTCGACGACAGCGCGGCAAATCCCAATACAGACGATCTGCACGAGTCGCCGGCGCTTGATGCCGCCGATGCACTCGAAAGCGAGGAGGCGAACCGCCCGCTTGCAATCGGCTCCGGCGGACCGGACATCGCCGCGTTGCTCGAGCGCGTCCGCAACCAGAAGGCCGAGGCCAAGTCGAATGCGGCCGACGACAACACGAAGGCGGACTTTATCGCCGCTGCCCGGCGCGCTGCCTTGGCGGCCGCCGAGGAAGCCGAAGGCCTGAACGACGATCGCTCGGAAGACGGCCTCCTCGACGAGGCCTCCGAGGACACCTCACGCCGCCGCAGGCCGATCATGCTAGCCGCCAGCGCCGTTCTGTTGGCACTGCTCGCGCTTCCTGTCGGCAAGGTGATCGCCGAGAAGGCCAATTTCTTCTCCTCTCCTGAGCCCGTAACCGCTGAAGTTGCGCCCGCGAAAGTAAAATTGGCCGTCACCGAAAGTGCGGAGAAGCCCGACGTCGCTAAGACGAACGCAGAGCCGAAGGCTGCAGCGAAGGCGGAAGAGACGCCCGTCATTGGTGTTTCGAGCGCACCGAAACGGCAGATCGCCGACAGCAAGCCCGGTGTCGCCGCTCCCTCAACCGGGCAGGTTAAGGTCACTCCCGCGGTGAGTCCGGCCGCATTCAAGCCGAACACCGTTGCCCCTGACGCCAGCCCGACCACTGTAACGAGCAAAGACGTCGATCTCAGTGATCAGATCGCATCGTTGCCCGAAGGCATTGCGTCCGTTGCGCTTCTCGATGCCGCCAGGTCCGGTGATCCGAAAGCCCTTTTCGAACTTGGTCTTCGCCTCATGGAGGGCCGGATCGTCAGTTCCGACGCCGCGAAGGCAGCAGAATGGTTCGAGCGATCCGCCAAACTCGACTTCGCGCCGGCGCAGTACAGCCTCGGCACGCTCTACGAAAAGGGCAACGGCGTCGAGCGCGACACTGTCAAAGCGCGCGACTGGTATCTGAACGCCGCCAAAAACGGCAATGTCCGCGCCATGCATAATCTCGCCGTCCTCTTCGCCACCGGTGTCGATGGGAAGTCCGAGCCTGACCTTGCTGCCGATTGGTTCATCCAGGCCGCTAATCACGGCATGACGGACAGCCAGTACAATCTCGGCATCCTCTTCGCCCGCGGTGCTGGCGTCGAACAGAATTTGAGCGAGTCATACAAATGGTTCGCGATCGTCGGTCAAAGTGGCGACAACGATGCCCAGGAAAAACGCGACGAAGTCGCCGAGTCGCTCAGCCCGGAACAGCTTGAAGAGGCAAAAGCCTCGGTCGAGAGCTTCTCGGTCCTTGAACGCTCCGAGCAGGCGAACACGGTCGACATCCCGAAGGAGTGGGCGGCCGCCGCGCCGAAACCGACGACCACCGCATCGATCGACATGACGCGAGCGATCCGAAACATTCAGGCCATTCTCGGCAACCTCGGCTACGACGCCGGCCCACCCGACGGCGTCATTGGCGACCTGACACGTACCGCGATCAAGGATTTTCAGTCGGACGCAGGCCTCGCTTCGACAGGTGAGATCGACGAGGCGCTCATCCGAGCGCTTCTCGACCGCAAGGATAGCTGACGCCGACCGGTGTCAACCCTATCCGGAACCGACACGCGTAGAGATTTGACAATCTAGAGGGCTTCGCGCGAAGACGTGCGGAGCCCTTCGTTTGTCTGGCTTCGGCCTATAAGAGCCTGTACAGCCCGTGTTCCTGCACCTGCCGATCGCGGAGATCTCAGTCAACCTTTTCGTCATTGTCGGCATGGGAATGGCGGTCGGCTTTCTTTCGGGATTGTTTGGCGTCGGCGGCGGTTTCCTGATCACGCCGCTGCTCATTTTCTACAACATCCCGCCGGCCATCGCGGTCGCGACCGGCGCAAACCAGGTTGTCGCATCCTCATTCTCGGGTGCGCTTGCACACTATAAGCGCGGCACCGTCGACCTCAAACTCGGGAGCATGCTCCTTGCCGGCGGCGCTTTAGGATCTTTGGCCGGAGTTTGGCTGTTTGGTTTGCTCAGATCGATCGGACAGCTCGATCTCGCGGTCTCCCTCCTTTACGTCGTCTTTCTCGGAAGTATCGGCGGACTGATGCTTAACGAGAGCGTCCGGTCCATGCTGAGAAGTAGAAAGGGCACCACAGGTAGCGACCTGCGTAGGCCGGGCCAGCATAGCTGGGTTCTCGGCCTGCCGCTCAAGATGCGTTTTCCGAGATCTCGGCTCTATATCTCGATCATTCCGGTCATCACGCTCGGCTTCTTCATTGGCGTCCTCGCCGCGATCATGGGCGTCGGTGGCGGCTTCGTCATGGTGCCAGCCATGATCTACCTCCTGCGCGTCCCGACAAACGTCGTTATCGGTACTTCGCTCTACCAGATCATGTTCACCGCCGCCGTAACGACGGTACTGCAGGCGGCGACCAACCAGACGATCGATATCGTTCTTGCTTTCCTCCTCATGCTCGGCGGCGTCATCGGTGCCCAGTTCGGCGCAGAGGCCGGCCGCAAACTCCGCGGTGACCAACTTCGCGCCCTCCTTGCTCTCTTGGTCCTCGCGGTCGGCGTGCGGCTCGGCGTCGAGTTGGTACTGACGCCCGACTCGCTCTACTCACTCGCATCGCCGACGGGTAAGATCGAATGAGTTGTGCACGAACCATTGCCAAGAGCGCACTGGCGATCACCGTCCTCATCGGCGCGATGGCTTTTCAGCCAGAATGCTCCGGAGCTCAAGAGGTCATCGAGGACCCGCCGGAGAGTTTCGACATCGGCTTGTCCTCGTCGACGATCGGCATCACCTCCGAGTTCAACGGTGAGGATCTCACCATCTTCGGCGCGCTCGACAATGCAGACGCGCGGATTCAGCGACAGCAACGCTATGACATCGTCATTGCGCTTTTCGGTCCGCGCGAGCCCATAGTGGTGCGCGAAAAGGATCGCTTCTTCGGCATCTGGATCAATCGGGAATCTGCAACCATTCCGGCCGCTCCCGCCACATATTCCCTCGCCTCGACTCGGCCTCTACGTGACATCACCTCACGAGCGACACGTGAGCGGCTCAGCCTCGGCATCTCGACCCTGCGCCTCGACGGCACACTGCCACGGCTCGGCGAACCGCGGCCTCTTCTCCGGCCCAGACAGAAATTCGCGGAAGCCTTGCGTGAGATCAAGACGGGCCGAGGCCTCTATTCCGAGACGATCGGCGGCGTGCAGTTTCTCGGTCCCAGCCTGTTCCGGGCGGAACTGAGGCTCCCGGCAGATCTGCCGATCGGCCAACACATCGCCCGCGCCTACCTCTTTCGCGAAGGCAAGGTCATCCGCCACACATCGCGCACCCTGACCGTGGTCAAGGTCGGTTTTCAAGCTCAGATCGATGCCTTCGCAAGCAATTACGGCCTGATCTTTGGTTTCGTCGCGGTCCTCGTCGCAATCGTCACAGGCTGGCTCGGCCGCATCATCTTCAAGCGCGACTGACGGACTGGGCCCCGCAACGCGAGTGCTGCACCATCCCGTCTGCCCTGTTCCGATTTTTCCAGCGCGCCGTTGGACCGCGACGGCACTGTCACTATCTTGATTGACACGGTTATTATGGTCGGGTTCGCACGCCAGTTCAGAACTCCGAAGCGAGGCAAAACCCATGGTACAGCGTAACGCGTCAAAACTCACCGCAGTGCGCGATGTCGATCCGATCTGGAACAGCCTGCGCGAGGAGGCGGCGGCGATGGCAAAGGCCGAGCCTACGCTTGCCGGCTTCGTCTACGCCACGATCCTCAACCAGAACTCGTTCGAAGCGGCGCTCGCCCATCGTATCGCCCAGCGCATGGATCATGGCGACGTGCCGGCCTACATGATCACCCAGGCTTTCGAGCAGATGTTCGATGACGATCCGGAACTGTCGGAGATCATACGGACGGATATACAGGCTGTTCTCGACCGCGACGCCGCCTGCGACCGCTATATCGAGCCGCTTCTTTACTTCAAGGGGTTCCACGCCCTTCAGACGCATCGCCTCGCCCATTGGCTCTGGAAGCACGAGCGGCGCGACTTCGCGCTCTTCCTCCAGTCTAGGTCTTCCTCGGTCTTCCAGTGCGATATCAATCCCTGCGCCCGTTTCGGTCGCGGTATCTTCCTTGACCATTCGACCGGCATAGTCGTCGGGGAGACCGCCGTTGTTGCGGACGATGTTTCCATTCTTCAAGAGGTAACCCTCGGCGGTACGGGAAAGGAAGATGGCGACCGCCATCCGAAGGTCGGCAAGGGGGTTCTGATCGGGGCCGGCGCAAAAATCCTCGGCAATATCAAGATCGGTGACTGCTCGAAGGTCGCAGCGGGTTCAGTCGTGCTGAGAGACGTGCCGCAATATTCGACAGTCGCCGGCGTGCCGGCACGCGTCGTCGTCGTTCGCAAGGGCTGCGAGCCGCCGGCGCGGGTCATGGACCAGCGGATCGAACGCTAGCCGGCACCCGTTCGTGATCGAACGACATCCGTGAAGACCGCCATCCGTCTCGTCCTCGGCCTCGTCGTCATCGCCGTCGCCGGCACCGCGCTTGCCGCGACGATCCTCGGCCCCTACCGGATCGAGGCCAATTCCATGGCGCCCAACGTCGTCGACGGCACGGTCGTCTACACCGATCCGACCTTCGCGCGGCGGCCCTTCGGCGATCTCCTCGCGCGCCACGATCCCGAGCGCGGCGACATGATCATGTTCAAGCCCCGCGAGCCCGACGCGCCCTATATCAAGCGCGTGATCGGCCTACCGGGCGAGACGATCCAGCTGAAGGACGGAACCGTCCATATCGACGGCACCGCCGTCGCCCTCGAAGCCTCGAACGAGAGCGAAGCGCCCGAAGGCCTGGACGGCGAGCTGCTGACGGAGACCCTTCCGGAGGGCGTCAGTTACGACATTCTCGACACCATGCCCGGCACATCCGGCGACAATACTAGACCGTTCGACCTGCCCGAAGATCACTACTTCGTCCTTGGCGACAATCGCGACAACTCCGTCGACAGCCGGTCAGACAGCGTCGGTTTCGTGCCGCGCGACGCAATCATCGGTCGGGCCTGGAAGCTTTACTGACGGGTTTCTCGACTCACCTTGCCACTCGCCGAGCGTGTAAGTTCGCGCAGCTCAACGCCCGTCAAGGAACGGCTTGACCGTGCGGCCATCGATGAACTCGCCGATCCGCTTGATCTCCCATTCGAGCGTGATGCCGGAGGTTTTGCGCACGCGATCACGCACGGTCTCGCCAAGGGTTTCAAGATCGTATCCGGTCGCCTCCCCGGTATTGATCATGAAATTGCAGTGCATCTCCGACATCTGAGCTTCACCGACCTTCAGCCCTCGGCATCCGGCCTTGTCGACTTCCTTCCAGGCGGATGTGCCTTCCGGGTTCTTGAAGGTCGAGCCGCCGGTCTTTTCTTTCACCGGCTGAACGGTCTCGCGGTGGTGCTGAACCTCGTCCATCTTTCGCTGAATTTCGGCAGCGTCGCCGCGTGGTCCCTCGAAGAGCGCCCGCGTGAAGACAAGATCTTCGCTGGCCGATGAATGACGGTAGGCATAACCCATCTCGTCATTGGACAGCACATGCTTGCCGCCCCTCCTGTCGATGGCGTGAACCTCAACAACCCGCTCGCGGGTCTCGACGCCGTTCGCACCCGCGTTCATGCGCAGGGCACCGCCGATCGAGCCTGGAATGCCATGGTAAAAATGGAACCCGTCGAGACCAGCCTGTAGGGCCGTCGCAGCAACCCGCTTGTCGGGACAGGCCGTCCCAGCAATCAGCCGCGTCTCGGAGACCTGCTCGGCCATACCGAACCCTTTGGCCGAAAGGCGAATAACGACACCGGGGATGCCACCGTCACGCACAAGAAGATTGGAACCGATGCCGACGACGCGCACCGGAACCTCCGCCGGGATCGCGGCCATCAGCAACCCGAGGTCGTCCTCGTCGGCCGGCATCGCCAGCACTTCCGCCGGACCGCCGACCCGAAACCAGGTAACCTTGTCCATGCCGGCGTTCGCCGACAGCCGACCCCGGAAATTCTTCGCGCGACCACGCAGGTCTTCGAGCAGAGCTTCGCCGTCGATCATGGTCAGGCCGCCTGTCCGCGAACGTCTTCCAACTGTTTCGGCAGCGCATAGGCCCACTGGGTGATCGAGCCGGCGCCGAGCAGGATCACTATGTCTTCTGCCTCCGCGATCTGGTTTATGAGTGTCGGCAGTTCATCCGGCCCGTCGATCAGCCGCGCATCGCGATGTCCACCGAGCTTGATACGCTCGACCAACATTTCCGAATTGGCGAATTCGATGGGCTCTTCACCCGCGGCGTAGACCGGGGCGAGAATTACCGTATCGGCGTCGTTGAAGCAGGAAGCGAAATCGGGGAACAACGCTTGAAGCCGCGTGTAGCGATGGGGCTGGACCACCGCGATCACCCGGCCGTTTGCCGAAGCGCGCGCCGCTGCCAGGACCGAGCGAATTTCCACCGGGTGGTGGCCGTAGTCGTCATAGATCGCGATACCATCCACAACGCCCGTCAGAGTGAAGCGGCGCTTGACGCCCTCGAAGGTGGCGAGGCCCTTCTGGATTTGCTCCGGCGAAAGGCCCAGCCTGTCGGCGACGGCGATCGCGGCGGTCGCGTTGGAGACGTTGTGCTTGCCGGGCATCGGCAGCGTCAGTTCGCCGAGATTGGTTTCTGTACCCTTGACCCGGTCGCGCACCGTGACCGAAAAATGTGACTTGCCGGGCTCGAACGAAACGTTCTCGAACCGCACATCGGCCTGCGGATTCTCGCCATAGGTGATCACACGGCGATCTTCGATTTCCGAGACCACGCTCTGCACCACGGGATGGTCGATGCACATGACGGCAAAACCGTAGAACGGCACGTTCTCGACGAAGGAGCGGAAGGCCTCCTTCACCCTCTCGAAAGTGCCGTAATGATCGAGATGCTCTGGATCGATGTTGGTGACGACGGCGATGTCCGCCGGCAGTTTGAGGAACGTGCCGTCGGACTCGTCCGCCTCGACGACCATCCAGTCGCCCTCGCCCATGCGCGCATTCGTGCCATAGGCGTTGATGATACCGCCGTTGACCACCGTCGGATCGAGCCCGCCGGCATCGAGAAGAGTCGCGACCATCGAAGTCGTCGTCGTCTTGCCGTGGGTTCCACCGATTGCGATCGCCTGGCGGAAGCGCATCAGTTCCGCAAGCATCTCTGCGCGCCGGACGATCGGCAGCAGGCGTTCGCGCGCCGCCGCCAGTTCGGGGTTGGTCCGCTTGATCGCCGTCGATACGACGACCACCTCGGCATCGCCCAGATTGTCCGCCCGGTGGCCGATCGAGACCTTGACGCCCTTCTCGCGCAGCCGCGTGACGTTGGCGTTCTCGGCCTGGTCCGAGCCCTGCACCGTGTAGCCGAGATTGACCAGAACCTCGGCAATTCCGCTCATTCCGATGCCGCCGATCCCGATGAAATGGACCGGGCCGATATTGGGCGGCATCTTCATGATGGTGTCTCCTGTCCGGTTCTTTCCAGCCTGTCGGCGGGACCCGCAGACTTGGCCACTCGCAGCACGCCCTCAAGCGGCAGTCGGGCTCATCGCTGTGGTCTGATATGAGGCTTGTTCAAACGTCTCGCGGCATAGACTCAACGAGGTCCGCAAGCAAGCGAGCCGCATCGGCCACCCCGGTCCTCTTCGCCGCTGCCGCCATCGCCGCGGCGCGGTCGGGATTGTCTGCAAGATCGACAATAATGCCCGCAAGTTTATCCGGCGTCAGTTCCGCCTGCCTGATCACGATGGCGCCATCCTCTGCCTCAAGTCGCGCAGCATTCGCCGCTTGATCGTGATCGAGCGCATAGGGATAAGGAACAAGAATGGCCGGACGGCCGATCACCGAGATCTCCGAGACCGTCGACGCGCCCGAGCGGCTAATGACAAGATGCGCATCCCCGATACGCGCTGCCATGTCGTCGAAGAACATCGAAACTTCTGCCTCGATCCCCGCCGCTTGGTAGAAGGCCTCGACTGACCCCGCATCGTTCTCGCGCGCCTGCTGCGTGATCTTCAGACGATTCTTCAAAGCTTCGGGCAAGCGCTCGACCGTCTTGGGCAGGACTTCGGAGAAAAACTGAGCCCCCTGGCTTCCGCCGAAGACAACGAGCCGGAACGGTTCGTCGGTTCTCGGCGGTTCGTAGGGTTTCTCGGCGGCGGCCAGCACCGGCTTTCGCACCGGGTTGCCCGTTACGACGGTCTTCTTCGCGTGTCGTTCGTCGGCCTTCGTCTGTGGAATGCCCGCGGCGATCCGGTCCACCCGGTTCGCCAGGAACTTGTTCGCACGCCCCATCACCGCGTTCTGCTCGTGAATCGCCGTCGGGCGCCCGGCTCGGATCGCTGCCATAAGTGGTGGGACTGTTGGATAGCCGCCGAAACCGACCACCACGTCTGGCCGAATGCGCCGCACGAGAGCGCCCGCCTGCCGGAACCCTTGCCACAGCGTCCAAAGCGTCTTCGCCATTGCAAACGGGTTTTTCGAAGCGAAGGTCGCCGAGCGTATGGTATGGACGGCTTCGCCCGGAAATCTCTGCGTAAAGCGGCCGGCCCGATCATCCGTCGCAAGATGAACGCTATGCCCCCGTGCAATCAGTTCGTGGGCGAGTGCTTCGGCCGGAAAGAGATGGCCGCCGGTCCCCCCGGCGGAAAGAAGAATCGTGCTCATGCCGCTCCCGCTATCGCGCGATCATGTCGGCTTTGCGATGGGAACTGTCGTGTGGCAACGCAGGATGGGAACGGATTGTGGGGGCAGCTTACCGGCTCTTGCGGCGGCGTTCGCGGGCATCGCGGGCATTCGCTTGAGCCGTGATCTTCCTGGCGTCGTCAAAGACCCACCACGCGATGAGAAGCGCGGCAATCGGGGTCATCGACCCGAACAGAACGATTTCAAGCGTGCTCATCAGTCAAGTTCCCTCGAAGATCGCTTCGATAGGAAACGTAAGGCTGGACTTGCCAGAAAGCATAGGAGGGAAATGATCGCGGCTCAAAGCGTCGCCCGCTTTCGCTGAGCAGAATCGACGTCGGTATCGTCAGACCACCGACGATGAAGAGTCCGATAGCGATCGCGTTTCAATAAGCTGCCTGGAGCTTGATCACCTCGCGCTCGCTCTCCGTCTTCGCAGCGGGCTCCGTTCCGTTTTCCCCTCTCGGGTCCCTATCCCGTCGATCGGCTTAAACCCCGTGAACGAGCGCCGTCCTTTCCATCAGCCGATCCGTATAGCTGCGGTTCTCCGGCCGTCGTCGCGTCAACGCGAGCACGAAACCGGCGCTGATCGAGATCGCAATCATCGACGAGCCGCCATAGGAAATGAACGGCAGTGTCATGCCCTTGGCCGGCAGGAGCTGCAGGTTCACCGCCATGTTGATGATCGATTGGAGGCCGAACACGAAGACCAGCCCGGAGATCGAGAGCCGGACGAATGGGTCACGCTGCGCAAGCGCAACCGAGAGCCCGCGCATCACGATGAAGGCGAAGAGGAGCGCCAGAATCATGCAGGTGATGATGCCGAATTCCTCGGCGATGACTGCGAAGGCGAAGTCGGTGTGGCTGTCAGGGAGAAGCCGTTTTACCGTACCCTCGCCTGGTCCCTGGCCTAACCAGCCACCATTCAGAATTGCCTCGCGCGCCGTATCCGTCTGGTAGTTGTCGCCCTCTCCGGTGAAGAACCGGTCGATACGGCTCGCCACGTGGTCGAACACCTCGTAGGCAAAGAACGCGCCAACGAGACCGATGGCGGCGAGCACAGCGATCCAGAGCCAGGGCATGCCGGCCATGAAGAAAAGCCCGCCCCACGTCGCCGCGACAAGCATGGTCTGGCCGAGATCGGGCTGTGCGACCAGTAAAGCGACGGTGATCAGAAGCAGCACCAAAGCGCAGAGATTGCCTGGAATCTCAGTCCGCCGCGCATTCTCGGCGAAGAAGAAGGCGCAGACCACGACGAAGGCCGGCTTCATGAATTCGGACGGCTGAATGTTCATCAGGCCGAAATCCAGCCAGCGTCGTGCACCCTTGATTTCACTCCCAATGAAGAGAGTCAGGACCATCAACACCAACGAGGCCGCGAGGATGATGATCGCGGCCCGGCGGACGCCGCGCGGTGTCAAGAGCGATGTTGCGAAGAGAACCAAAGCCGACGGGATCAGAAAGAACAGGTGGCGCTCGACGAAATGGAATGGTTGGAGGCCTATGCGCTCGGCAACCGGCGGACTCGCGGCAAAGGAAAGCACCGCGCCACCGACGAGCAGCATGAGGAATGCCCCTACCAGCCAGTGATCGAGCCCGCGCCACCAGTCCGACACTTTGACGATCTTACTGCCCGACTCGCTCATCGACCCGCCTCGACCTCGATATCCTTCAGGGACCGAACCGAATCACGGAACGCGTCTCCTCGCACCTCAAAATTACGATACTGGTCGAAGCTGGCGCAGGCCGGGGACAACAGCACGGCCGCCGATTTTTCGTCTTCGGCGCTGTCGCGAGCAGCGCTTGCGACAGCATTGTCGAGCGTTGCGGAAATTTCGTAAGCCACATCCTCGCCAAGGGTCGCAGCGAACGCCGGCGCCGCCTCACCAATGAGATACGCTTTGACGATTTTCGGGAAGAAACGGGAGAGTTCGGCGATGCCGCCCTCTTTCGGCAACCCACCGGCGATCCAGTAGATCCGTTCGAAAGACGCGAGCGCCGTCGCAGCCGCATCTGCATTGGTTGCCTTGGAATCGTTGATAAAAAGCGTCTTACCGATCCGTCCGACTTCTTCCATTCTGTGAGCAAGGCCCGGGAAGCTCCTCAAACCTTTGAGGATTTGCGCTTCGCCAACATCACAAAGCGTTAGCGCCGCAACGGCCGCCGCCGCGTTCTGGCCGTTGTGCCGTCCCCTCAGCGAGCCTATGCCGGTGAGATCGAAGCTTGCCTCGCTGAAACCATCCAACGCCCGCACGACGATGCCGTCGGCATAGCCGACGCCGCCGGCCACTGCGCCCTGCCCACTGATACGAACGACTGGCCGCCCGGCAGCCTCGATCCGATCCGCGATCGCGCGGCACCAGATATCATCAGCACCAATTACAGCCCGGTCCGCACCTACCACGAGCCGCTCTTTCACCGAGGCGTAGTGCTCGATCGTGCCATGTCGATCGAGATGGTCTGCGGTGAGATTGAGAAGCAGGGCGACACTCGGCTTGAGCCCCGGCGCCAGATCGATCTGGTAGGACGAGCACTCGACGACGTAGTGCCGCTCCGGCGTCGGCTCCTGAAGCGTCAACACCGGCACGCCAATATTGCCGCCGAGTTGGGTGTCGCGCCCCGCTTCCTTCAGGCAATGTGCGATCAATGCTGTCGTCGTCGACTTGCCGTTGGTCCCGGTGATCGCGACGAAGCGAGCCTCCGGCGCTTTCGAAGCGCGCTCGCGCCCGAAGATCTCGACATCGCCGATGATCGGCACTCCGGCTGCATTGGCCAGATCGACCGACCAGTGCGGCCGCGGATGGGTCAGCGGCACGCCCGGCGAGAGCACGAATGCGGCAAGGCCGTTCCAGTCGATTTCGCGAAGGTTCTGCGTCGGGATGCCATGCGTTACAGCCTTCTCGACGCTCCCTGGGTTATCGTCGAACGCGATCAGGTTCGCTCCGCCCTCGATCAGCGCAGAAGCCGTCGCAAGCCCCGACCCTCCGAGGCCAAAAAGGGCGACACGAAGTCCGGCAAAAGTGTCGATCTTCATGGCGTCAGCGCAATTTCAGCGTGGAGAGCCCCACAAAGGCCAGCATGAAGGCAATGATCCAGAAACGGATCACGACCTGGCTCTCGGTCCATCCGAGTTTCTCGAAATGGTGATGGATCGGCGCCATCAGGAATACGCGTCTGCCGGTTATCTTGAACCAGCCGACCTGTATGATGACGGACAAGGCCTCGATCACGAAGAGACCGCCGATGATCGCGAGCACGATCTCGTGCTTGGTCGCGACGGCCACGGCACCCGTCATGCCGCCAAGCGCCAGCGAACCCGTATCGCCCATGAAGATCGCGGCAGGAGGCGCGTTGAACCACAGGAATCCGAGCCCGGCACCGATCACCGCCCCGCAGACGGGTGCCAATTCGCCGGTGCCCGCAACGTAGTGTATCTGCAAGTAGTTGGCGAAGTTCACATTGCCGGCGAGATAGGCGATCAGGCCGAGTGCGGCGACCGCGATCATGATCGGGACGATTGCCAGCCCGTCCAACCCGTCGGTGAGATTCACCGCATTGCCCGCTCCGACGATAACGAAAGCGGCAAATCCGACGTAAAACAGACCAAGATTGAACAGCAGCTCCTTCACGAAGGGGAACGCAAGCGAAGTCGCGAACGGCCCCTCTGTTCTCAACACGATGAGAAGCACTGCCATTGCCGCGATCAGAAACTCGAGCGCTAGGCGCGACTTGCCCGAAAATCCCTTGTCGCTCTGCTTCGTGACCTTGAGATAGTCGTCGTAGAAGCCGATCGCGCCGAAACCGACTGTGACCAGCAGCACGGTCCATACGTAGATATTGGTCAGATCCGCCCAGAACAGCGTCGATACCAGAACGCCGGAGAGGATCATCAGCCCGCCCATGGTCGGCGTTCCGGCCTTCTTGAAATGGGTCTGAGGGCCGTCGGCGCGGATCGGCTGACCTTTGCCCTGTCGTAGGCGTAGGGCTGAGATGATCGCTGGTCCGAATAGGAAGACGGTAATGAATCCAAAGATCATCGCCGCGCCGGTGCGAAAGGTGATGTACCGAAAGACGTTGAAGACCGCGATCTGGTCGGCAAACTGTCCGAGATAGGCGATCATTGGGATTGGGTCTCCGGTGCGAAATCGTGTGCCGACGTTTCTTCCGACGCGGCACGCGTTTCGCCCGCCATTCCGTTTGCGTCAAGTTGCGTAATGGGCGGATAACGGTCAACGAGGGCCGCCACGACCTTTTCCAGTCCGATGCTTCGGGACGCCTTTACCATGATCGCGTCGCCCGCCCGCATGTCGGAGAACAGCTGCTCTTCGGCCTCCGTTGGGGTCTTGTGCGTCGTGCATTCAATTTCCTCGTCGCCAAGCGCTTCCGCGAGCGGCTTGATCTCCTCGCCCACCAGAAGAACACGGGCGATACCGGCATCCTTCAGCGGCTCCGCAAGCTCCGCGTGGAGCGTCGGGCTGTGTCCGCCGAGCTCCTTCATGTCGCCGAGGACCGCGATCCGCCGGCCATTCTCGCTCAGTTTGGCATTGGCCAGCGTCTCGATTGCCGCTCGCATCGAGGCCGGGTTGGCGTTGTAGCTGTCGTCGAAGAGGATGATCTCGCCTCCGCCCGGCATCGGCAGTTGGAAGCGTTCGCCGCGGCCCTTCATCGCCCGCCATTCGGCGAGCGCTTCGGCAACCTTCGCGATATCGGCACCCGCGACATGCGCAGCCCCGAGAACGCAGAGCGTATTCTGCGCAAAATGTCTGCCCGGCATGGAAAGCCGAACATAGACTTCCTGACCTGCAATGTCGGCGATCAGCGCCGCACCTTCGGCGTCGGGATCGTATTCCGTCATCCGGAAGTCGGCACCCTCGGCTTCGCCGAAGGTAAGAACATTCGTTACGCCTGCGGCCTTTGCGGCGGCAGCAAGCCGCATGCACTTCGCATCGTCCGCGTTGATGATCGCCGAGCCACCGGGAACGATACCCTCGAAAATCTCGGCCTTGGCATCGGCGATCTCATCGAGATCACGGAAATGGCCGAGATGGGCCGCCGCGATCAGCGTGACGATTGCGGCGTGCGGGCGGACCAGTTTCACAAGCGGCCGGATCTCGCCAGGATGGTTCATGCCGATCTCGAAGATCGCGAAACGGCTGTCCGCGGGCAGTCGCGCGAGGCTGAGCGGCACGCCCCAGTGGTTGTTGAAGGAGGCGACACTCGCATGGACGGAGCCGCAGGCTGAGAGCCCCTGCCGCAGCGCCTCCTTCGTCGTCGTCTTGCCGACGCTTCCCGTCACCGCGATGATCTTCGCCTTCGAGCGGGCACGAGCCGCCTCGGCTAACCGGCCGAGTGCCGCCAGCACGTCGTCGACGACGAGCATCGGCGCCTGCATCCGTCCGAGCGCCGGCAGGCGCTTTTCCGAGACGACATGAAGCGCAGCGCCGGCCCGTCGCGCATTGGTGAGGAAATCATGGCCGTCGAACCGGTCGCCGGCGATCGCGAAGAAGGCATCGCCTTCCTTGAGCGATCGGCTATCGATGGAGATCCCCGTGATACCGCCCGGCAGATCCATTCCCACCGGTCGGGCGCGCATGGCCTCAATCAGTACACCGGTTTCCCAGAGAAAATCGGTCACGCCTTCGTCTCCGTGATGGCTCGTCGCACTTCTTCGTGGTCGCTGAAGGGATGGTTTATGCTGCCGACCATCTGGCCGGTCTCATGCCCCTTGCCGGCGACGATGACGGTATCGCCGGTCCGCGCCTCGCCGACAGCAGCGCGGATTGCCTCGCGTCGGTCGCCAATCTCGCGAGCTTCTCCTGCAGCTGCCATGATCTCGGACCGGATCACCGCCGGGTCCTCGCTTCGTGGATTGTCGTCGGTCACGATGACGACGTCCGCGAGCCTGTTCGCGATCTCGCCCATCATTGGGCGCTTTGTCTTGTCTCGGTCTCCGCCGCAGCCCATCACCAGGATAACCCTTCCGGTAGTGAACGGCCGGACCGCACGGAGCACGTGTTCGAGCGCTTCTGGCTTGTGTGCATAGTCGACGAAGACCGGAACGCCGCCCGCCGTCATACCCGCTTTCTCCAACCGCCCGGATGCGCCTTTCAGATTTTCCAAGGTTTCGAGCGCCGCCTTTACGGGTGTTCCCGTCACGATGGCGAGACCCGCAGCGACGAGCGCGTTCGACATCTGGAATTCACCTGCGAGCGGCAGCACGACGCGCTGGATTCCGTCCGGCGTCTTCACCTCGGCCACCTGCCGTTCGCGCTCGTGTTCAAGCCGTTTCAGCGCGAGAAGCGAACCGTTCCGCCCAACGGTCCGTACATCGCAACCGACACCGGTCGCGACCTCGATCGCCCGTCCCGACCACTGGTCATCCGTGTTGATCACCGCCGGTGCGCCCTTTGGCAGGAGGCGCGTAAAAAGACCCATCTTGGCCGTAAAATAGCTTTCGAGATCCGGATGATAGTCGAGATGGTCGTGTCCGAGGTTTGTGAAGCCGCCCGCCGCGAGCCGCACCCCGTCGAGGCGGAACTGGTCTATGCCGTGGCTGGAAGCTTCCATCGACGCATGGGTCACGCCCTCGCCCTCGAGGCTCGCCAGAAGCTCGGCGAGCGCCACCGGGTCCGGTGTCGTCAGCGTGCCGTAGTCGTTGCGGCTCGGTGAGACAACGCCCGTCGTCCCGATCGAAGCCGCTTTGAGGCCAGTCGCCGTCCAGATCTGGCGCAAGAAAGAAGCGATCGAGGTCTTGCCCGCAGTCCCGGTCACGGCGACCATCGTCTCCGGCTGTTTCTCGTAGAAACGCGCGGCCATCTTCGCGGCGGACAGTCTGGGGTTGTCAGCGCGTATGACCGGAAGATCGGTTTCCACGACGGCATCGCTACTGGTTAGGACGGCAACGGCGCCTTTCGCCTTCGCGTCCTCGATAAAGCGTGCGCCGTCGACCTTGGACCCTGAAACCGCGACGAAAAGGAAACCTTCGCCCACCGCGCGCGAATCGAGTGTCAGGCCCGAGATTTCAGTCTTGTCTAAATTGTCCGGCGCGTGGGCGATACCGTTGGCGAGGCGTGCGAGATTCATGCGTCTTCAAGTCCGGTTGCGAGCTGTCCGATCGGCGTCGTCTCTCACCGTCCGACCTCTTCATGCAACAAGGGTGTTGCGCAAACCGGGATTTCAAACTCGCGCGGCGGGAATAGGGCGAGATCGCCATCCTACCGCGCGCAATCCTCAGTAGGAGACGAGCAGCGTCTCTCCGGTCGGCCCGAGATCAGGCTTGACCTTCAGGAGCGCGGCGGCCCGGCGTATGACGTTGCCGACGGTAGGCGCGGCATTCATGCCGGCCGTTGCGTAGTATTTGCCGGGCTCCGGCTTCGGCTCGTCGATGAAGACGAGAACGACATAGCGCGGATCGTCCATGGGGAAGGCGGAAAGAAAAGCGTTGAACTTCTTGGTGTTGGAATAGCGCCCGTTTTCCACCTTGTTCGCGGTCCCGGTCTTGCCACCCACCCCGTAGCCGTCGATCTCGGCATAGTTGCCCGAGCCGCGTTGATCCTCAACGTTGAGCCGGAAAAGGTGCCGCATGTCGGCGCTCGTCTTCGGCGAGACCACCTGCTTTGCCAACACCATGGCATCGTCTTCGCCGCGCGGCATGAAAGTCGGCGGGATCCATACCCCTCCATTAACCAGCGCAGCGGCAGCAACCGCCGTTTGCAGCGGCGTCGTCGAAACGCCATGGCCGTAGGAGATCGTGATCGAATTGACCTGCTTCCACTCCTTCGGTTGGGTGGGCGTCGCCACCTCCGGCAACTCGGTCGGCAGCTTCGTGAGAAGCCCCATGCGGGTCAGGAAATCCTGGTGTCCCTGGATGCCGACGATCTCGGCCTCTTTGGCCGAACCAATATTCGAGGAGTAGATGAACACCTCTTCGAGTGTCAGCACCCGATGCTTCCCGTGGAAGTCCGAAATACGGTGTCCGCCGATATAGATCGGCTTCGACGCGTCGAAGCGTGATTGGAGGTTGGCTTCGCCCGAATCCAGCGCCATGGCGCTGGTAAAGGCCTTGAAGGTCGAACCCATCTCGAAAAGCCCGGCGGAGGTCCGGTTCATCCGGTCTTTCTCGAGCGCCTGCTTCGGATCGTTGGGATCGTAGTCCGGCAACGAGGTCATAGCGATGACTTCGCCCGTCTTCACGTCGAGAACCACACCGCCGGCCGCGATCGAGCGATAGCGAGTCATCGCGGCAGCGAGTTCGTCCCGCAGAATATGCTGGACGCGCAGATCGATCGAGAGCGCGACCGGCTCCATCTCGGCATCGATTGCGAGACCCGAATTCTGGAGTGCCAGATAACCCTGGTCGTCGAGATACTTCTCCATGCCGGCAATACCCTGATTGTCGACATTGACATGGCCGGTGACGAAGCCCGCGGTCGGGCCACCGGGATAGAAGCGCTTCTTCTCGGTTCGGAAGCCAATACCCGGTACGCCGAGATCGAGGATCGCCTGCTGCTGGCTTGGTGTCAGCTCACGCCGCAGCCAAAGGAAGCCCGCATCGCTCGACAGATTGTCGTAGAGCCATTTCGGTTCGAGATCAGGCAGGACCGAGAGCAGAAGCTCGCTCGCTTCGTTTGCGTCCACGATCTTCTTCGGCTCGGCGAAAAGCGACGCGACCTTGATATCTGTCGCTAGCACCTGACCATTCCGGTCGACGAGATCGGGGCGCGAGGCCATGATCTGATCGGCGGCGCGAAACGCTGTGATGCGCTCGTTCGGCACCGTTCCCCAAGTCACGAGCCTCGCCCCGATAACGGCATAGACGCCGATGAAGAGCATGATCGCGATGACGAAACGGCTCTTGTTCCCTGGCACAGCCGATAATCGGTCGAAACGCCTCGGCGTTGCGGGCGTCTGCTGCTTACGCGCTACGAGATCGGGCAGGAGAAAGCGCGGACGGGCCATTAGCGACCGACCACGTCGTTCGAGGCGACAAGCTCGGCGCCGATTTCATCGGTATCCGGTGCCTTCGGCTCCGGCGGTGCCGGCAGCTGGTGCTCGGCGACTATCTGATCGGGCCGAACGGTGACCAGCTTCAGCTCATCTGCATAGGTCTCGCTCAGCGACTGCAAACGACCGGGCTGATTCAGCAGCGTCCAGTCGGCTGAGAGGATGGCGATCGTCTCCTTCTCGGCCGCGATCTTGCGTTCCATCTTACGGATCTCGGTCTCGACGAGATCGGCATCGTGCTTGACGTGAAACGTCCAGGATGCGGCGCTGATGAGCGCGACGATCGAGAGGATGTCCAGGGTTCTCATCATGGTAGGGTCAAATCCTCGACAGGTCTGCAAGATCGGGCAATGAAGCAAAGGCGAGGTCGCCGCTCCGGGGCGCGGCCTCGAGCCTTGTACCGAAGCGGAGCTTGGCCGAGCGGGCACGCGGATTGTCCGCAGCCTCGCGCTCGCTGGCGGCAACCGCCTTGTTGCGGGCCGAGAACGTCGGCACTTCGGGCATGACGTCCGGCAGGTGGCGAGAGCCGCCCTGTGTGCCGGCGCGATCGAGGAAGAACCGCTTGACGATGCGGTCTTCCAACGAATGAAACGAGACGACGACGAGCCGGCCGCCCGGCTTCAGCAGCCCTTCGGCCGCGACCAATGCTCGGGCGAGTTCGCCTAGTTCGTCGTTGACGAAGATCCGCAGCGCCTGAAAACAGCGGGTCGCCGGATCGATCTTTTCGTGTTTGCCGCGGCCCACCGCCTTGCCGACCACACCGGCGAGATCGAGCGTGCGGACAAATGGCTTCGCCTCGCGCCGCGCAACGATCGCCCTCGCAGCCCGGCCGGCGTGACGCTCGTCGCCGAGAAAGTTGAAGATGCGTGCGAGATCGCCGACGGAGAGTGTGTTTACGACGTCGGCCGCCGTCGCCCCATGATTTCCCATGCGCATGTCGAGCGGACCGTCCTTCTGGAAGG
The DNA here is from genome assembly GCF_000153705.1 of Fulvimarina pelagi HTCC2506. Lineage (GTDB taxonomy): Bacteria > Pseudomonadota > Alphaproteobacteria > Rhizobiales > Rhizobiaceae > Fulvimarina > Fulvimarina pelagi. Next base: position 1,575,078 of record NZ_DS022272.1, read on the forward strand.
AAAAGCCCCGCTCCGCCTTGTCGATCTGCATGGAGGAAACGCCGACATCGAGGACGATCCCGTCGATCGCGCCCTGCCGGTCGGAGAGGAGCGAGCCCATCGCGCCGAACCGGCCGGCGACCGGCGTCAGCCGCCCATTGCTCTCTCCTGCAAGCGCCCGCGCCGTCTCGATCGCCGTCGGATCGCGGTCGATCGCGATCACCTCGGCCCCTGCGCCGAGGATCGCCCGCGTGTACCCGCCGGCACCGAAGGTGCCGTCGACGATGGTTTCGCCCGCATTCGGCGCAAGCGCCTCGATAACTTCGGCGAGAAGGACGGGAACGTGAGGGGTCAGTCCGCCAATGGTCGAGCTTGTGGGCTCGCCATGACCCGTCATCGTTCCGCCGTTCCCGCCGACCTCGTACCGGCAGCCCTCGGCTGCGACTGCCGTTCGCGCAGCGCCGCGAGCTTTTCCTCGAAGTCCTCCGGCCGCCACAGCTGAAACATCTTGCCGACACCGACGAATGTCGCCTTGTCGGTGATCCCGGTGTGGTCGCGAATGAGATCGTTGATCACGATGCGCCCTTCCGAGTCTGTCTTGAGATAGGTTCCATCGCCATAGGCGAGGATCGCAAGCTCCTGATACTCCTGAGAAAACGGATCCAGCGTCTCCATTTTCGATTCGAAATGACTCATCAGTTCCGAGCCACCGATGTTCATCACCGGCAGGTAGAGATCCCGCATCGTGAAAAGGTCGCGAATGCCGCGAGACGCAAGCACCTGCCGATAGGCTGCTGGAACGGATATGCGCCCCTTGGTGTCGACGCCGTGAGTGAAGTGAGAGAGAAACCGGTCCATCAGACGAGGCTCGCCCCCTGGCCTGCGGCTCGGCGCTCATCGAAAGCTCCTCTGGTTTCGCACTGACGCAAGACACAGCCTCTCCAGCGATGCGCACGGAACCGCCGCACCGGATCGGACGCAGTCGAATTTCTGCGTCAGCGGGATGCTCGAAAATGGGCCGACTAGACCCTTCGGAAGATGGCTCAGGGGATATCATGGGCCCCCATGGGCGTCAATGGTGAGAGGCATGCCACACCCGCTTCGTGCAGGTGTTGTCGAAGATGCCGCCACAATGGTTAAAGTCCCGTTAACATTGACAAAATCATACCCGGACGAGAGATCTATGCAGCTGCTGGAGGTGTTGCGCTTTCGCAGCGGCAACCCCCGCGAAAGGTGTGGCGCAAGATGCTTCCACGCATCTCGGCAGCCGACTAATAACCTTTCGGGACTTTGTCATGGACCTAACATTCTGACCCGCTTCGACACGAATGGACGGACTCGGTCCGCAGACCGGCCGGTACCACCGAACCGAAATTAACCCTGAAAGTCAGTCATCCTGACGGGATTGAAACTTCGCCGCATTCGAGCCGTAGTGGTTTCATCGAAGTCGGAGGGACGAACCGACTGACGGGAAAGTCCATTATGCGTTTGCCGTTCAACGACAACCGTCCTCCATGGGACCGACCTTTCGATATGCGGCGGGTACTTGTCTGGTGGTCGATCACCGCTCTGCTTGCTTTATTCTGGTCCTTCACCGGAATGTGGCTTTACGACCTTCTCACCTGAAAGGGAGACCCGAGGGCTTTTCGCTTCGCGGTCATACGCGGATAGGCGCCGCGCCTCGGCTCAAACGTCTCCTCATTGCGCACGGCCCGCCACGACTCTCGCTGCTGTCCTTTACGATACCGGCGTCCGCAGGCTTCTCGCCGAAGGGGAGCGTCAGCCGGCCTGTAAGCCGGGTTCTGTACGCATGAACCCGTCAAGGCGCATGCGCGGCGACCATTCCTCTGGGACGTTCCTTGCGGAACGCCTCGAGCAACCCACCCGGACGGCTGTCCCGGAGCTGATGGAAGGCTTGCGCCATCCGCGCCGTCCCTATTCGGTCTTGCTCCCGGTGGGGCTTGCCGTGCCGCCTTCGTTACCGAAGACGCGGTGGGCTCTTACCCCACCGTTTCACCCTTACCCCGCCATCAGTGCGGCCGGCTATCGCCCATGCGTTCCCATGGCTCTCGGCCGAACTGAAGGCGGGGCGGTCTGTTTTCTGTGGCGCTTTCCCTGAGGTTTCCCTCGCCGGAGGTTATCCGGCACCGTTTCTCCGTGGAGCCCGGACTTTCCTCTCCCGCCGCCTTTCGGCTCATGACGGGAGCGGCCGCCCAGCCAGCTGACGCTTCCGCATCTGCCGTCTGTCGGGACGGATGTCAAACGGATGATTCAGCAAGTGTCGAAGCTTACACTGCAGCGACGGCTTCTCTTTCGAAAGGCGAGCGCTCCAGCGCCCCGATAAGCCGGTGAAGGGTCTCGATCGTCGACATGTCTGCAATGCCGTCGACCTTCTTCGGCCGGAAATGCCGTTGGAAGGCGATCGTCGCGAGCCGTGTCGCCTCGCAGAATGAACCACTGATCGGAACGCCATAGCCGTAGGCTGCCAGCATTGCCTGGAAGGCGGAGACAGGCTCGCCCTCGTCGCCAGGTCCGAAGAAACGCCCGCCCTTTATCGGGGCAGGCTCGACACGATGGCCGATACCTGCGGCGTGCAGCCGATCCCACGGGAAATGCTCTCCGGGGTCTTCCTTGCGGTCTGGAGCGATGTCCGAATGCGCCAGCACGAATTCCGGCTGGATGGCGTTCCGCCTTACAATATCGCGGCAGAGTTCGGCGACGATGTCGATCTGGCCTTCCGGGTAAGGCGGCAGGCCCCCCGAATGCCCCGCATTGACGATCTCGACGCCGATCGCAGAGGAATTGACGTCTCGTCGTCCACGCCAGCTTCCTTCTCCGGCGTGCCAGGCCCGGTTCACCTCCGCGACGAGTTGAACGATCCGACCATCTTCGTGAACCAGATAGTGGGCCGAAACTTCGCTGTCCGGGTTGCAGAGCCAGTCGAGAGCCTGATCGCCGGTCCCCATCCCCGTATAGTGGAGGAGCAGGATCGACGGCCTGCTCCCACCCTGCCGCCGGTTGTAGTTGGGCGAAGGTCTCACCTCTCCAACGAGATGGCTATCGGGTGTCACGCAGCGGTCTTTCCAGCAATCTGCTCATAGGCAGTGTTGATCGCCTTCATCCGTTCGGAGGCGATGAACAGAAATTCCTCAGGCACGCCCCTTGCCTGGAGCTGATCGGGATGGTTCTCCCGAACCAGGCTCAGATAGCGCTTGCGGGTTTCCTGCCGGCTGCTGCCCGGATCGATGCCGAGAACCGCGTAAGGATCGTTCGGCCCTTCGATATGGCGGAACTTCATCCGCTCGAAAGATCGCTCCGACAGTCCGAAGATCGCGGCGATCTCGGAGAGGAATTCCAGCTCGCGCTCGTGGATGAGCCCATCCGCCTTGGCGATGTGGAACAGTGCGTCGAGAACGTCCGTCATCAGCGGACATTCGTCCGATCCTCCGGAACAGAATTCACGCAGACGCCGGGCGTAATGCTCGTACCCGGCAGTATCCCGCTTTGCGATGTCGTAAAGCCGAAAAACGTGCTGGGTTTCCTCTGGCGGTATTTCGAGGATCTCTTGGAACGCCTCTACCTCCGCCATGGTCACGACCCCGTCGGCTTTCGCCATCTTCGCTGAGAGAGCGATAATGGCCACTGAGAATGCAACGCGCTGACGGGTCTCCGCATCACCCCCCCAGGCGGTGCGTATTGCCTCGACGATCGAGTCGATCGTCGCCCGCCCGGTCGTGCCGAGAACTTGAAAAAGCTCGCTCAGCCGATAAAAGATGCTCATAGCGCGATTGGCCCCTCGCGTCCGTTCGGTCGAGCCTTGGTCACCCGTTCCAGGCTTCCACCTTACAGGCTCAGACCTCAGCCCGAAACTCAATTCCTTCCGCGACAGGGTGTGGCCCGTATGTTCCACCCGCTCCGTTTCAAAAGGCTCGCGACAGCCAAGTATGCGAGCGGGGCTTCCCTGCAATAATTTCGCCTTTTTCTGGACGACGCTGAACGCAGGGGAAGATTTTGGGGGAATTCATGGCTGCATCGAAGGCAATGCCTGCGCGCGAGAAACCGGCTGAACGTCGTAAACTCGGAACTTTCGGAGCTGCGTTCCTTGGTTGCGCCCTTGCGCTGGGGCTCTCAGCCTGCAGTTCCTCGACGCCGCTCAGCAATCAGTCCCTTGGACTTGGCTATCCCGGCATTCAGCTCAGCGAGTTCAAGGGCGATAAGCCGTCGGACTATCCTGTGCACGGTATCGACGTGTCGAAATACCAAGGCGAGATCGACTGGAACGCCGTGCGCAACGGCGGCATCGAATTCGCCTATCTCAAATCCACGGAAGGCGGCGACATCCTCGATAGCCGCTTCCTGGAAAATTGGCGCGAGGCCAAGCGCGCCGGAGTCCCGCGCGGGGCCTATCATTTCTGGTACCATTGCCGACCGGGGGTCGAACAAGCAGCCTGGTTCATCCGCAACGTGCCGAAGGATCCCTCCGCGCTGCCACCGGTCATCGACGTCGAATGGACGCCCTTCTCGCCGACCTGCACCAAGCGCCCGCCCCGTGAGGAACTGATCCGTGAGGTAATGGCGATGGCGAACAAGCTTGAAGCCCATTACGGCCAGCGGCCCGTTCTCTACATTCCGATCGACGTGCACCGCGACCGCTGGGTCGACGCGACCAACTCCCACGAGATTTGGGCACGCGCGGTCGCCGATCATCCGGACAATGTCTACGAGCGCCGCAAATTCCGTTTCTGGCAATACACCGAGCGCGGTTCGGTTCCTGGCATCCGCGGCGGCGTCGACAAGAACGTCTTCGCCGGCACGCGCGCGGATTGGGAACGCTGGAAGCGCCACCACACCGGCGCCTGAGGCTGCCGGATCAGCAGACCGGATAAAGGCGACACGAGAGAGGCGTGGGGTACTCCCAACCCCCGCGCCTTTCTCAGTTTCCGGCAATGAAATGTCTATTCCGCCGGCAGCCCGGTTTCGGCCTTTTGCTCGCCGCCTGCGTTCCCTGCATTCCCCGCGCGCTTCGCGTCGACTTTCGCCTGTCGACGCCGATTGAATGCTCGCCTCAACGCTCTGCGGCGCACGCGGATCGCCTGGCCTGCGTCCTCCACGTTCTCCACCTGATCCTCATAGAGCTCGGCCAGAGCCTGCCGGAACTCGGCATAGCCGAACCGCGCCTCGCCTTCGATCACCCGCGTCATAGCCATCCAGGCAGGTGAGACGAGCAACGAGACCGCCGTCACGGCAAGCGCCAGACGGTAGACATCCGCACCGATCGCCTGCGACGCGAACGCCGCTGCAGCGAGCACGAAAGAAAATTCGCCGATCTGCGCCATGGAGAGGCCGGCCTCCATGGCCGTCTTGTGCGGCAGGCCGGCGAGCCGGATCAGCGTGACGTTCCAAACTGTCTTGGCGATGATCACGAAGATGCTCGCCACGAGAACCAGTACCCATTCGCGCAGGATATACTGGATGTCGATCAGAAGACCGATCGACAGGAAGAACACCACCAGAAGGATCGCCTGGATCGGCTCGACCACGTGAATGATCGGCGAACGCAGGGTCGAAGCGCCGACCACGAGACCCGCGATGAAGGCGCCATAAGCCGGAGACAGGCCGGCAAAGCCCGAAATCGCCGCCGCGCCGAAACAGAAGGCTAGCGCACCGAGCGCCAGCATCTCGACGTTCTTTTCCATCGCATTTGCGAAACCGGGCTTCAGTTTCGGCCGGCTGCCGAGATACCAGAGCAGCCAGACGAGAACCGCAACGGATATCGAAATCTTGATGGTGAGGCCGACCCAGCCTGCCCCGTCCATCCCCTCCCCGCCGAGCGACGTCGCAATGATCAACATCGGAACGACCGCGAGATCCTGAGCGATGAGCACCGCAACGGCGATCCGCCCCGGCTCCGAACGCAGTTCGCCGATATCCTCAAGCATCTTCATGGCCACGACGGTCGAGGACAGCGCGATGATGAAACCGAGGATGATTGCCTCGGGAAGCGTCGCCTCCGAAATCGCCATGAGCCCAAAGGAGATCGCCATCGCCGCGAGCAACTGACCGCCAGCTATCAAGACCGCGGGCTTGAGCGATGCGACGAATGCCTTGAGCGACAGCTCCATGCCGATGAAGAACAGAAGCATCAGGACGCCCATCTCGGCCAGCATCGTGATGTTCTCGTTCGAGGTCGAGATGAAGCCGAGGCCGGATGGTCCGAGCAGCGCACCCGCCAGAATGAAGCCGACGAGTGGCGGCTGCTTCAGCCGCATCAAGATCATTCCGATCGACACCGCCATCACGATGACGAAGGCGATCTCAGTCAGTCCCGTCGCGTGCGCTGTGTCTGCCGCATGTTCCATTCCGCCGCCCGTCTCCTTCCATAACGATTCGCCCAGCATTGCTGCTTCGGCCGGCCAAAGAAAGACGGGAGGCGGATTTCCGCGACGCCGAACACCGCTCCTTCACCTCAATCAGCCCGAGGGAGGCCACGGCAACCGCTGCAAACGTCAACGCTTGGAGAACTATCGCAGCGTTCCCATATCGATGCCCGATCACAGTTCTGCGAGGTTCGCCCCCGACATGGCTCAGGCCGACGATATCTACGACCCCGATCGAATTCGCCGATTGAAGCGGCTGGGCAAGGTTGCGCGCCTGATGGATACGGCGATCCGTATTCCGGGCACCGGCATCCGCTTTGGTGGCGACTCCATTGTCGGCCTGCTGCCCGGGGTCGGCGATGCGGGCGGCGCACTCATCTCGCTCTGGATGGTCAACGAGGCGCGCCGGCTCGGCATGCCGGGTTCCAAGATCGCGCGCATGCTCGCGAATGTCGGCATCGACGCAGGGCTCGGCACGATTCCCGTTGTCGGCGACGTGTTCGACGTCTTCTTCAAGGCTAACAAAAGGAACTTCGACATGATCGCCGATCATTTCGGGGAGCACCATTTCGCCGAGGACGTCGACATGGGTCGACCGATCAAGGACGTGACTCCGCCCCGCGGCCGCCGCTGAGCGCTCTGGACGTGCTGTCGTGCGCCCGTCATCTTCGGCTGACAGACATCGAACCCGAATGCGCGGCGACTGACGATCGATACCTTTCGTCGCGCGATTTCGCAGTACGGAGCGTGCGTGACCGACCTGGCCGATCCGAGAAGCGACGAACCGCATCGCCATCGTGAAATTTTATCGGCCTTTCTGAAGCTCGGCTTTACCGCCTTCGGCGGCCCGATCGCTCATATCGGTTATTTCCGCGAGGAATTCGTTAATCGACGCAGGTGGCTGACCGATACCGCCTATGCCGATCTTCTCGCGCTCTGCCAGTTCCTGCCCGGACCCGCTTCCAGCCAGGTGGGCTTCGCGATTGGCCTCCTGCGGGGCGGCTTCCTCGGCGCGCTCCTCGCCTGGACGGCCTTCACCCTTCCCTCCGCCATCGCGCTGATGCTTTTTGCGCTCGGCGCAGGAATGGTGACGGAGGGGATCGGTGCGGAGATCATCGGTGGGCTCAAGATCGCGGCGGTCGCCGTCGTCGCACACGCGCTCTTCGGTATGGCAAAAACGCTGACCCCCGAACCAAGGCGCGCATCGATCGCCGTTCTCGCTATCGCGGTCCTCGCGCTTTTGCCCGGTGCGGCGGGCCAGATCGCGGCGATCGTCGCCGGCGGCGTCGCCGGAATCCTCGCCCTCTCGAACGACAAGCATAACGAGGCCGGCCTTCCGCCAATCCGCATTCCTGAGCCGATCGCCCTCGCCTCCCTCGGCCTCTTCGCCGTACTCCTACTCATGGCTCCGTTCCTTGAGAGCTTCGGGCCGCTCACCGATTTTCTCGCCGGAATTTATCGGGCGGGCGCGCTCGTCTTCGGTGGTGGCCATGTTGTGCTGCCACTCCTCAGTGCAGAGACCGTCGCACCAGGTTTCGTCACGAGAGACACTTTCCTCGCCGGATACGGCGCAGCCCAGGCCGTTCCCGGCCCGCTCTTCACCTTCGCTGCGTACCTCGGCACGCAGGCTGGCGGGCCGATTTGGGGCGGCCTTGCTCTCGTCGTGCTCTTCATGCCGGGCGTACTGCTGCTGATCGGTATCCTCCCCTTCTGGGACTCGGTCTCATCGTCGTCGCGCATGCGCTCGGCCCTTGCCGGCGCGAACGCTGCCGTCGTCGGCATTCTCGCCGCCGCGCTTTACGATCCGGTCTTCACCAGCGCGATACTTGGCCTGCCGAGCTTCGCTCTCGCTGCCTGCCTGTTCGTCTTCCTTAACGTATGGAATGCGCCACCCATATTGGTCGTCGCACTCGCCGCGGTCGGCGGACCCTTCGTACTCTGACGCTCTTCACCAGCGCCGCGACTTCGCAAAATAGCGCTCGGCCTCCGCGCCGAACGCCTTGCGCAGTCTCGCCTCTTCGTCCCGAACGAAGCGGGTGGTGATGACGGATGGAAAACTGAGCGCGATCAGAAGCGAACTCAGCCCCCCGAGCCACAATGCAACACCGATGAGGACCAGCGCCATCCCGGTATAGATTGGGTTGCGATTGATCCGGAAAGGTCCCTCGACAATGAGCGCCGTCGGCGTTTCGCCAGGCTCTATCGCGGTCTTTTTGCGGCCGAACCAGATCGCAGCCCAGATAGCGATGGCAAAGCCCGCAAAGGCGAAGATCGCGCCGAGCGCCGCCGTCAGAGGAGCCCCGAAGGTCACGATCGGCAGAACGCTCGCCGCGACCCATTCGGCGACGAAGAAGCCGGCCGCCCAGATCGGCGGGAGATCTGGAAACTTGTCGCGCATCGCCATGTCGAAATCCTTCCCGGCACTGTACCCGTTAAGGCTGGCACAGTTTCGCATGAAGGCAATTCCCCATTCCCTTCGCAGAATCCGGTCGGCACTGCTATATCCTGACCGGTGGACCAAAACGCGGGACTCGGCCGAGCGGCATGACCGAAACGCAATATGGCGCCGTTCCCGGCGCATTCTTCGATATCCACACCCACGGCTTCGTGCGTGTGGCGGTCGCAACCCCCACGGTTCGCAACGCCGATCCCGCCTTCAATGCAACGGCCATACAGGCCCAGGCCCGCGAAGCATCCGAAGCCGGCGCCGATCTTGTCGTCTATCCCGAACTCTGCCTCTCCGGCTACGCCAACGACGACCTGCATCTTCAAGCGGCACTGGTCGCACGGACGGCTCAGGAGATTGCATCGCTAGCCGAAGCGACCCGCGAGCTCGGGCCTCTTCTGCTTGTGGGTGCGATCGTCGAGCGATCTGGCAGTCTTTACAATACCGCCGTCGCGATCCACCGCGGCACGATCCTCGGCGTCGTCCCGAAGACCTATCTGCCGAACTATCGCGAATATTACGAAAAGCGCTGGTTTGCTTCCGGCGCCGGCACCGAAGGGCAGACCATCGCGCTTGCCGGAACGTCCGTCCCATTCGGCCCCGATCTCCTCTTCGCCGCCGAAAACATGCCTAGCTTCACAGTGCACGTCGAGATCTGCGAGGACTATTGGAGCCCCTCCCCGCCTTCGATCGACGGAGCGCTCGCCGGCGGCACGATCCTCTGCAATCTCTCGGCCTCCAACATCACCATCGGGAAGAGCCGGGAGCGCCATCTCCTCTCGGCGTCCCAATCGATGCGCTGCCTCGCGGCCTACATCTATTCCGCGGCCGGCCACGGGGAGAGCACGACCGACCTCGCCTGGGACGGTCAGGGCGGCATCTACGAGCTCGGCGATCTGATGGCCGAATCCGCGCGCTTCTCGCACGAGAACGCCCTCGTCTATTCGGATATCGACACTGGCCGCATCCGCCAGGAACGCCTGCGCATGCCGACCTTCCACGATGCCGCCGTCCAGCGCGGCAAGCCGGAAAGCCGCTTCCGCAGGATCGCGTTCGAGCACCGCCCGGGCGTCGCCGTCACCGATCTCAAGCGCCCCGTCCGCCGCTTCCCCTTCGTACCGAACGATGCCGAAAAGCTCGATCAGGATTGCTACGAGGCGTTCAATATCCAGGTCGAGGGTTTGATCACCCGCTACAAGGCGACGCCGGGCGAAATGATGGTGATCGGCATCTCGGGCGGGCTCGATTCCACCCATGCCCTCATCGTCGCAGCCAAGGCCTGCGACCGCATGGGCGTATCGCGCGAAAAGATCCTCGCCTTCACCATGCCGGGTTTCGCGACGGGCGACTCCACGAAGTCCAACGCTTGGGCGCTGATGCGCGCCATCGGGGTCACGGCCGAAGAAATCGACATCCGTCCCGCCGCCCGCCAGCTTTTCGCCGACATGGGGCACCCGTTTTCGGACGGCGAGCCGGTCTACGACATCACCTTCGAGAACGTGCAGGCCGGCCTGCGGACCGACTATCTCTTCCGTCTCGCCAATCAGCGCGGTGGCTTCGTCATCGGCACGGGCGACCTCTCCGAGCTCGCCCTCGGCTGGTGCACCTATGGCGTCGGCGACCAGATGAGTCACTACGCCGTGAACACTGGCGTACCGAAGACCTTGATCCAGTATCTCATTCGCTGGTGCGTCAGTTCCGGCCAGTTCGATCCCGAGACTGACACCGTGCTCAACGCCATCCTCGACACGGAAATCTCGCCCGAACTCGTGCCACCGGATGCAGCAGGCGGTCTCCAAAGCACGGAAGAGAAGATCGGCCCCTACGAGCTCAACGATTTCTTCCTCTTCCACACGCTTCGCTACGGCCTGCCGCCGTCGAAGGTTGCCTTCCTCGCCTATCACGCCTGGCGCTCGACGTCCGAGGGCCGCTGGCCGATCGGCTTTCCGGAGGCGAAGAAAAACGCGTACGATCTGGAGACGATCGCGGACTGGCTGGAGAAATTCCTGTTCCGCTTCTTCCAGACCTCGCAGTTCAAGCGCTCGGCTTTGCCGAACGGCCCGAAGGTCTCGGCCGGTGGCAGCCTGTCCCCCCGCGGCGACTGGCGCGCACCGTCCGATGGACGCGCCGACCTCTGGCTCTCCGAACTGCGCGAGGCGCTGGGCCGCAAGAATTAACGCCCGTCCGAACGATCGCGGACGAGCGGTGTTGCCTCAGGTCCGGCTATCCCAGGCAGCGATCGCCTCCTTGAAGGCCCGGTCTCCCGGCACGCCCTTCTCGATCGAGACCAGTGCCCGGCGTCCCGACGCGTAGGCGATCGGGATGTCGATCCACTGCTGGCCTTCGAGCAGAGCGAGGTTGTTCTCCACCGCCTGATCGAGATTGTTCAGCGCGATGATGAAAAAACCGTCCGAAATCTTTCCCGCGACGCCGATCAGCGGTTCACCGCGCGCCTGCTCCGTCCGCTTGAGAGCCAGCCGCTGCACGGTCGCGACGTTGCCCCCGGCGAAGCTGTCCGGCGTATCGAACATCAGTTCGATCACGTGGCTGGCCGGGAGCGTCGGGTCCGCATTGCGCCGGATCGTCATCGTCATGGTGACGTCTTCTTCCGGAATTTCCGCGACAGCGCGAATTGCCGGTTCGGGCGGCTGCCCCTCGATCGGAGGTTCCTCGACGACCGACCAGACCACGTTGCCGGTTTCCTGCGTGCCCGGCTGGTCGGAGGTACGCTCCTGATAGAAGACGGTTCGCTGAGCCACCGGAACATTGCCGTTTTCGCCGGGATCGACGGCGGCGACATCGGTGTTCTCGCCGTCCGCATCCGCCTCAGGCGTGCCCTCGGCCGTCTCCCCACCGACGATCTCCGGATCACGGCCGATCTCGCTCGAAAGCGTCGGCGAAGTCCCTTCGCTCACCGGATCTTCCGCAGTCGTTGCAGCCGCGACGTCCGTGCCCTCGCCGAATTGGTTCGGCTGACGCTCGGCCGGGCCTTCGTCGACTTCCGTCCCGTCCGGCAGGAGACGCTGCGTGTAGTCCCGTGTCGTTCCTTCCGTCTCGCCCGCCGCGCCGTCACCCGCCGCCGCGGTTTCGGTCCCCGCGCCCGCATCGTCGCCTGCCGACGGCTCGGGCGTGTCGCCATCCTCGGGCGAAAGCGTCGCGACAGCCGGTTGTTCGTCACCGAGAATGGCGGTTGATATGTCGTCGCCGTAGAAATAGGCAGCGGCACCGAGGCCGCCAAAGATCACGAGAAGCGACAGGATCCCGAGGATTGCCCCACTGCGTTGGCCGTGCCGCTCCTGCGATTTTGGCACATAGGCCGGGGCCGAAACGTCGGCCTCTGGTATCGAGACCGATCCACCGTCGGCGTCGCCGGCCGAGCCTTGACGGTCGAGAGAGAAATCGTCGCCGTCCGTTCCGCGCTCATCCTCGTGCATATCGTCACGGGAATAGTCGGGCTGCGCCATACCTGCGCCGGCCACGGGCGCTGAGCCGGAACCGACGAACGGTCCGTCGGAAGCCGGCTCGTCGTAACGCTGATCCGCTTCGCTGCCCCAGTTCGAATTGGCAGGCGCCGGCGTACCACCGCGATCCGCGGCGGCATCCTCTGCATGAGGCCGCTCATCGTCCGCTTCACTTTCACTCCCCGGAGCAGCGCCCCAGGACGAGTGCACGGCCTCGTGTGTCGCGTTGTCCGGGTCGTCGTAGCGTTCACCCTCGTCGTGCTCCATCTCCGCCCGCTGCGAAGAAGTGGTCGCGTCACTCGGTTCCAGCGAAGCATCCTCGAGACGATCCTGAACGACCTCGGCCTGGTAGTCCTCCTCGGTCGCCGTCAGATCGTGCTCGTCACTCTCGCCGTCCGCAGCGTTCGTATCTTCGGCCGGCGTGGTCTCCTGAGGCGGCTCGTCCGGCACGCTTTCCGGCTCGCGTTGGAATGTTTGCGCCGCTGCGGGTTCGTTCGCGGTCTCAAGCGACGCACCGCCGTTTTCGATGTTGAGATAATGCTGTTCGGTGCGCTCGATGGCCTCTTCCAGCGCATTCAGCCGCGCCGCCGCAACGTCATCACCTAGCGGCGGGTTCGCGACCTGAATCTGGCGCTGAATCGCGGCGCGAGCCTTGTCATAGACGCGGGACCGCATGTCCGGCGTCGATCGCGGAAGTCCGTCGATCGTCTTGCGAAGTACGCCGCTCAAGTCAGCCATGAAACGCTAATACCCAGTTTTCTCAAAGCCAGCATTGATCCATCGCAAGTCTAGTCCTGAAACGGATCGCGAACAAGTATCGTGTCGTCCCGTTCGGGCGACGTCGAAAGAAGAGCGACAGGTGCCGAGACCAGTTCCTCGATATGGCGGACATATTTCACTGCCTGTGCTGGTAGATCGCTCCAGCGGCGCGCGCCGGCCGTGGTTTCGCTCCATCCTGGCAAGGTCTCGTAGATCGGTTCCAGCGCTTCCTGGTCGGCTAGACTTGCCGGCAGATAGTCGATCACCTCGCCGTTCAGCCGATAACCCGTCACGACTTTGATCTCTTCAAGGCCATCCAGCACGTCGAGCTTGGTCAGCGCCAGCCCCGACAAGCCGTTGATCGCGACTGCCTGGCGAACCAGCACGGCGTCGAACCAGCCGCAACGCCGCTGCCTGCCGGTCACTGTACCGAATTCGCGGCCCCGTTCCCCCAGGAACTTGCCGATCTCGTTCTTCTGTTCGCTGGGGAACGGTCCCTCGCCCACCCGCGTCGTATAGGCCTTGGTGATGCCAAGCACATAGCCCACCTGCCCCGGCCCGGTACCGGAACCGGCCGCCGCCTGCCCTGCGACGGTGTTCGAGGAGGTGACGAACGGATAGGTGCCATGATCGATGTCCAGCAAGGAGCCTTGCGCGCCCTCGAACAGGATACGCTCACCCGCCCGCCGCCGGTCGTCGAGCAACCGCCAAACGCGGTCGATGAACGGCGTGATCTCGGCTGCGACGCATGTCAGTTCTTCAAGAATGGTCTGATGATCAATCTCGGGCTCACCCAGCCCCCGCCGGAGCGCGTTGTGGTGCGCGAGCAGCCGCTCGATCCGGCCCGGCAGAGTCTCGATATTGGCGAGGTCCATCACCCTTATCGCCCGGCGCCCGACCTTGTCCTCATAGGCTGGACCGATCCCCCTGCCCGTCGTGCCGATCTTCATGCCCTTCGCCGCTGCCTGCTCTCGCGCGGCGTCGAGCTCGCGATGCAACGACAGAATCAGCGCCGCGTTGTCGGCGATTCTCAACTTGTCAGGCGTGATCGTTACGCCCTGTTCTTCCAGCCGGCGCTTCTCGGCGACGAAGGCGTGCGGATCGAAAACCACGCCGTTGCCTATCACCGAGAGCTTGCCCTCGCGCACGATTCCCGAAGGCAGGAGCGACAGCTTGTACGAGACCCCGTCGATTACCAGCGTGTGGCCGGCATTGTGGCCACCCTGAAAGCGCACGACGACGTCCGCCCGTTCGGACAGCCAATCGACGATCTTGCCCTTTCCTTCGTCGCCCCACTGGGATCCGACGACGACGACATTGGCCATGGAATTCTCCTGCTGATCCTCGCTCGCCTTCGCCGCCTCTCAGAGGTCAAACAAGGCGAGCCCATTGTGCTCGGAAAAGCCACGTCTGAAGGCCTTTCGCCACCACGCCCTATAGAGGACCGTCATTGCAGATGCGAATGGGATAAACGTAATTCTTCGACTGTTTCACCCCCTTATCTGCTCCTCAAGCCTTGTCTCCCCCTTGTGAAGCGGCATGTTCCGCCTCCCCGCCTCATCCCAAGCGACGCGAGCGTCTGTTCGCGGTTACGATACCTCCATACGTTCCCATGATTCGCGTCCTCGCCAGTTCCTATGTCCTGCTCGCCCTCACCATGCTGTTCTGGGGTGGCAACGCGGTCGCGGGAAAGCTCGCGGCCGGGCACGTCTCGCCTATGCTCCTCACTCTTATCAGATGGACACTCGCCACCCTCTTCATGGCGCCGTTTGCGATGAAACACCTGAGGGCGGACTGGCCCGCCATCCGCCCGCGCATGATGACACTTTTCCTCCTCGGAGCTTGCGGCTTCACCTTGTTCAACGCATCGCTCTATGCCGCACTGAACTTTACGACCGCGATCAATGTCACCATCGAGCAGTCCTCGATGCCGCTGGTCGTCTTCGTTCTCAACTTCCTGATCTTCCGCTCCGGCGTCACTGGCTTCCAGGTAGCGGGCTTCCTCTTGACCTTCACTGGTGTTCTCTTGACCGCCACGCATGGCGATCCGGCCCGCCTTTTCACGCTTTCGCTCAATATTGGCGATGCGCTAATGCTTGTCGGCGTCTTCATCTACGGCGCCTATACGGTGGCGTTGAAGGTCAAGCCTCAGTTGTCGTGGCAGTCGATGATCTTCTGCCTCTCACTGGCCGCCTTCCTCGCTGCGATCCCTTTGGCGATCGGCGAATTCGCCCTCGGCCACACCATCTGGCCGGACGCGCAGGGCGCGACCGCTGCCCTCTACACGGCTATATTCCCGGCCCTGATCGCCCAGTCCCTTTATATCCGCGGTGTCGAAGCGATCGGCCCCAACCGTGCCAACCTGTTCGTCAATTTTGTCCCCATCTTCGGGGCCATCCTCGCGGTGCTGATCCTCGGCGAGGCGCTCTACGCGTATCATGTCGCGGCGCTGGCGTTCGTGATCGGGGGAATATTGCTGGCAGAGCGGGGCGAAAAGATATGATCGAACTGAATGGTTGAGATCAAGGCGCTACCGAAGCGCGCATCATCGAGTGCTAAAGTCAAAGACAAGTAGAAGTACCGTTAGGTCAAAAAGACGAGACTTCTGCCATTCGTTTTGTTCGTAATATTATTCGCAAACCAAACCAATTCGATAAGAAAACTCTTTCGTTTGCAGATGGGTAACTTCGCCTGAGCTAAGGAGGATAGCACGGCGCCAATGCCGAGGAGGTGAAGAATGCCCAGCCCTGAATTCCTGCTTGGCATAGTGAATGCACTGGGCGTTTTCGCCCTTATAACGCTGGGCTATTCGTATCTCCTTCGCTATACGCAGCCTGGCGTCGTCCGGAGCGTCGCGATCGGGCTGATGTTCGGTGTTGGAGCATGTCTCGCCATCGCCAATACCACGGAGTTCATTCCCGGCCTCTTCATTGATCCGCGCGCTGTCATGCTGGTCCTTGCCGCACCTTTCGGCGGCCTGTTGTCGGCTGTGATCGCTGCGGCCATCGCCTGCGCCGCACGTCTTCATGAAGGCGGCGTCGGCGGCCCGGCGGGCGCCGGCAATATCGTCGCGACGGCTCTCATCGGGGTCTTGTTCGCGAGATATGTGATCGGCGACGCACGTTCGATCTCGATCGGCAAGTTGTTCGCGATGGGCCTGGCAAGCAACATTCCGCTTCTCTTCATCCTCACTGTTCCCGTCCCGAACGCCGCTGAACATTTTATGCGTGCAGTCGGCCCGTTGACCGTCGCCGACACGCTCGGTGTCCTTGTTCTCGGCCGTGTCCTCAGCGATGCCTGGCGGGCACATCAGTCTGCCGAGCGCCTGTCTGTGGAAGCGACCACAGATCCCCTCACCGGGCTTTCCAACCGTCGGCATTTCGAGCGTCGAGTCGGGCCTCTGCTGCAGCAGGCCAATCATCAAGGCACGCCTGTCTCGCTGCTCGTCATCGATGTCGATCATTTCAAGCGTATCAACGACAGTTTCGGCCACGAGGCGGGCGATACCGTCCTCGTTTGGATCGCTGAGATCGTCCGCAGCCAAGTCCGCGGCTGCGATATCATTGCGCGATACGGCGGCGAGGAACTCGTCGTCGCCATGCCGGGCGCCGATTCGAGGCGCGCCATGACCGTCGCCGAACGCATTCGCGCTGTCATCGAGGCGAAGGGTCGGATCGAACCCGGCGACGGTCACCGCATCACCGTCAGCATCGGCGTCTCAACGCGTCTCGCGCGCTACGCAGACCTCTTCAGCGCCGCCGACGAAGCTCTCTACGCTGCCAAACGCCAGGGTAGAAACCGCGTCGTCACCGAACCAGTCGCAGTCGCCCAGGCGGCGTGAGGGGGCTACAACTCCCTGACGCACTAAGAGATCCGGCTTCCCTCCCGCCTCGTCGTCCCGGCCTACGAACTGGGATCCATGCCTGAGGCCCGTCCTCCCTGATGCGGGTCGCGATGAAACCCCCATTCTCTCCTCGTCATCCCGGGCTTGACCCGGGGTCCATGCCTGAGACCTCTCATCCTTGACGAGGGCGGCGGTGGCACCACCGAACGTGCCGAAAGCCAAGAGGAATGGGCGCCATGCGCGATCAAGTCCGTGGTGACAATCCTCTCTAAGTCCTCAGCAAAATTCTTATCCCCGCCCCAACCCACACCCCCATAATGCCCTCGCCACGCATCTTGAGGGCACGGGTGATCGCCGGGATCGCTTCGGGATGCATGGCCTGCGGGTCTGCGGCGCGGCTTCTTCCGGAGAGGTCACGTCCCGGACGCCTCGCGGCTCCGTTGGTCCCTCGCGTACTATGGCGCGGGTGCGGATCGGTCCGCTTGAACGGGAGGCCGGCAAGGCATCCCGTGAAGCACCAACAGCCGCCGATGGTTTGGGCCGAGCCCAATGCCAAGCCTAATGCACGGCACCCCCCGCCTCTTGCAAACGAGGCCGGCGTGCCAGCGGGGCGAGGCATCGGGCAAGGCGGGAATTCTCGGCGAAGCGAGTGCGAAAATCCCGCGCGGAGCGCCGGAGGTGAGCCGCATACAAACTGAGTTCGGAGGGCTCGCCTCCGGCGCTTCGCCGCCCTTCTTCACGCGGCGCGACGACGAAAGCTTCTATGAAAACCCCGGCCGCGGAACGCGGCGCGGGAACGCATCAGTGCGTTCTGTTCACGAGATTCCATCAAAGCGTAGAGCGACGGCGCGATGGATCTCTTTGTGATCGCGCACCTGATCGAGGACGCCTTCGGGGACGGCCGAATCGACGTAAAGCAGCGCGATCGCATCGCCGCCAGGCCGGTTTCGGCCGAGCTGGAAGTTCGCGATGTTGACACCTGCCTTGCCGAACACCGTACCGAGCAGGCCAATGATGCCCGGGGCGTCATTGTTGGTCGTGTAGACCATATGCTCGCCGATCTCGGCATCGATGTTGATGCCCTTGATCTGGATGAAGCGCGGCTTGCCATCGGAGAAGACGGTGCCGGCGACCGATCGAGTGAACTTCTCTGTGACGATGGTCAGCTTGATGTAGCTGTCGAAGACGCCCGACTTGTCGCGGGTCGATTCGGTGATCTGGATGCCCCGCTCGCGCGCCATGATCGGCGCCGAGACCATGTTGACCTCGGCGACCTGGCTCTTCATCAACCCGGAGAGCGTGGCCGACGTGAGCGCCTTAGTGTTCATCTCAGCGACGAGGCCGTCATAGACGATCTCGACTGACCGGATCGGTTCTTCGGTGACCTGACCGACGAAGGCACCGAGACATTCGGCAAGTCGCACGAAAGGCGTCAGGATCGGCGCTTCCTCGGCGGTGATTGAGGGCATGTTGATCGCGTTCGTAACCGCGCCACGCGTCAGATAGTCCGACATCTGCTCGGCCACCTGTAGCGCGACATTTTCCTGCGCTTCGGTGGTCGAAGCTCCGAGATGCGGCGTACAGACAACGTTATCGAGCCCGAAAAGTGGGGAGTCTTTTGCCGGCTCGGTCTCGAACACGTCGATGCCGGCGCCCGCCACCTTGCCGGACTTGATCGCGTCCGCAAGATCGGCTTCGACGATCAACCCGCCGCGTGCACAGTTCACGATGCGCACGCCGTCGCGCATCTTGGCGAGCGATTGGGCGTTGATCATGCCGCGGGTCTTGTCGGTCATCGGCGTGTGTAGAGTGATGAAATCGGCCCGTTTGTAGAGATCGTCCAGTTCGACCTTTTCGATCCCCAGCTGGCTCGCCCGCTCGTGCGAGAGATAGGGATCGAAGGCAATGACTCGCATTCTCAGGCCGACACCCCGGGTCGCGACGATAGCGCCGATATTGCCGCAGCCGATGACGCCCAGCGTCTTGCCGGTGAGCTCGACGCCCATGAAACGGCTCTTTTCCCACTTGCCGGCCTGCGTCGAAGCGTCGGCCGCCGGCAGCTGGCGCGCAACGGCGAACATCATCGCAATGGCGTGCTCGGCGGTCGTGATCGAATTGCCGAAGGGCGTGTTCATCACGATGATGCCCTTCTTGGAAGCCGCCGGGATGTCGACATTGTCGACGCCGATGCCCGCCCTGCCGACGACCTTCAGGTTCGTGGCAGCATCGATGATTTTCTCGGTGACCTTGGTCGCGGAACGGATCGCAAGACCGTCATACTGGCCGATGACCTCGAGGAGCTTCTCTCTGTCCTTGCCGAGGTTCGGTTGGAAATCGACCTCAACCCCGCGGTCGCGAAAGATCTGGACGGCGGTTTCCGAGAGTTTGTCGGATACGAGTACGCGTGGTGCCATGGGAGGTGTCCTTTAGATGAGGCGCTGCCGCGGTGGCGCGCTCTATAATGTATCGAGCTTGGAGCGCCATCCCGTCCGGCCGTCATCCCGGGACTTCGTCCCGAGGATCCAGTGCGAATTGTCGGCACGGGTGAGGTAAGACCGGCAGAGATGGCGTGAATTCTGGATCCCCGGGACGGAGTCCGAGGATGGCGAATCGCGCAGCGCTCAGGCTGCCTTTTTCATCGAGGCCTTCTGCGCTTCGAAGGCCCAGCCGATCCACGGCATCAGGGCTTCGACATCGGCAGTCTCGACCGTCGCGCCGCACCAGATGCGGAGGCCGGGAGGGGCATCGCGATAGGCACCGACATCAAGGGCGACGCCCTCGTCTTCGAGCAGTTTCACGACGCCCTTGGCAAAGGCGGCCTGCTCGTCGTCCGATAGTGCCGTCACGTCGGGATCGGTGAAGGAGAGGCAGACGGACGTGTTCGACCGGATCGCCTTGTCTGTGGCCAGAAAGCCTAGGAAGCCATTCGCCTCGACATAGGCTTCGACGGCCTTCAGATTCGCGTCCGCTCGGGCCTTGAGCGCGTCGAGCCCACCGAGAGATTTCCCCCAGGCGAGCGCGTCGAGGTAGTCTTCGACGCAGAGCATCGAGGGTGTGTTGATCGTCTCGCCCTTGAAGATGCCTTCGATCAGCTTGCCGCCCTTGGTCATGCGGAAAATTTTCGGCAGCGGCCAGGGTGGCGTATAGGTCTCGAGGCGCTCGACGGCGCGTGGCGAAAGGATGAGTATACCATGAGCCGCCTCGCCTCCCATCACCTTCTGCCAGGAGAAGGTGACGACATCGAGCTTGTCCCAGGGAAGGTCCTGCGCAAAGGCAGCCGAGGTCGCGTCGCAGATGGTGAGTCCAGAACGGTCTGCAGGGATAGCCGAGCCGTCCGGCATCTTCACACCCGACGTCGTTCCGTTCCATGTGAAGACGACGTCGCGATCGAAATCGATCTTCCGGAAGTCGACGATCTCGCCGTATGGCGCTTCGAACTTGCGGACGTCTTCCAACTTGAGCTGCTTGACGGCGTCGGTCACCCAGCCGGAACCGAAGCTCTCCCAGGCGACGACGTCGGTGCCGCGGGCACCGAGTAGCGACCACATGGCCATCTCGACCGCCCCGGTGTCGGAGGCCGGCACGATGCCGATGCGGTAATCGTCTGGAACGCGGAGAATTTCGCGGGTCTCGTCGATGGCCCTTGCCAGCTTGGCCTTACCGATTTCTGCGCGGTGAGAGCGGCCAAGAGCGGCATCATGGAGCGCATCGAGGCTCCAACCGGGGCGTTTGGCGCAGGGGCCGGACGAGAAACGTGGATTGGCCGGGCGGGTGCCCGGCTTGGCATTCATGGTCATATCTTGACTACCCTTTCAGATAGGCGCGCCTCGTTGGGGAGGCGTGTCCCACTGACCGCGATATGACCTTCACGCCATCCGGTCAAGCCGGGACGGACGAGGATTCCAATCTACCAGAGCGAGTAGCGGACGCCGGCCCTTATCGTGTGGCGTTCAAACCCGTCATCTTCGGCACTGAAGCCGAACTTCTGAGCGTCCACGACGTCGTTGTCGAAGCTGTACATGTCCCCGCCATCGATGTTGAGATAACGGTAGCCGAGATCGAGCTTCAGGCTTTGCGACAAGTCGTAGGAAACGCCGCCCATCAGGGCGTAGGCGAAGCGCCAGGAACTTTCGCCTTTATATGACCCTGTGAAATCGGCAAAAGATGGGTCGCAGTCACTGCCGTCGTAGCTGCAGGACGCGCCGCCATCGACATCTTCGTAGTTGACCTGCGCCGCGCCGACACCGGCACCGACATACGGAGTGAAGCCGACATAGGTGCCGAGATCGGCATAAGCGTTCGCCATCAGGTCATAGGTCTGTACCGATCCGGAAAGGGAAGCGCGACAGTCGAGTTCGTCCGAGTCGAATGGGGGGTCGAAGGTGTTTCTGCCCATTTCGTAGCAGCTGTCCAACCTGCGGCTGCCCCCATCGAAGTCCGTTTTGGCATAGCCGAACGTCACGTCTGTGCGCAGGAAGTCGGTCAGGCGATATCCGATACCAACCGAGAATTCAGCGGTCCCATCGAGGTCGAACGACGAATCGCCTCCACCAAAGTCCTCGTACTGATGGCGCGAGTAGCCGACGCCTGCCCGGTACTGATATTCATTGAAGTCCGGACGGTATTCTCGGTGGCTGGCATCGACATCCGACGAGAACGCGTAGCCAACATCGCCGCGCAGGTACCAGCCGTTGCCGATCTCGACCGGCTGCAGCTCGGGAGCCGCCTCGTAGATGGGCGTCGCATAGATCGGAGGCAGGTCTGCGGCGTTGGCCGTAGACAATGCGAGCACCGATACGCCCGCGGCCACGGCCGCTCCCCATTTTTTAGTCATAGCGGCTACCCCTGCTCGAAGGTGTTGCGTCGATCTCAAGATCGATCATTCGAGTGGACGATGCCGTAAAAGCGTTAAGAGCCGCTTAACCCTGTTTTTTAACCACGATTTCCGAGATCGACGCTGTGCGTTCGCGAAGGGTCCCTGTGGCCTCGAAATGCCGCAACTACGCGCAGCCGCGAGTGAGCTTCGACAGAACTTCCGATGTTTCCCCGAACGATGCGATACATTAGAGACGGGGCACAATGGATGAGTTCGAACCCGGCAGGACCATGAGTGCAATCGCCGTCGACGAGGAACTGACCCGCGCCGCGGGCAGCCGCGAGGCCTACGAGCCGTCGAGCCCCGTCGCCGAATTCGGCGCGAGCGAACCGCTGCGCCTCGACGCAGGGATCGATCTTGCTCCGTTCCGAATAGCCTACAACACCTATGGCGAGCTCAATGCAGACAAGTCGAACGCCATCTTGATCTGCCATGCGTTGACCATGGATCATTATCCCGCGAGCCCATCGCCCACGACGGGCAAGCCGGGTTGGTGGTCGCCGCTGATCGGCGAAGGCAAACCGATCGACACCACGAAATTTTTCGTCATCTGTTCGAACGTCATCGGCGGATGCGGCGGCTCGACCGGACCGGCTTCGCTCGACGCGGCGTCCGGCGATCCGTTCGGCCTGAACCTGCCAGTCATCACCGTGCGCGACATGGTGCGGGCACAGAAGATGCTGGTCGAGCGATTCGGTATCGACACCCTGTTCGCCGTCGTAGGCGGATCCATGGGCGGGATGCAGGTGCTGGAATGGACCGTGAGTTATCCGGATAAGGTCTTCGCGGCCGTTCCTATCGCTACCGGCGCCCGTCATTCGGCCCAGAACATCGCCTTCCACGAGATCGGCCGCCAAGCGGTAATGGCTGACCCGGAATGGCATGGCGGACGCTATTTCCAGAAGGGAAAGCGTCCCACGAAGGGCCTCGCTGTCGCGCGGATGACAGCGCACGTCACATACCTCTCCGAGATGGCGCTCCACCGCAAGTTCGGTCGCAATCTTCAGGACCGAGACACGTTCGGCTACGGTTTCGACGCGGATTTCCAGATCGAGAGCTATCTCAGACATCAGGGCTCGACCTTCGTCGACCGGTTCGACGCGAACTCGTACCTCTACCTGACGCGCGCGATGGACTATTTCGATATCGCCGCCGACTTCCAGGGCCTTCTCGCCAATGCCTTCCAAGGGTCGAAGACGCGGTTCTGCCTGATCTCGTTCTCCTCAGACTGGCTGTTTCCGACTGCCGAGAGCCGCGAGATCGTGCACGCCCTGAACGCAGCAGCAGCCTCGGTCTCTTTCGTCGAAGTCGAGACCGATAAGGGCCATGACGCCTTCCTGCTCGACGAGCCGGATTTCTACCGGGCAATGGATGGGTTCCTGTCCTCGGCGGCGCGCGCGCGAGGGCTTTGCGAGTGAGCACGATCGATCTTTCCGGCACCGCGACATCGGCGACGGTCACCGCGCCGCCCAGCGCACGCGTCGACCTCGACATCATCGCCGAACTGGTGATCCCCGGCAGCCGCGTCCTCGACGTCGGCTGCGGCGACGGCTCGCTGCTGCAGCTCCTGGAAGCGCGCCGCCAGGTGGACGGGCGTGGGGTCGAACTCTCACAGGCCGGCGTGAACGATTGCGTGGCCCGCGGGCTTTCGGTCATCCAGGGCGATGCGGACCGGGACCTCGTCTACTATTCCGACCAGTCTTTCGACTACGTGATCCTGTCGCAGACCATCCAGGCGACGCGAAACCCGAGGGGAGTGCTCACCCAGATGCTGCGGATCGGCAAACGCGCGATTGTCTCGTTTCCGAATTTCGGCCACATCGCCGTGCGCGCGGCGCTGATGTTCCGGGGCCGCATGCCGCAGACGAAGAACCTTCCGCAACCCTGGTACGACAGCCCGAACATCCATTATTGCACGATCCGCGACTTCGTCGCGCTTGCCCAGGAGATCGGCGCCGAAGTCGAGACGGCGCAGGCAATCAACGCGACCGGCCAGAAGATGGCGATGGCGATGCCCTGGTCGTTCTGGAACCTGTTCGGCCAGCAGGCGGTCTTCGTCCTCAGGAAGTAGGTGATACCCGCCCGCCTTCCGCGCCGGCGGCGCCTTGGAATAGTCGCCTCAGGTTTACCTATCGCAGAGAATGTGGCGCGGCACAGCTCTTCGACCTTTTCGATACCGAGTTTGATACACGGGGCGAGATCGGCCTGCAGCCACTAACGTCACATAGATAGACCCTGGTCGTCACCCACGATTGCGGCGCGACGCACTGCTGTACCTCCATCGTGCTCTTCCGGAAATGGGATGGCGGCCAGTGGGCTGCGGTCTTCGAGAGTCTCTGCTCCGGCGAGGGCATGTCCTGGTTCGGATGGTTTGTGTTCGAACGAAGCGGCGATACGCTTCGGCGGACCGACTGGTTGAGCGATCCGGCCCAGGCGCTGTCATCGCCTCGTTTCTCTGAATTCAAGCGCTGCTCGGGCGAGCCCTCGAACCGTTAGCGTGTTGCCTCTGCAGCGATAACGGGGCAACACGTCTCTCGTGTCACTCAAAGCCCGCCTCGCCCTGACGCTCGCCATTGCCTTCGTCGCCATCATCGCGATCGGCGGCCTGCTGACCTATGAGCAGTCCCGCGATTCGATTGCCGCGGAATTGAGGGCGGCCGAGACAAGTGCCGCCAACCGGGTCGCGCAGCTGATCGCAGAATTGCCAGCAACGCGCGATATTCCAGGAAAGTTGCAGGGCTTCATCCGCTCGCACAACGGCGATCGCGATGTACGCATGATGCTGATCGATTCGCGCGGCGAGATTCGCGCTTCGTCCCAGCCGGCAGAAGTCTATCGCGGCCTCCCGCAATGGTTCGTCACCCTGCTCTCGCCTCCGCAGCCGACCCGGATAATTCCGCTGAGCGGGCTCGCAGCTCCGGTGGTCGCAGTCGTCGTCTCGATCGATCCGCGCAACGAAATCGCCGAGACCTGGAGCGATGCGATCAACGTCGTCGCCATCCTCGTCGCCTTCATTCTCGTGACCTTCGCCGCGATCTGGCTCGTGGTCGATCATTCGCTGAAGCCGCTTCATTCGATCCGCATGGCGCATGAGCGCATCGGTGCCGGCGAGACCGCGGTTCAAATCGAGCCGAAGGGACCGCCTGAACTTCGCGACCTCGCAAGAGGCCTGAACCAGATGGCCGACCGGCTCGGCGAGGCCTCGCTTGCAAACCGGAGGCTTTCCGAACAGCTGCAACGGTTGCAGGACGAGGAGCGCGCGGCGCTTGCGCGCGACCTTCACGACGACGTCGGTCCGCTCCTGTTCGCCATCGATGTCGAGGCCGGCGCAATCGCTCGAAAGCTCCTGAAAGACGAAGAGAGCGGTGCCGCCGAGCGTGCAAACGTCATCAAGCAGAATGCGGCGCAGGCGCGAAAGGCGGTTCGGCGCATCCTGACCGAATTGAGACCGGGCGTCATGCCCGGTCTTGGTCTGAAGGCAGCGCTCGAAGAACATCTCGCAACGCTCGGCCAGCGCCACCCGAACGTCACTTTCAAGATCGAGGCAGAAGACGCGACCTACCCGGCGCCGGTGGAAACCACTATGTTCAGGGCAATTCGCGAGGCCGTTAACAACGCCTTGAAGCACGGGCTACCGACAAGGATCTCCGTCAAGGTCGCGGAACGGGACGGCAACCTGACCTTCAATGTACGCGACGACGGCGGAGGTTTTGCCGACGGCAAGCAGAAAAGCGGCTTCGGCATCATCGGTATGCGGGAGCGCCTGGAGTCGGCCGGTGGGGCCTTGAAGATCGACGAAGTGCTTCTTCCCGCTGGCGTTCGTGTAGAAGGTCGCATACCTCTCTCGCGCAGAGCCGAACTGGCGACAGCGGATGGGAATGCGATGGAGCGTGAGACGTGAAGATCCTGATCGTCGACGATCACACGGTGGTGCGAGACGGCGTCAAGCGCCTCGTCGATACGCTGGGCGTTTCGGAATTCGGCGAGGCGGAGACGCCGTCGGAGGCGTTGAACGAGTTCCGTCGGCTGCGGCCCGACATCACCGTTCTCGACATCAACCTGAAGAACGGCAGCGGACTGGAGGTGCTGAGGCGGCTGAAGGCGGATACGCCTGCAGCAAAGATCGTCGTCTTTTCGATGTATTCCGACATTGCGTACGCGGCCTCTGCTCGGCGCGAGGGGGCGCTCGGCTATGTTGCGAAGAGCGCGCCGTCCGATGAGCTTCTCGTTGCGATCGAGAAGGCCTTGGAGGGAAAGACCTACACCGACACGGAGACGGCGGCGCTGATGAGCGAGCAACCGCAGAATGCGGGGCTTGATCTGCTATCACGGCGCGAGCTGCAGATTCTGCAGATGCTCGGCGAAGGCAATAGCCTGTCGGAGATCGCCGACGGGCTCGGCATTGCCTATAAGACAGCCGCCAACACCGCGACGAAGCTGAAGGAAAAGCTCGGCCTTGATCGGACCGCAGATCTCGTGCGTTTCGCCCTCGAAACTCGGGGCGGACGGATGCTCGCGGAGCGAACCGCGGAAGAATAACGGAGAATTCGGGTTCTTTCTTCACGTGGAGGCGTGAAGCCGGGAAGTAGTCCCGTTGCCGCAAAACCGGCTGCGACACATCCTACCCCCGGCCGCTGCCGATCCTTGCGTCTCCCAAAGGTGCGAAGGACGGTGGCGGCCGGTCCTTCGGGAATGCGCTGTGCAATCGCGAAGGTTTCCGTTTCACCCAAGATCTCATTGTTGGAGGACAGACAGATCATGATGAAACGCCTTCTTCTTGCTTCCCTTTTCGCAGCCGGCTCAACGATGGCTTTCGCCCAGGACGGTGATGATACCGTCGAGGAAATGGCCTCCGAGGAAGAAACACAAATGGTGCAGGAGACCCTGTCGAAGATTGGGTGTGAAGCGTCGAGCGTCGAAAAGGAGAGCGACAATCTCTTCGAGGTGGACGACGCGACCTGCGAAATCGGTCAGTACGATATCAAGCTCGATGGTGAATACCGGATCACGGTGATGTCCATCGACGAGTGAGCCGAGCTTGCGGAACGAGCGCGGCCCGTTTCTTCACGGGTCGCGCCGATTTCCGGACTTTGAATTTATTTCTCGGAACGCAAGCGCGTGCCGATCCCAAGGGAGGACCGATGAAGAACCTTTTGGTTTCCAGTGCAATCGCCGGCGCGTTGATGCTCGCTGGAACGCCCGCCTTCGCCTACAAGATTTTCGTCTCGAACGAACGGGGCAACGACATCACGGTTCTCGACTCGGAGAACTTTGAGGTGATCGACACCTTCGACGTTGGCCAACGTCCCCGTGGCATTGCGGTGAGCCCGGACGGCAAGAGCCTTTACGTCTGCACCTCCGACGACGACATCATCAAGGAATTCTCGACCGAGACTTACGAGTTCATCCGGACACTGCCTTCGGGACCAGACCCCGAACTCCTGGTCGTGTCTCCCGACGGGACGCGTCTTTACGCGGCGAACGAGGACGACAATCTCGTCACGATCATCAATCTGGAGACCGGTGCGCGTGTCGTCGAGGTTCCGGTGGGCGTCGAACCGGAGGGCATGGGCATCTCGCCGGACGGTCAGACGGTCGTGAACACGTCGGAAACGACGAACATGGCCCACTTCATCGACAAGGACTCCCAGCAGATCACGGCGAACGTGCTCGTCGATTCCCGGCCGCGCTTTGCGCAGTACAAGGCAGACGGCTCGGAAATCTGGGTCTCTGCCGAGATCGGCGGCACGGTATCGGTGATCGATGCCGAGTCGAAGCAGATCAAGGAAAAGATCACCTTCGAGATCCAGGGCATCCGCTCCGAGGCGATCCAGCCGGTCGGCGTGCGCATCACGCCGGATGACGCCAAGGCCTATGTCGCGCTCGGGCCCGCCAACCGCGTCGCCGTCGTGGACGCCAACACCTACGAGGTGCTGGACTATCTGCTCGTTGGCCAGCGCGTCTGGCAGCTCGCCTTCTCGCCCGATGCCGAGCACCTCTTCACCACCAACGGCATCTCGAACGACATCTCGATCGTCGACGTGTCCGAGGACGAGGTGATCAAATCGGTGCAGGTCGGGCAACAGCCCTGGGGTGTCGCCGTCGCGGACGTCGACTGACACCGGCCCTTCTCCCCACGATAATCGCAAAGCAGCAGACTGGAGGAATTATGCTGAACACCAAACTCTGGCTCGCCCTCATGGCATCGAGCCTCATCCTGGCGCCTGCGGCCCATGCCCAGGATGACGGCTCCGGCTCGGCCGAAAGCACGATGGAAGCGGGTGCCACGGACGACGCGGCCGCACCGGCGGACGACGCCGATGACGACGACGCAATGTCCGGCGAAGCCGCCGGCATGGACGATGACGACGATGATGATGACGACGATGACGATGACGTCGCATCCGGCGAGATGGTGCCGCCGGCGAGCGAACTAAACATCGCGCCGGGCTCGGAGGCCATGCCGGCCGCCGCCCTCAACGGCGACCAGATCGGTTTGCCGCCAGTCTCGCTCTCCTCGCAGATCATCACACCGCTCGTCATCGGCCAGGGCGGCGAGCCCTATGCGGTCAGTGCCAAGGACTTCGTGCTGCGCGCGGGCCAGCCTTATCGCTGGGACATCGTGTCCGAGGGCGGCGTCGAGTATAAGTGGCATGCGCCGGACTTCTTTCGGAACACCTGGATGAACCAGATCGTCGTCGAGGATCGCGAGATCCACATGGACGGCTCGCCGGCATGGCTCGAGTTCGATACCCAGGGGCCGATCACGGTTCAGTTCCAGACCATTCGCCCCGGGCGCTACGAATGGTATGTCGACGGCCTCGCCGAGGAACAGGACATGAAAGGCACGATTACCGTCGTCCCGTAAGCCCTCGCTGACACAACGCTTTTAGAAACGGCGCGCGATCCGCGCCGTTTCCGCATTGGGAGGCATATCGCTTGGCCCCATCGGCTGACGTTTCGAAGAGGTCTGCGCCGTTCGCTCTCGACGTGGACGGCGTCAGCCATTCTTACGGCGCGCGCAAGGCGCTGGACGATGTTTCGTTCACCGTGCCGCAGGGCTCGTTCACCGCTTTGCTCGGTCCGAACGGAGCCGGAAAGTCGACGCTCTTCTCGCTGATCACGCGCCTTTTCAATACGCGCTCTGGCGAGATCCGCATTCTCGGCTTCCCGTTGCGCCAAAAGCCCACGGAGGCGCTCCGGCGTCTTGGGGTCGTCTTCCAGGCGCGCACGCTCGATCTCGACCTTTCGATCAGGCAGAACCTTACCTATCACGCCGCGCTTCACGGGATCGGCCGCAAGGCCGCCGAACAGCGCATCGGCGAGATTCTGAAGAATTCCGAACTCTCCGAACGCCTCAGCGAGAAAGCGCGTAATCTTTCCGGTGGCCAGCTGCGCCGCATCGAGATCGTCCGCGCCTTCATGCACCGCCCGCGCCTCATCCTGCTCGATGAACCGACGACGGGCCTTGACATCAAGTCGCGCGCCGAAATCGTTTCCGAAGTTCGCCGGTTGGTCGAAGAGGAGAACGTGTCGGTGCTCTGGGCAACCCATCTGATTGACGAAATCGACGCGTCGGACCGGGTCGTCGTCCTGCATCGCGGCACCGTACTGGCGGAAGGCTCCGTCGAGGACGTGACCGAAGCCGAGAATGCCGAGTCGATTCATGAAGCCTTCACCCGCCTGACCGGGCTTGCTCGGCCGGATCAACCCAAGCAGGTGGAAACGCTAGCATGAGCGAGGCGGTATCAACCGAGCGCAGCGCGACGAACAAAGCACTCGATAATGAGCCGTCGGGATTTTCCGGGAAAGCATATGCCATCTGCGCCGGTGGTATTATCTGGCGCGAGGCGTTGCGCTTCCTGCACCAGCGCGAGCGTTTCGTCTCGGCCCTGGTGCGGCCGCTTCTCTGGCTTTTCATTTTCGCCGCAGGCTTTCGCCAGGTGCTCGGCGTCTCGATCGTGCCGCCCTACCAGACCTACATCCTGTACGAAGTCTACATCACGCCTGGCCTCATCGGCATGATCCTCCTCTTCAACGGGATGCAGTCCTCACTCTCCATGGTCTACGACCGGGAAACCGGCACGATGAAGACCCTGCTGGTGTCGCCCCTCCCCCGCTGGTATCTGCTGGTTTCAAAGCTCGCGGCGGGCGTCGCGGTGGGCATTCTTCAGGTCTACGTCTTTCTCGCCATCGCCTGGTTCTGGGACGTTCAACCGAACTGGATCGGCTATCTCTACGTCTTGCCGGCCCTTATTCTGACCGGCCTGATGCTCGGCTCACTTGGTATGCTGCTCTCCTCGCTCGTCCAGCAGTTGGAGAACTTCGCAGGGATCATGAACTTCGTCATCTTCCCGATGTATTTCGCTTCCTCTGCGCTCTACCCACTCTGGCGTGTGCAGGAGTCCAGTCCGCTCCTCCACACGATCTGCCTGTTCAACCCGTTTACCCATGCGGTGGAACTCGTGCGCTTCGCGCTTTATCAACAGTTCAATCTGGAAGCGTTTCTCATCGTGATCGGCTGCACCGTATTCTTTCTGGGCGCAGCAATCATCGCCTACGACCCAGCGCGCGGCACCATCGCCCGGAAGAAGCAAGGCTGATCGAACATACGGCTCGACAGAGCCCGCACACGAGACGAAACGCGACGAAAAGGGAGGCTTTTTCGATGACGACCCCAAAGATTTCTTTCCGCCCGGTCCGCTGCTGGGCCTGGATCGCCGCTGCGCTCTGCATCGCTCTCGCGCAACCGGCCTTCGCCCAGCGCGACGAGAGCCAGCCGCGCGACATTCCGGAAGGATTCGTGCTGCCGGGGCCGGCACCGACCAACGCGCCAAATATCAATCCCGACGGCACGGTACCGGATCAGGAAAGCCCGAACCCGGCGAACCAGCCCGAGACTCAGGCCGAACCCGATACCGAGAGCGCCGAGACCAGTGCGCCGACCTCACAGGGCGGGTCGCTCGCGCCGACAACAAGCACCGTCGTCGGCGAGGGCCAGCGTGCAGCCAATCCGATGGCTTTTGCGACTGCTCCTGAAACCGGCACGACGGACTGGCCCTGTGTCCAACGCGAAGTCGAGACGATCCAGGCCGCGCAGATGTGGGCCGGCCCGGATCTCTCGCTTGGGAATGAGGTCGAGCGCACGCCGGAAATGCGAGCCATCGTCGACCGCGCCATCGCGCGCCGAATCTCCGGCAACGAGGCCCAAACCCTGGTGCGCGAATACATCGACGCGGTTCCGGAGGGCGATCGCGAAGCGGTGGCGGCCGCGCTCTTCGGTGATATCCTCGATCGCCTCAACGCAGAACGCGGCCAGGTTATGAACGGCATCTTGCGCTACGGTTCACGGCAGAAGCAACTCGCCGACGCCCTGCGTTCGAAGGCGGCTCGCATGGCAGAACTCCGCCGCGAGGGCGATGCGACCGCCTTTGCCGATATCCGCGAAGAAATCGCCTGGGACACTCGCGTCTTTGATGATCGGCGGCAGTCGCTGACCTATGTTTGCGAAGTGCCGATCCTGATTGAGCAACGCGCCTTTGCTCTTGGAAGAGAGCTCAGCCGGGGTCTCGGCTGAGGCAGCGCAACGGCGCGTCGCTTTCCCCTATCGGCTCAACGCCTTGAGGCCGAGCCGGATCAGCTTGGCGCTGTCGGCATCCTCGCCCGCATCCCTGACCGCCGTCGCGACGGCGGTCGCCGCCTGATCACGCGGATAGCCGAGATTGGTGAGCGCCGAGACCGCGTCGGCAACCGGCGCTGATGCTGTTCCGCCGCCGATATCGCGCTTGAGGCCGAAGCTCTCTTCGGAGCCTGCGCCCGAGAAGGCCGGCGCGCGATCCTTGAGTTCGGCGACGATGCGCTGGGCGACCTTCGGCCCGACCCCCGGCGTACGCGCGACCATTGCCTTGTCCTGCAGGGCGACTGCATTTGCGAGATCGCCCGAGGAAAGGGTGCCGATCACCGCGAGCGCGACCTTCGAGCCGACCCCCTGCACCGTCTGGAGCAGGCGGAACCAATCCCGCTCAGCGGCCGTCGCGAAGCCGTAGAGCCGGATCATGTCCTCGCGAACGATCGTCTCGATGAAAAGGACGATGGCCTCGCCGACGCCCGACAGGCCGGCTAGCGTCCGTGCCCCGCAAAAGGCGACATATCCCACGCCATGGACGTCGACGACTACATGATCCTCGCCAATTTCCTCGACCGTCCCTTTCAGCTTGCCAATCATGCGGTGCCTTCTGACGTGACGATCTTGAGACCGGGGAAATAGTTGCGATAGCGCGCCGGATCGCGCTTCAGCAGACAATGCCCGCCGACGAGGGCGTGCGCCCCGATCAGGAAATCCGGCAGCATTCGCTCGCGTCTGCCGCCACGCTGGCGGTAAAAGCAATAGGCTTCGCCAGCGGGATAGGCGGCAGGGAATGGAAAGGCCTCGCGGCGAATAGCGACAAATCCGTAGACCTGCTCCAGATCATTTTCCGTCTCGCTTCCCGCGCCGAGTTCGGCCCACACCACGTCACTCATGATGGCCGGCCCGAATTCGGTCGCATCGGCGATCTCCGCCATTGCGGTTTTTGCGTGCGCTCCGCTTTCGGAAGGTCGATCCAGATAGTGGTGTCAATTAGGATCAACATTGTCTTTCGGCCCCCTCAACCAATCGACGAAAGTCTTCCCGTCCATTCCGTTGAAATTGAGAGTCCCGCGCAGCCGCTCGAAATGCTCCCTCATAGCGGCAATCCGCTCTTCCCGTGATTGATCGACGTGAACAAGGCTCGCACCATCGGCGTTCACAACGAAATTCACCTCACTGCCCTGCCCGATCCCGAGCTTGTCCCGGATGGGTTTGGGGATTGTCACCTGTCCTTTTTCCATTACGCACATGGGTTTGCCTTCCGGTAATACCGCATCAGTAATACCCAAGCCCGCAAGAAGAACAAGTCAAGAACGCAGCGAGCGAAGCTCATCGTCCCGCCATCGCCAGTCGGGACTGCGCCGACTGGCGATGATGAGTGTGGCATATCGCGATGGCGATGGCGTCCGCCGCGTCGTCCGTATCAAAGGTCGCCTTCGGCATCAGTACGTTGACCATCATGTGAATCTGCTTCTTGTCGCCGTGGCCAACGCCGATCACGGCCTTCTTCACTGCATTCGGCGCATATTCCGCGACCGGAATCCCGGCGAGCGACGGCACCAGCAGCGCGATTCCCCGCGCCTGCCCGAGCTTGAGCGTCGCCACGGCGTCCTTGTTGACGAAAGTCTGCTCGACCGCAGCCTCGTCCGGCCGGTGGGAATGGATAATCTCGCTCAATCCGTCGTGTAGTTGCCGAAGGCGGGAGGCAAGATCGCATTTCGGATCGGAGGTCACCGTACCGCTCGAAACGAAGCGCAGAGAATTGCCCTGCGTCTCCACGATTCCCCAGCCGGTGCGCCGCAGCCCTGGATCAATGCCGATGATGCGAATGGGTGTCTCCTGCAACATGGTCGATGCGCTCCCCTTGGTGACCCTGGGAGAGGGATCGCATCCGAACCGTGAACAAAACTAAAACAATCCGCGATTTTCCGAAAGCTGGCCGCCCGCTTAGGCGGTGTCCAGCGTGAAGATCTTGCCGGGGTTCATGATGTTCAATGGATCGAGTGCAGTCTTGATCGCGCGCATCACGTTGACGGCTTCGCCGAGTTCGGCCCCAAGATAGCCGCGCTTGCCTTGGCCGATGCCGTGTTCGCCGGTGCAGGTACCATCCATGTCGAGCGCACGCTCTGCAAGACGCTTCATGAAGCGTTCCGCGGACGCGATCTCGGCAGCCTCATCGGTATCGATCAGCAGCGTAACATGAAAATTGCCGTCGCCCACATGGCCGACGATCGGGGCAATCAGCCCTGCGGCTTCCGCATCGGCGCGGGTCTCGTCGATGCAGTCGGCGAGACGGGAGACCGGCACGCAAACGTCGGTCGCGATCCCCTTCGCGCCGGGCCTCAAACCGAGCGAGGCCCAGTAGAAGTCATGCCGCGCCTTCCACAGCCGAGAACGCTCCTCCGCACGGCTCGCCGATTTGAGTTCGCCGCCGCCACTGTCCTCGACGATCGCCGCGAAGGTCTCCGCCTGTTCGGCGACCGAAGCGGGGCTTCCGTGAAATTCTACGAAGAGATGTGGCGTCTCCGGCA
Organism: Fulvimarina pelagi HTCC2506; assembly: GCF_000153705.1. Lineage (GTDB taxonomy): Bacteria > Pseudomonadota > Alphaproteobacteria > Rhizobiales > Rhizobiaceae > Fulvimarina > Fulvimarina pelagi. The sequence goes on from NZ_DS022272.1 coordinate 1,608,979, forward strand.
GGTCCATCTTCGAATAGCCGTTGGTCGCTCTGATCGAAAGCGCGTCGAGAAGTTCTATGCGGGCAACGGGGAGGCCCATCTGGATAGTTTGGATCACGGCGTTCACCGCGTTCGTCACATCTTCGAACGGACAGACCCCAGAGAGGATCTGCTCGGGTATGCCGTAAAGCTTGAGATTGAGCCGGGTTATGACGCCGAGAGTGCCCTCCGAGCCGACGAGAAGCCGGGTGAGGTCGTAGCCGGCAGAAGTCTTCTTCGCCCGCCGTGCCGTCCGAATAAGCGAACCATCCGCCATCACCGCGTTGACCGCGACGACATTGTCGCGCATCGTGCCGTAGCGCACGGCGTTCGTGCCGGATGCGCGTGTCGCTGCCATGCCGCCGAGCGAGGCGTTGGCGCCGGGATCGATCGGAAAGAAGAGGCCGGTGTCGCGCAGATGCTCGTTCAGCGCCTCGCGGGTTACGCCCGGTTCGACCGTGCAGTCGAGGTCTTCGGCGTTGACGGAAAGCACGCGGTCCATCTCAGAAAGATCGAGCGAGACCCCGCCAAAGGGTGCATTGACATGGCCTTCCAGCGAGGAGCCGGTGCCGAATGGCACGATTGGCATGCCGTGCTTCGCGGCGATCTTTACCAGCGTCTGCACCTCGGGCTCGCTGCGGGCAAAGAGCACGGCGTCAGGAAGCTGGTTAGGGATATAGGTGGTCGTATGGCTATGGGCGCGGCGCACGTCCTCGCCGGCGACGAGCCGGTCGCCGAAGGTCTCGGCCAGCTCGGCAAGCGCGGTTTCGGTCCCTGGCCGTTTGGGTCTGTCCTCGGCCAGAATGTCAGCCAGCGCCATGATCGACCTTCCTCTTGTCGTTCGCCGCTGGAGTTTGGACGCTCCGGCGACGAAGGACAATGCGGGAAAGCAGATTTCAACGACGACGAAGCCTAATGACGCGGCCCCGAATACATCAGCTTGGCACCCTGCGGATCGTTCGACTGGATGAGCCAGCCGCTGTCCTCGGGAAGCTCGACCGGACCGTGCGTGATCGTGCCTCCGCCGGCCTCGACTGCGTCCTTCGCCTTGTCGATGTCGTCCACAGTGAAGGCGAAGTTCCAGAACGGCCTTGCGGCGGGATCGCGTGCGGTCATCATCGCACCGATCCGCGTACCGGCGGCACCGATGAAGGTGTAGTCGCCCATCTCGCCCATCGGCATGACGCCGAGCTTTTCCCAGCCGAAAAGCTTGTTGTAGAAATCGAGCGCGGCGGTCTGATCGCTGGTGACCAGTTCGTTCCATGAGCAATGGCCGCTCGATTGAGGTTCGAAAGCCTGGCTCGCCTCGTCCGAAAAGCCGCGCATGACGTAGAAAACCGCGCCCTGCGGATCGGCGAGGAAGGCGAAACGCCCAACATTCGGGATATCCATCGGCGGCATGTGGACCGACGCGCCGAGGCTCTGCGCTTTTGCGGTCGTGCGATCGACATCGTCAACGCCAAAATAGACAGCCCATGCCGGCGGCATCGGCGCCTCGTCGGGCAGTTTCATTATGCCGGCGATCATGCTGTCGCCCACGGCACAGATGCGGTAGTCGACGCCAGGCGGCCCCATGTCCGGCTTCGAGATCGTCCAACCGAGTATCGGTGCATAGTACGTCTGCGCAGCGTTCTGATCGCTGGTCAACAGTTCATACCAGATCGGCATTCCGTGAGGATTGGGCATTGCTTCGCTCCCTGTTGGCGCTGATCGATCGTCAGGGTCCGCTCAGCTGGTCGCGAGCATCTCAAACCCGCCGAAGATCATGCGTTTGCCGTCGAACGGCATGTCCGAGGGCATCGCCTTCATCCGCTCGTCTTCCATCGCTGTCTTCATGCCGGCATCGCGGGTCGACTTGTCCGGCCATTCGAAGAAGGAGAAGACGACGTTCTCGGCCTCTTCCGCGATGACAGCCTTGCGCATGTCGGTCACCTTGCCATTCGGCAGATCGACACCCCACGCTTCGAGGTGGCGCAGGACGCCATGGTCGCGGAAGATCGGCCAAGCCGCAAGCGACATTTCTTTATAAGCCTCGCGCTTGGACTCTGGCACCGCTAGTAGGAACCCGTCGACATAGGCGCCCGGCGCCCTGCCCTCGTCCATCAGCGTCTCGAAGCCGCCGAAGATCATTCGCTTGCCGTCGAACGGCATCTCGCCGATCTCCTTCATGCGCGGGTCGGACATCATCTTTTTGAAACAGGTGTCGGACGCATCCTTGTCCGGAAACTCCATCCAGCCGAATGAGACGGTCTCGTCGGTCGTCGCCTTTACGGATGTCTTGAAGTCGTTGACCTTGCCGTCCGGGACGTCGTCGCCCCAAGTGTCGACGATGCGGCTCGCGCCGAATTCCCGAATGATGGCGGAAGCCTTCGTGGAATGCTCGATGAAGGCTTCCTTGTTGGCCGTCGGGACGGCAGTCACGAAACCCTGGATGTACATCTGTTCTCTCCTTTCCTTCAGGATGGGGAAGGCACATCGAGCCTCGGCAGTTCGCCTGCCAATTCGTAGACACCGATCATCACTCCCGAACCCGAGACGCGGTGTTCGACGAGGCGCAAGCCTTTCGGCGCTGCTCCGTCGAAGGCGCGTTTGCCGGAGCCCATGACAATGGGGAAAGTGATCAGGAACAATCGGTCGATCAGGTCTCGTTCGACGAGGCCCGGATACAGTGTGCTCGATCCCTGGATCAGAAGATCGGGCCCATCCGATTTCTTGACCTCCGGTATCTGGTCGAGCCCGCTGAGGTGCCGCGTGTTCTGCCAGTCGAAGGGACCGCTTTGGTGCGTGACGACAAACTTCGTCGCCGCGTTGATCGCATCCGCCATCGGATCGTCCTTCACCCTCGGCCAGTGGGCAGCGAAGATGTCATAGGTTCGCCTGCCGAGAAGCAAATCGAAGGGCTGCGAGAAAACCTCGTGCATGAAGCCACCGACGGTCTCGTCGAAATGCGGCATCACCCAGCCGCCGTTGTCGAAGCCGCCGCTCGTGTCCTCATTCGCGCTACCCGGGGCCTGGACGACACCGTCGATGGACTGGAACAGGCCGGCTATGATCTTGCGCAAGGGAATCCTCCAATTCGGTACGCGTCCATGACAACGCCAGGTTATAAACAACTTGAATGGTCTTTATCGGGGTCGCGGTGTTCGCGGTCGCCCTCGAAGGGTTGCCGGGCAAGGTTCGCCGCATTTGTTTGGCTCCCTTGCGGCACGAGTTCGACCGTGTAGCTCAAAACCTGCCTCCTCCAGCGCCCAGCGCAATCGCAAGTCGCGGACCTGGCCCTGGGCGAATTCGGGGACCCAGTCGTAGGCGGTGATGGATATCGGGCCTTTCTCAAGAGACGCAGGCGTTATGCTTGACCTCCCGTCTGCTCTCTCAGCTTTTCGGCATCTGGTTGACGTGGAGGATGTTGCCGTCCGGATCCTTGAACCAGACCATCTTGAAATCGCCCGCATGATGAATGCCGTCTCTAAACTCGACCCCATCCATCTCGTAGTGTTCGAAGGCAACGTTCTTCGAGGCAAGGTCGGCCACGATCGAATCGATGTCACCCGCGGCGTCCCACACGACTGCGTTGGCTCGGTTCGTTCCGGCCTGGTCAGATCGGTAAACGACCAGGTGGGTCGTCCCTGTCTCGAACACCATCACCGAGTCGCCATCCTCGACGCATTTCAATCCGAGCGTCGTCTCGTAGAACCGCCTGGCGCGGTCGATGTCCGAAACGGCGACGATCGCGGAGGACGTCTTTTCATTCAGCATGGAACACCCGCCTCCCTTTGCGGTCATCGGTTCAGCCGGCTGCCGCCTTTTCGAGCGCGGCAACATCGAGTTTCTTCATCTCCATCATCGCTTGCATGACGCGTTTCGCCTTGGCGCGGTCGGAATCGGCGAGAAGCTTCGGAAGGATCTCCGGAACGATCTGCCAGAACAGGCCGAAGCGATCTTTCACCCAGCCGCATTGTTCGGCATCCGGATGGGCCGAGAGTGCCGTCCAGTAGCGGTCGACTTCATCCTGTTGCTCGCAGGAGATCGAGAGGGAGACCGCTTGGTTGAACTGCGCGAACGGACCGCCGTTGAGCGCTTGGAACGACCGTCCGAACATCGTGAAGTCGATGATCAGCACGTCACCTTCGCTTCCGGCAGGCCAGTCACATGGCCCATAGGTCACGCGATCAATCCTCGAATTGGGGAAGAGATCGACGTAAAAATTCGCACCGTCTTCGCCGTTGCGGTCGAACCATAGGCAGGTGGTCAATTTGTCCCACACAGCAAAACATCCTCACCCTTGACCAAAAGAGTTGATATCAACATAAATACTGTATGTCAAAGGCGAGACCGAATCAACAAAACGAGATCGCACCTGAAGTGCCGTTCCGCACGACGCGTCAGGTGCGCGACCACTGCCTCTGCCTTCACACGCAGCGTGCCGCGCGGGCGATCTCGCGACAGTTCGATGACGCATTTCAGCATCTCTATCTGAAAAGCGGCCAGTTCTCGCTGCTGATGTCACTCAATCGGCCCGAGCCGCCGACGCTCGGTGCCATCTCTTCACTGCTCGGCATGGATCGCACAACGCTGACAGCGAACCTCAAACCGCTGGAGCGGCGGGGACTGGTGGAGGTGAAGCCGGACGAGAAGGATCGGCGGGCCCGCCGGCTGATCCTGACAGCGGATGGGCTTTCGCTTCTCGCCGAGGCGGCGCCGATCTGGGAGCGGACCCATGGTGAGATCGAAAGCTGGCTTTCGGAGCCCGGCGCTGAAGTTCTGCGTGCAGGACTCAACGCCATCCGCGACGGCGCGGCAGCGGCGGAATAGACAGCGCGCCCATCAGTTTGCGAGCAGGGAGCACACCCGGCGTACGGCCGCCTCATAGCCTTCAACCCCGAGACCGGCGATCACGCCGTCCGCCCGGCCCGACACGTAGGAATGATGGCGGAAGCTTTCGCGCCTGTGAACGTTCGAGATATGCACCTCGAAGACCAGCCCCTCGAACGCGTTCAGCGCATCGAGGATCGCGACCGAGGTGTGGGTGAAAGCAGCCGGGTTAATGACGATGGCAGCGCATGTCTCGCGCGCCTCGTGGATCCAGTCGATGATCTGGTATTCCCGGTTCGACTGGTGAAAGCGAACGGCGTGCCCAGACTCCCCGGCCAGCGTCGCGCAGACACTCTCTACGTCCGATAGTGTCTCAGATCCGTAGATCTCCGGCTGACGTTTGCCGAGCAGGTTCAGGTTCGGGCCGTTAAGAATCATGATCTCGGCCATTGCGCAGTCTCCTGTGATGCCGGAGTACCGCCGTTATCAGCCCCAACCTTTCGGCACAACGGCGTCGATTATTTCCTCGCAGGGGATCATGCAGTCAGACGGAGGCGTGTTCGAACTGAACGTTGTCGCGTAATGCTAAAAGAAGCTCCCCGGCGGGTTCGCTACGACTGGCCGAGAATTACGGTTCGGGACTTCCGTTTGGAACTGAGCCGCTATTCGAACAATTCTTCACCCTGCTCGTCCACCACCCGTCGCGCCTTCAGGAGAGCGGCATGCTCCGCATCCTTCCGGGATGGAAACAGATCGGCTCGGATGAGGCGGTGGAATTTCGTCTCGCCGCCGACCTCCTTCTCGATGGTCGCAGAAAGGCGGAACTGGCCGCCTTCCGGCATCGGCGCGGGGGTGATGGTGAAGCCCGCATAAACTTCTGGGTCACCGCGCAATTCTGTTGATGAGGGCGACTTCGAGCCGCCACCGAACAGGCGTTTGAATAATGACGTCATACGATCGGAGATAGGACTCGCTCGCGACCGGGCAAAGCGTTCAAACGAATGGCCAGCGACGGGTATCGCTGGCCTTGCTTGTTTTACATGTTCGCCATTCTCGGAAGCGCTCAGCTGTCGAGGAAGCTTCGCAGCTTGCGCGAGCGACTCGGGTGCTTGAGTTTGCGGAGCGCCTTGGCTTCGATCTGGCGGATTCGTTCGCGGGTGACCGAGAACTGCTGGCCGACCTCTTCGAGCGTGTGGTCGGTGTTCATGCCGATGCCGAAGCGCATTCTGAGGACACGTTCCTCGCGCGGCGTCAGCGAAGCCAGGACGCGGGTCGTGGTTTCGCGCAGATTGCCCTGGATGGCCGCATCGATCGGCAGAACGGCGTTCTTGTCCTCGATGAAATCGCCGAGATGTGAGTCTTCCTCGTCCCCGACGGGCGTTTCGAGGGAGATCGGCTCCTTGGCGATCTTCAGGACCTTACGGACCTTTTCGAGCGGCATGGCCAGTTTTTCGGCCAGTTCCTCCGGGGTCGGCTCTCGGCCGATCTCGTGCAGCATCTGGCGAGAGGTGCGGACGATCTTGTTGATCGTTTCGATCATGTGCACCGGAATGCGGATGGTACGGGCCTGGTCTGCGATCGAACGGGTGATCGCCTGGCGGATCCACCAAGTGGCGTAGGTGGAGAACTTGTAGCCGCGGCGATACTCGAACTTATCGACCGCCTTCATGAGGCCGATATTGCCTTCCTGGATCAGATCCAGGAACTGCAGACCGCGATTCGTGTACTTCTTGGCAATCGAGATCACGAGACGCAGGTTCGCCTCGACCATCTCCTTCTTCGCCTGACGGGCCTCGCGCTCGCCTTTCTGCACCATGTGAACGATGCGGCGGAACTCGGTGATCTCAAGGCCCGTCTCGGTCGCAAGATTCTGAATTTCTCCGCGCAGACGCTGGATCTTCACCTTGTCCTTCTGGACGAAATCGAGCCAACCCTTGCCGGATAGATTGGCAACACGACGGGTCCAGTTGGGATCGAGTTCAGATCCCTGGTACTCATTGAGGAACTCGTCGCGGCGGACGCCGTGAGACTCGCCGAGACGCAGCAGCTTGCCTTCGTTACCAACGAGGCGCTTGTTGATGTCGTAGAGCTGTTCGACCAGCGCGTCGATGCGGTTCTGGTTAAGCGACAGACCTTTCACCGCCGCGATCAGATCTTCTTTTAACTTCCGATAGGATTTCTCCTGGCTCGGCGACAGCGCGCCCGTCGCCTGGAGCCGGTTCTCGACCTGTTGATCCTGAAGCTTGCGCAACCGAAGATAGGTGTCGGCGATGAGATCGAAGGTCTCCATCACCTGAGGCAGAATCTCCGCCTCCATGGCAGCGAGGGAGAGATTGTTCTCGTCGTCCTCGTCTTCATCCTCTTCTTCGGTGCCGATGGGTCGAGCTTCGCCGGGCCGGGTCTGCTCGGCCGTAGCGCCGTTCGCGCTGCTGGTCCGGCCATTCGCATCAGAGCCGGCTTCGGAACCGTTTGCTTCTGACGGAGCAGCGACCGCCGCCGGCGCCTTGGCCTCAGGTCCGGCATAAGTCGCTTCCAGATCGACGATGTCCCGCAGGAGGATGTTGCCTTCGTTCAGTTCGTCGCGCCAGATAATGATCGCCTGAAACGTGAGCGGGCTCTCGCAGAGCCCGGCAATCATCGTCTCGCGGCCGGCCTCGATCCGCTTGGCAATGGCGATCTCGCCCTCTCTGGAAAGAAGTTCGACCGAACCCATTTCACGCAGATACATCCGCACCGGATCATCCGTGCGGTCGCCCGAAGACTTCTTTTCGGTGGTGGCGATCTGGGTTTTGCCGGTCTCGGCGACATCGGTCGAGTTCGACGAATTGTCGTCGTTGTCGTTGTCGTTGTCCGCCTCACCCTCTTCGTCGTCCTCGACGACGTTAATGCCCATGTCGTTGAGCATGGCCATCAGGTCTTCGACCTGGTCGGACGTCACGCCATCGGAGGACAGCATCGAATTGAGCTTGTCCATCGTTACGAAACCGCGCTTCTTGGCGGCCTTGATCATCTTCTTGACGGCGTCGTCTGACAGGTCCAGCAAAGGCCCATCGGTCGCCGCTTCGGCGCGCTCGTCCGCAGGCGCTTCTTTCTCTTTGACCTTGGTCGCCATACGATTCATTCTCCGATATCGGGCATCGCCACCCGGATTCTGCTGTCGGCCGTCTGTTGAGCGCCATCTCGCTCTGCTCGACACCGCCTGTCAGACCGCTTTGACAATTTTGAGGCCCCTCGGGCTCACTCACCGCCGTTCGCAGTCGTGCCGAAAACTAGCAATCACATGAACGTTATTCGGCGTTCAGCGGCGGTATATGTGTGCCCGACCACCAAATGGCAATCCTTAAACGCTCCAGCTTACCGCAAGCGTGCGTTGCAACGCGCGTAAGGCGCGACGCCGTAGCCACCTGTGGCCGAAAGGAAACGGAATTTTCAAGCTTTACATGGTCTTAATCGCGCGCCCCGACAAGATGCCGAAGCCGTCGATCAGCGCTTCCACCGTCTCCAGCCGCTCGATCTCCGCCTTCACCGCACGCATGTGCTCGTAAGCCTCTTCCGTCGGCTCCTCGCCGAGCAGGCGTTCGGCCTGCCGCAGTTCCCTCGTCAAGGCCTTAAACCGGTGCTGCAGGTTAAGTGCTTGCCGCAACGCTTCGCGTGCATCGTCCGCCGCGGCATCGGCGAGAACCGGCCATAGCCGCACCTCTCGCGCCTTTTTCTCGTAAGTCTCGAAGATTGTGTCAGTGCCGGCCCGTTCAAGACCTGCGACAATGACCTCGCGACTGTCGGGGGCGCTTTCGGCATAGATGTCGAGAACCGAAGCGCGAAGGCGCGCGAGATCGGGCGCCTCGATTTCCAGATCGGCAAAATAGTCGAACGCCTCGTGCATCAGAATCGGATGGTTCACGAAGCCGACGACGATTGCGATCTCCCGCAGCGAGGGCGCCTGGCCGCCGCTCGCCCGCAGCAGACTAGAGCGCGCAAGCCGGTCCGAGATCGCGGGGCGGAGACCGGGTGCCTGCCCTTGACGCGAGCCGGTGTTCCGCCTTCCCTGCTGGTCGCCGTAACGACCCCGTTCACCCCGCCCACCGTAACGAGGCTGCGATGAAGCGTTGCCGAAAAACGCCGAGAGTCGCTGGCGCATGTCGTTCTGATAGTGTCGTCGAACACTTTCGTCGCCGATCTGCCGCGTCAACTGATTCAGGCGCGCCTCGAGATCAGCCCGAGCTTCCGGCGTATCGAATGTCGACCCGGCGGTCTCGCGCGACCAGACCATGTCAGAGAGGGGCCGCGCCTGGGCGAGAACCTCATGGAAAGCGTCCGGGCCTCTGCCTTTAACGAGGTCGTCGGGATCCTTGCCGTCCGGAAGCAGAGCGAAACGCAGGGAGCGGCCAGGTTTCAGCATCGGCAGCGCTAGCTCGGCCGCCCGGTGCGCCGCCTTGAGGCCGGCGCCGTCACCGTCGAAACAGAGCACGGGTTCGCCGGCATTGCGCCAGAGGAGTTCGATCTGGCTTTCCGTCAGCGCGGTGCCGAGGGGGGCAACGGCATTATCGAAACCCGCCTGGGCCAGCGCGATCACGTCCATGTAGCCCTCGACAACGATGAAGGTGCCGGTACTCTTCGCCGCCCGACGTGCGGCGGCGAGATTGTAGAGCATGGTGCCTTTGTGGAAGACGTCGGTTTCCGGCGAATTCAGGTATTTCGCGCGCGCCTCCGGCGACATCGCCCGTCCCCCGAAGGCGACGCAGCGCTCCGACGGATCGAGGATCGGAAACATGATCCGATCGCGGAACCGGTCGAAGGAAACGGGGATGTCGTCGCCCCAAACGACCAGTCCCGCCGCCTCGATCTCGGCCTTACCGACGCCTTTACCCGCCAGATGCTCTTTCAGGCGGTTGCGGCCTTCGGGCGCAAAACCGAGGCCGAAGCGTTTCTGCGTAGCGGGAGTCAAACCGCGATCGCGTAGATAACCCCGCGCTTTCGCACCCTCGTTATCCTGCAGTCGCTCGCGAAAAAACTCCGAGGCGAGCCGTAGCGCGTCGAGGATGGTTCCGCGTTTCTCCTCGCGGCGCTCTGCCTCGGGATCACGCGCAGGCATCTGAAGCCCCGCTAAGCCAGCCAGCCGCTCTACCGCATCGGGAAAGCTCATTCCGTCGAGTTCTGTGAGAAAGCGGAAATGATCGCCCGAGACGCCGCAACCGAAGCAGTGGTAGCGGCCCTTATCGTCTTCGCAGTGAAAGCTTGGCGATTTCTCGCCATGGAAAGGGCAACAGGCCCAGTGATCGCCCTTTGCGGGCCGCGACTTCCGCCGGTCCCAGGTGACGCGCTGGCCGATCACGTCCGAAATCGGCACGCGGGCGCGTATGTCATCGAGAAAGGATGGCGGAAAACGCATAATTCCGCTCTAAGCCATAGCGGGCGAACACGGAAGCAGGTATCTCGAACAGCGCGAAGCAGCGCACAAAAAGGGTCAGGCTGCCCTCGTGTGCGGCAGCTTGTCGAGCGGACAGGGCCGATTTTTCTTGGCGCAGCGACGCCGATAAAGAAACTCCCAGCGCTCGCGGCGCCCGGTCTGTTCGAGCCGGGCGAGCAGAAGGCGGAACAGCGCTTTCCGGTCGCCCTTCTTGCGGCTGCGTTTGAAGGTCTTCTTTTCGTCCTTCGTCAGGCCGCAGCCGACGCAGGGACCCTTGCCAGGACGCTTGCAGATATCGATGCAGGGCGACGGTGCCTTGCGCCACAAACCAGCCATTCAGTACTTCCCACTGCTCCTGCACGACATCGCTACCGGCCGTGCCTATATCATGAAACGACCGCTTACAGATCGCCGTCACTGAGCCACTCTAGCTGCGAGACCGGCCAGAAGTACCGCCCCGCGACGATCTGGCGTTCGTTGCGCCGCGTTACTAGCTCTGCTAGACAGAAATCAACAAATTCAGCGGTTTAGAGACGTTCTAAACTGGCGTATACACAGTCGGTCCTTGCCATGACAGCTACCGCCCGCAAGTTCGCGTTTTCCCTCGATCTGGCATCTCAGGATAACGTCGTGATCCCATTTGGCTCACGCAGTTGTCCGACGGTAGAGGCGCGACCAAGCGAGCTTGCTGAAGGCGACCGCGACCTTCTCAATAGATTGCGGTGGCTAGCCCTGAAAAGCCGCCTGCAGCCGAACCCTGAGATCGAGCGGGCCTGCATGATGCTCGCCGGCAAGGGACCGAGGGCAGTCGAAACGGTCGCCAATGCCTTCTTCCGCGGCCTTGCAAAACACGGCACAAGCACCTTGGATCTCTACAGGCCGGGCACGCGCTGGCCGTCGAGCGACGAAATCTGGTTGCTGCGGCTTCTGGCAGCATTCCGCCAAGGTCGCGAAAAGGAGGGGGCTGCGCTCGTCACTTGGCGTATTGAGCCGAAGGGTCGACGCTGGCTGCGTTTTCTCGCCGCATCCCTCGCCGAACTCGTTACGCCCGAACACACGAGCAGCAGGTAGCGCCGGGCCGCTCTCATCCACTGCGATAAGTGAACTTTTCGGACCGGTCAGAGCGACTATTATTTCGCATATGACCTTGCATTCCCCCTCCGAAGGCGGCGCCCATGCTTAGGGCGCTTACCAGCGTTCTCCTTTGCCAGCTCGTCGGTGAGGCGCTCGTTGCGGCGACCAATATGCCGCTCCCCGGTCCTGTTGTCGGAATGGCGCTTCTGTTTGCGTTTTTCGTCGTAAAGGGTGGCATTCCCTCTTCGATCGCGACCGTCGGAGACGGCCTCCTGAACAATCTCGCCGTTCTTTTCGTACCCGCCGGTGTCGGGATCATGCAGCATGCCAGCCGGATCGGTTCGGAAGGCTTCCAGCTGGGCGGAACGCTGGTCGCCTCGACGCTGATCACAATCGGCGTCACCGGTTACTTGATGCGGTTCTTCATGAAACGCGGGCAGCCGGCCTCGGGGGAGAACAGCGGCGATGGCTGACGAAATCACGGACATCTGGGTCTATCTCGCGACAAGCCCCCTGCTCGCCCTGACGCTGACGCTTGTCGCCTATCAGATCGTTCACGAAATCTGGTCACGGATCGAACGCCCGGCCTTGCTCAATCCCGTGCTGATCTCGGTCCTGATCATCGTCAGCGTGCTTGTCGCCACTGAAACATCCTACGACACCTACTTTGAGGGCGCGCAGTTCATTCATTTCCTACTCGGTCCGGCAACTGTCGCACTGGCGATACCGCTCTATCGCCAGTTCGACCGTATCAAGGCGAACAAGGTTGCGATCGCAGCGAGCCTCGCAGCCGGATCGATTACCGGGATCGGGAGCGGTCTGCTATGTGCGGCCGTCTTCGGCATCGATCGGATCGGCTTCGTCTCGATCGCCCCGAAGTCAGTAACTGCACCGGTCGCGATGGGCATCGTGGAGCGGATCGGAGGCCTGCCCTCGCTGACGGCCGTTCTCGTCATCGTTACGGGTATCATCGGTGCGGCTCTCGGACCGGCGCTTCTCAACCTGATCGGCGTTAAAGACGCGCCAGCGCGCGGCATGGCACTCGGTGTCGGCTCTCACGGCATCGGCACGGCGCGGGCGCTGCAGGAGAGCGAGGCGGCTGGTGCATTTTCGGGTCTCGCCATGGGGCTCAACGCGCTCGCAACCGCGATTCTGGTGCCTGTCGTCTTCTGGATGTTCTTTTGAGAGACGGCTCTCGCGGAATGCTATCGCCTAGCGCAGCAATCCCTTTACGACGGTCGAAGCCTTGGTGAAGTCCATTTGGCCCGGATAGCGCTGCTTGAGCTTGCTCATGCACCGACCAACATCGCGAAGGCCTTTGGCATCGCTGTCCTCGACCGCGTTGCGACAGGCCTGTTGCATCGCGCTTTCGTCGAGCTGGGCGGGCAGAAACTCCTCGATGACTTCGATCTCTTGGCGCTCCTGCTCGGCGAGCTCCAGTCGACCATTCTCCTCGTAGCCAATCGCGGACTCGGCGCGCTGGCGGCGCATCGTCAGGAGGATGTTGAGAATATCCTCGTCTCCGACCGGATCACGCCCCGCTTCTCGGTTTGCGGCGTCCCGATCCTTCACCGCGGCCTTGATGAGTCGAAGGATGGAAATTCGTGTCTTGTCGCCCTCGTCCTGCGCTTTGGTCAAAGCATCGGAGATCATTTCGCGCATCGCGCCGGTCACTTTCGAATATGGATACCGTGGCAGCCCTTGTTAGCGGGCACGCTCGCGGAGGGTGTCAGGATGTTACGCCATGTGACGATCCATGCAACGGGCAATGTCATCGTCCCGTCACATGACGGTCGATCTGTTGCGCTCGCGCATGGCTCACCAGGCGCCTTCAGCGAAGTGCGCCTCGCTGTCCGGTGAATTTGGACGCTTGACCGCGACTGGGTGCTTGCAGTTCCCGGCGACGGCCATATAGAGAAGCGTCGAATGCGACGCAACCGCCTGGGCCTCGAAAGCGTCCCTCGGGGCCAGCCCGCGGTGTTCTTCCTATATGGCGGGGCGCTCAGCATTTTTCTAGATCGAGACCTGACCAGGAGATCCGGACATGAGCCAGGGATGGACGAAACGCGCGACGACCGGACTGCTGGTTCTAGCGGACGGAACAGTGATCGAGGGCTTCGGCCTCGGCGCGGAAGGCGCGGTGGAAGGTGAGGTCTGCTTCAACACAGCTCTTACCGGTTATCAGGAGATCCTGACCGATCCCTCTTACGCCCAGCAGATCGTCACCTTCACTTTCCCGCATATCGGCAATGTCGGTGCAAATGCGGAAGACCACGAGGACTTCTCACCACTCGGCAATGCCGGGGCGGTCGGCGCGATTCTCCGAGCCGAGGTGAGCGAGCCCTCGAACTATCGGTCCGCCGGCCACCTCGATGCCTGGTTGAAGGAGCGCGGTATCGTGGCACTTTCGGGGATCGACACGCGGGCCCTGACCGCACTTGTTCGGGAAAAGGGCATGCCGAACGCGGTAATCGCCCATGATCCAAATGGTAGTTTCGATATCGAGAAACTGAAATCACGCGCACGCGAATGGCCGGGCATCGACGGCGTCGACATCGCAAAGCTTGTCGCGACAACGGACCGCTCGGTCTGGACGGAGAGGCCATGGGTCTGGGGCGGTGAAACGGCTGCCGAAACACCGGTTCGCTATAAGATCGTGGCGGTGGATTATGGCGCCAAGCGCAACATCTTCCGCCTCCTAGCCAGCCACGGCGGGGAAGTTACGGTCGTCCCGCCGACGACCAGCGCCGAAGATATCCTCGCCATGGAACCCGATGGCGTCTTCCTTTCGAACGGGCCTGGCGATCCAGCGGCGACGGGGATCTATGCCGTGAAGGAGATCGGCAAGCTGGTGGCGTCGGGCGTCCCACTCTTCGGCATCTGCCTTGGCCATCAGTTGCTTGCTCTGGCGCTGGGTGCGCGGACCAAGAAGATGCATCAGGGCCATCATGGTGCCAACCATCCGGTGATGGACTACACCACCGGGAAGGTCGAGATCGTCTCGATGAACCACGGCTTCGCGGTCGCCGCCGACACCCTGCCGAGCGGCGTCACCGAGACCCATCGCTCTCTCTTCGACGGCTCCAATTGCGGCCTGCAGCTGACGGAAAAGCCGGTCTTCTCGGTGCAGCACCATCCCGAAGCCTCTCCGGGCCCGCAGGACTCTCACTACCTCTTCAAGCGCTTCTTCGACATGATCGACGGATACCGCGGCGCGCGCAGCGCAGCCTGATCCGTCCGAGCTACCCCTTAAGACACAAACAGGCACCGGTTCCTAGCCGGTACCTGTTTGTGTTTGCGCATCTGTGTTCGTTGTTTCGCCGCGTTCCCGCTTCAGGCGGCCGGCATCTTGAAAAGGCCGAGGCGCGCGAGAAGCCGCTTGATCGATCGGCGGAAACCGAAATGAACCATGGCGTGCTGGTGCATGTCGTGTCGTCCGCGTTCCCCGCCACATGATGAGCGGCCTACGATGATATCTGCAAGCATGTTCGTATCTCCCGTTTATCGTATTGTTTTATATTAGCCTTCACAGCTTAACCGGACGTTTCGTAATGTGCGCGTTGGTCACTGTCTTCATCTGGCAAGCCGCTAGGGGAGACCACAGATTAGGCGCACGCGGTGCGTTTTTTCAAGGGGATAAACGCGCACGTGGTGCATTTTTCGCATGACTGATAGTCCTGCCATGCCTAACCGCTGACGGCAGATGAAGGAGACGACCAGCTGTTATTCCTGTTTGAAGCGTTCGGTTGACAATGGAGCGACATCTGAAGAATGGCTTGGACATCGACGAGCAACGGAGTTGCCGATGACGCCTGTAGCGTTCAAAGCCTGGCGAAAGGGGCTGGGTCTGAAACAGAAGGACGCGGCCGAAAAGCTCGGCCTCAAGAAGCGTGTCATCCAATACTATGAAAAAGGTGCCCGCGGTGGGAAAGACGTCGACATTCCGAAGACTGTCGAGCTCGCCTGCTTTGCACTATCCATGGGCGTGGAGGGGTATGACGGAAAGGTCTTGCCGGGGGTCGCGGAGGTTGCGAAGCCAAGAGAACCTTTCGAATGACGGTGCCGGAAGGCGGCGCGCTCTTGAGCGCTGTAGGCTTTCGGTGCATTGCAGCAAAACGAGCTTTCCTCCCCTTCCCCCATCTGCGACTCTTCCCTATAAGGCGGCCTTAGCCTGAAGAACGAAGACTCGACACACTGCCCCGAAGCGCTTGAAGAAGCCCTCGGCGCGGTGCTTTGCGCGAGCCGATGAAGCGGATCAATCCCATGCCCAGACGTACAGACATCAAATCGATCCTCATCATCGGCGCCGGCCCCATCATCATCGGACAAGCGTGTGAGTTCGACTATTCCGGAACACAGGCCTGCAAGGCGCTGAAGGCTGAGGGTTACCGGATCATCCTCGTCAACTCGAACCCGGCGACGATCATGACCGATCCCGATCTCGCCGACGCGACTTATATCGAGCCGATCACGCCGGAGGTCGTCGCCAAGATCATCGAGAAGGAGCGACCGGACGCCCTCTTGCCGACAATGGGCGGACAGACGGCCCTGAACACAGCCCTCTCTCTGCAGCGCATGGGTACGCTGGAGCGCTACAAAGTTGAGATGATCGGCGCGAACGCCGCGGCTATCGATAAAGCGGAGGATCGCGCGCTCTTCCGCGAGGCAATGGCCAAGATCGGTCTCGAGACCCCGCGCTCCGTACTCGCCAACGCGGCCGGCCCGAAAGCGCAGGACCGTAAGATCCACGAGGACCAACGGGCTGTCATCCGCGCCGAACATGCCGACGACGAGGATGCGCGCAACGCTGCGCTCGACAAGCTGGAGGCGGAATGGAATCTCGGCGAGAGCGACCGCAAACAGCGTTACATGAACCATGCGCTTGCCGCCGCGGCGCAGGCGCTCGACGAGGTGGGCGTGCCGGCGATCATCCGCCCCTCCTTCACGCTCGGGGGCACCGGCGGCGGCATTGCCTATAATCGACAGGAGTTCTTCGAGATCGTCGAGAACGGACTCGACGCCTCTCCCACGACGGAGGTCTTGATCGAAGAGTCAGTCCTCGGCTGGAAGGAGTACGAGATGGAGGTAGTCCGCGACAGGGCGGACAACTGCATCATCGTCTGCTCGATCGAGAACGTCGATCCGATGGGCGTCCACACGGGCGATTCCATCACCGTCGCGCCGGCCCTGACGCTGACGGATAAGGAATACCAGATCATGCGCAACGCCTCGATCGCGGTGCTTCGCGAGATCGGGGTCGAAACCGGCGGCTCGAACGTTCAGTTCGCTGTAAACCCGGAAACCGGGCGACTCGTTGTCATCGAGATGAACCCGCGCGTGTCGCGCTCGTCTGCGCTCGCATCCAAGGCAACCGGCT
This sequence comes from Fulvimarina pelagi HTCC2506, assembly GCF_000153705.1. GTDB lineage: Bacteria > Pseudomonadota > Alphaproteobacteria > Rhizobiales > Rhizobiaceae > Fulvimarina > Fulvimarina pelagi. The sequence continues at coordinate 1,625,667 of NZ_DS022272.1, forward strand.
TTCCGATCGCCAAGATCGCGGCGAAGCTTGCTGTCGGCTACACTTTGGACGAGCTCGAGAATGACATCACGGGCGGCGCGACACCTGCGAGTTTCGAGCCGTCGATCGACTATGTCGTTACCAAGATCCCGCGTTTCGCCTTCGAGAAGTTCCCTGGTGCGGTCCCCATCCTGACAACGGCCATGAAGTCGGTCGGCGAGGTGATGGCGATCGGCCGGACCTTTGCCGAGTCTCTGCAGAAGGCTCTGCGCGGGCTCGAAACCGGGCTGACCGGTCTCGACGAGATCGCCATACCAGACACAGGACAGGGCGACGATCTTAATGCGCTGCGCGCCGCGCTGGGCACACCGACGCCGGACCGGCTCTTGATGGTCGCCCAGGCGATGCGGATGGGCATGAGCAACGATGCGATCCACGCCGCCTGCAAGATCGACCCCTGGTTCCTTGCCCGCATCCGCGCGATCGTCGATCTGGAAGGAAGGGTCAGAGATCATGGTCTGCCGCAGGACGAGGACAATCTGCGCTTCCTCAAATCCTGCGGATTCTCGGATGCACGCCTCGCAACCCTAGCCGGCGTCGACGAGGTCGCTGTCGCTGACAAGCGCCGAGAGCTGAACGTCCATCCGGTCTTCAAACGGATCGATACCTGCGCTGCCGAATTCGCTTCACCGACCCCTTACATGTACTCGACGTATGAGCGCCCCTTCGCCGGCAGTCCGCGGTCCGAGGCGGAGGTCACGGACGCGAGGAAGGTGATCATTCTCGGCGGCGGTCCGAACCGTATCGGCCAAGGCATCGAGTTCGACTACTGCTGCTGCCACGCGGCCTTTGCACTTGACGATGCCGGCTATGAGTCGATCATGATCAACTGCAATCCTGAGACGGTCTCGACGGATTACGACACGTCGGACAGGCTCTATTTCGAGCCGCTGACGGCCGAGGATGTGTTGGAAATCATCTACGCGGAGCAGGAAAGGGGGACGCTGCACGGTGTCATCGTCCAGTTCGGCGGCCAGACGCCGCTGAAGCTTGCCGAGGCGCTTGAGGCCGCCGGCATCCCAATCCTCGGCACCTCGCCGGACGCGATTGATCTTGCCGAAGACCGCGACCGGTTTCAGCAGCTTCTGAACGAGCTTAACCTCAAGCAGCCGAACAACGGTATCGCACGCTCCTTCGAGGAAGCCCACGCGATCGTCGACCGGATCGGCTATCCGGTGGTGATCCGCCCGTCCTATGTGCTGGGCGGCCGCGCGATGGAGATCGTGCGCTCCGAACAGGGCTTCGAGCGCTATATGCGGGAGGCCGTCGTGGTCTCCGGCAAGTCGCCGGTGCTCATCGACGGCTATCTGAAGGATGCGATCGAAGTCGACGTCGACTGTCTCTGTGACGGCGAGAACAGCTTCGTCGCCGGGATCATGGAGCATATCGAAGAGGCGGGCATCCATTCCGGCGACTCGGCCTGCTCACTGCCGATACATTCGCTTTCGAAGTCCATCACCGACGAACTCGAACGCCAGACGCGAGAAATGGCAATCGCCCTGAAGGTGGGCGGCCTGATGAACGTCCAGTTCGCGATCCAGGGCGAGGATATCTACGTGCTGGAGGTCAATCCGCGCGCCTCGCGCACGGTGCCCTTCGTCGCCAAGACGATTGGCCGGCCGATCGCAAAGATCGCAGCGAGGATCATGGCGGGTGAGGACCTGGAAACCGCATTCGCGGCGTACGGAGGCAAGCCCGACGTGAAGTCCCTGAGACATATCGCGGTGAAAGAGGCGGTCTTCCCCTTCTCGCGCTTCCAAGGCGTCGACACGCTGCTCGGCCCCGAAATGCGCTCGACTGGCGAGGTCATGGGCCTTGCCAACGACTACGCTTTGGCCTTCGCTAAAAGTCAGCTCGGGGCCGGCGTTGACCTGCCGCGCGAGGGCACGGTCTTCGTCTCGGTCAAGGACGCCGACAAGGAGCGCATCTTACCGACGATCCAGCGCCTGAGCGAAATCGGGTTTTCGGTGATGGCGACCGGCGGTACTCAGCGCTTCCTGACCGAGAATGGCATTGAGGCCGTGCGCGTAAACAAGGTTCTGGAAGGACGTCCGCATATTGAGGACGCCATGCGGAACAGGCAGGTCCAGTTGGTCTTCAATACGACGGAAGGGGCCAAAGCGCTGTCCGACTCGCTCTCGCTGAGACGTGCTGCGCTGCTCCACAAATTGCCCTACTACACAACCCTTGCGGGCATGGAGGCGGCCGCCGAGGCAGTCGGTGCCCTTAAGAAAGGGAATCTTGAAGTCAGACCGCTTCAGTCGTACTTTACAGCTGCCTGATTTATTAAATGGCTTGTCGGCCCTGACCGGACCAGGGCCCGGCGACACTTCCAAGTCCGTTCAACCGGTCGGAACTGGGCGATTGTCTGTCGCCTGGCCTGGCCAGTCTTTGTATTCCCGGTAGAGCCGCGTTGACATCGGCCATGCCGGCACGAACGATAAGAATACGCGCCGGCGTTCATAAGCCGGTCGTGTCGAAAGGTGGAGGCCGAGATGCAGAAGGTCCCGATGACGACCCGTGGATTCGAGACGCTCAAGGAGGAACTGCGTCGTCGCCAGCAGGAAGAACGCCCTCGAATCATCCAGGCGATCTCCGAAGCGCGCGCCCATGGCGACCTCTCCGAAAACGCCGAATATCACGCGGCAAAAGAGGCTCAGAGCTTGAACGAGGGTCGGATCTCCGAGTTGGAAGATGTGACAGCGCGCGCGGAAGTCATCGACGTGTCGAAGATGTCCGGCGACAAGGTGATGTTCGGCGCCACCGTCAAACTCGTCGACGAGGAGACCGAAGAAGAACGTCTCTTCCAAATCGTCGGCGATCAGGAAGCCGACGTGAAGTCCGGCCGTATATCGATCTCCTCCCCGATCGCCCGTGCGCTGATCGGAAAGGAAGAAGGCGACACCGTCGAAGTTGCGGCACCGGGGGGCGCGCGGTCCTACGAGGTGCTGGAGGTCCTTTGGCAGTAGTTGCCGGCCATCTCACGGCGGTACGATGAGCTTGGGCGTGATCAGGAATTAGTCAGATGACGTATTCTCAATTCCTGCCCGAGTTTCTGGTATCAGGTTGAAAAGTCAGGCCAGTGCGAGCGCGACCCATGTGATCGCGCCCAATTTCAAGCGGCGTCTCTCCGGCGTGACGTCGACTATCGTTCAACTCTTGCCGCTACAGGTAAAACGCATCGCGATTGCCTCCATGGGGCCTGACGTCCTGCCCGAGGCCGTGCCGCGGCTTGCGTGGTTGTCCCTCCCCACGCTCTGGAGAAAACCGCGAGAAAAGCCGTTCCGCATCTGGCACGCGCGTCGGAATACCGAGATGTTGCCCGGTATTATCATGCGCGATGTCTTGCGCATGCCGCTTAGGCTCGTCTTCACGTCGGCCGCTCAGAGAGAGCATTCTGCCTACACACGCTTTCTGATAAATCGGATGGACCGCGTCATCGCGACTTCTACGAGGAGTGGCTCCTTCCTCAAGGTTCCGCATCGGGTCATCATGCATGGCATCGATTGCGACCGCTTCTCGCCGGACGGGCCGATGCCGGCTCTTGAGCCGAATCTTGCGGGCAGGAAGATCGTCGGCTGCTCCGGTCGGATCCGGCATCAGAAGGGCACGGACATCTTCGTCGATGCAATGATCGCGGTGTTGAAGGACAGGCCAGACTGGGTAGCCGTGATGACGGGGCGCACAACGAGCGAGCACGCAGATTTCGCGCGCCGATTGCGTGACCGGATCGACAAGGCAGGAATGACCGACCGCATTCTTCTCGTCGGCGAGGTCGAGGACATAGCGCCATGGTTTCGGCGCTTCGATCTCTATGTCGCTCCACCCCGCAACGAGGGCTTCGGACTGACGCCGCTAGAAGCGATGGCGAGCGGAACGCCCGTCGTTGCGACCGATGCCGGCGCGTTCCGCGAGTTGATCGTCGAAGGGAAAACCGGGACGGTGGTCGACAGTTTTTCGAGCGAAGCGATTGCCGCAGCGGTTGCTTTGTACATGGACGACGACTCAAAGCGTCGAGCCGCCTCAAAAGCCGCCCTCGCCCACGTTCGCACGTATTTTCCGCTGGAACGGGAAGCGGGCGAAATCGAAACGGTCTATGAAGAACTCTGGTCCGGCGCGAATTCCGACAGGTCGACGCGCGGCTCGCGGAATTCGTAGAACGTACCGCGGCCCACATGCAGCGGTACCAGCCTGAGCTGGGTCAGTGTCCGGCGCCAGCCATAGACCCAGTTGTCCGACGTCGGCGCGAGCCGGCCGCGGGGTTCATGGATCTGCGTCACTGTTGCAACGCCCGGATCGATCCCTTTCGCCGATAGAACCTCAGCCTGCACGGCGAGCGCCGGCTCTACCTGTGTCATCTCCAAACGGCCGCTGGCGTAGAGAAAGGCATCTGCCGGGGCGGCATGGTTTTCGATCGCAGCCAGCGCCTTACGGGCACCGTCCGGTGACAAAAGATAGGCTGCAGCACCCGCCTTGTCGCGCGCGATGTCCGACATCCTCCCATCGCTGGCGTAGCGCCGGAAGAACTTCCGACGCGCGAAATATTCCAGATTGATCAGGTCGTAGGCGGGCAATGGCTCTCGCAGAAATTCGGGTAGACGGGGCGAAAGCACCGCATCATCCTCGAAGATAGCGAGCGGTGCATCGTCGTCGGCGACTTTCTGCCAAAGGCTTGCATGCGAGAGCAGTACTGCGACCTCGACGCGCGTCATCGGGCGCTCCCAGAGCCCTGCCAACGCAGTAAAACGGGTCTCGTCCACATCCTCGGCGCTCAATGCGGAAAAACGCGAGAGCCTCAGTCCCAGCCGCTCGGCCTGCCGCTCCATGAAATCGCGGCGCTCCCGCGCCCGATCGAGATTGATGTAATAGGCCGGTACCACCTCGCCTCAATCCTTCCAGGTGGCAGGGAAAAGCAGGATCAGAACGGTTACGAGTTCCAGGCGCCCCAAAAGCATCGTCGCAGAGAGAACCCAGAGCGCACCATCCGGCAGGGAAGAGAAGTTACCGGCCGGGCCGATGATCTGGCCGAAACCCGGACCGACATTGGCAAGCGCAGTCAGTGTGCCGGAAAATGCGGTGATCAGATCGAGCCCGTACATCGAGAGGATTACGGTGCCGAGCAATAGCGTGCCGAAGAACAGGAAAAAGTAGATGGTTACCGTCTGTATGCCGTCCGGTGCGATCTCGTTGTTTCCATAGCGCATGCGTATGACCGCATGAGGCCGCACAAGCCGGCGAAAATTCGCCTCGACGACTTGGTAGAGGATGTAAAGACGGTTCGCCTTGATGCCGCCCGTTGTCGAACCCGCACAACCGCCGAGGAAAGTGGCGAGGAAGAACACGCCGATCGCCGCGTTCGACCAGAGCGTATAGTCCTCCGAGGCATAGCCCGTCGTCGTAACGATCGAGACCAGGTTGAAGGCAGAGGAAACAAGCGCCTCCTCGAATGGCGTGCCGTTGATCATTCGCCGCGAGATCGCGATCGTCAGACTGAGAACAAGGCAGAGTGACAGGAACACCTTGATCTGCGGATCGCGCCAGAGCTGGAACCGGCGCGGCAGGAAGGCCCGGATGTAGATGATGAACGGCATCGCGCCGAGGATCATGAAAATGGTGGAGGCGGCGAGAATCCGATTGTCCTCGAAAAAACCCATCGAGGCGTCGTGTGTAGAAAAGCCGGCCGTCGCAAGCGTCGTCATGGCGTGGTTGACGGCATCGAAGAAAGTCATGCCAAGGCCGGTATAGACCACAGTGCAGAGGACGGTCAGAACCACATAGGCGGCAACAAGACCGCCGGAGAGCTGGTTGATCCGGGGTAGGACTTTGTCCGACTTGTCCGAGCTTTCCATATGGAAGAGGGCCATGCCGCCCGTCCTGAGCGCCGGTAGGATCAGCAGTGCCATGCCGATGATGCCGATGCCACCAATCCACTGAAGCAGCGAACGCCACATCAGGATGCCGCGCGGCAGCGCGTCCAGACCGGATATTACGGTCGATCCGGTCGCCGTAATTCCCGACATCGACTCAAAGAACGCCCCCGCCAGCGTCAGCTCGAACGAGGCGACGTAAAGCGGTACGGTGCCGACGACTGCACCAAATATCCAGACTGATGTCACGATGAGAAAGCCAAGGCGCTGGGTAAAGCGTGGCCGGTCGCCACGGGTCGCGACGAAAATGAGCGCGCAGATCATGCCGATCAAAGCGCTCGAACCGACGAAGACCTTCCAGTCCTGATTGCCGTCCGCGATGTCGACGAGCGCGGGTATGAGCATAGCGCCCGCAAGAGCCAGCCCGAAACTCGACGTCACATTGGCGATCGTCCTGAAAATGGCCGGCTCCCCCAAGAACCACCCGCCAATATTCGTCATTGGGCCGGGACAGGATCGGAGCCCTTCGGATACAGACTGCAGCGGACACCGGCAACGGCGCACGATCTTGCGAGGCACTGCATGTTGCCGGGCTGCATCCCTCGTTATCCATAGACTGTTTCAGTCGGTCCAAGTCGGGGGATAGAAAAGGATCAGCACGGTGACGAGTTCGAGCCGGCCGAGAAGCATCGTCGCGGAGAGAATCCAGAGAGCTCCATCCGGGAGGGATGAGAAGTTGCCGGCGGGGCCGATTGTCTGACCGAAGCCGGGCCCGACATTGGCGAGCGCCGTGAGTGTTCCGGAAAATGCGGTCTCGAAGTCGAGGCCGAACAGGCTCAGCGCCACTGTTCCCAGAAGCAGCGTACCGAAGAATAGGAAGAAGAAAATGGTGACGGTCTGCACGCCCTCCGGTGGGATCGGATTCTGTCCGTACTTGAACTGGATCACAGCATGCGGCCGCACCAAACGCCGAAAGTTCGCGCCCACAAGCTTGTAAAGGATGTAGAGACGGTTCGCCTTAATGCCGCCAGACGTCGAGCCTGCGCAACCACCTAGGAAGGTTGCGAAGATGAAGATGCCAAGCGCGGCGTTCGACCAGAGCGTATAGTCGTCCGAGGCGTAGCCGGTCGTCGTGATGATCGAGACGAGGTTGAAGGCCGAGGAGACGAACGCCTCCTCGATCGAACTGGCATTATAGACGCGGCGCGTGATGGCGATCGCCAAGGTCAGTGTCACGCAGATCGCGAAGAAGACGCCGATCTGCGGATCGCTCCATAGCTGGAACCGGCGCGGCAGGAAGGCTCGAATATAAAGAACGAAAGGGAGCGCCCCCAGCACCATGAAGATCGTAGCGACGATCAGAATTCGGTCGTCCTCGAAATACCCCATAGAGGCGTCGTGCGTGGAATAACCGCCCGTCGAGAGGGTGGTCATGGCGTGGTTGATTGCATCGAAGAAGCTCATGCCGAGACCGGTATAGGCGATCGAGCACAGGAGCGTCAGGACAACATACGCCGCGACCAGTCCACCGGAGAGCTGACCGACTCGGGGTAACACCTTGTCCGACTTATCGGAACTTTCCATGTGAAAAAGCGCCATGCCGCCTGTTCGCAGCGCCGGCAGCACAAGCAATGCCATGCCAATGATGCCTATGCCGCCGAGCCACTGCAGCAGCGAACGCCACATCAGCACTCCCCGCGGCATCGCATCGAGGCCGGACAGGACCGTGGAACCCGTCGTCGTCAGGCCCGACATCGACTCGAAGAAGGCTCCGGCGTAAGTCACGCTGACGGACGAGACATAAAGCGGCACAGCGCCGATGATCGCGCCCACGATCCAGACCGACGTCACGATGAGAAAGCCCAGGCGCTGGGTGAAGCGCGGTCGGTCGCCACGCGTTGCCGCCGAAACGAGAGCACAAAGGACCCCGATGAGGGCGCCTGAGCCGACGAAGACTTTCCAGTCCTGATTATGATCGGAAATGTCGACAAGGGCGGGAATCAGCATAGCGCCGGCAAGCGCGAGGCCGAAATTCGACGTAACGTGCGCAATCGTTCTGAAAATGTGAGATGTCCCTAGATATCGTGGTCCGCCCCGTGACCCCGATTGTGCGGTGCGCTCAGACATTTACAGCGCCGAGGATCGTCCCGCAACGCTACATCTCTGCGAGTGTGAGACGGTGTGTGTTGCGAGGTCCGAACGGCTCACTTATTGAACAGCGAGCGGCCGTCGACCATCTCCCGGCGGCAGACGACAGTGATCGAAAGAGCGTGTCATGACCGAACGGCATACGGAAGTTCTCATCCTGGGATCAGGCCCGGCCGGCTACACGGCGGCTATCTACGCCGCGCGAGCGATGCTGAAACCGGTGATCATTTCCGGCTTGCAGGAAGGCGGCCAGCTGACCATCACGTCGGATGTCGAGAATTATCCCGGCTATGCCGACCCCGTGCAGGGCCCGTGGATGATGGAGCAGATGAAAGCGCAGGCGGTGAATGTCGGTTCGGAGATCGTCAACGATCTCATCGTCGAAGCCGACCTTGATAGTCGTCCATTCCGGCTGACCGCTGACTCTGGAACTGTCTATACCTGTGACGCGCTGATCATTGCGACGGGCGCCCAGGCCAAATGGCTCGGCCTCGAAAGCGAGGCAAAGTTCCAGGGGTATGGTGTATCGGCCTGCGCAACCTGCGACGGCTTCTTCTACCGCGGCAAGGACGTCGTCGTGGTCGGCGGCGGCAACACGGCCGTCGAGGAGGCACTGTACCTGTCGAACATCGCGAAAACCGTGACCCTAGTCCATCGCCGCGACGAGTTGCGTGCCGAGCGGATCCTTCAGGAGCGGCTCTTCGCGCGCGAGAACGTCAAGCTGCGCTGGAACGGTGAGATCGACGAAATCCTCGGTCAGGACAAGCCGATGCCGTCGGTGACCGGTGTGCGTATCAGGGATACGCGGACCGACGAGACCGAAGAGCTTGCGGCAGACGGCGTTTTCATCGCCATCGGTCATGCGCCGGCGGTCGAACTCTTCGAGGGCAAGTTGAAGCAGAAGGCGTCCGGCTATCTCTGGGTCGAGCCGGGCACGGTGCGCACATCCATCGAGGGAGTATACGCGGCGGGCGACGTCGCCGATGATGTCTGGAGGCAAGCTGTTACAGCCGCTGGCATGGGCTGCATGGCGGCCCTGGACGCAGAAAAGTGGCTGCAGACACGAGCGATCGAAGAACAGCGAGCAGCGGCCGAATAAAATTCGTGAAATGTTTGCGGACCTGCACTATGTTGCAGTGCAGCAATAATGACGCTTGGCGATAGAACGGACCGTATTCATGGCCCTCGACTGGGATAAGCTGCGCATATTTCACGCGGCAGCCGAGGCCGGATCCTTTACGCGCGCCTCTGAAAACCTTGGCTTGAGCCAATCGGCGATCAGCAGACAGGTTGCCGCGCTCGAGAGTGAAGTCGGGGTGCCGCTTTTTCACAGGCACGCCAGGGGGCTGATCCTCTCTGAACAGGGCGAGATGCTGTTCCAGACGGCAAACGACGTGCTGCAGCGGCTCGAAGCCGTGCGCATGCAGCTGACCGAAACGAAAGAGAGGCCGAGCGGAAAGCTGCGTGTGACGACCACCGTTGGCCTCGGCTCTGGCTGGCTGACGGAACGTTCCAAAGAATTTCTCGAACTCTATCCGGACATCGAGCTTCAGCTGATGTTTGACAATGAAGAGATCGACCTGACGATGCGGCGTGCCGATGCCGCGATCCGCCTCCGCCAGCCGCAGCAGCCGGACCTTATCCAGCGACGACTGTTCACGGTGCATCTCCACGTCTACGCCGCGCCGGGCTACATCACGCGCTTCGGCACGCCCGAGACGATCGACGATCTGGATCATCACCGCATCATCACCTTCGGCGAACCGGCGCCGCCCTATCTCCGGAACCTCAATACGCTGGAGACGGTCGGCATCGATAACGGCCATCCGCGTTCGCCGATCCTCCAGATCAACAACCTCATCGCCATCCGCTCGGCAATCGAGAGTGGGATCGGGCTTGGTCTCCTGCCGGACTACATGATCGACCAGCGTACCAAGCTCGTGCAGATCCTGCCGGAAATCGAGATGCCGACCTTCGACACATATCTCTGCTATCCCGAGGAACTGAGGAATTCGGCGAAGCTGCGGGTCTTCCGGGATTTCCTGATCTCGAAGGCTCGGACCTGGACGTTCTGACACCCGCCCTAAGAGAAGTCGAAGCGGCGGTTAGAAAAAGGACGTCTGCCACCCAGCGTGCGCGTGTCGGATATGGCGTGAGGCGTTTAAACTCCGTTGCTGAAGGTTGTCGGAACCTGTTTGAGCAATTGTGCGTCACTCACCGATGATATCCAACGATGTTTTCCCGACGATCCGGACCGGCTCGTGCGCCCTTGACGACGTGGGTCTTCCCAAGCGGATTATCGCCATCTCAGACATCCACGGAATGTCGGGCCATTTTGACCGTCTCGTCTCAAGCCTGGACGAGATCGAAGAGTTGGAGGATGCAGCCTTCTACATACTCGGCGACATGGTCGACCGAGGCCCCGACAGCCGCGGCGTGGTCAATCGGGTCATCGCGCTGATGGACCGGCGCAAGGGATCGCTGACCTTCATCGGCAATCACGATATGTGGTTCCTGCGGTTCCTCCGCGACGAGTTGGATCCTTATGAAATCGACATGTGGCTGACACAGGGCGGCAAGGAGACGCTCGAGAGTTACGGCGCTTCATTGGCTGAAACGCTGGCGAGCGCGCGTCGCCTCGTCATCGAGGCTGCACCCGGTCACTGCGCCATGCTTGAGGCTGCCGAGAGTATCGCACTCATCGGCGATTTCGCCTTCGTTCACGCCGGTGTCGATCCGTTGCGGCCGCTCGATCGCCAGTCACGCGAAGATTGCGCATGGATCCGTAGCCCGTTCATGCGTCACGAGGGTCGGTTGAGTCATGTCGTCGTGCACGGCCATACGCCTCAGAAGGGCAAGCGTCCGACAATCACGGAAAATCGGATTTCGATCGATACAGGAGCGGTCTATGGCGGGCTCCTGACCGCAGCCATTATCGATCGCGAACATCGGAGACTTGATTTCGTGGCGACGGATGGGGGCTCCATCGCACGAAGCGATCCACATCGGCTCGATCGCGGCTTCGGCACGGCCTTGGAAGATTTTACCGTGAACCAGTTCGTGGGCAAGCGCTTCGCCTGAGACGACGAAGGCCCGCATTCGTCACAATGCAGGCCTTGTCGTTCTTCCGAGATTCAGAACGCAGTCACATCGCGGCGGCTTTCTCCGCGATCGAAGCGAGACCGGCGTCGTAAATGCCGCCGATCGCGCCGGTCGCGTCCTCGTCGGTCGCCCCTTCGGCTGCATCGAAGGTTCCGGACCAGGACAGGGTCGACATCTCGCCCTCTCCCAAGACGGAAATCGTAGACTCATAGTTCGCGACCGGCAGAGGGCTCTCGAGGATCCGGTAGGTGTATGACATCGCCTCGTCATCGCGCGCGATCAGTTCCTCAAGGATCGAACCGCCGCCTTCCAGGGACAGTGTGCGTTGCGTCGCACCGTCGGCATCGCTTTCTTCGCATGAGGCGACCGCGGGGTGCCAATCGGCGATGGCGCAGAAATCGCCGACGGTCGACCAGACCTTGTCGGGCGTGGCGTTCACTTCGGTTTCCTTCGCAACGTCAAGCGCAAAGGCCGGCGTCGCCATAAGGACTATGGTGGCTAGAGGTGCGGCAATCTTCAGGGCTGTCATACTTCATTTCCTCCAAAACAAGCGGACGCCCCGCCGGACTAGATATCTGACGAGACCGCTCCGCGAAGGCAGGGTGGAACAGTTGAGGTCGACGGCAATAGGTCGGTGGTCCAAGTGACGTCGATGACCGAGCGTGGTCGACACAAAAAAGGCCCCGGCACTATGCCGGGGCCTTTCGATACGCTGATTAGCACGTATCACCGTCAGGTCGTTACTGGACAGACGTCTCAGCTTCGGGTGCCAGCGTACCGCCGGAGCCGGGCACGAGCGCGTTGTCGCCCTCACCCGAAATAATGCCCTTGTTGCCTGCGGCGATCGACTGACGGACTTCCGCTTCGTTCTGATCCATCTGGGCCTCGCTACCCGGGACGATGGTTTCCGAAGTTACGTCAGCGGCCGGATTTGCCGATCTGCTCAGATCGATGTCGCTTTCAGCGGCAACGTTCTGACGTTCGAGGGCCTGGTTCTGATCCAGCTGTGCCTCGCTGCCCGGCACAATTGTCTCGCCGGCTGGATTCGCGGCGGGGTTCGTTGGCTGGGCGAGGTCGATATCGCTCTGCTGCACCACGTTTTCGCGGGCTGCTTCCTGACTTTCTTCAACCGACGCCTGGCTACCCGGGACGATCGGCTCGTCTGCCGTCTGCGCGAGGGCGGGAATTGCAAATGCCGAAACGCCTGTGAGAATCGTGGCGATACGAAGTGTCTTCAACATTGTGAAACCTTTCCAGACGCACTTCTGTGCGCCGTAATCTTGATGTCTCGTCGATTTCAAAGCGATGGTCCTTCTCAGGGACCGTTCACGGGAAAGACGCACCAGAAAGAAATTCGTTGCGCCAACTCCCAAGGACAGCCCGTCTACAAATCACGAACAATGTCCCGTTATTCGAAATCAATCATTGCCCTTTTGTAATAATCGTTCCGTCTTAAATGAACAGAGCGCCGTTCATGCGATGACCTTGCAGTGAATTTCTGACTCCACCGCCTCGCTCACCTCGATAAGTAACAGAGCTTAAGGCCGAGCAAAAAAATAGCCCCCGCGACTTGCGAGGGCCATTCTTGGAGAAGCGATATGATATTTAGCGGTCACGCAGTGGGACGACAATGAATTCGGTCACCCTATGTCAAAACGCTTGTCTCGGACACGATTACTCGACGCCCGGCACGAGCGAGTTCTCACCATCATCGTCGACCGCATCAGTCTCGCCGACCGTCGTCGCATCGGAACCAGCCGGATCCTCTGCCGTCATCTCGCGCTCTTCTTCATCGGCTGCGTCCTCAGCGGGCTCAGTCGCGGGAAGCTCGGCTTCAGCATCCGACTCGATGGCCGGCGCGTCCGTTGCAGCGCCCTCCGAAGCAGAGACTGCATCACGCTCCGCTTCCTCCTGAGCTTCTACGCTCGACTCGGAACCAGGAATTACCGGCTCCTCGGTTTGGGCGAACGCAGGAATAGCAAACGCCGAAACGCCGGCCATGAACGTTGCGATGCGAAGGGTTTTCAACATTGTCGTCCCTCAATCTTTTGTATCCGGCTCTAGCCGGAACTTGTGCCGCCTCCGCGCTTCGGAGGAAACTCAGCTGAACAATTGCATTTCGCTGGAATTGGTTGCCAAAGACGACATAACGCTTGCGTGAGAAAATACTCTCTGGGCATCTCTGTGCAGTATACAGATTTTTTTGCTGCGGATGGAATCTCTCTATTTCGCTGCCTTTCGTATAAGGCTTTCTATTTCTTCAGAAGACTTCCGGCACGCATTGGGTTGGGACCATCGAAAGGACGGACAGAGCCTTACGATGATGTGATCGATTGCATCTGGCTTTCCGGGTTGGAGGACGGCAAGGCGGAGTCGAAAGCCGTTCCCAGGCAGCCGCTTTGATCATCGGAGCCGGGGAAAGATACGATCATATCGGAGGACCACCATGGTCGGATTGGTCAGCAACGCCAATGAGGATCGGGCAGCGCTTGCCATTGGAATGATGCTTCTCGCCTATCTTGGCTTTTCCGGCATCGACACCAGCGCGAAGTGGCTCGGCCTTGTTGGTCTTCCTGCTCTCCAGATCGCTTTCATGCGCTATTTCACCCACTTCGTTATCTCGACCGCATTGATCGCGAAGGATGGTATCGGGATGGATCGGTTCCGATCCGAGCGGACAGGACTGGTGCTTATCCGAGCTGGTTTCCTCGCTGGATCGACCTGCGCGAATTTCGTAGCGGTGCGCTATCTGCCGCTGACACTGACCGCCACGATCATGTTCTCGTCACCCATCATCATTTGCGCTCTGTCGGGGCCGATCTTGGGCGAGCGGGTGGGACCTTGGCGCTGGGCTGCGATCATCGTTGGATTCTTAGGCGTGTTGATTGCGATCCGTCCGTTCGACGCCGAGTTTCACTGGGCGGTCTTCCTTTCGCTAGCCGGAGCCTTTTGCGTCGCGCTCTATACGCTCCTGACACGCAAGCTCGCCGGCAGCGTTCATCACGAAACCATGCAGTTCTATAGTGGTGTGGTCGGCACGGTCTGCCTCGCGCCATTCGCTTTCTTATTCTGGGAAATGCCGCAGACCTGGCTTGCGACCGTTCTTCTCGTCGCGATCGGCGGGTTTGGATGGTTCGGGCACGAGATGCTGACGCGGGCGCACAACTATGCCGATGCCTCGGCCCTGACACCGTTCACGTATGTTTTCATCGTCTACCTCACGATCGCAAGCATCCTCGTATTCGACGAGTGGCCCGGAGCCTGGACGTTAGTCGGCGCCGCGATTGTTGCTGGCGCCGGCTTGGTCATCTGGTTCCGCGAGAGACGGCTGGAGCGGATACGGCGCAGGAACAGTGCACCCGCTACATGCGGGGTCGGCTAGCGAGGGGTCTGGCCGGGTACGCGGCCGCCGGAGGGAGTCGAAGCCTGCGCGGAAGGCGTAACACCGTTGACTGTCGGTATGCCGGACGGTGTGCCGCGGGCATCGCCGAAACCGAAGAGGAACGGAATGCCCTGACTGACCGGCCGAAGGACCACTCGACCATCGGGAAGGCGAACCGGCCGACTATCGCGTCGCTCTCGCTCCGACAGTTTCACTCCGACGATGTCATAGCCGTCACGGTCGACGGCACGTTGCGCCTCGGCCTCATTGATCGAGAACGTAGGAACGACAAAAGCGACCGAAATGGCCATCAATCCGAGAGTTCTCATAGAGGCCTCCATCTCAAACTAAAACGTATAGAATGGAGACGGCCTTCGCCATAATTTGGTTCCGATACACCCTACTCTGCTCGCCGACTGGCGGAACGATCGCGATTTCCGATCAGAAATGGGTCGGTATGTCGTCGCGGACCGGCTCCCCCGGGTGGAGCGCGCCAAGAAGGCGATGAATGGGCGCTCGAACCTCGGAGATACGACGACTTTCGATCGCACAGAACATCGTGAAAAGCCGACCTTCCGATGTCCAGAACCAGATAGGAACGGTGAGGCTGCCTCGCTTGGAGTGTGGCGTATAAACTCGACGTGCGAACCCTTCTCCATCGATATCGAATATTATCGGTGTATCGCGCGTCGCCCATTCGCTCACCGGCAGAGACGGGTCTTCGATCGTATTGTCGGCAACCTCGTTCAGCTTGGTCCCAAGCCACGTTTCTACAGAACGCCACGGCCAGACCTTGCTATTGGTCACGTCGTTTGTCTTTAGCCAACGCGCTCCAGCCGGTCGTGGAGGAGCGGCGGCATAAAGACAGGTTAAGCCGCCATCGCAATCTGCGTCATCGCACTCAAAACGTTGCCCGACCGCCATTGTCGCATCTTGAGCCGGCCCTGCGGACCATCCCACGATGGCCTGCGCCTCGGCGCTGGAAAAAGCGGCCAGTGCGAAAAGGCTGGCGAGCAGGAAGCTCATAGTTTTCTTCATCGCGCAAATTCTCTGAAACCAGTAATCCGAGAAGATCAGACTCTAGCGTTCAAGACTTGCCGATAACTGTTTCGCGCCGCGCTTTCATCGATAGCGCGGCAAAGACCGCTTATCGAGGCACTTGGCCAGGGACAATGCCTTCTGAAGGTGTCTCCTGAGACGCCATTTCGCGTGCAGCCATTCCATCGTCAGCGGTGGTGCAGGCGCCGACCAGCAACAGTGCGGCGATAATGGTCGTAAGAATAGACGGTTTCATCGATATCTTACTCTGTTTGTGTCGTCGGATGTTATCGGTCGGGTGCGTCGCTCGCATGACGGGTCATGTTTCGTGCAACAACGAGGTGGCCAGGGGCCGGCGCGGCGTCTTGAAGGCGGACGGTAATTGCCTCGAAATATTCGAGCGAAAAACCGTGTCTGGGCAAGAGTTCGCGCAAATAGGCTTCGCCGTGATGGAAACGCTGTGCCGTGCCGACCGCGAAGGGCCTACCGGCGAGTTCTGTCTCGGTCATCGTCTCTGTTGAGAAAGCAAAGCTTCCACCGGGTTCGAGTCGTCTCGAAGCGGCGCTGAACAGAGGATTCAAATCCCCGATATAGGGCAAAATGTCGGTTGCCATTATCAAGTCGTAAGCGGCTTCAGCATGCTCGCTTTTGAGAAAATCGATGGCTTCGGCGACGTAGAGCCTATCGTAGATCCCTTTCTCACCGCAGATCCTGATCATCTCTTCGGAGAGATCGACGCCGGTGGTCGTCCCGCCACGGCCCGACAGCGCTTCGATGGCAAGGCCCGTACCGCAGCCCAGATCGAGTACGGTTTCGAAGTGCCGACCGGAATCCCGTAATACGTACGCGACAAGTTCCGGGACCCGGTAGCGCAATTGCCGGACGAGAATGTCTTCGAAGTCTTCCGCATGTTGATCGAAGAGGGTCGCAACGTAAGCTTTCCCCGCATTCGGAGGCGCGTCGCGAAAACCCAAACCTGCGAGGCGTATCTCGGCACCGACATGATCTGATGGATCGATCGTGAGGCATCGCGAATAGGCGTCTGCTGCTGCATCGCGATCACCACGCTTTTCTGCAGCGAGGCCCTTATTGTAAGCCTCGCCGAGCGCCTCCTCGTCAAAATCAATCAACGTCGAACCTGTTGCTTACCGCGAAATCGGCAGTCCGCCGCCTCTCGTGGCCCTGTCGTCTTGCAATGGCTGCGGGTTCGAGCTCGAAGTGGAGGGTAGCGCCATGCCGATCGCGCCGACATTGTTTTCCAGCCCCCCGGGACCACGTCGGCGCGGTTCACCGATACCGTCGTTGAGATCGACGCCCGGCAGCCCGGAATACTGACCGCGCTGACCGGTAGGATAGCCCGCGCCGTACTCCACCACGGTCCCGCCGCTCGTCATCGGCGCATTGTTCAACGATTGCGCCGACACCTGAGGAATTGCAGCGGCCATGCCAAGTACGGCCGAAAGGGTCGATGCGGTGAGGATGGACATTTTGAAGGGCATTGAAGTTCTCCGGGACATCTTCCAGCTTAAACATGACATAGACTGAACCGTTCCGCTCAAGATATTATTCACAAGAAGCGAAAAGCTTTCCGACGGAAGGCCTCAGGAAGCTTTGCTAGAGACAGAGCCCAACAGCGAGGCGAGTCCGACGGCGAAGCTTCGGAGTTTCTCGGCCGATATCGAATTGAAGACCTGAGGCGACGCCTCGCCGCTCGCCAGAAAGTCTGCAACGCGTTCGTCGCTCATCGGCACATGGACGAAGCCGTATGCTGCTATTCCGAGAGCGCCGGCGTTGTGGGCAAGCTTATACAGCGTGTCGTTACAGAGGTAGGCGCCCGCGTCGTTAGACCATTCGAATTCGATGCCCTCTCGTCGCAGGATACCGGCTACTTCCACCCATGGTAGCCGGCAGGGATAGGATGATGGGCCTTCCAGAATACTGGGCCCTGCGGGAAAACCACCGAATGCGTCCTTTTGCCCGAGCTCACGCCGGTTTCGTGCGACGAGCTCCAATCTCAAACGCTCGGTTCTCATATGAAGACCGAAGAGAACGACGTTTACAGGCCGTGTTCGTTCAATCGCTTCATGCAGTACTGTCCAACTGTTCTCCCAGTCGACCGGAAGAAGCAGCGGGTAAACTTCCGTAGCAGCACCCCCGTGCTGCTTGAGGGCCTCAATAAGATCAGCCGTTGGGTTGAATGGAGCCCCCGGAAATGACGAAAAGCCGGCAAAGAGCGACTTCATCGACGAAAATGCAATGATTGCTGGAAGGGAGACAGGCCGGGCGCAATATAGAGAGCGGTGGGCATAAGAAAAGTTTTACTTGCCAATAGCTCGTTAGGCATGCATCCTCGCTTTGTTCGGGCAATTTCGCGAACGCTAGGTATGGACGATCTGCGCATCGGAAGCGCTTCTTCCGAGCGGCGAAAGCCGCGGTGAGTTGGTTCCTTCCTTAAGTACAAGACTTGCCTGCCGCTGCCTACGGGCGACAATGAATGCTAAGGATCAAGGGTTCCTACAATGGCGCAGACCGGTACGGTCAAATTCTTCAACACCGAAAAGGGCTTTGGCTTCATCAAGCCTGACAACGGTGGTGCTGACATCTTCGTCCACATCTCAGCAGTTCAGGCGTCGGGCCTCGCCGGGCTCGAAGAGAATCAGAAAGTATCCTTCGAAACGGAGCCGGACAAGCGCGGGAAGGGCCCGAAAGCGGTCAACCTGGAACCGGCATAATACGGCCGGCTGAAGGTCCCGAACACATCAGCTGAAGCGAAGCGGCGAGGCGGCATGGTGCCTTGCCGCGCTTTTCGCGTTTTAAGAAACGCCAAAGCGGCGTCCTGCGCGAACCGGTCGAGCGGTCGATCGAGCGTTACCAGGCGTCGCCTTCGTCACTTTTCGCGCCAAAGCTTCGCCATTGAGCGAGCCTTACGAAAAGCAGGTCTATATCCTTCGACGACAATCATTCCGCTAACGACGCATGGGAAGCGTCGCCTTCCCTTTGGGCGAAGCGCGACACCTCTTCCTCTCCGGAGACCCGTCCACTAGCTTGGGCGCATGCAACAGAGACCGAACCACTTTAACGATCTCGATTCAGCGCAGACACCGGTACCGGCCCCCGGACAGAGCTTCGAGGATGCAGGAGCTGCTGTCGACGAGCTTTGTCGCCTCTATGAGCGGGCGATCAATTTCTTGTCCGATCGCTTCGAGGCGATCATCGCCAGCGGCATGGCTTCGGAGAGGGTTCGGGCATTCTATCCGCAGGTCTCGATCACCACGACGAGCTATGCGAAGATCGATTCGCGGCTCTCGTTCGGCCATGTCAGCTATCCGGGCCACTACACGACGACGATCACTCGGCCGGACCTTTTCCGAAACTACCTCATCGAGCAGATCGGACTCCTGATACAGAACCACGGCGTCCCGGTCGTGATCGGCGACTCGCGCACCCCCATTCCGTTGCATTTCGCCGTACCAGACGGTTCTTACGTGGAAGCGGAAAAGGTCGCGCGGCTCGGTGGACCCTTGCGCGACATCTTCGACGTTCCGGATCTTGCCGCTACCGACGACCGCATCGTCAACGGCAACTATTCACCACCCTTTGGCGAAGGCCGTCCACTCGCGCCCTTTACCGGTCAGCGCATCGATTATTCGTTGCATCGCCTTCAGCACTACACGGCGACGAACCCGGAGCATTTCCAGAACTTCGTGCTCTTCACCAACTACCAGTTCTATATCGACGAATTCTGTATCATCGCGCGACAGACAATGGCCGAGGGCGGTCGAGGCTATCAGTCCTTCGTCGAACCAGGCAACGTCGTGACCCATGCGGGTCAGATCGAACCAACAAGTGGCGAGGCGCCGGCACGCTTGCCGCAGATGCCGGCCTATCACCTGATCCGTGAGGATGGCAGTGGCGTCACGATGATCAATATCGGCGTCGGCCCCTCCAACGCCAAGACGATTACAGACCATGTCGCCGTACTGAGACCCCATGCCTGGCTGATGCTCGGCCACTGCGCCGGCCTGAGGATGAGTCAGGAACTCGGCGACTACGTGCTCGCGCATGCCTATGTTCGTGAAGATCACGTACTCGACGCCGACCTGCCGGTCTGGGTACCAATCCCCGCGCTTGCCGAGGTGCAGGTTGCTCTCGAGGAAGCGGTCGGAGAGACGACGGGGCTTTCCGGCTACGAACTGAAGCGGGTCATGCGAACGGGCACCGTCGCGACCATCGACAATCGGAACTGGGAACTGCGGGACCACCGCGAGCCGATCGAGCGGCTTTCTCAGTCGCGTGCCATCGCGCTCGACATGGAGTCCGCGACGATCGCCGCGAACGGATTTCGGTTCCGCGTGCCATACGGGACATTGCTTTGCGTCTCCGACAAGCCGCTGCACGGCGAACTGAAACTGCCCGGAATGGCAACGGATTTCTACCGCCGTCAGGTTTCCCAGCATCTGAAGATCGGTATGCGCGCGCTGCAGCTGATGAGTGAATTGCCGCCGGAACGCATTCACTCCCGTAAGCTGCGGTCCTTTACTGAGACGGCATTCCAGTAGGTCGATCGAACATGGAAACGCATGGCGGCCGGCGTATCTCGTTCGGTCTGAACCGTCTCTCGCGCGCCCTGCCGGCCGTCGCGGGGCTCTGCGCGGCCGCGGCGATCGCCGGCGGTTTCTTCGGCACGGCGATCCGGCCGCTCGACTCCTTCGCGCATTTTCGCGAGCATCTCGCCTTCGTGGCGGTGTTTCTCGCCGTCGTGTCTATGGCCGTTTCGGGATCGTGGACGAAATTTGCGGGTCTTGTTGTGGGAGGCTCCGCCGTACTCGCACTCCTTTCGACGACGCCTTTCACGGTTGCAGACACAAGCCGGACGCAAACGGCTGGGAATGGCGACAGGCTCTACTCGCACCTTCAGATGAACCTGCTGTTCGATGCCGACACTGCGCCTGCTGTCGCGCTCATTCGAGAGTTGGAAGCCGATTTCGTCACGCTTCAGGAAGCTCCGCCGCGCTGGATAAAAGCGCTGCAGGCAGTCACTGACATTTATCCTCATCGTTTCGCATGCGGCGCTTCCGTTCCCGTAGGCGGTCCCGTAATCCTGTCGCGCTGGCCGATCGAGGCCGGCTCAGAGGAATGCAAAGCCAATCTCGGCTTCGCCTCAGCTCGCGTCGCGCTCGGTAAGGACGGGAAGCTGACCCTCGTCTCGCAACATCTTCATTGGCCCTGGCCCTTCCAACAATGGCCTCAGATCGATGCTCTCTCCGGCGCATTGCGTGGGCTCCCAAGGCCCCTCCTGATCGGCGGGGATTTCAATGCAACACCGTGGAGCGCGGCGATCGCCAGCTTCGCGGAGGCAAGTGAGACAATTCCGATCGAGGGGATCGGTCCGACCTTCGCCCCGAGCGATCTTCCTGCCTCCTGGAAACGATCGATCGGACTCGCCATCGACAATGTGCTGGCCTCTCGAGAGATAGACATTTTGTCGACGAGGACACTGAAGCCGACGGCATCCGATCATCTGCCGGTCCTGACACGGTTCAGCATCGTTCGGAGGACAGGAATTCCTTATTAATCAAAAAGTTAGATATCAACGACGCGACTACTTGTTGGGCATCCGACGAACGCGACCTAATGTACTGAAGCAGAAGAGGATTTCTCGATGCTTCAGACTCTCCGCCAACCGGTTTTTCTCGCCTCGACCATCATAATCGTGGCTCTTGTCCTAGTCGGTGCCAGCTTCCCTGATCTCTTCAAATCGAATGCCCAGAGCGCACTCGACTGGACGGTGCAGAGTTTCGGTTGGTTCTACCTGATCTCGGTCTTCGGCTTCGTTCTGATCCTGTTCTATCTCGCGCTGTCGAAATACGGCTCCATCAAACTCGGGCCGCCAGACAGCCAGCCGGAGTTCTCTTTCTTTTCCTGGGTCGCGATGCTGCTCGCGGCGGGTTTCGGCGTCGGCCTCGTCTTCTACGGCATGGCCGAACCGATGAAGCACTTCGTGACTCCACCCTATGGTCTCGCCGAGGCGCGCTCCAGCGATGCGGCCGCCCTCGCCATTCAGTACAGCTTCTTCGACTGGGGCGTTCACCAGTGGTCGACCTTCGCCATCGTTGGCCTGATCATCGGCTATCACCAGTTCCGCCGAAACGAGCCCGGCCTCGTCTCGACCGTCCTCAAGGAGCCGGTTTCGAAGCTGCCCGGTGCCAAACGCGTCGGCAACGCGGTCGACGTCTTCGCGGTAGTCGCTACCGTGATGGGTGTTGCGACCTCGGTTGGCCTCGGCGTCCTGCAGATGAACGGTGGCCTCGAAATCCTCTACGGCATTCCCAAGAACACCTTCGTCGAGTTCTCGATCCTCGCCGTTCTCGCCGCCTGCTATCTGCTCTCGGTCTCGTCAGGCCTCGACAAGGGCATCAAGATCCTCTCGAACATCAATCTCGCACTCGCCGGCCTGTTGATGCTCTTCGTCTTCCTCGTCGGCCCCACCCGCGTGATCGCGGAGACCATCGTCTCCGGCTTCGGCGACTATCTCCAGAACTTCTTCGTCATGAGCCTGAAGGCGACGCCCTTCGACGGATCGACCTGGGCGAACGACTGGACAATTTTTTACTGGGCCTGGGTGATCGCCTGGTCGCCATTCGTCGGCACCTTCGTCGCCCGCATCTCCTACGGCCGGACGATCCGCGAATATGTACTCGGCGTCCTCATCATGCCGCCGCTTCTCGCCATCCTGTGGATCGGTGTCTTTGGAGGCGCGGCGCTGCACCTCGAACTTGCTCAGAACGCAGGGCTTGCGGACGCAGTCGACGACAACATCACCTCGGCCCTGTTCGAGCTTTTCAAGCTGCTGCCGCTGACGCAGATCTTTTCGCTGCTCAGCATCCTGCTGATCTTGATCTTCCTAATCACATCAGCGGATTCAGCCTCCTACATCCTTGCGCAGATGACGCACAACGGCGAGGCGGACACGCCGCTGTTCAAGCGCCTGACCTGGGGCATCCTGCTCGCCGCCATCACGCTGACGCTGATCGCGAGCGGCGGCCTCGAGGGGCTGCAGGCAGCTGCGATCCTTGCTGCTCTGCCCTTCACCTTCATCATCTACGCGATGGTCGCCGTGCTGTTCCGGGAGCTCGAACGGGACCGGCTCAAGATCCTGCGCGAGCTTCAGGACATTCACGGAGCGCCGGTCGCGGCCGACCAGCACGAGGCGCGCAAGATGTCGAGTGCGCCTGGCGAATAGGATTAGCCAATACCGGTTCCGCCCGCCGAGGTCTTACGTGTTCCGCATGATCCAGAAGACGGCTCCAACGGTCAAGAACCAGGCGGCCACGCCGCCGAGGATCGCGAGCTTGTAGTCGACCTTGAGGGCGAGTCCGTAGGCGACGGCGAGGAAGACGAAATAGGCGGGAATCGTCTTCATTCCGGCGAGCGCCGTGGTGCGGAAGCCGGCTGGATCGCCTTTCGCTCCGACTGCAATGAGCGCGATGATGGCGAAGGTCGGCGCGAGCGGCAGGATACCCGGCAATACATCCCCCTTCTTCGAGGCGATGACGATCAGCGCGGTCAGGATACCGCCGACGATTCCCTTCCAGACGAATTCGTACACCATCGCGGCATCCGCTATCAGAGCGCCTCGGCCTTTTTCCGCAGCACGAATTTCTGGATCTTGCCGGTGGAGGTCTTCGGGAGCTCGTCGAAGATCACAGTTTTCGGTGCCTTGAAGCGGGCCATGTTTTCCTTGCAGTACTCGATGACCTCCTCTTCAGTCATCGTTTCGCCTTGCCGTAAGACGACGAAGGCACAAGGCGTCTCGCCCCACTTCTCGTCCGGCCGTGCGACGACGGCGGCTTCTGCAATCTTGTCGTGCTTGTAGAGAACGCCCTCGATCTCGATCGAGGAGATATTCTCGCCGCCCGAAATGATGATGTCCTTCGAGCGATCCTTGATCTCGATGTAGTTGTCCTCGTGCATGACGGCCAAGTCGCCCGAAGCGAACCAGCCGTTACGCAGGGATTTCTTGTTGGCCTCCGGGTTCTTTAGATAGCCCTTCATCACGTTGTTACCGGAAAAGAAGATCTCGCCGATCGTCTCGCCGTCCTTCGGCACCGGCTTCATCGTGTCGGGATCGGCGACCATGATGTCGTCGAGCACGGTATAGCGAACGCCCTGCCGCGCCTTCATGGCGGCGCGCTCGTCGTCCGGCAGACTGTCCCATTCGGACTTCCAGGCGCAGACGACAGCGGGCCCGTAGGTCTCCGTCAGGCCGTAGGCGTGGGTGACGGAAATCCCCATCGCCTCCACCCGCTTGATGACGGCGGCCGGCGGCGGCGCGGCAGCGGTCATGGCGTAGATCGGCGACGGTAAATCCTTCTTCAGTTCGTCCGGTGCGCTCGCCAGCGTGTTGAGAACGATCGGCGCGCCGCAGAAATGCGTTACCTTCTCCTGCCGGATGAGATCGAGGATTGGCTTCTCGCGAACGGCCCGAAGGCAAACGGCGGTGCCGGCGAGCGCAGCCAGCGTCCAGCAATAGCACCAGCCATTGCAGTGGAACATCGGCAGCGTCCAAAGGTAGACCGGATGCGGCTTGATCCCCCAGTCATGGGCATTGGAAAGCGCGTTGAGATAGGCGCCGCGATGGTGGTAGACGACGCCCTTCGGATCGCCGGTGGTGCCGGACGTATAGTTGAGGCTGATCGCCGACCACTCGTCGTCGGGCTTCCAGTATTCGGCGTCCGCATCTCCCTCGGCGAGGAGGTCGTCGTAGGTCATCGCGCCGATCGGGCCGTTGTCGCCCTCGTACATCTCGTCCGGAACGTCCACCACAAGCAGTTCGCGGCCCGCCTTCTCGACCGCGCCCTTGGCGACGTCGGCAAATTCTGGGTCGACCATGAAGATGTCGGCCTCGGCGTGGTTGAGGATGAAGCCAACGGTCGCCGCGTCGAGCCGCGTGTTGATCGTGTTGAGCACACCGCCGGTCATCGGAACTGCGAAGTGGAGTTCGAACATTTCCGGCGTGTTGGCGAGGATCACCGAAACCGTCTTGCCGGGACCGATCCCACGCTTCTTCAGCGCGTTCGCCATCTTCTTCACGCGGTTGAACGTTTCGCCCCATGTCCGGCGAATCTTGCCGTGCACGACCGCGGTGTAGTTCGGATAGACTGATGCCGCGCGCTCGATGAAGGCAATCGGTGACAGCTGAACGTAATTAGCGCCGGTCTTCGGAAGATCGGTCTCGTAGATATTGGCGGTCATGCGGCTTCAGTTTCCTCCGAGTTGTCTTGGTCGCGAGCGCTTCTTCAAAGCATATCTCGAATATCGGTCTTGCGCAGCTTGCCCGTTGCGGTGTGGGGCAGGTCGTTCACGATGCGCACGTCCTCGGGGATGCACCATTTTGCGACTTTGCCCTCGTAGAAAGTCTGCATGTCGGAGCTTGAGGGCGCGTCGGCGCCGTCCTTGATCACCAGGAACAGCACCGGCCGCTCGCCCCACTTTTCGTCAGTCTTCGCGACGACGGCAGCCTCCTTCACGGCCGGATGGCCGGTGGCGACGTTTTCAAGTTCGATGGAGGATATCCACTCGCCGCCGGACTTGATGACATCCTTGGTGCGATCGACGATCTTCACGTAGCCGTCCGCATCCATGGTGACGACGTCGCCGGTCTCGAACCAGCCGTCGTCACGGAAGGCAGGGCTGTCGCTGTCGCGACCAAAATAGCGCTCCGCGACCCACGGCCCGCGCACAAGGAGCGCGCCATACTCCTTGCCGTCGCGTTCGACTTCCACGCCATCCGCGTTCTCGACGCGGAACTCCATGCCGAACATCGGCCGCCCCTGCTTGGCATTGATCTCGAGGCGTTCTTGGTCGGACAGCCCGCGATGCTTCGGCTTCAGTGCGCTCGCAAGGCCGACCGGGCTTGTCTCGGTCATACCCCACGCGTGGCGAACCGAGACGCCCAGCTTGTTCATCCGCTCGATCAGCGGCGCGGGCATCGCCGAGCCGCCCACGGCGACCCGATCGAGCGTTTTAAAGGTCGCGCCCTGCTCTTCCATATGCGCCGTCAGGCCCATCCAGACCGTCGGCACGCCGGCCGACATCGTGACGCCCTCTTCGTCGAACAGCTTCTGAAGGCTCGCACCGTCGAGGTTTGCGCCGGGCATCACCATCTTCGCGCCCATCATCGGGCAGGCGTATGGAAGCCCCCAGGCATTCACGTGGAACATCGGCACGACGAGGAGGGCGCAGTCGGTGCCTGCGATGCCGATACTGTCGATCCAGCTGATCGCCATGGCGTGGAGCACGGACGAGCGGTGCGAGTAGAGAACGCCCTTCGGATTGCCCGTCGTGCCAGACGTATAGCAGAGGCTGCAGGCGGTGTTCTCGTCGAGCTGAGGCCAGTCATAGCTCTCCGGCTTTCCGGCGATCAGGTCCTCGTAGGCGACGAGATCGGAAAGGACGTCTGAGTTCGGCACTTCGCCCGTTTCGCCGAGAACGACGATCTTCGCTCCCGACGGGATCTTGTCGGCAAGCTTTTCGAGAAGCGGTACGAATATCGGCTCGACGAAGATCATCCGATCCTCAGCATGGTTCAGGATGAACGCCACCTGATCGGGGAAGAGCCTCGGATTGATCGTATGGCAGATCTTTCCGGAGCCGCCGACGGCAAAATAGAGCTCCAGATGACGGTTGGAGTTCCAGGCAAGCGTCGCGATCCGGTCGCCCTCGCCCATTCCGAGCTCGTCAAGCGCATGAGCAAGCTGCGCCGACCGCTTCGCCACCTCGCCGTAGGTCTTGCGGGTGATGGCGCCGCCCGGCCCTGCGGAAACGACTTCGGTATCGGTATGGTACTTTGCTGCATGTTCGAGAATGCTCGAAACCAACAGCGGCACGTCCATCATCAAGGCCTGCACGCGTGTCTCCTCCCAAAGACGTTTGCGAGCCAAGCTAACACGGATTTTTCACAATTCGCTCCGGTCTTGACCGGTCCTCCATCTGCGTCGCCCGATCTGCTTACGTCCATGGTCCAAAGCGAGTTCACATCTCCTGATACACAGGCCCCTCACCCCCCTGAGGCGGGACCCAATTGATGTTCTGGTTCGGGTCCTTGATGTCACAGGTCTTGCAGTGAACGCAGTTCTGGCCGTTGATGACGAAAGTCTCCTCACCGCCCTCAGTCTTCCATTCGTATACGCCGGCCGGGCAGTAGCGCTGGGACGGGCCGGCATAGACGTGAAGTTCCGATGAGTGCTGGAGCGCCGGATCCTTCACCTGAAGATGGACCGGCTGATCCTCTTCGTGATTGGTGTTCGAGAGATAGACTGACGACGCCTTGTCGAAGGTCAGTTTACCGTCCGGTTTAGGATAGGTGATCGATTTGTGCTTCTCGGCGGGCTCCAGGCATTCGTGATCGGGTTTGCCGTGGGCCTTCGTGCCGAACAGCGAAAAGCCGAACAGCGAGTTCGTCCACATGTCGATGCCGCCAAGAACGATGCCGAGAGCTGTCCCATACTGCGACCAGAGCGGTTTGACGTTGCGCACGGGCTCGAGATCCTTGCCGATCGCTGAAGACCGCCATGACGCATCATAGTCTTCGAGCCGGTCGTTCGCACGTCCCTTCGCGATCGCGTCAGCCGCCTTCTCTGCCGCCAGCATGCCCGACCACATGGCGTTGTGCGCACCCTTGATGCGCGGCACGTTCACGAAGCCTGCCGAACAACCGATCAGCGCCCCTCCCGGAAAATCGAGCCGGGGCACGGATTGCCATCCGCCCTCGGTGATCGCTCGCGCGCCATAGGCGATGCGCGTGCCGCCCTCCAGCAGTTCGGCGATGTTCGGATGGGTCTTGAACCGCTGGAACTCCTCGAACGGCGAGAGGTAGGGGTTCTTGTAGTTGAGATGGGTGACGAAGCCGACATAGACCCGGTTTCCACCGAGATGGTAGACGAAGGAGCCGCCGCCGGTGCCGCCCTCAAGCGGCCAGCCGAAGGAGTGCTGGACTCGGCCAGGCTTCGACTTTTCCGGCGAAATCTCCCACATCTCCTTGATTCCGAGGCCGAACTTTTGCGGCTCACGGTCCGTGTCGAGGCCGTAATATGAAATCGCCTGCTTCGCCAGCGAACCGCGAACGCCTTCGCCGAGGAACACATATTTGCCCATCAGCGCCATGCCGCGCTGGTATTGTGGGCCCTCCCCTCCCTCGCGGGTAACACCCATATCGCCTGTGGCGACGCCAATGACGCGGTTCTCCTCGTCCCGCAACAGTTCGGCAGCAGCAAAACCCGGATAAATCTCGACACCGAGGGCTTCGGCCTTTTCAGCCATCCACTGGCAGACGAGACCGAGCGAGACGACGTAATTGCCGTGATTGTTCATCAGCTTCGGCATAAGAGCGTTCGGCAGGCGGACTGAACCTTGCGGGCCGTAATAGTAGAAGCGATCCTCGGTAACCTTGACGGTGATCGGCGTTTCTTCCTCGCGCCATTCAGGCAGGAGCTTATCGAGCGCAGACGGATCGAGAACATTGCCCGAAAGAATATGCGAGCCGACCTCGGCTGCCTTTTCGAGCACCACGACCGAGAGGTTCTCATCGAGTTGCTTCAGCCGGATGGCAGCCGCGAGTCCGGCCGGTCCGGCGCCGACGATCACGACGTCGAATTCCATCGATTCGCGCGGTTCGGTTTCGGATGTCGAGGCCATGGCTGAGGATCGCTTTCGAAGTCGCAGCCAGCGGCGCTGGCAATTCATTATGTTGGTTTCGTTCTAATGGCTTCGTTCGAAGCGTCAAACGCGCTTTGACGTCTGCGCCTTGCTTCCGCGGGGTCGCGGGTCCAGAAGGCGGGATCGGAAGCCTGCGCTGAAGCGATCCTCGTTCGTGACCTACATTTACCTTCTCATTGCCATCCTATGCGAGATTGTCGGCACGACGGCGCTCAAAACGACCGACGGTTTCACGCGGCTTGCGCCATCGCTCGTTACGATCATCGCTTATGCCCTTGCCTTCTATTTTCTCTCCCTCCCGCTCCGCTCGCTACCCGTTGGCATCGTCTATGCGATCTGGTCGGGCACCGGGATCGTACTTCTCGCCCTCATAGACCTCTTCTGGTTTCGCTCATCGATCGATTTTGCGGGCTTTGCAGGCCTTTCACTGATTCTCGCCGGCGTTCTCGTGATCAATCTCTTTTCGCAGACGGTCGGCCACTGAAGGGCGAAAATCGCCTATCGTGCTCGCGCCTTCTTGGCTAGAACGCTGGAATGGCCGACGAACATCGCGCAATCGAGCTGAAAAACCAGGCGATCGCCCTTCTGAATTTCTATTCGGAGGCCGGGATCGACACGTTCTGGGGCGATCATCCGCGCGATCGTTTCGCCGAGACGCGTGCGGAAATCGAGCGCCGTTCGGGTGGCCGAGGCTCACCGGCCACGACGACGCAACCGACGCGGCGGAACGAAGAGGCGAGCCCCCAAGCTTCGCCCGCAGCCGCGAGCGCTCCGGTTCGCGACGCGCGCCTCGACGAGGCGCAAGCGGGCTTTCCCGCGCCGTCCCTCCCGATCTCGGGCGATGCGGCGATTGCCGACGCGCGGGAACGCGCCCGATCCGCCGCGAGCCTCGCCGAACTCGAAGATGCGCTGCGCTCCTTCGAAGGTTGCGCGTTGCGCGTCACGGCAAAATCCTGCGTCTTTGGAAACGGACGGGAGGACGCCGACCTCATGCTGGTCGGCGAGGCTCCCGGCCGCGACGAGGACCTTGAAGGCGAGCCATTCGTCGGAAAATCCGGCCAGCTCCTCGATCGGATGCTTCTGTCGATCGGCCTTGAGCGCGAGGCGGTACGGGTCACCAACACCGTCCCCTGGCGTCCGCCCGGCAATCGCCAGCCCACGCCCGTCGAGACCGCCATGTGCCTCCCGTTTCTGCAGCGGCATATAGAGCTGGTGCGACCGAAGATCCTCGTCGCACTCGGCAATCCCGCCTCGATCGCATTGCTCGATGCGAAAGAAGGAATTCTTCGTCTGCGCGGCAAGTGGAAGAGCTACACGATGGGCCTCGGCGAGAACGACCAGATCCCCGCCATGGCGATGCTGCATCCAGCCTATCTTCTCAGGAATCCTGCACAAAAGCGCTTGGCATGGCGAGATCTTCTGATGCTGAAGGCGAAGCTCGAAGACCTCACTACGAAGTGATTGTCCCGCCTTTTTGCCGATTTTGGGCCGGAAATCCGTGCGGCGGCAACGTATTGCTCGCGGATTGCTCCAAAACGCGAATTTGGGTGCCAGTTGAGTGCCGGCCTGTCGCCCATTTGCCTCTCGTCAGCGCCATCTTTCACGGTTAATGCCCCCGCCGCCGGACATGGGTCTGCATGTCCGGTCAAATGCGAGGACGTCATGCAGTTCACCCGACAGATTATCCCGATCACCGCTCTTCTCGTTTCCACCTTCTTCCTCATGGCGGGTGCGGGTCTTCAAGGCATTTTGTTGCCCGTCCGCGGCGCAATCGAAGGCTGGTCGAGTTACGAGATCGGACTATTGGGTACGAGTTATGCAATCGCGTTCACCGGCGCTTGCGTTGTCATGCCGATCATCGTCCGCAGTGCAGGCCACGTGCGTACGTTCTCCTCGCTATCGGCGCTCCTCGCCATCTCCGTCCTGTTATCGGCGATACTGGTCGACTCGATCGCCTGGATCATTTTCCGGGCCATGGCGGGCCTGGCGCTGGCTGGCTGCTACATGATCGTCGAGAGCTGGCTGAACGAACGCGTCACGAACGAGACGCGCGGCGCGATCTTCTCAATCTACATGGTTGTGACCATGTCCGCGATGATGGCTGGTCAGTATATCCTGCCGCTGACCGATCCGGCCCTTGCGACATCCTTCATGGTTTGCGCGATCCTTTTCTGTCTCGGCGTGATGCCGACCGCTCTGTCGCGCGCGCCAGCGCCTGCGCCGCTTTCCAGCGTCACCATCGACATCAAGCTCCTGTTCCGGAACTCCCCAGTGGGAGCAGTCGGCGTTCTCCTCGCGGGAGTCATGTCAGGCGCATGGAATAATATGGCGCCCGTCTTCGGCCAGCAGATCGGGCTATCGACCACCGAGATTGCCTCACTCACCGTGGTCGCGATGGCCGGAGGCATCGTTTTCCAGATTCCGCTCGGCCGGATATCTGACAAGACCGACCGGCGCTACGTCATGCTGGCGGTCGGCGGCATCGGTATCTTTATTGCAGCGGCCGGCGCACAGCTCGGCGCGTCAGGCGCCTCGCTGCTTCTTGCGGGTGCCTTCGTCATCGGCGGGGTGGTCTATCCGTCCTATTCGCTGGCGGTCGCTCATTCGAACGACCATGCCGACCCGAACGACTTCATCAAGATATCGAGTGGCCTGCTTATTCTATACGGTATCGGTACGATGATTGGCCCGCTCTACACTGCCTACCTGATGGAACTGTTCGGCCCGGTCGGCATCTTCCAGGCGATCGGCGCCGCGGCCGCCCTCTATGCAGCCTACGCCTTCTACCGCACGTTCCGCCGAGGCGCGCGTCCGGTCGACGAGCGCAGTGACTTCCAGACGATCCCCCTACCCCGAACCCAAACTCCACTCACCATCGCCCTCGACCCCCGTTTCGACACGGGCAGCGAGGACGAGGACCAGACACCCAAAGAGACCGTGGCAGCCGCTATCAAATAGGCGGAGGTTGGCCGCCGGGCTCCATCGTCAGATGACCCCGATCGTGCCGAGGACGATCGCGACGATGGTCGCGGCGACCGGAATGCAAACCGCGACGACGAAGATGTCCGCATAGGACTGGCGGTGCGTCAGGCCGCAGATGCCAAGGAGCGTGATCACGGCGCCGTTGTGCGGCAGGGCGTCGAAGCCGCCGGAAGACAGCGTCGTGATCCTGTGCATCAGCTGTTCCGAAATACCCGCCGTCTCGGCAAGCTCCGCGAACCGGTCGCCGAGCGCCTCCAGGGCAATCGACATCCCGCCGGATGCAGAGCCCGTGATGCCGGCGAGGACGTTCGTCGCGACCGCGACGTTGATTAGCGGATTGTCGGTCAGGCCGAGCACCGCGTCTCGTACGACGAAAAAGGCAGGCAGAGACGCGATGATCGCGCCGTAGCCGACCTCGGACGCGGTGTTGAAAACCGGCAGGAGCGAGCCGAAGGTGCCCTTGTTCACTGAGGTCTTGAGATCGGTCAGGCGCTTGTAGTTCAAGCCGACCAGCAGGAGGATCGAGAGGACGAGGGCCGCGATGATCGCCCAGATGCCGCGCACGTCGCCGATCTCGATCTCGCCGAACTCCTCCGTGCTGAGATAGCTCGTATCCATCGCCGGAATGAAGACATAGGTGAAGAGCGCGTTGAGCACGATCACGGCGATCGCTGGGGCCATCGCCACCCAGAAGGACGGCGCGTCGCCCTCGATCTCGGCCGACTCGCCGATCGCAGACTCCTCGTGCTCGCCATAGCCCTCGTTGCGGCCGGCCGCCCGTTTCGCGCGGAAGTTCAGCCAGGCGATACCGCCGATCATCATGATGAGCCCCGCGACGACGCCGATGATGGGCGCGGCGAAAGGCGTCGTGCCGAAAAAGGGCATCGGGATCGCGTTCTGGATCGCCGGCGTTCCCGGAAAGGCCGTCATCGTGAACGTGAAGGAGCCGAGCGCGATCGCCGCCGGAATCAGGCGCTTCGGCAGATCGCCGCGTTTGAACATCGCGGCGGCGATCGGATAGACCGCGA
This sequence comes from Fulvimarina pelagi HTCC2506, assembly GCF_000153705.1. Taxonomy (GTDB): domain Bacteria; phylum Pseudomonadota; class Alphaproteobacteria; order Rhizobiales; family Rhizobiaceae; genus Fulvimarina; species Fulvimarina pelagi. The sequence continues at coordinate 1,657,970 of NZ_DS022272.1, forward strand.
AGGCGACAACGAAGAGCGAGACACCGCCATAGGTGAGGATACCGCAGGACAGGACGATCGCCGCGATGGCGTTGCTCGGTCCGAGCCTTCCCACGATCGTCTCGGCAATGGCGCGAGCCGAACCGGAATCGGCCATCAGCTTGCCGAAGATCGCTCCCAGCAGGAAAAGGGGGAAATACTGAATGACGTAGTCGCCGAGCGCCGTCATGAAAATCTGCGTATAGGTGCCGAGCAGCGTGAATTCGCCGTTGAGGACGAGCGCCAGAAGCGCCAGAAGCGGCGCGAGGATCAGCACCGTGATCCCTCGATAGGCGAGATACATCAGAAGGCCGAGGGAGAGGACGATGCCGATGAGACCCATGCGGTCAGGCTCCAGGTTCGGTGGACGGATTTGCGATGCGGCAACCGTTTTGTTCGGTAGCGAACTAGAGCTGCCGTCGGTTCGGAGAACGGGCGCGGCGCGAAACTGGTGTGTCGTCGCGCCGAGCTCCCTCGCCGCCGACTTGCGACAAAAATCTGCATGACGCACAGAGGCAGGAACGGACTGAAGACCCGTATTCTTCTAGTGGGAGCAGGCCATGCGAACGTCCATGTGCTCGAGGCCTTCGGCAAGCGCCCGGAAACCTCGGTCGAGCTAACGCTGGTCACGCCGCAACGCCGTACGCCTTATTCCGGATCTCTGCCTGGCTATCTGGCGGGGTTCTATACGGTGGAGGAGATGACGATCGACGCAGCGGGGCTCGCCGGTTTCGCAGGCGCCGATCTCCACCTCGACCGCGTAGTTGCGATCGACCCGGATGCACGGATTGCGACGCTTGGAAACGGTTCCTCACTCGAATATGACCTTCTCTCGCTCGACATCGGCTCCCAGCCCGGGACGGGCAAGGCCGAGGCAGGCGTGCCGGTCAAGCCGATCGATCGCTTCAAACAGACCGTCGCCGATATTCTTGCCAAGGCGAAATGCGGCACTGAGCCGTTCCGGCTTGCCGTGGTCGGAACGGGTGCGGCAGGCGTAGAGCTGGTCTTTGCCTTCGCCGCACGCCTTCCTGCAGAGATCGGTGCGCGACCATTCGAACTGACACTTGTCGGCGATCAGGAAGAAATCCTTACCGACCGTTCGCCGCGAACCCGTGCGCGCATGACGAAAGCTTTGCGGAAGAAAGGCATCCGCACGGTTCTCGGCTCGCCGGTAGCGCGAAGCCGCGAGGATCGCATCATCCTCAAAAACGGCTTCGAAATCGAAGCCGACGCCATCGTTTGGGCGACGACGAGCACGGCGCAGGATTGGTTGACGGAAACCGGCCTAGCTCTTGATGCGCAGGGCTTCGTCAGTGTGGACGAGAGCCTGCGAAGTTGCTCGCATCCTAACGTCTTCGCCGCTGGCGACATCGCCGCCCTGCCTGATCCGCGCCCCAAGGCCGGCGTCTTCGCGGTCCGCGAAGGCCCAGTCCTAGCCGATAATCTTCGCCGTGCAGCGCACGGCATGCCCCTGCGCCCATACCGTCCGCAGAAGGATTGGCTCAGCCTTCTCTCAACCGCCGACGGCCGTGCGGTGGCAGATAAGTGGGGCTATTCCTTCGAAGGACGTTGGGTCTGGTGGTGGAAGGATTGGAACGACAGCCGCTTCGTGAAACGCTTCAATCGGCTCGCTCAAAAGCGGTAGGGAGTGCCGCGTTGCAGCACGCACGGTACCCGGCCGGCCGAAGGCTTGCCAAACCGCCCTACAGTCAGCAAACCAACGGCCATGCGACCCGCAATTCTCGACCCTCTCTTCGCTGCCGTGACGACACTCGATGGGGTCGGTCCAAAGGTCGCCGGGCTGCTGCAGACCCTGCTCGTCCGGCCCGGACAAACGCTGCGCGTGCGCGACCTCCTCTTCCATCTGCCGAGCGGTCTGATCGATCGGCGGCGACGCGAGGAAATTCTCTCCGCCGGCCAGGGCGCGATCGTGACGCTGACCGTCAGGATTGATCGACATCAACCGCCGGGACGGGCCCAGTCGAACGCGCCTTACCGCGTCTTCGCTCAGGATGAGACCGGCGAGATCGCCCTCACCTATTTCCGCGCGAAAGCCGCTTGGCTCGAAAACCTGCTCCCGGTCGGTGAGAAAATGCTCGTCTCCGGCAAGGTCGAATGGTTTAACGGTCGCGCACAGATGGTGCATCCTGATTTCGTCGCCCCGCTCGCCGAGGCCGAAAACCACTCGCTGGTCGAGCCGATCTATCCGCTGACGGCCGGTCTATCAGGCAAGGTGTTGAGGCGGGCTATCGCACAGGCACTTGAGAAGACACCGGATATGCCGGAATGGATCGAGCCGGGCGTCCTCAAGCGTCAGACCTTTCCAGGCCTCAAAGACGGGCTTGCGCGGCTACACGACCCATCCGACGCGATCGATCTCGATCCGGCCTCCCCCGCCTTCCGCCGGCTCGCCTACGACGAGTTCCTGGCCAACCAGCTTGCCCTCACGCTCTCGCGCCAGAAGATGCGCGGCAAATCCGGTCGGTCGCTCGAGGGCGACGGCTCGCTTCTCGCCAGACTGAAACATGCCCTGCCCTTCGAGCTGACGGAAGCGCAGGTCAGCGCCGTCGGCGACATTCTCGCCGACATGAAGAGCCCGGAGCGCATGCTGCGACTCCTTCAGGGCGATGTGGGGGCCGGAAAGACCGTCGTCGCACTCATGGCGATGGCCCGGGCAGCGGAGGCTGGCGTTCAGTCCGTCCTTCTCGCGCCGACGGAAATTCTCGCCCGCCAGCATGCGAGCGGGCTTTCCAAGCTCTGCGATGCCGCCGGCATCACCCTCGAAATTCTCACCGGCCGCGACACCGGAAAGGCACGCGATGCCAAGCTCGGCCGCATCGAGAGCGGCGACACCCAGATCGTCGTCGGCACCCACGCGCTTTTTCAGGAGGGCGTCGACTATCACGATCTCGGTCTCGTCGTCGTCGATGAGCAGCACCGCTTCGGCGTGCACCAGCGGCTGCAACTCTCCGCAAAGGGCAAGCGGCCCGACCTGTTGGTGATGACCGCGACGCCCATTCCGCGCACGCTGGTTCTCGCCGCATTCGGCGACATGGACGTCTCTCGTCTTGTCGGCAAACCCGCAGGCCGCAAGCCGATTGCCACGGTCGCCCTTCCGGAGGAACGCCTGCTCGACATCGTCAAGCGCATCGGCTCAGCGGTCGAGGGCGGCGACCGGGTTTACTGGGTCTGTCCGCTGGTGGAGGAAAGCGAGAAGAGCGACCTTACCGCCGCCGAAGAGCGCGCCGAGGTGCTGCGGAAATTCTTCGGAGACCAGGTCGGCCTCGTCCACGGTCGCATGAAGGGCGAGGAGAAAGATGCCGCGATGGCCGCCTTCCAGGCGGGCACTACGCGGATCATCGTCGCGACAACTGTGATCGAGGTGGGCGTCGACGTGCCGGATGCTTCGATCATCGTCATCGAGCACGCCGAGCGTTTCGGCCTCTCTCAACTCCACCAGTTGCGCGGCCGGGTTGGCCGCGGCAACAAGGCCTCCTCCTGCGTGCTCCTCTACCGGCCGCCGCTGGGCGAGACCGCGTCGGCCCGGCTCAATATCATGCGCGAGACCGAAGACGGCTTCCGCATCGCCGAGGAAGACCTGAAACTTCGCGGCGAAGGCGATCTCCTCGGCACCCAGCAATCCGGAATGCCCTTCTTCCGCCTCGCCCGGTTGGAGCACCACGCCGACCTGATGGAAGTCGCCCGCGACGACGCGAGGCTGATACTCGCAACGGACCCGGAGCTTAAATCAGCGCGCGGCGAGGCATTGCGGACGCTGCTCTATCTGTTCGGAAAGGACGAGGCGGTGCGGTTGTTGCGGTCGGGATAAGGACATGGTGCCTAAGACGTCCGTTGCCGATCCAGTATTGTCATTCATGTTCTGTCACGACACATCGATGATTAGACGTCACACACCCTAAAGGGGCAAGGGATCGATGGTCACACAAAAACAGAAGATGCTTGCCGGCGAGCCTTATATGGCGAACGATCCTGAACTCGAGGCCGATTACGCACGCGCTCAATCCCTCCTGACAGCCTTCAACGCCACACAGGCCGACGACGCGAACGGTCTCGTCCGTATACTTAAAAACCTCCTCGGCCATCTCGGGGCCGACACGATCGTCAAGCCGACCTTCCGGTGTGACTACGGCTCCAACATTCGCATCGGCGCGAGAAGCTTCGTGAACTACGACTGCGTACTTCTCGATTGCAACATGATCACGATCGGCGAAGAGGTACAGATCGCACCTGGCGTCCACATCTACACCGCGACCCATCCGCTGGATGCTGCAACTCGCCGCATTGGCCTTGAAAGCGCGCATCCGGTGGTGGTCGGCGACGGCGTGTGGTTGGGCGGACGGGTAGTGGTATGCCCGGGTGTGACAATCGGCGAGAACACGGTCGTCGGTACGGGCAGCGTAGTCACGAAGAATTTGCCGCCGAACGTCCTGGCCGTGGGAAACCCGTGCCGAGTCGTTCGCTCGCTCTGAAAGCGATTTTTTGGCGAGGCGGCGGAACGAATTCGACAGTCAGTTTCGCACCCAAACCCGATTTCACCCGCAATACCCGCTCTTGCCGAATAGACCCTCAGCGTTCCTGGCTTGCCGATCCCGCCCAACCATCGCATAGCCGGGACGTGCCGCCGTCGAGGCGGCGCGTTCGAGCGAGATCATGCCATGCCTCACGAAACCCTAGACACCGTCGTCTCCGAAATCGCGGAGGAGATGCGCGCACGGCCAGATCGCGGGAAAGTGGCGAGTTACATCCCGGAGCTTGGCCGAGTCGATCCGAACCAATTTGCAATCACGGTCGTGACCCAAGACGGGCACGTAGCCAGCGGCGGCCAATGCGACATCCCATTCTCGATCCAGAGCGTCTCGAAAGTGTTCACTCTCACCCTGGCGCTCGGACTGGCAGGGAACCGGCTGTGGAACCGGGTAGGACGCGAGCCCTCAGGCTCTCCGTTCAACTCCATCGTACAGCTGGAGCACGAGCGTGGAATTCCCCGCAATCCGTTCATCAATGCCGGCGCGATCGTAGTGACCGACCACGTTCTCGCAGGCCACCAGCCGCGCGAGGCGATCGGCGAGATCCTGCGCTTCATGCAGTTCCTCGCCGACGACGAGTCGATCTACATCGATCACGACGTCGCAGCTTCCGAAGAGGCGCATGGCTTCAACAACCGCGCGCTCGCCAACTTCATGAAGGGGTTCGGCGCTCTCGACAATCCGGTGGAGTACACCCTCGGTGTCTACTTTCACCACTGTGCCATCGCCATGACATGCCGGCAACTCGCCACCGCCGGGCGTTTTCTTGCGAATAACGGCATCCGGCCGGAGACCGGCTATTCCGTCGTAACGCCCGAGCGGGCGCGTCGCATCAACGCGATCATGCTGACCTGCGGCCATTACGACGGCTCGGGGGAGTTCGCCTACCGGGTCGGCCTGCCGGGCAAGAGTGGCGTCGGCGGCGCGATCCTTGCAATCGTACCGGGACGAGCCTCGATCTGCGTTTGGTCACCAGGCCTCGACACCACCGGAAACTCCCATCTGGGCCGCATCGCACTCGAAATGCTCACGACACGGCTCGGCTGGACCGTGTTCGGGCCGGGTGCGGTCTGAGCTAGCCCGGTTCGACTATTCCGCCGCTTCCCGGCGCTCATGCTCCTCGATCACTCGCTCCGCCTCGGCCTGGGTCATCGGAGCAGTCTTCTCGTCGCCGGTCACGAGACCGGAGGAGACGACGAGCTTGAGCGCCTGTTCGATGCTCATCTTCAGGATGCGCACGTCTTCCTTGGGTACGAACATCAGAAAGCCGGAGGTCGGGTTCGGCGTCGGCGGCATGAAGACGGCGAGCATTTCCTCGCCCTGGTCCGACAGCACCTTGGCAACCTCGCCTTTTGCCGTTGTCGCAATAAGGACGATCGCCCAAACACCCTTGCGGGGGTACTCCATGAGACCCGCGGTCTTGAAGGAAGAAGAACGGTCAGCAAGCACCGTCTCGAAAATCTGCTTCAACGCAGTATAGACCGTGCGGACCAACGGCATGCGTCCAAGAACGGTCTCCCCCCATTTGACGATCGTCCGCCCGATGAAGTTCGCTGTCAAAAAGCCGATCATCGTGATGATCATCAAGGCAACGATCAGCCCGAAGCCGGGAATAGCGAACGGCAGATAGGAATCGGGGAGAAATTGCGTCGGGATGTAGGGCTTCACCCAGGAATCGGTCCATTGCATGAAGGACCATGTGATCCAGGCCGTAATCGCCAGCGGCGCGCAGACGATGAACCCCGTCAGAAAATAGTTGCGCAGACGCGCCATGTATCGATGCCCCGTTGCTGCCGGCTGGCAGGCTGCAAGTCAATGGTATCGCGTCCGGTGTGCAGCGCCATAACCATCGTGTCCGTCTGAGGAATTTGCAAGAGTTTCAATTCATCGCAACGCACGAAAGGCAGGCAAGTCGCTCGGACTCGATAAGCTGAAAACTCTACTGGACGGCAATGGCTCCAATGTCGACTTGAGAACCGCGAAACCAAAAGCGAATGGCGCGAGGCGATCGGCATAATCGGAACGAACGGCCATGGCGCCGCGAGAAACATGCGATCGAGAATGTCGCCGACGTTCGGACGCCCGAATTTCAATCATCTTCACAAGGCACCGTGGGCCCGGCGGCCGCCCTATACGAAGCCTCGACAGAAAAAAGCCGCCGCCAGAATGACTGGGCGACGGCCTTTGCGTTCGAATGGTCGAACGTGCTCAGATCGATGGCGCACCTCTACGCGGCTCTTTCGGTTCGTCCTCGTCCGTCAGCCCTTCGAAGAGTGGCGTCGAGAGATAGCGCTCGGCGAAGGATGGAATGATCACGACGATGTTCTTGTCGGCCATCTCCTCTCGCTGGCCGACTTTGATGGCGGCAGCGAGGGCCGATCCTGACGAAATCCCGACCGGCACGCCTTCAAGCCGAGCGACAAGGCGCGCCAACTCGAAGGACTCTTCATTCGAGACCGTCAGGACCTCGTCGTAGACACCTTGATCAAGGATCTGCGGCGCAAAGCCCGCTCCGATCCCTTGAAGTTTGTGCGGGCCCGGTTGACCGCCCGAAAGCACGGGAGAGGCTTCAGGTTCGACGGCGACGACATGAACATCGGGCTTTCGGCTCTTCAGAATCTGTCCTGCGCCGGTAATCGTACCACCGGTACCGATGCCGGCGACGAGCACATCGACATTACCGCCAGTGTCGTTCCATATCTCCTCGGCGGTCGTCACCCGGTGAATTTCCGGGTTTGCCGGATTTTCGAACTGTTGAGGAATGACTGCGTTCGGAATTTCTTCGACGAGTTCGCCAGCCCGGGCGATCGCACCCTTCATGCCCTTGGCACCTTCCGTGAGCACCAGTTGCGCGCCGAGAAGGCGCAGCATCTTGCGCCGCTCGATCGACATGGTCTCCGGCATCGTGAGGATCAGGTTGTAGCCTTTGGCGGCGGCCGCGAAAGCGAGCGCGATTCCGGTATTACCGGATGTCGGCTCGACCAGCGTCGTCTTGCCGGGCTCGATCCTCCCGTCTGCTTCCAGCTTCTCCAGCATGGCGACGCCGATGCGGTCTTTCACGCTGGCGATAGGGTTGAAGAATTCGAGCTTCGCCAAGAGATTTGCCTTCACACCTTTTTCGGCGGCGAGCTTCTTCAATCTCACAAGCGGGGTGTCGCCGATCGTATCGACGATTGAATCGTAGATTTTGCCGCGTCCGTGTGTGCGTGCGCTGCGATTCTGACTGATGTCGTCCATATCCGTTTCTCCCGTGCTTGTTTCGTGTCTTCGAACAGCAGAATGAGGACCCCGCATCGGGTCGCCCGTGCAAGCTAATCTAATCAGACATGGGAAGGGTCCCAATTCAACGTGAGGACGAACAATCCATCCTTGTCCGCTCTTTTGGAAAACTTGTCTGGCGCGGGGCGACTTATGCTCACACTTTCGTGACGCAAAAGGCGGCGATCGCTTCAATTCGACATAAGTCTTTCACCAAGACTTAGGTGCCGTGGGGGCACCTTCGAGGCATCGTCCATTACGAGGTCCGGAAGATGCCGGCTCAGTCATCAATTCTGCGATTGATTCTCTCCGAGTGCATGGTCCTCATCTGCGCGACCGCGTTCTTTTCGGGGCTCGGAGCGGCCGTTTTCTTTGCCGACTTCCCTTCGGCCGCCTTTTCGCGCGTTCTCGTCTTTGCTGTGCTTTTGTCCTTGGTCGTCGGTGCACTTCATATCGGTCATATTCTGATCAGGACGACCATTCTCGATACGCAGCGCCGCGGCTGGAAGAACCGCGCTATGCGAGACCGGCTTACAGGGCTTCTCAATCGCCAGGGTTTCAGGGACGCCTGGAACACAAAGACGATGGCGATGCGCGAGGATGGGCGCACGGGTTCCATGCTTCTCATCATCGACGCGGATCATTTTAAGCGCATAAACGACCGTTTCGGCCATCCGATCGGCGATCAGGCGTTGAAGGCGATCGCCCGGACGACCGCCGGTTCCCTGCGCGGCGACGATATCTGCGGCCGGCTCGGCGGCGAAGAATTCATCGTCGCAGTCCACGGATTGACGCAAAACCAGGGCTACGTGATAGCCGAGCGTATCAGGAGCGCCGTTTCGCGCCTCACGGTCGGCGCCAATGGGCACGAAGCGCGGCTGACGGTGAGCATCGGAGGCGCGTTCTCGGGCGGAGGCGCCGGCTTCGATGCGCTCTACAAGGCGGCGGATGAGAACTGCTATCGGTCGAAGCGCGGTGGACGGAACCGCGTAACACTTTCGCCTCTCGCTGCTATCCAGAGATCGAGATACTTGCGAGAGCCAGAAGCCGAGCCCCACCTGCCCGCGACCGTGTAGATGTACTACCGGCTTGTCGATCAGACACCGGTCGAACCGAAACCGCCTTCACCCCGCACTGTCGCTTCAAGATCCGCGACCTCGACATAACTCGCTCGGGTAACCGGCGCGACGACGGCCTGTGCGATCCGGTCTCCGCGCTGAAGCCGAAAAGCTTCTGCGCCGAGATTAATCAAGATGATTTTCACCTCGCCGCGGTAATCGCTGTCGACCGTGCCCGGCGTGTTGAGGACCGTCACTCCATGGAGCGCTGCGAGGCCTGAGCGGGGGCGGATCTGCATTTCGTAATCCTGCGGCACGGCGAACGAAAAGCCGCTGGGCACCAGCGCGCGTTCGCCAGGCTGAAGCACGAGTTCCTCGTCAATTGCAGCGCGAATGTCTGCTCCGGCGGCCCCTTTGCTCTCATAGCGCGGCGGTTCGATGCCAGTTCCATGCGGCAGGCGTTTGAACGCGAGTTCGATCATCATAATCAGCCGCCGTCGCCGAGCTTCACTGCGATCCAATCCGCGAGGCGTTCGGCAACCTCGTCCTTTGTCATCCTAGGCCAATCTTCCACCCCGGCCTTTGTGATCAGGTGGACTGTATTGTCGAGACCGCCCATGACGCCGCCGACCGCCGAAACGTCGTTGGCGACGATGGCGTCCGCCCGCTTCCTCTCCAGCTTCGCCTGGGCGTTCCGCAGGAGGTTGTCGGTTTCAGCGGCAAAACCGACGACGAGCCTCGGTCGACGGTCCGAATGTCCGATCGTCGCAAGGATATCCGGGTTTTCCTCGAAGGTGATTGTAGGCGCTCCGCTTCCCTCCTTCTTAATCTTCGAAGCATAGGGCGAGGCCGCGCGCCAATCCGCCACGGCCGCAACGAAGATCGCCGCGTCGCAGGGTAATCCGGCTTCGACCGCCTGAAGCATCTCGCGCGCGGTCTCGACCCTGACGACGTTCACGCGCGCCGGATCGGGCAGGTTCACCGGGCCCGACACCAGCGTTACCTCCGCCCCAAGCTGTGCAAGCGCGCCTGCGATGGCGTGGCCCTGCCGCCCCGAAGAGCGGTTCGCAATGTACCGGACCGGATCGATCGGCTCGTAGGTAGGACCGGACGTGACAAGCACGCGTCTCCCTCGAAGCGGCTGCGGCGCTTGTGAGAAAGCATTCTCGACCGCAGCGACGATCTCCAGCGGCTCGGCCATGCGTCCAAGGCCGGCCTCTCCGGTCTCGGCCATCTCACCGGAATTCGGGCCGACGAATCGGACGCCGTCGCCGCGCAAAGTCTCATAATTTCGGCGCGTCGCGGCGTTCTCCCACATCGCGGGGTTCATGGCCGGCGCCATCAGGATCGGCGCGCGCGCTGCAAGAAGGACCGCCGTCGCCAGATCGTCGGCATGGCCGTTGGCGCATTTCGCTAAGATGTTCGCGGTGGCCGGCGCGACGAGGATCAGATCGTGATCGCGCGCCAGTCGGATATGGCCGACATCGTGCTCGTCGTCGCGGTCGAAGAGATCCCCATAGACTTTGGACGCCGACAGAGCGCCGACCGAAAGCGGTGTCACGAACTCGCCGGCTGCCTCGGTCATGACCGGCGTCACATCTGCACCGCGTTCGCGCAGGCGGCGGATGAGGTCGAGCGCTTTATAGGCGGCGATGCCACCACCGAGAATGAGAAGGATACGTTTGGCTTCGAGGCTTTTCATCACTTGACCGGATCGACATTCACGCTGGCCGCAACCAGAAAATTCTCCTTCGCAATATCAGAAATATGCATGCACGGGGCCCGGATCGTCCGAAAGACGATGATTGATCGATCTTTTGGTTCAGGGAATGCACTGAACGCTGGCTTGCAGGAGACACTGAACCGAGTGATCCAGCGTATCGCGTCACCCACCGAACACGAACGACAGCGCGATTGTCGCCAGCGAAATCGCGATGATCCATTGGGCGAGGCGGCCGGAGAGGATGGAGGCGCGTTTTTCGGTCGCGAGATCCTTCAAGGTGTCGTCGTTCAGGCGGATCCCGTTCTCGATGAGGTCCGGCAATTCTTTCGAGAGCACCGTGAGGCCTCCGGCGAGATCGGGCGCCCTGCGCAGGATCTGTAGGATCGCCTCAACACCATCCCGCGCTTCCCGCAGCTTCGCGGCGGGCCCGAGTTCGTGAAGAATGTAGTCCGAAACCACCGGCTCTGCTGCAACCCACATGTTGAACTTGGGGTCGAACGTCCGTGCTACGCCCTCGACCACGACCATCGTTTTCTGGAGGAGGACGAGTTCCGGCCGCGTCTTCATCTCGAAGAGCTCGGTCACCTCGAAGAGCAGCGACAGAAGATGGCCCATGGAGATCGTCTCGGCCGGCTGGCCATAGATCGGCTCGCCGATCGCCCGCAGCGCCTGGGCGAAGCTCGCGACGTCCTGGGTGCGCGGAACGTAACCCGCCTCAAAGTGCAGTTCAGCGACACGCCGATAGTCGCGCTTGATGAAGCCATAGAGGATCTCGGCGAGGAAGCGCTTCGATTCGTCAGACAATCGACCGACGATACCGAGGTCGACAGCGACGATGCCCCCATCCGGCGCGACGAACAGGTTGCCCTGATGCATGTCGGCATGGAAGAAGCCGTCGCGCATGGCATGGCGCAGGAAGGACTGGACGACGTTGACGGCAAGCCGTTGAGCATCGTGCCCGGCCGCGATGATCGCCGACACGTTGCTCATCTTGATGCCGTCGATCCATTCCATCGTGACGACGTCGCGGCCCGTGCGCTCCCAGTCGATGGACGGAACACGAAATCCGGGATCGCCCGCCGTGTTTTCCGCCATCTCGGACGCCGCGGCGGCTTCCAGACGCAGGTCCATCTCGATCCGTGTCGTCTGGGTCAACGTCTCGACGACGGCCACCGGTCGCAACCGACGGGCCGCCGGGAAAAACCGCTCCAGGAACCGCGCGATGAAGGCGAAGGCATCGAGTTCTCGCCGAAACTGGGCGCGCACATGCGGGCGGATCACTTTCACTGCTGCGAAGCGCTCGATCCCGTCGTTTCCGATAATTCGTGCCTTATAGACTTGCGCGATCGATGCAGCACCGACGACGTCTCCAAGATCGACAAAAAGCTCATCGACAGGCCGGCCGAGCGTGACCTCGATTTCCTGTCTTGCTTCTTCAGTCGGAAACGGCGGGACCTTGTCCTGCAGTTCACCGAGTTCGCCAGCAATGTCGGCGCCGACGATGTCCGGCCGCGTCGCCAGAAACTGCCCGAGCTTCACATAGGATGGCCCTAGACGGTTGAGTGCTCGCGAAAGCCGGTCTGAGCGCTCGCGGCCCGCCGCGCTGCGGCGCTCGAACAGGCGCGCGACCTTATAGCCGAACAGCGCCGCCGGCGGCATGCCCTCGGCCGGGAAAGTGCCGATGACCCCCTCTCGGGCCATCACGAAGGCGGCGCGGGCGAGTGCGAACGTGCCTCGAATGGGATTGGCCACGGATGCTTAGCCTTGCTTCGCGATTCGGTCGGGCGTTGAGCGTCTCAAATCTTCCAGCCCGAATGGAGCGCGGCGATCCCGCCCGTGAGATTGCGATAGGTCACGCGCTCGAAGCCGGCCTTGCGGATCAACCCGGCGAAGTTCTCCTGATTGGGGAAGCGGCGGATCGATTCGACAAGATACTCGTAGGACTCGCGATCGTTCGCCACCCGCTGGCCAATCGCCGGGATCCCCTTGAACGACCAGGTCTCGTAGAGCGCATCGAGGCCCGGCACGTCGACTTCGGAAAATTCGAGACAAAGAAACCGGCCGCCCGGCTTCAGCACGCGGTAAGCCTCGGCAAGCGCCCTGTCGATACGGGGCACGTTCCGGATGCCGAAGGCGATCGTATAGGCGTCGAACTGGCTATCCGGCAGACCAAGATCTTCCGCATTCGCCTCGACGAAACGCAGGTTGTCGGAAATTCCTTTCCGCGCAGCCCTTTCGGCGCCGACACCCAGCATCGAGGCGTTAATGTCGAGCACGGTGCCTTCGACGCGCCGTCCGGTCCGCTCAACGATCCGGAACGCAACATCGCCCGTACCACCTGCAACATCGAGGAAGCGCCAGCCCTTCCGATGCGGCGGCGCGAGCCAGGACACCATCGTATCCTTCCAGGCACGATGAAGGCCACCCGACATCAGATCGTTCATCAGGTCATAACGCTTGGCGACCCGGTGGAAGACATCGTTGACGCGCGACTGCTTCTCCTCGCGGCCCGAAACGGTGGAGTAGCCGTAGCTCGTCTCCATCCCGTCGGCATCTGTCGCTCGGCTGTTGGACATTGCATCAACCCTGAACATTTGATCGCATCGCCCCGAATGGCGATATCCGCAAGACAAGTCAAAGAGGGCCGATCGCCGCAACGCGGCCTTCCCCCATCCTGAATTTCAACAGCGCGGTTCGAACCGCGCTTCACTTTGTGGGACTTATACGTCGATGCCCGAATTGCCAGAGGTGGAGACTGTCCGCCGTGGCCTGCAACCGGTCATGGAGGGCGCTACCGTGACCAAACTCCATCTCGCGAGGCCAGACCTCCGCTTTCCCCTGCCCTACCGGTTCGCTGAGCGGATCGAAGGCGCCGTGATCGCCAGCCTATCGCGGCGAGCGAAATATCTCATCGCCGAAACGACGGAGGGCCTGACCCTCGCCATGCATCTCGGCATGTCGGGCTCGTTTCGCATCGAGACGAAGGGCGAGGCAATTGTCCCCGGCACGTTCGTCCATCCGCGCTCGGAAGACCGGCTGCACGACCATGTTCGCTTCGATCTGAAGCGAGACGACGGCTCAACGCCTTCCGTCGTCTTCAACGATCCGCGCCGCTTCGGCTACATGACCCTGATCGAACCGGGCCAGATGCATGCCCATCCGCATTTACGGAGTCTCGGTCTCGAACCGACCGGCAACGGCCTCACTGGCGAAGCGCTCGCGCCCCTCTTCGCGGACCGGTCGACACCGCTCAAAGCCGCCCTCCTCGACCAGAAGGCAATTGCCGGCCTTGGCAATATCTATGTCTGCGAAGCGCTTTGGCGCGCACGCCTCAGTCCGCGGCGCCTCGCCGGATCCATCGTCCGCAAGGATGGGCGCCCGACCGCTCGCCTCGACGACCTCGCCGACCGCATCCGCGACACCATAGCCGACGCCATCGAGGCCGGCGGTTCGACGCTTCGCGACTATCGCAAGGCGGACGGGGAGCTCGGCTATTTTCAGCATTCGTTCCGGGTTTATGGGCGCGAGCACGAGCCCTGTCTGCGCGAGGCCTGCCGAGGCACGATCAAGCGGATCGTTCAATCGGGCCGGTCTACCTTCTTCTGCCCAGAGTGCCAGCGATAACAGGGATGGACAGCGTAACGCAGGTCTGTCCCCAGCATTCGGCGTCGCGGCCTGTTGCATCGTAAGCGGCTTGCTCTCTTAATGCGGCCCGGACCGGAGCGACGTGCTTCGAGGAGGGGCAATCATTCGAATGGCTTATGAAACCATCAAATCCGAAACCCGCGGCCGTGTGGGGTTGATCACGCTCAATCGGCCGAAGGCGATGAATGCGCTTAGCCAGCAGATGATGCGCGAGATCTGCCAGTCGGCCGAGGAGTTCGACGTAGACGGCAAGATCGGCGCAATCGTGCTGACCGGCACGGAGAAGGCGTTCGCGGCAGGTGCCGACGTGAAGGAGATGGAGACCTACGAATATTCCGAGGCCTACATTCATGACCTTTGGTCCGGCTGGGACCGGATGGGCCGTATCCGCAAGCCTCTTATCGCGGCTGTCGGCGGTTACGCCCTCGGCGGCGGCTGCGAAGTCGTCGCGATGTGCGATATCGTGGTCGCGGCGGAGAACGCAAAATTTGGCCAACCCGAAATCACTCTGGGCATCCTGCCTGGCATGGGCGGCACCCAGCGCCTTGCCCGCTCGATCGGCAAGGCGAAGACAATGGATCTCGTTCTCACCGGCCGAATGATGGACGCGAAGGAGGCCGAAGCCTGTGGCCTCGTCTCGCGCATCGTCCAGACGACGAACCTTTTGGAAGACGCCCTGAAGATCGCGGAAAAGATTGCTGACTATTCCCTCCCGGCGGTCCTCGCCGCCAAGGAAGCCGTGGTCGAAGCCTTCGAGACACCGCTGCAGTCTGGCCTCAAACACGAGCGACGGCTCTTCCACGCTTCCTTCGCGACCGAAGATCAGAAGGAAGGCATGTCGGCGTTCGTTCAGAAGCGAAGCGCGCAGTTCAAGAACCGGTAATCGCGTCCTGTGGGCCGTTCATGCCGGCGCTTCGGACGGCCCACTTGCGCCTCAGAACTGTCGGCCGGCTTCTGCGCGGAGCATACTGAAGTGCACCCCGCGGCGTCCGTGAACAAAACGTTGACAGATCGGCCTTTCAGGACGTAAATCGCGCTCGCAAAGTGGATGGGGCTGTAGCTCAGTTGGGAGAGCGCGTCGTTCGCAATGACGAGGTCAGCGGTTCGATCCCGCTCAGCTCCACCAGTTTTTCCGTGCCCTCAAATATCAAGCGCTCGCCGCTGACACTGTATCCCGTGGAGATGATCCATGGTCGCTGATCAGGCTGCTTCGCGCCGCTTGCCGACCGCAGCCTGCTTGAGACGCCCCGTGATGTCCGCCCAGGCTCGATCGTCGGCCTCCCCGTTTGCCTGCGACCCTGACAACGAAGCAGTCCGCAATGCGTCCATCACCTCTACGGTGATCTCATTCTGAATTTGCGCCGCATCCCTGACGAGGCAGTAGAGCGTTATCTGGAACTGCATCTTGCCGATTTCGCTCGTCCCGACGGAGACTGTGGTCTCCGGTCCTGAGATCTCGGCCCCCGCCTTGCGCGCAGCGAACTGATGGAACCGTGCGGCGAGTTCGCGGTCCGCCTCCAGTACCCGCCGCGCTATTTCGGAGACGAGTCGCGCCGTCTCAGCCGCGGGAACTGGTTTTTCCATCGTCAGGAGAAAGCGATGGGGTGCATAATGCCGTGGCTGAGCCTCAACTTTGACCGGACCGGAGAGAAGCACGGAATTGGGCAGCATGACAGTACGACCTGTTCCGGAAAAGCCATGCTGCTGTGGCGGAAGCTCCATGATTGTCGTCGAGAAGAGACCGTGATCGACCACCTCTCCGTGTATGCCGTTGATCTCGATGCGGTCGCCGACTTTGAAGAGATGGCCGCCGAAGCGCAGCACCGAGCCCGCGACGCACATGATGAGCTCCTTGGTCGCCACGACCAACGCGACGAGGACGGCCGTCAGCGACAGGAGCGCATTCTGGATCTCCGCGAGCCAGATACCAAGCAGCGCAAATGCGATTATCGCGTTCGTCAGCGCGCGGACCGTGAAACGCCGCCGGCGCGCGACGAACGGATCGTCGCTAGCAGCTGCCAGCCGCTCGATCAGGAAGCGTACCGCCATGCATGCGCCGAGAACGCAAATGCTCCAAGCGATATTGTCCGCCACGCTGGACGGAATGAAAAGACCGGTCATGACGGTCAGTTGTCCCCTCTAGAAGGCGCGTTTTCCCGATTGGACGCGAGGCGCTATGCCTACGGAACCGCACGGTGAATATCGAGTAAGAGATTAGGCTTTGCGGATCGTTAATGCGGGTACGAAATCGCGAAACCGTGACCGAGATCAGGCGGCGACCTTTGCCCCCGTGGCTGCTGCGAGGTCCGTGTTCCAGCGCTGCGTGATCTCAGTGATTACCAGCGGCATCTCACTTGCCGGAACCGGACGCGAGAAGAAGAAGCCCTGCATCTCGCGACATCCCTCCGCATAGAGGATTTCCATCTGCTCGCGTGACTCGATGCCCTCCGCTAGCACCTTCATGTCGAGCGCGCGCGAAAGCCCGATCACCGACCGGACTATGGCGATGTTTTCAGGTCGAGAGAGGTCGCGAACGAAGGACTGATCGATCTTTATCTTGTCGAACGGGAAGCGTGATAGATAACCGAGCGAAGAATAGCCTGTACCGAAATCGTCCATCGAGATCGTTAAACCGCGATCGCGGAACGTCTTGAGGGTGGAAAGAATGTTCTCACTCTCGTCGATGAACAGAGACTCTGTCACTTCAATCTGTACGCGACGTGGGTCGAGCCCGCTCGCTCTAAGCGCAGCGTCGACGTCCTCGACCAGCTTCGCGCTCTTGAATTGAACTGGCGAGAAGTTGACGGAAATGGTCATGTCGGTATTCCAGCTCGCAGCTTCGCGGAACGCCGTTTGCATGCACCATACGCCGATTTCCTCGATCAGTCCGGTCTCTTCGGCGAGGGGGATGAAGACTCCCGGTGAGATCAGCCCTTTTTCCGGATGGCGCCATCTGAGCAGAGCCTCGAACCCGCTGACGGCTTTTCGTCCGCTGTCGACGAAAGGCTGGTAGAAGACTTCGAACTCCTCATTTCGGAGGGCCATTCGGAGGTCGTCTTCCATCTCCCGCCTGTCATGTTGACGGTCGCGCATCTCCTGATCGAAGACCCGGTAGCCGGGTCGGCCGGCTGATTTCGCTGCGTTAAGAGCGAGATCGCAGTTTTGGAGTAGGAGATCGGCGCTGGCGCCGGCTTCACGCTCCGTCTTTGTGATAGCAGCGCAGCCGATGCTCAACCCCGTGGGGATCCGGCGACCCTCCACTTCAAAGGGTTCATCGAAGGCTGAAACGATGCTTTCGGCGAAGGTCTCGAGCCATTCGGCGTCCTTCGTCGCGGTTACGAGTATGCCGAACTCGTCGCCGCCAAGACGGGCAACGATCGCGCGCGGACCGCAGGCGGCGACAAGCCGGTCTCCGACCAGCGACAGGACTGCGTCGCCGATCGGATGACCATAGGTGTCGTTGATCGCTTTGAAATTCCGTAAATCCAGGACGAGCAGTGCGCAATTCTCGCGCCGTTTGCCAAGCACGGCTTCGATCTCCTCACCGAAGCGGCGGCGGTTCGGCAAATCGGTCAGAGCGTCGTGAGCTGCCAGATGCTCCAGCTGCTCGGCGATGCGCTGGCGGTCAGTGACGTCCTCAAAGGTGATGAGAAGGCCGCGACCTGCTAGTCCGCGGCGCTTCACTTCCATGATTTCGCCCCGCTCCGTTTCCGTCATCAACACGGAGGTCTCGTTGCGCGGAAGCGGCTGCGACAGGCGCGGATCCTTCAGAAATCGATGCGAAGGCGTTCCGACCGTATGTTCGCCGAAATAGTAGGTGAAGACCTCATTCCAAACGAGAAGCTTCTTCTTGCCGTCCAGCATGCAGAGCGCCTGCGTCATGTTGTTGAGCGCAGCGGCCATCTGGTCCTGTTTGGCCTCGAGCTCGCTGGCGAGATTGTCGGTCTTGCTCGACATTGCCTCCGTCATCGACTCGCAGCGATACTGAATGTCCGAAAGTCCGCGAAGCACATCCTTCACTTCGCTCGGACCGTTGAGGCTGACGGGCTCGCTCCACGAACCGGTCGCGATCCGCGTGGCAACGTTCGACGCACGTCTGATGGCCGTGCCGATCGAACGTGAGGTGAAGACGACATAGCCGACGAGCGCCAGGAGGATCGTCAGGAGCGCGATCAGGGTAAGCCAGAAACCGGTTTCCACTTTGCGGTCGGCCTGGTTGCGATACGCCGCGAGGTCACTGCGCTCGCTCTGAAGCGCCGTGCCGATGGCGTGGGAGATGTTTCCAAGTTCCGAGCGAGCCGCCCGCTGCGATATTTCGCCCCCGCTGGCCGACAGAACGCTGAGTGGGTAGCGTATCTCAGTAATCGCCCGGATAGTCTCCTTGGAGAGCGGCGCTGCAAGCGCGGCGCTCAGTTCAGTCTTGATCCTTTCGATCGCATTGCGGAATTCGAGCTTCTCGACCTCCGTCATGGCCGGATCCTTGCTCCGCGAATCGAAGAGGCCGCTCAGCCGCGCATTGAGCGCCTCAACTCTGCTCTGCGCCCTGTGGAGACGGTCCAGCGAAACGACGGCGTTGTCGTGCAACTTGACTGCAATTCCCAGCGCCGAGGACTGCGTGTGAAGGGAAAAGAGTGCGAAGGCACAGATCAGGATCGCGAATGTCAGGCCACCCAGAAGGAGCCGCACCGCTATCGACATTGCCCCTCCTTCACGCGCACGCTTGCCTGTTCGTCGTCACCTCGCCAGTCGCGCGGCCGTGTCCGAAAGCTTTAAAGAAGTGGGGTTACCGATCCGTTAGACCGGCCAATCGACGCAATGAATGGCCGCTCAAAACCGGCGATCAAAGCACTGTCGATGCCCATCAGCCGGCTCCGATTCGAATGTCGGCGTTTTGCGCTGCGTGAGTCCGAATGGCACTGTGACGCGATGCAGGAATATTGCGGTGAGGACGAGAAGCGACACCGGTGCACATTCGCCGGTCGACAGCTGGTTTTGCCATGGGCACGAAGCGGATCGACCGCTATAGCTGCCCCGACATGACCGATACCAAAACGCAAAATCTGCGCCTCAGGCGGCCCAAGCTCCGCCTGAAGGAGGCCGAGGATCGTGGCGTGATGCTGCGACTGCTCAAGCGCATGTTCGCTGAGAACGGCCATCTCTTCGTGCGGCAGTATTCGATCGCCATCGCCTGTCTCGTGTTGGTCGCGGCGACGACCGCCTTTCTGGCCTGGGTGATGCGCGATGTGATCGACCAGATCTTCGTCCTCGGAAACCGGGCGGCGATCGTGACATTGCCGATCGTCGTTTTCCTGACGTTCGTTGTGCGCGGTCTTGCGACCTATGGACAAGGAGTGATCCTCGCCCGGATCGGCAACAACATCGTCGCACGATACCAGCGACGGCTGTTCGAAAAGTTGACGGAACTGTCGGTCGACTTCTTTACCGACAACCGGTCCGCGCAGCTTGCCGCTCGGATCAACCAGAACGTCTCCGGCATCCGCGAGACCTTGAACCTCACCATAACCTCGCTTGCGCGCGACCTGCTGAGCCTGATCTTCCTCGTTGGCGTTATGCTCTATCAGGACCCGCTTCTCTCAGGTATCGCCCTGCTCGCGGCGCCGCCGATCGCCTTCATGATCGCAAGCCTTGCCCGCAAGTTGCGCGTGGCAACCCGCGAGGTGATCGAGGTCAATTCCCGCGTTCTCGGCTCCATGCAAGAGGCCGCACAGGGCATCACAGTGCTCAAGGCGTTCACCATGGAAGAGCCGCTCAAGCAGCGGCTTGAAACCTTGGTGACGACAGCCGAGCAGCGCTCCAATCGCATCGCTTCGATCACGGAGCGCACGACCCCGGTCACAGAGATCGTCGCAGGTCTCGCGATCGCCGGCGTGATCGCCTATTCTGGCTATCGCGCCATTGTCTACGGTTATTCGCCGGGTGCGATGTTCGCCTTCATCACCGCGCTCCTCCTCGCCTACGATCCGGCCCGGCGCCTCGCCCGGCTGCAAGTCCAACTCGAACGGGCGATGGTGAATGCCTCGATGATCTACGAGATCCTCGATATCGAGCCGCGGCAGGCCGACGCCCCCCATGCGCGCCCGCTCAAGATCGAGGCCGGCGAGATCGCGTTCAGGAATGTCACCTTCGGTTATCACACCGGGGAGCCTGTGCTGAAGGACATCAGCTTCGTCGCCCCGGCGGCTCGCACCACCGCGCTCATCGGGGCTTCAGGCGGGGGCAAATCGACGATCATCAGCCTGATCCAGCGGTTCTATGACGTCGGATCGGGCGAGATCACCGTGGACGGAACCGATATTCGAATGGTCACGAAGAAGTCGCTGCGTGGGCAGATCGCCTATGTCCCGCAGGCGCCGTATCTGTTCGACGGCACGATCCGCGACAATATCCGCCTTGGTCGACCGGATGCGAGCGATGCAGATATCGAGAGCGCCGCGCGCGAGGCCCAGGCCGAGGAATTCATCCTGCGCCAGCCGCTGGGTTACGACACGCCGCTCGGCGAGAACGGCGTGACCCTTTCCGGCGGCCAGCGCCAGCGCCTTTCGATCGCGCGAGCACTGGTGCGCAACGCGCCAATCCTGCTCCTCGATGAAGCGACAAGTGCGCTCGACACGCGCTCGGAAACACTCGTACAGGAGGCGCTGGAAAACGCCATGAAGAACCGAACAACGATTGTCGTCGCACACCGGCTCTCCACCATCGTCAATGCCGATCAGATCCTCGTCGTCGACGGCGGCGAGATCGTCGAAGGCGGCACCCATGACGAACTTGTCGACAAGCCGAAAGGCCTCTATGCCAGATTCTACGCGCTCCAGACGCGGCGGCACGGCGACGAGGTGCTTTCCCTCGCCTGACGCATGGGGTTTGACGAGGAAACGGCCTGGAGATTGAGGCATGGACGAGACGCGCATCGCGGTCTTCGGAGCGGCCGGACGGATGGGCCGCACCATCATCAGGATCGTATCCGAAGCGGACGGTGCCGTCCTTGTTTCAGCGCTGGAATCGGCGAGTTCGCTCTCGCTCGGCGAGGATGCGGGAAGCCACGCCGGCCTCAAGCGAGCGGGTGTCACGATCGGCTCGGATATAGCGAGTGCTCTCTCTCGCGCCGATGCGGTAATCGACTTCTCCGCACCGACGGCATCCGCCATGCTTTCGGAAGCGGCCGCGAAGGCGGGCTGTGCTCATGTGATCGGCACCACCGGCTTTACGGCGGATCATGAGGACCGGATCGCAAAATCCGCTACTGAAACGGCGATCGTGAAGTCCGGCAATATGAGCCTCGGTGTGAATCTTCTCGCCGGTCTCGTCGAGCAGGCGGCACGCGCGCTCCCCGCAAACCTCTTCGACATCGAAGTGCTCGAAATGCACCATAAGCACAAAGTCGACGCGCCTTCCGGCACTGCCCTTCTCCTCGGTGAGGCTGCCGCCAAAGGCCGCGAGATCGAACTTGCGGGCAACAGCGTCCGCGTTCGCGACGGTCAGACCGGGCCTCGTGAGACGGGCACGATCGGCTTCGCTACCCTGCGCGGCGGATCGGTGGTCGGCGAGCATTCAGTCATCTTCGCCGGCGAGGGCGAGCGCATCGAGCTCTCGCATCAGGCTGGAGACCGCGAGATCTTCGCACGTGGCGCAGTCGCAGCCGCCATCTGGACGAAGGGCCGCGCGCCGGGTCTTTATTCCATGCGCGACGTTCTCGGGCTCGCCAGCTGACCTCCTGAAACGCATCGATCTTCGAAGAAGGATATTTCAGACTATGTCGGGCACCCTGGTCCTCGTCCGCCACGGACAGAGCGAATGGAACAAACAGAACCTCTTCACCGGCTGGAAGGACCCGGACCTGACCGAGCTTGGCGTGGAAGAAGCGAAGGCCGGCGGCCGGCGCCTGAAGGCGGCGGGCTATACCTTCGATCTCGGCTTCACCTCAAAGCTCAGCCGCGCCCAGCGGACTATGAAACTTATCCTGGAAGAGATCGGGCAGACGGATCTGGACGTCACCGAGAATCTCGCACTCAACGAACGCGACTACGGCGATCTCGCCGGCCTCAACAAGGACGACGCCCGTGAGAAGTGGGGCAAAGAGCAGGTTCACCAGTGGCGCCGGTCCTACGACGTGCCACCGCCGAACGGCGAGAGCCTGAAGGACACCGGGGCGCGGGTCTGGCCTTATTATCTGCACGATATCCAGCCCTCGGTCCTGCGAGGCAACACCGTTATTGTATCGGCCCACGGAAACAGCCTGCGCGCCCTTGTCATGGCGATCGAAGGCATGACACCGGAAGAGATTCTGAAATACGAGATCGCGACGGGCGTGCCGATCGTCTACAAGCTCAACGCCGATTCTACCGTTGCCGAAAAGACCGTCCTACAGGCCTGATACTGCGATGTCTGGCGCGCATGAGGCCCCCAGGATCCGTTCCGTTCGAGAGGGCGACGCCGATGCGATCTGGCGCATCGTCGCGCCGATTATCCGAGACGGGGAGACCTACGCACTCGAACGTGACATGAGCCGGGCAGAGGCCCTCGCCTACTGGTGCGGTGATGACCGTAGGACCTTTGTCGCCGAGAGCGAGGGCGCGATCCTCGGAACCTACTATCTGAAGCAAAACCAGCCGGGGGGTGGCTCGCACGTCGCCAATTGCGGGTACGCCGTCGCCGCGGAGGCCCGCGGTCGCGGCATCGCGCGCGTAATGGCGGAGCATTCCCTTAACGAAGCGCGAGACTGCGGCTTCAAGGCGATGCAATTCAATTTCGTGGTCGCGACGAATACTGGCGCTATAGGGCTTTGGCATTCGCTCGGCTTCACAACCGTCGGCAAACTCAACGGCGCCTTCGCCCATCCGCGCGAGGGCTTCGTTGATGCTCTCGTCATGTGGCGCAATCTCTGACGATCGCATGCGCCGCAAGATCCTGTTTTCGACGGCTCAATCGGGCGAAAAGAGATTCCGCAAAGCCTGCTGACAGAAGCGGGTAACATCCCTCTCATCGTTCCCACGACGCGTCCAAAATCGCTTGATCGAACCTCTCTATCGGCCTATGGTTTATGGGTATCGTCACCGCCGGGAGAGTTCGGCCGCAAGGCCGGCGCCGAAGGAGCAACCGCCCCGGAATCTCTCAGGCTTAAGGGACCGGTGGTGGCGCAAAACGTCCGAAGAGCGACCGTTCGCCGTTGACGGTCCGCCGAAGGAGAAAGCTGTCGATCCGCGGTGGGCGCGGTCACAGCGAAACTCTCAGGCTCGTAACGGACGGGGCGTAGGGATGGGCGGGATCGACCTCCGCGCCCTGTATCTCGCTATGCAGACAATCGCAGTCATCGGTGCCGGCATCACCGGCATTACCACTGCCTACAAACTGATCCGCCGCGGCTTCGATGTAACGGTCTACGACCGCCATCCATACGCCGCCATGGAAACCTCCTTCGCCAATGGCGGACAGCTTTCGGCCTCGAATGCCGAGGTCTGGAACAAGCCGTCGACCTTCCTGAAGGGCCTGAAATGGATGCTGCGCAAGGATGCGCCGCTTCTCATCCACCCAGCGCCGAGCTGGCACAAACTGTCCTGGCTCGCCGAGTTCATGCTCGCCGCCCGGAACTACAAGGACAACACGATCGCGACGACACGCCTCGCGATCGAGGCCCGGCATCATCTCCTGGATATGGCGTCCGACGAGGGCTTTTCGTTCGACGCCGAGACCCGCGGCATCCTCCACATCTACGAGAACCCCTCGGAATTTAACGAAGCTAGGCGCGTCAACGAGCTCCTGAAGCGCGGCGGGCTGGAACGGCGTGCAGTCTCGCCCTCAGAGGTCGCCGCGATCGAGCCGACGATCCACGGCCATTTCGTCGGCGGCTTCTACACCGAAAGCGATTTCACAGGCGACATCCACCTTTACACCCGCAACCTCTCGGACGCCTGTGCCAAGCGCGGCGCTCGTATGGCCTACGAGCATGCGGTCGAAAGCCTGGAAGCGTTGCCAGCAGGCGGTGTCTCCGTGATCGCAACAGGACCCGACGGCGAAAGCCGGCGCCGGTCGTTCGACGGTGTCGTCGTCTGCTCGGGTGTCGCAAGCCGGCGCTTCGCAGCCCAGCTCGGCGACCGCGTGAACGTCTACCCGGTGAAGGGCTATTCGATCACCGTTCACCTCAACGACGCGGAAAGCCGAGAGAGCGCCCCCTATGTCAGTCTCCTCGACGACCACGCCAAGATCGTCACCAGCCGCCTCGGCGCGAACCGCTTCCGGCTCGCCGGAACGGCGGAATTCGCCGGCCTCAACAAGGACATCAAGGAGGCCCGCATCCGACCGCTCGTCGATTGGTGCCGCAAGCGCTTCCCCGGCGTCTCTACCGAGGAGGTCACGCCGTGGGCGGGCCTTCGCCCAATGATGCCAAACATGATGCCCCGCGTCGGCGCGGGCCGCCGACCTGGCGTCTTCTACAACACCGGTCACGGGCATCTCGGCTGGACGCTGTCTGCGATCACGGCGGAGATGGTCTCCGGTGAGATCGAGACTGTGGCCCGCTCGCGGAAAGCGTTTCCGGTCGCGGCCTGAGCCAGGTGCCTTTCCGCAGAAAAACCCGCCGCACGATTGCCGTGCGGCGGTGCGATCTGGTACCCGCCCCTCGGCACCCAGACATAAAGCGGAGTATCCATGTCCGATCGTATCATCATGCGCACTGGTGAAGCCCTCGTCGCCGGAGGGCCTCCGGGGACGGCGGCCGAGCCCGAGGTCGTCATCGGCGAACTCGACGGCCCGGTCGGCACGGCGCTCGCCACACTCACCGGCGACCAGGTCGCCGGCCACAGCCGCGTGTTTGCGCTACTCAACACCGACATCATGGTGCGTCCGGTCACGCTCTGCACCTCGAAGGTGACCGTCGACAATCTGAAATACACCAACATCCTGATGGGCACGGTGCAGTTCGCCATCGCCAACGGCGTGCTCGACGCCGTTCGCGAGGGCCTCCTACCGAAGGACCGGGTGAACGATCTCGGCATCATCTGCTCGGTCTGGCTGGCGCCAACGATCGTCGACGTCGACGACCTAGACCACAAGGTTCTCTTCGACATCCACCGCAAGGGCATGACGAATGCCATCCGCAAGGCGATGTCGAACGAGCCCTCCATCGACTGGCTTCTCGAAAACCAGGACAAGATCACCCACAAATACTACCAGCAGGGCCTCGACGGGAAAATCTGATCTTCGTTCCCTGATCCGAACACGAGAACGCCGCCCGAAGCCAAGCTCCGGGCGGCGTCTTCGTTTCCGCCAGGGGAAAGCCGATCAGTCCCTGTTGCGGAGCGCGGCGATCTGGTCGGCGAGTTCGGCCTTCCGGTCTCCGGGCTCGCGTTCCTCGCCGACGGTCGTGTCCTCGGCGGTCTGGTGTTCGAGCTGTGCGTTGAGCTCGGCGCCCGCGAGGAGGATGATCATCATGATCCACGTCCACATCAGGAAGACGATGATTGAGGCCATCGAGCCGTAGGTGGCGTCGAAGTTCTTCACGTTGGACGCATAGAAGCTGAAGGCGATCGAGGCGATCACCCAGCCGAGGATCGTCAGCACCGCGCCCGGCGTCAGCCATTTGAAGGTCGGTGAGCGCCGGTGCGGACCGAAGCGGAAGAGGCCGGCGATCCAGGCCATCGCCAGGAGCGCCAGAACCAGAGGTGGTACGACTAAGACGAGGATCGTGACGCCTGCCGGAAGCGGCAGAAGAGACAGGACCGAGGGAATCACGACGAGCGTGACGATGGCCAGGATCACGAGAACGATACTTGCGACTACAAAGGCCATAGAGATGAGGTTCTGCTTGATGAAACCGCGCTCGTCCTTCTCTTGGTAGGCGATATTCATCGCCTTGAAGAGCGCCTTCACGCCCTTGGTCGAAGAATAGATCGACAGGAGGATCGAAACCGCGAAGGCGATCGATAGGGAGGATTCGGTTTGGCTCGTCAGCCGTTCGAGCTGTGAATGGATGATGCCGAGCGCACCGGCAGGCACGATGCCCTCGAGGTTCGACAGCTGCGCCTGGATCGTCTGGGGATCGGCGACAAGACCGTAGATCGCCACCAGGGCAGTGATTGCCGGAAAGAGCGCGAGCAGGATGTAGAAGGTTATCCCGGCCGCAACGAGCGTCACACTGTGCTCGTCGAAGCGATCCTTCACGCGCATTAGTACGTCTTTCCAACCCGCGGCCGGCATCTCGGCGGGTGACGCGGCGTGGCGGCCTGCGCTCGTCTGCGTACTGCTCATTATTCGATCCCGTATCCTCTCGCGTCCCAAATTTCGCTTTCGCCGCTGCGCGACCTCAAAATATCCCTGCGAAACCAAGTCGAAGGTGGCGCGGCGGTTCCCGCACCAAGATCGGGTTGGGACCGGATTTCATACAGCCGGCAAATGGAGGCGCAAGGCGACCAAACCGGTCTGGACGCTGAATGATCGATGAATGAGCGTTTCCAAAAGGGTTCACATCATCCGTGCGATCTTCGAACCATTGAAACGCGGACCAGAGGACGACACCCATGCTAGCCAGCTTCATCCGCAATGCTTGCCTCGCCGCAGCCGTTTCCCTTGGCGCCATCGGCGCGTCAGCCGCACCCGCGGCCGCCAATGGCATCGGCTTCGGTATCACCATCGGAAGCGGGCACGTGCCATCGCACTATCGAAACGGGCGCGGCTATCGTGCCCACCATTCGCGCGGCCATCGGGCTTACGGCTGCAGCCCCCATCGAGCCGTCCGAAAGGCGAACCGCATCGGCGTTCACCGCGCCCGAGTAATCCGCGCGGGCCATCGCGGTATCGCTGTCGCCGGTCGCTTGCGAGGCGACCGTGTGATCGTACGGTTCGGCAATCGGCCTAATTGTCCGGTCCGTCACATCCGTGGCCTCTAATCCGAATTGCGAATGGAAAAGACGATTTCGATCGATGCGGAGCGGATAATCTCGCCAGCTTCGATCGGTACCCCGCCCCCGCCGCTGTCAGCTGCCATGCGCATCTGCATCATTTCTGGCTGGGGCCCGCGATAGGCCGAGGGCTCAGCGATCGAGACGATCCGGTCGATCGAGACATTGGCAGCCTGGGCATAGAGCTCGGCCTTTTCACGCGCATCCTCGACGGCGCTTCGCCGCGCCTCTGACAAGAGCTCCTCATCGTCGGCGATCGTGAAGTTGACGTCCCCGCCCTGATTGACGCCGAGTTCGATCGCACGATCGAGATACGCGCCCACATTCGCGATCTCGCGCACCGTCACCGAAAGCGTGTTGCGCGCTTCGTAACCGACGATCTCATTAGACCGCCCGCGACCCGGCTGCGTCTCGTCGGCTTCGCCATATTGCGGGAAGATCTGGATGGTCGCCGTCTGGAGATCGCGATCCTCGGCGCCGAGTTCGCGCATTCCGCCGATGACCTCCCGCATCGCTTCGCTCGTCGCGTCGACCGCCGCCTTCGCGCTCTCGCCCTGGCGGAGCACCGTGAAACCGAGAATGGCTTCGTCGGGCCTGGCGCTCACCTCGCCGTAGCCGGTAACCGAAATCGTGCCGCGCGCAGGATTCTCGGTGATATTCGCCTGAGCCGTCGCCGGCTGCACGCCACCGATGGCCGGCAGGGCTAGAACGCAGGCCACCGCCATCAAGCCGAGCCGGCTTTGCATGACACCGTTGAGTTTCGTCATTTCCATTCTCCTCGAACCGCAGTTTACCCGGATGTTCCGGAGAGGTTCATCGACGGCAGAAGCTGCTTTGGAACCAAGACGTTTTCGCGGCACCGAAAAACGTCACCCACCAGCATGGTGAACGGGTCTCGCCGCGAAGACCCGAAGACGGATTGCCGTCGCGCACGGTTCGGCCTATTCCAGTCTCATGGTATCAGTGCCGCTTCGATTGTTCGTTCTGAGACACGCCCATTCCTCTTGGGCTCTGCCTGGTCAGCGGGATCACCAGCGTGCCCTCGACGATCGGGGGCGTCAGGACGCAAAGCGGCTCGCGGAGGCGATCGAAGCTGAAGGCCTTTCCATAGACCGCACCCACTGCTCGTCGGCGACCCGCGCGAAGGAAACCCTCGAGATCATCGAACCGGCATTTAAGTCGATCGGCGAGACCGTAATGTCGGACGATCTCTACGCCCTCGGGCCGGAGGCCTACGTGTC
Source organism: Fulvimarina pelagi HTCC2506 (assembly GCF_000153705.1). Classification (GTDB taxonomy): domain Bacteria; phylum Pseudomonadota; class Alphaproteobacteria; order Rhizobiales; family Rhizobiaceae; genus Fulvimarina; species Fulvimarina pelagi. The sequence goes on from NZ_DS022272.1 coordinate 1,686,371, forward strand.
GGCGATGTGCGCCAACCCGGACGCAAGCACCGTTCTCATCATCGGCCATAACCCGATGATCGAAGACTTCTGTCTCTCTCTCGTCGCGGAAGACAGCAAGGCCTGGTTCAAGCTGCGCGAGGGGCTGCCCACCTGCGGCTTTGTCGAATTCGCGGTGACGGAAGGCGATGACGGGTTCGAGACGCTGAAGAACGGCGGCGGCACCATGCAGCGTATCCTTCTTCCGCGCGAGATGGCCTGACGCCGAAGTGCTGATCGCTGGCTCGTCGCAGCCAGCGAGGGCTTCACCTATATGCAGCCCCGAACAAAGGCTCCAGCCAGCAGGCCCCCACTTCATGGCATCATTCGCCGACGAGGCACGGATCGCGTTCGACAACCTCGCCGACAGAACATCCGATTTCTTCCATCCGACAGTCAGGCTCGGTGTGACGGGACTATCTCGGGCCGGCAAAACCGTCTTCATCTCCGCGCTCGTGCACAATCTCCTGCACGGCGGGCGGTTGCCGCTATTCTCGGTCCATGCGGAGAACCGCATCGGGCGAGCCTATCTGGAAGAACAGCCGGACGACGCTGTGCCGCGCTTCCAGTACGAGGATCACATTCGGCGCCTTCTCGATGAGCGGGACTGGCCAAACTCGACGCGTGCGATCTCCGAACTGCGGCTCACTGTCGAGTTTCAATCCGCGTCCGGCTGGTCGCGCATGTTCTCGAGCGGTAAGCTTTCGATTGATATCGTCGACTATCCCGGTGAGTGGTTGCTCGACTTGCCGCTGATCGACAAGAGCTTCGCCGATTTTTCTCGCGAGTCGATCGCGCGCGCGCGCCTGCCGGGTCGCCGGGACATTGCCGGCGCATTCCTCGAAATGATCGACGCCGTCGATCCGAAGTCGCCAATGGACGATCCCACGGCCCAGCGCCTCAGCCGCGCCTTTTCGGCGTATCTGACGGCGGCCCGCGCCGACAATACGGCGTTGTCCACACTACCCCCCGGCCGTTTCCTGATGCCGGGCGATCTCGAAGGCTCACCTGCCCTTACCTTCGCACCGCTTTCGGCAGCGAAAGGCGAGCCATTCCCCAAAGGTTCTCTCGGCGCGATCCTCGAAAAGCGTTACGAGGCGTACAAATCGATCGTGGTAAAACCGTTCTTCCGCGAACACTTCGCCCGGCTCGATCGACAGATCTTGCTGGTCGACGCGCTGCAGGCGATCAATGCCGGCCCCGAGGCGGTTCGAGATCTCGAGATCGCGCTTTCCGATATCCTCCGATGCTTCCGGCCGGGCCGATCGAGCTGGCTCGGCTCGCTGCTCAGCCGCCGGATCGACCGCATTCTTGTCGCAGCGACCAAGGCAGACCATCTTCATCGCGAGAGCCACAGGCGACTGGAGGCGATCGTGCGCCGGCTAGTCGAAGGCGCGGTAAAGCGCGCCGACTTTTCAGGCGCCGACACGCAGGTCATCGCAATGGCTGCTATCCGTGCGACCCGCGAGGCCCGAATCGAGGACAATGGTGACGACCTGCCCGTCATCGTCGGCGTGCCCCAAGCGGGGGAGACGATCGGCCGCGAGACCTTCGACGGCAAGACGGAGACCGCCGTCTTCCCCGGCGACCTGCCGAAGGACCCGACCCCGCTCTTCATGGATGCCGACGGCCATGCCAAGCGAGCAGACCCGATCCGCTTCGTCCGCTTCCGGCCTCCCAAGCTCGAGCGCACCGAAGAAGGCCTGACGCTGTCTCTGCCGCATATTCGGCTCGACCGGGCTCTCGAATTCCTGCTCGGAGATCGCCTACGATGAGCCGAACCGATCCACCGGGCCGCCGCCCGCAGGCCTTCCGCGCTCCGGGGGACGGCGACGAACCGCAGATGCGTACGAAGGAACAGGAACGGTCGGGCCGCATCCCCCGTGCGATCAACCGGATCGAGACGCTGGAATACGAGCCAGACGAGGCCATCGATGACGATCTGCGGGAGACCTTGCCGCCGGTCGCCACACGGTCGCGCAGGAGTTTCTCCTTCGGCAAGATCGCGCTCTTCGCTTTCGGTGCACTGATCTCCCTCTCTATTGGTTTGTGGATTGATTCTCTCGTCAGCGATCTCTTCGCCCGCTACGACTGGCTCGGCTGGACCGCATTGGCAGCGGCCGCGATCCTCCTTCTTGCAGTCCTCGGCATCGTCGTTCGCGAAATCCTCGGCCTCATGCGTCTGTCGGCAGTCGAGAAGGATCGCCGCGAATCTGAGGCCGCGTTTCACGCCAATTCGCGAGATGCTGCAGAGCAGGCGGTTGCGCGGTTGTCCTCGATTGTAGCGGCCCGACCGGAAACGCTCTCCGGGCGTACCAAGCTAGCTGATTTGAAAGACGAGGTCGTCGACGGCGCCGATCTCATTCGGATCGCCGAGCGGGATATTCTCGGGCCACTCGATGCGCAGGCGATCGCGCTGGTTCTCGCGACCTCGAAGCGCACATCGGTCGTCACGGCCGTCAGCCCGAAGGCGCTGGTCGATATCGCCTATGTCCTTTTCGAAAGCGTAAAGCTGATCCGCCGCATGTCGGAGCTATACGGTGCGCGTCCCGGCACGATCGGCCTGATCCGTCTCACACGGAATGTCGTCACCCATCTCGCGGTCACCGGAACGATCGCGATAGGCGACGATATCGTTGGCCAGATGCTGGGCCATGGCATCGCCGCCAAGCTTTCGGCGCGGCTCGGAGAAGGCATCGTCAACGGCCTTTTGACTGCCCGGATCGGCCTTGCGGCAATGGACCTTTGCCGGCCGTTTCCCTTCATGACGACCGAGCGTCCGAAGCTTCGGGATGTGCTTGGAGAACTGACCAGCTTTGCCTCCCGGCAACAGTCGAATCGAAACAGAGAGCACTGAAACACTTTTGGAATTGTCGCTCCGGCAAGGCTCGGTTAACCATTCAAGCTGATAGTTGGCGCATCGTATTGAAGCGTTCCAAGCAGCCCGGAAGGTTAGTCTATGTCGCGCCTGAAGACCCTCGGCCTCGCCACCCTCATCGCCTTCGGAACGCTTGCAACCGGTCCTGCTGCTGCGAGTGGAGACAAGCAGTTCTTCCGTCAGGTCGTCGGCAAGTGGACGGGTCCGGGTGAGATCGTCGCCGGCAAGTACAAGGGTACGAAATTCAACTGCACATTCGACGGCCTCGAGCACACCCAACGCGTTGGCATGGTGCTCGACGGCTCCTGCCGCGTCGGCCTCTTCGCCCAGCCAATGCGGGCGGAAGTGGTTCAGTCGGGTCGCAGCTATCGCGGCGCCTTCCAGGATGGCGCAAAGGGCAAAGGCCTCGATATCGTCTCCGGCGAAGTGCAGGGCAACAAGATGGTGGTCGGGCTAGACCGCGCCCAGCTGAAAGGCGCGATGGTCGCCCGTCTCGCCAGCCAGGACCAGATGGCGATCACAGTTTCGGTACGCGTCGCCAACCAGCTGGTGCCGGTCATCGGCATGAACCTCAAACGCTCCGGCGACGTCCGTCAGTCACAGCTCGGACGCTAGTCTTCGACTGACGCTGAACTTACTAATCCGTTCACAGTATCGAAGTTTCGAGATCACTCGGGCGCTCATCGCGGCGCCTTTGCTGTTTCGGCGTCGGGATGACTGCAACACGAGGGTTTCATTCTTTCGCCGCGATAGCCTTCAGCCGGTATAGAGCTTCCAGTGCCTCGCGCGGTGACAGGACGTCCGGGTCGATCGCCTTGAGGGCATCGGCGACCGGATCGACCGCCGCAGCGGCCTCTTCGTCCGCCGCGCGCTTCACCGCAGCCGAGAACAGCGGCAGATCGTCGAGGAACGTGCCGCGCTTTTCGCCCTGATCGGTGCGTTCGAGTTCGGCGAGCACGGCTTTTGCCCGTGAGACGACGGATTTCGGCAGACCGGCGAGCTTTGCGACCTGGATGCCGTAGGAACGGTCCGCCGAGCCTGGCCCGACCTCGTGCAGGAAGACGACGTCGCTCTTCCACTCCTTGACCCGCATGGTGACGTTGGATAGCCGCGAAAGGCGCTCCGACAGCGCGGTCATCTCGTGAAAGTGGGTGGCGAAGAGCGCCCGGCAACGGTTGACCTCGTGCAGGTGCTCGACCGCCGCGAACGCGATCGAGAGGCCGTCATAAGTGGCGGTCCCCCGGCCGATCTCGTCGAGGATGACAAGCGCCCGCTCGCCGGATTGGTTCAGGATCGCGGCCGTCTCGACCATCTCGACCATGAAAGTCGAGCGGCCTTCCGCGAGTTCGTCCGACGCGCCGACGCGGGAAAAGAGCCGGTCGACAATGCCGATATGCGCCGCACCTGCAGGAACGTAAGAGCCGATTTGGGCAAGGATCGCGATCAGCGCGTTCTGGCGCAGGAAGGTGGACTTGCCGCCCATGTTTGGGCCGGTCACAAGCCAGATGGCGCCAGCTTCGGAAGCGGCACCTGGTGGAGAGAGATCGCAGTCGTTGGCAACGAAACTCGAGCCCTGTGCCGCGGCGAGAGCAGCTTCCACCACAGGATGACGCCCGCCTTCCACTTTGAAGGCGAGGCTGTCGTCCACCTTCGGACGTACCCAGTCCTCAGAAACTGCGAAATCGGCGAGGCTCGCGGCGACGTCGATCGCACCGAGCGCGGCAGAGGCGCGCTGCAGCCGGTCGGCTTCGGACACCACCGCGTCCCGCAGCCGGTCAAAGGTCTCGAGTTCGATCCGGAGCGCGTCCGCCCCCGCGTTGACGATGCGCTCCTGCAGTTCGGCGAGTTCGCCAGTGGTAAAGCGCATTGCCGACGCCAGCGTCTGCCGATGGATGAACCGATCCGCGTTTTCGCCCGCCATCAGCGTCTTGCCGTTCGCCTCGTTCACCTCGATGAAGAAGCCAAGCACATTGTTGTGCTTGATCTTCAGGCTGCGAATGCGGGTCTCTTCGGCAAGCCGGCCCTGGAGCTCTGCCACGAAGCGCCGGGCGTCTTCCCGCAGCGTGCGGGCTTCGTCGAGTTCAGGCAGTGCACCAGCGCGCACGAAGCCACCGTCGCGCTTCAGGAGCGGCGCCTCGTCGTCGAGAAGCTCCTCCAGCACGGTGCTGAGATCGGCTGGCAGGGCAGCGAGTTCGGCACGGCAGTCGGCGAGTTCGGGGGGCAACTCGCCTTGAAGCGCGTCCGCAATTGCCGCCGCACCACGAAGGCCAGCTCGGATGCCGAGAAGATCCCGCGGGCCACCGCGATCGAGCGCGAGCCGCGAGAGGGCACGTTCCATATCCGGCAAACGGGCGAGATGGGCACGGGCTTCCGAGCGGAGGCTGACATCTTCGATGAAATGGCCGATCGAAGCCTGGCGCTTGGCGATACCGTCAGCATCTGTCAGCGGGCTCGAAAGACGGCTGGCGAGAAGCCGTCCGCCGACACCGCTTTTCGTGCGGTCGATGACGCCGAGAAGACTGCCTTGTCGCTTGCCCTGTGCCGATCGGGTGAGTTCGAGTGATGCACGCGTCGCGGGATCGATCTCCATCGCCGCACCGGCCAGCTGACGCTGCGGGCGTCTCAACGCCGGGCGCGCATCCAATTGCGTCTTGCCGAGATAAGCAATCAGCCCGGACGCCGCCGAAAGCTCGGCCCGCGAAAAATCGCCAAACCCGTCAAGGGTCGAGACGCCGAAGAACTTCGCGATCCGGTCTGGCGCAGTCGCGACATCGAAATAAGCTCGCGGCTCGGGCCGCGCCCGCTTGCCGAAGCGGCGGACAAGGCCGGCAAGGCGCTCATCACCATATAGATCGTCGGAGACCACGAGTTCGGACGGCTCGATGGCCGAAATGTCGGCCTCCAGCCGGCCCTCGTCCGTCACGCCAAGACGGAAATCGCCGGTCGAAAGATCGGTCCAGGCAAGAGCATACTCGGCGCCCTTAGCCTTGCCGCCGAGCCGGGCGACAGTCATCAGATGGTTGCCCTGCCCCGGCTCGAGCAGCGTTTCCTCCGTGATCGTCCCCGGAGTGACGAGCCGCACGACGTCGCGCTTCACCACAGATTTCGAGCCGCGCTTCTTCGCCTCCGCCGGATCTTCCAGCTGTTCGCAGATCGCGACGCGATGGCCGAGCGAAATCAGCTTCTGAAGGTAGTCGTCGGCTGCATGGATCGGAACACCGCACATCGGGATGTCGTCGCCGAGATGCTTGCCGCGCTTCGTCAGCGTAATACCAAGCGCGCGAGAAGCATCCTCCGCATCATCGAAGAACAGCTCGTAAAAGTCGCCCATTCGGTAGAACAGCAGACAATCCGGGTTAGCGGCCTTTATCTCGATGTACTGCGCCATCATCGGCGTCGGGGCGGTCTCGGGCGCAGCTGACATGTTCGCTCGGTCGGACAGCGGTTACGGGTGCGAGGGGGATGGTTCGCGCGTTTGGTGCATCTTTTAGACATGCCGCCCAATGGGCGAAAGGTGCAGCGGAGATTGGCTGCGACCCTTTCAACGATTTTGCGCGTCGGGTCGAACGAATTGTGCGAGATCCATTGCGACTTGTTTGCAACGGTGCGCGAACAACCCGTTTGGTGCCGCCCGCCGCTCAACTTATCTACACAATGAGGGCGCAAAATCATCTATCATGACCGCATGCGCCAAGAGCGCACATACACGCAGGAGCCTGCAATGTCCCGGTTCGGTATCACATGGGCTGCCGCTCTCGCCGCAAGCCTCGGCTTCGTGACCGTGAGCGCGCAAGCAAAAGTCAACGTCGTTCAGTTCGCCGCCAGCAATCCGGTAGCGAACGCGTCGCTGCAGAACCCGCCGTCACTCGGCGCATCAGTTCCTTCTTCGGTCAATCTGCAGTCCATCGATGGTGCATCGAATTTCGGCTACTTCTACTACAATGGACAGCCGGTCATCGTCGATATGAGGACGCGCGCCATCGTCAAGATCGGCGCCTGACGCGCGAGCTTTTCACTCTCAGTCAAAACGCGCCTTGGCGCTACGCCCGAACCATTCGTGGGTCTAAAGCTGAAGAAACAGCGTTCTAGCGGGATCGACCGGCCGCGGAAGAACGATCCGCTTCGGCTCGATAGCGCGGTAGCCTAGGGGTGCGTAGTAGGGCGTGTCGCCGACAAGGTATATCGCGGCGAACCCCTCCATCTTTGCCCGAGCAGCCGTGTGCCGCATCAACGCCTTGCCGATCCCTCTCCCTTTGAGGTGCGGTCGCACCGCGAGCGGTCCCAGCATCAGCGCCTTTTCTGGAGCGGAGGGAAGCTGCGTCACACGAACGGAACCGGCGATGAATTCGCCGTCGCAGGCGACGAAACATAGGTTCGGAACGACCGAAAAAAGCTCCCTCACGCGCTCGGCGGCCCGAGCGTAGCGACCCGGCCCGAAAGCATCGTCAGCGATTGTTTCCACGACCTGAGCATCCTCGGGAGTCTCAGGTCGATAGATGATCTTCGAAAGATCCAGCGCCGGCAGGGGGCCGGTGGTCGCGGCTACGGATACCGCCGCGGCGGCGGGTCTGGCTTGTGATGACATCATGGAACGATCGGCGATACGAGCGGTTCGACAGCGGGAACGGCGCTTCGCCCGTTCTGTCGAACGCCGCAAAGCGCGATGGACGGCGCTATGTGCGCCACATCTCGCTTCGTCGCTGCCGTCTGTCGATCATGTCCGTTCCTGATCACGTCTGCGAGGCCCGGTGCCCTGCGGCACCCCGAGTTTCGCCGCTTTTAGCAACCCAAAGCGGGTTCGTCCACAAGCCGAGTCACCTCCGAAATACACAGCGTTCAGCGAAGGCGTGATCGGTGCGTTCGCAGGAACAGTGCACGTGGCCTGAGTGTTGCCTCGCTTGAGTCCGCGCAAAGTGGACTCGATGAAGAAACGATAGGAGATGACGATGGGCCTTCTCGTCGACGGCCAGTGGCAGGATAAATGGTACGACACGGATTCGACGGGCGGCAAGTTCGAACGTCCGACGACCGACTTCAGGGGGTGGATCACGCCTGACGGCTCGCCGGGACCGGATGGTCAGGAAGCTCAGGAAGCGGAAGCCGACCGCTACCACCTCTACGTCTCGCTCGCCTGTCCTTGGGCTCACCGCGTCCTCATTACCCGCAAGCTCAAAGGCCTGGAAGACGTCATCTCTCTCTCCGTCGTCGGCTACCATATGGGCGAGAGGGGCTGGGAGTTCTCCGAGCGCGATGGTGCTATCCCTGACACCGTCAACGGCAAGGACAAGCTCTACGAGGTCTATCTCGAGGCCGATCCGAACTACACCGGAAGAGTGACCGTGCCGGTTCTTTGGGACAAGAAACGCGCGACGATCGTCAACAACGAGTCGGCCGAACTGATCCGCATTCTCAACACCGGCTTTTCCGAGTTCGCAGACAACACGGTCGACCTGACCCCGCCGTCGCTGCTGCCCGCAATCGACGAGATCAACGCCACCGTCTACGACAACGTCAACAACGGCGTCTACAAGACAGGGTTCGCGACCTCACAGGAGGCCTATGAGGAAGCCTTCGACGAGCTCTTCGAGACGCTGGAGATGCTGGAAAGCCGGCTGTCGAGCCAGCGATATCTCGCAGGCTCCTACCTACCGACCGAAGCGGACTGGCGACTTTTCACGACGTTGATCCGTTTCGACGCGGTCTATCACGGGCACTTCAAATGCAATGCCAAACAGATCGCCGACTACCCGAACCTTTTCGGCTATATGCTCGAACTCTTCCAATGGCCAGGGATCGCCGAAACGGTGAATTTCGACCACATCAAGGGTCATTACTATACGAGCCACAGCACCATCAATCCAACCCGTATCGTTCCGAAGGGACCCCGGCAGGATCTGACCGTGCCGCACAATCGAGACAGGCTTGTTCCGGCGGAAGAGGCCGCCTGACCTGAAGGCGGCTCAAGCTCACCAGTGCGGATCGGGCGGCTCCCCATGACAGAGTTCGCCGATCCGCCGCCGGGTCGCATCAGTGACTTCTCGCGGAAGCTTCTCGATCGCAAAGAACTTCGCCTCGGCGATCTCACGGTCCGGCGTTTTCGGCTCGCTTTGGAAAACACCATCGGCGTGGAACATGAGAACGTGGTCGCGCCGCGAGTCGAGATTGTTGAAGTGCACCGAAACTAACCGCATTTCCTGCGGAACGTCGATATTCCCTTCCTCAAGAAGCTCGCGCCGCGCCGCATTCTCGGCGGTCTCGCCCGGATCGACGCCGCCGCCCGGCAAATACCAGCCCGGCACATAGGTGTGGCGAACGAGAAAGATCCGGCCCTCCAGATCGAAGGCCGCCACGCGCACGCCGAGGGTCATCGGACGGGTCACGAGAAAGCCCAGATGCAGGAGGCGCGGAACGATTTTCTCAAAGGCCATCGGTTTCTCTTGGCAAGCACGGCTATAGCTAGTGCCATCAGACCCGATCAGGATAGCCAATGTTCAGACTCGCCCATCTTTCGGATATCCACCTCGGCCCCCTTCCCGAGCTTTCCTTGCGCGAGCTCGCGTCCAAGCGGGTGACGGGTTACGTGAACTGGCATCGCAACCGGCGACGCTCGATGTTCGGCGATACCTTGACCGATCTCGTGCTCGACATGAAACATCAACGACCCGACCACATCGCGGTGACCGGCGACCTCGTCAATCTGGCGACGAAAAAAGAGACAGTCGCCGCCAGGATCTGGCTGGAGCAGCTTGGCGTCCCGCACGACGTCTCTTTGGTTCCCGGCAACCACGACGCCTATGTGCCCGGCGCACTCAAACGGTCCTTCCACGAGTGGCATGACTACCTAATCGGCGACAATCCGCTGGCGGCGATCGGCAATTCGTTTCCCTATCTGAGAGTACGCGGCAAGATCGCGATCTTCGGCGTCTCAACAGCCGAGGCGAGCGCCCCCTTCTTTGCGACGGGCTCGTTTCGCCGCGGCCAGGCACTAGCGCTCGCGAAGCTCCTCGAAAGCTGTCGCAGCACCGGCCATTTCCGCGTCGTCCTGATACACCACCCTCCGATCTCAGGTGCCGCTTCCTGGCACAAGCGGCTCATCGGCAAGCAGTTCTTCTCGAAGGTGATCCGAGACGTTGGTGCTGAACTTGTGCTACATGGGCACACTCATCTCGACACGCTCTATTGGCTGGAGGGTCCGGGCCATCGCAAGGTTCCGGTCGTTGGCGTGCCTTCGGCGAGCCAATCTCCCGGCTCTGAAAAGCCTGCGGCGCGCTACAATCTGTTCGAGATCGACGGGGAGCCCGGAAACTGGTCGCTCACCCAACGCGAGCGCGGCATGCGCGAGGGTCACGAAGGGGTCGACTGGCTGCGTGAGCGCCGGCTTGTCGACGATGGCCGCGCGGTGAAGGCGAAAGCCGTCGCTTAGGAAGCTGAAAGAAACTGTCGATCATTGTTTTCCGGTCGCGGTGACCGCAAAGCATTCGTCACAAGCTACATAAGAGCCTCACGCCGCACGTTCGAGAAGACGTAGCCTCACAGATTCCCAGCGCTTTTCCGACGTTTCCTGCTCCTCGCGAATGAGTTTTTCGACGTCATCAGCCGAAAGTGGGGTGTCGTAGAGCAGGCCCTGGCCGATATCACAGCCCTGCTCCCGCATCCGCTCAGCTTGGCTCAGCGTTTCGATCCCCTCTGCGCCAGCCTTTATCCCGTACGACTTTGCAAACTTGCAGATCAACGAGACGATATCCGCCGCCCTTTCGTTCGTCTCGCTTGCCGCGACGAGTGAACGATCGATCTTGATCTTATCGAACGGGAAGTGATGGATCGATGCGAGCGAGGAGTGACCCGCCCCGAACTTAGCAAGTGCGGCAGAGAAACCGCTCTCCCGCAGCGTCTGGATGGCGTTCAGAAGCTCTTCCTCATCTCCGGAGAAGAGCGGCTCGGCAATCTCGAACTCGATGCGCTGTGGCTGAATGTTGTGGCGCACCACAATCTCCGAAACCCGCTGCAGAAAGGACGGGTCGACGAGTTCTCTGGGCGAAACATTGATAGCCGCGAAATAGGTTTCCGGCCACTTGGCAGCGTTCCGACAGGTCTCCTCCAGCACGAGAAGGCCTAGATCGAATATCGCGCCGTTGTTTTCAGCGAGCGGCATTATTTCGGGGGTGGCAATCTCCCCGAGGCCGAGATGACGCCAGCGAGAGAGACTTTCAAAGCCGAGCGTTCGCCCTGTCTTGAGGCAGGTGATTGGCTGAAACTCGACATGTATCTCGCCGCTTCGGATCGCGCCGTCGATATCATAGTGGATGGGCTCGGCCCGCGCGGGCTCCGAGGCGAGTTCTTCGCTGTAGACACGATAGCGTCCACGGCCTGCGTTCTTCGCCGCGTAGAGCGCCGCGTCTGCCTGACGCGTCAGGCTCTCGATGCTGATGCCGGCCGGAGACGGCAGTTTGCTGATACCGACGCTCGCTGAGATATCGAGCCTTTGTTTACCAATGATGATCGGCACTGCGATTGCCTGCAGGATGTGCCTGCAGGCCACCTCGCCGCGGGCGACTGCCGTTTTCCCGGAAAGTACGACGGCGAACTCATCCCCGCCGATCCGGCAGACGAATTCGTCATCGTGGCAAATCTCCCGAACCCGGCTTGCTACCGTCCGAAGGAGTTCGTCCCCGATGTGATGGCCGAGACCGTCATTGATTGATTTGAAGTTATCGAGATCGAAAAGGATAATGGCGCAATCGGCATCCTTCGGCAGTCCCGCCACGTGCCGGTCGAAACCGACGCGATTGCCGATGCCCGTGAGCCCATCGAGGCCGACCGCGCGCGCAAGGCGTCGGTTCTGGACGACGATGCGCCAGACGAGCAGCACGCACAGTCCGATAGCGATCCCGACGATCGCACCGATCGCCAGAAAAGAGGCCTGTAGCCTTGCCTGCTCGGCAGCGACTGCATCCTGAGCCTCTTCGTTGTAAAGCGCGTTGAACTGAAGCGCGTCTGCCGCAACCCGGTAGACGTTCTCATAGACTTCGATGGAATTCGGCTCGGTCAGCCTCAGGTCGATCAGAGGTTCGAGCGCGCGAATGCCCGACTGCACGTGATTGAAATAGTTGGACAGACCTTTTGAGGCTGCCTTCATCTTGATCTGAGAAATGCGTGTGCGCAGCCGGTCGTAAAGCCCGGTGGCGTCACTCAAAGCTTCGGTAGGGTTCAAGACATCATGTTGGACGGCGAGCGTCAGCCGGAAGGCGTCGTTGATGAGACGCTCGCTTGCCGACGGGTCGAATTTGTCTGACGCGCTCTGGAGGCGGGCCTGGTTGTCCATGACGATACCCGCAGTCAGCGCTGCGAGACAGACGATGGCAACCGTGACCAAGCGGAGCAGGCGGTCGCCGCGCAGGAGTATCTTGAGCCAGCTGACACTGGGGATAGACACACGGAAGCGTTTCCGAGAACCGAGCAGCGGTCGGTCACGGCGGTCTTCGGCCTTATCGGTCGCATCCCTTCCGGACCTACCGGCGATCTTCTGCCCTGCCGGTCCGCCGCCGAGATCTCTCATCGTCACCTTCGCCCCATTCGTTGGCGCAAGCTTGATGAAATTGTATTAATTTTCCCACCCATAGGCCCCAGCCATTTCAAAGGGTTGGACAAGAGACCTGTGGACGAGTTTTTAAATTGCGCAATTGTGAGTGCGTCGGAACAAACCGTCATCTCCAGCCTGTTCGTCTCGACTGGCATTGGAGGCATCACGACAAGCGCACGTCCGAATCCGTGCGAGGCGCGACCAAGGCAACATTTGCTCGAATTGTCTCAGCACACGATACTCTGGGGCGCAGCGAAACATGTCCGAACACTGACGATCCCAGGACGAGGCGACCGAAGCCTAGAGCAGGTAAAGATACGATAGCAGCAGCGGGATACCGGCACCGACGACGGTGCCGAGCAGGAACCACACGAGTCCGACGATGAAACGGCTTCCGCCACGGTCAGGCCCGTCTTGCGAAGCCGTCGTATTTTCGCTTGCAGCCATCGGCTCGACGCCACGTTCGGGCTGGGTACGCGTGCGTGCAGGATCGCTTGCTTTTTCACCGATGCCATCGTTGACGGCGAAGGCCTTGTCCCGTTCAACGATCCGTTCTGCGACGTAAGTCGTGACGTAGTCAGCGATTTTGCGCGGTTCGGTGGACTCTGCGAGGGTGACGCGCCCGAGACGCGTCTCGCGCACGAACCGATAGGTCCGTCGGTCCCGCGCCATCGTCACATGAGCGGTGCCGTCGACCCAATATCGTGACGTCGCGCCACCCGAGAGAACGAAATCGAACAGATCGTCCGCATCGAGCTCGTCGGCGATCGGCTTCATTTCCTCCGCTAGAATCTCCAGCCGGGCACGATCAGCCTCGCGGATATCGACAACGACATCGGATCTCTGGGCTGCAGCGATCTTCGCGGCCCTTACGGCATCGGCGAGGCGCCTCGTCCCTGTAAGGGGCGTGACTTTCTCTGTGCTCTCCGCCATCGACGTCTGCCTCATCCGCAAAACCGAATTCCCTTTAATCTATCGGCGATGTGCGGCGGTTCCAAGATAATTGCGAGGCGAGGGTTCAGTTCTGAGATAGCAGGAGAGCGACTGTACCGCCTTACGTTTCGAAACGAACCAGTCGCTCCATTCTGGGACATCGTACTGGTTCAGTTTCGACACCCTGCTTTCTTATTGCGCGGCGGAAGACGCGAGAATTCTGTTCGCGGCCGACAGAATCGCAACCAGCGAGGCAGTCACGATATTCTTGTTGATCGCAACGCCAAACAACCGACCGCCAGCATGGGCAATCTCCATGTAGCAGATCGCCCTCGCATCTGAGCCTGTGCCGAGGGAATGCTCGGAATAATCGTGGACGGCGATGTCGACGCCGATATGCCGCGACAGTCCATCGATAAAGCCGTCGATCGGCCCGGTACCCCTGCCAGTGATGACGATCTCCTCGCCGCCGTCGACAATCGTTGCTTCGACAATGCGTCCCTCGGCGACGTTGGAGTCGGGCTTGGTGACGTGATTGACGAAGCGAAGCCGGCCTTCCGGCTGGGTCACATAACGTTCGATGAACCGTTCGTAGATGCGGTTCGCCTGAAGCTCTCTCCCCTCCTCATCAGTTATCCGCTGTACGTCCTCGCGGAACTCGACCTGCAGATTACGCGGGAGGTTGAGACCGTAATCCTCCTGCAGAATATAGGCGATACCACCCTTGCCCGATTGGGAGTTGATGCGGATGATCGCCTCGTAAGAGCGGCCTACGTCTTTCGGGTCGATTGGCAGATAGGGCACTTCCCAGAGCGGCTTGTTCTGCTGCCGCACAGCCTTCATGCCCTTGTTGATCGCGTCCTGATGGGAGCCGGAAAACGCCGTGTAGACCAGTTCGCCCACATAAGGGTGCCGCTCTCCAACGGCCAGTTGGTTGCAATACTCGTAGACGTCCTTGATCCGGTTGATATCGGAGACGTCGATCAGCGGGTCGATGCCCTGCGTGTACATGTTCAGCGCCAGGGTGACGATATCGACGTTCCCGGTCCGCTCACCGTTGCCGAACAAGGTGCCCTCTACCCGGTCACCGCCCGCCATCAAAGCAAGTTCGGTCGCCGCCACTGCCGTACCGCGATCGTTGTGCGGATGGATCGAGACCAAGAGGTTCTCGCGGTTGTCGAGGTTACGGCACATCCACTCGATCTGGTCGGCATGGATGTTCGGCGTCGACATCTCCACCGTCGCCGGCAGGTTGACGATCAGCTTGTTCTCAGGCGTTGGCTGAATGATCTCGGCGACCGCGTTGCAAACCTCGGCCGCGAACTCCAGCTCGGTGCCGGTGAAGCTCTCCGGCGAATACTGGAAGCGGTATCCGCCGCCGGCCTTTGCCGCCATGTCCGCGATCATCTTCGCGGCATCGGTCGCAATCTGCTTGATCCCGGCGCGATCCTTGTCGAAGACGATCCTGCGCTGCAATTCGCTTGTCGAATTATAGAAGTGGACGATCGGCTTCACCGATCCTTCCAGCGACTCGAACGTGCGCGAAATCAGTTCCGGTCGGCACTGCACCAGCACTTGCAGCGAGACGTCGTCAGGCGTCCCGCCCTCCTCGATACACCAGCGCACGAAGTCGAAATCGGTCTGGGATGCCGAAGGAAACCCGATCTCGATTTCCTTGAAGTTCATCGCGAGCAGCAGCGCGAAGAACCGGGCCTTGCGCTCGTGGCCCATCGGATCGACCAGTGCCTGGTTACCGTCGCGCAGGTCGACAGAACACCAGATCGGCGGTGCGTCGATGGTTTTCGTGGGCCAGGTACGGTCCGGCAGATCGATCTGACCATACGGCCGATACTTCTCCGCCGCGTTGGTCATCGTCTTGCCGCGACCTTCGGGAAACGGCTTTCTCGCCTCGATCGTCGTATCGCTCGCAGGCATCGGAACATTATGGATCGCAGACATCGTCGGTCCTTCAATCGCCTTCTCGATCGGTAGGCTACACGGAGATCACGCCGTGCGTCATTCGCGATCGGATCGAACTTTTCAAGCCGCGCATGAATACGCGGCGCATCGGTCTTGAGATTTGAAGGAGCGAAGTCTGCGTGGCGAGAGAGCCTCTGTCAGACCTGAGACGACCGCCTGACGCCCCTTGCTTAACGGGCCAGACGGTCGCGTCTAAGCAGAAGAAGGAGGCCATTCAAACGCAAGCGGACCGCTATAGTGGCGGCCTCTTCCGTTGCACTGATGGTCCTCGGGCTGATCATGGCAAAAAGATGCTTCAGGCTCGGCAGGAAGACAAGCCCTAATTTGCTGCACAAGCCGAAGGCCGACCCGGCAGTCCAGGCCGCCCTTGGTATTTTAGTTCATGACGAGGTCGACAAAACCTGCCGACTCTCTTCAGCTTAGCGATCGTCCCCGTCTTCGTCCTCGCTCTTGCCCTTCATGGACGAAAGCTTTGCGAACACCGCGGCTTCGTCGAGCTCGCCATCCTCTCGATCGGAACTGCGCGAGCCAGCACCGGCCGAGACCCAGTTCTCCGTTTGGGAAGCCGAGAGGAGGCGTTCTTCCTCAGCGAGCTCTTCAGGCTTCGGCGGCAAACCGCGTGTCGCCTTCTCGACTTCCAGATCGAGATCGATCTGCGTGCAGAGGCCCAGGGTCACGGGATCCATGGGAACGAGATTTGCAGAGTTCCAATGGGTGCGCTCGCGAATGGCCTCGATCGTGTTTTTGGTCGTACCGACGAGGCGGGAGATCGCCGCATTCTCGAGCTCAGGATGATTGCGCAAAAGCCAGAGAATCGCGTTCGGCCGATCCTGGCGCTTGGAAACCGGCGTGTAGCGCGGAGCCTTGCGCTTCGCTTCAGGAACACGAACCTTCGGCGGCGCGAGCTTCAGCTTCAGCTTGCCGTTCTTTTCCGCCTGCTCGATATCGTCGCGCGTCAGCTGGCCATTCAGGATCGGGTCGAGACCCTTGATTCCCTGCGCAGACTCGCCATCGGCAATGGCCTTGATCTCGAGAGGATGCATCGAACAGAAATCGGCGATCTGGTCGAAGGACAGGGACGTGTTATCGACGAGCCAGACGGCGGTCGCTTTTGGCATCAAGAGTTGCTGGGCCACGAATACAATCCTTCTCTTGCCCCGCTCCGGAGAGGCGGGCTGTGGATATCACCACGATGTCCGGGAAATCGGTCTGTGTTATAGGACTTTGCGAGTCACGCCGCAACAATCCGGACATGTCAAATTTGAAACGTATGCGCGTGGTCGGGCCATGTCCGCTTCGGTTCAGATCAAGAGCACCACCACGGAGAGACCGTAGAGCAGAAAGACGCCCGTCGATTCGAAGCCGATATTGAGGAAACCTTTCTTTTCGCGCTTCATCATACCGAGCAGTATCAGCGTCACCATCAGCATGGCGAAAAGAGCTGTTGCCTGGTCGTCATCCGTCGCTGACTTGTAGATCGATTCGCCTGAAACAAAATCGGCCGCCGACAGGAACAGGACCTCGAACGCGTTTCCGCCGATGATGTCGCCGACTGCAAGACCGACTGCGCCGATCCTTACGGCCGCGATCGCTGTTACCAGTTCCGGCAGAGAATTCGCGATGGCTGTAAAGGTCGTTCCGAAAAGGGTCTGGGAAATACCCGTCAGCTCGACGAGCGCAATCGACGCCTCGCCGATGGTGTAGCCGGCGATGGCCGTGATGCCGGCAAAGAGCAGAAAGAGCAGCCAGAGCGTTCGATCAGGACGGTCGTCATCGCTTTCGGAGGCGTCGGATTCCTCCTCTCGCGTCTCATCCGTCTGCTTGGCGAACCACATGTCCTCGGTCCGGATCTGCCGTAGCAAAAGAAGGCCGGCGATATAGGTGATCGGCAGAATAATCGAGATGGGATGGGTGCCGAAAACGCTGAGGCCCGTCGTGACCGAACCGATCAGCGCCATGCAGAGCAGGGCGTTCAGCAGGATGCCCTGCGCGAGTGCCACCGGCGTCGCAGCAGCGTGTTCGAGATTTGCGCGACGATAGAAGAGATCGGCTACCGCAATGAAGAGCGTCTGTGCGGTCAAACCGCCGAGCGCGTTTCCGATCGCGAGCTCCGGAAAGCCCTGATAGGCCGTTGAGACGGACGTAATCGCGCCCGGCAGCGAGGTCGATACACCCACGAACAGGGCGCCGGCGACGACTTCACCCATGCCGGTGCGATCAGCGAGTTCGTCAGCGATCACCGAAAGCTTGACCCCGGCGAATGCGATTGCCGCGGCCGACACGAGGAAAAGGATGACGTTCCCTGTGAATCCGAGACCCGAAAAGTCCATCATGAAAAAGGTATTACCAATGGATGTCGCTGCATCGCGCCGTGACGCTTGAAGGCGTAACCGTGGACCGGCCCCGCTTTCGATCGAGTAGATGCAAACCTGCTGATGAGAAACGTCACTCCATGCGGCCGGTGGTCAGAACGATCTTCCCGATATGATCCTGATCGAGATGGCGGTGCGCCTCGGCCGCCTGTTCCAGCGGATAACTCTTCTCCATCACCGGACGGACCTTGCCGTTTGCCAATAGCGGGATGACGAGGCGCTCGATATCGCGGGCGATATCGGCCTTGAATTCGACGGAACGCGCCCGCAGCGTCGATCCCGTGAAGACGAGCCGCTTCAACATGATGCGGCTGAGATCGATCTCAGCCTTCGGGCCGTTCAGGAAGGCGATCTGGACGATACGTCCTTCCACTGCCGCGCATTTGAGGTTTCGGTCGGCGTAGTCGCCGCCAACCATGTCCAGTATCACGTCTGCGCCGCGGCCACCGGTCGCTTCTTTGACACCTTCGGCAAAGTCGGCCTGCCTGTAATTGAAGCATATTTCTGCGCCGAGCTTCTCGGCCGCTGCACATTTTTCCGCGCTTCCCGCCGTCGCGAAGACGCGAGCGCCGAACTGTCGGGCGAGTTGGATTGCTGTCGTGCCGATGCCGCTGGTCCCACCATGGACGAGGAACACCTCGCCCTTTTTCAGTCCGGCACGCATGAAAACATTGCTCCAGACCGTGAAGAAGGTCTCCGGAATAGCAGCCGCTTCATCTAAGCGCATACCGTCCGGCACCTGGATCGCGTTCGTCTCGTGAACCGTCACCGCCTCGGCATAACCGCCCCCCGGCACGAGGGCCATCACCCGATCGCCAATCTCGAAGCGAGAAGCGCCCTCGCCCAGCCTATCGACGAAGCCCGCGACTTCCAGACCGGGCCAATCCGGTGCGCCCGGAGGCGGCGGATAAACACCCATCCGCTGCATGACGTCCGGACGGTTGACGCCGGCGGCTGCGATGGCGATGCGAATCTCGCCTTTCCCGGGCTCCGGCGTCGGCCGCATCTCGGGCACGAGCACCTCCGGCCCGCCCGGTCCGTTGAGCCCGATGATGCGCATATTGTTCGCCTGAGCCACGTCCCGTTCCTTCATAAATTGCCGCTGGGCGCGGCACTTAGTGAAGAAATCGATGATGGGGAGGTTGTGCGTTAATGCTTGGTCAAGGTTTACGTTGTTTTATGTTCTTAGTTCGAAACCGGATCACCTGATCCAAAGACGAATAGGCCGGGCTCTCCGCGAGAGCCTTGCTTGACGCCTCCCTGTTGAAACTCCTGAGAGCCGTTTTCGACGGCTCTTTTTTTCGTGCGAAGCCGCTTCGGCTCGATGACGGCGCTGTTGTTCGTCGCAACCTCATGCTACTCATCCACAGGCGCTTTTCGGCGTTAACCGTTCTTAACTGCGGTTTCTTGCGTTCGCGTCGTTAACCCGGCATCTTCGCGCCGGTGATGAGGCCGGCTTGCGATTGACGATGCCAGGCGAGTGGAGCACCTTTCGAGTTCATGAGCCACAGCACGAACGACAGCCCTAACGCCACAGCGCCGGTGCGCCTCGCCGAACACAAAGCCCACAGCCGCGCCTTCCAGCCTATCTTCGACGAGGGCATGACGCTCGTCGACGAGACGGCGAACTATCTCGACGGCGAAGGCCGTACAGCCTCCAAAGCGCTGCCGAAGTCGGTCTCGACGCTCTATGCCGCCGAATCGATGCGCCTCACCACGCGCCTCATGCAGATGGCCTCCTGGCTGCTCCTTCAGCGCGCCCTCAACGAGGGCGACATGACGCGCGCGCAGGTCGAGTCTGAAAAGAAGAAGGTTCGCCTCAACAGCGAGGTCGAGACGTCATCGGACGCGAATTACGTCCATCTCCCGGACGAGTTTCGTGATCTCGTCATGCGCGCGACCCTTCTCGAACGTCGCATCGCGATCCTCGATCGCGAGCTCTATGGTGTATCGCGGAACATCGATGAACGGCCGATCGGAAACCCCGTCGGCGAGCAGATTAATCTACTGAAGACAGTATTCCACAGGTAGCAACACGCTCCTCGAAATTGGCCTGAATAAAACAGGAACATCCCTTTCCAAAAGAACCGCGACGCCGTACCCTTCGGCCATGCGCGCCAACATTTTCTCGATTCCGCTCCGCTGCCCCTTCCTGCCGACGCTCGCAGCCAGCCTCCTCGACGGCCATCTCGACGTCGGCTACCGCTACGACGGCGATCCGCTCTCCCTCGCCGATACCTTGATCTATGTGCCAACCCGGCGCGCCGCTCGCTCGCTCGCCTTCGCATTCCAGGCGCGCCTGGGCGATGGAGCCGCTATCCTGCCGCAGATCCGACCGATCGGCGAAGGCGACGAAGCCGAACTCCTGCACGGTGTCGATTCGCCAATGGCGTTCGAGCCTGTGATAGGCGAACTCGAACGCCGCCTCGAACTCGCCCGCCTCGTACGTCGCTGGCGGTCGATGACGCGACAGGCCGAATTGAAGGCGCTTTTCGGATCGGACGACGCGGTCCTGCCGGCTTCGGCCGCCGACGCGCTCTACCTCGCCGCCGATCTCGGGACGTTGCTCGACGAGATCGAGACCGAAGGAGTGCCGTTCTCCCAGCTTGGCCAACTTGCGCCGGAGGAGCTCGCCGAGTGGTGGCGGCTCACCCTCACTTTCCTCACCATCGTCACACAGCACTGGCCGGAGCAGTTGAAGGCCGATGGCCGGATCAGCGAGGCCCGCGCAAAGAACGACTGGCTGAAGAACGAAGCGGATCGGCTGCGCGACCACCCGCCCACAGGCCCCGTGATCCTCGCCGGCTCGACGGCGACCGCCCCGCAGACGATCGCGCTGATGCGTGTCGTCGCAAACATGGAGAAAGGCGCAGTCGTTCTGCCCGGCCTCGATTTGCTTCTCGATCAGGCCGCATTCTCGATGATCGATCGCACCCTCGCCATCGCATCGCCCGGCCATCCGCAATACGGCCTCAAACGCATTCTGGACGGCATACTGATCGACCGGGACAGCGTGGGCGTACTCGAGTCCGACAAGCACCTGATCGCCCGCGAACGGTTCCTCTCCGAAGCGCTCCGCCCGGCAGAGACGACTGAGCATTGGAGCAAAAGCGGCAGCGCCAACGGCGAAGACGCCCTCGACGGCCTGACCCTGATCGAGGCGACCGAGCCCCGCGAGGAAGCGCTCGCCATCGCCTGCGCGATGCGCGACGCCCTCTCCGATTCGAAGGCGACCTGTGCACTGATCACGCCGGACCGCAATCTCGCTCGCCGCGTGGTCATCGAGCTTGAACGTTTCGGCATCCGCGCGAACGACTCTGCCGGCCGCCCGTTGAAGTCAACGGCACCCGGTACCTTGGTCCTGACGCTCCTTTCCGTCGCCTTCACACCGGGCGATCCCATTCCCCTTCTGGCGCTTCTCAAGCACCCGCTCGTACGGCTTGGCATGACTTCCGCTGAAGCGCGTCGCGCAGCCCGCGCGATCGAGCTCATCGCCCTGCGCGGCTCCGTCGAGATCGCGGATGCGGCGAAACTCTCCGAAATCGTCGACCGGCGCCTTCTCGGCTCCGCGCGACCCGTCGACGATGAAGCGGCTGCTGAAGTTACGAAACAGGATCGCATCCGCCTGTCGCGTCCAGCGCAGCTTGTCTCGAAGGAAGATCGCGAACTCGCCAGGCGTTTTGCGCAGGCTTTCGAAGCCTCGATCTCCCCCTTGATTGCGTTGCGCGGAGAGGCGACCCGGGAGCTCGCCGACTATACGGCCGTGCTCACGGAAGTGCTCGAAACGCTCTGCCGCGACGAGAATGGGTACCCGCGCGAACTCTACGCCGAGGAACCCGGTCACGCCTTGAAGGATTTTCTTTCTAGCCTCGTCGCCTCGCCGCGCACAGGCTTCGACTTCCCTGCAACCGAGCTCGAAGACGTCGTCGACGCTCTTATGGCCAGCGTGACCGTGCGCCCGCGGGGCGGGCTCTCGGCTCGCGCATTCGTCTGGGGCACGCTCGAAGCCCGCCTCCAGAGCGTCGATACGGCGATCCTCGGTGGCCTCAACGAGGGCACCTGGCCGGCAGGCGCGAAGAATGGCGCCTTCCTGTCACGCATGATGCGCCGAGACATTGCGCTCGACCCGCCGGAGCGGCGCATCGGTCTCGCCGCCCATGACTTCTGGATGGCGATGGGGGCGCGGCGGGTCATCCTCACCCGTTCAACAAAGCAGGACGGCGCGCCCACAATTGCCTCACGTTGGCTCCAGCGCATTGCCGCCCTCGCCGGCCCCGAACGCACCGGCGACCTGAAGCGACGTGGCATCGTCTATCTCCACGCAGCGCGCCGCCTTGAAGAATCCTCGCGCACGGCAATCGCCGCTCGTCCCGAGCCGAAGCCGCCGGTCGAGAAGCGCCCCAGGCGCTATTCCGTTACCGAGGTCGAGACGCTGATCCGCGATCCTTATGCGATCCACGCCACGAAGATCCTTCAGCTGGAACCGCTCGATCCGCTGATGCGCTCGCCCGCAGCCGCCGAACGCGGCTCGCTCTACCACGCGATCCTGTCGGATTTCGTTCAGAACGGTCTCGACCCGATGGCCGACGCTGCGCTCGACCAACTGCTTGAAATCGCCCGTGACCGGTTCGACAAAGAGCAGCTCCCGGCCGAAATCGAGGCCTTCTGGTGGCCGCGCATGGAGGCGATCGCAAGCGGATATCTCGACTGGGAGCGCGGGCGCAACGCAGACGTCGCCGTCCGCCATGCCGAGATTAAGGGCAGCATCACGGTCACCGGCATCGACGTCGAACTTGTCGGAAAGGCCGACCGGATCGACGTCATGCGCGACGGATCCATCGAGATCATCGACTTCAAGACCGGAACGGCGCCCTCTGTCGCCCAGGCCCGTAGCCTCCTTGCGCCGCAGATGCCACTTGAGGGCGGCATGGCTTTACGTGGCGGCTTCGAGGACGTGAAGGATGCGGATCGCATCCACGATCTCACCTATGTCCGGCTGCGCGAGCACGAGGTCTATCCCGAAGGGCTCGCAAAACCCGCGACAAAAACCGCCGAAGCCGTCGATCCGATGGACCTCTCGGTCAAGGCCATCACGAAGTTTGAGAGCCTCGCCGCGAAATTCCAGAAACGCGAGACGCCTTTCACCTCGCGCTTCCGGCCCG
This sequence comes from Fulvimarina pelagi HTCC2506, assembly GCF_000153705.1. Taxonomy (GTDB): domain Bacteria; phylum Pseudomonadota; class Alphaproteobacteria; order Rhizobiales; family Rhizobiaceae; genus Fulvimarina; species Fulvimarina pelagi. The sequence continues at coordinate 1,709,294 of NZ_DS022272.1, forward strand.
CCTATGCGGGCGATTTCTCGGGAACATACGATCATCTTGCGCGCGCTCGCGAATGGGCCGTTGCAGGCGGCGCGACCGAGGGAGCCTCAGACGAATGAGCAGCTTCGCCGTCAGCGCCTACACCGCCGAGCAGCAGCGCATCGCCGCCGATCCTAACCTCTCGGTCTTCGTTTCGGCCAATGCCGGCGCCGGCAAAACGCATGTCCTCACCGAGCGCGTCATCCGGCTTCTGCTCGCCGGCTTCGATCCCTCGAAAATCCTCTGCCTCACCTTCACCAAGGCCGCCGCTGCGGAGATGTCGAACCGCGTCTTCGCCCGCCTCGGCGCCTGGGCGGTGATGGATGGCGAAAAGCTCGCCGACGAGATCGCAAAGCTCGAAGGCCATACCCCAAAACCTGAGCGCATCGATCAGGCCCGCCAGCTCTTCGCCCGCGCGCTGGAAACGCCGGGCGGGCTGAAAATTCAAACGATCCACGCCTTCTGTGAGGCGATCCTCCACCAGTTCCCGCTTGAAGCCAATGTTGCCGGCCATTTCGAGGTTCTGGACGATGGCGAAAGCCGCCTCATGCTGGGCGAGGTCCGACGCCGGCTCGTCACTGGCGCGGCGGCACTCGCGGCCGGTCGAGAAGCAGCCGACGAACTGCGCGAAGCTTTCGCCGAAGCCCTCGCCATCGGCGGGGAATTCGGGTTTGATGGGCTCCTCACCGAGATCGTCCAGAAACGCGACGATATCCGCCGCCATATCGAAGGCTGTGGCGGGCTCGAAGGCGCAATCGCTTTTCTGGCCGATGCGCTTGGCATTGATCCGAACACGGACGAGGCAGCGATCATCTCCGTCCTGGGTCCCATCCCCGGCTTGGACCCGAGCACTTGCGAGATCGTCCGGCACCTCGCCGAGCGCAGCGACAAGAAGACCGATCAGCGCCTCGCCGAATCGCTGCCGGACCTCGCCGCCGCGGCCGATCCGCTTGAACGCCTCGCCCTTCTCAAGCAGATCGTCATGACGCAGGCCGGCGGCCGCCGCGCCTCTGTCGCGACCAAGGTGGTGACCGGCGAACTGCCCGATCTCGACGAGCGGGTCGCGGAGGCGCAGGAATATGTGGAAACCGCGGAGGACCGCCTCGCAGCCTTGAAACTTTTCCGCGCCTCGCGCGCCGCGCTCGTCATCGCCGATGCGCTGGAGCGCGACTACGCCCTCTTGAAACGACGCCGAGGCCGGCTCGACTTCACCGATCTCATCGCCCGCACCGCCGACCTCCTCACGCGGTCGGAAGCCGCTTCCTGGGTCCACTACAAGCTCGATCAAGGCATAGACCACATCCTCATCGACGAGGCACAGGATACCAGCCCGCGCCAGTGGCAGGTGATGCGCCAGCTCGTCGACGAGTTCTTCGTCGGCCGCTCAACCCACAACCGGACCCGTACGGTCTTCGCGGTTGGCGACGAGAAACAGTCGATCTACTCCTTCCAGGGCGCCTCGCCGCACATGTTCGATCTCGAACGGCGCGTCGTGAAAGCGAAAGCCGACGAGGCCGGACTAAAATTCACGCCGGTCTCGCTCAACCAGTCATTCCGCACCCTGGAAACCGTTCTCGGCGCGGTTGATCAGGTCTTCGAGGCGCCCGAGAATCGCAGGGGTTTGTCGACGGGCGGTGAGCGGCCAACCCACACCTCGGCGCGTCAGGACGGCGAAGGCCTCGTCGAGATTTGGCCGACCATCCGGGCCGAAAGCACGGTCGAACCCGATAACTGGCTCGATCCAATGGACGAGGAACCGAAATCCTCCCCCGCCTATCGCCTTGCCCAGCGCATCGCCGACCAGATCGCGGAATGGCTCGGCGATCCTATCGTCGAGAAAGGCCGCATCCGTCCGCTCGATCCTGGCGACGTCATGATCCTCGTGCGCAAGCGCACCAACTTCATTCCGGCCATGGCCGCAGCTCTGCGCGAGCGTGGAATCTCCGTCGCCGGCGCCGACCGGCTGACCATCACCGAACACATCGCCGTCCAGGACCTCATCGCGCTCGGCCGGGTCGCGGCGAATTTCGAGGACGACCTTTCGCTCGCCGCCCTTCTGAAGAGCCCGCTTTTCGAGTTCACCGACGACGAACTGATGGCCCTCGCTCTCTCACGGGGTCCTCTTGAACATCTATCCGCTGGCCTCCGCAAGCTCGGCGGCGAAGAAGGTCCGGGACGTGTTCCAGACTGGTTTCCGGACGGCGAGCCCGCCGCACGCCTGCTCGAAAAGGCGCATCACGCGATCGAACGCCTCGACGAGCTTCGAAACCGCACCGGCTTCGAGTCCGTCTTTACCTTCTACGCACGCATTCTTGGCCCGGAGGGTGGCCGGTCGAAGCTGATGGCACGGCTCGGACGTGACACGGCCGACGTCATCGATGCCTTCCTCGATCTTGCACTTTCGGAAGACACGGCCGGTGTCTCCGGTCTCGACGCGTTCCTGAGCGATCTCGAAGCCGCGCCGCCCGAGATCAAACGTGAGATGGAAGGCGGTCGAGGCGAGGTACGGATCATGACGACCCACGCATCAAAGGGCCTGGAGGCACCCGTCGTCTTCCTCGTCGATCCGGGTTCCGCCCCGTTCCATGGCTCGCATGGCTCACGCCTGATGCGCTGGGAGGAGATGCCCCGCCTCCTCGCCGATCAGGCCCCGGGCTTCCTCTGGCGCGCCGCGAAGGAGGTTGAGAATTCGGCTATCGCGGCCTTGCGCGAAATCGAAAAGCAACGTGCGGAAGAGGAATATCGCCGCCTCCTCTATGTCGGCATGACGCGCGCCGCCGAACGGCTCGTCATCTGCGGCATGGCAGGCACCCGTGGCCCCAGCGAAGAGGCCTGGCGCGAAAAGGTCGAGTCGGCCCTGAAACCGCATGCCGAGGAAATCACCGATATGGCCGGCGACCCGGTGTGCTGGCGGATCGGAAGCCGTCGAATGGGAAAGCCGGAAACAGAGCGGCCGGATGCGGCTAACCTCGCCGTTCGCGCACTCGACCTGTCGAGACTCGAAGAAGAGGTCGCTCCGCCGCGGCCGCTGACACCCTCTTCCGCCGGCGCCGCTTTCGAGGCGGACGAACTGGAATCCAGCGTGCTCGAAGAGCAGAACACAGCTGAAACGGCTTATGCCTCTCCGGTCCTCGGCACCGCCGCGACGCCCTCGCTCGGCATCCAGCGCGGTCTCGTTGTCCACCGGCTTCTGCAGCATTTGCCGACGCTCGCGTCCGAAGAGCGCGAGCGAGCGGCTGAAGCCTATGTGCGGCGCGCCCTCCCCCAGGTCGGCGACACGCATCGCAAACAGCTTCTCGCTTCAGTTCAACGCCTGATGGACGATCCGGCCTACGCTGCGATTTTTGCCGAAGGCAGCCGCGCGGAGGTCGCGATCGCCGGGACGGTCCGCATCGGCCGGACGAACTACGCCGTCAACGGCACGATCGACAGGCTGGTGGTTACCGATAGGGATGTCCTCATCGTCGATTACAAGACGAACCGTCCGCCCCCCCAGACGCTGGCCGAAGTGCCGAAGGATTATGTCCGCCAGCTTGCCATCTATCGTGCACTCGTCATGCAGCTCTATCCCCATCGCCCGGTGCGGACCGCCCTTCTCTTTACCGAAGGTCCGCATTTCATCGCGCTCGACGAAGCCATGATGGAGGGCGCACTCGGCAATATGGAAAACGGTTCTCCACCGCAGCTGAAACAGGGCATGTCGTCCGCTTGAATCCATCTTCCCCAGCGTCTACCTGTCAGCCGACAGCGAACTGATTGGAGCCCCCCATGGCCACGAAGACCGTTACCAAAGATACCTTCCAGAACGACGTCCTCGGCGCGTCGAAGCCCGTCGTCGTCGATTTCTGGGCAGAGTGGTGCGGCCCTTGCAAGATGATCGCGCCAAGCCTCGAAGAGATTTCGGAAGAAAACAGCAATGTCGAGATCGCCAAGGTTAACATCGACGAAAACCAGGAACTCGCCGTACAGTTCGGCATCCGATCGATCCCGACGCTGATGATGTTCAAGGACGGGCAGCACGTCGATACGCTGATGGGCGCGCAGTCGAAGTCGAAATTGGCCTCTTGGATCGATAGCGCGAAGTAAGCCTTCCGGCGACACGAAGCTGCACATTCTGAGCCCGGTGGCCCTGCCTGCCGGGCTTTTTCATGTCGCGATCAAGAGGAAGTCGATGCAGCGATATGCGAGTCTGAAGGCACTGCGGGCCTGATAAGTTCTAGATCTCGAAAAGGCCGGTCGCTTGCTCTCGGCCCGTAATCACCATCGAGGGTATGGCCTCGGCCTTGTTCGGGTCATCGGCCGTTCCGGCTAGAGTTCCGTGGCCGGTTGCGGCACTGATCAGCCCGATATCAGAGCTACGGAGACGACCGCAGCCCACGAAATGAGCGCGGCGGCGAGAATGGCGTTCTCGGCGAAACGATAGTTCATCAACATGGCGTCCTTTCCCGCACCGTCCTCATCGGTGCCGTGCCGCATCACGTTTAAGAGATATCCTACGACCTCGGCTTCGCAACAGTTTGTTCGCCGCAGGCTTACTGATCGGCTGACGGAAAAGTCGAAAATTCTTTCAAAAGCAGGGCTTTCGCGCGCCCTCCGCCAATCTGGGCGAAAAATGGACAACATATCACATTCGCGTGATTTATCTGAAGAGCGTGGAAAGTTGGCTCAGGAGATCAAGGCGATGGGTCGGATCGAGCGACTCGATCGAAAGTGTCGTGTAGCCGCCCCTCAATGCCGCGACCGCCATGCCGGCCGCCTTGGCCGCTGTCACGTCGTTCTCGCTGTCGCCGACGAAGAGGCAATTGGCAATTTCGACCTCCAGCTCTCGGGCCGCGTGAAGCAGGAGATCAGGCGCAGGTTTCTTCGCCGGCCCCGCGTCGCCGCCGACAACGAGATTGAAATGCCGCGCAATCGCGAAGTGCTCGAGAATCGAAAGCGCTGGCGCTTTCGGCTTGTTCGTCACCAGCGCCGTCTTCGCGCCATGGGCGCGGCTGGCTTGCAGCGCCTCCGCAGCCCCGGGGAGCAGCGTCGTCAGCCGGGTCGCACGCGGCTCGTAGAGTGCCACGAAGCGTTCGACGAGGGCCGCCCGTTCGCGTTCGGCCAGCACATGCTCGCGGCGCGCCAGTGCCCGCTCGACGAGCAGCGCGACGCCACCACCGACCATAGTGCGGACCTCACTGAGCTCGAACGGCGCGACAGATCGCTCCGCCATAGCCTCGTTCAGCGCCTCGCGGATGTCCGGCGCTGAGTCGACCAACGTCCCGTCGAGGTCGAAAAGAACAGCCTTCGGCCAGCCGTCCGCCTGCGTCACGCAGCTTGCTTCCACTTGATTGAGCAGCCCATCGACGGCACCTGCTCCCGCGGCGCCTCTCCGGTCGACGCGACCTGCTTCATCGCTTCAAAGAGCTCGCGCCGCTCGTCGCCGGTCGGCTTCTTCGCACCCGCCGCGTCCATCCGGCCACGATATTGCAGTTCGAGATCGCCATTGAAGCCGAAGAAGTCCGGCGTACAGACCGCGCCGTATGTCTTCGCGACGCGCTGATCGGCATCGTGCAAGTAATGGAACGGGAAATCGTTCTCCTCCGCGAACCGGATCATGTTCTCGAAGGAATCGGCAGGATAGGCCTCGGCATCGTTCGAGCAGATGGCGACCGTCTCGACGCCGAGCGCCTTTAGATCATGCGCATCGCGCACCAGCCGTTCGGTGATCGCCTTCACATACGGGCAATGGTTGCAGATGAAGACGACGACGAGCCCGTTTTCGCCCTTCAGTTCGAACAGCCGATGGCTCGCACCGCCTACACCCGGCAGATCGGCATCGACGGCCTTCCAGCCAAAATCGCAGACGGGCGGTTGAGCAACCATCAAGTCTCTCCAACATCTATTAATGTGCGCCCGCGAGATATGAGCCCGGCGCGCAAAAGAAAAGCCGCCTCAGCCTTCGACCGGTCCGTCGAACATTGCGAGCGTGATCCATTCGGCAGCCAGCGCCGGCTTCACGGAACCCTCGATGGCGATTTCGGCGTTCCACGCGGTCTGAAGGCTGACCGCGCGCTCTTTGAGCCCGGTCATCCTGAAGATGCCGCGCACCCGGGCGCCGGTCTTCACCGGGCTTAGGAAGCGGACTTTGTCGAAGCCGAAATTGACGCCCATTTTGGCGCCGGTCACGCCCGGCAGCGCATCGTAGGCGAGCGTCGAAAGCAGTGACAGCGTCAGGAACCCGTGGGCGATCGTGCCGCCGAACGGGCTCTCGGCTTTCGCGCGCTCGGGGTCCACATGGATGAACTGGTAGTCATGCGTCGCGCCGGCGAAGGAATCGATCATCCTCTGGTCGACGGTCAGCCAGTCGGATGTGAAGGCGTCGCCGCCGATATAGCTGCGATAGGTATCGAGCGGCACCAGCCGTTCCTTGAGGCGCCGTTCCGTCTCTTCGACCGATGTCAGGGGCATGGCATTCCGTTTGTTCGGGCGTCGTCTCGCAGGGGCGGGAGGCGCTCCCTGCACCGGGCCGTTATATCGCGGCGCGGGAAGATTTCGACCCGCATCTCCAGTCTGCCGCGGTTTCGGGCAACGAAATCGACCGCCGCGCCATTCCCCGTCGAACGACGACACAGATACCAAGCATCGGAGCCCCCCATGACCGATCTGCCCGCCACCATGAAAGCCCTCGTCCTCGAGCATGACGGCTATGCCGATACCATGGAGGGACCGACGCTCGACGACCTCTCCAAATGGGTCAGCCTGAAGAAGATTGACGTCCCGAAGCCGGGCCCGCGTGGCGTCGTCGTCAAGATGGCCCTCGCCAACGTCAACCCGTCCGACATCCACTACATCAAGGGCGAATACGGCAAGCCGCGCGAAAAGGGCATGCCGGCGGGCTTCGAAGGCTGCGGCACGGTTGTCGCGGCGGGCGAGAGGGCGCAAGAACTGGTCGGCAAGCGTGTCGCGGTCTCAGCCAGCCAGGGCGGTTCGGGCACCTGGGCCGAATATGCCATGACCGACATGGCAGCCGCCGTCCCCGTCTCCGACCAGCTGCGTGACGAGGATGCAAGCGCGCTCTTCGTCAACCCGCTGACGGCCTGGGCGATGGTCGATCTCGTCAAGCAGGCGGGCGCGAAGAGCTTCGTCATGACCGCGGGGTCCAGCCAGCTCGGCAAACTGATGGCCTCACTCGCGAAGGAACGCGGGCTCCACTCGATCGCCACCGTCCGCCGCGAGGAGCACCGCTCGCCGCTCGAAGGCCTCGGCGTCGGCACCGTCCTCAACACGGCGCGCGACGACTTCCCGACCATGCTGAAAGAGGCGATGAAGCAGCACGGCCCGAAGATCATGCTCGACGCCGTCGGCGACAAGGCTTCGGCCGCGATCTTCGCCGCGATGCCGGCAGGCGCCCGCTGGATCCTCTACGGCAAGATGAGCCCGGACGTGCCTGACCTACCCAATCTCGGCCAGCTCGTCTTCATGAAGAAGAAGATCGAGGGCTTCTGGCTTTCGGAATGGATGGGCGAGGCCTCGCCCGAAGAGCGGCAGACCGCCTTTGAGGCCGTCCAGCAGCGCTTCATCGAAGGGAGCTGGAAGACCGACGTGGCCGAAACCCTAGCCCTCGACGAAGCCCCGAAGAGACTTGCAAAGGCAATGGAAGGTATGAACCGTGGTAAGATCCTGCTGAAGCCATAGTGTTTCGAGCATTCCAACCGACCATCGGCGCAAGGGTTTCGCCATTCCCGCCAAGATTGGTCGTCTCAAACGACATCAAACCTCACGCGTTTCCTTGTCAAAGATCATGTAGTCCAGCGGCAGTTCCGTTGTCGATTTGATGCGCTCCATGGCGAACGCAGAGGAAACGTCGCGGATCTCTATCTTCTCGATAAGCCGTTTGTAGAACGCGTCGTAGGCCGAAATATCGGGTACGACGACGCGCAGCAGATAGTCCACATCGCCGCTCATGCGGTAAAATTCGATGACCTCCGGAAAAGTCGAGATCACTTCCGAGAAACGTCGCAGCCATTCGGTCGAGTGCGAATTGGTGCGGATCGAGACAAAGACGGTGACCCGGGTATTCAACTTCTCCGGATCGAGAATCGCGACCCGCCTTTGGATCACACCTTCTTCTTCCAGTTTCTGGATCCGCCGCCAGCAGGGCGTGGTCGACAACCCGACGCGCTTGGCGACATCGGCGACCGCCAGCGTCGAATCTGCCTGCAGCAACCTCAGGATCTTTTTGTCGAGCCGGTCCATGCGTGCCTCGTCCCCGATTCAGTCAAGCTGAGCCTAACCCGTTCAATCCCCTTACCGAAGCCTGCCCTGCCGCGATAGGGACCACTGACACGTCTCTTTCTTGAGTAGGCACGCGGTAAGAACGGTAGCCTCGGGCATCTTACTCCACTATGGTTTCCGGTGTTCGGTCCATTTCGCCCCAAACGGAGCGAAAGGATAATAGGGAACACGGAAGGAACGGACGCAGACCGCGCGTTCCCCACCGTGGCCGCCCCCGCGACTGTCAGCGGTGAGCGCCCGTCCAAGAACCACTGATTCGCTCATCTTGCGGATCGGGAAGGTGGACGATGCGCATCGACCCGCAAGCCAGGAGACCTGCCGAACGCGAACGACCCATCAACCGCCGTCGGGTGGACGGCTTCGGAGAAAGACATGAAAGCCAATTTCCTGAAGAATCACTCCAGCGCGACAGGCGCTAGGACCAGCGATCTCGTCTCGATCGTGGCAGCGGCCCTCATCGGGGTCGGCATCATCTGGACGGTCGGTATGGCGCAGGCGGCAACGCTGCATGACGCGGCACATGACGTGCGCCACACCACCGGTTTTCCCTGCCACTGATCGGGAGTCTTCCATGATTAAGCGTATTCTTGCCGGCGCGGTTCTCGCCGGTGCAGGAGCGGGATTTGTCGCGAGCGTCCTTCAAATCGGCTTCGTGCAGCCTGTCCTACTCCATGCCGAACTCTACGAGACAGGCGAACTCGTCCATTTCGGCTCCTCGTCCTCCGTGCCGGCCGAGCAAGCTGTCGCCCTGTTCGACCTGTCGCGTGACGCGCTTTCGTTCGCCTTCAACCTTCTGGTCTACACCGGCTACGGTTTGATCCTGGCGGCGGCAATGGCGCTCGCGGAATTGCGAGGCGCAACGATCACAGCCCGGCAGGGCCTCGTCTGGGGCACTTGCGGTTTTCTGGCCGTTCAATTCGCCCCGGGCTTCTCGCTTGCTCCGGAAGTTCCGGGCGTCGCCGTGATCGATGTTCAAACGCGACAGCTGTGGTGGACGTTGACAGTGGCGAGCGCCGGCATCGGCATCTGGCTGATCGCCTTCGCGAGAAGCTGGGCCGGATGGGGTGTCGCGATCATACTGCTGCTCGCGCCGCACATTGTGGGCGCACCGGAGCCGGAATATTTCGCTGGTCCCGCCCCGACCGAACTTGGCGCGCTCTTCGTCGCACGCGCTTACGGGGTCAGCCTCGTTGCATGGTCCACACTTGGGCTTCTCGCGGCATATTTCCTTGCCGAGCAGAGGATCGAGGTGCGGAGAGAATTGCCGGTCTAAGGCTAACGCTCAAACAAACGGGATGCGGGGCGGTCAGGCAGAAGCGCAACCGCCCGCATGCACTTGCATCTTCGATAAAACCACGATCCGCATCGAGCCAAGCTTTGACCGTCGACACCACATCCGCGACATCGTTCGTCGGTTCGAGGTGATTGAAAACATAAGACGCCTGCCCCTCACCTGTTAGGGCCAGCGAGACCGGTTCCCCGCACGCATTCAGACAGTCCACGGCGACCACGCGGACGCTCTCGCCCAGACACTGTCGGGCGATCTCGCGCTGGAGGGATTCGGCAAGTACTGCGCCCCTTTCGCCCTGCTCAGACCGGCATGTTGTGCAAACGATAACCGCCGGAAGACCGACATCGACCGGTCGGGCGCTCACCTCCTCCACCACTCACCGTCCTCGCTGATCGCCCGAATGCCTTCGTCGGCGAGCGCGGCGAGGCGCTCAGTCGCCGTTTCGCCGCCGAGATCGAACTCCGGATCGAGATCAGCAAGCGGGCGCAGCACGAAGGCCCGGTCCTTCGCACGCGGATGGGGCAGTTCCAGCCTGTCCTTGGCGATCGTCCGGCGGCCGTAGTCGATGACATCGAGGTCGAGCGTGCGTGGCCCCCAGCGCTCGCCGCGTTCGCGCCCGTAAACGCGCTCGGTCTGAAGGCAGAGATCGAGGAGGGCAATTGGTTCGAGCGCGGTCTCGACCAGCGCGCAGGCATTGATGAAGTCAGGCTGGTCTGTCTTGCCCCAAGGCGGGGTCGAATACAGCCTGGAAACGGAGAGAACGTCTAAGTCTTCGCGCGCGTCGAACGTCTTCAAGGCCGAAGCCATAGCGGCCGGTACATCGCCCACATTGCCGCCGAGCGCGATGATCGCGGTGGCCATTCTCACCAGCGCTCACCCTTCATCGCGCGACGCATGGCATCGGCAATGAAGAGCGCATCCCGATTGATTTCGACATCGTGGACGCGAAAGATATCTGCACCACGCTCGCGCAAGAGCGCCGTGGTCGCTGCGGTCGCGTAGTCGGGATTGGGCAGTCGGCCTTCAGGATCGGTTCTGACGAAACGCTTGCGGCTTGTGCCGACAAGAACCGGATAGCCGAGCGGCAGCACTTCATCGAAGCGTGCCATCAGCACCATGTTTTCGGAGCCGTCCTTCTCGAACCCGAAGCCCGGGTCGAGCACGATGGCCTCTCGCGGCACGCCCGCCTCTACGGCGATTTCGAGGGAGCGTTTCAGGAAGACGAACTGATCCTCGATCACGTCCTCCAACCTGTCGCGTTCGCGCCCGTTGTGCATAAGGCAGAGCCCGGAGCCGGTTTCGGCCGCGACCTTCGCGATTTCCGGGTCCTTCTGCGCGCCCCAGATGTCGTTGACGATATGCGCACCGGCCTTCACCGCCAGCCGCGCGGTTTCGGAGCGGTAGGTGTCGACGGAGATGATGCAGTCGGAGCGGCGCGCCAGTTCCTCGATCACGGGCATGATGCGGCGCTGTTCTTCGCTCGCATCCACGGGCGTTGCGCCCGGCCGGGTCGACTCGCCGCCGATATCGACGATGGTCGCGCCTTCTTTCACCATGCGCAGCGATTCCGCCACCGCAGCTTCGACGCTTGCGTAGCGCCCACCATCGGAGAAACTGTCAGGTGTCGCGTTGAGAACGCCCATGATGCAGGCACGCTCTCCAAGATCGACATGCCGACCATGGCCCACCTGCCAGCGTCCGCCCCGCGGTTCGATCACTTGCATGTCTCTCGCTCGCCTCTCGATGGTCGCCTTCGTCTGAAAACGACTTAGACCCTCGGAGGCAGTGGAGCAATCGGCGGTCCTCGACCGTCGATTCCGATCACGATCAAGCGCATTTGAGAGCATTCTCGCGTTGCTACTTGATGTGCTTGGTGCACAAAGATCGAAAGTCGGGGAGTTCTTAAAACTCCCCGACGAAGATACTCATGCTTGGATGACGTAAACGATCTCCAACACCTGCGGACGAACGATGATTATCGTACCGTCTTCGAGGATGAAGTACTGATATCCCTCGTATTGCGGCACGATCTCGATGATACGCGTAGGCAACGGGTGCAGCACTACAGTCTCTGGAACACTTGTCCCGACCGACACTTCGAAGTCTATGTCGACGGCCGGTTCGACGTTCTGCTCGACGATCGTCTGCTGAATGGTCGTGCGCTGTTCGTTGTTAATTTCTACGGAAGTTGATGCAGAAGCTTCCGCGCTCGCGCTTTCGTCAGTCGAAGCTTCAGTTTCGGCTTCGGAAGAGGTTTCGACCTCGCTTTCGGTCGAAACTTCGCTCGAAGTAGACGCATCGGTTTCCGATGATGCAGCAGAGCCCTCTGCTGCAGCTCCGCTGTCTTCGGCAGAAGTCGCTGTGCTCGAGCCACTCTGCTCCGCCCCGGCAGCGGTGGTGCCTTCGGTATCCGACTCCGGAGCATCGGCGCCAGCCGACGTTTCCGCCTCGGGCGTCGCTGTTACGTCTGCGTCATCACTCGACGCTGCGGAAGCGGGGTCGCTTGCAGTCGCATCGGTCTCCGTCGCAGCTGGAGCGGCGGAAGCGTCCGGCGTGCTCGAAGAACCCGCCTCCGCACCAGGCGTCGTTGCCGAAGCACCGGCGTTCGCAGGTGTCTCGCTCTTTCCCCCGGCAGGCGGAGTGGTTGCTTCGGATGTCGACCCTGCGGCACCCTCTTGTGGCAGCACAGTCTGGCCGTCCTGAGCGTAGGCGGCAGTTCCGCCGGCACTCAAGATGAGAGCGAGAGCGGAAGCGGATAGAAGTTTGGCGATCATGAGAAACCTGTGTTCGTTGTAAACCCTTCGGCCACAAATGTTTTTTGCGACAGCTCGGTTCCCGGCGAACGTTTTGGCTTCTTCCGAAGACGATCGAATTACGCGGTTCGATAGGCGCTCGAAACAAAAAAAGCGGCACCCTGAGGGCGCCGCTCGATTGGGTCGCGAAAAACGACGACCGCTTACTCGGCCTTCGCTTCTTCTTCGGCAGGTGCGGCGTCTTCGGCCGGCGCGTTCTTGGCTTCCTCGGCCTCGGCCTTTGCCTTTTCCTCGGCTTCCTTGGCGTCCGCCTCCCGCTGTTTGCGCTCGGCCTCGCGCTCCTGCGCCTTTTTGCCCGGCTGGGCCTTCTTCGGATTGTTGCGCTCGGGGCGGCTGGCGATGCCGGCCTGGTCGAGGAAGCGCAGCACGCGGTCGGTCGGCTGGGCGCCTTCCGAAAGCCAATACTTGATGCGCTCTTCGTTAAGCGTCACGCGCTGGCCGTCCTTCGGCAGCATCGGGTTCCACGCACCGAGCTGCTCGATGAAGCGCCCGTCGCGCGGCGTGCGGGTGTCGGCGGCGACGATATGGTAATAGGGACGCTTCTTCGAGCCCGCACGGGCGAGACGAATTTTAACTGGCATTCTACTTTCCTTCTTTCATCGGGCGGAACGCTTCGAGCGGCCGCCGTTCTTTTGGTTCTGTCGTCAATATGAACCGGCGTGAGGCCGGCTATTTCTTCTTCCCCGGCAGACCCGGCAGACCCGGAACGCCGCCCCCGGACCCGGGCAAACCGGGCAGGCCGCCCGGTCCGCCGATCCCAGGCGGCATGTTCGGCATCCCCGGTGCTCCGCCGCCCTGCTGCATCGCCTTCGCCATCGCCTCGATCTGCTTGGGATCCATCTTGGAGAGATCGGGCATGCCGCCCATGCCCCCCGGCATGCCACCGCCTAGGCCGCCCATGCCCATCTTGCCGGCAAGGCCGCCCATCATCTGCTTCATCATCCCGCCTTTGCCCTTCTTCCCCATGGTTTTCATGAGGTCGGCCATCTGGCGGTGCATCTTCAGAAGCTTGTTGATCTCCGCGGAATTGGTGCCGGAACCGGCCGCGATGCGCTTCTTGCGGCTGTGCTTGAGAATGTCGGGCTGGGAGCGCTCCTTCGGCGTCATCGAGCCGATGATGGCAAGCTGGCGTTTGAGCATCTTGTCATCGAGACCAGCCGAAGCCATCTGGTCCTTCATTTTGCCCATGCCGGGCATCAGGCCCATCATGCCGCCCATTCCGCCCATCGTCTGCATCTGGCGGATCTGATCGGCAAGATCGTTCAAATCGAACTTGCCGGCCTGCATCTTCTTGGCCATCGCCGCGGCCTTTTCCGCGTCGATGTTCTCGGCGGCCTTTTCGACCAGCGAGACGATATCGCCCATGCCGAGAATGCGGTCGGCGATGCGCGAGGGGTGGAAATCCTCCAGCGCATCCATCTTCTCGCCGACGCCGATCAGCTTGATCGGCTTGCCGGTGACCGCACGCATGGAGAGCGCGGCACCGCCGCGCCCGTCGCCGTCGACGCGGGTGAGAACGATGCCGGTAACGCCGACGCGCTCGTCGAAGGAGCGGGCGAGATTGACCGCGTCCTGACCGGTCAGACTATCGGCGACGAGCAGGATTTCGTGCGGCTTGGTCCGGACCTTGATGTTGGCCATCTCGACCATCAGAGGCTCGTCGATGTGGGTGCGGCCCGCCGTATCGAGGATGACGACGTCGTAGCCGCCAAGGCGCGCGGCCTGTTCGGCGCGCACCGCGATCTCGACCGGGCCCTGCCCCGCGATGATCGGCAGCGTGTCGACTTGCGTCTGCTCGCCGAGAACCTTCAGCTGCTCCTGCGCGGCCGGGCGGCGCGTATCTAGCGAGGCCATCAGCACCTTCTTGCGCTGCTTGTCCTTCAGCCGCTTGGCGATCTTGCCGGTGGTGGTCGTCTTACCGGAGCCCTGGAGGCCCACCATCATCAGCGTGACGGGGGCCGGCGCGTTGAGGTCGATCGAGACCCCTTCGGAGCCCAGCGTCTCGATCAGCTCGTCATGGACGATCTTGACGACCATCTGGCCGGGCTTGATCGATTTCAGGACTTCCGCACCGACGGCCTTGGCCCGAACCCGCTCGGTGAACTCGCGCACCACTTCCAGCGCGACGTCGGCCTCCAACAGAGCACGGCGGACCTCGCGCAGGGCTGCGCTCACATCCTTCTCGGAGAGCGCGCCGCGGCCGGTCAGGCCGTTCAGAATGGACCCGAGGCGGTCCTGGAGACTATCGAACATGGTTCACCTTTTCCCTGGTCGAGAGACACGTCTTCCGACAAGGTGGCGCGTCCGCCTCCGTCTCGCAAACCCGAATGCGATGGGACATGCCCATAGCAAAACGCCATCCGCGGGCGAAACTCGCTGGCGGATGGTGACCTCCGGGCGGCTTTTCGACGAAAGGGGCCCGGTCGGCGGATCTGAAAACGACGATGAACGCGTGAGATCGGAGACGGCTAAAGCACGAGCCAGCTCCGGAAGTCAACCGGAACCCCAAAAGGAACGGGCCGCAAAAAGCGATGAGCGGACTCCCTGCGGACTTCACGTTTACGTCCAGCCTTCGCGTTCTAGCTGTCCAATGACGAAGGACCGAAGACGTTCGACGACAAGCGAGACGTGATCTTGATAGCTTTGACCATTCTGACCGTCCTGGCCGTCATTCTCGGCTTGGCGGCGCTCGTTCCGTTCACACGCATCTCCCACGGCGTGGTGCGAATGTGCGAGTTTCCGCGGCTGCAGATGGCGGCCATAGCCTTCGTCTGCCTTCTCGCGACACCGGTGCTCGTAACCGATCCGGTCTGGCTCTATCCGCCGCTCTTCACCTTCATCGTGGTGCTCGCGATCCATGCCTACGCGATCGGCCAGTTCACACCGATCCGCAAGCCGCAGAGCCATGTCTACGACGGCGACGTCGATGGCGATAACGTCGTTTCGGTCCTGTCTTGCAACGTGAAGATGTCGAACCGTGATTACGAACGCTGTCTTGCCATGGCGCGCCGGGCCGACGCTGACCTCGCCCTTTTCATGGAGACGGACGAGGGCTGGGCGGAGGGGCTTTCGCCCCTTAAGCAGACCTATCCGCACGTGATCTCGCGGCCCTACGATAATTCCTACGGCATGATCCTCTATTCGCGGCTCGAACTCGAGAATGTCGAGGTGAAATTCCTCGCCATGGACAAGGTGCCATGTTTCATCTGCGACGTTCGGCTGAAGAACGGCAGGAGTTTCCGCATCTACTGCGTCCATCCCGAACCGCCGGTGCCGAATGCGGACTCTTCCGGCCGCGACGCCGAGTTGATCCGTGTCGCCAAGCTCGCGCGCGAGGACAGCAAACCCTCGATCGTCTGCGGCGATCTCAACGACGTCGCCTGGTCACACACGACGCGACTATTCCAGCGCCTTTCGCAACTGCTCGATCCTCGAGTCGGGCGCGGTTTCTACAATACATTCGACGCACGCTATCCGGTGCTCCGCTGGCCGCTCGACCACCTGTTCCACGACGAGCACTTCTCGCTCGTCACAATCCGGCGCTGCGAGCATATCAAATCCGACCATTTCCCCATCTTCTTCAAGCTTGCTCTTACTTCTTCGCCGACGGTGATTGACGATGTCGAAGCTCCGAATGGCGAGGACCATGCGGAAGCGGAAGATATCAAGAAGCAGGCTGACGAACTCGACCGCAAGGCGGTTGGTACGGATTGGGAGAAGTGATGCGAAGGGCATGTCGAGCAGATCGAACCGCTTCTTTGCAGCAGCCGCGTGACTCATCACTCTTGCTGGCAGGCGGTCTATGACGCCTTCTCCCATGGATGAGATCGACACCAGCAAGTTCCGCGAACGGCTGGAGACAGAGCTCGAAGAACTGACCACACTCTCAGAAGATGCGAGCGAGAACCGCGCTCCGGTGGAGCTTGATCAGCAAAGCGTCGGCCGGCTTTCGCGCATGGACGCCATGCAGGTGCAGCAGATGGCGCAGGCCGTAGAGCGGCGCCGGCGCGACCGCATTCAGAAGATCCGCCGGGCGCTGGCCCGTATCGACGACGGCGATTACGGCTATTGCCACGATTGCGACGAACCGATCGCGCCCGGCCGACTTGAGATCGACCCCGCGGCGCATCTCTGCGTGAACTGCGCCTGAGGCTTCAGATTCCCGGCCTCGAACGTTTCGGCGCTCAGTGCGCGTGGGCCACCTGCTGCGACACGATGCGTCGCGAAAGTCCGAGCATCACAACGGCCGCGATAAGGCTGTAGACGCCCATGGCGGCTAGCTGGGACTCATACGGCACGTCGTGGTCGATCAGATAGCCGGTGATGCCGGGACCGACTGCCGTCGCCAGCACTGCGGATGAGATCACGATCGAGCGGATGGCGCCAAGATGGGCCGCGCCGTAAAGCTCTGGCCAGAGCGAGCCAACGAGGGTCGACGACAGCCCCATCGACAGGCCGAGCAGCGCCATGAAAACGAAGATCGCCCAGACGCCCGTGCCCCAGGCTGCGATAAAACAGGCAATTCCGAGTGGCACGAGAAAGCTCGGCAGGAGCCGCACGGAAGTGTAGCGGTCGACCAGCGAACCGGCGACAAGCGTCGAGGCGACGGTCGCGAGACTCATCACCGTGAAGCCGAGGGCGAAGACCTCGAGCGGCCAGCCCTTCAGCTCGGTTAGATAGACCTGATGGAAGAAGATCGTCGTGCCGATGAAGGGCGGGGCGAGGACGCCGATCAGCGCGGCGTAGAATTTCGGATCGAGAAGAACCTCGCGCCGCGACCAGTCGCGGACTGGCGCCTTGTTCGGGCTGAGCGGCTCTGCCGTCAGCGGATCGCGCTCACGCCGTACGAGCCCGCCAATCAGCGGGAGGGCGAGCGCCAGCATCACGGCCGCACCGGCCATCCAGGCGCCGCGCCAGCCGAACACGGCCGAGGCGGCGACGAAGAGAAAGGGAAAGATCGCCGTGCCCACATGCTGGCCGAGGGTTGAAATGGAGATCGCCCGCCCTCGGCTCGCCACGAACCACTTGCCGATCGCCGTATGGGCGATTTCCGTCATCATGCCCTGGCCGAACAGGCGCAGGAGATAGAGCGAGAGAACCAGGAAAACGATCGAGCCGGCGAGCGGCAAAGCGAGACAGGCAAGAGCGAGCATCACCATGACGCCGATCGCGACTTTGACGATGGAATGGCGGTCCAGCAGGCCGCCGAGAAATGGCAGCGTCGCCGCGCTGCCAAGGGTCGCGACCATGTAGAGTACGCCGAAATCGCCGTGGCTGAGATCGAACGCCGCGCGAATTTCGGCATTCGACAATGCGATGAAGAAGGTCTGCCCGAACGAGGAGAAGAAGCACAGGAGAAAGCCGCCGGCGATCCAGCGGCCGTCGCGGGTGAGAAAACGGGAAAGTTCGGTCATGGATGGCAATCGGTGGTCGAGAAAGGCGTGGGATTGCGACGCCGATGCTGGAGACGGCGGGCTGCGCTGGCACGCTTATCAGAATTGTGCGCCTGCGAAGAGCCCTCGCACGGCAAAGTGAGAAGCAAAAAGGGGCGGGCGGCACACGCTGAAGCGCCGGCCTGCTCGTCAGGCAGATCGAACCTGCGATGCAATCTGCGACACAGCGATATTTGCCACCAGATCCTCGGGTGAGATTCTGCCCCTCAAGCCGCCTGCCGAACGCCCTCGATCACCTGCATTGCCTCCGCCGCGATCCGGTGGCTCTCCTTCCGCTTCGCGTGATCGTGGATCTGGCTCGCAAAGATGATCTCATCGGGATGATATCGTTCGATCCAGCCCTCTATCGCAGCCCGCACGCTTCTCGGCGAGCCGACCGCCGAGATCCGCAATGCCTCTGCGACCCCGGCCTTGATCGCCGGGTGGGCGGTCTCTTCGAAATCCTCGATTGGGCGCGGCAGCTTGCCCGGATTGCCGGTGCGCAAATTCGCGAACGCCTGCTGCATGGAGCTTTTGAGGAACCGCCCCTCCTCGTCCGTTTCCGCGCCAAACACGTTCGCGGCGAGGATGAAATGGGGTTCGGGATGGCGCTCCGACGGGCGATAGCTGTCGCGATAGGTCTGAACGGCCTGCTCCAATGCGCCCGGCGCGAAGTGGGAGGCAAACGCGTAAGGCAGGCCGAGATAGGCGGCGAGTTGCGCCCCGTAGAGGCTCGAACCCAAGATATAGATTGGCACTTCGGTGCCGACGCCCGGCACCGCGCGCACCTTGCCGGGAGTGTCGTCGTCTTTCGCAAAATAGCCAATCAGCTCGACCACGTCCTGTGGGAAGCTGTCCGTGCCATTCATCGTGCGACGCAGGGCCAACGCGGTCTTCTGGTCCGTGCCCGGCGCGCGGCCTAGGCCGAGATCCACTCGGCCCGGATAGAGCGTCGCCAGCGTCCCAAAGGCTTCGGCCACCATCAGCGGCGAGTGGTTCGGCAGCATGATGCCGCCCGAGCCGATCCGGATCGTCTTCGTGTTCGCGCCCACATGTCCCAGCGCGACTGCAGTCGCGGCGCTCGCGATCCCCACCATGTTGTGGTGCTCGGCCATCCAGAACCGGGTATAGGACAGTGCCTCGGCATGGGCCGCGAGATCGGCGGAATTGGCGAGCGCGTCGCGCGCCTCGAACCCGTCGGGAATCGGCGAAAGATCGAGAACGGAATAGGGGATCGTCATCGGGCGTGCCTCAACTGGCTCATCTGTCATTTCGTGACAGCGATATGGTCGCGCCCGGCGCGAAGCGAAAGATCGTGCCGCCTTCCCTCCGCCGTCCATCCCCGTTAGAAGCCCGCAACGATCCGTTAACCATTCATACTCGGGACCCATCATGCGCCCATCGAAACGCCCAGCTGACTCCATGCGCGAGGTTTCGCTGACCACAGGGGTCAACCGCCACGCGGAAGGCTCATGCCTCGTCAAGTTCGGCGAAACGCAGGTGCTCTGCACTGCCAGCCTCGAAGAGCGTATCCCACCTTGGCTGAAGAATTCGGGCAAGGGCTGGGTCACCGCTGAGTACGGGATGTTGCCCCGCGCCACTGGCGACCGCATGCGCCGCGAGGCCTCGGCCGGCAAACAGGGCGGGCGCACAGTCGAGATTCAGCGCCTTATCGGCCGCTCGCTCCGCGCCGTCGTCGACATGGGCGCGCTCGGCGAACGCCAGATCACGGTAGACTGCGACGTCATTCAGGCAGACGGCGGCACCCGGACCGCCTCCATCACCGGCGGCTACGTCGCGCTTGCCGAATGCCTGAAATGGATGGAGGCGCGGAGCATGTGCCAGCGCAAGAATGTGCTGAAGGGGCACGTCGCTGCTGTCTCCTGTGGCATCTACAAGAATGAACCGGTCCTCGATCTCGACTATGCGGAGGATTCGGTTGCCGAGACGGACGCGAATTTCGTGATGACCGGCGCAGGCGGAATCGTGGAAATTCAAGGCACCGCTGAAGGCACGCCATTTTCGGAAGAGGAATTCACGAAACTGATGGCGCTCGCCAAGAAGGGTATTGGCGAACTAGTCGAGGCTCAGACCGCAGCACTCGGGGACTCATGAACGTGCCTCTCCTGAAGCCACAAGACGGACCCCTTCTTGTTGCCAGCCACAATCGCGGAAAAATCTGGGAAATCCGCGAGCTGATGGAGCCATTCGGCTTCGAGGTCACCTCCGCCAAGGAGAAGAACCTCGAGGATCCGGAGGAGACCGGTACCACCTACGAGGCGAATGCCGAGATCAAGGCGCTCGCTTCCCACAACGCGACCGGCCTTGCTTGCCTGTCCGACGACTCCGGGCTCTCGATCGAGGCCCTGAGCGGCGATCCAGGTATCTATTCGGCCCGTTGGGCGGGCCCGGACCGCGATTTTTCTATGGCGATGCGGAACGTCGAGGAGAAGCTGCAGGCCGTCGGCGCGACGACGCCCGAGAAACGCCGCGCGACTTTCGTCGCGGTCCTTTGCCTCGCAATGCCGTCCGGCGAGACCCATCTCTACCGCGGCGAAGTGCATGGACAGGTCGTCTGGCCTCCGCGCGGCGATCTGGGTTTTGGGTACGACCCGATCTTCCTGCCGGATGGCCTCGACAGGACCTTCGGGGAGATGATGTCGCTCGAGAAGCACGCCTGGAAGCCCGGTCAGCCCGATGCACTCTCACACCGGGCCCGTGCATTCCAGAAATTCGCCCGCGAAGCCCTCGGGACAGATTAAGCAGATAGTTTGAGGCCGATGAGCACGAGCCTTCTCGAAGCGCCAAGGACAAACGTTCTTCCATTCAAGCCGGTCCCCACCGATCCGGGCTTCGGCGTCTATGTTCATTGGCCGTTCTGCGCTGCCAAGTGCCCCTATTGCGACTTCAACAGCCACGTGCGGATGAAGCCCGTCGATCAGGCGCGCTATGCGGCCGCCTTCGAACGGGAACTGGCGGAAATGGGCCGACGCTCGAAGGGAGAGCGTGTCACATCGATCTTTCTCGGCGGCGGCACGCCCTCGCTGATGGAGCCGGCGACGGTCGGCATCATTCTCAACGCAATTTCCAACATCTGGACCGTCGCGCCGGACGCGGAGATCACGCTCGAAGCTAATCCGTCGAGCGTCGAGGCGAACCGGTTCCGGGGCTATCGCTCGGCCGGCGTCAACCGAGTCTCACTCGGGGTCCAGGCGCTGAACGACCGAGACCTGAGGCGGCTTGGCCGGCTGCACGATGTCGAAGAGGCCCTGCGCGCCATCGGCCTTGCCCGCGAAATCTTCCCGCGCCTCTCCTTCGATCTCATCTACGCGCGCCCGGACCAAACGGTTGCCGGTTGGGAGGCAGAGCTCGCCCGCGCCATCGATCTCGCGGCCGATCATCTCTCGCTCTATCAGCTGACGATAGAGGAAGGCACCGCGTTTCACGCGCTCCACAAGGCCGGCAAGCTGATCGTTCCGGACGGTGATCTCTCTGCCGATCTCTACGAGGCGACACAGGCGCTCACGGCCGCGAAGGGCCTGCCGGCCTACGAGATATCGAACCACGCGGTGCCGGGTGCGGAAAGCCGGCACAACCTGACCTACTGGCGCTACGGCCACTATGCCGGCGTCGGCCCCGGCGCCCACGGCCGTCTCTCCTGGGACGGATACCGCTACGCCACCGCCAACGAGGCTCTGCCCGAGACCTGGCTCCAGATGGTCGAGGACTGGGACCACGGCATGGTGGTGGAGGAAGCCCTCAGCATCGCTGAACAGGCGGACGAACTCCTCCTGATGGGCCTGCGCCTCGCCGAAGGCGTCGACCTCAAGCGCTGGCGCGAGCTCTCCGGCCGCGTCATCGATCCCCGGTCCGAACGCGATCTCGTCGAGAACGGCATGGTCGAACGGCTCGGTCCGGAACGCCTCCGCTGCACGCCGGCCGGCATGATGGTGCTCGACGCGGTCGTCGCCGATCTTGCTTGAGACGACCACCGCGTTCGCTCTCGCGATCGTTCTTGCAAGCATCCAACTGATCGTCCTCTGCCAGCTTTATTCCCTAGCGGAAGTTCGGCGATATGCTCGGCGATCAACGCCCGGCTAACAAGATAAATTCGAAGCTTTCGGAAATCTCTGCGATCCAAGTTGTTGATGAGATGATGGATAATATCGCGCACAATTCTGCTTCGGACCGTCGGATGCCGACCTACTATTTTGATATCGAGGACGATAGCAGGCTCCAGCGAGACGATACTGGCGTTGTTTGCGAAAACGAGGAAGCCGTTCGGCGGACGGCCGTCGAGGCGCTTCCCGACATCGCCTCCGACGGATTCTCGGATGCCGGCGGGCACACCATCGCGATACTCGTGCGCAATGAAGAGGGACATTATGTCTTCAGGGCCGCGATGACACTGACTGCGGACTGGTTGCGGTAGCAATACCCCTCTATCCTGGCATCGCCGCGCGTTCGAACCACGCAGCTCTGTATACTGGTCCTTGTCGATCGGGGCATATAATCCTCCGGCATGACTGACCCCATTTCCAACCGAACCTACGCGATTCGCGGCACCGCCCATCAGGCACATCGGCCCGAGCCAGGTCTCTATCTCGTAGCGACGCCGATCGGACATCTCGACGATTTGAGCCTGCGCGCGCTCGATATCATCGCAGGCGCCGACATCCTGGCCTGCGAGGATACCCGGGTCACAGGCAAACTTCTCAAGCGCTATGGTATAGAGCGGCGAATGGCCGCCTATCATGAGCATTCCGGCGAGAAGGCCGGCGCTGCGCTGGTCGAGACCATCCGAGGCGGCGGATCGGTCGCCCTTGTCTCGGATGCCGGCACGCCCTTGGTCTCCGACCCCGGCTACGAACTGGTCAGGGCGGCGATCGAAGCGGAAGTTTCCGTCGTAGCGATACCCGGAGCTTCGGCCGTCCTGACGGCACTGGCCGTCTCCGGTCTGCCGTCGGACGCGTTCTTCTTCGCCGGCTTCCTTCCAGCAAAGGAGAAGGCCCGCGCCGATCGGCTGGAGCAGCTGCTCCATATCCCGAGTACGCTCATTTTCTACGAAGCGCCGCATCGCATCGCGGCGAGCCTTGCCGCGATGTTGGAAGCGTTAGGCGATCGCCCCGCCGCCGTCTGCCGCGAACTCACGAAGATGCATGAAACGATCTACCGTGGCTCGCTTCGCGAACTTGCGGAAGAATTTGCGGCCTTGGAAACGGTGAAGGGCGAGATCGTCGTCTGCATCGCCCCGCCAGCCGAAGACGCGCCGCCCAACGAGGCCGATATCGATGGTATCCTCGAAGGCCTACTCGCAGAGATGAAACCGGCCAAGGCCGCGCAGGAAGCGGCACGCCTCACCGGCCTTCCCCGTCGCGAACTCTATCAGCGCGCGCTCACGCTGAAGGACGACGGATGAGCGGACAGAAGCGCCGCGACAGAGTCCAGCAAAAAGCCGAGCGCCGCTCGCGTTTCAGGCGCGGTCACGTCGCAGAGTTTCGCGCGGCGTTCGCGCTTCTCCTGAAGGGATTTCGCATCTCTGCCCGCCGCTACAAGGTGAAAGGCGGCGAGATCGACCTCATCGCGCGGAAAGGGGATCTCGTCGCTTTTGTCGAGGTCAAGGCACGCCGCAGCGTCGAGGCGGCGATGGAGGCCGTCGGTCCCCAAACTCAGCGGCGCATCGAGAATGCCGCCGACCACTGGCTCCGTCGCCAACCGGACCACGCCCGCCTCACATCGCGCTTCGATATCGTCGCCGTTCTGCCGCGGCGTTGGCCGGTCCATATTCCGAATGCATGGGCGGCACGTTGAGGCACGTGTATCATGTCGATCGCCCACGAAAAAGCGCCTCCGAACCAACGGAAGCGCGACGCTCAATCTGTAAAATAACCCGGCTCGCTGAAGCCGTCAGTGAATGCTGACGGTTTCAAGCTCGTTCTGGCTGGCGCTCTGCAGGATCGAACCGGGATCGTCCGAAACGGCAAGCGGCGTGCCATCGGCACTGAACAGCGCCCAGAGATCGAGGCCCGGTTGGATCTGGTTGGCAACCGGAAAGCGCTTGATCATCTCGTCGGAAGACATCCGCCGCATATAGGCGATGTTCCCCTCGCCGAGCGCTGCGAGATCGTTTTCTGTCACGTCGTTGATGTTCATGTCAGTCATGTTCGTCTCCTCGTAAGGCAAACGCTCGAGATCGAAGATCATTCCTCGACCGCGATTTCTATTCGTCTGACGATCCGCTCCGGTTCTGGCTTCGCCAGATCGATCGACAACAGGCCATTCTTCAGTTGTGCACCGATGATTTCCATTCCATCGGCTAGCAGAAAGCCCTTCTGGAACTGCCGCGCTGCGATCCCGCGATGAAGATAGACCCGCTCGCCTTCCTCGGCCTGACGGCCGCGAATGATCAGCTGGTTTTCCTCCGTCACCACTTCGAGGTCCTCGGGCCGGAAACCGGCGACCGCGAGTGTAATACGGATCATCTGAACGTATCCTGAAGCCGCCTCGGCCTCGACACGCTCGATATTGTAGGGCGGGTAACCGTCGCCCCCTTTGGCGAACCGCTCCAAGGTCCGCTCGATGCCGTCAAATCCGAGAAGCAACGGGCTGGAAAATAGGGTGGTTCGACTCATGGCGCTCGGGTTCAGATCCTTCGTGAAGCGACCTTTGCGGAAGCGGCCCAACTAGGCACCGTCACCGACCCTTCGAATATGGTGTCCCGCCCCTTCACCTTCAATCAGCGCGATAGCGGCAATCCCCAATAAAAACGCCGCGTCCGGGGGAAACGCGGCGCTTCCTTCTCCAGTCACCGCGAGTTCGCCGTCACCCGATCGTCGTCTCGCCCGGCTTGAAGTTCAGCGCAACGCCGTTGAGGCAATGCCGCTTGCCCGTCGGCTTGGGCCCGTCGTTGAAGATGTGGCCGAGATGGCCCCCGCAGCGTGCACAATGAACCTCGGTGCGTGGATAGATCAGCTTGTAGTCCGTCTTCGTGCCGATTTGCTTTTCGCTGAGCGGGGCCCAAAAGCTCGGCCAACCCGTTCCGGATTCGAACTTGGTTTCCGACGAGTAGACCGGGTTGTCGCAGCCCGCGCATGCGTAAATACCGTCTTCCTCGTTCTTGTTGAGCGGGCTGGAGAACGGCGGCTCGGTCGCCTCTTCGCGCAGTACGGCGAACTGGCTTTGCGTCAGCCGCTCACGCCACTCCTTCGCCGTCAGCGAGACTGGGAACTTCTCGTCTGCAGCGTTCGCACCCCCACGCAGAAACAGGCCGGCAGCAGCCGCGCCGGCGAGTGCGGTCGCAGATGCTAGAAAAGTGCGTCGTGGCATAGGCATTATTGAACTCCCTCGATTTTCGCTGCGCCCTCCTTGCGGATGCAGCGAATCTCTTTGTTGTCTTGCAGGTAGGTTCGGAAGCAGTTTCTGAAAAGTTTCATGACGCCGAGGCCTTTCGCCACGGCGTCATGGCGTTCTCCGTTGATGCGTCTACCAGCGACACAGTCCAAGAATTCCGCGACGACGAGTTCGTAGCGACTTGGTTTCACTTCGCTCCTGCGCCACGGATTTCGGATAACAAAACCGAAATCGAAGCAGCCGCTTATTCGCTCGGCATCACCACCGTATCGACCACATGAACGACGCCGTTCGACTGCATGACATCGGCTTGAGTGACCCGCGCCGCGTTGCCTTGTGGATCGGTGGCGACGATGGTGTCTCCGTCCATCGAAAGGATCAGTTCGCTGCCCTCCAGCGTCGTCACCGGGTGCTCGCCCCCATCCTCCTCAATCAGCTTCGTTAGTGCCTCTGACGTCGCCTCCTCGGGAATCACGTGATAGACGAGGACATTGGTGAGCCGCTCCTTGTTCTCCGGCTTCAGGAGCTCGTCCACCGTTCCCTCGGGCAGTTTTTCGAAAGCGTCGTTGCTCGGCGCAAGCACGGTGAAGGGACCGGCGCCAGAGAGTGTCTCCACGAGATCGGCTGCCTTCAGCGCCGCAACCAGGGTCGTGAGATTGGCAGCCTCCGACGCGTTTTCCGCGATTGGTTTCGTGGGATCCATCGGTGCGCCGCCGACCACAGGCATTTCACCGGTCCTGGAGCCAGTTCCGGCCGCCTCAGCCTCGCCCTCGGAGGCTTCCGGCGTTGGCTCTGCAGCTGCGTTCGGATCGCCTTCGGTCGAGTCTGCTTCACTCTCCACAGTATTGCTTTCGACTTCGGGCGCCGCAGTCTCGCTTTCCGTCGCACCGGACTCGCTCGGCATTTCAGGAGGATTATCGGTCTGCGCATAGACCGCGCCCGCCGCGATCAGCGAAGCGATCGCGGTGGTGCGTATAAGGATCTTGAACATTGAGAGCTCCTCGGTTTGAACGCGATGCCAGATCAAGTACCCGCGTTCGTTTTTTGACAGCGGTCAGGGTATGCCGTTGCTACGTTTGGCCGACGCCGCAGGTTGCCGAAAGCAGGTTCACAATGTCGTTTCAAACACATGGCGGACGCGTCCGTTTGACGGTGCCGACCGCGAGGGTGTTAGCGCCTCCCGTCTAGCTTTCGTTGACCTTGCCACGCATCGCCTTGATATGCCCGCGACCCTTCTTTGCCTTCAGGCGACGTTCCACGGCGCCCCTTGAAGGCTTTGTCTTCTTACGCGGCGGGGGTGGCGGCTTCAGTGCTTCCAGCACCAATTGACGCAGCCTTTCGCGGGCATCGTCGCGGTTGCGCTCCTGGGTGCGGTGACGCGAGGCTTCGATCAGCACCTCGCCTTCTTTTGTCGCGCGCCGTCCGGCAAGCCGCATCAGCCGCCGCTTGGCATCCGATGAGATTGCCCCCGACTGCGCCGCATAGAATCGCAATTGTACCGCACTCGACACCTTGTTCACGTTTTGCCCGCCTGGCCCCCCTGCTGTCACGAACTGCTCGAAGAGTTCATATTCGGGAATGGTGATGCGGCTGGTAATTTCGAGCGGTTCGGGCATTCAAAGGGTCCGGGTCGGCGAGAAACAGGTACGGATCATTATGGACTTCTGCTCTTTCTCTTGAAGCCCGCAGCCTCGCTGGCTCTATCCCGCGAACGAAAACGGCCCGCGCATTTAGCGCGGGCCGATTGAAGTGATGGACGTGGATGCGTGAGTTGGCGGCCTTACTCAGCCGCCATTTTGAAATTTGGCGCCGCTTCCAGGACCGAACCGTCGACCGTTTCCTCGAAGCGGTGGAAGTTTTCTTGAAACATCCCGACGAGACGTTCCGCCTGGGCATCGTAGGCGGACGGATCGGCCCAAGTCGATCGCGGATCGAGGATGCGGTCCTCGACACCATCGACCGAAACCGGAACCGCAAAGCCGAAATAGGGGTCGGTGCGGAACTGCGCTCCCTTCAGCGAGCCGTCGAGCGCGGCGGCGAGGAGGCAGCGCGTCGCCTTGATAGGCATGCGCTCGCCCGTCCCGTACGCTCCGCCCGTCCAGCCGGTGTTGACGAGCCAGCAGTCCACATCGTGCTTGGCGATCAGATCGCGCAGGAGATTGCCATATTCCGATGGATGGCGCGGCATGAAGGGGGCGCCGAAACACGTCGAGAAGGTCGCTTCGGGTTCGGTCACGCCTTTTTCCGTGCCTGCAACTTTGGCCGTATAGCCCGAAAGGAAGTGGTACATTGCTTCGGAGGGCGTCAGCCGAGCGATTGGCGGAAGCACGCCGAAAGCATCGGCAGTCAGCATCACGATCGTCGATGGCTGGCCGTCACGGCCGGTCTTCGAGGCGTTCGGGATGTAGTGCAGTGGATAGGCTGCGCGCGTGTTCTCGGTGAGTGTGCCGTCGTTGAAGTCTGGCACGCGATCCTGGTCTAGCACGACGTTCTCGAGAACGGTCCCGAACTTGCGGGTCGTGCCGAAAATTTCCGGCTCGCTCTCTTCCGACAGCCGGATCGTCTTTGCGTAGCAGCCGCCCTCGAAGTTGAAGATGCCGTTTTCTCCCCAACCGTGCTCGTCGTCGCCGATGAGCGTGCGCTCCGGATCGGCCGATAGCGTCGTCTTGCCGGTACCGGAGAGGCCGAAGAACACCGCCGATTGGCCGTTGCCTCCGACATTGGCCGAGCAGTGCATTGGCATGACGCCGGTCTTCGGCAAACGGTAGTTGAGCGCCGTGAAGACGCTCTTCTTCATCTCTCCACCGTAGGACGTGCCACCAATAAGAACGACAAGCTTTTCCAGATCGCAACCGATCACCGTTTCCGAACGACATTCGTGCCGCGCTGGATCGGCCGAGAAGGACGGCAGATCGATGATCGTCATCTCCGGCACGAAATCTTGGAGCTCCTCCACGCTCGGTCGGATCAGCAGATTGCGGATGAAGAGGGCATGCCACGCAAACTCGGTGACCACGCGAACCTTGATGGCAATCGCCGGATCTGCGCCGCCGATCAGATCCTGAACGAAGATGTCCTTACCCTCGGCATGGGCCCTGAAATCGTCGTAGAGACGGCTGAAGGCGTCCGGCGACATGGGCTTGTTGTTGTCCCACCAGATCGCGTTTTCAGTCGCTTCATCGCGGACAACGAACTTGTCCTTGGCTGAGCGGCCGGTGTGCTTGCCCGTCGTGACGTTGAGTGCGCCGTGAGCCGTCAGTTGACCTTCGCCGCGACGCACGGCGACCTCGACCAGTTCAGCTTCCGAGAAATTCCAGCGGATCGAGGAGAGATTCGAAAGTCCCGTCGTCTCGATGCCCGCCTGCGGGTTCCGCGTCCCGATCTCATTCATGGTGCCCATCCCATCGCAAAAAGTTTACGGCCCGCAGAAACGCGGACCGTGTTCTTGCAAGAGCTAGCGCAATGCAATTGATGTGACAACAGTATAACAGCAGAGATGGTAAGCAAAGCCAGGTCTCTAATCGATTTTATTGTCTTCCTTTTCAATTCAAACGGTTTGACTATGTATTAAATCGGTTCAAGATGTATGTCCGAATGAGTATGCGACTGTTTTATTGCACTGCACTCTTCGATGTGCCCGGCATCCGCTCGCAAGTCTAAACAAAGGTGAATTATTCCGCGCAGAGACTTTCGCTTCCGCCACGCGATCGATGGCCCCGTGCGCCTTCGCGGACCATCGGTTTCCTAAGAGCGCCTTTCAATCCTCAACCTTCGCTTAAGGATTAGGGGGAGATAATGGGCCCGACCACATGAAGCGTTTTTCGAGGGCCACATATGATGAACTTCGTCGCAACCGCCGCAATTGCGGGCATTGCCGCCGTTGTTCTCGTCGCCAATCTTCAGGGCGCGCCTTTGCCGTCCGAGACGACGCGGGCGGGTGCGACGCTTATCGATCCGAAGACAACAGCTTCGATAAAGGTTCAGCCAACGCAACAGCCCTCTCCGGCCATGCGGATGATCGATCTCAGGAGCGGCGCGACCTGCCGGATCGTCAAGCCCGATGATCTCACCGAGGAATTCATCGCTGCACCCATTGGCCCCGACTGTCAGAGGTCGCCGGCACTCGAACGGGTCGCCAAATGGCGTCAGACCCCCGATGGAGCGCTGGAGATGGCAGATGACAGCGAACAGACGGTGCTGCGTTTCATGCCGGGCGACGGCGTTCTCTACGAGAGCATCTATCCGTCCGAAGAATTCGTGACCATCGTCTCCGCCAACGGATAACGCCGAAGCCTAACGGATTGCCGCCAGCGCTTCGGCCGTCAGGTCGCCGAGCGGGCGCCGCTGCCGCCCTGCGCTATCGAAGCTTGCCGGGTCGAGCCAGCGCTCAAAGGCCGGCTCCAAGGCAGGCCATTCCCGGTCGAGTATCGAATACCAGGCAGTATTCCGGTTTCGACCTTTCACGACCATATGCTGGCGGAATAATCCCTCGTAACGAAAACCAAGCCGTTCGGCTGCTCGCTTCGAGGGCTCGTTTTCATTATCGCATTTCCATTCCAGCCTGCGATAGCCGAGGGCGCCGAGGGCGTACCTGGCGATCAGGAAGAGCCCCTCCGTCGCCGCGGGCGTCCGCTGAAGGCTTGGACCGAAGCAGATATGGCCGACTTCGATGACCCCGTTCGGGCGATCCGCCCGGAACAAGGCTGCAACGCCTGCGGATTGGCCTGTGGCTTTCGGAATGAAATGGTAGAACCGATGAGCGTCCCGGAAGTAGACTTCGCTTGCATAGGTGAGGAAGTCGGCTTCGCTTGAAAACGGGCCGGCGGAGAGCCAGCGCCAGATCGTGCCCGCTTCGTCCGCCCGGAATGCGCCAAAGAGTTCGCCGAACCGGCGGTCGTCGAAGATCGGCTCCACCGTAACGAGCCGACCTTCGAGCGGCTCGGCGCCCGGGAGATCGCGCGGCTCGAAAGCCGCGAGACCGCTCTCTGCCTCCGACGCTGGCGCGCTCATCGCGACCGCTGCCTCACGAACTCGATCACGTCGGCGCGGATCGATCGGTCGCCAAGTTCGAGTGCCGTCGCAAATGCCTTGATCGAGCCGGTGTGGTCGACGCCCGGCACTATGTGGTCCGAGATCGGAATGCCCGCCGCCCGCGCCTTCGCCGCAAGCGAGCGCGTGTTCTTCGGATCGACCACGGTATCGGCGCCGCCATGGATCAGGAGCATTGGAGGCTCATCGCCGTCGATGTAGTTCACCGGCTGGCTCGCCGCGCGGGTCGCTTCCGGGAAGACGCGCTTGTAGCGCTCTTCGGTCAGCGGCAAGAAGTCGAAGGGACCGGAAAGACCGACGAAACCGTCGAGCGCGCCGATCGAGCCGCCGGCATCAGTAAGATAGCGCCCGTCGGTCGCCAGCAGCCCGGCAATCTCGGCCCCCGCGGAATGGCCCATCAGGAAGAACGGATGGCGGCCGGCCGGAAGCCCGTTCTCGCCTCGCTGTGCCCAGGACGAGACCGCGACTGTCGCGCGCGCTGCATCCTCGACGAAGCCTGGAAATTGAACCGCGGGATAAAGCCGATAGTTTGGGATCGCGACGATGATCCCTTCGCTCGCGAGAGACTGGCCGACGAAGAGATACATGTCCTTGCTGCCAGTATCCCAGCTACCGCCGTGAACGAATACGACGACCGGCGTGTCCGGTTGTGCTCCGTCGGGAATGTAAAGGTCGAGCGTCCCGCGGGCGCCCGGCATGTAGCGAACATCCTCGACCACGCTGTAGCCGGCGCTGCTCGTCACTGCGTTGAGCGCGCCGGCGCAGCCGGCAAGCCAAAGCGCCCATAGCGAGCAGAGGATTGGGGTCAGACCCCTGAAGGCTTTGTCTTGCAATAGAATGTCTATCCGCTTCGCTGCACGCCATCGACGCTGCCGAACAATAGTACCGCGCCGCACGTGTGCAACGAACACGGCCGGCCGTCGAGTTACGATGTCGCGTCTTCAGGAGATGCGGCTCGCCAGTTTTTCCAGCAGTTCGGAAGTCCGGTCCATGGCGCGGGCGCAGCGGCCGCGCAGGTCGGCGATCCGTTCGTTGAGAGCCGATACTTTGCTCTTCAGCGTCCGGTTCTCGTCCTCGAGCGTGTTGATACGGGTGTGAGCATCGGAAAGTTCGTCGGCTGTCATAATCGCCGCCATGATCGTCAGGCGCTGGTCTCCGATCTGGCCGACCCCGTCCTTCAGCCCTTGTATCTTCTCCTCGATCCCCGAGGCGAGATCCTGCAGATGCTCCTCCTCGCCCGGCCCACAGGCCATGCGGTAGGTCTTACCGTCGATTGTTACGACTACCTGCGGCATCCCCGTCCAACTCTTCCCTCTTCACGATCCCCCGATGCCGGCGCGGGTCTCACGATTCGCTCGGCGAGATCACGTCGCGCACCCGCTCCATGGCGTCGACGAGCCGGTGCGAGACCTCGCGGTTCACACGTTCCAGCCGTTCGGCCCTTGCGAGCGCATTATCGAGTTCGCGTGCAAGCCTTCCGCGATCGGCGGTCATACGCTGCATCACGGCCTCGGTGTCGACGAGCACCGACTCGCGGGCGACCCGTGTTTCGATCGCCGTCGAGAGGGCGTTTACGGCAGCCTGCAACCGTGCTTCGCTGCGCTCGAATTCGTCATCGGCCACCATGCCGCCCGGTCCGCTCCTTGCTTCGGATACCCGTCTGGTCTGCCTACCCTGCGAAACCAGAGAGAAAAAGGAAAGAGGCGCGCACGAACGGCGGTGAGTTTCTCACTGCATTGACAGCCTTCGCGCCCTGTGATGTCTCCGCGCGAACTTTGAAGTGACGACCCGAAGGGCCTCTTCCGCAGATTTCGCCAGCTGCTAGAGCACATCCATGACAACTCCTGAAACCGCGCGCGATATGGCGAATGCCATCCGCTTCCTCAGTGCCGACGCCGTCGAGAACGCCGGCTCCGGCCACCCAGGCCTGCCGCTGGGCGCTGCGGACATCGCGACCGTCCTCTTCACCCGATTCATGCGCTTCGACCCGACGATGCCGGAATGGCCGAACCGCGATAGGTTCGTCTTCTCCGCCGGCCATGGCTCGATGCTGCTCTACAGCTTGCTCCATCTGCTCGGCTACAAGGATATCGGCATCGAAGAGATCCGTAGCTTTCGGCAGCTCGGCTCGAAGGCTGCAGGCCATCCCGAATACGGCCACGCGGCCGGGATCGAGACGACGACGGGCCCTCTCGGTCAAGGGATCGCCAATGCCGTGGGCATGGCCATTGCAGAGCGCCACCTTGCCGCGCGTTTCGGCGACGAGCTCGTCGACCATCGCACCTATGTCTTCGTCGGCGACGGCTGCCTTATGGAGGGCATCTCGCAGGAGGCGATCTCGCTCGCCGGCCAGTTGAAGCTCTCCAAGCTCACGATGCTCTGGGACGATAACGGCATCACGATCGACGGCGCGGTCTCCCTCGCTGATGCAACGGATCAGCTCGCCCGGTTCCAGGCAAGCGGCTGGGACACCTTTTCCTGCGACGGTCACGACCAGGACGAGATCGCGGCGGCGCTGGAAGCCGCCAACGCCTCCGACAAGCCCAGCCTCGTCGACTGCCGCACGACGATCGGTTTCGGCGCGAGCGGCAAGGCCGGAACAGCGAAGGCCCACGGCTCGCCGCTCGGCGAGGACGAGATCAAGCAGATGCGCGAAACGCTCGACTGGCCGCACGAGCCGTTCGAAGTGCCCGCCAACATCACAGATCAGTGGCGCATAGCCGGCTTGAGATCAGCCGCGGCCCGCCGCAAGTGGGAGGAGCGGCACGCCGCTCTCGACGCCGAACAGCGCGGCGAGTTCGACCGGCTCCATCGCGGCGACCTCCCAAGCGGTCTCCAGCAGCGCATCGAGCGGGCCAAGCGAAACGCCAACGAGATGCGCCCCGCGGTCGCGACCCGCAAGGCTTCCGAAATGGCCTTGGAGGTCATCAACGAGATCGTACCCGAAACCCTCGGCGGCTCCGCGGATCTGACCGGTTCGAACAACACGCTCACCGAAGGCCTTGGGGTTCTCTCCGCCGAGAACCACGACGGTCGCTACATCCATTACGGCATTCGCGAACACGCCATGGCCGGAATCATGAACGGTCTCGCACTGCACGGAGGCGTCATACCCTATGGCGGCACCTTCCTCGCCTTCTCGGACTATGCCCGTGGCGCAATTCGTCTCTCAGCCCTGATGGGCCTGCGTGTCGTCTACGTGCTGACGCATGATTCGATCGGCCTCGGCGAGGACGGCCCGACCCACCAGCCAGTCGAACATCTCGCGGCCCTTCGCGCGATTCCCAACCTTGCCGTCATGCGGCCCGCCGACATCGTCGAGACCTTGGAATGCTGGCATCTGGCACTCGAATCCGAGGACCGGCCCACTGTACTTGCCCTGTCACGCCAGGCAGTTCCTGCGCTGAGGACCGACGAGCACGACGAGAACAAGTCTTCGCGGGGCGCCTACGAACTCGTGTCGGCCCATGGCGAGGCGAAGGTCACGCTCTTCGCCACCGGCACCGAGGTCGAGATCGCCGTCGCGGCCCAGAAATCGCTCGAACAGGACGGCTACCCGACGCGTGTCGTTTCCGTTCCCTGTTTCGAGCTTTTCGAGGCCCAAACTGAGACCTATCGCGCCGCCTTCCTCGACGATCCATCCCTGAAGGTTGCGATCGAGGCCGGCGTCCGGCAGGGCTGGGACGCGCTCATTGGCCGGCACGGCATCTTCGTCGGCATGAACGGTTTTGGGGCCAGCGGCAAAGCGGGGGAACTCTACACCCATTTCGGCATCACAGCCGACGAGGTGGTGCGGCAGGTCCGCGAGCGTATGGATCCCAACCCGAAGGACAGCGAGGAGACGGAGGAATAGCCTTCAAATACGCTGGAGCCGCTGTTCGCCCTCGGACGTTCCCCGCTCGACCGAATAAGCCCAGGTGAATTCGGCGCCAAACAGGAAGATCTGGCAGGTGTAGAAAATCCAGAGCAAGATCGTCACGAGCGAGGCCGCCGAACCATAGGTCGACGTGATGCCGCTCTGGCCGATGTAGAGGCCGATCGCGAACTTTCCGATCTCCAGGAGCGCGGCCGTCAGCGCCGCGCCGACGATCACCGTCAGCCATTCCAGCCGCTTGTCCGGCAGGAGCCTGAAGATCAGCGCGAAGAGTGTCGTCCCCGCAGCCCAGCTAAACAGGATGTTGAGCCCTAGGATAAGAACTGTGAGATCCTCGAACCGATCAAGAATATAGTTTGACAGCGCCGTTAAGCCGGCATCGATCACCAGCGATATCAAAAGGAGGAAGCCGAGTGTCAGCACCAGAGCGAGGCTGATGAGTCGGCCGCGCACGATCGTCCAGAAGTCCCCGTATTTCGGTTCAGACCGGAATATGATGTTGAGGTCGTCTTGAAGTTCGACGATCGCGCCGGTTGCCAGCACGAAGAACATCCCGATACCGAACAGCACCGAAAACCAACCTGTGCCGAATTGCGTTGCCGCGCTCAGCATGGAGTCGAGCGCGCCCGCCGCATCGGCCCCGATCAGCGCGCCCGCTTCGTCGACGACCGCAAGCCGGGTCGCGTCCTGCCCGAAGAAGAGCCCGGCGATCGTCACACTCGCCAGAAGCACCGGTCCCAGCGAGAACAGCGCATAAAAAGAGATCGCCGCACCAAGGCTCAAAGCCCGGTCGTTCCACCAGCCTAGAATTGCTGCCTTGAAGAGGCGGGCGATCTTGGGCATGCGGGATCCCTTGCTTCCTCTGCTATGCGTTCGTCCCTCTATGCCATGCATAGGGCATTCGCCTCGCCCGCCTCACCTACGCTGTCGGCACGCTTCGGTCGTAGACCCTGCTTCCTCGTCGATCAGCGCAATGCGTTCATACCATCACCAAAGCTCATGGTATTTGCGATTGATCGCGGGAAGGCTTGGCATTACGTGGATGGCCAACGCCCGGTCGCAAGTCCGGCAGTGTTCGAGACCCTTGAAGTTCCGGGAGACCCCTATCCATGGCAGTCCGCGTCGCAATCAACGGCTTCGGCCGCATCGGCCGTAACATCCTCCGATCGATCGTCGAGTCGGGCCGCACCGATATCGAGGTTGTCGGCATCAATGATCTCGGACCCGTCGAAACCAACGCGCACCTCATCCGCTTCGACTCGGTGCACGGCCGCTTCCCGGGTGAGGTGAAGGTCGACGGCGAGACCATCGATGTCGGTCGTGGTCCCATTCGCGTCACTGCCGAGCGCGATCCGAAGAACCTTCCCTGGGGCGATCTCGACGTCGACGTAGCGCTCGAATGCACCGGCCTCTTCACCGCTCGCGATAAGGCTGCCGCCCATCTCGACGCCGGCGCAAAGAAGGTGCTCATCTCGGCACCCGGAACCGATGCAGATCTCACCGTCGTCTACGGCGTCAACCACGACAAGCTGACGGCCGAACACAAGGTCGTCTCGAATGCATCCTGCACCACGAACTGCCTGTCGCCTGTCGCCAAGGTGCTTCACGAAGCCATCGGCATCGAGAAAGGCATGATGACGACGATCCATTCCTATACGGGCGACCAGCCGACGCTCGACACGATGCACAAGGATCTCTACCGGGGTCGCGCCGCCGCTCTCTCGATGATTCCGACCTCTACCGGCGCAGCCAAGGCCGTCGGCCTCGTCCTGCCGGAGCTCGACGGCAAGCTCGACGGCTTCGCCATGCGCGTACCGACACCGAACGTCTCGGTCGTCGACCTTAAATTCGTTGCCAAGCGCTCTACCAGCGTCGATGAGATCAAGAACGCCATCAAGGCGGCGGCAGACGGTCCGCTCAAAGGCATCCTCGCCTACACCAACGAGAAGAACGTCTCGATCGACTTCAATCACGACCCCCATTCCTCGATCTTCCATATGGACCAGACCAAGGTCATGGACGGCACGCTCGTCTCCGTCTTGTCTTGGTACGACAATGAATGGGGTTTCTCGAACCGCATGTCAGACATGGCGATTGCCCTGCACAACGCCGGCTGAAAACGCGGGAACAGCACAGGTTTCATCGGACGGGTCGCTGCATGCGGCCCGTTTTCGATTCTACCGTCGCTTCGGACGGGTAGCCGGGCGCGCCACGCGGCGCATATCCCCCTTTCGCACGCTTCTCCATCCAAGCGCATGGTTCGGACGGTCGCGCGGCCTTTTCTTGTGAAGGCCATCGACCAAAGGGCCGCCCGGCAGGATTCCGATGCTCGAAGACCTCTACCTCGTCATCCTCGTCGGCACCGTCCTCGTCCTTCTGGCGGCCTTCTCCAGCCTGCTCGCTTCCCGCTTCGGCACGCCGCTGCTGCTGCTCTTCCTCTCCGTCGGGCTGATTGCCGGCACGGACGGTCTTGGCCTTGAATTCGACAATGCCGGTCTCGCCTATTTTATCGGAACGCTGGCGCTCGCAGTCATCCTCTTCGACTCCGGTTTCCAGACCCCGATTTCGACGTTCCGCCAGGCGGCCGCGCCCGCGCTGACACTCGCCACCATTGGCGTCCTCGGCACTTCGATCCTGTTCGGCATCGCCGCTGACTGGCTGCTCGGCATTGGGCTTTTCGAGGGCATGCTGCTCGGCGCAATCGTCGGCTCGACGGACGCTGCCGCCGTCTTCTTCCTTTTGAAGACCAGCGGCATCGTCCTTCGCGATCGCATCCGCTCTCTGCTTGAGATCGAATCCGGCACCAACGATCCGATGGCAATCTTCCTCACCATCGCTCTCGTCGAACTGTTGAGCACTGGCGGTGGTTTCGAACAGCTTGGCCTCAGCGTCCTTCTCGGCTTCGTCCAGCAGATGGGGCTCGGCCTCGTCGCCGGCCTTCTCGGGGGACGGGGAATCGCCTTTTTCATCGCGAAGCTCTCCGTCGACCGCGGCCTCCTGCCGATCCTGATCCTCGCACTTTCGATCGCAGTCTTCGCACTGACGGGCGCCCTCGGCGGTTCGGGCTTTCTTGCCGTCTACGTTGCCGGTCTCTACGCGGGCAATGCGGGGCTGAAGCGAGCTCCATCGATCCGGCGATTTCAGGAAGGCATGACCTGGCTCGCTCAGATCATCATGTTCCTCATCCTCGGCCTCCTCGCGACGCCACGAAATTTCGACGCGATCCTGATTCCGGGCATCATACTAGCCCTCTTCCTTATCTTCATCGCACGCCCCGTCGCGGTCTCGATGTGCCTCTGGCCGTTCGGCTTCCGGCGAAGGGAGACCCTGTTCGTATCCTGGGTGGGCCTGCGCGGAGCGGTATCAATTCTCCTCGCCATTCTGCCGATCCTTGGCGAGATCGAAGGTTCCTACGCATTCTTCAACATCGCTTTCGTCATCGTCCTCACCTCTCTGCTTCTGCAGGGCTGGACGCTGGCGAGCGTCGCGCGCTGGTTGCGGCTTACCGTGCCCCCACGCATCGGCCCGGTCGAGAAATTCGAACTCGAACTTCCGGGCGCGGCCGATCATGAACTCCTGTCCTACCGCGTCGTCGAGGGAAGTCCGGTCGCCACAGGTTCACGCGTTCCGCGCTGGGCGAGGCCTTCGCTCGTCATCCGCAATGGCCGTTCGATGCGCTACCAGTATGCCGGACGCCTCCAGCCTGGCGACCACGTCTATCTCTTCATATCGCCGCGCTTTCCACCGCTCCTCGACCGGCTCTTCGCCAGCCGCACCCCCGTCGCGGAGGACGACGAGGAATTCTTCGGAGAATTCACCGTCAATCCGGACTCCCAGGCCTCTTCTCTGGCAGAGGCCTATGGCTTCGAACTCGACGATACGGAAAACGAGATGACTATCGCCGAGGTCATGTCGCGACGGCTCGGAGGCTACCCCTCCTATGGCGATCGCGCTCCGATCGGGCCGGTCGAACTCATCGTGCGCGAGACCGACGCCGACGGCGTGATCGTCAGCGCCGGCCTCTCGCTCTCGCCCCCGGACGACACCCTGCTCACCTTCCTCAGAACGACCGGAAGCGGCCGTTCGGCGCTTGGCCGGCTGTTCAAAGGCACGAGGTCGAAGGATTAGGCGAGCCGGACGAATGCTCGAACCTCGGCATTCGGCATGTCTCGAAGCAATTTCTTCGCTTGCCGCGAGCATGGCTGAAACCGTACAAAGACGCCGCATGCCGGAGCGGACCTTCTGGCGAAAGTCTGGGTAAACGAAAGAGTTGGACTCGATCTCAATATGACCTTCCAGTTCAGAACGATCGACGATGCGGACGTCACAGGAAAACGAGTCCTCGTTCGCGTCGATTTCAATCTGCCGATGAAAGACGGAAAGGTCACCGACGCCACACGCATCGATCGCGCGCTGCCGACCATCGCCGAACTCGCTGACAAAGGTGCCCGGGTCATCCTGCTCGCCCATTTCGGCCGCCCGAAAGGTAAGCCGAACCCGGAAATGTCACTGAAGCCCATCGCCCCTGTCCTGTCCGACCGT
This sequence comes from Fulvimarina pelagi HTCC2506, assembly GCF_000153705.1. Lineage (GTDB taxonomy): Bacteria > Pseudomonadota > Alphaproteobacteria > Rhizobiales > Rhizobiaceae > Fulvimarina > Fulvimarina pelagi. The sequence continues at coordinate 1,747,940 of NZ_DS022272.1, forward strand.
CTCGGCAAACCTGTCGGCTTCGCCGACGACTGCATAGGCCCGGTCGCCGCCGGCATCATTGAAATGCTGAAGGACGGCGACGTCGTTCTCCTCGAGAACACTCGCTTCCACGCCGGCGAGGAAGCGAACGAAGCGGAATTCGCCGAAAGTCTCGCTTCTCTCGGCGATATCTACGTCAACGATGCGTTCTCGGCGGCCCATCGCGCCCATGGCTCGACGGAAGGGATCGCGCACCATCTCCCCTCCTATGCCGGCCGGACCATGCAGGCCGAGATCGAGGCGCTGCAGGCCGGCCTCGAAGCCCCCGAGAAGCCCGTCGTTGCTATCGTCGGAGGCTCGAAGGTCTCGACCAAGATCGACGTTCTCACCAATCTCCTCGACCGGGTCGATTACCTCGTCATCGGCGGTGGCATGGCCAATACTTTCCTCGCCGCGAAGGGTGTCGACATCGGCAAATCGCTTTGTGAACACGACCTCGCTGACACGGCCCGCTCCGTCATGAGCCGCGCCGAGGAGAAAGGATGCGAGATCCTTCTGCCGACCGACGCCGTCGTCGCCCGCCATCTGCGTTCCGGCGCCCCGACCGAAACCGTCCCGGTCGAAGAGACACCCGAGGACATGATGATCCTCGACGCGGGCCCTCTCTCACTGAAGGCCGTCGTCGCCCGGCTCGACCTGGCGAAGACCCTTGTTTGGAATGGCCCGCTTGGCGCTTTCGAGGTCGAACCCTTCGACGAAGCGACCGTCGGCGCGGCGCGACATGCGGCGGAGTTGACCCGCGCCGGAAAGCTGGTTTCCATCGCGGGCGGCGGAGATACGGTCGCAGCTCTCAACCAGGCCGGGGTGAGCGACGATTTCAGCTACATATCGACGGCGGGCGGAGCCTTCCTCGAATGGATGGAAGGTAAGGCCTTGCCTGGAGTGGAGGTCCTGAAGGAATGAGCCAACTGAGCTTCGAGGAGGTCGTCCCTCCGTTCGACGGGTTCGCCGCAGGCGGCATCGCGGCCTCCGGCAAGACCGCGCTCATTTCCTGGCTGATGCTACCGGTCTATGTCTGGCAGGGGATACGGGCTCGCAGGCGCATTGTCCGGATGGGCCCACCGCTCGGCCAGCTTACCGGCTTCGTCGGCACCTCCTCGATCAAGGACGCCGCCGTTCGCCTTCTCGTGATCGGCGATTCCAGCGCGGCCGGCGTCGGCGTCGATCGCATCGAAGATTCCCTTGGGCCGAAGCTCGCCGAACGCATCTTCGCCATCACCGGCCGCTCCGTCTTCTGGCGCACGGCCGGGGCGAATTCCGCCGTCTCCACCGATGTCCGCGACCACGTGGTTCCCAATCTTGCCCGTGAGGCCTTCACCCACATCGTCCTGATGATCGGCACCAACGACGCCAAGAATTTTCATGGCGCGAAACGCTTCAAGAAAGGCTTCGGAACGCTTCTCTACGCATTGCGCGCGAAATGGCCCGAAGCACGGCTCGTCTGGTCGCCGCCGGTCGACATGAAGCGTGTTCCCGCCCTGCCCCGCGCGCTCGCGCACGTCCTCGAACTGAGAGCCCGGATCATCCGGCGCATGGGAACCGCGCTGTGCTTCGAGCGCGGCGCCGTCGTTGCGACCACCCTGCCGCGCGTCGAACCGCTGGGCTTCTCGCGCGACGGCTTCCACGCATCGGCCGATGGCTACGTCTACTACGCCAACCATCTTCTCGACTACGTGATCGAGCGCCGCTGAGCCTCGCCGGCTCGCTCGATCTTTAGCTCTGTCTCGCCCTGCCGAAACCGTTGTGAAACTTGCGTTCGCGCCGCTCCGCGATCCGCCGCCGCCAGTATCGCCCTCTTCTGAACGAATTCGTTGCGTAAGCATCACACGATGGGGGATGAATCAGCGCAAGCCGTCGTAAACGGTCGCGATGATTCCACTCTCCGCGTCATCGCTTCTCCAACCATGCGCAAGACCCGTCTTCGCGTAGCTCTCTAGGGGAAGCGGATTGCCGGATTGTTCGCACGGAGGATCTCGACCGTGATTCGATGGAATGGAGCCGAGCGCTTCCTCGCCTTCAAACGCCTTGTTGGCGAACATCAGACCCCCAGCGAAATCGCAGTTCGCTTTCTCGGCACCACGACTTTCCGCTTCATGCTTCTTGCGGTTGCCATATCCGGGGTCGCCTTCGCAGTGCGCAGCAGCGATGCGTTCCAGACCGTCCAGTTCGCCGCGATCAACGCCGAAACGAAACGCCAAGTCGCCGGTGCGGCGCAACTCGTCAATGCAGACCGCTCTGCCGCCACACAAATCGCCGCCGCCGAGCCGCGGCTCCTCAAGACCGTCGCCCTGGAACGGGTCGCCCCTGAACCCAAAGTAGCGGAACCGGTGAAGCCAGCCGAGCCGGAAAAGGTGGAAGAGACCGGCATCGTGTCCGCTTCACCTGATACCCTCTGCGAGACCCTTGGTAACGGTGCGGGCGGAGGCAAGGCCGCTGTCTGGGAAGAAAGCCCACTCTTTGCCGGCGAAAACGAATGCTATGCCAGCCAGAACGGCGAGGGCTTCTCGATCGCGCAGATCGCTCGCGGACCGGCAGGCGCTGCAGTCGACACCATTCGTATCAAGCTCGACCTCGAAGACGAGAAGGCCGCCGACGATGCGAGCGAGGTCCTGACAAAGGAACTTGACGAAGCGCTCTCGGTCGGCAAGGTCACCGCGCCCTCCGGTTTCGTTGAAAGCGTCGCAAGACTTGAGGACGCCAAGGCGACTGCAGGAGCGCTCGCTTTCAACTTCGAACGCGAAGTCGGCGCCGCGAACCGGTTCAATCTGGTCATCCAGAAGACGTCCGATGACAAGAACCGGCGTCTCGTCCAGCAGCGTCCTTGACGAAACGGCATCGGGTTCTCTCGGCGAATTTGATCACGATTCGAGAACCTTGTCGCTTTACCGCAGCGCGGTAAATGGCTTCAGACCTTGGATCTGTGGCGTTTTGCCTCCCCTGTAGAAGTCAAAATGGATTGATTTCGCTCTTGCGAAACAATGCTGCCATTCCCTCGTTGCGTTCTTCCAAGCGTGTCCATCGACGGACCGCTACTAATCTCGGAAAACATTAGGTAATGGTGAAAAAACTGAACGAAACCGACGCCAAGCAGGGCCGCACGGGTCGACCGATCCTCATCGTCCTCATCGCCGGCGTCGCCCTGATCGTCCTCGGATACATGATCGTCGGCAGCATTGGCGTTGCCACGTCGCCCGACGGTTCTCTCGAACAGACCGACACGATCGAAGCACCGGCATCCGATACGGGTGCCAGCGGCAGCGAGGTCGTAACGCCGGAAGAGTCCGATCCGCAGCAGAACGAAGGCGTTACCGTTCCTGAATAGGCAGAAGACCGCTCGAGGCGGAGAGGGTCACTCCGCCTCGTCCTCGTAGCCGACCAGATGAAGCGGGCGCGCCGCAACGCCCTGGAGTTCGCACCAGCGCACCAGGGCTTCTTCTCGCCCGTGCGTGACCCACACTTCTTCCGCCTCCACATCTTTGATTGTCTGTGTCAGCTCGTCCCAGTCGGAATGATCCGACAGGATGAGCGGCAGTTCGACGCCGCGCTGTCGCGCCCGCTGACGCACCCGCATCCAGCCTGAGGCGAAGCTTGCCACCGGATCTGGAAACCGCCGGGCCCATTTGTCGGCGAAGGCCGAGGGCGTGCCAACGATCAACGCGCCGGCGAAATCGCCCTTCTTGCCGGTCTCGATCGTCGCCGGGCGCAACTCGCCGAGTTCGATACCCTCATGCTGGTAGAAGTCGCAGAGCTTCTTCAGCGCCCCGTGAATGTAGATCGGCTTGTCGTAGCCCGCTTCTCGCACATGCCGGATCACCCGCTGGGCCTTGCCGAGCGCATACGCCCCGACGATATGTGCCCGTTCCGGAAACCGTCGCATTGAGACGAGCAGCTTCTCCACCTCCGCCGCCGTATCAGGATGTCGAAATACCGGAAGCGCGAACGTCGCCTCGGTAATGAAGACATCGCACTTGACCGGCTCGAAGGCTGCGCAGGTCGGATCGCGCCGCCGTTTGTAGTCGCCGGATGCGACGATCCGCATTCCCTTCCATTCCACCGCGATTTGCGCCGAGCCGTACACATGGCCGGCCGGGTGGAAGCTCACCGTCACATCGCCGATCGTCGTCGTCTTGCCAAGTTCTGCGACCTGCCGCGTCTCGCAGAAATCCTCGCCGTAGCGGATCGCCATGATGTCAAGCGTCTCCCGCGTCGCCATCACGGCGCGGTTGCCGGGCCGCGCGTGGTCGGCATGGCCGTGGGTCACAAGAGCGCGGTCCACCTTGCCCACGGGATCGATGTAGAAATCGCCCGGCGGGCAGTATAGTCCTTTGCGCGTCGGGTGGAGGAGATCGTCGGCTTTCATTCGTTCAAAGATAGGCGCGATCGCCGCCCACGATAGAGGTGCTTCGCCGCTGGCAATCCGTTTCCGCCGCACTTAGTCTCGCTTATCGCAGTGCAGCACGAGTCCGCCTTGATGACCGACGAAAACGGCTCCCGGACGCCCCACCATCCCGATCCGAAGACGGCCGAGGGAATGTCCGAAGCGCTCCATCCCATCCGCTGGCGGTTCGGCGACTGGCACGCGACGCCGACACATCACACACCGCTGGAGGACGCACAGGCGATCGTCACCGGCGTCGTCCTCGCAACTCTTGGCATCGCGATCCTCGCCCATCTCGGCCTGTTGACGAGCGGTGTCGCAGGCCTTGCCCTTATTGCCTCCTATGCGACCGGCCTCAATGTCGGTCTCGCCTTCTTCCTCATCAATCTGCCGTTCTACGTCCTCGCCGCCATGCGTATGGGCAAAGCCTTCACGATCAAGACCTTCACCGCCATCGCGCTCCTCTCTGCCGCAACGGCCATCCAGCCTGATTATTTCACCTTCGGCGAGGTCCACCGGGCCGTCGGCGCTGTCACCGCCGGCCTTCTCATCGGCTTCGCGTTGCTCGCCCTCTTCCGCCATCGCGCAAGTCTTGGCGGTGCAGGCATCCTTGCGATTTATCTTCAGGACAAGCTCGGCTGGCGCGCCGGCCTCACCCAGCTTGCCATCGACCTCGTCATCCTCGGCCTCGCCTTCGCGGTCGTCGACTGGGTCTCTGTCCTCTACTCCATCCTTGGCGCCGTCTGCCTCAACGGCTTCCTTGCCATCAATCACCGGACTGACAGGTACCTCGCGAAGTGAGGCGCCCTGTCGCAGGACGCTTGCCTGGACGGCACGAAATCGCTGCTCCCGTGTTGGCCGAAGGACCACCATCAAGGAGACGAGCATGGCAAACGAGAATGCGGTGATGGCGCGCCAGCGCGAGATAGCGAGCGAGCATATCCTCTTCAAACTTATCGAGTACGTGGAGAATCAACATCCGGGCCTTCTGTCCTTCATCGAGGACAGCCTCGACTATCTCGGCGATCCCGCCAATGACGATACCAAGGACGACGAGGCTGTCCGCCATATCGCCCGCAAGATGATCGCAGGCGCACGTCGGGAAGGTATGAACTGAGAACCGCCTGCAAAGCCGAACGAGAAACGCCGCCCGGTCGGGCGGCGTTCTTTAAGAGTTGCCTGGCATGGCCGCGGCGCTCTTAACCGAAGATCTAGCAGACCTGGCTGCATGCTCAGATCGACAGACAAATCTTGCCGAAATGCTTGCCCGCTTCCTCGTGCCGGAAGGCATCCGCGATCTGATCCAGCGGAAACGTGGTGTCGATGACCGGGCGGATCCCTGTCACCTCCAGCGCACGCACCATGTCGCGCTGGTGCTGACGGCTTCCCACGATGAGGCCCTTGAGGACCTGCTGGCGAGCCATCATTGCCGCCGTTGGAATTTCACCGGCCCGGCCGGTCAGGACGCCGATCAATGCCATGTGACCGCCGATACGGCAGGCCTTGATCGACTGCGGCAGGGTGGCAGGTCCACCAACCTCGACCACATGATCGACGCCCCGCCCGTTGGTCATTTCCGCGACCGTCGAGCCCCAGTCGGGGTTGGACTCGTAGTTGATGGTTTCGGACGCGCCCATCTCCTTCAGCCGCTTCAGTTTTTCGTCTGACGACGACGTTGCGATGACGCTCGCCCCGAACGCCTTGGCCATCTGGAGAGCGAAGATCGAGACCCCGCCCGTTCCAAGGATGAGTACCGTATCGCCAGCCTTGATCCCGCCGTCGACGACGAGTGCCCGCCAGGCGGTCAAACCGGCGGTCGTCAAAGTTGCGGCCTCTTCGTGGCTGTAGCCGTGCGGCGCCTTGGTGAAGGCACGCGCTGGATAGGTCACGCGTTCGCGAGCATAGCCGTCGATCCCGTCACCGGGCGTGGTTGAGAAATCGGCAATCCGTGGCGGACCCTCTTCCCATAATGGAAAGAAGCATGAGACCACGTGATCGCCGACTGCGAAATCCGTCACGTCGGATCCGACTTCCTCCACGACGCCCGCACCATCCGACATCGGGATACGCCCGTCTTCGGTCGGCGACTTGCCTGAAACGATGCCGTAGTCATGAAAATTCAAAGAGGATGCGTGGATGCGCACCGTGATCTCGTCTGGCCACGGTGTCCTCGGATCGTCGATCTCCGCGACCTGCAACCGGTCGAGCCCGCCGGGCTTCTCGAGTTTGATACATTTCACCATGTCTTCCGCTCCCTTGTTTTTCCCGTCCATCCAACGGCCGGCGGGAAGACGCGTTTCGGGCGCATGGGTGAACGGTCAGTTCCGGACCGCCCGCCGCGTCGACATCCTCGATCAGACATTCTCCCGATCCACCTGATCGAATTCCCCGACTAGAACCTCCCGTTCTCGCGGGAAGTACGCCGCCTGGCCAGCCGGCTCCTTGCCGACCTTGTCTTCCAGGCCCGCGGCCTCTCGAAGCAGACGTTCGCGCATCCGGCACTGCATGTTCCAGCCCCTCGCGGGATCGGGCGCTGGAGCGAGGAAGCGTACGAGCATACCGGTATGGTCGTGACCGACCACCTGAACCTTCGCTTCCGACTTCTCGAGGATGTCCTCCTCGCCTTCGACGAAGTCCGAGAACACCCGGCGCAGTTCATCCACGTCCGCGCGGTGATCGAGCCGCAGTTCCACCAGCTTTACGATCTTCGGGTCCTGCTTCGACCAGTTCTCGAACGTGTTCGACACCAGCTCCGACACGGGAATGATCAGTCGACGATGGTCCCAGGAGCGCACCTGGACATGGGTGAACTTGATCTTTTCCACGTAACACCAGTTGTCCTGCCAGTAGATCGCATCGCCGATGCGAGCGGTCTTGGCGATCGCGATCTGCAGGCTGGCCATGATGTCCGACAACATCGTCCGGGCCGCGAAGGCGAGGATCAGTCCGATCGCGCCGGCCGAGGCCAGCAGGGAAAAGCCGAGTGTATCCGACGCGTTGGTCTCGATCAGGATGATCGCTGCTCCCACGAGGATCGCCACCACCACCGCGACCCGGCGCACCGCCGAGATGTTGGTGTAGAGATCACGCGTATCGGCGTCTTGGTTTGCGGTGATGTCGTCCATATTGTCGGTGACGAGACGCTCCAGCACCGCATCGACGATCCGGACCGCGATCAGCGCAAGCGCAATCACGAAGAGCAGCGATTGAAGCGGTCCGACGAAACGGCTCACCGGCCCTGAAAACGTGAACAGGAACTCTTTCACCAGAGCGAAGATGCCGACGAAGGCGAACAGGGCCACCGGTATCTGCACCGACTCCAGGATCTCTCGCACCATTGGCCGGGGCTTGCGCCGACGCGCACGACCGATTGCACGGTACGCCCAAGCAGCGACGAGAATACCGACGAGACAGACGAGCGGCAGCGCCACCACTTCCCACCATTTCAGCGTCCAGAACGCGTTCTGGCGTAACATCGCCGGCATTGCCAGCTCCAGCTCAGAGGGTCCGTAGACCTCGTAGAGCTGATTGATGTTGACCACCGTCTCGTCGGAAAACACCCAGACCGGATCGCCGTCCGGCGTCTTCACGCGCTCGATGCGGATCGAGGCCGGTCGGTCCGGCAGGTCCAGCGTCGTAATGCGGATCGAGCGGCGCGGCTCGCCGGCCATCGGGTTCTCGGTCGTGGTGTTCGCGTTCAGCGCGTCCGGTCGGTCCGAGAACGTGTTCCAGTCGAGCACGTAGCCGCGCTGCAGGATGTCGAACAGCCGCTCGGCGAGCATTGGCGCGACGTCGGCGCGGATCTCCTGCGCGACTTCGTTGAGGTTGAGCGTGTGCATCGCCCGATCCCAGTCCTCGGCCTCGCCGGCGAACCAGAACGTCTCCATCATGCCCCGCGGCGTGTCCCGGTCGACGAAGGCGGGCATCTCCGGCAGTCCCGCGTTCAGGCTGTCCACCGTGAACCACCTCGTTGCCGGGCCCGACGAACCCGAGGGGTCCGAAGACCCGAAGCCCGAGCTTGAACCCGACGATTGAGCGTAGGCGCCGAGCGTCGCGAAGACGAGGCAAAGGCACGCAGTGAGAACGGTGATCGGCCGCATTATCTCTCCCGGATGATCGGCGAAGACTGCCGTCGCTGCGCCCCGCGCGGCTGACAACCGCTGGCGTGACGCGAAAAATCCCTTCGCCGACACAGATTGTCCCTTGGGCAGTGCTGTCCACATCCGTTCGCCGACGAAGGAAAGCATCGAGCCGAGCCTTGAACGACCACCCTGCCCCGATCCTCGACACAGGAACCACCTCCCCGGCGACCCTTCCCGAGCCGTTTCTGAAGTGGTTCGCTACGAATGGCTGGGCGCCGCGGCCCCACCAGCTCGATCTCTTGTCGCGCGCGCAAGCTGGCCGCTCCGTCCTTCTCATCGCGCCCACCGGGGCCGGGAAGACGCTCGCCGGCTTCCTGCCCTCCCTCACCGATCTCGCCGACCGCCCCCGTCCGAAGCCCGGCACGCGCCCGCGCGGCATCCACACGCTCTACATCTCGCCGCTGAAGGCGCTCGCCACCGATATCCGCCGCAATCTGGAGCGCCCCGTCGCCGAGATGGGCCTTCCCGTCACGCTCGAGACCCGCACCGGCGACACCTCACAGGTCAAGCGCCAGCGCCAGAAGCTGAAGCCGCCCGACATCATGCTGACGACGCCCGAGCAGCTCTCGCTTCTCATCGCCCAGAAGGGCGCGCGCGACTTCTTCGCCGACCTCCAATACGTGATCTTCGACGAGCTCCACGCCCTCGTCACCTCCAAGCGCGGCCATCTCCTCGCCCTCGGTCTCTCGCGCCTCAGAACCCTTGCGCCGAACCTCAAGACCGTCGGCCTCTCCGCCACCGTCTCCGAGCCGGAAGAGCTCTGCCGCTGGCTCGTCCCCCAGTCCCCCGACGCCGACAACAGGGCCGACCTCATTCAAGTCACCGGCGGTGCGAAGCCCGAGATCACCATCCTCAAATCCGTCGAGCGCGTGCCCTGGCAGGGCCACACCTGCCTTTATGCCATGGGCGAGATCTACGAGACGATCAAAGCCCACCGCACCACGCTCCTCTTCGTCAACACGCGCTTCCAGGCCGAGCTTCTCTTTTCCGAGCTCTGGAAGATCAACGACGAGACCCTCCCCATCGCGCTCCATCACGGCTCGCTGGACGTTCAGCAGCGCCGGCGCGTCGAGGCCGCCATGAGCCGCAACGAGCTCAGAGCCGTCGTCGCCACCTCCACCCTCGATCTCGGCATCGACTGGGGCGATGTCGATCTCGTCGTCCATGTGGGCGCACCGAAGGGGGCCTCGCGGCTCGCCCAGCGCATCGGCCGCTCCAACCACCGCATGGACGAGCCCTCGCGCGCCATCCTCGTCCCCTCCAACCGGTTCGAGGTGATGGAGTGCCAGGCCGCCCTCAACGCCAACTATCTCGGAGACCAGGACACCCCGCCCCTCCGCGACGGCGCGCTCGACGTGCTCGCCCAGCACGTCCTCGGCATGGCCGTCGCCGAGCCCTTCCACGCCGATGCCCTTTACGACGAGATCACCAGCGCCGCCCCCTATGCCGCCCTCACCTGGGAGACGTACGAGCAAATAATCGATTTCGTCGCGACCGGCGGCTACGCGCTCCGCGTCTACGAGCGCTACGCCAAGATCCGCCGCACGGAGGATGGCACCTGGCGCATCACCCACCCGTCGATCGCGCAAGCCTACCGCATGAACGCCGGCACCATCATCGAGGCGCAGACGCTGGATGTCCGCGTCGTCCGCAAGAAGACGAAGACCTCCGTCCAGCGCGGCGGCTTCATCCTCGGCAAGATCGAGGAGGCCTTCCTCGAAACCCTCGAACAGGGCGACACCTTCCTCTTCGGCGGCGAGGTCCTGCGCTTCGAGGGCATCTTCGAGACCTCCTGCCTCGTCACCCGCGCGCCCGGTGCCGAGCCGAAAGTGCCCTATTGGGGCGGGTCGAAGTTTCCTCTCACCACCTATCTCGCGGCCGAGGTCCGCGCCATGCTCGCCGACCCCGCACGCTGGTCGGAGCTGCCCGATCAGGTCGGCGACTGGCTCGGCCTCCAGGCGGAAAAGTCGCTCATCCCCGGCCCGGACGATCTCCTGGTCGAGACCTTTCCGCGCGGCAACCGCTTCTACCTCGTCCTCTATCCCTTCGAGGGCCGCCTCGCCCACCAGACCCTCGGCATGCTTCTCACCCGACGGCTGGAGCGCGCTCGCGCCAAGCCGCTGGGCTTCGTCGCCACCGACTACGCCATCTCCGTCTGGTGCCGGGCAGATCTCACCGCCATGATCGCGGACGGCCGCCTCTCCCTCGACGATCTCTTCGACGAGGACATGCTCGGTGACGATCTGGAAGCCTGGATGGGCGATTCATGGCTGTTGAAGCGCACCTTCCGCCAGTGCGCCGTCATCTCCCAGCTCGTCCAGCGCAACCAGCCGGGCACGGAAAAGACCGGCCGTCAGGTCACGGTGTCGACCGATCTCGTCTACGATGTGCTCCGCGCGCACGAGCCGGACCATATCCTCCTCAAGGCCACCTGGGCCGACGCCGCCACCGGCCTCCTCGACGTCGCCCGCGTCTCCCAGCTTCTCGCCCGCATCAAGCGCCACATCGTTCACAAGCCGCTGGACCGGATTTCACCGCTCGCCGTCCCGGTGATGCTGGAGATCGGCCGCGAGCGCGTCGAGGGCGAAGCGCAAGACGAGGTGTTCGAGGCCGCGATGATTGCGGAGGCGTTGGGAGGGAGAGTGATCGATAAAGTAGACGTATCAGAAAATTAGTTTTGCAACCACTGCGATAAATTGGTAGTGCAGCGATGCAGTTCAAAACCGAGGCTATCAGGGTTAGAAAGTGACAAACAAGGCGCCTATCCAAATTGCATTTTTTAACCATAAAGGTGGTGTCGCGAAAACAACGTCGGCGTTCCACATCGGTTGGAAATTAGCGGAACTCGGCAAAAAAGTCTTGATGGTTGATTGCGACCCTCAATGCAATTTGACCGGCCTCGTGCTCACATATTCCGGACAAGACGAATATCGATACGCTTCAGAGGATGGATCACCAAGAAATATACTTGAAGGTTTGACACCTGTTTTTGACGGTCGCCCCGTCAAAATGAGCGCAGTACGCGCTGAACCTGTACCCGATCGAGAAAACTTATACATCCTACCAGGCCACGTAGGTTTCGCCGAACTCGAAAGCCAGTTGGCCATATCACATGAGTTATCGAGCTCACTGTCGATTATGCGAAATCTGCCAGGTTCTATAAGTTGGCTTTTTTCACTATCCGCCAGAGAAATCGATGCGGATTATATAATTGTGGACATGAGTCCAAGTCTTGGTGCAATAAACCAAAATTTACTTATGACAAGCGACGCTTTTATTATCCCCGTCGCGCCTGATTTTTTTTCTGCAATGGCGCTACGCTCACTTTCACGAGTACTGCCTCGGTGGACCGCATGGTCTAAACAAGCAAGCACAATGCCGGTACTTTCGGAAGCATCGTACCCATGGCCGAGTAAAACTCCACGTTATTTAGGGGCGATAGTGCAGAACTACCGAGTTCGCTCGCGTGAGGGAAAGCCGGCGGCCCCGACGAGAGCGTACGACAAATGGTTCGACGAATTGAAACAGACAAAGGCAGAAACCCTGCTGCCAAAGCTATCAGAAATTGGGCTTCTACTTGGCGAAGATGACTACATAAGTTCGGGAGCATCAACAAGTCAATTCTTACTGGAAGTACCGGACTTCAATAGCTTGATCGCAACGGCACAGGATCATTCAAAACCAGTTTTTACTTTGTCAAAAGGAGAGCTTGAGAGCTCGGGCGTCGTTTTAGAAACGCAGATGAAGAACGTAAAGAAATTCAATAAAACATATCAGTTGGGCGCTGAAAAAATTTCTAAGCTCTGCGGAATGCTCTAAACTCCTCATGACCGACCATGTAGAAATTAGCTTCAAAAAATTTGATGACTGCTCAACCCGTGCGAAGTCGCTTTGCGGTCTCCACCAATATCTGAACTCTAGCCATCAAACAAAACTCATTGATTACGATGATTTACTGCGATCTTCAATAATATTGGTTGTGAGTGCATTTGATTATTTAGTTCATGAAATTTTCCATCGTGAGTGCTTGCACCGCATAGAAGGCGGGAAAATTGAACCCTCCTTCCATGTTCCCCTAAGCCTCGGCCCTGATCTCCTGAATAGAAAAAAAGAGCTTTCTAACTTTATTGTCGCAACTAACAGCTACAAATCTTTTGTCGCACCCGACAAGTTTGCTGCCATCGTCCGTGTATTGGTGGATAAGCCTTGGGAAAAGATGGCCACGGAACTGAAGGTATCGGAACAGGAAGCAAAATCCAGGCTTCGAGACATAGTAGACTGGCGAAATAGACTAGCACATCAAGCAGATATAAACCCCAACTACGGTGGGTCCGAGTTATATCCGATTTGTCGATTGGATACGGAAGAAGCAATCTCTGACATGATTGAATACGGTAAAGCGCTTTGCACGGTAATTCGTACGTCACGTTAACAAGGTTATATTACTTCGATAATAGAATTCAATTCAACCTACGCTCACATGAGCCCTATGACGGCTGTCCCGCATCTGTAAGTGACTTATTCCGTTGAGGACATACTGACGCCGTAAGATTTGCTTGTGCCTCAATGCAGAGAGGCAACGCTTGGGATGCCTTGATAAGGCGATCCTTTCAAAGATGATTAGCTCCTTTCCGCGTCATTCCGGATCAAGTCCGGGATGACGAAGCTTATTGCGACGTCGAGGCTCTCGGGTCTTGGGAAGCTCAATGGATACGCGCCGCCCACGAAGACTGCTAAATATTGTTGGCAGCGCGAAGCCCACCGTCCGAACCCACCACCCGCATGGCACATCCCTTGCTCCGTCCTGTTCGACCTGAAACCGAAAGGACCGCGCATGACCCGCATCACCTTTATTCTCTCAGCTCTCGCCGCCGGAACGGCACTGACCATCTGTGCGGCAGCCGCGCAGAATGCCCAATCGGACGCCATGTCCGAGGCGACCACCGAGCGCCCGCCGGTCGCCGAGCCCATCCGCGTCGACAGCTTCGAGGGACAGAACGCCGCAGTCCAGCCGCTCGATGCCGCAACCGGCCCGGCGCCGGCCGAGGCCGGCCTTCCGGGCGAATACTACGTCCCGTCGACGACGGAGAACGTCACCTGGGGCCGGCTGCCGAACCGCGCCTCCCAGCCGATCCTCACCGTGCCCTCCGGCGCGACCGTCACCGTCGACACCATTTCCCACGAGGGCATTCTCGAAGATCAGGGCCGCGACCCGGTCGCCTGGTTCGGCCAGTTCGGCGTGTCGGAGGATCAGGTCATCACCGATGCGGTGGCGCTGACCGCCTCCGAGTTGGAGCATGATTTCGCGGGCGACGGCCCGCATGTCGTCACCGGCCCGATCGCCATCGAGGGCGCGGAAGCCGGCGACATCCTGATGATCGAGACGCTCACCATCGAGCCGCGCGTGCCCTATGGCGTCATCTCCAACCGCCACGGCAAGGGCGCGCTGCCGGGCGAATATCCGCTGGGCCCGAAGCCGGAGGAGAACGCCTCGGCCGAGAACCCCGAAGCCTACAACAATGTCTCGATCTTCACGCCGATCCGCCAGTTCCGCGGCGAAATCTACGGCGTCCTCAACGGCGGCGACCGCGGCGAGATCAGCTTCCGCGCGATTCCCTTCATGGGGCTGATGGGCGTTGCCACCGATACCGAGGAGGCGCTCAACTCCGTGCCGCCGGGCGAATGGGGCGGCAATATCGATATCAACGAGATCGGCGCCGGCTCGACGCTCTATCTGCCGATCGAGGTGGATGGCGGGCTTTTCTATACGGGCGATCCCCATGCCAGCCAGGGCGACGGCGAGGTGGCGCTGACGGCGCTCGAACTCTCCGCCCGCACCACCTTCCGCCTCACGGTGCTGAAGGAGGGCGACGAGCGTCTGCCCGTGCCGGGCCTCGACCGGCCCTTCGCCGAAACGCCGGACTACTGGATCCCGATCGGTCTCAACGAGGATCTCGACGAGGCGATGAAGGAAGCGGTGCGCTCGTCGATCGGCTTTCTCACCGACCGCCTCGGCATCGACCCCCAGACCGCCCTCGCCTATCTGAGCGCCGCGACGGACTACGAAGTGAGCCAGGTCGTCGACAAGACCAAGGGCGTCCACGCGCTGATCGCAAAGAGCGATTTTGCCGGCTTCACGACGACGGCCCTACCCGAAACCGCCTCAGCCGAAGAAGCGTCGTCCGCGCAGGGTGAGGCTTCGTCGGCGCAGTAAGGGCGTCCGGCGTACATCGTGTAGAGGGGCGAACACCCTCTCCTCCTCGTCATCCCGGATTAAATCCGGGATGACGAAGCTCTCGAACATCGAAAAGAATACGCCTCGAACACCAAACTCCAATTGCTGCCAGTGCGCGCATCGCGCAATCTCTAGCCATGACCGGATTCGTCTACATCATGGCCAGCAGAAGGGGCGGCACGCTCTACACTGGCGTGACGTCGGATCTCTCGCACCGTGTATTCGAGCACAAGAACGCCCTGACACCCGGCTTCACCAGCCGTTACGGCTGCAAGCGTCTTGTCTGGTACGAAGAACATTTCGACGTCCGTGACGCGATCGCGCGCGAAAAGACGATCAAGCGCTGGCCTCGCCAATGGAAGATCGACCTCATCGAGGCGACCAATCCGGACTGGACGGAGCTTTATCGAGGGGTAGGCTGGTAGGACGTCGAGGTTCAAAACAGCCAACCAGCGTTCAATTCGGTGCCCGACAATACGCACCTCCCCCTCCTCTTCGTCATCCCGGCCCCCGAGCCGGGATCCATTCCTGAGGCCCGTCCTTCCTGACGAAGATAGCGACGTCGAACCTCCTCCGTCCTCCTTGATGTGGGTCGCGACGAAACCCCCATTCTCTCCTCGTCATCCCGGGCTTGACCCGGGATCCATTCCTGAGACCTCTCATCCTCGACGAAAATAGCGACGTCGCACCTCCTCCCGCCTCCTCGTCATCCCGGGCTTGATCCGGGATCCATACCTGAGGCCCATCCTCCCTGACGCAGGTGGCGATGGCACCACCGAATATGTCGAAATCGAAGAGGAATGGATCCCGGATCAAGTCCGGGATGACGAAGCTCTCTAAGTCCCGTTGGGATGACGAAGCTCTTTCAAATCGCGACATCCGCAAAAAACCTTATCCCCACCCCAAACGGCACCCCCATAATCCGCCTTGCCACGCATCTGGAGGGCACGGGTGATCGCCGGGATCGCTTCGGGATGCATGGCTTGCGGGTCTGCGGCGCGGCTTCTTCCGGAGGGGTCACGTCCCGGACGCCTCGCGGCTCCGTTGGTCCCTCGCGTACTATGGCGCGGGTGCGGATCGGTCCGCTTGAACGGGAGGCCGACAAGGCATTCCGTGAAGCACCAACAGCCGCCGATGGTTTGGGCCGAGCCCAATGCCAAGCCTCATGCGCGGCATCCCCGCCTCTTCCAAACGAGGCCGGCGTGCCGGCGGGGCGGGGCATCGGGCAAGGCGGGAACCGTCGGCGAAGCGAGTGCGAAAATCCCGCGCGGAGCGCCGGAGGTGAGCCGCATACAAACTGAGTTCGGAGGGCTCGCCTCCGGCGCTTCGCCGCCCTCGTCACGCGGCGCGACGACGAAAGCTTCTCTGAAAACCCCGGCCGCGGATCGCGGCGCGGGAACGCATTCGCATGTTCGGAACAGGCTCCGACGCTGGCCACCGCCCGCCCCCGCGCCAGATGCCCCCGGCAGCAAGGCGACGGCGGACGAGAGGGCCCATGACCTATTCCATCATCGGACATGATCCCGAGACCGAGGCCATCGGCGGGGCCGTGCAATCGAAGTTCCCCGGCGTCGCCTCGATCGTTCTCCACGGCGATGCGACCGCCGGCATGATCCACACCCAGGCCTTCTCCAACCCCGATCACGGCCGCGACGGCCTCGACCTCCTCCGCCTCGGCGCGACACCCAAGGACGTGATTTCGATCCTGACCCGCGGCGATCGATCGGAGGGCCAGCGCCAGATCGCGGTGATGGACCTCGCCGGGACGAGCGCCCACCACACCGGCGCGGAGATCGGCACATGGCAGGGCGAAAGCGGCGGGCTTCAGGGCGCGCATTCGATCGCGATCGGCAATTCTCTGTCGAACGACGGCGTGCTCGCCGCGATGGTCGAAACCTTCGAGCGGGCGACCGGCGACCTCGCGACCCGGCTGATCGCAGCGCTGGCCGCTGGCCGCGATGCGGGCGGGGAATTCCGGGGCGTTCAGGCGGCGGGCGTCCTCGTCGTAAAGGCCGGCGGCGGCTATGGCGGTCGCTCGGGCCGGATGGTCGACATCCAGGTCTACGACCACGAAAGCCCCATCGAGGAACTGGTGCGCTGCTACCAGCTGCATCGCCTCAGCTATTTCCCCTCGAACGATGCCGACCTCGTGCCCATCGACGCCGAGACCGCCGGCTATCTGCGTGAGCTGCTCACCCGCCTCGACCTCTTGCGCACGCCCTCGGACGACCTCTGGGGCGAGGCCGAGATCGCCGCCATGGCCCGCTTCATGGGTCAGGAGAACTACGACAACCGCATCCGCGACGACGCCCTGATCGACACGGAAGTTTTGAAAGACATCCGCGCCAGGCACGGATGAGATAAACTCGAGGCTTAGTAGGTCCGGACCCGCCGCGCCCTCCGCCGTTCGAGGCCGAGCCGGCTCTCGCGCCAGATGATGAAGATGCCCGCCGCGATCACGATCGCACCGCCGACGAGGGTCGAGACGTTGATCGCCTCTCCGAAGACGAGCGCGCCGATCGCGATGGCGAGGATCAGCGATGAATATTCGAACGGCGCGACGGTCGAGGTGTCGGCATATCGATAGGCCGCCGTCAGCAGGAGCTGGCCGACGCCGCCGAGAATACCGGCGAGGACGAGGAAGACCGCCTGCTCGAAGCTCGGCACGATCCAGCCGAAGGGGGCAGAAAAGGCCGAGATGATCGTCGCGGCCAGCATGAAGTAAAGGACGATCGTGGCGGTCTTCTCGGTCTGCGCGAGCCTCCTCACCTGGATCATCGCCACCGCCGCGAAGACCGAACCGACAAGACATGCGATGATGCCGGCGACATGCGATCCGGACAGCGCCTCGGCCCCGACGGTGAGGCTCGGCACGGTCACCACCGCGACGCCGCAAAGGCCGATCACGACCGCCGTCCAGCGATAGGCCCTGACACGCTCTCCGAGGAAGAGCGCCGCGAAGATTACCGTGATCAGCGGCGTCGCATAGTTGATCGTGATCCATTCGGGATAGGGCAGCCGCGTGATGGAAAAGAAGCCGAGCCCCATGGCGGACACCCCGATCAGCCCGCGGATCGCATGGCCTTTCAGATCGTCCGTCGAAAACGCCGTCCTCAGATCGCCGAGCCAGGCGAGATAGATTGCGACCGGCACCAGGGCGAAGAAGCAGCGGAAGAACACGACCTCGCCCGCGGGAACGGTCTCGCCCGCCGCCTTAATCGCGGTCTGCATCGCGACAAAGGAGAGGATCGAGAGGAGCTTGAGCGAAACGCCGAAGATCGGGCTCTCGGTTTCGGCGGAGCCTTGCAGCATGTTGTGGCTTTCGGACGCGGATTGTGGAAGGGCGCAGATGTCGCGCCCTTGCGCTCGATAGCGAAAGCTTTCCCGAAATTGCAAATCGCGATGCCGTGTCTACCTACGGTGCAATCGACAAAAGGACCTCCAGATGCTGCGCACCGAGACTGGCCAGACCGTCAAACTCGCCGACTATTCCGAGACCGACTTCGTCTTCAAGGACGTCTTCCTCACGATCCGGCTGTTCGAGGGGTCCGCCGAGATCGACAGTGAGATCCGGATCGAGCGCCGAGCCGGAACGGCACCAGATGCCCCTCTCGTTCTTGACGGCGACGAGCTGACCCTCACCCATCTGAAGCTGAACGGCAGGGCTGTGGCCGAGGCGGATTACGATGCGAGCGCCGACCGGCTGAAGGTCCGCAATCTACCGGCAGACGATGAATTTGTGCTGCACGTCGGCACGCGGATCGTACCGGAGAGAAACACCAAGCTTATGGGCCTCTACCGGTCTAACGGCATCTGGTGCACTCAGTGCGAAGCTGAGGGGTTCCGCCGGATCACTTACTTCTACGACCGGCCGGACGTTCTGATCCCCTACAAGGTCCGGATCGAGGCTCCGAAGGATGCAGCGCCGGTTCTGCTTTCGAACGGCAATCCCGGCGAGAGCGGCGATCTTGGCGACGGTCGGCACTATGCGGTCTGGGACGACCCGTTCAAAAAACCTTCCTATCTCTTTGCCATTGTCGCCGGCGATCTCGAGCGGATCGGCGACAGCTTCACCACGGCGAGCGGAACGGAGGTGACCCTTGGCATCTATACCGACAAGGGTAAGTCCCATCAGGCGGAATACGCCATGGACGCACTCAAGCGCTCAATGGCCTGGGACGAACGCCGCTTCGGGCGCGAATACGACCTCGACGTCTTCAACATCGTCGCCATCGCCGATTTCAACATGGGCGCGATGGAGAACAAGGGTCTCAACGTCTTCAATCACAAATATGTCCTGCTCGACCCGGACACCGCGACCGACCAGGACTATGCCGGCGTCGAGACCGTCATCGCGCACGAATACTTCCATAACTGGACCGGCAATCGCATCACCTGTCGCGACTGGTTCCAGCTCTGCCTGAAGGAGGGGCTAACGGTCTTCCGAGACCAGGAATTCACGGCCGACGAGCGTGACCGCACGGTCCAACGGATCGGCTCGGTGCGGCGACTAAAATCGATGCAGTTTCCCGAGGATCAGGGTCCGCTCCAACATCCTGTACGGCCCGGCGAATATCGTGAGATCAACAACTTCTATACGGCGACCGTCTACGACAAGGGCGCCGAGCTTGTACGGATGATAGCGACCCTTCTCGGCCCCGAGGACTTTCGAAAGGGCATGGACCTCTATTTCCAGCGCCACGACGGCGATGCCGCGACGATAGAAGAATTCGTCAAGGTCTTCGAGGATGCCGCCAGTACTGACCTTTCTCGCTTCGCGCTCTGGTACCATCAGGCTGGGACGCCAACGCTCACGATCACCGAAGACTACGACGCGAGCGACGACCGCTACACCCTCACCCTCGCACAGTCTTTAAATCAGGGTGCGGCAAAGACAGGCACCGAACCGATGCTGCTGCCGGTGAAGTTCGGGCTGGTCGGGCCGAACGGAGAAGATCGGGCGGTGAGCGCGAGCCGCGGCGGCGACATTCGCGACGACGTCATCCAGCTTTCCGAGGCTGAAGAAAGCTTTGTCTTCGAGAATGTCGGTGGAAAGCCATTCCTTTCGGTGCTGCGCGACTTTTCGGCACCGGTTAATCTCGTACACGCGCAGTCCGAAGCTGATCGACTCGCGCTGGCGCGGCTCGATCCAAATCCGTTCAATCGCTGGCGCACTTTGAACGACCTCGTAGGAGAACGGCTTGCGAAGGCGGGAAGCCAAACGGGCGACCAGCCAACCGACCCGCTCGGTAACGAACTGGTCGGCTCGATTGTCGAAACAGCCGGCGACGACGGCCTCGATCCGGCTTTCCGAGCGCAGGTCCTCAATCTTCCTGCTGATATGGAAATTGCCCGTCTCATTGGCGCAAACGTCGATCCCGACC
Organism: Fulvimarina pelagi HTCC2506; assembly: GCF_000153705.1. Lineage (GTDB taxonomy): Bacteria > Pseudomonadota > Alphaproteobacteria > Rhizobiales > Rhizobiaceae > Fulvimarina > Fulvimarina pelagi. The sequence continues at coordinate 1,768,118 of NZ_DS022272.1, forward strand.
GAATCCACGCCGCAGCGACGTCGGCGCGCGAGGCGATTGCAGCCAAAGGACGGTCCGTGTTCGAGCGCCTCCTCAATGCAACTCCGGCGGACGCTCGTTTCTCGCCTGATGCGGCAAGCGCAGGAAAGCGAGCCCTCGCCAATGCGGCGCTCGGATATGCGGCCGTCGGCGAGGGCAGACCCGACCGCGCCTTCGAGCGTATCGGCAATGCCTCGAACATGACCGATCGTCAGGCGGCGCTTGCCATTCTCGTCTTCCGCTTCCCCGACCACGAGATGACGCAGCGTGCGCTCGATATCTTCTACGAACGCTACGAGAGCGAGGCGCTCGTTCTCGATAAATGGTTCGCCCTTCAGGGCGCCGCCCCCGGCACGGCGACGCTCGACAGGATCGAGGTGCTCTATCGGCATCCGCGCTTCACGCTGAAGAACCCGAACCGGGCCCGGTCTCTCATCGGTTCCTTCGCCGGTATGAACCCGACCGCGTTCAATCGGGCCGATGGCCGCGGTTATGCCTGGTTCCGGGATCGTCTTCTGGAACTCGATGCGATCAATCCGCAAATCGCGGCTCGAATGGCGACCGCGTTCCGTACCTGGCGCATGCTAGAAGAAGAACGTCAGAGAAAGATCCATGACGTACTATCAGGACTTGCAAACATGCCACAGCTTTCGAAGGACCTGAGAGATATCGTGGACAGAACCCTGGCCTGACGGTGTCAAGCTGAATTATTAAAAATTTACCTATTGGAAAGGTGTGGACAACCCGATTCTCGTCTGTTGATATCTTGGTGATTCGGTTGTGCGGCGTTTCCGAATCGCAAGGTGCGGCAACGAGGAATCCAGACATGCGGGCAGACGCGTTATTCGCGTCGGCGGGGGACCTTTATACCAAATTAAAGGGGTTCCTCGACGACAAGCCGGAATTGGGCGCCTCTTCAGCCCCTTTTTCCCGTTTCAATGCCGGTCAGATCGCATCGACTGAACGCTTTCTCCGGCGGGTCATCCCGGCTCTGCTGATCATTTTCCTGATCCTAGTCGCGCTGGTCCGTTTTGGATCTCTCATCGAATATCGCGGCGCGATTGAATCCGATGTGGAACAGGATCTGCACGTCGCTTCACGTTTCCTTGCGGCGGAGAGCCAACTCCTTACTGAAAGTCAAGCCGAAGTTGATCCGCTCAACGCCCTTTTGACGAGCAGATTGCCAAAAGGCCTTCTGCAACCCGGGCGATTTATTCTCGTGAGCGGCACCGATGGCATCATCACCGCGGCGAGCCCCGGATCTGAATATCTGATCGGCACGGATCTGGTCACCGAGCTGGCACTTTCGCCGACGGCTATCCAGTTGGGACGCGGAGAGACGACCGTACCCGGGACCCTCAATGAAGAGGCGATCGAGACATCGAGCATGATGCTCGCCGACGGCCTCGGGCTCGGGACGATTGTCCAGATCGAGCGTCCAGCTCTGTCGGCCTGGCGGGAAGCTTTGGCGGTCAATGTCACGCTTTTCTCGCTGACGAGTTTCGTGGTCCTTGCCATTGTTCTCGCCTATTTCCGACAAGCATCTCGCGCCAACGAAGCACAGACCGCTTATCTCGAAACGCACGAGCTCGTCGACACGGCTTTAAGCCTTGGTCGTTCAGGTCTCTGGGACTGGAACGTCACACGCGGCGAAGTACAGTTGTCGCGATCTCTCTACGAACTTCTGGGCTTCAGCCCGAAAACTGCCTCTATCGGCTTCGCTGAACTCGAACACCGGCTTCACCCAGCAGATATCGGGGTTAAGCACAGACTTTGTCGCGTCGTCGTCGGCAACGTAGACCGGTTCGACAAGACCTTCCGCTTGCGCCATCGCGATGGACATTTCGTGTGGCTTCGCGCTCATGCTGAAGCAACAAGGACATCCTCGGGCGAACGTCACCTCGTCGGCATAGCCATGGACGTCAGCGAACAGCAGGCGTTTGCTGAGCGGACGAAAGAAGCCCACCATCAGCTTCACAGCGCGATTGAGAACATTCCGGAGACCTTCGTTCTCTGTGACAATGAAGACGATATTATTCTGGCGAACTCGCGATATCGCACGGTCTTCGGGCTGAGCGAAGAGGACACGAAGCCGGGAACCAATCTCGCCCAAGTCATGAGAAAGTCGCGGAAGCCGATCGAAAGCGCACAGGTCAGCGGCAGTTCGTCGAAGCGCGACGACAGTTCCTCGGAAATAAAAATGCCAGACGGACGCTGGCTGCTACTTTCGGAGCGCCGGACCGCTGAAGGGTTCATCGCCATCGGCGCCGACATCACGCAGCTAAAGATGCATCAGACCCGCTTGCACGAATCCGAGCGCCGTCTCACCGACATCATTCACGCCTTGAGCGAGACACGTAGCGATGCAGAGCGCAAAGCCGCTCAGCTCGAGGAATTGAACCACAGCTTCCGCATCGAGAAGAACAAGGCCGAAGCGGCATCACGGGCGAAGACGACCTTCTTGGCCAATATGAGCCATGAGCTGCGCACGCCGCTGAATGCAATTCTCGGCTTCTCCGACATTATGCGCCAACAGATGCTGGGCCCTATTGGCTCAGAAAAATACACCGGATATGCGCATGACATCCACGAGAGCGGAGAATTTCTGCTTCAATTGATCGACGATATTCTCGACATGCAGAAGATCGAAACTGGGCGAACGACGATGTTGCGTCGCATCTTCGATCTGACCGAAGCGGTGGCGGAATCTGCTCGCATGATCGAAGCGTCCGTCGCCAGACGCCAGATCGACCTTGTCGTCGAACAGCCAGAGAAGCTCAACATCTACGCCGATCGTCGTGCTGTCACTCAGATTCTTATGAATCTCATGTCAAATGCCGTGAAATTCAGTGATGCCGGGGGCGAAGTCAGGGTTTCCGTAAAGGAGCGTAGCGGCGCAGTGCTACTAAGCATCACAGATCGCGGCGAGGGTATCTCTCAATGCAATCTGGCGAAGATTGGAAGACCATTCGAACAGACCGAAAGCGAATGGACGCGGACGAAGAAGGGTACAGGCCTCGGACTTGCCATCGCGCGCTCCCTGACGGAACTGCATGGCGGCCGCTTCCGTATCGCGTCGACCCTCGGCGAGGGCACGATCGTCGCTATCCGGCTGCCAAATACCATCGAGGAGCATGCAGAGGCGGCCTGACCAGACCCTTGGCCGCTCTATCCGATCATATTGATCAATTATTAGGTCACTCGCTCTTACAATAGGACGAACAGAGCCGATCCGCCCCGACGCCGGTTCCCGAAGCACCTTACGCTCGGGTCTGTTGCGCCCTGGAGGACGAGTTGAGTCAGAGCGAGCACATCACAGATCTTCGAAGCCTCGCGGCGGTGAAGCCCGTACCAGTAGAAGTGCGCAGCGACCACGACCATGCCGAGCTCAACGCGCTGGCAGCTCGGATCGCCGATCACTATCGCACCGACTTCATGACGCCCAGGCTCTTGACGGGCTATCTTCGCCTCGTCGAATTCGCGGTTCTCGCGGCGATCGGGTCGCTTTTCCTTGTCTTTTACGTCGAAACCGACACGCGTCTGCTGTGGTCATATGTTGCTATCATCCTGGCAGGCTCGACGCTCGGCGTCCTCTCGATCAATGTCGTCGGTGGCTACCGGCTGAGTTTTCTCAGGCGCTCGATGCTGGCCCACTGGCGGGTCGCGGCTGCATGGATCGCCGTGATCGCAGGCGTGACTGCAGCTCTGTTTTTCATCTATGGAAGCGCCGACCATTCCCGTGTCTTCCTAGCGGGATGGTTCGTCTGCGGGATTATCGCTCTAAGTCTGATCCGCGTTACGCTATGCTCGTTCATCCATAAATGGGCGAGGGACGGCCGCATGGAACGGCGCGCCGTCATCGTAGGCGGTGGTCGCAATGCCGCGCAATTGATCCGGGGTCTGGAAGCTCAAGCTGACTCGGATATCCGGATCTGCGGCATCTTCGACGACCGCAACGACCGCCGTTCGCCGCCGCTCGTTGCCGGCTATCCGAAACTCGGAACGATCGCGGAACTCGTCGCCTTCTCGCGTCGAACTCGCATCGACATGTTGATCGTAACCCTGCCGCTTTCAGCCGAGAAGCGACTCCTGAGCCTGTTGCGCAAGCTCTGGGTGCTGCCTGTGGACATCCGTCTGTCGGCCCACGAAAACGCATTGCAGTTCCGGCCGCGCAGCTATTCCTTCATCGGCGACATTCCGATGATCGACGTCCTCGATCGCCCACTTGCCGATTGGGACTGGATCGCAAAACGGGCATTCGATTTCGTCTTCGCATTCCTCGCGATAGCCATCATGTCGCCGATCCTCCTCCTGACGGCGCTCGCGGTGAAGCTCGACTCTCCTGGGCCCGTTATCTTCCGACAGAAGCGTCATGGCTTCAACAATCAGACCATCGAGATATTCAAGTTCCGCTCGCTGCGCGATGAGTTTTCCGATCCTGAAGCCAAGCAAATCGTAACAAAGAACGACAGGCGCATCACCCGTGTCGGTTCGTTTATTCGCAAAACGTCGATCGACGAACTGCCTCAACTCTTCAACGTATTGAGAGGCGATCTCTCGCTCGTTGGGCCGCGGCCACATGCGCTTCATGCACAATCCAGCCGGAACGAGACCTTCACAGCGATCGTCGACGGCTATTTCGGCCGGCACAAGGTGAAGCCCGGCATTACAGGCTGGGCTCAGATCAAGGGGTGGCGCGGCGAAATCGATCAGCCGGAAAAGCTCCAGCGGAGGTTCGAGCACGATCTCCACTACATCGAAAACTGGTCGCTACGCTTCGATCTTTACATTCTCCTGATGACGCCGATCAGCATGTTGAGCAAGACCGACGGCGCCTATTGACGGGCTCGTTGATTTAAACACCGCGCAAGCGTCGACGCATCGCGTCAGAGCTTGTCATCAACCGCGAGTCCATGTCCTTTCGTATTACCGGACCAAAGACGAGAGCGGTGAGAGGCATGGAAATTACGATACGCAAAGAACGGGCCGCAGATCACGAGACCATCCGGCGGCTTACCGAAGCGGCTTTCGAAGCAGTCGAAGAGAGCGACGGTTCTGAGGCGGACATTCTCGACGCTTTACGTGCGGATGAAGCGTTGGAGCTCTCCCTCGTCGCGGTCGACGAAACCGACCAGATCTTTGGCCATATCGCCTTTTCGCGCATCACGATCGAGAGTGGAGAGCCTCAATGGTTCGGTCTCGGCCCGATCTCGGTGTGGCCGAAGTATCAGCGCGGCGGGATCGGCTCGCGGCTGGTCCAGGCGGGACTCTTGGAAATCCGAAAGCTGGGGGCGAACGGCTGCGTCCTCGTCGGTGATCCGAACTTCTACTCTCGCTTTTCGTTCGAGAGCGACGATGCCCTTACCTATTCCAGCCTGCCGCGGCAGTATATTCAAAGGATTGTTTTCCATGGGCCCGCGCCGCGTGGCGAAATCAGCTATCATCCGGCGTTCGGAACAGAGAGCTAGAGAGACGGGCGAAAGGGCGATCTCCGGTGTTCGACCACGCCGGGGCGGAGCATGTTCACAATGAGGTCCCGGCGATCAAACGCTGAGGCCAGATGCAAAGAGCAAGCTCAGGCAGTCGGCGGTACCTGGCGCCGCTTCCACTGGCGCGTTGCGACGGCCACTCCTGCGGCGGCGACGATGAGACCTGCCGCCTGGATCGGCGTTAATTGGTCGCCGAAAAGCAGATAGGCCATCACGGCGGTGACGCCGGGTGTCAGGTACATGAGAGAGGCGACGGACGAAACCGCGCCCTCGCGGATCAGGACCATCATCAGGAAGATCGCGCCAATAGAGAGCACCAGCGTCAGCCAGGCCAGCGCGAAGACGAACTCTCCGGTCCAGCGTATCGAATATGACTCGAAGAACGCGGCCAGGACGACCATTGGAACGAGGGCACCGAGATACTGGAACGCGGTACCGGTTCGAAGATCGACGCCCGCAGCAAAACGCTTCTGCCAGATGGTGCCGAGCGAGATAGCGAAGGCCGAAAGAAAGACGGGAAGCAGCGTTTGAGAGTTCATCACGCCGCCCGAGCCGAGCTTTGGCGAAATGACCATCGCGATGCCCGTCAACCCAAGCGCGAGACCAGCTAGATGCCGCGGCCTCACCCGGTCGCCGAGAACGACACCAGCGAGCAATGTCGTGAGAATCGGTTGAAGACCGACGATCAGCGCGGCGATGCCCGCGTTGAGGCCATGACGAACGGCGTAGAAGACGCCGCCGAGATAAGCCCCGTGAATGAGACCTCCCGCGATCATTGAATGGAGCGCCTGGTCCCCATCCGGCTTCCTCGCGCTTGTCGCGACAGCAAATGCTGCGAGGATCACAAGGGCAAGGGCAAAGCGGATCGCAAGAAAGGTGAACGGTTCGGCATAGGGCATTGCCATGCTCGCGCCGATGAAGCCGGTCGACCAAAGCAGCACGAACAGCGGCGGAAAGAGCCAGAGGAAGCGGGCGATGGGACGGTCCTGTCGGAAGAAGCTTGGATGCGGGCGGGGACAGCGCTAGCATGACAAGAGCAGTCCTGCCAGACGAGTGACAGAGCGCCCATTGCTTAGGGTTCGGACATCTGCACCACGACCTTACCTTTGGCGTGCCCGGCTTCGAGATAGGCGAACGCCTCGCCGATTTCCGCGAACCGGAAGACACGGTCCACGACGGGCTCGATAACTCCGTCCTTTATCAACCGGGCGAGTTCGGCAAGTTCCGCGCCGCTCGGATGCATGAAGAGAAAGCGATAATGCGCATCGTGTTTCCGCGCCAGCCGGCGCAGACGGAAGCTCGCGAGCCAGAAGAGAGCGGCAAGGCCATAGCCGCGGCCGAGATCCTTGAGAGCCGTCTGCGGCTCGGGCATTTCCGCGATCGAGACGACCTTGCGGCCGGGCTTCACGACACCGAAGGCGCGAACCAGCGTCTCCCCGCCAACGAGATCGAAAACGCCATCCATGTCGCCTATCCGCTCCTCGAAGCGCTCGATGGTATAATCGATGACGCAGTCGGCGCCGAGGCGTTCAACCAATGCCCTGCCCCGTGGCGATGCGGTGGTTGTCACCTGCGCGCCGAGCCACTTTGCGATCGGAATGGCGAAGGTTCCGACGCCGCCAGCGCCGCCAGGAATGAAGACCCGGCTGCCCGGTTTCAATTTTAGTTCGTCGCGGAGCGCCTGAAGGGCCGTCAGTCCCGCCAGAGGCACGCCGGCGGCGGCAGTAAAGTCCAGGTCATCGGGCATCTCCGCAACGAAGGCCTCATCGACCGCCGCAAAGTCTGCGAAGGCGCCGAGCCGCTCCTTCGCCACCCTTGCGAAGACGCGATCGCCCGGCACGAAGCGTTTCACGCGATCCCCGCAGGCCTCGACGACACCGGCCAGTTCGTTTCCCATGACGATCGGCAGACGGTAGCGCTGGACGAGACGAAGTTTGCCCTCGCGCGTCTTGAAGTCGACCGGGTTGAGACCGGCAGCCCTGACGCGGATTAAAATCTCGCCCGGGCCGGGCGTTGGCCTGTCCACGTCCTGCAGGCCCATGACATCCGGCCCGCCATAGGCGGATTGCACAAGTGCTTTCATGGCAATGCCCCTTCTGTCCTATTCGGTACAGCCTGAAATTAGCGCTCGTCGAAGGGCGCACGTTGAAGATTATTGGGCGCAAAGAATGAACTTCGGCGCGCATCGCTCCAACACCCCCATCCGATTTGCGTCATGCCGGGTGAAGGTCTAACCGAAGGCACGCCGCTTCCCCCGCGCTCCGGACACCATGCAGACCATCCTCGACATCATCGTACCTGTCTTCGGTCTCATCGCAGTTGGTTATCTCGTCGCGCGGCTGAAGCTGTTGTCGGAGGATGTTGGGCAAGGACTGGCGAAGTTCGTCTTTATAGTTGCGGTGCCCGTTCTGCTATTTCGGTCGCTGGCGGAAGCCTCTTTCGGCGATGCCAATCCCGGCTTTCTCTGGCTCGCCTATTTCGGGAGCGTCGTGGTGGCCTGGACCGCCGGCACCGTTCTCATCCGATGGATCGTGAAGGCCGATCATCGAACAGGCGTGATCGCCGGTGTTTCTGCGAGCTTCGCGAACACGGTCTTCGTCGCACTCCCGACCTTGCAGCGCGCCTACGGTGACCGCGGGATCGAGCCGCTCCTTCTGATCATAGCGATCCATTTGCCGGTGATGATGGTGGCCTCGACGCTGCTGGTGGAACGAGCGGTTCAGCTCGATGCGAAGGAAACTGTGGGCGGATCGGAGCGTGTAGGCCTGATCGCCATCCTGAAGCGAACCGGTCGCAATCTCACAACGAACTCGATCATCATCGGGATTGCTTGTGGTCTCGTCTGGCGGGTCACCGGCCTGCCGCTGACCGGACATTTCGACGAAATAACCCAGCTCATCGGAACGACAGCCGGCCCAGTGGCGCTCTTCGCGCTCGGCATGTCGCTGACTCGGTATGGACTGAGGGGGGATATCCTGTCTGCCTCCGTGATCGCCTTCATTTCGCTCATCGTTCAACCCGGACTGGTCTGGTTGATCGGGACGGAGCTCGGCCTGACCGATCTATGGCTGAAAGGCGCCGTGTTGACTGCCGCGGCGCCCGCCGGGGTCAACGCCTATCTCTTTGCCGCCTATTTCGGCACCGGTGAAAAGCTGGCCGCGACCACGATCCTGTTGTCGACGATTCTCGCAGTCTTCACGCTGAGCGGCTGGCTGACCGTGCTGTCGGCGGCGTAGTAGCAGAACCTGTTGGCCGGTGACCACCTCGCCTCCCCCGATCGGGATCTCCGGCTCGGCTTTAGGTATCTTCGGAGACCGACGCGCAGACCAGTTCGCGCAAGCGGCCGGTCTGGTTCGCTTCTGTGGGAGCTGCGGTTTCGAAGCCGCAGTCGACGACTATCGATTGGCGCTCGGCGGGAATGCGACGTTCCATGTAATAGAGTTCGACAAGAACCTTATTGGGGTCATTCGAATTGCGTTGCGCTCCGCCGAGATCGACAGCGACGAAACGTTCCGTAACGGGAAAGAGGAAGCTCCAAGGCCGCCAGATATTCGACTGTCCTACCTCGTCGATAACAACGAAGCGATCGGGCAGTGCCGAGGCTGTCCGAGAGGCCCAACTGTAGTCGCCCCAAATCGCGAAGCTGACGAGTGAGAGTGCCGCGACGACGGGAATCGTCGTCTTGGGCAGCCGGCCGCCAGAGATCTTGCGCAGAACGTAGACGATACCGCCGACGCTCAGAGCGAGCGCGATAGCGGCGAAGAGTTCCAGGGCCATGGCTTCGCTGACGCTTTTTCTTGCCGCACGAACGGCGCGGACCAGCGCGAAGGGTTCGAGCCGGCCCGCCGCTTGAAGCGCGTCTGAGCGAAGCGGTCAACACGAAAACGGCCCGCTCCATGGAGCGGGCCATTCATTTTGTCGAGCTTGCCGCCCGAACGGTTAGTGTGCGCTTGCGCCAGTCGCGCCACGGGGAACGCGAAGCGACTCGACCATCTCCTGAATCCGCTGCGGCGGACTTGCCGTCGCCCGAGACACAAGGATCGCGGTGACGAAGTTGAAGATCGCACCGATTGCACCGAAGGAAGTCGACTTCACCGACAGGAACAGCGGATCAGCATCCGTGAAGGTGTTCGTGTCGGGAATGAAGAACCAACCCTTGTGCAGGAAGATGTAAACGAGGGTCACGACGAGACCGACGAGCATGCCGGCGACTGCGCCCCGATTGTTTATGGTCTTGGAGAAGACGCCCATCATCAGCACCGGGAAGATCGAGGCTGCCGCGATGCCGAAGGCGAGAGCCACCGTCTGCGCTGCAAAACCCGGAGGATTGAGGCCGAGATAAGTCGCAACCGCAATGGCCGCGGCCATGGCGATACGAGCCGCCATCAGCTCCCCCTTCTCCGAGATGTTCGGGTTGATCGCCCCCTTGACCAGATCGTGCGATACCGCGCCAGAGATTGCCAGGAGGAGACCTGCGGCGGTGGAAAGCGCCGCCGCAAGGCCACCGGCGGCGACCAGTGCGATCACCCAGCCAGGCAGGCCCGCGATCTCTGGATTGGCTAGAACCAGAATGTCGTTGTTGACTTCAAGCTCGTTGCCGTTCCAGCCCAGCTCCTGCGCCCGGCTTTCGAAGTCCGGGTTTGCATCATTGTAGATCTGGATGTTGCCATCGCCGTTCTTGTCCTCGAACTGGATAAGGTTGGTCAGCTCCCAGTTCCTGATCCACTCCGGCCGTTCGTCGTAGGCAAGTGCCTGCTCTCCGACCCCATTCGGATAGACCGTGTCGATGATGTTGAGGCGCGCCATTGCGCCCACGGCCGGAGCCGTGAGGTAGAGAAGCGCGATGAACACCAGAGCCCAACCCGCCGAATAACGCGCGTCCGACACTTTTGGCACGGTGAAGAAGCGGATGATGACGTGCGGCAGGCCAGCCGTACCGATCATCAGGGTCAGGGTGAACAGGAACAGATTGAGATCCGTATCCTGCTGGCCGGTGTAACTGGCGAAGCCGAGGTCACCCAAAACCGTGTTCAACGTCGCGAGGATCGGCTGCCCCGTGTCCCGGAACTCGGAGAAAAGACCGAGTGGCGGAAGGAAGGTACCAGTGAGCTGAAGCGAGATGAAGATCGCCGGTATCGTGAAGGCCGAGATCAGAACGATGTACTGAGCAACCTGCGTGTACGTGACGCCCTTCATGCCGCCAAGAACGGCGTAGAAGAAGACGACTGCAGCGCCGATGAGGAGGCCGGTCGTATTCGACACTTCCAAAAAGCGCGAGAACGCGACGCCGACGCCGGTCATCTGTCCGATCACGTAGGTCACCGAGGCGACGATCAAGCAGAGGACGCCGATCAGGCGGGCCGTCTTCGAATAGAAACGGTCGCCGATGAATTCCGGCACCGTGAACGAGCCGAATTTTCGCAAGTATGGCGCCAGCAACAGTGCAAGGAGCACGTAGCCACCGGTCCAGCCCATCAGGTAGGCCGAAGCGTCATAGCCGTTGAAGGCGATGAGACCCGCCATCGAGATGAACGATGCGGCCGACATCCAGTCTGCACCGGTCGCCATACCGTTTGTGATGGGATGAATGCCGCGATTGGCGGCGTAGAATTCGGTTGTCGAGCCGGCACGGGCCCAGAACGCGATGCCGATGTACAACGCGAACGTTGCACCGACAACGAGTAGATTGAGGTAATACTGATCCATCAGGTGTTGTCCTCCCCGTCCCGATTACTTTTCGTCGACGTCAAACTTGCGGTCGAGAGATTTCATCCTCCACGCATAGAAGAAAATCAGAACGATAAAGACGAGAATCGATCCCTGCTGGGCGAACCAAAAACCGAGATCGGTCCCGCCGACCGCTATACCGCTGATCAGCGGCCTGAACAGAATCGCGAATCCGAACGACACCAACGCCCAAACGATCAGGCATCCGACCATGAGACGAACGTTGGCTTTCCAGTATGCGTCGGAAGTGCGGCCATCCGTACCGCCCGACAAATTCGAGTTACTCATGCAAACTCCTCCCATGCACAGGCGCTTTTGTTTAGCATGAGGATGCCCCATTCGGTAAAGATGGCTTTAGTCTTATTATTTTATCGCTCCATTCCACATGGTCGCCTGACGGAAAGTCTCATCGGTTCAATAGCTTGCATGCAGTTTCTAGAGTTGTCGTCGACGCTGACCAAAGAAGCTGGGCCGAGACCCGTTGGCAAAGGCAGGGGTTCCGGAGCGTAGTTGGGCCGCCCAATGCTCGCTGAACCGTCGCTTCTTTGCCCTATGACGACTGATAGAAGGCAGCGATTCGCCAAAACCCTCGACCGTGCATGCTGAGTTGAAGGCAATGCAACGGGTCGCTGAAAACAGGCAAGCAATGGGTGGGAGGCGGATCGTAGAACAAGCCGAACCATTTCCGTCGGGGCCGGCCATCTCCGGGTCCAACTTTTCGTCTGGCAAACATATGGTTAATATCATGTGACGCACTACGTCCTTGGTCGTACCCGCGGGCGTATCGCAGCAGGCCTTGGCAATTGGCGCGAGAGCGACGATGACGACGACGATCACCGATATTCGCTATGCCGAGGAAGTCGACGCTTCGTGCCTCGATCGCGTCCACAGCGCATCCTGGCGCCATGCCTATACTGGAATAATACCGTACCGCAGCCTGAACGCTATGATCGCACGGCGCGATTCGGCCTGGTGGGCACGCACCATCAATGCCGGCGCTCGGGTACTCGTCTGCCGGTTCGGCGGCAGTATCGTCGGCTACGCTACGCTTGGGCGGAACCGTACGCGAGCTCTGCCGGTCGATGGCGAAGTCTACGAACTTTATTTGGAGCCTGCTTTTCAGGGCGTGGGCCTCGGGCGGAGACTATTTACAGCGGCACGTGAGCGACTCGCGCGGGATGGCGCAAAAGGCCTCGTCGTATGGACGCTGGCCGAAAACGATCGCGCCCTAGCATTCTACCGCTCGCTTGGCGGCTCGGACGTGGCTCAGGGCGCCGAGGTATTCGGCGAGAAGACCACAGGGAAGATTGCGTTTCTTTGGAAGTGACCTTGCCCGAGGCCTTCGTCCGGGTGACGCAATGAACAGGTTCACTAGCCTGACCCTCGATAGTCCGACGGGCGCGGCGTTGCGGGTGTATCGATCGACGCTTACAGAGCCCCGCGCGGTCGTCCTGGTCTTTCATGGACTTGCCGAACATGCAGGACGCTATGGAAGCTTCGCAGACGCGCTTGCCTATGCGGATATCGCAGTTTTTGCACACGATCATCGCGGCCACGGGTCGACGGTGGCGCGGGATGCACCGTTCCGGCGATTTGCGCGCCGCAACGGTCCGAACGTGGTGCTGCGCGACTGTCGCGCGGTCTTCGATCTTGCACGCGAAACATACCCAGAATTGCCAATCGTCATCTTTGGGCATTCCATGGGCGGCCTCGTGGCGCTCAATTTTGCTCAACTGTACGGCCGGGACCTTGCCGCAGTGGCGGTTTGGAACTCCGACTTTCGGGCAGGCTGGGAGGTTCGAGCCGGACTCATCGGCCTGCGGATCGAGAAGTTCTTCAAGGGCTCGGACGTCGCGAGCATGCTGTCGCGCCGGGTCGTCTTCGCGCCCTGGGAGAGGTCGATCGAGAACCGGCGGACCGATCAGGATTGGCTGTCGCATGATCCGGGCGCCGTCGATGCATTCATCGAGGACCCCCTCTGCGGGTTCATACCCACCGTCTCGATGATGGAGGACGTGATCGCGCTGATCCGTGCGGGCCGTAGCGACGAAGCGATAGCCCGACTGCCGAAGCATCTGCCAATGCACCTCCTTGGCGGGACCGAGGATCCGGCGACGGACGGTGGCAAGGCGCTGAAATGGCTCGAAGCCCGGCTGAAGAAGCAGGGCCTTCTCGATATCACGCTGACGATCGTCGAAGGCGCGCGGCACGAAACGCTCAACGAGGTTTCGGCGATCAGGGAGCCGGTGGTCCGCGATTTTATCCACTGGCTGAACGCCCGGCTCGGCTGAGCGCGCCATGATCCGTTACGTACCTGCCTTGTTCGAAACGGCCGCCTGATCGAAGGTCGCCATGCCTGTGTGGCATTGGCAGGCGGCCTTCACGATGCCGGCGGCGAGCGCCGCCCCGGTTCCCTCCCCAAGACGCATACCAAGGGCGAAAAGCGGCACCTTGTCCATAACGCTCAGCGCCTTGATGTGACCCGGCTCGGCTGAAACATGCGCAAAGAGACAATGGTCCAGCGCCGACGGCTCCATCTTGTGGAGAATGGCGGCGGCAGCCGTCGCGACGAAACCGTCGATGACGAGCGGGACACGCTGGGTGCGCGCCGCGAGGATGGCGCCGACCATCGCCGCGAATTCCCGGCCACCGACCCTGCGAAGTATCTCCAGCGGATCTTTGAGATGGCCTTTGTGAGTTTCCATGGCTCGCGCGACGACCTCGGCCTTATGTTTCAGACCGGCATCGTCGAGTCCGGTTCCGGGGCCAACCCAGTCGGCCGGATCACCACCGAACAGGGCGCAGTAGATCGCCGCGGCGACTGTCGTGTTACCGATGCCCATCTCGCCGAGACAGATGAGATCGGGCTCGCCCGCAAGCGCCTCCATACCGTAGGCGATGGTCGCGGCGCAGGTCTTTTCGTCCATCGCCGGCTCCACGCTGATGTCGCCGGTGGGATAGTCGAGGGCGAGATCGAACACCTTCAGTCCGAGATCGTAGGCCGCGCAGATCTGGTTGATCGCCGCGCCCCCCGAGGCGAAGTTGGTCACCATCTGCTGTGTTACTTCGGAGGGATATGGCGAGACTCCCTGCTTCGTGACGCCATGGGTGCCAGCGAAGACGGTGACCACGGGACGCAGGATAGTGGCCGAACCGCGCCATCCGGCGACCCATTCCGAGAGATCCTCCAGACGACCAAGGGAACCAGGTGGCTTGGTAAGCTGTGCCTCACGCTCACGCTTGGCGCGGATCGCCGCGCGATCGGCTGAGGGAAGATTGGCGATCAGATCGCGGATGTCGTCGAAGGGAAGGCCGGAAGCGGACATGGAACTCCTGAATGCGGGTCGGGGAAAAGCTGTCGCCGCTCGTTCTGGCGATGGATAAGCGGGTTCTATCCCGGCGCGGGCGGCGCGTCACCCGTTGCAGCCTCGATCGCGGCAAGGCTGGCTTGAAGCGCTTTTTCGAGCCGCGCTCCATCCGCGTCGTCCTTCGGGTTGCCGAAGCGCAGCCAGGTCGGCGCATCGCGGAATGCGCGCGTCAGGATGTGCCGTTCGCAAAGCGCACGGTGAAGATCGCGCGCACGGGGATGATGGACGGTCTTGAAGAGAGCGGTCTCACCGACGATCGAAACGTGCATGCGGCCGAGGATCGCGGTGATCCGTGCCGATTGGGCAGCGATGTTCTTTTTCAGCGTCTTTATCACGACATAGTCTTGCATGATGGCGCTGCCGACCTCGATGGCGGGCGTCGAAACCGCCCAGGGCCCGAGGCGCGCGGTGAGCTGTTTCGCAAGATCGCGCGTCGTCAGGGCAAAGCCGAGGCGCAGGCCTGCCAGCCCCGTGAATTTTCCGAAGGAGCGATAGATCAGAAGACCGTCGCGCCCGGCATATTGCGTCAGGGACAGCGTCGGTTCGGTATCGGCGAAGGCTTCGTCGACGATGAGCCAGCTGCCCTGCTCCGCGAGCCGGTCCGCGAGAGAAAGCAGCGAACGGGGCGCGAACCGGCGGCCGTCGGGGTTGTTCGGATTGACCACGACGACTGCGCGCGCCTCTGCGGGGATGTCGACCGGATCGTGAAAGCGTTTCACCTGATGTCCGGCAGCCTCAAAGGCGCGGGCGTGTTCGGAATAGGTGGGTTCCAGCACAGCCACCACGCCCGTCGGCAGGACAAACGGCAGAAGCGAGATCAGCGCCTGAGAGCCGGGCGCGATGACGATGCCGGCATCGTCCGGTGCGCCGTAAAATTTCCGGGCAGCATCGGTCAGACGGCGTTCGGCATCGGCTTCGGGAAGGCGCGACCAGGCAGCAGCGCTCAAGGTCGGGATCGGCGGCGGCGCGGGGTTGATGCCGGTCGACAAGTCTAGCCAGCCCTGCCGGGTTCCGCCGAAGCGGGCGATCGCTGCGTCGAGGGCGCCGCCATGGGCCATGGGCTGGGACTGGTGGTCGTTCATGACAAAGCGAGATCGACGAGGTGGAGGAACGAGCCGCAGACATTGCCGAGGATCTGCCCGCACGTGCCGAGATCCGTCGACCGCGCGTCCTCCGCCGCAAACAGCGCTGGGCCGTCGCCCTGTTCGAGGATAGTCGCGTAGTGGAATTCGTGAGCGGTCATCGGCGCCTTGAACGGGGCGCCCGGCCTGGGTGTCGCTCGGCGATAACCGAGATGCAGCTTGCGTGTCTCGAAACTGGTGACCAGCGGCAGGAGACCGAGCATTTCATGTCGGGTGCCGACGGCATCCACGATTCCCCTTCCGAGCGTCATGTAGCCCCCGCATTCGCCGTAGATGAGCGCCCCCCGGCTGCCGACAGCGACCATACCGGATTTGAAGCGAGCGGCCTCCGCCAATCGATGGCCATGGAGTTCCGGGTAACCGCCAGGGAGGTAGATGGCGTCGGCCGTCTGGTCCGGCCCCTCGTCGGCGAGTGGTGAGAAGAAGGAAAGTTCGGCTCCGGCCGCCCGCCAACCATCGATGAGATGCGGATAGAGAAAGGCGAATGCTTCGTCCCGTGCGATGGCGATCCGCTGACCGAACGGCGGCAATCGGGCGGGTATCGCCGAGTCGGCCCCGGACGTCGGGCGAGCAAGATCGATGACGGCATCGAGGTCGGCATAATCGGTGAAGATCGTCGACGCACGTTCGAGGAAGTGCGCGAGGTCGGCATGTTCGCTCGCCTGCACGAGACCCAGATGGCGCTCCGGCAGGGCGAGCTCCGGCCGGCGTGGTATCGTGGCAAGGACTGGAATGCAGAGCGGTTTGAGCGCCTCGCGCAGCAGCGCCTCGTGCCGCGCGGAGCCGATCCGGTTGAGGATGAGCCCCGCGATGCGCGTCGAGGATCGAAAGCTTGCGAAACCCGATACGAGCGCCGCCACGGAATGGCTCTGCTTGGCGCAGTCGATTACGAGGACGGTGTTCAGACCGCGCAGTTCGGCGAGATCGGCCGCCGAGCCCGTGCCGTCCGCCGCGCCGTCGAAGAGGCCCATCATGGCTTCGACGACGAAAGCGTCTGCGCCTTCTGAAGCGTCCGCTGCCAGGTGTCGCAGAAGCTCAGGGCGCATCGCCCATGGGTCGAGATTGACGCTCGGCCGGCCGGCGGCTGCGGCGTGGAAGGCAGGGTCGATATAATCCGGTCCGGCCTTGGCGGGGGCGAGCTTCAGACCGCGCCGCTTGAGCGCGGCGAGCAAAGCCAGCGTGATAGTGGTCTTGCCGGCGCCCGAGCAAGGGGCGGCGATGAGGAGGCCGCTCATGGGTTCGCTTCAGGCCACCGACTTGCGCTTCGGGCGCAGGAGATGGACCTGCGTCCCGTCGTAGAGCTTGGAGTCGATGAAGTCCTTGGCACCCAGAGCGCGCCCAACGAAGATCAGCGCCGTGCGCGTGAGCTTGGCCTCGCGCGCCTTGCGGTGAAGTTCGCCGAGCGGGGCGCGAATGAAGGTCTCGTCCGGCCAGCCGACACGGTAGGCGATGATCGCCGGGCAATCCTCGCCGTAAGCGGCGAGCGGGGTCAGCTCGCGCTGGATGTGCGGGATGTTTCGGATCGAGAGATGGATCGCCAGCGTCGCACCGCTTTTCGCCAGCGTCGAAAGCTCCTCGCCGTCGGGCATGGAGGAGGATTTCATCGCCGTGCGGGTGAGGATAACCGTCTGGCAGACCTCCGGGATCGTCAGTTCGGTCTTCAGCGCCGCCGCAGCCGCCGAGAAGGCCGGCACTCCGGGCGTCACGTCGTAGGGGATACCCGCGGCGTCGAGCCGGCGCATCTGCTCGGCCGTGGCGCCGTAGAGCGAGGGATCTCCGGAATGGACCCGAGCGACGTCAAGTCCGGCATCATGGGCAGATTGAATCTCCGCAATGATCTCGTCGAGCGTCATCGGCGCAGTATCCAGCACGCGCGCATCCTTCGGCGCGGCCTCGACGACCTCCCTCGGCACCAGCGAGCCGGCATAGAGGCAGACCGGACAGGCTTCGATCAGGCGCAAGCCGCGAACCGTGATGAGGTCCGGCGCGCCCGGCCCGGCCCCGATGAAGTGGACTGTCATGGTTCGATCCTCATTCGGCCCCCAAACCCGATCTTGCTTCCGTCCTTTCGGGCATAGCCACGCGGTGTGTAGACCCACGTTTTTTCGTTTCCGGTGCTAATGCCCCTCGAATTCGACGAGCCGACGAGGACGACAGTCAGCATGTCGACGTCGTCGACCTCAAGTTCGGCTAGGGAAACGATGCGGATCGTTTCCTGGGGGCGGCCGAGATTAGTGCCGAGGATGACCGGCGTTTCGACCGGGCGGTGTTTCAGGAGTTCGTCGCGGGCATAGGCGAGCTGGGTGCGGCGCTTCTTCGAGACGGGGTTGTAGAAGGCGACGACGAAATCGCCTTCGGCTGCGGCCTTCACCCGGCGCTGGATGTCCTCCCAGGGCGTCAACAGGTCGGACAGGGAGATGGTGCAGAAGTCGTGGCCGAGCGGCGCCCCGGCCCTCGCGGCCGCGGCTTGCAGCGCGGAGATACCAGGCGAGCATTCGATCGCGATACGCTTCGCGCCATCCGAGAGATCGCCCTTGTCCAGGAGTTCGAAGACGAGGGTCGCCATGGCGTAGATGCCGGCATCGCCAGAGCAAACGAGGGAGACCGTCCTACCCTCGCCGGCCAATTCCATCGCGTGGCGCACCCGCTTTTCTTCCGCCCCAAGATCGAAATCGTGCCGTGCCTTTCCGGCGGCGAGCGGGCCGAGGATGTCGAGATAGAGCGAATAGCCGACGAGATCGGTGGAGGCGCCGATCATGCGGCTTACCTCCGGCGAGCGCCAGTCCGGCTGGCCGGGACCGATGCCGACCACGAAAAGGGCGCCGCGGGCTCGACCGATTGTACTCGGGTCGACTGGGTTCGGAGCCTTCGCCAACGCCGCCGTGACCCGCCTCGATTTCTGCTTGGGATGAACGAGGGTCCCCTCCCCGCCCACACTTGCGAGCGCTGCGCCTTCCGCAACGCCGTGGCAGCCAATCTCGGCGAAGACGATGTCGGACGGGTTTGCGAGCCGGTCGCGCTCAGCTTCGAGCCGGTCGGCAGTGAAGAAGCGGGCTGGAACGCCGAAATGCTCGGCGACGGCATGGATCGCGGGTTCGTCCGCCTTGAGGTCGACACTGGCGACTGCTGCGAGTGAGAGCGGACTGACGCCGGCCTGTTCGAGGACGTTTTCCGCAAGTGCGATCGCCTCCTCGATGGGAGCGCCGCGTTCCGATCCCATGCCGAGGACGAGCGTCTTCGGGCGGTAGAGGAGTTCGTCTTCGCGCGGGCCTCTTCGCTCGGTCGAAACCGTCAGGCTCAAAGTGGCATCGCTTGAGGTCAGGATGCCAGCCTCCGAGAGCCACGGCGAATCGCCGATGATCCTCGCACTTTCGCCCGCCAGAAGCCGGACCATGATAGGCTTGGCGTCCTGCGGGTTATCCAGCGCATAGCCGGGCGGCGGCGCGTCGAGCGCGATGCCGAAAGCGAGATCGCCAGCCGTGGTGATAGCGGCATGGCCGCCGATCGCCGCTGCTATCTTCCTAGCAAGATCGTTCGCGCCGTGATGACCGCCGAGGAGTGGCACGACGCTGGAGCCGTCTTCGGCAATGGCGACGACCGGGGGCTCCGTCTGCTTGTCGGCGATGACCGGCGCGAGCAGCCGGATCACCGCACCAGATGCCATCAGCGCGAGGATCGGCGTTCCGGCGTTAAACAGTGTACAGAGATGTTCGCCTGCGTTTTCGAAGGAGACCGTCGTATCGCTCGTGCGGCGCGTCGCACCGTGAATGTCACCATCGACGGTGCGGGCGATCGTCTCGGCGATATCTCGGGCAGACTCCGAGAGGATCACTACGGCGGGACGAGCGTTCTGAGAGACAAGCTTCGTCATTGTCCGACGCTCTCCTCGTCGCGGCGGGCGAAGTTCGGAAGCGACGCATTCACGATCGCCGGCTCCGAGCCGCGATAGCCGAGGATCATCGAGAAATAGGGCGCGGTTTCCGGCGCATAGGCGAGCGGCAGGACGATCTCCTCCGGCATTGAAAGCCGCTCGCAATAGCGGCATCGCTCGGTGAGGCCCATCCGATCGATCACGTGCCGGATGCGGGCAAAGTGGCGGCCGAGCTTCATGATGGCGAAAGCCTCGGCGCTTTCGATGCGCGCGATCAGCTCTTCATCGGGCAGCGGGCCGGGGATGACGGTCAGCCGGTCGTTCCGCGCTGCGAGCGGGCGTGCCGATGCGGCGCTCGCTGCCATGATCGACGAGACGCCGGGCACCACGATCGTCTTGAACCGGCCCGCGAGGCGCTCGAAGAGATACATGAACGAGCCGTAGAAGAAGGGATCGCCTTCGCAGAGGACGGCGACGTCCTCGCCCCCGTTCAGGGCGGCGGCAATTTCGTCCGCGGCGCGGTCGTAGATCTCCGCCGCAGGAAAACGCTCTACGCGCATCGGAACCTCGATGGCGATCTCACGCTGGTCGGGCTTCAGATAGCTGGCGACGATCGAACGGGCGAAGCTTTGGCCGGTATCGGGTTTGGGATAGGCGACGACGGGAGACGCGGTCAGGACGCGGTGGGCCTTCAGCGTCAGGAGCTCGGGGTCGCCGGGGCCGACGCCGAGGCCGTAGAGGGTGCCGGTCTTCGGCTGCTTGTCGTCTTTCATAGAAGCGCCGCGTCAGCGCATCGAGTTCGGGCCGAGGGGATGGTCGGCGTGGGGATAGGGGTGGTGATGATGGTCGTGCCCGTGGGCATGGCTATGGCCATGCGCATGTGAGTGGCCATGATCGTGTCCGTGCTCGCCTGCGCCGTGCTCATTGCCGTGGCTGCGCGAATGGGTGTGTTCCCCCGCATGACCATGCACGTGAGTATCCTTCGCTCCCGGCACAGGACCCGGCTCTGGCACGGTGCGGCAGGCGCCGGTGCAAATGTCGTCGCACAGCTGGCAATCGGCCGACGAGCCGACGCCCTCGACATGATGGTGGTGGCTTTCCTGCGCCAGGCCCACTTCCGCCTCGAAGCCGAGCACCTGTTCGCGGTACTTGCACATCTGGCAGTTCATGTTGTTGACGCCGTCGAGCACCTCGTGGAGCCGCTCGACAAAGGTCTCGACCACTAGATCATGCGCGCCGAGATAAGGCGCCTTCAGAAAAGAAATCTCCGGATGCGCCGCCGCGACCTTGTCCGTCTGGTCGTAGATCCTACGCACGAGAACGCCGGTGAAGAGAAAATACGGGAAGACGATGATCCGCTTGTAGCCAAGGCGCGCGGCGTGGCTGAGCCCCGGCTCTACCAGCGGGAAGGTGACGCCCGAATAGCAGGTCTCGCCCCAGCCGAAGCCCATGCCCTCCCAGAGCATGCGCATGACCTTGGAAACGTTGGAATTGGCGTCGGGATCGGACGCGCCGCGGCCGACGACGACGAGCATCGTATCATGGAGGGGATCGCCCTCCGTCCAGCCGTCCGCGCGTAGGCATTCCTTGATGCGCTCGGCGGCGGCGCGGATCATCTTGAGGTCGATGCCCAGTTCGCGGCCATAGCGAATGTTGACGCCATTGGCGGCGGCATAGGTGTTGAGAACGGAAGGGATGTCGTTCTTGGCATGGCCGGCGGCAAAGAGCATTCCCGGCAACGCAACGATGTCGCCGGCGCCAGATTCCTTCAGCTTGTTAAGCCCATCGCGGATCACGGGTTTGGCGAATTCGAGGTAGCCGTGTTCGGTGGTCCAGTCGGGAAGCTTCTCGCGCAGCTTTTCGGCGAGACCGCCGAATTCTTCCATGGCGCCCTTGTCGCGGCTGCCATGGCCGCACAGCATCAAGGCTTTCATTCTCATCCTCCTGGCACGGCGTTTCGGGCCGCGATCGATGCCGGAGGATCGGAGGCGCGCTCATCCGCGCGGCCATAAGATGCAGTCCGACAGCTCCGTCTTGGCCCCCTGCTTGGGTCGGCCGCACCGGAATGCGTTTCAGCCCGGTCCGGCCGGGCACCATCGTTCGATTGGCAGCGTGGTTATCGACAAAGACCGCCCCAGTCAAACGCAGCCCGGTCCTTGCCGCCTGCGAGGTTGTTACCCGTAGGCTGAGAGCCTCAGGCCGCCTTGGGTGGGTTCTCGCCCTTTGGCGAAACGGCCGCCACGACGTCGTTCGGGCGGATCAGTCCGACGGGCTTGCCGTTGTCTTCCACTCTGATGGTCGCGCCTTTTCCGAGCCGGTCGAGGAAGTCTCGGATCGGAGTGTCGACATCGACGGACCCGCCCTCGGAGGCAGGCGTGCCGTCGTCTTCGCTCATGACGTCGCGGGCACGCAAAATCTCGAGGAGGTTCGTCTGAGCCACGAAATCGGCGACATACTGGTCCGCCGGGTTCTGGATGATGTCCGACGGTGTGCCGCACTGGACGATCCGGCCGCCCTCCATGATCGCGATCCTGTCGCCGAGTTTGAACGCTTCGTCGAGATCGTGGCTGACGAAGAGGATCGTGCGTTTGAGGTTCTTCTGTAGGTCGAGGAGCTCATCCTGAAGGCGGTTGCGGATCAGCGGATCGAGCGCGGAGAACGGCTCGTCCATGAGAAGGATCGGTGCGTCGGTGGCAAAAGCGCGGGCTAGGCCAACGCGCTGCTGCATGCCGCCGGAGAGCTCGCCCACCTTGCGCTCGGCCCAGTCGCTGAGACCAACGAGTTCGAGCTGTTTGCGAACTTTCTCTTCGCGCTCGGCCTTCGACATGCCGGACAGCTCGAGCCCTAGCGCGACATTGTCGATGACGTTGCGCCAGGGAAGAAGCCCGAACTGCTGGAACACCATCGAAACGCGCGAAAGGCGCATGTCGCGGAGCTTCTTGGTCGACGCGTTGGTGACGTCCGCCATCTCCGTGCCGTCGTTGACGAGGACGCGGCCGCGGCAGACGGGGTTGAGCCCGTTGACCGCGCGCAAGAGCGTCGACTTGCCGGAGCCGGAAAGACCCATCAGGACGAGAATCTCGGCCTCTTTCACCTCCAGCGAGCATGCGTGGACGCCCAGAACCTGCCCGGTCTCCGCCTGGACCTCGGCGCGGGTCTTGCCGGCATCCATCAGGGGCAGCGCGCTTTCCGGATTGTCACCGAATACGATGTTCACGTCGTCGAACAGGATTGCCTGGCTCATGCCTTCTTCCTTTGACCGACACGCAGCACGCGATCGAGAATGATCGCGACGACGACGATAATGAAGCCCGACTCGAAGCCGAGCGCGGTGTTGACCTGGTTCAGCGCGCGAACGACCGGAACGCCGAGACCGTCCGCTCCAACGAGGGCGGCGATCACGACCATCGAAAGCGAGAGCATGATAGTCTGGTTGAGGCCGGCCATGATCTGCGGCAGTGCATAGGGAAGCTCGACCTTCCAGAGCTTCTGCGAGCCCGTCGCGCCGAAGGCGTCCGCCGCTTCGAGCAGAGATTTTGGTGTCGAGGAGACGCCGAGGTAGGTCAGGCGGATCGGCGCCGGCAGGACGAAGATCACCGTCGCGAGCAGGCCCGGCACCATGCCAATTCCGAAGAAAACGATTGCCGGAATGAGATAGACGAAGGTCGGCAGGGTCTGCATCAGGTCGAGAACCGGCTGCAGGAAGGCGTAGACTTTCGGGCGGTGGGCCGCCGCGATACCGATCGGAACGCCGATCGCCATGCACACGATACAGGCCGAGAGAACCAATGTGAGGCTCTCGGTCATCTCCTCCCAGTAGCCCTGGTTGATGATGAAGAGGAAGCCGAGGACGACGAACAGGGTCAGCTTCCAGCTGCGCTGCAGCCAGAAACTGAGAAGGCCGAAGAGAGCGACGATGATGAGGGGGTTGGGCGTCTGGAGAAGCCAGAGCAGCGAGTCGATCAGCCAGCCTCCGAAATCGGCCATCCCGTCGAAGAACCAGCCGCCGTTCGATTGAAGCCAGTCGAATACGTCCTCGGCGATATTGCCGATCGGAATCTTGTAGTCAGTCAGCCAGTTCACGACGCCAAGCCCTCACCCCTTGCTCGTTCAAGAAAAGCCCCCGCCGGAATGACGGGGGCTCGAATGTCCGGTTCGGTAACCGAGACTACATGCCGAGTGATTCCTTGACGGCGGCGAGTCCCGGTTCGCCGTCGACGGTGGTCACGCCTTCGAGCCAGCCTTCCCACTCGCCGGGATTCGCCTTGAGCCACGCTTCGGTCGCGACACCAGCTTCTTCCCCATCGTCGAGGATCTGGCCCATGATCTGGTTTTCCATGTCCAGTGAGAATTTCTGGTTCTTCAGGAAGGTCGTGACGTTCGGGCATTCTTCCATGTAGCCCTGTCGTGCGACCGTATGCACCGTGCCTTCACCGCCGAAGAAGTCTTCGCCACCGGTGAGATACTTGAGGTCGTAGTTGGCGTTCATCGGGTGGGGCTCCCAGCCGAGGAAAACGATCGGATCCTCCTTGGAATAAGCCCGGCCGACCATAGCCAGCATGCCCTGTTCGGAGCTCTCGACGACCTCGAAACCGGAAAGATCGTGCGTGTTCTCTTCGGTCAGCGAGACGAGATAGGCGTTGCCTTCGTTGCCCGGCTCGATCCCGTAGATCTTCTCGTCGAGCTGATCACGGAACTTCGCGATATCGGCATAGGTCTGAAGACCCTCTTCGTAGAGATAGGTCGGAACAGCGAGCGTGTATTTCGTGCCTTCGAGATTGGTCGAGACATTCTCGATCTCGCCCGACTCGAGATACGGGCCGATCGCCGCATTCTGTGCGGGCAGCCAGTTCCCGAGGAAAACGTCAACGTCGTCGCTCTCAAGCGATGCGAAGGTCACGGGCACTGAGAGTACCTTGACGTCTACCGTATAGCCGAGACCTTCGAGAATATGCTTCGTGGTGGCGGTCGTCGTTGTAATGTCGGTCCATCCGACATCGGACATCGTCACCGTTTGGCAGGCCTCGGAAACCTGCGCGTTGGCAGCGCCTGCAAGCGCGGTGGTGCCGAGAAACGCAACTGCGATCGTTCCGAGTGCTTTGCGCATGAATACTCCCTCTTTAATACCGACTCCCTTGCGCCGGTTGTTTTTGATTGATCAGTCAATTAAAACCGATCGCGGGACTGATGTAAACAGCGCCACCGCGAATGGTGTGCTCAGATTAGTATCACTGGCGGAGCGAGGATGCCAAAGATCGGAATGGAGGCGGTGCGGCGCGAGGCCCTGATCTCGGCCACGATTGCCGAAATCGGCGCTTCAGGCTCGCTCGACGTGACCGTCGGGCGGATAGCGAACCGCGCCGGTGTCTCCTCCGCCCTCGCCCACCACTACTTCGGATCGAAAGAACGAATCTTCTTTGCCGCCATGCGACGGATCCTCGACGATTTCGGCAAGTCGGTGCTGGCGCGCTTTCGCACAGCGAACGGCCCACGCGCCCGGGTCGAGGCGATCATCGGCGCCTCCTTCGATCCCGATCAGTTTGACCCTGCGATCGTCTCGGCCTGGCTCGCCTTCTACGTGGAAGCGAACCGTTCGCAGAACGCCCAGCGGCTGCTCCGGGTCTATGCGCGCCGGCTCGATTCGAACCTCGTCCACTCGCTGCGCGACCTGATGACCGAGGACGCCGCACGCCGCACGGCGCAGGGCCTCGCCTCGCTGATCGACGGCCTCTACATCCGCGCCGCCCTGCAGGAGCGCGCACCCAAACGCCATGACGCCGCGGCGCTGGTCATGGACTATCTCGATAAAGCCTTGAAGACGGAGAAGGCCGCATGAAGAAGAAGCCGAACATCCTGATCTTGATGGTGGATCAGCTCAACGGCACGCTGTTCCCCGACGGTCCGGCTGACTTCCTTCATACGCCCAATCTAAAGAAGCTGGCGGCACGCTCGACGCGATTCCGCAATAGCTACACGGCTTCCCCACTCTGTGCGCCGGGCCGGGCGAGCTTCATGTCGGGCCAGCTGCCTGTACGCACGCGGGTCTACGACAACGCGGCCGAATTCGCCTCCGATATTCCGACCTACGCCCATCACCTGCGTCGCGCGGGCTACCAGACGACGCTGTCGGGCAAGATGCACTTCGTCGGACCGGACCAGCTGCATGGCTTTGAGGAACGCCTGACCACCGACGTCTATCCGGCCGATTTCGGCTGGACGCCGGACTATCGCAAACCCGGCGAGCGGATCGACTGGTGGTACCACAATATGGGCTCGGTGAAGGGCGCGGGGATCGGAGAGATCTCCAACCAGCTCGAATATGACGACGAGGTCGCCTACGAGGCGAAGCGCAAGATCTACGATCTCGGCCGACGGGGCGACGATCGGCCCTGGATGCTGACGGTCTCCTTCACCCACCCGCACGACCCTTACGTGGCGCGGAAGAAATACTGGGACCTCTACGAGGATTGCGAACACCTGCTGCCTGAGGTTTCGGCGATTCCCTATGAGGAGCAGGACCGCCATTCCCAGCGCATTCTCGATGCGAACGACCGGTCGAACTTCGAGATCAGCGAAGACGACATCCGCCGCTCGCGGCGGGCCTATTTCGCCAACATCTCCTATCTCGACGACAAGATCGGCGAGATCTTCGAGGCGCTGGACGGCACCGACCAGACCGAGGAGACGATCGTCCTCTTCCTCTCTGATCATGGCGACATGCTCGGAGAGCGCGGCCTCTGGTTCAAGATGAGCTTCTACGACGGCTCGTCCCGCGTTCCGTTGATGATATCAGCTCCGCAGATGCCGGCAGGTCGGATCGACACGCCGGTTTCGACGATTGACGTGACGCCGACGCTCGCCGATCTCGCTGGCATCGATCTCTCCGGGATCATGGACTGGACTGACGGCGAGACCCTCGTTCCGGTCGCGAACGGCAAGGACCGAACGAACCCGGTGCGGATGGAATATGCCGCCGAGGGCTCGCAGGCCCCGCTTGTCTCGCTGCGCGAGGGTCGGTGGAAGTACAATCACTGCGAGATCGATCCGCCCCAGCTCTTCGACATGGAGGCCGATCCGCACGAGCTGACGAACCTTGCCTCAACCACTGATTATGCCGAGACCGTGCAGCGTTTCGCGAAAGAAGTCGGCCAGCGCTGGGACATGGCGCGCTACGACGCGGAGGTGCGCGAGAGTCAGGCGCGGCGCTGGATCGTCTATCCGGCGCTGCGCAACGGCGACTACTATCCGTGGGACTTCCAGCCGCTGAAACGGGCGTCCGAGCGATACATGCGCAATCACATGGACCTCAACGTGCTCGAAGCCTCCCAGCGTTATCCGAGGGGGGATTGAGCCGGTGATCACGTTTCACGGGGCCCGCTGGTTCGACGCTGGCCGGATGACAATGCGGGCGAAGCAAGAATTCCGTTCGAACGGTTCGGGACGGGACGGGCTTCCGGCATTCCCACAACAGCCGATTTTGTATGTCAAAGGCTTGGAGGCAAAGCCATGAGAGCCCAGCCCAAAGCCAGCCATTTCATCGATGGCGCATATGTCGAGGACAAGAACAGCGAAGCGTTCGATTGCGTCTATTCGGCGACCGGCGAGACGATCGCGACGCTGCACGCCGCAACGCCCGCGATCATTGAAAAGGCGATGACCTCGGCCGCGAAGGCGCAGGGGGAATGGGCGGAGTGGACGCCGGTCCAGCGCTCGCGCGTCCTGCGCCGGGCAGCCGACATCATCCGCGAGCGCAACCAGGCGCTGTCGGAGCTCGAGACGCTTGACACCGGCAAGCCGATCCAGGAGACGATCGTCGCCGACGCCACCTCCGGCGCCGATGCGCTTGAATGGTTCGCCTCGATCGCCGCGACGCTGTCAGGTGAAAGCGTGCCGCTCGGCGCCGATTTCGCCTATACGATCCGCGAGCCACTCGGCGTCTGCGTCGGCATCGGCGCGTGGAACTATCCGACCCAGATCGCCTGTTGGAAGGCCGCGCCGGCTCTCGCATGCGGCAACGCCATGGTCTTCAAACCATCGGAACTGACGCCACTCTGCGCCCTGAAGGTTGCCGAGATCATGCACGAGGCCGGCGCGCCGGCAGGGCTCCTCAACGTCGTTCAGGGCTTCGGCAAGGTCGGAGCGGCGCTGACCGGCCACGAGCTCTGCGCCAAGGTCTCGCTGACCGGTTCGGTCGAGACGGGACCGAAGGTTTACGCGGCGGCCGCCGAAGGCATGCGGCACGTGACGATGGAGCTCGGCGGCAAGTCGCCGATCCTCGTCTTCGACGATGCGAGCCTTGAAAACGCGATCTCCGGCGCGATGCTCGGCAACTTCTATTCCACCGGCCAGATCTGCTCGAACGGCACGCGCGTTTTCGTCCAGCGCGGCATCTACGAAAAATTCCTCGATCGGCTCGCCGAGCGCACCAGGACGATCAAGCTGGGAGATCCGCTCGATCCGGACACGCAGCTCGGCCCGATGGTTTCGTTCGCACAGCTTCAAAAGGTGCAGGGCTACCTGAAGAAAGCTGGCGAAGAAGGCGCGCGGCTCGTCATTGGCGGAGGCGTGCCGGAGGGCCCTGCGTTCGCCGAGGGTGCCTATATCGAGCCCACAGTCTATGCCGACGTCACGGACGAGATGACCATCGCGAAAGAGGAAATCTTCGGGCCGGTCATGTCGGTCTTCCCGTTCGAGACCGAAGAGGAGGCACTCTCACGCGCCAACCAGACGCCCTTCGGCCTCGCCGCCGGTGTCTTCACCAGCGACCTGACGCGCGGCCACCGCGTGGCGAAGAAGCTTCAGGCCGGCATCTGCTGGATCAACGCCTACAACCTCACGCCGGTCGAAGTTCCCTTCGGCGGGGTCAAGAAATCGGGTCTCGGCCGCGAGAACGGCAAGGCCGCCGTCGAGTTCTACTCGCAACTGAAGACCGTCCATGTGGGCATGGGCCCTGTCGAGAGCCCGTACTGAGCGATGAGCACAAGTCTAAACATTTTAGCCGAGGCCGATTACGTCGTCGTCGGTTCGGGTTCGGCGGGTTCAGCGCTCGCCTACCGTCTGTCGGAGAACGGCAAACATTCGGTGATCGTCCTTGAATTCGGCGGTACCGACATGGGGCCGTTCATCCAGATGCCCGCTGCCCTCTCCTATCCGATGAACATGAAGCGCTACGATTGGGGCTTCGTCTCGGAGCCCGAACCGCATCTCGGCGGACGCCGTCTGGCAACGCCGCGCGGGAAGGTGATTGGCGGTTCGTCCTCGATCAATGGCATGGTCTATGTGCGCGGGCACGCGAGGGATTTCGACCATTGGGAGGAGAGTGGTGCGAAGGGCTGGGGCTTCGCGGACGTGCTTCCTTTCTACAAGCGGATGGAGCATTGGCACGAAGGCGGCCATGGCGGTGATCCGAAGTGGCGCGGCAAGGACGGCCCGCTCCATGTCAGCCGCGGCCCGCGCGTCAATCCTCTGTTCCACGCCTTCGTCGAGGCTGGAACCCAGGCCGGGTTCGAGGCGACGGCTGACTACAACGGTGAAAAGCAGGAGGGCTTCGGCCCGATGGAGCAGACGGTGTGGCGGGGTCGGCGCTGGTCGACCGCCAATGCCTATCTCCGCCCTGCCCTGAAACGCAGCAATGTGCGTCTCATCCACGCCTTCGCCAACCGGATCGCCATCGAGAACGGTCGGGCAACGGGCGTCGAGGTCACGAAGGGGCGAAATGCTCATCTCGTGAAGGCGAACCGCGAGGTGATCATCGCGGCCTCATCGATCAACTCGCCCAAGTTGCTCATGCTCTCCGGTATCGGACCGGCGGCGCATCTTGCCGAACACGGGATCGAGGTCGTTGCGGACCGGCCCGGTGTCGGCGGCAATCTACAGGACCATCTGGAGGTCTATATTCAGCAGGCCTGCACCCAGCCGATCACGCTCTACAAGCACTGGAACCTCTTTGGAAAAGGCTTTTCGGGCGCGCGATGGCTACTCACGAAGACCGGGCTCGGCGCTTCGAACCAGTTCGAGAGTGCAGCGTTCCTCCGCAGCCAGGCGGGTGTCGAATATCCCGACATCCAGTACCACTTCCTGCCGATCGCCGTTCGCTACGATGGCAAGGCGGCGGCCGAGGGGCATGGCTTCCAGGCCCATGTCGGGCCGATGCGTTCCCCTTCGAGGGGCAGCATTTCGTTGCGCTCGTCGGATCCGATGGAGCCCCCGAAGATCGTCTTCAATTACATGTCGACCGAAGAGGACTGGATCGACTTCCGCCGCTGCGTGCGCCTGACGCGGGAGATCTTCGCTCAGAAGGCCTTCGACGCCTATCGCGGCAAAGAGATCCAGCCTGGCGATGCCGCACAATCGGACGAGGCGATCGACGATTTCATTCGTGAGGAGGCCGAGAGCGCCTATCACCCCTGCGGCACCTGCCGGATGGGCGATGCGGAGGACCGGAACGCGGTGGTCGATCCCGAGTGCCGGGTGATCGGCGTCGACGGGCTCAGGGTCGCCGATTCCTCGATTTTCCCGCGGATCACCAACGGCAATCTCAACGCGCCGTCGATCATGGTCGGAGAGAAGGCCTCCGACCACATTCTCGGCAAGACGCTTCCGCGCGACGAGGCCGAACCCTGGATCAATCCGCGATGGAAGACCTCCGATCGCTGATCGGAGGTCAAAGCTTTTCGCTTACCGATACCAGAGCGCGATGCTCGGGAACGCGATGACGAGGCCGAGCGCCAGCGCCTGAAGCCCGATGAACGGAAGCAGAGAGCGGAAGATCGTACCGAGGGAAATGTCCGGCGGCGCGACGCTCTTCAGATAGAAGGCGGCCGGGCCGAAGGGCGGCGAGAGGAACGAGATCTGCATGTTGAGCGAGAAGAGGACGCCGAACCAGATCAGGTCGTAGCCGAGCGAGTCGACGATCGGCGCGAAGATGGGAATGGCAAGAAGCGCGATGCCCACCCAGTCCAGGAACATGCCGAGAATGGCGAGGATCACCATCATGACGAGGAGGACGACGATCGGCTCTTCGGAAACCCCGGTGAGGAGGCCTTCGATGAACTCGATACCGCCCATCAGATTGTAAACGCCGATGAGTGCGGTGGCGCCGACACCGATCCAGACGATCATTCCGCAGGTCCGGAGCGTCTGAAGCGCACTGTCGACCAGCAGCTTCATCGTGAACTCGCCGCGCAGGATCGTCGACAGCACGACGCCAAAGACGCCGATCGCCGAAGCCTCAGTGACCGAAGCGATGCCCGCGTAGATCGAACCGAGCACGAACACGACGACGATAAGCGGAAGAATCAGCCCCTTGAGGAGTGCGAGCTTCTCCGAGAGCGGGACCTTTTCCTCCTGAGGCGGGACCGGAGCAATGCTCGGGTTCAGATAACCCCGGATGAGAACATAGACGGCATACATCGCAGCCAGCATCGCGCCAGGAACGAAGGACGCGGTGAAAAGCTCGCCGATCGAAACGTTTGCCGAAAGGCCGTAAATGATGAGCACGATCGAAGGCGGTATCATCGTGCCCAGCGCACCGCCGGCGCAGACGATCCCGATCGCGAGGTGCTTATCGTAACCGAGACGCAGCATCTGCGGGAGCGCGAGAAGGCCGAGAAGCACGATCTCGCCGCCGATGATACCCGACATCGCCGCAAGGATCACCGAGACCACGAGCGTCTGAACGCCGACACCGCCGCGAACCCGTCCGGCGATCAGCTTCATGGCGTCGAAGAGGTCTTTCGCGATCCCGGATCGGTCGAGAACCGACGCCATGAGGACGAACATCGGTACCGAGAGAAAAACGTACTGCGTGATGAACGAGTAAATGCGTGTGGTGACAATCGGCACCGCCATCGGCCCGAACCAGCCGAGGGCGAAGATCAGCGCGACAAGTATCGTGACGAAGGCAAGGGGCATGCCTGTGACGAGGAGCGCCAGCAGCATGGCAAACATTGCGATGCTGCCGCCGCCGATCCCCAGAGCTGAGAGATCAAACATCAAGGGCTCCGTGCTCGGAGCCACCGTGATGTATCTGTTCAGAAGGCTTGCGCCTGAAATGGCGGATCGCCTGAAGAGCGAACTGCACTGTCATGAGGCAGAGGGTGATGAACAGGAATGCCTTGACGATTGCTGGCGTCGGTGGGTTCCAGGCACTTCCGCTGGTTTCGATCCGGAAGCCGCCGCTGGGCGTGAAGAACGCCTTCTGAGCCAGACTGTAGGCTGCCCAGGCCATCAGCGCGCATGCGGCCATTCCAACAACCGATATACATATGTCGAGGATGCGCCTGTAGGCCGGACTGACCGCCTCGTAGATCAGGACGACACGAATGTGCCGGTCCGTTCCGAGACAGTAGGCCCCGCCGAATGCAAAGCAGAGCGCGGTCATTGCGGTGGTCGTTTCATGAACCCAAAAGGTCGGCGCGTTGAAAGCGTACCGCATCACGACCTCGTAGAGCGTAAAAGCCGTCACGAAAAGGAAGAGTATCGCGAAGAACCAGCCGATCGGCGTCAATACAGCCGAAAGCGCATCCTGCGGAATGTCTTTCTGCTCTTGGCGAACGCCGTCTTCGGGTTGAGTGGAATTTTCGGCCATCACTTGTCCTCCCGAGTGACCACCGTCCGGGCGAGAGGCCCGGACGGCAGCGAAGATCAGGCTTTAGAGTTTGCCTTCACTCTTGAGGAACTCGGTCATCGTGTCGAAGACTTTCTGAGCGCCTTCGGACCGACCAGCGTATTCCGCCCACTGGTCTTGAGCAATCTGACGGAACTTCTTCTTCTCTTCTTCAGACCAGCTGTGGACCGTGACGCCTTCGGTCTGAGAAAGCTTGTCGGCAACCTCCTGGTCACGCGCCTTGATACGCTCAGCGAGTTCGTCCGCATACCAGGTGACGGAGTCTGTCAAGATCTTCCGATCCTCTTCAGACATCGAGTCCCAAGTGCTCTTGTTGATCGAGACCTCGTTCAGCGGCAGCGAGTGGAACCCGGGCCAGATCGGGTTTTTCGCGACGTCGTGCAGGCCCATCGAGTCATTCGTCGCGAGCGTCGTCGCATCGGCGGCACTGATGACGCCCTTGTCGAGGGCCGTGAACACTTCCGACTGAGGCAGGTTCACCGGCGAAGCGCCTGCGGCAGCAAATGCGGACTGAACCATGCCCTCGGGAGCACGCATCTTCACGCCCTTGAGATCCTCGACGCTTGTGATCGCGATCTTCGAGGGAATAGCCTCAGCTGTCTGGGCTGCTGCTCCGACAAAATGGACGCCATAGGGCTCGAGAATCTCGTTATAGAGCTCGGCTCCACCGCCACGATCAAAGAATGCTCGCAGTTCTTCCGGGGAAGAGTAGGCACCGACCGGGTTCCCGATTAGCGCAAAGGCCGGATCCTTGCCGGTGAAGTATGAGGAGTCCGTGATATGACCGCTGAGGATTCCTGCACCGACCGCGTCGAGCGTCTCGTTATATTCGACGATCGAACCGGCCGGCAGCATCTCGACGTTGATGCGGCCATCGGACATTTCCCGAAGGTGATCGGTCCAGGCGCTCTGAACCTCAAAGGCAGCCGTGCCGGAATTGTCGCTCGACTGGAACTTTAGATCGTAGCTTTCCTGAGCATAGGATGCAGCCGTAAGTGAACTCACGGTTGCAATAGCAATTGCGAAACGTTTCAGCATCAGGTTTCCTCCTTCTTGGATTGCTTGGCGCTCCGTGTCGTTCGACGCGGAACGCCTTGGATTCATGTCGCTATCTCGGCGTCTCTTCCCCGGGTTTAAACGAATGTAGGACCCGCGACAGTTTGTCAAAGACGCTTCGATTCGACTACTGCAAGTCTGGATTGAGAACAGAATCAGGCATGTTCTGGTAGCAGACCGGGCGCAGGAAGCGCCGGATAGCGAGCGTGCCAACCGATGTCGCGCCGAAATTCGTGGAGGCCGGATAGGGTCCGCCGTGGACCATGGCATCGGCCACCTCGACGCCTGTCGGGAAACCGTTTGCAAGAAGACGGCCGGCCTTGCGCTCGAGGATCGGCACGAGCTTTCCGACAGCCGGGGCATCGCCGTCGTCCATCTGCAGTGTCACAGTGAGTTGCCCGTGCAGCTTGCGCGCAATCCGCTCCATTTCGGTATCGTCCTCGACCCGAACGACAATGCCGAGCGGGCCGAAGACTTCTTCCGCCAAGGCCTCATTCGCTTCGAACACCTTGCCCGTGGTCTCGAGGATGTATGGCGACGCGTGACGGCTGGCATTGGCTTCACCAACCAGCGCCTTCACCCCCTCGGTCTGAGAGACCTTCTCGGCTCCAGAGCGATAGGCGGCCGCGATGCCGTCGGTGAGCATGACCTGCTCGTCGCCACCCTTCGCCGCGTCGACCGCCGCAGACACGAAATTATCGGCCTCCGGACCGTCCTTGACGAAGACGAGGCCGGGATTGGTGCAGAACTGCCCTGCCCCCATGGTGAGCGAGCCGACCCAGGCCGTGCCGATCGCTTCGCCGCGCGCCTTCAGTGCCTCGGGCATCGCGAAGACCGGGTTGACCGAACCGAGTTCGCCGAAGAACGGAATCGGTTCGGGCCGCTGGGCGCAAAGATCGTAGAGCGCGCGGCCCGCGCCGAGGGAACCGGTAAAGCCGACCGCCTTGATCAGCGGATGGGTCACGAGACGCTCGCCGACCGCGCGGCTGCCGCCCTGCACCAGCGAGAAAACGCCCGGATGGATGCCGCAGGCCTCGATTGCGGCATGGATCGCCTGGGCGACGATCTCTCCCGTTCCCGGATGGGCCTCATGGCCCTTGACGACGACCGGGCAACCGGCAGCGAGGGCGGCCGCCGTATCGCCGCCAGCAGTGGAGAAGGCGAGCGGGAAGTTCGAGGCGCCGAAGACGGCGACGGGGCCAATCGGGCGCTGGATCATCTTCAGTTCGGGACGCGGCCCGGCCGGACGGTCGGGCATTGCCGGGTCGGTGCGCCGATCGAGATAGGCGCCTTCGCGGATATGCTTGGCGAAGAGCTTCAGCTGGCCGGTGGTGCGACCGCGCTCGCCCTGGAGGCGACCGGCGGGCAGGCCTGATTCTTCGGTGCCAATCTCGGTGATCGCATCGCCGCGCTTTTCGATCTCCTCGGCGATTGCCTCGAGGAAAGCCGCTCGGGTCTCGCGCGAGGAATAGGCATAGGTCCAGAAGGCGTCCTCGGCCGCTTCTGCCGCCCGATCCACGAGGTCGGGCGTCCCGGCAGAGAATGTCCGCGGCTCGGCCGAGAGGGGCTGGGACTTGAAGGTCTGATCGGCGCCGACCCATTCGCCGGCGATGAGATGCTTGCCTGTCAGGTCGAGGGTCATGGATATGTCCAGTTCTGTCTCGTGTCTGCGGGCGTTCGCCCGCCTTCGTGCAACGCTCGTCGAGCCGTCACCGGCCCCAGCGAAGCACCATGGGGTCGAGGCTCCGTGCCAGTTCGATAAGACCGGCGCGCGTTTCAGGATGGGCCGGCATGATCGGTCGGCGCACCGCGTCGCTCGCGATGACGCCGCCCTCTTTCATGAGGATCTTGGCGGTTGCGAAGCTCGTTTGGCGATTCTCGTAATTGATCAGCGGTAACCAGCGCGCATAGGCGTCCATCGCCTGTTTGCGATTGCCGTCGAAGAAAGGATCTAGGATCTGGCGAATTCCGTCGGGATATCCGGCGCCGGTCATTGCGCCCGTCGCGCCGGCATCGAGATCGGGCATCAGGGTGATCGCTTCCTCCCCGTCCCAAGGGCCTTCGATCGCTTCGCCGCCGAGCGAGATCAGTTCGCGCAGCTTCGAAGCTGCGCCCGCCGTCTCGATCTTGAAATAGGCGACGTTCTCGATCTCGTTCGCCATGCGCGCCAACAGCGGTGGCGGCAAGGGCGTGCCCGAGATCGGCGCGTCCTGGATCATGATCGGGATCGAGATCGCGTCCGACAGCGCCCGGAAGAAGGCGAGGATCTGGCCTTCCCCGACACGCATGGTCGCCCCGTGATAGGGCGGCATGACCATGACCATCGCCGCACCCGCTGCCTCCGCGGCCTTCGCTCGGGCGATGGTGACGTCGGTCGAGAAATGGCTGACCGTGACGATGACCGGCACACGGCCGGCGACGTGCTCCATCGAAAGCACCACCTGCTCGTCGCGCTCGGCGTCGGACAGGAGGAACTGTTCGGAGAAGTTCGCGAGGATGCAGATGCCGGTCGAGCCGGCATCGATCATGAAGTCGAGCGCACGCTTCTGACCCTCCGGATCGGGGGTGCCGTTTTCGTGGAAGATTGTCGGCGCGACCGGATAGACGCCGCGAAACGGGCGGACGGCGGAAATCGAGAATGTCATCAATGATTGTCCCGGGGGAGCCCCTTGCTCTGGGCGACCGCCCGATAGCTGGTCGCCATTTCAAGGCACATCCCGCTCTCCATCTGACCGACGAGGCCACGCTGGATTTCCTGCCAGGGCGTCTGATGATCCGGATAGGGATAACCGCCCGCTGCCTCCAGCGCGGCGTGGCGTTCGTCGAGCTCCTCCTTCGAAATCAGGATATCGGCGGTACCCTTGCCGAGATCGATCCGCACCTTGTCGCCGGTCTTCAGGACGGCGAGCCCGCCGCCGGCGGCCGCCTCTGGCGAAGCGTTGAGTATGGAGGGCGAGCCGGAGGTGCCGGACTGGCGGCCGTCCCCGACGCAGGCAAGTGACTTCACGCCCTTCTTGATGAGGTAGTCCGGTGCTCGCATGTTCACGACTTCCGCCGCGCCGGGATAGCCGATTGGCCCGGCGCCGCGCATGAAGAGAATGGAGTTCTCGTCGATCGCGAGAGATGGGTCATCGATGCGGTGGTGGTAGTCCTCCGGTCCATCGAAGACGACCGCCTTGCCTTCGAAGGCCATCGGGTCGTCCGGGTTTTGGAGATAGCGCATCCGGAACTCGTCCGAGATCACCGAGAGCTTCATGATCGCCGAGGAGAAGAGGTTGCCTTTCAGCACCCGGAACCCGGCGCGCGGGCGCATCGGATTGTCGAAGGTCTTGATGACCTTGTCGTCCTCGATCTCGGCATTCCCGCAGTTCTCGCCGATCGTCTTGCCGTTGGCGGTGACAGCGTCCTCGTGGATGAGACCCTGGCCCATCAGCTGGTTGACGACGGCGGGAACGCCGCCGGCATGATAGTAGTCCTCGCCGAGATATTCTCCAGCAGGTTGTAGGTTCACCAGCAGCGGGATGTCCTCGCCCAGTTCCTGCCAGTCGTCGATCGAGAGCTCTACGCCGAGATGGCGGGCAATAGCGTTGAGGTGGATCGGCGCATTGGTGGAGCCGCCGATCGCGGAATTGACGCGGATGGCGTTCTCGAACGCCTTGCGCGTCATGATGTCGGTCGGCTTCAGATCCTCGTGGACCATGTCGACGATGCGCAGACCGGTGCGCCAGGCGACCTCCTGCCGGTCGCGATAGGGCGCGGGAATCGCCGCCGAGCCGGGCAACTGCATGCCGAGGGCTTCGGCTAGCGAGTTCATGGTCGTCGCCGTGCCCATGGTATTGCAATAGCCGGTCGAGGGTGCCGAGGAAGCGACGAGCTTGATGAAGCCGGCATAATCGATCTCGCCGGCGGCCATCATCTCACGCGCCTTCCAGACGATGGTGCCGGACCCGGTGCGCTCGCCCCGGAACCAGCCGTTCAACATCGGACCGACCGAGAGCGCGATCGCGGGGATGTTCACGGTGGCAGCTGCCATCAGGCAGGCGGGCGTGGTCTTGTCGCAGCCGATCGTGAGGACGACGCCGTCGAGCGGATAGCCGTAGAGGAGTTCGACGAGGCCGAGATAGGCAAGATTGCGGTCGAGCGACGCCGTCGGGCGCTTGCCGGTCTCCTGGATCGGATGGACGGGGAATTCCAGCGGAATGCCGCCGGCTTCACGGACGCCGTCGCGGACGCGCTTGGCAAGCTCCATATGGTGCCGGTTGCAGGGCGAGAGGTCGGAGCCGGTCTGCGCGATGCCGATGATCGGCTTGCCGGACTGCAGTTCGTCCTGGCTGATCCCGTAGTTCAGATAGCGCTCGAGATAGAGCGCCGTCATGTCCGGATTGTCGGGATTGTCGAACCAGGCGCGCGAGCGCAGCTTTTTGTCGGAAGAGTTCGGACGGTCGGACATGGAGGTCCCTTCTCGATGTTGGCCGGAGGCGGCCGGTTCTGGCGGCGTGCCCTCCGATAAATGCGTGGCTCGGCAGACGCACCGGGCCTAGATGGGTTCTTCGTGGAACGCGTCCACGGTTTCGCGACGCCCTAGCATGAAGGCGTCCGCCACATGACGCAGCGGCGCGATATCGACATCGCTGGTGCCTGAGCCGACAAGATCGACGAAATGCCGGTAGATGCCACGATATTCGGCATCCGGTTCGTCAATGACGGGCTTGCCGTCGAGCGTGAGCTTCTTGCCGCCTTCGGAGAGTTCCAGAGAGCCACCGTCCTCCGTCTCGACGACAATGTCCCAGGTCTGCGGACCCTCCTGCCGCCAGTCGAAATCGGCGGTGAGGTCGAGGCCGTTCGCATCGGTGAAGGCGAGCTTCGCCGCGATCGGGGCCTGCCGGTTCTCTGGGAAAGAGAGCGTCGAGCCGGTGAGAAAGAATGTCGTCGGCAAGATGTGCGTCGCGATCGAGAGCGCGTTGATGCCTGGGTCAAAGACGCCGAGCCCGCCCGGCTCCCAGATCCATTCCTGCCCGGGATGCCAGCGGCGGACGTCCTCCTTCCAGGTGATGACCGCGCGGCGGACGGAGCGCTTCGCAAGCCAATCCCATGCAGGCTCGACAGCCGGCGCGAAGCGGGAATGCCAGGTGGCGAAAAGCGTGACACCTTTCTCGCGCGCGACTTCCACAAGGTCTTCGACCTCGCTCAGCGTCGCGCCGGGCGGCTTTTCGAGGAGGACGTGCCTGCCGGCCTTCAGAGCTTCGAGCGCCAGCGCATAGCGAACCTGCGGCGGCGTGCAGAGTCCGACGGCGTCGATCTCCGTGCCGCTCAGCATCTCTGTCAGGGATGTAAAGTTGGCGATGCCATCCACCGAAGCCGAACGACTGGCGGCGGCGGCGAGCGCGATCCCGTCGGTCGCCTCGATCGACGGGAAATGCTGGTCCCGCGCGATCTTGCCAACGCCGACGAGGCCGAGACGAATGCCGCTCATGATGCGCGCGAGCGGTTCACGACGTCGAAGATCACGGCGAGCAGAAGGACGAGGCCCTTGATCACCTGCTGATAGTCGATGCCGATGCCGAGGATCGACATGCCGTTGTTCATCACGCCCATGATGAACGCCCCGATGACCGCACCGACAATGGTGCCGACACCGCCCGCCATGGACGCGCCGCCGATGAAGACGGCCGCGATGACGTCGAGCTCGAAGGCAAGCCCCGCCTTCGGGGTCGCGGTATTGAGGCGTGCTGCAAAGACGAGGCCGGCGAGCGCCGCCAGCATGCCCATATTGGCAAAGGTAAGGAAGGTCAGGCGCTCGGTGTTGATGCCGGAGAGCTTCGCCGCCTTCTCGTTGCCGCCGATCGCATAGATGCGGCGGCCGATGGTCGTGCGCGAGGTGACGAAGGAATAGGCCGCAATCAGCACCGCCATCACAATGAGGACGTTCGGGAACCCGCGGAAGCTCGAGAGCAACCAGGTGAGATAGAGAATTGCGACGGCGATCAGCACGTTCTTCGCCATGAAGAAGCTAAAGGGCTCGTCGCTATGGCCGCTGCCGCGCGTCGAGAAGCGATGCTTGAGGGCGAGCCCCAGGATGAAGGCGGCGACCCCCGCCCCGAGGACGAATGAAACCAGGTGGAAGCCGCGCACATCGATGACGTCCGGCAGGAAGCCCGAGGCAAGAAGCTGGAAACCGCCAGGGAACGGACCGACCGACTGGCCGGCCAGCAGCCAGAGGGTCAGCCCCTTGAAGACGAGCATGCCTGCGAGCGTAACGATGAAGCTTGGGATCTTCCAATAGGCCACCCAATAGCCCTGCGCCGCGCCGATGAGACCGCCGACGGCCAGGCAGATGATGCTCGCGACGAGGAAGTTCATGTCCCACTGCACGATCATCACCGCGGCGAGCGCGCCGACGAAGCCAAGCACCGAACCCACCGAGAGATCGATATGGCCCGACACGATGACCAGCAGCATGCCGAGCGCCATAATGACGATGTAGCTGTTCTGGAGCACCAGATTGGTCAGGTTGATCGGCTTCATCAGAATGCCGTCGGTGGCGATCTGGAAGAAGGCCATAATGACGACGAGCGCGATGAGAATGCCGTATTCGCGCATGTGCCTGCGCAGGAAGGACCAGTGGCTGGCGCTTTCCGTCTCTGAGCCAACGGCGGTGTCGGTCGTTGCTTGCTGCGACATGGTTCCTCCCTTGGGATGCCAGCCGGCATAGGCAGTTCCTGCCCTGCCCCCTACGCCTTGCCCGACGACCGGATGATGGCCGCCATGATCTTTTCCTGAGATGCTTCCGCAGTCGGCATCTCGCCGACGAAGCGTCCTTCGTTCATCACGTAGATGCGGTCGGATATGCCGAGGAGTTCGGGCATTTCCGACGAGATGACGATCACCGCCTTGCCCTGAGCGGCGAGCTCTCCGATGATCGAATAGATTTCGTATTTCGCCCCGACGTCGATGCCGCGTGTCGGCTCGTCGAGGATCAGCACCTCCGGCCCGGCGAAGAGCCATTTCGCCAGCACGACCTTCTGCTGGTTGCCGCCGGAGAGGTTCACCGCCTCCTGGGCGATCGAGGACGACTTGATGCGCAGCCGGTCGCGATAGTCGTTGGCGACCTTCGCCTCCTTGCGGTCGCTGACGACGATGCCGCCGTTCGCGATGCCCGGCAGATTGGCGAGCGGCACGTTCCGCCGGATGGTCTCGTCGAGGACGAGGCCGTAAAGCTTGCGGTCCTCGGTGACGTAGCAGATGCCGGCATCGATCGCCCGACCGACGGTGGAGGTGTCGACCGGCTTGCCGTGAAGCAGCACTTCACCGGAGACGTAATGGCCGTAAGAGCGACCGAAGAGACTCATGGCGAGCTCGGTACGACCTGCCCCCATAAGCCCGGCAATGCCGACAACCTCGCCGGCCCGGGCCTTGAAGGAAACGTCCTTCACCACGGTGCGGCTGGAATGCTGCGGGTGCGTGGCCGTCCAGTTCTTCACCTCGAAGATCGTCTCGCCGATCTTCGGCTCGCGCGGCGGATAGCGGTCTTCGAGGGAGCGCCCCACCATGTCGCGGATGATGTCGTCTTCCGAAACGTTGCCGCCCGAGCAATCGAGCGTCGAGACCGCCGCGCCGTCGCGGAGGACCGTGATCGAGTCGGCGATCTTCGCGATCTCGTTGAGCTTGTGCGAGATCATGATCGAGGCGATGCCGCGCTGCTTGAATTCGAGCAGCAGGTCGAGCAGCGCCTGGGAGTCTTTCTCGTTGAGCGAGGAGGTCGGCTCGTCGAGGATAAGAAGTTTCACCTCCTTCGACAGCGCCTTGGCGATCTCGACCAGCTGCTGCTTGCCGAGGCCCAGATTCGTGACGAGTTCCTGCGGACTTTCCTTCAGGCCGACGCGTTTCAGGAGTTCGCCGGTGCGCTCAAAGGTCTGCTTCCAATCGATGATGCCCTTGGAAGCGCGCTCGTTGCCGAGAAAGATGTTCTCGGCGATCGACAGGAGCGGTATCAACGCGAGCTCCTGGTGGATGATGATGATGCCGAGGTTTTCCGAGTCGCGGATGCCGGAAAACTTGCATTCTTCTCCGCGAAAGCTGATCGCGCCCTCGTAGGAGCCATGCGGATAAATGCCTGACAGCACCTTCATCAGGGTCGATTTTCCGGCGCCGTTCTCACCGCAAAGCGCGTGGATCTCGCCCTCGGCGACGCGCAGATTCACGTCGTCGAGCGCCTTCACGCCGGGAAAGGTCTTGGTGATGCCCCGCATTTCGAGAATGGGCTGCATGGGTCGTCTGGCTCGCCGCTGATACGAGAAAAATCGATTATCCGATCATCTGCGAAGGGGCGGCGCCGCAAGGCACCGCCCACGACACGGCATGATCAGTTCAGTTGGTCCGCGGTATAATATCCCGACTCGATGAGGGTCGACTCGATGTTCTCTTCGGTCACGAGCTCGGGTTTCAGGAGGTAGGACGGGACCACCTTGACGCCGTTGTCGTAGGTCTCGGTGTCATTGATCTCCGGCTCGCCCTCGTTGAGCACGGCCTCGACCATGGAGACGGTGACTTCCGCGAGTTTGCGGGTGTCTTTGAAGATCGTCGAATACTGGTCGCCGCGCTGGATCGCCTTGACCGAGGGCACTTCGGCGTCCTGGCCGGTGATGATCGGCATGGTGAGATCGTCCGAGCCGTAGCCGACGCCCTTCACCGAGGAGATGATGCCGATCGACAGGCCGTCATAGGGCGAGAGAACGCCGTGGACCTGATTGTCGCCGGTGTAGTTCGCCGATAGGAGATTATCCATGCGGGCCTGAGCAACCGAGCCATCCCAGCGCAGGGTGCCGACCGTGTCCATGCCCATCTGGCCGGACGGGATGGTGATCTTGCCCTCGTCTATCATCGGCTGGAGCACGCTCATCGCACCGTCGTAGAAGAAATAGGCGTTGTTGTCGTCCGGCGAACCGCCGAACAGCTCCACGTTCCAAGTCTCCGCATCCGGGAAGCGCTCTTCGAGACCCGATACGAGCGACTCGCCCTGAAGGACGCCGACCTGGAAGTTGTCGAAGGTGGCGTAGTAGTCGACATCGCCGGAATCGCGGATCAGGCGGTCATAGGCGATGACCGGGATGCCAGACGCGGCGGCGTTGGCCAGCGCATTGGACAGGGTCGTTCCGTCGATCGCCGCGATCACCAGCGCACCGACGCCCTTGGTGATCATGTTCTCGACCTGCGAGAGCTGGTTCGGAATGTCGTCCTCGGCATACTGCAGATCGGTGCCGTAGCCGGCTTCCTCGAACTGCTTGACCATGTTGTTGCCGTCGTCGATCCAACGAGCCGAGGACTTCGTCGGCATGGCGATGCCGACCGTGCCCTTGTCCTGCGCGAAGGTCGTTGCCGGCTGCGCCGCAAGCATGCCGACCGCGGCTGCGGCGACTGCAAGTGTCTTCAAAAGCTTCATCGAATTACCTCCCTTTGATGAACAGTCATGTACCCGCCACCGGGGCGGATACGGGTTTCCCACCGGCTCGCTTACGGTCCGGCTTCGTTTCGTGCCTACCCTTACGGTTCTGGTCTTCCGCGTAGAGCGCGGTGGTCACGTCGTCGAAGGCGCTTTCGATGAGGCGGCGCATGAACAGCTCGGCCGCCTCGCCGTCGCCGGCGATGATTGCATCGGAGACGCGTTTGTGTTGCTGAAGCGTCTCCTCCTGCGGGTTCTGCCGCCAGGAAAGCGAGAACGAGATCGACAGGCTCTTCTCGATCATCGCGCCGAGAGATCTGAGGATCGGGTTGCCGGTCGCTTCGAGAATGATCCGATGAAAGGCAAGATCTGCGGCGATCAGCTCGTCCGAGCCGCGCGGGTGGCGACCCATCGCCTCGAGGGCTTCGCTCAAACGTTTCTTGTCCGTCGCGCCGATCCGGGCAGCCGCCATGCGGGCCGCAACCGGCTCGTTGATCAGCCGCATCTCGTAGAGCGCATCGACGAAGGTGCGCCGCTCGTCAGCCAGCAGATGCCAGGCCATGACATCAGGATCGAGCATATTCCATTCGTCGAAAGAAAGAACGCGGGTCCCAACCTTTGGACCGACGCGGAGCAGGCCCTTGGCCGCCAGAAGCCGCATGGCCTCACGGACGACGGTACGCGACACACCCCATTCTGCCGCGAGCTGGGCCTCCACCGGCAGGTTGTCACCCGGCTTGAGAATGCCCGATGTAATTCGCCTGCCATATTCGCTGGCGAGATCAGCCGTCCTGCTTGTCTTGCGAGCCGGGCTCGACATCGAAACGAGCCTCCCACTCGACTTCAATAATCATACCATTGCAGAATTCGGCGGACAGCTCAAGAGGTTTGAACAATATAGTACGCTTATTGATGTGATGATTAGGAGAACGCCGAATCATAGGCGGCGACAATCTCCTTCGCTCGCGAGGCGACGTCCGACGGGCTCATGCCGGGTTTGTAAATGCCTGTTCCCATTCCGAAACCCGTGATCCCGACATCGCACCAAGCTTTGAAATCTGCGGGTCCGACGCCGCCAACGGCATAGGCCTTCGTACCCTTCGGGAGGACAGCCGACAGCGCCGCGAAGCCGTCCGTGCCGAGCTTGAACGCCGGAAAGAATTTCAGCCCATCCGCCCCCGCTCGGAGAGCCGCTAACGATTCGCTCGCGGTGAAGACGCCCGGATAGGACAGCATGCCGGCGGCCTTCGCCGCGCGGATTACGTCCGGACAGACATCCGGCGAGACTACCATCTTGGCGCCGATCGCCGAGAGTTCGGCCACCGCCTCGACATCGAGAACGGTGCCGGCACCGACGATCGCATCCTCACTGACCTTCCGGACCATCTTCGCGATGCTCTCGAAGGGTTTCGGCGAATTCAATGGCACCTCGATCCTGGAGATGCCGGCTTCGATGAGAACGTCGAACACGGCTTCGGCCTCGTCCGGCCCTATGCCGCGCAGGATGGCGATGATTTCCCTGTTCATCCGTCGAGCCTTCAGCGTTTCAGGTTTCGATAGGCGGCGGTAAGGCCGGCTAGAGTGAGTTCGTCGCCGGGCACGGTGCGGACGGCGGCTCCGGCGATGGTCAAAGCTTCTCGATAGGCCTTGGCCAAAGCGCTTTCGCCGATGATGACCGTCTCACTCTCCTGCCAGAACGAATGCGCCGCGACGAGTTCTGCGCCGATGAGAAGGCCGGAGAGCCGGGCTCTTCCCGCCCCCGCCGCGTG
This sequence comes from Fulvimarina pelagi HTCC2506, assembly GCF_000153705.1. Lineage (GTDB taxonomy): Bacteria > Pseudomonadota > Alphaproteobacteria > Rhizobiales > Rhizobiaceae > Fulvimarina > Fulvimarina pelagi. The sequence goes on from NZ_DS022272.1 coordinate 1,812,625, forward strand.
GTCGTTGAGAAGGGTCGCGGCACGGATCGCAAAGAACTCGCCGGTGACGGCCGCAGGATCTTCGAGCGCATCCGTCACGGCTTGCGCGAACGCGGCTTCGTCGAAGCCGTCGCCGCCGAGAGAGTGGCGCAGGATGGACTGGTTCGAGAGGAGCGCGAAGAGCTCACCAGTCATGAAGGTACGGAAAGTTTCGATCCGGCCGTTCGCGATCTTCGCCCACTTGGAATGGGTGCCGGGCAGGCAGACGGCGCCCTCGAAACCCGGTGCCTCGGCCAGAAGGCCTGCGATCTGGGTCTCCTCGCCGCGCATTACGTCCGGCGGAGCGATCTGCTTGACGCCTGGCAGGATATGAATCGCAAGGCGCCCTTCGGCAGCCTCGAATGTCACGGCCTGATCCGTCGCGGACGGCTCGCAGGGACAGGCGGCATAGGGCGCTTCGACCCAACCCTGCCGCGCGCCGACCATGCCACAGCAGATAACCGGCAGCTTGTCGGCCTTGGGAAGAATATCGCCGAGAAGGTCTATGAGAACGGGCTCGAATTCGTTCGGCTTCAGCGAACCCATACCGCGATCGGAGGTGCGGTGGTCAACGACTTGATCGTCGCTCTCCATCATCCAGAGGCGAAGATTCGTTGTTCCCCAGTCGACTGCGATCCATACGGGTCGCGCGGTGGGTGCACTGTCAGGCGATACCCCTGTTGTCGATTGTCCGTCCGCCATGCCCACCATTCAGAGGTATCCGAAAATCCGTCGTCCGCTCATTAGGAGCGAACCGGATTCGAGGCATAGACGATCGGTTCCGCACTTGCACGCCGCAGTGCGTCTTCGAAGCTCAGGCGGCGCGTTCGCGAGGCACGATGCGCAGGTGGCTGGCCGTTTTGCCGCCCGGCAGCCCGGCGATGCGGTCGGCGGCCTTCAGAAGCTTTTCGCGGTCGATGCCGGTGGCGATGCCGCCCTGTTCGAAGGCGAAGTGGAGATCCTCGGTCGCCGTATTACCGGTCGCGCCGGGCGCGAACGGACAGCCGCCGAGGCCCGCCGCCGCGCCCTCGATGATCGTGACGCCGGCGTTATAAGCGTAGAGCGCGTTGGCGACGCCCATGCCGAAGGTGTCGTGGCCGTGAAACGCCCAGACTGTGTCGTCGGGAGCCTCAGCCATCACCGTCTGGAAGCGTTTGGCGACCGTAATCGGATCGGCCCGGCCCGTCGTGTCGCAGAGCGCGAATTCGGCCCCTGGGGCGATGGAGAACGCCTCGGCAAAGACGCGGCGCACGTCGTCGAGCGGCACCGTGCCGTCGAACGGGCAGTCGAAGGAAGTAGCGAGATCGACGCGCAGGCCCGCGCCCTCTTCGCCTGCTTCGAAAACGATGGCACGGAGCTGATCGAGCGACTGCGCCACCGTCTGGCGGACATTGTTCATGTTGTGCGCTGCGGAGACCGAGACCACGAAGACGAGGTCCGGATAGCCAGCTTCCAGGGCGAGGCTCGCGCCTTTGGCGTTCGGCACGAGCACCGACATGCGGCAGCCGCTTCGGCCTTTGAAATGGGCGGCGATCTCCCTCATGTCACCCATCTGCGGGATCGCCTTCGGGCTAACGAAGGAGCCGAGCTCCATACGCGTCACGCCCGCCGCGACCAGATCCTCGATGATCAAAATCTTCTCCCCCGTCGGCAACGGGTCGGAGATCGACTGGAAACCGTCGCGGGGGGCGACTTCGAGGAGGGTGACGGTGCCGGATTGGGCTTCGCTCATGCCGCGCCCTTTTCGATCGAGTTGTCGCGGCGCCTGGCGATCCAGTTGATGACGCCACCCAATTCCATGATCTCGACCTGTCTCGGCGTGAGATCGTGGCGGAGGTTCAGCTCTTCGCTCGACCCGTCCTCACGCCGGACGGTCGCCTTCACTTGTGGCCCGGCCTCGATCTGGTCGCGGACATCGTCGATGGAGATCACGTCGCCGGTCTTCAGCACCGGCGCCTCGCCGTCGAAGACGAGTGGCAGGACGCCGAAGCTCGACAGGTTCTGCCAGTGGATGCGCGCGAAACTCTCGGCGATTACCACGCGCAGCCCCATGATGCGTGGCACCAGTGCGGCGTTCTCGCGGCTGGAGCCCTGGCCGTAGTTCTTGCGCGCGACGATGGCGTGGCCGGCTTCAGCTGCCTTTGCGCGCTCCGCATAGGTGTCGTCCACTTGCTCGAAGGCGTGGTCGGCCGTCGCGAAGACGTTTGACCAGATCGGCAGAATCTGCCCAGCGGGGATGATATCGTCGGTCGAAACGTCGTCGCCGAGCGAGAGAAGCACCGGTACCTCGATGCGATCGGGAAAGGCGTCGAAATCAGGCAAAGAGGGCGTGTGCTTCGTGCGGTAAAGTTCGGGCCGTTGGCTGCGGTCGGGGAAGACGAAGCCGGCGATGTTCATCGGCATTTCTTCGGGCTCGGAGACCTGCGGATAGGCCATGTCGAGGGTTCGCGGATCGGTGATGACACCGGCCAGCGCCGAGGCCGCGCAGGTCTCGGGGCTCGCGAGAAAAACAGAATCTTCGCGCGTACCGGACCGGCCGGGGAAATTGCGCGGCACGGTGCGGATGGAATTGCGGCCGGTCGCCGGCGCCTGCCCCATGCCGATGCAGCCATTGCAGCCCGCCTGATGCAGCCGCGCGCCCGAAGCGATCAGCGAGCCAAGCTTGCCCTCCGAGACGAGGGTCTGAAGCGCCTGCCGAGAGGACGGGTTAATGTCGAGGGACACACCTTCTGCCGCCCGCTGCCCCGCGACGATTTCGGCGACCATCGCGAAGTCGCGATAGCCCGGATTGGCCGAGGACCCGATATAGGACTGGTAGACGGGCTCGCCCGCGATCTCGGAAACCGGCACCACATTGCCGGGGCTCTGGGGCTTTGCGATCAGCGGCACAAGGCTCGACAGGTCGATCCTGTCCTCCCGATCGTAGGTGCAGCCCTCGTCCCGCGCGAACGGCTTGTAGTCGTCCCCGCGACCACGCGCTTTCAGGAAGCGCTCGACGGCCTCGTCGCTCGGGAAGACGCTCGTCGTCGCGCCAAGCTCGGCGCCCATGTTCGCGATGACGTGGCGATCCATGGCGGAGAGATGCTTCAGCCCGTCGCCGTAATATTCGATGATGCAGTTCGTGCCGCCCGAAGTGCCGTGCCGACGCAGCATCTCGAGGACGACGTCCTTGGCGGAGACCCAGTCCGGCAGCTTGCCGGTCAGCTCGACGCCGAAGACCTTAGGGCAGGAAATGTAGAAAGGCTCGCCGGCCATCGCGAGCGCCACCTCGACGCCCCCTGCCCCGATCGCCAGCATGCCGAGCGAACCGGCCGCGACGGTATGGCTGTCCGAGCCGATGAGCGAGGCGCCGGGCACGCCGAAGCGCTCCATGTGGACGGGGTGGCTGATGCCGTTGCCGGGGCCGGAATAGATCACGCCGAAGCGCTCGCAGGCGCTCTTCAGGAAGAGGTGGGAGTCTGCTGCAATTTCGTCGGACTGGACGAGACCGTGGTCGATGTACTGGACGGACGGATTGGTGACGACGCGCTCGACGCCCATGGCCTCGAGCTCCAGCATCACCAGCGTGCCGAGCACGTCCTGCAGGAGTGCCTGCTCCATATTGAGCGCGATCTCGGTGCCGGGTTTCAGTTCGCCCGAGACGAGATGACGTTTCAGAAGCTTCGTTGCGAGATTATCAGACAACGGCCGGGGCTCCATCCTGGTTGTCTCGCTGCGGCCTGAAGAGGTTCAGGAAGAATTGGAGGCCGAGCATGGTGAACCCGATCGGCAGCATGGCGTAGGGAATCCAGTTCGGCGTGCCGAAGGCGGAGGAGACGCGCTCGTTGTAGATCCAGGCATCGTGCGTCATCAGCCAGCCGCGCCAGGTGAGTATTGCGCAAAGTGAGATCCCGACAATGCTTACGATGAACGTCAAGACACGCTTGCCGCGCGGGCTCATATTGTCGCGTAGGAGAGTGATGCCGATATGCTCGCCGCGGCGCTCGACGTCAGCAGCCGTCATCAGCGCGAGGTATACGACGAGGAAGGAGTTGATCTCCAGGCTCCACGACGTTGGCGCAGCGATGATGTAGCGCATCAGAGCGTCATAGCTGACCGTCAGCGCCATAAAGGCGAGCGCGATGACGCCGCCCACCTGAAGCACCCAGGAGATCGCATCGATCGGTTTGAAAAAGGCCGATTTCATGGGTTTGGCGTCCTGCGAATTAAGTTTCTCTTATGAGCCGCCAAATCCCTCGGCTTCGTCATTCTCGGGCTCCGCCACGAGTGTTCCGAAGCGTCACGCGCCGAAGTGAGCCGAGAGATCGACTGGATCCTCGGCCCGGAGGCCGAGGATGACGTTCGTGGATAGGAAGCGGGCGAAAACGACAGTTGCGCGCCCGCGTCCGGTAGAGTGTTAAGCCTCTTCGCCCATGGCGAGTGCGATGGCTTTGTTGCCGACCTCTTCGCCCACTTCTTGCGTCCAGGCTTCACGCACGTCGACGCTCACCTCGGCGAAGCGATCCAGTGCCGCCTGATCCGGCTCGACAACCTCGAGCCCGCCTTCCTTGAAGGCCGGCCAGTACTGCTTCTCGTAATATTCGACATTGGCCTCTTCGGCACTGTGCTCGTCGAACCATTCGACGCCGGCCATCATCGCGTCCTTGATGCCCTGATCCATCGCCTCCCAGCGATCGGTCTGGACGAAGATGCCGATGCCGTAGGCGGTGACCGGAACCCGGTAGACCTGCGCCACCTGCTCCTGAATGGAGCGTCCATTGATCGTCGAGATGTTCGCGACCGCCGCGTCCACCGTGCCGCGCTGCAGGGCAAGGTAAAGTTCGGAGGACGGGATGCGCACCGCTGCCCCGCCGAAATCCTCGATTGCCTTCGTCGCCTCGAAGGAAACGACGCGGATCTTCTTGCCGTCGATGGCTTCGAGATCGCGGATGCCGGGGTCACCGGCAGACCAGATATATTCCGGCTCCATGATGCCGCCGCCAAGGCTGAGGCAGGTCAGTCCCTGCTTCTGAAGCTCGGTGTTGATGAGTTCGAACAGCGGCGAGCCGCGCTTCAGCCTGTCCGGGTTCTCATAGAGCGGACCAACGACGCCCGGCAGGCCGGTGATCCCGAGGATCGGAAGCGAGCGGGTGATGTAGCTCGTCGTGTGGAACATGAAGTCGATATTGCCGGAGCGTAGCGCCGGAAGCTGTTCGTCCGCCGACAGGAGACGACCGGAATCGTAAAAGTCGATCGCGACGGCCTCACCATGGTTCTCGTTGACGAAATCGACGAAGCCCTGCGAGCCGTAGGCGAGGTCCGCGTAGGACGGCGGCAGATAGGTCACGCCGGTCAGCGTCGTCTGGGCGCGAGCCGGAATGCTCGAAAGGCCGAAGGCGGCACCAGCCGAAAGGGCTGCGGTGCCCGCGAGAACGGAACGTCTGTTGATGTTCATTTTGTCTTTCCTCCCATTGGATTAACGCATGAGATTGGGCAGCCAGAGACTGATGGAAGGCGCAAGTACGAAGAGTGCCAGCATCAGGAACTGGATGACCACGAAGGGTAGTACCGAGCGGACGATCTCCTCGATCTTCAGCATCGGCGCCACGGCCTTGAGGGTGTAGAGGTTGAGCCCGACCGGCGGCGTGATGACCGCGATCTCGAGGTTCATCACGAGGATGATTCCGAACCACAATGGATCGTATCCGAGCGTCGTGATGAGGGGCAACAGGATCGGCGTCGTGACCACGATGAGTGAAACGGCGTCGACCAGCATGCCGAGTCCGACGAGGATCAGCATGATGAGCATGAGAATAACCTCCGGCGGCAGATCGGTGCCGATGAGGAGGCTGGTGATCGCGTCGGGCACTCGCACGAGGTTGAGATAGTCGCCGAATATACGCGCACATCCCATGATGATTAGGATTGCGCCGGAGATCCGTGCGCTCTGACCGAGAACGCCAATCACACCCTTGAAGTCGAGGCACCGGAAAATGCCGACCGCGACGAGGAATGCGCCGACAGCGCCAAATGCTGCAGCCTCGCTGGGCGTCGCGATGCCGGAATAGATGGCGCCGAGAACGAGGACAATGAGAAGAACGGCGTGCCAGATACCGCCGAGCGCCCTCAGTCGATCACCCCAGGAATAGTCTACCCGCTCGGCCTGCGGCGCTTCTGCCGGATTGAACAAAGCGCGAAAGTAAATGTAAATCGCCAAGGCCACAGCCAACGCAATGCCGGGCACGATGCCGCCGATGAAGAGATCGGCGACCGAAACCGAGGATACCGCACCGTAGATGATGAGGGGTACGGACGGCGGTATCAGCATGGCGAGCGCGCCGGAGGCAACGACGCTGCCGGCAGCGAGTTGGCGCGAATAGCCGCGCTCCAGCATCTGCGGCACGGCAATCGAGCCAACCGCCGCGACGCCTGCGATCGAGACGCCGCTCACCGCGCCGAAGACGGCCGAGGCTCCAACCGTAGAGATTGCAAGACCGCCACGGAGCCACTGCAGCCAGATGACGGCCGCCCTGAAGAGGTTAGCGCCGACCGGCGTAGCCGCTAGGAATGCCCCCATCAGTACGAAGAGCGGCAGGGCCAGGAGTTCGAACGAGTTCAGCTGACCAAACAGTGAGGTCGGCCCGAAGAAGAAGGCCATCGACCCGCGTGCCATGTAGAGGCCTGTCAGACCAGCCGCGCCGAGCGCAAGGAAGATCGGCGCACCAAGCGCGATCAGGCCAAGCAGAATGAGTACGACGATGATAGGCTCGATCATCGATCGCTCTCCTTCGGGTCGGGATTAGAGTTTCGCATACGAAGCAAACCTTCAGACGACATTCGCCGACCTCAAACGTTCGATGGCGGTATCGTCGTAGCCAAGCCAGTCCTTGAGGATGGCATCGGTGTGCTCGCCGAGCTTCGGACCGGTATGGGCAATGCCACCGGGCGATTCGGAAAGTTTCGGAAAGACGTTCTGCATGGCTGTGGAGCCGAGCTCAGGATCTTCGACACGCGTGATCGACTCGCGGGCCTGATAGTGCGGATCGTCGAGCATATCGGACGCGCGGTAGGTCAGACCGGCCGGCACACCGGCGTCGGAAAGCATGTCGACGATCTCGGCAGCCTTATGTTGCGAAGACCATTCGCCAATAATGCCGTCAATCTCCGACTGATTGCGGCCTCGGGCGCGATGCGTCGCATAGCGCTCGTCCGCCGCGAGCTCGGGTCGACCCATCACCTTGCAGAGGCGCTGGAACAAACTGTCCTGGTTCGCACCGATGATCACCGATTGGTCGTCAGCGGTCGGATAGGCGTTGGAAGGGGCGATACCCGGCAGAAAGCTGCCGGAGCGCTCGCGGATATGGCCGCCCTTGTCGTATTCGGTGACGACCGCTTCCATGACCGAAAGCACCGCCTCGTAGATCGACGCATCGACCATTTGGCCCTGACCGGTGGCATTGCGATGCTGGAGCGCCAGAAGCGCACCCTGGAAACCGCTCTGACCCGCAAGCGTATCGCCGATCGAGATGCCGGCGCGGACGGGGGGACGGTCGGGATACCCGGCGATATAGCGCATGCCACCCATCGCTTCGCAGACCGAGGCGAAGCCTGCGCGCTCGCGGTAGGGTCCGGTTTGCCCAAAACCTGTGACGCGGACCATGATGAGGCGTGGATTGATTGCCTTCAACGCGTCGTAGCCGAGACCCCACTCCTCCATACGCCCGACGCGGAAGTTCTCGACCAGAATATCGGCCTCACGGGCAAGATCGCGCACGACCTCCTGTGCCGCCTTCTCACGGAGATTGAGCGTAAGTGACTTCTTCCCTCGCGCGATGACGGGCCACCAGAGTGGACGGCCCTCTTCGTCTGCCCGGCCCCACTGGCGCATGGCATCGCCGGTTTTCGGCGGCTCAACCTTTACGACCTCTGCACCGAAGTCGGCCAGGAGTTGGCCGCAGAACGGGCCAGCGATCAGCTGACCCATCTCCAGCACCTTGATACCTTCGAGCGGCTTTCGCGCGCCTGCGCTCATTCATGTTCCTCCCTGGCCGGAACGCTACCGTCGCCCCGTCCGCCGTTGCATCGGCGGCATTTGCCTCTTTGCCGGGAGTGAAACCTATTGTATCCAATTCGTCAAGCAATCTTCGGTTTCTAAGCGCAATTGCCCAAAATTGTATCCAATGAGGTCTCGAAATGTCGGCCAGAGGAGAAAAAGGAAAGCCCCGTTTGCGGGCAGCGGACCGGGTCTACGAGGACATACGGCGGTGCATTCTCACCGGCAAACTCTGTCCTGGCGAAAGGCTGACGGAGGAGCTTTTAGCCGAACGCTTCGGCGCGAGTCGCACGCCGGTGAGATCTGCAATCGTCAGATTGGCGGGCGACGGGTTCGTCGAGATGACGCCTCGTTCAGGCACGATCGTCAAGCGCCGTTCGGCAGGCGAAATCGCCGACATCTACGACGTCAGAGCGCTTCTCGAGAGTGCGGCCGCCGGCCTTGCTGCGCGATCGCGCACCGACGCCGATCTCGATGAGCTGAAGCGGCTACAGGACGAGATGGAGGCGGACTTCGAAGCGGCGGATATCGGAGAGACTGAGAACGTCGAAACTCTTTCGCTTCTCAACAAGGCGTTTCACCAGCGTATTCTGGATTCCTCCGGCAATGCGACGCTGGCCGAGTCCGCAAGCCGGCTGATGGATATTGGTTTTCTGATCAACACCTACACAAGCTTTTCTCGCGAGGAGATCGCCCGCAGTGTTGACGAGCACCGGAAGCTCATCGACGCAATCCGCTCGCGTGACGTCTATTGGGCCGAAGCGGTGATGCGCGCCCATATTCTAGGCGCGCGAAACTCGCTGGCGAGCGTGGTCGAAGCAGAGAAATGTCGCCGGTGACGGCTTAGGCCGCCCTATGGGAAAAGCCACGCTTGCGCATCAGCGCTGCAGGATCCGGCTCGCGGCCCCGAAAGCTGCGATAGAGAGCGTCGGCATCCTCGCTGTCTCCCGCCGAATAGACATGGCGTAGCAACCGTTCGGCAGTCTCGACATGGAAGGGGTCGCCGGCCTCGCCGAACGCTTCGAAGGCATCGGAATCGAGGACTTCGGACCAAAGATAGCTGTAGTAACCCGCCGAATAGCCTTCACCTGAGAAGACGTGTGCGAAATGCGGCGTCCGGTGGCGCATCACGATCGCCTCCGGCATGCCGAGATTGCGCAAGCTCTCGCGCTCGATCTCGAGCGGGTTCGGGTTGTCGCCGGCGTTCTCGTGCAAATCGAGATCGACGATCGCAGAGGCGGTGTATTCGACCGTATCGAAGCCGGCATCAAGGGTGCGCGCCGCGAGCAGCTTGGCAACGAGTTCGCGCGGCATCGGCTCGCCGGTCTCGATATGTGTGGCGTGACGATCGAGGATTTCCGGTACGGTCAGCCAGTGCTCGAACAGCTGCGAGGGCAGTTCCACGAAATCGCGCGACACGGACGTGCCCGACAGACTCGGAAAATCGACATCGGAGAGTAGACCGTGCAGCGCATGGCCGAATTCGTGGAACAACGTCGTTGCGTCAGTCAGCGACAGAAGAGCCGGTTCGCCGGCATGCGGCTTGGAGAAGTTGCAGACATTGTAGACGACCGGCGTTTGGCCTTCGCCCATCTTGTGCTGTGGACGCAGAACGCTCATCCAGGCTCCCGAACGCTTGCCGGAACGCGCAAAATAGTCCCCGAGAAAAAAGCCCTGGAGCGTTCCATCGGCGCGGAGCACCCTCCATGCTCGGACATCATCATTCCAGATCGGCAGGTTCGAGACCGGCTCGAATGTCAGTCCGAACAGCCTGTTCGCGACGTCGAAAGCGGCTGCGATCATGCGGTCCAGCGAAAAATAAGGCTTCAGCGCAGTTTCGTCGAAATCGAGTTCGGCCCGGCGGCGTTTCTCGGCGTAATAACGCCAGTCGGCGGGAGCGAGGGGCCGGTTGACTCCCTCATTCTCAGCGATCGATTGCAGGATTGCCGCATCGGCCGCGGCACGCGCCCGCGCCGGCTTCCAAACGCGCATCAGCAGGTCACGGACCTGATCCGGCGACTTTGCCATCTGGTCTTCAAGCTTGAACGCGGCATAGGTCTCGAAACCGAGAAGCCGTGCCTTCAAGGTGCGTAGCTTCAGGATCTCGGCCATGATCGGCCGGTTGTCCGATGGTCCAACGTTTTCGCCGCGCCGGGTCCAGGCCTCGAAGGCTACCGAGCGCAGATCAGCTCGCTCGCTCATCTGCAGGAAAGGCACGATCAGCGAACGGGACAAGGTCAGGACCGCGCCGGCCTTATCGCGTTCTGCGCCGGCGTTCTGCAGGGACGAGACAAGCCACGCCGGCAGCCCTGCCAAGTCGTCGTCCCCGAGTTCGAGGAACCAGGCATTCTCGTCGGCAAGAATGTTCTGCGCGAAGGCTGTGAAGAGTTCAGACAGCCGCGCTTCGATGTCGGCGAGCCGATCGCGATCGGCTTTATCGAGCATGGCGCCAGCACGCATCATGCGCTTATACATTCGGGCAGTCAGTCGCCGTGCTTGCGGCGAAGCTTCCGCCATCTCGTTTACATTCTTCGCAACGGCTTCGACACGGCCAAAGAGCTTCGGATCGAGCGAGATAGCGGAAAAATGGCGAGACAGAACCGGGTAGATCTTTCGCTCGAGCGCTTGGAGCTCCGGTGTCGTCGAAGTGCCGGCCAGAACTGCGAAGGCACGAGAGACTTCCGAGAGCGAGGCACCGGACGCCTCCAACGCTCTGATCGTGTTCGTAAAACTGGGAGCTTCTCTTGCTTCGGAGATCGCTGCGATTTCGCGAGCATGGTCTTCGATCGCGCGAAAGAACGCCTGCTCGAAATTTCCTGCACTCTTCTTCGCGGACATCGACAAGAGACGTCTGAATTCTTCGGTGTTCCGGTCGTGAATTTCGTAAGTGAAGGCAGACATATTATTCTCAATCTCTGTTTGGTCGCTATACGTGCATATTCACTTAGCCAAGCCGCGTTTTCTAACCTTAACGTAGGAAACAGGCTTCACATCAGAAAAGTCAGTTGATATTGCATTTGTTACGAGTTTTCTTGGCTTTGCGCCGAATCATCGACTGAGTATTCAATGTCCGATCCCGATGCCGGTAATTCTCTTGGTTTTCTCCTAACTGATGTTGCAAGGCTCTTCAGGCAACAGCTGGAAAAAGCGGTCATCGACGCCGGGATTGACCTCACACCCGGCGAGATCCGGGCGCTGTCGCACGTGGCCCGCCACGAAGGCAGTCGTCAAGCAGTGTTGGCCGAGCGGATGGGCGTCGAGCCGATGACACTTTCAGCCTATCTCGACCGCCTCGAGACGAGGGGCCTCGTCAAACGCTCGCCGGACCCGAACGACAGGCGTGCGAAGGTGATCAACACGACCGACAAGGCCGACAACGTCTTCGCTAATGCCCGGCCGATCACGCTCGAAGTTTACGATCGTATCACGCGCGGCCTTTCCGATGGCGAACGCGATGAAATTGAACGCCTGCTCAGCCATGTCCGCGAGAACATGACTAGCGAGCCGATCATCGTCTCGGACGATGTTCAACGGAAGCCTGTTCCAATAGCCTGAGTCTTCGACCCACCCGCGTTTTCCGGATGTCGGTGCGCCTTCCGGTTCCTTTATCCCTGTGAAAGATGCGAAGTCGTGTCGACCGAAACGTGACATGAGCGTGACAGCACAAGTGGCAGATCCATTTTCTAAAGCTCCAGCTATAACTCTCTGATCTGGCGTTGTTTACGCTCGTTCGATAGCTCTTCCTTCCGGGAAATCCGCCACCCTTGTTTCGCCGTCACGGCTTGGTACACTCCTACCCGACACAGGAACGGTTGAGGTGCACTCCGTGGTCAACGGAGCAGTGCGCCGGAGAAAATAGTTGGAAAGCGGGAAGGAAGGGAACCGCCAAAGTCGATCGTCTGATTTGAAATCGAAACGGGAAGCGAAGCCTTCCTTCGCCCCGTATACGAAGCAAAGCGGAGTGGCGGCGCGCGATCATTCGCGACCACCTCCCCGACTGGACGATTCCGACCGGCGGCGTGGCACGACGCCAGACGGTTCGCCGGCTGATGTTCAACAACGCCCGAACGTGACAATTGCGACTAGCGTCGCCCGAACAGACGACCCCTCGGACCGGGATCATCGGCGCAGCAATGGGTCGCAGGGCCGCAGATACGAGCCGGACGGTCAAAGCTCTGCAGTGCATGACGGGGCGACCGGCGAAGCTTCGCCTACCGATCCGACACGGCTTTCCAAACGTCAGAAGCGCCGTCGTCGCAAGCACGCAGCGAGCAAGAACCGCGAGAATGACGGGTCCCTTTCGAAAAGGTCGTCCGAAACAGACGTGACGGGAGATGGCTCCGCAAAGCGCGCTACCCAGCAGGCAAAAAAGCAAGATTCGAACCAGCGCGGCATGCGGAAAATCCGTCGCCGCAAGCCACGGGCGTCGGGTCGACAGACAGCTCCGGGCGAGCAGACGCAGGAGCGTCAGGCGCCACCGCAAGGTCCCGCGCCAGCCAAATTCACCAGGACGAGGAATGGCGACGGCCGAAGACTGGCCGCCAACGATACGAACGGATCTGCGCAGCGAGCACAGTCGAGTCCTCCGCCAGTTTATGCGGCTCTCGATCTCGGTACCAACAATTGCCGTCTGCTGATGGCTATCCCGACCCGTCCCGGCCAGTTCCGCGTCGTCGACGCCTTCTCCCGAATCGTACGTCTCGGAGAAGGGCTCGGCCGGACCGGATCGTTGTCGCGCGACGCGATGGACCGCGCCATCGCAGCGCTCGGCGTTTGCGCACAGAAGATTGCGGCGCGCAACGTCACACACATGCGTCTCATCGCGACGGAGGCCTGCCGCGCGGCTGCGAACGGTGAGGAGTTTCTCGAGCGTGTCGAGCGCGATACCGGGCTGAAGCTCGAGATCGTCAGCCAAGAGGCCGAAGCCCGGCTTGCCGTCTCGGGTTGCGGCTCGTTAGTCGACCCGGACACACGCGGCGCAGTGCTCTTCGATATTGGCGGAGGATCATCCGAGATCGCCCTCCTCGATCTTCGCGATGGGCCGACCCGCAAGCTGGCGAGCCGCATCGTCGCATGGACGTCCCTTCCCGTGGGCGTCGTCTCGATGGCCGAGCGGCACGGCGGACGGCACGTGACACCCGAAGTTTTCGAGAAGATGATCGTCGAGACGACGGAGATGATCTCCGATTTCCCCGGCCGCGACCGCCTCGACAAACTGATCGATACGCCGAAGTTCCATCTTCTCGGTACCTCTGGGACCGTGACGACGCTTGCTGGCATTCACCTCAACCTTGAACGATACGACCGAAGGCAGGTGGACGGGCTCTGGCTTACGCGACAGGAAGCCGACGATCTCGTGCAGCGCATCCTCGGCTGGAGCTTCGAGGAACGCGTGGCGAATCCGTGCATCGGCAGCGACCGAGCCGATCTGGTGCTCGCCGGCTGCGCGATCCTGGAAGGCATTCGCCGGGTCTGGCCCGCGAAGGCTCTGCGGGTCGCCGATCGCGGCCTTCGGGAAGGCCTTTTGATCGAAATGATGATTGCCGACCGCGTCTGGGACCGGCAGGGCAGACGGAGCGCCTGATGGCCAGAACGAACAATCCCCGCGGCCTTCATGTGAAGGTGAAGAAGAAGCGCGGGCTCAAGGCCTCGTCCCGCCGCTGGATCGAGCGGCAGCTGAACGATCCTTACGTCCGGCAGGCAAAGGCCGACGGTTATCGCTCGCGCGCCGCCTACAAGCTGATCGAGATGGACGACCGCTACAAGCTCCTGAAGCCCGGCCAGCGCGTGGTCGATCTCGGCGCGGCGCCCGGCGGCTGGTGCCAGGTTTCGGTCGAGAGGGTGGGCTCGGAAAACGACGATATCCGCGTCGTCGGCATCGACTTTTTGGAGGTCGACCCCGTCTCCGGCGCCGAAATCCTGCTCATGGATTTTCTTGACGACGAAGCGCCGGATCGGCTGATGGAAGCGCTCGGCGGATCGCCGGACATTGTCCTCTCGGACATGGCGGCCCCGACGATCGGGCATCGCCAGACGGACCATCTCCGCACCATGCACCTTTGCGAAGTCGCAGCGGATTTCGCCGTGCGGACGCTGAAGCCTGGCGGGCATTTCCTGTGCAAGACATTCCAGGGCGGCACCGAGCGCGACCTGCTCGAACTCCTCAAACGCAACTTCAAGGCAGTCCACCACGTCAAACCGCCCGCAAGCCGTGACGGCTCGGTCGAACTGTACATCCTCGCCAAGGACTTCAAGGGCCGCCGCGAGAGCGAAGCTGTTGATGCGATGGAAGACACGGAAGCCGGCCCGCTCGGGTAAGACTGGCGCCTCCTACTCCGCCGGCACCGAACGCCCCGCCACCTCGTCACCGGCCTCGGGCGCAAGCGAGAGGAACGGTAAAGCCGCCGTCATCATCAATACGCCTGCGACTACGAAGGCCATCGCAAAATCACCGATCTGGGGCGTCGTCGTTCCCATGAAAGCCATACTGGCCTCCAACACGATGCCAGCGATCGCGACTCCCATGGCGATCGAGACCTGCTGTGTCGCCGCCATCATCGCAGTGGCATCACCGGTCTGCTTCGTGGAGAGATCGGCAAAGCCGAGCGTGTTGATGCCGGTGAAAAAGAGCGATCGGAAGAAGCCGCCGACGAGCAGCAGCGCAGCGAGGGCGAGGATCGACCCAGATAAGGTTTCAAGCCCGATGGCCACGATAAGGGCGCCGCCAACCAGCGTCGAGCAGACCAGCGTAGAGCGAAAGCCGAAGCGCCTGAGGATCGGCTTGGCGAGCACCTTCATGACGATCGCGCCGCCCATTGAGGCGCTTGCAACAAGGCCCGATTGGAGGGCGGTGTAGCCGTAACCGATCTGCAGCATCAGCGGCAGAAGGAAGGGCACGGCCCCCGTGCCGACGCGAAACAGCGTGCCAGCGACGACGCTCACCCGCAGCGTGGCGATCTTGAGAAGTTCGAGCCGCACGATCGGCGTCGCGGCACGCCGCGCATGGCGGACGTAAAACGCGGCCGAGACGGCGCCGGTCGCCACCAGGAAGACGCCGAAGGCAGGCGGCAGCGCCGGCAGCGAGATGATCGAGAATCCGAAGACGAGGCCCGCGCAGGCAAAGCCGGACAGAAGAAAGCCGGGCGCATCGAAGGAGACGCCGCGCACCCTTTCGACGAACGGCAGGTAGCGCGTCGCGAGAAGGATGCCGATCGCGCCGATGGGCAAGTTGATGAGGAAGATCCAGCGCCAGTCGGAATAGGTGGCGATCGCGCCGCCGAGCGGCGGACCGATGAGCGGGCCGATCAGCGCCGGAATCGTGAACCAGGCCATCGCGTTGACAAGGTCAGACTTCGGCACCGCGCGGACGAGAAGCAGCCGGCCGACCGGCGTCATCATCGCCCCGCCCATTCCTTGCAGGAAGCGCGCGGCGACGAAGCTCTCGAGGGAGGACGCGGCGGCGCAGGCGAGAGAACCGGCCATGAAGACGGCGATCGCCAGACGGAAGATGTTCTTGGCGCCGAAGCGGTCCGAAAGGCGGCCGGAGACCGGAATGAAGATCGCCAGGGAGACGTAATAGCTCGTCAGGGCGAGCTTCAGCGCGATTGGGCTCGTATCGAGGTCCGCCGCGATGACCGGCAGGGAGGTCGCGATGACGGTGGCGTCCATCGTCTCCATGAAGAGCGCGACGGCAAGCACGATCGGAACGATCCGGTTCAATCCTTATCTCCTGGCGGTCGGAAGGCTGTCTGCGATCGCGGCGCATGAAAACGGCCACAAAACCCGAGCGGGAGCCGGAACATAGGTTTTCATCCACCGCGTCGTAGGGGCGACCCAGCGTTGAACGGCCGGAGACGGCCCGGCGCGGGCATTGATGTCGACGCCGATCACGTTCCGCCCATCTCATCTTGCCGATGGTCGATTCCGACCAAATTCCGTTCGCAATAGCTTTCGAGGACAGCCCGGAGTGAACAGCGATGACCGACAGACAGAGCGAACGCATGACGCGCCGGCAGGCACTTGCGGCGGGCTCGGCCCTGGGCCTCGCCGCCACCGGAATGGTCGGCGGCGCCCGCGCCCAGGACGGGAACCCGGCGGAAAACACGGAAGTGGAGGCTGATATCTCCAGAGCCCAGACGATGAAGCCCGGATGGACCCGGTTCGACCTCGGCTATGCGCGGATCACCACGGTCCTCGACGGCGAGCGGCCCGGCGAAGGCCCGTTCCCGACCTTTGGCATGGAACAGAGCCAGGAGGCGATGGCCGAACTGATGCGGGCGAATTTCCTGCCGGAGGAGCGCATCATCTCCTATTTCACGCCGGTCCTCGTGGAACTCGACGACAATCTCGTCCTCTTCGATACCGGCTTCGGCGAAGGCGGGCGGGAAAACGGGTTCGGCAAGCTCGTCGAGCGCATGGAAGCGGCCGGCTACGGGACCGATTCGGTGACGATCGTCGTGCTGACGCATTTCCACGGCGACCACATCCAGGGCCTCGTTACCGCCGATGGCAGCCCCGTCTTCCCCAATGCCCGCTATGTAGCGGGCCGGGCCGAGTGGGACTACTGGACCTCCGACGAGGCCAAGTCCGGACCGCGAGCTGACAATGCCGAGCTTGTCGCCAAGCTCCTCGTGCCGTTGGAAGACCAATTCACTTTCGTCAATGACGGCGAGGAGGTGGTCACTGGCATCACCGCAATCGCAGCCTTCGGCCACACGCCCGGCCACATGATCTTCGAGATCGAATCGGAGGGCCAGCGGCTCATGCTGACGGCCGATACCGCGAACCACTTCGTCGCTTCGCTGCAGAAGCCCGAATGGCACGTGAAATTCGATCTCGACAAGGAACAGGCCGTCGAGACCCGCAAGCGCGTCTTCGACCGGATCGCCGAGGAGCGCCTGCCTTTCATCGGCTACCACATGCCGTTCCCGGCGGTGGGTTACGCCGAGAAGATGGAAGACGGCGGCTACCGCTTTGTACCCGCGAGCTATCAGTTCGAAGTGGCGGCCGAGACCGAGGAAGGCGCACAGTAGCCGCACGACCCCATTCGATATCCGAGAGGAGATCCGCGATGGCGGAAAGACCGGCCGTGCTCTTCGTATGCCTCGGCAATATCTGCCGCTCGCCGCTGGCCGAAGCTGCCTTCACGCGCGAGGCGGGAGAGCTGGGGCTCGACGTCGCGGTGGATTCGGCCGGCACCGGCGACTGGCATGTCGGCAACCCGCCGGACGAGCGCGCCCAGGCTTTGGCAGAGCGCCACGGCGTCGACATTTCCGGCTATGCGGCGCGTCAGGTCGAGCCTGAAGATTTTCACCGGTTCAGCCATATCGTCGCGCTTGACCGTGAGAACCTTGCCAATCTCAAGCGTCTGCGACCCGCCGGATCGACCGCCACCCTCAGCCTGCTGCTTGACCACGTCGACGGGCGGGAGGGCGAGCCAGTCGCCGATCCCTATTACGGCGGCGCGGACGGCTTCGAGACGACCTGGGCGGACGTATCCTCCGGCGCGAAGGCACTCGCCGCATCGCTTGCAGGGCAGCGCCGAATCTCATGAATGCACTTGCGGAGGAAGGCGCGCGGCTGCTCGGTGGCTCGCTGTCCAGTTCGCGGTCGTTCGCCGGCGGCAGCCTATCCCACCTCGTTTCGATCGAACTCACCGACGGACGCTCGGCGATCGTGAAGGGCGGCCCTACGCCAAGAGCAGAAGCGCGGATGCTGGAAGCAATCCGCGGCAGCGGCGCCCCAGCCCCCGAAGTGTTTGCTGCCGATGACACAGTCTTCGTGATGGAGATCGTCGAGGGCGATGGAAGCCTCTCGCGCGCTTGGGCAAGCATCGGCGCGGCAGTGCGAACTCTCCATGCAGCGACCGGCGAGAGTTACGGCTGGGATTGCGACTTCGCCTTCGGCGCGGTCGAGATCCCGAACGGCTGGTCGAACGACTGGCCGCGCTTCTGGGCCGAGAACCGCCTCCTTAATAATGGACCGCACATTCCCGGCAATCTAGCCTCACGGATCGAGAAGCTCGCGAAAGGTCTCGCCGACCGCCTGCCGGCAGCGCCGGGCGCTTCCTTGCTGCATGGCGATCTCTGGTCCGGCAATGTGATGGCCTCCGGCGATCGGATCACCGGCTTGATCGACCCCGCATGCTACTACGGCCATGGCGAGGTCGACCTCGCAATGCTGCACCTTTTCGGTTCGCCGGGTGCGGCCTTCTATGCAGCCTATGGCGAACTGGACCCCGGCTACGAGGATCGCCGCGCGATCTACACGCTCTGGCCGGCGCTGGTTCACCTGCGTCTGTTCGGCAGCGGCTATCGCGGGCTGGTCGAGCGGCTTCTGGATCAGTTGGGCGTTTGATCAGGTCCCGGTTGCGCGGCGCAGAATAGCGCCTCTGCCCTGCACGAACCGCATCGTGGCTGCCTCGCCAAGCGCCCCATCGAGATCGAGCACCTCGTCGAACAGCTTCAGGACGAGCGGATGCGGATCGGGTGGCTGGGAGCAGAGCGGTGCGAGCGCCTGAGCGGCCTCGACGGGCGGCAAGCGATCCGCCAGCAGGCCAAGCGCGACGGCAGCTGACCGGCGGACGCCGAGCAGACCGTGGACAAGAAGCTTGCCGTCCTCTGGAACGGCCCGTGCGAATTCGAGGATGCGTTTCACCATCGCCGTATCGGGCGCGTTCGGCGCGGTCTCGTCTTCCACGTCGTCGAAGCTGACGAATAACTGCCGGTCGGCAGGAATGCCGCGCGGACCAAGATAGGAATGACCGGGCAGCGTAATCGAGATGACATGGCTCGGCGCGATCTCCTCGATCTTTCGCCGGGCCTCGGACTGCCCCCGGACGAAAAGGGCGGCGGCGAACCGCGAACGCGTCTTGCCGGTTGCTTCGGGTCCGTTAGCTTCGATAACCGTCATGGCCGCCTTTTCGAGGCGGGATGCCTTCAATGCAGACATGCGCGCTTTCCTGACGTGTTGCCTTCATTTCGATTACCAGAAAAGCCGCATCTTCAATACCGTCGAGGCAGCGACGGTTCGTACGATTTCGCCTGTCGAAAATACGTGCTCCCGAAGCGAGCACCAGCCGGTCATTCTGGAGGCTTTCGAAAAAAATCGAACAGACACGTTTTTTTCCGAAGCGGACGGAACCAAAGCTTAAGCACTATGTTTCCATGATACCCCAAGCGATCATCCCCCCTCGATCGCAAATACCCCGCATATGAAAAAGGACGGCTCCCCTCGCCGTCCTTTTTCGTGTCTGGCATCCTCTGGCGGGCGTACGCTCCGACGGCATCCCCACAAGAACTCTCGATCAAGCCTTCGTGTAGTTTCGTTGGCGTGCTGTCTCCCCGCTTCGAAAACCGATATTCAGCCGCCGACTCACCATTCCGGCGGCTTCGTCATTCCATGCAAATCGGCATTCTTATCGCCTTCGCGGGCTATTTCGCGTTCGCCTGCGGAGATGCGACCCTCAAGGCGCTGGGCGACGACCTGCCGATCTACGAGATCGGGTTCTTCACCTCTCTCTTCGCCATCCTGCCGGCTCTCTTTACCAAGCGTCCAGAGGACAACTGGCGCAACGTCTTCGTACCGAACCGGCCATTTCTTCTCAGTCTGCGCGTACTTTTCGGCGTCGTCGGCATGTTGAGCGCCGTTCTCGCCTTCACGACCTTGCCGCTTGCAGAGGCCTATGCGCTGATCTTTTTGCTTCCAATCTTCGTCACCGTTTTCGCGGCGATTTTTCTGAAGGAAACAATCGGCTGGCGGCGATGGAGCGCCGTCGTCACCGGGCTCGCCGGCGTGATCCTTGTCGTACGTCCCGGCTTTCAGGAGCTTGTGCCGGGGCATTTCGCGGCGATCTCTGCTGCCATATGTGGCGCCGGAACGGTGTTGGTGCTGCGCATGATCGGACCGAGCGAACGGCGTGTGACCCTGATCGGAAGCGTTCTTCTGGGCGCCGTGATCTTCAACGGCATTCTGATGGTGCCGACATTCGCCGATCCGATGCCATTCATGGGGCTGCTTGTTTTCGGGGGCCTCTGCATTGGGCTCGGACAAACGGGACTGGTCTTCGCCACACGCTTTGCGCCCGCGTCCTATGTCGCACCGGTCCAGTACAGCCAGATCGTCTGGGCGGCGGTGCTCGGCGCTCTTTTCTTCGGCGAGTTTCCGGATGCGACCGCCTACGCGGGCATGGCTCTGATCGGGGCGTCCGGCCTGTTTACGTTTATCCGAGAGAGAAAGATGACCCGCTGGTGGCAGAGAACGCCGCTGATCCGAAACCGCTGAAGAGGCTCGCCTATGGGCCGATCAGGCTTTGCGCGCCATTCGGGCCGCTCGGCGGGCGCGGGCTTCGTCGATGCTGTCGAGGGTGACCTCGGGCAGTTTCGTGCGCCAACCGGTGGCTGCGATCATGACGACCCGGTTGCCGCGAAAATCCTTCTCGACACCGATCAGGCCCCGATCCTCCATGAAGGACAGGAGAAACCGACCACGGGACGGGGAGTGGCTGCCATAGGCTTTCGCCAGCATCACGTCGGACGGAGATTCGGCTTCGTCGCGGGCAGCGCGCGCGAGCATCATGAACACGCCCTGCATCTCTTCGGGAAGTTCGGCCGAGACGGCGACGACATCGGCCCATTCGTCATCGGTTTCATCACCGGCGATGCCCGCGCGCGCAAGCGACAGCCGGCGGCGAAAGGCACCCATGTCGGTTTCGGCGCCGCGCAGCCGCTTCAGCCGGCAATGGGTCAGAAATTCCTGGTAGAGCACCGGTACGGGCCGGAAGGCAGCGTCGGGATCGTCGAGCATTTCTGCGAAGATCCTATCGACAGCCTCGGCCCGTTCTTCCGGGGTGCGCGGATCCTCGTCGACAGGCGAGCCGGGATCGTTCGCCGGACCGGAGGAGATCACCTGCGAGAGGAGTTCGGAGGTTTCGACGCGTGGCGGCTCGCAGGCCGAAACGGATTGCCAAGGCGGCATCTCGCTATGGCGGACGGACCCTCTCTCGGGACTGCGTTCGGGCTCGGGCGCCGTCAGCACCAGATCGGCGAGAGCGTCCGGCGAAACGTCGGGAAGCGGCATCAGCGTCGGGCGACCGGAGCGGGCGGCGGTCTCGACGGCGCCGATGCGGATCGGGATCGGGCGGCGGAAGAGCGCGGGACCGAGGGCGATGAAGTTGCCGGTCTCCAAGTCGCGAAAGCGCTCGGCCCCGCGTCGGTCGATGCCGATGAGATCCGCAGCGCGCTGCATATCGATGTCGAGAAAGGTTCGTCCCATCAGGAAGTTAGAGGCTTCCGCCGCGACGTTCTTGGCGAGCTTGGCGAGGCGCTGGGTGGCGATGACGCCGGCAAGCCCGCGCTTGCGGCCGCGGCACATGAGGTTCGTCATCGCGCCGAGCGAGGCACGTCGGGCCTCTTCGGAATGCTCGCCGGCCATGGCGGGCGCGAAGAGGTGCGCCTCGTCGACGGCGATCAGCATCGGAAACCAGTGGGAGCGGTCGGCCTCGAAGAGTCCGTTCAGGAAGGCCGCCGCGCACTGCATCTGGACGTCGGCGTCCAGCCCTTCAAGCGTCAAGACGACCGAAGCCCGATGCTGGCGGATGCGATTTGCGATCCGCGCGAGATCGTTCGGCGTGCGATTGGCGTCGACAACGACATGCCCGTAGCGATCGGCCAGCGTGACGAAATCGCCTTCCGGATCGATGATCGCCTGCTGCACCCAGCCCGCGCTTTTCTCCAGAAGCCGGCGTAGGAGGTGAGACTTGCCGGAACCCGAGTTGCCCTGAACCAGAAGCCGGGTCGAAAGCAGTTCCTCGAGGTCGAGTTCCGCCGGTTCGCCGGTATGGGTGGTTCCTAAATCGACCGCGACTGTCACTGTAATCAGGGCTCCTTGGTCAGAGCAAGCGGACGGTGACGGTATGGTCGAAAGCTCTCGCGCCTGCCTGGCGACCACCTAACATGGGACGGCGCAACATTCTGGATCGTATCTGCGGCCATCCACAGCTGAATCCGGCCAGGCGGATATCGCATACGGAACGACCCCTCGGAGAGACTTTCATCTCTCGGAAGGGCCGCTCGAATGATGTCGATTTATGCGTCGTTCCGCATGTCGGTAAATGACGATGCGGGGTCCACCAACCACGCCGGCGACGCGAGCCTTTTAACACCCGTTTCACTGTTTGGACCGCACCGTGGACGCTTTCCACAGACAAGTCCTGTGGACAATTGAAGGTTTCGCAAAGAGACTTCGACGGGTCGTTCCGCCATCTAACGAAACGTCAAGTTGTGGACTATGGCCTTGTTCAAAATCGTCGCAATCTGCTGTTCGGGCAACACAACGCGCTTATGTACAACCCGGTAAGACACCGCGTAAGTGTTTCGCCGGTCCTGAAGCTCCGGATAAAATAGCCTCGACATGCTCGAAAGTTTCGATCCCGTCCTCCTCGCCCGCATCCAGTTCGCCTTCACGGTGTCGTTCCACATCATTTTTCCAGCGTTCTCGATCGGGCTGGCCTCCTATCTCGCCGTCGTGCTCAGCCTTCATACGATCACCGGTCGGGAAGTGTTTATGGACATTTTCCGCTACTGGGTGAAGATCTTCGCGATCGCCTTCGGTATGGGCGTCGTCTCCGGCATCACCATGAGCTACCAGTTCGGCACGAACTGGTCTGTGTTCTCCGACAAGACGGGGCCGATCCTGGGTCCCTTGATGGCCTATGAGGTGCTGTCCGCCTTCTTCCTCGAAGCCGGCTTCCTCGGCATCATGCTGTTCGGCCGGAAGAAGGTTGGCCCCACTCTGCACCTGATCGCCACATGGGTGGTCGCCATCGGCACGGTCGGCTCGGCCTTCTGGATACTCTCGGTGAACTCATGGATGCACACGCCGGCGGGCTTTGAGATCAACGATGCCGGCCAGTTCGTGGCGACCGACTGGTGGGCCGCCGTCTTCAACCCCTCCTTCCCCTACCGCCTCGTCCACATGGTGCTCGCCGCCTACCTGACGACGGCTTTCATCGTGGGCGGTGTCGGGGCCTTCCATCTTCTCAGAAACCGGAGCAATGCGGGCGCTCGCATGATGTTCTCCATGGCGATGTGGATGGCCGCGATCGTCACGCCGATCCAGATCATGGCAGGCGATCTTCACGGGGTGAACACGCTCGAGCATCAGCCTGCGAAGATCGCGGCGATGGAGGGTCATTTCGAAACGAATTCGGACGGCGCGATGCCGCTTTATCTTTTCGGCATTCCGGACATGGAAGCCGGCGAGATGAAGTATGGCGTCTCGATCCCCTATCTCGGCTCGATCATTCTCGATCACTCGCTCGATGGGGAGATACAGGGCCTTTCCGAATTCCCACGTGAGGACTGGCCGAATGTCGGCATCGTCTTCTGGTCGTTCCGGGTGATGGTCGGGCTGGGTTTTGCCATGCTCGGCATCGGGCTCTGGGCGCTCTGGGCGCGCTACCGGGGCACGCTCTACGAAAGCACCTGGCTGCACCGCGCGAGCGTCGCGATGGGGCCGATGGGCTTTGTCGCCGTGCTTGCCGGATGGATCACCACCGAGGTCGGTCGCCAGCCCTTCACGGTCTACGGCCTGTTGCGGACCAGCGACAGCGTCTCGCCAGTCGCGGTCGAGGCGGTGGGGACATCGCTCGTCGCCTTCATCGTCGTCTATTTCATCCTCTTCGGCGCCGGGACCTTCTACATCGTCAGGCTGATGGGCAAGGAGCCGTCGCCGTGGGATCTCGACGAACCGGCGCATCAGCCGATCCGCTCGGCCGGCGTGACGCCGGTGCAGGCGCTGGAAGGCCAGCGCGGCCCGGACCCGGCCGGCACACCGGCGGAGTGAGGGAAGCCCAAGGATGTATTCAGTCGATCTCACCGTCATCTGGGCCTTCCTCATCGCCTTCGCGGTCATCACCTATGTGATCCTCGACGGTTTCGATCTCGGCACGGGCATCCTCTTCCCGTTCCTTGGCAACGGCACCAATCGCGACATCGCGATGAACTCCGTCGCGCCGATCTGGGACGGCAACGAGACATGGCTGATCCTCGGCGGTGGAGGGCTCTTCGCAGTCTTTCCGCTGGCCTATGCGATCATCATGCCGGCGATCTACGCGCCGATCATCGTCATGCTTCTCGCTCTCATTTTCCGCGGCGTCGCCTTCGAATACCGCTTCAAGACCGAGCGCGGACGCTGGTTGTGGGACGTCTCCTTCTTCATCGGCTCGCTGTTCGCGGCGTTCTCCCAAGGCATCGCCCTCGGCACGCTCGTCCAGGGCATCGAGGTCGAGGGACGGGCCTATGCAGGCGGCTGGTGGGACTGGCTGACGCCTTTCTCGATCGCGACGGGCCTCGCCGTCGTCTTCGGTTACGCGCTTCTCGGCGCCACATGGCTGGTGATGAAGACGGAAGGCGAGATCGCTGGCATTGCGCGGCGGTACGCATTGCTTCTCGGCGTCATTACGCTCTGCGCGATCGGCGGCGTCTCGCTCTGGATGCCGTTTCTGGAGGACGAGTTCTTCGCGCGCTGGTTCGCTCTGCCGGAGTTTTTCTATGTCATGCCGGTACCGATCTTTACGGCTTTCGCTGCCTTCAGCCTTTTCCATTCGCTCCTGACGGGCGGCGAAATCCGACCGTTCATCTCGGCGCTCTCTCTGTTCGTTCTCGGCTATGTCGGTATCGGCATCTGCTTCTGGCCGTTCATCATCCCGCCGACTGTCACGATCTACGAGGCGGCAGCGCCTGAGAATTCACAGATCTTCTTGCTGGTCGGGGCGAGTGTTCTGATCCCGCTCATCTTGATCTACACCGCCTATGCCTACTGGGTTTTCCGCGGGAAAGTTTCGGCGGACACCGGATATCACTGATGCCGCGCTTCGAAGGTACAACAGAAGGGTGCGGAAAGGGTGTCCGCAAACCGGAGACGCCGGAAACGCTTCCGAAACGGCTCGGCTGGTTCGTGCTTTTCTGGATCGGCGGCGTGGGAGCGGTCTCGGCGCTTGCCTATGCCATCAGATGGATGATCCTCTGAAGCGTCAGGCCGTCTTCGTCTGATGCCAGTGGACGACGGTCATCGAAGGCTTGAATCCGCGATAAGGTCCGACCTTCTCGGCGATTTCGACCCCGATGCGTGAGAGCTCGCCGCCGAGGCGAGCGTGAAGATCGATCAGGATCACTTCCGACTCCAGCGTCACTGCATGGGCAACAAGACGCCCGCCCGGCTTGAGATTCTCCCAGCAGGCATCGAAGATTCCGTCGGTAAGTCCGCCGCCGATAAAGATCGCATCCGGTGCAAGAAGGCCCGCAAAGGCGACCGGTGCCTCTCCTGCGACGATCTGGAGATCGGGCGTTCCAAGGGCGGTCGCATTCTCGCGAATCATCGCGCAACGGTCCTCGCGCGGCTCGATGGCGATCGCAGAGAGCCGCGCATCGACGCGCAGCCACTCGACGCCGATGGAACCGCAGCCCGCCCCCACATCCCAGAGGAGATCCCCCGGCATCGGCGCGAGGGCCGCAAGGGCGAGCGCCCGCATGACGCGCTTGGTCATCTTTCCGTCGTGGACGAAGGCGTCGTCGGGCAGGCCTGGCAAACGCGGACGCGGCGTCGCGGCTGGGCCCGCGCGGCATTCGATGGCGACGGTGTTCAACGGCATGATATCTGTGAGATGAAAACCGGCGGCGCCGGTTTCACGCACGCGTTCGTCGTAGCCGCCGAGATTTTCGCAGACATAAAGTCGGCTCTGGCCGTATCCACGAGCCGTCAGAACCCTTGCAATCTCGCGAGGCCCCTCACTGCCGCCGGTCAGGACGATCAGCCGGGCGCCGGGCGCTGTGTGGCGAACGAGGTTCTCCACCGGCCGGCCATGAGCCGTCAGGCAGACACAGTCCTGAAGCGGCCACACGAGACGCGCGGCGGCGAGCTGGAAGGCGGAAAGAGAGGGTATGACGCGAATGGCATCGGAGCCGAACCGCTTCGCCAACGTCGCGCCGACGCCGTACCAGAGCGGATCGCCTGTCGCGAGAACGACGACATTCTCTCCGGCAAGATTCTCGATCGCATCGAGATTGGCCTCGAAGGGCGAGGTCCAGGCGGTCTGTTCGGCCCGGGTGGCGCCGAGCATTTCGAGATGACGCTCGCCGCCGAAGATCGCGTCTGCTTCGGCGAGAACGATATGGGCCTCGTCGGACAGCGCCGAAAGCCCGTCCTCGCCGATCCCGACGACCGTCAGCCAGGCCGCGTCAGCCGCCATCGCCTTCTCCCAGACCGAGCCCCTTCGAAAGTGCGTTGACCGCCGCCGCCGCCATGGCGCTGCCGCCAAGGCGGCCATCGAGGGTGATGAAGGGCACGCCGCGCGGATTGGACTTCAGTTCGGCCTTCGCTTCTGCGGCTCCTACGAACCCGACCGGCAGGCCGATGATCAGCGCCGGCTTCGGCCCGCCCTCGTCGAGCTTTTCGAGCAGACGGAAGAGCGCCGTCGGTGCGTTGCCGATCGCGACGACAGAGCCCTCGATGACGTCGTTCCATAGGTCGATCTGTGCGGCGGACCGAGTGGTTTCGTCGCGTCGCGCGATCTCGCGGACCTTGGGAAGGTTGAGGCGGCAGACTACCTTGTTTTCCGCCGGAAGCGCCGAGCGGATGACACCGTGGGCTACCATCTCCGAATCGACGATGACGCTCGCGCTCCCCTCAAGCGCGGCACGCCCGCTGGCGACGGCGTCCTCGGAGATCGTCAGGCTCTCCGCAACCTCCGGAATACCGCAGGCGTGGACGATCCGGATGACCAGATCATGCGCCTCCTCGTCGAAGCGTGAGAGATCGATGGCCTCTCGGATCTGCCGGAAACTCTCCGCATAGATCTGTTCGGGCGAGCGCAGATAGTCGAGGCGTCGTTTGCCGCCGTTTCCGTTCTCCGAAGACGCTCCGGTGCCGGCCGCCTGCTGCCAGCCGAGCCCGACGATCCAGCCTTCTTCGGCAACAACGGTCTCGACATCTTCCTGAGAAAGATCGGCAGGAACGGAGAGATAGGACTTGAAGCGATTCTCGATGTCACGCTTGGCAAAGATTTCCGCCAAGGTTTCCACCTGATCGGCGTCGAGGGGTCGCCCGCTCTGCCGCTGGATATCGAAAAGGCTCGGATAGATTTCGGCGAGGACGATCGGCGCGTCCATCACTTCTGTAAAGCGTGTCTCAAACGGCCAGACTGCGATCTTCTCGGCGAATTCCTCGTCCCCTCGCAGCCTTTCGAGCTGGGCGATACCGGTCATCGCTTGGCTGCCGACGCTTCCGGTATAATGCATCTTCCAAACCGGCTGAGCGCGGTCCGTACGGCCCTCGGCGATGCGCTTTTCGGCCAGGGCGTCCGGATATGGCTCGGGCTTCTTCGGTGAAAGACCGGGAATGTCTTGGAATTCCGGCCGTCCCCAGAACATCGGGGCATGGGCGAGCTTGTCGCGGTTCAGTCGCCCAGCGATCTCGAACCGATTGTTGAGGTTCGAGTCCAGATCCTGAATGTTGCCGGCGAAATAGCTCCAGAGTGACTGCCAGGAGGCCTCTCCGGAAATCGCCTCGGCACCACCGCGCGGATAGCCGAAGGGAAAATCGAAGCCGGCGAAGACGCGCTGGTTTGCGTCGAGTCGCTCGCGGAAGAACTGGCGGAGCTTGGCCATCGCGCCTGCGCGTGTCGACACGTTGACCGTTTCGATCGGCCGAACCTCGTTTTCCTCGCGTTCGGCAAAGCTCATCCAGATCGAATTCGCGCCGACGGCCGGCACATTGGCGGCGGACCAGTCGACGACGACATAAGCATCAAAAAGCGGCAAACGATGTGACTTTCAAGTTATCGAAGACCCCAAGCGACTTCGTTTGAGTGTACGCCGTCCATCCCCGACGGCAGCCCCCGGCCGCGTCATGTGTTCGAACCAAGCATCACGGAAAAGAGGCGAAAGTCCAGTGGAGACGCCGTTTTTGGGCCGCCCCGAGACTCGCCGGACGCCAAGCGAAAGCATCGCGCAAGGTTCAGCGACCGGTAGCTGCATCAAGAAGTCGGCAGGGTCTGATCAGAGCGAGGACACGAGGTGCCCGCCGTCCACCACCAGTTCCGACCCGGTCATGTAGGCGCCGGCATCGGAGCTCAGAAGCAGGAGGGCCCCGTCGAGATCCGCGTTCTGGCCGAGACGCCGCTGCGGGATGCGCTTGATCAGCGCCTTGCCGGCTTCGGAGGCGAAGAAATCGGCGTTCAGCGGTGTTTCGATATAGCCGGGGCAGAGCGCGTTGACGCGGATGCCGTAGCGCGCCCACTCGAGCGCCATCGCCTTCGTCATCTGGATCAGCCCGGCCTTGGAGACCGAATAGGGCATCACGCCACCGGCGACACGCAGGCCGAGGATCGAGGCAATGTTGACGATGGAGCCGCCCCTTTCCGCTTCCTTCATCGCTTTCGCCGCCGCTTGAGCGACGAGGAAGGCGCCCTTGAGATTGGTGTCGACGACCTTGTCCCACTCCGCTTCTTCCACCTTGATCGCCGGATGGGTCAGGGTGACGCCGGCATTGTTGACGACGATGTCGAAGGGGCCGTTGGCGAAGATTTTTGCGACACTCGCCTCGTCAGTCACATCGAGTTCGACGGCCTTCGCCTTGCCGCCCTCACCAGCGATCGCGTCGACATTCTCCTTCAGCGCATCGAGCCGACGGGCGGCCAACGTCACCTCGGCACCGGCCTTGGCCAGCACTCTCGCGAAATGCTCGCCCAGTCCGCTCGACGCCCCTGTGACAAGGGCGGTTCTTCCGCTGAGATCGAAATGCATTGGCTTGTCCTCCCGCATGACGTCAGTCGCATGCGCTCGCGAGGATCGCGCGGCATGCGTCTCGAAGCCGAGTTAGGACAGGGCATGAACCGCGACAGGGGCCGAACCGGCCCGGCGAGATGCACGGGGTTGCTCGATCGATCGCGACCGGTCCGCACTGGCAAGGAGAGGCCGACCGCCTATTGTGCAGTGAAGGCCAAGTGATACGGCCCGCATTCGCAGCGCTTGACAACGGCGCGCGAGGAGAAGGCGTTGGGAGGCGCTTTGATGGATTTCAGGATTTCGCCGGAACTCGAGAAGCTGCGAACGCAGATCGCGGATTTCGTTGCAAACGAGATCATGCCGCTCGAAGAACGGCCCGACGCCTATGATGGCCACGGCAATATCGACGAGGCGCTCCTATCCGACCTCCGCGCGAAGGCGAGAAGCGCCGGCCTCTGGTGCCCGCAGCTGAAGCACGAAAACGGCGGTCTTGGCCTTTCGAAGACCGGGATGTCGGTTCTCTACGAGACGATGAATCGCTCGATCTTCGGCCCGGTCGTCTTCAATTCTGCGGCGCCCGACGACGGCAACATGATGGTGCTGGAAGCGCTCGGCACGGATGAACAGAAGGAGCGCTGGCTCAAACCCATCGTCGAAGGCAAAGTCCGCTCGGCCTTCGCCATGACCGAGCCCGAACCGGGCGGCGGCTCGGACCCCTCCATGATGCTGACCAGGGCCGTGCGCGATGGCGACGACTGGGTCGTCAACGGGCGCAAGTGGTTCATCACGGGGGCGGAAGCGGCCGATCATTTCATGCTGATCGCGAAAACCGCCGACGACAAGCGGCGCGGCCATACCTGCTTTCTCTTCCACAAGAGCCAGCCGAACTGGAAGATCGTTCGCCGTATACCGATCATGGGCCCTGAAGAACACGGCGGCCATTGCGAGTTGGAATTCACGGACTTCCGCATTCCGCATTCCGATATCCTCGGCGAGGAAGGCCGCGGCCTGAAGGTCGTCCAGACCCGCCTTGGCCCCGCCCGCCTCACCCACTGCATGCGTTGGCTGGGCCTTGCAAAGCGTTGCGTGGAAATCGCGACGGACTACGCGGAGCGTCGCGAGGGCTTCGGCGTGAAACTGATCGATCGCGAGAGCGTGCAGGTGATGCTCGGCGATCTCGCGATGCAGATCGAGGTCGGGCGCCTTCTGGTGATGAAGGCGGCGTGGGAGATCGATCAGGGCCGCTACGGCCAGAAGGAAATCTCCATGGCGAAGATCCACGTCGCCAATCTCCTCCACACGGCGGCGGACCGCGCGATCCAGATCAACGGCGCGCGGGGCTATTCGAAGGACACCGTGCTCGAATGGATCTATCGCTACGCGCGGCAGGCGCGGCTGGTCGACGGGGCGGACGAGGTCCACAAGATGGTGCTGAACCGCCATCTCGGCGATCTCGGCACCGACTTCTGGCACTGGGACGTGGAGGGTGAGGATGCGTGACGAAGAGCACCTCAGGCCCCGCCCAGCGAACTTCAACCCGCTGACTCCACTGGATTTTCTCGACCATGCGGTGAATTCGCTCCCGACGAAGACGGCCGTCGTCTGGCGGGATCGAAGCTGGACCTGGAGCGAATTTCACCAGATCGTCCTGCGCCTCGCGAAGGCCCTGAAGGATCGCGGCATCCAGAAGGGCGACGTCGTGTCGATCATGTGCCCAAACCGACCGGAGATGTTGGCGGCGCACTACGCAATCCCAGCGCTCGGCGCGGTGCTGAATTCGGTGAACACGAGGATCGAGGCGAAGGACGTCGCCTTCATCCTGAAGCATGCCGAAAGCCGCCTGATCCTGGCTGACCCGACATGCGCCGATGATGCGCGCAAGGCCGCACAAGAAACCGGTGTTCCGATCGAGGTTTTCGCCGAAGATGGCGAGAGCGGCGACGGACTCAAGCTGCTCTCCGGCGAGAGGCCGCCCGAGATCGACCTCATCGCCGAGATCACCGACGAATGGCAGCCGATCGCACTCAACTATACGTCAGGGACGACAGGCAATCCGAAGGGCGTGGTGCTGCACCATCGAGGGGCCTGGCTCAACGCTGTCGGCAACATCACAGCACTGCAGTTCAACGACAAGACGGCTTATCTTTGGACGCTGCCGATGTTTCACTGCAACGGCTGGTGTCACACCTGGTCGATCACGGCAGCGGGCGGCACGCATGTCTGCCTCGACAAGGTTGTCCCAGAGGCCGTCTTCGAGGCGATGGACAGAATTGGCGTCACCCATCTCTCCTGCGCGCCGGTCGTTCTATACATGCTGATCAACTCCGACGCGAAGGAGAAGCGCGATGCGAGCCGCCGCATCACGGTCGCGACGGGCGGCGCGGCGCCGACGGCCTCTCTTATCAAGCAGATGGACGCGCTCGGCTTCGACTTCATCCATCTCTACGGTCTCACCGAGTGCTACGGTCCGACCTCGATCCGCGAACTGAACGAGCACGAGGCCGGTCTCGACGTCGAGGAACGGGCGAATCTCCTTGCGCGCCAGGGCGTCAGGCATCTGTCGGCGAACCGCATTCGCGTCGTGAACGACGAGGGCGCCGAGGTGCCAGCGGATGGCACGACCGTCGGCGAGATCGTTCTCACCGGGAATACGCTGCTGGCAGGCTATTACCGGAATCCCGACGAAACCGAGAAGGCATTTGCCGGCGGCGGCTTTCATACGGGCGATCTCGCCGTGAGGCATCCAGACGGGCATATCGAGATCAAGGATCGGGCAAAGGACGTCATCATCACCGGCGGGGAGAACGTGTCCTCCTTGGAGGTGGAGGACGTCCTGTCGAAACATCCGGACGTCGCGATCGCGGCCGTGGTCGCCAAGCCAGATGAAAAATGGGGCGAGATACCGATGGCCTTCATCGAGGCGAAGTCCGGGACTTCGCCTCAGCCGGAAACGCTCGAAACCTTTTGTCGGGAACACCTGCCGGGCTTCAAGATCCCCCGTGCCTGGGCGTTCTGCGAACTGCCGAAGACCGCGACCGGCAAGATCCAGAAATACGTGCTGCGCGAACAGGCGGCCGAAAAGGCGGCGGGGGCAAACGGTTGAGCGAGAACAGCCAGGAAAAACTCGGCATCGATCCGGATGTGCTGAAGCGGTTTCTCGATGAAAGGCTCGGGGCAACCGACGACTTTACCATCAAGCGGATCAGTGGCGGGCAGTCGAACCCCACCTTCCGGCTCGGCCACGGCGGCCGCCGCATGGTGCTGCGCAAGCAGCCGCCGGGCGAACTCGCCAAGGGAGCCCACCGGATCGACCGCGAATACCGGGTGATGGAGGGGCTTTCGAAAACCGACGTCCCGGTGCCGGCGATGATCCTCTACCACGAAGATGCCAAGCTTCTCGGAACCCCGTTTTATCTTATGGAGGAGGTCGATGGCCGCGTCTTTCACGAGGCGGCGATGGACGGCGCTTCGCCGGAAGAGCGCGGCGCGATGTACATGGCGCTCGCCGATACGCTCGGAAAGCTTCATGCCGCCGACTACGAGGCCGTCGGCCTCGGCACCTTCGGGCGGCCGAACGACTATTTCGCGCGGCAGATCGCGCTCTGGAGCGGCCAGTTGGAGAAGTCGACCGGCGAGCCCATACCGGAACTCGAAAAGCTGTCGGGCTGGATGAAGGCGAATCAGCCCGAGGACGACGGCCTTTCGGCGATATCCCATGGCGATTTCCGCGTCGGCAACATGATGTATGCGCCGGACGGCACCGATATCGTTGCCGTCCTCGACTGGGAACTCTCGACCATCGGTCATCCGCTGGCCGACCTCGCCTTCTGCTGCCTGCCCTGGCACACCTCGTCGAACGAATATGGCGGGATCCTCGATCTCGATATCGCGTCGCTCGGCATCCCGGCGGAGAACGACTTCGTTGCCCGGTACCGCAAGACCATGCCGCAGGTTCCGGCGCCGGGCGCATTCCATGTCGCCTTCGCGCTCTTCCGATTCGCCGTCATCTTCGTCGGCATTGCGGATCGCGCCCGGCGGGGCAATGCTGCCGATCCGGAGGCGGAACGCTATGGCCCGCTAGCTCAACGCTTTGCGATCCGGGCCTTCGAGGTGATCGAGGGAAAATAGGACGCAAAGCCTTTTCAGGCGGCGCAACCTCGTTCACCATACTCAACGGCCGGCATCGACGAAGGACGATGCCGCATGTGAAACAGAAAACCGAGGCTCGGGCGACACAAGGATCGGCGAGCCGCAATCTCTGGGAGGAGAACCCCATATGAAACTGATGAAGACCATGCTTCTGGCCGGTGCGGCAACGTTCGTCGCAGCGGGTGCCCATGCGCAGGACGGCGGCGAGATCAGCGACAACGCCATCAAAATCGGCATCATCGCAGACATGTCCGGTCCCTATTCGGCTCTCGATGGGTCCGGTTCGGAAGCTGCTGTGCAGATGGCGATCGAGGAGATGGGCGGCGAGATCAACGGCGCGCCGGTTCAGCTTCGCACCGCCGATCACCAGAGTAAGGCCGATATTGCCTCGAACATCGCCCGCCAGTGGTCGGACGAAGACAACATCGACATGATCCTCGGTGGCGCCAATTCAGGCGTCGGCATCGCTCTGCAGGAGATCACCAGCGAGAAGGGCGTCGCCTATATCAACAACGGCGCCGCCACGAACGCCCTCACCAACGAGAACTGCGCGCCCGAGACGGGTCTTCACTGGACCTACGACACGGATGCTCTCGCCAACGGCACGGCCGTCGCGATGGTGAAGGAAGGCAACACGTCCTGGTTCTTCATCACGGCGGACTACACCTTCGGCCATAATCTTCAGCAGACAGCGGCCGATGCGGTTACTGCAAATGGTGGCGAAGTCGTCGGCGAAGTCGCGGCCCCTTTCCCGACCCAGGACTTCTCGTCCTTCCTCCTGCAGGCGCAGGGCTCGGGCGCCCAGGTGGTGGGTCTTGCCAATGCCGGCACGGACACCCAGAACTCGGTCAAGCAGGCTCAGGAATTCGGTCTCGTTCAGGCCGGGCAGAAGCTCGCTTCCCTGCTGCTCTTCATCACCGATGTGGACGCGCTCGGCCTCGAAGCCGCACAGGGCCTCACGCTGACGACTGGCTTCTACTGGGATCAGGACGATCAGGCACGCGAGTGGAGCGCCAAGTTCGAGGAGAAGACCGGCGCCAAGCCATCCATGGTTCAGGCTGGCATGTATTCGTCCGCGCTGAACTA
Source organism: Fulvimarina pelagi HTCC2506 (assembly GCF_000153705.1). Classification (GTDB taxonomy): domain Bacteria; phylum Pseudomonadota; class Alphaproteobacteria; order Rhizobiales; family Rhizobiaceae; genus Fulvimarina; species Fulvimarina pelagi. The sequence continues at coordinate 1,846,693 of NZ_DS022272.1, forward strand.
CCTGAAAGCGGTCGAGGCGGCCGGCACGGATGACAGCAAGCAGGTGGTCGCGCAGCTGAAAACCATGCCGATCGAGGACGCATTCGCCCGCAATGGCAAGGTCCGAGCCGACGGCCTGATGGAACACGACATGTTCCTCGCCCAGGTGAAGACGCCGGACGAGAGCGAAGGGAAGTGGGACTACTACAACATTATCCGCACGATCCCGGGCAACGAGGCGTTCCAGTCGCTGGAAGACGGCAGCTGTGAGGCCGCCAAGGAAATGGCCGCGTCTGGTGGGTCCTCGGAAGAGGCCGGCGCGAGCGAAAGCACAGCGCAGTAAGCCGACAGGTCCCTTACTGAACCGAGACGCGCGGCGGGACCACTTCCCCGCCGCGTTTTTCGTGTGACCTCAACGGTCCGATGATGCGCTCGTATTCGCGCTCGGTCACACCGTATGATGCGCCGGCGAGTTCTTCGAGCGCCGCGCGATCGCGGATTGTAATTACGCCGCGCTCGGCCTTGATGATGCCTGCGCCTTCGATGGCATGGGTCGTCAGCGTGACCGTCGAACGGCGTACGGCTAGCATGAGCCCCATGAATTCGTGCGTGAGTTTGATCCTGTTGCCGCCGATTCGGTCCTGGCACATCAATAGCCAGCGTGCGAGTCGCGCCTCCACGTTGAACGCGCTGTTCGAAACGACGGTCTGCCCGGTCTGAATATTGAGAACGTGCACCCAGCGCATCAGGTGCCGGCGCAGCGCCGGACGCTCCTCGGAAAGCCTGTAGAGCGTCTTCGCCTCGATCTGCAGCCCGTTCCCAGCCATCTGGACAAAGATCTCGTGTGGAACGCGATCGATGCCGGCAAGCACCGAGCCGTCAGTCATCCCTTCGCGGCCGATGATGCCGATCTCGACATGCTCGTTGTCTTCGACTGCAGTGATGATCGAAACGATTCCGGAAGTTGGAAACACGATGCTTTCGATCGGCTCGTTCGGATAGATCAGCGTGTCGCCCCGGCGCAATTCGACCGGCTCGAAGTGATCTGAAAGCGCATCGAGATCGTCCGGCCGAAGGCTCGCGAGCAGCAGGTTTTCGTGAAGATTTCCAGACACGTCGGGGGACATCGGCATACCCATGATGATCAGGGCGTAAGCCAAGTGCACTCACAGCCGCACGCGCCCGGTCAGTCCAGCATGCGATTTCCGGAATGTAAGCCGAACTGCGTCATTTTGCACCCGGGATCAGCCCTGCGGGTCCTTGTCGGCTTGATCAACGCCCGCGCCTCACCGACCCTCGGCAAGCTCGACGCGGCGATCGCTCGTAGGCGAACAAGCCGATCAGCGGAGACTGCCGAGATCGGCTCTGCTCGCTCATGCAATCGAAACGGATGGTGACGCTGAACCGATACTAATTGATCAGGCCGCGTATCTGGCGAAGCGCCTTCTCTGGGTCGCTCTCGACAATCGTATAGACCTCCTGCAGGTCGCGATTGGTTCGCAGATGACTGGGGTCCACGTCGAACCCGACGAATGCCATCGACCATTCGTCGAAGATACGAGTTTCGACAGGCGTCATGTCGACAAGCTTCAGGTTGCCATGGCGCATGTCGCAGCAGATCGCCTCGAAAGCCGTCTCGATTTCCGAGAGCGGCCCTTCCAGCACCTGGATGAAGGTATCGTTGATGAAGAGAAGCACACCGGTCAGATCGCGGTGACGATTCTTTTCAAATGATTTTGCGACGATCCCTTTGATCTCGACAGGAACGTGAGCTTCGCTGCAGGAAAAGCGCGACTTGCTGGTGTAAAGAAGCCGGTGAAGGCTGTTATAATGACTTTCCGGCATCAGGCGGCCCTTTCGGCGCTGTCTTTGGTATCGAACAGCGCGCCGATCTCGCTCCCTGGGATCGGCTTGCTGAAAAGATAGCCTTGCAGGTGGTCGCAGCCCTCGGTCTTCGAGAACGACCACTGTTCCTCATTTTCGATTCCCTCAGCAGTGATCTTCATGCCGAGGCTACCGCCGAGTTTGGCGATCGCCTGGACGATCGCTGCGCTGTCGACGTCCGTTGGTATGCGATCGATGAAGGATCGGTCGATCTTGATTCGATTGATCGGAAACCGGTGCAGATAACTGAGCGAAGAGTAACCCGTGCCGAAATCGTCGAGCGAGATGGCGATACCCATAGCGCGAAGTTCGTTGAGGACCGCCAACGCCTGCACGTCGTTCCCGATAAGCGAGGTTTCGGTGATCTCTAGTTCCAGCCGTGCCGGATCGAGACCGGTTTCGTTCAGGATCGACTTCACAGACTTCGGAAGCCGGCGATCCATCATCTGGGCCGGCGAGAGATTGACCGCCACCGAAAGATGGCTCGGCCAGGTCACCGCATCTCGGCAGGCTTGGCGTAGCACCCAGTTCCCGATCGGGCCGATCAATCCGAGTTCTTCTGCAAGCGGAATGAAGACGACGGGAGAAAGCATGCCGCGTTGGGGGTGTCGCCAGCGGATCAGTGCTTCGGCTCCGGAATAGTCGCCCGACTTGGCGTCGACCTGCGGCTGGTAATAAACTTCGAATTCCTCACGATTGAGGGCGCGTCGCAGATCGATTTCGAGCGACCGGCGAAGCTGAACCTCGTCCGCCATAGCTGTCTCGAAAAGCTTGTAGGTCGAACGACCGGCATCCTTCGCCGCATAGAGCGCAATGTCGGCGCTCTGGGTCAGATCGTCGGCCGTGGTGCCATGTGCCGGCGCGATCGCAACGCCGAGGCTGGCCCCCAATTCGATGACGTGACCGTTGATGATGAAAGGCCGCGACAAGACGTCGATGATACGATCGCAGAGGCGCAAGACGTTGCTTCTGTCGCCGGTCGATCCGAGAGCGATGATCGCGAACTCGTCGCCGCCGAGCCGCGCAAGAAAATCACTTGCGCGGATCACGTGCTCCAGGCGATTGGCAACCCGCTTCAGAACCGCGTCTCCGGTCGTGTGGCCGAGCGTGTCGTTGACCGGCTTGAAGCGGTCGAGATCGATCATGATCAGCGAAAATTCCGCTCCGGTATCTCTTGTCTTCGCACAGCGGTCCGCGAGGATTTCCGAGAACTTCCGGCGGTTGGGGACGCCCGTCAGCTCGTCGTGGGTCGCGATGTAGTTGAGGTCGATCTCGGAACGCGTCTTGTTGCGGAACTCGATGACCTCACTTGAGAAACCAGTGAAGACGATGAGCAAGGCGACAAGTGCGACGCTCATGGCCATTGCCGAGAAGGCTCCACTATCTGCCCCCGAAGACAGGCCTGCTATCGGCGCGACGCTGAATGCATCCATCGCCGTGAAATGGAGAAGAACGATTGCTAGGATCAGCGAAATCACCGCGGCATTCGTCCTGCTGAGGAAGGCCGGAGCTCGACCACCCGTCATGTAGAAAGTCGCGAGCACCGAGAAGCCGATCGATGCGACGATCGACAGAACGATATAGGTCTGGTCCCAACTGACGATCCCATCGACGCGATAGGCGAACATGCCGACGAAATGCATCGCTGCGATCGATAGCCCGAGCGTCGCGCCGCCGACGAGACGCGCGATCAGCCGGTTGCTCGACGTCGTCAGGGCAATGCCAAGGGACGTGCCGAGGATTGCGATGACAATGGAAATGACTGTTAGCTTGGGATCGAATGTCGCCGGCACAGGCGTCTGGTAGCCCAGCATCGCGATGAAATGGGTCGCCCAGATTGACGAGCCTCCCGTCACGCCGGTGAGGAAGCACCAATGGAAACGGTCTCTCTGACGCGCAGCGACCGCATTCCGCCAAAGTCGGGTCGTCGCAAATGAGCCGATTGCGCACATGACCGCAGCGAGCAGGACAAGCAGAAGATCGTGTTCGGTAAGAATACAGCTGATGACAGGCACTGAGACCTCAGATGGAAAAGGCAATCGATAACGTCGTTGCGCAAAGATCGAACTTTCGTATTAAGAAATGATATTCTTAGACGGCGGAAGATTACGACGCCTGGCAACATACACGCATCATGGGATGCGAATAGTATGCAGAGACATTACTGATAATAAGTACGTATTACTATTACTGGAACCGGGTATGTGATCGCCGGCAAGTAGGCGACGTGAGGTAGATGACCTTGATCTCCGAGGCGGCAGCTCTCGTCGGGCAGGCACTTAAGCGCCTTCGAGGTGATCCGCGGCAAGTGTCTCGATCAGCTGGCTTCCGACGTTTACAAGGTCGAACGCGTGGTCGGACTTCAGCCATTCGGTGATGAGCCCGCTCACCGCACAGAAATAACCGGACGCGATCGCCCGGGCATCGCATTGCTTCGGACCCGTGGCGCGGTTCGATAGAGCGTGATCGAAGATCCGCGCTATCTCCACGCGCATGTGTTCGTCGGCGCTCTCTCGCCGTGCCATCGCGGGCTGCATCTCTCCGACATATTCGCAACGAAACATCAGGATGGTCATGACGCGTTGTGTTCGTTCGTCGGACGCAAGAAAGGCAAGCGCTTCGATGGTTTTCTCACAGAGTTCGCGGACCGACGCAGGTTCATGGCGGCTGTCGTGGAAGAAGGCTTCCTGCGGCAGGCGCGCACGGTCCACCATGTCTTTGAAGAGGTCGACCTTGTTCTCGAAATGCCAGTAGATCGCGCCGCGTGTCATTCCGGCAGCTGCCGCAATCTGAGACAGTGACGTCGCTGCAACGCCGTTCTCGAAAAACAGCGTTTCCGCAGCGTCCAGGATCGCTTCACGCGTTTGTGCAGCTTCGCACTTGGTCCGCCGCATGCCGGCCTCCTTGCCCACCAACATTCATCACTGTATGTATCTTGCAATGCAACAAAATTGCGGCATCCCGCCTCGGAAAAGAGTGTCCATGCACGTTTTCGGAAAATCGATCGGCCTTGCAGCACTCGCCCTCCCCCTCATCCTTCTTGGATACGGCGCGCACGCACAGGGCGGCGGAGAGCAGCCTCCTCCGGGCGTGACGGTCGAAACCGTCGCCACCCAGACGCTGCCGGTGACCTACGAATATGCCGGCCGGGTCGCTGCCTCTCGCGAAGTGCAGGTCCGAGCGCGTGTCGGCGGGATCTTGCTCGAACGCGATTTCGAAGAGGGCTCCCGGGTTGCCGAGGGCGATCTCCTTTTCCGGATCGATCCTGCAACATACGAGGCCGAAGTCGCACTTGCGCGGGCACAGGTCGTGGAGGCCGAGGCGAATCTCGTTCAGGCACAGCGCAGCGAGGAACGCGCCCGCACACTCGCTCAGCGAGGCGCCTCCTCCCAGGCCAATCTCGACGACGCCGTCTCGGGCCGGCAGCTCGCCGAAGCGCGGGTCGAGGCAGCGCAAGCTCAACTTCGCAGTGCCAGCCTGCAGCTCGACTACGCAACGGTGGAAGCCCCGGTCGGCGGCATCACGAGCCTCGAACAGGTACCCGAGGGGAGCCTTCTGCAGAGCGGCGATCTTCTCACCCGGATCGACCAGCTCGACCCGATCAACGTCAACTTTTCCGCTGCCGATACCGAAGCCCAGTCCATCCGCGAGTTGATCGAGAGCGGAACGCTTCGCGGCGCAAGTGCGCCGAGCGATCTCAAGGTCTCAATTCTCTTCGGCGATGGAACGACCTACGGTCAGGACGGCACGATCGACTTCACTTCGACAACGATCGACACGCAGACCGGCACGATCCTGTCACGTGCGGTGCTGCCAAATCCGGATCAGCGGCTTCTGCCAGGCCAGTTCGTCCGGCTGATGGTCGAGGGCCTGCAGGTCGAAGACGCCATTACGCTTCCCACCGAAGCGCTGATGCAGGGCCCCCAGGGCACGTTCGTCTACGTGCTCAACGAGGGCGACGTTGCCGAGGTCCGGCCGATCACGGTCGGACGCGAGCTCGACGGGGCCATTCTGATTTCAGACGGTCTCGCGGAAGGCGACCGTGTCGTCGTACGGGGGGTCGTCAAGGTTCGGCCCGGTTCACCGGTCGATCCGCAGTCCGCTGATCCCCAGGCCGATGAAGGCGAGACTGCCAACGATGACGCGGCATCCAGCGACGCCGCGCCTGCGCCTGAAACTGAGGCCGGGGCCGGCGACAAAGCCGAGGGCGGCGAAGGCGACACTCCGCAGGATCGCGAACCGTCGAGCTCTGCCTCTGAAACAAGCGTCGAGGAGCCCACTCGCCTTGCCGGCCCGCCGGTCCCGAAGACGGCGCTGCCGGACGGTGCAGCGGCGCGCAGGGCCCAGGAAAATCCCCTGCCGAACCGGCCGGTCGGCCGCGAACGCGCGGAGCTCGTCGAATGAATTCCCGCTTCTTCGTCGACCGCCCGATCTTTGCGGCGGTCATATCCATTCTCATCGTTCTCGGAGGCCTTGCCTCCCTCACCTCGCTGCCGATCGAGCAGTATCCGCAGCTGGTTCCGCCGCAGGTGCAGGTGCGCGCGACTTATCCCGGCGCCTCCGCGGAAACCATCGCCCAGACCGTCTCGGCGCCCATCGAGCAGCAGATCAACGGCGTCGAGGACATGCTCTATATGCAGTCCACGAATTCCTCGACGGGGACCGCGACGATCACGGTCACCTTCGCAGCGGGGACCGATCCCGACCAGGCGACGATCAACGTCAACAACCGCGTTCAGCAGGCGAGCGCTTCCCTCCCGGAGCAGGTGCAGCGGCTCGGCGTCACGGTGTCGAAGCAAAACTCGTCGATCCTCGCTGTTCTGACGATGTCGTCGAATGATCCGCGTTACGACGCGACCTATGTCTCGAACTACACGCTCTTAAACGTTCTCGACGAATTGAAACGCCTGCCGGGGATCGGCCAGGCCCAGCTCTTCGGCGCGCGCGATTATTCGATGCGCATCTGGCTGCGGCCGGACGCGCTCGCCCAGTACGGCCTGACGCCCGGCGACGTCGCGAGTGCCATACGCGACCAGAACGCCCAGTTCGCGGCCGGCCAGTTCGGAGGCGAGCCGAACGGTTCCGATCTCGCCTTTACCTATTCCGTTACGACCGCCGGGCGCCTGCCCGATGCGAAGGCCTTCGAGAACATCATCCTGCGCTCCGACGAGAACGGCTCCTCGCTGCTCCTGAAGGACGTGGCGCGCGTCGAACTGGGGGCTCAGGATTACGGCTTTAACGCCACCTATAACGGGACGCCGACGGTGCCGATCGGCATTTATCTCCAGCCGGGTGCCAACGCGCTCGACACGCTGGCGGTGACGCGCGAGCGCATGGACGAGCTATCGCAGTCGTTTCCGGACGGGATCGACTACGCGATCCCCTACGACACGACGAAGTTCATCGAAGCCTCGATCGAAGAGGTGATCCTGACCTTCATCGAGGCGATGATCCTCGTCTTCCTCGTCGTCTACCTCTTCCTGCAATCCTTCCGCGCGACGCTCATTCCGATGCTCGCCGTGCCGGTCTCGATCATCGGCACATTCGGCGTGCTGCTGGCATTTGGCTTCTCAATCAACCTTCTCACCCTTTTCGGTCTGGTGCTCGCCATCGGCATCGTCGTCGACGACGCGATCGTGGTTCTCGAAAACGTCGAGCGCATCATGACCACCGAAGGCCTCAGTCCGAAGGAGGCGACGGCCAAGGCAATGAGCGAGGTCGCGGGCCCTGTCATCGCGATCGTGCTCGTCCTCTGCGCCGTCTTTATTCCTGTCGCTTTCCTCGGCGGGCTCGCGGGCACGATGTACCGCCAGTTCGCGATCACGATCGCGGTCTCCGTGTCGATCTCCGGTATCGTCGCCCTGTCGCTCACGCCGGCGCTTTGCAGCGTCCTCCTGAAGAACAAGCATTCGAAGCCGTTCCTTCCGTTCCGCTGGTTCAACGCCGCCTTCGACAGGCTCACGCGGGGCTACGGCGCGGGCGTCGCCTTCGTCATGCGACGCGCGGCGATGGCCCTTCTCCTCTTCTGCGGTCTGATCGGCGGATCCTACTATTTCTTCCAGACGCTTCCCGGCTCGCTGGTTCCGGAGGAGGATCAGGGCGTCAATTTCGTCATCGCGATCCTTCCTCCGGCTGCCTCGCTGTCGCGCACGACCGAGGTCATGGATCAGGTCTACCAGAATCTCTCCCAGCACCCGGCGGTCGACGACGTGACGGCGTTCGCCGGCTTCGACCTTCTCTCCGGCTCCCAGAAATCCTCGGCGGGCGTCGCCTTCGTATCGCTGAAGGACTGGGAGGAGCGGACCGATCCGTCGCTCGACGCGCGTAATCTCGTGGGTCCGTTCATCGGCATGAATTCGGGCATTCAGGACGGCATGATCCTCGCCTTCAACCCGCCGCCCATCCAGGGCCTTTCGACGACGGGCGGCTTCGACCTCTTCGTGCAGGACCGGCGGGGTGCCGGAACGCAGGCTCTTCTCGAAACGACGAACGCGCTCGTCGCTGCCGCATCCGAACGGCCCGAATTAGCAGGCGTGCGGACGACCTTCTCCGCTAGCGTGCCGCAATACGAAGTGGAGGTTGACCGTCAGAAAGCGAAGGCTCTCGACGTCCCGATCTCTTCGATCTTCGAGACCATGCAGTCGACCTTCGGCTCGCTCTACGTCAACGACTTCACCCTGCTCGGCCGAAATTTCCGCGTCTCGCTGCAGTCGGAGGCCGATTTCCGCGAAACGCCGGACGATCTCAGATTCGTCTACGTCAAGGCGACCAACGGCGCTATGATCCCGCTCGATACGCTCCTTAACGTCGAGCGCGTCATCGGACCGGATCTTCTGGAGCGCTACAACGCGTTCACCTCGGCGAAGATCTCCGGCAATCCCGCGCCGGGCTTCTCCTCCGGTCAGGCGCTGGCCGCGATGCAGGCCGTTGCGGCGGAGACCCTGCCGACGGGCTACGACATTGCCTGGACCGGTTCGGCCTATCAGGAGATATCGTCGGGCGGGACGGGTCTTTTCGCCATCGGCTTCGGCATCCTGATGGTGTTCCTCATCCTCGCGGCCCAGTACGAGCGCTGGTCGCTGCCGATCGCCGTGCTGCTTGCCGTACCCTTCGCCATGTTCGGCGCGCTACTCGCGATCTTCCTGCGCGGCATCGACAACGACGTCTATTTCCAGATCGGCCTCGTGACGCTGGTGGGGCTCGCGGCGAAGAACGCGATCCTCATCGTCGAATTCGCCGTCTTGAAGCGAGAGGAAGGGCTCAGCGCCTTCGATGCGGCGCTCGAAGGCGCAAAACTCCGCTTCCGGCCGATCGTGATGACTTCGCTCGCCTTCATCTTGGGCGTGGTACCGCTGGCGATCTCCACCGGCGCGGGCTCGGCCTCGCGACATTCGATCGGTACCGGCGTCATTGGCGGCATGCTGTTCGCGACATTCGTCGCGATCTTCTTCATCCCGCTCTTCTACAAGCTGCTTTCGCCAAGCGACAAGGCGATGGCGAAGAAGCGGGACGCCAAGGACCGCGGCGGCGAGAGCGGCAGCCAGGAGGCTCTGAGCCCGGCCGAATGAAGATTGTCGCCGTCGCGGCGACATGCCATCACGCATAGGACGGGCCATGCCGGGTTTTAGGCCGGCCCGTTCGGACAAAGCGGCCGGCGATGCGTAGAACGTCGGCCAGATACTCTATCGAACTTCGAGGAACGACGAGGCGATGCCAGCAAAAGCCAATCCGCTGTTCGATCTCACCGGCCGGACCGCTCTCGTCACCGGCTCCTCGCGCGGGCTTGGACGGGCGATCGCCGAAGGTCTGGGCGATGCCGGCGCGAAGCTGATCGTCAACGGGCGCGATGCCGGCAAGCTGAAACCCGTCGCCGAAGAGATTCGCGGAAGCGGCCACGACGTGATCGAGGCCCCCTTCGACGTCACCGACGAGGCCGGCGTCGAAGCCGCCTTCGAGCGCTTCGACAGCGAAGGGATAGCCGTAGACATCATTGTCAACAATGCCGGCATCCAGCACCGCGAGCCGATGGTGGAGCTCAAGCTTTCCGACTGGCAGCGGGTGATGGACACCAATCTCACCGCCGCCTTCCTCGTCGGACGGGTGGCGGCCCGGCGCATGATCCCGCGCGGCGAAGGCAAGATCGTCAATATCGGTTCGCTGATGAGCGAGATCGGTCGGGCGACGGTGGTGCCCTATGCGGTCGCCAAGGGCGGCATCAAGCTCCTCACCAAGGGGATGGCCGCCGAATGGGCCAGGCATGGCATTCAGGCGAACGGCATCGGCCCCGGCTACATGCTGACCGAGATGAACGAGGCGCTGGTCTCAGATCCGAAGTTCGACGCCTGGGTGAAGGGCCGCGCGCCGGCCGGTCGTTGGGGCGAACCGAAGGAACTCGTCGGCGCCGCCGTCTTCCTCGCCTCTCCCGCCTCCGCCTACGTGAACGGCCAGATGATCTATGTCGATGGTGGGATGCTGTCGGTCCTGTAACCGCCCTCTGGTCGGCGCCAAGGCCGCTCCGCACGCAGTTCCAACCCCGCCCCACTCCTCCGGCCGCTGGATGATCGTCGCCGGACTGTTCCCGGTGCGCTACCGCGCAAACCTGAAGTGCTGAGGATGCTGTCGCTGCAAGTCGGAGGGGCGAAAATCTCATCTCAACTTCAATCCAAATGAAGATCAATTTGTAAGTTGCGGCAGCAATAACTCTCCCGCACTGCAAAAAATTTGAGCCTTTTCCCGGTTTCTCATACCGTACGGTCGTCTATATGTGCCCGGAAGATCGATCGAAACGACAGACGGGGTCCCCATGTGTGGCATTTGCGGTGAAATCCGCTTCGACGGTGAGAACGCTTCGCCGGAACGGGTTCAGCGCATGGGCGACTGCCTGGCCCGGCGCGGGCCCGATGGCTCGGGCCAAGTAATGCGCGGCCGGGTTGGCCTCGCTCATCGCCGCCTCAAGATCATCGACCTGTCCGAGAAGGCCGAGCAGCCGATGGTCGATCCGGTTCTCGGGCTGACGATCGCCTTCAACGGCTGCATCTACAACTATCCCGAACTCAAGAAGGAACTGGAAGCCAAGGGCTACACCTTCTTCTCGACCGGCGACACCGAGGTCATCGTCAAGGCCTACCACGCCTGGGGCCGGGACTGCGTGAAGCGCTTTCATGGCATGTTCGCCTTCGCAATCCACGAGCGGGAGACCGGGCGGGTGATGCTCGCCCGCGACCGCTTCGGCATCAAGCCGCTCTATCTCTCGCAGAACGACAAGCGCCTCTTTATCGGCTCATCGCTGCAATCGATCCTGAAGTCGGGCGACGTGGACACCGGCATCGATAAGGTCGCGCTTCACCATTACATGACCTTCCACGCCGTGGTGCCGCCGCCGCATACGATCCTCAAGGGGGTGCGCAAGTTGCCGCCCGCGACGACGCGGATGATCGAGGCCGACGGCACCTATGACGACGAAGTCTTCTGGTGGCCGGAGTTCGCACCGAAATCCGGCGACGAGAAGCTGACCTCCGACGACTGGCGCGACATGGTGATGGAGGCGATGAAGCTTGCGGTCGACCGCCGCATGGTTGCCGATGTGCCGGTCGGGGTGCTCTTGTCGGGCGGCGTCGATTCCTCGCTCATCGTCGGCCTCCTCGCCGAGAAGGGTCAGAAGGACCTCAATACCTTCTCCATCGGCTTCGAAGATGCCAATGGCGAGGTCGGCAACGAGTTCGAATATTCCGATCTCATCGCCAATCACTACGGAACCGAGCATCACAAGCTCTTCGTGCCGGGCGACGAGCTGATCCAGGAGCTTCCGAAGGCGATCGAAGTCATGTCGGAGCCGATGGTCTCCTACGATAATATCGGCTTCTTCCTGCTTTCGCGTGAGGTCGCCAAGCACATCAAGGTGGTACAGTCCGGCCAAGGCGCAGACGAGGTCTTCGCGGGCTATCACTGGTATCCGAAGGTCGCCGGCGCGAACGATCCGCTCGCCGCCTACCAACGCGCTTTCTTCGACCGCGATCATGAGACCCTCGGCACCCATCTCAATCCCGAATGGATGCCCGAGACCGACGTCTCGAAGGAGTTCGTCGCGAACCACTTTGCCATGGAAGGCGCAACCGAGGCCGTCGACAAGGCGCTGCGGATCGACGCGCATGTCATGCTAGTCGACGACCCGGTCAAGCGCGTCGACAACATGACGATGGCCTGGGGGCTCGAAGCCCGCGTGCCGTTCCTCGACCATGAACTGGTCGAGCTCGCCGCGCGCGTACCCGCCGACGAGAAACTGAAGCAGGACGGCAAGGGCGTTCTAAAGGAAGTCGCCCGGCAGGTGATCCCGTCCGAGGTGATTGACCGTAAGAAGGGCTATTTCCCGGTCCCGCAGCTGAAATATCTCTCCGGCCCGACGCTCGATTTCGTCAAGGACGCGCTCCATTCGGACGCCGCGAAGTCTCGAGGGCTTTTCCGCAAAGAATACACCGACGCGCTGTTTGCAAACCCGTCCGAGCACATCACGCCGCTGCGCGGCTCCGAGCTCTGGCAGGTAGCCCTTCTGGAGATGTGGCTGCAGGCGCAGGGGGTTTGATTGGTTTCACCGGAAATGCAGCCAAGACCGAAATCCAACGCTGAACTCCGCCTCCGACGCAAACGATCGGCCAGTCTGACTGCGCCTACCTCGCAGATCGGCCGGCACCTCAAGGACGTGAAGCAGGACGCGTTTCTCGACTGCGGATGGGGCCGGCTCGTCTTCGCGCACACATTCCAGGACACCGGCAATCTCGTCGCGAATCTACGCGAGGAAGGCCCGGACCGGCGCGACATCGCTTTCTATGTCGCCGATCCGCATGTGCTTCTCGCATACGCGCCGCAGGAGCTGTTTCTCGATCCGTCTCACACCTACCGGCTCGATCTCTCCACCTACCGGCCGAGTTCCCGCCGCCCGCGCGGCTATTTCATCCGCCGCATGTCGAGCGAGCAGGACGGGACCGAGATCAACCGCATCTACCAGACGCGAAACATGGTACAGGTGCATCCGGCCTTCCTGACCGCCAATCACGACAACCGCGCCCTCACCTACTTCGTCGCAGAGGACGAGACGACCGGCGCCATCGTCGGCACCGTCACCGGCGTCCACCACCGCCGCGCTTTCGACGATCCGCAGAACGGTTCCTCGCTCTGGTGCCTCGCGGTAGACCCGCAGGCTGTCCATCCCGGCATCGGCGAAAGCCTCGTGCGGCGTCTCTCCGAGCATTTCCAGGCGCGCGGCTGCTCGTTCATGGACCTTTCGGTCATGCACGACAACGACAAGGCAATCGCGCTCTACGACAAGCTGGGCTTCCACCGCGTTCCCTTCTTCGCGGTCAAGCGCAAGAACCAGATCAACGAGAAGCTCTTCACCGGCCCCGACGAGGGCTTCGAGGAGTTGAACCCCTATGCCCGCATCATCGTCGATGAGGCGCGCCGACGCGGCATCCATGCCGAGGTCACCGATGGCCAGGGCGGCTTCTTCCGCCTGACCCAGGGCGGCCGCACGATCCACTGCCGCGAGAGTCTGTCGGAGCTCACCACCGCCGTCGCCATGTCGATCTGCGACGACAAGACGGTGACGCGCCGAATGGTCGAGCCAGCCGGCGTGAAGGTCCCCGATCAGATCGACGGCGACAAGGCAGACGACGCCGAGATTGCGGCCTTCATCGAGGAACACGGCTCTATCGTCGTCAAGCCGGCGCGCGGCGAACAGGGCCGCGGCATCGCCGTCGGCATCGACAATCTCGAGGACGCCAAAGCCGCCATCAAGACCGCGTCCGAAGTCTCCGAACGCGTGCTTCTCGAAGCGTGCTTCGAGGGTGACGACCTCCGCCTCATCGTCATCGACTATCGCGTCGTCGCGGCCGCCTTGCGCAAGCCCGCTCAGATAACGGGAGACGGTCGAACGAGCATCCGGGAGCTCATCGAAGCAATGTCGCGACGCCGCTCCGCCGCCACCAGCGGCGAAAGCCGTATTCCCTTGGATGGCGAGACGACGCGTTGCGTGAAGCATGCCGGCTACGCCATGGAGGACATTCTACCCGAGAGCGAGACGATCGCCGTGCGCAAGGCCGCCAATCTCCACACCGGCGGCACGATCCACGACGTGACGGGCGAGCTGCATCGGGACTTGGTCGAAGCTGCGGTGAATGCGGCACGTGCGATCGAAATCCCCGTCACGGGGATTGACCTCATGATCAAGAAACCGCACCAACCCGACTACGTCTTCATCGAGGCGAACGAGCGGCCAGGCCTCGCCAACCATGAGCCACAGCCGACGGCCGAGCGGTTCATAGACCTTCTCTTTCCGCTCTCGATCCCGTATGCAACGCGCAGCGCCCGCAACAAGAAACGGAAACACAAGGAATAATATCAGTGCCACGCCTCGTCATCGACACGCATTACCTGACGGAGCAACTCAAGGCACTTCTCGAAATTCCCAGCCCCACCGGTTACACGGACACCGTCGTCCGCCACGTCGCCAAGGAGCTCGAACGGCTCGGTCTCAAGATCGAACTCACTCGCCGCGGCGCAATCACCGCGCTTCGTCAGGGCTCGCGCCGTGCTTCGGCCCGCGCCATCGTCAGCCACGTCGATACGCTGGGCGCGCAGGTCAAATACCTGAAATCGAACGGTCGGCTGGAGCTCGTACCCGTCGGCCATTGGTCGGCCCGGTTCGCAGAGGGCGCGCGGGCGCAGATCTTTTCAGACAGCGGTATCTACCGCGGCACCATTCTGCCACTCAAGGCATCCGGCCACACCTACAATGACGAGATCGACACAGCGCCCATCGGCTGGAACAACGTCGAACTGCGCGTCGACGCCCTGTCGCGCGATCTGGATGAACTTGAAAAGCTCGGCATTCACATCGGCGACATGGTCGCCATCGATCCGCAGCCTGAATTCCTCGAAAACGGCTACATCGTCTCCCGTCATCTGGACAACAAGGCGGGTGTCGCGGTCATGCTCGCCGCCCTCCACGCGATGGAGCGAGAGGGCGTATCGACGCCGGTCGATATCCACTGGCTCTTCACGATCGCCGAAGAGGTGGGCGTCGGTGCCTCATCGATCCTCACGCCCGACATCGCCTCGATGATTGCCATCGACAACGGCACTTCCGCACCGGGGCAAAACTCCTCCGAGTTCGGCGTTACCATCGCGATGGCCGATCAGACCGGGCCTTTCGATTATCATCTGACGAAAAAACTGATCCGCCTCTGCGAGGAGGAAGAGATCAAACACCAGCGCGACATCTTCCGCTACTACCGCTCCGACTCGGCCTCTGCCATCGAGGCGGGCCATGACGTGCGCACCGGGCTGATCACCTTCGGTGTCGACGCCTCCCACGGCTACGAGCGCATCCATGTCCACGCACTGCGTTCCCTCGCCGAGCTCGTGACCGCCTATGTCACGTCCCCGGTCGAGATCGAACGCGACCGCAATCTGCATGCCGGTCTGAAGGGCTTCACGCGCCAACCGAACGACGAAGCGCGTCAGGAACTCGCCGAGGACTCAAATCCGGCTGAATAAGCTGGCTCCCCGCTCTCGGAGCGATGCGGGCATCATTGCGCCTTCGCCTGGGGAGGGTTGCTCCTACGGTTGCGAGATGCCTCGTCCTTGAAATAGGCTTCTCCCGGTACAGGGAGCGGCATTGCCCGCAACCGATGTTGCGGGATGGCTGCACGGAAAGAAGATGGACGACTTCATCGCTCAGTTCGGCGACGGCGTAGCCGATGCCTGGAACGAATTGGGGACGATCTCCGAGACGGTAAGGGACTGGCTGAACGGGCCAGGGTTAGAGCTTTTCGAACAATGGCTCGCGATCCTGACGCAGCGCGCGGAGAGCCATCCTATGGTGGCCATGATCGGTCTTGGCGCGCTTCTCGTTACCCTAATTGTAACGCGCAATCCGCTTGCGCTCGCCGCCGCCGCCTTCCTTGCGATTGCCGCACTCGTTGGTACGGAGCCGGTCACTGATCCGTCGGCTCGCCGCGTCTTCGCAATTGGGTGCTTCGCCGCGCTCGGCAGTTTCCTCGTAGCCATTGCCTTCCAGCGTCGCCGGGCCCGAACTCTTGGGGGACAACTAGACGTGTCCGAGGCGCGGTTGACCGAGCTTCAGGAGAAGTACGACGGCGAAGTGCGCTGGCGAATGGCAGAGCGGCGCCCGCCGCCGGTCGAAGATGAAGCGAATGAACCCGGAACTGAATCTGACGCTCACTTTCGGAGCTGATGCACCGAATAACGCCGGATCGACCTCGCCCGGCTCTCTTCAAATCACGCGTCGAGATTCGCTGCGTCGCCACCGGTTTCGAGCTTCTCGGCCCTGACCCTGGAAATCGAAAGTCCTTCGACCGCTTCCACTTCGAACCGCAGTCCGTCAGTTTCGACGACGTCTCCTTGTTCGGGCACCTTGCGCAGATGCTCAAGGAGGAGCCCTGCGATCGTACTGGAGGCCTGGGTTTCCAACGTCCACCCATATTGCTCGCGCAGGCGCGACAGCGGCGTCGTGCCGGGAATTTTCCACCGCCGCCCCCCATGATCCTCCGTGTCGGGCACATCGATCTCGAAACCGCTGTGGACCTCTCCCACAACTTCTTCGATCGCGTCCTCGAAGGCGACGGCGCCGAGAACGCTGCCATGCTCGTCGGCTACGAGTGCCATGTGGGTTCCGTGCTTGCGCATGTTGTCGAGAAGGGTCGCGGTGTCGACGCTCGCCAGCGTCTTCGGTAATGGATGCAGCATTCGGATGAGCGCGCCTGCATCGAGCGGTGTTTGCTCTTCCGTCTTGTGCCGGATGACGTCCTTGACGTGGACGACGCCAATCGCGCTGTCGAGACCGCCGCGCGTCACCGGAATGCGGCTCGGTCCTGCGTTGAGGATCGTCGCGGCATAATCGGCTTCGGTCTTATGGTCGAGATCGAGCGTGATGACATGCCGGCGCGGCGTCATCAGTTCCTCCGCCCGTCGGCCCTGCAGGCGCACGATGTTCTGAATGAACTCGGCCTGCTCGCGGGCGATGGAGCCGCCCTCCCCAGAGTCCTCTGCAATCGCCGCCAGTTCCCGAGGCGTGTAGTAGCGAGCCTCGCTTCGGTTCAGTCCGAACAGCGAAAGAAGCGACTGGCTGATGACGTTGAGAGCCCAGACGAACGGGCGGAAGACGAGCTCGAAGAAGCGGATCAGCGGCCACATGGCGATCAGCAGCCTGTCCGCACCCTTGAGAGCCAGGGCCTTCGGGATCATCTCTCCGAACACCACGTGAAAATAGGTAAGAATGACGACGGCAAGGATCAGCGCGGCGAGATGAACGGCTGCGCCGTCGATCCCGAGAGCCGCCATCGGCTCCTCCAGCCATATGGCGATCTGGTGCTCGCCATACATTCCGAGGCCGATCGAGGCGAGCGTAATACCGAGCTGGGCGACCGCAACATATCGATCCTGTGCCTCAGCGCCTTCCAGCCTCTCGGCGATCGTCTTGCCGCCGCTCGACAACGCTTCGAGCCGCGACAGACGGCTGCCAACGATGACGAATTCCATCGCGACGAAGATTCCGTTGACTGCGATGAGAAGGATGATGATGCCGAGCCCGATCATCGTGCCGCCTGCGGCCGTATCGCCGATTTCGAAAAGGCAATTAAACGCGGCAGGCCGTTTTCCACCGCCTCGACGGTGAAAGTCACGCCGTCGACCTCGGCCTTCGATCCGCGCTTTCCGTCTTCGACGCCGAGTTTCAGCCCGATGAGACCGGAGATGCTGTCGGCTTGGTCTTCCGGCAAATTGAACCCGAACTCGCGATTGACCTCGCTGATTAGGACGTCGCCACGCACGACGATGCGGTCGCCCTTCTTCTGAATTCGCGCCTCCTCCTCGTCGAACTCGTCGACGACTTCGCCGATGATCTCCTCGACGAGGTCTTCCACCGTCACGAGGCCGGAAACGATGCCATACTCGTTGAACACCACCGCGATCGTGTCACGCTTGCTTTCGAGTTTGTTCCAGGCCTCCGCCAGAGTGAGACTATCCGGAAGTATCTGGACCGGACGAATGATCCGGTCGATCGACGCTTCGGGATCTTCGCTGGCGAGATCGTAGAGGTCTCGGATGTGAACGTAGCCTTCGGGCTTCTTCGTTTCCGAACCATCGATCACGGGAAATCGCGTGAACGGCGTTTCCAGCATCATCTCCAACGCGGCTTTTGCTTTGGGCTCCCGATTCATGAATTTCATCCGCGCGCGAGGCTCCATCACTTCACCGACCGTCCGGTCCTGGAAGGCGAGCACCTGATGCAGCATCTCATGTGCGTCGCGCTCGATGACGCCGCCTTTCAGGCTGTCCTCGATGAGCTGGCGCAATTCTTCGTGGCTGTGCTCGTCACCAGCCTCCTTCGGCTTGTCGAGGCCGCACCAGCGCATGATGATCATCGCCGAACCGTTGAGCAGCGTGATGAACGGACCGAGCAGCAATAAAGACCAGCGCATCGGACGCGCGGTCTTCATCGCGGTTGATTCCGGCGCGCGAACGGCGATCGACTTGGGGAACAACTCGCCGAAGATGACCTGCAGCGCTGTCAGTACGATCAGCACCAGCGGTGCACCTACCACGGCACTCGTCCAGCCAGATGGTAGCACGGCGTCGAGCTGCGGGCCGACATAGGGCAGGAGCGCGCGCTGGCCGTAGACCCCGATGACGAGACTTGTCAGCGTGATGCCCACCTGCGCGCAAGCGATGTATCGATCCATCCGCTCTTCGTCGGTGATCGTCCTCTCGAGGTAGGCCGCGCTGGCGTTGCCGTCCTCGGCTTTCGCTTCGAGTTTGGGTTTACTGGAGGAAACAGCCGCGAATTCGGCGGCCACGTAGAACGCGTTGCCGAGCAGCATGAGGCAGATGACGAGAACGACGATGGCGAGGCCCATACCGGCACTAACTCCAAGAGACCAAATTCATGGGTCTCGCCCACGCCTTGAGGCACAGAGCTAGAGCCGGTAGCAGCAGCTTCAAACGGAACTCCTATGAAGCGCACCACCTTCGGGCGCGATCAAGTCGCCGGTCCGCACGCCCTCATTGTCGGTTTTGAAGAGTCGGATTTGACGAGGATGCCGATGGCGTGCCGCTGCGTCAGATCGGTCGCCCGTGAGCAAACTTGCTCAATACGAGCGATGACCCTGCGATTACTGGTGGTCCGCGCGTTCTTCGAGCGGCTTTTCCGGCCGGCGGATGCGCGGGAGTGCTTCGAGGAGAAGCGGATGAAACTCACTCGTCTCGCCAGCCTCGACCTTCTGGAAGAGCTGGGTGCGCATCCGTGGCTCCCAGAACTTGTTGATGTGATCGGCCACCCCTTGCGAGCGCGCCCCCTCGGGCGTCGACTGGAAGAACTTGGCGATCTGGTTTCCCATATAGACGAGCTTGTCGCGCTCCATGGAGATTCCTCCCATGTGTCCCGGCACTATGCCAGCAGTGTTTCGTCCGCGTCGAGGGGCTCCTGAGCGCCCTCGATCCGGTCCGGTGAGGTGAAAATTTCGAATTCCTCGCCGCGGAGAACGGCGACCAACGTCACCTTTGCGGCCTCGGCTTCGGCAATGGCGAGTTCGGTCGGCGCAGAGATCGCCGCGATCAACCCGCAGCCCATTACGGCCGCCTTTTGTATCAATTCCACGGAGACGCGGCTGGTGATCGTGATGAAGCCGGAGGCCGGATCGACGCCGTTGCGCGCCAGATGTCCCGCCACCTTGTCGAGTGCGTTGTGCCGACCGACATCCTCTCGCAGGACGACCATCGAGCCTTCGCGCTTGTGAAAGGCAGCGGCGTGCACAGCCCGCGTCAGTCGGGAGAGCTTCTGCTCTGCCGACATCTCGTCCATGGCACGCACGAGCCGTTCCGGGGAGACCCGCTCGCCGGCCGTCACCTCCGGCAACACGCGGCCCGCAAGTTCGAGAGATTCGACGCCGCACAACCCGCAGCCCACCGGGCCGGTCATCTGCCGCCGGCGCGCGACATAAGTCTCGGCCCGCTCAGGAACGAGACGAACCTGGCAGTCTGTGCCAGCTTCCGTCTCCACGATCTCAATGGCGTCGATCTCCTCGAACCGGTCTACGATCCGCTCGTTGAGAACAAGCCCGACCCCCAGATCTTCGATATCGGCCGGCGAAGCCATCATCACCGCATGCGTGGATCCGCCGACTGAAATCGCTACCGCTCGCTCCGCCGGCACACTCCGCGTTTCACGCCGAAACGCGCCCCCTCGGAAAGCGATCGAGGAAAGGGAACGGGCCGGCTTCATTTCTTGATCCATGAAAGGAGAGGACCCTTCGAAACTCTCGTCATCCTCGGGCTCCGTCCCAAAGATGACGTTCCGTGGGGTTGGGCCTTCGTCGCTGACACCAGTCGTGAAGGTAACCGCTTATCGGCGGCAGTCCAAAACCCCGGCCAACATGATCAGAAGCCGGCCGGGTATCGCACCCGACCGAAATCCGATTCTCTTACTCCGCCGCCTCGAGCGAGCGTACCCGACGGCTCGTCTCGGTGAGTTCGCGGTAGTCTTCCTGCCATTCGGTCGGGCCGTTGGTCGGAGACACTTGAACCGCAGTGACCTTGTATTCCGGACAGTTCGTTGCCCAGTCGGAGAAGTCCGTCGTGATGACGTTGATCTGCGTCGACGGATGATGGAACGTCGTGTGAACCACGCCCACGGCCATCTTCTCCGTTATGTGGACCTTCAGCGAGGTCTCGCCGACGCGGCTCTGCAGCTTCACGAAATCGCCTTCGCGGATGCCCCGCTCCTCTGCATCGTGGGGATGCATCTCCAGAAGATCCTCTGGATGCCAAACGGTGTTCAACGTCCGGCGGGTCTGCGCGCCCACATTGTATTGGCTGAGGATGCGACCGGTCGTGAGAAGCAGCGGGAAGCGCGGGCCGACCTTTTCGTCGGTCGCGACATACTCGGTCCGTACGAACTTGCCCTTGCCGCGCATGAACGCGCCCACATGCATGACCGGCGAGCCCACCGGATGCTCCTCGTTGCAAGGCCACTGCACCGAGCCTTCCTTGTCGAGGAGTTCGTAAGTGACGCCCGCGAAGGACGGCGTGGTCGCAGCGATCTCGGCCATGATCTCCGAGGGATGGGCGTAGTTCATGTCCATGCCGATCGCTCTAGCGAGCAACTGGGTCACCTCCCAGTCGGCATAGCCGTTCTTCGGCTCCATGACCTTGCGGACGCGATTGATGCGCCGCTCGGCATTGGTGAACGTGCCGTCCTTTTCGAGGAAGGTCGAACCCGGCAGGAAGACGTTGGCGTAGTTCGCGGTCTCGTTCAGGAAGAGATCCTGCACGATCAGAAGGTCGAGGGCACCGAGACCGGCTGACACATGCTTGGTGTCCGGATCGGACTGGAGAATGTCCTCGCCCTGGCAGTAGAGGCCGCGGAACGTTCCCTCGATCGCCGCGTCGAACATGTTCGGAATGCGCAGGCCCGGCTCGCGATCGATTTTAACCTTCCAGAGGTCCTCGTAGATCTTGCGCGTCTCGTCGTGCGAGATGTGGCGATAGCCCGGCATTTCGTGCGGGAAAGAACCCATGTCGCAGGAGCCCTGGACATTGTTCTGGCCGCGCAGCGGGTTCACGCCAACGCCCTTGCGGCCGATATTACCGGTCGCCATGGCAAGGTTTGCGATCGCGATGACCGAGGTCGAGCCCTGGCTGTGCTCTGTAACGCCCAGCCCGTAATAGATCGCTCCGTTTCCGCCTGTGGCGTAAAGCCGAGCCGCACGCCTCACGAGATCGGCCGGAACGCCGGTCACGATCTCCATGGCTTCCGGTGACCGGTTCTCAGCCGAGACGAATTCCTTCCAGTCCTCGAACTCGTCGACCTCGCAGCGTTCCTTGACGAACTCTTCGTCGACGAGGCCTTCTGTCACGATCACATGGGCAAGCGCCGTCAGGATCGCGACATTCGTGCCCGGACGGGTCGGCAGATGCACGTCGGCCTCGACATGCGGGGTCTTCACGAGATCGATACGGCGCGGATCGATGACGATCACCTTCGCGCCTTCGCGGATGCGCTTCTTCATACGCGACGCGAAGACCGGATGAGCGTCCGTCGGGTTAGCGCCGATCACCACCATGACATCGGTGTGCTCGATCGAATCGAAGTCCTGAGTACCGGCGGAGGTGCCGTAGGTGGTCGCAAGACCGTAGCCCGTCGGCGAGTGGCAGACGCGGGCGCAGGTGTCGATATTGTTGTTACCGAAGCCGGCGCGGACCATCTTCTGGACGACGTAGACTTCCTCGTTCGTGCAGCGCGAGGACGAGATGCCGCCGACGGCCCCGCGACCGTATTTCGCCTGAATATCCTTGATCTTGTTCGCCGCGAACGAGATCGCCTCGTCCCAGGAGACGACCTGCCACGGGTCCTTGTAGGTCTCGCGGATCATCGGCTCGAGGACTCGCTCCTCGTGCTTGGCGTATTCGGTGGCGAAACGGCCCTTAACGCAGGAATGGCCGCGATTGGCCTTGCCATCCTTGTAGGGGATCATGCGGATGACTTCCTCGCCCTGCATTTCCGCCTTGAAGGAGCAGCCGACGCCGCAATAGGCGCAGGTGGTGATCTTGGAGGAGGTCGGCAGACCCTTCTCCTTCACTGTCTTTTCCTGCAGCGCCTCGGTCGGGCAAGCCTGCACACACGCTCCGCAGGAAACGCATTCCGAAGTGAGGAATTCGTCGACCGGCGTACCGGCTGAGATCCGGCTGTCGAAACCGCGACCCTCGACCGTCAGCGCGAAGGTGCCCTGAACTTCGTTGCAGGCCCGGACGCAGCGCGAGCAGACGATACATTTCGAGGAGTCGAAGGTGAAATAAGGGTTCGATTCGTCGAGTTCCGCATCGAAGTGATTGCGCTCTGACGAATCATAGCGAACGTCGGACAGCCCGACGCGTTCGGCGACCTCGCGAACCTCGCAGTCGCCGCCGCCCTTCCGCTCGTCCCATTGCCCCGGATGGTCGGAGACGTAGAGCTCCATCACGCCCTTGCGGATGCGGCTCAGCCTGTCGCTCTCGGTCTTCACGAACATGCCTTCGCCGACCGGCGTCGTGCAGGAGGCGGGCGTCGTATTCTTGCCTTCGATTTCGACGACGCAAACCCGGCATGACCCGAAGGCATCGAGCATGTCGCTGGCGCAGAGCTTCGGCACCAAAATCTCGGCCTCGGCAGCCGCCCGCATGATCGACGTGCCTTCCGGAACGGTAACCGATTGTCCGTCGATCGTCAGCGTGACCAACTTCTCGGCTTTGGAAGCCGGCGTCCCGTAGTCTTTTTCTTCGATAAGGCTCATGCGATTCCTCCCTGGGGGAAGTGTGAGGTCGGCGGTTTCGGCCTAGCCTGAAGCCCGACCAGTATAGCAAATTCGTTTCTCGTTGCCGAGATCGTCGGAGATCGATGAAAGCGTACGTGACCGGTCATAAGGCTCAGTACTATCACTTGTTCGTCGATCTCGTGGAGTGCCCTGCTACGGTCGTAAGGCTTGCAAACTCTGAACGACCGTATTGGTGGCGGAATGGCCCTATTCCGCCGCCTCCCGCATCGGCGTTCCGTTGAAATCCTCTGGGAAATGCCGGATCGCGCTCATAACTGGATATGGGGTAAAACCGCCAAGAGCGCAAAGGGAGCCGAATTCCATCGTGTTGCAGAGGTCCTCGACGAGTTCGAGGCTCTCGGCCGCGTTGTCGCCGGCGATGATCTTTTCCATCGTTTCCAGTCCGCGCACTGCGCCGATCCGGCAGGGTGTGCACTTGCCACAGGATTCGACGGCGCAGAACTCGAACGCAAAACGGGCCTGCTTCATCATGTCGACCGTGTCGTCGAAAATGACGATGCCGGCGTGGCCGATGAGGCCTTTCTTTTCGGCGAAGGCCTCGTAGTCGAATGGCGTGTCGAAGAGCGAGCGCGGAAAATAGGCTCCGAGTGGGCCACCGACCTGAACGGCGCGCACCGGCTTGCCGGAATTTGTGCCGCCGGCGATCCCCTCAACGATCTCGCCAAGGGTCAGGCCGAACGGCACTTCGTAGAGCCCGCCATGCTTGACGTTGCCCGCGATCTGCAAAGGAATTGTGCCGCGCGAACGCCCTATGCCGAAATCCTTGTAGACCTTCGCGCCCTTCGCCAGAATCTCCGGTGTCGAGGCCAGCGAGATCACATTATTGATCACGGTCGGTCGACCGAACAGGCCCTTGATCGCCGGCAGCGGCGGCTTGAACCGAACCTGGCCGCGCTTGCCCTCCAAGCTGTCGAGCAGAGAGGTTTCCTCGCCACAGACATAGGCTCCCGCTCCGACCCTGACCTCCAGATCGAAAGCGTGCGCCGAACCGAGCACCGAGATGCCAAGCCAGCCAAAGTCCTCAGCCCGCTTGATGGCCTCGCGCATCACGCGGATCGCCACCGGATATTCCGAGCGAAGATAGATGTAGCCCTTGGTCGCGCCGGTCGCGACCGCGGCGATCGTCATACCTTCGATCAGGCAGAACGGGTCGCCTTCCATGATCATACGGTCGGCGAAGGTGCCGGAGTCGCCTTCGTCGGCATTCGCGACGATGTATTTCTTCGGGCCCTCGGTCTTCATGACCGTTTCCCACTTGATGCCGGTTGGGAAACCGGCGCCGCCGCGCCCTCGCAGCCCGGATTCCTTCACCTCCTCGACGATCGCCTCCGAGCCCATTTCGATCGCGCGGCGAAGGCCGAGAAGGCCGCCATGGGCTTCGTAATCTTCGAGGGACAGCGGGTCGGTCACCCCGCAACGCTTGAAGGTGAGCCGCGTCTGGCCCTTCAAGAAGGGATGTTCGAAAACGTCGCCGATCCGCTTGGCATGGTCGCCACCGGTCAGAAAGCCAGCGTCGAGCAGCGCCTCGATTTCACCGGGCTCGATCGGACCGTATCCCACGCGGCCATTGCCCGTCTCGACCTCGAGAAGCGGCTCCAGCCATGCCATGCCGTGCGAGCCGTTGCGCACGATCTCGATACCGAGGCCGCGATCGTCGCTGAGCTTGCGAAGCTCCTCTGCGATCTCGTCGGCACCGTTGGCGACGGCGAAGGAATCGAGCGGGATGTAAACCTTGGTCATAGCAGCGCCTCCGCCGCGAGTTTTTTGGCACGAGGTTGGTTCAGCCGGCCGATGATCCGGTCGTCGAGCATGGCAGAAGGCGCCGTCGCACATAGGCCCAGGCAGTAGACAGCTTCCAGCGTCACCGCGCCGTCGGCCGAAGTCTCGCCGAACTTAATCCCGAGCGCCTTCTCCAGCGAATCCGCGATCGCATCGCCGCCGGCCGCCTGACAGGCCTCGGCTCGGCAGACCTTAAGAACGTGCCGTCCGTGGGGCTCACGCTTGAAGTCGTGATAGAACGAGACGACGCCGTAGACCTCGGCGCGTGTGAGGTTCAATTCACCCGCGATCAGCCTGACGGCCTCGTCTCCGATGTAGCCATAACGATGACTGAAGGCATGGAGGATCGGCAAAAGCGGCCCTTCCAGATGCTTGTACTCCTCGACGAGCGCAATTGCGTCGTCCTCGTCGAATTCAACGTGATGAGCCACGCCGGCTCCTCCCGGGTGTGTATGGGACTTCAATTGAGGGAAACACGGACGCAAACCCATGATCAAGCGCCGCTTTCCATGTTTCGATAGGTTTCTTCTATTGATTCAACACGGCCTTCGAAATCTGGCGCACCATGTCAGGGATCAGGATCTAACGACACTCTTACGGTTCAAGGCAAAAATCGAAACTTCGCTCGGAAATTCCCCAGTTTGGAACGGTTCCATCGATAGCTGTTTCTTTCCCAACCGCACCTCGGTGCGAAATTTGTCGTCGGCGGCGGGTGCTCCGATACGAAATGCGACAAATCTTCCGCCCTTGATGCATCGCCTGAGTTGGAAGAAAAGCTGAAGGGAGAGACGGGAAGGTCACACAGTCAGACAGCTTCGTCCGATCGTATCGTCGCCTCGTTCCAGAACGCCGCAACGATCGGCGGTCTCAAGTCGCGCCGCGCAGTTACGAGACCGATCGGATAGCTGACAGTCGGCTCGACCAGCGGGATCGAAACCATCGGGGGCGCCAGTCCCAGCATCACGGTCGCATGATGCGGCATTATCGTCGCGAGCCCTGCCATCCGCACCTGAGAAAGGATCGCAAGCATCGAATTCGATTCCATCACAGTCTCGAAATGCCGGTCCTTCTCGCCAAGATGCCGGTTCAGGATCTGCCGGTTCTGCATGGTCGGGCTCAAGAGGCAAAGCGGCACACGACTCGCCTCGTCCCAAGTCACCTCCTCGCGTTCCGATAGTGGGCTGCCGACGGTGGTGACGAGGCTGTAGCGCTCCTCGTAGAGCGCCTTGTAGTCGACCCGCCGCACGCGGTCGTCTTCGAGGTAGGTGAGCCCGACATCCACTTCGAAGTCTTCGACAGCCGATAGAAGGTCGACGGAAGACATTGACGCGACGTCGAAAGTGACATCCGGATGACGTTCGCGGAACGGCGTCGTCAGGCGCGCCACCAGGGAAAGTGCAGTCGGCACCGCGCCGATCCTCAAATGCCCGGTGAGACCGCGCCGCACGCTGCGTACCTCCTCGCGCATCGTCCTGACGTCGTCCGTGATCTTGCGCGCCCAGGCGAGCACCCGCTCGCCCTCGCTCGTCATCCCCTTGTAGCGAGAGCCGCGATTGACGAGGGTAACACCGAGGCGTTCCTCCAGATGCCGAATGCCGGCCGAGAGTGTGGGCTGTGTGATCCCCAGCTTCTCCGCTGCCCGCCCGAAGTGGCGCTCATGCGAGAGCATGATGAGATATTCGAGCTTGTCGATCACGTCGGCGGGCCTCCCGTCCCGGCGGGACTATAGCCCATCCATGCCCGAGTCGGTCCACCCCGCCCTGGACGAGCTTTGAAAACCCCAACCGGCGCTAATGCCAGGCGTTCAATGCCCCGGGCGCAGCGCCGCTGATGGGATCCCTCTCTGGCAGCGCAAGTTTCGCGATCTCGCGTTTCGAAGCCTCGACATCCACCGTGCCGGCTCGCGTGATTGTGCCAGACTGGCCGGGTGGATAGCCGCCTACGACCTTAAATTCAGACGAGCCCGACAGCCGCTTGTGTCCGACCCCGGCCGGCACGATCACCGTATCGCCCGGCAACATCGGCAGGGTGATCCCGCCATTTGCTTCTTCGCCCCCAAAACCGACCACCGCCTCGCCTGAAACGCATGTCAGGACTTCGTGGCCATCCAGATGGAAGTGCCAGTAGTCGAAGACCGTATAGACCCAGGTGCCCTGCCAGCCATGACGACGGAATCGCTGCTGTACGTCATTTGCAGTCAACTGGTCGGCTTCAATCTCGCCGGTGATCACGATCAGTGGCAGGTTGCTGTTTGGAATATCTTCCGCGGTCGGGAAGAAATGGGTTTCCACGGTCATCTCGTCCCCGAATAAAAGTCCATAGTTCGCGCGTGAAAGCCTCGATCAATACGTACATCGGCTTCGATGGTTCAGCATCCGGCGCACCGGCGGCTACATCCCCATCTCCGCCGCCAGCGCGTCCAGCCCCTCTCGCGTGGTCGCGAGGATCGTGTCGATATGCTCGTCCTCTATGATCAGCGGCGGGCAGAAGGCGAGCGTGTCGCCGATCGCGCGGGAGATGACGCCGCGCTCCTGGATCAGGCCGAAGGCTTTCGCCGCGAGGGCGCCCGGCGGCTGGACGGCGACCTTCTTTTCCTTGTCTGTCACAAGTTCGACGCCGGCGATCAGCCCGACGCCGCGCACCTCGCCCACCAACGGATGGTCGGCGAGCCTGCGGAGCCCGTCCTGCAGCCGTGGCCCGCGCGCGCGCGCATTGCCGACGAGATCGCGCTCCTCGATGATTTTCAAATTCTCCAGTGCAACCGCGGCCGCCACTGGGTGGCCGGTCGTCGTGAAGCCGTGGCCGAAGGTGCCGATCCGCGCCGTCTCGTCGGCGATCGGCTGGTAGACACGATCGTTCATGATCACTGCCGAGATCGGGAGATATGAAGAAGACAACCCCTTCGAGACCGTTATGATGTCCGGCTTCAGATCGTAGGTCACCGAGCCGAACATTTCGCCTGTCCGGCCGAAACCGCATATCACCTCGTCGGCGACGAAGACGATCTCGGGATATCGAGAAAGGACCGCCTGGATCTTCTCCCAGTAGGTCACTGGGGGGATCACCACACCCCCTGCGCCCATCACGGGCTCGGCGATGAAGGCGGCGATCGTCTCCGGCCCCTCGGCCTCGATCATCGCCTCGAGTTCAGCCGCGCAACGCGTTGCAAACGCTTCCTCGCTTTCACCCTCCCGGCCCTCGCGCCAGTAATGGGGACAGATGGTATGAAGAATGCCCTCGATTGGCAGATCGAAGGAGGCGTGGTTGTTTGGCAGGCCCGTCAGGCTCGCCGCCGCGAGTGTGATGCCGTGATAGCCGCGCAGCCGCGAGATAATCTTCTTGCGCCGCGGCTCGCCCATCCCATTCGCGCGGTAGCGCAAAAGCTTGACGATGAGATCGTTCGCCTCCGATCCCGAATTGGTGAAATGCACCTTCGCCATCGGCACAGGTGCGATGTTTATCAGCTTTTCGGCGAGATCGACCACCGGCGCGTGGGATTTGTGGGTGAAGGAGTGGTAATAGGGCAGCTCGGCCATCTGCTTTACCGCCGCATCGACGAGCCGCTTCTCGGAAAAGCCGACAGCGACGGACCACAGCCCGCTCATCGCCTCGATATAACGCTTGCCGTCGATGTCCTCGACGAAGACGCCATCGCCCTTCGCCATGACGATCGGCCCGATCTCCTCGTGGCGGCGCGCATTCGTAAAGGGATGAAAGTGGTGCGCGATATCGCGCGCTTCGATGGAATTGGGTAGCGGCGCCATGGTGCGGCTCTCGATGTTCAGCTGGACCTAGATCAAGAGAAAACCGAAACCCAGCCTCCGGCGCAAGCCGGCGAGGCGCGGCGCGGTCGCCGCACACCACCCGACTTCTCGCTAAGCTGTAAAAGCCAGCGGGGGTTGGCGAACCCGATCGAGCTGAAATAGCACGCCTTCCAGCTTCGTTGACCCTGACGGCTCAGTCCTTCAGCGAACCGCAGAAGCGCTGGATGCGCGAGCAAGCTTCCTCCAGCAGTGCCTCGGACGTCGCGTAGGAAATACGGAAGTTCGGGCCAAGGCCGAATGCCGAGCCTTGCACCACCGCAACGCCTTCCGTCTCGAGAAGGCTCGTCACGAAGTCCTCGTCGGTCTTCAGAACCTTGCCGTCCGGCGTAGTCTTGCCCATCAGACCGGCGCAGGACGGATAGACGTAGAAGGCACCCTCCGGCACCGGGCATTTGAGGCCGGTCGCCTGGTTCAGCATCGAGACGACGAGATCGCGCCTGCCCTGGAAAATCTCACGGTTCTTCGGGATGAAGTCCTGCGTGCCGTTCAGCGCCTCGACCGCCGCCCATTGCGAGATTGACGCCGCACCGGACGTCTGCTGGCCCTGGATCATGTCCATCGCCTTGATCAGTTGAATGGGTCCGGCACCGTAACCGATCCGCCAGCCGGTCATCGAATAGGCCTTCGAGACGCCGTTCATCGTCAGTGTGCGGTCGTATAGACCCGGCTCCACCTCCGCCGGCGTGTGGAAGGTGAAGTCGCCGTAGACCAGATGCTCGTAAATATCGTCGGTCAGCACCCAGACATGCCCATGCCGCATGAGGACATCCGTCAGTGCCTTGATCTCGTCTTTCGTATAGGCAGCGCCAGAGGGGTTCGATGGCGAGTTGAACAGGAACCACTTGGTCCTCGGCGTGATCACAGCCTCGAGTTTTTCAGGTGTCAGCTTGAAGTTCGTCTCGATCCCGGCTTCGACGAATACCGGCGTGCCGCCGCAGATCGCCACCATTTCCGGATAGCTCACCCAGTAGGGCGCGGGGATAATGACCTCGTCGCCCTTGTTGAGCGTCGCCATGAAGGCGTTGAAGAGGATCTGCTTGCCGCCGGTTCCGACGATCGTCTGCTCGGGCTTGTAGTCGAGCCCGTTCTCGCGCTTGAACTTCGCCGCGATCGCCTCGCGCAGCTGCGGAATACCGGAAACCGGGGTGTACTTCGTCTCGCCCCGCGCGATCGCTGCGATGGCCGCTTCCTTGATTGTGTCCGGCGTATCGAAGTCGGGCTCGCCGGCGCCGAGCCCGATCACGTCCATGCCTTTTGCCTTCAGTTCGCGCGCCTTCTGGGTCACGGCGATGGTGGCGGACGGTTTTACGCGATCGAGAGCGTCGGCAAGGAATGCCATGGGAGAAACTCCGTCTGGATGATGTTCGGCGGGCATCGCGCAGCGATGTTGCAGGTGCGAAAGGCGGGCGGACCCTAGTCCCCTCGCTCTTCGCACGCAAGCATACCCGAATGCTCGGAGCGTTGAAAAATCGCTGGCCGGCTCGGAGAGAACTGAGATCGGATTCACGGCTGCGTCATCGCAGATGCAAAGACGCCTGATCTACCGGGGATCAAGCAAATTGATGATGGCCGGGCATGGACTTCGCGCTTTCAGTTCATCCCATCGTCATCTAGATTCTCTAATCATGTCGGACAGAAACTTGGACGTCTGGCCACCCCGTCGACAACCCTTAAGCGCTTGAAGCAATATGGGTTTCAGCCGAGGTTCATCTTAAATCCGTCAACTTCGGGCAAGCTGCCGGGGTTAGGACGGTTTGTTAGACCGCCGATACCAAACGCGACGCCTCCGCAAAGGGCTTGAGACCTTTCAAGCTCCATGCGGAACCAGTCGAAGCACGAAACGAGAAAGCGGGCCTTCATGGAGGAGGCTGCGGGCGAAGGGACTCAACCCTCGCTTTATGGAGAGGATGGTTGGCAGGATGAGCTTTCATCTACGCGAACGGGTCAGACGCGAAGTCGAACAGCGTCGCTCGAAGAATGCAGTGATCGACGTCGGCGATCTCGCCTTGCGGATGTCCGAAGAGATCGACGGCGAAAGCACGACCGCGACGATCATGCTCCAGCGACTCATCATCGACGAATGCTCCCACGCCGGGATCGCGATGCGCGTCGGCGGCTCGCCGAACATTTAAAATAGATCGCCGATCGAACGATCACATCGCAAGGCGCGGTTGGCTCGACCAACCGCGCCTTTCTGCATCGATCGTCAGGACTTTCCGTTCACCTCCGCGGATTGCTTCTCCAGCCGCGCCGGTTCGGGAGTCCTGCCGTCAGGCTGCAGCGGCCAACCCTCGCGCTGCTTTCCACGCCTGCCATCCAGCGTCTCTGTCTGGTCGTGCAGGAGCGTAACCCGTGTCTCGAACGGCATATCGATCCCCGCCCCATCGAGTGCTCGCTTGATTTCCTGCAATGCCGCGGCCTGAGCATGGACGACGTCAGTGCGAACCGAATTCGTCCACCACCGCACGCGGAGTGTCACCCAGCTCGCAGCAAGATCCCAGACCAGCACTTCCGGCTTCGGCTCTGTCTCGACGCCTTCGGCACGGCCGAGCGCGTCCAGGATCACCGCCCGCGCGGTTTCGATGTCGTCGCCGTAACCGATCCCGACATCGTATTGCGACCGCCGTTTCTGGTGTGCCGTGTTTACCGTCACTGCGTTGGAATAGACGTCCGCATTGGGAATGATGACGCGACGCCGGTCATAGGTCGTGATGATCGTCGCCCGCGTCTCGATCCAGTCCACCGTCCCCTCGTATCCGTTGACCACGATCTGGTCGCCGACCTGAAACGGCTGCCGGATGAGAAGGAGCAGACCGGCGAGCCAGTTCTGCAGAATATCCTTGAAGGCAAAACCGATTGCCACCGAGCCGATGCCAAGCCCCGCCAGCAGGTCTGCCGGATTGAGCGAAGGAATGATGATCGTCAGGCCGAGCAGGATGCCGAAGAGGATGATGATCCACTTGATGAAAGCGCCCAACACTTCGCCGAGATTGTCCCGGCTCTTGCGCCGAGCCCAGCGGTTGAACAGCCGATCGAACAGCCAACCGGCGAGGAAGAAGATCGAGACGACGACCAGCGCCACCACGATGTTCGGCAAGAGCTGCTGTACGCCGACCACCCAGGCCTCGACCTTTCCGAGGGCGATGGATGGATCGAAATCGACAGCCTGGTCGACGGTCGTGGGGTTCGCCGAACCCTCAGGCGCTTCCTGCGCGAATGCCTGCATCACTCGATCCCCTGTCTCTCAACCTTTCGAGGTACTCACAAAGAAAGCGCCGGACCGTCGCCCGACGCTTCCCGAGTTTCGAAATTTACGCGACGACCGACCGACAGACAGCCTGACGCGACATCATCGCCCGAACTTATTCGGCGCCGCCGATCACGCCGCAGGCGACCCGGTCGCCAGCGTCGCCCGCCGGTTGCGACTCATAGTCGTCCGCACCACCGTGAACCATGATCGCTGAACCGTCATCGTCCATCACCGGCGCATCGCCATCCGAGACTGTCAGGTTCGGATTGAACACGGCGAAGGTCGCACTGCCATCCTCGCCGGCCGTGAAGTTCGGCATGTCGCCGGCATGCGGCCCGCCTTCGGTCATGTAACCATGTTCCATGTCCGTCGGATTGTAGTGTCCACCGGCAGCCGAGAAATCTTCGCCGCACTGTCCGGTCTCGTGGATATGGAATCCATGTTCACCCGGCTCCAGGCCCGTCAGTTCCGCTTCCAGGAGAAGCCCATTCGGCGTCGGCGTCACCGTCACGGTACCGCGATCCGATCCGTCCGGCGCGTTCATCGTGACCTCCATCGGCTGCATGTCACCTCCAGCCGTATCTTCGCTCGCTGCTGCCGTCGTTTCGGCTGACGTTTGATCGTCCTGTGCGAGGGCGGGCGCTGCGAGAAGGGCGACCGATGCAAGGGCGGAGAGAGTGAGTTTTTTCATGGAAATCCTCCCGGCTGAAACGGGTTCGTTTTGATCGTGCCCGGACCTTTCCCCTTGAGGATGGCGTGAGGCACCTAGCTTCAGGGGGTGAACGGGGTGCTGTTGGCGATTGTTCCGCCTTCCACTGCATACCCGCCGGTGTAAACGAATGCCCGGCTCAAACCGGTAAGGATCTGCGATCGTGGGCAAACGGTTCAAAATATTCGCGGCCGGTCTTGGCCTGTTCGGCCTGGCTGCCGCCGGCACGTTTTATCTGCTCGGCCCTGAGCGCGTTTGGCGACTTGCAGGCGACCCGGATCAGGGATCGGTTGACTGGGATGCGATCGAGCGAAGCCCGAACCCCAACGACGCCCTTGCCTGTTCGGTCGCCGCCTGCGCCACGCCCGCCGAGATCACTCTTCCGCTTTATGATGCCACACCCGAGGAATTGCTGAAGGAGGCCGACGAGATCATCCGCGGCGGCACGCTGTCAGGCAACGTTCAACGCGTCGACGACGGCCAGGATCCCAACGCCAAGCGCTATGTGGTCCGCACGCCGCTGATGGGCTATCCCGATACTCTGAATCTCGGTGTGCGAGCGGTCGAGGGCAGAGCCGGCCTTCTTCTCTACTCGCGTTCGCTTCTCGGCCGGTCCGATCTCGGCGCAAATCGCCGCCGCATCCAGAAGATTATCGACGCCTTGCGCCCGAAATCGCTCCCCGAGGCCTAGCTGCGCAGAAAGTGCGAAAGCGCCGCAAGGGTCACTTCAGGGGCTTCTTCGACGATGAAATGTCCGGCGTCGATTGGCTGGCCGGTCACGTTCTCACACCATCCGCGCCAGATCTCGACAATATCCGCGCCGGTCGCCGGAATGCCGGCCGCACCCCAGAGCGCCAGCGTCGGGCAGCCGATTTTTCGGCCTGCCTCCCGATCTTCCCGGTCGAGCCGCCAGTCGATCGTCGCCCCCGCGCGATAATCGTTGCAGGAGGCTTCGACGTAAGCCGGGCGCCGGAAGCTCTCGCGATACTCCGCCATCGCCGCTTCTCCAAACGCCGAAAGATCCTTCGCCTTGGTCCAGCTCGCAATCGTATGATCGAGGAAATAGACCGGGTCGGCGCCGATCAGCGTCTCCGGCATCGGATGGGGCTGGGCGAAGAACGGCCAATGGTACGTCTTCAGCGCCGCCGCGGCGTCCATCCTCTCCCAGACCTCGGCCACCGGCACGATGTCGAGAACGGCGAGTTTCGTGACGACATCCGGATTATCGAGCGCCATCCGGTAGGCGACACGCCCGCCGCGATCGTGCCCGGCCACCATGAACCGCTCATGCCCGAGCGCCCGCATCAGCGCAAGCATGTCGCGCCCCATCACCCGTTTGGAATAGGCTAGGTTCTCCTCATCGTTCGCCGGGGCGGACGATCGCCCGTATCCGCGAAGATCGGGCACGACGACCGAATAGTCCTCAGCAAGCTTCGGCGCCAGCTCGTGCCACATCGCCCCGGTCTGCGGATAGCCATGCAGCAAGAGCAGCGGAGGCCCATCGCCGGCCGTCCGCACGAAGATCTCCGCACTCTCGCCCTTGAGAATACGAGTCTGAAAGTTCTCGAACATCGCGGCGTCTCCCGGTTCGGCCTCTTCGCGAAGACCTAGGAGATACGCCTTGACAATACAGGAACGCGAGTAGCCATACGCTGCTCGGTCCTCAATAATCCCCCGTCGCGACCAGCCCGTCGAGAAACTCCTGCGCTTCTTTCCGCGACTGCTTCAGCTTCTCTTCGTTCATCCGGTCGAGGGTCGCATAGGTGCGATTAAGGCGCGGATTGCCCTTCAGGCGATCTTTGTTGCGGGCGATGAAGTCCCAGTAGAGCACGTTGAAGGGGCACGCCCCCTCGCCGACCTTCGTGTTCGGTGAATAGGTGCAGTTGCCGCAATAGTCGCTCATCTTGTCGATGTAGTTCGACGAGGCGGCATAAGGCTTCGAGGCGAACAGCCCACCATCGGCATAGAGGATCATGCCGACGACGTTCGGCATCTCCACCCATTCGTAGGCGTCGTGATAGACGACAAGATACCACTCCTGCACCTCGCGCGGATCGAAGCCGCAGAGCAGGCAGAAATTGCCGATCACCATCAGTCGCTGGATATGATGGTTGTAGGCGCTCTCCCGCACTTCCTTGAACGACTGTTTCAGACAGTTGAGATCGGTCTCGCCGGTCCAGAAAAAATCCGGCAGCTTGCGCTGGGCGTTCAGCTTGTTGGAAGAGGCATAGTCCGGCATTTCTCTCCAATAAACGCCGCGGATAAACTCGCGCCAGCCGATGATCTGGCGAATGAAGCCCTCCACCGCGTTGATCGGCGCCTTCCCCTCCCGATAGGCATCCTCCGCCCGCTCGCAGACCTCGCGCGGGTCGAGCAGCCCGCAATTGATCAATGCCGAGAGATGGGAATGGAAGAGCAGCGGCGCCCCTTCGCGCATCGCGTCCTGATAGGTGCCGAAATCCGGAAGCGCCTCGTCCAGGAACCAGCGCAGATAATGCAGCGCCTGCCTCCGCGTGACCGGATAGTCGAAGTTTTCAAGCGATCCGAAATGATTGCCGAACCGCTTGCCGACGAGATCGAGCACAGCCTCCGTCGTCTCGTCCACGGTGTAGTTTGGCCGCTCCGGCGCGGTGATGCGCTTCTTCAGGGGCTCCCTGTTGTCGTGGTCGAAGTTCCACTTGCCTTCGGCGGGCTTGTTCCCGTCCATCAGGTAGGACGTATATTTCCGCATCTCACGGTAAAAGTATTCCTGCCGAAGTTCCTTATTGCCCTCAGCCCATTTGTCGAAGGTCTCGTGATCGCAGATGAAGCGGTCGTCGTTTCGGATCTCGACCGGGCAATCCAGCGTCTCGCGCCAATCCCTCATCATTTCGAGAACGCGCCACTCGCCAGGTTCTGTCACGACGACGCTGTCCGGTTGATGGCGCTTCACCGCCCGCTTCAGCTCTTCGGTGAACGAGCCGGTGTTCTCGGCGTCGTCGAGCGTGACGTAGTCCACCGTCACGTCGCGCTCGCGAATGTCGTCCGCGAAGTGCCGCATGGCCGAGAACAGGAAGGCGATCTTGCGCTGGTGGTGGCGCACGTAATTCGCTTCATCCGCCACCTCACACATCAAGACGACGTCGCCATCCTCGATGTCTTTCAGGGACGAGAGATCACGGCTCAGCTGATCGCCGAGAACGAAACGCAAGACCGCCATTCTATCAGCTCCGCATCACGCGGATTGCCGAACGCCCTCCGTCGACGCCGATCACCTGGCCGGTAATCCACGATCCGGAGTCGGTCAGCAGGAGCTCACCCATCGCAGCGATGTCATCCGGTTTTCCAAGGCGTGGGATCGCATGCATTTTCGCGACTGCGTCCGCCATCTTGTCGTTGCCAGCCACCGTCTGACCGAGTGGTGAGTCCACGAGCGACGGCGCGATAGCATTCACACGAATCTTCGGCGCATATTCCGTTGCGAGCGTGCGAACGAGACCGACGACCGCCCCCTTCGCCATTGCAATCGAGACATGGGCCGCAAAGCCTTGATCGACAGCCACCGTCGAGAAGAAGAGCGCGCTAGCCCCGTTCTCCGCATTCGTCAGCGCCGTTGCGGATGCCTGGAAGGCCTGGGCCGCGCCCAGGGCGTTCAGCCGGAAGTCGGTCAGAATGTCGTCTTTGGCCACTTTCGCAAAGGGCTTGAGGTTGATCGAGCCGACCGCATAGCAAAGTCCGTCCAGCTGGTTACCGGCCTCCTGCGCGCAGGCGTCGATCGAACCCTCCTCCATCACGTCGCATTGAATCGTCTTCGCCGACAGTGCCTCGCCGAGCGTCTTCAGTTCGTCCGTATTGCGGCCAGCAAGAACCAGGTCGTGTCCGGCCTTGGAAAGCCGGTGCGCGATGGCGGATCCGATACCGCCGTTGCCCCCGTAGATCAGATAACGTCCCATGAAGCCTGTCTTTCATCTTTTTTTGTCGGAGCGATGAGGATCGCGATTTCATTCCAGACAAACTGGGACGGAGCGGCGGCTGCGACAGCCCAGAGGGACAGCTTGAGGTGCGACCATTCGATACGCCGGGCGCCTGCGGTCGAGGTTCTTGACCTTTTAACCCTGCCGCAAGCCAACGCTCTTCCGCTAGACTTCGAAGACTTTCATTTACGCTTCGACAAGCATCTTGCGTTCAAGGTGGACGCTGATTGTCCTTGTTCTCGGCGTGCGCGCGGATCGCCGGAGCGCTGGCGCGGCCTTCGGATCCAGCCGGAGCCTACTCCATTCGACCAGGTCCGCCGGCAGAACCAGCGAGAGATGCCGTTCGATGAGCGTCCTGACTTCAATGCAGACCGACGCCGGATACGATCCAGATCGGATCGGCGTCCGTCTCGAACCTGATTTCGACTTCTCGTCGTCGGACTATGCCGCCCTCTTCTCGGCCTCGAACGCCACCGCCTTCCAGCACCCGCTCTGGTTGACTGAATTCTACGGCAAACTTGCGCCCGCGCGCGATGCGTCTCCGGTCGTCGTCACAGGGCGCGATGAGAGTGGTCGCCTCGTGTTTCTGATCCCGATGATCCTCAGGCGCATTCGCGGCTTCCGGCTTCTCGAGGCCCACGATCTCGGCGTCAGCGACTATTGCGCCCCCGTGATCCGGGCCGATGCGCGCCTGGCGCTCGCGGCGCAGCCCCACCTCACGCGGAACGTCGCCCACGCCCTTCCCGCTCACGACCTCCTGCGCATCCGCAACTGCCGCGCCGAGACCGTCGAGGACTGGCGGCTCTTCTTCACCGATCCTTTCCACGATCACGACTTTGCCGCCCACGCGGCCGAGCTTGGCACCGACTACGACAGCTGGCGCGCCGCCGCGCTGCCGGATACCTTCCGCAAGCAGCTCGACCGAAAGAAGCGCCGCTTCTTCAAGGCGGGCAAGGTGACGATCGAACGGCTCGCCGAGCCCGCCGCAATCCGTCAGGCCATCGCCGCCATTGCATCGTTGCGCGCCGGTCGCTTCGAAGGCGACATGATCCAGTGGCCGGCCGTCGCCGAATTCTACGCGGCCGTCGCGGTCGCCGGCAGCACCGACGGCGTTGCCCGCACGTATCGCATGAGCCTCGACGGCGAACCCGTCGCCTATGTCTTCGGGCTCTGCCACGCGGGTCGTTTCAACTATCTCCTGATCGGCGGCGACTACGAACGCTTCGGGCGCCATTCGCCCGGTCTCGTCTTCTACGACGAGCTGATCCGCGAATGGATCGCAGAGGGCGGCGCCGTCTTCGACTTCACCATCGGTGACGAGGCCTTCAAGGCCGATTTCGGAACGACACCCACACGCATGATGACGCTGGAGACACCGCGCAGCGGCCTCGGCCGCCTGGCGCTCGCAGCGCGCGGTGCCCGTCGACGCTTCAACGCATGGAAGACGACAACGAGCTGAACCCATAGCGGAGCGCCGCAACCAAAAGGCAGGAGACGACAGTGCCATGACGGAAAGGCCGGCATTCCTCGAAAACTCGGTGATCATCGGGGCTCATCCCGACGACGAGATGCTGTGGTTCGGATCGATCGTGAAGGACGTCGACGCGATCATCCTCGTCTATCGCGACTTCTGGGCCGATCCCGCCCGCGGCCCCGCCCGCGCCGAGGCGCTCGCCAACCATCCCCATAAGAACCTGATCAGCCTCGACCTTGCCGAAGCCGGCACCTACGGCTGCGCCGACTGGTCGAACCCGGCACTCAGCGAAAGGGGCATCGGATTTTCCGTCGTCGCCGATCTTCGGGAGGTCAAGCGTCAGGTCAAGCAGACCATCGACCGTCTTGCCCCTCTCGATCTCGTCTATGCGAGGTCGAGCATCCGCAATGCCTATGCGGAGAATTACGACAGCATTTACGCCGCCCTCAAGCAACGCCTCTCGTCGGAGAT
This sequence comes from Fulvimarina pelagi HTCC2506, assembly GCF_000153705.1. Taxonomy (GTDB): domain Bacteria; phylum Pseudomonadota; class Alphaproteobacteria; order Rhizobiales; family Rhizobiaceae; genus Fulvimarina; species Fulvimarina pelagi. The sequence continues at coordinate 1,885,399 of NZ_DS022272.1, forward strand.
GAACGTCTTCACCCACAATCCGTGGGGCGAATACGGCCACGAGGATCACGTCCAGCTCTTCCGCGTCTTGGAAGCGCTCGAGGAGGAGATCGGCTTCACGCTCTGGATCTCGAACTACTGCACGGATCGCTCGCTGCCGCTGGCCATGCGCTATTTCGGCGCCGATCACGGCGGCTTTGTCCGCCTGCCCGTCGACAAGGCCCATTGCGATCTCATCGCCGATGTCTATCGCGAAGCCGGATGCTGGACCTGGTCGGAGGACTGGCGCTGGTTCGACGAGGAATGCTTCATCCGCGCTCCGAAACAGATGAGCGCACGGAGGACCTACGAGCATCTGATGCCGATGAACATCTTCTCGATCGAGGACCCCCGCAGCCGCTGGTCCTGGGGCAAGCTCGCCGCGACCGTCCCGCCGACCCTTCTCGGCGTCGGCTATGTCGTCGGCGAGTTCCTCTGACTTCCGCTCGCGCCTCAGACGCGACAGGTTCGCCGAAAGCAGCCGAAAGCGCGCCCCGTGTCCGGAGCGCGCTTTATTCCCGTGAATGCCGGTTCCGTCAGGACGTCGCGATCTTGCCGCCGCCCTGCTTCGTGATCGCCACCACCGAGGGACGCACCGGCATCTGATCGTCGAAGTCCGGCCAGCGGGTCGACGGGTCTTCGTAATAGGACGGACGGGCGAAGCCTTCCCACTCCTCGCCGCCATCGCCCGGATGCTGGACCGCGACGAAGAAGGTCGCAAGATCGGGCGTCGGATGCGGCCCGCACATCTCGGCGCCCACCGGCACGCGGTAGAAGAGCTTGGACGTGCCGCGGGCCTCGCCCTCGGTGTCCATCGCCCAAAGCCCGTCCGTGCGGCCGGTGGCGTCCATCGAATTGCCGTCGGTCGAGACCCAGAGGCGGCCGTCGGCGTCGACGGCGCAGTTGTCGGGCATGCCGAACCAGCCGTTCTCGGTCGTCGCCGTCGAGAAGGTCGCGCCCACATCGGCGATCGAGGGATCGCCGCACTGGACGAGGATTTCCCAAGTGCCGGTGGTCGCCGCGAAGTCGCCTTCGGCCTCCGAGATCTCGACGATATGCCCGAACGCGTTGTCGACGCGCGGATTGGCGGCATTCGCCTCTTCGCGCTTGGTATTGTTCGTCAGCATCACGTAGACCCGGCCATTGATCTCGTTCGGCTGGATGTCCTCCGGCCGGTCCATCGGCGTGGCGCCGAGGAGATCGGCGGCCTTGCGCGTCTCGATCAGGACGTCCGCCTGGCTCTCGAACCCGTTTTCGGCCGTCAGCGGGCCCTCGCCATGGGTCAGCGGCATCCACTCCACTTGGCCGCCCTCGTCGAACTTCGCGACGTAGAGCGTGCCCTCGTCGAGAAGATCCCTGTTCGCGGTCCGGTCGTCGGCGTTGTAGGTGCCGGCCGTCACGAACTTGTAGACGTAGTCGAAGCGCTCGTCGTCCCCGAGATAGAAGACCACGCGGCCGTCAGGTGCGACGATCGATTCGGCGCCCTCGTGCTTGAATCGGCCGAGCGCCGTGCGCTTCTTTGGCACCGAGTTCGGATCGTCGACGTCGACTTCCACGATCCAGCCGAAGCGGTTCGGCTCGTTCGGCTCTTTGGAGAGGTCGAAGCGGTCGTGGAAATTGCCCCACTCGTAGGAGCCGTCCGGCACGCCGTAGCGCTCGTAGTTCTCGGCCTCGCGATGGCCCTCTGGAAGCGCGCCGATGAAATAGCCGTGAAAGTTTTCCTCGGCCATGATGTAGGTACCCCAGGGCGTCACGCCCCCGGCACAGTTGTTCAGCGTGCCGAACACTTTCGTGCCCGACGCATCGTCACTCGTCTTCAGCCGCTCGCTGCCGGCGGCCGGGCCGGTCAGTTCCATCTCGGTCGTCGCAGTGATGCGGCGGTTCTTGGCGCCGTCGCGCACCACCTGCCACTTTCCGCCCTCTTTCCGGATCTCGACGACCGTGCCGCCATGGGCCGCCATTTCGATGTCGACGCGTTTCTGGTCGGCCGGCGCGACGACGAGTTCGGCCGGCTCCGGCGGCGTCAGGGCGGCCTCCGTCGAGGTCTGCTCGCTCGCCTCAGCGGTCTCGTCGTCCGTGGCGACCTCGGCCGCACCCGCCTGCGCGCCGCCTTCGACCGTCACGATACCCGGGAACATCAAATGCTCGTTGGTGTATTCGTGGTTGACGACGAGCAGACCGTGCTCGGACGAGCCGTCGATCGGAATGTAGCCCACGAAATCGTTGTTGTAGCCGAACTGCCTTTCCTGGGCCTCCGGCGTCTGGTTCGTCGGGTCGAAGTCCGGCGAATCGGCGAACAGCGGATCGCCCCAGCGCAGAAGAACGTCGGCATCGTAACCTTCGGCCACATGGTGGTCGGCGTCGACGCCGGCCATCACCTCCTTGAAGTCGAAGGCCGTCGCTCCGCCCCCCGCCTGGGCCTCGTCGGCCGCCATCAGCGCGATCGGAGAAACGGTCGCGGCAATCGCCGTCGCCGCCATCGAACCCCGCAGAAAGGACCTGCGGGAGAACCGCCGGGCGATAATCTCGCCCATGGTCGGGTTGGACGTTGGGTTGAGGCCCGGCCCATCGGCCTCCTCCAGCTGGCTCGTCTTGAAGACTGCCTTGGGCGTCACATGCTCGTTCATCGGGGCAATTCCCTGCTGGTCCAAGAAAATGTCGGCACGGCGCGACCTGCCTGTGTCGGCGCATGCGGATCGTCTCGCATGGCGGATCGGCGGCCCGGCCTGGTTGGAACCGTTATAAACTTCCCATGACAGGTGCATGACGCCTCTTGCAGTCATTCATCACGCACTTATGGACTGCGCCGACATCGTTCCGGCGACCCTCCGCTCCTTCGTCGCCTCGGCCTCCGCACTTCTCTATCGTCACCCCGGCCTCGCCGCTTGTTCCTCGTCACCCCGGCCTCCGAGCCGGGGTCCATTCCTCTGCACGCTCGGCATGTTCGGTGGTCCCAGCGCAACCTTATCGAGGAGGATGGGCCACAGGAATGGATTCCGGCTCGGAGGCCGGAATGACGAGAATTTGGGAAGGTGCCGGAATGACGAGAATCTAGAGCAAGTCGCGATCAGGAGTTCGGCATCACCCCCTACCACCCCATCCCGCGATAGAGTTCGTACCATTCCGGATTGATCGACTCGATCAGATCGATCTTCCACTGCCGCCGCCAGTTCTTGATCGCCTTCTCCCGGCAGATCGCGTCGTGAATATCGAAGTGCTCCTCGTACCACACGAGGCGGGTGCACCCATACCGGCTGGTGAACCCCAGCGTCAGGCCTTCCTTGTGCTTATAGACCCGGTTCGCGAGATCAGAGGTCACGCCGGTATAGAGCGTTCCACCCTTCTTGTTCGTTGTGATGTAGACATACCCGGTCATGCGCCATGGTTGTGCGATGCACTAAGAAAGAGCAAGACAAGAGTCTCCCCTCCACTCGCCACCTTCTTCATCTACCGCCGCCCCTCCTCCTTCGTCACCCCGGCCTCCGAGCCGGGGTCCATTCCTCTCCCCTTTCGTCACATTCGGTGGTGCCACCGCCACCCTCATCAGGGATGAACGGCCTCGGGAATGCGCGCCATCACGAGAGGCCGCCGCGCCTCACCGCACCACGAAATACTTCCCGTCCCCCTCCCGCGCCGCGCCCAGAGACGCAAGCAGCGACAGCACCCTCGCCACCCGCGCCTTCCGGTTCGCCGTGTTCCGCCCGTCGAAGGCGGACGCGACGTCCTCGGGCGCGGCCGGCGCCGGGGCCTTGCCCAGCATGTCGCGGATGAGGCGGATCTGGTCGTCGCCGGTGGTGGGCCATTTCGGGCGGCCGGCGCTGGCGGCGATGGGAACGGCGATGTCGAGATCGGCCTGTTCGTCCTCGGCAGGTTTCGGGGCTTTCGCGCCGAGCTTGGGGATCTGGTAGTCCGGCCGCAGCCAGCGCACATGGCCCTTGGCTTCCTCGGCCTGCCGCTCGACATTAAGCGCGACGAGGCGGGCGAGGAGTTCCTCCTCGGCGGCCTCCTGATCCTCCGATTTGAGGGAAGACGGCAGGGTCGCGCCGGGCCGCCCGACGATGCGTGTTCCCAGATCCTCCCAGCCATAGGCTTCGAAGGCGAGACGGTCGATCTCGTCGTGCATGTCCTTCAACACGGAGACGAGCCCCGCCTCGTGGATGTCGCGCTCCTTTTCTTTAATCGCTGATAAATCTTTTACTATGGCTGAGCTGTGGAGCTTCGATCCTCGTAATCTCAGCGGTCACGATTGATGGGGCGGCCGTAATCTGTCGACTTATTCTCTAAATAGTCCGGCGTCACAGAAGGCTCCGACCATCGGTTATCTTTGTGTTTTAAGATTGATTTTGTTGCCTTCTCGAATAAGGTACCGAGGCGCTCGGTGTTTATCATATCCGTTGCCATCGATCTATACATTCGGCCGAAATGTCTGTTTCTATAGTTGGCAAACAGCGACCCAAGACTTTTATTGAAACTGACGGTTGGCCCTGCAAAGCCAACGGCCAGACCCATGCCTGCGCTGCTTTTATCCACGGAATTTGTTTTCTCTAGCAAAGCTTTCAAAGCTTCATTCAAACCTTTGTATATCGAATTGATTTCTGTATATTTTTCTAGACCCTCGAGATGCTGAAGGTTGCTGAGAATGTTCCTACAATTGACAAATTCCGAGCGTTCTCGTTGCTCATATGCTGCATCGATAGCTTCAGCAGGACTTTCACATATTGAGAGAAAGTACGAGGTCATGAAAGGCAATCGTAGAGCGAATTGCGACATCCCTGACGGTTTAAGAATGCTTGACACGCAGTCGCTGGCGCTATCATTGAGATTACTAATCAAGCCTCGTATATCGGCGCCATCTCCGGCCAGCATAACGCCTTCGCAAAACGTATCACGCAATGGCGATAGGCGTGCGATACCACCTAGATGTCGAGCGCATTCGTTGTAGAAAAAAGAGCGCTCTGCGCACCAGCCAAATCCAAATATTACTTTTTCTAGAGTGTCTCTGTGGCCCATACCTTTGAAATTTGGATTATTTTTTGATATTTCGTGTATCAAACTCTTCACGTCGCCAACTTCTGAGCCGTCGAGAAGAATTTTTGGCGCGGTGATCGCCCTGCCAGATCGATCTGCATCCGCGTTTTCATTGCCGAAAGATGCAGATACGCCGCTTTCGTAGTTAATATTATTGCGATCTCTCACTAAGTAGCTCAGAGTGAGATACTCACTAGAGGTAAATACATCCCATCGAACCTGGGGATGGACTTTGAGTGCCTCAAAGAAATATACGGCATCCCCAACTGGCTTAGCGTCTTTAATATCAAATATTAAGCTTTCAGCGTACTTACTAGCCTCTTTTGATATATCATCGTAGGGAACGTCATATTTAGAAATCATATTGATATAAGGAAAAGATTTATGTCTTGAATCTCGGTGATAGCCTATGTAATCATCAATTGCGTGGATCTTCTCGCTAAAGACAATAGAATTCAACAGTCTTTCAAGGCAGCAAATATCGTTTTCAGCATTTGCTGTATTTAGAGTTTTAGAATGTCCTAATAATCGCTGCACGCCGCTCAATGTAGCGTTATCAATAATTACATCACTTCTGTCCATGTTATTGATTCCTGTCAAAAATTGAATAGTGCATCTGATCAGTGATTTTTCCTAGCCGCGCTTTCCAGACGGCTTCGGCATAACCGTCGCCGAGTTCGGCCCTTAAATCCTTGCCGCCGATGAAGGGCGGATTGCCGACGACGAACTCCGCCTCCGGCCATTCGGCGGGTTTCGGGTTTATGTAGGTCAACACCTCCACCACCGCCTCGCCGCCCGGCACCTCCTCGCCGGTGACCGGATGGCGCTTCATGGTGACGCCGTCCCAGCGGGTGAGCGGCTTGCCGCTGGCGTCGCGGGCGATCTCCGTGCCGTCATAGGCGAGGATCGCATCCTGCTGGCGGATCGTGCCATAGGCGTGCAGCACCGGCTCGGTGATCGCCGACAGCCCGTTCGTCTTCAGCTGCCATTTGATGAAGCCGATCCACAGGACGAGATCGGCGATGGCGACGGCGCGGGGGTTGATTTCGGGGCCGTAGAACTGACGCGGGCCCACCGTCTCGCCTTCCATGGCAAAGCGCGGGGCGTCCTCGCCCAGCTCGTCCAGCGCCTCCAGCACCTCGCCTTCCAGCCGCTTCATCAGCTCCAGCGCCACATAGAGGAAGTTGCCGGTACCGCAGGCGGGATCGAGCACGCGGGTGGTGCAGAGGGTGTGGTGGAACGCCTTCACCTTGGCGATCGCGGCCGCGTCCTTGTTCTGGTCGTGGAGGTCCTTCACCTCCGCCTTCACCTGGTCCCAGTCGTCGCGCAGGGGCTCGATGATGGTGGGGACGACGAGCCGCTCCACATAGGCGCGGGGCGTATAATGCGCGCCGAGCTTGGAACGTTCGCGCGAATTGAGCGCGCGTTCCAGCAGCGTGCCGAAGATGTCGGGCTCCACCTCGCGCCAGTCGCGATTGGCCGCGATGAAAAGCTCCGTGATGCCGTCGCCATCGAGCGGCAGGGCCTTGGCGGACTTGAAGAGCGAGCCGTTGAAGCGCTTCAGGCTCGCCATCATGCGCGGCTCGTAGCCGCCGGAATCCATCACGGTCCAGAGATGTTCGAGCGCGGGCACGAATTGCCGGGGTTTCTCGCGCAGCTCTTCGAGCAGGGTTTCGAAGGCGTGCTTGGGGATCAGCTCCACATCCTCGGCGAACATGGTGAAGAGGCAGCGCATGAGAAATTCGGCGACGTCCTTCGGATCGTGCTTGCCTTCGAGGCGCTTGGCGATGCGGGCGAGCCGCTCGGCGATGTCGCGGGTGACCTCGGCGCTCTTCTTCGCCGGATCGAGCGAGTGCGGATCGAGCCAGATGGCCGCGAGGCGCTGCTGAATGGCCTCGTCTCGCAGGTCGTCCATGGTGATGCGGTAGGAGCGGCGATCGGGGAAGTGGGCGTAGTTCTTGCCCTGGCCGGAGAAGTCCGCGAAGACCTCGATGACGTTGCCGACGTCGACCACGAGGATGAAGGGCGGGTAGCCGTGGGAGACCGGCAGGGAGCGGGCGTAGTTCTCCGCCTGCCGCCGGGCCTCCACCATCACCTCGTCCCAGCGCCGCCCGCCGCGCCTGGCATGCCCCGGTTTCATCTGCCCGGCGTCCTCTCCGAGGAGCGCGAGCTGTTCGGCGCTTTTCTTCCGGCTCTGGCGGTTGGCGCTCTGCTTGGCCTCGAGAATGGAAGAGCCGCGCCTGTAGCAATCGATCCGGCCGGGCGTCGACGAACCGTCCGGATGCTTGAAGTCCACCCGCCGCTCGAAGGCATAGTCGTTTCGCGCGTTCTCCTCCGTCGCGAAATCGGGCTGCGGCAGGCCGAGCGCATCGGTGAGGCGCATGACGAAAGGCTGCGCATTCGCCATCTCCGCCCCGCCCGATCGCGTGACCTCCGCGATGAGGCGATCGAGCTTTTCGGGATCGGCGGCGGGCAGAGACGTCATGCGGCGTGAATCAACCATGCGATGCGTTTTGATCGTTCTGCCATGGATATCGATGCTTGAGTAGGGTTGGGAGACGACAGACGACGACGCACCTCTGACGTCATTACGGTCTCGCCTGCGCCCGCATTACCAAGATGCTCCGCCCAAACCGTCCTCCGTCATTCTCGGGCTCCGTCCCGAGAATCCAGGCGAACTCGCGGCAAGCCCTCAAACGAAAAGAACGCGCCGGGGTCATCCCCGACGCGTTCGAAATCGTCAGCGAAGGAACGCCGCAGCTCAGGCCGCGTCGTCTTCCTTGCTCTTTTTGATCTCTTCGCCCGAATCCTGGTCGACGACCTTCATCGACAGGCGCACCTTGCCGCGCTCGTCGAAGCCCATGAGCTTGACCCAGACCTTGTCGCCTTCCTTGACGACGTCCGTCGTCTTGGCGACGCGGCCCTCGCCGAGCTGGGAGATGTGGACGAGGCCGTCGCGCGAGCCGAAGAAGTTGACGAACGCGCCGAACTCCACCGTCTTCACCACCGTGCCCTCGTAGACCTCGCCGACTTCAGGCTCGGCGACGATCGAGTGGATCCACTTCTTGGCGGCCTCGATCTCCTTGCCCGAGGAGGACGCGATCTTGATCACGCCGTCGTCGTCGATGTTGATCTTGGCGCCGGTCTTTTCCACGATCTCGCGGATCACCTTGCCGCCCGAGCCGATCACGTCGCGGATCTTGTCGGTCGGGATCTGCATCACCTCGATGCGCGGCGCGAACTCGCCGAGCTCGGAGCGGGCTTCGCCCAGCGCCTTGTTCATCTCGCCGAGGATGTGGACGCGGCCGCCCTTCGCCTGGTCGAGCGCCACCTTCATGATCTCTTCGGTGATGCCCTGGATCTTGATGTCCATCTGGAGCGAGGTGATGCCCTCCTCCGTGCCGGCCACCTTGAAGTCCATGTCGCCGAGATGGTCCTCGTCGCCGAGGATATCCGACAGCACCGCGAAGCGCTCGCCTTCCTTGATGAGGCCCATGGCGATGCCCGCCACCGGACGCTTCAGCGGAACGCCGGCATCCATGAAGGCCAGCGACGTGCCGCAGACCGTCGCCATTGACGACGAACCGTTCGACTCGGTGATCTCCGACACCGCGCGCAGCGTATACGGGAACTGCTCGGCCGCCGGCAGCATCGGACGGATCGCGCGCCAGGCGAGCTTGCCGTGGCCGATCTCGCGGCGTCCGGGCGAACCCATGCGGCCTGTCTCGCCCACCGAATAGGGCGGGAAGTTGTAATGGAGCAGGAAGCGCTCCTTGTACGTCCCCGTCAGCGCGTCGACGAACTGCTCGTCTTCACCTGTACCAAGAGTCGCCACCACCAGCGCCTGGGTCTCGCCTCTGGTGAACAGCGCCGAGCCGTGGGTGCGCGGCAGGATGCCGACCTCCGAGACGATCTTGCGCACCGTATCCAGCGAACGCCCATCAATACGGCTTTGCGTGTCGAGGATGTTCCAGCGCACGATCTTCGCCTGCAGGCTCTTGAAGACCGCGTTCACCTCTTCCTTGGTGAACTTCGGCTCGTCCTCGCCCTCGGGAAGGAAGTGCGCGACCACCTTCTCCTTGGCGGTGGCGACCGCGTTGGTGCGCTCCTGCTTGTCGGTGATCTTGTAGGCCGCGCGCAGGTCGTCCTCGGCGAGCTTCAGCATCTCACCTTCGAGCGCGGAATGGTCCGGCGCATTGTGCTCGCGCGGTTCCTTGGCGGCGACTTCCGCCAGCTTGATGATCGCGTCGATCACCGGCTGGAACGAGCGATGGCCTTCCATCACTGCGCCCAGCATCACGTCTTCGGAAAGCTCGTGCGCTTCCGATTCCACCATCAGGACGGCGTCCTTGGTGCCCGCGACCACCAGATCAAGAGCCGATTCCGGCATCTCGTCCACATTGGGGTTCACCTTGTACTCGCCGTTGATGTAGCCGACGCGCGCGCCGCCGATCGGGCCCATGAAGGGAACGCCCGAAAGCGTCAGCGCAGCCGAAGCCGCGACCATCGCGACGACGTCCGGATCGTTTTCCAGGTCATGCTGCAGAACCGTGAGCACAACCTGCGTGTCGTTCTTGTAGCCTTCGGCGAAGAGCGGGCGGATCGGCCGGTCGATGAGGCGCGAGGTCAGCGTCTCCTTCTCGCTCGGGCGTCCCTCGCGCTTGAAGAACCCGCCGGGGATCTTGCCCGCCGCGAAGGTCTTTTCCTGGTAGTTGACGGTCAGCGGAAAGAAGTCGAAGCCCGCCTTGGGCTGCTTTTCGGAGACGACCGTCGCCATCACCACGGTCTCGCCATAGGTCGCGAGCACCGCGCCGTCGGCCTGCCGGGCGATCTTGCCGGTTTCGAGGGTCAGCCGGCGGCCGGCCCAGTCGATCTCCACCTTGTGGGAATTGAACATGTCATTGCCTTTGTTCTGTCAGGCGATCCGGGGGAGGTTTTCTCCCCTTCACCTTCGGCGCCGCCTGGTTCTCTCACCAGGTTCCAATTCGGCGCTTCACATCGGAACGGATCGCACATCGGGTGCGAACCTTGATCCACGGGCAAGACGATGAAGAGTTTCTGTCTCGGCGATGGTGCCGTATGGCCGGCCGCGTTCTTAGCAAAAGTTGCTCGACTTTTGCGCTCGCAAAAACTCGCCCACCTGGAAACTCTTGATGATCCTGCCCCATGACATCAAAATTCAGCGGTTGGTCCGCCGAGCGACGCTATACATCATCTCCCGGCGAATGTGAAACCGGCGGGCGCGACGTGAGGGACGGCCCGCCGGAAAATTTCGTGTGGCCCTCGCAGGATCAAGGGAAAGTGCTGAGCGGTTTCCCGCCCGCATCCTGCGAGCACCAAAAAAGCGTCAGCCTTTAGCGGCGGATGCCGAGCCGCTCGATCAGCGACTGGTAGCGCTGCTGATCCTTGCCCTTCACGTAGTCGAGAAGGCGGCGGCGCTGGGAGACCATCTTCAAGAGACCACGACGGGAATGATTGTCCTTGTGGTGACCCTTGAAGTGTTCGGTCAGATTGGTGATCCGCTCGGTGAGGAGGGCAACCTGAACTTCCGGCGAGCCGGTGTCGTTCTCCTTGGTGCCATACTCCTTCAGGAGCTCAGCCTTGCGTTCGGCCGTGATCGACATCGGGTATGCCTTTCTGTTCTTGGTTCCGGAGCCCTGACCGCGCCCGCCTTCAAGAGGCAGAACGCCAAGCCGAAGGGGCCCGGTGGTGATGGGGTCTCAACGATCGTTCATGAGTGAGGATCTTGAGCTCGGGACGCCGGTCGCCGGGATGTCGTCCAGCGACGGCCGCGTAGTCGACGAGCGACGGCTACGCCGGGCTCGTACGCGAGGGCATATAAGCGAAGTGTGGCGGGAATGATAGGGGCGTAGCGAAGCGAAGTTTGGGCCGATAGCCGACCGTCCGGCATCGGTTAATAGGCTGAAAAGCTGCCGTTCAGTTTTAGCCCCTTTCAATTCATGCATAGCCAGTGCTTCCTGAACAGTTTCGGGCTCGAACGCTCGTCGCACGTCACAATCGGAAATTGACATTTATCCGACAAGACTGACTATCAGGGAGGATAAAACCAGGTTGTGGCATGGATTCGGCAAGAGCGAAGATTCTCGAGGAGCAGATCCTTGGAACGTCAGTCGGGGAATGGACGATCGAATCGCTGATCGACCACGGAAAGTCAGCGGCTGTCTTCAAGGCTAAGAATGAAAACACCCTCGCGGCCGTGAAGATTTTCGACAGGGAGCTGATCGAGCGTTTCGGGGATGGAACGCAGCTCGCTCGCATCAACAGGGAGCTTTCCCTCAAAGGCCGCGGCCACTCGAACATGGTCGAGATCCTGGACGGCGGCTTTGATCCGGCCGCCAAACATCATTTTCTCGTCATGGCCTACCTCGAGGGCGCGAACCTCAAGAGACGCCTACCTGAAATCCCAGTCGAGGCGATCGGCGGCTACATCAGCGATCTGGCGGACTGTGCAGAGTACCTCGAGTCCCTCGATCTCGTGCACCGAGACATCAAGCCAGAGAACATATTGGTGAGCGACGATCTTAAGAAGGTCACGCTGCTCGACTTCGGGGTGATCAAGCCATTCAACGAACCGGGCGTCACGGATGTGGAGGGCCTCCAACCCTTCATCGGAACGCTTCAATACAGCTCGCCGGAGTTCCTCCTCCGGCAGGAGGACGGCACCACGGAAGGCTGGAGGGCGCTGACGTTCTACCAACTCGGCGGCGTGTTGCACGATCTCATCATGCGGAAAGCGTTGTTCAGTGAGTATTCCGATCCATTTGCAAAGCTGGTGAACGCCGTTCAGGATGTTGTGCCCACTATACAGAGTAACTCCGTGCCGACTTATCTCGTCGACTTGGCGAGGATGTGCCTGCTGAAGAAGCCAGAGGACAGGCTGAAGCTACTGACGTGGGATTCGTTCAGGCCACCGAAGTCAGCGGCAAACGGGCTGGCTGGCATCAAGGAGCGGGTCACCAAGCGCGCTTTGGCACAACAGGCAGCCGCACCGTCCGGCGCCGGGCCAAAGCCAGACTTTGTCGAGCCCCTCGTGGCCGAGATCGTTGCCTTCATCAAGGCGGCCGTTCGGAGAATATCCGCGGAGAACGCACAGTTTCCGCCTATCAATACGGTGGTCCGGCATCCGCGGGACGCACCGTCGGTTAAGGTGACGTTCAAGCAGTCCAGTACGCACCTGATCCCTGATGCACTGTCCGTCTACTTCAGCATTGGGGTCATAGACGCCGAGGCGAGAGCCATCACGGTGGACGTGTGCGGGCACATGTCAGGCTCCGCCCCCCTTCCTCTCGAGAACCGAATGCCCTTCTATTCCGGGATCTACGACCAGTCTCGCTTCCACGCTTCGCTCGAGAACGTGCTCTACACGGTTGTAGACCACATACAGGCGAAGGAACCAAAGCGTTCGTCATGGCTCGCCCTTGAGTCGTCCGTGGAGCAAGAACAATGAGCACGTGGTGGAAAAGCATTGCCGACCTTGACGACGATCAAAAGAAGGTCATCGCGCTTCCCAAGAACGGCGACCACCTCATCCTTGGGCCCGCCGGCTGCGGCAAAACGAACCTTCTACTTCTGAGAGCCACCTTTCTCGTTAAAGCCGGCGTGACGGACGTTACGGTTTTAACGTTCGGTAGGGTGCTCAAGGAATTCCTTGCTGCCGGCACGACGAACTATGACATCACCAATGATAGGATACAGACATACATCCAGTGGGGAACACAACTCCTCGGAGCAAACGGCATCTCGTTCCAGGACGGCGGGGACTTTCGCGAGGTCCGCGCGCGTCTTCTTGAACAGTTGCAGGAACTCTCCGCCCTCGGCAAACCGATCAACATCTCCGACTGCATCCTGCTCGATGAAGCGCAGGATTACTCCGGTGACGAGATCTCGGTCATCTGCTCTTTTGCCAGACAGGTCTACGCGGTGGGAGACGAGAGGCAACGGGTGACCGAAGTCACGGGAGGCTTGGAAGCACTCGAACTTAGATGTGGCAAGCCCGTCGAGTTGCGTCACCACTACCGCAACGGGCTGAAGATCTGTCGCGTCGCGGACGGCATACGCAACGAGATTGACTCGGAGGACGGGATGGAAGCGTCGTCCCGCTACAACGAGCACGATTTCGAGTCGTCCGTCCGAGAGCATAGCGGACTTTCGCTTGCGGATCAGTGCGCTGTCGCGATCGAGGAGATCGACACCCAATTGTTCGCCTACCCGGACGAAGCCATCGGCGTACTCTGCCCGAAGCTGGAGAACGCGCACGTCGTCGCCGCGGCACTCAAGGCGTCCAAGATCGGCCACCGCGTGCAAACCCAGATCTCAACCGAAGGCTACCATGCGTTCGATCCCGATCGGCCCGTTGTCGTGAGCACGATAGTCGGAGCCAAAGGACTGGAATTTAGGGCGGCACACCTTTTGGGAATGGAGAGTCTATACAAATTCGGAAGCAGACAGAAAAACCTCGCGTTCACGGGCGTGACCCGCGCGAAGACGTCGCTTCGAATATACTATGATAAATCGATCCCAGGCTACCTTGCCCGAGGAGTCGCCGCCGCGGACGACGTGGTCGCTGCCGATCCGCTTCTCGACGACCTGTTCTTGAAGGCCTGAAAAATGTTGAACGCGGTTGTTCTGAATGCGGATGAATTTCTGACATGGATCGGAAAGGGTAAAGCGGCAAAGCCTCGCCGCCTGTCGGCACACGCCACTCGGGACGCCGTCGCCGACAGCTTTTGCACGTTGCTGCTACCCAGTCGTCCGGCCTCGGCCGGCGCGGCCGCGACAATCGTGCTCGTCGACCAAGCCAAGATAAGAGAGTTCTACGCCTTCGTCTCCACTTACGTCGTGGAATACGTCCCCTTCTCCGCATTCTTCCGCGTTATCCGGAGTGACCAGATCGACATCCTCGAAAGCGACGAGGCAGTCGTAGAGGGTCCTCGCGCCGAACGTCTCGCGAGCACGCTCGTTGGCGTGGCCGTTGCGGAGGCTGCTCTGTACCTTCGATCCCGGGAAGCCGGCGTCGACGGGAAGTTTCCCACGCTCGCGGCAGTGAACGCGACCTATTCGGCAGCCGTTTTGCAGGGGCTCATGCGGAGCAAATCGGCCGACACTGCCGCGATCGGCAATTGCTGGGCTGAGCTGCGCTCGCTTATGGGTAGCGAACCGCTCCCCTTGTCGCACTACGAGCTCGCTCGCTTCTGGGAGGTCGTCAGCGCTGCTTTCTCGGAAGGCTCGCTTTTGGTTTATGATGACGATGTTATCGTTGGAACGCTTCGACAAAGCATCGGAGCGGGATCTGTTCATGAGGACATGCTTGCCAACCTGTTCGCAGGGATCCCGGAGTTGCGGGATAAGCGACTGCGTTTCGGCGGCACTCGAGAGGACCGAGCGCGATCCGTTCAAGAAGCCATTGCCGTTCTCGAGGGTTCCCCTCGCTCGCTAGGCAGTCTCGAAGCCTGTGCGGCCGGCTGCCTCCTCAGCTTACTTGGCGACGGATCGTTCAAGTTCCTTCCATCGGCTTTGTCGCTGTCGTCGCGGCTTCCCACCGCTCCGCTGTGGTTCGGGCTCTGGGCGGGTCTCCAGGAATCGAATGATGCCCTTACTCGGTTCAACTGCCTTGGCAGAAGGTTGGTCCGTGACCTTTATGCGCATTCGGGGATCTACGCTGAACCGATGGACGACGTGTCCATCGACGAGTTGCGCACCGGCGTCCTGGACCTAGGGACGATACATCGCGGCCAGTCGAGCGCGCTCTCCGTCGAGATCTATCCCAACGTCTCGTCCCGACAGCGCCTCGGCCTCAACAGGCTTCCGCCCGCGGAGGCAGACCCCCGCTTTCGCGAAGAACTCAGGGAGCTGAGGCAACTTCTCAATCGATCGTCGACAGTACTGAAGAGTTTGGAGAACGCAGTCTCGACCGAACCGGATCGCCGAACACATAACGGGTCGGCAAAGCTTCGCGGGAAAGGCCTGAACAAGTAATGTGGAGCTGCGCCGGCACTACTTGATCACCACCCGTCGGCGTCTAGTCACAGGAGAAACCGCGACCAAGCTGGGATCGAAATGCGCCGGATCTTATCCCGCTGTCGCAGTGACCGCCATGAAATGGCCGTGCCCCATTAGAGCACGGCGCGACGAGGCTGAGAGCGGCCGCTGATGTTCGGATGAGAATGGCCGCATCCGGGCGAACCAAAACTGGTTTTGAAAGACCGCGATGGGCGCTAACCCGCCAATAATCTTTTCCCCGCCCTCACACCCTCCCCTATCATCCCCTCACCGCGCCTCCGAATGGCAAGGACGATCGCCGGGATCGTTCGGGGGTGCGGGCGGTGTCTGCGGCGGGGGGCTTGTTCCGGAAGCCCTCGCGCTCCGGACGTCCCGCGGCTCCGCCGGCCCCTCGTGTACTATGACACGGGTGCGGATCGGTCCGCTTGAACGCCTGGCCGACAAGGCCGAGCGTGAAGCGCCGGCAGCCACTAAAGGTTCGGGCTTCGCCCCGACCGCTGACGCCCGCGCGCGTCTTTAAGCCCGATCCCTCGGGCGAGAAGGCGCGGACGGTGGGGCCGGCGGAACGGGCGCGGCAGGAACCCTTGGTGAAGCGGTGTGCGACAAATCCCGCGCGGTGCGCCGGAGGCGAACCGGACAGAATCAAAATTCGGAGGGTTTGCCTCCGGCGCTCCGCTGCCGCCCTCGCGGCAGCGATCCGCGATCGTCCCGGTGGCCTGCCACTTAAGAGGACGATCCAAGCAGAACACCATGCGAAAACCCCGGCCCATCCGAGCGCGGGAATGCGAACCCGTGTCCGGTGGCAAGGTCCCGCGCCGGGCTCGAGACGAGAAGGAGACGGACCATGGCGAAGCATCCGGCCCCCATCGTAGACCTCGTGGACGACCTGCCGCCGACGCCAGCGGAACTTACCGAGGGCCGCCGCATCGCCTACCGGCACTTCAGCCACATCCTCGCCTTGCTGAAAGAGGCCGGCCGCCTCTCCCGTCCGCCGAAGCGGCGGCGGCATGGCGACAGGATCCGCGCCGGCGACGACGCCCGCCGCGCGCTGCCGCTCGATCCGGACAGTCTCGACCAGCATCTTTCGGAAATGGCGCAGACGCTCTTTCACCACTGCAGGCGGCCCGAATGCCGCCGCGCCTTCCAGTGCCGGTTCGGCGCCCGCGCGAGCGAGCCAGGCAATTCCGGCGACACCTGGGGGCGCACCGGCCTCCCCTGCCTGCAGCAGCTTCCCGCCGACGTCGCCAACGCCCTCCACCTCATGCTCGTGCGCCAGAACGCACCGCAGGTCTTTCGCGAGCGGAACAACTTTCAGGCACTGGAGCGGCAGGTGCTGGCCCGCGCGGCGAAGCGCTTCGGGCCGGGGAAAACCTTTGGCGAAACCCCGGCGGACGACGTCAGCCGGACGCCTTCATCGGATGGCGCGCGGTAAGCCTCAAGCCCACCACCGCGATCCAGGTCAGCATCCAGCCGGGATGGCCGCGGGCGAAGAAGAAGGATTCGAGGAACGCGTTCATCAGCATGAAGGTGAGGATCATCAGGAAGAGATCGGCGGCGAGCGCGTTCTCGCGGGTGTCGCGGCACTTCACGTAATCGGCGAGCGGCAGGACGAAGAGGACGAGGAGCGCGAATGCGAGGCCGGGCCAGCCGAGGGTGATCGCAATGTCGAGATAGCCGTTATGGGCGTTCACGATGCCGCGCGGGTCCCAGCCGAGTTCGAAGGGCGCCTCGGCCGCCATCACGATCGGCGTCGGCCAGAAGCTGTCGATGCCGTAGCCGATCCACTGCTGCGGGCGCATCAGGTCGAGGGTGAAGCGCCAGAGGTCGGTCCGGCCGGTGAAGGTCGTGCCCGGCATCACGCTCTGCAGGATCGAGTCGAGCGTGTCGCTGAGGACGGTGCCGAGGGTCATCATGCCGATTGCCGTCACCGAAACGAGGACGAGAATGACCGGCAGGATGCGTCCGCCGAGAATGCGGCCGGACAGGACGAGGAGCGTCACGGCCGGGATCAGCGCCAGCGTCGTCTTCGAGCCGCTGTGATAGGCGAAGACGAAGCTGAGGACGGCGATCAGGATGCCGGTCTTGCACTGGCCGGCGCGCCAGAGATAGATCCCGATGAAGAACAGCGGGGCGATCACCTGGCCGGTCACGTTCTTGTGGCTGTAGACGCCGCGCCAGAGTCCGGCATGCTGGCTCTCCAGCTCGAAGGCCTGGTGGATCGCCATCTCCGGCAGGAAGAGGACGCCGAAATAGGAGAGCCCGAGCACCGCGAGCGCCATCACCGTCAGGCACAGCCGGAACGCCGCAGCGCTCGCCGGCAGGGACAGCGCTCCGGTCGCCGCGATCATCGCCGCGATCGTGAACAGCGCCGCGCGGAAGGCGAGCTCCGGCATCACCGAGTTGACGGAGGCAAAGACGAGCCAGGCCGCGAGGATCAGCCAGGCGGGTCTTAGAAGCGTCGCCGCGACGCGCCTGTCGGCGAAGAGGAGATGGCCGAGGAGCGCGATCAACGCCAGCGCGCTGTAGCCGTATTTGTTGACCGGATTGCCGTCGGCCTGCTCGAACCCGTCATAGGCGCCCGGAAACGGCATCAGCGTCATCACGAGCGCCGTCATCAGGACGATCGCGATGAGGGCCCGGCCCGCCGAAAGCACGCGCTCCTCCGGCGAGATCCCGATCGGCCGCGAGGTTATGATCGTCTGCTGCATGGCCCGCCGTCGCTGATTGCGCAGCAAAGGTATCGGAACATGCCTAACGGCGGATTAATGTGCCGACCTTCGTGGTTCATGACCGAAGGCCGGATGGCTTGTCGCTGCGTCGTACGCGACAGCATAGAGCCGCCGGATCCGGAAACCCGACGGCTTTGATGGCTTAGGGATTATGTCGGACGTCGCCGCTCAGCGCTGGACGACGACCCGCGTGTTCCCCATGCCGTGACGGCGCACGAGGTTGTAGAAGGCCTTGGCATTGGCCGGATGCAGGCGCACGCACCCGTGCGAGGCCGGACGGCCTAGACGAGAGATCGCGCCGGTCCCGTGAATGGCGTAGCCGCCATGGTAGAAGACCGAATAGGGCATCGGGCTCATATCATACTTGCGCGAGTACCACATGCGGTGGAGGCGTTTGGGACGCCACGTTCCTGTGGGCGTGCGGTATCCCTTCCGCGCGGTCGAGACAGGCCAGTTGTAGAGCACCTTGCCGTTGTTGATGACGGTCATGCGCTGGGAGGAAATATCGATCTTCGCTATAAGGCGGGCTTCCGCTCCGTCAGTCAGCCCGAATACCAGAATTCCGAGCGCGAGCGCAAAAAAAGCAGGCAGTTTCTTCATAAGAGGCCTCCAACCACTGGTCTGTCACCGACTTTTTGCCGCTTTTATGACTTATAATGGCCGAATTTCCGCCAAAGTCTAGCCGAATTCGATGCCCGTTGGCTCTTTTGTCTTCGAAGTCTTAAGTAGCACGCCGCAGGGGTATCAACGTCAAGCCGACATCCAACGCACTCATCGCAAGTAGCATTCGAACCGCTACCGCGCGTTTCAAAGCGTTCGCGAGCAAACCAAACGCAGTGAGGACGTCTTTTTTCAGTTCATCTTCGATTTGTTTACCTCTTGCCGTTAGTTCTCGACGCTCAACGAGAACCGAACGAGCAAGACGTGCTGTACACGCTTCGACAACATGTTGCCGTCATCGCCGGAGGGCTGGCGATCGCATGCTTCGTTATCGTGAGCGTTCTCTTCGTTGGCTCGGCGGCGGTCGGCAATATCGTCGAGACCGAGGTCTCCGGCCGAACGGACAACTTCGCCGACCTCCTCTTGACCGAACCGGGCGCTCTCGACGCCTTCATGACCGGTATCAGCCGTGCACCCGACACCGAGGCGATGATCCGAAAGGTCTCGAACCTATCTGGTATCGAGCGGTTTTCTTTGTTCGACAGAAACGGAAACGAAGTCTACCAGTCCAGGTCCGAGCGCTATGGCTGGCTGATGCGCGACAGGCCAGGCGGTATGTCGAACGGTGACGCGCTCTCGGCATCCATCGTTGCGCGAGAAGGCCAATGGAAGGTCTTCCTCAAGAACGGCAACGAGCCGCCAGCCGTCATCAGGCCACTAGTCCGAGACGGAGAGCGCATCGGTTTCCTGTCAGTGCAGCCGGACGTCACGGCCGATCGGAGCCTCTATTCGGGAACGCTCTTCAGGGCATTCTCGCTTACCGGTCTCGTCCTGCTGATCGCCACTGGTGTTCCGTTTGTCGCCTACCTGTTCCGTCGCCGGAAGATCGCTGAGGCCGATGCCCATATCGAGTTTCTCGCCAACCACGACAGTCTGACTCAGCTGCTCAATCGCCGGCGCATGCAGGAAGAGACCGACCGGGTGATGGTGACCGCGCGCGCAACTCGCGAACGGATGGCATACGTCTATATCGACCTTGATGAACTTGGTGAAATCAATGCCCGCCTAGGACAGGCGAATGGAGATGAAATCCTCAAGGTCATAGCCCGACGCATCCGCTCCGTTTGTCATAAGGACGACCTCGTAGCCCGGATCGGTCCGGATGACTTCGCAATCCTGCGCCGGCGTGTTTCGAGCAGCAACGACGTCAGGGCTTTCGCTCGACGGCTCTCCAACGCTATCGGGGAACCGATAGAACAGTGCGGCGAGAGGATCGAGCCGTCGATCTCGATCGGTTGCGCGATGGTGCCGACCGACGGGCGTGGTCATACCGAACTGGTCAAGCATGCCGAGCTCGCACACTGTCGGCACAAGGCTTCCAAGGCCGATGATCTCGTCTTTTTCGAAGCCTGGATGGACGAAGACAATCATCATCGTCGGTTGGTTGAAGCTCAAGTGCGCCATGCCGTCGAGAACGACGGGTTTGTGCTGCATTATCAGCCGCTGGTCTGCGGGACGACCCACCGAGTTCTCGGTTTTGAAGCACTTGTCCGTCTGCGCGACTGCGATGGGAACCTGATCTCGCCGTCAGAGTTCGTACCGATCGCTGAAGCCCGCGGTTACATCAAGCGCATTGGAACCTGGGTCATCCAGGAAGCCGCGCGACAGGCTGCGCAATGGCCGGATGACTGTTTCGTTTCGGTCAACCTCTCGACCGTCCAGTTCGTCGACGGCGACCTGGTATCGGTCGTGACCGATGCGATTGCGAAAGCCAGAATAGAAGGAAACAAGCTGGAGCTGGAAGTGGTGGAGTCTCTCGTACTCGACCGATCGGACGACGTTCTGGAACAGCTGAAAGGTCTTCGCGCGCTCGGCATCCGTGTTGCCATGGACGATTTCGGGACCGGTTATTCTTCGCTCAGCTATGTCTGGCGCTTCCCCTTCGACAAGCTGAAGATCGACCAGAGCTTCATGTTCGCGATGGCGCGTGGCGAGGAGAAGGTCGATCAGCTCGTCCGTACGATTGTCGCCATGGGTCATCACATGGGGATGAAGGTGGTCACTGAAGGCGTCGAATATGCCGAGCAGGTCGAGATGTTGCGCGACTGCGGCTGCGATCAGATACAAGGCTACTATTTCGGTAAGCCCGTCCCCGCCTCAGAAATCGCCTTCGAGGCCCTCGATCATTTCCGACGCAACCGGATCCAACCGCGGCTGGAGAATGATGGCGGCCAGCACAGCAGAGCTTCCGCCTAAGCGGGTTTTCTTTTAAACTGGCCTGTCCCTAAACTGGGCCTTCCTTGGGGAACCTTAATTGGTCAAAGCCAGTTCCGGCACCGTCTTGAGAACCAGTCCCATATCGGCGCGAAATGCCTGACGCTCGCGTTCCTGTGCAGCCGCGTCAGGCAAACGCAGGATATAGGACGGATGGACAGTTACGAGGAAACGTATCTCATCCGTCAAATTGATGAGTTTGGACCGACTATCCCGGATCGTGACGGTCTTGCCTAACACCGCCTGAGCCGCAGTCGCGCCGAGTGCCACGATCAGCTTCGGCTTAACGAGCTCGCGTTCTAGGTCCAGCCACCAGCGGCAGGTCTTGATCTCGCCCATGTTAGGCTTGGCGTGTATACGGCGCTTGCCGCGCGGCGTGAATTTGAAATGCTTTACTGCATTCGTAACGTAAGCTTGCTTGCGATCGACTCCGGCTGAAAGAAGCGCCTCGTCGAAGACCTTGCCCGCCGGGCCCACGAACGGCTCGCCAGCAATGTCCTCCTGATCGCCCGGCTGCTCGCCAACGAATATGACCGGCGCGTCTTCCGGTCCTTTGCCGAACACGGTCTGTGTCGCCGGTTCCCAGAGCGGGCAGGCCTGACAGCTGGCCGCAGCGCGGCGCGCATCCTCGATCGTTTTTGGCAGGTTCGAGCCCGTATTGGCCTCATCCCCGTCAAGGCCAAGCATCGGTTCGTCCGCGCTGTCCAGTCCCATTACAGCCTCCCGGCGTTCCGTCATCTTTTCATGGCGCAAACTCGGGAGACTCGGTGCGGTTTCGATCATGCGGCGCTGCGCCGCTTCGGCGCCGGCAACGAGCGGTTTCACAAGCGCCGTTTCGGGCATGTTGGCCCAGTACTTCTTCGGCATCTCGGCCTGCATCGCCTTTACCTTGAGGCGCGCCGGATTGAAGATCGACGCGTAATAGGTGAGCCAAAGGTCCTCCATATCGTCGCCCGAAGGAGCCATGTCGCGGCTCGCGCCCGGCAGGAAGGAAAGGTCGGCGCCATCCCAGGAGGCTGTCCGCCTGGGTGTCAGGATGGTCCAGTTCATTCCGGTGAAGCGTCGAACAAAAAAGGGCGCAGTTGCTTCCACGATGTGATGGAAGGGCTCGAACCAGGCCACGTAATGCTTGTCGCCAGCTTCGCTCTCGATCTCGCGAAAACGGACGAACGCCTTCATCTTGTGGGAATCACGCCGAACCGCCTTTTCCATCTCTCCAGCGCGGATCACGTCGGCATCCGATGCGATATCTAGGAGCCGCTTTTCTGTTTGGAGCCGCCAGAGCAGGCGGTACGCGAAGACGAAGCGATCTTCGTCGGCATGGCAGACAAGCTTGCGTGCGAGGTCGACGAAGCGCCTGGGAACGGTCGGCTGGGGACCGTCCGGGTCACGGTGGGTGAGCGGTTCACTGAATAGGTTCACGCCTTCGCCGGAGACCGTAAAAGCGATTTGTTCTGGAGGGATCGAGTTGGAAAAAGCCGCTCTCGCTGCGTCCCGCCACCCGTCGAAGTCAGCGGGAAATACAAGTTCGGCAGTGTACATGCTTTGAACTTCCGTCACCAAACAAAGGCGCGGCTCCAATCGCCGCTCTGGAACGTCTACTCGTTAGAATGTGCCATCTAACGTCGATGCACCCGTTCGTGCAGCATGCGTATCTCATCGGCAAAGGTCATATCCGGCCCGGAAACCTGATGGTTCGGAAGAACCTCACGCACCGGGATCGGCTTGAATGGAAAGCTGTCGACACCGAGTTCGTCGAGCCAAGCGAGAAGCTGTTCGGTAGAACTGCCATAGACGATCCGACCGAGGCCAACGATGCCATGGGCGGTCGCACACATCGGGCAATGTTCACCGGATGTGTAGACGGTTGCTTCGGCCCGCTCCGACGGCTCCATGTTGAGACCCGCCCATCGAGCGAGAGCAAACTCCGGATGTGCTGTCGGGTCGCCATCGCCGGTTCTGTTGTAATCTTCTTTGAGCACAGTGCCATTGCCGGCGACGAGGCGCGATCCGAACGGCTTGTGTCCTTCTTCTACTGCCTGGCGGGCGAGTTCTACACAGCGGGCCAGGTGCACACGGTCGATGTCGTCAATCTCAGCGGATGCGTGATACATATCCGTCACTCTCAGCCCCCACTCATGCACCGCTCATAAGCACGAGCGCCGTCGCGGCGTGCACTCTGTCTCGTCAGAGCGCGGGCGCCGAAGCTGTCGTTTCGGTCAACACGTGCGTCGTAAGCATTCCCAGCCGTCTGACGAGCGTATTGTCTACAATAAGCAACTGTTCCCGGCTGATAGGGGTTGGCTGAAACCCTGGCGCCAGGAAAAGGACTTCCAAGAGGATAAGGCGTCGCCGTATTGCAGCCGGCGAGAAGAAGAAAGCAGAGAGGCATGGCGAAAAATCGTGCTCGGCTTCTCTTTGATGCAGGGACGGACATTGGGCGAACCTCGTGTTGCGGTGTCGATCGGACTGCAAACAAACCGGCCAACTTAGTTGCTAAACGCCCTGTCGAAAGAATGTGATCCATCAGGTCACCGAGAGACGAAACGGCGACGACAGCGACGGGAAGATGTTTGACGAAAGTCATCCGAGGGGGCATCTGCGATCGTATGGAGATGACTACGCCAACCGTGACCGAGATCGCCTGGCAGGATCCGTTCGACGCTGCGCGGCGGCTCTACCGGTTCGGCGGTCTCTCCTTTCTAGATAGCGCGATGGCACACGAAGTGTTGGGGCGTTACTCGTTCGTCGCAGCACGGCCATTCGCAGTCTTCACGGTCGACGCGATAGGGCCGGCTCTCTCCGGCGAGCGGATCGACGCAGCCCCGCTCCAGGCGCTGAAAGGCGTGCTGGCGCGCCTCGCAATGCCGACAGTCGAAGGCGGCCCGCCATTTCAGGGCGGCGCAATGGGTTACATCGCCTATGAATTTGCGCATCATCTTGAAAATCTTGACCAACCGCCGGACTTTGATCCCGTCAAGCCAAGCATGGTCTTCCCGCTCTACGACGTGGTCCTCGCCTTCGATCATGCGACCAAAAAAGCGACCTGCTTTTCGAGCGGCCAGCCGGCGAAGGGCTCGGAACGGCAGCGGCAGGCCGAACTGCGGGCAGCCGATATTCTGGCAGCGCTTGAAACGCCCCTCGAAGAGCTGCCCCCGATCCCGAAAGGCTTCGACTGGCGCTCAAATTTCTTTGCGAAAGACTACGAGAAAGCAATCGAGGCGACACGAGAATACGTTCTTGCCGGCGACATCTTTCAGGCGAACATCGCCCAGACCTTTACGAGCCATTTGCCGCAGGGATTCGATCCGCTAGCACTTTATTCCCGGCTTCGTCGGACGAATGCGGCGCCGTTCGGCGCCTTTCTCGATTGCGGGGAGACGGTCGTCGCGAGTTCTTCGCCGGAGCGCTTTCTCAGCCTGACGCCTTCCGGCCATGTGGAGACGCGGCCGATCAAGGGTACCGCGAAACGCGCGGACGATCCGGCGGAGGACGCGGCGCTCTCTGCCGAACTCGAAGCCTCGGAGAAGGACCGGGCCGAGAACGTGATGATCGTCGACCTGATGCGCAACGATCTCGCGCGCGTGTGCGAAGTCGACTCTATAGAGGTTCCGGTCTTGTGCGGACTCGAGACCTATGCGGCCGTTCATCACCTCGTCTCCGTGGTGACGGGCCAGTTGCAGGCCGATCTCGGGCTGGCTGAGTTGATTGGGGCGACCTTTCCCGGCGGTTCGATCACGGGAGCCCCGAAGATCAGGGCAATGGACATCATCAGCGAGATCGAGAAGGCGCGGCGTGGGCCCTATTGCGGGTCGATCGGCTATATCGGCTTCAACGGTGCGATGGACCTCAACATCGCGATCCGGACGGTGACCTTCGAGGACGGGGTCGCACGTCTTGCAGCAGGCGGCGGCATCACCGTCCTCTCAGATCCGAAGGCGGAATACGAGGAGACCTTCACCAAGGCCCAGCGTGTGTTCGCTGCCTTCGAGGACGAGCGATGAGGGTCCTCGTTCTCGACAATTACGACAGCTTCGTCTTCAACGTCGGGCGCTATCTGGAGCGGCTCGGCGCCGAGACGCTGGTGCACCGGAACGATCAAGTGACTGTCGCGGAGGTAGAAGCTCTCGATCCCGAGGCGATCGTCGTCTCGCCGGGGCCGTGCTCGCCGAAGGAGGCGGGGGTCTCCTGCGATCTGGTCCGCGCACTTTCGGGGAGGGTTCCGATCCTCGGCGTGTGCCTCGGCCATCAGGTGATCGGGGACGTTTTCGAAGGTCACGTGACGCGGGCGCTGCGGCCGATGCATGGGCGGGCGTCTGCGATGCTTCACCAGGGCGCGAACCTTTTCGCAGGACTTCCGCCGGAGACCAGGGCGGGCCGTTATCACTCTCTGATCGTGGAGGAGACGCCGGCGATGCTTCGGCACCTGACGATCGACGCCCGCTCGCCGGACGGCGAGATCATGGCGCTGAGCCATCGCACGCATCCGACTTACGGGGTGCAGTTCCATCCCGAATCGGTTCTGACCGAGGAAGGACCGGCGATTTTTTCGAATTTTCTCGACCGGGCGCGCGCCTTCAGGGAGGCGGCGTGACGGGCGCGCGGGTGTGGCTCGGCGATCGGTTGGTCGCGGCCGAGGATGCATCGATCGATCCGCGCGATCGCGGCTTCACGCTCGGCGACGGCTGTTTCGACACGGCGCTCGCGATCGGGGGCCGTGTGTTTCGCGCCGACGATCATCTCGACCGCTTGGCCTCGACTTGCGCAGCCTTGTCGTTGCCGGTGACGCGGGAACGGTTGGCAGTGGCGCAGGAGTCCCTCTCCGCGGAGATCGGAAACGGGTCAATCCGGCTGACCGTTACCCGGGGGAGCGGGGCGCGAGGGCTGGCGCTTCCGGACGATCCGCGACCGACCCTGTTCGGTGCCGCCTCGCCGCTCGCGCCGCAGATGATGTTCAAGCCGCTGACGCTGGCTCTGGCGCAGACCCGGCGCAACGAGACCTCGCTTTCGTCGCGGCTGAAGACCCTGTCCTATTTCGATGCGATCGTCGAAACGGATCGGGCAAAGCGCGACGGTGCAGACGAGCCGCTCTTCCTGAACACGAATGACCAGATTGCCTGCACGGCGTTGGCGAATGTTTTCCGGATCGGCAAACACGATATCGTGACGCCGCCACTCGAATGCGGGGCGCTTGATGGCGTGATGCGCCGTTTTGTCATCGAGACAGCGGAACGGTATTCGGTGGACGTTCGAGTGGCACCACTAGTCCTGGACAGTGAACATGACGGCTGGTTTCTGCTCACCAATTCTTTGCGATTGATAGCACCGGCAGGCCTTGCCGGAGCACCTCCCCTCAGTCCCTCGCAGGCGCGTACGGTTCGCTGGCTGATGGAGGAAAGCTGTCATGCAATCGCGCGGGATTGCGGGACCGATCCGCGTGAATTTGGGGCAGAAATTCCCGATCTCAGCGTCTGATCGTATGGCGGCCGCCGGCGAGAAGCCAGGCCGGATCGAACCAGGTATCTGCTTCGCCGTCGTAGGGTAACCTGTTGATATCCCAGTGCCTTACATACTTCGCATAGACATCCCAGACCGCCGGCCCGCCTCCCACGAAGACAACCCGCTCGGCGAAACGCGACAGTACGTCTTCTGGATCGTCCGACGAACGTATCGTGACGATCGTGCGGTCATTGTGGGCGAAGTCTGGAAATGAAGCGACCGTTTTCGGACCGCAGATGAGCACATGGCCGCGGGTGATCTCGAAGAAACGTTCGACGTCTTCGACATAGACGCGGTCTTCGCTTCCCTCCCACGGCATTCCGCCGTCGAGACCGAGTTGTCCGCTCTGTCCGATCGCACAGATCACGCGGATATCCATTCCAACATCCCCCAATTTCGACACGTTTCGCGCGCCAGACTTATACTGCTCCAAAGGAAAATATCGTTTGGAGAATATAACTTAGTTTAATGCGTACCCGGCAAAACTGCGCGATTAAGAGAGTATGGATCTAAATATCGACCCCCTCATCGCGAGTTCTAACGAGTGCCCCTCCGATACCGAGACGGTCACGTCCCTGCTCGCAATCGCAAAATCGACACGTGCGTTCATCGCACTTCTCTTATCTGACATTGACCTGCATCCCGGTCAGGATCAATTGCTTGTCCGTTTGCTGCCGAGCGAACCCGTCAGCGTTTCCGTTTTGGCCGATGATTTGAGTGTGCGGCCCTCGACAATCTCGAAGATGCTCGATCGACTGATCGAGAAAGGTCTCGTGGAGCGTGGCGCTCACAAAATCGATCTTCGACGGACAATGGTTCAGCTTACGCCGAAGGGCGAGAGCGCCCGGGAAAAAGTGTTCGAAGTCTGGCGGAAGCTCGATGTCGACCTTATCGGCACGCTCAACGACGAAGAGCGCGTCGTCCTGGGCGAGTCTTTGCACAAAATCGAGGCACTGCTCGCTCAGCGTCTGCGGCGCCTGCGCTGATCGACAGCCGGCCACGTACTCTTCTCAGCTCTGCAAAATCATTGAGCAAGGATTGCAAATTATGCGATCCATTTGTGCCGCGCTCCACTTTCCGTGGCATCGGCCGGTCATTATGTTGGCTGCAACTCTTCAGAACAGGAACCCGCAGGCCAACGTGCTCCGACCACTTCTCATCACACGCCGACGAGCGCTAGCCGGCGGTTTCGCCGCGATATTGTTTCCCTTCTCGTCTTCTTTCGCTGCCGACGGCGGCGAAAAGCCGGTCAGTTCTGGCGATAGTGCTAATGCGCCCGAACCTTTGACGTTTGACCGGCTCAGTCAGAAGATGGCGGAAAAGGCTCAGCAGCCCTACGCCGAGCCGGAAAGCGCTTTGCCGGAAATCGTTCGCGATCTCACTTACGACGCCCACCGGGCCATCGCCTTCAGGCCGGACCATGCTCTTTGGCGGGCCGAGCCGGTAGATTTCCATCTACAGGCATTCTATCCGGGTTGGGTGTTCGACGACACAGCGACAGTGTCAATCGGCCGCGATGGTCAGTATGAGCCGCATATCTTCCAGGCAGACGATTTCGAGTATCGCCCGCCGCTCAATCCTGCGGAATTCGATGACATCAGTTTCCCAGGCGTGGCGGGCTTCCGGATCCATGCGCCGCTGGAGCGACCCGACTACTTCGATGAGCTGGTCACCTTTCTAGGGGCCAGTTATTTCCGTGCACTCGGCATGGGCACTCGTTACGGTCTATCGGCGCGCGGCCTTGCCATTAATACGGCAACCGATGAAACCGAGGAGTTTCCTCGTTTTACGGCTTTCTACATCGATGCACCCAAGCCTGGGGAAAGCTCGATCCGCTTGATGGCTGAACTCGAGAGTCCGAGCGTCGCTGGAGCTTACGAATTTGTCATCGAGCCCGGTCCCGAGACCGTCATGACATGTCGCCAGCGGCTCTATTTTCGCGAGACGGTTTCGCGGCTGGGCATTGCCCCCCTCACCTCAATGTTCACCTTCGGCGAGAACGACGGTCCAGATCATGACGACTTCCGGCCGGAGGTGCACGACAGCGACGGGCTGTTCATTGAGCGAGCCAACGGCGAGCAGTTTTGGCGGCCGTTACAAAATCCACAACAGCTTGCACTCTCGTTTATCGGTGAAACCAATCCAAAAAGCTTCGGCCTCTTACAGCGCGACCGGTCTTTCGAGAGCTATCAAGATACCGAATCGCGATACGAACTCCGCCCATCGCTTTTGATCGAGCCGATCGGAGAATGGGGCGCGGGAACGGTGGAACTGGTCGAAATTCCGACGGCGACCGAGACGAACGATAATATCGTCGCTTTCTGGATACCCGAGCAGAGGGCCGAAGCCGGATCCTCTATGGAATTCTCTTACCGTATGCGTTGGGGCCTCGACGTCGAGCCAGCGCAGGACCGAGCCCGTGTCTCTTCGACACTGACCGGTATCGGTGGCAACGCGGCAGATACCGACGAAGAGCAAACGACCCGGCGCATGGTCGTGAACTTTACCGGCGGTCCCGCCGCCGATCTACCGGACGATGCCGAGATCGAGCCAGAAATCGAGGTCACTTCGGCCGGGCGGTTGCTCAACAGCGCAGTTGCCCGTCTTCCCGGCGGCGGGTGGCGAGTCTCACTTGAACTTGAACGAATTGAGGAACGGCCGGTCGAAATGCGCGTTAAACTCACCATGTTGCGGCGCAGTATAAGCGAGACATGGATGTACCAATGGACGACAGAAGCGTGAGCGTACTCTCTTGGAATGACGACGAAAGTCCGCTTTCGATCGTTGATCTCGTATTGGGATCCTATTCGCACGACACTATCGAAATGCACCGCGCTATCGGTCGGCGTCTCGCAGATGCCGACATGAATCAGCCGGTCGATAAGGTCATCGCAGATGCGCGGGAGGGGCAAGAATGGGCGCTTGAGCTTATTCAGACGGTCGCCTTGCCTGCGCCGATCGACCGTCTGGCTATGCCGGAACAGGATTTTGGCACTGGCCGTTTTCGCACCTGGTTCACCGGTTTGTTCTCCCGCGTGACTGCCAGCAGTAGTAGTCACGCCTAACAGGTGGGTCGCGGACGGGCTGTCTGTGTCTCCTGCGTGCGAGCGTAATTATCGTGTCGTTTCGCGCGATGCCGGCTTCCAGTCGGAGAATGCCGCAGGGCCAAAATATTGTGGTCTCAGCTGAAGCACTGCATCCGCTTACGGAGGCGGACTTAGAGTTGACCGGCCGAACGCTTTGAAGGGACAGTTCAAGGCGAGATAGTCTAAAAATCGCCGCAACCGCATCCGGGAGTGAATGATCACTTGATCGCAATTCTCCGCACCGCGTTCTGTGTCAGCGCGGCTCTTCTGTCGTTCGTGGCTGCGTTCCTTTTTTTCACAGTCATCACAGCTAACGGCACGACGAGCTTTCACATCGTTCAGACCGGTCTTCTGCTGATCTGCTGTGGATGGCTCGCGTGGGGTTTCATGACCGCCTGCTTCGGGATGGCCTCAGCCCTGAGCAGCCCTTCCCGCAATCTACGTAGCCATCATCAGCCGGCCTCGACCACCGCGATCCTTATTCCAGTTTATAACGAGGACGCTCCGTCCGTATGTGCCCGGGTCGCCGCGATGACCGAGGGCCTGCGCAAAGCCGGTCGTCTCGAGTCGTTTCATTTCTACATTCTCAGCGATTCTACAAAGCCCGAAGCCGTCGAAGCCGAAGAGCGAGCCTATACGCTCGTCTTGCGCAAGCTAAAGCTTGCAGGGCGCCTCTTTTATCGACATCGGACCAAAAACATCGGGCGCAAGGCCGGAAACATCGCCGATTTCGTGACCACCCATGGGGGAGCTTACCCCTATATGCTCGTGCTCGACGCCGATAGCCTGATGGTCCCCGAGACCATCCTCGAAATGGTCGCGCGCATGGACGATCAGCCAGATCTGGCGCTGTTGCAGTCGCAACCGCTCATCATCAATCGCCGCACCGTCTTCGGCCGAGCCTTGCAATTTTCCGCCGCGATCTTCTCCCCCATCTTTTCCCGCGGACTTGCTTCGCTGCAAGGGCGCGAAGGACCGTTCTGGGGCCACAACGCGATGATACGTACGCGTGTGTTCGCGGCCCATTGTGGTCTTCCGAGTCTGCCGGGCAAGCCCCCTCTGGGTGGTCAGATCCTGAGCCACGACTACGTCGAGGCCGCGCTTCTCGCGAGAGCGGGCTATGTCGTTCGTGTCGATCCGGACCTGCCAGGATCTTTCGAGGAAGCGCCTGCCAACGTCATCGAGTACGCCAAGCGCGATCGGCGCTGGTGCCAGGGCAATCTTCAACATGGGTGGCTGCTCGCGGCGCGCGGGTTCAAGACGTGGAATCGGATCCAACTCGCCGCAGGGATCATGGCCTATCTCGCCTCCCCGATCTGGCTAATGTTCCTAGTGGTCAGTCTGGTCGACCCGATCATCGCGCCGGAACCCAACTATTTCCCGGCTGACTCGCTGTTCCCAGTGTTCCCTAAACCCGAGACACAGAAGGCACTGCTGCTACTCTTCGGTATATTCGTGCTGCTGCTTCTGCCGAAGACCCTCATTACGTTTGCATCGGCCTTCTCACATCGGCGCAGAGCATTCGGGGGTACTGTTCGGGTCGTTGCAGGCGCTACGTTCGAGCTCGTGCTGACATCGCTTCTTGCACCAGTCACGATGATGATGCAGTCGAAGGCGATAGCCGAAATTCTGGTCGGTGCCGATTCCGGCTGGCCTGCCACCGATCGCGAGGACCAAGGCGTCTCGCTCGGAACAGCATTTTTGGCAAGTTGGTGGATGGTGTTCGCTGGCGGCGCCGTACTCTACGCGGCCTACCATTACGCGCCGGAGATTCTGCTTTGGACGCTGCCGATCGCCGTGCCGCTGGTAATTGCCCCGCTGCTCATTTCGGTCACGGCTAGCCCGCGTTTGGGGGATGCGGTCAACCGGATCGGCCTGTTCCGGACCCCGTTCGAGTTGGATCCCCATCCCGTCATCCTGTCGGCCGATCGCTGGCGCGAGGAATTATCGGCCGGACCGGAATGGGATGCTCAAAAAAAAGCCGCGATCAAAGCGGCTAGCGAAGGCGGCGTCACTGCTATCCCCTCCCCGCCTGCCGCATCGAAGAACTCATGACGATAGTCGCCCCAAAACCTGTCACTGCTCGAGACAACCGGATCGATTTCTGGCGTGGCGTCGCTCTCATCATGATCTTCGTGAATCATGTGCCGGGCACTTTCTGGGAAAGCTACACCTCGCGCAACTTCGGCTTCTCGGATGCTGCGGAGCTTTTCGTCTTCCTCGCAGGATTTGCCGCCGCTTTCGCTTACGGCCGCCCCTTTCTCGCCGGACAGAGGCTGTTTGCAACGGTCAAAGCGTTTCGACGCGCCGGGACACTGTTCCTTGTCCAGATGACTTTGACAGTGCTCACGATCGGTCTCTTTGCCTGGGCCACGCTCGCCTTCGGTGAAGGCGAGATGATGCACCGGATGAACCTCGCTGCACTTCTGGATGAACCGCTCGAAGCCTATTTCGGATTGGCAAGCTTCGGGCATCAGTTCGGCTATGTGAATATCTTGCCGCTTTATATCGTGCTTCTGCTGATGGTGCCGCTCCATCTCTGGCTCGCTTCGATCAGTCGCGAACTCATGCTGGGTTCGGCGATTGCGCTATGGGCGTCGTCCTGGCTCTTTTATCTCAACATCCCGGCCTTTCCGAACCCAGGCGGCTGGTTCTTCAATCCGATCGCATGGCAATTGATATTCGCAGCAGGCCTCTACGGTGGGCTGCGAAAGGCCGATGGCAAACCATCCGTTCCCTACAGACCGTGGCTTCTCGGGCTCGCGCTCGCCTATCTGCTGTTTGCCTTCGTCACCACGCGTTACGGCCTTTGGTTCCTGATCTACGGCCTCGACCCGCTGCCGCCGGCGATCGCCAGCCTCGACAAGACTTTCGCGGCCGTGCCACGCGTCCTGCACGTTCTGGCCCTCGCCTACGTCTTCGCAAATGCCGTTAGCCATTCGCCCTTCGCGAAGATCAGCCGTGAGAACATCGTCGCGGCCATGGGCCGACACTCGCTACCCATCTTCGCCTTCGGCACGATGCTGTCACTCGTCTGTCAGGTCATCAAGTTCGGGCGTGAACAGGACTTCGTCTTCGACACTGGCCTTCTCCTGGTCGGACTTGCGCTGCAGTTCGCACTGGTTCAGTGGCTGGAATGGTGGGGTACCTATCAGAAGACAATGGCAAAGAGTCGCGAGGCGAAGGTCGCGCCGAGTATTGCGAGCCGGACCGATGGTCTGCAGCCCCAAACCGTACAGGCGTCCTATCCGAAGAAGGTCGCGACGCGATGATGATTTTGATGCTTGTCGCCCGCCAGCGTTTGGTTTAGGCGGTGGGGCTGGCCGGGCCTGTAGCTCAACTGGTTAGAGCCGGCGGCTCATAACCGCTTGGTTGGGGGTTCGAGTCCCTCCGGGCCCACCAGAATGGCGTCCCTTGTGAATCCAGCGAACGCACTCAGCCCCTCACCAGGATCGTTCCTGTGACCTCGATCCCAAAGCCGGTCAGACCGACATAGGCACGTTCGTGACTAGCGATTTCGCGGATCGATCGGATCTGGAGATCGCGCAGGATTTGCGCCCCAAGGCCGACCTCACGCCAGCGTTTCCGCCGCGAGATCGCCGACTGGTGTTTCTCGCCGTCGGCATGGTCGATAACAGTGTCGCCGAGATCGAATTCATCGACCTCCGGTGTCCGCAAAAGCATCAGCACGCCGTGTCCGAGCTTGCCGATCTCGTCGACTGCGATCTCTACCCAGGTTTTCGTGTCGCGCGTGCGGCCGAAAAGGTCCGTCACCGGCTGTTCCCGATGGATGCGGACCGGAACGCCCTCCCCTTCCCTTACGTCGCCGAAGACCGCAACCACATGCTGCAGATCGTCGAACGGGGTCTCATAAATCCGGATCTGCCCGGTCAGCCCACCGATTGTCATCGTCTCTTCGCGCACCGCCTTCACGAAGGATTCGCGACGCACGCGCCAGGCGATCATGTCCTCGATGGATACGATCTTCAGCCCATGCGCTCGGGCGAACGGCACAAGTTCCGGCAGGCGCATGACCGTCCCGTCGTCGTTGACGACCTCGGCCAGTACGCCGACTTCGGGGAGGCCGGCCAGCCGTGCAAGATCGGTTCCAGCCTCAGTGTGCCCGGAGCGTATGAGAACGCCTCCGTCGCGGGCAATGAGCGGGAACATGTGCCCCGGCCGCAGGAAATCGGAGCCTGCTGCATTGTCGTTCGCGAGTGCGCGCGCGGTGTTGCAACGCTCGTCAGCCGAGATGCCGGTGGTCATACCATGCTTGTAGTCGACCGAGACCGTAAATGCGGTACGCATTGGATCGAGATTGTTGGCGACCATCGGCGGCAGATTAAGCTTTTCGGAGCGCTCGCCTGTCATCGGCACGCAGATGATGCCGCTCGTATAGCGGATCATGAAAGCCATGTTCTCCGGCGTCGCCTTGGACGCCGCCATGATGAGATCACCCTCGTT
The DNA here is from genome assembly GCF_000153705.1 of Fulvimarina pelagi HTCC2506. Classification (GTDB taxonomy): domain Bacteria; phylum Pseudomonadota; class Alphaproteobacteria; order Rhizobiales; family Rhizobiaceae; genus Fulvimarina; species Fulvimarina pelagi. The sequence goes on from NZ_DS022272.1 coordinate 1,919,177, forward strand.
CTCCCTGTCGGCGTCGTCCACCACGACGACGAGTTCGCCGTTGCGGATCGCTGCAATCGCATCCTCGACCTTGTCGAGTGTCAGATCGGTCTCGCTCATCGTCCAGCCAACCTCATACTTTGCCGATCAAAACGCCGGCCCTTAGGTGAATCGCATCAGACGGCCGGTTTAGTCGGTTTCGCCATGGATTTGAATGGTCCGATCACCGGACTGATGTTCGTGGCGCTCGCGAAGCCCTCGCGCGTAAGTGACCGCAACAGGACGCATGCTTACAAATCGTTACGCCGCTACAACGCTTCTGCCGTATAACCGGTGGGTGTATCGTGTCCGTCTGCGGCGGGCCGAAGCTTCTAATCACCAAAATTCGCCATACGGACCTCAATGCTTTCGTTTCTCAAACAGATCGTGGTTACGGCCTTAATACTTACCCTCGGGCTTGCCGGACTGATCTGGGTGAAGCCGGAAATAGGTCGAACGATCCTAGCATGGGATATCCCCTACAAGGACACGCTTCGCCAAGGCGTCGCGATGATCGCACCGGAGGCTGCTCAACCGGCTCCCGAACAGGCGCAAGGTCCCGGGCGCGGCTCCTTCGGCGGCGGCGGCACCACTCCCGCGATCGCATCACCGGTGACGCTGGAAGCGAGCCGCACCGATCTGAAGACCCTCGCGAGCGCCGAGGCGATCCGCTCCGTGACCGTCGTCCCGGACAATACATCTGGCGTCATCGAGGAAGTTCTGGTGTCGTCGGGGCAACAGGTGAGCGCCGGGCAGTCCTTGGTGCGGCTCGAGAGTTCGACCGAGGCCGTAGCAGTCGATCGCGCTTCACTCACGGTCCAGGCCGCCGAGGACAAACTCTCGCGCTTCCAGCAGCTGCGCCAGCGCAACGCCTCGACGAATGTCGAGGTGAGCGATGCCGCACGGGAACTGGATTCAGCCCGGCTTGACCTGCGCGAGGCGCGAATCGCTCTTTCAAAACGGGAAATCCGCGCGCCGATCGACGGGCGCATCGGCATCGTCCAGGTGGAGCGCGGCAGCCTCGTTGAAGAGTCCACAGAAATCGCGACCATCGATGCACGCGATCAGCTGAAGCTCGTCTTCTTCACCCCGGAACGCTACCTAACCGATATCGATATCGGTACCGATCTCACTGCCGTGCCGGTCGCTCGGCCCGATCAGACCTACGAAGGCGAAATCGCGGCGATCGATAGCCGGGTTGCCGAAGACAGTCGCACGGTTCGCACCGAAGGCGTCATCGTTAATCGCGATGACCGGTTAAGGCCGGGTATGTCCTTCACCGTCACAGTTGCTCTCGACGGCGAGACCTATCTCGCGACCGATCCGCTCGCTGTCGTCTGGGAGCGTAGCGGCCCCTTCGTCTGGGTGGTTCGTGACGACAGGGCCGGGAAGGCGCCGGTCAGGATCGTGCAGCGCGATATCGACCGGGTTCTTGTCGTCTCGAATGCTCTCGAAGACGGTGACCTCGTAGTCGTCGAAGGCATTCAATCGATGCGAGAGGGGCTCGATCTGGATGTCGAGGTTCGCGATGTCGCTCCCAGTGCGGAGATGAGCCAAGCCGACCGACCGATTGTCGCGGCCGAAGCGAACCCGACCGAGGATGTCGGTGCGGCATCGTCAGACGGTGAGGACCAGTCGCGGAGCGTTGAGAGCGGACGCGAGCGCAGCGGCGTACCGGTCCCCGAAACCGCTGATCGGAGCGGATCGTGAGCGAGACGAAAGACAAACCGAGCGCGCTCGGCAGCTTCGCCGCGCTCGTCGTCACCCGGCCGGTGCTGACGATCGTATTGAACCTTCTCATCGTGGTCGCGGGCCTAGCGGCCTTCAACGCGGTCGAGGTACGCGAGCTTCCCAACGTCGACCGGCCGGTGGTCACCGTGGAGGTCGAATTCGAAGGCGCCTCGCCCGAAACGGTCGACCGCCAGCTCACCAGCCAGCTCGAAAGCGCGGTCTCGCGGGTTTCCGGCATCTCGTCGATTTCCTCCCAATCGGAATTCGGCGAGTCTCAGGTCACGATCGAGTTCAACGATACGGTCGATCTCAACGTCGCCGCCAGCGACGTGCGTGACGCGGTCGGCCGCATAGCCGACAACCTGCCTGAGAACGCGGAAAACCCGGAAATCGTCAAGGCTGATGCCGATGCGCAGGCGATCATGCGCCTCGCAGTCACCGCACCAGGCATGAACATCGAGGACCTGACGACACTGGTCGACGACCGCATCGAGGATCAGCTGTCGGCGGTGGAAGGCGTTGCCGCCCTGCGGGTCTACGGCGAGCGCGAACGCCAGATCTTCGTCGACGTCCAGCCCGACCGGCTAGCGACCCGCGGCCTGACCGTCGGCGACATCGCGACCTCCCTCGCCAACGCCAATCTCGACGTTCCTGCCGGCCAGTTGGAATCGACCTCCCAGTCGCTGATCGTCCGTGCAGACGCCAATATCTCCACTCCCGAGGAATTCGAGGCGATCTATCTCAACGGCCTTACCCGGCTCGGCGACGTCGCGAGCGTGCGCTTCGGACCGGACGACGCGGCGACCGCGCTACGCGTGACCGGAACGACCGGAATCGGCCTCGCGATCATCCGCCAGGCCGGCTATTCGACCCTGGAGATTTCCGATGCCGTGCGGGCTGAGGTCGACCGCCTCAACGCCTCGCTGCCCGACAGCGTTTCCATGCAAGTCACCAGCGACGACGCGATCTTCATCAACGGCGCGATCTCGGAGGTTCAGTTCACACTGATCCTCGCCGTAATGATCGTGACCGGTGTCATCTTCCTATTCCTGCTCAATATCCGAGCGACACTGATTCCGGCAGTCACCATGCCGATTGCACTGATCGGCGTTGTCGCCTTCATTTACATGGCAGGCTTCTCGATCAACATCCTCAGCCTGCTCGCCCTCGTCTTGGCAACTGGCATGGTCGTCGACGACGCGATCATCGTTCTGGAAAACATCGTGCGCCGACGCGACATGGGTCTTGCGCCACGGGCGGCGGCAGTTGTCGGCGCGCGCGAAATGTTCTTCGCTGTCGTCTCAACCACCGCGACGCTCGCCGCGGTCTTCGTGCCGATTTCGTTTCTGCCCGGTCAGGCCGGCGGTCTCTTCCGTGAATTCGGCTACGTGCTGGCGGCGGCGGTGACGATCTCGTCCTTCATCGCGCTCACGCTCTGCCCGATGATGGCGGCGTTCCTGCTTAAGGACCTCTCGCGGCGGCGGCGGCCCAACATCTTCACGCACTCCGTCCAAGGCATCGGCGGATGGCTTGCGAGCCTTTACCGGATCAGCCTGCGGCGCGCCCTGATTTATCCGCTTGCGACCGTCGGCAGCGCCGTTCTGTTCTCGGCCGCAGCCTATCTCAGCTTCCTTCAGCTGCCACAGGAACTGACGCCGCCAGAAGACCGCGCCGTCGTCCTCCTGCGTATGTCTGCGCCCCAGGGCGCGAGCCTCGACTACACCAATGCCCAGATGCGCAAAGTGGAGTCGATCCTGACACCCTATGTCGACAGCGGCGAAGCCGACAATGTCTTCGCGATTTCCGGTTTCGGCGGCTCTAATTCAGGCTTTATGGTGCTCTCCCTCGTCGGCTGGGACGAGCGGGTGCGTGGCCAGGGCGAAATCGTCTCAGAGATCAATGGCAATCTGCGATCGATCCCCGGCGTGCGGGCTTTCGCGATCCAGCCCAATTCGCTCGGCATTCGCGGCGGCGGCGAAGGCCTTCGCTTCGCAGTCGCCGGCCAGGAGTTCGCCGCCCTTGCCGACACCGCCGACGCTATCGTGACCGCGATGGAGGAAGATGGCCGTTTCGGCCGGGTGCGGCTCGGCTCGGAAGCCACCCAGCCGCAGCTTTCCGTCTCCATCGATCGCGAGCGCGCGTCCGATCTCGGCATCGAGATCGACGGCCTTGCGACCGCGATCCAGGCGCTGCTTGACGGGCGCCGGATCGGCCAAACCTATGTTGCCGACAAGGAAGTGCCAATCCGACTTATCGCCTCGACCGATCCGATTAACGATCCGGGCGATCTGGAAAACGTCTTCGTCAAGGCGGGTGATGGGCGAATCGTGCCGATCTCGACCATCGCCAGTATCTCGGAAGAAGCGGTCGCGCCCGAGCTCACTCGCGAGAACCGCGCCCGCGCTGTTTCGATCTCGGCCGACCTTCCGCAAGGCATGGCAATGCAGGACGCATGGGTCGACGTACAGGCCGTCATCTCAGACTATCTTGAACCGAACCAGCGCCTTGTTCCGCTTGGCGAACTTGCAACTATCGGCGAAACGAATAGCGGTCTTGCCCTGGTGTTCGCCTTCGCCATCGTGGTTATTCTGCTCGTTCTGGCGGCGCAGTTCGAGAGTTTCATTTCTGCGTTGATCATCATCGCGACCGTGCCGCTTGGAGTTGCCTGCGCGGTCTTCGCACTCGAATTTTTCGGCACGACACTCAATCTCTACAGCCAGATCGGGCTTGTGCTTCTCGTCGGCATCATGGCGAAGAACGGCATTCTCGTAGTCGAATTCGCCAACCAACTGCGCGAGGAAGGAAAGAGCGTGCGTGAAGCCGCCGAGCAGGCCGCAACCATCCGTCTGCGCCCCGTCATGATGACCATGATTGCAACCGTCGTCGGAGGCCTACCGCTGGTACTTTCCTCCGGTGCCGGCGCCGAGGCCCGCCAAGCACTTGGGGTCGTCATCGTCGGCGGCCTCGGCCTCGCAACTATCTCGACGCTTTACCTGACGCCGGTTGCCTACCTTCTCCTCGGTCGCTTCTCGGCACCCAATGCGGAGCGCGCCGCGAGGCTGGAGAACGACCTTCGCGCGGCGGAAACCCAGATGGTGCCGGGGGAGTAGGCGACGGGATGGGTGCGGTGACTAGATGCGAGACGGCCATAAACTCCGCACTTCGTCATCCTCGGCCACCGTGCCGAGGATCCAGGCCGGACTCTCCGCTCGGCTTCCAGACTATGACCACGTCAAATCCGCGCCGCAGGGCCTGCGCTGGACTCTCGGGACGGAGCCCGAGAGTGACGGAGCATGGAATGGAAACGGGAAGTCGACGTCGATCCACCGTGAATCGCTAATGGAAGCACCAGCATATCGGTGCCGTTTCGCTCGAAAATTCTGCGCTCATCGTACGAAGTGAGAGGGCATCGAGTGGTAGCTTCTCTTCGGTGCAGAGTTCTTCGAGGAAGCGGGACGCCTCATGCTCCTCCTCGACAGGAAAGTCCACCAGAACGTCGGAAAAAGGGAAACGGCACCGGCAATAACCGCCGATGCTACTCAATTCATGTCGAACGGATGCCGCCGATCAGTCCTCGTGGACCATCACGATCGTGCCCAGCGGGGGCAAGCTTAGTGAGATCGAATAGGGACGGCCGTGCACCGAGTGCTCTTCGGCTTCCTTGCCGCCCATATTGCCGACATTGGAGCCCCCATAAACCTCCGCATCCGTATTGAGGCGCTCGGTCCAAGTGCCGGCCTTCGATACGCCGACGCGATAGTCGTGGCGCGGTACCGGCGTGAAGTTGCAGACGATCAGCACCGTGCGCCCAGCTCTGTCCTTGCGGGCATAGGCAAGGATGCTTTGTTCGACGTTGGCTGTGTCGACCCATTCGAAACCGGCTGGCTCGCAGTCCAGCTCGTGCAAGGCAGGGATTTCCCGATACATTCGGTTGAGATCGCGCACGAGCGTTTGCAAACCCTTATGCCGGCTGCCCTCCTCTTCGACCAGATGCCAGTCGAGAGACTGATCGTGGTTCCATTCGCGCCACTGGCCAAATTCCTGACCCATGAAGAGCAGCTTCTTACCGGGATGGGTCCACATAAACCCGTAATAGGCGCGCAGGTTCGCAAACTTCTGCCACTCGTCGCCCGGCATCTTCTCGATCATCGATCCCTTGCCGTAGACGACCTCATCGTGGCTGATCGGCAGGACGAAGTTTTCAGAATAGGCGTAGACCATGCCGAAGGTCATGTGGTGGTGGTGGTAGCGCCGGTTGATCGGATCTTCCTGCATGTAATGCAGGGTGTCGTGCATCCAGCCCATGTTCCACTTGAAGTGGAAACCAAGACCGCCGGCATAGGTCGGGCGCGAGACGTCCGGGAAAGCTGTCGATTCCTCGGCGTGGGTCGACGCCTTGGGAAAATACTCACCGACGCGTTCGTTGGTATCCTTCAGGAACGCCATGGCCTCCAGATTTTCGCGCCCTCCATGGATATTCGGCTCCCACTCGCCATCATTGCGCGAATAGTCGAGGTAAAGCATCGAAGCGACAGCATCGATCCGCAAACCGTCGATATGAAACTGATCCAGCCAGTAGAGGCCATTTGCGACGAGGTAGTTTTTTACCTCGGGCCGGCCGTAGTCGTAGATCAGTGTGTTCCAGTCCTTGTGAAAGCCGCGGTTCGGGTTCGGGTGCTCGTAGATCGGTCGCCCGTCGAAGAGGCCCGGTCCATGTGAATCGGTCGGGAAGTGGCCCGGCACCCAATCGACCAGAACGCCGATGCCCTTCTGGTGCATCGTGTCGACGAGACGAGCAAATCCTTCCGGCGAGCCGTAGCGGGAAGACGGCGAGAACATGCCGATCGGCTGATAACCCCAAGAGCCGTAAAACGGATGTTCGGAGACCGGCATCAGCTCGACATGGGTGAAGCCCATCTCTTCGACATATGTCGCCAACTTCTCGGCGATCTCGTCATAGTCGAGGAAGCGATTTTCCGATCCGCGCTGCCAGGAACCAAGATGGACTTCGTAGATCGCGATCGGCTTCTCACGGTTCTGCCAGCCGGCCGAATGGGACTGGAACGCCTGGTCTTTCCATTCGTGCTGGACCAGCCCCTGCACCACAGAGGCGGTGGAGGGTGCGAGTTCCTGCCGGAAGCCGACAGGATCGGCCTTCAATGGCTGCATCGCGCCGTCTGGGCCGATCACCTCGTACTTGTAGATCTCGCCCTTACCGATATGGGGGATGAAGAGTTCCCACACCCCGCATTCGTGACGCTTACGCATGACCGAACGCCGGCCATCCCAGGAGTTAAAGTTGCCGACGACGGAAACGCGCCGGGCATTCGGTGCCCAAACCGCAAAGGCAGTGCCCTTCACGCCGCCATTGTCCATCGGATGGGCGCCGAGCTTCTCGTACATCCTGTAGTGATTGCCTTCGGCGAGGAGATAGACGTCCTGTTCACCGAGGATCGGCCCGAAGCGGTAAGGATCTTCCTCTTCCCACGCTTCATCCTTGTGGGTGTAGCGCATGTGGTAGGGCGTCTGGGCGGTCAATCCCGGCACGAAACCCGAATAGAACTCCTCAGGCCCAAACTGTTCCAGCTGCCCGAGTTCCCTACCGGCAGCGTCGACCACGGTGGCGCTATGCGCCCCCGGCCGATAGACACGGACGATCGAGCCACCTTCGACCTCGAACCGGCCGAGGATGGCAAATGGGTCGCCGTGAACGCCGCGCCCGATTTCCCAGGCTTGGCTTTCATCGGGCCGATGGTCGATCCCGGGAGCGTTTGTGGTCGAGCTCATTTCAAAACCTGTCTTTTCTCGAGAAGCGCGATGATGCCGCGGAGCGGAATCGACAGCCATGCCGGACGCATGGCGGCCTCATAGCGCAGTTCGTAGAATGCCTTTTGGAGGACGAAGAGGTCGAGCAGCTGCCCCATCGCATCGTCGTCAAGCGAAATGCCGGAAGCTGTGCTCCAATGCTGGAGGAAATCCTCGGTGACCTCGTCACGCCACGCCAGCGACATCTCGCGCAGGCGTTCCGCCGTCTGTTCGTCCACCGGGCCGGCGCGGTCTCGTGCGGCGAAGGCGGCGTAGTCGAACGAACGAATCATACCGGCGACGTCGCGCAGCGGCGAAAACTTCTCGCGCCGCTCGTCCAGCGTACGGCCCGGCTCGCCTTCGAAATCGAGGATGACGACGTCGTTCTTCGCGACCAGCACCTGGCCGAGATGATAGTCGCCATGGATGCGGATCTTGTGGGCACGCACTTTCAGCCCGCCGAACCGATCGAACCAGGTGAGGATGTCCTTCTCTGCCGAGACCAGACGATCGACCGCCTCGATCTCGTCGGACGGCAGATGCGGCTTTGCCTCTCGCAGGATGTCGAGCGCTTCCTTCGCCTCAGCCTTGGCTTCACCGACGAGCTTCATGTAGCGCTCGTCATCGAAGGGTTCCGGGTCGAAAGCTTCGTCACCCGTTACTGTTGAAAGGGCGGCATGCATCTCACCGGTCCGCCGACCGAGCACTTCGCCCGGATCGATCTGGATCATAAGTTGCTGCTCGGCTGCCGCTTCTTCGCCCTGAACGCCAGTGCCCTCGCCCTGATGGATGTAGGCGTGGTCGCGCAGATAACGGGATAGCGCATCGACGATCACCGTCCAGGCATCGCCCTGGTTCTGTATCTGCTCGAAAAGAGCGGCAATCGCGGTTCGGGTACCATCCTCACGGACGAGTTCGATCGAACCGTAAAGAGCGGGTGCAGCATCGAAATCCGTCTTCTCTGTGAGGAAGCGGGTGACCTCCAGTTCCGGCTGGATACCGTCGCGCAGCCGGCGGTAATATTTGAGGATCGCCTGAGCACCGATCATGACCGAGGTGTTCGACTGCTCGCCGGTAAGAACCCGGATCGCATCCGTATCGACGAGAAGCGATTGAGAAAGCCCCTCCTTCTCGGTCTTGGAGGCCTCGACAACGAGCTCGCCGCCGACGAGATCGATATTGGTGTCGGCCGCGATCAGCGAAACGACGATCTTGGCGAATTCTCCGCTGCGCGTGCCGTCGACCAGCGCCCCGATCTTCGGGCCCTGCCGGACCTTCGCCACCGTATAGGGCAAATTCGGTTCCTGGGTGCTTAGATTGTGCTCGCCCCAATTGACGGAGAGCGGCATGAGGTAACGCTGCTCGCCATCTTTCGCGGGCACGACCACCTCGGTGAAGAGGTGGCGCTTCGCATCGGGCGTCGGCGGGCCGAGAACCTTCATGTCGACGCGTCGCGGATGCTCCGACTTCGCTGCGAACCAGCGCTGATTGCCGACGAATTCGGGCAGTACAGTCTTCAGTTCGGTGAGATTGCGGCCACCGATCGTCGACTGGAGATCGCCGGGCGCAACCAGCGTCGAGAAGGCCGGTAGAGGCGTCGGAGCGTCGATCCGATTGGTGGACGGCGCTGCAGAGAGGTCGAACCAGAAGAAGCCATAGGCCGGCAGCGTGAGCATGTAGGGGAGCTCACCGATTTGCGGGAAGGCCGAAAGACCGAGCATCTCGACCGGGGTCGAGCCCGCGTGCCTGGACAGATCCAGTTCGACGGCCTGCGCCGACGAGGACAGATTGGCGACGATCAGCACCTTCTCGTCGCCGAACTCGCGCAGGTAAGCGAGGATCTTGCGGTTCGACGGCAAGAGAAAATCGATCGTGCCGCGCCCGAACGCCTCCTTCGTGCGACGCACCTGGATCAGCCGGCGCACCCAGTTGAGCTGCGAAGCCGGATTCTTCGACTGCGCCTCGACGTTGAGCGCCTGATAGCCGTAGATCGCGTCCTGAATGACCGGCAGATAAAGCCGCTGCGGATCGGCGCGGGAAAAGCCCCCGTTACGGTCGGCGGACCACTGCATCGGAGTACGAACACCGTCGCGATCGCCGAGATAATAGTTGTCGCCCATGCCGATCTCGTCGCCGTAATAGACGACAGGCGTTCCGGGCATCGACATCAAAAGCGCGTTGAGAAGCTCAACCTTGCGTCGGTCGTTGCCCATGAGAGGCGCAAGCCGGCGTCGGATCCCGAGATTGATACGAGCGCGGGAGTCGGCGGCATAGGTCGACCAGAGATAGTCGCGTTCCTCCTCGGTGACCATTTCGAGCGTCAGCTCGTCATGGTTCCGAAGGAAGATCGCCCACTGGCAGTTCTCCGGAATCTCCGGCGTCTGCCGCATGATATCGGTGATCGGGTGCCGATCTTCCTGAGCGACCGCCATGTACATGCGCGGCATCAGCGGAAAGTGAAACGCCATATGGCATTCGTCGCCCTCGCCAAAATAGGGACGCGTGTCCTCCGGCCACTGGTTCGCCTCGGCGAGAAGCATGCGATCGGGATAGTGCTCGTCGAGATCGGCGCGGATCGCCTTCAGCACGTCATGAGTTTCGGGCAGATTCTCGTTGTTCGTCCCCTCCCGCTCGACGAGGTAGGGGATCGCGTCGAGCCGCAGGCCGTCGACGCCTTTGTCGAGCCAGAAGTGCATTACCGAGAGCACCTCTTCCATCACCTTCGGATTGTCGAAGTTGAGGTCGGGCTGGTGCGAGAAGAAGCGGTGCCAGAAATATTGCTGGGCGACCGGGTCCCAGGTCCAGTTCGACGTTTCGGTGTCGGTGAATATGATGCGGGTGAGATCGTAGCCCTTATCGTCGTCCGCCCAGACGTAGAAGTCGCGTTCGGGTGAGCCCTTCGGCGCATGCCGGGCTGCCTGGAACCAGGGATGCTGGTCCGATGTATGATTAATCACCAGCTCGGTGATCACCTTCATGCCGCGCTTGTGTGCTTCCTCGATCAGCCGCTCGACATCCTCGATAGTGCCGTAGGATGGATTGACCGATCGATAGTCGGAGATGTCGTAACCGTCGTCGCGCAGAGGAGAGGGATAGAACGGCAGCAGCCAGATCGCCGTAACCCCCAGTTCCTGGATGTAGTCGAGCTTCGAAAGAAGGCCGGGAAAATCGCCGACACCGTCGCCGTTCGTGTCGGCGAACGTCTTGACGTGCAGTTGGTAGATGATCGCATCCTTGTACCAGTCCGGGGCGTCTGGATCGATTCCGCCCGAAGGGTCGAGCGCTGCGGCGGTGACGATTTCATTCATCGAGCAAGAGGTCTTTCGAGCGTTCTTGAGGATCGTTGCGCGAAGGGTCGGATACCGGACGGACCGGCGTCGAGGCGTCAGGCCGAACTCAGCTTGAAGACGGCGTAAGGGCATTCGGATGGGTCCAGCCACCAGTGCTGAACCTTGCCGTGCCAAGCGACAACCTGCCCGCTGGCCAAATTCTCCGCCTGGATCAGACCGTCGTCGCCCATGCCGAACTCCCAGAGCGGAACCTCGAAATGGCCACCCTGTGGGTGGTGCGGGTCGAGGTTGACCATAATGAGGAGATAGGACGAGCGGTCTGCTGTGCGCTTGCCGTAATAGAGCACCTGATCGTTCCAGAAATTGAAGAACGCGAGTGACCGAAAGTCCTGCATCGCGGGCTCGTTGTTCCGAAGCCGGTTGAAGAAGGCGATGTCGTCGCGGATGTTCCCTTCAGCCTTCCAGTCAAAGGCACGGATCTCGTACTTTTCGGAATTGAGATATTCCTCCTTGCCCGGTACGGGCAGGAATTCGCAAAGCTCGAAACCCGAGTAGACGCCGTAGTTGCCGCCGAGCGACGCGGCGAGCGCCAGCCGCGTGCGAAACCCCGGCCGACCGGACGTCTGGAGATAGATCGGGTTGATGTCCGGCGTGTTCACGAAGAAGTTCGGCCGCATGTATTCGGCGCATTCCTCGGTGGTAAGCTCCGTCAGATATTCCTGCAGCTCCCACTTCTTGTTCCGCCAGGTGAAGTAGGAATAGGACTGGTTGTAGCCCACCTTCGCGAGGCGCTTCATCACCTTCGGCCGCGTGAAGGCTTCGGCGAGAAAGATCACGCCCGGATCGACCTTACGGATTTCCGCAATGACCCATTCCCAGAACGGGAACGCTTTCGTGTGTGGGTTATCGACCCGGAAGATGCGCACGCCCTTTTCCAGCCAGAACAGGAAACTGTCGCGCAGCTCGTACCAGAGCGTTGGGAGAGCCCCGCGATAGAAGTGTACGTTGACGATGTCCTCGTATTTCTTCGGCGGGTTCTCGGCGAACTTGATCGTCCCGTCAGGCCTCCAGTCGAACCATTCTGGATGCTCCTTGATCCACGGATGATCTGGCGAGCACTGGATGGCGTAGTCGATAGCAATCTCAAGGCCATGCTCCTTCGCCTTCGCAATCAGGCGTGCAAGGTCCTCGAAACTACCGAGTTCGGGATGGAGCGCATTGTGCCCGCCCTCGGGCGAGCCAATCGCATAAGGGCTGCCCGGATCGCCTTCGTCAGGCGTCAGAGTATTGTTCTTGCCCTTCCGGTTCGTCTTGCCGATCGGGTGGATCGGCGGGAAATAAAGGACGTCGAAACCCATTTCCTGGATGTCCGGCAAGCGCTTCTCGACATCGGCGAAGGTGCCGTGCCGCCCCGGATCGCCGGATTGGGATCGTGGGAAGAGTTCGTACCAAGCGGAGAAGGCGGCCACCGTCCGGTCGACCCAGACCGGAATATCGCCGGGAAAGCGCGAAAGGTTCGTCCTGTTGCCAGCCCGTTCAAGGAGCGCGATCGTTTCTGCGTTCATCATCAGCGAATATTGAGCTGTGGAATCGCCGTGCCCCGCCGCCTTTTCTAGCCGCTCGTGCAGTGTGACGAGCGCTTTCTGGTCCGCCTTGCTCCCGCGACCGGAGTTTTGTGCCGCTTTGACGAGCTCGCGCGCTTCAGTGAGTTCGAGATCAGTCAGCTTGCCGGCATCAAGCTTCTTCTTCGCCTCGTCCCGCCACGTCGCGTAAAGATCGCGCCAAGCGATGATCGAATAGCGATATGGGCCGGGCTGCTCGAACCGGATTACCGCTTCCCAGCGATCGTTGACTAGAAAGGTAAGCGGCGTCTCGGTCCAATTGCTCGCACCAGCCCCGCCATAGACGACGGCGGCCGCGATCTTGTCGTGACCGTCGGAGAAGACGTCGGCCGAAATTGTCAGGTCCTCGTTCTCGACCCGCTTCACCGCAAAACGCCCGCCGTCGATCATCGGCGTGACCCCTTCGATTGCGAGCCGGTTTTCGGCCAGCTGCATAAGGTCGGCTTCGAACGGGCTCTTCATGGGCACTTCGGCCTTCTTCGCCTTCCTTTTTTTGGGTTCGGACGTTTTCGCTTCAACCATGGGCGATGCCTTCCGATTGCCGTTTCGAGGGAACGAGACCTACGCCGGCCTACGAAAGCCGGACATCGAAGATTGTTGAGAAGGGATAGGCGCGCGCCGCCCCATGTCCAGCGGTTGCGGCCGCTTTAATCCTCGCGACAGCCACGACAGGACGAACGCCGTTCGACCGAACCGGGTTCTGCCGGGTTCCAAGTCGCAAGACGAGGCGCGTTCAGCTTGCAGCCGATCTAACGACGACCTGGCGCTGCTCGCCAAGGCCGCCGATGCCGAGCGTGAGAATATCGCCCTCCCTCAGAAACTGCGGCGGCGTCATACCGGCGCCTACCCCCGACGGAGTTCCTGTGGTGATCACATCGCCGGGCTCGAGGATCATGAATTTGGAGAGGTAGGAGACGATGAATGCCGCCGAAAAGAGCATGTCACGTGTCGTCCCGCGCTGCCGGATCTCGCCGTTAACGCTCAGCCACAGGTCGAGCTGTTGTGGGTCGCCCAACCGGTCGGGCGTGACGAGCCAGGGCCCGAGCGCGCCGGTTCGCGGCGAACTCTTGCCCTTGATGAACTGGCCACCGCGCTCTTTCTGGAAGGCGCGTTCGGAGACATCGTTACACAGGCAGAAGCCGGCAACATGGTTCATCGCCTCCGTTTCATTGATGTTATAGGCCCGCTCGCCGATGACCACCGCGAGTTCGACCTCCCAGTCGAGCTTCGTCGATCCCGGCGGTATCGGTAGTTCGTCGTGCGGACCGCATATCGAGGAGGGCGCCTTCGAAAAGACCAGCGGCTCGACCGGCAGATCAGCACCGGTTTCCGCAGCATGATCCGCATAGTTGAGCCCAATCGCGATAAAGTGACCGACGCGGGCGATTGGCGCACCGAGCCGATGGGAGGGGTCGATCTTCGGTAAGCTCTTCGGATCGATCGCCGCGAGCCGCTTGAGGCTGTGACGTGACAGGTTGTTGCCGGATAGGTCTTCGATTTCCATCGAAAGGTCTCGAATGACCTGCTCGTCGTCGATGAGCCCGGGCTTCTCGGCGCCCATCTCCCCATATCGCAGCAAGCGCATGAAATTCTCCCCGCCTGAACTCTCGTCGGTTTTTCCAGTCCCGCACGAGACACATTGCACGGCGACGGCTTCAGTCCAGCGCTTTTCGAACAAAAAGAACCGCTTAGAGCTAGCCCACACATGCGCGTTGGCGGAGAAACCGAGCGCTACGCGCTTGACCAAAGCGCAAAAATGGCGGCTAGATTTTCAACAATGTTCAAAGGAGGCCGTTCACCTGCTGTTCAGGTCTTGGAGCGCTTTGTCGAGCTCTCCCTTGGATGAGGAAATCCGATGTCTTTCTTGAAAGCCTTCAGCGTCAAGATCCTGGCGCTGACCCTCGCCTTTTCGCTCGCTCCCGCGACGATCCCCGCTGGCGTCTCTCTCCCGGGTATCAGCGTAACTGCGGCTAAGGCCGACCCCTATTATCGTCATTACCGCGGCGGACACTACTATCGCGGCGATCGCTACTATCGCGGCCCACGGCACTATCGCGGCCACCGCCGCTATGGTCATCGCCGCCATCGTGGCGGCAATGCAGCGGCCGCGGCAGTCATCGGCGGAATCGTCGGCCTCGGACTTGGCGCCGCGCTCGCCAGCCAGCCGCGCTATTACGAACCGCGCCCCGTTTACCGTACCCGCCCTGTGGCTCGCAGCTATGGCGGTGCACCACGTCCGTGGACTGGAGCCTGGTATCGTTACTGCGCAGCCCGATATCGCTCGTTCGACGCCCGCTCGGGCACGTTCCAGCCCTATCACGGCCCGCGTCAGCTCTGCCGGTAAGCGGTGGACCGAGTGCCCGAGACACAAAGCGCCGCCGACCCGAAAAGGTCGGCGGCGTTTTCGCTTCACGTCGATAGAGAGCACCTACCCTGCCGGGTCACGCCCGATGCGTTTGAACCAGGCATCCTCGTCGATTACTTCGATACCCAATTCAGAAGCCTTGCTCAGCTTCGAGCCGGCTCCAGGCCCAGCCACGACCAGATCGGTCTTATTCGAGACAGAACCCGAAACTTTCGCACCAAGCCCTTCCGCCATCTCCTTTGCCGCCTCCCGCGTCATCTTCTCGAGCGAACCGGTGAAGACGATTGTGAGCCCGGAGACGGGCGAGTCGTTTGAGGCGACCGCCGTCATCCGCTCGTTCGTTGTCGAAACGCCTGCCTTCAGCAGGGCATCGACGGCCTGTCGATTGTGATCCTCGGCAAAGAAATTGATCAGCGACTGGGTTGCCACCGTACCGATGTCGCTATCCGTCGTGAGGTTTAGATAGGCCTGAGTGGGCGCCGTTTGCTTCGCCTCCAGTATCGCCGCGCGGATACGCGAGGCATCGCCATAGCGCTCCTTCAGGCTCTTGCGCCGCGTGACGTTCAGACCTGCCGCAGGATCGCGCGTAGGGTCGTATGTCTCTTCATTCAGCTTCGATTGATCGAGGTCGAGAATCTGCTCGAAGCTCTTTTCGCCGATACCTTTTAGCGCCGAGAGTTCGATCCATGCCGAGCCGGGCTTGCCTTTCTCAGCTGCATCCACCCCTCCGATCAAGGCCGCGACATCGGAGAAGTGGCGGGCAAGCGCCTTCGCCGTCGTTTCGCCGACATTGGGTATTCCAAGACCGAAGATGAAACGCTCAAGCGGAAGAGTTCGGCGCGCGTCTATCCCGTCGAAGATGTTCTGAGTGCTCTTGGTGTAGTCGTAGGCCCGATCGTCCCCGCGCACCTTCGGTTCGCGCCCCTCAGCCCGCGCCGCCTCGTCCTCGGCCGCCTCCCTCTCGCGGCGGGCAGCCAGGGCCCGCTCTTCGAGAAGCGCCTTCATCTTCTCAAAATCGAGGGTGAAGATATCGGCTGGCTGGCGCACGAGGCCTTCATCGAACAACGCCTCGACCAGCGTTTCGCCGAGCCCCTCGATATCGAATGCGGAGCGCGACACGAGATGCTTCAGCCCTTCGCGTCCCTGGGCCGGGCAGGTAAGGCCCGCTGTGCAATGGCGCTTGGAATCGGGACGCCCAGTGCGCGGGTTCATCTCGCGTACGGCGTTCGAGCCGCAGACTGCGCAGTGAGTCGGGAAGACAAACGGCTTCGCACCCGCCGGTCGCTTCTCAGCGACGACATCGATGATCTGCGGAATGACATCGCCGGCCCGCTGAATGACGACCGTGTCGCCGATGCGAATGTCGAGCCCGCTCGGCCGAATGGTCTCGCCATCGGCGTCTATCCCGGCGATATAATCTTCATTGTGAAGCGTCGCGTTGGAGACGACGACCCCGCCGACAGTCACCGGCTCCAGCCGTGCGATCGGGTTGAGCGCACCGGTGCGCCCTGTGGTGACATCGATGCCCTTGAGGACAGTCGTTGCCTTCTCCGCCGCGAACTTGTGGGCGATCGCCCACCGCGGAAAGCGCGAGACGAAGCCGAGATCCTTCTGCAATCTCAGATCGTCGACTTTATAGACAACGCCGTCGATATCGTAACCTAAACTCGCCCGGTTCTCCTCGATCCGGCGATAATGCTCGATCAGCGCGTCGATGGTCTCGAAGCGCTGCATGAGTTCGTTGACTGGAAACCCAAACTTGCCGATCGCTGCGACGACCTCGCTCTGCGTCTCGCCCGGCACCTCGCTCGCCTCGCCCCAGGCGTAAGCGAAAAAGCGCAAGGGCCGTGACCGCGTGACCTCCGCATCCTTCTGGCGCAGCGAGCCGGCGGCCGCATTGCGCGGATTGGCAAAGCGCGGTTTGCCGGCCGCTTCCTGGCGCTCGTTGAGCGCGGCAAAATCCGCATGAGCCATGTAAACCTCGCCACGGACCTCGAAGACTTTCGGCGCGCGGTCGATCCGCACCGGGATGTCATCGACCGTTCGTGCGTTTGGGGTTACATCCTCCCCGACCGTCCCATCTCCTCGCGTCGCGGCGGTTTCCAGTTCTCCGTTCACATAGCGAAGCGACAGAGAGAGACCGTCGATCTTCGGCTCAGCCGTGATGCCCAGTCCGTCGGTGTCCTGGAGCTTCGCGATACGCCGAACGCGCTTGGCGAAGTCAGCGACGTCTTCTTCGGTGAAGGCGTTGTCGAGGGAAAGCATCGGCACGGCATGGCGTACCTTGGCGAACGTCGTCGAGGGCGCGGCGCCGACGCGCTTCGACGGCGAATCGGCGCGGATCAGCGCAGGAAACCGCGCCTCGATGGCGGTATTCCGACGCCGCAGAGCGTCATAGTCTGCATCGGAAAGCGTCGGCGCGTCGTCGCCGTAATAGGCCCGGTCGTGCTCGGCGATCTCCCGGGCGAGTCGCTCCAGCTCTGACGCAGCTTCCGTTTCGTCCAGGTTCTCGACCGGTGTTTCGGCCATTCTCCGCGCTGCTCCTGCTCGATCTCGATGGGAACCCTCCCATATCGCACTCGAAAGGAAAGGCGAATGGCTTGGCGTCTCACGCCTGCATCCTTCCTTGCCGCGGCGCGGTCCCCATTTTAAGCTGATCGACGAACGACCGAGAGGACGACCGCGGACGATGCCTAGAGAATTGAGCGTGACGCTGCCCTCGAAGATGGTCAGCTTCCTCGAAGACGAGGTTCGGTCCGGCGCATACGGCACAACGAGCGACGCCGTCGCCGAAGCGCTGGCGGAATGGATCGCCGCACGCGATGCGGCGGCTCGCAAAAAGCGGCTCGAAGAGATCCGCGACAAGGTGGCCGCCTCCCTGGCCGATCCGCGTCCCTCAGTGCCGATCGAGGAGGCTTTCGTGCGCGTCCGGCAGAATATCACATCGTCCCGCTGATCGATGCGAACACTCGCGGTCCGGCTCTCGGAACAGGCTATCCGGGACCTGACTGAGATCGGTCGATTCATCGCGGACCTCTCCGGATCGACCGATGTCGCTTTGGGCTTTACGGATCGGATCAAGGCTCGCTGCATGAAGATCGGCAACGCCCCTCGCGGCGGAGTCGCGCGATCCGATCTCGGTGAGGGCATCCGCCTCGTTCCGTTCGAGCGCTCGACGGTCATCCTCTATCGGATTTTCGACGCGGAGATCGTCGTGGTGAACGTCTTCTACGGCGGCAAGGACTACGCCTCGATCATGGGTGGCGCGCAGGACGACGACCTCTAGTCGCCGAAGCTCAAAGCCACACGGGTTGCGGCAAATCGAGCGCAAGTAGACGGTTCGCGATCCGCCTGCGGACCAGTGGCAGTTTCAAAGCCGCGGGAAGTGCGAAGCGAAGGACAGCGCCGGTCCACCTTGGAGGAGCAGTGACGGTGTCTGTCATTGAGCGGGTCTGTTCGAGCACTTTCTTCACGCTCGGCATACGACGCATCTCGTACTCGCTGGCACGCTTCTCGCTGAGAAGATAAGCCAGCCAGGCTGCATCCCAGATCCCGAGATTCATGCCGCGCCCACCGACCGGGGAATGCTCGTGCGCGGCATCACCGGCCAGAAAGACCATGCCGCGCGACATCCGCTCGGCGCGGTGGAAGGCTACCTCGAAGCTCGATGTCCAACCGACCGATGCGATATCGTTGCGCTCGTCAACGAGCGTCTGAGGATCGTCCACCACGCCGATCAGCCGGCCGAAATCAGGGCAGAACGGCAGAAAAGCGCGCGTACCGTTTGGGCCGCCCAGCGAAAGCTGGACACAATCAGCTTCGATCGGCGTCCTGAGACGGATATCAGCTAGAGCGAACTTCGTCGGATAACGGTCGCCAACCCAAGGCAAATCGAGATGTGCGCGCACGGCAGAATGAATACCGTCGCAGCCCGCGAGAGCGTAGGCCGCGAGCCGCTCGCCCGTCGACAGGATCGCGGTCGGAGAGCGAGTATCTTCCAAGCCCGTCAGTTCGACACCCCATTCGACTTCGACCCCGCGCCCGGAGAGCCAGTCGATCATCGCGCGTTCGGTGCGCCCCTGCGGCAGAGAAAGGATGAACGGTGTCGGGGTGCTGGCCGCCTCGAGCGAGAATTCGGCCGCCGGCCGGCCGGCCCACGCGATCTTCACACGGCGGATGGGTTGGCCTTCCGCCAGAAGCCGTTCGGAGACACCGGACGCGCGCAGCACGGCGAGGGTCGTCGGTAAGATTCCCAGCGCGCGGGATTCTTCTGGCGCGGTCGGTCCCTCGTCCCGGTCGACAATCCGCACGTCAAGGCCACGCCGCACCGCCTCGACGGCAAGCGCCAAGCCGACCGGGCCTGCCCCTGCGATGACGAGCGGTTTGTCGGCGGGCACTATCATTCAGGCCCTCATTCCGATCAACTGGTCGGCGGCGGCTCGGGCCTCGTCGGTCACGGTCTCGCCCGCCAGCATGCGCGCGATCTCCTCGCGCCGGGTGTCGCTCTTTATCTCAGAAACGCGGGTCGCTACCCTATCGGCCTCAGCCGTATCGGCCTTGGAAATCAGGAGATGCGTCGCCGCCCGCGCAGCGACCTGCGGCGCGTGGGTGACGGCAAGCACCTGAACGGTCTGGGAAAGCCGTGCTAGCCGCCGCCCGATCGCATCGGCAACAGCACCGCCCACGCCAGTGTCGATCTCATCGAAGACGAGCGTCGGTGCGGAGCCGCGATCGGCGAGCGCAACCTTTAAGGCCAGCAGAAAACGCGAGAGTTCGCCGCCGGAAGCAACCTTCATCATCGGGCCTGCCCGCGTTCCGGGATTGGTACGCACGTGGAACTCGATATCGTCGATCCCGCTCGCGCTGCCTCTATCCTCAGTCCGAACGATATTGACGATGAACGCGGCGCGTTCGAGCTTCAGATCGGGTAGTTCCCCCATGACCGCCTCGGTCAGCGTTTCAGCCGTCTCGTACCGGCGTTCCGAGAGCCGCGATGCAAGGCCATCATAGGTCTTCCGACGCTCGGCAACCTCGGCTTCCAGCGTATGGACACGCTCCTCGCCGGCATCGAGTTCGGCGAGATCGCCGACCATCTTCGCCGTCAGATCAGGCAATTCGTCGACAGGCACGGAAAACTTGCGGCTCGCAGCACGCAGGGCAAAGAGGCGCTCCTCGGCCTCCTCCAAAGCGCGCGGGTCGAATTCGAGCGAACGCATGGCCGTTTCCAGCGCCATTTGAGCGTCCGAGAGTGCGTCGACGCCCGTACCAAGCCGCTCGATCACCTCGTCGAGGAGGCCCGGAACCTCGTCGCGTTTTCGGTCGAGCCGCTTCAGCAGATTGACGAGAGATGGCATTGGCGAGGTTGGGCCTGAGAGCTCGTCGTTCGCGTCGTTGACGTCGGTCGCGATCTTTTCCGACTTCATCATGATCGCGCGACGCTCGGCGAGTTCCTCCTCTTCGCCGGCGACCGGTGCAAGTTCGGAGAGTTCGTCGACACTCGCGCGCAGATAATCGGCCTCGCGGGCCGCCGCCTCAACTTTCTTCAGGTACTGATCGAGTTCAGCGCGCGCCCGGCGCCAAGCGCTAAAAGCAGTGCTGACCTCGGCCACCAATGGCTGGAGACCGCCGAAGGCGTCGAGAAGATCGCGGTGGGCGCCGGCATCGACGAGCGCGCGGTCGGCATGCTGACCGTGGATTTCAACCAAGGCTTCACCGAGTTCGCGCATCAGGCCGACGCTGGCTGGACGGTCATTGACAAAGACCCGCGTACGACCGTCAGCGTTCTGAACTCGCCTGAGAATGACGTCGCTGTCATTGTCATAGCCGTTCTCGCTGAGCACCTCCCGCACCCGGTGGGTGCCTGGCACATCGAAGACCGCCGTCACCTCGCCGCGTTCGGCGCCATGGCGCACCAGCGAGCCGTCACCACGCCCACCGAGGGCTAGAGACAACGCGTCGAGCATGATGGACTTGCCTGCACCCGTCTCGCCGGTCAGAACGGCGAGACCCTCGCTCAGCGACAGGTCGAGCCGTTCGATGAGGACGATATCGCGAATTGCGAGGTGAACGAGCATGTGCGGGCTTGGATCGGCGCAAAAAAATGGCGAGTAGCCCCATGCGGAGGACGGTCCGCTTGAAGCCCGCCCGTAGATAGGCGAAACCGGCTCACTTGCCTATCCTCCGAATGCAAACGGCCCGCAATGGGCGGGCCGGTCGATGCTCGCAACTCCTCGACGGAACGTCAAAAAGCTGATGTTAGCCGCGTCCCAGAAGGAGCGCGTAAGAATCCTGATACCACTGCGAGTCCGGATAGTTCTGGCCGAGCACGGAAGCAGAGGCCTGGGCTTCTCGGACGAGCCCCATCGCAAGATAGGTTTCCGTCAGGCGAGCCAGCGCCTCCTCGACCTGCCGGGTTTCCGGATAGACGTCAACGACATTCTTGAAGCGATTGATTGCCGCTACGTATTCGTTGCGCTCCTGATAGTAGCGTCCGACCTGCAGTTCCTTGCCGGCCAACTGGTCACGAGCAATTCGAAGCTTCGTTTGAGCGTCCGGTACGTATTCGGAGTCGGGATAGTTGTCGATCACGCCCCGCATCGCCTGGGCCGTTCGACCAGCGGCCGTCTGGTCACGGGTGATGTCGGGAATCTGACGCCAGTAGGAAAGGCCCATGATGTATTGGGCGTAGGCCGCGTCCTCGGTGCCCGGATAGAGCGAAAGGTAGCGCTTCGAGGAGTTGATGGCCTCCTCGTAGGCGCCCGAACGATAGCTGGTAAAGGCGCCCATCACGAGGGCCTTGCGTGCCCAGTCCGTGTAGGGATGCTGCCGGTCGATCGCCTTGAACTTGGCTGACGCCTCCCCGAGGTTTCCGCCCTCCAGATTGGCAAGACCCTGATTGTAGAGGACCTCCGGTCGCTCGGTCTGGGCGGCGAGAGCGAGTACGTCCACATCCGAGCCGCCGTCCGACATGCAACCGGAAGCAAGCCCGGCGGTCGCAGCGACGAGAACGGTCAACGAGGCCTTGCGCATGAATGCGCCGAACGTCGTCATCATTGCCTGATCATCCCCCTGTCGGTTTCCCCTGCCCGAACGCGGTCACATCCTCTTGGGAAAAACTCAATACCCCGACCCGTCTCAGATCGGTGCGAGAAGGCGTTTTTATGGCGGTGTGACGTTGCGTGGACATGGATGACGGCAGGAGCGTTGCGCCGAAGGCGCAGTCCGCCGTCAAAGCATCTGCGGGCCGTAAGCGGGCGCTGCGACCGCGACCAGCGGCGCGTGCCGGACCGGATCAACACGACGGACCGGAAGCTCGACGATCTCGTAGGCAGTTGGGTCGGCGAGAAGCGCTCGAAGCGCCATTGCGTTCAGGCGGTGACCACCCCGATAGGACGAATAGCAGCCAAGGATACGGGCGCCGGCAAGCGCCTGATCGCCTACGGCATCCAAGGCTTTGTGCCGCACGAACTCGTCCTCGTAGCGGAGGCCATCAGGATTGACGATGCCGCCGTCCACATCGATGACGACGGAATTCTCCAGCGAAGATCCGAGCGCGTAGCCGGCGGCCCACAGCCGCTCCACATCCTTCATGAAACCGAACGTGCGTGCCCTGGCGAGATCGCGCTTGAATCGATCCGGCGTGAGGTCAGCAGCGTAAGACTGGCGGCCGATGGCATCGCAATCGTATTCGATTTCGACCTCGAAGCGCGTCGTGTTATACGGACGATATTCTGCGCGGGCACCGTTGTGCTCAACCGTGACCCTCTTCAGAATCTTGATATACCGGCGCTTGACTGGCTGGCTGACGAGACCCGTCTCATCGATCGCGGAAGTGAAAATTGCAGAGCAACCGTCCATGATCGGCGTCTCACCGGCGTTGATCTCGACGACAGCGTTGTCGACGCCAGCTGCATAGAGAGCCGCCATGAGGTGCTCGATGGTGGCGATCATGACGCCGTCGTTATCGCCGATCATCGTGGACAGGTCGCCGAGCGGCGCATTGGTTGCGATCGCCTGAATATCGCGGACCGCACCGTCGTCGAGGCGACGTCGGAAAACGATACCGGTATCTGCGTCTGCGGGAATGAGATTGAGTGAGACCGGCATGCCGCTGTGGACACCAACGCCGTCGAACGTAATCTTTGCGGCGATCGTCTGCTGGTACATCAACACTTGGCGCAACCTTTCCCACCATGCTTATGAAGCAGCGAGGCGCTTCATGGAGCGATCGGTGGATTTCCCCTCAGATCCCGGAGCTGTTTTGGCTTGGCACCCCCATGCTTCGCCGATTCCGGTGTCGTGTCTGATTACCTAAATTGCGGCATGCAAATAACCAAATCACGCTTCTTTACTCCGTGTTACCGGGAAAGCTTGGCTCAAGAATAGAAAACCTTGATTTACAAGTGCTTACGACAAAGCAGGCCCGCCGGAACGTCCGACGGGCCTGTGTCCGATCTGCAATAGATATTGGATTTAGTTTGCCTGACGTCTGAGGAAGGCAGGAATCTCGAGATGGTCCTCTTCGGCCAGTGCCCGCGGTTGCGGCGCCGGCCGGGCAGAGGACTCGGCGGCTTGGCGACGGGGTGCCGGCTGCGCTGCCGTCTGTTTCGACGCTTCGGCCTTGCGCGCTTCCGGCGCTGCGGACTCCTCGGTCTCCTCGCGGCGAGACAGGCCCGTCGTCAGGCGACGCAGGAGGCCCATCGGTCCCTTGTCGTCATGCGCATACTCGGCTTGGGCGGCACGGTTCTCGATCTCGGTCTTCACCACAGGCGGGAAGTCCTCGATCTTGGGCATGCGGACCTGACCAGGCTGGCTTCCCGCTTCCGGCTTCACTTGTGCGATCTCGGCAGCAAGGGCGGCCGTGAAATCGTCGTCCATGTCGAGGTCGTCGTTCGTAGCGCGCGGCTGTGGCGCCGGCATAGCGGGCTTGGCAGCAGTAGCCTCGACCCGCTTCTTCTCGGCGACCGGCGCTGCGGCGGGAACGGGTTTGGCAGGAACCGAAGGCGTCGAGGCGGCAGGACGCTGTGCCGGCTCGGAGCGGGGCATCGGCTTGTCTTCGACGATCTTGTCGATGCCAGTCGCAACCACCGAGACGCGGATGACGCCTTCGAGATTCTCGTCGAAGGTCGCGCCGAGGATGATGTTGGCGTCTGCGTCCACCTCTTCGCGGATGCGCGTCGCCGCCTCGTCGACCTCGAAGAGGGTCAGGTCGCGGCCGCCGGTGATCGAAATCAGGAGACCCTTGGCACCCTTCATCGAGGTCTCGTCGAGCAGCGGGTTCGCGATCGCAGCTTCCGCGGCGGCGAGCGCACGGCCCTCACCCGAAGCTTCACCTGTACCCATCATGGCCTTGCCCATCTCGCGCATCACGGAGCGGACGTCCGCAAAATCGAGGTTGATGAGGCCTTCCTTCACCATCAGATCGGTGATGCAGGCGACGCCCGAATAGAGCACCTGGTCGGCCATGCCGAAGGCGTCGGCGAAAGTGGTCTTGTCGTTGGCAATCCGGAACAGATTCTGGTTCGGGATGACGATGAGGGTGTCGACGTTCTTCTGCAGGTCCTCAATGCCCTGATCGGCGATCCGGAGACGGCGCTGGCCTTCGAAGTGGAACGGCTTGGTGACGACGCCGACGGTGAGAATGCCTTTCTCACGGGCCGCCTTGGCGACGACCGGCGCTGCGCCGGTGCCGGTGCCGCCACCCATGCCGGCGGTGACGAAGCACATGTGCGAGCCGAGCAGGTGGTCGCAGATCTCGTCGATCGATTCCTCGGCGGCCGCCCGGCCGACCTCGGGCTGCGAACCCGCGCCGAGACCTTCGGTGACGGCGACGCCCATCTGGACGACGCGTTCGGCCTTGGACGAGCGAAGTGCCTGCGCATCGGTATTGGCGATGACGAATTCGACGCCTTCAAGCCCGGCGGTGATCATGTTGTTGACGGCGTTGCAGCCACCGCCGCCGACACCGAAGACGGTGATGCGTGGCTTCAGCTCGGTGATGTCGGGCTTGTTGAGTGTGATGCTCATTGCCTTGATCCTCTCTCCAGGTTTCAAAGGCCGTTCTTGCCGCGCGGCCGAATGATAAAATTCTAGTCTCGGGCGACGCGCGGCACGCGCCGTTTCTTTTGTCAGGTGCCGGTCCGCCGCTCCGGGGTCGAACCAGCGGTGTTCAGATGCTTCGTCTCAGCCAGGTTCCGAATCGGCCCGCCTTTGTCGACTGGTCGAACATGCGGGCCGCGATCGATGTCGTCGCGACGGTCTCGCGATGTACCACCTGCGGATAGATCAGCAGGCCGACGGCCGCCGAAAACGCAGGCGATTTGTGCGCGGTCGTCAGTCCAGCGACGCCGACCGGGCGGCCGAGGCGGACATTGCGCTGAAGAATGGCCCGGGCGGTGTCGGGCAGGCCCGACAGCTGGCTCGCACCGCCCGTAAGGACGACGCGTTTGCCGATCACGTGACCGAGATTGGAGGCGTTCAGGCGATCGCGGACGAGTTCGAGGATTTCCTCGACACGAGGCCGTACGATCTTGGCGATCGTCGCCCTCGAGACGGTCACCGTCTCGTCGTTGCCCGCTTCCCCGAGCGAAGGAATGGTGATGACATCGTCCTCGTCGGCGATCTGCGGCAGGATCGAGGCGTTCACCACTTTCAGCCGCTCGGCATCCGCCGGATGGATCGACAGCCCACGAGCGAGATCCATTGTTATATGGCTTCCGCCGATCGCCACCTGGTCGGCATAGACGAAACGGCCGTTATGAAAGATCGCGATCGTCGTCGTGCCCGAACCCATGTCGATCGCAGCCGAGCCCATTGCGGCCTCGTCTTCGACGAGCGTCGCAAGCGCGCTGGCATAAGGCGTCGCGACGAAGGCCTCGACCTCAATATGCGCCTCGTTGAGAGCCGCTTCGAGGTTGCGCAGCGGCGCTTCCTCGGCAGTCAGGACATGCATGTCGGCGCTCAGCGTTCCCGCCGTCATGCCGACCGGGTTCTCGACGCCGCCCTCGCCGTCGATCGCAAGATCGAAGGGCACGGAATGGAGAGCGAGACGGTTCGGTTCGAACTGGATGCGCGCCGCCTGGGACTCCACGAAGTCGACGTCCGACTGGGTAATGGCTGCGAGTGGTTCGAGCGAGGCGCTGCCGCGATAGCTTTTGAGCCGCCCGGCCGTGAGCGAGACGATGAGCGAACCGACCGAGAGGCCTGCTGCGGCTTCGGCCGCATCGACGGTAGCGCGGATTGCCTTGGCGGCTGCCTCGATGTCGATGACGTTGCCGGACTTGACGCCGCGCGATCGCTGATGTCCGACGCCGAGCACCTCGATCGTATGCGTGCGGTCGCGCAGCACCTCGCCCTCAGGACGCGGACGCAGCCGGCCGATCATGCAGGACATCTTCTCCGAGCCGATGTCGAGGACGGAGACGATCTGCGTACGGCGGGAAGACAGGGGCTTCATGCGCGGCACGTCGGAGGGTCTGCGGAAGAGGAAACTCATGACCCTTAACCCTTCGACTGCTGCTTGAGGATCTTCTTGCGCTCCTTCAGCGCAGCGTCCCGGCGTTCCAGCGCCCCCGGCGTCAGCTTGACGACCACACGATCGGCAACCCGCATGTCGACCGACAGAATGTCTCGGCCCAGCAAGCTCTGCTCTCGATCCATGCGCGCGACCTCCGCCAGTGCCGCGATCGGCTCTCTCTCCGGAAGACGGATCGTGACGCCGTTTTCGAGCGCGAGATCCCATCGCCGGTCCCCGACCCGAACGTAGGCTTTCACGCTTGCGCGAAGCTCGGGAAACTCTTCCATTTCATCGAGAATTCGAGCCGCGGCGGTCGGCGCGCCCTCGCCGACAACAACCGGCAAGACGTCGAAACGGCCAGGCGTGAAAGGCACAATTGAGGTCCCTTCCCGATCGACGATCGTGAAATTCTCGCTGCTCTGCCAGACTGCGTAAGGGCGATGCTCGATGAGATCGATTCCGATGCGGTTCGGATAGTATTTCGAAACCGAGGCGCGCTCGATCCATGGCATCGCCTCGATAGTCTCTTGGGCGATCGCCGGATCGAGACTGATGAGCGTCTGCGCCCCAGTGCCCCAAAGCGCCTGCAGGATGTCGATCTCGGAGGTCTCCGAATTGCCGGAAACCTCGATCGTCTCGATCGAGAAGCCGAGCGGTATAGCGATACTGTCGATGACGGCCGTCGTGTGCCCGCCAAGGACGACGCCATAGGTAATGGAACCGGCGACCAATCCCCCTGCGACGAGGCCGAAGCGCGGCAGCCGAAGTTCGGCAAGCCGGCCCGCGAACTGTTCGATTCCGGCGGCCGAACGGCGCGCCATCGCCAGCAGCGATCCGATCGGGTTGAGAGCGCGCCTCACCTCTCGCATGATGCATCCTCCACCATCCAGCGAACAAGATCGGCGAAGCTGTGTCCGGACTTGGCAGCGATATCAGGCACGAGCGAGACCGGCGTCATGCCCGGCTGGGTGTTGACCTCGAGCCACGCGACCTCGCCACCGGACCCGAAGCGATCATCGTAGCGGAAGTCGGAACGCGTAACGCCCCGGCAGCCGATCGCCCGGTGGGCAAGCAGCGACCATTCCTGGATCTTACGCGCGACATCGCCCGGAATCTCGGCCGGAACGATGTGGACCGAGCCGCCGTCGGAATACTTGGAGTCGTAGTCGTAGAAGGCGTGGCCCTCCGTCGTGATCTCGCAAACGTCGAGCGCGACATCGCCCATCACCGCGCAAGTGAGTTCGCGCCCGTGCACGAACTGCTCGACCAGCAGATCCTCGCCGAAGGTCCATTCGGGCGACGAGAGCGACTGCGGCGGGTGGGGCTGGTCCTCGCGCACGATGATGACGCCGAAACTCGAGCCTTCCGCGATCGGCTTGATCACGTAAGGCGGCGAAAACGGGTGCGTATCGGCTATCTCCTGCCGCTTCATCACGTGGCCTTTGGCGACCGGAACCCCGGCCGAGATGACGACGGTCTTTGCCAGAAGCTTGTTCATCGCAAGAGCCGAAGCCGTCACACCGGAATGGGTGTAGGGAATTTGCAGATATTCGAGGATCCCCTGGATGCGGCCGTCCTCGCCGTAGGGTCCGTGCAGAGCGTTGAAGGCGACGTCCGGCTTCAAGGTCGCAAGCGTCTCGGCGACCTTTCGGTCGACGTCGACTCGGGAGACCTGAAAGCCCTCGCCTTCAAGCGCGGCCGCGCACGCCTCCCCCGAGCGCAGGCTCACCGGCCGCTCGGAGGATAAACCGCCCATCAGTACCGCGACGTGCTTGGCCATCGGTTACCAAAACCTCTGCATTCAAGTTCCGGCCGACCATCGCAGGGATTTGGTTAAACGGTGGTTAACGCGCGCAATTTGTAGAAAGGTCTAGGAAACGATCCTCAACGAAATCTTATGACGCCGCTTTCCTGTGGCGGTTGCGCCGCACTGTGGCGGATGGGCCATAGGGGGGTTGGTGGCATTTGGGGGAGCTCGCGAACGCCTTGCGCGGAAGGCGGGATGCAATGGGCCAATGTCCCTCGACACGCCAAATAAGCACGGCACGCCAGATTCCGACGGCACGCTGATGCCCCCGCGGCTCGTCGTCCTCGGGCGCCGTCCCGAGGACCCAGCGCGATGCCGGCACATGGGGCGGATGGTCAAGGGAGATCAGGCGCCCAGCGGCAAGACCGCCTGGATGCTCGGCACGTGGGCCGAGCATGACGACGCTTGGGGTGTTAAGGCCCCTACCCCGAAATCTTCGAGAAATCCGCCACCTTCTCGCAGGCCGCGCGAATACGGGCGAGAAGTGCGAGGCGGTTGGCGCGGACGGTCTCGTCCTCGGCGTTGACGAGCACCTTGTCGAAAAAGGAGTCCACCGGCGCCCGCAGCTTCGAGAGGCCGGCCATGGCCTGCCCATAGTCGCGGGTTTCAAGCGCCTCGGCGACCTCGATCTCGGCGCGATCGATCGCCCCGGCGAGCACCTTCTCCTCGTGCTCGCCCTTTGCGGCGATCCAGTCGGCATCGACGGACGCGGCGATCGTGGTCCCCTTCTTCTCTTCGGCGGCAAGGATGTTCGCCGCGCGGCGATAGCCCGCGAGAAGGTTCTGCCCGTCCTCGGCGCCGAGGAACTGTCCCAGCGCCTCGACGCGGCGGGTGATGTCGAGGAGGTCGTCGTTCGACTGTTCGCCAGAGCCAGAGAGGACGGCATCGACGAGATCGTGCCGAGCACCGGAATCGCGAAGCTGAACCATCAGGCGGTCATGGAAGAAGGCGAGGAGATCGCTGGAAACATCGAAATTCCCGAATTTCAGCACCAAACGGTTATCGACCAAAATACGGATCACCCCCAAAGCCGCACGTCTCAACGCATACGGATCCTTGCTCCCCGTCGGCTTCTCGTCGATTGCCCAGAAGCCGACCAGCATGTCCAGCTTGTCGGCCAGTGCGACGCAGATGGCGACCGGATCGCGCGGCACCTGATCGCCGGGGCCGAGGGGCTTGTAGTGTTCCTCGATCGCCGCCTGAACCGACGGATGCTCGCCCTGAAGCTTCGCGTAATAGCGGCCCATCAGGCCTTGAAGCTCGGGAAACTCGCCGACCGCTTCCGTCGGCAGATCGGCCTTCGACAGCACCGCCGCACGGCGAACCGTGCTTCTCAATTCGCCCGCCGCGAACGCATCCTCGCTGGTCGCCACGCCATTGCCGGTGACCTGTGCCGCGATCTCCCCGGCGATCGCTTCCGCCAGCGCCGCGATGCGCTGGACGCGCTCGCCCTGCGTGCCTAGCTTGGCGTGGAAGGTGACGCCCTGCGCATCGAGCTTTGCCATCCGCTGGTCGAGAGGTTTCGTCAGGTCGAGCCCGAACTTTTCAGCCGACGGTTCGAGGCTCTTCAGATCGGGAAGATCGGCCTGATCGGTCTTCCAGAAATAGAGCGCGTCCGACAGCCGGGCCCGGACCACCTTGCCATTGCCCCGCGCGATTTCCTCGCCGCCATCGCTCGCCTCGATGTTCGAGATGAGTACGAAGTGGTTGGAGAGTCGGTTGTTTTCGCTCACGCCAGTCTGCTGCGCAGACGGCTCCGCGGGGGCGCCCTGACCGGGCGACGGCCGTTCGGCCTTGCGAGCCTGCGGCTCGGACCCGACGGGCCGCGTGACGAAGCACTTCTGGTTCACCTTGATGGTGAGCTGGATCACTTCGGGCGGGATTGCGAGGAACGCCTCGTCGAAACTGCCCATCAGCACCACCGGCCATTCGACCAGCCCGGACACCTCTTCCAGCAGCCCCTCGTCCGGCACGACTTCCAGCCCCAGCGCGAAGGCGCGGTTTTCCGCATCGGTGCGGATCATCTCCTTGCGCCGCTCGGCATCGAGAATGACGTGGGCCTTTTCCAGCTTGTCGACATAGTCGTCGAAGCGGCGCACCATGAAACTCTCGGGCGCATGGAAACGATGGCCGACCGTCGTGTTGCCCGAGCGGATGCCGGACACCTCGAAATCGACCACCACAGGCTCCTCGGTCTCCGGCCCGAAGGTGCAGAGGATCGACTGAAGCGGTCGCACCCAACGCATCGAGCCCGGCTCGCGCGAGGCCGGGCCCCAGCGCATCGATTTCGGCCACGGGAAATTGCGGATGATGCCGGGCATCACTTCCGCGATGATCTGCTCGGCCGGCCGGCCGGGTTTACGGATCACCGCGACATAAAAATCGCCCTTCTTCGGGTCCGAGCGCGTCTCGGCTTCCTCGATCGAGGAAAGCCCCGCCCCGCGCAAAAAGCCCTGTATCGCCTTCTCCGGCGCATCCGTGCGCGGGCCCTTGCGCTCCTCGTTCACGTTCTTGGAGGAGGCATCGACACCGCGCACATCGAGCGTCAGCCGGCGCGGCGTCCAGTATTCCCGCGCCCCCTCATAGGTGAGCCCCGCCTCCACCAGCGCATCGGTGACGAGCTTTTTGAGGTCCCCCGCCGCCTTGCGCTGCATGCGGGCAGGAATTTCCTCGGAGCGGAGTTCGAGAAGAAGGTCGGGCATGGGCTCGGCAGATTTCCACCCTCCCCTTGATGGGGAGGGTCGCGATCGGAACGATCGCGGGGTGGGGTGATGTGACGTCGTCTCCCCCCACCCGCACCTTCGGTGCGACCTCCCCACGAGGGGGAGGTGGGCAGAGCTTCAACGATCGCCCTTGAATAGCCGACGCTCTTCGACCACCGCATAGATCGTGTCAAGAACCGCGTTGATTTGGTGTTTTACGTCGTCGTTGGTAAAGCGCACGACCCGATATCCTTGCGACGACAGCCATCGATCACGCTCTGCGTCCCGCTGCAAGTTTGCGTCCTGATTATGCTGGGCACCATCAATCTCGATAACGAGTTTGAGCGTATGGCATGCGAAGTCTACGATGTATTTTCCAATCGGCGCTTGACGACGGAAATGCCCGTGTTTGAGCGGAATTCTCCAAAGATGCGCCCAGAGCTTGCGCTCCCAATCCGTCGAATCTGAACGGAGCCTTCGACTTGCATTCCGCCTGAAACGATCGAGCGATGCCATCGGACCAGCTATAGCCTTCCCTCCAGCGTATCGCACGCCCCGAAATCGCCTGTCTCGTAACCGCGCCGGAACCACTCCTGCCGCTGCTCGGACGTGCCGTGTGTGAAGCTGTCCGGGACCACCGTGCCCTGGCTGCGCCGTTGCAGAGTATCGTCACCGATCTGGAAGGCGGCGTTCAGCGCCTCGTCGATATCGCCCGGTTCGATATAGCCGGCGGACCGCGTCTCGTGCGCCCAGATGCCGGCATAGCAGTCGGCCTGGAGCTCGACCCGCACTGAGAGGGCGTTTGCCTCGTCCTGCGGCAGCGTTCGGCGGGCTTCGTTCAGCCGGCCGAGAACGCCGGTGAGGTTCTGGATGTGATGGCCCACCTCATGCGCCACGACATAGGCCTGCGCAAAGTCGCCCGGCGCGTTGAGTTGTTGCTGGAGCTGCTCGAAAAACGTCAGGTCGATGTAGAGTTGCTGGTCTCCCGGACAGTAGAACGGCCCGGTCGCGGAACCGGCGATGCCACAGGCCGACTGGACACGGTCGTTGAACAGGACCAGCGTCGGCTCTGGATAGATCTCGCCGGCTTCCTCGAAGCGACGACCCCAGACATCTTCGGTGTCGGCGAGAACCGTCGCGACGAAATCGTCCGTTTCGCCCGGCGTCGATTGAACACCGCCTCCCGCGCCGGTCTGGCTCGTCTGATAACTGCCCTGCCCGCCGATGTCGCCGCCAAAAAGCGCAATCGGGTTGATCCCGAAAACGAACCAGGCAATGGCGCCGACGATCAGGAGAGTGACGAGCCCGCCGCCGGACTTGACCGGTAGCCGCAAGCCGCCGCCCGGTCGCAATCCGCCGCGGGAAAACCCGCCGCTACGGCCCCGCCGATCCTCGATATTGCTCGATTGCCTGCGTCCGCGCCAGCGCATCGTCTCATCTTTCCCGTTGTTCGGAGAGAACTTTGCGTAAGAGGAGATAAGTCAATATTTAGATCGCACGCTTTCGGGTTCACCCGCCCGGAGTTCGCTCGACAACGAACGAACTTTTCTCATTACGCGATCTAGATGGACGTCAGGCCGCGGCTTCGCCCGTCTTCGCATTCGCACCCCCAGCATCCGTCATTAGGAATGCTTCACCGCACTGGCGAGCGAGGTTGCGGACACGCAGGATGTAGCTCTGGCGTTCGGTTACCGATGTGACGCCTCGGGCATCGAGCAGATTGAAGGCATGGGACGCCTTGATGCACTGGTCATAGGCCGGCAGCACACATTTGTGCAGCGAGGCCGCCGTGCCGGGAGCGTTGTCGTTGCCGGCCTTAGCCGGCGTGCCGGCTGTCAGGATTGCCGCGCATTGGCGCTCTGCCTCGTCGAAATGCCGATGGAGGATCTCGGTATCGGCCATCTCGAAGTTATAGCGGGAATACTCCTGCTCGGCCTGCAGGAAGACATCGCCATAGGTGACTTTCTCATCACCCTCTCGGCCGTTGAAGTTGAGATCGTAGACGTTGTCGACGTTCTGGACATACATGGCTAGGCGTTCCAGCCCATAGGTCAATTCACCCGACACCGGCGCGCATTCGATGCCGCAGACCTGCTGGAAGTAGGTGAATTGCGAGACCTCCATGCCGTCGCACCAGCACTCCCAGCCGAGGCCCCAGGCACCCAGCGTCGGGCTTTCCCAATCGTCTTCAACGAAACGAATATCGTGTAGCAGCGGATCGATGCCGATCGCCTTAAGGGAGCCGAGGTAGAGCTCCTGCAGGTTCGAAGGATTCGGCTTCAGAATCACCTGGTATTGGTAATAATGCTGGAGCCGGTTTGGGTTTTCACCGTAGCGCCCGTCCTTCGGTCGCCGGGATGGCTGGACATATGCCGCATTCCAGGCCTTTGGCCCGAGCGCACGCAGGGTCGTCGCCGGATGGAAGGTGCCAGCCCCAACTTCCATGTCGTAAGGCTGCAGCACCACGCAGCCGTAATCGGCCCAATAGCGGTGAAGTGTCAGGATCAGCGCCTGGAAGGAACGGCGCGGGTCCATGTGAGGGGTCATGTCGGGCATGAAGAGGAACTTTCGTCGAGCATCATGCGCAACGAGATCGAACGCCGCGCGGTCGATCAGCGAGTTGCCACGGCGCAGCGCCGAGGGTCAAGCGCGGTGCGCGACCATGCTGGGCGGGCGGACAGAAGCGGATCGATGACCTCCGCTCGGCGCGCTCAGTCCTTCTTCACGCGGTAGACACCGTCCTGTCCACGCACCAAGGTGCCCTGCGCGCCGGTGCGCGTTTCGGCTTCCGCGCGACGGTTTCGTTCAGCCAACTGTTCAGCATCACGCTTCATCTGCTTATAGCCGTAAAGCGCGGCGGCCCCGACGAGGCCGAGAAGGAGAAACTGGGGCATCAGATCGATCACGTGACGGGTTCCGAACGTCATGTAGTATGCGCGCTCGCCGTACCGCGGACAAGCGTTCATTTATTGATATGGGCACGCCGAACGTCGCTGGTGATCAAGGCGGGCTGAACTCTTCGTCATAGGCCGTAACGCCCCCAAAGCGCACGCTCCTCTGCCAGCGCGTGAATGCGGTCTACGACGCCTGCGCCGATCGCCTCGCCCATCCCGGCCTGCGATCCGAGCTCGATGCCGACGCCGACGCCGACGCCGGGCTTGGTTCGTCCCAGAAAACCGGTCTTCGGCGTGTATAGTTTCGGCTCGGCCTTTTCGCCGTACAGCTCGCGGACGACGCTATGAAGATCGCCTAGTCGATCGATCAGCCCGAGATCGAGGGCCTGCCTGCCTGACCAGAAAAGGCCGGTGAAAAGGTCGTCGTTCTCAGCCAACTTGTTCTTGCGGGAGGCCTTTACGAGATCGATGAAAGTGTCGTGAACATCGAGCTGAAGAGCTTTCAACCGCTCCACGTCTTCGGGCTTTTCGGGCTGAAAAGGATCCAACGTCACCTTGTTCTTGCCCGCTGTGTGGACCCGCCGCTCGATGCCGAGCTTCGAGATCGCCTCGACGAAACCGAACGAGCCCGAGACGACGCCGATCGATCCGACAATGGAGGACGGATCGGCGATGATCTCGTCGCCGGCGCAGGCGATCATGTAGCCGCCGGACGCCGCGACGTCCTCCACGAAGACCAACACCCTCTTCTTCTTGTCTTCGGCCAGATCGCGAATGCGCTTGTAGATCAGCCGCGACTGGACCGGCGAACCTCCCGGCGAATTGACGATGACCGCCACCGCTGGCGAGCCTTTCTGCGAGAACGCTTTCTCCAACATCGGGGCGACCCCCGCCATCGAAAGCACCTGGCGCTCGATCCCCCCGCCGGTTGCCATGATCGCACCCGAAAGCCGCACGGTCGGGATTTCAATCTTATCCTTGCGCAGGCGTTTCGGCACGTATCTCGTCAATGGGCTTGTCACCATCGGTCACTCTTCTGGTGCGGATTGCATCGCAACGGATGTATGATGGGCCCTCGCGTTCGCAAAGGGACAGCAGCGTTCACGAGACCTTCATCGGTAGGTTTCGTCGCACATGCCGATCTATCGTCGACATTCCGACGTTTATCCGCGCATTTTGAATGGATCGCCCGCGTACGGCGGTGCTTCGAAGCGGACGGTCGCGAGCCGATACCATGCCTTCGTTTCGGCCGCCCACTCCGCTCTCGCTGATGGCACGTCGACGATCCATCATTCAAATCGATGAAATCATCAAAAAAGTGGATGTAAGTCCGAAAAAATTCCGTAGCCGGCTTGACCGGCACGGATTTTGAGCATCCAATTCAAGTGACGAAAATTTGTCCTCGTAGTGCTTTATCGTTTTTCGATGTCGATCGAACGGTGGCTTATGACCGCGCGAAGTCATGACAAGCATTTGACGTCAATTCGAAAGTCGGAATCGGCCTCCAAAGGTCGTGCGCCTTTCAGAACGCTCGGGGTTAAACTTTAAACTGCTGCGAACCAAGGGGTCGCGATCTCTTTGACGCTGAACAAGGCGATACAATTACCGCCTGTTCCGCGCAAGAGTGCTCGAATACTGTCGGAAGGAGCCTGCGTGACAACGACATTGGTAATTGGGATCGATGGGAGTCCCGCGAGCAAGAGGGCGCTCGCTCATGGTCAGAGGCTGTCCAAGCTGATTGGCGATTGTACGCTCATGCTGGTCTACGTCATCGAATGGTCGCCCTACACCTTCCAGAGCGCCGAGGAGAACGAGCAGCGCCACAATCGTCGCGAGGAGGAAATTCACGTCGCGAAATCACGTGTTCTGGACCCGATGATCAAGGAACTGGCGGCTGATGGTTTCAAGGCGGAATGCAAGGTCCGGCACGGGAACGCTGCCGAGATCCTGAATGCAGTGGCCGTCGAGAATCACGCCGAGCAGATCATCATCGCACGGGGCTCGGAGGGCGGTATCGCATCGCGCTTCTTCGGCACCGTATCCGTCAAGCTTGCGACATCCGCCAGCGTGCCCGTGACAATCGTTTCCTGAGGATAGCACCCAATGACACGACGGCTCCTGATACCTGTCGCACTTGTCCACCTGTTCGCATTCAGCGTCACCGCCCTTGCCCAGGAGGGTGCGGAAGCCGGCGGCATCGACGCCGCAGTCAACGACGTCTTCAGCGTCGCGACCGGCTGGTTTGTCAGTTTTATCTTCTCGAATCTGCCCGGAACCTCCTTCCCTTGGATCGTGCTCTGGCTTGTCGTCGGGGCGACGATCTTCACCGTCTACTTCGGCTTCATTCAGTTCCGCGCCTTCAAGCATGCCATCCAACTGGTGAAGGGCGATTATTCCGATCCGAACGACGCCGGTGAGGTCAGCCACTTCCAGGCACTTGCAACGGCGTTGTCGGGTACCGTCGGCCTCGGCAACATCGCTGGCGTGGCCGTCGCGATCGGTATCGGCGGCCCCGGCGCGACTTTCTGGATGATCCTCGCCGGCCTGATGGGCATGGCCTCAAAGTTCACCGAATGCACGCTCGGCGTAAAATATCGGAATGAATTCCCGAACGGCACCGTCTCCGGCGGCCCAATGTATTACATGGAGAAAGGCTTCAAGGAACGGGGGATGCCCGGGGGCAGGTTTCTTGCGGTCCTCTTCGCGATCTTCTGCATTCTCGGCTCGCTTGGTGGTGGCAATATGTTCCAAGCCAACCAAGCTCACGCCCAGCTCGCCAACATCTTCGGAGACTTTCCGGGCTGGATTACCGGCATCGTCTTCGCTGCGGTCGTCTTTGCCGTCATCGTCGGTGGCATCAAGTCGATCGCGCGGGTCACGGAGAAAGTGGTTCCTTTCATGGGCGTTCTTTACGTGGTGGCCGCGCTCATCATCATTCTCGCCAATATTGACCAGATCGGCGTCGCCTTCGGGCGGATTTTCGAAGGAGCCTTTACCGGTCTCGGCGTCGCCGGCGGCCTCGTCGGGGCGCTGATCCAAGGTTTCCGACGCGCTGCCTTCTCCAACGAAGCCGGCGTCGGCTCGGCAGCCATTGCTCACTCGGCGGTCAAGACCAAGGAGCCGATCACCGAGGGCTTCGTTTCGCTGCTGGAGCCGTTCATCGACACGGTCGTCATCTGCACGATGACCGCCCTCGTCATCATCATTTCGGATCAGCTGATCACAGATGCCAACGGCATGTTCATCCTCAACGACGACGGCACGACCATCCAGACAGTTGGCGATACGTCTGGCGTCGCGCTGACATCGGCGGCCTTCGCGACGGCGTTCTCGTGGTTCCCGATCGTGCTCGCGATTGCGGTGATCCTCTTCGCCTTCTCGACCATGCTCTCCTGGTCCTATTACGGCTTGAAGGCCTGGACCTACCTCTTCGGCGAGGGCAAGACGAAAGAGATTGTCTTCAAGGTCACCTTCTGCATCTTCGTCGTCATCGGCGCAGCGGCGAGCCTCGGGCCCGTCATCGACTTCTCCGATGCGGCTATCTTCGCCATGGCCGTCGTCAACATCGCGGCGCTTTACGTCCTGATGCCGATCGTGAAGAGAGAGCTCAACTCCTACTGGTCGCGGCTAAAATCAGGCGAGATCAAAAGGTATGCCGGCTCGAGCACCAAGCGTACGCAGCCGGCGGAATAAACGGTCTAAACCAAGCGGACAAACGGCGGGCGCGATAGAAGGCCCGCCGTTCCCATCTATCCGCGTATCTGATTTTAGGCCCGTCGGCGTTGAGCTGAGACTAATATCCGCCACGTATCTTCGAACAGCGAACATGCGATCAGGTCGCTTGAAAACGCACATGCCCCGCATTCCCGCTTTGGAACCGACGGTATCCTTTCCCAAAATTCCTTATCCGCGACGTGGCCATCGTGAGATGCGGCCCGGATTTCGCCGTCGCGGAAGAACTTCATTACCCTCAGGACCTGACCGGCTTGCGTCATCTCGATCCACTGCTCGGCCAATTCCTGGTCGAACTCATGGGCGTATGTGATCTTCAAGCACAGCGGGATCGACTCGCTCATCGGGGCCTTCCTGACGCTCGTTAGTTCGAGGCCAGCCGAAATGGACCTGACCGCGGGACAGACGGCCCGTAAAGTCGCTCGGCGCCCGCCCGGAATCAAATAGGTAACGTAAAGGAAGAAAAGACAAGCTCTCGCGAGAGGATTTGCGGCCAGTCAGGATGAGACGGATTGCTGGTTCGCCGCGATGGCCGTGAATCGGTGTTACCGCCGGCCCCCCGATGCGCCCTGACAGTGCGGGAAGACAGATCGCGAGCGCCGCGGGCGATAGGATTGCGGCGAAGCGGCCACCGTCCTTCAGGAAAGCCAGAGACGTTTGGACCCATCGCCGAAGAAAGTCGGCATCCGGCGCGACCATTGCGGCTGCACGGACCGGATCGGACGATGGCCGCTGACCCGGCAGGTAAAACGGCGGGTTCGTCACAACGAAATCGAAGAGCTGATCGCGCATGGGGTGGCCGGCTTTCGCCCGCCGGATCGTAAAGAGATCCGCCTCGATCACCGAAGCACGGTCCGCAAAAGCGGCGTTGCCAGTGTCCGCGAGACCTTTCCGCGCACATTCGGCCATCAGGACGTCGTTTTCGAGAAGGGCAACGCGCAGCCCCGGCGCCCGGACCGCTGCCGCAAAGCCGACTGCACCCGCACCCGCGCCGATGTCCAAAAGGTTCCCGCTCGCGTTCTCACCCACCGTAGCGGCAAGAAGCAGCGCATCGAGCCCTGAGCGATAGCCCACACGCTTCGGCTGCACCAGATGAAACCGCCCGTCGTAGAACGCGTCCGTGCGGGTCTCCAGCGATCCAATCGGGACCGCGCCCGTCTCAACTGCCGGTCGAGAGCTCATGGCCGAGATCGGAATCGCGCATCAGGCGCCGGGCCTTCTCGATTTCGTCGGACTCGACCATGATCCGGCGCGGCAGGGCGCCGATGGAGCCGTCGAGAATGCTCATATGCTGGTCGGCCACGAAGTGGGGAATCTGTGCTTCCTTCAAAAGCGCGTCCACGAACGAGATCAGGACCGCGTCGTTCGAGCGCATCAATTCCTTCATACCCTTGCGTTCCAGTCTTGCTGTCCATCGATCGTCGAGGGCGCGTCCGGCAGGTTTGTTGTTTTTCACGCCGTCCCCATGTTGACGGGCAAGGCCAGCGAAATGCAAGTGCGACCTGAGGCCGGTGGAACCGACCGTCGGGCTGGCTTAAAGGCGGTTTCGCCCTAGGATGGAACCAGAGCGTCTGAGGTCGCCGGTCGATGCGCCTCGAACCCTCGGATCAATTGGAGTGAGAGAGTGGTTGCTGCGAACCGCGTCGAGCAAACGCAAGCCCGCGCGACGATCGATACGATCGTAACGCTGACCCAGCGCGACATGGGGCGCGTCAACGACCTGATACTCTCCATGGCGGGCTCGCGGGTCGAGCTCATCCCGGAAATCGCGAACCATCTTATTTCCTCCGGGGGCAAGCGACTGCGCCCGATGCTGACCATCGCCTCTGCGCTTGCCCACGGCTACGAGGAGGGCGATGCCCATGTGAAGCTCGCCGCCAGCGTCGAGTTCATGCACACCGCGACGCTTCTCCACGACGACGTGGTCGACGAGAGCGATCTTCGGCGCGGCAGGCGCACGGCACGAACGATCTGGGGCAACCAGGCGAGCGTCCTCGTGGGCGATTATCTGCTCGGCCAGGCCTTCAAGATGATGGTCGATGTCGGTTCCATGGCCGCTCTGGCGATCCTTTCCGACGCCTCGGCCGTAATCGCCGAAGGCGAGGTCTGGCAACTCGCGGCCGCCAAGCGGATGACCACGAGCGAGGCCGATTATCTTTCCGTAGTCGACGCCAAGACCGCCGCACTTTTCGCCGCTGCCGCAGAAGTCGGCCCGGTGATCGCGGGCAAGTCGATGCGCGAGCGCGAGGCAATGCGCCGCTACGGACGCAGCCTCGGAATCTCATTCCAGCTGATCGACGACGTCCTCGACTATGGCGGCGTTGCGACCGATCTCGGTAAGAACACCGGGGATGATTTTCGAGAGGGCAAGATCACCCTGCCCGTCATTCTGGCCTACGAAGCCGGCAGCGATGAAGAAAAGGCGTTCTGGCGCTCGGCTATGGAGGAGGGACGCAATGACGATCTCGCCCTTGCGAAGGCCGTCGACCTGATTGATCGCCATGGAACGCTAAAGGCGACCATAGACCGGGCGCGCGCATATGGCGCGGAAGCTTACGAAGCAGCTGCAAGCCTGCCGCCCTCGCTCGCCCGCGAAGCCCTGCTCGACGTCGTCGAATTCTGCGTCGCCCGGATCCGGTGAATGAGATCACCAAATCCTGCTGCTCTAGGCGGCAGATGACGCTTTCGTCCTAATAAGGTCACTGTCGCAGTGCATGTGCACCATAGCGAAATGAACTTGCATTTTCACCTTGCTTGTCGTCCTGTCGCCGCCTGAAACCGCTCGTTCCGGACAATCTTCGGAAGTCGACCATCAGACGCCGGAAGAAAAGGGCTTTCCCTCCGTGTTCTTGAGACGCCTTTCCACCCTGTCCACCGCCTCGGTTATCGCGCTCGCCCTCTTGGCTCCGCCCGCCACAGCGCAAGAAGAGCAGTCCGCGACCGACCGGGCTGGCATCATTCCGCTCGCGGCCCAGTCGCTGTCCGGCGCCTATCTTGCCGCTAAACAGGCCCAGCAAGAGGGCGAGCTGGAAGAAGCGACGATCTTCTTCGATCAGGCACTGCGACTCGACCGCCAGTCGGAGCTGTTGCGACAGGACGCCATGCTCGCCTACCTTGCGGGCGGCCGGTTCGACGACGCGATCGATCTCGCGACCGATCTGCGCGACAGTCCGACGAGCGGCAAGATCGCCCGCATCGCGCTCGGCATCGATGCCCTGCGCAAGGGCCAGTTCGATCGCGCGATCGCCGAATTCGACATCGTAGATCCTTCGGATCTTGACCTTCTCCTCCTCGGCCAGCTTACCGCGTGGGCGGAGATCGGCGCCGGCCGCGTTGACGAGGCACTTCTCCGCATCGATGATCTCGAAGAAGCACCCTGGTACGAGACCTTCAATTTCTATCAGAAGGGCCTGATGGCCGAGGTCGCGGGGCGCGACAGGGTAGCCCGCAGTACTTATTCGCAGCTTGTTGACCAGCCCGCGCTGGCCCGCTCCTCCCCGGACGCCTACCTCTCGGCGTCCGAAAGCCTTGCCCGCATCGAAGCGCGCGCCGGCAACAAAGAAGCGGCCCTCTCTGCTCTGGAGAAGGGTCTTGATCTTGCACCGAGTTACGATCCCCTCCGCGGCCTGGAGGATCGCATCGAACGCGAAGAAACTATCGAGCCATCCGTTGCGAACGTGCAGGAAGGTAGTGCTGAGGCTCTTCGCACTCTTGGACAGACCATCAATCGCGGCGACGGCCAGGATGTTGCCCTCCTCTACTTCCAGCTTGCGCGTGTCCTTGCACCGCGCAATGCGGGCATTCTGACGGCACTCGCTGGCATTGCAGAAGCGGGCGAGCAGTTCGACCGCGCGATTGCCTACTATCAGCAAATTCCGGAAAGTTCGGCCTATCGCCGCACCGCCGACCTGCAGATCGGGCTCGACTACTGGTATGCCGAACGCAAGAGCGAGGCGATCGACCACCTGCGCCGTGCAACCGAGACCTATCCGGAAGACATCCAGGCCTATACGGCGCTCGCCGACGTTCTGGCGGCCGACAAGAAGTATGAAGAAGTCACCGCTGCGCTTGACACGGCGATCGAGTTTGCGCAGCCAATCACCGATCGCGACTGGAACCTCTTCTATCAACGCGGCATCTCCTTCGAGCGTCGCGGCATCTGGGAAAAGGCCGAAGCCGACTTCAAGCAAGCGCTCGATCTCTCACCGGATCAGCCTCAGGTGCTGAACTATCTCGGCTATTCCTGGGTCGACCAGAACGTACACCTCGAAGAAGGGCTCGACATGATCCGTAAGGCTGTCGAGTTGCGCCCGAACGACGGATACATTATCGATTCGCTCGGCTGGGCCTATTATAGACTTGGCCGCTACGACGAGGCGGTTGAGGAGCTGGAACGGGCAGTCCTGCTGACGCCGACGGACCCGACGATCAACGATCATCTTGGCGATGCCTACTGGCATGTGGGCCGAGAGCGCGAGGCGCGTTACCAATGGGAGCGCGCCCTCAACGGTGATCCAAAACCAGAGCCGGACGCGATCGAACGGATCGAGGCCAAGCTCGAAGGCGGCCTAGACGCCGTCAACGACGAAGGCGGCACCTCGGGAGAGGATCAGCCGCAGCAGACCGGAGCAATCGAGGCTGACACCGAGGCGGAAAAGGCTGCCTTTGAAACGACCGA
The DNA here is from genome assembly GCF_000153705.1 of Fulvimarina pelagi HTCC2506. GTDB lineage: Bacteria > Pseudomonadota > Alphaproteobacteria > Rhizobiales > Rhizobiaceae > Fulvimarina > Fulvimarina pelagi. The sequence continues at coordinate 1,961,336 of NZ_DS022272.1, forward strand.
TGACAGCGCGCCTACACCCGCACAGCCAGCTTCATCTTCGAGCGAGCGGACCAACTGACCGGGCCTTGAACGCCAACCTGTTCGAGGACTGTATCGCCGCTCCGGCCAAAATCAATCTCGCATTGCACGTCGTAGGGCGGCAGCAGGACGGCTACCACCTTCTCGAGAGTGTCGCGGTCTTCACCGAACGGGTGGCCGACTGGTTGAGCGTTCAACCTGCGGTCGAGGACAGGCTGATCGTCGAAGGGCCGTTTGCAGCCGGTGTACCAACAGATCACCGCAACATAGTCCTGCGCGCTCTCGTCTTCACCAGAGGGCACGCGCGAAAGGCCGGAGTCGACGTACCGCCCCTTCTCATTCGCCTTACCAAGATGTTGCCGCATGGCGCCGGCATCGGCGGCGGCTCGGCCGATGCCGCCGCGCTTCTCCGCCATCTCGGCACCCTCTCACCCACTCTTCCCGAAACTCTCGCGGAGAGTGCCGCGGAACTCGGCGCAGACGTGCCGATGTGCCTCCACAGCCGGCCCCTTGTTGCACGCGGGATCGGGGAGGCGCTGGAAGAAATATCGATAAAGCAAATGCCGGCGATGCTCCTCGTCAATCCGGGCCGCCCGGTTGCAACGCCCTCGGTCTTCGGGGCGTTGCAAAACCGCGAAAATGCGCCCCTCCCCACCATTCCGGACAACGGCTTTTCTTCCGCGAGCGATCTCCTCGGCTGGCTGCGCAACACCCGTAACGATCTCGAGGAAACCGCGAAGGCTATCGAGCCATCAATCGGCGAAGCTCTCGCAGGTTTGCAACGCACCGGCGCCGCCTTCGCCCGCATGTCGGGATCAGGCTCGACCGTGTTCGGCCTCTACGACAACGCGCATGAGGCGCAAGACGCCGCCGCGGCCATCGTGCGGGATCAGCCGAATTGGTGGGTTGCCGTTGCCTGACCGAAGAGATCGAGTGAATGGAACTCGTGGAACGTGCCTTTTCACCGACAGTTGGGATAGCACTAGGCGATCATGCAGTCCTCTGGAGAGAACCGAGCCATGCCGGCGACCATCGATCAATCGGATTTCGAGCGCCCCTTCGTTCCCCTTGCCATCGCCGTTCTCACCGTCTCCGACACGCGCAAGGAGGGAGAGGACAAATCGGGCGACCGCCTTGCGGCGCGGATCGAGGAGGCCGGCCACAAGCTCGCCGACCGCAGGATCGTCCGCGACGAGAAGGACGTGATCGCCGAAACCGTGAAAGAATGGGCGGCGGACGAGGCGGTCGACGTGGTGATCACGACAGGGGGCACCGGCTTCACAGGCCGCGACGTGACCCCGGACGCCTTGGAGCCGCTGTTTGACAAGCGCATGGAAGGCTTTTCCAGCGTCTTCCACCGCATCTCTTTCGACAAGATCGGCGTCTCGACCATCCAGTCTCGCGCGACCGCGGGCCTCATCGGCAAGACCTTCGTCTTCGTCCTTCCCGGTTCGCCGGGCGCCTGCGCCGATGCCTGGGACCATATCCTCGGACGCCAGCTCGACTATCGCCACAAGCCCTGCAACTTCGTGGAGATCATGCCGCGCCTCGACGAGCACATGCGCAGAGGCGGCCGTTCGGTTTAACCCGCGGCGCTGGCGGGTCTCAGCTCGACGTTGAGGCGTTTCGCAGCAAGCCCCTTGGCGAGTTCCGCGAGTGGCTGCTTGCCCCGCTGCCGGATCAGGCCGATCGCCTGCGCTTTCTTGAGCAGCAGTCCATCCGTAAGCGCGCTGCGGCGCCGCATCAGACTCGAGAGAAAACCCGAACGATCGCGCTTCGAAGGGCGGAACCGGGCGGCTTGCGGACCGCCAGAAGGTCCGTTCCCATTGCCGATGTGATCGATGATTTCGCTCGTCCAGCCTGCAGTTGGGCGACTGCCCTCCTCCAGCCAAAGCAGCCACTCCGCCCGGTCCGCTACGATCGTCACTTCCAGTTCGTGAGGCGAGATCACCCGACACCCACACTGATCTGCGATCGACCGCGTGTCGTCGGTCATGCCGCGATCGATCAGCACGACGCTCTTGACGAGCCCCTCCACAGAGCCGGTGATCAGTTCAGACAGCGTAAGGGCCAAATGGCGGTCGTTCGCGCCGCCGTCGATGTAGACGCTGAGCATGCCCGGAGATGTAGGCGCTCGAACGTCTGGTCGGCAAGCCCTCCCAAATGTTCTTGTCTTGTTCTCATTCATACTGTAAAGATTTTGTTCACGTGTTCATGCATTGTTCGAGGACCTGACATGTTGGATATCGCAGCGGCCGACCGCGCAGCCTTCGACGCTTCGCTCGGCATCGACATCGCGAATCGGATCATCGACGAGGGTGGTCGGCGTATCGGTCCGGCCCGGCGTCGCGGCCGTGGCGCCGGCATCAACCCGAGCGGCCGTTTCGAACCGTTCGCTCGCGACAGCTTCGACGACGGGTGGGATTCGCTCGAAAATCTTCCTGCCTTCAAGACCGACGTCCAGGTGGAAAAGCCGCGCACAATAATCACCCGCAACACCTCGCCGGACATTTCCTTCGACCGCTCGGTCAATCCCTATCGAGGCTGTGAACATGGCTGCGTTTATTGCTTTGCACGACCAAGCCACGCCTATATCGGCCTTTCTGCCGGCATCGACTTCGAAACGAAGCTTTTCGCCAAGCCGAACGCAGCCCAGCTTCTGGAGCGTGAACTCTCGCGACCGGGCTACGAGGTGCGCTCGATCGCGATCGGCACGAACACCGATCCCTACCAGCCGATCGAGAAGCGCTACGGCCTCATGCGCGAAATCCTGGAGGTTCTGGAAGCAGCGAACCATCCGGTTGGTATCGTCACCAAGTCGGCGCTCGTCCTGCGCGACGTCGACATACTGTCGCGCATGGCGGACAAGGGCCTTGCCCGCGTCGCCCTGTCGGTAACGACGATGGACCGCAAGCTCGCCCGCACCATGGAGCCGCGTGCTTCGACGCCGCAGAAGCGGCTCGACGCCATCCGGACCCTGAACGAGGCCGGCGTCCCGACCATGGTGATGACCGCGCCGATCATTCCTGGTCTCAACGATTCGGAGATCGAGCGTCTACTGGAAGCTGCTGCGACTGCCGGCGCCAAGGAGGCCGGTTACGTCCTGCTGCGCCTCCCTTTGGAGGTCTCGCAGATCTTCAAGGATTGGCTGTTGCGACACTATCCCGATCGCTACCGCCATGTCCTTTCGTTGTTGCGCTCGATGCGAGAAGGCAAGGACTACGACGCCGAATGGGGCAAGCGCATGCGCGGAACGGGCCCTTACGCCCACCAGATCAAGCGTCGTTTCGATCTCGCCGCGAAACGTCTCGGTCTCAATCAGGACCGGCAGTCGCTAAGGACCGATCTATTCGTCCCCCCGCGAGGAAACGGCGTCCAGCTCTCGCTAATTTAGGGAACAAAACGGGATCACCCCGCCCGTCATTTATCAACAGGGTTGTGCGTAGCCCCGTATGAACAACGCGCGACCTTGAGGAGAATCGGAGTTTGCGCGAGTTTGGCCGCACCATGGCTCGCCTCACTTCCGATTCTCCACCCCCGCACTCTGCATCGGCCTGCCTGCCCGACCCGGTGCAGCGCAAGATTGCCGGTCCGGCAGGCTCAGCCGCACCCCCAAGACCCACTCCGGATTTCTCCAGGGAGCACGCGCTTCTCGAAGCCGGTGCCGAATGGATCGCTGGGGTTGACGAGGTCGGACGAGGTCCGCTGGCGGGGCCGGTCGTCGCAGCCGCAGTGATCTTCGAGAACCCGCGTCGAATTCCGGTCGGGATCAATGATTCCAAGCAGTTGACTGCCAAGGCCCGCGAACAGTTGTTCGCGGACATTCTGGCCAATGCCCATGTCGCCATCGCTTCGGTCTCGGCGAAGGAGATCGACGCCATCGATATTCGGCAGGCGACCCTCACGGCAATGACCAAAGCTCTCGCGCAACTCGTGATCCGGCCCTGCCATGCCCTCTTCGATGGGCGTGACGTCCCTCCAGCTTGGACTGCGAACGGCACTGCAATAGTGAAAGGCGATTCGATCAGTGTTTCGATCGCGGCAGCATCAATCGTCGCCAAGGTCCAGCGCGACCGTATGATGCAGCATGCCTGTGGGCTCTATCCCGGCTACGGCTTCACGACGAATGTTGGCTACGGCTGTGCCGCTCATCTGGCTGCGATTGCGGCACTCGGCCCGACCCCCATCCACCGCATGAGCTTCAAGCCTTTGCGCTTACACGACTACCGCGGAAGCGACCACGGTCGCAGGACTCACCACGTAATGAAACAATCGTCGCGCCCGAACTTCAGTCTATACCGAGACTGAGGAGACATTCATGACCCGGCTTCGCAGATCCACTGTAGCTGTTGCCGCATTCGCTGCCGCGTTCTTCGCGACATCGGCTTTCGCCGAAAGCGCCTCCGGCCGATTTACCGGCGCTGGCGGCCATGTCGCATCCGGCACGGTAACAGTCGTGACCGAGAACGGCAGAACACGCGTCGTCTTCGGTAACGACTTCAGCCTCGATAGCGCTCCCGATGCCTATGTGGCATTCGGTTCTGCCCGGAGCTACGCTGAGGGCACCGCGTTCGCCGAACTGAAGAGCCTGAGTGGCGGTCAAACCTATTCGGCTCCGGCAAGCATCGACGGCTCCGACTACGACGCAGTCTGGCTTTGGTGCCGTCGCTTCTCGGTCCCGCTCGGCGTTGCCCGCCTTCGCTGAGCGTCAAGCATGAAAAAGGGCCCGGCGAAATCGTCCGAGCCCTCACTGCTTGATAATTCGGTGTCGCCGCTCAGTTAAGACGCTGACGCACTGCCGCGATCGAATCCGACATCGACTGGCCGGTTCCTTCCCGCTGCGAGATTACCTTCGCTGCAGCAGCGACGGCAATATCGACGGCGGTCGTGCGAATGTCCTTGCGAGCATCGGCTTCGGCCTGGGCAATCTGATCTTCGGCCATCGCCGTGCGCCGCTCGACGAATTCTTTGTTCTTCTTCGCCGTCTCGGCCAGCATCTGCTGGGCTTCGCGCTTGGCCGCCTCGATGATGTCCTGGGCTTCCTGTTCGGCTTCCCGGCGACGGCGCTGGTATTCGGCCAGCTGCTGCTTGGCTTCTTCCTTCAGCTCCCGCGCTTCTTCGAGTTCCGTCCGTATGCGCTTGGACCGCTCGTCGAGTGACTGATTGATACGCCGGAAGCCTTTGACGTAGAAGACCACTCCGAAAAAGACGAGAAGGGCGATCAGTGTCCAGAATGAATTGTCCATTCTCTTCTCCTCAGCCTCGCGTCTCGGCGACGGCGGACGCCACCTCGGTGCGCGAGACATCGACCTTCACGACATCACGCAGGATCGTTTCGGCCACATCGGTCGCCATTTCATTCATCTCGCCCATCGCCGCAGTCTTCGCCGCCACGATCCGAGCACGCGATTCATCGATACGGGCATCGAGTTCGGCCTCCAGCTTCTCGCGCTGAGCGTCGGCTTCGCTGCGGGCGTCGTTGCGCGCATCCTGACCTATGCTGTGGGCACGTTCGCGAGCCTCGGCGAGTTCCTGCTCGTAAGCCGCCTGGGCCTCGTCAGCGTCCTGCTTGGCCCGCTCGGCCGCCTCCATATCAAGGGCGATCCGATCACGGCGGTTCTCAAGTATGCCGCCGACGCGTGGAACCAGAACGTTCTTCAGGACCCAGTAAAAGACCCCGAAGGTGACAGCCAGCCACAGGAGCTGGGATGGAAAATATTCGGAATTGAACGGCGGGAATCCGGCCTCATGGCCGCCCGCACCGCCCGAGGTCTCGCTGTGCGTGCCTTCGGTAGGATCGCCATGGCCTTCGCCGGCCGATCCCGCTTCCTGAGCGAAGGCTTCGGTCATGAACATCAAATCACTCCGCCGAATTCCAAAGACCGGCGGTCGATGCCGCCGGCCGTTTCATGCCTCAAATCTGCTCTTCTCGTCCGGATCAGACGGCGAAGAGGAGAAGCAGGGCGACGAGGAGCGAGAAAATGCCGAGCGCTTCCGTCACGGCGAAGCCGAAGATGAGGCGGCCGAACTGGCCGTCGGCTGCCGACGGGTTGCGCAGGGCGCCGGCCAGATACTGGCCGAAGATGGTGCCGAGGCCGATGCCCGCGCCGCCCATTCCGAGGCACGCAAGACCGGCGCCGATGAACTTCGCTGCTTCCGCTTCCATGTGAGGACTCCTTTTGAATAATGTCTCGTGTGCGGATTGTTGCGGCGGCTGACGCCGCCCGGGTTTTCCTGGATGAAGCTGTGACCCTAGTGTGCGCCCGGATGGACAGCATCATTGAGGTAGAGGCAGGTCAGCACCGCAAAGACATAAGCCTGCAGGGCGGCGACCAGGAATTCGAGAGCCGTCAGTGCGACAGCCATGAGGAAGGGCAGGATCGAGCCGATGACGCCCAGCGCGCCGAACGCGCTCAAGGAGACGACGAAGCCTGCGAACACCTTCAGCGTGATGTGACCGGCGAGCATGTTCGCGAAAAGACGAACGGAAAGCGAGACCGGCCGCGACAGAAAGGAGATAATCTCGATCAGAACGACAAGCGGCATCAGGACCGCCGGCACCCCTTCGGGCACGAAGACATTGAAGAACTTCACCCCGTGCTTCTTAATGCCGTAGCCCACGACCACCGACATCACCATCATCGCCAGGGCAAACGTGACGATGAGATGGCTCGTCACGGTAAAGAAGTACGGGAACATTCCGATCAGGTTGGCGACCAGGATGAAGGTGAAAATCGAGAACACGAAGGGGAAGAAGCGCATGCCGGCCGTGCCGGCCGCGTCCCGCAGCATGTTGGCGGTGAATTCGTAGGTCAGCTCCGTCATCGACTGCAGGCGGCTTGGAACGAGGCCCCGGCCGCGCGTCGAGTAGTAGATGAATCCCGCCGTCACGCCAGCCGTCGCCACCATGAAGAGCGCCGAGTTCGTGAACGAGAAATCAAGACCGCCGATCTGGATAGGAACCAGCGGAAAGATGTCGAATTGGTGAATCGGATCGGTCGGGTCTGTCGCCAAACTCTGGGGTCCTTATCGAAACGTCTATCGCGTCCTTGCGAGCCGGCCATGGCAATAGCCGCTGAATTTCGTCTTCGCAACACCCCATCTGGACCGATAAGGCGCGATATCTAGGAATCCTTGGCGTTTTCCGGCGGGCGTCCGGAATTCTCGCGGCCTTCCAGAGGATTGGCCGGCTTGGGCCCCACGGACCGCAGGACGTTTCGAATGCCGGCCGCGAATCCGAACATCAGGAACACGATCAGGCCGAAGGGGCTCGTTCCGGCGTATTTGTCGATAACGAAGCCTATCCCGCCGCCGACGATGATCCCCGCGGCGAATTCGCTGGCGAGCTTCAACCCCTCGGCAATCCCCTTCATGCTGGAGCCGGACCCGCTCGATCGTTTCGCCTCTAGCTCACGAGTGGCATTGCGCGCCGCGAGCTTTGCCTCAAGCGCGCTACGCCGTTCGGCCCATTCTTCCGGCGTCCTCTTTGTCGCTGGCGGCTCGTAGCCAGTCTCGTGATTCGACTTGCTGTCGTCTTCGTTCGCCGGGCTCATATCGACCTCCAGATTCTCGGGTCGCTCAATGAAGCGACTGGTCTCCCTTTTCCTTGGTGAAGCCCGAGATGCCCGTCCGCATCAAGCTGGCGGCTGTCGTTACGATGAGGATACCGATGATCACACTCAGGGAGAGCTCTGTGGTGATGTGGGGGACCCATTCGATCGGTTGGCCGCCGTTGAGGAAGGAAAGGGTGTTATCCTCCATCGCGTGGAAAACGAGCTTGAGGCCGATGAAGCCGAGGATGAGTGCGAGGCCGAACCCAAGATAAACCAGACGATCGAGAAGTCCGCCCAACAGAAAGTAAAGCTGAAGCAGGCCGAGCAGAGCGAAAGCGTTCGTCGTGAAGACGATGTAGGGTGAGTCGGTCAGTCCGTAGATTGCGGGAATTGAATCAAGCGCAAACAACAGGTCCGTCATGCCCAGCGCTACGATGACGACCATCATCGGTGTCATCAGTCGCTTGCCGTTCTCTACGATGAAGAGCGCATTTCCGTGAAATTCGGAGGTCGATGGAAAGGTCCTATCGAACCACTTCACGATGAAGTTCGGCTCGTATTTCTCGTCGGTCGACTTCTGATGCGTGAAGCTGTCGATAGCGAGCTTGACCGCCGTTGCGAGCAGGAAGAAGCCAAAGAGGTAGAAAATCCACGAGAACTGGTTGATCGCCGCAGCGCCGAGCGCAATGAAAATGCCGCGCATGATCAGAGCCAGGACGATACCGATGAGAAGCGCTTTCTGTTGGTCCTCGCGAGGCACCTGGAAGCTCTTCATGATGATGACGAAGACAAAGAGATTGTCGACCGAAAGGCTCTTCTCCGTGATGAAGCCGGCGAAGAATTCAAGCCCATGCGTGGCGTCCCAGAGGACCCAGAGAACCCCGCCGAAGATCACAGCGAGCCCCACATAGAAAGCGGACCAAATCGCCGCCTCCCTAAAGCTCGGTTCGTGTGCCTTCCGCACGTGGGTCATGAAGTCGAAGACGAAGAGTCCGGCGATGCCGGCTACAGTCGAGAGCCAGATCCAGAGAGGAATAGCGTCCCCGCCGCCTGAACCGGTCGATAGACTTTCCACTTCATCACCCCCTGGCACAATTTCCGACGTGCCGACTGAGCGTCAGCGCAATCTGTTGAAGCGATGAAGGTCCGAACGGGCAGTCGTCGCCGGAGCCGTATCTAATCGTTGATATTTCGACCGCAATGCGATGGCTGCGGAGCGAGTCGATGCAAACGAAAATGTCATCGCCTCGGAGGTCGAGCTTGACCTTCCAGTCGGTGGAAGCCCCATGTTCTGCAACGGCTCCTGATACTACGAGCGAGGTGAGGCATGGACGAGCGCATTGAAAACGCAGACGAGCACCAGCATCACGATCATCCTGAGCCCGGAGACAGCCAAGAAGTAGCCACCGTTCGTGATCCCGTCTGCGGCATGACGGTCGACCCTGAAGCCCGAAAGCCATCGAGCGAACATGACGGCCGGATCTTCCACTTCTGTTGCGAGGGCTGCCGCAAGAAGTTCGAAACCGCGCCACAGGACTATCTCACCGCCAAAGACCCGGTGTGCGGCATGAGCGTCGATCGGGCGAGCGCCGAGCATATGGCCAAGCATGAGGGCCAGCGCTTCTATTTCTGTTCGAGCCACTGCCAAGCCAAGTTCGAGGCTGATCCGGAAGCGCATCTCACCGAGACCGAAAAGCCGAAACCCGCGCCAAAGGGAACTCAGTATACCTGCCCGATGCACCCCGAGATCATTCGGGACGAGCCTGGGGACTGCCCGAAATGCGGCATGGCGCTGGAGCCTATGGGGGCACCTGATCCGAACGAGGGGCCGAATCCCGAGCTCGTCGATTTCACCCGCCGGCTTTGGGTATCCGCCGTCTGCGCGGTGCCGCTACTCGTCATTACCATGGGGCCAATGATCGGCCTGCCCGTGCGCGACTGGTTGGGCGAAAGCCTCGCGGTCTGGATCGAATTCGCGCTAGCAACGCCCGTCGTTCTCTGGGCCGCCCTTCCCTTCTTCAAGCGGGGCTGGGCTTCGATCCTCAACAAATCGCCGAACATGTGGACGCTGATCGCCATCGGCGTCGGCGCAGCCTACGCCTATTCGGTCGTCGCGACGATCCTGCCGGGCCTCTTCCCACCTTCCTTCCGCGAGAACGGCGTCGTGCCTGTCTATTTCGAGGCGGCAGCCGTCATCGTGGCACTGGTCTTCGTCGGCCAGGTGCTGGAACTGAAGGCTCGCGAGCGCACCGGCTCGGCCATCCGCGCCCTGATGGACCTCGCCCCAAAAACGGCGCGCCGGATCAAATCCGATGGCAGCGAGGAAGACGTCGAACTCGATGCCCTCAAGGAAGGCGATCACCTGCGTGTTCGGCCGGGCGAGAGCGTTCCGGTCGACGGTACTTTGATCGAGGGCGGCTCGTCGATCGACGAATCGATGATCACCGGCGAACCAATCCCGGTCGCCAAGGAAAAGGGCGACACCGTCACCGGCGGCACGCTGAACAAGTCGGGCTCCTTCGTGATGGAGGCGCACGCCGTCGGCGAGGACACGACCCTCTCGCGCATCGTCGAAATGGTGGCGGCCGCCCAGCGCTCGCGTGCACCGATTCAGGGCCTCGCGGACAAGGTGGCGAGTTACTTCGTGCCGGCCGTGGTCGGCGTCGCGGTGCTCGCGTTCATCGCATGGGGGCTACTCGGCCCGCAGCCGGCCCTTGCCCACGCGCTGGTCGCAGCCGTTTCGGTGCTCATCATCGCCTGCCCTTGCGCGCTGGGGCTCGCGACACCCATGTCGATCATGACGGCGACGGGGCGTGGCGCTTCGGCCGGCGTCCTCATCAAGGATGCCGAGGCGCTGGAGCGCTTCGAGAAGATCGACACGCTGGTCGTCGACAAGACCGGCACGCTGACGGAGGGCAAGCCGAAGCTGACCGATGTCGTGACGGCCGAAGGTGTCGAGGAGGCGAAGCTTCTCACTGCAGCGGCCTCGCTGGAACGCGGCTCCGAACATCCGCTTGCTGAGGCGATCGTTTCGGGCGCGAAAGAGCGGGACGCGCCGCTCGAGGCCGCGAGCGACTTCGACTCCGTCACCGGCAAGGGCGTGAAGGGGTCAGTCGGGATCGAGAAGGTCGTGCTCGGCAATAAGGCAATGATGGATGAAGAGGGCGTCGACATCGCGACCCTCTCCGACAAGGCCGAGGCGCTTCAGTCCGAGGGCAAGACAGCGATGTTTGTCGCGATCGGCGGAAAGCTGGCCGGTGTCATCGCCGTGGCCGATCCGGTGAAGTCGTCGAGCGCAGAGGCGATCCGCTCGCTGCATGACAGCGGCATCCGCATCGTGATGGCGACCGGCGACAACGAGCGCACGGCTAAGGCCGTCGCCAAGGAACTCGGCATCGACGAGGTCCGCGCCGGGCTCTCGCCGGAGGACAAGCAGGCGCTGGTCGAGGAATTGCGCTCGAAGGGGGGCAAGGTCGCGGTGGCCGGCGACGGCATCAACGACGCGCCCGCTCTCGCGGCGGCCGATGTAGGCATCGCCATGGGAACCGGGGCAGACGTCGCGGTGGAAAGCGCCGGCATGACGCTGGTGAAGGGCGATCTCCGCGGCATCGTTCGCGCCCGACATCTCGCCGAGGCGACGATCCGAAACATCAAGCAGAACCTTTTCTTCGCCTTCGCCTACAATGCGCTCGGCGTGCCGATCGCGGCGGGCATCCTTTACCCGGTCTTCGGCCTGCTGCTCTCCCCGATGATTGCGGCAGCGGCGATGAGCCTGTCCTCGGTCTCCGTGATCGGAAACGCACTGAGACTGCGGTCGGTGAAACTTTGAGCTTTCTGATGGAAACGCGAAGAATGCAGACGGTCGGCACGCGGTCGAAGATTAGTCCGGCGAAACCTCAGCTACAAGCCTCGCGGATCGCCTTCATGTTTGCCGCGTAGCTCTTCGGCGTGCCGCCCTTGAACACCGCCGAGCCGGCGACGAGCACGTCGGCTCCGGCCGCGACGACAAGCGGTGCCGTTTCGGTCGTAACGCCGCCGTCGATCTCGATGCGGATGTCGCGGTCGCCGATCATCCGCTTCACGCGGCGTACCTTCTCGACCACCGGATGGATGAACTTCTGTCCGCCGAAGCCGGGGTTGACGGTCATTAGGAGGATCAGGTCCACCTGATCGATCACATATTCGATGACGCTTTCCGGCGTCGACGGATTGAGCGACACGCCCGCCTTCACGCCAAGATCGCGGATCGCGGCGAGCGAGCGCGCGAGATGCGTCGTCGCTTCGGCATGCACGGTAATCACGTCGCAGCCCGCTTCGGCAAAGGCTTGGAGATACGGGTCGCAGGGCTCGATCATCAGATGGCAGTCGAACACCTTCTTGGAGGCGCCGCGCACCGCCTTGATGATCGGCGGTCCGAAGGTGATGTTCGGCACGTAGTGCCCGTCCATCACGTCGAGATGAATCCAGTCGGCGCCCGCCTCGTCGACGGCACGGATCTCCTCGCCGAGCCGCGCGAAATCAGCCGAAAGGATCGAAGGTGCAATCAGGACTTCACTCATCTCTCACCTTTCGTCCGGCTCCATGAAAAGGGGCGAACGCTTGCCGCGATCGCCCCGAATTTTGGTATGGCGCGCGCCTCAGGCGGCAGCGTCCTTCGCGGCCTGGACCACCTTGTCCGGCGTGATGCCGAAGTGCTCGAAGAGCTTCGGCCCGGGCCCGGATGCGCCAAAGCCGGTCATGCCGACGAAACGGCCGCGATCGCCGAGCCAGCGATCCCAACTCATCCGGACGCCGGCCTCGATCGCGACACGCGGCACCGAGCCCAGCACCGAGGCGCGATAGGTGTCGTCCTGTTCGGCGAAGAGCTCCATGCAGGGCATGGAGACAACGGCGGCGTTGAGCCCCTCGCCCTTCAACGCTTCAGCCGCCTTCAGGGCGACCTCGACTTCGGAGCCCGAGGCGATCAGCGTCACGTCCCGCTCGCCGGCTGCTTCCTTCAGAACGTAACCGCCCTTCAGGCTGAGGTTCTCAGAGATGTCCTCGCGCACCGTCGGCAGGCCTTGTCGCGTCAGCGCGAGAACCGAAGGCCGGTCGTGTTCGAGCAGCGCGGCCTCCCAGACCTCCACCGTCTCGATCACGTCACAGGGACGGAAGACCAGCAGATTCGGTGTTGCGCGCAGCATGGTCAGGTGTTCGACCGGCTGATGGGTCGGTCCGTCCTCGCCAAGGCCGATCGAATCGTGGGTCAGCACGTATATGACCCGCGTCCCCATTAGAGCGGAAAGTCGCATCGCTCCACGTGCATAATCGGAGAAGACCAGGAACGTGCCGCCGTAGGGGATCAGCCCGCCATAGAGCGAGAGCCCGTTCATGGCGGCCGACATACCGTGCTCGCGCACGCCATAATGGATGTAGCGGCCGGAGAAATCTTCCGCCGTTACCGGCTGCAGTCCTTTGGTCTTCGTATTGTTCGAGCCGGTGAGGTCGGCTGAGCCGCCGATCGTCGTTTCGATCACATGATTCACGACCTCTAGCGTCATCTCCGAAGCTTTGCGTGTCGCGACCTTCGGCTTGTCTTGAATAAGCGCGGCGCGGAAGTTCAGCATTTCGCCCTTGAAACCCGCCGGCAGCGTACCGGAAGAGAACACCTCGTATCGATCGCGCTCGGGATGGTCCGCGAGTTTGCGCTCCCAGGTCTCACGTGAATCTCTGCCCTTGGCCGCGACCTCGCGCCAGCCCTTTACGACCGCTTCTGGCAGTTCGAAGGGTTCAGACTTCCAGACCAGTTTCTGTCGGGCGAGCGCGATCTCGTCGTCGCCGAGTGCCTCGCCGTGCACCTTGTGGGTGCCGGCCTTGTTGGGTGCACCGTAGCCGATCACTGTCTTGCAGGCGATGAAAGCCGGCCGGTCGCTCTGGCGCGCGTCTTCGATCGCCTTTTCGACGGCGTCCGCGTCATGACCATCGACCGAGAATGTCTTCCAGCCGGCAGCTTCGAAGCGTGCGACCTGGTCGGTCTTGGAAGCGATTTCCACCTTACCGTCGATCGAGATGCCATTGTCGTCCCACAGAACGATCAGCTTTTTCAGCTTCAGCGTGCCTGCAAGATCGATCGCTTCGTGGCTGATCCCCTCCATCAGGCAACCGTCGCCGGCGATCACATAGGTGTAGTGATCGACGAGATCGTCGCCGAACCGCGCGTTCATCAGCCGTTCGCCGATCGCCATCCCGACGGAGGTCGCAAGGCCCTGTCCCAGCGGACCTGTTGTCGTCTCGATGCCGGCGGCATGTCCGTATTCCGGATGCCCGGCCGTGCGGCTCCCCAGTTGGCGGAAATTCTTGATCTGCTCGATCGGCATGTCCTCGTAACCGAGCAGGTGATGGATTGCATAAAGCAACATCGAACCATGGCCTGCCGAGAGCACAAACCGATCCCGATTGGGCCAGTTGGGCTTCGAAGGATCCACCCGCATGAACTTCTGGAATAGAACGGTCGCGACATCGGCCATACCCATGGGCATGCCGGGATGTCCGGAGTTCGCCTTCTGCACGGCGTCCATAGCGAGCGCGCGGATGGCGTTCGCCATGTCCCGCGGATTGCGATCGGTAGTCTCGGGCGATGGTTTATCCAGCATGGCGGTCAGCTTTCTCGGCAAGCGCAAAGGTCATCAGGATGCGCGTCGTTTGCGCTCCATCAGCTTGAGAATCAATGGGGTCAGGATCAATTGCATCGCGATATCGAGCTTTGCGCCCGGCGCGACGATCGAATTGGCACGGGACATGAAGCTGTGCGGGATCATCGACAACAAATAAGGGAAGTCGATGCCGCGGGGGTTTGCGAAGCGGATGACGATCATGGACTCGTCCGGCGTCGGTATCCAACGCGCGATGAAGGGGTTCGACGTATCGACGATCGGAACACGTTGGAAATTGATATCCGTCTGGCCAAATTGCGGGCAGATATATTTCACGTAATCCGGCATACGCCTGAGGATCGTGTCCATCACTGCTTCAGTCGAATACCCTCTTGTCGACTTGTCGCGGTGAATTTTCTGAATCCATTCGAGATTGATCACTGGCACGACGCCGATCTTCAAGTCCGGATATCGTGCTAGGTCGATCGTATCTGTCTTAACGCAGCCGTGAAGGCCTTCGTAGAAGAGCAAGTCCGAGTTCTCGTGCAGCGGCTTCCACTCGGTGAACTTGCCTTCTGGCAAGCCGTAGCGTTCCATTTCCCGATCGTCGTGGATGTAGTGCCGGGTGCGGCCCGTGCCCTTCCGGCCATATTCGTCGAACACGTCACGCAGGTCTTCGAGAAGGTTCGCTTCCGGCGAGAAATGCGAAAACGTCGTATTCCCGCTGGCCGTCTCGGTCGCCATCTTCACCCGCATCGCGTCACGGTCGTAGCGGTGGAACGCGTCGCCCTCGATGAAGGCGGCGTCGACATTCTCACGCCGAAAGATCTGGTCGAAGATATCTTTGACCGACGTCGTTCCGGCGCCGGACGAGCCCGTTGTCGCAATGATTGGGTGTTTGGCGGACATGGGTTACGTGGTCTTACACTTCCCGGATTAAGGCCTGAAGAGGGTTCGTTTTCCAAACAGCGGCGAGCGTTCGGCCAGCGCGTCGGGGTCGGCGATATAGCGCCCGATCCGCTCGACCTCGCGCTTGGACCCGAAGACGAGCGGCGTTCGCACATGCAGCCCTTCAGGCTCGATATCGAGAATGCGTGTCGTACCATCGGTCGCCGCACCGCCGGCTTGTTCCACCAGCATCGCTACCGGATTGGCCTCGTACATCAGCCGGAGCCGGCCGTTCTGATAGCCCTTGCGTCCGTCCGACGGATAGAGGAACACCCCGCCGCGCTGCAGGATACGATAGGCGTCCGCAACAAGTGAACCGACATAGCGCATGCCGAAGTCGCGCTCGCGCGGGCCTTCTTCGCCGGCCAGCAGGTCGTCGACATAGTTCCGAATATGCGTGTCCCAGTGTCGATAATTCGACATGTTCACCGAGAACTCTTTCGCTTTGTCAGCGATCGTCACGGACGCAGTCTGTTCGACGAAACCGCCGAACTTGGGTGAGAACAGGAAGACATGCGTGCCATCGCCGACGGTCAGAACCAGTTGAAGCTGTGGTCCGTAGACGAAGAAGCCCGCAGCCAGCTGGTTCGCGCCCTTCTGCATGAATACGGTCTTCGGGTCGGCCCGGTTCGCGTCGGAAACCGGCAGAATTGAGAAGATGGTGCCGATCGAGACATTGGTCGAGATGTTGGAAGAGCCGTCGAGCGGATCGATGGCGATGGCGAAATCGCCATTCTCGTCGAGCGTGACCGGGCCTTCCTGTTCCTCTGACCCGAAGAACATAAAGCCGGAGTCCTTCGCGGCCTGAAGGAACGCCCTGTCCGCCAGAACATCGAGCTCCTTCTGAACATCACCGTCCGTGTTGGTGTCGCCGCGCTGCTCCCCGAGATTGCTGCCGCCCTCGATGATCTGGTTCCGCACCTTCACCGACGCCGTGCAGAGGTGCCGGATCGCTTCGGCGATGCGGCGCTGGCCCTCGTCCGCATCGAGGGCGGATCTCAGGTGAGCGTCGAGCGACGATGGCATGATGGTTCCTCCCGAAGCAGCACGGACCTAGTCGAGGCCTCCATACACTATGAGGAGGGCGGGAGGGCAAGGTCCGGATAACGCTACTTGGATGATCAACCGGACGGCGCGGAACCGAGCCGAATTCGAAGATCGAATTATTTGCCGGCGAGAAAGTTCGGCGGATCGACAAGAGTCGCCGTCTTCAAAGCTTCGATGGAGGCGGACCCGGTACAGAAGCAGACGATCCGAAGCGTTCGGATCACATCCTCGAAATGGGCGATGACCGCCTCGGTTGAAGTTTCCGCAGCCTTCAGCGTCGCTGCCGCCTGCCCCGCGAGATCGGCACCGCAGCGAATCGCCTGCGCGACCTCGATTCCGTTGCGGATACCGCCAGAGGCTATGATCGGCGTTTCTGGACAGGCCAACCTCGCATCCGCCACCGCCCGCGCAGTCCCTATTCCCCAACCCGCGAAAAGTTCGGCGATCGCCTTCTGTCGAGGATCAGGTGCGCGTGCCGCTTCGACCTGCGCCCAACTCGTGCCTCCGGCCCCCGCGACGTCGATGACGGAAACGCCGGCCTCGACCAGCCTTCTCGCGACGGGGCCTGATATCCCCGCCCCGACCTCCTTCACGACGACCGGCACGGTCAGGTTCGCACAGAGACGCTCGATCGCGGAAAGGACGCCGCGCCAATCGGTGTCGCCGCCGGTCTGCACCGCCTCCTGCAACGGATTGAGATGGATGATCAGCGCGTCCGCCCCGATCATCTCGACTGCTCGCATCGCCTCGTCCTCGCCGTAGCCGAGCACGAATTGCGCCCCGCCGATATTCGACAGAATCGGCACGGACGGCGCCCGCTGGCGTAGCGTGAGATCGAGCCCTCTGCCGCCGCGCCCTTCCAGAGCGACCCGCTGGGAACCAACCGCTAATGCGATGTTCAATGCCTCGGCTGCTTCAGCAAGATGGTCATTGATGCGCGCTGACCGTTCCGGACCGCCGGTCATCGAAGAGATCAGCAGCGGCGCCCTCAGCGTGCGACCGAGAAAAGGCACGGACAGGTCGATCTCGTCTAGCGCGAGTTCGGGCAGCGCAACATGCTCAAAAATGACCCGATCGAGTCCGGTCGCCGCAAATCTCGCGCGCTCGTCCTGCGCAAGTACGATATCCAGATGGTCGATCTTGCGTGACCCGATGTCGCTCACTTGAGACTCCGCACTATCGGCTGCCAATGCTATACGCCCGGTGCTTTCGTCGGTCACTCAAGCAGGTTTTCCATTTCCCGGTCGAATTTCGCTGTAACCGTGTTAGCATTGGATTTGAACAGGCCGCCAGCAGCCAAGGCCGGAAGCTCAAGGGAACGAGATCAACTTGTCTCTGCGTATAATGGACGACGCCGCATGAGCCCGACGCGCTTGGAGGAAACTACCCGTCTTCAGAAGCGGATCGAGCAGCGCCTCGGAGAAGTTCTGCCAGCCTGCCTCGAAGGCCAGGAGCAACTGCGCGATGCCATTGCTACCAGCGTGCTGGCGCCCGGAAAGCGGCTACGTCCATTGCTCGCTGTGCTGACGGCGATCGACCTCAATGGCGATGTCGAGGCAGCGATCGAGGGCGGCTGCGCGATCGAACTCATCCACACCGCCTCGCTCGTGCTCGACGATCTGCCGTGCATGGACGATGCGACCCTTCGGCGCGGACAGCCCCCGACCCATGTCGCGTATGG
Source organism: Fulvimarina pelagi HTCC2506 (assembly GCF_000153705.1). GTDB lineage: Bacteria > Pseudomonadota > Alphaproteobacteria > Rhizobiales > Rhizobiaceae > Fulvimarina > Fulvimarina pelagi. The sequence goes on from NZ_DS022272.1 coordinate 1,979,215, forward strand.
CGAGGACACAGCGCTCCTTGCGGTCATCGCCATGATCTCACGCGCTTTCGAACTGCTGGCTGCGGCGCCGTCGCTCAATCCTGAGCAGCGCACGCGTTCGGTCGCCGCACTCGGCAAGGCCGTCGGGACCAGCGGCCTTGTCGCTGGTCAATTCGCCGATCTCAAGGGCGGCAGCGGCTCGACCGATGCCGCCGCCCGCACGAATGCTCTCAAGACCGGAGCTCTGTTCCTTGCGGCAGTCGAGATCGGGATGATCGGCAGCGGAGCGCCACGGGAGACCCGGCGCGAGCTCGAAGCCTTCGCACGCGAACTGGGCCTTGCCTTCCAGCTTCTCGACGATCTCCTCGATGGCAGCCAGACCGCGGTTTCCATCGGCAAGGACATCGGCCAGGACGCCGGCAAATCGACGATCGTATCGATGATCGGCCGAGCCTCGACTGAGGACCAGATCGACCGTCACATGCGCACCGCCCTCGCGCATGTCGAAGCAGGTCTCGGTCCCGACAGTCGCCTCGCAGCACTCCTTCACGTCATCTGGAAGACGGCCCGGCACCGCACCGCCGAACACAGGGCTGGCAAGGTCATTAGCGAGGGCCGCGTCGACGAACCGGCAGGCATGCAGTGATGTCGCGCGCCATCTGTTGATAGCCGCAATCTCGCAGTTCAGCAGCGGTTGATTCGCGGCGCGACTCGGCCCAAGGCTTGTTGCATGGCCGAACCGATCTACAAGATCCTGACCCACGAAGAATGGAATGCGTTCGCGTCTGCAGGGCGCTTCGAAGGCGCAGCTGTCGATCTTCGCGACGGCTATATCCATTTCTCGACTGCCGATCAGGTCCGGGAGACCGCGGCGAAACATTTTTCGGGGCAGGACGAACTCCGTCTGGTCGCCATCGATCCGAACGTGCTCGGCAATGCGCTAAAATGGGAGCCGTCACGCGGGGGTGCGCTCTTTCCACATCTCTATGCTGCGCTTTCGATTGATGCGGTTCTTTGGGAGAGGCCCCTCACCCTAGACGATAACGGCCGCCATGTCTTTCCGGTCGAATTTACCGGAACCGCCTCGTGACGACGCTTTACCGTCTCGCCCGGCCTGCGCTCTTCCGCATGGGCCCGGAACGGGCGCACGATCTGTCGATCAAGGCCCTCAAGCTCGGGCTTGCTAGAGGCGGGCGCATTCCCGTCGACGACCGCCTTCGGGTGAAGATTTCCGGCCTCTCCTTTCCCAATCCGCTCGGCCTCGCCGCCGGCTACGACAAGAACGCCGAAGTCCCGGATCGCCTTCTGCGTCTCGGCTTCGGTTTCGTCGAGGTCGGCACGCTCACACCCCAGCCCCAGGACGGCAATCCCAAACCCCGGCTCTTCCGCCTGAAGCGTCACGGCGCGGTCATCAACCGCTTCGGTTTTAACAATTGCGGCCATGCCGATGCGGTGGAGCGGCTCGCCGAGCGCCAGCGTAAGGCCGGCATCGTCGGTGCCAATATCGGCGCCAACAAGAACGCCGCGGACCGTGTCGCCGACTATGTGGAAGGCGTCGCGAGCTTCGCGCCGCTGGCCTCCTATCTCACGGTCAACGTCTCCTCGCCGAACACGCCGGGCTTGCGAGACCTGCAGGCGACGAAGGAGCTCGACCGACTGCTTGAGCATGTCATCGCTGCGCGCAACGGCGAGGCTGCGGTTTCGGCATCCGCCCGAGTTCCGGTCTTTCTCAAGGTCGCACCCGATCTCACCAAGACGCAGATCGCGGAGATCGCCGGGACCGCGAAGAAACGAAAGGTCGATGGGCTCGTCGTCTCCAACACCACCCTCTCCCGCACTGGTGTCGAAGGCCATCGGTCGGCGCACGAGACGGGTGGCCTCTCCGGCAGGCCTCTCCGCGCCCGCGCCACCAGCGTCCTTGCGCATTTTCGCAAAGCGCTCGGCCCCGAGATGGCGCTCATCGGCGTCGGCGGGGTCTCCGACACGGCGAGCTTGATCGAAAAGGTCGAGGCCGGCGCCGATCTCGTCCAGATCTACACGGCCCTCGTCTACGGCGGCCCAAATTTGCCGAGCACCATTCTCAACGGCCTCCTCGATCACCTGAAACGAAACGAGATCGAGACCATAACAGCCCTTCGCGACCGACGCGTCGAGGAACTTGCCGACAGTTTTCCGCTGGAAGACTGAAAACCGTTCGGCTGGGTTCAGTAATGGTCGCCGCTGCTGCTGAGAGCCGCTCGAGAATCGTCGGCACGAGCCAAACGCACGCAGCAGAGCCCAGGGGTGCACCAGTCTCCGCGCTAGCACCTCACGCTCGGTCGAGAAAAGCGTCCCGGCCCGACGGCTGCCACCATGGAGAACATCGTCGGGAAGGTGCGGCCAGAATTCCTATGAGCAGGCTGCCTCATAGATCGGTCGACGCTCGAGAAATGGCTTCCGCGGCCTCTCTGAGCTCGGATTCAGCAGGGTCAGACGCAACAAAGTCCAGTTTTCGGTTGTAATTGCAAAAGATTCAGCGCGGACATACCGCATTTGGGTGATGCGGCGCGTTCTCGAAAGCGCTTTGATCGACATTGCCTTCGGGCTCCCTCCCGAGGACCGGACGGATCGAACCGCGCCCAAAACGCCCCAACGGCCGCGTCTTCGAGCCATGGTACATATTGCTCTTCGGCAAGTTCACCTCGGGAGGGACCGAAGGCAGTGCTTTCGACAAAGATTTTGTTTCGAATGCATTTTCACATCTGACTTTGAGAAAGAGCCGGCGTCGCTCCCAAGGCGCCGGCTCTTTTGACTCGCCTTCGTTGGCAGTCGATCTGATGTGGATGCTGCCAGCCCCGCCACGTCCGAATCTTAAAAAGGCAGATGCGATTTGCTGCACGACCTGCGTATGCCCGGGTCAGCCGAACGCAACTTGGCTTTCTCGTGCGCGCCGCACCTCACGGCGCTTGTTCACCAACGTCGCACTCAAAACCCCGACGGTGACAATCGCGATCAGTATCGTGCAAACGGCATTGATCTCTGGCGTCACGCCGAGCCGCACCGCGCTGTAGATCTTCATGGGCAGCGTCGTCGCCGCCGGACCGGTCGTGAAGCTCGCCACCACCAGATCGTCGAGCGAAAGGGTGAAGGCCAGCAGCCAGCCGGCCGCAACGGCAGGCCAGATCACCGGCAGGGTGATCGAAAGAAACGTCTTGGCCGGCGTCGCTCCGAGGTCCATTGCCGCCTCTTCCAGCGAGCGGTCAAAGGACAACAGCTTCGACTGAACGATCACGGCGACAAAACACATCGAGAACGTGATGTGCGCCAGCGTCACGGTCCAGAAGCCCCTGTCGAAGTCGATCGCGACGAAGAGGAGAAGCAGCGAGAGACCGGTAATCACCTCTGGCATGACCAGCGGCGCGTAAACCATGCCGGTGAAGAGCACCCGACCGCGAAAGCGCGTGTAGCGGGTTAGTGCTACCGCCGCGAACGTGCCGAGCAGCGTCGCCACCGTCGCCGAGAGAACGCCGACCCGAAGCGTCACCCAGGCCGCGTCTAGCAGGCCCTGATTGTTGAAGAGCTGTACGTACCAGCGCGTGGAAAAACCGGCCCAGACAGTGACGAGCTGCGAAGCGTTGAAGGAATAGATGACAAGAAGGACGATCGGGAGATAGAGGAACGAGAAGCCGATGATCACCGAGACAATGTTGAACGCGGTCCAGCCCTGTCTCATCGCGCAGCTTCCCGGTCCTGAACGCGCTGGAAAATCACGATCGGAACGACGAGGATCAGGAGAAGAATGATCGCAACGGCTGAAGAAACGGGCCAGTCGCGATTGTTGAAGAACTCCATCCACAGCGTCTTGCCGATCATCAGCGTGCCGGAGCCGCCGAGAAGGTCGGGAATGACGAACTCGCCGACCGCCGGAATGAAGACCAGAAAGCAGCCAGCAAGCACGCCGCGGAATGAGAGTGGGAAAGTGATCGTCCAGAAGCTCTTCAGAGGTGTCGAGCCGAGATCGGCTGCCGCTTCCAACAGCCGCTTATCCATCCGATCGAGGTTGGCGAAGATCGGCAACACCATGAAGGGCAGGTACGAATAGACGATGCCGATAAAGATCGCCGTCTCGGTGTTGGTGATGATCAGCGGCTGGTCGATCAGCCCCAATGATATAAGGAACTGGTTGAGCAGCCCTTCGGGCTTCAGGATACCGATCCAAGCGTAGACGCGGATGAGGAAGCTGGTCCAGAACGGCAAAATCACCAGCATCAGAAGGAACGGCTTCCAGCGCTGGGGCGCCTGCGCCATCCCGTAGGCCAGCGGATAGCCGATCAGAAAAGTCAGGACGGTCGAAATCAGCGCGATCCTGACGCTCGTGACGTACGAATTGAAGTAGAGCGAGTCGTTCGCGATCCACAGATAGTTGTCGATCGTCAGCTGCTTGATCGACGCCCACCATGTCGCCGGATCGCCGAAGGTCGGCGTATAGGGAGGCATCGCCGTCGCGATCTGCGAGAACGACAGTTTGAGGACGATCAGGAACGGAACGAGGAAGAGGCACGCAAGCCAGACATAGGGTAGCCCGATGGTGATCGACCGAAACAACCCCTTGCGTGGTTTCGCCATCCTCGCCTCCCGTCAGTTAGCCAAAAGGAGGCCAGCATCCGGATCGAAAGAGACCCACGCGCGATCGTGCCAGGTGAGTTGAACGGGGCTCTCGCGGCTCGCATTCACCATCGAGACCCGGACGATCTTGCCGTCGTCCATCTTCAGGTGGAACGAGGTCATGTCGCCGATATAGGCGATCTCCCAGACCTCGCCGGAGAGGACGTTCGGCCCGGTGAGTTCCTTGGCCGATATTCGCAACTTCTCTGGTCGCACCGCATAGGCGGCCTTCTCTCCTGACCGAGCCCGACTGACGCTCTCCTCGTTCGCATCGACCTCAAGCAGATGGCCGGCACCGGTCTCCAGCTTGAGCCGATCACCATTGCGGGCCGTTACGGTCCCGTCGAAGATGTTCACCGTGCCGATGAAATCCGCAACGAACCGCGAGGTTGGCGCCTCGTAGATCTCCGGCGGCGTGCCGATCTGAAGGATGCGGCCATCTCCCATCACCGCGATCCTGTCCGCCATGGTCATCGCCTCCTCCTGGTCGTGCGTGACCATGATGAAGGTTATGCCGAGTTCGTATTGCAGATCGGTCAGTTCGAACTGCGTCTCCTCCCGCAGCTTCTTGTCGAGGGCTCCGAGCGGTTCGTCGAGAAGCAGAACCTTCGGCCGCTTGACCAGCGAACGCGCCAGCGCCACCCGCTGCTGCTGGCCGCCGGAAAGTTGGTGCGGTTTGCGCCGTCCATAGTTTTCCAGCTTCACAAGCTTGAGCACCTCGGCGATCCGATCGTTGCGCTCGGACTTTGCCATGCCGTCCTGCTTGAGGCCGAAGGCGATGTTCTGCTCCACATTCATATGAGGAAAGAGCGCATATGACTGGAACATCATATTGACCGGCCGCTTGTGCGGCGGAATGCCGGTCATGTCCTCGCCGTCGAGCACGATCCGACCCCTGGTCGGTGTCTCGAAGCCCGCCAGCAGGCGCAGCAGCGTCGACTTGCCGGATCCCGAGGCACCGAGCAGCGCGAAAAACTCCCTCTCATAGACATCCGCAGACAGGTCGTCGATCGCGGCGGTTCCGTCGAACGTCTTCGTCACGTTCTCGAACCGGATGAACGGCTTGGCGTCAGGATCGGTCCAGGGGGAGAAGCTCTTTCGGACGGAGCCAAGGGACTTTGTCTTCATGCGGCGTGTCCCCCGATGCGATGCGGAGGGCCCGCTTTGCGACAGACGCCTTGCCGGTAGCCACGAACGCACCCGTCACCCTCGGCTACCGCACCGAGGATCCAGTGCCGACTCGCCGTATGCGAAATGCCACGACCGTCCCTCAGGTCCGACGGGCCAAAACCCGCCGCCTTCTGGATCCTCGGGACGAGGCCCGAAGATGACGAAGTCGCGAGAACGGATGGAAATCGTCGGCTCCGAGCAATACTCGGGCCGACAACACCAGTACCATCCCGCACGCGCCGAACCACAGCCCGGTTGTCCAACGCCCTACTGGCCGGTCACGACCCGCGTCCAAAGCCTGGTTTCAAGGCGCTGTTCACGCGGCCCCTTACTCTCGACCGCGAACAGGCGTTGGCGGGTTTCCTCATCCGGATAGATGCTCGGATCATTGAGGATTTCCGGCTTGACGAATTCGTCGGCCGCCGCATTGCCGTTGGCATAGTTCACGTAGTTCGTCGCCTTCGCGATCACCTCCGGCCGCATCATGTAGTCCATGAATTCGAGCGCTGCCTCCGGATGCGGCGCGTCGGCCGGGATCGCCATGTTATCGACCCAGATCACCGCGCCTTCCTTCGGGATCACGTACTGGATCTCGACGCCCTGCCCGGCCTCCTTGGCGCGGTCGCGAGACTGGAGGATATCGCCCGACCAGCCATGGGCCATGCAGATATCGCCGTTCGCCAGCGCCGTGATGTATTCGGACGAGTTGAACTTACGGATATGCGGCTTCACCTGGAGAAGCAGGTCTTCTGCCTTCTGCAGATCGTCCGGGTTCGTCGAGTTCGGATCGAGGCCGAGATAATTGAGCGCCGCCGGCACCACCTCTTCCGAGGTGTTCAGCATATAGACGCCGCAATCGGCAAGCTTCGAGACGAGTTCTGGATCGAACAGCAGGTCGTAGGTATTGAGCGGCTGGTCCTCGCCGAGCCGTTCCTTCACCATCTTCGTATTCAGCCCGAGGCCCGTCGTGCCCCACATGTAGTTGACGGCATATTCGTTGCCGGGATCGTAGCGGGCGAGGCGCTCCATCACGTCCGGGTCGAGATTGTCCCAGTTCTCGAGCGCTTCCTTATCGAGCTTCCGGAAGACGCCGGCATTGATCTGGCGCTGTAGGAAGGTGCCCGTGGGCACCACGATGTCGTAGCCCGAACCGCCCGCAAGCAGCTTGGTCTCTAGAATCTCGTTGGAATCGAAGACGTCATAATTGACCTCGATCCCGGTTTCCTCGGTGAAATCCTGAAGGATCGATTCGTCGATATAGTCCGACCAGTTGTAGACGTTGACGACCTCGGCCTGCGCGTTCGCCGATCCGATCATCCCGGCGGTGAATGCTGCGCTTAACGCAAGAAGAAGAGTCCGTTTCATAAAACAGCTGCCCCGTGTTCGTTCACAAGTAAAGGCCCCTCGCGCGAAGACGGATCAAAGGCGCGAAGGCGTTTCTCGCCGTTTTTATATGGATTGCCCACCTGTACGTCCATGGCTGTGACTTTGAAATTATGGACGCAGGACGATCAAATCTTGTGCTGTTATGCGGTCTTAGATGGCTAGGCGAGCGACTGGACCCGCTTCGTCAACAAACCTGTCGGGGTCAAATGTGTAGAACCGCCAAGTGATCAAACTGAAACGTCCGACGCTTTGGTAGCACGTTGCCGGCGAGGTTCGCCGAATACGGCAATCGACATTGGAAAGCGATCTCCTGGCGAAAATCGGTCGAAACAGTCCAGCGGCGGGGATTCCGTCCAGGGAAGCGTCTCAAACGTTGAGCTTCGTATAAGGGGTCGGAAGTTGCTGAAGTGCTGAGCGATGTCGCTTGGACAAGGGGAAACCGTCCAGATCAACTTCGTTGCCCCTCCAGCCGGAAAGGATGCAAGCGTGAGCGTATACGCTCCGCGGCCCGTCACCACTCGCGGACCATTAGAGTTGCGTCGTCCCCATAGCTTGCGAGCTTCTCGCGAGGAACAGCATTCGCAGTCGCTTCGAACCCGTAGCGCGCCCAGAAGACCGTCGTTCCGTACACCGCGACGAGACAGGTCCGCTTCAGATGCGGCGCCCCCAAATGCAGCATGTTCAACGCTTCGCCGGCACGAGAGCGCCCCCGGGCCTCGGGCATCAGCGCGACATCGTGAACGTAGAAGGTGTCGCTATCTTCGCATAGCCGATCCAGCACGCAGCCGAGCGCCGGAAGGTTGGGGAAGCGGATCGGATGCCCGATCGCATAGCCGAGAAGCGTCCGATCACCGTCGAGTACCAGCGCTCCGGCAGGCCAGAGGGCCAATCGGTTGGCAAACACGTCCGGTGGTTCGGGAAGATCGGGGTGAATGCGGTCGGCGATCTCGAGTACGGAAGCAAGATCACCCCTTGTCATCCGTCGCCACTTGGCAGTCAGCCTCACCTCGAATTGTCAGGCACTCGAGGCTTCACTTCGCCTAGCATCAGTGCTCCTGTCCTCGCCGTTCGCAGCAGCCCGCAGGCCCATCAGCCGCTCGCGGATCGTTTCGATTTCCTTCTGCATGTATTCGGCCTCTTCAGCCGAGCGGGCTGCGGACCGGATCCGTTCGCTGAAACGACCGGTATCCGATTTCCAGTCGTCATGGCGGATCGCCACTTCCGCCTCGAGCCCTGAATGGTTATTGCGCGATACGATCGGCTCGGACGCCGGCATGTCATGCGTATCGTCTGCAACATGGTTCGCAAAGCGCCATCCACCAGTTTCGCTGCGCCCCTCTCCCGTGGAGCTCCATGCGCCGCCAGTGGCGTCGCGCCTATGCTCCGGCGTTCGGTGCGTGCCGTCGGACTCTAGCTTCGCGCGCAACGACAGAGGCTCCCGGTCTGTCGCATCGTCGGACCATGCGTAATCGTCGCCTCCACCGGAGCGCTCCGGTAGGCTAGTATCGCTCGTGCGTAGACCGGACAACGGTTCCATCTCAGGCTGCAACGTTTCTGTGCCGCGACGATCGCCAAATCTGCGCCCAGCACTGTTCTCGTCAATCATCATCTTCATCGGCTTCCATAGCGCCCAGGCGAGCGCGATGCCGAAGCCGGCTACGAAGCCAGCGAGGAAGCCGATCAGTACCGCGGAGCGACGCGACAGACTGGAAGGATTGAGCGGCGGGGTCGCCGAAGAGATCACACGGACATTCGCAGTGTTGAGCCGCTCCTGCTCGGCGATCTCGCGGGCTCTGAGAAGAAACGCTTCGTAGACCGCTCGCGACGCTTCGACCTCGCGTTCGAGTTCACGAAGCCGCACGAAGGCTTCGCTGGTTTCCAATTGCTTTGTCTTCAGTGTATCGATCTGGGCAGTCAGGTCGCTGTCGGTGCTCTCGGCACGCGAGAGCTCGGTTTCCGTTGCCGATACGATGCGTCCGACCTCCGAACGAATCGCTGCACGGGCAGAGTTCATCGCCTGCGAATTGGCGATCCGGCGCGGATGACGCGGTCCCAGCGAGGTCGATAGAATGGCTTCCTGCTGCTGCAGTTCCTGATAGGAATCGCGGAGGCGGTTGAGCGCCGTCGACGTCAGCTCCTCGGGGAATGATCCTTCGACAACGTCATCGACGCTCGCCGCGCGCATCTGCTCGACCTTGTTGCGCAGCGCTGTCACATCGCCGCGCGAACGCGCGAGCTGATCGTTGATCCTGAGAATGTAATCGTCGTCGACAAGTCGACCCCCGACGCCGACCAGCCGGTTTTCCTGCTTGTAGGCCTCGACCGCACGCTCTGCCTCGCTCACGCTTGTGCGCAATTCTTCAAGCCGGCTCGAAAGCGCGTCACTGGCGCGGCGCGCCGTCGATGACTGCACACGACCGAGTTCATTGATGAAGGTGTCGGCGAGAAGGTTCGCGAGACGTGCGGACTTCTGCGGCGAGGTCGTCTCGATGCCAAGATGAAGAACGAAGCTCTTCGACTCGCGCGAAACCGACATCTTGCGGCGGAGATTGTCGAGGGTGACAAGCTCGATCCGCGAGAGCGGTGCGCCCTCCGGTGAAGACACTTCCCTCTCGCTCAGTCCGAGATAGTCCTTGACGGTATCGAGTATCGAAAAGCCTCTGCCATTGAATTCCGGGTCGTTGATGAGGTCGGCACTTTCGATCACCGTCATCAGGACATCGTTGGAATCAATGACGGCGGTCTGGCTTTCGATCAACGCAAGCGTCGCATCGCTCGGCAGGCCGTTCGGCGTGACCTCGTTCTGCACCACCTTGATATCGCGTGGGTCGACGAGCACCTGCGTCGTCGCCTCGTAGAGCTTCGGGGTCATCAGCGCGTAGCCGGCCGCGAGCCCGGCGCCTGCGAGAGCACAGAACAGGATGAACCACTTCGCCTTGAAAAGCTTGCCTACCAAGTAGATCGGATCAACGAGTGAGGGCCCTTTGAGCGCCTGCTCTTCGAACCCTTCCCGCTGGTTCCGGGAGGGCGCCAGACTTTCACGTTGATCGGAATGCGAAGTGAACATGGTTTGCAGCACAATCATCGAATACGCCGCGCCACCCCGGACGAGCGGCACTTCCCGAGCCCGAAATCTGAACAGACATGCTCAATATTTCGTTAATTTCGTGCTGGAATGAGCGCTGACTGCCGAGGTTTCTAACGCTCCGAGCCCGTTTCCAGCGAAGGTGGTCTGCATCCTTGCATCCGACACCTACAATTCTGACCAGACATTCGCCGCTCTGAAGCGCCAAATGACTTCGACGATGCACGGTACCGTATCCGCTGGACGCCTCTTTGGCGGCGGAACAATTCATGCGATATTTTTAACATAGATGCAAAAAACGCTAGAAATATAGTGGAATTCGCAACGACGTATATTTGAGAATATTCCACGCAAAAAATTTGTTTCGCACATGCATTTTATTATTAAACTAATTATTTTGCGGATCACACGCATGTATTAAGCAGAAAGTGAGCCGGCTATATTCATCTGTGACTGTGCTTAGAAAGGCGAAGTGCACCTCAACCGAACGCGGAACCGAATTAGATTATTGCGCAGCTTGCTAAAGAATTGAACGACCGATTAGCCTCTATGGCGCCATTCGCCGCTTCAGCATCACCATCCAGTCCTTTTCCGCATAATCCCTTGTCAGCGGCAACGGGCGATGGGGTGAGCCGTCATCGCGGGGCATGACGTCCGGAATCCACGTGTACCTGTCGGTGATGCCCCAGACGACGACCATTTCTGGCCTCTTCCAGGCGAAGATGCCGTCGAGGAAATCCTTGACTATGGAATACGCCGCCTCGTCCATGATCGCGGGGTCGGTGGAGCTTTCAAGGTCGATGACGTCCAGTTCTGTTACCAGCAGCGCTACGCCCAATCGGTCGAGTTCGCGGTGAAACGCTTCAAGTCCCTCTTTGTCGATCTCGCGGCCGACATAGAGATGGCCCTGGATGCCTACGCCGCGAATATCGATGCCGCCGTCCTGGAGCTGTCGTACGAGTTGCAGCATGACCTTGCGGCGTTCGGTGTAAAGCTCTCCCTTCCATTCGAGATCGAAGTCGTTGATCACGAGCCGCGCGCTTGGGTCGGTTCGTGCCACTGTTTGATAGGCGAGCGGAATGTGCAGGGGTCCAAGCATTCGCAGCCAGTAAGTGTCACGCAGCGGTCCATCCTCGCGCGGGTCATAGGCGATCACCTCGTTGACGACATCCCAGCCAGTAAGCCGGCCGCGATAGCGATCCGTCACCCGTTCGATATGTTCGATCAGCACACTCTCGGCCTCACGGCGGCTTGAGATCTCCTCTACCCAATCCGGCATGGCGCCCCACCAGACGTGGGTGTGGCCTCGCGTCAGTTTGCCGTTCGTTGTAGCGAAATCGACCAGCCGGTCCGCAGGCTCGAAATTCCACCGATCGCGCTCGGGATGTATCATGCTGAACTTGAGTTCGTTCATCGGCATGACGAGGTCGTAGTGGTCGAGAAATGCTTTGCCGTAACGTGGATCGGAGTCGAAATAATCGCTCTGGATTGCGCCTCCGAGCGCGACACGGCCGTCCCGCGCTACGGCTCCGGTGGCGCCTCCGAACGTCGCCGCCGTGATAGCCATACCAAGCCCCGCCTTGATGGCAGAACGACGCGTTAACGGCTGACGCGTAGAATTCGCGGGACGGAACTTGCCGATCGCCATGGATCGCAGTTGCTTCTTTGCGTCCTCAGTCATCGTCGACGTATCCCGGAAACGACGGAGCGTAGAGCCCCATGAAAAGGATCTCAGTGTTGCGCCGAACTCTTAAGGCCAACCTAAGTATCCTTCGCGACTACGCCTCGCTGATCTCCGGATCACTGGGCAGGCTCGTTCTGTCGCTCGGTTATTTCGTCTGCATCGCCAACGGTCTGTCGATCGGCGATTTCGGCCTCTTCGCCACGGCCTCCGCTACTGGGGTCATGCTCTCGCGAATTGCAAGCCTCGGATTTTACTCACCGCTCTACCGGGCAGCCACGGTCAAGCCGCATCTGATCGGCACGTACACTGCAGGTTACATTGCCGCCTCTGTACTTTCCCTGCCGCTCGTCCTGTTGGCGGCTTCGATCCTGTATCTGATGATCTTCGCGGGCGAGATGAGCCTTGCCGCCTTCGGTCTGGTTATCGCTGCGGAAATTGTTGGCTGGCGTACGCTGGAGATCGTCATCATCGTCAACAACGGCATCGGTCGGTTCGGGCGAGGTGCCATCGTCACCATATTCGGAGTGGCGGTGAAGGCGCTCGCTGCGATCGGCTTCTGGTTTCTTGCCGACGGAGCGCTCCTAACTTGGGCGATCTACTATCTCGGCGCAAACATGTTCTCCGCCGCTATCGCTGCAGCAATCACCTATCCGCGCCAACGCCTGCGCTTCCAGCCGAAACTCTATGTCGCTCGCTGGCGCGATAGCGTTTCGGTCTCAGGTGCGGACATGGTTTTCTATCTCCAATCCGATCTCGACAAGCTGCTCGTCTTGGCATTCGGCGGCCCGGCCGCGGCCGGAATCTACGCCATCATCATGCGGCTCGTGGACCTCACTGCGCTACCGATGCGCTCCTTCAACACACTGATCGTCCAGAAAATCATGAAGGTGCCGGCCTTTCTCGACAGCTGGGCGCGCCGTGTCGGCATAGAAGCCGCGATTGCCTTTGTTTCGACCACTGGTCTTCTCGCCCTCGGCGGCTTTCTCTGGGTTTTCCCCACTGCCCTCGGAGAGAATGTCGCGGATGCGGCGCCCTTCATCTTGCTCGCTCTGGCCGTGCCGGCCTTTCGTAACCTCGTCGAATACCAAGCTGAACTGCTCTATGCCCGCGGCAAGACCACGATACGGGTGGCAATCCTGGCTCTCTGCGCTCTACTCAAGGCAGGACTTCTCGCGGCCGTGCTCGTCTCGTTGGAGGCAGAAATGACCTGGATTGTCATGCTCAACGGGGTCTTCGCGCTGCTTTGGCTCACCTCCGCGACAGCAAGCTACGCTGCCCTCGACTGGCGCGGTTGGCCCGGCATCGGCGAGCGCCGGACCGAACGCGAAGCGACCGCGCTCTCCTGACGCGTCGAGCGCCTGGTAGAGACAGAAGCCGTTCAGAAAAATGCCTTCTGCCTCAGTTGAGGCCGGCCACCCTTCGAAGAAGCGCGCTGTCTGTCCCGGTGAAAGACTGTATCCCAGCCGCGACGTGATGCGCCTCTAACGACGCGATGAACCGACGGAGGACCGGCTCGGTCATCGCATCGCCGGCCCAATACATCCGGCAGCGCTCAAAGCTGACGGGGTAGTGCCGGTCAGGCCGGTTCTCGATCTCGTCGACGAAGCGCCCATAGATCGTGCATTCAGAAATCAACCTTGTCCGCGCAAGGGCGTCGATCGCTGAGTGACCCGTCACGCTTTCAATCCGAGCGCTCATATCCCGGACTGAGGCGGTGTTCCAGGCTATCAGGGTCCCGATATAGCCTGTGTCCGTCACTTTCGGTTCCGGAATACCGAGGAATTCGCCCGCTTTACGTGACCAGTCGTAGTGAACCTTTTGATATTCCGCGAGAGCTGTGCGCACGCCACCGGGCTTGCGATAGAACGCGACCCGGCCTTTTTCGTCCTCGAAGTTCCCGGTCTCGAAATCGCGCAGAAACACGACGTCGGAGTCGACAGTTATCAATGCGGTCTCTTCGAGTTTCGCCCCAAGCATGATGCGGCGAAGCTGCTGGGTGTGCCAGCCGCGAAGAGGCAAGCCCACAGGTGTCAGCCAGATACGCCGTTTGCCGAGCCGTGTCGGATCAGGGAAGGCGCGAAGCCACCATGGGAACAGGTCTCGCTCATCGACCACTTCCCGCTTTGGTCCTTCAAGGACGCGAAACATCGATACGTCGCGCGACTCGACTGCCAGGATGTGCCTGGTATGCCCACGCACCCGCGCATCGATCGAATCACAGAGCAGGCGGCAACGCTCGAAATCGCCTCGATAGCTGGAAGTGACGATGGCCTGTGACAAGGACGGCCTTCTCGCTGGAATGGTCTCAACCGCTGAAAGCGCGGGGCTATCTGACTGGATACCCTGACGGTGTAAGGGTCGCTCAGATCGCCCCTGTCAAGCCTTAGTGTGCCGCGCGCCGAGCCAGCCTCTCGTGCAGGATGTCGGCGAGGAAGATGGGATTTCCCAAGATGTAACGCCGCCAAAGCCGGGAGGGCTCGAGTGTGAGCCGCCAGATCCATTCGAGCCGGAGCCGGCGTATCGCGAGCGGCGCGCGCGGCACATTCCCGGCGAGGAAGTCGAACAGGGCTCCGACGCCCACCAAGATCCCCCCGTGCCGGGCATCGAGATGCTCGGTCATGAAGCGCTCCTGCGCCGGCACCCCCATGGCGACAAGGACGACGTCAAAACGTTTCACCTCAAGACGCGTCAGCAGATCCGCCCGTCCCGCTTCGCCAAAATAGCCATCGGAGACGGCGATGAACTTGTGCCGCGGTGCGAGGGCGCCGAGCGCTTCGGCAGCCTTCTCTGCGACACCCGGAACGCCACCGACCAGGCCGACCTTCAGTGGCATCATGGCTCGCTTAAAAAAGCGCGGCACAAAATCCGTGCCGTTAAGATTCTCGACAAACATCCGACCATGGAGCAGCTGCGCGCCGAGATCGATTCCCAACCCATCGGGCAGGACGACGCACTGCTCGAGCGCGCGCCGATAAACCTTGTCGCGCCGGGCGACATTGACACAATGCGCGTTGAGAAACGCCAGCCGCAGAAATTTACCGGTCCGATGGGCCTCGCAAAGGCGCTCCATGATTTCATCGCCCGCAGCATTTTCGACGGCGACGCCGGCAAGAGTCATCTGATCCGTCGACCGCTCGACGGGCGCCTGACGCGCCGGTCCACCGCCCGCTTGGATATCTTCATAGCTCGATCGCATCATGCGCTCGCCTTCAGGCCGGTATCCCTCTGCCTCTTACGCGGAAGTTCTGGCTCGGCGGCGATATCCAACCGCGCAAGGCGCGCCAGTCCTGCCCGGACTGATTCCCTCAAAAGCGCCTTCTGGGCAGCGACGAACGCGCGGCCGTCCACGCGACCGATCGTACCGGCCCGCTCTTCTTCCACGAGCTTGATCAGCGCGCGAGCGAAGTCGGAGGCCCGGTCGGCCCGTCTGACATTGTTCGGAACGAAGGAAACGCCGCGCAAAGCCCGGCTCGTCGCGACGGCTGGCATCCCCTCCTCAAAGGTCTCCAGCGTCTTAAGCTGGATGCCCGTCCCGGCTTTCGTGGCCAGTGCAAGTACTCTCGACCCGTGCACGAAGGCCTGCGCGTCGTCCACCCGGCCCAGGAATCGGACCTTGCGCGCTGCCTTCGGCGGCTCACCGTCGAAGCGCCCGGCGATTGCGATCTCAAAGTCGAGTGGCAGGAGCGGTTGGACCTCGCTCAGGAACCAATCGAGCCCGACGCGGTTCGGTGCCCAACTCCAAGTGCCGATCATGCCGATATCCTGCGTACGGCGCCCGTCGTCCGCCAATGGTCGCCGCCCCACCACCAGCGGCAGATTGATCGCGCGCTCGTCGCGGGCGATGTCGAGCCCCACTTTGTCATCCTCGGCGAGCGTATGAATGACGTGGGCCCGAGCCGAGGCGTGCAATTCGGCCCGCTCCAGAAGGTGCGCCTCGCGCCGGTAAAGCATTCGGTCGATCGTACTCTGGGCATTTTCGGCGTTCTCGATCGCCGAGCGGTTCTCGACGTTGTGGGCGACGAAGATCGTCGGATACTCGGCAAAGAGGAAGGGATAGGCCGCAGCCATCGCGATCGAGGAGAAGACGATGCCGTCGATCTTCCCAGCGCTCTTGATTTTCGTCAGGAGATCGGAATTGGCGTAGCGTGCGACCTTTGCCGCCGTCACCGGCAGCTTACGGCGGATCGCGCCGGCAACCCAGGCAGCTTTCTGAAAACCCGATACCGCCGCGTTCTCGATCGCGAACTCGCCCAGGCAGATTGCATTATCGGGCATCGCAGCGCCGGGGCGCCGATAGCCCATGAGCGTCACCTTCACGCCCTCTTCGCGATAGGCGTCCAGGATGGCCTGATTTGCGATCTCATAGCCGGTCGACGGATTACCGTCCGGCAGGATGGAGACGATAACGAGAAGATGCATGGAGACGCCTTCAGGGTATATCGATGGGAGTTTTCCCATCACCTTGCCCTGAAACCGTTGACTGAACGCTAATCCGAAGCCGTTGAG
This sequence comes from Fulvimarina pelagi HTCC2506, assembly GCF_000153705.1. Lineage (GTDB taxonomy): Bacteria > Pseudomonadota > Alphaproteobacteria > Rhizobiales > Rhizobiaceae > Fulvimarina > Fulvimarina pelagi. The sequence goes on from NZ_DS022272.1 coordinate 1,995,669, forward strand.
GTTCGCCGTCCTGTTGCCTTGAAAGGCTCCGCTAGCCCTATCGCACCGGAAATTCGACGACGCCGCGATGATAAGGGAAGCGCGCCCTTTGCAACGGATCCGGCCCGGTGAAGATCAATCGCACGCGGAAGGCCGGCGGCGCGACGGCAACGAGAAAACGCCGGACTGTCGGGTCGTCCGGGTAAAACATCGGCCAGTCGAGATAACGCCGCTCCTGCCGCACCCATTCCGGAATTTCGGGCAGGTGCCAGCGCCTCGCCAGATGCTCGCCGACGCCGCCCAGGAAGGCATCGGCCCGTTCGTCATCGACGAAACCCGGATCCTCCGCGATCATCGAGAACTGCTGATCGAGATCGCCGTCGGCGCCGTAGAATTGATCGAGAAACTCCCTGAGGTGGTGATCCCAGTCCGGATCGCCCCGCGTTCGCTCGGCCACTTCTTTAAGGCTGTGTGGCCGCATCCAGTCAGCCTCCGAGAACCTGCGGTAGCCGCGACGTGATCTCGTAAGGCGGCTCTTCGTCGTGGATTGCAGAATAAAGGCCGAGCAACTCGTCTTCAGTCCGAATGTCGAGATGGAGCGCCAGTTCCCGCGCATCATCGAGATCGCGCTCGCCTCGATCGAGGCTTTTCAGCGCTGCGAGCTTCATGGCGAGCATATAACGCGGTTTGGCGACCAAGACCCGCAGTCCGGGCTGTTCGCCGATCGGATAGTTGCCTGAGAATTCGAAGAGATCGTCCGGCTCTTCCAGCGGTGTGAACATGCCTACGGCGTCGTTCAGCCAATCCGGTTGCAGCCCCATCTCTTGCGCGACGGCGGCAACGGACGATGCAAGCTTGCCCTCCCCGTGACCCGCACGCACCAGCGCATCGACATCCTGCGTCATGCGTCGCCAGTCGAATTGGAGGATGAGCGCGCTGCCGCCGTAGACGGCGAGTTCAACAAGAAGCCCGCGACGCGAGAGATCGGCTCCTAGCAAAGTCAATGCCTCGACCAGCCTACCCCTGTCCAGCATCAGCCCACAACCTCGTTCAATCTGCCGAGCAAAAACATTGCAGACGCCAACTCGCGCTGCTTCACCGAAGCTTACGCGCCCGGAGCCATACCGCCAAACCGTCCGGAGAAATCGCCGACTAGCAACTCCTCCGCATCTGAGCGCCGCCGACTTTTCGACTTCACGAGACAGGCCTCGGAGCGCAGGATCGGCTCGTCGTTCAGTACCTTCAGATGGTTGGCCTTGAGCGTCGAACCGGTGGAAGTGATGTCGACGATCACATCCGCAGAGCCCGCTGCCGGCGCCCCTTCCGTCGCGCCGAGGCTTTCGACGATCCGGTAGCTCTGGATACCATGCAGCCGGGTGAAATGGCTTTGAGTGAGCCGCCAGTATTTCGTTGCAATTCTCAAACGGCGACCGTGCCTCGCGCGGAAGGCGCCTGCGACATCGCCGAGATCGTCCATCGTCTCGACATCCACCCAGCTATCCGGCACCGCGACCACCACGTCGGCATGACCGAAGCCGAGCCTCGCAACGATCTCGACAGCCCTCCCCGGGCTCGGGATCGATTCGCGAATCAAGTCCTCGCCCGTCACCCCGAAGTCGATCGCCCCGTCTCGCAGCTCGCGTGCGATCTCGGAGGCCGAGAGAAGCAACACTTCCAGCCCGTCGAAGCCGGTCACGCTGGTGCGGTAGGATCGTGCGTTCGCCGCCGGCTCAACGGTGATCCCGGCGCCTGCCAGCGTTTCGATCGTCTTGTCCTTGAGCCGGCCTTTGGAGGGAATTCCGAGCGTAATCGTCATGCCGCCGCTCCCTCGTTAGCCACGCGAACATGCTCCTTCAACCGGGCGAGCCAAAGCGAGAAGCCGACGGCCGGTATCCGCTCCTCGGCCCCAAGCAGCGTCATCAGCCGGTCGTATCGCCCGCCGCCCGCCAGCGTCACGCCGCCGCCCTTGGGGCGCACCTCAAAGACCATGCCGGTGTAATAGTCGATCGGCCGCCCGAAGGCCGCGCGATAGGTGATCGCCGAAAGATCGACACCGGCTGCCTGAAGCGCGAGATTGCGCGTCTCGAAGAAGCCGATCGCCCGGTCGAGCACGAGGCCCGCCCCCTCGGCGAGCGCGCGCACGGCATCGGCCGCCTCTGCCAGCGGACAGTCGATCGCAAGAAACCGTTTCAGGAGATCGATCGAGCCGCCGCTCAACCGCCCTTCGGCCGTCGCCACCTTCTCAATCAGCCGTTGCGCGACCTCCTGCGGCGTGCGCCCTGAATGGGGCGGCAGACCCGCTTCCTCCATGCGGTCACGGATCGCGCGGATCAGCGCGCCCTCCTCCCGCTCGCGAGCGAGTTCCAGAAGCCCGTCCGGAACGTTATCCAGCGAGGTCGAGCCAGGATTGGCGAGCGCAGCCATCACATTGTCGAGCTGCCGGTCCTCGCCGAAGGTGCGGATCAGCCGGCGCTGCCAGCCGTCCGGCAGGCCGAGCGCCGACAGAAACGCCTCGAACAGCCCCTGATCGCCGAGCACGACATCGATGCTGTCCGCCTCGACACCCAGCACCTCACAGGAGGCGAGCGCATCGGCGAGCGCGCGCGCATCGGCCGTCGCAAGGTTCGGCTCGCCCAGATCCTCGATCCCCGCTTGCTCGAGTTCGCGCGGTCCCTCCCCACCTCGCGGCTGGCGGAAGACGAGGCCTCGATAGGAATAGCGGCAGGGCAACGGCTCGCGCCGCTCGATATGGTGCAGGCAGACGGGAATTGTGAAATCCGGCCTGAGGCAAAGATTGATGCCCGCCTCGCCGCGCGTCAGATAGATGCGCCGACGCAGCGCCTCCCCCGCCGTGTCGAGATAGGGCTCGGCCGGCTGGAGCAGATCCATGGTGATCGCGCTCGCCCCGCGGGTCTCGAAGAGCGAAGCCAGCGCCTCGGCCGATGGGCTTTGAAGGCTCATGCCGAGCGGCTCTCCGCCTGCCGGGCGAGGATCGCGGCGACGGCCGCGACCAGTTCGCTCTCGTCCACCGTCTCCTGCCCCGCGCGCGCCTCGCGCCATTCGGCATTGTCGGTGATTCCCGCCGACATCTCCTTGCCGAGCGCCAGGTCCTTCACCTGCACCTTGCCGGCCGCCTTCTCGTCCGCGCCCTGGATGACGACGCAAGGCGAGTTGCGGCGATCGGCATATTGTAGCTGATTGCCGAACTTCTTCGGATTGCCCTGGAAGACCTCGACGGGCACCGGCGGTTTGCCCGGATCGGCGTTGAGCGCGGCTCGCAGGGTGGTCGCCATCGCCTGATAATCGGCCATCCGGTCGCGATCCATCACCGTCACTACGACGGGCCCGGTCCGCTGTTCGGTCTCGAGCCGGCCGAGATTCTTGAGCGCGGTCATCAGGCGCGAGACGCCGATGGAAAAGCCCGTTGCCGGAACCGGCTGGCTCATGAAGCGCGAGACTAGCCCGTCATAGCGCCCGCCGCCGCCGACCGAGCCGAACTGCACCTTCTGGCCTTTTTCATTGACGACATCGAAGAGCAGCTCGGCTTCGAAGACCGGTCCGGTGTAGTATTCGAGGCCCCGGACGCACGAAAGATCTAGCTTAATCCGGTTTCTCTCGTATCCAGCGGCACGCCAATGCGCCGCTGCATCAAACAGTTGCCAAACGCCTTCGACGCCAACGCTGCTGCCACTGACGTATTCTAGCAGATACACGATCGCATTAAGATCGTCGTGATCTAGTGCTGCAGCTGCGTTCGCTGCGCCGATCTTACTGCTTATTACGTTAAGTGCGCGGCTTCGATGCTCGTTATCTGAAAGGACCGATTTTTCAGTCGTAAAAAGCACACCGTCACGTACACCAAATTCTACGCCGACTGCGGCCGTATTAATGAAAACCGGTATTAGCGTGTTGACTTGATCGTCAGTAAGATTTTGGCCTGGCGTAAAGTCGCCGCTCTCATCTTTACGGCCGTTTGTCACCAAACTGATGAACCCTTCAACGCCAACTCGATCCACTTTATCGATTGCTCTTAAGACACCTAATCGCCGGCCCGCATTCTCCTCGCCACCAAGCCCGATCGCCTCCAGCACCCCGTCGAGCACCTTCCGGTTGTTGACCCGGATCACGTACTGGCCGCGCGGAATGCCCAGCGCCTCCATCGTGTCGGCCATCATCATGGCCATCTCGGCATCGGCCGAAACGTTCGGCGCGCCGACGATATCGGCGTCGAACTGCATGAACTGGCGGAACCGCCCCGGCCCCGGCTTCTCGTTGCGGAATACATAGCCCGCCCGATAGGAGCGATAAGGCTTCGGCAGGCTCTCGTAATTCTCGGCGACGAAGCGTGCGAGCGGCGCGGTGAGATCGTAACGGAGCGACATCCACTGCTCGTCGTCGTCCTGCAGCGAGAAGACGCCCTCGTTCGGCCGGTCGCTGTCGGGAAGGAACTTGCCCAGCGCGTCGGTGAACTCGAAAACCGGCGTCTCGACGGGCTCGAACCCGTAAGACTCGTAGACCCGGCGAATGGTCGCCAGCATATCCTCCTGCGCCCGCAGATCCTGAGCCTCGCGATCGACGAAACCCCGCGGCAATCGCGGGGCAACGCGCTTGGGCTTCTTGTCCTTGACCATTCTCGCAGGGGTCCTGTCTCGTCTGTTCAGCGGGCGCGGCCGCGCCCTCGAACGCGCAACCTCGGTCGCTCTAGCGGATGCGTTTCAGGCGGACAAGGCGAGACGAATTCGGAGCAGAGACTCGCATCGTTTCCGTCCGAGCAAGGACCAACGGCCGCCGATGGTTTGGGCAGTTCCGAAGGAAACATCGTGGAGGGAACGCTTCTGAGAAAAACCTAGGCCGTTCAAGCTTCCATGAATCGTCGCTTCCAAGCCCCTTTAACCCTGATTTTCATAGCCGGGGAACGGCTCGCAAGGATCGGCGTTCGCAGTCCGATATCGAAAATTTGCGAAAAGGCCATCCCATGAGCAACACGACCCCGCCCAACGAACCCCGCGATCGCACGGTCATCGTCAACAATGATCGCGGCTCGGGGGGCGGTGGCGGAGGTGGTGGTGGTTGGCTGATCGCCGGCGTTCTTCTCGTGGTGATCCTGATCGGCGCATTCTTCGCCTTCGGCGGTGGCCTTTTCGGCGGCGGCTCGTCCGGCGGTGGCGGTGGAGACGTCAGCATCGAAGCGCCCGACGTGAACATAGATGCGGGCGGTGGCGGCGAGTCCGGTGGCGGTGGCGGTGGAGAAAGCTCCGGCGGCGGAGATGCGGGTGGTGGCGGTGGCGGCGAAGGCTCGTCCGGCGGCAACTGATCGATCGACGCTGTGCTCCGGGCGTGCATTTTCGCCGGGGCGCATGTCCTGGCCTGGTTCGCTGCTCGGCCAAATGGGGGCCGTGGCCAATAAGGCGGCCACAGCCTAACCCGCCTTCCATTCGAGATGATCATCGGCCATATAGCGGCCATGAGCGGAGAGACCGACCCAGACGCCAGGATGAGTGTGCCTTTCGCGAGGATGAACGGCCTTGGCAACGAGATCGTCGTCGCCGATCTGCGCGGGTCGAAGACGCGTATCTCGCCCCAGGCCGCGCGCGCGCTGGCCGGCCATGAAGCGACGCGTTTCGACCAGATCATGGCGATCCACGACCCGCGCCTCGACGGTACGGACGCGCTCATCCGCATCATCAATCGCGACGGTTCGGAGGCCGAGGCCTGCGGAAACGGTACGCGCTGCGTGGTCCAGGCCCTCGGCAGCGAGAACGGTCAGCGAGACTTCACCTTCGAGACGCGCGCAGGCATCATTATCGCGCATGAAGCCGATGATGGCATGATCACCGTCGACATGGGCCGGCCCCGCTTCGGCTGGGAAGACATCCCCCTCGCCGAGGAGTTCCGCGATACCCGCGCGATCGAACTGCAGATCGGCCCGATCGATGCGCCGGTCCTCCATTCGCCCTCGGTCGCCTCCATGGGCAATCCGCACGCCATATTCTGGGTGAAGAACGACGTCTGGAGCTATGATCTGGAGCGGTTCGGCCCAGTTCTCGAACACCATCCGATCTTTCCCGAACGCGCTAACATTTCCATCGCCCAGGTCACCGCGTCCGATTCCCTCACCCTGCGCACCTGGGAGCGCGGCGTCGGACTGACGCTCGCCTGCGGCTCGGCCGCCTGCGCCGCCGCCGTCTCCGCCGCGCGCACCGGGCGAACGGACCGCGCCGTGACCGTCACCGTGCCCGGCGGCGACCTCCTCATCCACTGGCGTGAGGACGACAAGGTGATGATGACCGGCCCCGCGACTTGGATGTGGTCCGGCCGGCTCGACCCCGCGACCGGCGATTTCGTGCGCGACGCCCAAGAGGAAGCGGAGCCCGCCTGATGGGTGTCGACGTCGTCTCCTTCGGCTGCCGCCTTAACACCTACGAGGCGGAGGTGATGAAGCGCGAGGCCAGCGCCGCCGGCCTCGGCGCTGGCGAACGCCCGGCCATCGTCTTCAATACCTGCGCGGTCACCGCCGAGGCCGTGCGTCAGGCCCGCCAGCAGATCCGCAAGGCTCGGCGCGAGAACCCGGACGCGCGCATCGTAGTCACCGGCTGCGCGGCCCAGACGGAGCCGGCGCGATTCGCCGAAATGATCGAGGTCGACGCGGTCATCGGCAACGACGAGAAGCTGAAGGCCGAAAGCTACGCTGCCCTCCCCGATTTCGGCGTCGCAGCGGAAGAAAAGGTCAAGGTCAACGACATCATGAGCGTGACCGAGACCGCCGGCCACATGGTCGATGCGATCGAGGGCCGCGCACGGGCGATCGTCCAGATCCAGAACGGCTGCGACCACCGCTGCACCTTCTGCATCATCCCCTATGGCCGGGGCAATTCGCGTTCCGTGCCCATGGGCGCCGTGGTCGAACAGGTGAAGCGGCTGGTCGCTTCGGGCTACAACGAGGTCGTTCTTTCCGGAGTCGACATGACGAGCTGGGGGGCGGACCTTCCCGGCGCGCCGAAGCTCGGCAAGCTGATCCAGTCGATCCTGAAGAACGTTCCCGACCTGCCGCGCCTCCGCCTGTCGTCGATCGACAGCGTGGAGGCCGACGAGGCGCTGATCGAGGCGATTGCCTCCGATCCCCGCGTCATGCCGCATCTGCATCTTTCGCTCCAGGCCGGGGACGACATGATTTTGAAGCGCATGAAGCGCCGGCATCTGAGGGCTGATTCCATCGCATTCTGCACCGAGATGCGTCGGAAGCGCCCCGACATCGTTTTCGGGGCTGATCTCATCGCCGGCTTCCCGACCGAGACCGAAGCGATGTTCGAGAACACGCTGAAGCTCGTCGAGGAATGCGGACTCACCTTCCTGCACGTCTTCCCGTTCAGCCCCCGCGAAGGCACGCCAGCCGCGCGCATGCCGCAGCTTGAGAAAAGCGTGATCAAGAATCGAGCGGCGCGGCTTCGCGCTGCCGGTGAGAACGCGTTCGCACGGCATCTCACGCGACAAATCGGCACGCAGCGCTCGATCCTTGTCGAGCGCGAAGGTGTCGGCCGGGCCGAGGACTTTACCCTTTGCAGGGTCGCGGACGGGCTTCCCGGATCACTGGTCGCTACTAAGATCATCGGTGCAAGCGGTGGAATGCTCGATACTGCGCCGCTTGCGTTTTGACGGCAGGTCGCCAAGTTCTGGCGCATCCGACGCCGATCGTTGAAAGGATGACGACACGCCATGGCCGAGAAGAAGGGCTTCTTCAAACGCATCTTTTCGTTCGGTTCCGCGAGCGAAGAAGAACGGACGCCTGAGAATGGCCAGATGCCGCGTCCCAACGATACCGAGGTCGGCCGGGACAGCGCGCCCGATCCAGACTTGCGGCCTGTAGCAGCTGCTCATGTCGGTGCCGACGCGGAGGCGGGAGCGGAAAACTCTGATAATGGCGGCATCACGCCGCTCAAGGAAATGGAACGTCAGAGCGAGGAAAGTTCGGCCACGGGCGGCTCTGCTCAAAAAAAAACGGCTCAGAGGAGCCGCTGGAACTAGGCGAACCGACTGAAGACGAAGAAAGCAGCGACTTCAGCTTTCTCGACAGCGACGAAACGCCGGCCGAACGCGAGGCCGACGCGCAAAGCCAAAGCGAAGAGTTCGGCTTTCTCGACGAGCCGGTCGACCCCGCTGCAGATCGTGATCCGGAAGGCGGTGAAGAAGCATCCGCCGACTGGTTGACCGATGCGCCGGAGGAAACGCCGCGCGCCGAGGAGACGCCACCGGTTTCGACGGACGAGACGGGTTCTCCCGCCCCGGTAAAGAGCGCCGGGCATCCGACCTCCGTGCCGGAGGCCGGCGAGCATCATCCGCAACCCGTCGAGAGCCCCGACGAACCCGAATTCCTGCGCAGCGACGCGGTGGAGGACGATCAGGCTGACGACAGCGACTTCTCCTGGCTCGACAGCGACCTTCCGCCGGACGAGGACGAAGATGCTCCACGCTCGAGCGCTGTCGCCCGCGACCGGCCGCTTCCAGAAGTTTCCGACGATGCTGGGTTCCGGTTGCGCGAAGAAGCGCGCCGTGAAGACCAGAGCGTGGCAGCGGCCCCGAAACTCCCGTGGCTGCAACGCCTGCGCGAGGCTCTCGGCCGATCCTCTTCGAACCTCACCGGTTCGATCACTTCGATCTTCACCAAACGCCGACTCGACGACGATGTCCTCCAGGATTTCGAGGACGTTCTGATCCAGGCCGATCTCGGTGTCGAGACCGCGATGCGCATCACCGACCGGCTTTCGGAGGGCCGCTACGGCAAGGAGATCTCAGGCAGCGAGGTGAAGCGCGTGCTCGCCGAAGAGATCGAAAAGACCCTCGATCCCGTGGCCCAGCCGCTGGAGCTCGATCTCGACAAGGTGCCCCACGTCATCCTCGTCGTCGGCGTCAACGGCACCGGCAAGACGACGACCATCGGCAAGCTCGCCGCCAAGCTGACGCGCGCGGGGATTTCCGTAACGCTCGCCGCCGGCGACACGTTTCGCGCTGCGGCCGTCGAACAGCTGAAGATCTGGGGCGAGCGCACCAATTCCGAGGTCGTCGCGCGCCAGATCGGGGCGGACGCCGCGGGGCTCGCCTTCGATGCCTACGACGTCGCGGTCAAGAACAAGTCGGACGTCCTCATCATCGACACGGCCGGCCGCCTCCAGAACAAGGCCGAGCTGATGGCCGAGCTCGAAAAGATCATCCGCGTTCTCCAGAAACGCGATCCCGACTCGCCGCACACCGTGCTACAGACGCTGGACGCGACGACCGGCCAGAACGCCATGAACCAGGTCGACATCTTCCGGAACGTCGCAGGCGTCAACGGCCTCGTCATGACAAAGCTCGACGGCACCGCGCGCGGCGGTATCCTCGTCGCGATCGGCTCCAAGCACAAACTGCCGGTCTATTTCGTCGGCGTAGGGGAAGGCATCGACGATCTCGAGCCCTTCAAGGCGAAGGATTTCGCCAACGCAATCGCAGGCATCGAAGCCGAACGACAGGGCGCAGCGGCTAGCTGAGAACAGCGAAGAAGCATGATTTGCGGCACGTCGCGAAAGGCTTCGGAAAGCCCTCACGTTTCGAGGCGAAATGCGCTTGCGGCACCGGGGGCGAGCGGTTATATGGGCGCTCATCCGGCCGCCTCGTGCGCATGGTCGGAGATGTCGGAGTGTAGCGCAGCCTGGTAGCGCACCTCGTTCGGGACGAGGGGGTCGCAGGTTCAAATCCTGCCACTCCGACCATCGTGCGGCCATCGGCTCCCTTCCGGTCGCGGAACCATCCCAAGAAATCGGTCGGAAAGCCATGGAAAAGATCAAGGTCGGAGTTCTCGGCGCGAGCGGATATACGGGTGCGGATCTCATCCGCCTCGCTTTGCGCCATCCGACGATCGAGCTCACCGTGCTCACGGCGAACGCCCATGCCGGCAAACCGGTGAAGGACGTCTTCCGCCATTTCTCGCATGTCGACCTTCCGGACCTAATTTCGATCGACGACGCCGACTGGGCCGCGGTCGACGCCGTCTTCTGCGGCCTGCCGCACGGCACCACCCAGGCGATTACCAAGCAGATCTTCGAGACCCATCCGAAGGTGAAGATCATCGACATGTCGGCCGATTTCCGGCTGCGCGATCCAGCCGCCTACAAGGAATGGTATGGGCTCGATCATATTGCGGCGGAGATCCAGCCGGAGGCCGCCTACGGCCTCACCGAACTCTACCGCGACGAGATCGAGGCAGCGCGGCTGATCGCCTGCCCGGGGTGTTATCCGACTGCGGTCCTCCTTTCGCTCGTCCCCCTCGCCATTAAGGATCTGATCGACGCGACGGACCTCGTTATCGACGCCAAATCCGGCGTCTCGGGTGCCGGCCGTGGGCTGAAGGAAAATACACTCTTCTGCGAAGCCGGCGAAGGCATCTCGCCCTATGCCGTCGGCAAGCACCGGCACATGGCCGAGATCGAGCAGGAGATCGGCAAGGCCGCCAATCTCGAAGGACTGCGCGTCAATTTCACGCCCCATCTCATCCCCATGAGCCGAGGCGAGCTGACCACCAGCTATGTGCGCATGAAGAACGGCGCGAGCGCGTCGGACCTGAAGGACGCGCTGATAGACGCTTATTCCGGCGAGCCCTTCGTCACCATCCTCGATGGCGAGACCCTGCCGCAGACTCAGATGGTGCGCGGCTCGAACTATGTGGCGATGAACGTCATCCCCGACCGTATTCCGGGCCGCGCCATTGTCATCTCGACGCTGGACAATCTGGTCAAAGGCTCAGCCGGCCAAGCGCTGCAGAACTTCAACCTCGCCTACGGCATGGACGAGACGCTCGGCCTGGAACAGCTGCCGCTGTTTCCCTGATTACGCGCGATCTTGCAAAAGGAGCGCCCTATCGAGGGCTTCGACGCAGCGCTCCCGAGCATATCGGCAGCAAGCTTTATCCCAAGTTCTCGCTCAGGAAGTCTTGGAACACGCTCCAGGATTTCTGGTCCGCGCGCTCCTGATACCGGTCCGAACCCATCACGGTGAAGGCGTGCGGGGCGCCGGAATAGACGTGGAGGCCGTAGGTGATGCCCTGCTCTTCGAGCGTTTGCACGAGATCGTAGGCCTCAGACGGCGGGGTCGAGGTGTCCGCGCCGCCCTGCAGGATGAGGATCGGAGCCGTATCGTCCGGATAGCTCTGCCCCTCCGGCGTCGTCAGGCCGCCGTGGAAGGCTGCCCAGCCGGCGATGTTGTCGGCCTTGCCCGAGCGCGCCGCCTCCATGACCGCAGCTCCCCCGAAGCAATATCCCATTACGACGGTGTTATCGGCCTTGGAGTTTTCGCGAGCCGCAGCGAGGCCGGCCATGATGCGCGTACGCATCGCGTCCCGATCGTCGTAGAGTGCGCCCGTTGCTTCGCGGCGAAGCTCGACAGTTTCGGGCCGATTGCCCGCGCCAAACAGATCGACGGCGAAGGCGTCGTAGCCCATCTCGGCCAGCATGTCGGCGCGCTGGCGTTCGTAGTCGGTAAGGCCGTCCCAGTCGTGGATGATGAGGACCATGCCGGCCGCGCCGCCCTCGCCCGAGGCCGGGGCGTAATAGCCCTCGTAATCGGCGCCGTCGGCCTGATAGGTCACGGCTTCGCCCGCGAATGCGCTGCCGGCAATAAGCGCGATCGACACGGATACGGCAGTCGTCAGAAGCTGTCTGCGGATCGTCATTGAAGTCTCCTCCGGCACGTTCAGTGCGTTTCGCGGCCAGCGTAACGCATGTGACAGGAGGGCAAAGCGCCAGACCGCACCAGGCTGGTCAAGCCGACTTCAAAGCTTCGTGCATCTGGGTGCCGTAAGCGGGTCAAGCGGTGGCGGTGACCCGTCTCGGATACTCGCCCTTTAGCCCCCGCGCGTGAATGATAGCGACAGCGAGAACAACGACCCCGCCGAACTGGTGAAGCAACGCCCAGGAGATCGGTACGACGAGAAGCAGGGTTACGATCCCGATGATCACCTGAACGACGACGGTTCCGAAGAGCAGCCAAGCCGTCCGCGAATGATGCGTGCCGGGCGCCATCATCTGCGCGGCGATTGCGTGAATTAACGTCAAGACGAATATCAGGTAGGCGGTCATCCGGTGCACGAACTGGATCGTCAGGTGATCTTCGAAAAGGCTGAGCCACGCTGGCTGAAGACCGAACAGATTGGCCGGGATGAAGGCTCCGTCTATTAGCGGCCAGGTGTTGTAGATGAGGCCTGCATTGAGGCCAGCGACGATGCCACCGAGATAGATCTGCAGGACGACCAGCGCGACGAGCCCTAGACTGACGGGCAGCGAACCGCGCGTAGGCGGCGGTGAGGCGTCGCGGCGCTTGAGACCTTCCGCAACCCACAGCGAAGCCGCCAGGATCAGAGACGCGATGGTAAGATGAGTTGCGAGGCGATACTGGCTGACATCGGTCCGGTCAACGAGGCCGGAGGCGACCATCCACCAGCCGATACCGCCCTGGATTGCACCGAGCGCCAGAATTCCGGAAAGACGCGGCTTGAGGAATGGCTCAAGACGGCCCGTGGCCCAGAAGAAGACAAGCGGGATCGCGAAGACGAGGCCGATGCCTCTTGCGAGCAGCCGGTGCGCCCATTCCCACCAGAAGATCGTCTTGAACTCGGACAGGCTCATGCCGCGGTTCAGTTCCTGATACTGGGGAATGCGCTTGTAGAGCGAGAATTCCGCTTCCCATTCCGCGGCCGAAAGCGGAGGGACAACGCCGTGGATGGGCTTCCATTCAGTGATGGAAAGGCCCGACTCGGTCAGCCGTGTTGCGCCGCCGACGGTGACAATGGCGAAAACGAAGGCGACTACGACGAGAAGCCAGAGACGCACCCAGAAGCGATTGCGCTCGGCCGAAGGTATGGCCGTTGTTTCGGCCCGATCGAATGTGGCGGTGCTCATGGGCCGTCGTTTGCCTCCGATTATGGGCGGAAACAAGCCGCCTCAGCGTCGCAGCGTCTCAAGACCGAGCAATCGAGCATGGTACAAGCTGGCGGATGCGATAGGCCGCAGCGCCAGCGGCTGGTAATCGAGGTCCAACGTTGCCATTAAGAGCCGGGAGGGCAGCCCGGATTTACGCGCGGTGTCGGGCTCTACCCAGACCGAAAAGGAGCGACATGCCGGTTCGCCTGAAGAAGTTCATCGGAACGATCATCATCATTTTTCTGGTCACCGTTTACGCGCTGATTGCGACGACCGTCGCCGTCGCTTTCTTCGCGGAATCGAGCGGCTGGGTGCACCTTGCCTACTTCTTGCTTACTGGCTTCCTCTGGGTCATTCCAGCGATGTTCGTAATAAAGTGGATGGAGACGCCACCGCGCGAGAGCCGGTAAGGGTCACACCGCTTTCCCAGGGAAGGCTTGCGGGTTCCGCTGCCAGACCGAATAGTTGAGGCAAGCCGCGGCCGTAACCCACGCAAGGTAGGGAACGAGCAGCAGGCCGGCCCACAGATCTATCGGCAGGAAGGCGAAGATGTTCGCGGCGACGAGGAACCAGAGCAAGACGACATCGGCGAATGCCAAATCGGCACGCTTCATTCCGAAGAAGATTGCCGACCACGCGGCATTTGCCAGCAGTTGTGCCGCGTAGATCGCGAATGGCACTGCAACCAAACCGGCTTCTTCGTAAACTCTCCATCCTGCGATTGCGATGAAGAGATAGAGGACCGTCCAAACGGTCGGGAATGCCCAGTCCGGCGGCGTCCAAGAAGGCTTGTTAAGGGTATCGTACCACGGGCCCGGCTTGAAGACCGCGCCGCTCATCGCGACGACGAACACGATCGCCAGAAAAACCAGAAATGTCAGCACAGAACCCGTGAGCATATAACACTCTCATCTGAAGGTCGCGGTCATCCCGCGAGACTCAATCTGTTATGATGTTACGGTCAGCGACACAATGGAGCGGATGGGCGCACGTGTGCCGCTACAGCCATCAAGTGCGACTGACGAACTTGCTGAACTGCGAATTGTCACCGGAATCATCTACGAGAAGCGCAAGATTCTGTTCTTCGAAGATCTCGAAGAAGCGCTCCCATGAGATCGGCTCCAACCCATCGTTGTCCTGACCGTGATCGAATCGTAAGAGGCCTGAACCACCATCTCCCTTCGTGTCCGAGACGACCGACGGCCTGCCTTTGTTTTCAGCAGCCCAGGCCTTGATCGCATCGTGGTCGGTCAACTGTTTGTTGCTGGCCATCTCGGTCCTCCGAATCTTGTTTTACCCGGAGAAAGACGCTCGGGAAGGCTTACCTGTTCCCTTCCGGCCGACCATCGTCAGCATGCAAATCGAGCGAAGCGTCGAGCAAAAGCGGAAGCGGCGTCCAGAACCCGGTCGTGATGCCCGCACGCCTCAACATGTCGCCGGTCCATGTATTGCATCCGAAAAGTGCCTGGAAAGAGCCTTTTGCAGGATAGAAGCGATCGAAGGCGCCGTAGCCCGCAACAGCGAGCGGGGTCGGTGCGGTGCTGTCCCCGGTTCGAAAGCTCTGGAGGATGGCGTCGAGCATGTCTCGGTAGCGGGCGTCGCTAATCGGAACCGCGCGCACGAAGGGCGCCTCCGGATCGATCGCGCCGGTGAGGCCGACGCGCAGGACGGAACGATCGCCGAGAATCGACCGGATCACCGGCATGAATTCGAGATCGCTCCAGGTCGGGGTGTTCACGTAGAACGTCTCGCCGCCCCAACCGATCATGATCCATTCGGCATCGGGGCGGGAAATTGGCAGCCCCGCGGATTCGATGAAGTCGAAAGCCTCACGGGTCATGGGATCGAGCGGCAGGGCGATGTCCGTGTGGATCGCGTTGGACAGGACAAGGACAGCGCGGGTGTGTGGCGCGTTGTGCGGCCCGGGCGCTCCGCCTCTCGGCACGAGGACCCCGAGTGCCAGGCCAAGTGCGACGAGAGCGAGGAGTGCGGCCAGCCCACTGAAACTTCGCTTCACGATTGGACCCGGCCGTCTCACGTCGTGTGCCGGTGCATGGGTCCGCAAAGGGTCGGTCCGGCGCGCACCTATTGCTCGCCGAGCTTCATCTCGGGATCGTAGGTCTTGCCCTCGACCGTCTTCGTCACCGCCTGTCCGCAGCGCATCGTCCCGCTCGCCTGATCGAAGGCATAGGTCGGCGAGCCGTGAAGCTCCCAGCCCTTCGAAAGCGCGAGAGAGACCTTGTGGCAGAATGCGGAATCGTCGGGCCCGCTCAGGAACCGATAGAGCTTCATGGCGATGGATCCTTGGAATGCCGCCGCGCCTCGATCGCGTCGCGCAGCTTTAGTATGCGATCGGCTTCGGCGAGGTGCAGCCGGTCGATGGTGCGGCCGTCCAGCGTCGCGACGCCGGCTTCGATGTCCGGCGACGTCGAAAACGCGTCGACCATTTTCTTGGCCCATTCGATCGCGGCGCGCGGTGGCGAAAAGCGCTCGTTGGCCTCGCCGACCTGCTGGGGATGGATCGTCAGCTTGCCGTCAAAACCGAGACGCTGGCCGCTGCCACATTCGCGCGAAAAACCTTCAGCGTCGTGCACATCCGGGAAGATGCTGTCGATTGCGCTCAGGCCGCGGGATTTGGCAGCGAGAACGATGGTCGCCAGCCAGGGCGTCAGTTCGGTGCGGTCCCGGTCGGGCCTCATGCCGGAAGCAATCTTGAGCGTTCCGATCCCAACGACCAGGGCGGCGAGCCGGCCTGAGCTTTCGCCGGCGATAGCGGTGGCGTTGGCGACGCCGGTCGGCGTCTCGACCATCGCCCAGAGCTTCAGTCCTTCGGGCGCATCGGTCTCGTGAAGTGCGGTGACAATCTGGCGGACCACACTGGGCTCCTCGACCCGAGGGAGGAGGATCGCGTCGACCCCCGCGCCCCGAGCCGCAAGAAAATCCTCCGTGCCCCAGATGGTGTCGAGGCCATTGATGCGGACGATCCGCTCGCCAGCGAAAGTCGAGGTCGCAAGGTGGGCACGCAATTTCTCGCGCGCGTCCGGCTTGTCGGCGGGCGCAACGGTTTCCGAGAGATCGTAGACGATACCGTCGGCCTCGACGCGGTCGGACGCTTCCAGCGCGCGGGCGTTGCTCGCAGGGACGAGGAGTAGCGATCGGCGGGGCGGAACGGTTGTCGGCATGGACGCTGTTTCGCGCGCCAGAATGCGCTTGGCAACCGCCGATTACTCGATCTTGAGCTCGGGATAGAATGCGTGAGCCACGAACGCGAAGGTGACCTCGTGGAGGGCGGGTTGGCCAGAAGCGTCTAGGACTTGGACATTGCCGACGTCTCGGCCCTCAGCGATCCGCTCGGCGTCGAGGGCCGAGGCCTGCCCGGCGCTCCAGTCGAGCCGGTATCCGGCGCGCTCGAGCGAAACGGCCTCGCGGAGCTCATTCATCGGTATGGCAGCCATCGGCTCGCCGGCTTCGTTGCGGACGAGGACGACGCGCTCCATCGCGCCAATTCCGTCTGGCATGTCGCCGTCGTAGAGGAAGGGACGCGGCGCGCTGTCGTAACGAGTATAGGGGTTGCGACCGTAGTCACGCAGCATCGTCTCTGGCGGCCGGAGCACTTGAGCATCCGGATTGCGCTCTTTGAAACCCTGCCAAGCGACCAAGCCCGTCGGGATCATCGCGAGCGTGCGTCCGGCCAGATCTCCAACCAAGGCGCGACCGGTGAACTGCTGCCACCAGGTCTCGGTCTGACGGTCGTACATGACGAGATCCGATCTTCTGAGCTTGCCGGTCGTGCCGAACTCCAGGACTCTTTGATCGAGGCGGCGATCGAAGACGATCGCTGAATTGCAGAGGGGACAATAAGTGACCGCGACCGGCACGTCCGCGATGCGGTCATTGACGATCTCATGGAACATCAGGATGCGCACCGGATAAGCGCGGGTTTCGCTTCCGATCGTCACCGGGATGACGGGCTCGCTCGCTTCAAGGTCGGTCTCTTGCGAAACGGGTATGAAGCGAGGTTCGTCGATCGAGGGGATGCCATCCTTCGGGGGGCCGCCGTCACGGACTTCCGACAGATCGATTTCCGACCGAGAAAAATCGGTCGTCCAGCCTTCGCGCTGAAATTGCTCGACACGGACAGAGGAAGCCTCCTGCGCAAGCCCTGCGGGGGCGCAGAGCATGGTGGCGAGAAGGCACATCAGGAAGAAAGGAACGTGGCGGAACACGGCGGCCTCCTTTTTATTCGTCGGCTCCGATCAATTCTTCGTCCAAGATCTTCCGCGCGTTACCTGCGCTGGAAAGCAAAGCTCGAACCGGAACCGCCGATATGTCGATCTTCTCATGGATCAGCGCGAACAGCAGCGTTCTCAGTGTCTTCATCAACGCTGCGATGCTGTGCGTTTGGGTGGTCTATCTTCAGCTGCTTCTCAACAGCTATCTCCGGCAGCGACGCTCCTCCATCCTGATCACACGGGGCGCCGGGACCGGCCTCAAGGCGCGCTGCCTCATCACGAATATGAGCCAGGAGCCGGTCTACGTGACGAGCCTCATCGCCGAACTCCAAACCGATCAGGACAAAAGCGAGATCCAGCTCACCGACATGCGCGAACTGTCGGAAGACCTCGGCATGGATCCGCGCTCTGCTATGCGTCAGGGCAGTCTGGAGCGAGGGCGGTATCTCGACATCGGCCATTTCGATGCGTTGATCGAGCAACTGGCGAACGATGCGCCGAACATCGAGCGCAAAACAGATATCAAGGCTGTCGAGATGACCGTGGTAGCCCTCTACGGTCCGGAAGAGTTGCCGGTCGGAGCGAAACGCAGGTTCACTGTCGATTGGCAGGCAGACGAGAACACGCGGATCACGCCCAACACAGTCGTCACGCAACAGATCCACAAGAACAGCGAGCGCCGCCGCCTGATGCAAGAACTGGAGCGGTTCCTATAAGTCGGCGCAGCGCAGGACACCAATTCCGTTGGCGCGATTATTCACGCACGAACCTTGCCAGCCTACCTTGAAACGGTTCTAATAAAATCCTGTTTCGGAAGAGGCTTCGCGTCATGTGCCAGATGTTTGCAGGGATCGCGCCGGAGGAAATCGAAGGCGAAACGCGCTCGGTGAGGCTGAGCGGACATTCCACTTCGATCCGACTGGAAGCCGCCTTTTGGCGCACGCTCGAACACCTTGCCGAGAGTCAGGACATGTCGCTGGCGAAGTTTCTGACGAAGCTGCATGACGAGGTTCTGGATCTGCGTGGCGAAGTAAGGAACTTCGCCTCTCACCTGCGCTGCGCCTGCCTCGTCCATCTGGAGCATCAGGGCGCGCAGGCGGCCAAGGCTTGGAATTGCGAAACGGGCAAGCGGACGATCCGTTCGATGAGTGAGAGCCAGCATTTGCCGCTGGCGAGCTGACTTAAACCGAGCCGCCTGCGACAAGTCGGGCGCGACGTAACACCATCCTACTACCTTTGCCGTTCTGCGATCGCCTAAGCTGCTCGAAACGACTTCGCGGGCGGGGACCGGTGCGCCCTCAACAACCTCTTGTCCCCAAGCGAAAGGACCACCCGGATACAAGCGGGTCCTATTGAAAAGACGACAGACGAGGAAACAGCTTGGCGAAAATGATCCATACGATGATCCGCGTTCTCGACGAGGCGCGGTCTGTCGAATTCTACGAAAAGGCCTTTGGACTGAAGGTCGCGGACCGCTTTCCGTTCGACGGGTTCACCCTCGTCTACCTTTCGAACGACGATGCGACGCACGAACTCGAACTGACGATCAACGGCGACCAAAGCGAGCCTTACGACCTTGGAAATGGCTACGGCCACATCGCCTTCTCGGTCGAGGATGTGAAGGCGGAACGCGAGCGCATGGTCGCCGCCGGCCTGTCGCCGAAAGACGTCAAGGAAATTGCTTACAACGGGGCACTGCTCGGCCGGTTCTTCTTCATCGAGGATCCGGACGGCTACAAGATCGAGGTTTTGGAGCGGGCTGGCCGTTTCCAGTAGCTTCACACATACGGTGCCTGCCGGTCTCGGGAGGACCGGGAGGCGCTTCTTTCCATCGCCATCGGGAGGAAACGATATGGCGCTCAGAGACGATACCCTGGTTCAGAACCGCCGCGGCTTTCTGAAGTCCGGCGCGGGCTTGCTGGCCATGACGATCATGCCCTCCGGCCTCATCGTCGGCAATGCCTGGGCACAGATGCCGCAGTCGACGGACCCCGACACCTTCAAGACACTCGTCCAGATGTCGCGCGACTGCTATCCGCACGCCCAGATCGAGGACAAGTACTACGCAAACGCCGTCAATATCCTGGACGAGGCGGCCCGATCCTCCGAGGAAGAACTTGCCTTCCTCGAAGACAACTGCGCCAAACTCGATAAGGCGGCGATGGACGCGCATGGGGTGCGCTATTCCGAAATTCCCTCGGACGACGATCGCACGGCGCTTCTGAAGCTCATCGAGACCGATCCGTTCTTTCAGAAGGTGCGCGGCAACCTGGTCGTCGGACTCTACAACCAGAAAGAGCTCTGGCCCGTCTTCGGCTACGAGGGTGCATCGGCAGACAAGGGCGGTTACATGGACCGCGGTTTCAACGACATCGACTGGATTTCCTGAGGCGCCAGAGCGCCCGCTCCCGGCACGGTCCGGAGTCCGTTCGATGAAACTTCACGCATGAAGAAGCGGTCCGCAGCAAGTCTCGAGGAGGAGACGCGGAAGAGAGGCTTCGGGAGGAGAAATCATGCCAGCACCTTTTGACCACAACGATTCCAATGTCGTCGTCATCGTCGGCTCGGGCGCCGGCGGCGGCACGCTCGGATCCGAACTCGCGCAGAAGGGGATCGACGTCGTCATCCTTGAAGCCGGCTCGCGTCACGAGACCTGGGACTTCATCAACGACGAATGGGATTCCTTCGGCCAGCTCGCCTGGAAGGACAAGCGGATGACCTCCGGCGATTGGCAGGTCGCCAAGGACTTCCCCAACCTGCCGGCCTGGATCGTAAAATCCGTCGGCGGATCGACGGTCCACTGGGCCGGCGCCTCGCTGCGCTTCCAGGAGCATGAATTCAAGGCGCGGACCAATTACGGCGAGGTGGAGGGCGCAAACCTTCTCGACTGGCCGATCGATCTTGCGGAAATGGAGCCATGGTACGCGAAAGCGGAAGACCGGATGGGCGTGACGCGCACCAACGGCATTCCGGGCCTGCCGGGCAACAACAATTTCAAGGTGCTCGAAGCCGGCGCGAAGAAGATCGGCTACAAGGAAGTCCACACCGGACGCATGGCCATCAATTCGGAACCGCGTGACGACCGGGCCTCCTGCATGCAGATCGGCTTTTGCTTCCAAGGCTGCAAGTCCGGCGCGAAGTGGTCGACCCTCGTCTCGGAAATCCCGAAGGGCGAGGCGACCGGGCGGCTGGAGGTTCGTCCGGACAGCCACGTCATGCGGATCGAGCACGACGACTCCGGCAAGGTCACCGGCGTCGTCTATGCGGATGCGGAAGGCCGCGAGCAGCGCCAGAAGGCCCGCGTCGTCTGCGTTGCCGGCAACTCGATCGAAAGCCCGCGCCTGCTTCTCAACTCGAACTCTTCGATGTTCCCGGACGGTCTCGCCAACTCCTCGGGCCAGGTCGGCCGCAACTACATGCGACACACTACGGGCTCGGTCTACGGGGTGTTCGACAAGCCGGTTCACATGTATCGCGGCACGACGATGGCCGGCATCGTGCAGGACGAGGCCAAGCACGACGACTCGCGCGGCTTCGTCGGTGGATACGAACTGGAGACGCTATCGCTGGGCCTGCCCTTCATGGCGGCCTTCCTCATGCCGGGCGACTGGGGCCGCGACTTCGCCGCCGACATGGAGCAGTATCGCAACATGGCCGGCCTGTGGATCGTCGGCGAGGACATGCCGCGCGAGGACAACCGCATCACGCTCGCGGACGAAACGGACGAATATGGCATGCCGATCCCGAACGTGAATTTCGACGACCACCCGAACGATACGGCGATGCGCGATCACGCCTACAAACAAGGCTCAGCGATCTACGACGCGGTGGGCGCGATGCGGACCATTCACACGCCGCCCTACCCCTCGACGCACAATCTTGGCACGAACCGCATGAGCGAGCGGCCGGAGGACGGCGTTGTCAACCGCTTCGGACAGGCGCACGATGTGCCGAACCTCTTCGTTTCGGACGGCTCGCAGTTCACGACTGGTGCTGCCGAGAACCCGACCCTTACGATCGTTTCGTTGGCGCTACGCCAAGCCGATCATATCGCGAACCGGATGGGCAAGGGCGAGCTCTGATTCGGGCTTTTACTTTAAGGAAGGAGGCCCTCGTCGATCGGCGAGGGCCTTTTCGCATGCTGGGACTAACGAGTCATGGCTCGTCCCCAAGGAATGAACATCGGCGTATAATTACCGACGCTTCTGCACACGAAACGCGCTCCTCGAGCTCCGCAAACCGAGGCAACTTCAGTCTTGCACCCCCCGCGAAATCTGTAAAACGCCTCGCGGTATTCTGACGGAGGTCTTTTTTACACCAAGTTGATTTTCGCCCGCAGTCGGCCGGAAACCTCACATTTTGACTTTTGCAGTGCCGAATGGAGGGTGCTACGCTCGCGCGAAAGCACAATCACTCTCTTCTAACGGCGCATGGCCATGGCGACTAAGCTCAGCATCAAAGCTCTCTATAAAATCTTCGGTGAACGCGGCGACGAGGCGATGCGCCTGATCGAAAGCGGCAAGACGAAGGACGAGATCCTCGCAGAGACCGGCGCGACCGTGGGTGTCAACGATGTCAGCGTCGACATCGAGGAAGGCGAGATCTTCGTCGTGATGGGGCTTTCGGGATCGGGCAAGTCGACCCTGATCAGAATGCTCAACGGCCTCATCGCGCCGACCTCCGGGACGATCACTATCGACGGCGACGACATCGCCCATTGCAGCGACGAGAAGATTCGCGAGATCCGTCGTCAGAAGATCTCGATGGTTTTTCAGCACTTCGCCCTGTTCCCCCATAAGACGATCCTCGAAAACGCGGCCTTCGGGCTGAAGATCAAGGGCGTGGGCGTTGCGGAGCGGAACGAGCGGGCACGCAAGTCTCTGGCCCAGGTCGGGCTCGAACAATACGCCGACAGCTATCCCGAACAGCTCTCGGGCGGCATGCAGCAGCGTGTCGGCCTTGCCCGTGGTCTCGCTGCGGAACCGCAGGTCCTCCTG
This sequence comes from Fulvimarina pelagi HTCC2506, assembly GCF_000153705.1. GTDB lineage: Bacteria > Pseudomonadota > Alphaproteobacteria > Rhizobiales > Rhizobiaceae > Fulvimarina > Fulvimarina pelagi. Next base: position 2,017,821 of record NZ_DS022272.1, read on the forward strand.
ATGGACGAACCCTTCGGCGCGCTCGATCCGCTGATCCGCCGGGACATGCAGGAGGAGCTCCTCGAACTGCAGCGCTCGCTCGGCAAGACCATCGTCTTCATCACCCACGACCTCAACGAGGCGCTCATCCTCGGCGACAAGATTGCGATCATGAAGGGCGGCCGCTTCGTGCAGGTCGGTACGGCCGAAGAGATCGTGGGCAGCCCAGCCGACGCCTATGTCGAGGCCTTCACCAAAGATATCGACCGCTCTCGCGTCTTCCCGGCCCAGCGTGTCGCAAAGCCGGCGGAGGCGCTGCAGAAGGCCGATCTCGTCGCTCCGTCTGCGTTGTCCGCAATGGAGCGTCTCGGCCGCGATGCGATCTACGTCGTAGAGAACGGCAAACCGGTGGGCGTGCTACGCTACCGGGATGCCCAGGGCGCGCTCCAGAACGCAGGCGGCGACTGCTTGTCGGCGCTGGTGACGAGCTTCCCGAAGGCCGATCGCAAGAAACCGATCTTCGAACTCTACCCGCTTGCTCGCAAAGGCCTGCCGATCGCGATCGTCGACGATGCGGACCAACTGATCGGGGTGGTCGAACCGGAGACCATCTTCGCCGAACTCGCTGGCGACGACGAAACGGTGGAAGAAGAGGCCGCGCTCAAGACCGCGGCCGAGTGACGCAAGTTTGACATTCCGACTGGCGCACTGACGGCCGGACGGCCCGGCGCCCGAACCCGCACCTGGTGACCCATAATGTACAGTCCCGCAGACATGCTCGAGATTCCCTTCGCCGACTGGGTCGACGACTTCGTTCGCGGCTTTCTAGTGCCGACCTTCAGGCCGGTGTTCCGCGCCATGCAGGAGCCCGTCGACTTCCTCATGCAGAATCTAGACGCATTCCTGAACGCGGTGCCCTGGCTGATCTTCGCTGCCGTCCTCGGCTTGATCGCCTGGCGCACCGCAGGTCGTGGTATGGCGATCTTCACGGTCCTCGCGCTCGCCTTCATCGACATGATCGGCCTGTGGTCGGAGACGATGACGACGCTCTCGATGATCATCACCGCGGTGGTCTTCTGTATCGTCCTCGGCGTGCCGCTCGGGATCGCTGCGGCGCGCAGCGACAAGTTCCTGTCGATCCTGAGGCCGATCCTCGACATCATGCAGACGATCCCGAGCTTCGTCTATCTCGTGCCGATCGTGATGCTCTTCGGCGTCGGCACGGTGCCGGGCGTCATCGCGACCATCATCTTCGCGCTTCCGCCGATCATCCGCCTCACCAATCTCGGCATTCGCAATGTCCGTGGCGATCTCATCGAAGCGGCCAAAGCGTTCGGTTCGACGCCGCGGCAGATCCTCTGGGAGGTGCAACTGCCGCTCGCGTTGCGCACCATCATGGCCGGTCTCAACCAGACCCTGATGCTCGCCCTCTCGATGGTCGTCATCGCGGCTCTGATCGGCGCGGGCGGGCTCGGGCTGACGGTGAACACCGGACTCGGACGCCTTGCGGTTGGGACGGCGACGGCCGGAGGCGTCGGCATCGTGCTCCTCGCCATCATTCTCGATCGCATCACACAGGGTCTCGGCGAGGCCAAGAAGCGGACAGACGAGTCGAAGTCGGTCAAAGGCACTGTCAGCCGACTGCTCAAGCCGATCTTCGGCGGAAGCCGTTCGACCGAGCCGGCGGAATAACCCCGATTCTCGAACGCCGCGCCGTGATTGCAGCGGCGTTCCGATATCGAGCCTCGCGCTAGATCATAAAGTGCGCGGTTTGACAGGGATGTGCCCGAGTTGCGAGACTCCGGCACGAAATAGGTGCGGCAATCCAAGTGGATCGCCACATCCTGCCAATAAGAACCAATCATAGGGAGTTTGAATACGAATGATGCATAAGTCCACGAAGGCTCTTCTCGTCGGCGCGACGGCACTGTCCATGGCTTTTGTCGGCACCTTGCCGGCCGCCGCTCAGGACGGAGCCTCGATGCCGGGTGAAGGCACCACCGTCACCATGGCCCGCCCAACTTGGGACACCGGCTGGTTCTCCACCGAAATCTATCGCCAGCTCCTGCAGGAACTCGGCTACGAAGTCGGCCAGCCGACGACGCTCGATGCGCCGGCTTTCTATCAGGCCGTCAGCCAGGGCGACGTGACCGGTTGGGTCGAGGGCTGGTTCCCGCTGCACAACACGTATGAAAGCACGTTCAGCAACGGCGCCGAGCAGATCGGCTATGTCGCTCGCGGCGGAGCCCTGCAGGGTTACCTCGTCGACAAAAAGTCGGCCGACGAACTCGGAATTACCCAGATCACCGACTTCACCAAGGATGAAGTCAAACAGGCATTCGACCGCAATGGCGACGGCAAGGCCGATCTCGTTGCGTGTCCTCCGGGCTGGGGCTGTGAGGAGACCATCACCTTCCAGCTGGACGCCTTCGAGCTGAACGATCACGTCAACGCCATCCAGGCGAACTATTCCGCCGCCATGGCCGACGCGATCGCTGCCTATCAGCAGGGCAACCCGATCTTCTTTTACACCTGGACGCCGAACTGGACCGTCAACGAGCTCTCTCCGGGTGAAGACGTCGTCTGGATCCAGACCCCTGAAGTTCGTCTGCCGGAAGAGCAGATGAACCTCGCCGACGCTGCGACTGTCGAGGGCGTCGAGGGCTGCGTTGCCGATCCCTGCGAAATGGGCTGGCCGGCCAACGACATTCGGCCTGTCGTCAACTCGGAGTTTCTTGAAGCCAATCCCGCCGCACGCGTGATCTTCGAGAATGCCTCTATCCCGCTGAAAGACATTTTCGCGCAGAACGCCGAGATGAACAACGGAGCCGACAGCGAAGAGGACATCGTCCAGCAGGCTTCGACCTGGATCGAGAACAATCAGGAGACGGTCGATCAGTGGCTGTCCGATGCCCGCTCCGCCGCTGAAGGTGGTTCGGAAGGCGAAGCTGCCAACTAAGCATCTATCGGTAAAGGCCGTACGTCGCGGCCGGCGCTGATGAAGGGGCGGGTCCGATCGGGCCCGCCTTTTTCGTTCGCGGCAAGGGAGTGCGTTCGATCCCTCCCTGTAGCGATCGCAATGGACTTAGCGGCGCTCGTTATGAGCGCGAGACTTCTTGAGCGGATCGTGGGAAACGCGGCACCGACACGGCGCTTCCTGTGCGCGTCGAAGGTCGCGATCATGCTCACATTGGAAGGGCTGCGACGCTATCCGCTTCGGGCCTTTCTGTTACCGTTTACCGGTTGAGGAAGCCGGAAATTCCACCGCTGCCGCCGATGCGGTTGCCGTTGCGGTCATAGCCAGGCCGGCGATGTTGCTCGGCGGCGTAGGCCTTTTCGCTGATCGGCTGGCCGGTCCTATAGCTGAAGGAGGATTGGGTCGCGAATTCGCTCGCGCTCATGCGCGACTTCAGTTCCTCGACCTTCACTTGATCCTGCATATGCTTGGAGATCACGAGGTCCGGAACGTTCGTCTGTGGACAGGGGCCCGTAGGCGAGAGCTGCGCGATCGTCTCGGCCGACTGGTCGAAGATGTAGCGGCGGTCGCAGACCCCTACATGCGGCGGCTTGCGGGTCTGCTCGAAATAGTCCGAACCCTTCTTCAGCATCGTCCAGAATGCGTAATGTTCCGAATTGCTGTGACGCGCCATGTTCTGCGGCGTCATGCGGAAGGGATAGGCCTGGATCTGGAAGTTTCGCTGTCCGCCCTCGAAGGAGTGGCGCGCGAGGCCGTAGATTTCCTGCACCTGCACGTCGTCCATCGCGTAGCAGCCGGAGGAGTTGCACGAACCGTGGATCATCAGATGGCTGCCGGTGCGGCCGTTCGCCCGATCATAGGTGTTCGGGTAACCCATGTTGATCGCGAGATGATAGCTGGAATTCGGGTTCAACTGGGTCGGATTGACGTTGTAGAAGCCTTCGGGAGCCTGGCGATCGCCTTCAGCGAATTTCGGCCCGAGCTTCCCGGACCAGGCGCAGATCGGATAGGTCTTGAGGTGCGCGTAGGTCCCATCCGTACGCTGCTTCCAGACCTCGAGTTCCGATTCTTCCTTGAAGAGGCGCACCAGCATCGGCGAATTGACGCCCATGCTGTTCGCCCGTATCTGCGCGACGAGTGCGGCCGGTAACGGCGCTTCCGCGGGCAACAGATCGGCGTATTTGCAACTGGTTGCTGTGAACAGCGCGGTAGCCAGGAAAGCTCCGGTCAAGAGGCGGCGGACAATCATGATCCCGTGGCTTCCCCCAATTGAGGAGCGCGGGACGACCATCCCCATAGCCGGACCCCGCGCTCTGTCTTATCCGCGACCCGGGGCGGCGTGCCCGGCGGATCGCATCACGCGGGAAGCTTGAGCCGAATGCCGAACCTTCGCGCGTTTCCCCTCATCCTCGTAGAAGCAAATTAAGGTGTCGTTAAACAGCCCTATTTTGCTTCGGCCTGCTCACTCGCCGCAAGCGCGACGGGGGCGAGCCCAGCCGAGTGTCAGATGGTCGCATAACAGCGGCGAGATTTAGGCAGAATAACCCGACGGAAGACAACTGCGCTGCGTTGCGGCAGGGCAACAACGACTAAAGATTGCGACCGATCGATAGAAACTTTTCCCGTCGCTGAGTCTTCAAGGTCGCACCATCGAGGCCGGACAGTTCCGAAAAGCCCGCACGGACGTGACTTGCGGCGGCTTCGATCGCACTGTCCGGATCGCGATGGGCGCCGCCGATCGGCTCTTCCACAATCGCGTCGATGATCCCGAACTCCTTAAGATCCTGCGCCGTAATTTTCATTGCCTGTGCAACATCTCTGGCGCGGGTCGCGTCACGCCAGAGAATCGATGCGCCTGCTTCGGGCGAAATCACCGAATAGATTGCGTGTTCGAGCATGTAGACCCGATTCGCCGTGGCGATGGCGATGGCCCCGCCGGAGCCGCCCTCGCCGAGGACCACCGATACGAGCGGCACGGTGAGATTGAGACAGGTCTCGATCGAGCGGGCGATAGCCTCGGCCTGACCGCGCTCTTCTGCACCAATGCCAGGATAGGCGCCGGCTGTATCGACAAGCGTGACAACCGGGATATCAAACCGGGCGGCCAGCTCCATTACGCGGACGGCCTTGCGGTAGCCCTCGGGCCGCGCCATGCCGAAATTGTGCTTCAGCCGCGTCTGGGTGTCGTTGCCTTTCTCCTGACCGATCACCGCGACGGACTGGCCGTCGAACCGGCCAAAGCCGGCGATCATCGCGTAATCCTCGGCGTAGTAGCGGTCGCCGGCAAGCGGCGTGAAGTCGGTGATCAAACGCTTGATGTAGTCGTTACAGTGCGGCCGGTCCGGATGGCGCGCGACCTGCGTCTTCTGCCAGGGGGTCAGCTTCTGATAGAGGCTGGCGAGCGCGTCCCGGGAGCGCGTCTCCAACCGGTCGATCTCTTCGTGCACATCGACTGCACCGTCCTCGGCCTCGATCTTCCTGAGTTCGAGAATCTGTCCCTCGAGGTCGGCGACTGGTCGTTCGAAATCCAGGTAGTTGTACATTCGTTTCCGTTTCTCGCCCGAGAACTCCTCACGCCTCGCCGGCTGCTTCGGTAACGTCAAGGGGATCCATGGAGTTCGATTTGCGCGTCTGTTATCAGGGCCCGCGCCCTACCGAAAGGGGATGATGCTCGGTGACGAGCTTGTGCAGACGCTCTTCCAGCACGTGAGTATAGATCTGGGTCGTCGAAATATCGGCATGGCCAAGAAGCTCTTGAACGGCGCGCAGATCGGCGCCGTTCTGCAGGAGATGGCTCGCAAAGGCATGCCGCAGAACGTGCGGCGAGATTTTGGCGGCGGATATGCCGGTGCGCGCGGCAAGACCCTTCAACTCGCGCGCAAAGACCTGGCGGCTGAGATGGCCGCTCTCGGAATCGGCGGGGAAGAGCCAAGGCCCTTCGTTGTTCAAACCAGCCGCCTTTAGCGCCTGACCATAGGCGTCGAGCGACTCACGGGCCGCCGCGCCGATCGGCACCAGACGCTCCTTGTTGCCTTTACCGAGAACTGTGATCGTACGCGCCCGGTTGACGAGCATGCTCTTCGGCAAAGAAACGAGTTCCGATACACGGAGACCGGTGGCGTAGAGAAGTTCGACGAGGACGCGGAGACGGATCGCGCGGACGCGCGAAGACGGCGAGAGCTCGGCGTCGTTCGTTTCGGCCTCAGCAAGATCCAGAAGCCGGTCGACCTCGTCTTCGCTCATGACCTTCGGCAGGGGTCGCTTCTTGCGGGCGCCCTCGATCGGACTTGTCGGATCGTCGGTCCGCCGACCTTCGGTATAGAGAAAGCGATAGAGCTGGCGGAGCGCCGACAGCCGCCGAGAGCGTGTCGACTCAGACAGCCCTTCGGCGGAAAGCGAAGTGAGATAGGCGCGGATCGCATCGCTGTCCGCCCGCATCAGGCCACCATGGGGTTTCAGGAAGCTGCGCGCGGCGTCTAGATCGCGGGCATAGGCCTGGAGCGTGTTGTCGGCGGCTCCGCGCTCCACGGCCATCATCTCCAGAAAGGCCTCGATCACCGCACCATCGCCAGGTCCGATGCTCGAACCACCATCCTGTGGCGCGTTCATCGAGCGCTCTCAGCGGCGGCTTCGGCGCCGCCAGTCGCTTCCGCCGCTTCGTCCGGAGCCGGTGGGGCAGGCTCAGACTCCGGCTCCGGCTCGACAGGCGTCAGCGGCGGCAAGGGGACTTCGATCGTGAGTTCACTGCGCGTCGGCTCTACGAAGTAGACGAGCGCAGCCATGATGCCGTAGATGATGCCGGCAATGATCGCGAGGATCGTGAGGAGACGGAAAAGGGTCGGCATCGCGGCGTTCGGCGGATTTCGTGATGCGGCCTCTGGGGAAAAGGCGTCTTCGCGAAAAGGGCGGCGGTTCTTGGAAAGGCTTTTATCTTGGCGCGCCGATATTGCAAAGCAAAACTCGGCGCAATCCCTTTTGTTGGCGTAGTTTTCGAGGGACGACTCGCCTGAAAGGCCGGCCCGACAACGCGGCCCTCGGCAACTTGCGACGAGTGAGGAAAGACGCAACTTAATGACATCGACCACGGCAGCGCTCGATTATTCGGATGTCCGGGAGAAACTCCAGGACCGATCGGTCGCGCTCGTCGGTCTGATGGGAGCAGGCAAGACAACCGTTGGGCGCAGACTTGCAGCACTCCTTGGACTTCCTTTTTCCGACAGCGACCAGGAGATCGAACAGGTCTCGCGGATGTCGATCCCGGAGCTTTTCGAAGCCTATGGCGAACCCGAATTCAGGGCACTCGAAGCCCGCGTCGTCTCACGGCTCGTGCAGGAGGGACCGCGCGTCTTGGGCACCGGCGGCGGCGCCTACCTCAATCCGGAGACCCGGAGTCATCTTAAAGATCACGCTGTGACCCTCTGGCTGAAGGCCGACCTCGACACGCTGATGGCGCGTGTCATGAAGCGCAACAATCGTCCTCTCCTGAAGACCGGCGATCCGCGTAAGATCATGTCGAAACTGATGGGCGAGCGCTATCCGGTTTACGGCAGTGCGGACATCATCATCCAATCGCGCGACGTAAAGCGCGAGGTCATCGCGGCCGAGGCGGCAGAGGCGATTCGAGCCTATCTGTGCAGGAGAGATCCATCGTGAATGCGGAGCGAAACGAGGGCGAATCTGCGCCCCGTGGACCGAAGACGATCACTGTCCCACTTGGCGAGCGATCCTACGACATCGTCATCGGGCCGGGCTTGATCGACGAAGCGGGAACGCGGATCAAGAACGTGCTGCCGCACGCACGGGTCGCGATCGTGACCGACGAGAACGTTGCGAGGCTGCATCTCGACAGGCTTCGTATAGCGCTGGATTCGGAAGGGATTGACCACAACGCGATCGTGCTACCGGCTGGCGAAAAGACAAAATCCTACGGCAGTCTCGAACAGGTGGTCGAAGCAATTATCGAGGGCCGGTTCGAGCGTGGCGACATCGTTCTCGCGTTCGGTGGCGGCGTCATCGGCGACGTCGCAGGTTTTGCCAGCGCGATTGTCCGGCGCGGCATGGCGCTCGTGCAGATGCCCACAAGTCTTCTCGCCCAGGTCGATTCCTCTGTAGGCGGCAAGACCGGCATCAATTCGCCTCAGGGCAAGAACCTCGTGGGCGCGTTCCACCAGCCGAGCCTGGTCCTCGCCGATACCGCCCTCCTCGATACGCTATTGCCGCGGGAATTTGCAGCCGGCTACGCGGAAGTTGTGAAATATGGACTGATCGACCGGCCGGACTTCTTCGAGTGGCTGGACGAGAACCACCGCGAGATCTTCGCTGGCGGAACCGCGCGTATCGACGCGATCGCTGCCGCCTGCGAAGCCAAGGCCGAAGTGGTCGCGCGTGACGAGATGGAGGAAGCCTCTCGCGCGTTGCTCAATCTCGGCCACACCTTCGGCCATGCATTGGAGAAGGTCTGCCGATACGACGCGGCCCGGCTCGTCCATGGCGAGGGCGTCGCGATCGGCGTCTGCCTTGCCCACCGTTTCTGTGCTCATCTCGGCCTTGCCCCGGATGAGGATGCGCGGCGTATCGAGATTCATCTTTCGGCTGTCGGCCTGCCGACCCGCATCCAAGACATTCCCGGCGAAGAGCCGAAAGTCGATGATCTGCTAGATGCCATCGCCCAAGACAAGAAGGTCTCTCGCGGCGCGCTTACCTTCATTCTTACCCGAGGCATCGGCAAAGCCTATGTCGAGAACGGCGTCGATCCTCAAACGGTCCGTGGCTTTCTGGAACAGGAGCTTTCGCAATGACGCTGGCGCTTGGGGTCCTGATCTTCTTTATCGTTCTCCTGATCTGCTGTTCTGCCTTTTTCTCGGGCTCGGAGACCGCCCTCACCGCAGTCTCGCGGGCGCGGCTCATGAGCTATGAACGGAACGGAGACAAGCGGGCGACGATCGTCCAGAAGCTGGTCGAGAAGAACGACCGTCTTATCGGCGCGCTCCTCATCGGCAACAATCTCGTCAACATCCTAGCCTCCTCGCTGGCGACGACCGCCTTTCTCGGTATCTTCGGCCAGTCGGGCGTCGTCTACGCGACGGTCGCGATGACCATCCTCGTCGTCATCTTCGCGGAGGTGCTGCCGAAATCAGCGGCGATCGCCTCGCCGGACGGCTTTGCTCTAAAGGTCGCGCGGGCGGTCTCGATCGTCGTCGCGACGCTCGGTCCCCTCACCCGCATCGTCAACTGGATCGTCCGCAAGCTGCTGTTTCTTCTGGGCGCCGGCCGCGATTCCTCAGCTTCGCTGCTGACCGCCCACGAAGAGTTGCGCGGCGCTGTCGAGGTACTCCACCGCGAGGGCTCGCTGGTGAACGCCGACCGGAATCGGCTGGGTGGATTGCTCGATCTGCATGAACTCGAAGTTTCCGACGTCATGGTCCACCGTACCGGCATGCGGCAGGTCAACGCCGAGGATCCGCCGGCCGAGATCGTCAAGCAGATCCTCGAAAGCCCCTATACGCGCATGCCTATCTGGCGCGGGCACTACGACAACATCGTCGGCATCGTGCATGCCAAAGATCTGCTTCGGGCGCTCCACGACGTGGAAAACGATCCAGGAAAGATCGACATTCTCAAGGTCTGTACCAGCCCGTGGTTCGTTCCGGAGACGACGACACTGCAGGACCAGCTCAATGCGTTTCTGCGTCGCAAGACCCACTTCGCCATCGTCGTCGACGAATATGGCGAGGTCGAAGGGCTCATCACGCTGGAAGACATTCTGGAAGAGATCGTCGGCAATATCGCCGATGAGCATGATCTGGAGATGCAGGGCGTCACGACCGAGGCCGATGGCTCAGTCGTGGTCGACGGCCAAGTGCCGATCCGCGATCTCAACCGCGCCCTCGACTGGAATCTGCCGGACGAGGAGGCTGTAACGATCGCCGGCCTCGTCATCCACGAGACGGGCACAATTCCCGAGGAACGTCAGGCTTTCACCTTTTTCCAGAAGCGTTTTACGGTGCTTAAACGCGACAAGAACCGCATCGCCAAGCTCCGCATCCGCCCGGCTCAAGTGCTCGTGCCTCCGAAGAAAGGCGCACTCGCCGCGCTCGCTGTCGGCGCGGCGCAGTCGCCCGAACAAAGCAAACTCGAAGAGGCCGACATGTTCGAAGCCGACAGCTTCGACGATGCGGATGACGAGGCAGCAGCGAACGCGCCTGAAGAGGCTAGGCACGAGGCAGACGTGGAGCGCGATCGCCGCTCAGACGTGCCCAGGGAACGCGGCGGCGATTAGACCGCGACTTTGCGCTCGCCGTATTCCGGCTCGCCGAAAATCTTCAAGTAACGCTCGACTTCGCGCGGATCGCCAGTCGCTTTCGCCGCATTGTCCGAGAGCTTTACGGCAGGGTGTCCGTTGGCGCTGACGACCTTGCAAACGAGCGAGATGGCTTCGAGACCGTCGACTGGTTCCGGCGCGACGCCGCGGAAGTCGTTGGTGAGATTCGTGCCCCATCCGAAGCTCATGCGAACACGCCCGTGGAAATGGCGATAGACCTCTTCGATGGTATCGGAGTCGAGACCGTCGGAAAAGACGAGCAAGCGTTCTTTCGGGTCGACCCCCCTTCTCGCCCACCATGCGATGATCTCTTCCCCGCCAGCGATCGGCGGGGCGGAGTCCGGGCGGAAGCCAGTCCAACGGGCCAACCAGTGCGGCGCATCCTTCAGGAAACTGCCCGTCCCGAAGGTATCGGGGAGGACGATTAGAAGATTACCGCCGTAATAGCTCTGCCAGTCCTCCAGAACCTTATAAGGCGCAGCACGGAGTTCGGTCTCGCTCTGGGCAAGAGCGGCGAGGACCATCGGCAGTTCGTGCGCGTTGGTACCGATCGCTTCGAGATCGGTCTCCATGGCCAGGAGCACGTTGGAAGAGCCAATCAACCTGTTGCCAAGGCCCTCTTTCAAAGCTTCGACGCACCAGCGCTGCCAAAGGAAGGAATGCCGGCGCCTCGTACCGAAATCGGAGATCTTGAGGTCCGACAGAGCCTTCAGCCGCTCCACCTTTTCCCACATTTTGGTTTTTGCGCGGGCATAGGCGATATCGAGCTCGAAGCGCTCGAAATCGCGCAAGGCGGCGCGGGAACGCAGTTCGTTGACAATGGCGAGCGCCGGGATCTCCCACATCATCGTGTGTTTCCAACGACCTTCAAAGGTTAGCTCGAACTGTCCGTCGACTGTTCGTAACTCATAGGGAGGCAGTTGGAAGCCGGCGAGCCATTCGAGATAGTCCGGCCGGAAGATTTGGCTGTTGCCGTAGAAAGTGTTGCCGGCGAGCCAGATCATCTCGCGCTTGGTAAATTTCAGCGTGCGCGCATAGTCGAGTTGCGCTCGCAATTCAGCCTCGTCGATCTCGACAGCGAGCTTGACCGACTTCGTCCGGTTGATCAACTTGAAGGTAGCGTCGACGTCCGAATAGAGGCCGAAAACCATCTGCTGCATCAGGAGCTTGTAAAAGTCCGTGTCGAGCAGCGAGCGGACTATCGGATCAAGCTTGAAGGTGTGATTCCAAACCCGCGTCGCGATGTCGGTGGCCACCATGATCGAACGATCCTGCTTTGGCGTCTTCGGCGCGGCGTGAACGATCGATGTCGCACACGTCGGTCAACCCGCAATAGGTGATGGTACGGGAGAAGGCTAGACTGGCGGTCCGGACAGGTTCGCAGCTTAGCGAACGAAGCCGGTCACTTGCTCGGTTTGCGCTGGCTTTCGAGACGCTCGGCGACGCGCTTAAGGCTCTTCATCGACTGGGAAACATTGGCGCAGTCGTGGACCGCCGTCTTGAGGGCCTGTTCGTCGACCGGCTTGCCGGAATCGAGTTCATGAAGGAACTCGCAGATCCCCTCGACACGTTCGCTCACAGAGTCGATCGCGCTATCGATCCCCTTCGCCATCTGCCGCCCCCGAACCCCAAAACCCTCATACCGCATTATGCGAAGGAGCGTGCGAAACGCTAGAGCAATTCCGCATCAGCGTTACGAGAAGCACGAGAAAGTATGCAAAAATGAGAAAAGGCGGTCGATCGCTCGCCCGCCTTACTCCCTAATCAGTATGCACTCACCGCGATGCTTTACAGCTTGCGAGCCACATGCTCGACGCGGAAGCACTCGATTACGTCGCCCTGGCGAATGTCCTCGTAGTTCTGAAACGCCATACCGCATTCCTGACCGCTCTGGACTTTCGATACTTCGTCCTTGTAGCGCTTGAGCGTCTTGAGCGTGCCTTCGTGGATGACGACGTCTTCGCGCAGGAGGCGCACACCCGCGCCACGCTCGACCTCGCCTTCCGTAACGAGACAGCCTGCGACCTTGCCGACCTTGGTGATCTGGAAGACCTCCTTGATCTCCGCATAGCCGATGAAGGTCTCGCGACGTTCCGGCGCCAGAAGGCCCGACATTGCATCCTTCACGTCGTCCACAAGGTCGTAGATGACGTTGTAGTAACGGATCTCGATGCCCTCTTGGGCGGCAGCATCCCGCGCCTGCTTGTTGGCGCGCACGTTGAAGCCGATGATCGAGGCATTCGAGGCCTTGGCAAGCGCGATGTCCGACTCGGTGATCGCGCCGGCGCCGGAATGGATTATACGTGCCTGCACCTCGTCCGTGCCAAGCTTTTCCAGCGCACCGTCGATCGCCTCGATCGAACCTTGGACGTCGCCCTTGATGAGAAGCGGGAACGTCTTAAGGCCCGAGTCGGTCAGCTGACTCATCATCTGCTCGAGCGAGCCGCGTTGGCCGGCCGACTTGGCGACCTGCTTCTCGCGCGTCAGACGCTGGCGATAGTCGGAAATTTCGCGCGCCTTTGCCTCCGATTCGACAACGGCGAAGCGATCACCGGCCATCGGCGTACCCTGCATGCCGAGTACCTCGACGGGCATGGAAGGCGGTGCCTCCGACATTTGTTCGCCGCGGTCGTTGACGAGCGCACGTACGCGGCCCCACTCGTCGCCGGCGACGACGATGTCGCCCCGCTTGAGCGTTCCGGTCTGAATGAGGACGGTCGCAACCGAACCGCGACCCTTGTCGAGTTGGGCTTCGATGACGACACCCTCGGCCGTCCGGTCAGGGTCGGCTTTCAGGTCGAGGATCTCGGCCTGTAGAAGGATCGCTTCGAGGAGCTTGTCGAGATTGGTGCCGTTCTTGGCCGACACCTCGACGTCGAGCACCTCGCCGCCCATGGATTCGACGAAAACCTCATGCTGAAGAAGGCCGTTGCGGACCTTCGCGGCATCAGCGTCCGGCTTGTCCATCTTATTGATCGCCACGATGATCGGCACACCGGCCGCCTTCGCGTGATTGATGGATTCAACAGTCTGCGGCATCACGCTGTCGTCTGCCGCGACCACGAGAACGGCGATATCCGTTGCCTGTGCACCGCGGGCACGCATCGAAGTAAAGGCAGCGTGACCCGGCGTGTCGATGAACGACACCTTCTGTCCGCCCTGCTCCACCTGATAAGCGCCGATGTGCTGGGTAATACCGCCGGACTCTCCGGAGGCAACCTTGGTCTTGCGGATAGCGTCGAGCAGGCTGGTCTTGCCGTGGTCGACATGGCCCATGATCGTGACGACTGGCGGACGGGACTGGAGGTTCTCCTCCTTGTCCTCGACGTTGAAGATACCTTCCTCAACATCAGACTCCGCGACGCGCTTGATCGTATGGCCGAATTCAGACGCAATCAGTTCGGCGAGATCCTGGTCGATGATGTCGCCCGGCTTCATCATCTGCCCCTCTTTCATGAGGTACTTGATGACGTCGACGGATCGCTCCGACATGCGGTTGGCGAGTTCCTGGATCGTGATCGTTTCGGGAATAATCACTTCGCGCGAAATCTTCTCTCTCGGAACGCTTTGCTGCGACCGTTTGAATTTTTCCTGACGGCGACGGATCGACGAAAGCGAACGCCCGCGACCGCCCTCGTCGCCCGAAAGGGCCTTATCGAGCGTCAGCTTACCACGGCGACGATCGCCCGAGGACTTCGCACCGCCACGCGGCGCCTCGGCTCCACCCTTGCGTGAACGCGAGCGGCTGGAATCGTCCTCGTCGGCACCCTTTCGGCGAGCATCGGTCTTCCCACCGCGGGCGAGCGCGATTTCGGCGTCGGCCGGCGACATCGGATCGGGTTCCGCGGGGCCTGGCCGCCCCTTCGCGACAGCAGGTTTGCGCCGTGCATTCTCTTCGGCTTTGCGGCGTTCTTCAGCTTCGCGCTCGCGGCGTTCAGCCTCTTCTGCTGCACGTTGTTCGGCCTCGGCACGCTCGCGCTGGCGGCGCTCGTCCTCGGACTTACGGCGAGCTTCGTCTTCCTGGAAGATGCGGCGCGCCTCGGCCTCACGCTGCTTGGCGATTTCGAGCGCACGTTTGCGCGCGTCCATTTCGCGCGAGGAAAGATCGGAAAGGACTGCGCCGCGCGGCGAGCGCTGCTGGCTGGTGCCACCGCCACCTGTAGAATCACGACGATCAGGACGCCCGCTGCCTGGCCTGCGGTCGTCGCGACCGCGCGCGCCATTTTGTCCGCCGCGGCCCTGAGGGGCAGTCGCTCCAGCGGAAGGCTTCGGAGCTGGGGCAGCGCTTTCGGTCTTGGCAGGCGTTGCTTTGGCTGGTTCCTCGACCTTTACCTCAGGCTTTGGAGCCTCGACTTCCGCCTGTGGCAGCGTCTCGGCTTCAGCCGTCGGGGTTTCGACCGGTTCAGGCTTTGCCGGTTGCGGCTTGGCGAATTCGATATTCCGCGGCTTGCCTGAGGGCGCCTGTGGGCGCGGCGGCGGCGGAGCGACCGTGCGATTGTCCGACGCGGGCGCCTTCGTCTCGGCGGGCTTGGCCGGTTCAGGAGCAGCCGGCTTCGGCTGGCGCGGCTTCAGGCCCTCGGTAACAGCCGAAGATGCGCCCGTTTCGCCCGGCTTGGTGATCCGACGCTTCTTCGTCTCGACCACGACGTTCTTCGAGCGCCCATGGGAAAAATTCTGCCTGACCGTGGACTGCTCGTTGCCGCCACGCTTCAGGGACAGGGTCTTCTTCTGGTTCACGCTCAGCGTCTTGTCGTCGCCGGACTTGGTATCGCTCATCTATAATTCCGTTTCTCGGCACAGCGTCCGCGCCGCGCCCGTTCCGTGTTGGGAATGCCGCCTTGCAAGGGTGCGTTCCCGAATTCGACTCAATTCATCGCTGGACCTCGCCATGCGCGTTTCGTTCCGGATCCGCAATATCGGCCCCGACGCTCTCGCCTCGGTATTCCAGCAGCGCCCAAAGGCGTCTTGCGGCGGCCGTTCCCGCGTCTCCGGAAAGGATCGCCGCATGTATCACATTTCCACCCCCGAGCGCCAAATCCATTTCCTCTCCCGAAAACGGTGCGACGGCCGGGACCGCGTTCTCCATCATTCCATCGGCGCCCGCATAGCGCGCCGCCGTAATCCGACGTCGGCCGTCTTCGCTCGCGTCCTGCGCATGTAGGACGAGGAGCGCTGCACCGGAACGGGCCGCCGCCTCGACCTTCGCGGAGCCGGTGACCAGTTGCCCCGCCTTCTTAGCGAGGCCCATGGAGCCGAGCGCGGATTTGGCGAGCAGCCGGTCTAGATCGGCTCCTAAATCAAACGGACCCTTCACTTCCGCCCGGAAAGCGCGGGCGAAAAGTTTACGGCGAACCGCCTCCTCGACCGCTGCCCTATCACACCGGACATGCGCGCCGCGCCCCGGCAGGCGCCGCTTCAGGTCCGGTACCACATTCCCGTCCGGCGAGAGGACGAAGCGGACAAGGCGATCGGCATCCATCGTCTCGCGGCTCACGATGCAGGTCCGGTCGTTCAGAACCATCTCCTCTTCGTCAGCCGGATCGCCCACGAGCGCGTCCGTCGTCACCAATCCTCGTTCCCTCGCTCGTTCGAAGCCAGGCATCGGGGAGCGTCCCTGAACGCCGGACACCGGATGATCGCTCCCGGCACCGCCTACGCGGTCTCTGCCTCGATTTCCTCCTCGGCCTCTTCGTCGCCGGCGAGGTCTTCCTCGGTGATCCAGCCCGCCTTCAGCCGGGCGTTGAGAACCATCTGCTCGGCATCGGCTCGGCTGACGTCGAACTTGCTCAGCGTGCCCTCGAAGCGCTTGGTCTCGCCCTTGGAACGCTCCGTCCAGCCACAAAGATCGTCGACCGCGTAGCCCGCGAAATCCTCGATCGTCTTGGTGCCGTCCTCGCCGAGCGCAACGAGCATCTCGGTGGTTAGACCCGGGATCTGCTTGAGTTCGTCGGCGACACCGAGTTCGACCCGTTTCGCGTCGAATTCGGCTTCACGCCGTTCGAGAAATTCGCGCGCACGGCTCTGAAGCTCTTCGGCGGTGTCCTCGTCGAAACCTTCGATCGAAGAGACCTCTTCCGCGTCTACATAGGCGACCTCTTCAACAGTCGCAAAGCCTTCGGACGCGAGAAGCTGACCGACCATCTCGTCGACGTTGAGCGCCTCCATGAAGATTTCCGATCGCTCGTTGAATTCCTTCTGCCGACGCTCGGATTCTTCCTCCTCGGTGAGGATGTCGATATCCCAGCCGGTCAGCTGCGAAGCGAGACGCACGTTCTGCCCACGCCGGCCGATGGCCAGCGACAGCTGATCGTCTGGCACAACGACCTCTATGCGCTCGGCGTCCTCATCGAGAACGACCTTGGCGACTTCCGCCGGCTGCAGTGCGTTGACGATGAAGGAGGCCGCATCTGGCGACCAGGGAATGATATCGATCTTCTCGCCCTGGAGTTCGCCGACGACTGCCTGAACGCGGGAGCCGCGCATACCGACGCAGGCGCCAACTGGATCGACGGACGAATCGGACGAGACGACGGCGATCTTGGCACGCGAGCCCGGATCGCGGGCGACCGATTTCAGCGTGATGATGCCGTCGTAAATCTCCGGCACTTCCATCGTAAAGAGCTTCGCCATGAACTGCGGATGGGTGCGCGACAGGAAAATCTGCGGACCCCGCGGTTCGCGGCGCACGTCGTAAACATAGGCGCGCACCCGATCACCCGGACGATAGAGTTCGCGCGGGATCTGCTCGTCGCGACGGATGATGGCTTCGCCCTTGCCGAGATCGACGATGACATTGCCGTATTCGACGCGCTTGACCTGGCCGTTGATGATCTCGCCGACGCGATCCTTGTACTCGTCGTACTGCATGTCGCGTTCGGCTTCGCGCACCTTCTGCACGATGACCTGCTTGGCCGACTGTGCCGCAATGCGGCCGAAATCCATCGGAGGAAGCTGCTCAGCGATGAAATCGCCGGGCTCGGCGTCGGGGTTCTTGTCGCGGGCGAGCTCCAGATAAATTTGCGTCGCCGGATCCTCGACATCTTCGACGACCTCGAGCAACCGCTGCAGCTTCATCTCACCGGTCTTGGTGTTGATATCACAGCGGATGTTGGTTTCCTGGCCGTAACGGCTGCGGGCCGCCTTCTGAATAGCGTCGGCCATCGCCTCGATGACGATCTCGCGGTCGATCGTCTTTTCACGGGCGACGGCATCCGCGATCTGCAGAAGTTCCAGCCTGTTCGCACTCACTGCCATGTCTTCAGTCCTCCGATCAGGATCGCCCCGGCGCGTGAGCGCGGACACGATCTCGAAATATTATCACGTTGCCGGCGTACGGACCGGTCTGGCGTCGAAGCGCGGAAGGACCCCGCATCCCGACGGATGGATCAATGCGGGCGGCTGGTCTCGCCGCCGCCATCGGCATCTGAAGCCGCAGCGTTGCCGCGCCCCTTGCGCCGGGCTTTGTCGGCCTTCAGCGAGGCTTCGATCAGGTCATCGGTAAGAACGAGCCGCGCGTCAGCGACGGCGTCGAGCGGGATCTCCACCGATGCCGGCTCGCCATAGGCCGGCTGGTCCCGCTCGATGGTGATCGTGCCGTTCTCGACCTTCACTATTTTGCCCCGATAGCGCTTGCGATCAGCGACGAGACGTGAGGTCTCCAGCTTCATCAAGAAGCCGGCCCATGTTTCGAAGTCGGACACACGCACGAGCGGCCGGTCTATGCCGGGCGAGGAAAGCTCCAGATGATAGGCGCCGTCGACCGGATCCTCAGTCTCGAGCACCGGCGAGATAGCGCGACTCACTTCCTCGCAGCCCTCGACGTCCATCGTGCCGTCAGGCCGCTCCGCCATGATCTGCACCGTCTTGCCGTTCATTCCAGACACGCGCACCCGCACCAGCCGATAGCCGGTCTGTTCGATCGCGGGTTCGACGATGGATGCGATCTTCGCCTCCAACCCGTCCTCGGTGACGATGCGCGTTTCCTTTTCGGTCAATGTCGCTCCGGTGGTTTCGCTGCAGCCGCGATGCCGCGCGCTTTCAATGTCGCGTCATGTCTACGCCGTCCCGAACAGGCTTTCGGCGCTCACCGAAAACAAAAAAGAGCGGGACCGGGGGGACCCACTCTCTCGAAACGACCGTAGAGAATATGACTTCGATATACGCTGATCGGGCAGCGGGTTCAAGAGCGATATTGAATGCAACTTGCCGGAGTGACCGTATACTCATGCGATGGATGGCGTGCATCAAAACATCTCTCGATACACATTGTATCTTTGTGCATCGAAAGAAGCCTTATGCTCATGCTCGAAGTCCCGACTCACCTATCTTCCTTCATTCGAGGGAGGTCGACCTAACGCCGAACGAAGGTCAGATAGGCCGGCGTTCGTTTCTCTCGCTTCGCCTTTGCTTCGTAGCGCGTACCCGGCCAGCCTTCATAAGGAGTCCGCCAGTCGAACGGACCTTCTGCGATCCACGAGAAGGCAGGATGATCGCGGCAATGGACGAGCGTCCAGTTCACATAGGTGTCGATGTCGGAGGCGAAGCGGAAGTGGCCGCCCGGCTTCAAGACGCGGGCCAGCCGGTCAAGATTGGTCGCGTTCACGAACCGGCGCTTGAAATGCCGCTTCTTAGGCCATGGGTCCGGATAGAAGAGATCGACGCCCGAAAGACTGGCCGTCGGGAGCCAGTCGAGCAGGGTGACGGCGTCTTCGTCGAAGAGCAGAAGATTGTCCCGCGGCGCATCGTCGAGGGCGCCGAGCAACTTGGCCATACCGTTGATGAAGGGTTCGACGCCGATGAACCCCGTCTCGGGGTATCGCCCGGTCTCGTGATGCAGATGCTCCCCACCGCCGAAGCCAATCTCAAGCCGGATCTCATCGACAGTGACGGGGAAGAGGTCTCTCAGCTGGGATGGTGGACCCTTGGCCAGATCGATCCGGCGCTGCGGCAGGACTTCCTCGATAAGCCGGCGCTGGCGCTCGCGCAGCTTGGGGCCCTTCAGCCGTCCGAAGAAAGCCTCGCGCTGGCGCGTCGGGTGGGATGGTTTCGTCTCGCCGCTCATCTCTCGTTCGGCTTTCTCGTCTGGCGCCCGGACCGGCCCCGCTGTCTCGTGAATGCAAAGAAGCCGCGCCCGGGCGGCGCGGCTTCCACTGTTCGGGAGGCGCTTGTCGCCTCCGTGCGCGTTCGGCCTCAGCCTTCCTTGATCGCCGCCTTCAGCTTCGTACCGAGATCGGTCTTCTCCCAGGAGAACGAGCCGTCGCGGCCCGGCTTGCGACCGAAATGGCCGTAGGCTGCCGTCTTGCCGTAGATCGGCTTGTTGAGGTCGAGATGCTTGCGGATGCCGGTCGGCGACAGGTCGACCGTCGCGCGGATCGCTTTTTCTACCTGCTCCTCGGTCACCTTGTTCCCGGTGCCGTGCATGTTGACGTAGACCGAGACCGGCTGGGCGACGCCGATGGCGTAGGCCAGCTGGATCGTGCACTTGTCGGCGAGCTTGGCCGCGACGACGTTCTTGGCGAGATAGCGGGCCATATACGCCGCCGAACGGTCGACCTTGGTCGTGTCCTTGCCCGAGAATGCGCCGCCGCCATGGGGCGCCATGCCACCATAGGTGTCGACGATGATCTTGCGGCCGGTGAGGCCAGCATCGCCGTCTGGTCCGCCGATCACGAACTTGCCGGTCGGGTTGATGTACCAGATGCAGTCCTTGGCGATCGGAAGCTCGCCCATGGCCTCGCGGATATAGGGCTCGCAGACCGAGCGGACCTTCTTCGAATCCCATGTCGGATCGACATGCTGGGTCGAAAGGACGATCGAGGTCACCTCGACCGGCTCGTCGTTCTCGTAGCGGATCGAGACCTGGCTCTTGGCATCCGGTCCGAGCTGGGCGACCTCACCCTCGCCCTTCTTGCGCGCTGCCGAGAGCAGTTCGAGGATCTTGTGCGAGTAGTAGATCGGCGCCGGCATCATGTCCGGCGTCTCGCGGCAGGCGTAACCGAACATGATGCCCTGATCGCCCGCGCCCTCGTCGGTGTCTGCGCTCTTGGTGTCCCGCGTCTCGTGCGACTTGTCCACGCCCTGCGCGATGTCGGCGGACTGGGAGTGCAGCAGCACGTCGATCTTGGCGGTCTTCCAGTGGAAACCGTCCTGCTCGTAGCCGATATCCCGGATCGCCCGGCGTGCCGCGGAACGGATGCGGCCTGCGTTGATGACCTCTTCACCGGCTTTGTTGGTTTTCATCAGTGATTTCGGGAGGCGAACCTCACCGGCGATTACGACGCGATTGGTGGTCGCGAGGGTCTCACATGCGATACGAACGTCCCACAGATCGGCATCAGTCTTCCGCGCCTCGCGATAGATGAGATCGACGATCTCATCCGAAATGCGGTCGCAGACCTTGTCAGGATGGCCTTCCGAAACGCTTTCGCTCGTAAAGATGTAATTGGCATGCGCCATTCAATAGCACTCCTGTCTTCCTAAAAATCAAAGACCGGCCGCCACCGCGCTTTCACAAACAGCAGGGAAATTCGACCGTTCGGGGGTGCGTTTGAAGCGATTGCGACGCGAAGGTCAAGGCGAAGGGGGTAATATATCGCGAGAGCAGACTACGCCGTTGGGTCATCAAAAAGTACACAAAAGTGCAATTTCATGCGATTTCGGGTCCTTTGGAACGAAGGGCGCCGCCCATCGCAAGACGAGCATGCAGTTGTCAGTCGTCCTCGTCATTTTCCGCCAGAGAGCGCACGAGATCGACGACTCGGCGTCTGACTTTCTGGTTTCCGATCTTTATGAAAGCCTTGTTGAGCTGCAGTCCCTCGGAGGTCGAGAGGAAATCGACCATGTAGTCCCCGCCATGGGGCTCGCTCATTCCAGTAACGGTATTGCCGTTCGTTGGGGCATCCTCGAAAAAGAACGCAACTGGTACCTTCAGAACCTCCGATATTCGTTGCAGTCTACTGGCGCCGATCCGGTTCGTGCCCTTCTCGTATTTCTGGACCTGCTGAAACGTTATTCCGAGCGCTTCACCGAGCTTTTCCTGGCTGAGACTGAGCATGGTGCGCCGAAGCCTAACGCGCGAGCCGACATGAATGTCGATTGGGTTTGGCATTTTCTTGTTCACCGGCATCGCACGCCCTTGAGTTGCACATTCGTCTTCGCAGAACCTTTAAATCCGTTCAAGTGCAAACTGGCAACCGAAAGACGAAAGCGGTTGCGCCGGCTCTAGACTTTAGAGTCCTTTAGACTGGACTTGCAGCCATGCGATCAATCTGAAAGCAGCTGCGGAAGTCAAATCGCTTCTTCTCGCCTTATGCTGCAGTGAAGCATAAATTCGTAACTTGCGGCGCTCACACCCTTTATAGCCGTTCCAATCGGCGCTAAGTGAACCGTGCAAACCATGCCAGCGACCGGCGTGGATCGTCATCAGAGCCGATACTGCGGCACTTCCATCTCCCGAGGGTGCCCGGGGCGGACAACGCGGAAATGGTCGTACCCGCATCTTCGACGCGCGTTTTCCGCCGCGCGAAGGCTGTCCGCCCTTCGGCCGTCGTCTCGGTTCGAGAAGGAACGACACGCTCCATGTCCAATCATCCCGACAGCTTCAATTGCCGCAAGACGCTCGATGTCGACGGCAAGCCCTACGTATATTTTGACCTTAAGGAAGCTGAGAAGAACGGTCTCGAAGGCATTTCCCGCCTGCCATTCTCGATGAAAGTGCTCCTTGAGAATCTGCTGCGCAACGAGGACGGGCGCACTGTGACCAAGGAGGACATCCACGCCGTCTCGAAATGGCTCGATGACAAGGGCAAGGCCGGCTACGAGATTGCCTATCGCCCGGCGCGAGTCCTGATGCAGGACTTCACCGGCGTTCCCGCCGTCGTCGACCTCGCCGCCATGCGCGACGCAACCAAGCAGCTCGGTGCAGATCCCAAGAAGGTGAACCCACTGGTGCCTGTCGACCTCGTGATTGACCACTCGGTCATGGTCGACTTTTTCGCCTCGCCGGACGCATTCGAAAAGAACGTCGACGCCGAATACGGACGTAACAAGGAGCGCTATCAGTTTCTGCGCTGGGGTTCGGAAGCCTTCCAGAACTTCCGCGTCGTGCCGCCGGGTACCGGAATCTGCCACCAGGTCAACCTCGAATATCTCGGCCAGACCGTTTGGACCCGGGACGAGAACGGCGAGACGATCGCATATCCGGATACGCTGGTCGGTACCGACTCTCACACCACGATGATCAACGGCCTGTCGGTTCTCGGCTGGGGCGTCGGCGGCATCGAGGCCGAGGCAGCTATGCTCGGTCAACCAATCTCGATGATGATCCCGGAGGTCATCGGCTTCAGGCTGGACGGCGCGCTGCCAGACGGCACGACCGCGACCGACCTCGTGCTGACGGTTACGGAGATGCTTCGTAAGAAAGGTGTCGTCGGCAAGTTCGTCGAGTTCTTTGGCCCGGGTCTTTCGAACCTCACGCTCGAGGATCAGGCGACCATCGCAAACATGGCGCCGGAGTACGGCGCTACATGCGGTTTCTTCCCGATCGACAAGGATACGATCGCCTATCTTGAGGCAACGGGCCGTCAGAAGGACCGCATCGCGCTCGTTGAAGCCTACGGCAAGGCGCAAGGTATGTACCGCGAGGATTCGACGCCCGATCCCGTATTCACAGACACACTCGAACTGGACCTCGCGACGGTCGTGCCGTCGCTCGCCGGGCCGAAGCGCCCGCAGGACCGCGTGGCGCTGACCGATGCCGCTCCGGCGTTTCATAAGGCGCTACACGAAATCAAAGGCGGCCGTAAGAAAGACGACAACCCGCAGTCGCAGGGCGATTCGCGTTTCATGGATGAAGGCGCGACCCTTCCCAACGAGGTGCCGAGCGACGTGGCCTATCGCCATGAAGTCGAAGGCGCAGCGCACGGCCTCTCCCATGGCGACGTGGTGATCGCAGCGATCACCTCCTGCACCAACACCTCGAACCCGAACGTTCTCGTCGCGGCCGGGCTTGTCGCCCGCAAGGCGCATGAGAAGGGTCTGACAGTAAAGCCGTGGGTGAAAACCTCACTCGCCCCCGGCTCGCAGGTGGTGACGGAATATCTCGAGAAGTCCGGGCTCCAAACAGACCTCGACAAGATGGGGTTCAATCTCGTCGGCTATGGCTGCACCACCTGTATCGGCAATTCGGGACCGCTCCCGGAGCCGATTTCGGATGCGATCAACGCGAACGATCTCGTCGCTGCATCGGTGCTTTCAGGTAACCGCAACTTCGAGGGCCGGGTCAATCCGGACGTCCGGGCGAACTATCTCGCCTCTCCGCCGCTCGTCGTCGCCTACGCGATCGCTGGTACGATGTTCAAGGACATCACCAAGGAGCCGCTCGGCCAGGACAAGGACGGCAACGACGTCTATCTCAGCGATATCTGGCCTTCGACGCACGAGATCGCCGAAATCGTCCGCGAGACGGTCACCCGCGACATGTTCGAGAACCGCTATGCCGATGTCTTCAAAGGCGACGAGCACTGGCGCAAGATCGACGTGTCCGGCGGCCTCACCTACGATTGGGACGACACTTCCACCTATGTCCAGAACCCGCCCTATTTCGACGGGATGGATCAGGAGCCGGAGCCGGTCGAAGATATTAAAGGCGCCCGCATCCTCGGCCTCTTCGCCGACTCGATCACAACGGACCACATCTCACCAGCCGGTTCGATCAAGAAGGATGGCCCGGCGGGCGAATATCTCGTCAGCCATCAGGTGCGTCCGGTTGACTTCAACTCCTATGGCGCCCGTCGCGGCAACCATCAGGTGATGATGCGAGGCACTTTCGCGAATATCCGCATCAAGAACCAGATGGTGCCGGGCGTCGAAGGCGGCGTGACGGTCCACCATCCGTCGGGCGAGCAGATGCCGATCTACGACGCGGCGATGAAGTACAAGGACGAGGGCGTGCCGCTCGTCGTCTTCGCCGGCAAGGAATACGGTACCGGCTCCTCTCGCGATTGGGCTGCGAAGGGCACGATCCTTCTCGGCGTCAAGGCGGTGATCGCCGAGAGTTTCGAGCGCATTCACCGCTCGAACCTCGTCGGTATGGGCGTTGTACCGTTCGTCTTTGCTGAGGAAGGTCAGTCCTGGGAGAAGCTCGGTCTCAAGGGTGACGAGAAGGTTACCATCGAGGGCCTTACTGACATCCGGCCACGCCGGGAAATGGAAGCGGTGATCGAGAGCGCCGATGGATCGAAGCAGACGGTCAAGATCAAGACGCGCATCGATACCGATGACGAGCTGTCCTACTATAAGAACGGCGGTATTCTTCACTACGTGCTGCGCCAACTCGCAGCTTAGGTGATGATTCCGAAATAGCTGACACTCAGGGCCGCCGGGTTTTCGCCTGGCGGCCTTTTTGTATCGCCAGGGTTGCCGCGCTCGTCGCTCACAACTTCATCACGAGCGCTTCGCGCGATCGTTTTCCATCTCACCCCCACGTGACTGGTTAGCCAACGCGCAGACCTTTAATCTCATCAAAACAGGATCATTTGACTTATATCATTGATTGATCGAGGTTAAGCGAGCACCTTGCATGTCTCCGGCATTCTAGAATCGGTAGAAATTGCCCGATCCAAGGTGAAGCACACCGCCAGGACGCCGGTCTCCATTTCGATGCTCGCATTGATGTTGACATTGACGGGCCCTGGACGTGCGGAGGGCATCGATCAGACGATCGCCTCGACCAAGGTCGATCACGTCGTCGAGCTCTTCACAAGCCAAGGCTGCAGTTCCTGTCCACAGGCCGAAACGGTACTCTCCAAACTGTCTGAAGAAGCCGACGTACTCGCGCTCGCCTATCACGTCGACTACTGGGACTATATCGGCTGGCGTGACACTTACGGCTCGTCTCAGAACACAGCGCGGCAGCAGGCGTACGGCAAGAGGTTCAATCTTTCTACGTTGTTCACACCGCAGATGGTGATTGATGGCCAACAGCAGATGGTGGGCGCGGAGTACGAAAGCGTTGCGGAAGTCCTAGACGATCTCGGGCCGATCGGCAGCGGGGGAAGCGCATCGCTCTCCGCAAGGATCGCTGGCGACAATCTGAAGATCCGTGCCAGCATGAAGGAGCCTGTGGACAACGGATCGCTACCGGTGCTGATAGTCGTCACCTACGACAAGAGTTCGAAAACGCAGATCACTCAGGGCGAGAACCTGGGAGAGACGTTAACCGAGACGAACCCCGTCCGCGACTGGCGAATTCTCAGCGCGTGGTCTGGCGAACCGATGAAGATCAGCCTGCCGATCTCGACGCTGACGAATGGCGCCAGCGGGGAGAATGGTTGTGCCGTTTTCATCCAGGTTATGTCGCGGACCGGTGAGCCAGGTCCGATCCTTTCGGCAGCGCGCGTCGACCTCGACCAGTGAAACCAAATTCGAAAAATCGAGCTTGAGCGGCACAATCATGGATCTCGCTTTCTCAAGCGAAACTGGCTTTGAAAGCGATTGTCGCGATGCCCACTTCCGTGTCACGTTAAAGTACGGGCTGTTCCGTCCTAGGGTCTTCGGAACGACGGTGGCATAGATCTAAGCCACGGATATCGAGGAAAAGGGGTAATCGATCCGAATGACCATCGCGAGCGCCACCGACTCACCCAACCTCATCGCCTTTCCTGGTCAGAGAGGGTCGGACGCACAAGTGGTCTTCGACCGCAAAGAGCTTTCCGAAATCCTGAGAGTGTACGGCCGAATGGTCGCCGCCGGCGAATGGCGCGATTACGGGATCGACATGCTGAAAGATCGCGCCGTGTTCTCGATCTTCCGACGCAGCAGCGAGATGCCGATCTACCGCGTCGAGAAGAACCCCAAGCTCGCCCGGAAACAGGGCGCTTACCAGGTGATTAACTCCGGTGGCATGATCATGAAGCGCGGCCATGATCTCGGGATTGTGCTCGGCGTGTTCGACAAGCATTTGAAGATAGTCGACGCGGACTGAGCGCGACGATTTCCGCTCTTTGAGTCTTGGGTCGATTGGGGAGTTTGCTCACGGCGTCGTTTAGCCGTCCCGTGAGCTATTCTACGAGACCGGCAACCGCGCGACCGATCTCCGCCAGAGCTTCGTTACGCGACTCCATCGGAATCTCTCGGCCGGTGAGATAGGCGGCGACCACGAACGGCGCATGTTCGGGCGGCCAGAGGACGGCGGTCACGCCACGCGTCCCAAAACCGCCCGCCCCGCTGCGGTCTGCGGCAATCCATGTGTCCGGAATGCCGGCTCTCAGCAACGGACCAGCGACCTCGTTCGAGCGCATCCAGTTGCCCAGCAATTGCCGATCCGATGCTCCCAAGCCATCATCCAAGAGAAGTGTCCGCAAACTTTCGGCGGCCGCGCGCGGTGTCGTTGTATCGCGCGCGTCGCCAGGTCGGGCCTCGTTCAGAGCGGTCTCGTAGCGGTCCAGGCGGGTAGCGTCGTCTCCGATCGAACGCATGAAGTCGGTGACGGCCTGCGGCCCGCCGAGGGCTTCGAGGACGATGTTCGCGGCGGTGTTGTCGCTGGTGCGCAGCGTCGCTTCGCAAGCCTCGCGAAGGCTAAGGCGGCTCCCGACGCGTTTCTCCGTGACCGGTGAATAGGTCACGAGATCGGAGACTTCCACGGCCACCGTATCGTCGAGCGCAAGGGAACCCTTCGCAGCCTTATCGAGCAATGCCGAACAGGCGAAGGACTTGAACGTGCTCGCCATCGGGAACCGTTCATCGGCACGATGCTCCCAGGTCTCCCCGGTGCCCGTGTCGAGAACGAAGACACCGACGCGGGTCTCCAATCGATCTTCCAGTTTCGCGGCCACCTCGTCCGGCGCACGTGCGCCGACTTGCACGCATGCGATGCCGGTCGAAAGCGCGACGAGCGCGATTGCATGGGCCGTAGCACTAAACGTGGTCTGCATGAACTCGATTATTCCAAATTTTCCAAACGATGAGCCGTAAGGGCTCGACGCGACGACTACCGCCCGATGGTTCCGGGATAAGCGTCCTTGTCAGGGATCGTATCCATCCCCTCCCCCAGGCTGCGTTGCATCAGAACCGTGTCGATCCAGCGGCCGAACTTGAGACCGGTTGCCTTCATCGTCCCGATCATCTCGAAGCCTTGGCGGGCATGAACGCGGATCGACCCATTGTTGTCGGCGCCGCCGATGACTGCAATCATCTGCCGAAAGCCGAGGGCCTCGGAGCGGGCAATGAGATCGGCGAGAAGCAGCGTCCCGAGGCCCTGTCCGCGCGCCTCTCGGGCAAGATAAATCGTGTCCTCGACCATCCAATTATAGGCCGGACGCGGCCGATACGGGCCCGCATAGGCGTAGCCAAGCAGGGCGCCGTCAGGCGTTTGTGCGACAGTATAGGGATAGTCGTTATCCAGTAGGGTCTGGAACCGCCGTTGCATCTCGGCTGCTTCAGGCGGCACCAGTTCGTAGGTCGCCGTACCGTTGAGCACCTCGTCCTGGTAGATGGCGGTAATGGCGGGAATGTCGGCTTCGGTGGCAGCGCGGATGGCGGCGTTGGACTGCACGATTTGCAGCGTCCTCTTTCTTCGTGACGGGAATGTCGTAAGGGACGGATAGCTCGAAACACCATCCCTCAAAATGCAAAAAGGGCAGCCCGAAGGCCGCCCTTCCACAAGTCGTTGGAACTGTCCGGAACCGTCCGGCTCTTTGTTCCCGCTTACTCGCGGTTGCCGAAGAGCTGCAGCAGGAAGAGGAACATGTTCAGGAAGTCGAGGTAGAGGCGCAGCGCGCCCATGATCGCCTTGCGGCCCATGACCGCCGAACCATCGCCCTCGTAGTACATTTCCTTGATCTGCTGCGTATCGTAGGCCGTCAGGCCCGCGAAGACGAGAACGCCGATGACGGAGATCGCGAACTGCAGAGCCGGCGAGGCCAGGAAGATGTTCACGATCATCGCGATCACGATGCCGATCACGCCCATGAACAGGAACGAACCCCAGCCCGAGATGTCTCGCTTGGTGGTGTAGCCCCAGAGGGACAGGGCACCGAAGGAAGCTGCCGTGATGAAGAACACCTGGGTGATCGACTCGCCCGTGAAGACTGCGAAAATCGACGCGAGAGAGACGCCGACCATCGCCGCATAAACCCAGAAGGTCGTCTGCGCAGCTGCGACGCTCATCTTGTGGATGCGGAACGAGAGAAAGAACACCATGCCGAGCGGGGCAAGCATCACGACCCACTTGAGCGGTGTATTGAAGAGCGTGTTGCCGAGTTGCGTGAGTCCGACGACCTGACCGGCGTCGTTTGTCACGAACGACAGCATATACATTACGTAGGCCGCGACGCCGGTCAGAGCGACACCGCCTGCCATCAGGTTGTAGACCTTCAGCATGTAGCTGCGCAGGCCCTGGTCGATGTCCGCTCTTGTACCGGCAGCAGGCACCGTGCGCGCGCTGGTATTCCGATAGTCAGCCATATTCGTTTGAATCCTTATACGAGTGTCCCGTCGGGTGCTCGATGTTGGCTCTCTAGGACGAGAGCGGGTTGATCAAGGGCCGCTGGCGGGACGCCCAGCGATGGTCATAATATGCGGTGTTGAGAGGCCGGACACAAGAGTTTCCGGTCCCTTCGCGAATGTTTGCGCTTCTCTCCGGCTGAAATCAGCGTGAACAATTCGTAAGTCATCTTCGAAACTCTGCGTCCAAGCAGTCTATCGTCATGCGAGCAGCAGTCTATGCGGCTCGTGCGACCATTGATCGCTTCCTAAATCGTCGAACGAAGATCGGAAGGCGATATCCGGAACGGCTTCGAGCTCTGCCGAGATCTCAACCGAAATTACGGATGACATCACCGACGGCGTCAGAGATTGCGCAAGACCGGCGCCGCTTTCTGCCCGAGGATGCGCCACGTGCCAGCCAAGCCAAAACCCACCGTGAGTACGAGCGACACGACGAGCGTCGTCAGGGCGACCGTCCAGTCGAAGACATACGGCAACGTCATGATCTGATCGACGACGAACCAGGAAGCGATCGCCCCGGCGCCGATGGCGAAAATTCCTGTCGCGAGCCCGAGGAGCGCGTATTCGGTTGCGAACGCCTTGATGAGAGTCACCCGCGTCGCTCCGAGCGTCTTCAGCACGACGGCATCGTGCACCCGCGCCCTATTGCCTGCCGCGAGCGCGCCGGCGAGCACCAGCACGGAAGCGATCAGTGCCACACCCGCCGCGACGCGGATCGCCAACGCGAGTTGCGCGATCAGCGAATTGACGGCGTCGAGCGCATCCTTGACGCGGACCGACGTCACGGCCGGAAAGGCATTGGTGATTGTGTTGACGATCTCTTTTTCGCGGGCGGCAACAACCGCGTTCGAGCGGTCGGCCCCGCCGTCGTCGAGGGTCAGTGTCGAGAGCCAGGCATGGGGCGCGCCTTCGAAAGTGTTGGGCGAGAAAACCATCACAAAGTTAATCGAGAGGTTTTCCCATTCGATCACCCGGAAATTGGCGAGTTCCGCTGTGATCGAGCGGCCTAACACGTTGACGGTGATCGTCTCGCCGACTTCGAGACCAAGCTCGCGCGCCTCCTCGTCTGCAAAGGAGACGAGCGGCGGGCCGTCGTAGTCCTCCGCCCACCATTCGCCGGCCGAAAGCGAGGCATTTTCTGGAGCTTCTGCCGAATAGGTAATGCCGCGGTCGCCGCGCAGAACCCAGCCGCCCTCTTCCGGAATCTCCATCGTCGCAACATCCTGATCCCCGAGATGAGTGATCCGCCCGCGAAGCATAGGAACTGCTTCCAGATCCGAGCCGGGTGCGGCCTCTTCGACGGCCTGGCGGAACTGGTCGATCTCGTTGTTCTGGATGTCGACGAAGAAAAAGTTCGGTGCACGGCTGGCAAGCCCCGTCCCGACCTCCTGCCTGAGGTCATAGTCGATGATTGCCAGCGTCACGAGCAGCGTCAGACCAAGACCCAGAGAGAGGACGACCGACGGCGTCAGCGCGCCGGGACGGTGGATATTGCCGAGCGCGAGCCTCAACGGCGTCGAATGCACCTTCGGCGCGCGCCGGGCAAGCGCCATTACGCCGACGGCAACGCCGCGTAAAATGATGAAAGCTGCCGCCGTGCCACCGAGGAAAACGAGCGCGATTTGCTTGTCACGCGCCATGAAGAGCGCGAGGCCGGCGATGCAGAGGGCGAGCACGCCCGTCCCGATGGCGTAAGTCCAGCGTAGTCGGCCCGTTGCGGTTGCACCGGCATCGCGGAAAAGGGCCGTCGCGGCGACGTCCCGCGTCTGGCCGAGCGGCAGGAGTGCGAAGGTCAATGCAGTAAGAAACCCGAAGACTGCAGCGATCAACAGCGCTCCCGGGTAGAATGAGGCGTCCGCCGCGACCGGAATCACGCTTTCGAGGAAGTTCGCCGTCAAGAAGGGTGCGATCGCGCCAAGGACGAGGCCCATCGCAACGCCGACGGCGGCGAGTGCCATGATCTGGAAAAGATAGACGAGAACGACGAGACGCCCTGCCGCGCCGAGGCTTTTGAAGGCGGCGATGACCGGACGCTTGCCGTCAAGATAGGCGCGCACCGCATTGGCGACACCGACTCCACCGACGATGAGCGCAGTAAGGCCGACGAGCGTCAGAAATTGCGAAAAGCGCTCGATATTCCGCTGGAGCGAGGGGGCGGCGTCCTCGGCGGTGCGGACACGGAAGCCGGCGGTCGGGAACTGGTCGCGCGCCTCGTCCGCCATAACCTCGGCGTCGCTGCCGGCCGGCAGGCGCACACGCCAGTCGTATTCAACCAGACTGCCCGGCTGGATAAGACCGCTCGCATCGAGACCGGCACGCGACATCATCAGGCGCGGCGCGAATGCGAAGCCGTCCGAAAGAATGTCAGGCTCGCGATTGATGACACCGGTCAGTTCTATCTCGGCGTCGCCGAGTCGTACGATTGCGCCGGGTTCGACATCCAGGCGGTCATAGAGTTCCTGCGCAGCGATCGCGCCGTACCGTCCATCTCGCTGTTCGAAGAGGGTTTCGAGAGCAATCGGCGGAGTGGTCTCGACCGAGCCGTAAAGTGGATAAGCGCTATCGACCGCCTTCACCTCGGCAAGTGATTGGTCCGAACCATCTTCCAAACGAACCATCGAGCGCAGGCCCGCGGTCTCGGAAACCTCGCCCAGGCTGTTGATGTAGCTCGCCTCCTCCGGTGTGCGCTCACGCTGGACCAACTGGAAACGCAGATCACCACCAAGGATCGCCCTCCCCTCGCGCGCTATGCCATCGCTCATCATCGACGCGACAGAATTCACTGCAGCGATCGCGCCGACCCCGAGCGTGATGCAGAGGAGAAAAATGATGAAGCCGTTGAGACCACCGCGCATCTCGCGCAGAGCAAAGCGCCAAGCGAGCCGGATGGTCGGCAGAAGCCCTGCGTCTGCGGTTCCGGCCTTGGGGGCGAGTGAGGTGTCGACGTCAATAGCAGTCATTCGGCGGCGTCGCGGGTTTCTTCAGCGCTTTCGCCCTCGATGCGCCCGGAACGGACGCCGACCTCACGCTCACAGCGATGGGCCAAATTCGGATCGTGGGTAACAAGAACCAGGGTCATATTGCGGCGCTTGCGCTCAGCAAAGAGCAGATCGGCGATTTGCCGACCGGTCGTTTGGTCGAGATTGCCGGTCGGCTCGTCGGCAATGAGGATAGCAGGCTCCGGCGCAAGCGCACGTGCCATTGCGACACGCTGCTGTTCGCCGCCTGAGAGCTCGCCAGGATAGTGCGTGGCGCGATCCTTCAGGCCGACATTCTCGAGTTCTCTCAAAGCTCGATCGAACGGGTCGGGAGAGCCGGCAAGCTCCAGCGGAACCGCAACGTTTTCGAGCGCGGTCATGTTTGGGATGAGATGGAAGGACTGAAAGACGATGCCGACATTCTTACCGCGAAAGGCGGCAAGCTCATCTTCGGTGAGGCCGACCAGCGATCTGCCGGCGATCTCGACCTCCCCCTCATCTGCCCGCTCAAGACCCGCAAGCACCATCAAGAGTGTCGACTTGCCCGAACCCGAGGGGCCGACGATGCCCACCGAGTGGCCCTTCTCGACGTCAAGATCAATGCCTTTGAGGACGTGGACGGAACTTGCCCCGCTTCCCAGCGTCAAATGGACGTTTCGTAATCGGATCGCCGGTTCCGCCAAATCGTAATCAACCTATATGAACGTCGTCTAGGGCGCGGGTCCGCGCTGATGTGTCGATATGGGGTTCGTTGTGCAGCGCTTCCAACCGGTTCTCGCTTTACTGACGCTTCTGTTACCACTCGTTATCTCTTCACCTGCGCCAGCACAGGAGGAGACGGGTGCACCGCAGCGACAGATCGTCGCCTTCGGCGACAGTCTGTCTGCCGGCTACGGCGTTGGGCCTGGCGAGAGCTTTCCCGAGCAGTTGCAAGCCGCGCTTCGCGAAGAAGGCTACGACGTCACCGTCACCAATGCGGGGGTCTCCGGCGATACAACGAGCGGCGGTCTGTCTCGCCTGGACTGGTCGGTGCCAGAGAATGCCGACCTCGTGATAGTCGAACTCGGTGCGAACGATGCGCTACGAGGTGTGGACCCGAAGATCACCCGCGAGAATCTGTCGAAGATTCTCGAGCAGCTGAACGAACGTGGTCAAACGGTCATTCTCGCCGGGATGCTCGCCCCGCCGAATATGGGCGAGGACTATGCGGAGCGCTTCAATCCGATCTTCCCGGAGCTAGCCGAAAAATACGACGTCACTTTCTACCCGTTCTTTCTCGAAGGCGTAGCGGCAGAGGCCGATCTCAACCAGGCCGACAAGATGCATCCGAACGCCGAGGGTGTCGGTGTTATCGTGGACAACATCATGCCGACGGTGACCGAGGCTCTGGACAGCCAACCGACTGAGGGCTGAAGCGAGAACACGGTCCTAGGTGTTTGCGCCGAAGATCTGGCGCATTGATCTGGCCACGCCGCTCACGCCGAAAAGGGGCGCCGTCCAGCGTTTCCAGTTCGCCAGCCGCCATTCGAAAAAGGCGTAGGCCATTGCTTCGGCCTCCTGGCGCCATTCGCCGCGCAGACTGGCGAGATCGGCCGGGCGTGCAGGCAATTCGGCGACGATATCCTGATCGGTCGCGAGCAGCTTGGCGCCATGCTTGAGCGCGAGCGCCCGGATGCGATGGTTCTCGCGCAGGCACGTAAGGTGCAGCCTATTTACACCGCGATTGCGGGCCGCACCGACGACACGCTCGAAAAGCCGGCCGCCATGCCCTTTACCCTGAAAATGCCGCTCGATCGAAAACGCGGCCTCGGCCTCGTGGCGGTCCTCTTCAGAGAATCGCAGTTCCGCAACACCTCGAAGGACACCGTCGACGAAGAGGCCCTCTATCACGGCGTCGCCGGAGAGCGAGCGGGCCGCATAGGATTTCAGAAAAGCCTCGCCGACGAGGTGACCGAAGCGGGACCGCCGTGACTCGGGATCAAGCCGCTCGAGATGTGCAAGGAAAAGTTCATTCTCACCAGGATGCAGTCGCCGCACCGTCGTCCATTCCCGCTTTTCAGAGTGCATTTCATCCGAAACCACAGGGGTCGGATGCTCCGGAGAAAAACCAGCATTGATCGCCATGAGGAAGGCCTTTCTTTATGCCAATGCCGTCACTGCAGACCGTAAATCCCGCTGCGATTGTGACGACGAACGCCTCCCGACCGTTCGTTTACAACTCCGAATATGGTACCGCGCCGAGGCTGATGGCATGGGCCTGTGTGCAAAGCCGATACCCTCTTGCGGCATATCTCGAAGGATGAAAGCCTGAGGCGTGGCCGCGAGGCGCCCCCGATGAGTTCGAAGGGAGACGATTCATGCCCCGCTTGTTTGCTGCGCTCGAAATCCCGCAAGACGTCGCGACGACACTGACCTTTCTGACCGGTGGACTGCCGTCGGCGCGATGGATCGACCGCGAGAACTACCATCTGACATTGCGTTTCTTCGGCGACATCGAAGCGCGCTCTGCCGACGAGCTGGTCGAGGCACTCGATCGGATAGACCGGCCGCAGTTTCCTCTGACACTGCAGGGCCTTGGCGCCTTCACGCCAAAGAAGCCGCACTCGATCTATGCCGGTGTGGGCGCTTCGCCCGAGCTCATTGAACTGCAAGCCGAAATCGACCGGATCGCCAAGCGGCTTGATTTGCCGAGCGACGGGCGCAAGTTCATGCCGCACGTCACCATCGCCCGTCTGCGCCAGCCGAAAGACCGGGACGTCGCGAAGTATCTGGCCGAAAAGGGTGGCTATCGCTCGCCCTCGTTTCTGGTGAAGCGGTTCGGGCTCTATTCGTCGAAGGCTTCGATCGGCGGCGGTCCCTACATTCTCGAGGAACCATTCGAGTTGAAGGACCGTGCGGTGGCACTCCCGCGAAAGCCGTTCGAGGAGGCGGGAGCCTACGGGTCCTCAGGCAGATAGTCCGGATGGGGGACGGCGCAGCTTTATCACGCGCCCCTTGAGGCAGCCTTCAAGATGTCCCATCTCGATAGGCTGAACGACCCGGAGGATGGCTATGGCGCTGGACAGAATCCGCATTCAGGAAATCTTGCAGCCCGGTGGCGCGGACGAGCAGAGCGAGAAAGAAGAGACGGTCCGCGCATCGTTCTTCGAGAAGGTGCGTAAGAACCTGAAGCGCGTCCCATTCATGGAAGACGTCGTCGCCTCCTATTACTGTGCGCTGGACACCGAGACGCCTGCGGCCAGCCGGGCCATTCTGTTCTCAGCGCTGTTCTACTTCATCCTGCCCTTCGACATCATCCCGGACATGTTCCTCGGCCTCGGCTTCACTGACGACATCGCAGTGTTGCTAGCTGCCTTCAACGCGGTACGATCGAACATCCGGCCAGAGCATTATCATCAGGCACGAAAGACATTGGACGACCTCTAACGGGGTCCTGAAACGCGGCACGATTGTCGCAACCATAAGACAGCTCACAAAGATTCGGCAGCAGCTTACGCAATTTGCGTCGGTTGATGCTCCGATGCCGCACTGTCGCCAGATTCTTTCAGTTCTTCACGAAACGTGATCGGTCCGCACCATCCCGGGGTATGATGGAGCTTCTTTACGAAGCGCGGACCGCGATGGAATACCGTAGCGCCATAGGGCCCGGGAGCCCGAGACACGTCAGCGTTAACCCGCGGTAAAGGCGAAGCGTGCAACTGTCTCGGTCAGGCGAGGTCTTCGGCAGATCGGCCACGGTCAGAAGACGCGCGGGGCCCGTTAAGGCCATACGATGACGCAATCGAAGTGGGGAACCATGACCTTCAAAAAACTCCTGACGGCGACGGCGGCGATACTGATTGTGTCGAGCGCCGCAAGCGCAGCTCA
The DNA here is from genome assembly GCF_000153705.1 of Fulvimarina pelagi HTCC2506. Taxonomy (GTDB): domain Bacteria; phylum Pseudomonadota; class Alphaproteobacteria; order Rhizobiales; family Rhizobiaceae; genus Fulvimarina; species Fulvimarina pelagi. The sequence goes on from NZ_DS022272.1 coordinate 2,053,447, forward strand.
GACGCCGACCCGCATGAACCAGTACAACGACTGGGGCACCTACGCCTACAACGATTCGAGCGGAAAGGTCTGCTACATCCTTTCCACGCCGAAGCAGATGCAGCCGTCCAATGTCGACCATGGCGACATCTTCTTCCTCGTGTCGCAAAAGCCGGGCCAGGGCATCGCCTACGAACCGCAGGTCGTCATGGGCTACGACCTGAAAGAAGGCGAGAAGGTCGAAGTGGACGTCGACGGTACGAAGTATGCGATGTTCTCCAAGAACGATTCGGCCTGGATGGAGAACGCGGCCCAGGAGCCGCAGCTCGTTTCAGCCCTTCGCGCGGGCCGCTCGATGACGATCTCGGCGACTTCGAAGCGCGGCACCAATACAAGTTACACCTATTCACTGTCCGGCGTGACAGCAGCATTGAACTCGATCGCGGACTGCAAATAGGTCCGAAGCGTGCTTCCCTGCTGCCGAATGTGTTGGCAGGGACTGTCGATCGATCGCCAACGAGCGCCCGGCCTTGCCGCGGCGCTCTTTCGCGTTGCCGGGACGCTTCGATCCTCGTGTCCGGCTTGAAGAAACGCCGTCGACACGGCATTTAGCGAACGAACAAACCGTATTGTCCTCTTAACTGCACCGCACGGTGTGTCCCATGTGCCGTGCGCAAAGCCGTTGATCCGTCCGCCTGAAGGTTCCTGTACAATGTCCGTCTCTCTCGACCTCGCCGATCCGAAAACCCGGCCCGCCGTCGATGCTGCCGGGCTGTCTCCGGTCGATGTAGACGAAAGAACGTCGCTGATCGGAATGAGCCGTGAGGAGCTCGGAGAAGCTCTCGCCGCTGTCGGCGTGCCGGCCAAGCAGGTGCGGATGCGCACCGCGCAGCTCTGGCATTGGCTTTATGTGCGCGGCGTTTCCGATTTCGCGCACATGGCGAACGTCTCGAAGGATCTCCGCAACAAGCTTGACGCCGCCTATACGATAGCGCGGCCCGAAATCGTCACCGAACAGGTCTCGGTCGACGGCACGCGTAAATGGGTCTTTCGCTTCCCGCCGCGCGGCGCAGGCCGGCCGGTGGAGATCGAGACGGTCTATATCCCGGAGGAAGGTCGCGGCACGCTTTGCGTCTCTTCCCAGGTCGGCTGCACGCTGACCTGCACCTTCTGCCATACGGGCACCCAGCGCCTCGTGCGCAATCTGACGGCCGGCGAGATCGTCTCGCAGGTGCTGCTCGCCCGCGAGCGTCTCGGCGACTTTCCCGACGTCGACACCCCGGCGGGCGCGATCGTGCCGTCCGAGGGGCGCCTCGTATCGAACGTCGTCATGATGGGCATGGGCGAGCCGCTCTACAATTTCGACAACGTCGCGACCGCCCTCGGCGTCATCTCGGACGGCGAGGGCCTGTCGGTCTCCAAGCGCCGGATCACGCTCTCGACGTCCGGCGTCGTGCCGGAGATCGTGCGCGCCGGCGAGGAAACCGGCGTGATGCTCGCGATCTCGCTCCACGCCGTGAACGACGAACTGCGCGACGAACTCGTGCCGATCAACAAGAAGTATCCGCTGGCAACACTTCTCGAGGCCTGCCGCAATTATCCGGGCCTCTCCAACGCCAAGCGCATTACCTTCGAATATGTGATGCTGAAGGGCGTCAACGACAGTATGGAGGATGCGAGGAACCTCGTGCGAATGCTCAAGGGCATTCCCGCCAAGATCAATCTGATTCCCTTCAACCCTTGGCCGGGATCAAGATACGAATGCTCCGACTGGGACCAGATTGAACGCTTCGCCGACTACGTCAACCAGGCCGGCTACGCCTCACCGATACGCACGCCTCGCGGCCGCGACATCTTTGCCGCCTGTGGGCAATTGAAGTCTGAGTCGGAACGTATGCGGAAGAAAGATCGTGACCGCATAGAGCTGCTGAACTAAACAGAGTAACAGCGGCTATTGTTTCTAGTAAGCCTTATGGGCTCTGCAGACTCCGGCGACGGTGTTTCATCTTTCGGCTCTTTCGACCTACGTTGGCGGCGCGAGGTTGTGAGAGATAAAAGAGCCACTCTTCTTCCGGGCACTCGCGGCGGCTCAGAAAAAACAAACCCGTCATTCGTTCAATCCGGAAACGACTTGCGAGTAATGAAAGCGGTAGATCCGGCGTTTACTGGTTTTGGTGATACCAACCGGTTTGCTCTTCCATTTCGACCCGCCACGCCTCCAGCGCGACGGGTCGCTCATTTATCTCGATCGAGTTAAGCCGCTAGCTTGCCACGAACCGGATAGTCATTCTCGATAATGAATTGGAGGCCCTGAAGCAGCCCATCGATCGTTGGGCGCGCGAACGGCACATTCTGCAGATGGAGCGAGTAAAGCGTTCCATCAGGTTTGATAGCTGCAATTCCGGGCTCGCTGAACTTCTCAGGCTCCGGATCTTTCGCCTTTTCGGAAATGAAGAGTCCCCATTCGCGAGCACTTGCCTCTGAAAGGCCGAAACCGATGTCCAGATTTCCGATCGCCCACTCGTCCTTTTGACGCTTAGCTCTTTCTTCACCGTCCATCGAAACCGTGTGGACGATGACGCCGAGGTCTTCGAACTTATTAAGCTTCCCGTTCAACTCTTCGAGTTCTTTCCGACAGATCGGGCAGTGCAGGCCGCGATAGAAGAATACGATCGAAAAATTCTCAGGATTGTCTTGCGAGAGATCGATGGATGAACCGCCGAGCGTGTTTACTCGGAGCGTTGGAGCTTTCTGCCCCGGAAGTGGTGTTTCGTGGGTCATGTATGCATCCATTTTTGTTGTTTTCGTCTTCGGGCCGACACATGGGTGCTTTGCTTTGCCAAACAAGACCACCGTTAGGATGCAAAAATAGGGTTTCAGGCCGTCAACGAGATCGGCTCCTACCGACAACCCAGATAGGTTCTCTAAGTTGCCCAAAGTCCGGCCTTTGAAGGTCAGGCGCTGCGTTAGTTTGTCTGAAGCTACGAACCAACATCGAAATCACAGCGTGAGTGCTTACGTTGCTATCAATGAAACGCTGCTCGTCCTCATTGTGTCGGTTCGTCGTTTGTTGACAATTGCATTCCAGCCCGACTCCCTTTCATCCTTGAACCGCTCAGAGTCCGCCGGTCCATGGCAACGGTCTTCCGCTTCATCTTTGTTATTCCCGTCGCCTTCGTGACAGCTTGCCTGACGAGTGCCTTTACAGTCCTTTGGCCCTATCTTGGGTTGACCGATGTAGAGAACGCGTTCAGCCCGGTGGTCTACGTGCATTCGGCGGTCGCCTTCTGGGCGCAGAGTGCGCAGATAGGCTCAACGCTGCTGATCCCTTGGGCGGTCTTCATGGCGGTGAGCGAGATCCTCGGGCTGTCCTCGCTGGTTCTCCACATTGCGGCCGGCATTGCCGGCTCGGTCGCGATCATCATCCTCGCCTATGGAGACCCCGCGCCGAGTGGCTCGATCCAGGCGGCGATCGTGATCTCCGGGATCGTCTTTGCCCTCACCTACTGGGTGGTCGCCGGACGAAAAGCAGGCACATGGCGTCCGCGCCGCCGTGCCGATCCACTGGACACCACCCCCGCGACACATGACTGATTTCGTAGACGCCCGAGACTCCGTCAGGACCAGCGAGGTGCACCTCGTCCCGATCGAGAACCTTCCGGCCGATCGGCTGGCCGCCTACCCGTCTCTCCTAGATGCCGGCGAAGCTGCCAGACATGAACGCTTTCGAGTAAACAGTGCGCGCGAAGAATTTCTCGTCGGCCGCGCGCTCCTGCGCACACGTCTGAGTGCGCTCAGACCCGACATCGCCCCAGAAGACTGGCGGTTTGCTCTGAACGCCTATGGCAGGCCAGCAATCGACTGGTCGGCGATGGCAACGGCGCCCGCGCCACTCTTCTTCAATCTCTCCCACACGCGCGGTCTCGTCGCCCTCGTCGTCGGCGGGATGGAAGACATCGGGGTCGATGTCGAGACGATCGCGCGGGGCGCGCCGGAACGTGATGTCGCTCGGCGCTTCTTTACCGAAGGCGAGGCTGACTGGATCGATGCTGGTACCGGTGAGATCGACCGGACCGAACGCTTCTTCGCATTGTGGACGCTGAAGGAAGCCTACATCAAGGCGCGCGGCATGGGGCTCTCTCTGCCGCTCGACGGCTTCTTCTTCGATTGTTCGCTAAACCCGCCTTCGATTTCGTTCACTGGGGCGATCGAGGATGAGCCGTCGCGCTGGCGCTTCGAACGACGCTGGATCGACGACGGCCACCGGCTGGCGCTCGCAGTCCCGGCAGGGTCCCCGCCGAGCCGCTTCTTCGAGACCGAACCGCTCGGCGCAGCCCCGCGAGCCATCGCCCCCAATGTCGCGGATGCGGTCTTGTGAGGCTGTTCGCGCTGTCCGACCTCCATCTCGGCCATCGGGCCAACCGGGAAGCGATTGCCGAGATCGCGGCGCGTCCCGACGACTGGTTAATCCTTGCCGGCGACGTTGCGGAAAAGAACGAGCATATCCGCTTCGCCTTCGAGCATTTCGCCGAAAAGTTCGCACAGCTCGTCTGGGTACCGGGAAACCACGAACTCTGGACCCGACCAGGCACCGCTACGGTCCGCGGCGTCGCTCGATACGAGGAGTTGATCGCGCTCTGCCGAGAATACGGCGTGCTGACCCCCGAGGACGACTATCCAGTCATCGAACTCGAAAGCGGGACGGTCCGGATCTGCCCGCTTTTCATGCTCTACGATTATTCCTTCCGCCCCCCGGAGATCGCCTTCGAAGACGCGATCGACTGGGCGCGGCAGAGCGGGGTTCTCTGTTCTGACGAATTCTTTCTGTCGCCGCACCCTTACGCTTCGCGAACCGAGTGGTGCCACGCGCGCTACGCCGCGACCAGGACACGCCTCGATACATTGACTGGCAACTACCCGACGGTCCTCGTCAACCATTGGCCGCTCCGAGAGGACGTTGCTTCCACCCCACGCATTCCCCGCTTCTCCGTCTGGTGCGGCACCAGGCTCACCGATGACTGGCACTGGCGTTATCGCGCAAAGGCCGTCATATCCGGCCACATCCACATTCCGTCTTCGAGATGCGTCGACGGCGTCGCCTTTGAAGAGGTGTCGTTTGGTTATCCGAAACAATGGCAAGGCCGCCGGCCACACCCCGATATGGCGGTGCGGGAAGTGTTGGCGTCCTAAGCCGCGACTCCCCTCCCGATCCGCTCGATGATCCGGGCCCAAGATCGTTGGCCTTTATGAAAAGAGGTCATCTCGTACTTCTCGTTCGGCGAGTGGATAGCATCGTCGCCATTGCCGAATCCGACGAGGAGCGTTTCCATGCCGAGTTGGTTCTTGAACTCACCGGCAATCGGGATCGAACCGCCCATGCCGATCATCGCGGCCTTGTTCGGCCATTCTTCGGAGAGGGCCTCGCTTGCAGCAGCGATCCAGGGGCTGTCGAAGGGAAGCTGGATCGCGGGCGATCCGCCATGCGGGTGGAACTCGGCGCTGCAGTCGGCCGGCAAGCGCTCGCGCACGAAACGGCGGAAATTCTCGCGCAGCTTCTCCGGATCCTGCTGGAAAACGAGGCGAAACGAGACCTTCGCACGGGCTTCTGCCGGGATGACGGTCTTGAAGCCTGCGCCGGTATACCCGCCGATAATCCCATTCACCTCTGCCGTTGGGCGTGACCAGGTCTGCTCCAGCACCGAGCGGCCTTTCTCCCCGGCCGCAAGCCAAAGCCCCACATCGCCGAGAAAATCTTCTTCGGAGAAATTGAGCTCGTCCCACTGTGCCTTCACGTCGGCTGGTACCTCGTCGACGCCTTCGTAGAAATCAGGGATCGTCACCCGGCCAGTCTCGTCATGCAGCGCGCCAAGAATGCGCGAAAGGACATGCAGTGGGTTTGCGGCCGCGCCCCCATAATAGCCAGAATGGAGATCACGGCTCGCCGCCTTGATCACAACCTCCTCGCCGACCAGCCCACGTAGCCCGGTCGAGATGGCAGGCGTTTCGCGGTCCCACATGTTGGTGTCGCAAACGAGCGCAGCGTCGGCCTTCAACTCGTCCTTGTGCCCTTCGAGGAAGGGCAGCAGCGAGGGAGATCCGGATTCCTCTTCCCCCTCGAAGAGAATCGTGACGCCGCAGGGCAGGCCGCCAGTCTCCGCTTTATATGCACGACAGGCCTCGACGAAGGTCATCAACTGGCCCTTGTCGTCCGCAGCACCGCGCGCAACGATCCGCTTGGCGCCATCGGGCCCCTCCGTTACCACAGGTTCGAAAGGATCGGAGTTCCAGAGCTCGATCGGATCGACCGGCTGAACATCGTAGTGGCCATAGAAGAGGACATGCGGCGCGCCTTCCGGTCCCTCGTGCCGAGCGAGGACCATGGGATGGCCGTTCGTGTCGCGAACGGATGCCTCGAACCCGATCGCGGCCAGATCGCCGGCCAAGTAGTCGGCCGCTCTTCGGCATTCACTCCTGTATTTGGGATCGGTCGAAATCGACGGAATGCGTAAGAGTTCGAAAAGCCGGCCGAGCGACTGATCGAGATTAAGGTCGATACAGGTCAAGACACTGTCGAGAGAGGCCATGGGAACGTCCTGATCGAAGGGGGGCAGATGGAGCCAGGGAGCCGGAAAAACGGCTTGGGCTCGGGGTTACTCAATCTTCCTTGGTCAGTTCAAGATCGTGCTTCTTGAACCAGGCGGCGAGGTAGTCGACGAAGAGGCGCACGCGGGCAGGCAGGTGGCGCCGATGGGGAAAGACGGCGTAGATGCCGGCCTCGCTCTCCATATACTCCTCGAACAGCTTGACGAGCCGCCCCTCTCTTACGTCGTTCTTGACGACGAATGACGGGGACAGAGCGAGGCCGAGACCGGCCAGCGCTGCCGCGCGGACGGTCACCGGGCTGTTCGCAGTAAATTGTCCCGACACCTGCACCGGAAGCGACTGACCGGTCTCGGGGTCCCTGAATTGCCACGAGGTGAAGATCCGGGCATTGGAGTCGATCACTACGGGATAGTTCGTCACCTGCGAGGGATGGCTCGGCTTGCCGAGACGCTTGAGCAGTTCGGGGCTGGCGACGATGCAGAAATCGAGAGAAGCGAGGCGCCGGGCGATGAGCGCCGAATCCGCGAGTCTCGTCATGCGGATGGCAACGTCGAATCCCTCGTTGACGAGATCGACGAACCCGTCGTCGAGATGGATATCGAGGCTGATGTCGGGATGATCAACCGCGAAATCGACCAGGCTGTGGCCGAGATGGGCATCGCCGAAGGTGCGCGCGGCGCTCACGCGAATCATACCCTTGGCCTCGCCGGTCGCCTCACGCGCGGCGTCGTTTAGGCTCTCGATATCATTCAGCAACTGGCCCGCGCGGGTCATGTAGACCTCGCCTGCCGCCGTAAGGGCCACCTGCCGCGTCGTTCGGTTGATCAAGAGGACGCCGATCTCGTCCTCGAGTTCACGCACGTATTTGGACAGAAGCGCCTTGGAACGCCCGGTCTTGCGCGCCGCCGCGGAGAAGCCTTCGTTCTCGACGACGGCCATGAAAGCGCGCATTCGGGTCAACGTATCCATGCGATCGTCCTTTGCTTGCAGTCCCGTGTGGCTATGGCGCTTTTGCCACTGAAATCAACTCGATCCCAAAATTTCGGTACAAGCCGATTTTTGTCTTGCGTATGACAGATACCGTCTCTATTTCATTCCCTGCCCAATGTCGCACGTGCCGATGGGCGTCCCCCGGTCCTCACGATAGCGAGGATGAACCGGGACGGTACCTGGACGTAACACACCCAGTCGGTTTCGCGAGCCGCGCGACAACCGAGGACGCTTGAAGCAACGACGGTTCGGGCCTTTCTGGTCTCTCCCGGTGTCCAAAACCGGGAATACTGAAGAGGCACACCTTCCTTGCCTGAAGTGCGGCGGGTTCAAGCCCTCTAATCCATGGCAGACCGATACCCGGAGCCGGTGCACGAGTCGTGCCGTTTTCGGACCCATCGCGTCGCGCGAGCGATTCCTATCCGGCCAGGGCGTCGCGCCTGAACCGGAATGGTATGTTCGCGTTTCGCTCCTCGTCGACCTGCCCGATCAACATCGGGCTGACTGGTTTATGGGAGAGCCACCATGGCCTCACAGCGCATCACCGACTTCCTCGCCACCAACCCGGTCGAAGGCCCCTGCCTCGTCGTTGATCTCGACGTCGTCAAGGAGAACTTCAACGCCTTCCGCAAGGCGCTGCCGGACTCTGCGATCTTCTACGCGGTGAAGGCCAATCCCGCACCCGAAATCCTTAAGCTGCTCGCCTCGCTCGGCTCGAACTTCGACTGCGCCTCAGTCGCCGAGATCAAGATGGCGCTTGCCGCTGGCGTTGGTCCCGACCGCATCTCATTCGGCAACACGATCAAGAAGGAGCGCGACGTCGCCGCAGCTGACGCTCTCGGCGTCTCGCTCTTCGCAGTCGATTGCATCGAAGAGGTCGAGAAGGTGGCGCGCGCCGCCCCGGCCGCCAGGGTGTTCTGCCGCGTCCTCACCGACGGCGAGGGTGCCGAATGGCCGCTCAGCCGCAAGTTCGGCTGCATGCCGGCGATGGCGATCGACGTCCTCACCCATGCTCGCGACCTCGGTCTTCGCGCCACCGGAATCTCCTTCCATGTCGGCTCTCAGCAGACCGATACGAACGCCTGGGATGCGGCAATCGGCGATGCCAAGTTCGTCTTCGAGGCGCTGGAGCGCCGCGGCATCAACCTGACGCTCGTCAACATGGGCGGCGGCTTCCCGACCCGCTACCTGAAGGATGTCCCGACCGCGCAGGCCTACGGCCACGCGATCTTCGAGAGCCTCAAGAAGCACTTCGGCAACCGCCTGCCCGAAACGATCATCGAGCCGGGCCGCGGCATGGTCGGCGATGCCGGCGTCATCAAGGCCGAGGTGGTCCTCGTCTCGAAGAAGTCGGACACCGACGAGAACCGCTGGGTCTATCTCGACATCGGCAAGTTCGGCGGTCTCGCCGAGACGATGGACGAGGCGATCCGCTATCCGATCCGCACACGCCACGACGGCGGTGCGACCGAGCCCTGCGTCCTCGCCGGCCCGACCTGCGATTCTGCCGACGTCCTCTACGAGAAGAAGCCCTATCCGCTGCCGCTCGCACTGACGATCGGCGACGAAGTGCTGATCGAGGGCACGGGCGCCTACACGACGACCTATGCCTCGGTCGCCTTCAACGGCTTCGAGCCGTTGGCGAGCTACGTGATCTAAGGGGCCGTATGAGACCGGTGAGAGCCTCCCTGCTTCGACGACGAAGCCACTGATCCGGCGCGAACGGTGCGCCGGCTCCTTCTGCCCGCGCGCCGCTTCTCGAAAGGACGGCTCCCCTTAACCGCCTGTTATGAAGGTGGTCCGTTATGCTTCAAGTTCCGTTCACCGATTTGCCCGCCTCCCCGGTCTGGCCAGCTGCACTTGGCGTTCCGGCGATCACCCTCCTCCCTGCTTCGACGCCGGCCGCGTTTGCCATCGTCTCCGAGACGCCCGCGCATGTCCCTGCTCGCGAGACGCTGCTCGACCGGGCTATGGGGCCGGGCCGGACGCGCAAATCGTCCGAAGCGATCCGCCGCAATCGTCGGCCGGCCGAAGGGCTTGCTTTCTCCGCTACGGCTCCGGACGGCGCACTGCTTGGAACGCTTCGCCTGTGGCACATCGCAGCCGGCCAGTGCGACGGCGAGGCGGTCTCCGCGCTGCTGCTTGGCCCGCTGGCAGTCGAGCCGACAGCGCAGGGTCTCGGCGTTGGTGGTGCGCTAGTCCGCCACGCGGTTGCAACCGCGAAGGTAGCCGGCCATGGCGCGATCGTCCTCGTTGGCGATCCGGAATATTACGCCCGGTTCGGCTTCTCCGCGGCCCAAACGACAGGACTCGCAATGCCCGGACCATTCGAGCCCCGCCGGCTTCTGGCGCTCGAACTCATCGCGAATACCCTTCGCGGCGCGGCCGGCCTGATCCGGCCGACCGGCGCACTTTGCGACGAGATCGACGCATCCAGAAGTGGCAATGATTTAGGGTCGAGCGAGGCAATCTCTGCTGCCGCTTAAGTGTTTGGAAGGCAACAGCAAACACCGCGCCTAGCCTTACTCTCTTGCCTATCGCAAGATATGCTATCAAATGGTTGTGTCTGATTGGGCGTCGTGCCTTCGGGCAACAACCGATGGGCTCACGCCACGGATGCGGGGGACAATGATTCTGACGCAGGACCACCGTCTTGTCTCGCTGCAAGCTGAGAACGAGGATCTGCGTCTGCGACTATCGCGTGCCGAATCTGAGCTCGGTGCAGCACGACGCGAGAGCCGTGAACATGACCGCGATCGGAAGCCGATCAGACGAGCCATGCGCGGCTCGGAAGACGTCTACAGGATGATCGTCGAGAGTGCTGTCGACTACGCGATAATAGCCACTGATCTCGATGGCACGATCACCACCTGGAACGAAGCCGCCGAAGAGATTCTCGGCTGGTCGGAGCTCCAGATCGTTGGGCGGCCGATCGAAACCATCTTCACGCCCGGCGATGTCCAGAACGGCATTCACCTGAAGGAAATGCGCCTTTCGCTCACCGATGGCCAGGCGCGCGATCAGCGCTGGCACATGAAGGCCAACGGCTCGCGCTTCTTCGCCTCCAGCGAAATGATGCCGCTTTACGACGATGACGACGAAGCAGTCGGGTATATCAAGATTCTTCGCGACCGGACCCGCGAGATCTTGGCAGAGAAGGAATTGAAGACCAGTCGCGAACGATTGCAACTCGCTCTCGACGCCTCGGCCATCGTCGGCACATTCGACTGGGACGTCGAGAGCGATATCATTTGGGCAGACATCCGCTTCGCGTCCGTGTTCGGCCTTCCACCCGAAACGGCCGAAATCGGGGCTTCTCTGGAAGCCTTCGTCGAGGGTATCCATCCGGACGACCGTGAGCGTGTGACGGAGAAGATTCGCAGTGCGTGCGAGACCGGCGAGCCGTTCATCGAGGAATATCGCACAATCGACGCCGATGGCCGGCTGCGCTGGATCTTTTGCCGTGGGCGCTGTTTCCTCGACGAGAACAAGAAGCCTGTTCGATTCCCGGGCGCCATCGTCGACATCACGGCGGAGAAGGAGCGCACGCTGCGTCAAGCGGGGCTTCTGCGCCTTGGCGACGACCTCCTTAAGGAGATGGAGCCGAACGAGTATGCGATGAACGCGCTGAGGATTCTCGGCGAGACGCTCGACGTGTCCCGCGTCGGCTATGCGAGCGTCAGCAGGGACGGCCGGACGGCGACGATCGTCAACGAATGGACCGCAGACGACGTCGAAGCCTTGAGAGGCGATTTCGATCTTGAGAAATTCGGCGAGGAATTCCGCTTCGCCCTCGGCGGTGGCCTCGTCACCATCAACGACATGGCTACCGACACCCGCACGGCTGCCCATGCCGAACGCTTCGCTGAAATCTCGGTCCGCTCGCTCGTCAACATTACGGTGATCGAGCGCGGCGAGTTGAAGATGATCTTCTACGTCCACGACGATCGGCCGCGCCCATGGTCGTCAGACGACATCGCCTTCATCCGCGAAATCCTCTCGCGAGCCTGGACCTACACACGTCGGCGACGAGCCGAACTGGCGCTTGTCGAAACAGAAACCCGCTTGAGGTTGGCACACGAGGCCGCCGAGATCGGCACGTTCGACTATGACATCGTGAACGGCAAACTCATCTGGGATGCGCGATGCCGGGCGATGTTCGGTATCTTTGGAGGCGAAAACGTCACTTATGACGACACTTTCGTCAACGGCGTTCATCCAGAAGATCGCGAACGTGTGACTGCGGCCGTCGACGCGACGCTCGATCCGAACAAGGCAGCCGACTACGACATCGTCTACCGAACCGTAGGACTGGAAGATGGCGTCGTACGCCATGTGCAGGCAAAGGGTCAGACGTTAATCGAAAACGGCAAGACCGTTCGTTTCGTCGGCGCAGTCCGCGACATCACGGAGGAAAAGCTCGCAGAGGAGCGTCAGTCCCTGCTCACACGCGAGCTACAGCACCGGGTCAAGAACACACTCGCAATGGTTACGGCCATTGCCAATCAAACGATCCGCCGGGCTACCAACACAGAGGACGGGTTGGAGGCTTTCACCGGCCGCATCGCTGCCCTCTCAAAGGCTCACGATATTCTAGTCGAGACGAGTTGGACTTCCGCCCCCATAGCCGAAGTGGTCGAGCGCACGCTCGTCATTCATCATCCCGGCAGGGCCGAGAGGCTGGTCTGGAGCGGCCCGCAGATCATGCTGACTGCGCGACAGGCCCTTGCCCTCTCGCTCGCCCTGCACGAACTTGCGACCAACGCGACCAAGTACGGCGCCCTGTCCAACGAGGACGGCAAAGTCGAGATCCGCTGGACTCTGAAGTCACGCCGGCCGGACGGCCAGGGCATGAGCTTCGAATGGCGTGAAAGCGGCGGGCCGCCGGTGAAGGAACCCGAAAGGCGCGGCTTCGGCTCGCGTCTGATCAAGCAGTCGCTCGCTGCCGAGTTCGGAGGAGAACTCGAACTGCATTATCGCCCGGACGGCCTCGTCTGCGCGATGGACGCGACCCTCGGCGACTGAGGCGAAGCATTCGGCGAGCGATTGCCGATGGAAGAACGAAGACAAGACCCCATCTTTATTTGGCGCTCCGCGCACTTGGTCCTGCGAGCCTATACGCTTGTCGGCCGCTTTCCTTCTAAAACAGGATATCGTCATGGACGACACTCGGGAGATCGCCCGCATCTCTTCCTCGACTGGTTTCTCGGAGGACGCCGTGCGCGCCATGGCCGAAGCGCTACGCGCCGGCAACGGTACGATGGCCCAGTTCAACCATTTCGAACTCGGTGGTTTCGGCCAATGGTCGGCCGGCGGTATGCTGATGATCGGCGACATGTTCAACAACGCGCTGAAGGGCCGAGTTGGCGCCCTCGCCGACATTGTCTCGGCCTCGCTTGCTCGTGGCGATCTGCCGATGCGCACCGCACGAGGCTTTGGGGCGACCAACCATTGGTGGCCGGAAGAACTGGGACAGCCCTCTTCCAGCGGAGCACAGAATGGAATTCGTTATGCCGTCTTCCCAGGTACGGCGCGACTCGCGGTTGAGACCGGTGGCAGGGTGACAATCTACGATACCGGCGAACACCGGATCGGCGGCGTCTCTCAGCAGCAAAGCGGAACCTCCACGCTGCGTTTTTCCAGCCAACTCGGATCGGTAGAGCCGGGTGATCTCGAGATAGTCGATTGCGGCCCGGTCGAGGACGCGAACAACACTGAAGGGGCGACCGCCGAGCACCCTTACCAAAGTACAACGCGGGAGTCAGGTCGACAGTCGCAAACCTCGTCGGCGCAAGCGGCGGCAGTCGGAAGCTTCCAGTCCCAGAGCCAGGGTTCTTCGTTCCCGCCCTTCCGGGCACCCGTCGAAGAGACTGCAGCTCGGGGCGCTCCCCGAACCACTCAGTTCGATCCCGAGCCCGCGATCGGCGCGGAAAAACCAGCGGCATCGGACGTGTCGCCTGCGGCGCGTGGTTTGGACTCGATCACCCCGGAGCCACCCGTATCGGCGTCGGTGCAGGCATCGACGCCTTCAACGCCCACCAGCGCTGAAAAACCGACCGGCGATCCGCTCGCCCTCCTGCGCGGCCTCGCCGAACTGAAGAACGAAGGCATCCTCACCGAGGAAGAGTTCGCGGCCAAGAAGGCGGAGCTTCTGTCCCGCCTGTAAATCACCAGCGTCAATTGATCCATATTTGGCTGGATCGGCTCCAATGCCTTTCTTCCGAAAAGAAGGTCAAACCCCGCATCTGTATTTAGGCTTTCGTTATATCCGTTATGGTTGCGTGACACAGTCTGCCTGTCCTCGTTTCCCAACGGATAATTCAGCCATGACCCACGCTGTCCTGATTTCATTCTCGGAGTTTTTCAGCAATCTCACTCCGGGTCGCGAGGCGACAGAGTGGCGCCAGAAAGCCGAACAGTTCGCCTTTTCGACCCGCTTTCTGGAGGAGATCAGCCGGGACGCCAATGGCGTGATCGATCCATCGGTCGCCGAGACCATCGTGCGCACTGGGCATTCGCTCGGCGGCGCTCTGACAGGTCCGCCGAAAAGCGAGCGGGAGAGGGTTGCGCAATGAGCAAGATCTCCAGGTGCATTCTTGTCATAGCCGCCATTCTGTGCGGCTCGTTGCCCGCACTTCCGACGGAGATAGACCCCTGCTTTGCGTTCACACCGGATGCGGACTACGCCACGAATATCATCGTGATGCGGAAGGAAAACAGGCGGGTCGGGCTTCGCGTGCCTGTGCAGTATTGGGAGGACTACTGGGACAAGCGCGGCGGCTTCGAGGATTACGCCCAGCTCTTCCGTGTGGACATGGACGATTTCACCCCGGTCACGCGCAAGCAGACGAGTGAAAGGCTGCGGAGCGGCCGCGACAACTACATGAATTTCGTGGCTGGGGACGACAATGGGCCCGAGAGTTGGGCGCTCAACTTCGCCACGCCTCGGGATCGAACAACGCGGCTGACTGACCTCCCGCCTGGCCAGCTGAGCCCTGCCGGATTGACGTGGCTGGACACCGAATTCTCATCGGTTTCGAGATTTCCCGAGGAAGATTTGTTCGTCGCTTACAACGCTACCGACGAAGTGGATTCGACCATTCGATGCACCTCACCGAAAGCGCCGCAGACGAAAAAACCGATGTGTAGTCAATACTTCCGAGGTGGCGGTCTCGATGTTCAGATGGACTATCCTCGAATATTCATTCACCGCTGGGCCGAACTTCAGCATAACACCGCGCGTTTTCTTCAATGCTCGGCCGTCGAATTGCCCGCCAGCGAAAAGGATTGATCCTTCGCTTCCTTCATAGGTTAGTTATCGGTGCCTTCATTCAAGCGAAGGTTGGACAATCGCCATGAAGGTGACCGGCGAATCTTCAGCCCTTGCCGGCCCGCGCCTTGGCTCCCTTCGGCTTCGACTGGCGCGGCTTGCCGCGTGAGGGCGCGCCGCTGCTGAAATCCTTCTTGAATTTCGGCTTGCCGCCGGGTTTCGGTCCCTTCCCGCCCTTGCGGTCGGGGCCGGGTGCGGCGTCCGCGAGGGTGATGGTGATGTCGTCACCGTCGCTCACCTCGGCATCCCTGGCGAAGCGCTTGGCGACGCTTTCGGAGATCTCGAACTTGGTCTCGCGGTCGAAGATGCGGATCGCGCCGATGTCGTCGCGGGTGATCTTGCCGCGGCGGCACAGAAGCGGCAGCAGCCATTTGGGATCGGCGTTGTTCTTGCGGCCGACATCCATGTGGAACCAGACGCTCGGACCGCCGCGTTCATGCTTCTTCGGCTTCCCTTCTCCGCGCTCGGCGGAACGCCCGCCCTTCGGATCGGGACCGAAGTTAGGATCGAAAACGTCTTCCGGCGACGGCATACGTGCGCGCCACTGGCGCACGAAGGCGGCCGCGAGCGCTTCTGCCGAATGGCTTTCCAGCAAGCGCGCAGCAGTCGCGGCATCCTCCTCGCTCGGCGGTTCGGCAAGAACGGGATCCGCTACAAGACGGGCTTCGTCCGCCTGACGGATTTCGTCGGCGGAAGGCGCCGCGCCCCAGGCCGCATTGATCCGCGCTTCGGCGAGAAGTCGCTCGGCCTTGCGACGACGCGAGATCGGCACCAGAAGAACTGACACGCCCTTGCGCCCTGCCCGGCCCGTACGCCCGGAGCGATGCTGCAGGGTTTCGGCGTCGGACGGCAGATCAGCATGGATGACGAGGCCAAGGCTCGGCAGGTCTAGACCGCGCGCGGCGACATCGGTCGCAACGCAGACACGCGCCCGACCATCACGCAAAGCTTGGATCGCCTGATTTCGCTCGGCCTGTCCGAGTTCGCCCGAAAGCGTGACGGCAGCAAAGCCGCGCTCGATCAACCCGGAGGAGAGATGGCGCACCGTTTCCCGCGTGTTGCAGAAGACGATCGCGCTCGGCTGTTCGGCATGACGCAACACGTTCGTCACCGCATGCTCGACCTCGTTCGGTGCGATGCGCACGGCGCGGTACTCGATATCGGCGTGGCCACTCTGGCCCTTCGCGATCTCGATCCGGTGCGCGTTGCGCTGGTAGTTGCG
Source organism: Fulvimarina pelagi HTCC2506 (assembly GCF_000153705.1). Classification (GTDB taxonomy): domain Bacteria; phylum Pseudomonadota; class Alphaproteobacteria; order Rhizobiales; family Rhizobiaceae; genus Fulvimarina; species Fulvimarina pelagi. The sequence goes on from NZ_DS022272.1 coordinate 2,069,571, forward strand.
GGTCATCTGGATGATCGGCTTCGGCAGGGTCGCCGAGAACAAGAGCGTCCGGCGTTCAGCCGGGGTCGCCTGAAGCAGGAATTCCAGATCCTCGCGGAAACCGAGATTGAGCATCTCGTCAGCCTCGTCGAGAACGAGCGTCTTCAGATTGCCGATCTGCAAGGCGCCGCGCGTCAGGTGATCTCGTAACCGGCCCGGCGTGCCGACGACGATATGCACGCCGTCACCAAGCCGGCGGCGCTCTGCGCGTGGATCCATGCCGCCGACGAGGGTCGCCAGCTTGGCGCCCGTGCCGGCATAGAGCCACCCAAGTTCGTTGGTCACTTGCATGGCGAGTTCGCGCGTCGGCGCGACGATCAGCGCGACCGGCTCGTCAGCTGGCCCGAAACGCTCGGCCTCACCAAGCAGCGTCCCGGCCATCGCGAGACCGTATGCAATCGTCTTGCCGGAACCGGTCTGAGCCGACACAAGGAGATCGCGTTCGACAAGGGGCTCTTCCAGGACTGCGGTCTGGACGTCGGTGAGCTGGGTATAGCCGCGCTGAGACAAGGCGTCCGCGAGCGGCTTGCTCGTGGTGGGAAGGGACATGACGTATCCTTGGAGGCAGGAAAAGTGCCTCGTGTCGCGGGCGAAGATTGCCGCGTCGTATCAAGGCTTGCTGCAGCGCGATATGTCATATCCGGCGCTCCGGCTCAATGCCGTGCGGCGCTTTTGTGTTCTGCAGACTGCTTCGGTTTCGCCGCTCAGCCCGTCGAGGCTACCTTTCCACTGTCGATCTGCTTGATCGCGCCAGCATTGACACCCCGCAGCGTCTCGACGGCGATGCGCGTCGAGCAGTCGATCGCCGGTTCCGGGCGGCCGAAAAGATAGCCCTGACCGCGATTACAGCCGGCCTTGCGCACGAGTTCCAGGTGATCGAGGCTCTCGATGCCCTCGGCCACCGTGTCGAGGCCGAGACGAGCCGCGAGATCGCAGATCGAGGAGATGACCACGTCGGCGTTGTTGTTCCGGCTCGCCTCACGCACGAAACTCTGGTCGATCTTCACAACGTCGAAGGGAAACTTGGTCAGATAGCTCAGCGACGCGAAGCCCGTGCCGAAATCGTCGAGAGCAATCTTTACACCCTCCGATCGGAGCTTCCGCAACGCTGCAAGCGCCTTCCCGTCGTGCTCGATGATTGCGGTCTCCGTAAGCTCTACGGTCAGCCGTGCCGGGCCCACGCCATTCTTTTCGAGAGCACCGAGAACGGTCGGTATGAGCCGCTCGTCGCTGAACTGACGCGGCGACAGGTTGATCGCAAAGCGGATATGCTCGGGCCATGTCGCCGCAACCGAGCAGGCCTCCTCGATCACCCAGAGACCGATCGGCAGAATGAGCCCACTCTCCTCGGCGATCGGAATGAACTCGCCGGGCGACACGAAGCCACGGGAGGGATGGCGCCACCGCAGAAGAGCCTCGAAGGAGACGAGTTTCGAATCGGCGAGATCGACGATCGGCTGGAAGTGCAGCACCAGCTCGCCCTTCTCCACGGCGTGGCGCAGGTCACGCATCAGGGCAGCGCGCTTGGTGACGACGAGCTCCATGGATTCGTCGTAGAAGCAAGCGGCGCTGCGCTTGTTTTCCTTCGCATTGTAGAGCGCGATATCTGCGCGACGCATGATCGCTGGCACATCGGCGAGATTGCCGCCGCAGGCAACGCCGCCAATGCTGCTTGTCGCAACGAGTGTGCGACCGGCGCATTCATAGGGCTTCTTGCTGAGTACTGAAAGGCGACTTGCCATCTCGCGCGACCGTTCTTCCGCCTCTTCGCCAAACATGGCGATGGCGAACTCGTCGCCCCCTAGGCGCGCGAACAGGCATTCGGGACCGACGGCCTCCAGAATTCGTTCGGAAAAGGCTCGGAGCAGCTGATCGCCGCCTTCGTGGCCATGTTCGTCATTCACGAGTTTGAAGTTGTCGATATCGAACAGAAGCATTGCGACCTTAGTCTCCGCCTTACTTCCACTGTCACGAAAATACTGCTCGATATGGCCGCTGAAGGCCCGCCTGTTCGGGAGTCCCGTCAATTCGTCCGTCAGCGCGCTCTTACGCGCCTTTCGCCGGGTTTCGGCCAAGAGACCAAGCAATGCGAGACCGCAGGTCAAAAGCGCTGCGACAAGCCAGAACAGAATTTTCAGATTGGTATCGAGCCGCGAGGCCGTGATCGGCGGCAAAGCCGTCTCTCGATGCGCCACAGCTTTCTGAAGTGCAGGGCGATTCCCCTGCCCCGTTACGGTTGGCGGATGTTCTACCGTGGCTTCCGGTTGGCCGGCGGTGCGCTCTCCCGAAATAAGCCCATGTAACTGGCTTGGCGACGCCGGTTCGCTGGGCAGGAAGCGTCCGCTATCGAGCATGGCACAGAGGATTGCCATCGCTCCGAATGAAAGGCCGCCAGCGGCAGCGATCAGTGGCGTTTCACGCCTGTCCTCTGTTCTGAACACGATGTTTCCATCTCACGCTGCCTCCCGCCAATCGCGGGCGAAATTCAGCGGAACGGTATCGGCAAGCCCTGTCTAAAGTTTTAAGATCATTGCCTTCAACGCAACCGATCGCAAAGAATGCATTCGGGTAAGACAATGATTTTTTGACCGTCTTTGCTTGACGCATGGTAAGAAGATAAAGGCGAAATCCTTACCGATCTCGATTGTTACGACCGATCAAACCAAGTCGCTGCGCAAGTTCAACCGGCGATGTCGACGACCCCGGCTTCCCCGTCTTCCGAGCCAAACGCCAGGAGCCGGCCGCGCCGGTCCCAGGCCATGGTGCGTAGGGGCCCCTTGCCGCCCCGGCGCAGGAGCGCCTCCTTGGAATCCTGAAAGCGCACCGCCAGGATCATGCCGTCGGAATAGCCGATCGCCAACATGTCCTCGCTCGGGTGGCAGGCGACCGACGTCACCATCACGTTTCCGCGCGTACCGAGCTCGAGTGGCGCTTTGCCCATCGGCCCATCCTTGCCCGAGAACGGCCAGAGAATCGCGGCCGGCGCCCCCGTGGTCGCGAGGAACTTGCCCTTGGCCGACCACGACCAGTCCTTCACTTTCGACGGATAGCCGGTCATGCGCATGTGCTTGCCGTCGGCGATGCGCCAGCCGTGCAGCGCGTTCTCCTGCATGGTGGTGACGAGGAACTTGCCGTCCGGCGAGAAGGCGACGCCGAGATGCGCGCCCTTCCATTCCAGAAAGAGCGGTTCGGCATCGGTGGCGGGGAAGAAGAGCGAGGCGCCGTCATAACGCGCGACGGCGCAGCGCAGCCCCTTCGGCGCGAAGGCGATGCCCTCGACAGTCCGCGAAAACTGCTTTTCCAGCACCTTTCCGTCATTGGTCCACGTGTAGGCTGTCCGTCCCGATGCGAAACCGACGGCGCCACTGGGTCCGCCGGCGACGACGGAAACCCACTTCTTGCCGATGGAGGCGACTTCGCCCATCGCACCCTTCGCGTCCACGGCCACGACGCGCCCATCTTCGCCGCCTGTTAGAAGACGGTTCGAATATTCGTCCAAGCAGGCCGTCAGAAGCCCGCCGTCATGGGCCGTCAGCACCGAGCCTCCGCCGGCCGGCAGGTGGACGGTTCCGTCGGCGAGCGCGAAAGCAGGCGCATCGCCGAGAAAGACGGCGCGCTCGACGAACTCGCCGAGATCGTAAGGGGCGATGGACGGCATGAAGCGGGTCAGGCCTCGGCGTGAGCGCGCACGCGCGCCGCGCAGGCGGCAAAGCCCGCCTCCAGTTCTTCGCGGTCGAGATTGCGCCCGATAAAGACGAGACGGCTCTCGCGCTTCTCGTCGACCCGCCAGGCTCGCTGGTGGTCGCCTTCGATGATCATGTGGACGCCCTGGACGACGTACCGATCCGGGTCGCCGTCGAAGGCGATGATGCCCTTGAGACGCAGGATGTTCGGCCCCTCCTCCTGGGTCAGAGCCTGGATCCAGGGAAAGAACTTCTTGCTGTCGAGCTCGCCCGCCTTCAACGAGATCGAGGTCACCGTCACGTCGTGGATTGCGGACGCTTCGCCATGGGCATGGTGATGGTGATCGTGGTCATGATCATGGTGGTTATGTTGGTGATCGCAGTCCGGCCCGCAGACATGGTCGTCATGGGCATGGCTCGCTTCCTCGAGGAAGTCCGGATCGCTGTCGAGCACCTTCTTCAGGTCGAAGGCCTTCTGGCCGAGCACCTTGGCGAGATCGATTCCGGCCCGCTCGGTCCGGTGGATGACCGCATGGGGATTGATCGCCCGGATCGTCGCCTCGACCTTGGAGAGATCATCGGCTGATACGAGGTCGGTCTTGTTGAGAAGGACGACGTCCGCAAAGGCGATCTGGTCCTCGGCCTCGCGGGAATCTTTCAGGCGAAGCGGCAGATGCTTGGCGTCGACGAGGGCGACGACGGCGTCGAGTTCGGTCTTCGCCCGCACGTCCTCGTCCATGAAGAAGGTCTGGGCGACCGGCACCGGATCGGCAAGCCCCGTTGTCTCTACGAGGATCGCGTCGAAGCGGCCCTTGCGCCGGGTCAGGCCCTCGACGACGCGGACCAGATCGCCGCGCACGGTGCAGCAGACGCAGCCATTGTTCATCTCGTAGATCTCTTCATCGCTCTCGACGATGAGATCGTTGTCGATGCCGATCTCGCCGAATTCGTTGACGATCACCGCATATTTGCGACCGTGATCCTCCGACAGAATGCGGTTGAGGAGCGTCGTCTTGCCAGAGCCGAGATAGCCGGTGAGGACCGTGACGGGAATTGGGTTGTTTTCTGTGGCAGGCGTCGCGACGTTCTGGCTGACGGCATCGGACATGGACGGCTCCTTCTTCCAGCTTCCGCGCGCATATAGGCTTGTTCTATCCGGAATGCACGAACCGAGTGTCGATGGCTCGGTTCCGAACTTTTCCCAAGAATACTATGGTCTGTTGCCGTTATCGTCGTTGCCGGCTTTGTGTGCGAAGTTAGACGGAGGCTATCTAAAAGGCTCTATCTCAAGTTCTGAGAAGATTGGCATCGTCACTCTTCGGAGTAGTCCGTTGATCGTTTAACAGGTGCCCCATGCACCGGCGCCGGCCGAAAGCGTTCTCGGTATCTCAAGCCAGTTGGCGCGCGAGTTCAACGAGAGCCGCATCGTCGGAGGGTGCGAGTTGTGTCCCTCTGCGGGCGAGGCCGATATAAGCGTCGAGCAGTTCACTCTGAGCCTCGTCTAGTTCGGCGATTTGATCCGCGTGTGCGAGCCGATTACGGATCGCCATCAGATCGGAGCGAATCTGCGGATAGATGTTCGGCTGCGCCAATGCCGACGCGACCAGCGTGCGCGCGGCCTCCAGCGTCCTTTCACCAGCGATCCGTCTCATGGCTGGTCCCCGATCCGCCGCGCGACGTCGAAGGCCGCGACCTCGTCGATGAAGGTTATAAAGGCGTCCGCTTGATGCTCGGCGATCGCCCGGCCGATCTCGGGCTCGGCAAGCGAACTATCGCCGACGACGCCGGCCGGGTTGAGGTCGTCGGACATCCAGCCGAAACCGAGGCGCCCATGCGCGGTGAGATAACGGTTTTCCTCACGCATCTCGGCCTGCCGAGAATGGAAGACGCCCATTCTCTCAAAATGGACGAGATCCGGCCGGAAGTGCAGCATGAGACTGGTCTCGACGGCACCACCGTGAATGCCGTCTGATATCTCGCCTGCTGGCAGAAGGCCGTCCGGAAAACCGAACCGCAGCCAAGAACAGGTGGCGGCGAGGAGGCCTGTCTTCGCTCGCAGATCGACGGAGATCTGCCCCATCATCGCGGCATTCCCGCCATGAGCGTTGACCAGTGCCATCTTCGTGAAGCCAGCGCGCTCGAGGCTCCGTCCGATCGCGAAGATCGTCTCACCCATTGTGCGCCAGCCAAGATCGATCGTCCCGGCGAAATGGGTGTGCTCGGTCGAGACGCCGAAGTTCTGGACCGGGAGAAACACGCCGGGCCAGTCATCGTCGGCACGCTCGTCTACAAGATAGACCATTTCGCGCGCCAGAATCGCATCAGTGCCAAGCGGAAGATGCGGGCCGTGACTCTCCATGGCCGCAAGAGGGAGGATCGGCACCACGCCGGGCAAGTCAGCCCTCGCCTCGGCCATTTTCTCCGTCGTCCAGTCTTCGAAAAAGCGCTGCATTGCGGCTCGTCCTCGCACCTTTTCCTTCGTGCACGGGCCCGGTGGACAAGAGGCGATCCTTTCCACATGGTCAAGAGACCAAGGGGCATGAGAGGGCAGCATGGCGCAGGGCAAGAAGGACGTGATGGCCCAGCTGGCGCGGACATCGCGGGCGATGCGGGCTGCGAGCGGGCAGGAACTCGGAGCGCTCGGCCTTCACCCAGGCCAGGATACGGTCCTGACCGCGATCAGCGAGAACGAAGGCATCACGCTGAAGGATCTCGCGATCCTGCTCTCGGTTCGCCCGCCGACGGTGACGAAAACGATCGCCCGCCTTTCGGCGCAAGGCTTCGTCGAAAAGCGGCTCGCCTCGAGCGATACGCGTCAGAGCTGCGCATTTCTGACGGTTGAAGGGCGCATGGCGGCGAAGAAGCTGAAGTCGTTGAGGAAGCAGCTTCGCCGTACAGCTCTCCGAGGTCTCTCCGAGAAGCAACAGAAAACCTTCTTGAAACTGTTGAAACGGGTCGAAACCAATCTCGGCTTGATGCCCGAGAATACTTCTGAAGAGACCTGATCAGATCGCTCGAACACCAAAGATGGGCACCGCTTTGCGCTTTCTGCCGGCTTTTGCCATAGATTGATGAGGGAACACGACCGAAGCGTGACGAGGGCCGGTGGCGCAAAAAGTCAAATTATCGACAATCGCGGAGGAACTGGGTGTCTCGACCGCGACTGTATCGCTTGCCTTGCGGGACAGCCCTCTCGTCGCCGACATTACGCGCGACAGGATCAAAACGGCGGCGCGAGAACTCGGCTACATCTACAACCGGCGGGCTGCGTCCCTGCGCACTTCGCGTTCGGGGATCGTCGGCGTTTGCGTTCACGACGTGATGAACCCCTTCTTCGGGGAGATTCTGAAATATGTCGAACACGAGCTCGATCGGCGGCGCCAGACCTTCATTCTCTCGAACCACTACGACGATCTCTCTAAGCAAAGGGCCTTCGTCGACACGTTACTTCAGCTCGGCGCCGACGGCCTGATCCTTTCACCGGCTATCGGCACGCCGGCCGAGGACATCAGGCTGGCCGAAGGCAACGACTTGCCCACCGTACTGATAGCTCGGACAATCGAGGGATCCGGCGTTTGTGGCTTTCGCGGCGACGACGCCTTCGGCATGGCGCTCGCAGTCGACCACCTAATCGCCGAAGGACATCGGGAAATCGCGATGGTGGGGGGTACGCCGCTTACCTCGACCGGGAGAGATCGGGCTGCAGGTTGGCGTTCCGCGCTCCGAAAGGCCGGGATCGAGCCGAAGCCCGAATGGCGCATCGAAGGCCCTCGCAGCCGTGACACTGGCTTTGAGGCTGGCCAGAGCTTCGCTCAGATGAACAACCGTCCTTCTGCAGTCGTCTGTTTCTCCGATATGGTTGCACTCGGCTTCATGTACGGCCTTGCGCGCTCTGGCCTTACCCCCGGGGTCGACGTCGCCGTGGTCGGATATGACGACATCGCTGAGGCCAAGATCGCAATGCCTTCACTAACGACGGTTTCGAACGGACAGGCCGAGGTCGGCCACCGCGCGGCCGGCGCCCTGCTGGACCGCTTGGCGGGAAATCCTGCGAGCGATGAAACGGTGCTGATCAAGCCGGTGCTCAAGGTCCGGGACTCAAGTCATTTCGCCGGAGAGTTGAGGAAGCGTATCGAGGCCTGAACCGGTCCGATCCACTCAATCCTGCGCCATCGTTCGCGCGAGACTGCGGCTGACGTCGACGAGCGACTCCAGAAGCGCGTCGAAACGCATCCTGATCCGGTCGTCCGCGAGCGCACCCTCTTCGTCGAAGGCCTCCCGGGCTCGCGGTACAGAGCATTGGGCCGTGATCACCTCGGCGCCGACCGAACGCAAAATAGGACGCCAAGCCTCCAGACCCTTCATGCCCCCGTTCTGACCGGTCGAGATGGAAGCGAGGCCGACGACGAGGCCCTTGAATGGCAAAACCGGCCTATCGTCGATGCGGCGGACACGACTAACCCAGTCCACCGCGTTCTTCAGAAGCGGTGGAACTGACGAATTGTACTCCGGCGAGACCAGGAGGAGGCCGTCCTGCCTTGCAATTTGTCGGGCGAGGTCGAGCGCATGATTTGGAACACCGTTCTCGTCTTCGGTATCAGCGTCGTAGATGGGCAGTGGATAATCGGCCAAGTCGAGGATCGTCAATTTGACGTCAGTCTTTGCCAGATGTCTGGCCAATTCCATTGCGAGCCGGCGGTTGAAGGATCCGGTCCGGCTGGATCCTGCGACGATCGCGATCTTTGGATTCAAGCGTCGATCTCCGAAAAGGCTAGATCGGGCTCATATATCCAGACCCTCGCAGGCGGTATGTTGTTCCAGACGATATCGCTCGAGTGAACAGAGAAAATGCCCGGAACCGCCGGTACTGGGGGCTTCCACATATAGGAAAGCTGGGTGATGTTTCCGCCAGAGCGCAGGCGTCCAAAATAGTTGCGGAAAAGGTCCTGACGCCAACTCGCCTTCTGCGAGGTGATGGGAATGGCGAAAAGAATAGCCGCGAACTTCTCGTCCTTGCGCTCGCCCAGCGTCTCATCGAGATCGAAGGCATCGCCCTGGATAACATTGATCTCCGGAAACCGCTTCTTCAGCGCCGAAGCAAAATTCTGCTCGAATTCGATGGATGTGATTCGGCCAGGATCGATGCCCCGCTCGAGCATGGCGCGTGTGACGGCTCCAAGACCCGGACCGAGTTCGAGAATTGGACCATCGAGATCTACGCTGGAATGCTCGACCATCGTCCGGCAGTAGTCGCGGCTCGATGGGGCGACCGCGCCCATCGAGATCGGGTGGCGGACCCAGTTCGCCAGGAATGGTCCGAAATCGCCATGCTTGGCGTCCCGTTCCAGAATTTTCGAATTGTCTGCCATATCGACATCCATTTCCGATTGACCGGACAAGTGCGGCACAATGCCAGCCGCTTTCCCCGTTCTAGCTGCGGCGCTGCATGGGACAAGGGCCAACGCATAGGTCGGACGTACCGCGGCAGCGGTATGAGACCGCTCAGGCTGCCCGATAGACGATGACGCGGGCTGGCGGCAGATTTCGCTTGATCCACGGGCTTGTTTCGACCCGCGCTTCGACCGCGGCCGGCTTGACCGGTAGAGTGAGTGAATACGAAAACTGGATGAAAGGCGCGCCGTCAGCCATGATGCTGAGCGGATGGCGCACGACCTCCTCGCGCATCTGATCAGGCTTCGTCAGGAGCGGCAAACCCGAGACGACGGCCTCGAGGCGTCTTCCGACCAAAATCGACTTAAGATCGGCGGCAATCGCGTAAGCGTCGCCCTGAATGACCGTCGCTCGGGGAAAACGCCTTCTCAGGAGAGCGCAGAACTCAGCGGAATATTCAACGAGAATGAGCGAACTTTCCGGGACGCCACGTTCGATGAGGCATTCGGTGACGACGCCGGTCCCGGGACCGAGTTCGAGGACCGCTGAGCTCTCCTCGAAGTTCATGGGGTTTGGCACATAGGAGGCCATTGTCTCGCCCAGTTGGCGCGACGAGGGTGAGACGGCGCCCATCGTCAGGGGACGGCGGAGCCAAGTCGTAAAGAAGCGAGCTTCGTCGCCGATGTTCAACTGACGTCGCAGCAGCTTCGATCTCGGTAGCGGCTGCGCGACCGACGGTGACAGTGGCTCCAATAGCGACATGTACTCTCTATGTCCCTGCTCTTAGCAAGTTGAAGGCCGATGCCGGCGGTGACCGCCGTTCATATAGGGTATTGGCCGCGATTGTAGAAAAATCGGCGTCGTCGCGGGCTCGCGTCCGCCCCTATTTCCCAGCGGTCGACTTTGAAACGATGCACAATCAATCGCTTAGGTTCTCGAAAAAATCTTTCATACGCGAGAAGAAGCCATTCGATTGCGGCGAGTTGTCTTTCGAGCCGATCTCATCGAATTCTTCAAGCAGCTCCCGTTGGCGTTTCGACAGATTTTGCGGCGTTTCGACCATGACCTGAATGAAAAGATCGCCCGTCTGCGGCGAGCGGAGCACAGGCATGCCCTTGCCTTTCAGGCGAAACTGCTTGCCGGTCTGGGTCCCTTCCGGAAGCTTCACGCGTGCCGTCCCGTTGTCGATCGTCTGCACCTCAAAGGCACCGCCGAGCGCGGCCTTGGTCATGGAAACGGGAACGCTGCAGTAGAGATCGGCGCCCTCGCGCTGGAAGAACTCGTGAGGGGCTATCGACAGGAAGATGTAGAGGTCGCCGGCGGGACCACCGCGAAGACCGGCCTCGCCCTCGCCAGCAAGGCGGATGCGCGTGCCGTCTTCGATGCCCTCCGGGATGTTGACCTGAAGCGTGCGCTCCTCCGGCAGGCGACCGTCGCCACCGCACTTGTTGCAGGGGTCGGTGATGACCGATCCGCGGCCTTGGCAGGTCGGACAAGCGCGCTCGATCGAGAAAAAGCCCTGAGCCGCACGGACCCGACCGACACCGCCGCAGGTCGGACATGATGACGGCGTCGTACCCGGTTTGGCACCGCTGCCGGTGCAGACGTCGCACTGGATCGTCGTCGGTACGGAGATCTCGGCTGTCTTGCCGCTGAAAGCTTCGGCAAGGCTGATCTCCATGTTGTAGCGAAGATCCGATCCGCGCTCACGGCCAGATGTGCCGCCGGATTGACGAGCCCGGCCCCGGCCGCCCATCATCTCGCCAAAGATATCGTCGAATATGTCGGCCATCGACGAGGAGAAGTCCCCGCGGAAGCCACCGGCACCCCCGCCGCCGCCATTCTGGAAGGCGGCATGGCCGAAGCGATCATAAGCCGAGCGCTTTTGCGGATCCTTCAGGACTTCGTACGCCTCGCCCAGTTCCTTAAACCGCGCTTCGGCATCGGTATCGCCGGGGTTGCGGTCAGGATGGTATTTCATGGCGAGCTTGCGAAATGCGCTCTTGAGCTCCCTGTCGTCCACATTGCGGGAAACGCCGAGCGTCTCGTAGTAATCGGCCTTCATTCACACTTCCAAACTGCTACGACGGCGCGACCCCGGGCGCTGCTTCCGGTCCGCCAACCGGATGTCGCCTCATGGTGATCGTCCGTCCTTCATGGACATCCGCCCGGCGCTCAAAACGCCGAAGGCTTCGTTCGAAAAATCTCCGCCCTACCCAAGCCAATTCGAGTCGATATCGCCTCTCGCCATGGCTTACGACTTCAATGACCCCGGTTGGGTTCCGATTTAGGAATGTTTCGGTGGCGTTACCACAGGACTCGAAGATTTCATACAGGCCGGGTGAAGCAATCCCACGCGACGAAGTTCGGCCAATTCGGGTTCAGCAATGCCCAAGCAGATACATTCAGGGCGCGTGAACGGCTCTATGGCGAGCGCTTCCGGCGGGCCTCGCCCCCTCGATGACCTTGGCCATCGCCGGTTCGAGTAACCGGAAAGACCCGACCGCAACGACGATGGTGATCAGCATCGGCAGCACCATGAAAACGTAAAAGCTGATCCATCCAGTCGTTTCAAGCCAGCGGTCCCAGATCGCACGCAAGAAGATGAACTCGAACACCGGATGCCAGATATAGATACCAAAAGCAGCAGCGGTCACCGGCATTGCGAAGGCAAGGGCCTCAGTCGATCGCGGGTTCTGCACCTCGGCGAGCGAGCTCGTAAGCAGCGAGAGAATAAGCAGAGCGAAGATGACGTACCAAGGCTGGAGCGTCAGCATGCAGGTGACGGCGAGCCCCATGAAAGCGATCCCAAGATACGGGGTGTCGACCTTGAGTGTTTCGCTCGCGACGATGCGTGCGAGGAGTCCGCCGATCATGAAGTCGCAGAAAGCCCGGTAGGCACCGAAAGAGTCGGCGGACGTCCAGTGGCCGCTTGGGAAAACACCCATAGCGCTAACCCATTCCAAGCCAACGAGATAGGTGACTATTACTGCCGAGAGACCGAGAATACCTCGCTTTCGCACGGCGAGGACGATTACCGGGAACAGAGCATAGGAAAAGAATTCCGCACTCACCGACCAGGACACGTAGTTGAGTGCCAGATCCGGCGTCAAGCCGAGCGCGTGTATTCCTAGGAGGTGGTAGGGCAAGCTCTGGAGATCGAGTGCCCACGGGTAATGTGGGGCGTTGATGGACCAACCGTATACTGCCGCGCAGACGAAGAAGAGCGTCGTCAGGAGGTGCAGCGGGTAGAGGCGAGCGACCCGTCGGCGTAGAAACGATGTGTAGTCCGCTACGGTCTGAAGGCTGTCTGTATAGCGGCTCGTGATGAAGAAGCCCGAGATCATGAAGAACATGTCGAGAAGCGGCAGCAGTCTGAAGAGATATTCGATCGCGATCTCGGAACCCGCGGGCCCCCAGAAGAGGAAGTGGTAGGTCATGATGAGCATGGCTGCGATGAAGCGCCAGCAGTCGAACACTCTGAAATACACCGGAGACTGGCTCCCAACTTGCAACACCGACAGACCGGGCTCACTCGGGTACAAGCCTCGGTTCTTCATCCGGATCATGCAATTCGCAATGCAACCTGCAAGCAGACGGTTAAATCGCGGTTAAGCCTTCAATTTTAGTAAGTCGGCAGAAACAATAGACTGGGACCCCACGCAGCACCTCATAGACAGCGCTGCGGTGTCATGGCCGTATCTAGCGTGAGACGGGACAAAGTTTGCTGCAGTCCGTCCAAGGATAGCGGTCCTGCAGATTTACGAAGATCAAGCGCTTCGTTTCTCAGGAGGCGGTCAGCCTTGAAATTCGGGCAGCTCGCTAAGTTCGTTGGCAGTCATGCTGGTCCGGAGCCGTCCAAGATCGAGCGAGAGCCGGTTCAGCATGAGTACGATGCGCTTCTCGCCGAGCCCGAGAAAACCGCCAACTTCGATGACGACCGCCTGGGGAACGCCATTTCGGTCGCCAAGCACCTCTGCGACCCCGCCGATCTCCTCGTCGTCTGATCCGATGACGCTCATCTCCGCTATCTGACCCGCCATGAGGTTGAGCGCCGGGATCGGGGTCCTCTCGTTCTCAACCGGTATAAGCACCTGCGAGGTCGCCGCCGTCTGCCGCTCGCCGGCTGGCTGCGTCGGCTGATCGCTCCGCGCCTCTGCGGAACCGTTGGCTTCCCCTTCGGCCTGGGAAGCATCCTGCGCCATGGCGCTAGCGCCGAGAAGAAGAACAGCCAAGGTCATCGCGAGCATTTTCATGAGGTTGCGGTCCGTCTGATAACGATATTGCGTGAACGGGAACCGCCTGCTTTCGCTCCCCAAGGCCTCGAAAATGTGAGCAGAAGGGAAATTAGCGGCCGAAGGTCGAAAGAATGGCTTCGCGCATGAGGCGAACGCGGTTGGCCGTTCGCTTCGATTGCTCGATAGAACGACCCACTGCATCGACCGCAGCACCGGCCTCCTGCTTGAGACCCAAGACAATTGTGCCGATCTCCAATCGGTCTCGCCAGAACCGGTTCATGACAAAATGATCCGGCATCGCACAGGAATCAGCTCGGCGAATGGTCGGGTCGGCAAGCAGGCTTCGCGTTGCTTCCGCTACGATCTGTTGGCCGGGCGAAGTCTTAGCGTAGCGCTCGTCATATGCACTTTTCCATGCATAGACATCGCCGCCATCGACCAGCATCACGATGCTGGCGATCGCCTCTCCATCGAGCCGCAGGGTGAAGATTCGCGCCCGGTCCTTCTCGGCCAATGCATTCAGCGCCTCGCGCGCAAAAGCGGCGCGGTAGCGGTCACTCGTTAGCGCACTTCGGGCCCTCCCCTTCCAACCAGACGCTTCGAGGATGAAGAAGTCCTCGAGCGCGATGCGAAATGCATTTGCCTCGCGGGCTATCTCAACTTTTACCGAGCCGAAGCTTTCGAGCCGGCGCCGACCACGTTTCAGTTCGCGCAGGCGTTTGCCAGAAAGATTGGCCTGAATCGCATAACGGGCTCCCCCGCCAGGTGTCAGAGCAGCTCGGGAGAAGCGGTTGACAACCTTGATCGGCAGGTGAAGTTCGTCTGCACACTGTTTCACTGCCGCAGCCATGCCTCCCTCGATCCGAACGTCCGGAAAGACGAGGATGTCGGGAAACTCGAGCTCGGAGCCCGCGAGTGTCGTGACGAGGCTCTTCAATGTGCCGACCGGATCGTCGCCGTCGAGCGGCAGTGTACCGAGGGGACCGAACGGATGGCTCCAAACGCGCATGACCTGTACGCGGGCAAAAAGGCCGACCCGTTCCACTGAGAATGGCAAGAGCAGGCGAAGCCGGCTGCGATCTGCACGCTCGTCGCGGATCACCATGAGGCGGACACGTCGATCCTCAAGGCGCGGCATCGCCGGTACAAGAAAGCGCGGATCGTAAAAGATATTGCGCTCGATCGAGCGTTCGGAGAGATGGATCAGTTCGTCAATAAGGCCGAACGCATGTCTCGGTTCGTAGATCGAAACGCTGCGGCCCGGATAGGCAAGTCCAGCCGATACTTCCAGGCGCGGTGTCGGACGGATCCCTTTCTCTAGATCAGCGGGTTGATCCGCGAGTTCTTTCTGAGTTGCAAGTTGGATGGCGGACATCGGGCTGGTTTGGGCCTTGGTCAATGCGAAGACAAAAATGGTTTCGCCAAAAATTCGCAGATAAGGCTTAAGATTTCACGGACGTTCCCCTGCCGAACAGCGTAAGGACTGCGACTTAGCCTGAGTACCCGCCTTCGCGGAGATAGTCCATTTCGGCTTCAGTCGATTGCCTCCCGAGGACAGCATTTCGATGGGGAAAGCGCCCGAAACGGGCAATGATATCCCGATGATGCTTTGCATATTCTATGTTTTGCTCCGTGCCGACGCGCTCCATCCACATCACACAGGCGTCCTGGTCTACCAGATCTTCAGAATGCATCAGCGGCATCGCGAGGAACTGATTGATCTCCTCCGAGACCGTCTCGTGATCACCCCGTTCTAGAGCAACAAGCCCGATCTTCTTAGCTTTCTCGTCTGTCGCGTAGGCTCGGGGTGTTCCACGGAACATGTTGCGCGGAAATTGGTCGAGCAGGATAACCAAAGCGAGCGCGCCAGTCGGCTCCTCGATCCAGTCATCGAGATGACCTTCGGCCGCCTGTTCGTAAATATCGAGAAACCGGCTTCTAACGGTCTCGTCGAACGCTTCATCCTTCGAAAACCACTTTTCGGACCCCGCATCCCACCAGAATTCGACGATGGTGTCCGGCGCGACCACATAGTTGTTCATCGAACGTTCGTACCCTCCAGGTCTCGGGTTCAGCCCTGGATCCTGATATAGACGGTGCGAAGTTGCGGAAAAGGCGGGACGTTTTCTAGCAGAGCGATGTGGAATCTTGATCTCACCGGGCTGAAATGCCCGTTGCCCACGCTGAAGGCACGCAAGGCGCTGAACGGAGCGCCTGCCGGCAAACAGGTACGGATTCTCGCCGACGATCCGATGGCGGCGATCGATCTGCCACACTTCGTCGCCGGCTCCAAACATCGCTTGATCGAGAGCGGGCGAGACGGCGAGACGCTTTGGTTCGTCATCGAGGCGGGCGGGCCGCCCGCACCAATCGATTGCCCTTTCGACGCAGTCAGTTGAAGCTCATTCCAGGAATGACGAGCGGATTGTCCTCGATGGCAACGCGGTCCGGTGCGTCGGTGCGGGCCCCGCCGGTAAACGCCGCGAAAAGGTCGCGGACGCGTGGCTCGTTCAAGTTCTCGCCGATAATCACGAGCCGCGACTGACACTTCGCATCTTCACGCCATGCCGGAAGCCGAGCCGGCGGGTGGAGATAGCCGCGCACGCCATGAAGGACCAACGGACGTTCGGGGTGCTCGAGAGTGAGAACGATGCCTTTCATCCTGAGAATCCTTTCGCCTTCGAAACTGCCGAGCATTTCGAGAAAAGCGAAGGCCGCTTGCTCCGGAATCGGCGCGTCATGTACCAGTGCCATCGAACGGACGCTTCCGTGCCGATGTCGGTGATCATGGTCGCTTCCGACAGCGTGGCTGTGGCCTAGCCAGTCGGCTGGGTCGCCTAGGCTGCCGTCCATCTTCGATATGCCGCAATCGAGGATTCGATCGGCCAGCGAGCGGGCGTCGTTCATCGCGACAACCTCGCCATGTGCGTTCACGGCTCGGATCGTTCTGCGAAGCCTCTCCTCATTTGCAGGAGCCAGATCCGATTTGGTCAGGACAATGCGGTCGGCGACAGCAAGCTGTCGGGCAGCTTCCACTCGTTCGGACAGGTTCATCTCGCCATTGACGGCGTCGACGACGCAGACGACCGCATCCAGAGCATATGCCTCGACGAGGACCGGGTGGGTCATAATGGCGGCCAGGATCGGCGTCGGATCGGCAAGGCCGGTCGTCTCGACGACAACGCGCGAAAGCGTGCGACCCTTTCGAGACCGATCGGCAAGGCGTTCGAGTGTTTCGACCAGTTCGCCGCGGACCGAACAGCACAAGCAGCCGTCGGAAAGTTCTATCAGCCCATCGCTGACCTCGGCCTCGACGAGCATCTGATCGATCCCGACCTCGCCGAATTCGTTGACGACCACCGCGGTATCGGTGACCGACGGCTCGCTCAGAAGGCGGTTGAGAACCGTCGTCTTGCCGGCACCTAGAAATCCGGTCAGGAGCGTGAGGCGGATCGGAGAGGCGGTTCTAGCTGCTGATGGCTGAAGTTCGGTCATGCCGCGAAGATGGGCGTCGACCGCGGGGGTGGCAAGCGATCATGACCGTGCTCGTTGCAATGCCCATCATAGCATAGCCGAAGACTTCAACGCGAAGCGAACTGCGGGACCGGCATACCGGGAGCGGGTTCACCATCGATTTCGACAGCAGGCGGCGCCTCTTCTGCCGATGACTTGTCAGCAGGCTCGGTACGATCGCCGGCCTCCACCTCGCTGCCCGGTTCGTCGACGCTTTCGCGAAGGACAGCAGCGGCGAGAAGGTTCTGGGCGTCCTGAGGCTGCGGGGGACGAAAGCGCGGGAGCGGAATGCCGTAATTTTCGATCAGCGAAATGCCCGCGGTGAAGTCTTCGCCGGCGGCCGCGCCGCCCAGCGATACGCGGATTGCCTTCGGCGAACGGCCCATGTCTCGCAGGAGCGGCGAGCCGTATACAAGGCTCTTGTCTCGCCGGTCGGCGACGCGATCGTTCGCTCGAGCCGTGCGCCCTTCGCCCGAACAGATATAGTTCGAGACGTCGAGGGTTACCTTCCCATCGCCGACGATTGGCAATTCCTTGACCGTCTTGTAGTTCGCGTCCAGATCGGCCTTGAAGGCAGTCTCGTATAGTTCGGCCGACAGGGTCTCGCGCTCGATAGTGCCGTTTGCGCCGAGAACGACCGCAATCAGCGTACGATTGTCACGGGTGACCGCGGACACAAGGTTGAAACCACCGGCGCAGATGTAACCGGTCTTCATACCCTCCGCCCCGTCGTATCGACCCAACAGCTTATTGCCGTTGTTCATCAATTTGCCGTTGAAGACGATGGCTTCGGTGCCGAACCAATCCTTGTATTCGGGGAACTCTTCGCGAATCGCCATCGCGAGGATCGCAAGATCCTTCGCGCTCGAATGCTGTCCTTCACCGGGCAGGCCATGCGCATTGATGAACTGGGTATCACGCATGCCGATGAGGCCGGCGGTGCGGTTCATCATCGCGACGAATGTCTCCGACGAGCCGTGACCGAGCGTCTGGCCGACGGCCGTGGCCACGTCGTTCGCCGACTTGACGAGCAGTGCCCGAACCGCCTCGTCGAGCCGCATTATCGATCCAGGCGGAATGTCGAGCTTGGACGGGGCCTCATTGGCAGCCTGTCGGGTCATGACAACAGGCGTGTCCCAATCCATCGACCCGACTTCGACAGCCTTCATGGCGAGATAGGCAGTCATAAGCTTGGTGGTCGAGGCAGGGTACCGTCGCTCAGTCGCGTTCGACTGGGAAAGCACCTTGCCGGTCTCCAGATCGACAACGATCGAAGCGAGTGTTGTCTTCGGATCTTCGGGTTCGGTCGCTTCGGCTTCTTCGCCCTTTTTTGTCGATTGGTCTACCTGGGCTGTGGCTTCGTCATCTTCCGACTGCGCGAAGCTTGGCACGGCAAAACCGGTCGTCATCAGGCCGGCTGAAATAAGAGCGGCCAGAAAAATCTTCGTTCCTGAAAAAAGCGATGCGTTCAACCGCGAACCTCATGACTCTGGAGCCTGCTTACCGGCTCGTTTAATGCGACCCTTGCAATCGCGCCACACGTATCCGTGATAATGGATCACTCGCCGTTAATTTACCGATGTGACGCAAGAATGGCACAGATGGGAAGACATTGCGGAAAGGTTCGCATATCTCCGTTCCAGTCGCCCTCATGACTCCTCATCCAGTTCGAGGCTCCATGCCCCTCAACGATCGAATAGCCGAGAACGTACAGGATTTCTCCAATTGGCGCAGGCATCTGCACCGCAATCCTGAATTGCTTTACGAGGTGCACGACACTGCAGCCTTTGTGAGTGAGCAGCTGAAAACGTTCGGGTGCGACCTGGTTGAAACAGAGATCGGCCGGACGGGGGTTGTCGGACTGATCCATGGTCGCAGCGGCGACGGCGGTCCGATGATCGGGCTTCGGGCGGACATGGACGCGCTGCCGATCTTCGAAGAGTCGGGCGTCGACCATGCTTCAAACCGCAAGGGTCTGATGCATGCATGCGGCCACGACGGGCATATCACTATGCTGCTCGCCGCCGCGCAAGTTCTCTGCGACACTCGGAATTTCGAGGGTACTGTCGCGGTCGTGTTCCAGCCTGCCGAAGAGGGCGGCGCGGGCGGTAAGGCCATGATCGATGACGGGCTGTTCGAGCGATTTCCCATGTCGCAGATCTACGGGATGCACAATCTGCCTGGATTGCCGGTCGGCCGGTTCGCCATGTGTCCCGGGCCGATCATGGCCGCTGTAGATATCTTTAAGGTGACGGTACGCGGCAGCGGCGGACATGCTGCCCTACCACACGGTACGGTCGATCCAATCGTCACCGCCAGCGCGATCGTGCAGGGGCTGCAGTCGATCGTGTCGCGGAATCTCGATCCGCTCGGCAGCATGGTCGTCTCGGTGACTGAATTTCACGCTGGCTTCGCACACAATGTCATTCCGGACGAGGCGGTGTTTTCTGGGACTGTACGCTGCCTCCGACCGCACTTGCGGGAGTATGCGGAGAAGCGCATCCGCGCACTTTCCCAAGGGATTGCAGCAAGCTTCGGCGCGAGCGCGGAGGTGGAGTGGCGGAGCAGCTATCCGCCGACGGTTAACGATGCCGCCGAGACCACCCTGTGCGCCGAAGTCGCCTCTGACGTCGTCGGCATAAACCAAGTCGACGATGCGGCCCAGCCGCTGATGGCAGGCGAGGACTTCGCTTACATGCTGGACGAGAAACCAGGTGCTTACGTTTTCGTCGGAAACGGTGACAGCGCCGCGCTTCACAACGCTCACTATGACTTCAACGACGGAGCGATCGTCTACGGAGCCAGCTACTGGATTGCGCTCGCCGAACGGAAACTGTCCGAACTCCGCGCGACCTGAACCGGTTGCCGCAGATATACTGCTGGCTATCGGAGCATATTTTTGCCGAACATTCCCGTATCCGAGCATCGCACCGGGCGGGACAACTGACAGGAGGCGGAAGAGGTCAGGGAGGTGGGCGGCGGCGGCGGCGAGATCGGTTGCGTTCATCTACTTTCGCGGAGCTGACATTACCTATAACGGTGCCAAGCCAGAGGGCGACCTTCAGGATAGACTTCGGCCTACCGACCTTTTCTCAGAAAGTTCCAATACTTACTTGGCAAACGCTCCATCGTACGGCTTCGAACATTGAAACCACCGTATTTTTGCCACCATAATGCTCACGAAATTTCGTTCGGTCGATTTGCTGCAGAGGGACGGTGGCACTCGGCTCGGCGCTTCGAGGTAAACTTCAAAAGGGCAATTGATCGGCGACACCATGGGTTCGACAATGGACGCGCTCGCCCGGGCGCTCATCAGAAGGCTCGATCTGGTCGCATCGTTGAACGAGGACGACCGGAAGGCCTTAGAGGCCCTTCCCATTACCGCAAAGACCGTTCAAGCGGGAACGGACATTGCTGTGGAAGGCGAAGAAATAAATCATTGCTGCCTGCTTCTCGACGGCTTTACCCATCGCTACCAGTTCATGCGCGGGGGTAAGCGCCAGATTACGGCGTTTCATGTCTCGGGTGACATTCCAGACCTGCACAGCCTGAAATTCAACTCGCTGGACCACAACTTCGCAGCAACGGTTCGCAGCGAGATCGGCTTGATTCCGCACGATGCGCTCTGGAATCTCTGCATGGAGCGACCCAATATCGCCTCAGCCCTCTGGCGTGAGACCTTGATCGACGGCTCGATCTTCCGGCAATGGATCGTCGCGCTAGGCCGGATGTCCGGCACTCAGAGGACCGCTCATCTGCTGTGCGAACTGACCATGCGTCTGCAAGCCATGGGGCTCGGCGATGGTCATCGCTACCATCTGCCTCTGACACAAAACGAACTCGCCGACGCCCTCGGATTGACTGTCGTCACGGTCAATCGGACGCTCCAGACTTTGAAACAGAAAGGCCTCGTCGATCGCGACCGCTCCTGGCTGACAATCATGGACTGGAAGCGACTCTCTGAAATCGCGGAGTTCGATCCGAGCTATTTGCATTTCCGGATACCGCCGAAGATGACGGTCCCGCAGTACGAGGTGCCGGAAGCGGCGTTAAAGCAGGCGGCACAATAACGCGCATTCAGGGGGCGCTCAGCCCATGAACTGGCCGCCGTTTATCTCGACGATCTGACCGGTGACGTAACCGGAGAGCTCGGGCGCCGCGAGGAAGATGTAGGCAGGTGCGCAATCATCCGCCTCGCCAAGGCGTGCGAGCGGGATGGAAGATGCAGTCTTGGCGAGCTTCTCTTCGGACGAATAGCGACGGTGAAAATCCGTCATGATGGTGCCGGGAGAGACCGCGTTAACCCGGATCAGGTCGGGCGCGAGCTCGCGCGCGAGCGCCCGCGTCCAAGTGGATATGAATGCCTTCGAAGCCGAATAAAGCGATGAACCTGGGGAGCCGCCCACGGTTGCCGAGATCGAGGAGGTGTTCACGATCGCCGCCCCCCTGGCCTGCTTCAGCGGCCCGAGCAGGGCCGTCGTCAATTCCACGACCGAGCGCACGTTGAGGTCAACGACGCGGTCGAATTCGGCGCGGGTCACGCTCGCGGCCTTGAAACGGCCCTCCATCGTGCCGGCATTGTTGATGAGGGCGTGGATGGGACCGTTCGCTTCGACTGCGATTTGTTCCCCAAGCGCGCGTCCAGAGTCAGGCTTGGAAAGGTCACCCGTAAAGAGCGAAAGCCGTTCGCGCTCCCCGGGCGGGACCCGTTCGAGAAGATCGGCCTCGACTTGATCGAGGCTTCGACCGACGTGCGCAATCACCCTCGCTCCGCAGGCAAGGAAGGTAGCGGCAACCGCGGCACCGATCCCACGGCCAGCGCCCGTGACGACGACTGTCTTTCCCCGAAACAGGGTTTCACTGAAAGCGCGCGACACGTTTCTTTCCTTGATGTTTCGTTTCGGACCTACGTTCACCCATTGTGCGATCCTGCCGCGCGGTGGCTGCGGAAAAAATCGCTTCGACTGCGAGAATCAGCCAGGCAAGAATGATCGCGCCGCCTCCCACGGGTGCAGCTCCCTCGAAGAGCCGATCTCCAAGCCAGATGCGAGCGGCAAGATCGCTGGAAAAGAGGACGAGGCCGATGGTCATCATAAACGCAATCGACCCGATCGGACCCGGCGAGCGGTCCGCCATGATCGATAGCGCGAGAAGCACGGGCGCATGCGCGAGCAGAATACCGGCCGCAGGCACTGCGAGCGCCTGATCAGCCGTCCCGTGCGATGCATAGGCCGCGAATGCAACGCCGCTCGCACCGACAAGCGAGGCAAGAAACTGGATGCTGGCTCGAACCAGGCCTCTCATTTCTTCCTCAGATCGCTCCACTTTGGTGGCGCAATTCGCTTTTCCCGCCGCCAGGCCGGTTCCAGCGCCTTGCCGGTATAAAATTCCTGTTGGGAACGACTTTCGGCAACGCTTGCACCAGGGGTCGGTTTACTCCTCGACATCTCATCGAGAACCGAACCCGGCCAGAGATTGTAGCCAACGGTGTAAGATGCCTTCGCAAGAAGATGGGCGGAAATCGGCGCGGTCAGGAGGAAGAAGACGATCGCGGCGATGGCGCGCAAAGTCTCGGGCAGCGATTCAGAATTGATCGCAAGGCCAAGGAGCAGGAGGCTGGCCCCGACCGACCCGGCCTTTGAAGCCGAATGCATGCGGGTGTAGAGGTCGGGAAGTCGCACGAGACCGAGCGCGGCGAGCGCGATAAAGAGCGATCCGCCGACAATCAGTAACCCCTCGACGATGTGATAAAACGCGGTCACCGACCCCACTCTCCTCTGGTCCCGTGCGAAGACTTACCCTGCGGATCGCGGAATGGCAGGGACTCCAGGCTGTCTTCGTCGCCGCTCTGGCCTCGCGCGAGGATGAAACGTGAGAATGCGGTTGTCGCCAGAAACCCGACCAGACCTAAAGCGATCGCGATATCGACATAGAGCGTGAACCCCGTGTTGATGCCGATCAAAGCTATGAAGCCGATCGAGACGCTGGTCAGCATATCGAGGCCGAGCACACGATCGGGCAGCGTCGGGCCGATGATGATGCGAACGGTCGTCAACAGGAACGACAGGCCCAGAAGCACGAGACCGAAGTCGACCGCGTATTCGTAGAAAAGTTTCGCATATTCTTCGATCATCACCGAAAGGCCTCCAGGATCATTCGTTCGAAGCCGGTCGCGATATCGCGGCGGTTTCCTTCGGGGTCAGAGCAGTCGATGGCGTGTACGTAGAGCGTCGAGCGGTCCTCTGAGACGTCGACGGAGAGCGTTCCGGGCGTGAGTGTAATCATGTTTGCGAGCAGCGTTATCTCGAAGTCCCGGTCGGCGCGCAGGTGATACGCGAAGATGCCAGGCTTCAGGTTCATCTTCGGCTTGAGCACCAGTATCGCGACCCGCCAGGCGGACTTCATCAGTTCCAGCAGGAAGAACAGCAACAGCTTGGTTATCAAAAAGCCGCGCTGCATGTAGCCGGCCCCGCCTACCTGTTCACGGATCAGGTAGAGTGCACAGGCGCCGAGAATGAAGCCGAAAACCAGATTGATCAGCGTGAAAGAGCCGGTGACGACGACCCAGACCAGCGCCAGAACGAGATTGATGAGATAAAGTGTCATGGCGCGTCCCCGAACACAGACGAAATGTACCCGCTTGGGTCGACAATGCCCGCCGCAGCGCCATCCGTCAGATCGAAGAGCCATTGTGGCCACACGCCTGCCGCGATGACGAAGGCGGTAAGCGCGAAGAGCGGGATCGCAGACAGTGCCCGGTCCGGTCCGGCCGCTAGGAACTTCTCCTCGACAACGCCGCCAGGTTCGACCTTCCTGTCAGCCGCAGCGATTGGCGGAAGTGGACGCCAGAAGCCAAGAGCGAAGACACGGGCGCTGGCGATCGTCAGGAGGAAACCGGAGACGAGGACCATTGCCGCGAGCCAAGGGAGATCGCCGGAAATCGAAGCTCGTACGAGTGCGACTTTGGGCCAGAATCCAGAGAAGGGGGGCAGGCCAGAGACGGCGAATAGTAGGATGAGCATCACCGCCGCAAAGAGCGGATTGCTCCGCCAGAGCCCGCCCATCTCGCGCAACGAAGATGTCCCCGTCAAATGTGCCGCAACACCGGCAGCGAGATAGAGCGCCGTCATCACGACGATCGAATGGAGAGCGTAGAATATCGTGCCCGATAGCCCGACCGAGAGCGAGCTGGGAACCGCATCTCCATCTGGAACGGGCATTGCCAGGGCAACGAACATCGTGCCGATCCCGGCGATCACGACATAGTTGAGAAGCCGACGCAGATCCGTTTGGGCAAGAGCACCGAGGCCACCGACCAGCATGGTGAGAGCGGCTACCCACGCGAATACGGCGCTGAGTTCGGCACGTTCGGGTGGGAAGAGCATGAGATTGATGCGGATCGCGGCATAGATGCCGACCTTCGTGAGGAGGCCCGCAAACAGCGCGGATACGACGAAACGCGGCGTGTGATAGGATGCCGGAAGCCAGAAATTGAGCGGAAAGGCCGCCGCCTTCATGGCGAAGGACACGAAATAAAGCGCGGCCAGCGTGAAGAGCATTGCCGTCTTGTCGGTCTCGGCCGCCTTCTGGGCGATATCGGCCATGTTGAGAGTGCCGAAAATCCCATAAAGATAGCCGGTCGCGATCAGGAAGAATGTCGTGCCGACGAGATTGAGGAAGCAGTATTTTGTCGCGCCGTCGAGCTGCTCGTGCCGGGAGCCAAGAATCAAGAGCCCGAACGAGCCGATCAAAAAGACTTCGAACCACACATAGAGGTTGAAGACATCTCCAGTGATGAAGGAGCCGGAAACGCCGCCCATCATGATGAAGAAGAGCGGAAAGAATCCGTAACGCCGCTCTACCTTCGAGATGCTCGCCACCGCATAAATGCCACAGCACAGCGCCGCAAAACCGGACGCAGCCAGGAAGAGCGCACCCATGAGATCGGCAGTGAAGGCAATGCCGAAAGGCGGCAGCCATCCACCCATCATCATCGTCACCGTACCCTGCGTCGCGACCCGATAGAGCAATGTCAAATCGGCCAGAAAGAGCAGGACGAGCCCCGGCAAAGCGATGAGCGGATGCCAGCGGATGCTCTTGCGCATCATCAGGAGCCCGGCGCCGAATATGAAGCAGATCGCGACGGGCAGAATGACCGAGTAATCGATCAACGGCACAGCGCCTTGGGTCATCGCTTCGGCCTTCAAGGCCTCGAGTGAAGGGTCAGCAGCCATTTTCGTCAGTAACCAAGGGGCGGCAGCCCCTCGTCCTCGGGTTCGGCGATGCGCATCTCGTCGGTGTCATCCGTGTCGAGATCCTGGAACGCCCGATAGGAGAGGACGAGCAGGAAGGCGAAGAAAGAAAAGGAAATCACGATCGCTGTCAGGATCAACGCTTGGGGCAGCGGGTTTGCGATCATCTCACCCGGCACCTCCAGACCTTCAGGAATGATTGGCGGGACGATCGATTGGATGCGGCCGTTGGTGAAGATCAGAAGATTCACAGAATTGCCAAGGAGCACGACACCCAGCAGCATGCGGATGATGTGTTTGGACAAGATGAGATAGACCGTCACCGCAAAGAGCGCGGCAACGACGAAGCAAAGCGCGATCTCCATCAGTCGGTCTCCGTTTCCTCAAGGGCGAGTGCTATCGACGAGATCGCACCGACGACGACGAGATAGACCCCAATATCGAAGAACAGTGGCGTCGAGAGTGCCACCTCTGTGCCAAGAAATGTGGGGAATGCCCATAATCCGGTGAGGAATTCGACGCCGATCAAGAGCGAAAGGACGCCTGAAAGAACCGCAAGCATCAGCCCGGCCGCCGCAATGGCCATCGGATGAAAATGCAAGGCCCTTCGTACCGGCGCGACACCACACGCAATGCCGTATATCGCGAAGGCCGAAGCTGCGATGAGGCCACCGATAAAGCCGCCGCCAGGCTCGTTGTGGCCGCGCAGCAGCACGAAAATCGAGAACAGCACCATCAGGCTCGTCAGGTACGGCGCGGTGAAGCGGAAGATGATGGTTCTCATGGGGTTACCTCCATGGGATCGTTCGTTCGGATGCCGCGCCGGCCGACCCGGATGCGGATAAGGGCGAGCACCGCTAGGCCGGCAGTCATGACCACCGCAATCTCACCCATCGTATCAATGCCGCGGAAGTCGACGAGGATGACGTTCACGATGTTGCGCCCGTGTGCGATGGCGTAGCTGTAGCGTTCGAAGAAATCAGAGAGGCTGCGATCGAAATCGCTCTGGACAACCGCGAGAAGGAAGAGGCCGAAGCCGATACCGGCCAGAACGCCGATGGTCGCGTCAGGCAGTTTCTGTGCGAGCGGACGATGGTCGCTCGGCGACAACTTCAGCCGCGTCATCACAAGTGCGAGGATGACGACCGAGAGGGTCTCGACCATGAACTGCGTGAATGCCAGATCGGGCGCGCCTTGTAGCATGAAGATGAAAGCAACGGCATAACCCTGGATGCCGAGAGAAACGATTGCTTGGAGGCGGTTTCTGGAGACAACCACGGCGAGGATCCCGAAGACGATCAGGCCGAGGATAATCCACTCATAGGGCAGGAGATCGGGGAGTTCCGGAACACTTGGGAAACCATCCGCCCACCACATCGAACCGAACAGTGCGGCAACGAGCGCAATCATGACCGTCGTCATGTAGTAGTCGAGCCGGCCCGGCTGGACGATCAGCGTGACGCCAAAAGCCAGGCGTACGAGGCCACGCATCGCCTGGTCGAAGCCATAGTCCGGTCCCCAGCCGATCGCAGCGAGGAACTGGGCGAGCTTCTGACGGATCTGCGTTGAGGCCAGATAAATTATTACGCCCAGAACGATCGTCAGGCAGGAGAGCGCGAATGCGAGATTGAGATGCGGCACCCAGCCGATCTCGATCTCCACCGCCTCGCCGTAGGAGGCCGTTGCCATCGGGGAAGAAAAGAGCTCGTGGTAGACGCCGTAGTAGAGAGCGCCGACGAGCGACAGTGCACCGAGCACCAGCGGCCCCAGCCAGACTCTGAGACCACTCTCATGCGGATGGTCGATATGCTGCGGCTTGGTGCCGACGAAGGGTTGCAGCGCGACTATGAAAGCGGCGGCGAACATCAGCGCGTTGCCCGCGATCGCCGCGATCAGCAGAGCGACGTGATAGAAATCGCCGTATTCGAGCGCGTGGTAAATCTCTTCCTTGGCGAGGAAGCCGACGAAAGGCGTGATACCGCCCATGGAGAGTGCGCAAAGTAGTGCTGCGACGAAGGTAATCGGCATGTGCCGCGCAAGCCCGCCGAGCCGGTGAATTTCGCGGGTATGGGCACCGTGGTCCACCGAGCCGGCAACCATGAAAAGCCCGCCTTTGAACAGCGAGTGGGCGATCAAATAAAGCGTCGCCGCAATGATCGCGGTCTCCGATGAGACACCGATCAGCATGACCAAAAGCCCGAGGGAAGCGACAGTCGTGTAGGCGAGCGTTATTTTGATGTCGCTCGCGCGGACGGCCAGCAGCGCACCAACGACTAGGGTGATCGCCCCGAAGATCGGTAAAATGGTCATCCAAAGCGTCGTCTCGCCCAGCGCAGGATGCATCCTGAGAAGCAGATAGACGCCGGCTTTCACCATGGTGGCCGAATGCAGATAGGCCGAGACGGGCGTCGGCGCTTCCATCGCGTTCGGAAGCCAGATGTGGAAGGGCATTTGCGCCGATTTCGTGAAGGCGCCACAGAGAACGAGAATCAGGACCGCCAGATAATACGGGCTTTCGCGCAAGGCGTCGCCCGCTTCGAGAATATCACTGAGAGAGGTGAGGCCATGCAACTCTCGAATGGCGATGAGGCCTGCGAGAAGCGCTAGGCCGCCGCCGCCAGTAATGACCAATGCCTGGACAGCTCCCCGCCGCGCCTTCTCCCGAGTATGGTCGAAGCCGATCAACAGGAATGAGGTGATCGAGGTGAGTTCCCAGAAGACGAAAAGCGTGATGAGGTCATCGGCGACGACGAGCCCGAGCATCGAACCCATGAACATCAGCATGAAGGAATAGAACTGGCCCTGATCCTTGTGGCCCTTCATGTAACCACCGGAATAAAGGATGATGAACGTGCCGATCCCCGTGATCAGCAGCGCGAACACCATCGAAAGGCCGTCCAGGCGGAACGAAAAGGCGATGTCAAAACTGGGGATCCACTCGAACCCCCAGCGATGCACGGTACCCTTGGCAATCTCGAAGATGCCGCGCAAAAAAATGACGAAAGCGGCGGCCGGTGCTAGCGCTAGAAGCCAGGTGGAATGGGATTTGAGGACCGAAGTGAGGAGCGGCGCGACAGCGGCTGCGAGAAAGGGCAGGATCAATGCCACATAGCCGAAGTCGGAGACGAAGCCGTTCAATTGATCCATCAGCGCCCCATCCCTCCTTGAGTCCTGCATCCGGTCGCCCAAACGCATCGATCCGTTTCTTCATAGAAACCGTGTCCGCTCGGGGCAAGCCATAGCGGCCGTGAAAGCGCACTCGGTTCGAACGCGGAATCAAAACCTCCTCACGACTTCGTAGTGTGCGACATGGCCCGAGTTTTGCTCGAAGCGCCCAATCGGCTATCGTGCCCCCTCACGCCTTTGGCGGTGCGTTCGTGCCGCCGGCTCCCAGACATTCCGTCAAGTCCCGAGCGAGTTTGATGCCCGTTAATCTCCCCAGTCCGCCCACGGCCGAACGCCTTATCGAGCGAGATACGCGCCATGGTATTGCGAGATCGGACGAATATGCCTGGCTGAGAGCTGCGAACTGGCAGGATGTCTTCAAGGATACGAGCGTCCTCGATCCGTCGATCCGCATTCATCTGGAAGCGGAGAATGCCTATGCCGAAGAGGTGATGGGCGACACGAAGGAATTGCGCGAGGCGCTGATCGCGGAGATGCGCGGACGCATCAAGGAAGACGATTCGTCCGTACCCGCGCCCGATGGCGACTTCTCCTACGGCGTCGCCTACGAGGCCGGCGCGGAATATCCGCGGTTCGTACGCTACCGGCGTGGCGCAGAAACATCGAGCGAGCCGCATATCCTCGTCGACGGCCCGAGCGAGGCGGCGGATCGGTCCTATTTCTCCATGGGCGGCGTCACCCATTCGCCGGATCACACGACGCTTGCCTGGTCTTATGACGACAAGGGATCGGAGTATTATCTCCTGGCGATCCGCGATGCCGAGTCAGGCGCAAACACTGGTACGGTGATCCAGGACACAAGCGGCGCGGCGGCCTGGGCGTCCAATTCACGCGGCTTCTTCTACACTCGGCTCGACAAAAACCACCGACCGAGCAAGGTCTTCTACCACGCGCTCGGCAGCGATCCGGACGAGGACCGCCTGATCTACGAGGAGACCGATTCGGGGTTCTTCATGGGCGTCGGCAAGAGCCAGTCCGGCCGGCTCGTGCTGATCGACATTCATGATCACGAGACGTCCGAATGCTGGATGATCCCGGCCTCGAACCCGGCAGCAGAACCGCGGCTGATCGCCGAGCGGGAGACAGGCATCGAATATGATGTCGATGAGGGAGAAGACTGCCTCTACATTCGCACCAATGCCGACGGCGCGCGCGACTTCAAGATCGTCACGACACCGATGGACAAACCAGAGCGTTCCGCATGGGTGGACGTCGTCCCTCATGAAGAGGGCAGGCTCATCATCAGTCATATGGCACTCAAGCGGCATCTCGTCTGGCTGGAGAGGCGTGACGGCCTGCCACGCATCGTCGTGAAGAAATTCAACAGCAGCCCCGATCCGACCGACGGGCCTGAGCATTCAATCGCCTTCGATGAAGAAGCCTACTCGCTGGGCCTCATCGGCACCTACGAGTACGACACCGACGTCATCCGATTCTCGTATTCGTCGTTGACGACGGCGGCGCAAACCTTCGAATACAATGTCGAGACCCGCGAGCGGACGCTCCTGAAGACGCAGGAAGTGCCGTCCGGCCACAACCCGCAGAATTACGTAGCGCGGCGCATCTTCGCACCGGCAAAGGATGGCGAACTGGTGCCTGTCTCGGTGGTACATCACAAGGATACGCCGATCGACGGTTCGGCACCTTGCCTACTCTACGGCTACGGCTCCTATGGAATATCGATCCCTGCCTCGTTCAGCACCAACACGCTCTCTTTGATCGATCGTGGCTTCGTCTACGCCATTGCGCATATCCGCGGCGGCAAGGACAAGGGGTTCGCGTGGTACGAAGCAGGCCGCCGGCAGAACAAGGCGAACACATTCACCGACTTCATCGCCGCCGCCAATCATCTCGTGGCGGAGAACTTCACGAGCGAGGGGCGGATCGTCGCCCATGGCGGGTCGGCGGGCGGCATGCTGATGGGCGCAGTCGCGAACATGGCGCCCGCGACATTTGGTGCGATCGTCGCCGTCGTACCATTCGTTGACGTCCTCAATACCATGCTGGACGACACCCTTCCGCTGACACCGCCGGAATGGCCCGAATGGGGCAATCCGATCCTGTCAGGCGAAGACTATCAGGTGATCGCGGCTTATAGCCCTTACGACAACGTGAAAGCGCAGGCCTATCCGCCGATCCTGGCGCTCGCCGGCCTTACCGACCCTCGTGTCACCTACTGGGAGCCGGCGAAATGGGTCGCCAGGCTCAGGGCGATGAAGACCGACGACAATCCCGTCATCCTGCGTACCAATATGGATTCCGGCCATGGCGGCGCCTCTGGACGCTTCACCAAGCTCGAAGAAGTCGCCTATATCTACGCCTTCGCGCTGAAGATGACCGGGACGATCTGAACCGTAGGCAGATTGAAGCCACTCCCGTCCCCTTTGCTTTCCCGCCGCCGTTCAGGTGACGAGCGGCGCTCGTTTTTCGCCCGCGAAGGACGAGGAAAGGCCTTTATGTTGACGACGACCGCTGAGAACAAAGATAGCCTGGAAGGCGACCCGCGCCGCTGGATCATCCTCGCGGTGCTTCTGCTCGCGGGTTTCATGAATCTCGTCGACGTGACGATCGTGAACGTGGCGGTGCCCAGCCTGACCGCCGACCTCGGCGCATCAAGCGCGGAAATCGAATGGGTCGTTGCAGCCTATATTCTTTCGTTCGCCCTTGGACTTCTGCCCTTCGGGCGGCTCGGTGATATTGTCGGACGCAAGCGGATGTTCCTGATCGGCATATCCGGGTTCACGGTCGGCTCGGCGCTTTGCGGCCTCGCCCCGACCATCGGTCTCCTCATCGCGTCGCGCTTCGTCCAGGGCCTGTCGAGCGCAATGATGATGCCGCAAGTACTCGCGCTCGTTCAGGTCACGTTCTCACGTGAGGAACGAGGTTTTGCCTTTTCGCTGTTCGGAGTGACTGCAGGCATGGCCGCTGTCACCGGCCCTCTTGCGGGTGGCGCCCTGATCGCGGCCGACATCTACGGGCTCGAGTGGCGGCCGATCTTCCTCGTCAACATCCCGATCGGCCTCTTCGCCTTGGTCATGGGTTGGCGGCTGATCCCGCGGACCCGGCGCGGCGATTATGAGCCGTTGGATTTATGCGGTGTGGCGCTCGCCGCGCTCGCCGTTTTCACGGTCGTTTTTCCGCTCGTCGAAGGCCGCGAATTCGGCTGGCCGTGGTGGTGCTTCGCGATGATGGCCGCGAGCCTGCCCATGGCCACTGCCTTCGTGAAATGGGAGGCCAGACGTGCCCGGATGAACAAAACGCAGCTTCTGCCGATAAGCCTTCTCACGAATCGCCATTTCCTGCTCGGCCTTACGATGACCGCGACGCTGTTTGCCGGAATACCCGGCTTTTTCTTCGTGACGGCGATCTTCCTGCAGGTCGGTTTCGGGTTCACGCCGCTCGAATCGGGGCTTGCGACAACGCCGTTCTCCGTCGGCGTCTTCATCGCCTCGCTCGTTTCCGGGCGTTTCGGTTCGGCTTATGCGAAGGCACGGTTGGTCACAGGGCCGCTCATTCTGGCGAGCGGGATGATCTATCTGCTCACGGTGGTCTCGGGCGTCGACCAGACGACGGACCACTGGGCGTTCACCGCTCCCTTGGTGCTCGCCGGCCTCGGCATGGGCATCACGGTCGCGCCGCTCTTCGCAACGATCCTGACCGTCGTCGATAACCGAGACGCGGGTTCTGGATCAGGTGCCCTGCAGACCTTTCAGCAGATCGGTGGCGCCCTTGGCGTTGCAGTCCTCGGACAGATCTTCTTCGGCGTCCTCGGCAGTTCGTCATCGCCGGAGACATACAAAGCAAGCTTCGAAGCCGCTCTCAGCGTCCAGATCGCTCTCTTCCTCACACTGGCCTTGCTGGCGAGCCGCCTTCCGTCCGGAGCCCCGGAGGTGGAGAGATTGGCGGGCGAGGCGCGCTAGCCGATGCGTAAAGGATCGAGTGCCAGGCTCGCGCCTGGTCCCTCCGCATCTCCCTCCACGTCTGTGCGATGACGGCCCACATTCCGAAGAGGATCGTCATCTCTGTCGCTTATCTTTCGCAGTTCTTCGAAACAAACCCAAAGGAAAGAGCAGCTTCGCGAAAGCTTGGCTACCTACCAATATTTTCATTGGTGGTAGGAGGCTTGGGCGATGACAATGGTGCGTCTGGCAGCGACGATCGAGAAGGCGTTCCTGGAGAGTAAAGCTTGGCGGGAGGGGCGCAAGGCTTACTTCCTGCACGGTGAAGCAGCGACCTGCCCTTATGCGTCGAGCGATCCGCTAGGCTATTACTGGCGCGCCGGTCTGCAGCTTGAAAAGTGGAAGCCGACTATAAGCGGAGAGGCGCCGGCCTCAGCGGCGTAACACGGAGTTTTCGTTCATATGGACGGAATAGTCGCCGTGTCGGGGTTTCACCCGTATCGTTGGATAGCCACGCGACTTATTATGATCGCGGTCATTCTGCCTCGGCACCAATCGGCGGTACTGCCTTCAGGTAGGCGGCGATCGCTTCGCGGTCTGCGGCAGGCAATTGCGCGAGGTTCTCCTGCACGTCCACCATCGAGCCACCGACGGAGTCGAAGTCGGGCGTGAAGCCACTCTCGAAATAGTAGGCGAGATCGGATTCGGACCAGGAGCCTACACCGGCTTCGGAAGAGGTTATGTTGGGAATGCGGCCGTCGCCGTCGGGGTTTGGACCGCCTGCTAGCCATTTGCTCTCAATCATCCCGCCCGCACCCATGAATGATCGAGGGGTGTGGCACTGGCCGCAGTGCCCCAGGGCCTCGACGAGATAGCGACCGCGTCCGGCCGATTCCCCGGCATCCTCCGGAAGGGCAACGATCGGCTCGGACGCGTCGTCAAGAAAGGCGAACTTCCAGACTCCAACACCTCGGCGAATGTTGAAGGGGAAGGGAATTTCGTTGTCGGGCGCCGCGTCAGCAACGGCAGGAAGCGTCTGTAAGAACGCCCAAAGATCAGCCAAATCCTGATCCAAAATGCGGGCGTAAGAGGAATAGGGGAACGCCGGATAATAGTGCTGGCCGTCAGGTGAGACGCCCTGTTTCATAGCGTTCGCGAAATCGGTGAAGCTCCAGTTCCCGATCCCAGCGTCAGGATCGGGTGAAATATTGGGGGCATAGAAGGTTCCGAAATCTGACTCGATTGGATCGCCGCCACCGAGTCGCAACTTCTCCTCTTCCTCGGCATCCCCGTCGGCATGGCAAGATGCACAACCCCCCGCCCAGAAAACGAGTTCGCCTCGCTCGGCATTGCCCGTCTTGGGGTTCGGAAGAATTGCCGCATCAAGCGTCGAAGGAGCAGTAAGGAGCCAGCCCACACCTGCTACTACGAGGGCGACCGTAAGAAAGGCGATTAGGGCGCGTTTCATAGAGTTCGGCGACGATGCTTTTCACTCAAGGGAGAATGCCCGCGCTACAGCCATCATTCGTGATGATCCCGAAGAGCCTCGAGCAGGGTTGGCCGACCTCCAAACGCGGCGATCGGCCGGAGTTCGGATGTGACTGGATCAGTCGTCGTCGATGCGGAAGTCCTCGTGGCAGCCTTTGCAGTTCTCTGCGACCATGCCGAACTGCTGCCGAAAGGATTCTAGGTCCTCCACACTCGCTTCCATCGCTGTGGCAGATTCCTCCTGGAACTTAGTCAGCGCGGCCTCGAATTCCTCGGGCTGTTCCCAAATGGCCGGAGCGGCTTCGGTCTCGTTGCCGGTCTTGGAGTCCTCGGGGAAGTAGTCGCCAAATTTCATGGCGACGCCGTGGATGTCATTGAAAATCTGCTTAGCCTTGGCGGCGTCGAATGGCTGCTCGCCCTTGATCATGGCGCTCGCCGCCTTGGCGGAGTCACCGTTCGACTCCATCAGTTCCTGTCGCTCCTTTATGGGGGCAGTGTTCTGCGCGACGGCACTTGCAGCAAAGAGCATGCTCGCGGCTGCAAGGATGGATGTTGAGATGCGGAAGGAGGAAATTCGCATAGGTCGATCGGGCCTCCGAGGTTGGAACATCACAGGAAGAAGATAAAAGCGTTTGCCGGTGCGGCAATTCTTCCGGGATGACAAGTCATGACGTCTTCGTGATCCGAGACCTGCAATGCTCCCAAAGAAAAGGCCCCGCCAGCGGTAACGGCAGGGCCTCTAGTATCATACGAACGACGTTGGGTCAGTTCGTTGCCTGGCGATACATTTCTTCGACATGTTCCCAGTTGATGAGGTTATCGACAAAGGCCGACAGGTATTTCGGACGAGCGTTGCGGTAGTCGATATAATAGGAGTGCTCCCATACATCGACGCCGAGGATGGGCGTCGCGCCGTGAACCAGAGGGTTCTCGCCGTTCGGCGTCTTCATGATCTCCAGCTTGCCGTTCTCGACCGCGACCCAAGCCCAGCCCGAACCAAACTGACCGGCGCCGGCGGCTTCGAAATCAGCCTTGAACTTGTCGTAGCCGCCGAGGTCGCGGTCGAATGCGGTCTTTAGTGAACCCGGAAGGTTCTTGCCGCCGCCATTCGGCTTCATCCATTTCCAGAAGTGAATGTGGTTGTAGTGCTGAGCGGCATTGTTGAAGAGCGGCTGGTTGGATCCGTGCGAGGCCTTGACGACTTCTTCGACCGACTTGCCGTCCATGCCGGCTTCCTTGGCCAGCTCGTTGCCCTTTGTCACATAAGCGTTGTGATGCTTGTCGTGATGATATTCTAGCGTCTCCGCCGACATGTAGGGGCCGAGCGCGTCATAGGCATAGGGAAGGTCAGGTAGCTCGAAAGCCATGTTTCATCTCCTCTTGGATTCGCCAGAGTTTCGGTGACGCGCGGAGCTTCATTTGCGCGGCGCTCACCATTGAAACGAGAGCTAGAGGGGATGCGGCGCAATGCCAGCGGGTTCGGTGCTATCCGCCGAAGAAATTCCGGTCGTTCGATCGTTCGACCGCCCGGCGGACGCTCGCGTCGCGCCGGGGACAGGACACGCACTTACGGCTTACCAGTCGGACCGGTCCGTCGTGTAGAGGAAATCTTCGCCTGTCGCTTTGCTATGGCAGGCGATACAGCCGGCTTCCGCATTGCCCTTGGCGACACGTCCGGCCAATGGGATGCCCTGCGGATTCGACTGCAGGGATCCGTCCGGAGCAAATTTGGCGTAAAACCAGTCCTGATTTTCGGTGTCGTAGCCATCTTCGCGTTTGAACATCACGGTCACTGAGTCCATTGCAGCGCCCGGATCGACCAGAACATCGGAAGCTTCCTCGCCCAGATAGTTGCGTTTGATGATCAACGATCCGGAATGGCCATCAATTTCGGCGTTCGTGTAGAAGGTCTCGAGCATTTCCCCATGCGGCTGGCTACCGGTGTATGGGAAGGCATGGATTGCACCGTCGCCTGCAAGGTTCTTGTCGACCATGGCCGACCAGACCTTTTCTGCGTAGTCGGTGTCTTCAGCCTGCCCGAAGGGAGGGGTCTGCGCAAAGACGGTTGTGGAGATCAATCCGGCTCCCGCGAACAGGAGCGTAGCGGCGTAACGTTTGGTCATCGGTCGATATCTCCTCCTCGAAGTCCGACAGCGGCCATCGCTGGGGCTTACTTTAGAGAATTCGCCGCCGAAAAAGAGAACGTTACGGAATATTCGGTCCGCTCGACGAGACTGACTGCTCTGGCCTCAGGCCACACCAGCCTTCGCGAACTCCCAGTAAAGCTCGCGCGAACGTCTGTAGAAATGGCCCGGCTGGAAGGAGACGCTCTCGAAACGCGTGATCGGGACGACCTTCGAATGGTTGCCGGTGGAGAACAGTTCGTCCGCTTCAAGGAAATCCTGCGGCCGGAGCGTCTTCTCGATCACCTCGACGCCGTCGGCGCGCAGGCATTCGATCACGCGTGCGCGTGTGATGCCCGATAGGAAACAGCCGTTTGCAATCGGCGTCATCACGACGCCGTTCTTGGCAAGGAAGATGTTGGACGTCGCTGTCTCTGCGACATTGCCGAGCATGTCGCACATCAAAGCGTTGTCGTACCCGCGAGAGCGGACCTCGGTGATTGCCCTGCCGGAATTGGGATAGAGACAGCCGGCCTTGGCGTCGGTCATCGCGACCTCGACCGTCGGTCGGCGGAAGGGTGACAGCCCTAGAGTGAAGCCAGTCGGCTCCATCATCGGCGACTCGAAGAGATAGAGGCAAAAGACAGTCGAGGACGGCTCCGGCGGCACGCCCATGAAGCCGCCGGCCGTCGCCCAATACATCGGCTTGACGTAGATTGCGGTGTTTCCATCGAAATCAGCGATGCCTTCGAGAACCAACCTCTCGATCTCTCCGGAGGCCATCGTTGGCTCGAGACCCATCGCCCGCGCGGACCGATTGACGCGCTGACAGTGGAGGTCGAGATCGGGTGACAATCCCTCGAACCAACGCGCGCCGTCGAATACAGAGCTACCGAGCCAAAGACCGTGAGTAGCAGGGCTCACGCAGTTCAACGCGCCTTCGTGCCACCTTCCGTCGAACCAGGTCCGCGAGCGCCGGTCGGGCGTCCCTTGCGCGTCTTTAGCCATTCGATCGTCCCTGCCTGTTGAAGGTCCCGCCTCTCGCGAGCGAACCGCCCTTGGACCGCTACGCTCGTCCCTTACACCATCCGACACCCAGATCACTTGAACGTGAGACGAGGTGTACCGCGCGGAACTCGATGTAGCATGTGAGGCTTAAGCTTCGAAAGAACCTGTGTCAGCGCCATCAAGAGCGCGTCACAGATTGGCTGGAGAAAACCGAACATGACCTCGCTTCATTCGCGACGCAAATTCCTTATGGGTCTTGGCCTGACAGCTGGCGCTGCACTCGCAGGGTGCTCGTCATCCGGTCCGCGCGCCCGCATTATCGGGATGTCGGCGTTCAACGCCGATGGCGGTCCATCCGGCTATGATAGCCGATCGGGATCGACCTTCGGCGCACCGAGCGCCCGGTATCGCAGGATGTACGATGCCGTCTATGACGGCGGTTACCGAATTCCAGCGGTCGACCTCTCACGGGTCAATCCGATCTACTATCGGCAGGAAGTCGCCGATCCGACTGGCGAGGCGCCGGGCACAATTGTCGTCGATACAGCCAACAAGTTCGCCTATCTCGTTCAGCCAGGCGGCAGGGCGATGCGCTACGGCGTTGGCGTTGGACGGGCCGGCATGGAATGGTCGGGCCGTGCCAAGGTGCAGTGGAAGAAAAAATGGCCGACCTGGACGCCACCCGCAGAGATGATCCAGCGCAAACCCGAACTCGCGGAATACTCCGCGGAGAATGGCGGCATGGAGCCCGGCATCGGTAATCCGCTAGGCGCGCGCGCTCTCTATCTCTTCCAGGGTGGACGCGACACGCTTTATCGTCTGCATGGTTCCCCCGAATATTGGACGATCGGCACGAACAACTCCTCCGGCTGCATACGGTTCATGAACCAGGACATCATCGATCTCTACGATCGAGTGCCATCCGGCACCCAGGTTCTGGTGACGCAAGGCGGGATCGCCTGAGACGAACTGTCGCCGTCGCAGCATATCGAACGGGTCGCGCTTCGCGGCCCGTTTTGCGTTTGAGGCGACAGCAGATCACCAAGCCGGGTTTCCAGCCGGAACGGGCGTTCCATCTTCCAAGTTGGATCGCAAATATCGAACATGCATCGCGGCGGCTCGCCCACGCGCCATAAGGATAGACGACAATGCAGCATGATGTCCTCGGACTCGACGAATTGGGGCCCGACGAGCTGAAAGAAGTCGAAGTCGGCGAAACCAAGCTGCTTCTGGCCCGCGACGGCGAACGTGTCTTCGCGACTGGCGCCAAATGCACTCACAAAGGCGCGCCGCTGAAGAACGGCACGCGGGTCGCCAATACGGTTATTTGCCCATGGCATCATGCCATCTTCGACCTCGACAGCGGCGACCATATCGAGCCGCCCGGCCAAGGCTGCCTGACCCGCTTCGTCGTTTCGGTGCAGAATGGCCGGATCATGGTCGAGGTGCCGGAAGGCGCCCACATCCATCGGCCTGAGGTGGCCCAGAGCGAGCGCAAGACCGGCGGCGATGCAGTGTTCGCGATCATAGGCACGGGCGCAGCGGGGCTCGCCTGCGCCCAGGAACTCGTAAAGCGCGGCTTCGACGGGCGAATCGTGATGATCGGT
Organism: Fulvimarina pelagi HTCC2506; assembly: GCF_000153705.1. GTDB lineage: Bacteria > Pseudomonadota > Alphaproteobacteria > Rhizobiales > Rhizobiaceae > Fulvimarina > Fulvimarina pelagi. The sequence continues at coordinate 2,107,998 of NZ_DS022272.1, forward strand.
CAGGAGGACACGCCGCCCTACGACCGTACCGACCTTTCAAAGGCCTATCTGAAGGGCGGGACGACGCCCGAAAAGATGACGCTCGCAAGCCGCGATGAACTGCACGATCTTGGCATTGAGCGAGTCCATGCGCGAGTGACGAAGATCGATGCAGAAGCGCGGCATCTGACGCTCGAAGGCAAGGGCGCACCTTCGGAACTAACCTACGACGCCTGCTTCGCGGCGCCTGGAAGCGGTTCCGCTCAGCTGCCGATCGAAAATGCCGATATGCCGAACGTCTTCACCCTGCGTAGCCTGAACGACGGCAAGGCGCTGCTTGGGGCGGCCGAAGTCGAAACGGAGATTGTTATTGTCGGCTCAGGCTTCATCGGAATGGAGGCCGCGGCTGCGCTCGCGGGCGACGGGAGGAATATTACCGTCGTGACGCCAGAGGAGTTGCCCTTCGCTTCCAAATGGGGCGATGCCGTTGCCAGGCAGATCACCGAGCAGCACAAATCCAAAGGCGTCACGATGAAGCTCGGCGCCAGGGTTGAGAAGATCGAAGCGTCCGACGGGATGGCGACTGGCGTGACCACCGAAGGGGGTGAGACGATTCGTGCCGGGCTCATAATCCTAGCCGTCGGAGCCAAGCCCAATCTCGACGCCTTCGGCGATCTCGCGAAGGACGGGAAGGTCTCGGTCGATGCGAACCTCAGGGCCGCCGATCGCCTGTGGGTCGGCGGCGACGTCGCCGACTTCCCGCTCTATAAGCGCGGCTATTCCACCCGGATCGAGCACTGGCGCGTCGCCGAACAGCATGGCCGCCATGCGGCCCGGGCCATGCTGGGGGATGAGGGCGCCTTCGCCGGTGTGCCGTTCTTCTGGTCGGCACAATACGGGCCGATCCACTATGTCGGCCATGCGGAAAGTTACGACGACGTCCATATCGAGGGCGATATCGAGAACGGCAGCTACACCGCCTTCTACATCAAGAATGGCAAAGTCATTGCCGGCATCGGACGCGGCAAAGCGGACGTCACCGCGGAACTCCACGCAGCGATGCTGTCCGACCCGGCGCCGAGCGCGGAGAAACTGAAAGCGGCGGAATGGAAGCCGCAAAGTCTGATTGTATAGGCAACGAAACCAGAGAGGGACGCTTGAGGCGCCCCTTACTTTCGCAAAAGACGTACCCTGTCACCCGACCCTGATCTGATCAGAGAAGTGCGCGATCGTCACGCTCGCGCAGGGCAATGCTGCGTTCCAGATTCTCCTCCCGCACCATGCCCGGAATCAGGAACAGATCGATGATCTGTCCGATATAAAGGAAGCCGAGCGTCAGCAGCCAGATTGTGCCGGAGACTGGCCGACCGTTGTAGAAGCGATGAATACCGCAGACGCCGAAGAAGCAGGAGCACCAAAGAAGGTAAGACACCGCCTTCGACTTCTCTTCGGCCAGGGGTTGATTGATCGTCATCGGCGGATCCTGTCACGATCGTAGCCAGCGAGCCGATTTTCCATGTTTTGTTCGCGAACCATTCCCGGGATCAGGAAGAGGTCGATAATCTGGCCGATGCCGAGCAGACCGCCGGTGAGCAACCAGAGAAGACCCGTCCACGGGCGGCCGAGGTAGAAGCGGTGGAGACCGCAGACGATGAACAGGCAGCAGAACCACAAGAGGTATGAGGTGGCCTGAGATTTCTCGCCGTTCATCTGCATCGCTCCATCACCTGTTCGCCGCTCAATCGGTGCGGCACCCTACCTGGGGATGTGGTGCGCCGATGGGTCAAATAAAAGCCGTGGTCTTCAATCGGCCGGATCCCGAGATTTCGGGCGGCCGAAACTACCGGCCCTTCTTCAAGCTGCCTAGAATTCCCCGGACCACGGCCCGCGTCACGGTGGAGGCGAGTGTCCGACCGACCTGCTTCATGATCGTCTCCGCCACGGACTGGCGTTGATAGCTCGAAGCCGAACGACGCCTGCGGCGCGGAGCGCGCCGGTCGGACGGCACCTCTTCGTCGTCGTAGTCCTGGGTGTCGTCGCGCCCGCCGGAACCGAAATCCGGCATCTGGAATCCGGTCCGGGTGCGGCGCGGCTCTTCCTCTTCGCGACGCCGGGCCTCCTCTTCGCGCTTAAGCTCGTCCTCGGCGCGGCCGGCAAGCATTTCGTAGGCCGATTCTCGGTCGACGGGATGATCGTACTTGCCGGCGACCTGGCTCCTGCGGATGAGTTCGGATCGCTGGTCGTCCGTGATCGGGCCGAGACTGGCCGCGGGTGGACGGATGAGCGTGCGCTCGACGACGGAGGGGACACCCTTCGGTCCGAGCGTCGAGACCAGTGCCTCGCCGACACCGAGATTGGTGATCGTCTCGTAGGCGTCGAATTCCGGGTTCGGCCGAAAGGTCTCCGCAGCGGTCCTCACCGCCTTCTGTTCGCGCGGGGTATAGGCGCGCAGCGCATGCTGCACCCGGTTGCCGAGTTGGGCGAGCACGCTGTCCGGCAGGTCGAGCGGGTTCTGTGTAACGAAATAAATGCCGACGCCCTTCGAGCGGATGAGCTTCACGAGCTGTTCGATCCGTTCCAGCAGGATCTTGGGCGCGTCGTCGAAGAGAAGATGCGCCTCATCGAAGAAGAAGACGAGCTTGGGTTTCTCCAGGTCCCCCACTTCGGGCAGTTCTTCGAAGAGTTCGGAGAGAAGCCAGAGCAGGAAAGTGCCGTAGAGACGCGGGTTCATCATCAGCTTGTCAGCGGCTATGATGTTCACGACCCCACGCCCATCGCGATCGGTCCTCATCAGGTCGGCGATCGAAAGGGCCGGTTCGCCGAAGAATTGCTCCGCACCCTGCTGCTCTAGGACGAGCAGCGAGCGCTGAATCGCACCCACCGACGCTTTCGTCACATTGCCATAGGTCTTTGAGATCTCGGATGCACTCTCCACTACGTATGCGAGCATCGCCTGGAGGTCCTTTAGATCGAGGAGGAGCAGGCCCTCGTCGTCGGCGATTTTGAACGCAATGTTGAGGACGCCTTCCTGGGCGTCGGACAGGTCCATCAGCCGCGAAAGGAGGAGCGGCCCCATCTCGGTGACGGTTGTTCGAATGGGATGGCCCTGCTCGCCGAAGATGTCCCAGAAGACGACCGGGAAGTAGTCGCGATAATAGGGATCGAGGCCGATCTCGGAGGCGCGTTTCGTGAGGAAATCCTTGTCTTCGCCTCTCGCGGAAATACCGGAAAGATCGCCTTTGATATCGGCACAAACAATAGGAACGCCGGCTTCCGAAAACCCCTCAGCGAGGATCTGCAGCGTCACCGTCTTCCCGGTGCCGGTCGCACCGGTGACGAGCCCGTGTCGGTTGGCGAGCTTCAGATCGAGGTATTCGCCCTTCTTGTTGGCATTCGAAGGATCACGGCTGGTACCGAGATAGATCTTCCCGTCTTCCCGCATGTCCGCGACCCTTATTTCTCGATCTCGTCATCGCTTAAAGCTGAGGCTGCGTTGCGGAACAAGTCGGGTGTCCGCAGATCTCACGGCGTTCATGAGAACAATCACGTTCCAGGCCCCGGGCCTGCCGCGGGACATCCAAGGAAGAGGCACGTTTCGAGCATCACAATGGAACGCCAGCAAACCGTTTGTATATCGATCGGAGTCGAGGTCGGCCTTGGAGGTAAGGCGAAAAGATATGCTTCGATAGACCGAGGTGAGGGTCGGTAGCTTCGGCAGCATTCGAGCTCTCAGAGTGTGATTGTCGAAGCCGACAAGACCGGAATGGAAGTGGTACATGTTCGCCGTTCGTATCGGTGGCATTACCGGCGATGACAGCGCGTGGCTCGAAACTGACACCTGTCGGTTCTTTCACCGAGCGGACTCGGCCTGTCGCTCAAACAGCACGCCGGTAATGCAGAGACCACGCGCCAGTCAGTGTCGGACCTGAACACGTCCTCCGTTGCCCTCCGGCAACACTAGTTGCGCATTCGCTAGCGAACCGCCGCCGCGCCGGCTTCGCGCATGTCCACAAACCCCGCGGCATGGCGAAATCTGCATCGCAGGTGTTATTTCACAGGCACTCGCGGCGCTTGTCACATTAAGGCAAGTCGGGTCTAGTTCCACGCGAGTGACGGCACCCCGCACACGGCTTCCGGCGAAAGGTCGAGCTGATTCGAGTGGCGCGAGCCGTCGAGGGGGCAAAGCCGGATCCGACACTCTTCGTCGATTCGGCCAAGCGGCAGGGCATCGATTTCATGAGCCTCGGCAAACGGGCGGGCCAGTCTAAACGGCTTCTGCGTTGGGGGCGTGTGCCTCTGCCTCGGGGTCGCCTGCGTTTGAGCCGTCTCGCTCACGCGATGCTGCGCCCATCCTTGCTTGTCTATCTGACCACGCTGACGTTGATGGTGCTCACGCCGGCGCTCCTCTTCAGCGCCTTGCTGATCTACCGATTTTCCGACCAACAGCAGGAACTCGCCCGAGCACAGGTGGGCGACATGGCTGAGATCGTTTCCAACGCCTTCGATCGCGAGGTTGTCGGGCTCTTGGCGACGGCGCGCGTTCTGGCAACCTCGGTCACCATCGGTCGTGAGGATTTCACTATCTTTCGCGAACGTTCCGTCCGCGCATTAGAGCAGAGCGGGATTGTCGCCGATCTTGTCGGTGAGGACGGCGAAGTCATCGTCTCCTCTAGCAGTGCTCCCTACGAGCCGATCGTCCAGAAACACGAACGGCAAATCATCGATGCTGCACGCGAAACTGGACAAATCGATGTATCCGGCGTCGCTTTCGATCCCCGTTTGGAAAAGCTCGTCTTCATAGTCGCCGTTCCAACAGAAGAACGCGGTGGAGCTCGATATGTCGTTGCGCTGACCAAGCCACTCGACAGCCTCGAAAACGTCATCAACGAGGAGAGCCTGCCCGGGGCCTGGTCAGTCGTTGTCGAAGACGAGGACGGAGAGCAGGTTTTCTCCGGTGGAGCGTCGAACGGCCAGATGTTCGGCCCACGCAGGATCGAAAAAGAAGCCGGTCCGCCCATGCCGGGCTTCAGCGACAGCGACAACCTTATCGACGCCTCCAAAATCTCCGAACTCACCCATTGGCGAACGACTGTCACCGTCTCGAACGCCGCAATCGAACGGCCGATCATGCGCTCCTGGTTCGCGCTGATCGCGTTCGGTCTCATACTTACCGGTTTCAGCATCTTCCTTGGGGTGATGATGGGCCGACGCGTGTCACGGCCGATCCTTGCGCTTTCCAAACAGGCTCAGGCGATCGGGCGCGGCGAACCGGCGGGGAACGTAGCAACAGACATCGCCGAGATCGGCGAAGTATCGAAAGTGCTGAACCGGGCATCGCGCGACCGGATCGAGGCGGAGGAGCAAACCCGGCTCTTGATGCGGGAGATGACACACCGGGCGAAGAACCAGTACGCGCTGGTCGCTGCGATCGCCCGGCGAGCGGCTCGCGAAAGCGCCAACACCGGCGAATTTCTGAACACGCTGTCAGACGCCCTCGCCTCCCTCGCTCGCTCAGCCGAGCTTTTGTCGAACCAAGGCTGGGAGAGCGTCGAACTTTCGGCGCTGATCGAGAATCAACTCGCGGCCTTCGGCATCCAGACGAAACGCATCCGCTATGATGGTCCGCGGCTAAGGGTGAACGCCTCCATCGCCCAGACGATCGGACTTGCCCTGCATGAACTTGCGACGAATGCCGCCAAATACGGCGCTCTGTCAGTCGAAGACGGTTTCGTGAGGATCACCTGGTCCTATGCCGACAAGTTTGAAATGGAATGGCGCGAAAGTGGAGGACCGCCGGTAAAGAAGCCGAGCCGGTCAGGCTTCGGAACGCTGGTGACCCAAAAGATGACGGCACGCGGCCTTGGCGGTTCGGCTTCGATGAGCTTCGAAGAAACCGGCGTCGTCTGGAGCCTCGAAGCGCCGCCGGAAAGCGCCGAGCCTGTCGACGAAGCGGGAGAAAGCTCTCCCGAAAAGAGCAACTGACCGGGCGAATTCCCAGACGCGACGTCGCCGAGGGTGGAAGGCTCCCTGGAGGTGCGATGACCGTCTGCTCTATCCAGAGCGTTTCCGCGGGCGCGCATGAGACGATCGACGGCTGAGCTGGCTCAGCATCGAGAGGCGAAAGGATGGCCATTCCGGGATGATCAGCGTCTACCTGTCCGATGGGTCCCACATGACCCGCCGTCCGATCGACATAGCCAACGAGGCGGTTCCGGAGGAGGCTGTCTGGGTCGATCTTGCCGAACCGAGCGAGGACGAGATTCGCAAGGTCGAAGCCCTCGTCCGGGCGACGATCCCCTCTCGGGCGGAGATGATGGAGATCGAGATCTCCAGCAGGCTCTACAGTGACGCGAACGCCGAGGTGATGAATATTCCGGTCATCCACGGCCTCCATAGCGACCAGCCCTCTTTCGCCCCGGTGACCTTCATGCTGGCGTCGAAGCGACTCGTCACGATCCGCTACAGCGATCCAACGAGCTTCAAGATTTTCGCAGCCCGACTCTGCCACGATCCGTCCATCATGGGTCTTAAGAGGGACGAGAAACCGCTTCCGGGCACTTCCTCGGCCATGTCGGAGGCCGGCGAAGACCACAAAGCCGAAAGCCTGCTCGTCGGCATCCTGGAAACAGTGGTCGACCGAGTCGCCGATCTTCTGGAGACGATATCCACCGATCTCGATCAGATCGCGACGGATATCTTTTCCTCGTCGAGCCGCAAGAAGCCGATTGGAACGGTGGAGTTCAAACGCCTCCTGCGACGCATCGGCGAGGCCGGCGACCTCGCCTCGCGCGTTCGCGAGGCGCTGGCGATCTTCGATCGGCTGACGCCGTTCCTGCAACTCGTCCTCGACGGCCGCGAAAAGAACGCTCAAAGTCTGAGAAGGCGGCTGAAGATAATGTCGCGAGACGTTCGCTCTCTTAACGACTTCTGTTCGTTTCTTTCGAACAAAACGACCTTTTTACTCGACACGACGGTCGGCATGATCTCGATCGAGCAGAACGGCATCATAAAGGTGTTCTCCGTCGCCTCGGTCGCCTTCCTGCCGCCGACGCTGATCGCCTCCATTTACGGCATGAACTTCCGGATCATGCCCGAACTGGACTGGTCGTTCGGCTATCCGATGGCGATCGTGCTGATGGTGATGTCGGGACTGCTGCCGACGATCTATTTTCGTTCGAAGGGCTGGTTCTGATCAGCTTCACGCTACGCCGATCCGCAGGAGATCGTGCAGATGCACGATGCCGACGGGCTGCGCCTCGCGCACCACCATCAACGACGTGATGTTCGAAGCGTTGATCGTCTCGAGCGCCGCCATGGCGAGGGTGTCGGGCTCGACTGTCTTCGGGTTCCGGGTCATCACATCGTCGACGGTCTTGGCGAGAAGATCGGATGAGATATGGCGCCTCAGATCGCCGTCGGTGATAATTCCGGAGAGCCGACCAGCCTCGTCCGTGATCGCGACGCAACCGAAACTCTTACGTGACATTACGAGGATCGCCTCGGACATGAGGGTATTCGAGGTGACGAGGGGCATCTCGTCTCCAGAATGCATGACGTCTCCAACTTTGACGAGGCTCGCGCCCAGCTTGCCCCCGGGATGGTAGATGCGAAAATCCTGCGGAGTGAAACGGCGCTGTTCCAACAGGGCGACCGCGAGCGCATCGCCGAGTGCCATCTGGAGCGCCGTCGAGGTCGTCGGCGCGAGCCCATGAGGGCAAGCTTCCGTCGCCTGAGGCAACTGTAGAATCTCATCGGCGCTGCGACCGAGCGCAGAGTCGGGTTTTGATGTCATCGCGATGAGGGTGATCCCGAAACGGCGCGAATAGTCCAGAATTCCCTTCAATTCACTGGTTTCGCCAGACCAGGACAAGGCAAGGATGATGTCGTCTTGCCCGATCATGCCGAGATCGCCGTGATTGGCTTCCGCCGCATGGACGAAGAAAGCCGGCGTGCCAGTCGACGCGAAAGTCGCGGCCATCTTGGTGCCGATGTGGCCGCTCTTGCCGACGCCGGTGACGACGATGCGGCCGCGCATTTCGAGAATGCGCGCGATGGTGCGTTCGAACGCATTGGCCCGGTCGCCGACGAGACTTTCGCTCAGTGCCTTCAGTCCTTCGGCTTCAGTTGCGATCGTGCGAAGGGCGGAGAGGATCGCCGTCGACGGCTTACCTTCTGGATCGAAGGATTCGGAAGCACGCTTCATGATCTGGGACAATATAGGCTCTCAGGGCTTGGCTGCGGGCATTGGACGGAACGCGTCGGCCCGGTTTCAGCATTTCTTAACCATAAATCTTCATCTTTTCCAAAGGCCGCAGTTCAGCGACCGATCCTTGTGCCGTTTAAATGAGAGTCCGTTTCTGAGAATGACTGGTATGGGACACCGGAACGGACGTGCGTGGGCCGGCATAATCGCTGCCACCTCCGGTTTATCCGGGCTCTTCATGATGGCTCTGCCTGTCTTCTCCCAAGAAACCAGCCTTGGCGAGATCAGAGGGGCGTACACCAGCTCGCATTCAAGGCTCGGAACGGAGAGGCCGAACGACGCCGCCGACCGTGATCGGATGGCGCTCGGCCAACGCCGGCAAATTTTATTCGAGCGCGACGAAGCCCTTTCGATCGAAGAAGGCGAACTTCTTCGCGAGCTCTATCAGGACGAACGAAGTATCGATCGTCTTGACGACGACGAGTACGGGCAAGATGAACCGGTACCTGCGCAGACGGATGATTTCGACGTCTTTGCTGGTCCTGAAGGATCGCCCAATACTGTCGATCCCTTCGGGAACGACTTAGTCTCTAAGCCAATTTCGGCTGTTCCGCCGGATCAGGGTGAAAGGCTGGTCGACGAACCGTTCGGTCCCCAATACAACGAGACAGCCGATGGCGTGCTTCGCTCTCGGACTGCGAGCGATCCAGCCGGGCCGGTTCGGGAAACGCGCCAAGACTTCATGCTCGGCAACCCCCCTCTCGCCGCAGGCATCGCCGGCGAGACTTTGTCGTCGGACACGCTTTTGGACGACAATTCCCGGGCCCGCGCGCTGGAGCGAATTGTAAGGCCGGTGCGGGAGGAGGCTCCCTATGCTCCAGTTGGAGTTCGCGCCGGAACGCTGACGATCTATCCCGAACTCTATCAAGCCGCCGGCGCCACGACGAATATCGACGAGAAGGCCGGCGGCAAAGCTGGCGCCTTCTCTGAGACCGAAATTGGCTTGCGCGCTGTCACCGACTGGACGCGGCACGCAGGCGAGTTGAACGGCCGCCTGCGCTATCGCCGCGACTTCGGGGGCGAAGACGATCCGAACGATCCAGAAGCCTCGCTCGACGGGCGGATGGAACTCGATTTCGGCGCTCTCACCAGCGCTACCTTGCGAGGCGCAATCGCCTATCGCCGCGACGACGAGATCGATCTCGGAACAGGCCTCGCCGAAGGTACGCCCGAAATCCTGTCCGGCTCGCTCGGCGCGGAGGTGCGTCGCGAGATCGGGCGCGCGGCACTGACCGGCGGGGTGACGGTCGCCCGGGAACACTACCTCTCGACGGTGCCGGGTACGCCCGACCTGAGCTACACGACCGCGACGGCGACCGCACGCGCCGGCTACGAGCTGTCGCCGGCGATCAAGCCTTTCGCGGAAGCGAGCATCGGCCGCCGGTTCTACGACGAAACCAATGTGAGCGATGCCGATGCGACGATCCCCGCCGTTCGTGCCGGCCTCGAACTCGATCTCACCGAGAAGGTGCAGGGAGAGATCGCCCTCGGATATGCATGGAGCATGCCGGAGGAAGGAGAGACCACGTCTTCCCCGACGATAGACGCCAACATCACTTGGTCACCGCGCCGCGGCACCGATCTCGTCTTCGCTGCGCGCACTCAATTCGATCCGGAGGCTGCCGGCGTATCGAGTGCCGACTACGAAGCGTCGATCGGCCTGCTGCACGCGCTGAGCGCAAAAGTCGACCTCAACGGAACCCTTCGCGCGGAGCTCGAGACAACCGAGGGATCGCAGAACGATCCGCTTGGGCTCGCCGCCGAAGTGGGCTTCACCTACTGGCTCAACCGCACCCTGGCTCTTTCGGGTTCTTACGAATACGAACGGCGCTTCGAAGCCGATCCGGCCGACGACTGGGATGCAAACACCGTCATCGTCGGACTGCGCCTGCAGCGGTAGCAGGTGGTCAGTTCAGCCACGTGGCTCGACAGTCTCCATCAGCCGCTCGATATCGTCTATCACCTTATCGCGGATATCTGCCCGCCAGAGCGCGAAGGCGATGTTGGCCTCGATGAAACCTTCCGGTGAGCCGCAGTCGAAGGTACGACCCCTGAAAGGATAGCCGGCAAATTGCTGTTGCTTGAAGAGGGTCTGCATGCCGTCAGTCAGCTGTATCTCGTCCCCCGCTCCACGCCCGGTCTTCTCGAGGATCTCGAATATTTCCGGCTGAAGGATGTAGCGGCCCGAAAGGTAGAAGTTTGACGGCGCGTCTTTGGGTGCAGGCTTTTCGACCATGCCGGTTATGCGGAAGCCGTCACCGATGGGTTCTCCCTTGCCGACGATGCCGTATTTGTCCGTTTCGTTGGGGTCACACTCCTCGACGGACAGGACGTTCCCGCCGTTGCTCTGATAAAGCTCCATCATCGAGGCGAGGCAGCCCTTCTCGGCCTGCATGATCATGTCCGGAAGGAGAAGCGCAAAGGGCTCATTACCGACGAGTTCGCGCGCGCACCAGACCGCATGACCAAGCCCGAGCGGGGCCTGTTGTCGAGTAAAGGAAGTGGTGCCGGGCGGTGGTTGGAGATCGTTCAAAATCTTCAGCCTGTCGGTCTTCCCCTTCTCCGCAAGGCTCGTTGAAAGCTCCATCTGAATATCGAAATAGTCTTCGATCACCTCCTTGGAGCGGCCGGTCACAAAGATCATGTGCTCAATTCCGGCCTCGCGCGCTTCGTCGACGACATACTGAATGATCGGACGGTCGACGACCGTGAGCATTTCCTTCGGTATCGATTTCGTCGCCGGGAGGAATCGCGTGCCAAGACCCGCGACCGGAAATACAGCTTTGCGCACACGCTTCATTGATAGACCTCCAGATGTCGTCATGCCGTTGCAGCCTGAAGAATAGGTTCTCGCCTGAAAAGGCAAAGCCGTCTCTCTTTCGCCGAAAAAAGCTGCAACTGACCATGCCGGGGTGAGGAGTATCTTATCGAAGGGCTCCTCAGGGTAAACGAAACGTCAACGCACTTCGCGCATCGTATCGAATGATATCGAGCAATCGAGGGAAACGCTTGAAGTCATGAAGTATTTCGGAAACTTCCAAAAGAAATTGAGAACACTCGGCGCGGCCCTGGCCGTTGCGGTCGCGACCAGCCTGGTGCCGGAGGCCGCTCAGGCCGATGCTGGGTTCCGCAACTGGATCCAGTCCTTCGAAAACACGGCGGCGCAGAACGGCGTGCGCCGTGACGTCTATCGCGCCGCGTTTTCCGGCGTGACGACGCCTGATCAGGACGTTCTGGAGAAAGCCCGGTACCAGCCGGAATTCCAGTCCAAGGTCTGGGATTACATCGATAATCGCGTCAACGAGATGCAGGTCCGTACGGGCCAAGCCTACCGGAGCCGATTGTCCAGCTGGCTCGATCGTATCGAAAGCCGATACGGCGTCGATCGCGACATCCTGCTCGCGATTTGGTCGATGGAGACCAATTACGGGGAAATCCTGAAGCGCGACGATGTGATGAAGAGTCTGCCGCGTTCGCTGGCGACACTCGCCTATCTTGATAAGCGCCGTGCCAAGTTCGCGCGTGAACAGTTGATCGCAGCACTCAAGATCGTTCAGGACGGCCATGTCTCGCCTTCCAACCTTCAGAGCTCCTGGGCCGGAGCCATGGGCCACACCCAGTTCATTCCGACGAGCTACCGCGCCTATGCTTCGGATATCGATGGCGATGGTCGTGCCAATATCTGGGCCTCTGTTCCGGATGCGCTTGCGACGGCCGCCAATCTCCTTCGGAAGAATGGTTGGCAGACCGGCAAAACATGGGGCTACGAGGTTCGTGTGCCGGCGCAGTATCGCGGGGGTCGGCTCGAACGGGACAACCGGACGATCAGCCAGTGGGCTTCGCTCGGCTTCACGCGCGCCGATGGCCGCCCGCTTCCGAATGTCGGCGATCGCGCCAACCTCGTCCGTCTCGCCGGCGACAGTGGTCCAGCCTTCCTCATGATGAAGAACTTCTTCGTCCTGAAGAGCTACAACAATGCCGACAAATATGCGCTGGCAGTCGGCATGCTGGGTGACCAGATCGGCGGTTACAGTGGGCTGGTGCAAGACTGGCCGCGCGGTTACACCCCACTTTCCATGGACGAACGCTTCGAGCTTCAGAAGCGTCTCGCCGCCTTGGGGCTTTATGATGGCAAGATTGATGGTAAGATTGGATCGGGGTCAAAGGGCGCGATCACCGCAATTCAGAACCGGGCTGGAATGCCGGCGGATGGCAATCCGTCCAAGGCTGTGCTGAACTATCTGCGCCAGAACTAAAGTCGCAGGAACGATCAAAGCTTGGCATGGCTTTCGCGTGCGTTAGCCATGTCGAAATCCGGAAGGAAGCGAGACGAATGACCACTTTCGCGACCCGACGCGCCCGTTTCCGATCCGCTGCACTGCGTGCGCTTGCAGCCCTCGTGGCAGTCGCGGTGGCGGTCACGGGAATTCTACCGGTGCAGCGCGCGGAGGCACAACAGCGTCCACGGACGATCGTCGACATGCTGTTCGGCGGCGGCGGCAGCAACGCCGAACGACCGCGCCGGGTCATCAAGAAGCGCGTGATCCGGAAAAAGAAGGCAACCAGGAGTCAGCGCTCCGCGACACGAAAGAAGCGTAACGCGAACCGTAAGACGCGTTCGAGCCCGCGCAATGCCGTTCGTTCCGCTCCGGCACAGGCAGCTCCGGCGGCGGCCGCCGTTGCTGACGATTCTGAAAAGAACGACAACGCCAAGAAAATTCTCGTCGTCGGCGATTTCATGGCCGATTCGCTGGCCGACGGGCTTATAGAGTCCTTTTCGGACGACGACATGGTGGTCGTCACTTCGAAGACGAACGGTTCCTCGGGCCTCGTCCGCAACGACTTCTACGATTGGGGCGAGCAACTCGGTCCGCTGATCGATGAGGAAAAACCGGACGTTCTGGCGGTCATGATCGGTGCCAACGACCGACAACCGCTCCGCCTCTCAGGTTCGACGCTCTCGGTCCGCTCCGACGGCTGGACCGCGGAGTACGAAAAGCGCGCGACCGACATCGCCAAGATCGCCGAAGAAAAGAAAGTTCCGTTGATCTGGGTCGGCATGCCGTCGTTCAAGTACGACTCCATGAGCGAGGACATGGTGTTCTTCAACGACATCTATCGCCGGGCGGCCGAACGTGTTTCGGGAGAGTTCGTCAGCATCTGGGACGGTTTTGTCGATGAGAATGGCGACTTCGTCTACTCGGGGCCGGATGTGAACGGTCAAACGACGCGCCTTCGAGGCAGCGACGGGCTCAATATGACCGATGCGGGCGAGGAGAAGCTCGCCTTCTTCACGGAAAAAGCTCTGCTTCCGATCCTCGGCGAGGTCTCACCCGACATCGCACTCGACGCCAAGTCCCTGCCGACGATCCAGCTTCAGCCGCTGTCGAACGCAGCGAGCGCCCAGGTTGCGGCGCCGGTCGGACTGAACGATCCTGGTCTCGACGGCAGCGAAGCGCTGCTCGGTACCGGGTCGAGCCAGACCGCGTTCTCGCTTGAAATGTCGCCCCGCGACCGGCTGGTGCTCAACGGCGATCAGGTCAACAGTCGTGAGGGACGAGCCGACAATTTCGCCTGGAGTACGAAGTCGAGCGCCATCCGAAGCGATCCTCCGATCGTCTATCGCGGTTCGATTGATCTCAAAACGATCAACGAGTCTGCTGGGATCGAGCCACCAAAGGAAATGCCTTCGATCCTCGATGCGATCATCGAGGACTGGCAGACGGGCGAAGACGAGGAAGCGAGTGAACCACCGGCTTCGTCCGGGTGACCGGGCTCATCATTGACGAATGCTGTGACGCTGACAGGTCTTTGCCATCTTAGACGCGAACGGGCGGTCAGAAGCCCGCCCGTTATGTTCAGGATATGGTTGCGTCGAGCCCTAGAGGGGCAAAGTCGTGTGGCCCATCAGGGCAAGATCGATCGAGCGCGCCGCCTGCCGGCCCTCGCGGATCGCCCAAACCACCAAGGATTGGCCGCGGCGGATATCGCCCGCGGCGTAGAACTTGTCGATCGACGTCCTGTAGTCGCGGTCGTCGGCTGCGACTGAGATGTTGCCTCGGCGATCCGCATTGGTCTTCAGCGCATCCTTCAACTCGGCCATGACCGATGTTTCGAACGGACCAGCGAAGCCGATGGCGATGAAGGCGAGATCAGCCTTGATGATGAACTCCGTGCCCTCGATAGGCTGACGCTTCTCGTCGACCTCGGCGCATTTGACACCCGTGAGAACGCCATCTTCACCAACGAAATCGAGCGTCGCGATCTGGAATTCGCGCACCGCGCCTTCGGCCTGTGAGGACGAGGTGCGCATCTTCGTCGCCCAGTAAGGCCAGACAGTGAGTTTGTTCTCGCGTTGCGGTGGTTGCGGACGAATGTCGAGCTGGGTGACTTTCACTGCGCCCTGTCGAAAGGCCGTGCCAACGCAGTCGGAGGCCGTGTCGCCGCCGCCAACGACAACGACATGCTTGCCGCCGGCCCAGATCTCTTCCTGCGGCCAACCAACGCTTTCGGAGTTCTCACCGCCGACACGCCGGTTCTGCTGAACGAGATAAGGCATGGCGTGGTAGACGCCCGAGAGACCGTGATCGGGAATTCCGGAATCGCGCGGCTTTTCGGAACCTCCGCAGTAGAGGACGGCGTCATATTCCGAAAGAAGCGAGTCTACCGTTTTCTCGACACCGACATTCACGCCGCAGAAGAAGCGCACGCCCTCGGCTTCCATCTGCTCGACACGCTTGTCGATGTAATGTTTTTCCATCTTGAAGTCGGGGATGCCGTAGCGCATCAGGCCGCCCGGCCTGGACTCTCGTTCGTAGACATGAACGTCGTGACCGGCGCGCCCCAACTGCTGCGCGGCGGCCATGCCGGCAGGTCCAGAACCGACGACAGCGACGCTTTTTCCAGTCTTTGCCTTCGGTGGCTGGGGTTGGATCATGCCAAGCTCATACGCCTTATCGGCGAGCGCCTGCTCCACCGTCTTGATCGCGACGGGTGCATCCTCGAGGTTCAGCGTACAGGCTTCCTCACACGGCGCAGGGCATATGCGGCCAGTAAACTCGGGGAAATTGTTCGTGGAGTGAAGATTGCGGATCGCCGCTTCCCAGTCTCCCTGGTAGACGAGGTCGTTCCAATCGGGAATCTGGTTGTGGATCGGACAGCCCGTCGGGCCATGGCAATACGGGATGCCGCAATCCATGCAACGCGCCGCCTGCTTGGCGACCTCTGGCTCCGACATCGGAAGCGTGAATTCTTTAAAATGTCGGATACGGTCGGAGGCCGGCTGGTATTTCGGCGTCTGCCGATCGATTTCAAGAAAGCCGGTTACCTTACCCATGTCCGTCTCTGTCCACCTCGGTTCCAAATCCGCACACCTTCCATAGGGGGTGCACTGCACAAAGTGCGTTGGGGTTCTTCTAAAGGGATTTTCGCGCTCGCGTC
Organism: Fulvimarina pelagi HTCC2506; assembly: GCF_000153705.1. Classification (GTDB taxonomy): domain Bacteria; phylum Pseudomonadota; class Alphaproteobacteria; order Rhizobiales; family Rhizobiaceae; genus Fulvimarina; species Fulvimarina pelagi. The sequence continues at coordinate 2,123,680 of NZ_DS022272.1, forward strand.
AGCCCCGGAGGCAATTCTCCGTCCGCAAGTTCGGTACGCGCGAGAACTCTTTCTCGTTGTCTGTCACCAAAACAACATCGAGCGCAAGCGCGTGCACCGCGACAAGGGGATCGTTCCAGACGATCAACGTGCCGCTATGACGCAGTTCAGCGCGGGTCCTACCGTTGATGAGATCTGCGGGCGGGTCGAACCGCCCAAGCGAAAACTGGCATATGCCAAAGGCATCTGCCAGTCATGTTCGCTTTCTGCGGTGTGAGAAGATGCTGGAAGAATCAGGACGGATCGGTCGCCTTGAAACTCTCGCGGTTGGAAATCAGCTCCCACCAGGCGGACAATCCGTCGATCTCGTTCAGGAACTCGTCCTTGTGCGGCGTCATGGTGATGTAGGCGACGATCGGCGCGAGATAGAGATCGGCGATCGAAATCTGCTCGCCGGCGAGATACTGGTCGCCGCCCTTGATCTTCATCAGCTGGGTCAGGGCGTGCTTGGTGTCCGAAATGCCCTGCTTGTGGGCTTCGTCGTTCTTGCCGCCGACGAAATCCGGGAAAAGGTGATAGGCGACGACACCGCCGATCGCTGGGCCGTAGGTGTAGGAGTCGACGATATTGGTGACCATGTCCATCCGCGCCCGGCTCTTCGGATCGGAGGGAATGAGCGCGATCCCGGGCAGGACTGCATCGAGATACTGGCAGATCGCAGGCGTTTCGTAGATGCGAAAATCCTTATGGTCGAGCACCGGAACCTTGCCGAAGGGATGACGCTGGCGGTGCTCTTCGCTCTTCGGCTCGCCTTCGAGGACGTTCACCTGGACCTGCTCGTAATTGCCACCATGCTTCTCGGCAAACACCATCTTGACGGTCCGCACATAGGTCGAGCCGTCGAAGCCCCAGAGTTTGTAATCGGCCATTCGTTTTTTCGTCCTTCTTTGGTTTCGGCGACGGCCGCGCTCCTCGCACGGCTTTGGACCCTATCTAGGGAGGCCCTGCAATCTTGCGACGGCATGGACGCCCGATAGAGGAGCTATTCGGCGGGGCAGACAGAGAAAAAGGCCTCAGACACGCGGCGCATCCGAGGCCTTCAGAAACGAATGAGGTCAGGCCTCGCTCATTCCGCGGCGACGCCGATTTTCATGCGCTCCATCTCCTGTAGCGCGCGGCGGTATTCGACCGGCATGACCTTCACGAACTTCGGTCGGTAGTGCTCCCAATTGTCGAGCATTTCCTTTGCGCGGGTCGAGCCGGTGTAATGGAGATGGTTCGAGATCAACTGGAACAGCCGCTCGTCGTCGTGGCGCGTCATGTCCGAGGAAACGTCGACGCGGCCCTTGTGCTGCAGATCGCCGCCGTGGTGATGCAGCTTTTCGAGGAGATCGTCTTCCTCCGGCACCGGTTCGAGATCGACCATTGCCATGTTGCAGCGCTCGGAGAAGTCGCCGAGTTCGTCGAAGACATAGGCGACACCGCCCGACATGCCTGCCGCGAAGTTGCGGCCGGTCTTGCCGAGAATGACGACAACGCCGCCGGTCATGTACTCGCAGCCATGATCGCCCGCGCCCTCGACGACCGCGATCGCGCCGGAATTGCGGACGGCGAAGCGCTCGCCGGCAACGCCCCTGAAGTAGCACTCGCCGGAGATAGCCCCATAGAGCACCGTGTTGCCGACGATGATGGACTCCTCGGGAACGACCCTGGAATTCTCGCCCGGCTTGACGATGAGTCGACCGCCGGAAATGCCTTTTCCGACGTAATCGTTTGCTTCACCAGAAAGTTCGAATGTGATGCCATGGGCGAGGAACGCGCCGAAGCTTTGGCCGGCCGTGCCGGTCAGCTTCACGTGGATCGTGTCATCTCGCAGGCCCTTCAGACCGAAGCGCTTGCAAACCTCGCCCGAAAGCATCGCACCAGCCGAACGGTCGACGTTAATGATCTTGGTCTCGATCTCGACCTTCTGGCGGGCCGTGAGCGCTGCCTCGGCCTCCTTGATAAGCTTACGGTCAAGAACGTCGTCGATTGGATGCTTCTGGAGTTTGGTCCAGCGCATCTCCTCCTTTTCGGCCTTCGGCTTGAAGAAGACATTGGTGAAGTCGAGACCCCGAGCCTTCCAATGCTCTATGACCTCGCGCTTATCGAGCCAATCGGACTGACCGATGAGGTCGGCGAGCGACTTCACGCCCATCTCGGCCATCAGCATGCGCACCTCTTCCGCAACGTAGAAGAAGTAATTCACCACATGCTCCGGTGCGCCCTTGAAGCGCTGGCGCAGGACCGGATCCTGGGTCGCGACGCCGACCGGGCAGGTGTTGAGATGGCACTTGCGCATCATGATGCAGCCGGCCGCGATCAGCGGCGCAGTCGAGAAGCCGAATTCGTCCGCCCCGAGCAGCGCGCCAATGAGCACGTCGCGGCCGGTCCGCAGGCCACCGTCAACCTGCAGGCAGATGCGCGAACGAAGGCCGTTGAGCACCAAAGTCTGCTGGGTTTCCGCGAGACCCATCTCCCACGGCGAACCGGCGTGCTTGATCGAGGTCAGCGGCGAAGCGCCCGTGCCGCCGTCATAGCCCGAGATCGTGACATGGTCGGCGCGCGCCTTGGCAACGCCCGCCGCGACAGTTCCGCAGCCGACCTCCGAGACGAGCTTGACCGAGACGTCGGCCGCCGGGTTCACGTTCTTCAGATCGTAGATCAGCTGGGCCAGATCCTCGATCGAATAGATGTCGTGGTGCGGCGGCGGCGAGATAAGGCCGACGCCTGGCGTCGAGAAGCGAACCTTGGCGATGGTCGCGTCTACCTTGTGGCCTGGCAGCTGACCGCCCTCGCCGGGCTTCGCCCCTTGTGCGATCTTGATCTGCAGCATGTCGCCGTTGACGAGATATTCCGTCGTCACACCGAAGCGGCCCGAGGCGATCTGCTTGATCGCGGAGCGCTCTGGGTTGGACGTTCCGTCGCGCAAAGGCTGGAAGCGGTCCGGCTCCTCACCGCCTTCGCCTGTGTTCGACTTGCCGCCAATCCGGTTCATCGCGCGGGCGAGCGTAGTATGCGCCTCGCGAGAGATCGAACCGAATGACATGGCGCCGGTTACAAAGCGCCGGACGATGTCCTTGGCGGGCTCGACCTCGTCGATCGGGATCGGCTTCCGGCCCTGCTCCTCGGCATTCTTGATCCGGAACAGGCCACGAATGGTTTGCTGCTCGGTCGTCGCATCATTCACCTGGGCAGCATATTCCTGATAGCGCTCCCAACTGTCGGTCCTCACAGCATGCTGAAGGGTCGCCACGTTGTCGGGCGTCCACATGTGCTTCTCGCCGCGGATTCGATAGGCGTATTCGCCGCCAACCGCGAGTGAACGCGCCAGTACCGGATCGTCGGAGAAGGCCGCGCTATGGCGCTGCTCGCTTTCCTTGGCGACCTCCGCGAGACCAATCCCCTCGATAGTGGTGGCGGTCCGGGTGAAATACTTTTCGACGAATTCGGTGTTGAGGCCGACAACATCGAAGATCTGCGCGCCGCAATAGGACTGGTAGGTCGAGATGCCCATCTTAGACATGACCTTCAAAATGCCCTTGCCGATCGCCTTTATGTAGCGGGTCACGACCTCGTTGCTGTCGACTTCCGGCGGGAAGTCGCCGCGCTGGTGCATGGCGAGCAACGAGTCGAAGGCGAGATAGGGATTGATCGCCTCCGCGCCGTAGCCCGCCAGACACGCGAAGTGATGGACCTCGCGCGGCTCGCCGGACTCGATGACGAGACCCGCCGCCGTCCGAAGACCCTTGCGGATCAGGTGATGGTGGACGGCCGCGCAGGCAAGCAAAGCCGGGATCGGCAGCCGATCCGGGCCGACCTGCCGGTCCGACAAGATGATGATGTTGTAGCCGCCGACGACCGCCGCCTCGGCCCTCTCGCAGAGCCGTTCGAGCGCGCCTTCCATACCGTCGGACCCTTGCGCCGCCGGGTAGGTCATGTCGATCGTCTTCGTGTCGAAGCGATCCTCGGTGTGGCCGATGTTCCGAATCTTTTCGAGGTCGCCGTTCGTCAGGATGGGCTGACGCACTTCGAGCCGCTTCTTGCGCGACATTCCTTCCAGATCGAAGATGTTCGGGCGCGGACCGATGAAGGAGACGAGGCTCATCACCAGCTCTTCCCGGATCGGATCGATCGGCGGGTTCGTCACCTGCGCGAAGTTCTGCTTGAAATAGGTGTAAAGAAGCTTGGCCTCCCCCGACATCGCCGAGATCGGCGTGTCGGTGCCCATGGAGCCGATGCCCTCTTGGCCCGTAGTGGCCATCGGGGCCATCAAAGCGCGAGTGTCCTCCAACGTATAGCCGAAGGCCTGCTGGCGATCGAGAAGGGAAACGTCGGAACGCGAGGCTCGCGGAGCGACGGGCTTCAAGTTCTCGAGAATGATCTGAGTATTCTTCACCCAATCCGCATACGGATGAGCCTCAGCCATCTCCTTCTTGATCTCTTCGTCGGAGACGATGCGTCCCTTCTCGAGGTCGATGAGCAGCATGCGACCCGGCTGGAGACGCCACTTCTTGACGACCTTTGAATCGTCGATCGCAAGCGTGCCGGCTTCCGAGGCCATGATCACGAGGTCGTCGTCCGTTACGATATATCGGGCCGGACGTAGGCCATTACGGTCGAGCGTCGCGCCGATCTGCCGACCGTCGGTGAAGGCGACCGCGGCCGGCCCGTCCCAGGGCTCCATCAGGGCAGCATGATACTCGTAGAAAGCCTGAGTTTCTGGCGCCATCTGCTTGTTGCCGGCCCAGGCCTCCGGGATCAGCATCATCATCGCATGGGCGAGCGGATAACCTCCCTCGACAAGAAATTCGAGCGCGTTGTCGAAGCAGGCGGTATCCGACTGTCCCTCGTAGGAGATCGGCCAAAGCTTGGAGATATCGTTGCCGAAAAGCTCGGAATCGACCGACGCCTGCCGCGCCGCCATCCAGTTCACGTTGCCGCGGAGCGTGTTGATTTCGCCGTTATGAGCGATCATCCGGTACGGATGCGACAGCTTCCAGGACGGGAAGGTGTTGGTCGAGAAGCGCTGGTGCACCAGCGCAAGCGCGGACGTGAAGCGTTCGTCCTTCAGGTCTGAATAATAGCGGCCGAGCTGGTAGGCGAGGAACATCCCCTTGTAGACGATGGTGCGGCAGGAGAACGAGACCGGGTAGAAGCCGTGATCGCGGCCATCCTCTTCGGCCTGCACGCGGTTCGAGATCACCTTGCGCAGGATGTAGAGCTTGCGTTCGAAATCGTCCTCGGTCGCGACATCGTCGGAGCGGCGGATGAAGAGTTGCTGATGAACGGGCTCCGTCGCGACGATCTCCGGCGCAGTGGAGAGCGAATCGTTTGAGACCGGCACGTCGCGCCAGCCGAGGATTGACTGGCCCTCGGTCGCGACCGATTCCTCGACGATGTCGAGAATGCGCGCCCGCATAGCCTCGTCCCGCGGCATGAAGATGTGGGCGACGCCGTAGTGTCCGGGTTCCGGCAGTTCGACGCCCTGCTCGCTCATCACCGCCTTGAAGAACTCGTGCGGGATCTGAACGAGCATGCCTGCACCGTCGCCCATCAGCGGATCGGCACCGACAGCACCGCGATGGGTAAGGTTCTCCAGGATCTCGAGGCCCTTCGCGACGATCGAATGGGACTTCTCGTTCTTCATGTGTGCGATGAAGCCGACGCCGCAGGCATCGTGCTCGTTGCGCGGATCATAGAGACCAGCGCGCGTCGGACGGGTCCGATCGAAATCCGCGATCACTGCCGGCATCGGCAGATTCACGGTGAGCGCGGTGGGCGCGCTCGAAGCGCCGAGTTCGAGGGATGGCGTCATCTTCGTCATCGCGTCGTCGTCCTCTCCCGCGTCGCCGCAGCCGACGCGATTCTTCAAAAATCTTTCCTGATGGGTGACGCGGTTACGGGCCATTCACCCGGTCCGCAAGTGTCTCCATCCGCCTGAGGGCTGAAGCGGCCGTGACTATCCGGCGGCGTCCCTCGTTTGTCAGGCCTTCCGGAGCGGTTGGCTCCCTGCCCGGAAAATTATGGCAGCATTGCTGTCCTATTATCGAAATTGTGCCAGAGACGCAAGAGCCCCGCAATCGGGCGGAAAGCCGCGCAGCCAGCACTGATGCGGTGCGTGTCAGCAGCATCTTGCGCGTCGCACTGCTCCACTATACCCCGCCTTCCCATGAACTTTGCATCCGACAACTGGTCCGGCGCACACCCCGCCATCAACGAATCAATAGCGCGCGAAAGCGCCGGCATGGCGGCTGCCTATGGCGCGAGCGCCCTCGACAAAGCCGTCGAGAAACGCTTCGACGAATTGTTCGAGCGCAAGGTCGCAGTCTTCTTCGTCGGCACAGGAACCGCGGCAAACGCACTCGCCTTTGCGTCCGTCAACCGGCCGGGCGGCGTCGTCATGTGTCACCGCGAGGCGCACGTCATTGAGGACGAGTGCGGGGCACCAGAATTCTTTACACACGGCGCCCGTATGGCGCCGGTGGACGGAGCGGACGGCAAGATCGACCCGTTGAATCTGGAAAGGGAGCTTTCCCGCTTCAAACCGGATTTCGTCCACGCGGGTCAGCCAATGGCGGTATCAATCAGCCAGCCCGGCGAGGCCGGCACGCTCTATAGCCGAAGCGAGGTCGAGGCGATCGCTGCGATCACCCACGCGCGCGGCCTGACTCTGCACATGGACGGCGCGCGCTTCGCCAACGCCCTCAGCGCGACTGACATGTCGCCGGCCGAAATGACCTGGAAGCTCGGCGTCGACATCCTGTCCTTCGGCGCGACGAAGAACGGCTGCTGGTGCGCCGAAGCGATCGTCGTCTTCGATCCCGAAAAGGCGAGCCAATTCCCCTATATTCGCAAGCGCGGAGCGCAGCTGTTCTCGAAGACGCGCTTCGTCGCTGCGCAGCTCACCGCCTATCTGGAGGATGGCCTGTGGCTGCGCCTCGCAGCCCACTCCAACCGCATGGCCGACCATCTGCGTGACGGCCTCGACGCTTCGGATAATGCGCGTCAGGCCTGGCCTACAAAATCCAACGAGGTCTTCGCGATCATCGGTCGAACGAAAGCGGAAGCGCTGAGGGCTGCAGGCGCTGTCTTTTACGATTGGAACGTGCCGCACGGCATGCATGAGATTCTCAGAGAGGGCGAGATGCTTGCGCGCCTCGTAACGTCTTGGTCAACCGAACAGACGGATGTCGAAGAGTTTCTGCGCAATCTGGGAACCGCGGACTGACAGGATCGATTGTTCTCTCGATCCGCCTCGATAGACGGGTCTGACAGAAAGGAGAAATCCCATGTCGACCAGTGCATTCGACCAAGGCAAGCTCGCTTACAAAGCCAATCTTCCGATGTCGGCCTGCGAGTATCCACGCGGTTCAAAAAACAGGACCGAATGGATGGCTGGCTGGACGCAGCTCAGACGCAACGACGAAGGTAAGATCCACCCCGAACCGCAAGCGGGGATGATGACGGATCTCGTGCGGTCCACGACGCGCGCGCCAACCCATCCTCGACAGGGATGACTGATAAGAATTCGTTCCACGACTGCGGCGGCTTTTCAGTCGCCGCTATTTTGTTCCATCCATCAAGAGTAGGCCCCAAACGAAAACGGCGCCCCTTTCGGGACGCCGTTCCGTGACCTTGGGCCTGCAATCAGGCAGCCTCTGTCTCGATCTTTTTGGCATTCTGGTTACCGGCAGTCGAAATCTCGATCTTCCTCGGCTTCATCTGCTCGGGAATGACCCGCTCGAGTTCTACGTGAAGCAGGCCGTTCTTGAGGCTGGCACCACGAACCTCGACATGATCGGCAAGCTGGAAGCGCCTCTCAAAGGCCCGGCCAGCAATGCCGCGATGAAGGTATTCGACGCTGTTTTCGTTCTCCGTCTCAACCTTTTCGCCCTTGACCAGAAGCGTGTTCTCACGGGACTCTATAAAGAGTTCGTCTTCGGCGAAGCCTGCGACCGCCATGGTGATGCGATAGTCGTTCTCGCCGGTGCGCTCGATATTGTAGGGCGGGTAGGTCTGGCCGCTTTCGGGCTGCGAGACGTTATCGAGCATCGAAAACAAGCGATCGAAGCCGACGGTCGAGCGATAAAGCGGGCCAAAATCAACGTGACGCATGGGTGTTCTCCTTAAGAAGCAACGATGTGCGTGTACCTTAAACCGGTCTTAAACGCCCCGTTAGGCGGCGTTCTCCAGTGCGCGGCCCCTTTCGGCGGCCACAATGGAAAAATGGTTTTTGCCGAAATCCGGTTCAAGAGACCCTCGCGTTGGCAATTGAAAAAAATTCGCGACTGCCGAGACGATTCCCGGGGAACTCATCCGCGACAGTCCGAGTGCAAACGCTTAGCACTCGCACACGCCATTAACCCGGTATGAATACGAGCGTTCGGCCATATTCATGACCGGATAACTAGATTTAACAGCTTCGACCGGTGCGCACTTCGACGCGTCAGTCGTTTTGATATATAAGACTTAGCACCGAGCGCGATCCGTCCCGTCCCATAGACCAATGCGCGGAGGCGGCACGAAATCGGTCGCAGCGTCCCGTCCCTTCCGCTGTGGCCGCTAGAGCCGGGAGATCCCGAGCGGGACTCCCGGTTCGCTCATTTCCACGCACTGTAGTTCGGGCTACGGAATGAAGGCTTTGACGGTTTGGCAGGACCGGCGATAAGGATACTCGCCGGCCCGGAAAGGCCGGCTGTCATGACCGGTGGCACCATTTCAGTTGGTTTTTTCAATGACGGAACACAAAACGCCCGATGGTTTCGTAGAGATCGAGGGCAATCCTGCGCCGCCAAATCTCGTAGCAAGGCTGGTGACAACGACGGATGGAATCGAACTTCGTTGCGCCATCTCGAAGCCGGACGGTGGCAGTCGTGGGACAATCCTGTTGCTTCAAGGGCGAAACGAGACCGTCGAGAAGTATTTCGAAACGATGGCCGATCTGAACGCGCGAGGCTTCACGGTCACGACCTTCGACTGGCGCGGCCAAGGCGCGTCGGCTGCGCGGCGGCACAAGCCTGGAGAGAAGGCTCCGCGTCCGCGGAAGGCGGGACGGCGGATCGGCCATATCCGCCGAATGAAAGGCTACCTCGACGATCTGGAATGCGTAGTGAAGCATCTTCTCCTTCCAGACTGCCGCCCGCCTTATGCTGTGCTCGCCCATTCAATGGGCGCGCTTGTCGCGCTCGTCGCTGCAGAACAACTCGTCAATCGCATCGAGCGCATGGTCCTGACGGCACCTCTCGTCTCCCTACCAGACAGTTGGATCCCCTCCCCCCTCGTCGCCGGCGTCGCATGGATCGCGAGACTTTTCGGCTTAGGGCGTGTGCCTGTAAAACTCGGAGCGCTTCCCGGAGCGGTCGGAACGCCCGCCGACAATACGCTAACCAGTGATCCACGTCGCTTCGAGCGGAACAAACGTCTGGCGACCACTCATCCCGGCCTGTTCCTTGGCGCCCCGACGTTTGGCTGGGTCGCCAGCATGACGGGCGCAATGAAAAGGTTTGATCGCTCGACTGTCATTGCGCGACAAGCCATACCGACGCTGTTCATCTGCGCAGGATCCGATCGCGTCGTTTCGACCCGTGCCGCCGAACGGCTCGCTTGGCGCATGCGGACGGCCTCCAGCCTTACACTGCCGGAGGCTCGGCACGAGCTGCTTCAGGAAAGGGACCGCTATCGCGAGCCATTGCTCGAAGCGATCGACACCTTCCTAGGCGAAGCGATGCCCCCGCTCGGCACCGTTTCAACCGGCAAGTCTTACAGGACGGGACCGAGTGAAGGCGAAAAGTCGCCACTCTTCGATAAGCGGGATCAGATCGCCACCAACAGCACAGATGAACGCCAACCCGCCTAACGAGCGGCGAGCGAAAACACGCGAAGGAGTGATACGCCCCTACATCGCATCGATCATGCTGATCGCGGCAGGCGCCAGGATAATAGCCATCAGTACCGGTAGAAAAAACACGATCATCGGCACGGTCAACTTCGGTGGCAGCGCGGCAGCCTTCTTTTCGGCAGCATTCATGCGGAGGTCACGGTTTTCCTGAGCCATGGTGCGCAGTGCCGAACCGATCGGCGTGCCGTATCGCTCAGCTTGCGTCAGTGCGGTCATGGTCGCGCGTACGCCTTCGAGATCGGTCCGGAGGATAAGATTATCGTAGGCGGTGCGGCGCTCGGGCAGATAGGACAGTTCCGCACAGGTGAGCATGAGCTCCTCGGCGAGGGCAATCGACTGTATACCGATCTCCTCGGCAACCTTCCGGAATGAGGCCTCGATCGATTTACCGGACTCGACACATATCAGAAGAAGATCGAGTGCATCCGGCCAGGCCCGTTGGATCGACGCTTGGCGCTTGGTCGCGGCGTTCCGCAGATACATCACCGGTAGGACGAAACCGATATAGGCTGCACCAACGCAGGCTACGATTCGCATCATGAGCGGTTGCTCGGCGAGCAGTCCAAGTCCCAACACGTAAAGCGCAGCGAAGGCAAAAAGCGCCAGCGCCAGCGCGATCCGCAGGAAGAGAAACAGGGTGAGATGACGCTGGCTTCTAAAGCCCGCGACACGGAGCTTTGCGATCGTCGCGTCGTCGACAAGCGCCTTTCGCAGGTTCAGCGATGTGACGACTCGTGAAACGAAACCGCGTTCTTCGACCTGACGCAAGCTCGGCTTACCGCCCTTGTCGCGCCCTAGCCGGGCGCGTTCACGCGCCCGCATTTCGTCGCGCTCGATAGCGACCGACTTCATGCGGCTTTGTAGGCGGTTGCGTTCGAGCTGCGGCAGAACGACAGCGAGAACGCTCGCAAACACAGCAAGCGACAGGACGACGCTGAAGAAAACTTCCGGCTCGATGCCGAATATTGCGAACACGCCTTGCATTGGGATCAGCTCTTTCGGGCGGCTTTGCTGCGGACAGGCTCGTTGGTGTGATGCCTCGCGCCGTTAAATGTCGAAGTTGATCATCTTCTTCATGATCAGGACGCCGATCAGCATCCAGACGGCCGATGCGATCAACACAATGTTTCCCCGAGGATCGTGAAGAAGGACGTTGAGATAGTCGGGCGACGTCATGTAGATCATACTGGCAACAAGGACGGGGATCGAACCGATGATCGATGCGGAAGCTTTCGCCTCCATCGAGACGGCCTGAATCTTCTGTCGCATCTTCTTACGCTCGCGAAGCACTCTGGACAGATTGCCGAGCGCCTCGGAGAGATTGCCGCCCGCCTGCGACTGGATCGCGATCACGATCGCGAAGAAGTTCGTTTCGGGCAATGGAACCTGCTTGTAGAGGCGATCGCAGGCATCGCCGAGCGTCACGCCCATCTGCTGGGCTTCGACAACCTTCTGAAATTCGCTCGACACTGGGTCGGGTACGTCACTGACGACGGTTCTAAGGGTATCGTTAAGCGGCAGACCCGCTTTCACGCCGCGTACGATAAGATCGATCGCTGTCGGGAAACTGTTTGAAAAATCGTTGATCCGCTTTTTGCGGCGATTGGAAAGGAAGGCGCGCGGAAGACCAAGCCCTGCGACGACGGCAATTCCCAAAGTAGCCAGTATCGGCAATCCAAAAACGAGTGTGAGGAGAAAGGCAGCTGCGGCGAGACCGGCCGAGATCAGCCTGAACTTCTTCGCGGTGATCTTCAGGCCGGCCTGATCGATCCTCTGCTGCAGCGTCGGCTTGGCGGAATGGCCGCCGCGCTCTTTCGCTCGATCCTCTAGATCCTTGAGATTGTTCTGGAGGGCTCGACGGCGTTTAGCCTGCTCCTGCATCCGTTCCTTGGCTTCGATCACGCGCGTACGGGACGCCTCGTCGCGCGAATAGGTCGTTTTGCGGGCGGCGACACGCTTCGAAGCGGCAAGCTTCGGCTGCATGAACGCATAGGCCAGACAGCCGGCCGAGATGGTCGACAAAAGGACGAAAAGCATCATGCCGAAAGGCGTCATCAGAAGCCGTCCCTTTCATTATCCGGACTGCTTGCGTCGAGCGCCGTTGCGAGGCGCTTCTCCTCGCCATAGTAGCGGGCCTTGTCCCAGAACTTCGGCCGACCAATGCCGGTGGAACGATGCTTGCCGATGAGCCTACCGTTCGCGTCCTCTCCCTGAATTTCATAGACGAAGAGGTCCTGGGTGATAATCACGTCGCCTTCCATCCCGACGACCTCGGTGACATGTGTGATGCGACGCGAACCGTCGCGCAGGCGCGCCGCCTGGACGATGACATCGACCGATCCGCAAATGATCTCCTTGACCGTGCGTGAGGGAAGTGAATAGCCGCCCATCGCGATCATCGATTCAATTCGGTTGAGGCATTCCCGAGGTGAGTTGGCGTGAATCGTGCCCATGGAGCCGTCATGGCCTGTGTTCATCGCCTGGAGAAGATCGAAAACCTCCGGTCCGCGCACCTCGCCGACCACAATTCGTTCAGGACGCATGCGCAGGCAGTTCTTGACGAGATCCCGCATGGTGATGGCGCCCTCGCCCTCGATGTTCGGCGGGCGGGTCTCCAGACGCACGACGTGTGGCTGCTGGAGCTGAAGCTCCGCAGAGTCTTCGCAGGTGACGATGCGTTCGTGCGAATCGATATAATGCGTCATACAGTTGAGAAGCGTCGTCTTGCCCGAGCCGGTACCGCCGGAGATGACGATGTTGCAGCGGACGCGACCGATGATCTGAAGGATCTCGGCGCCCTCCGGCGTAATCGAGCCAAACTTGACGAGCTGATCGAGGGTCAGCTTGTCCTTCTTGAACTTACGAATCGTAAGAGCGGCGCCATCGAGCGCGAGCGGAGGTGCGATGACGTTGACACGGCTTCCGTCGGGGAGGCGCGCGTCGCAAATCGGCGAGGTCTCATCGACGCGCCGGCCGACCTGGCTGACGATGCGCTGGCAGATATTCAGAAGCTGCTGATTGTCACGAAACTGGACATTGGTTTCGATCGTCTTGCCGTTGACCTCGATGAAGGTCTGTTTTGCGCCGTTCACCATGATGTCCGCGATGTCGTCGCGCATCAGGAGCGGTTCGAGCGGGCCGTAGCCCAAGACATCGTTACAAATGTCGGCGAGCATGTCTTCCTGCTCGGCGATCGTCATCGCGTAGTTCTTGATCGCGATAATGTCGTTGACGATGTCCCGGATTTCCTCGCGCGCGGCTTCGATATCCATGCCTGCGAGTTGCGAAAGATCGATCGTGTCGATCAGTGCGGCAAAGACCTGACTCTTTCGCTCGTAGAATGCCTCGTCGCGCTTTCCGCTTGCACGAGGAGTTGGACCAGATTGCTTGACCGGCGCGGTGGCGGGCACCGACGGGCTTTCACGGTGGCGGCTCTCGCTCGCCGCGCGACGCGGTGGCTCGACAATTGAAGGCGCTGTAGGCTTCGGGTTCGGCGACTCGGTGGCCGAACGTTCCTTGACGTCCGCACCGCCGGGCAAACTGCTCTGATGGGTGCGTTTTCCGAACATTCAACCTCTCCGGATGTTGCATTTATCGGTCCCAGGGGGACTACGGATGAAACCTCGCGCCGTCTCGGCCGAGACGACCGGGCATTACGCCGCCTTCTTCTTGGCTTTCAGTCCGAGGCGATCGAACAGGCTCGGTTTCTTCTGGGTCTTGGCGACTCCACGACCCGTCAGCTGGTGCGCCAGCTCGTCGAAGAGCTTCGCGATCTCATGGCGGGGGGCGCTCTGGCGGATCATCATCCCACCGTTGGCGGCATTGCCAAAAAGTTCTGGGTCGAAGCCGAGTACCATCGAAGGTTTTAAGTTCAGCGGCTCGCAGAACTCCTCGATCGCGATCTCGGGCTTCTTCGCAATTCCGACCTGATTGAGAACAAGCGCGGGAGGCGCGTCGTTCGGCCTTAACTTGGCGAGGGTATCGATGATGTTCTTGGCGTTCCGCAGATTAGCGAGATCAGGGGTCGCAGTCAGCACGACCTGGTCGACCTCGGACAGGACCGAACGCGTCCAGTCAGTCCAAAGATGGGGCGTATCGAGTGCGACGACCGGGGCCGTCCGCTGCGCAGTCTCGATCAGGATGCGGTAAGCTTCCAGATCGAATTCGTAGGTTCGGTCGAGAGTCGAAGGTGCGGTCAAGAGAGAAAGATGCTCACCGCACTTGGACAAAAGGCGGTCTAGCAGCGTCTCGTCCATTTCTTCGTAGGAGGTAAGCGCCTCGAACATGCCCTGGGGAGGATCGCGATCGAAATCGATATTCGCTGTTCCGAAGGCGAGATCGCAGTCGGCGAGGATGACCTCGATCTCAAAGAGCTGGGAGATCGACCACGCCACGTTGTGCGCGACGGTCGACGACCCTACCCCGCCACGCGCTCCGAGAAAGGCGATCGAACGTCCGAGAGGCTCGGCGTTCTCGGCGGTGAAAATGTCTGAGATGGCCCCGATTACATCCGCCAGTGAGATCGGCGCAACGAGATATTCGGAGATCCCGCAACGCATCAGTTCGCGGTAGAGATGAACATCGTTGAAGTGCCCGATGACAACGACCTTCGAGCCCGGATCGCAGACATCTGCCAGTCTGTCGAGGGCTTCCATGAGCTCGACCGGGTCCATTCTTGTCTCGATGATTACGAGATTGGGCGTTGGCGAACTTGAGAAGTGGTCGAGCGCAGCGCGATGGCCTCCCATGTTGACCTTGAAATTGGCTTTTGCGACGCGACGGTCCTTCGCAGCGTTCTGAAGAGTGGCGCAGACGGCGTCACTCTCGCAGAAGGCCTGGATCGAAACGCGCGGGATCGGGCGCACGTTCTCTACGACTTCGGCGCTGTCGAAGTCTTCGGCCGTCTCGGCTGCCTGATGTTCGGAACGGTTTACCATCGGTACTCGCTCTCCATGGAGGTCTGTTCGGAGGTGAAGCGCTCGCCCGAGCGGTATTTCTCGATCACCTGATCGCGACGTTCGCCGTCGACCGGCCCCATGCCACGCGGCGACAGGAGATCGCGCGGATCGGCGATCTGGGCAGCGAGGTTCTGCTGGGTGGCGCAGCCGAAATTGGCGTAGTTCTTGTTCTCGTGCGTGCTGTTGAGATCCTCCGGCCAGCGACCGCAAGGACCGGTCTGAGCGACGAGCGTCGAGAACGTCAGGCGGATCGGGGTCGGCCCCAGGGCATCGTGCGCAGCATAGCTTTGCATGACGATCTGCTCGCGTCGGACGCCGGCCTTCATTAGCGTCCGGATCGCCTCGTGCGAGATGCTCGAGGCGGCGACGGCATTGCGCGATCCGTAGGGAACGAGGACCGTCATCGTATCGGCGCCGGAGCGGCGGAACCGATGGGCGAAGTCCTCAATCCGTCCGCTATCGGACATTGCGAGTTTTTGGTCGGAGGTCACCACCGGGATGTCGATCGCTTCGTCGGCTTCCGAGACCACGATCGGATGGCGCGTGCGATAGTCGTCGGGAACCGAACCGACCTCGATGTGGTGAACGTTGCCGCAGGCACCCAGCGCGAGAGCGATACCGACGAGGGAGGCTGTGGCCAGCGGCCGGATGATGGACTGCATCATGGTTCGAAAACTCCGGCCTATTTGTAAATGTAACCGACTACGCCGTGATACCGGCCAGGCGGAAGCTTGGTTTCGGAATGGCCGTAGACGCGATTAATTTTGCCTAGGAAGTTGCTGGCGCCGTCGCTGGCGAACGCAAGACCATCGTCGGGACGAGCGAGCGCTTCGCGGGCGACGGGGCGCACCAGGTAGGGCGTGACGATCACGACGAGTTCGGTCTCGTAGCGCTGGAAGTCGCGGCTGCGGAACAGGGAGCCGAGGACCGGAAGCTTCGACAGGCCTGGAAAACCCGAGACGACCTGCCGGACCTCGTCGCGCACGAGACCGGCGATGACGAGAGATCCGCCCGAAGGCAGTTCGACGGTGGTGTCAGCGAGACGCTTACGGATGCCGATCCCTGTAACACCTCCATCGAAACCACCCGACGAACCAAAGGGGGTTTCGAACGTGGGCTCCGATACCGACGTGCGTACTTTCAGACTTATCCTTCCCGGCGACAAAACAACGGGGGTGAAATCCAACCCAATTCCGTATTCGATCGTCTTGGTCTCGACCGTTCGTACGTCGCGTGTCGCCGGGACTTCTTCGTAGATTGCGCGGCCATCGCCATCGAAACCTTTGAATTCTCGTTTCGCCTCTTCGCCGTAATCATAGCTTTGTCCGGTGGGGAGTAAGAATTCGCCTCCCACCTTGAAGCTCGCGCTCTCGCCGGAGATCGCCGTGAGATTGGGCTCGGCCAGTGTCCGCATCACGCCGGCCTGATCCATGGCGGAGAGTTGCGCCCTGATCCCTGTATCTCCGATAGTGCCGGCAAGGCCGAAATTCGAATTCGAAGCCGCCTTCCCCAGGCCGAACGGATTGTCGATCAGCGAACCGAAGGTCATTCCGTCGATCACGGAACTCGTCGCCCCATTCAGCCCAAGTTGCTTGATGATCGAGCGCTGCACCTCTGCCACCGTCACCTTCAGCGTGACCTGGTCTTCTCCCTCGATCTGCAGGAGGTTGATAATCTGGCTTTCGCGGCGGGTTTCGCTGGCGAACGCGACGTCGCCGTTCGAGCCTTCCGACTCGCCGCCAGCCGAAGCCGAGCGAATGTATTGGCCGGTCGTCGCCTCGCCACCTGTGAGATAGGCGCTGGCGATCTGGCTGACCCGCTTGGAATCGAGGGGAGTACGCACGCGGCCGGTCAGAACGACGTTGTCGTTCATGATCTCGACCTTCACGTCGGAGTCCGGGACGTATTTGGCAATTGCCTGAGAGAGTCCGGCGATATCGCGCTCTATCTGGATGTCGATCGAAGCAATCTGCCGATTGGCCTGGTCAAAGACGATGAGATTAGTCTGGCCGACCTGCTTACCGAATAGATAGATGTGGCGCCGATCGCGAGTCAGGGCATCAGCAATCGAAGGATTCGCAACTAGGATGTCATGTGCGTCTGCCGACAGAACAAGCACCTTCGACTTGTCGAGGCCAAGCTCGATCCGCGTATGCCCTGCGCCGATCTGGACGACGTTCTGCTCTGCATAAGCCGTCTGAGTCAGAGCGAGCGGGGCTAAAGCAATGGCTGCCGTAAGGCCGAGCGCTCGGAGAAAGGGTCGGATCGACATCGCACGCTCCTCGAACTTCTGGAGTGAATTAATTGAGACGCTCATTCGGGGACCTTCACGTCTTCGACCTTGCCGTAACGAACGATGCGCACCGGGCCGCGCCTGGCCTTCTCCTCTGCGAGAAGAAAGGCTGCGTAGCCAGGCGAGCCTGGGATCGAGTCAGCAAGGGACCGCAGTGACAGGACGAACCGGTCTGCGATCTGCTGGGCGGCCGTGAGGGCTTCGGCCTGTTCGCCGTCGACTTCGAGGGTCGCGACTGAGCCGACGACGTTGCGCTGACCTTCGGCGTCTTCGATCGTCTGGTCGATCGCGAGCACCCGAAGATTGCGCAGGACAGTTTCAGTGAGAATTTTGGCGTTCGCCCCACCGTCGCCCTCGACCCGCCGGGTCATGATGACGTCGACATGGTCGTTCGGCAGAATGAAGCCGCCTGCTGCCGTGGCTGCAGCGATCTGCACTGCGACAGCCCGTTTGCCGGCAGGCAGCAGCGCCGACATAAAACCGGAATCGGACTGGATCAGCTTGCTGCTGCGAACAGGCTCGCCAGCGAAGAAGGCCTGGCGCGCGATCGAGCCGTTCAGTTCGTCAATGGCTTCAGGCCTGTCGTTCTTGAGAATAAAGCCTTCGCCGATCCCGTCCACTGGCCATTTCTGCCACGAGAGGCCGTTGTCGAAACGCATTCCCATGGGGACATCGCCCGAGGAGATCAGGACGTCCTCCAGCTTGACGGGCGGCTGAGCCGGAGCCGCAGTGATGATGACGGGTTCCTGCTGCGAGGGCGTGGAGACTTTGAGGGCGAGGAGACCTGCGCCAATCGCGGCCAGAGCGGCCACGCCGACGACGATGATTTGGCTTCGGTTCATCGATAACTCCCGCGTTTCCTGCGGCATCCCACAGGTCTTCGCGTCGTTATCGCCCGGCAATCCTCAATGTATGGTTAATCAAGAATGAAAAATCTCCGGGAATCGACACTGAGCTGGGGTCAGCGCGGCTCACAACCCTCGAAACGGCCTTGCGGAAGCCGACTTCTCACTCACAGGCCAGAAGCCTGGCCCCACGCTAGCTCTCGACGAAGAAGGATGCGTTCGCGGCGGCGCCCAGCCTTCGGCGGCCCTTTAGGGAGAAGCGCGCGATAAACATGTCCGCAACTCCACGTGACAAGAAGAACATGACGATGCCCCCGAATACATCGAATAAATGGTGGCCACCGTGTATGACTACCGCAGGCATCATCAGCAAATTCAACGCGAGTGCGAAGGGAAACAACCACTTCACCGAACGAGCGAAAGAAATCGTCATCAAAGCCAGCACGGTGTGAAATGAGGGGAATGCTATGAGACCCAGACTTTGCCAAGGATCAATTCGATCTGGCCCTGAGGCGTATAGCTCCTTCAGGGCGAGACCGTAGTCGGGTCCGACAACCGGAGCTATCCGTGCGACGATGCCTGCGTCCAATTCGTAATACGCCATGGTCCCCAAGCTCGGAAAAGCGGACCAGAATGCCACGACGCCGACCGCAGAGACAGCGAAGGTCAACAGGAGGCGATCGAGCTCGAGCACTCGACCTGAGAGCCCCAGAATGGTGACGAGGATCGCGAGTTGACACATCGTGCTCTGGTAGACGAGGCCTAGAATGTGACAGAAGACCGGATATCGGCTCGCCACCTCCATCACCGAGGGCCAATGGAAACCGATAAGGGCGTCGATCCGAACTAGAAACTCATCGTATGGAGCTACCTGCAGCGGCAAGGTCAGATAATTCACGATCGAAAGGGTCGTCGTAAAGAGCATGAGCAGCCCAACGCCGATGGTCGTGCAACCAATGCTTTGGCTGCGGCCACTGACGCGGTAACTCAGGCCTGTAACGATCAAGACGAGACTACTGACCGCAACGATACACACGACCTGCGTTTCGATATGTACTTCTCGACCGATCTGCAGGTAAAATCCAATGGCTGCCGCTAGTCCGATAGCAGTTGCTACAAGAGACTCCGACGATCTGAGCCAAGGTGCTGACGAAATCATGTTGAGGCCCTCCTCGAAGATCGATACTTCTCACCCGAAAAAGCGAACTCGCTAACGTGACGCAGGCTCGTGCTTCCAAACCAGTCGGCAAGGTCACTTTTAAGGGAATGGGATACCGATCGCAGCCGTGAGGTAGACGCTGTCGGCGTACGAGTACAATCCAGCAATTCCTAACGCGACGCCGTAGGGTACTCCCGTGTTCTGCGAGAGAAGCCGGTCTGCGAAAACATAGCCGGTTATCGGCACGGCCATGTTGCGGGCATAGATGATGCCGATGGCCATCAGTCCGCCGAGACCGGTCGCAACAAGCAGATAGGGGAGAGCGCCGGCCGGCCCTATCCAGAAGGCGGTAGCGGCGAGAAGCTTGGCGTCTCCCCCACCGACGAGGCCAAAGGCGAACATTGCGAAGCCGAGCAGAAAAGCGGCGAGCCCGAAACCAAGATGGATCGCAATATCTGAAGTCGACATGTTGGAGAGAAGAGCCGCGACGGGAAATGCCAAAGCAAGCAAAAGACAAAGACGATTGGGTATTGTCATCGTCATGATGTCCGAGACCGCTGCGAAAATCATGCAGAGAGGAAAGACAGTTGTCAGAAACAGATACGACACAGCTTACTTCCGATCTTCCAAGCTCCTGGAACGCATGCGTTGAGGGAGCGCGGTGCGCTCCCTCATAGTCTTTCTAAGACGCGGTCGCGCTCGATCAGCCTGCGACTTCGTCAGAAATCTTGGTGAAACCGGCAACCATGTTGGAGCCCAGGGTTCCGAGGATCGTGATAAGTCCGACTGCGATCATACCAGCGATCAGAGCGTATTCGATCGCGGTGGCACCCGACTCATTCTTCAGAAAGCGAGCGAAAGTCTTGGACATGATATTCTCCTTTGTCTTCATTCGACAGCACGTCCGTCGATTTTGTTGACATCGATCGGATGGCTCGAACCTAGGCAAGGCATGTTTCGATCGAATTAAAGTTTGTCCTTACCCAATCGTGATGTTGGTGATCGCTCTGAATGGTTAATTGACCAATAACATCGCTTTTACTTCAAATTCATCATGCTCTGAGAAGGTCAACAACATCCGAATACGTCAAGCAGTTGGAACGCCGATGTGCCGCCATATCCTCCGAGCCGGTCTTCTCGGGACCCTTGCGATCCTCGTCGGTTCGACCCCGGCCGTTGCGGAAGCGAAGAAAGACATGATCGCAATCGCCGTTGATCATGCTCGGATCCTGCAGATTGACCGAGGCGCCGGCACAGTCATCATCGGCAATCCCGCGATCGTGGATATCGAAGTGTTGAGCGAGGAGCGACTGGTCCTTACGGGGAAGAGCTACGGGATTACGAACGTCATCATACTTGATCGGGACAATTCCGTCCTCATGGACGAACAGGTCGCAGTGCAAACCTTCGAGGAAAGCACTGTGCGGGTCTACCGACAAGCGAACCGTCAGACCTATGCCTGCGCTCCCAAATGTGAGCCGACCGTGACGATCGGCGACAACCAAGACGTCTTCGACCTGTCGAGTACGCAGTATCAAACGCGTCGCGCCATCGCAGAGACGGCCGCCAGACCTTGAGGTAGCGGCGTCAAGGCTTGCCACCCGCATTTGAGCGATATCTCCACACGGACACGCCTTTAAATGGGATGCGTCCATTGCCGAGAGCCGTCCTCATCGTCCTCGACTCCGTCGGCATTGGCGGTGCGCCAGACGCCGCCGAATTCGGCGACGAGGGTTCCGATACCCTGGGATCGGTCATCAAGGCGGCCCGGGCGGGTAACGCGGATCGCGCCGGACTTCGGTCCGGGCCGCTGCATCTGCCACATCTGGCCCGTATCGGGCTGTTTCACGCCGCAGGCCATCGCTACGATGCAGATGAGCCGGAAGCCCTCTACGGCTGCGCAAGCGAAATATCTCGTGGCAAGGACACGCCCTCCGGCCACTGGGAGATCGCGGGAGTGCCGGTGCCCTTCGAATGGGGCACGTTTCCCGATACCGAACCCTCATTGCCGCGATCGCTCGTGCGCCAAATCATGGACGATACGCATATTCCCGGGATTCTCGGCGACAAACGTGCTTCCGGAACGGAGATCCTGATCGAACTTGGCGAAGAAAGCGTGCGGACGGGGAAGCCGATCCTCTATACGTCGAGCGACAGCGTACTTCAGATCGCGGCACATGAGGACCATTTCGGTCTCGCGCGGCTGATGGGCCTTTGTGAAGTCGCACGCAAACATTGCAACCCGCTTAATATCGCACGCGTCATCGCCCGGCCGTTTCGCGGGGAGCATGCTGCCGATCTCAAGCGCACTGCCAATCGCCGCGACTTTTCGGTGCCGCCACCCGGCGAGACTGTTCTCGACACGGCTCGGGCGGCCGGACGAACGGTCTTCGGCATCGGCAAGATCGCCGACATTTTCGCCCATCGCGGCGTCGACGTCTCCTTGAAAGCCGACGGCAATATGGCCCTTGTGGATGCGACGCTTGAAGCCATCGGGCGGGCCGATGACGGTGATCTCGTCGTCTCCAACCTCGTCGATTTCGACATGGTCTATGGCCATCGCCGCGACATCGCCGGCTACGCGGCAGCGCTCGAAGCTTTCGATCGACGTGTTCCGGAGATCGAGAGCGCCTTACGGTGGGGCGATTTATGCATCGTTACCGCCGATCATGGCTGCGATCCGGCATTTCGAGGAACGGACCACACGCGGGAACGGGTGCCGATCCTCGGTTTCGGTCCGGGCATCGAGCCGCGCGATATCGGCACGCGAGAGACGTTCGCAGATATCGGAGCAAGTATCGCGGCCCATCTCGGGCTGAAAGCCGGGCGCTATGGAACTTCATTTCTTTGACGAATGAGCTGTATCTGCGGGCAAAAGGAAACGCAGCGGAAGGAGCAGGCATGGACGGCGTCATCATCATCGATCACCCTCTCGTCCAGCACAAGCTGACGATCATGCGGAAGAAGGAAACCTCCACAGCAGGCTTCCGACGCCTCCTGCGAGAAATTTCAACACTCCTCTGCTACGAGGTGACACGCAATCTCGAGATGACGAGCGAGCGTATCGAGACCCCACTCACGACGATGGATGCGCCGGTGCTGGAGGGGAAGAAGCTGGTCTTCGCCTCGATTCTGAGGGCTGGAAACGGGCTGCTCGAGGGCATGCTCGACCTCGTTCCCGCAGCGCGTGTCGCCCACGTCGGACTCTACCGTGACGAGACAACGCTTGAACCGGTCGAGTACTATTTCAAGGCACCGGAGCAGTTGGGAAACCGGCTGGTGATCGTCGTTGACCCGATGCTCGCAACTGCGAACTCAGCAATTCTGGCCGTCGAACGGCTCAAGCAACAGGGTGCCTCGAACATCCGTTTCCTCTGCCTGCTCGCAGCGCCGGAAGGTGTACAGAACTTCCGTAGCGCTCATCCCGATGTGCCAGTCTATACCGCCGCCATCGACAGTCACCTCAACGACCTCGGCTATATTGTTCCGGGTTTAGGGGACGCGGGCGATCGGATGTACGGGACAAAATAGGCACGATCGAGCCGCCCGCGTTCTTGAATGCTTTACCCTTTTCCTACACTTCCCGGGGCAAAGGCCTGACGTTTCGAACTTCGAAAGCGAAGCGCGGCAAAATCAGCGCTTCTGGTTCAGCGTTCCTCGAGGCGCCCGTTGATGATGTCCCGCGCGATCTTTCTCCTGTCCATCTGTTCCTTGGCTGGGCTTGCAGCTCCGTCCGTTCTCGAATCTTATCTTGTCGATCGGCATACCGGTCCCGAACGGCTCGATCCGTCCTCGCCGGTTCTTGAAGCGATCGCGCGCCCTGCCCCGTCGAGAGCACCGAACACCGGCTTCGGCCGAAACGTCGTTCTGGATGCAGATCAGTCTGGGCACTTCCGCACCGATGCGCGGTTGAACGGCATGCGAAACACGGTGTTGATCGATACGGGTGCGACCAAAGTTGCAATCGACGAGAAGACGGCCCGGCAGATCGGCATCTATCCAAAGCCAGAAGCTTGGACCATTCCGGTACAGACCGCGAACGGCATGGCCCACGCTGCGACGGCTCGAATCGACCGAATTGAGATCGGAAATATTGTAGTGCGAGACGTCGATGCGCTGGTCCTGCAAGAGGGCACGCTCGGCGTAACACTTCTCGGCATGAGCTTTCTGTCCGAGCTGGACCGCTATTCGGTACGCGACGGGCGGCTCACGATGGAGCGTTAGGCAGGGACATCAGGCCCTGGGCCAGGTCGTCAGTGGAAAAGACAAGTGGCAGAAGTTCACCCATGGTGACGGTGTTCACGACACCGCTATCGACATTGCATAGATGAATCTTCGTATCAGCGTCTGCAAATTCCGCGATGCGCTGGCGGCATCCTCCACAGGGGGTGCAGCCATTCAGATTTGCGGCGACCACCGCGAGTTCGGCAATGTGTCCGCCTCCGTCCATGACGAGATGGCCTATAGCGGTGGTTTCGGCGCACCAGCCTTCTGGAAAGCTCACCGATTCGACGTTGCAGCCGGCGTAGATCCGACCGTCCGCTGTCCGCAACGCCGCGCCCACCGGGAAGCGCGAATAGGGCGCATACGCCTTGCGCATGGCAAGTTTGGCCTTGGCGAAGAGATCGTCGGCCATGTCTCGTTCTCGCTCGTCTTTCGAGTGGGGCACGTCTGGGACCATTGGATACGCCTTCGTCGCGTTTGTCGACCGTCTGGTAGCAACGCTCGGCGCTCGACAGCTTGCCATGGACAAGCAGACCGCTTTTCTTCAATTCTTAGAATGGTAATCAAAAGCGAATGAAGCGAGTACGATGGCCGAAACCGATTCATCCGTTGGCAGTCGTCTGGAGGATCTGGAAGTCCTGACCAGCCATCAGTCTAATACCATCGAAGAACTGTCAGAGGAGTTGGCGAAGGCCTTCGCCGCAATCAGGCACCTGCAGCTCAAGGTCGAGCAACTGACGGACCGGATCGGCGCGGTCGAAGACAGCGGCGGAAAAGCGGAGGCGACAAAACCGCCGCATTACTGAGCCCTTCTAAGCCCTTTGCTCAAGAAAGCGCGTGGCATCGCTCGCGCCCATCATCTTCGCGGCAGCCAAGGGCGTCACACCGTCCGCGTTTGCAGCATAGAGATCGGCACCGTGCCGCTCGAGCATTTTGAGCATCGCGACACGATCGAACATGGCGGCGATCATCGCCGGAGCCTTGCCTGACGGGCCCCCATCGTTGACGTCTGCACCATGGGCGATCAGGAGTTCGGCAATGCGCTCCTCACCCTTGAAGGCCGCGCCGGCCAGCGGCGTCTGGCCCCGATCGTTGGCGATACTGGGGTCAGCACCCGCCTCGAGCAACGCCTGCGTCGCGCCTTCGTGGCCATGATAGCTCGCCAGCATAAGAAGCGTGTCGCCCTTGTCGTTGCGTAGGTCGACTGGGAGGCCCTGCTCGAGCAACGGACGCAGGGTGTCCGCATCGTCGCGCGCGGCCTGGAAGACCTTCGCGGCGAATTCGAGGGTTGCCTGATCGGGTTCGGATTGGGTGCTGTGCATGCCCGTACTCCTGACATTTGGATTCGGCGCAGTTCCTGCGAATGCGGAGGTCATTCAAGCGGCGGAATCTGACCGAGAGGAATGACGCCCGCCGTCAGCTGTCCGTCGTCGGCGGTCACCCGGATCGTCGTCCGGCCGTTCTCCGTCGTCCCCACATAGGGGATGACTGATGCGACGGTGTTGGCGATCGATGCCGCTTCCGGCGCGATCGAGCCGACGATCGAGGCCAGCCGTTCGGGAGACGTCACGGCAAGATCGAAGGTTCCCGACAAAAGCCCGTCGGCAGAAAAGGCGAAGTCGCCGGAGACATCCGCGCCGGTCGGGTCACCGTGGAAGGTCAGGACGAGGGAGCGCAGGGTTCCGCTCCGATCGGCGAAGAGTTCACGGGCCGAAAGGCCGGACGCGCCGCCCGACAACCAGTCTGCAGCTCCTTGAACCGTAAGGTCCGTCGACAGGTCGAAATTGGGAACGCCACTCAGCTGCGGCAGGTCGATCTTCGCCGATCGCTGGACGCCGGCGATATCGAGATCGTCCTCCCGGCGTCGGGCATGCAACTCGCCGCCGCTCGCATTGAAGATCGATCGATCGCCGATCGCGACCCGCGGCGCGTCCGTCGCGATAGAGATGCGGTCGAGCCCCTCGGTCCAGAAGCTCGTGCTCGCCTGCGCAAGGTTCCAGCCGATATCAACCGGCGGGCCGTCGGCCGTCTCGATCCGCACTGGCGCATCGAGCTCACTGACGACGAGGTTCGGTTGATAAATCTGGGCGGCGCTGCGGAACGAGCCGGCATCCACCGTCACGCCGTTGCGCGGTACATCGAGGGCAAGGTCGTCGCAGACGATGCCGAGACGGAACGGGTAGCCGACGACGTCGCGCCCTAGACAGGAGACGAGGACGCCGTTGCGCTCCGCATCTTCGATCGCCCGGCTCGTGATCTCGTCGAGCTGGGAGGCTGCGTAGAACCAGAACCCGGTCAGGATCGCGAAGAGGACGACGACGATCGCGACGATCCAAACGTAGGCTCGGCGGATGCGGCGTGGTTCCGAGGTTGACGAAGACACCGAGACTCCCCTTTGAAAGACAGACGGATTGGCGAGAGGCATAGCGAACACGAATGGGCGGAAATAAGGACTTCTGGGTTTTCGGCTACGGCTCTCTGATCTGGAATCCGGGTTTCGACTATGAGGAGAGGTCTGTCGCGCGCCTCGCAGGGTTCCACCGTTCGCTCTGCGTCCGCAGCCATGTCCATCGCGGTACGCCCGAACAGCCGGGCCTCGTCTTCGGTCTCGATCGAGGGGGGTCCTGCGTCGGCATGGCTTACAGGGTCACCGGCCAGAAGCGCGAAGCAGTCATGACCTATCTGCGGGGGCGCGAATTGGTCACACACGTCTATCTGGAGAAGTCGGTGTCGATCCGGCTCGCTGAAGGCTCCGGCGCACGTGCCGTCACCTATGTGGTCGATCGCGGCCACACTCAGTATGCCGGCAAGATTTCCGCCGAAGACGCGGCACGTATCGTGATGCGGTCACATGGTCGCTCTGGTGCGAATGTCGAATATGTCACGAACGCTCTTCACGAGATCCATCGAATGGGTTTGAAGGACCGGTGGCTCGAAAGCGTGGTCACTCGCCTGCACCAGCGCCATCACGGCTGATATAGTTCATTCTCCGGCGCTCTCCGCCGTAAGCGCGCCTTCCAGCTTTCGGCGCCCCTGCTCGGTGCGCGGCTTCAATCCGTCGCGATGGTAGGTTTCTGCGAGGAGTTCACCGGCCCTTTGCTCGATCGATCCGCGGAGGCGATTGAAGAAATCGATGCGCGACAGGCCCGGATGGATCGGTTCGAGAAATTCGGCGTGGGCGGTTCCCGGCCAGCGGCGCACGTCGTGCCGTGGCCAATAGAGGCCGGAGTTGAGCGCGACCGGCACGACCGGAAGATCGAGTGTCTCGTAGAGCCGGTAGATTCCCTGGCGATAGTCCGGCGCCGAGCCGGGCTCGCTACGGGTGCCTTCGGGAAAAATCACGATCTGACGGCCCTCGGCGGCGGCAGCCTTGGCGTTCTCCAGCATGGAAGCAATCGCGCCGCCGCGTTTCTGGCGATCGACCGGGATCATGCCCATGAGCCTCGCATACTGGCCAAAGATCGGAATGCGCATAAGCTCCTTCTTGAGGATGAAGGACGGGCGATCGAGATGCGGGACCAGCGCGATGATGTCCCAAAAGGATTGATGTTTGGAGGCAATGATCGACTGGCCATCCGGAATGTTCTCGATGCCGGAGATCTCCGAACGCGTGCCGGCGAAGATCTTCAAAATCCAGAGGCTCGAGCGGCACCAACTGTTGATGATCCGCCAGTTGGTTGCTTCGGATACGAAAAACATCAACGGCAGGGCCGCCAAGAGGCGGACGACGAAATTCAGGTAAAAGGCAATCTGAAATAGGACCGAACGCACGATCAGCATGAAGGGGTCTCTCTGGGCGGTTCTATCGTGAGCGTGAGGCGGCCAATTCGCGACCAGTGAGGCGCGCGGACCGGGCGCCGGATTGATCGAACGTCGAACTCGACACTCGAAAGCTCATCCAAGGGCTTAGGTCAACCGCAAAGCACTGTGGAAGGCGACCCAGCCGAGCTGGAAGCATAGAACGGTGGAGCGGCACTCAAAGAGACGAGCATGGCTCAGTTCAAGCTGCAGGTTCCGCATTGGCGGATGAAACCATCGGATCGACTTCAACGATGGCGGCACGCACCCGCGCAGCCATGAGTTTGGCATATTCCATGACGAGTACTTCGAGCCCGCGCCGAGTGGGGATCGTATCGTCCTGCCAGAGCTCGTCCAGACGCACCGCTACCGGCGTGATACGATCGAGATCGCCAACCCGGTCGAATTCGATCAGGGACCGTTGCATGTGATAGTCGCTCGTGACGAGGATCAGTTCGTCGAAGCCGTTCTCGGCTGCCCAGCGAACGGCTTCCATCGCGTTGCCTACCGTATCGAGCGCTGCGACGTCGATATCGACGCAGCATTCGAAGAGATCGAGATCGGTGTTGGTCGCCCGGGCGATAGCGCGCGCGCTTGTGTTCTCGTTTACGCCGCTGATGAGCAGCCGTTTGCCGTAGCCGTTCTTGAGGAGCGATATCGCGCGTTCTATACGGTTTGCACCCCCGGTAAGAACGACGATGGCATCGGCGGGAGGCACGTTCTCGAGGCGCGATACGGCTGCCGTCGTTTCAGCGTAGCGGAGAAAGCTGCCGACGATGAAGCCTCCTGCGACCAGCACGACGAGGCATAGGATGGCGAACCGTCTCTTTCGGCCACGACGCAGCATCTGAGCCCAGTTCGCCCGCTCCGAGATATCACCGGCGCCTCCGTCGTCTCCGCCTCTCATGAATGCCCCGTCGACATCGTGTCTCAAATCTCCGTCCGATCCACGTTACTGACTGCGTCACCGTAAAGCCGCAGGCTGATGCCGGACCTGCGTTTGGGGATAGCTAATAGAATATAGGGCTCAGTTTTCCACAGGCGATAGCATATCGATCAGAGAAAGCTGTTTCAGGACGGTGAAACGCGACGTGAAGGCTGTCAGGAACCCGACAAAAAAGATCAATACGCCGACGCCGAGATAGCCCACCCAGCCGATCGCGAACGAGCCGAAGAGGGCCGAGATCTGATCCGCCTCGGGGCGCGCTTGGTTGCTGGCGGTCCAAAGTCCCATACCCCAGAAGAGACCGATCGCACAGCCGCCGCCGGCCATTGCGCCCACAAGGCCAATTCGAAGAAAATGGCGCTGAAACTGTTCGGCGATGAATTCCGAACGAGCACCAACGAAATGAAGCACCTCGACGATCTGCCTATTCCCCGCCATCGCACCGCGCGTAGCGAAAACCACTGTCAGCGCGGTAGCGACAAGGACAAGGACGAGAACGCCCGAGCCGGTGAGGATCATCGCGTTCGCCATGGCGACGAGGCGTGACACCCAGGCCCGATGATCGTCGAGTTCGGCTTGAGGCACTGCCGCCTGCAACTCCGTTCGAAGGGCATCGAAATTCGGGGGATCGTCACCATCAATCGAGATCACGACGAGACGCGGGACGGGAAGCTCGGTAAGTTCGAGTTCGGCACCGAGCCAAGGTTCCAGCAGCCGCGAGGTTGCAGCGTCGGTCAGCCTGGTAGCGGCTGCGACGCCGGACGTGCGGCGCGCCACCTCTTCGACCGATGCGAGAGCTGCGTCCATATCGAGACCTTCGCGCGGGATGATCTGCACGGTGATTTCGCGCGAGATATCGTTTTGCCATTCGGCGGCGGTCTCAGAGACGAGGGTTACGGCGCCGACCGTGAGGCTCGCGAGAAAGGTCATGATCGCGACGGTGATGACCAGTGCTCGCCCCGAGACGCTCGACGAGGGCACGATGGGCGCCTGACGTTCGGTCTTGCGGCGTTCGAGGAGATCGCGAGCTCGCGCGAATGCCGGCTGCAGGAAAGCGGAATAGTCAGTCGTGGATTGCAAGCCTTCCCTCCCCCAGCATGAGGCGACGCGCACCGATCTGATCCATGAGGCCGAAATCATGGGTGGCGATCACGACTGCGGTGCCCGTCCGATTCAGTTCCAGGAAGAGGCGCAGGAGGCGACGCGCCATGGGTGGATCGACATTGCCGGTGGGCTCATCGGCAAGCAGAATGTCAGGCTGGTCGATGAGCGCACGCGCGATCGCAGCGCGCTGCTTCTCGCCGCCGGACATCGTCACAGGAGAGGCATTCATGCGCGCACCGAGCCCAACCCATTCGATGAGGTCGACGACATCCTGGCGATAGCTCTCTTCGGAACGGCCCCGAACGCGCAACGGCAGCGCGACGTTTTCGAAGGTGGTTAGGTGATCGAGCAAGCGGAAGTCCTGAAAGACGATTCCAATGCGCCTGCGGATCGAGGGCAGATCCCGGCGCGACAGCGTTGCCACGTCGCGCCCAAGCACGCTAATCGACCCACGTGTCGGCCGGAGGGCCAGAAACAGCATGCGCAAGAGGCTCGTCTTTCCAGCACCGGACGGCCCGGTGAGGAACTGGAATGATTGCTTCCGGATCTCGAAGGTGAGATCGCGCAGGATCTCCTCCCCGGCATCGTAGCGCAAACCGACATTGTCGAATCTGATCACGGAACGCCGCTTTCCCTTGTCTTGCCCTACGCCTCGCTCTGGCGAACTTCGCTGTAAAAGCGGCGAAACTCCGACGACTCTCTTTGAGGACGTCGAAGCGACGCGCCACACCGCCTTGGCGCGAGATCGGCCGGGCGAACTATCTTCGCTCGACCCTGCGCGAGCCTCGCACGAGCTTGGAATGGTTACTAAAGACTGTCAAAGTACGGTGGGCAGAATGAGCCGAACCTCGATGAACGAGCATCTCAACAAGACGCGACTAGGACGGCGACGGAGCGGTCGCTCTCGCAGGCCGCTCGTCATCGACGGTCATTCGCGGAGACTCGACGAGTCCTCACCGCGCAATCGTATATTCGGTAGTGGCGGCTTCTGGCATATCGGCGCCTCACACTGGAGTAAATCTCACCACACGCTGCAAGGCGACATCGGACGTCCGACCACTTTTTTTGGTCGCCGGCCCGAACCTGAAGTCGATCTTTTCCGACACGAGGATGGTCGTTCGAGGGTGGAAGAAGACGAGAGCGACACCCCACCGCCCTCTTCCCTGCCGCTGATGATCGCGTGCATCGCTGGCGCGGCGATGGCCGCGCTCTTCATCCTGCCGAATCTTTTCGATCTCGCGAGCGGTTCGGCCGCACGAATTTCGATCAGCGAGAGCGATGCTTCACTCGGCAACGGTATCGGCGTCTCAAATCTCAAAGCCGATCTTTCGGCGCGCGAAGGCACATCCGTGCTGACGCTCACAGGAGAGGTCTCGAACGCCGCAAACGACCAGACGGTGCCGCCGATCGAGATCGTCCTGACGGACGGAGAAGGCGGGCGCATCGTTCGCCGGATCGAGGTGACGCACGATGCTCTCCGCAATGGCGATAGCCTCGGCTTCTCGTCCTCAGTCTTGCTGCCCGATGCGATGAGGGGACGCCTTGAACTCTCGCTGCGTCCTGCCGCTTCGACCGGCGGGCGGCCTTGATGCGGCGGCACGGGCGAACCGTTCTAGAGCTTTTCGCCGAGAAGCAGATCGAAACGGAAGTCGACCGGATCGCGACGGAGATCGCCACCCACTGTTCCGGCGATCCCAGCAATCTGATGCTGGTCGCGGTGCTGAAAGGCGCCTTTGTCTTTACGGCCGATCTGATGCGCGCCCTAAGCCGCAAGGGCGTTGCGCCGGAAGTCGAATTCATTTCGCTGTCGAGTTACGGCGCCGGCACCGTCGGCGGCGAGGTACGACTCTTTCGCGATATCGAACGACCGGTCGACGGCCGAGACGTCGTGCTGGTCGAAGACATTCTGGAGAGCGGTCGCACGGTAGCCCTGGCGCGCAAGCTGATGTGGGAACGCGGCGCGAAATCGGTGCGGCTTGCCGTCCTCCTCGACAAACCCGGACACCGCAAGGTGGAGATCGAAGCAGAACACGTCGGATTCACGTGCCCCGACAAGTTCGTCGTCGGCTATGGTCTGGATGCCGGCTACCGGTTTCGCGAGCTTCCATTCATCGGCTATCTCGTCGAGGAGTAGGACACCTTTCGGCAACGGATCGAACGCCTCTCCACTACCCCTCGATCGAACTGTTTCTCGAAAAATACTCGTGTACTGAGCCGGATCTGAAAAGGCTTCGGAGAAGGGGCCGTTCGCGGGGATCATGGGTCGCGATACAGCTTAAGGTCAGTTTCGCGATGCATTTTCACCATTGAGGCGTCCGCATGGTTCACGAAATGTTGAAAAGAAGCCTGAACGGAACGACGGACTCATTCAGGCCATCATTGATCCCAAGCGTGCGGAGAGAAAAGAAAGTTTCAGCTCCGGTGTGAGTTTGCGGACCGGCATTAAAGGTAGGCACTATGGCGAGCATCTTGATTGCCGAAGACGAACAGGCGGTTCGCCACCTCGTCGCGCGCGCCCTTCGCATGGACGGCCACGACGTCTCTGAAGCCGAAGACGGCGCGGAAGCCCTCGATCTTCTGGACGAGGCAGGTGGGCGGTTCGACCTGATCCTATCCGATATCCGGATGCCGGCGATGACGGGCATCGAGCTCGCCCATGAGGCCGCGCGGAAATGGCCGAAGATCAAGATCCTGCTGATGACCGGCTACGCCGAGCAGAAGGAAGCGGCGACCGAACTCACCGCGATTGTCGAAGACGTTCTCGACAAGCCTTTCGCCATCGGCGAGGTACGCGAGCGAGTAGGTGAAACCTTGGCGGCAGCCGAATCAAAACCGAACGCAGAACGGATCTGCGCCTGAAGCCGGTCGAGAAGCGCGACCTTCACGCTGGACAACATCGAACGAGAGGCCCGGGCCGTCGCCGGCCCGGGC